>NZ_JACVAK010000002.1 GCF_014851805.1 Pseudoxanthomonas sp. PXM02
TCTCGCAGGCCAAGCTGGATGCCGTGGCACGCCAACTCAACGAGCGGCCACGCAAGACGCTGGGCTACGAAACACCGGCACAGCGATATCGGAAAACTGTTGCGTCGATCGGTTGAATCCAAGACCCGAAGCAGACATCCACCGAAGCGCACGCTCCGCACACTGTAGTGTCCGGTTATACGTCGGCTTGTTGGCCGGCCCTAGCCGCCCTAAGATCGAGTCGTATCAAGGGGATAGCCCACCCTACGGTGCGCTGTGGATGAGTCGTATAACCGGACCCGGGGATCCGGCTACTAGGTAGTTAGGCCTCATGAAAATCCTGTCGCGCCTGCTGTTTTCAATGGTCAACCTTGGTGTGGCGGGTTGGTACCTCTTGGCTGCTGCGTGGGTACTTGGGGGCTTTCGAGTTGAGGTTCTTACGGGCGCATCGTATGAGTGGCCCGTTCGTGTAGTAGTAACTTCAACGGTTGTGGCCGTTCTTGGACTGCTAATAGGGATCGCAGTGCTATGCATCACCCGCGGACGACGGTTTGGTCACGTGCTCGTCTCGGCGCTCATAGCACTGAGCTTGATTGAGGCCTGGGAGTTCATCAGCCTTGTCAGGCTCTACGGCCCTGGTAGCGGATCCTGGCTCCCGTTTGCTCTTCTTATTTCGTGGGCTGCCGTCTGCGCCGGTTACTTGGCGTCCCGGCTGAGGCCCAACAGTCCGTTAAAGCGGAACCCGCTTCACGGCATGGCTTAACTCAGGCGTTAGGTTCCAAACGAACGATGTCGTCCCCAGGGCTTCCGGTCAGTCTTGAGGCATCCTGACCAACGGCACGCTCAACGCGCACGGCAGAAGGCATATACGTCCACTTCTCGGGCCGTGGGGAGTACCGCATGAAGGATCTACAGGGAATGGGTGGCATTGCCGCACTCATCCAGGCACTCGCATACATCGTCGGATTCTGTGTTCTCGCCACCCTGCTGAATGCGGGAGACACAGAGGGCTGGAGCACGGCACAGAAGCTGGACTTCGTTCTTGAAAGAAAACATTGGTTCCAAGCCTGGATGCTCTTCATCTACGTAGTCTTCGGCATCGCGTTGGTTGTCCTGGCTGTCGCACTTCACGAGAGGCTCAAGGAAGACAAGCCTGGACTGATGCAGGTCGCCACGCCGTTTGGGCTTATCTGGGCGGGGCTTGTGATCGCAAGCGGCATGATCGCGAGCGTGGGCCTGGAAAGTGTATCGGCGCTTCATGCCAGCGATGTCGAGCAAGCCACATCGCTTTGGCTGGCTGTCAACGCAATACAGCTTGGCTTGGGAGGTGGCGTTGAGATCGTCGGCGGACTGTGGGTGCTCTTGATCAGCATTGCAGCGCTGCGCTCCAACAACTTCTCAAGGGTGTTGAACTATCTTGGCGTTCTGGTGGGCGTTGCAGGACTCCTGACGATCGCACCTCCCCTTGCAGAGTTTGGAATGGTGTTCGGGCTCGGCCAGATTCTGTGGTTCATGGGGATTGGCTTTTTCCTGCTTCGTCGGCCCGCCGCTGACAATGCGTTCAAGCCGACGCCGCTTCGCGGCGCGGACTAACCCAGGCATTGGCCCATGTCCGCTTCTGGTCGGAAGCGGGCTCGCCAGCTTGGATGGCCGCTATCAGTCGACAGCCTTGTGTGGCTGGGTGAAGCGGGCGATCAGGCGCAATCGTCAGCTTGAACCCCTGCCATGCGCACCTGGGGCGTCTGCGCAATCGCTCTGTGCGCTTATCAACGGAAATTCCGGTTGGCTGATGAATCTCCGCGAGCCGGGAGATGCGGGTTTCGGCTCCCGCAATCCCGATTATGATGGCCCGCCTGGCAGGACCCTCGACTACATGCTCTCCAACGGTCAGATAGATGCGTATCCTGCGTCTTGGAGCTATCCCGCCGCAGTGGTGATGCAGGCCTTGGAGGATTTCCGGGCCAACGGCTTGCCGCTATCTTTCATCGTCTGGCATAACGAGTCGGGCGACGGCCAGGCCCCGGGGCCGAAGCCTGATGGTTCCTTCAGCGTGCCCCCGTTTCGGGGTGGGACTTAGTCCAGACACCAGACCCATGTCGGCATCTTCCACCCCTCTACTACCGGAAGGCTGGTTCTGGTCGAACCCTGGCGATCAGGAGAGGCTGTTTGCAGAGTACGCGCGAGAGCTTCCATCGGTACATCCGTTGGCCAACACGTCCGTACACGTCATTGCACATCGGAAAGGCAATGACGACATCCTCGTACGCTGGCTGGACGGGCAGGATCGCGTTGCTGTTGTGCATCTCTCGTGGATCGGTCGTGAAGAACGCGCCAACCATCCAATCGTGGAATATGTCGGATCGTTCTCGGGCTTCATCACGTGGGAGTTTGAGACTTACGGGGTTGGACTCGGCAGCGGCAAAGATTCTTGATAGATAGTTCACAGCGAACCCGCGCTCGCGTTTCCTGGCTAAGGAGTTGGCACTCATGCATAAGCTCTTGGCAGCCCTGTTGCTTCTCGCCGCTGCGGCCAGCACGGCCGAGGCAGGAAGCATCTGCGTCGCACCCGTGGCAAGTCGCCCGGTCGGGAAGGCGCTTGAACTTGGGCAGGTAAGCAATCGGGAGCCGTACCGGTTCACGATCAGGATTTCCGGCCATGGCGAGGTGACGCCCAGCACGTCGCAATCCCTCCACGTAGGTTTCCTGGATCTCGGAAAGACCAGGACGATCGAGATCCGCAATGGCGGGACGCCGTTCGCGTCCTTCTCCACGCGGTATCCCGACAGCCAGCACCCGGACATGTGCCTGTGGTTCAGTCCGATGTACCAGACCTGGTCGTTGTCATCACGGACGACCCGCGTGGGTGGGTGCACGTGCCCACGCGAGTGAGCGCCGACCGTTCATTCAAGCCGGGCCCGTTTCGCGGCGCGGCCCAACCTGGGAGTCGTTCCTCATGAGACAGATTCTCCTGCTCCTGATCCTGCTTGCGGCCGCGCTTCCCGTGGCAGCGCAGGAGGACGAGCTAATGGGTCCGGACACGTGGCCAACCACCGTAGAGGCTGCCGTCGCGGACATCCTGTCCGTGATGTCGGATGAGGACAAGGCCGAGGTGCGCGGCACGGAGAAGGAAGACCTGATCATGTTCCACCACGGATGGGGCACGGGAATCCGCAACGACTACGGCCTCTGGCGCGGCAATACCGAACTCATCAAGGCGGCCTGCGGCCAGGCCTGCCACCCTGACGATGCCTCCATGATCATCATTGAAGCGGTCTGGGCTGCATTGCAGGAAGAGGGCTAGCCCGCATGCGTGCCGGCTCCGCGTTGCGGATCGGCGCGATCGAGCCATCACGCCGCTTAAACCCCCGCGCGTCCGTGCGCATCAGATCCCCCGTGAGGCGCGAGCCCTACCTGGAGCGGGACATGCGGCGTGGACTGATGGTGGCGGTGTTGGCGCTGGCGGCGTGCGCGACCGGTGATGCGCGTGAACCACGGGAGGGGCGCGCGGGACGTGTGCCTGTTCCTGATGCCGCGGTCGCAGAGCGTCTGGATGCCCTCCTGCGTGAGCACCGGATCACCACCGGTGGATTCGGCGTCATCCGCAACGGGGAACTGGTCTGGTCCCATTACTCCGGCGAAGAGGCGCCCGGCCTGCCGGCAAGCGCGGCGACGCGCTTCAACGTTGCGTCCATCACCAAGACCGTGGTGGCCGAGACCGTGCTGCGGCTCGCCGATGAGGGACGGCTGGATCTGGACGAGTCCCTGGCGCGGTACTGGGTCGATCCCGATGTCGCCGGTGATCCGCGGCGTGATGCGCTGACGGCGCGGCAGGTGCTCGATCACACCACCGGCTTTCCCAACTGGCGCTTCTTCCGCCCCGACCGCAAGCTCGCCTTCGAACATGCGCCGGGCAGCCACTACGGATACTCGGGCGAGGGGTTCGAGTATCTCGCACGGGCGTTGGCCATCAAGCTGGGCGAGCCGTTTCCCGACATCGTGCGACGCACCGTGCTGGAGCCGGTCGGCATGCACGACACCGCCGTCGCCGTCGATCACCATCGGCTGCAGCATGCCGTCCGTCCCGTGGACGAAGCCGGCGCGCTGCACGGCGTCTACTGCCGCCCCGGAGGATGGTGCCGCCCGGAGGGAAGCTTCTCGGCAGCGGACGATCTGCTGACGACCGTGCCCGACTATGCGCGCCTCCTGGCGGCCGTGCATCGTGGGTCGGGTTACCGCGCGGCCATGGCGCGCGAGCGCGACCGTGTCCATACCGACCGCGGCGATGAGCGGATGGTCGACTGCGCCGCCGACACCGATCCTCGCGTGACCTGCCCGCGCGCGCAGGGGTATGGCCTGGGCTTCGAGGTCGCGGATTTTGGTGCTTATAGGGTGCGCGGCCATGGCGGCAGCGACTGGTCGGAACAGTCCGTCGCCTACACCTATGCGCCGTCGGGTGACGGCGTGATCGTCTTCTTGAATGCGCCCCATGCCCGCACGCGGCACGCCATGCCCGACGTGCTCGCGGTGATCGACGCTTCGTCACCCTTCCTGGCGCGCTACCGCGCCTGGCGTGACACACCCGCGCCCTGATGTCGGGCAAGGGCGCGCGGGAACGTGCCCGCCGTTCCGCGAACGACGGACCGGCGCAGGATTCTTCTCACACAAAGACCCAAGAACAGGTCTGTCTACCTGCCTTTTCTCACACTCACGGCATCGCGCTGAGGTCGTCGGCCCAACAGTGGGCCGTTGGACTCGAACATTGACCCTGTTCCGGTGTCTCTTCTAACACTAAGGGTCAACGCTGACCCTTCTTGATCCAGTGTTGGATGTTTTTCGGTGTTTCGTCTCTCACTAAGACCCAACGCTGACCCTTTTTCGGTGTTTCTTCTAACACTAACGGTCAACGTTGACCCTTTTTGATCCAATGTTGGACGTCTTTCGGTGTTTCGTCTCTCACTAAGGGCCACGGTTGACCCTTTTAGGGCCAACGTTGGAAGTTTTCGGGTGTCGCGACACCCTTTCCCATCCAATGGCCCATCGCACGGCAGGCGATGATGGGACGGAAACGCAAGGAGGCCGCGCCCGGCAGCGTCAGCCAGTGGCGATCAGCCGGGCGTACAGCGCGGCGCCGTAGTGCGGCTCGTGCAGCGGGGTGCGCAGTGCGAACGCGGGCGAGGCCGCGTGCAGGGCGTCGGCGAACGGCTGCATCAGCAGGTCGCCGGCACTGAAGGCGCCGCCCGAGTACGACACCGGGACGGTCTCGCCGTCGGTGAAGCCCAGGCGGTCGCGGATGGCGATGACGATGCACGCCAGTTCGTCGCCTGCACGGGCATAGATCGCCCGCGCTGCGGCGTCGCCTGCGCGCGCAGCGTCGGCCACGATGCGGGAGATCTGTGCGATCTCGGCGCGCGTGCCCACGTCGGGGCCATAGATGCGCGCGCACAGGTCCAAGTCGGTGGCCAGCGCCAGGCGCTGGTTGACCAGCGCATGCAGCGGCCCTGTGGGCAGGCGCCCGTCGCTCATCCGGGAATACGCGTTGAGGCCCTGCACGGCGATCCAGTAGGCGGAGCCTTCGTCCGAGAACGCTTCGCCCCAGCCGCCGCCGCGTGCGCCCGTGCCCTGGCGCTGGCCGTAGCCGATCGAGCCGGTGCCGGCGACGATGTTGATGCCGTCGCCGCAGGCCAGCGAGCCGGCCCAGCCGCACACCATGTCGTTGTCGCAGCGATAGCGGTCGTGGCCAAGCACCTGCGCGGGAATCGCATCCAGCCGCGCGGTGGCGCGCGTGTCTTCGCCGTGCGCGGGCAGGCCGAAGAAGGCGTAGGCGAGACTCCCGGCATCGGCCGCGCCGACCTGCTGCAGCACCGAGGCGATGCCTTCCGCCAGGATCCGCTGCACGCCGTCCAGGCCGACTTCCGGGTGGTAGGTCGTACCGGTCTGCGCCTGCGCCAGCAGCTGGCCATCGTCATCCATCAGCGCGAACCGGGTCTTGGTTCCGCCGCCGTCGACGCCGAGGTACAGGCGCTGGGTCATGGCACCGAATGCAGGCGCACGCCCTGCACGACGCGATTCACCGTGCCCTGCTTGTTCGGATTGTCGGGCGACAGGCCGAGTGCGCGGGACACGTGGAAGGCGAACATCTGGGCGACGGCCACGTAGGGCCACAGCAGGTCGACGTCGTCGGCGCCGGCGAGCAGCGGCACGGCGATGGTGTCGCTGGCGGCGTCGACGCGCGGCTGCGCGCTGACTTCGATCACGCGGCCGGCCACGCTGTCCTGGCGCAGCTCGTCGATCAGGTCGTGGTCGTACTGGCGCGTCAGCGGATCGTTGGACACGAATACCACCACCAGCGTCCGCGCCTGCAGGAAGGTCTTGGGGCCGTGGCGGAAACCGAGCGGCGAGTCGTAGCAGGTGGCGACGGCGCCGTTGCTGAGTTCGCCCAGCTTCAATGCCGCTTCACGGGCCAGGCCCTGCATCACGCCGCTGCCCAGGTAGACCACGCGCTCGTAGCCGGCCAGCGCCAGCGCCTGCGTGGTCGCGCCTGCGCTGTCGATGATCTGCGCGGTGGCGCGGCTGATCGCGGGGATGCGCGGTTCCAGCTGCGGCGCACCCACGAAGGCGGCCAGCGTGGCGTACATCATGCAGCTGAAGCTGGAGGTCATGGCGAAGCTGGCGTCGTGCGTTTCCTCCGGCAGCTGCAGCGTCAGTAGATGGCGCGCCTGCACGCGGCCGAGCGCGCCTTCGGGATTGCAGGTGACCACCAGGTGGCGTACGTCGGCGACGATGGACTCCACCAGCGCGACGGTCGCCAGGCTTTCCGGGCTGTTGCCCGAGCGGCCGAACGAGACCAGCAGCAACGGCTGCGCCGGATCCAGGTACAGGTGCGGTGCGCTGACGATGTCGGTGGTGGGCACCGCGTCCACGCGTGCCGGCAGGCGACGGTCGAGCAGCGGGGCGAGGCACTGGCCGATGTAGGCCGAGGTGCCGGCGCCGGTCAGGATGATGCGTGCGCGCGGGTCCTGCGCGATGGGACCGGCGAACGCGTCGATCTGCGCCTGCAGGCCGGCCAGCAGGGTGTGCGTGCGCGCCAGCATCTCGGGCTGCTGTTCGATCTCGCGCGCGGTCCACAGCGCGCCGCCGGCCAGCAGGTCGGATTCGGGAATGCCTAGCAGGTCAGGCGTCTTCATGGGGATGGCTTGCATGATGGTAGTCGTCCAGAACGGCACTGACATGCGCCATGGCCAGCGACTGCGGATCGAGCGTCGCGCGGCCGTGGCGGAGGGCATGCAGTGCATGGGGGAGGTATTGGCTGACCAGCGGGAGCGGCGGCGGGGTGTCGCGCAGGTTGGCGAACAGGCGCTCGCGCGCGGCGTCGATCACCGGATCGGGCCAGTAGTAGCGGATGCGGTCGCTCAGGCTGTACTGCAGGTCGACGCCCAGCGCGTGGCCGTCGCCGTGGTAGTAGCGGCGCCAGTGCTGCGGTTGCTCGCGCATGCGCCGCAGTGCGACGTCGCGAAGGCTGGCGCGCTGGTCTTCAGCGATCCAGTCGCGTTCGATCGCATCGAGCGCCCACAGCGCCTCGCGCAGTGCGAACGTCAGGCCGGGGCCGACCTTGAGGATGGCGAAGTGGTCGCGCACCAGCGCCTGCAATGCTTCGCGCGTCTGGTAATCGGTGGAGTGCGCCTCGTACACCATGCCCGGCAGCGGCACGATGGCCTCGCTCAGCGTGCGCGCTTTCTCCGGTACGTAGTCGACCACCGTGTGATGGTCGAACTCCACGCCCGGTTGCACGACCGAGGCGATGACGCGTTCCCACGCGGCGGCCAGGCCAGCCGCATGGAAGGCCTCACGATGCGCTTCGATGGTCGCGCGCGCCGCGGCCGGCGTAGTGGTCTCCAGGCCTTCGATGGCTTCGGTGGCGCCACCGGGCACCGGCACTTCGGTACCGATCACGTACACCGGCGCTTCGCCACCGGCGCTCGCGTGCGCGGTCTCCGCGGCGCGGCACATGCGCACGGCGCGGCGGACGATTTCGCTTTCCGGCAGCGGCGAGGGATCACCCTCGCACGCCATCGAACAGTCGAGATGGATCTTGCGGAAGCCGGCGGCGACATACGCGGCGACCATCACCTCGGCCTTGTCCATCGCCGCGTCGGCATCGAGCGCGGTCCACGGATTCGGACCCAGGTGGTCGCCACCCAGCGCGATGCGTGCGGTATCGAAACCGACGCGGTCGGCGATGCCGTGCACGAAGGCGACGAAATCCCCCGGCGTCATGCCGGTGTAGCCGCCGTCCTGGTTGACCTGGTTGCAGGTGGCTTCGAACAGCACCAGCGGCGATGCGTTTTCCATCGCGTGCCGCAGCGTGGCTTCGATGACGATCGGATGCGCGGAACAGATGGACGCCACGCCGATGGCCTGGCCTTGCTTGTGGCGTGCGATGAGGTCGAGCAGGGCGTGCATGCGGTGGTTCCGGTCAGGCGTCGTGCGGGGCGGGGTCGCGTTCGGGTTCCAGCACCAGCAGCAGCGAGGCCACCAGCGCCAGCACCAGCCCGACCATCTTCAGCGGCCCCGGCACCACGCTGGCGAAGATCAGCGACAGCACCGCGGTGACCAGCGGCGCGCCGGCATTGGTGAGCGGCGCGACGACGATCGCCTTGCCGTGGCGGAACGCGTAGACCAGCGTCAGTGCGCCGACGGCGTTGAGGATCTGGATGGCGGCGGTCATCCACGGGCCGTCCAGGCCGGTGTTGATCGGCTGGCTGAAGTCGGTCATCAGCCACGCGACGGGCGCGAGCAGCAGTGCGCCGACCATCATGTAGAAGAAGATGCTTTCCGCACTCACCGTGTGGTTGGCCAGCTTCATGAAGTAGGCCTGCACGCCCCACGCCGCCATGATGATCAGCGCCAGTGCGAACCAGCCCACGCCCTGCGTGTTGCCGCCGAACGACAGGTCGAGCAGCGGCAGCGCGACCAGCGCCAGCACGATGCCGGCCGCGCCCATCCAGCCGGTGCGTTCGCGCAGCAGCGCGAACGACAGCACGATGGTGATCACCGGCGACAGCGAGATGATGGGGAAGATGAAGTAGGCCGGTCCGATCGTCAGCGCCTTGAACAGCAGCATCTGGCCGCCTGCACCGAGCAGGCCGATCGCCATGCCGTAGGCGATGGCGCGCGGCGTGCGGTCGAGCCGCCAGTTCGCGCGCCACAGGATGAACAGCGCGGGCGGCACCATCGTCAGCGCCCACACGCAGTAGACCAGCGTGTCGGGAAAGCCGCGCTGAGCGGACAACCCGGCCAGCGAACCCCACACGCCCCACAGCGCGACTGTGGTCAGCGCGTAGGCCAGCCAGCGGCGGCGCGGTGCGGTATCGACGGCGCTCATGCGGTGGCCTCCGGCGTGGCCTGCAGCAGCAGGAAGCGGGTGACGCCGGCGCGCAGCGTGTTCGCCTTCGCATCGACACTGCCGAGGTCGGTACCGTTGAACAGGTCGCGCACGCGGTAACGGCCTTCGCCCAGCCCGCGCAGTTCCAGCGTGCCGTTCCAGTCTTTCGCGTAGAAGGCGTAGTACATCGCCCCATCCTTGGCGATGGCGTGCGTCTCCGGTGCATCGAAGCCGATGTCGTACAGCTCGCCGCGGTAGTCGCCGAGCGGCAGCATGTGTTCGCGGTACAGCGCGACCCACTTCTTCCACAGCGCTTCCTTCTCGGGCGTCAGCACGTAGCCGCCTTCGGGCAGTGGTGCGGTCGGGTTGTCGGTGTCGCGCGGCCAGGTGAACTTGGACGAGATCACCGCACCGATGCCGACGCTGGAAGCGAAATCGTCGCGGCCATCGGCCAGTTCCACATGGTCACCGGCATAGCTGCTGCCGCGCCCCATCAGCGCCTTGACGCTCTTGCCCTTGCTGCGCACCTGCCAGGACGACAGCGGGTCGGACGAGGGGAACTGGTCCGTCGCCGGCAGGTTGTGGAAGGCGAACGCGGTGCCGCACGGGCACAGTTCGACCACGGCGTCCGGGTTGGCGTCGTGCGCGGCCTTGTAGATCGCGTTCCAGAAGTCGGCGAGCTTTTCGGTGGAGTCGGTGGGCTTGGCGTGCTTGTGCGCGGGGTTGTGGCAGGGCGCGACGGCGTTGAGGTGCTGGCCGTCGAGCTTGATGCCTTCGAAGCCCCAGTCGCCGATCGCCTTCTTCACCAGCGCGACGTAGTAATCGATGGTGGGCTGGTAGGCCGGGCACTGGGTGAGCGCATTCCACCAGCTGACCTTCTGGAACGAACCGTATTCGTCCAGCAGCAGCATGTCGCTGTGCTTGTAGAGCACTTCGCTGCCCGGATCGGCGGCCAGCGGTGCCAGCCACAGGCGCGGACGCAGGCCTTCGGCACGCACGGCCTTCACGAAGGCGCGCATGTCCTCGTCGCCGCGCGGGAACTTCCTGCGGTCGATCTGCCAGTCGCCTTCGTTGGTCTGCCAGCCGTCGTCGAGCACGGCCCACTGGAAGCCGACCTCGCGCACCTTCGGCAACGTGGCCAGGATCTGCGCGACGGTGAAGTCGCGCTCGTAGCCCCATGCGCACCACGTCGACTCGAACGCGGACGCCGGCGCCTGCGGCGCGGCGATGCCTTCGGCCTTCATGAAGTCGCGGTAGAGCACCAGCGGTGCGAAGTGGTCGCCGGTGTGCGCGGTGAGGAACGTGCGCTCGGTGGACAGCGCCTGGCCGGGCGCGAGGGTGATGGCCTGCGCGCCTTCCACGGCGATGCTCGCGCCCTTGGCGGTCTTGCGCACGGGCAGGTCGAGCGCGCGCGGCACGGGTTCGACATGGCCGACCGCCAGGCCGACATCGCGGCGCCAGATATTGGCGACCGGCGTGCCGCCGCCGTAGTCCGACGCGTCCATGCCCAGCGTGTTGCGTTGGTCGAAGTCGGCGCCGAGCGGCTGCACCCAGTCGCGGCGGTCTTCATGCGTGGTGCCGGAAAAACTCCAGAAGCCGCCCGGCGCGTCGCCCAGTTCGTGCGCGGCCGAGCGCCAGCCCGCGACCTTCACCGGCTGCGTGCCGGCGTTGCGGTAACGCACCTGCATCAGCGCCAGGCCGGGGGAGTGTTCGAAGAACGTCACCGCCACCTGCTTCTCGATGCCCTGCTTCGATACACCGGTAAAGACATGGCGCAGGCCCGCGCCGTGGCGCGCGTCGGTCACCGGCTGGCGGTCCTCGCTACCGAAGGCGAAGCTGTCGATGACACCGCCGTCTTCCAGCAGTAGCACTTCGCTGGCCTGGAACGGGGTGAGGGCCTTGCCCTTGTAGGAGACACGGGTGCGCAGTGCACGATCGAACTGCAGCGACAGCAGGGCATCCTGGGCCGTCATGGCGGCGCTGCCGGCGGCCAGGGCACGGCCCGGCGTCCAGGGCAGGGCGGCCAGGGCGGCGCTGCCAACGGCAAGCTTCAAGACGGCGCGGCGACCAAGAGGTGGCATGGGCGGCTTTCCGGTTGAGGTGCGACCGATTGTGCGCGAGGCCGGACGGTTGATGCAACACTTTTGTTGCGATATGTTTCGTTTCAGGTTTCGTTACGGTGCGGGTGGCGTGATGGGCAAGGCATGGCGAGGGGTGCTGTTGGCGGCGCTGGTGGGCTGGACGGCCGCCGGTCTGGCGCAACCGGCGTCGACGGCGGCGTCCTATGGAATGGACGACTTCAGGCGCGTCCCCAAGTTCGACGCACACGTGCACGCCAACGTCGACCATCCGGCGTTCCTGCAGCAGGCGCGCGAAGACGGCTTCGAGCTGATGTCGATCAACGTCGACTATCCGGACTTCCCCAGCATCGCCGACCAGCATGCCGCGGCGATCGCGCTGGCCAAGGCCGATCCTGCGCGCCTGCACTGGGCAACGACGTTCTCGATGGACGGCTTCGGCCAGCCCGGCTGGGCCGATCGCGTCAACGCCGGCCTGGCCGAGGCGAAAGCGGAAGGCGCGCGCGCGGTGAAGATCTGGAAGAACGTCGGCATGATCGAGAAGGATGCCGAGGGGCGCCTGATCATGCTCGACCATCCCGGCCTGTCGCCGGTCGCGGAGCAGGTGCGCGCACTCGGGCTGGTGCTGATCGGCCACCAGGGCGAACCGCACAACTGCTGGCTGCCGCTGGAGCAGATGACGACCGACAACGATCGCGAGTACTTCCGCAACCATCCGCAGTACCACATGTACCTGCATCCGGATCAGCCCAGCTACGACGACCAGATCGCCACGCGCGACCGCTTCGTCGCCGCGCATCCGGGGCTGCGCTTCGTCGGTGCGCACATGGGCAGCCTGGAGTACGACGTCGATCGGCTGGGTGCGTTCCTCGACCGTTTCCCGGATGCCACCGTCGACCTCGCCGCGCGCATGAGCCAGGTGCAGTACCAGTCGCTGCAGGATCGCGAAAAGGTTCGCGCGTTCTTCATCCGCTACCAGGACCGGCTGCTGTACGGCACCGACCTGACCGTCAATCCGGAGGCCGACCCAGTTGAGTTCCGGGAATCCGCGCACGCGGTGTGGACCGCCGATTGGCGCTATCTGGCGACCGGTGAAACGCAGCGCGTGGACACGCTCAATGCCGACGTGCCCGGCCTGTCGCTGCCGCGCGAGGTGATCGACAAGGTGTATTACCGCAATGCGGTGCGCGTGTTCGGCACCGCGTCGCGCGACTAGGCGAGGATCAGTTCGAAGCCGAGCTGTTCGGCCGCCTGAACGATGTCGCCAGGCGCGCCGCGGTCGGTGATCAGCACGTTGAGGTCGGCCACCGGCACGATGCGGTGCAGGCAGATCTTGCCGAACTTGGAGCTGTCGGTGATCGCCACCACCACGCGCGCCGCTTCGACCATCTTGCGGTTGAGCATGGCCTCGGGCTCGTAGTGCGTGGTGATGCCGCGCTCCAGGTCGAGGCCATCCACGCCGAGGAACAGCATGTCCACGTGCAGGGCGTCCAGCGCCTCGACGGTCAGGCCGCCGTAGAAGGCCATGTTCTTGCGGCGCAGTTCGCCGCCGAGCATGACGATGTTGATGTTGTTCTTCGGCGCCAGCGCGCCCAGCACGCCGAAGTCGTTGGTGACCACGGTCACCTCGATGTTCGGCAGCGATTCGGCGAGCTGGATGGCGGTGGTGCCGGAATCGATGGCGATGGTGTCGCCGGCCTTGACCAGCGCCGCGGCGCGCTGGCCGATGCGGCGCTTTTCGTCCAGGTGGGAGGTGCGCTTGGCCTCGTAGTGCGGCTCGGCGGACGCGCCATTGCCGGTACCGGTGCCGACCACGCCGCTGTCGATCGCACCGCCGTAGGCCCGGGCCATCACGCCGCGTTCGGTCAGGTAGCGCAGGTCCTTGCGTACGGTCTGCATGCTGACCCCGAACCGGCGGGCGAGCGTGGCCACCTGGACGCTCCCGTGCTGGCGCACGAGCTCGCTGATCTGCAGGCGGCGTTGGCTGGTATCACGGGTGGCGGACATGGGACCTCCTGTAGCGCGATCAGTATGGATTATTTCGTTACATTTCGCTATTGATACAAAACGAAACATGTTATAGGCTCGGTTTCGTTTGGTTGCGTAACACAATTGCCACCTTCTTGTGAGGAGAGACCCATGAAGATCGCGCAGCTGCACCGGAATTTGCTCTTTTGTAGTGTTGCCCTGGCCCTGAGCGCGCCGGTCGGCGCGCTGGCCCAGCAGACGCAGGAGGCCGACACCCCGGCCCCGGCGCAGCCGGGACCGGAGAGCCAGGGCGAACCGTCCACCCTGGACACCGTCATCGTCACCGGCGTGCGCGGCAGCCTGGCGCGCGCTATCGAGCTGAAACGCGAGGCCGGCACCGTCCAGGATTCGATCAGCGCGCTGGAGCTGGGCAAGTTCCCGGACGACAACGTGGCCGATTCGCTCAGCCACATCACTGGCGTGTCGATCTCGCGCACCGCCGGCGGCGAAGGGCAGCGGGTCAGCGTGCGCGGCCTCGGGCCGGAGTACACGCTGACCACGTTCAACGGCCGCATCCTCGCCACCGACGGTGCGGGCCGCGATTTCGCCTACGACGTGCTGCCGGCGGACGTGATCAGCGGGGCCGACGTGGTCAAGGGCGCGCAGGCGTCGTTGTCGGAAGGCGCCATCGGCGGCCTGATCAACCTGCGTTCGGCCAGTCCGTTCGACCAGGAGGGCCAGCAGGGCATCGTGCGGCTGGAAGGCGACCGCAACCTGATGTCCAAGCTCAACGGGCAGAAGCTGTCGGCGACCTACAGCAACACGTTCGCCAACGACACCATTGGCGTGCTGTTCGGCCTGGTCTACGCCAAGCGCAAGGACCGCACCGACGTGGCCGGCAACGATGGCGGCTGGAGCCGTAACGCCGACCCGAACGACCCGAGCTGGCTGTGGGGCAATACCTGGGGTGGCCACATCGATCCGAATGGCAATGGCACTCTGGACGAAGAGGAATACGGCCTGATCGGTCCCGGCCAGTTCCGCGTGGGCTCGATCCTGGAAGAGAAGAAGCGCCGCGCGCTGTCGGGCAAGATCGAGTGGCGCCCGAACGACAGCTTCAAGCTGACCGTCGACGGCCTGAAGACGCGCCTGGACTCGCCGCAGGTCGGCTTCCAGCAGTCGTACTACCCGCTGTTCGCGCCGGGCCGCTGGTCCGACATGACCATCGAGAACGGCATCGTCACCGGCTTCACGATGGACAACCCGGATCCGGAGATGCGCCTGAATCCGGAACTGCTGAACATGACCGAGCACCGCGTGGTCGACACCGACTTGTACGGTGCGAACGCCGAGTGGAAGGTCAACGACGACCTGACCCTGACCGGCGACGTGTACCGCTCCACCTCCAAGCGTTACTCGGGTGGCCAGGACACCTACGTGGTGTTGCGCATGAACCAGCCCAACACCGCGCGCATCACGCTGACCGCCGGCGTACCCAACGTCACCGCGGTGTTCGACGACGGCCGTGAACTGGCGAGCGGCCTGGCCAACGGCCAGTTCGGCGGTTCGGACTTCAATACGCACTACATGGAATTGCGCGGCGACAACATCAAGGACGAGATCACCGGCGGCACGCTGGGCGGCAACCTGTTCGTCGGCCGGTTCGGCGTCGACCGCCTGCATTTCGGCGTCACCGGCACGGACCGCAAGAAGTCGCGCGACCTGGTCAACAACACGCTCAACGGCGGTGCTGACTACTACTCCGGCGACAACGCGATCAACGTGGGTGACCTGGGCGGCAACGTGATCTCGCACTCGTTCACGCTGCCGAACTTCATGGATGGCGTGAATTCGAACTTCCCGCGCACCTTCCTCGCCTTCGATGTGCCCAACTACCTGCGTGCGCTCGCCGCGTACAACGGCAACGCGCGTCCGGGCGGCGGCACCTACGACTTCAGCAATGCCGCGCCGCAGTGGAATCCGCTGGAAAGCTACCGCGTCAGCGAGAAGACCACGGCCTTCTACGTGCAGGCGGATCTGTCGGGCGAGCGCTGGTCGGCCGATGTGGGCGTGCGCTTCGTCAAGACCAAGACGACGTCCGAAGCGTGGGATGCGCCGATCCTGAGCATCACCGAGAACGGTGCGTTCAACTACACCGCCAACTACGCCGAACCGACCGCGATCCGCCAGGACGGCGACTACACCTACGCGCTGCCATCGGGCAACTTCACCTGGCGCTTCACCGACGATCTGCAGCTGCGCCTGGGCGCAGCGAAGACGATGGCGCGGCCGCCGGTCGACAAGCTGGCGCCGACCAACACCACGGCGAGCGTGTCGTGGGGCGAGTTCACGCAGATCTACGGCGGCAACGTCGACCTGAAGCCGTACACGGCCAAGCAGGGCGACGCATCGCTGGAGTGGTACTTCAGCGAGAACTCGATCTTCAACGTGGCCGTGTTCTACAAGCGCATCGAGAACCAGATCACCACCAGCTGGGAGCCAGGGCAGGACATCGGCGTGGGTCCCATCGTCGACGCGGATGGCAACCCGATCCTCGGCCCGGATGGCCAGCCGGTCGGCCCGACCCTGTTCAACGTGCAGCGCCCCATCAACGGCGATTACGCCAAGGTCCGTGGCATCGAAGCCGGTCTGCAGCACTTCTGGGAGAACGGCTTCGGCTTCCGCGCGCAGTACACGCGCAACTGGTCGAAGAGTTTTGTCGGCGATCAGGAGCGTCCGCTGGAAGGCATCGCACCGTCGGTGTATTCGCTCGGCCTGATGTACGAGAAGGGTCCGTGGTCGCTTGGCGCCACCGCCGACCGCACCGATGGCTTCGTCACCGCCATCAATGTGCTGGGCGAGGGCTACAACGAGCAGGCCGATGCCATCACCTGGCTCACCGCGCACGTGTCCTACCGGTTCAACGACCGCTTCAGCGTGTCGCTGGAAGGCCAGAACCTGCTGGACGACGAGCAGACCTACAGCATCAACGGCAACCCGTTGCTGTCGCAGGGCTACTACCGCTACGGCCGCTCGGTGAACCTGGGGCTGAGCTACCGCTTCTGATCACGCACGCGCCGTAACGAAGAAGGGCTCCCATCGGGAGCCCTTCTTCTTTCAGGATTTCGATTTCGCCGCGGCCTTCTTGCGCGGCGTCTTCGCCGGCGTGGCGGCGGGCGGCGACAGCCGTGTCGCCGTGCGCTGCTGTGCGGCGCTCTCTTCGCCGTGGAGCGTCATCAGCGATTCCAGCAGCTGCTCGTCAGAGCTTGAGCAGACGCCGAGCAGCAGGACTTCGTCGCAGCCTTCGGCGGCAATGTAGGCGTGGCCCATGTTGGAATCGATGTAGACCGACTGGCCGGTCTCCAGCACGATCGGGTCGTAGAACTCGGTGTGGACTTCCATCCGGCCTTCGAGGACGTGGATGTATTCCTCGCCGGAGTGGTGGACCAATTCGCCGAACTCTTCGATGGTCTTGGCGCGTACGCGGGTCAGCACCGGGATCATGCGCTTGCGGCGCAGTTCCGGGCACAGGTAGAAGTAGTCGTAGTTGGGCGTGGTGACGCGGATCGCGTCCTCGATCCGGCCGATGCTGCGACGCGCCGTCACCGGCGGCTCCACGGTCTCCACGTCCTCGGCGAACAGTTCCGACATGCGCAGCTGCAGGCGCTGCGCCAGTTGCAGCAGCTTGTCGTAGGTGAGCGTCAGGCGGTCGTGCTCGACCTTGGACAGGGTCGAGAGCGGAATGCCGGCGTGTTCGCTCATCTGCTTGAGCGTCCATCCCTTGCGCGCGCGCAGCGAGCGCAGCAGACCGCCGATGGTGGGGTGTTGTGACGTCATCCTTGCGGGATCTCCTGGGACCCGTGCGCTTCTGCTGGCGTATCCAGCACGGCGGCATGATCGCCTTCCGGCAGGGTCACTGGAAAGGACGGCCGGTACAAGCGATGCCCGCCCCCGACTTTCGGCACGGGTTGACAATTCTCTGATTAGGATCATTATCGCCGAATCAGGATATATCCGCCAGCGCGCCTTCCGGCGCGGACCGGCCCTCCGTTCCATCGTTCCAGTCGGGAGATCGTTCGATGCGTGCGATTCATCAGATCCTGTGCGGCGCCGTGCTGACCGCGCTGGCAGCCCTGCCGTTGCTGGCCCAGGACGCGGCGGCGCCGCCCACGGCCATCCCGCCTGCGTCCGCCGCGCCTGCGACGCAGGCCGCCGCCGTGCCGTCCGCGACGGACACCTCGACCGGAGCACCTGCCGTCACCCGCGAAGACGTC
Organism: Pseudoxanthomonas sp. PXM02; assembly: GCF_014851805.1. Lineage (GTDB taxonomy): Bacteria > Pseudomonadota > Gammaproteobacteria > Xanthomonadales > Xanthomonadaceae > Pseudoxanthomonas_A. Next base: position 17,682 of record NZ_JACVAK010000002.1, read on the forward strand.
GGTGCGTGGCTGGATGGCTTCATGCCCTATGCGCTGGCCAACGGCGACATCGCCGGTGCCGTGGTCGTGGTGGTCAAGGACGGGCAGGTGCTGGTGCAGAAGGGCTACGGTTACGCCGACCTGGCCACGCGCTCGCCGGTCGATCCGGACGCCACGCTGTTCCGCCCGGGCTCCGTCTCCAAGCTGTTCACCTGGACGGCGGTCATGCAGCTGGTGCAGGCCGGCAAGCTGGACCTCGACGCCGACGTCAACCAGTACCTCGACTTCACGATCCCCGCCCGCGACGGCAAGCCGGTGACGCTGCGCCAGGTGATGACGCACACCACGGGCATGGAAGAACAGATCCGCGGCCTGATCACGGCGAAGCAGGATGAGATCACGCCGCTCGGCGATGCGTTGAAGCACTGGACGCCCGAACGCATCCACGTGCCGGGTGCCACGCCGGCATATTCGAACTACGCCACCGCGCTGGCCGGCTACATCGTCGAGCGCGTCGCGGGGCAGTCGTTCGACGACTACGTCGACGCCCACCTGTTCAAGCCGCTGGGCATGAACCATTCCAGCTTCCGCCAGCCGCTGGCACCGGCGCTGCTGCAGGCGATGTCGAAGGGCTATGCGAAAGCGTCGGAAGGCGAGCCCAAGGACTACGAGTTCATCAGCCTGGCGCCCGCGGGCAGCCTGGCGGCGACCGGCTCGGACATGGCGCGCTTCATGATCGCGCACCTGCAGGATGGCGCCTTCGGCGATGCGCGCATTCTGGATGCCGCCACGGCGGAGAAGATGCACTCGACCGGACAGGCTTCGGTCGGTCCGCTGAACCGGATGATGCTCGGCTTCTACGAGACCACGGTGAACGGTCACCGCGCGATCTCGCACGGCGGCGACACGCAGTGGTTCCACAGCGACCTGCAGCTGTTCCTGGATGACGGCATCGGCCTGTTCGTCTCGATGAACAGTTCCGGCCGCGACGGCGCCACCGGCCATATCCGCTACGCGCTGTCGCGGGGCTTCGCCGACCGCTACCTGCCCGGCACGCCGGCCAAGTCGGCGGGTGTGTCGAAGGAAGACGCCAAACTGCATGCCGCGCAGCTGGCCGGCACCTACACCAGCAGTCGCCGTCCCGACAGCAAATTCGTGTCGCTGGCAAACCTGCTCGGCCCGGTCAAGATCGTCGCCAACGAAGACGGCACCATCAGCGTCACCGCCGCCATGGGCGTGGGCGGCGCGCCGAAGAAGTGGCGCGAAGTCGCGCCCTACCTGTGGCAGGACACGAACAGCACCGACCGCCTGGCGGCCGATGTCGTCGACGGCAAGGTCACCCGTTTCAGCATGGAGCCGTACGCGCCGATCATGGTGTTCGAACGGCTGTCGACGTGGCGCGCGCTGTCGATGCCGCTGCTGGTCGCCAGCCTCGCGGTGCTGCTGCTGACGGTGATCGCGTGGCCGGTGTCGGCGCTGGTGCGTCGCTACTACGGCGTGCGTTATGCCTTGACCGGCCTGGATGCGCGCGCGCACCGTCTGGTGCGGATCGGTGCGTTGCTCTCGCTGCTGGCCACGGCGGCGGCGCTGGGGCTGGTGGTCGGCATGCTGAGCAAGCTGGAAATGACCAGCCCGAACACCGATGGCCTGATCATCGCGATGCGCCTGTTCGCCACCGTCGCGCTGCCGCTCGGCGCGGGCATCGCGGCCTGGAATGCGTGGCACGTGCTGCGTGCCCGCCGCAAGTGGCTGGCCAAGCTGTGGGCGCTTCTGCTGGCGCTGGCCTGTCTGTTCCTGCTGTGGATCGGCTTCGCCCACCACGTGATCGGGTTCGGCGCCAACTACTGATCGTGAGGCGGCCGGCGGTGTCCTCCGCCGGCCGTCTTTCCTGCTCCGTCCACCGCGCGCGAGGCTGACGTGCCCGTCGAACTCCAGCTGCACAACGAACCCCTGCCGCTGTCTGCGCCGTTCCGCATCTCGGGGCACGTGTTCGAGGCGATGCCGGCGACGGTGGTGACGCTGCGTGATGGACGGCATGTCGGTCGCGGCGAAGCCGCCGGCGTCTACTACAACAACGATCATCCCGAGACGATGCTGGCGACGCTGGAAGTGCTGCGTCCGCGGATCGAGGCCGGGATTGATCGGGACGCGCTGCGCGCGCTGCTGCCGCCCGGCGGCGCACGCAACGCGCTGGATTGCGCGCTGTGGGAACTGGAGTCGCAGCGCGCCGGCCAGCCCGTCTGGAAGCTGGCGGGACTGGCGCGGACCACACCGCTGCTGACCACGTTCACCGTCGGTGCCGATGATCCGGGCGTGATGGCCGACCGCGCGGCCGCGTACACCGGCGCCCGTGCGTTGAAGCTGAAACTGACCGGCGAGGCGAATCTCGACGCGGCGCGCGTACGTGCGGTGCGCGCGCGCTGCCCGGACCCGTGGATCGGCGTGGATGCCAACCAGGGCTATACCGGCGCCACGCTGCCATCGCTGCTGCCCGTGCTGGTCGAAGCGCGGGTGTCGCTGCTGGAACAGCCATGCGCGCGCGGCAGCGAGCATGAACTCGACGGCATCGCGCGACCGCTGCCGTTCGCCGCGGACGAGAGCATCCTCGATCTGGCCGAACTGGAAGAACGGCATCACCGCTTCGACGTCATCAACATCAAGCTCGACAAATGCGGCGGCCTGACCGAGGGCCTGCTGATGGCGAAGCGCGCCCGCGAACTCGGCAAGCGCGTCATGGTCGGCAACATGGCGGGCACCAGCCTCGCCGCGGCGCCTGCGTTCGTACTGGGGCAGTACTGCGATGTCGTCGATCTCGACGGCCCTGTCTTCCTGGTCCGCGACCGCACACCGTCGGTGCGCTACGAAGACGGGCTGATCCATTGCGGCGACGAGGTCTGGGGGCCGACGACCCACGCATGAATACACCGGCTGGCGCGCAGGAGAAGACCTGGTTCGGCCAGCCACGCGGGCTGACCATCCTGTTCCTGACCAACATGTGGGAGCTGTTCTCCTACTACGGCATGCGCACGCTGCTGGTCTACTACATGACCAAGCAACTGCTGTTCGCGCAGGAGAAGGCATCCTTCATCTATGGCCTCTACACCGCGATGGCGTACTTCACGCCGATCATCGGCGGTGCGATCGCCGACCGCTGGCTCGGCAAGCGCAATGCGGTGATCCTCGGCGGCACCATCATGGCGTTCGGGCATTTCGTGATGGCGTTCGAACCGATGTTCTACGTCGCGCTCGCCACCATCGCGCTCGGCAACGGCCTGTTCCTGCCCAGCCTGCCCAGCCAGATCAACGACCTCTACGCCGCCGACGATCCGCGACGAGGCCGTGCCTACAACGTCTACTACGTCGGACTGAACATCGGCGGCTTCCTCGCGCCCCTGGTGTGCGGCACGCTGGGCGAACTGTACGGTTGGCACTACGGCTTCGGAGCGGCAGGCATCGGCATGTTCCTCGGGCTGATGATCTACGTCTTCGGTCGCCACTACCTGCCGCCGGAACCGGCGCGGCATGCGGTTGCCGTCAGCAGCGTGACTGACGTCGCGCGTGCGCCGCGCGCCTACACGGTGTGGTGGCTGCTGCTCGGCGTGGGCATGGCGGCGACGATCTTCCGCGGCGCCTACGAGCAGGTCGGTAACACGCTGCCGTTGCTGATCGACACCGGCGTCGATCGCGTCGTCGCCGGCTTCACGATTCCGATGACGTGGTTCCAGTCGCTCAATCCGCTGCTGGTGATCAGCATGACGCCGCTGTTGCTGCTGCACTGGCGCCGGCGCGCCGACGCCGGCCATGAGACATCGCCCGCGCGGAAGATGGCGATCGGTGCGCTGATCGTCGCCGCCGCCTACGTCATGCTCGCGGCGTTGAGTGCATGGACCGGCGAGGCGCGCATCGGCTGGGGATGGCTGGTGGTGTTCTTCGTCGTGCTGACGCTGGGCGAGCTGTACATCCTGCCGACCGGCCTGGGCCTGTTCGCGAAGCTGGCACCGCCGCGCCTGGGCGCAACGACGGTCGCGTCGTGGTTCCTGGCGGTCTTCAGTGGCAGCCTGCTCGCCGGCCTGGTCGGCACGCTGTGGTCGAAGACCGGTCATGCCACCTTCTTCCTGTTGCTCGCCGGACTGGCCATCGCCGCCGCCGCGCTGCTGTGGCGGCTGGACCGCCCGATCCGCTCACTGCCCTGATCCGACGGAGATCCCGCCATGTCGCGACTCAAGCCCGCTCTGCTGTTCCTTGCCTTGTCCGCCTGCGGCCCGCTCGCGGCCGCACCTGCCGAGCGCTACGACCTGCTGATCCGCAATGGCGTGGTCTACGACGGCAGTGGTGGTGCGCCACAACGCGTCGACGTCGCGGTGAAGGGCGACCGTGTCGTGGCGCTGCTGCCAGCGGGGCAGCAGGCCGATGCGGCGCAGGTGCTTGATGCGAAGGGCATGGTGGTCGCACCGGGCTTCATCAACGTATTGAGCTGGGCGACCGAATCGCTGATCGCCGATGGGCGTGGCGTCAGCGACACCAAGCAGGGCGTGACGCTGGAGATCTTCGGGGAAGGCTGGTCGATGGGGCCGGTCAATCCACGCATGAAGGCGGACGCGCTGAAGCAGCAGGTCGACATCCGCTACGACATTCCATGGACCACGCTGGGTGGCTATCTGGAACACCTGGAACAGCGCGGCGTCACGCCGAACATCGCCTCATTCGTCGGCGCGACGACGGTGCGCATCCATGAACTCGGCGAGGACGACGTCGATCCCACGCCCGGGCAGCTCGCACGCATGCAGGACGTGGTGCGGCAGGCGATGCGCGAGGGTGCGCTGGGCGTCGGCAGCTCGCTGATCTATCCGCCGGCCGCGTTCGCCGACACCAACGAACTGATCGCGCTGGCGAAGGCGGCCGGCGAGTCCGGCGGCGGCTACATCTCGCACATGCGCAGCGAAGCGGACCGCTTCCTGGAAGCAGTCGACGAGACAATTTCCATCGCCCGCGCCACCGGCCAGCGGGCCGAGGCGTATCACTTGAAAGCCGCGGGCGAGAAGAACTGGCCGAAGATGCAGCAGGCGATCGACCGGATCAACGCCGCGCGTGGCGAGGGCCTGCAGGTCAGCGCCGACATGTACGTCTATACCGCCGGCGCCACCGGACTGACGGCCAGCCTGCCGCCGTGGGTGCAGGCGGGTGGCCACGACGCGATGATCCAGCGCCTCAAGGATCCCGCCATCCGAGCGCGCGTGATCGCCGAGATGCGCGACCCGGACGTGCCGTGGGAGAACCTGCGCCTGCTGGCGGGGTCGGACGAGCGGCTGCTGCTGATCGAGTTCAAGAGCGACGCGCTGAAGCCGCTGGGTGGCAAGACACTGGCGGCGATCGCGCGCGAACGCGGCACGCCGGTGGAAGACACCGCGATCGACCTGATCATCGAGGACAACCACCGCATCGGTACCGCGTATTTCCTGATGAGCGAGGAGAACATCGAGCTCGGCCTGAAGCAGCCCTGGGTCAGCCTGGGCTCCGATGCGGAGTCCTCCGCCCCGGAAGGCGTCTTCCTGAAGTCGAGCACGCATCCGCGCGCCTACGGCAACGTCGCGCGCTTCCTCGGCCACTACGTGCGCGACCGCAAGCTGATGCCGCTGGAAGAGGGCATCCATCGCCTCACCGGCCTGCCGGCCGCCAACTGGAAGCTGACGGATCGTGGCTGCCTGCATGCCGGCTGCTTTGCCGACATCGTCGTCTTTGATCCGGCGGCGATCGCCGACCGTGCCACCTTCGACAAGCCGCAGCAGTACGCCACGGGCGTGAGCGAGGTCTTCGTCAATGGCGTGCAGGTGCTGCGCCAGGGCGAACACACCGGCGCCACGCCGGGCCGCGTTGTCCGCGGGCCGGGCTGGGTCGGGAAGGCCAAGTAGGCCGCTCGTCGCCGATTCTCTGTTTGTGTTGACAATTCTCTGATTAGGATCATTATCCCTGATCAGGATGTCACTGCAGGATCCGGCCGGGGGCCGGGGCAGCGTCCAGACCATCGCAGACCCTTCTGTCGCCCGGAGAACAGGCATGACCCAGTTCCAGTCCGCACGGCCGTGGTACCGCAAGCAACTCTCCCTGGCGATCGCAGGCGCACTGGCCTGTTGCACGGCGCCCGCACTGGCGCAGGACGTGGTCGAGCAGCCGGATGACGCGTCCGCCGCGACGAACCTGGATACGGTCATCGTCACCGCCAACAAGCGCGTCGAGAATCTGCGCGATGTCGCCGCGTCGATCAGCGTGATCGACGAGCGCCAGCTGGAGAATCTCGGCGCCGTGTCGCTGTCCGACTACGCCGCCTTCATCCCGGGCCTTCAGGTGCAGAACGACGGCAGCCCCGGCCTGACCCGCGTGTCGCTGCGCGGCATCGCGGCACTGTCGTCAGGCGCCACGGTATCCACCTACATCGACGAGGTGCCGGTGGGATCCAGCGGCATCTACCAGGGCGCAAGCACGCTGATGCTCGACCTGCTTCCGTACGACATCGGCCGTGTCGAAGTGCTGCGCGGGCCGCAGGGCACGCTGTACGGCGCGGGTGCGATCGGCGGCCTGCTCAAGTACGTGACGCGCGAACCCGACCTGTCGACGCCGGAAGCCCGCGTGGGCGTCGGCATGCGCAGCGTGCAGAGCGGCGACCAGGCGCTGAACCTGCGCTTCGGCGCCAGCCTGCCGCTGAAGGACGAACGGCTGGGCCTGCGGATGAGCTTCGCGCGCAACGAGATTGCCGGTTTCACTGACAACGCGGTGGACGGTCGCGAGGACATCAATGGCGGCAGCCAGCTCGGCGCGCGGACGGCGCTGTCGTGGGATGGCGACAAGGTTGATCTGGACCTGGGCGTGCTGCACCAGCGCATCCGCAGCGATGATCGCGCGGGCGTGGCGCTCGATCCCGACACGCAGCAACCCCTGTTCGGCGACGATGACGATCTCGCCTGGCAGCCGCGGCCGTTTTCGAAAGAACTGACGCTGGTGTCGCTGAGCGTCGACTGGGACCTGGGGTGGGGCGATTTCGTCTCCGCGACCGGTTGGTCGCAGACCGACACCGTCGACCAGATCGATTCCACCGTGCAGTTCGGCGAAGTCGCCGATCTGCTGCTCGGCCTGCCGGAGCCCGGCAGCTCGTTCGTGCGCTACAGCTTCGACCTGGACAAGGTCACGCAGGAGTTCCGCCTGCAATCGAAGGGCGGCGGCACGTTTGAATGGATGGTGGGCGCGTTCTACACCAAGGAAGACGCGCTGCAGAGCCAGTTCGCCTGGCTGGGCCAGCGCGACGGCTCGTCGTTGCCGGCGCCGTACGACGACATGTTCGGCACGCTGGCGATCATCAACCTGCCCAGCGAATACAAGGAATACGCGCTGTTCGCCAACGCGTCGTGGCGGTTCGGCGACCGCTTCAAGATCGATGCCGGCCTGCGCCAGGCGCGCAACGACCAGTGGTTCAGCCAGAACGTGCCCACGGGCATCCTGGCGCCAATCGGCGAAACGCCCGGCGACTCCAGCGAGGACGTGTTCACCTGGAGCCTCAGTCCGCAGTACCGGTTCTCCGACAGTGTCATGGTCTATGCGCGCGCGGCCACCGGCTACCAGCCCGGCGGCCCGAACGTCGCGCTGGCGGGCATGCCGCCGCAGGTCGATTCGTCGATGCTCGACAGTTACGAGATCGGCCTGAAGTCGCAGTTCGCCGACCGCCGCGTCACGCTCGACGTGTCGGCGTTCCGGATCGACTGGGAAGACATCCAGGTGGCGTCGTCGTTCAACGGCGTCGGCGGCCTGGTCAACGGCGGCGAGGCCACCAGCGAAGGCCTGGAACTGTCATCGCAGTTCCGCGTTACCGATGCGCTGACGCTGGGTCTCAACGGCGCCTACACGGATGCCACGCTGAAGAACGACTTCGATCCGACGATCATTCCTCAGGGAGCCTTCGACGTCATCCTGTGGACCGGCCTGGCCGGCGACCGCATGCCGTACTCGCCGAAAGTGTCGTGGACCGCGACGGCCGAGTACGCCTTTTCCACCGCAGGCGGCCTCGACGGCCAGGTCGGCGCCGCGCTGCGCTGGACAGGCAAGCGTCTGAACGACACCACCGAACGGCAGCGCGTCACCGCGCCAGGCGATCCGGATACGCTGCTTGTGCCGGACGAGATCACGGTGCCGCTGGAACTCGACAGTTACCGGGCGCTCGACCTGTACGCCGGCATCGGTACACGGAGCTGGGAGCTGCGTGCCTACGTCAACAACGTTACCGGCGAGAAGGCATGGTCGACGCTGGCACCGATGGATGGCGCGCTGTCCGGTGCCCGTTCGCACCTGGCGGCAGTGCCGATCCAGCCGCGCACCTTCGGCGTCGAAATCGACTTCCGCTTCTGACCGTGCGCCGCCCGCATGCGCGGGTGGCGTCGTCTTCCCCCGGACCCGGGCACCGCGCATGCAGACCGCCGCTCCGTCGCCGTTCGAGGCCGACAGGCTTCCGCAGCCCTACCTGTTGTTCCTCGGCGATACCGTCGAACCCAGCTACGCCAAGACCGCGTTCGGCCTGCGCGACTGGGCGCGCGACCGCTGCGTGGGTGAATTCGCCTGCGATACGGTCCAGGTCACCGCCGGACTGCCTTTCCTCTCGCCCGCCCAGGCGCGGCAAGCGGGCGCACGCGCGATGGTCATCGGCGTCGCCAATCCGGGCGGGCGGATTCCGCCGTCATGGATCCCGTTGCTGGTACAGGCGCTTGAGGCGGGACTGGACCTGGTCGGTGGCATGCACATGCGGCTGGCGGGCATCGAACCGTTGCGCAATGCCGCGCGCGCGCTCGGGCGCCGCCTGATCGATGTACGCGAACCGCCCGCGAACCTTCCCGTTGCCAGCGGCGCGAAACGCACGGGGAATCGCCTGCTGACCGTCGGCACGGATTGCGCGCTCGGCAAGAAGTACACCGCGCTGGCGCTCACTCGCGCGCTCCGCGCGCGCGGCGTGGACGCGGATTTCCGCGCCACCGGCCAGACCGGCATCCTGATCGCCGGCACTGGCATACCGATGGATGCGGTGGTGGCCGACTTCGCCGCCGGCGCCGCCGAGACGCTTTCGCCGGATGCCGATGCCGCGCATTGGGATGTCATCGAAGGGCAGGGCTCGCTGTCGCACCCGGCCTACGCGGGCGTGTCGCTGGCGCTGCTGCATGGCAGCCAGCCGGACGTGATCGTGGTCTGCCATGAGTACGGCCGCGAGCGCGTGCTCGGGTATCCGCACTATCCGCTGCCCTCGATCGAGGACACGATCACGCTCGCGTTGATGCTGGGCGCGCGCACCAATCCCGCCATCCGGTGCGCCGGCGTCAGCGTCAATACCGCGAAGCTGGAACCCGAGGCCGCGCAGCACGTGTTGGCGGCCATGAGCGAACGTCTGGGATTGCCGGTCGCCGATCCGATCCGTGGCGGCGACGCGTTCACGTCGCTGGTCGACGCCTGCCTCGCGCGTGGCGCACGCTGAGCCGATGCACGTGACGTCGACCCGCTTCCAGCGCTGGGTGTTGCCGGGGCTCGCGTTCAAGGCCGCGGTCATCGGGGGCGGCTATGCGACCGGGCGCGAACTCGCGGAGTACTTCATCCCCAGCGGGCCACAAGGCGGCATGCTCGCCATCCTGACGGCGATGGCCTGCTGGAGCCTGGTCTGTGCATTGACCTTCGCGCTCGCGTATGCGGTCCGCAGTGTCGACTACCGCAGCTTCTTTGCGGTGCTGCTCGGCCGCTTCGCCTTCCTGTTCGAACTGGCCTACCTGGTGTTCATGGTGCTGATCCTGGCCGTGTTCGGTGCAGCCGCCGGCGAAATCTTCGCGGCCTTGCTGGGCTGGCCGAAACTGGTGGGCACGCTATTGCTGATGGTCGGTATCGGTGCCTTCACTGCGTTCGGCAACACCGTGGTCGAAGCGCTGTTCAAGTGGGTCTCGGTCTTCCTGTATGGCGTCTACGCCCTGTTCGTGCTGCTGGTGCTGGCGGGGTTCGGCGACCGCGCGCTGACCACGCTGTCCATGCCACAGCCGACCACCGGCTGGTTGCAAGGTGGCCTGACCTACGCCGGCTACAACATCGTCGGCGCGGTGATCGTGCTGCCGCTGGTGCGGCACTTCCTCAGCCGCCGCGATGCCGTGGTGGCCGGCGTGCTGTCGGGCCCCCTGGCAATGCTGCCGGGGCTGCTGTTCTTCCTGTGCATGCTGGCGTGGTATCCGCAGATCGGTGACGAGGCGCTGCCGTCGGACTTCATCCTGCGACAGCTCGACATGCCCGTCTTCCACGTGATGTTCCAGTTGATGATCTTCAGCGCCCTGCTGGAGAGCGGGACTGCCGTCGTGCACGCCTCCAACGAACGGATCGCGCATGCGTGGCGCAGCCGTCGCCGCGTAAATCTGGGCAAGCGCCTGCGCCTGGCGATCGCTGCCGTGCTGCTGGTCGGTTCGATCTTCATCGCCGACCGGGTCGGCCTGGTGGCGCTGATCGCTCAGGGCTATCGCGGGCTGGCCTATCTGTTCCTGGCGGTCTACGTACTGCCGCTGCTGACTGTCGGCGTGTGGCGACTGTGGCGCCGCTCCGCCCCTGCGGGTTCGCCTGCGCCCGCCCTGTCCGGAGATCGTCGATGATGGTTGCCCTCAAGATCCGCTGCCCGCTCATGCTGGCGTTGCTGCTGTGCGCGGTGATGCAGGCGCATGCGCAGGTGCCTGCCGGATTCGACGCGCGAGTCGAACAGGCAATGGGCTCGCGCGAAGTTCCCGGCATGGCGATCTCGATCGTCAAGGATGGACAGGTCGTGCACGCGAAAGGCTATGGCGTGCGTCGGCTCGGAGGTAGCGAACCGGTCGATGCGGACACGATCTTCCCGACCGGTTCGACCGGCAAGGCGGTGACCGCGGCGGCGATCGCGATCCTCGTCGACGACGGCAAGCTGTCGTGGGACGACCGGGTGGCCGACCACCTGCCGGACTTCCGCATGTACGACGCCTGGGTCACGCGCGAGATGACGGTCGCCGACCTGCTGCTCCATCGCAGCGGCCTGGGCCTGGGGGCGGGCGACCTGCTGTTCATTCCGCGCACCTCGCGCAGCCGCGCCGACATCGTGCGTGCACTGCGGCACATCAAACCCGCCACCAGCTTCCGCAGTGGCTATGCCTACGACAACATCCTGTACATCGTTGCCGGCGAACTGGTGACCCAGGTCAGCGGGCAGCCTTGGGAAGACTTCGTGCGCACGCGGATCTTCCAGCCCCTGGGCATGACCACCGCAGTCAGCGATGAGCAGGACCGCTTCGCCAATCCGAACCGCGTCCAGCCGCATGCGCGCCTGGACGCGCGACTGCGTGGCCTGGGACCGCAGCAGCTGCTGCCCGAGCGCGAAGGGCTGGGCCAGGTCGGCGCGCCTGCCGGCGGACTGTCGTGGAGCGCGAAGGACTTCGCGCGCTGGATGCAGCTGCAGCTCGCGTTGGGTGCGCTTCCTGATGGCAAGGGCCGGATCTACAGTGAAGCCTCCGCGCGCGCGATGTGGACGCCGCAGATCCCGATCCCGATCCGCCCTTATCCGGAGCCGATCACGGACATGACGCCGCAGTTCTCCGGCTATGGCTATGGCTGGAACGTGCAGGACTATCGCGGCGTCAAGGTCGTGCAGCACGGCGGCGCGGTGTTCGGTGTACTCGCCTTCGTCGTGCTGGTGCCGGAGCGCAACCTGGGCATCGCGCTGCAGATCAATGCCGAGGACGTCGAGGTGATGCGCGGACTCGGCTACGAACTGCTCGACCACTATCTCGGCTTAGAAGCGCGCGACTGGGTGGGTGCCTTCTCCACCTGGAACCGCGAGCGGCTCGCCGGTGGCCTGAAAGCCCTGGACGGTGCGAAGGCCGACGCGCGCAACGCGTCCTCGCGGCCCTCATTGAAGCTGGCCGGTTATGCCGGCGCCTACACGGACGCATGGTATGGATCGATCACCGTTGCGGAACGCGGAGGCAGCCTGCGTGTCGACTTCAGGCAGACGCCGGACATGGCCGGTACCCTGAGTCATTGGCAGTACGACACGTTCCGGGTGGACTGGGACGATGCATCGATCGAGCCCGCGTACATGACGTTCGCGCTCGACGCCGAAGGCCGCGTGGCACGCATCACGATGAAGGCCGTGTCGCCGCTGGCGGACTTCAGCTACGACTATCCCGACCTGCTGTTCGAACCCGCAAAGTAGCCGGATGGCCGGCGTGCCGGCGGAGCGTCGTGTCGGCGGAGGTGCCGCACCCTGTACCATCGTGCCCTCCGCCGTTCCGATGCCTGCACGTGAAGTCGCCCCTCTGCTGGACGCTGGGCAGTGTCCTGCTGGTCTCCCCCGCGTTTACTCCCGCGTACGCGCAATCCGCGGCGACGCTGGATCGCGTCGTGGTCATCGCCACCCGCCTCGAAGGCGTGAGTGCGTTCGATGTGCCGGCATCGGTCGACATGCTGGCGCTGGAAGACGGCGGCGCCCGTTCGCAGGCCGCATTGTCGGAAGCGCTCGACGGTGTTCCGGGCCTGCTGGCGCGCGAACGGCAGAACCTCGCGCAGGACACGCAGCTGTCGATCCGCGGCTTCGGTGCGCGGTCGACCTTCGGGGTTCGTGGCCTGCGCCTGTATGCCGATGGTGTGCCGGCGACCATGCCGGACGGGCAAGGGCAGGTTTCGCACTTCAACATGCTGGGCGCGGATCGCGTCGAAGTCCTGCGCGGCCCGTTCTCTGCGCTGCACGGCAATTCCTCCGGGGGGGTGATCCAGCTGTGGAGCGACGTTCCCGGATCAGGGCACGAGGCGCGTATGCAGGGCAGCGTCGGCAGCCACGACAGCACGATCGTGGGCGCGCGGCTGCGCGGTGCCAGCGCTGGGCTGGGCTACAGCGTGGCGGCATCCGTGCTCGACGTTGGCGGCTACCGCGATCACAGCGCGGCGCGGCGCGAATCGCTCAACGCCAAGCTGCGACTGACGCCCGGGGCCGGCACGCTGGACCTGCTGCTCAATCATTTCAATGCGCCCGACGCGCAGGATCCGTTGGGGCTGACACGCGCGCAGGCCTGGCAGGATCCGAGCCAGGCATCCCCTGTCGCGAAGCAGTACGACACGCGCAAGTCCGTTCGACAGGACCAGCTGGGCCTGGTGTACGACCGGCCGTTCGACGGCGGGCACCGGCTGCGCGCGATGGCTTACGGCGGGCGACGCGAGGTCGAGCAATACCTGGCGCTGCCGATGGTGGCCCAGGCGAATCCGCTCAACGCCGGTGGCGTGATCGACCTGGATAACGAGTACGGCGGTGCGGATCTGCGCTGGTCGTGGACGGGCGATCTGGCGGGACGGCCATTCGAACTGAGCATCGGTGCCAATGGCGACCGGCAGCGCCAGCACCGGCGCGGTTACGAGAACTTTGTCGGCACCGCGCTGGGCGTTCGTGGCGCACTGCGCCGTGACGAACGCAACGAGGTATGGAACGCCGATCAGTATGTGCAAGCCTGGTGGCAGCTGGCGGAGCGCTGGTCGCTGCTGGTAGGTGCACGGCACAGCCGCGTGGGCTTCCGCTCGGAGGATGACTACATCACCGCGGGTAACCCTGACGACAGCGGTCGCGTGGTCTTCGAGCGCACGACGCCGGTGGCGGGTGTGATGTTCTCGCCCGCGGAGACGCTGCGCTTGTACGCATCGCTGGGGCGTGGTTTCGAGACGCCCACCTTCAACGAGATCGGCTACCGCGCCGATGGCGGCGCCGGACTGGCCTTCGATCTGCGGCCGGCGACCTCCCGCAATGCCGAGGTGGGCATGAAGTGGCGGAGTGGCCACGGCGCGCGCGTGGAAGCGGCGTTCTTCCGCGCCGACACCGACGATGAACTTGCTGTCGCGCGCAATGTCGGAGGCCGCAGCAGCTTCCGCAACGTCGGCGCCGCGCGCCGGCAGGGCGTCGAGATCCAGGCGGACCTGCCGCTGCACGACGCGTGGCAACTGCAGGTGGCCTACACATGGCTGGATGCGACGTTCCGCGACAGCTTCCCGATCTGCACGACGACCGGCTGCACCTCACCCGGCGTGCAGGTGGACGCGGGAACGCGCATTCCGGGCGTGGCGCGGCAGCAGGCTTCGATGCGGCTGCGCTGGCAAGGCCACCGATGGGCCGCCGCGGCGCAGTGGCTGGCGGTCGGCGATGTCACCGTGAACGACACGGGCAGTGAGCGTGCGCCCGGTTGCGGCCTGCTGAATCTTGAAGTGGTGCGCGACTGGGCCCCGGGACGCGGCCGCCTGCAGGGATTCGCGCGCGTCGACAACGCGCTCGACCGGTTCCATATCGGCTCCGTCATCGTCAACGAAGGCAATGGCCGCTTCTACGAGCCCGGACCGGACCGGACCGTCACCGTGGGTCTGCGCTGGCACTGGGCCGAGGGCTGACGCCGCGTCCTTCTTCAGGGCCTGGAAGCGGCGGCCTGCGACCGCTGTGTGGCGACGTACTGCATGATGTCGACGAAGGGCGCCACCCAGTACACATCGGGGTGTGCGGCCAGATGCTGCAGCAGTTGCTCATGCGCCTCGCGCGAGACGGCCAGGTGATCGCCGCCGATGCCGTGGAAGGTGAAGCCCACCATCGTGCCGCGACGGGCCGCTTCCTCCACGCGTGCGATCAGCTGTTCGCCGGTGACGTCCACCGGCACGTCGACGGGCACGGCCGCCGGATCGAGGGTCGCCATGTCGGCGATCACGCCGCCGCTGCCGCGCTTGATCGCGACAAACTCCGATGCGATCGCATCGACATAGTTGCCGTCGGCCGCCTGCGTGTCGCCGCAGGGAACGGTCATCGTGCGCACGGTCCGGCCATCGAGCGCAGTGAGCATGACGTTGGCCATGCGGACCTGGTCGGCCATCTGCGCGACGGTGGTGGTGTCGAGGTTGCGTTGCGGTGCCACCCAGCTACGGTCTGGCAGTGATGCCGAGCACTGATGGAACAGGGTGTGGTTGCCGAGTTCGTGGCCGTTGCGTGCGGCTGCGACCCACTCCCTCTGGCGTGTGCGCAGCGTGTCAGAGGCCAGCGTCAGGTAGAAGCTGCCTTTCAGGCCATGGCGGTCGAGCGCCGGAATCGCATTGTCGAGCTGCGACGGTGGCGCATCGTCGTACGCGAGGCTGACGGCGGCCTTCCTGCCGCCGGGCCATGGAAACGGATCGGCGGCCTGGGCCGTCCCGGCGACCGCCGCCAGCGCCACCAGGACGAAGCGCAGCGCGCCGGACATGCTTACTGCACCAGCGTCTGGATAGCGCGCGCCGGAATCGTCACCACCGCCGAAGCCTGCCCGACATAGAAGTTGTAGGCGATCTCCTTGTCGGTGGGGTTCATCACCACGGTGGCCAGGCGGCCGTCCGGATTGACGAAGGCGGTGGCCAGCAGCGTGCTGCGGCTGGTCGCGGTACTGACGCGACGCGCCTCCGGCCGGATGAACTTGGAGAAGTGCCCGATGTAGTAATAGCTGGGCGTATAGATCAACTCACCGGTACGCGTGTCGGCGTGCAATGGCGCGAAACAGAAGTTGCCAACGTGGTTGGGCCCGCCGGTCTGGTCCAGCAGCATGTTCCAGTCGGTCCAGCCCACCGCGCCGTTGTTGAAGTCGTTGATCATCGAGGTGCCGTAGCGTTCGGCGTTCGGCCAGTGCTGGTAGCGCGCCGGGTCGAACTTCTCCACCGCCGCTTCGGTGAGCAGCACGGGCTTGTCGGGGAAGGCCTCGGTCACCGCTGCCACGTTGCGGAACATCGGATCGAAGCCGGCCCACGTCTCGTACCAGTGGAAGCCGAGGCCCCAGGCGTACTTGGCGGCTTCGGGATCGCCCAGGATCACCTGCGCGCGGTACAGCATCATGTCGCGGTTGTGGTCCCACACGATGATCTTCTTGTCGGCGTAGCCGGCCGCATGCATCGTCGGGCCGAGATGCAGCTTCAGGAAGTCGCGTTCCTCTTCGGCCGTATACAGCATCGACTCCCACGTCTGGGTGGCCATCGGCTCGTTCTGCACGGTGATGCCCCAGATCGGGATGCCTTCCTTTTCGTAGGCCTGGATGAACTTCACGAAATAGTTCGCCCACGCGTCGCGGTACTCCGGCAGCAGCACACCGCCGCGAAGCATGTGCTTGTTCGTCTTCATGAAGGCCGGGGCACTCCATGGGCTGGCGTACGTCAGCAGGTTGCCTCCAGCGGCGGCGATGGCCTGCTTGATCATCGGAATGCGCGCCTGGCGGTCGTGCTCGATGGAAAACGTGGCGAGGTCCTTGTCGCCTTCCTCGATGTAGGTGTAGCTCGCCGAGCTGAAGTCGGAGCTGTGAATGGTGGTGCGCGCGAGCGAATAGCCAATGCCGTCTCGCTTGTCGTAGTACGCGCGCATGAACTCGGCGCGCTTCTCCGGCGACAGCGTGGCGTAGACCTCGGCCGTGGAGTCGGTGATCGCGCCACCGATGCCGAGCAGTGCCTGGTGCTTCTTCGACGGGTCGACGAAGACGGAGTTCTCGACTTCGGTCAGCTTGTGACCGGTCTTCAGCGTAGCGGTGCCGCTGCGTGCCAGGCGTTGCGTGCTGTCCTGCGCGGTGGTGTAGATGGTGACGGAGGCGGGCGCATCGGCGGCGATGGCATCGGGCGCGCCGGTCATCATCGACAGGCCCAGCAAGGCGGCGAAAAGGGGGGTGTGGCGCATCGGCATGATCCTCGTGGGCGCGACATGGCATCCCGCGCAGGCTGCGGGTGATGTCGTTGCAGAGTGGTTGACAGCGCTGTCATACAGTTGCTACACCATGCTGTCAACCAACCGCGGAGGGGTGTCGCGCGGTCGTGTCGAACGGCTGGATTTTCCGTGATGTGCAGCGCGTGGTGTGTTGCCGTGCAACATGAACGTTGCGGTGTCGCAACGTCATCGCGGACGACGGACACGGTACCCAGCGATGCGTGGCGCTGTCAGAATCCGGCCTCGTTGCCGGAAGGGATGGACGAAGTGGAGCGGGAACCGTCTTATGCGTAGTCGGATCGAGGATGTCGCCGCGGCTGCGGGTGTTTCGATGAAGACCGTGTCGCGCGTGCTCAACAACGAGCCCAACGTGCGCGACGCGATGCGCGAGCGCGTCATGGCGGCCGTCGAGAAACTCCAGTACCGGCCGAACCTGTCGGCGCGCAGCCTGGCGGGTCAGCGCTCGTATGTCATCGCGCTGGTCTACAACAACCCGTCGCGCAACTACCTGATGGAAATCCAGAGCGGCATGCTGGACGCGTGCCGCGACCACCACTACAACCTGGTGCTGGCACCGGTGGGGTCTCCCAAGCAGCGCAAGGCCGAGGACCTCAAGGTCGTGTTCGAGCATTTTGCGCCGGATGGTGTGGTGCTTATTCCGCCCCTGACGGACGATCCTGCCGTGCTCGAGTTCCTTGAGCAGCATGACGTGCCGTACGCCTGCATCGCGCCGAAGCATCCGGATGGCAGGATCGGCGTGATGATGGACGAGACCGCCGCAGTGCTTGAGCTGATGGCTTGGCTGGTAGAACAGGGCCACCGTCGCATCGCACACATCAAGGGTCCCCCGGCGCATGGCGCATGCCAATGGCGCTACAAGGGTTATCGCGATGCGCTCAAGAAGGCCGGCTTGGAGTACGAAGCCGACCTGGTGGTGCAGGGGGCCTTCTCGTTCGAATCCGGCATCGAAGCCGGCAACGCGTTGCTCGATCTCAAGAAGCCGCCTACCGCGATCTTCGCGGCCAACGACGACATGGCGGCCGGGGTGATCCGCGCCGCGTGCGAGCGTGGCCTTGTGGTGCCGCGCGACATTTCGGTCTGCGGCTTCGACGACACGCCGATCGCGCGGCACATCTACCCTGCGCTCACCACGGTGCGCCAGCCCACGTCCGAGATGGGCAAGCTCGCGACCCTGCAACTGCTGTCGCGTATCCGCACGGCGGAGGCGGGCGGCATGGTGCACGTCGAGCACGAAGTGCTGTTCCGCGAGTCGACCCAGCCGCCGACGCGTCGCTGATCCCGCTGTCGTTCGAGTCCAACGACGTGTGACCCGTCCGCGTCCGCACGCCCCTGCGCCACCCCTGACGTTCCATACCAATAGAAAACCTTAGGTGTGGTCCCGCAAAAAATTTCTGTCGAAGCTGCGCTTCGGCGTAGTTGGCGAAAACGATTTCAGCTGCGCCGCAACATGCAGAATATCCCTTAAAACAAGGGGTTTTTCTGCTATTGCTACGAAAATCACAAAAAGTTGACAACGCTGTCAATCGCGCGTCCAATGCGGCCCAATGTGAGAGGCGATGGGGGCCTCGAGCACGTACACCAACGCCATTCGTGAATTTCCGGAGAGGGGAAAGTCCATGAAGCAAGTGCAGTCCGTTCCAAGGAAGCGGGTGCTGTCATCCGCATTGTTGCTGGCGCTCGCCGGCCCCGCGTGGGCGCAGCAGGCCGAGCCGCAGGGCACCGCCAGTCCCGCATCCACCACCGCCAGTGAGACGGATCCCACGGAGCTCGACACCATTGTCGTCACCGGCATCCGGGCCAGTCTCGAGTCGTCGATGAACCTCAAGCGCGATGCGCAGGGTGTTGTCGATGGCATCGTTGCCGAGGACATCGGCAAGTTCCCCGACACCAATCTCGCCGAATCGCTGCAGCGCATCAGCGGCGTGTCGATCGATCGCACGCCCAGCGGTGAAGGCTCGAAGGTCACGGTGCGCGGCATCGGCCCCGACCACAACCTCGTGCTGCTCAACGGCCGCCAGATGCCAGGCGCGCTGCTGAACGGCTTCTCCGCCTCCAATTCGCGTGCGTTCGATTTCGCCAACCTCGCGTCGGAAGCAGTGTCGGCCATCGAGGTCTACAAGACCGGCCTGGCCTCCAACCCGACCGGCGGCATCGGCGCGACCATCAACATCAAGACGGCCCGGCCGCTGGAAAGCGGGCCGCTGGCGAACGTGGGCGTGAAGACGGTCCACGATACGTCCAACGGCAATCTGCCCAAGATCATGCAGGGCGATGACTGGACCGGCGAAATGTCGGGCATCTTCAGCCAGACTTTTGCAGACGGAAAGTTCGGTATCGCCGTCAACGGCAGTTACCAGGAACGCGACAGCGGCTTCAGCCAGGTCGGTGTGACCGCCGGCTGGCGCACCCACTTCGGTGGCGAGGGTGGCTGGGGTGCGATCGCGCCGGGTACGCCAGGCAATACCAACTTGCCTGGCCCGAACGATCTGTACTCGGTGCCGCAGAACCTCAACTACAGTGTCAACGGCATCTCGCGCCAGCGCACCAACGGCCAGGTGACCCTGCAGTGGGCCCCGACGGACCGGATCACCACGACGCTGGACTACACGTACTCCGAGAACAAGATCCAGACGCGCCGCAACGAAATGTCGGTGTGGTTCAACTTCGTCGGTGTGGAAAGCGAATGGACCGATGGTCCCGCCGCCGGCCCGATCTTCTACCGTGAAAACATCCCCTGCACCGGCACGCAGAACCCGAACGGCACTTACGAGGGCTGCAGCGATCTGGCGATGGCGGGCGGTATCAGCGCGACCAAGGCCGAGAACGAGTCGGTCGGCTTCAACGTGGAATGGGAAGTGTCGGATGCGCTCGACCTGGCGTTCGACTACCACCGCTCCACGGCCGAGCTGATGCCGGACAGCGAGTGGGGTTCGCAGGGCAACATCGGCACCGCATCGTGGGTCCGTGGCGACACGACGGTCTACTTCGACGGCGAACTGCCGATCCTCAGCTACGAGTTGGCGCCAGGCGTCACCGGCATCCATCCGTCGCAAGCCCGCCCGACCGGACGCCAGTTCGTGAACGGTTATTCGCGCGGCGAGGTCGACCAGGGCCAGCTGAGCGGTACCTTCAAGTTCGGCGACTACTCCGACCTGAAGTTCGGCGTGGCCAACACCGAGGTCAAGAACCGGACGGCATGGGGCATCAACGAGAACGCGGACTGGGGCGGCATCGGATCCGCGTCCGATTTCGACGACAGCCTCTGGCAGATCGACGACATGGCGCGGTACTTCGATGCCTTCCCGGGCTACAGGGATCCGCGCTTCAGCAGCCAGTTCCTGGTCTTCGACTATGAGCGTATGCGCCAGGCGGTCGGCGCGTTCACGGGCAGGCCGGACCTCGCTCGTCGGCCGGACGATTACAACCGCGCCGACCTGCGCACCACCGAGAAGACCCGCAGCGCCTACCTGCAGTACAGCACCAGCTGGGAAACGCGGATTCCGATCAACCTGGCCGTAGGCGTGCGCTACGAGAAGACCGAGATCGAATCCGGGGCCCAGGTGGATACCCCGGTCCTCGTGCGCTGGGTGGCGGACAATGAGTTCTTCACCGACATGGGTGCCAAGTCGTTCACCACCATGACCGGTGAATACGATTACTGGCTGCCGAACATCGACGCCAGCTTCGAACTGACCGAGGACATGGTGCTGCGTGCCAGCTATGGTCACTCGCTGGGCCGTCCCGGTTGGCAGGACATCCAGGGTGGACAGACCGTCAGTCCGTTGCTGCGCATCAACGGCGGCAGTGGCAACTCGGGCAACCCGAACTTGAAGCCGCTGCTGTCCAAGAACATCGACCTGTCATACGAGTGGTACTACAGCGAGGCCAGCTACTTCTCGATCGGGTACTACCGCAAGGACATCTCCAACTACATCGATCCCGGTGCCGACTCCTTCCAGGACACGTTGTTCAGCCTGCCCACGCCGGTGGGTGGCGCGTACTGGAACGCCGCCATCGGCGCCGGTGGCTGCGGCAGCGCGGACGTAGGCTGCATCCGCCAGTACATCTTCGACAACTTCGATGGCCAACCGGGCGTGGACAGCACGGCGGGTTCGAATGGCGAGATCACCGGTATCGCCGGCGATCCGCTGGTGGTCTACAACGTCACCATCCCCGGCAACGCGGGTTCGCACAAGCTCAACGGCTATGAGCTCAGCGTGCAGCACATGTTCGGCGACAGCGGCTTCGGTTTGGCGGCCAACTACACCATCGTCGACAGCGACAGCCTGTCGTACAACAACAATGCCAAGGGACCGCAGCAGGTGCTCGTCGGCCTGAGCGACTCGGCGAACCTGGTGGGCTTCTACGACAAGGGGCCGTGGCAGGTACGCCTGGCGTACAACTGGCGCGACAAGTTCCTGAACTCCCAGTACGACGGTGACGCGGCGGATATCGCCAAGCGGAATCCTGTGTATGTCGAAGAGTACGGTCAGTGGGACCTGAGCGTCGGGTACAAGTTCAGCGACAACTTCACGGTGCAGTTCGAGGGCGTCAACCTCACGGATGAAACCATGCGGCTCAGCGAGCGCAACAAGAACACCCTGTTCTATGGCACTCAGACCGGCCCACGCTACATGCTCGGTTTCCGCTACAACTTCCGCTGACGTTTGACGGCATGCCCAGGTCCGAGCCGGATCTGGGCGGCATCGCCAAAGCCGCTGGTCTCCAGCGGCTTTGGTTTTGGGGCGGACCTCGCAGGTCCGGCCAGGCGACTGCAACGAAGAGGTGGCGGCGTGGATGTTCCTGTCAGGCATGTAGTCATCCTCGGAGGCGGTTCGGCAGGCTGGCTCACCGCTGCCGTGCTGGCGGCCGAGCATCAGTCCGCGCTTGAAACCGGACTGAAGATCACGCTGATCGAGTCGCCGGAGGTGGCGACCGTCGGTGTGGGCGAAGGCACGTGGCCGACGATGCGCGATACCTTGCGCAGAACCGGCGTCAGCGAGACGGCCTTCATCCGCGAATGCGATGCGGCCTTCAAGCAGGGATCCAAGTTCGTCCGCTGGCGCGAAGAGGTCGATGGCGACTACTACCATCATCCGTTCGTGCTGCCGCCGGGATTCCTGGAGACCCATCTTGCGACCGGCTGGATGGCGCATCGCGAGGTGCCTTTCAGCATGCTGACATGTTTCCAGGCGCATCTGTGCGAGGCGGGGAAATCACCCAAGCAGTTCGCCACGCCGGAATGGGCATCCGTCGCCAACTACGCTTACCACCTGGATGCGGCGAAGCTGGGCGTGTTCATGCGCCGGCATTGCGTCGAGAAGCTCGGCGTGCGCCATGTGTCCGACCACATGGTGGGCGTGGACACCCATGAGAACGGCGATATCGCCGCGCTACGCACGCGGGAACACGGTGCGATCGACGGCGATCTGTTCGTGGATTGCAGCGGCATGCGCGCGCTGCTGATCGGCCAGCACTACGGCGTCGAGATCGAATCGCAGAAGGATGTGCTGTTCAACGACCGCGCCATTGCGACGCGCGTGCCGTATGTAGATCGCAGCGTGGAAATCGCGTGTCAGACCATCTCCACGGCGCAGGAAGCCGGCTGGATCTGGGACATCGGGCTGCAGAGCCGGCGCGGCATCGGTCATGTCTACTCCAGCACCCACACCAGCGACGACGCTGCCGAGGCCGCATTGCGCCGCTACATCGTGGCGACGGGCGGCCGCGAGCAGGACATCGAATCGCTGCCGAAGATCGTGATCCGACCCGGCTTCAGGCGCGGTGCCTGGCACCGGAACTGCGTGGCGATCGGGCTCTCCAGTGGCTTCATGGAGCCGCTCGAGGCGTCTTCACTGGTCATGGTGGAACTCGCGGCGGGCATGCTTGCCGACCAGATGCCCGCCACGCGAGCCGCCGTGGACATCGTCGCCAGGCGCTACAACGACACCTTCAGCTATCGCTGGGACCGCATCGTCGATTTCCTGAAGTTGCACTACGTCCTGAGCAAACGGGACGACAGCGCGTACTGGCGCGACAACCGCAGGCTCGAAACGATCCCCGACCGTCTGCGCGACCTGCTTGAGTTCTGGCGTCACCAGCCGCCTTCGCGGTACGACCTCAACCGGGTCGAGGAAGTGTTCCCCTCGGCGAGCTACCAGTTCATCCTCTATGGCATGGGGTTCGCGCCGGAAGCCAGGCCGACCACGCGGCGCATGGATGATGTCCGGCGCTCCGAAGCGTACTTCCAGGAATCCGCAGACATCGCGCGGAAGATGCTGTCGGCATTGCCTGGGCATCGCGAGATGCTCGATCATGTGATGACGCGCGGAATGCCGCGCATCTAGGACAGCCCAACGATGCCCCGACACGCCCAGGTCAACAACATCGATCACAAGGATCTGCGGATCGACACCCGGCGCAGTGCGCAGCTGGGTGACGATGTCGGATTCGCCGCCACGTTCCCTGCCGAGTTCCGCGACCTGCAGGCTTACTATCCCATCGTGTTCCGCAAGGACATGCACGGCGTGTTGTCGCCCGTCGCACTGCTCGGGTTCGAGGAGGGACGGAACCTGTTCCTCGACGGCGAGCGCTGGGATGCGCACTACCTGCCGCTGGCGATCGAACGGCAACCGTTCCTGATCGGGCGCGGGGGCGACGAGATGACCGTGCATATCGACCTGGACAATCCCAGGGTGGGGGGCGCCACCGGCGAACCGCTGTTCCGTGAGCATGGCGGCAATACCGAATTCCTGGATCGGATCGCGTCGGTACTTCTCACGCTGCACAACGGGCTCGAGCGCGTGCCGGTGTTCGTCAATGCCCTGCTTGAGCTCGATCTGCTGGAGTCCTTCGCGCTCGATGTGGAGCTGGACGATGGGTCGCAGAACCGGTTGGCGGGCTACTACACCATCAATGAAGACCGGCTACGTGGTCTCGATGCGGTGGCCCTGGGTCAGCTGCATGCCGCAGGCCACCTGGAGCCTATCTTCATGGCCGTGGCCTCGATCTCGAACTTCCGTGCCCTGATCGACAGGATGAACCGGAGCCGTGCTGGCGGACGCTAGGCCAATCCGTGAGCAGCGCGGTGATGTACCGGGCGCGCTGACCCATGCACTGCAGGCGCCGTCCGAACCGACGGTGCTGCGGGGTCTGGTGGCGCATTGGCCCATGGTCGCGGCTGCTCGCGAATCGATGCAGGCCGCTGTGGCCTATCTCCACGGCTTCGAACGCGTGGATGCACCGCCGGTGGTCGCCACGGTCGGCGCGCCCGAGGTCGGTGGCCGCGTGTTCTACAACGACGACCTGAGCGGGCTGAACGTCCGTCAGGAACAGGTTCCGCTGCGGACCGTGCTGGACACGCTGCTCAAGTACGCGGAGCGCGAATCCGCACCGATGATCTACGTGGCGTCGACCACGCTCGATACCTGGCTGCCGGGCTTCAGTGACGACAACGGACTTCCGCTGGAAGGGCGCGATCCCCTGGCGAGCATCTGGATCGGCAACCGCACCCGTGTTGCCGCCCACCAGGACGTCCCCGACAACATCGCGTGCGTGGTGGCCGGGCGGCGACGCGTAACGCTGTTCCCGCCGGATCAGTTGCGCAACCTGTACATCGGCCCCCTGGATTTCACGCCTGCGGGCCAGGCAATCAGCCTGGTCGACTTCGCATCGCCGGATCTCGAACGTTTCCCGCGCTTCGCCGATGCCATGCGGCACGCACAGGTCGCCGAGCTGGAACCCGGCGACGCGGTGTTCATCCCCAGCATGTGGTGGCACCACATGGAGGGACTTGAACCGTTCAACGTCCTGGTCAATTACTGGTGGCGCGACGCACCCGGCTGGATGGATACGCCGATGAACGTGCTGATGTACGCACTGATGACCATCCGCGACCTGCCACCGCACGAGCGCGAGACCTGGAAGGAAGTATTCCGGCACTACGTGTTCGACGCCGACGAAGACACTGCGGCGCATATCCCGGCGCCTGCTCGCCGCGTGCTGTCACCGCTTGACGATGCCCGTGCGCGCGACCTGCGCGCCCGCCTGCTCAAACGCATCAACCGCTGAACCAGACCTAGGAATCCGTCCGTGAGCAATGACACCCGCGATATCCGCAGCCGGCCGATCAAGCGCGTGATCATCGCGGGTGGCGGTACCGCGGGCTGGATGGCGGCGGCGGCGATCTCCAAGGTGCTTGGCGGAGTACTGGATATCACCCTGGTGGAGTCCGAGGAAATCGGGACCGTGGGCGTGGGCGAAGCCACCATTCCCACCCTGATCAGCTTCCACCGGATGATCGACATCAACGAGCAGGCGTTCATGTCGGCGGTGCAGGGCACGATCAAGCTCGGCATTTCGTTCGAGAACTGGCTGGAGACGGGCCATCGCTACATCCATTCCTTTGGATTCAGTGGCAGGGATCGTGGAGCGACCGGCTTCCAGCACTTCTGGCTCAGGGGGCGGAACGAAGGCTATGCCAGTGGTTACGAAGACTATTGCCTCGAACTGAAGGCGGCACTGCAGGACCGCTTCGCGCACCTGCCGCGCAGCGGCACGAACTACGCGTACCACATGGATGCCAGCCTCTATGCGAAGTTCCTACGGGAATTCAGCGGGCGCCACGGTACCCGGCGTGTGGAGGGCAAGATCGTGGATGTACTGGCCGACGCGGAGTCAGGCTACATCACCGCGCTGAAGATGGAGAACGGCGACACGCTCGAGGCCGATTTCTTCATCGACTGCACCGGCTTCCGTGCGCTGTTGATCGGCAAGACGCTGGGCGTGGGTTTTACCGACTGGTCGCACTGGCTGTTCAACGACAGCGCGCTGGCGACCCAGACCACCGCCGTGCGCGACGCGGTTCCGTACACGCGCGCGATCGCCGGTACGGCCGGCTGGCAGTGGCGCATTCCACTGCAGCACCGGGTCGGCAACGGCATCGTCTACTCCAGCCGGCACATCAGCGATGACGAAGCGCGCGAGCAGTTTCTGTCGAGCGTGGAAGGCGAGGTCATCAAGCAGCCTTGGCCGATCCGGTTCAAACCTGGCCAGCGACAGCAGTGCTGGGCGAAGAACTGTGTGGCGCTGGGCCTGGCCGGCAGCTTCATCGAGCCGTTGGAGTCGACCACGATCCACCTGATCCAGCGCGGCATTGTGCACCTGCTGCAGAACTTCCCGCAGGTGATCACGCAGCCCGCCATCGATGAGTACAACGCGCGCCTGGATGAGGAACTGCAGCACGTGCGCGACTTCGTGGTGATGCACTACCACCTCAGCGACCGGCGGGACTCGCCGTACTGGCGTGAGATCGCGGAGATGGAGATTCCCGCCACGCTGCGCCATCGCATTGAACTGTTCCGCGAAACCGGCACCGTGTTCCACGTGCCGGGCGAACTGTTCGGCGAGAACTCCTGGATCCAGGTGATGATGGGTCAGGGCATCATGCCGAAGCGCTATCACCCGACTGCCGACGCCGTGTCGCCAGCGGAACTGCAGCACTTTCTCGACGAGATCCGTAGCAACGTGCTGGCCACTGTGCAGCGCATGCCGGCGCACATGGATTACCTGCGCGGCTACTGTCCGGCTCCCCGGCCCTGAGTCACGCGACGGGCGGCATGGCTTATGCTGCCCGCATGAGCGATACGAGACTCGAGGATTTCATGGCGGCGCATGGCCGCCTGTTCGTGCTGACCGGGGCGGGTTGCAGTACCGCGTCGGGCATTCCCGACTATCGTGACGAAGAGGGCGCGTGGAAGCGCACGCCGCCCGTGACCTATCAGGCCTTCGTCGGTGATCTCCTCACGCGCCAACGCTACTGGGCACGCAGCCTGCTCGGCTGGCCACGCGTAGCCGCTGCGCAACCGAATGCGGCGCACCGTGCACTCGCGGCGCTGGAGAGCCAGGGCCGTTGCGAACTGCTGCTGACGCAGAACGTCGACGGCCTGCACCAGGTCGCGGGCAGCGAGTCGGTGATCGACCTGCACGGCAGACTCGACGGGGTCATCTGCCTGGAGTGCGGAACGCGGTCCTCGCGCGCGGCGTTGCAGGTGCGCCTGGAGCAGGCGAACCCGGCATGGGTATCGCTGGACGCTGGCGCTGCGCCGGATGGCGATGCCGACCTGGATGGCAGGGACTTCAGCGGATTCCACATCCCCACCTGCGAGATATGTGGTGGGCGGCTGAAACCCGACGTGGTGTTCTTCGGCGAGAACGTGCCGCGCGCGCGCGTCGATACCGCGATGGATCATCTCAATCGTGCCGATGCGATGCTGGTGGTCGGCTCGTCGCTGATGGTCTATTCGGGCCTGCGTTTCGTGCATGCCGCCGTGCGTCGCGGCGTTTCGGTAGCCGCAGTCAGCCTGGGGCGAACGCGTGCCGACGATCTGCTGGCGTTCCGGGTGGCGGCGCCGTGTGGCGAAGCGCTCGCCTTCCTGCTGGAAGGCAGCCGTTGCCCGTCGGTCACTCCACCGGTCGTTGCAGGTTGACCCAGCGCTCCAGCGAGTGCGGCGACAAGGGGCGCGACACGTAATAGCCCTGCAGCACATCGCACTTGAGCGAAGCGAGGACAGCCCGCTGTGCGGCGTTCTCCACGCCTTCCGCCACCACCTTCAGCGCCAGGCTTTCGCCGATGCGCAGGATCGAGGTGGTCAGTGCCCGTGCGGATTCGCTGTGTTCCAGATCGCGCACGAAGCTCATGTCCAGCTTCAGTTCGCTGATCGGCAACCGGTGCAAATGGCTGAGGCTCGAGTAGCCGGTACCGAAGTCGTCGATCGACAGACTCACGCCCATCCGGTGGATCGCATCGATGTTGGCGAGCACTTCCGGTTTCTCCGCCAGCATGACGCTCTCGGTCACTTCCACCATCAGTTCGTCCGGCGACAGCCCGCACTTGCCAAGCACGTTGCCGATGAAGGTCGGCAGGTCCTGCTGTTCGAAGTTGATCGCCGACAGGTTGACCGATACGCGAGGCACCGGAACGCCGCGGCGACGCCAGTCCGCCATCTGGGTGCAGGCCTCTTCCAGCGTCCAGCGGCCGAGTTCATCGATCAGGCCGCATTCCTCGGCCATCGGCACGAAGGTCGCCGGCGATATCTCGCCGATTTCCGGATGCCGCCAGCGCAGCAGCGCCTCGACGCCATGCAGCGGGGCGCCGTCTTCCAGCCCGACCTGCGGCTGGTAGTGCAGCCGCAACTGGCCGCTGCGAACGGCCTCGCGCAGCGCGTTCTCCAGCGCCAGGCGCTCCTGCATCGCCTGGTTCATTTCCAGGCTGTAGAACACGATGCGACCGCCACCTTCCGACTTGGCGCGGTACATGGCGATATCGGCGTGACGCACCAGCGAATCGACATCCCAGCCATCGGCCGGGAACATGGCCACGCCGACGCTGGCCTGCGGCGTCAGCATCATCCGGCCGGCGTTGACCGGCTCCGACAGGCGCGCCATCAGGCGATCGGCGAGGTTGGCGGCTTCCTCCGCCGTGCGGTCCGGAATCGCGAGCACGAACTCGTCGCCGGCCAGCCGCGCCACCACATCGCCCTCGCGCAACTCGTTGCCCAACCGTTTGGCGAGTTCGCGCAGCAGCATGTCGCCTGCGGTATGGCCCTGGGTATCGTTGACGATCTTGAACCGGTCGATGTCGACGAACAGCAATGCCACATGGCTGTCGCGGCGTGCAGCGCCCAGCAGCATCTGCTCGACCTTGCTGTTGAACAGCGCACGGTTGGGCAGGCCGGTGAGCGTGTCGAAGAATGACAGCTGGTGCATCCGCGCGCGGGCGCGCTCGCGTTCCATCGCCAGTGCGCACAGATGCAGGCAGACGTCGACCACGCGCAGGTGGAATTCGTCCGGTGCGCGGTTTTCCCAGTAATACAGCGCGAACGTACCCAGCACGCGCCCGTCGTTGCCCTTGACCGGGCTGGACCAGCACGCGCGGATGCCGAGTGCGAGGAACGGCGCGTTGTGCGATTGCCAGCGCGGATCGCGTTCGATGTCGCGGCACTCGACCGGCTGCCCGCTCCACGCGGCCGAGCCGCAGGCGCCCACCATCGGGCCGGCCAGCTCGCCGTCGATCACGGAGGCGATGTGGTCGGGCAGGCTGGGCGATGCGAGTGCGCGCAGGCGGCCGTAGTCGTCGACGCCGATCACCGAGGCCACCGCCTCCGGCATGACCTTCTCGACCTCGCGGCAGATCAGGGTCAGCACTTCCTGCAGCGGTTGCTCGCGGACGATCGCGCTCAGCACCTTGCGGTGCATCTCTTCGTGCAGCTTGCTGTGGGTGATGTCCGTATAGACGCCAAGCAGATAGCGGACGTTGCGCTCGGGATCGAAGACCGGGTTGACCACGGCGGAGATCCACAGCGGCACGCCATTCTTGGCGTACACGAGCAGCTCGGTGCGGTAGCCCTGCTGCGTGTGCAACTGCCCGCGCACCCATTCCACTGTTTCGGGATCCGTATGCGGGCCTGCCAGGAAGTCGCTGGGCCGATGCCCGACGGCGTCTTCCTGCGTGTAACCGAACATGCGCGTGAAGCCCTGGTTGATCCAGGTGATGCGCGCGGCATCGTCGCAGACGACGATGGCGTTGTCGCTGTGGTCGATGACCCAGGACACGTCGTGTTCGCCATCGGCGATGTACGAGGGCATGGCGATAGCAGTGGGCCTCACGGTCGGTTCTTCCCCAAAGAACGGTTGCCGCCAGATGGACCGGGTTCGCTACGGCATTCCCTGCTAAGCCGCCCCCGAAGCGTGGCGATGCATCGTGGCATCGCCCTGTTATTCCCGCACTTTACCTGAAGTTTTCCGCTGCGCGGGTGATGAGCAGGTGTGTAAACGATTCCTGCCTTTTCGCGGGAAATGCCTTGCGTGGCATGGGGTTCGGCCGCGCCCTCCGTCTCCCGGGTTCCGCCGGACAGGGGCGCACCGACACGGTGCGGGCCGAGGGCTGACGCACCCCCGTCATGAACGCCGCCTAGGCTTGCCGGCCGCAAGACAGGGGGCTTCATGAAAACGACGTGGATGTGGGTGGGAATGGGGATCGCGCTGTGCGTGACGGCCTGCGGTGATGCATCGGCCCCTGCGGCTGGCGTGCAAGAGGGCGTCTTGCCCGCGGGGCCGGTGGAAAAGGGCGCCGAAACTGCGTCCGCGACGCCGTACGAACGGGCGACGCGGGCCCTGTCCGATAACCGGATGCTGTCCCCTGCCGGCGACAACGCGGTCGAGCACTATCTCGCCGCCCGCGCCCAGGGGGCGGAGCAGGCACGTGCACAGGCGGCGTTGGCCGAACTGCAGCCTTACGTGCTGATCGCCACCGAGCAGGCGATCGCGCGAGGCGATGCGCAGGAAGCGTCGCGTCTGCAGGGCCTGATCGAGCGCATCGATGCGCAGACGCCCGCGCTGCCGAGACTGCGTGCGGAGGTGGCGGCCCTGGTGCGCGCGCAGGCCGCACAGGCCGTGGCTGCCATGGAAGCCACGCCATCCGTCGCTGCTCCTGCGGCAGCGCCAGTGCGGGCCGTGGCGGCGCCCGCCAATGCGCCGGCAGCAACGATGGCTGCCGTGAACGAATCCGTACAAACGACCGCGCCGCCATCGGCGCCTGCGATGGTGGCGCAGGAAGAGGCGAGGCCGCCCGCCGTCCCTGTTGCGTCCCGCGTCGTGCAGGGTCCGCGTACCCCACGGTTGCTGCAGGACGCCCAGCCTCGCTACCCGTTGCCGGCGCTGCGTGCGCGCGTCGAGGGACAGGCGGAAGTGGCCTTCACCATCCAGCCGGATGGCAGCGTGCGCGACGTACGTCTGGTGTCCTCGACGGCGGGCGGCATGTTCGATGCGTCGGCGATCGCCGTGGCACAACGCTGGCGCTTCGAAGCCACCGGCCAGGCGCATGCATCGAGCCGCACGGTGCGGTTCCGGTTGCCGACGGAAGACGCACGCGGCGGCTGAGTGGTGTCTGCGGGCGTCTGCGGCGAGAATGGCGGCATGACGACTTCCCTCGCTTCCACCATCCTCGACACCGTCGAACAGGAAACCGGCCCGGCGCCGCAGTGGTCCGTGTTGTGGCTGCACGGGCTGGGCGCCGATGGCCATGACTTCGCGCCGCTCGTGCCCGAACTGGTGCGGCCTGGTTGGCCGGCGCTGCGCTTCGTGTTCCCGCATGCCCCCGTTCGTGCGGTGACCATCAACAACGGCGTGCGCATGCGCGCGTGGTACGACATCGTGGGCATGGACTTCCCGACCCGTGCGGACAGCGCGGGCATCGAGGAATCCATCGTCCAGGTGGAGGCGCTGATCGCACGCGAGCAGGCGCGCGGCATCGCGCCGGAACGCCTATTGCTGGCGGGCTTCTCGCAGGGCGGGGCGGTTACCCTGGCGGCCGGCCTGCGTCGGGAGGTACCGCTGGCAGGGCTCATCGCGTTGTCGACCTACCTGCCGGGCGCCACGCAGGCGGCGGGCCAGGTGGTACAGGTGGCGACCGCGCAACCGGTCTTCATGGCGCATGGCATGGGCGATCCGGTGATCCCGCTGGTCCATGCCGAACAGAGCGCACGCGTACTGGGCGACCTGGGCTTCGATGTGCAGTGGCACCGCTATCCGATGGCGCACCAGGTCTGTGCGGAGGAAATCCGTGACCTGGGTGACTGGATGGCGGGGCGATTTGCGTTGTAATCCCCACGCGCCCCCCGGTGGATGACGCATGGCGTCGCCATGGGTACCCTAGGCCACGGGGGATCACGCCAACGTTCACCGAGGACGCCTTTGCCGTGAAAGTGGTCATCGCCGACGACGAATCCCTGGCCCGCGAGCGCCTGCGCGCGCTGCTCGCCGAGCATCCCGGCATCGAAGTGGTCGCCGAGGCCGAGAACGGCCTCGATGCGCTGCAGGCCTGTTCGCAACACCGCCCCGACATGGTGTTGCTCGACATCGCCATGCCCGGCGTGGACGGCCTGGAGGCGGCACGCCACCTGGCGGCGTTCGATCCGCGTCCGGCGGTGGTGTTCTGCACGGCCTACGACGAACACGCGCTGTCCGCCTTCGAGGCGGCCGCCATCGATTACCTGATGAAGCCGATCCGGCCCGAACGCCTGGCGGCGGCGCTGGAACGCGCGCGCACCTTCATCGCCGGGCGCGAGAACCATCCGCCCGCGACATCGAGCAGCCAGCCGCGCACCCACCTGTGCGCACGCCTGCGTGGCAGCCTGCGGCTGATTCCGGTGGACGAGGTGCACTACCTGCAGGCGGAAGAGAAGTACGTGGTGGTGCACCACGCGCGCGGCGAGGACCTGATCGAGGAGTCGCTGAAGTCGCTGGAAGAGGAGTTCGGCGGCCGCTTCGTACGCATCCATCGCAACTGCCTGGTGGCGCGGCACGAACTGGTCGAGATCAAGCGCGTCGGCGACGGCCACGTGCAGGCCATCCTGCGCCACGGCAAGGTGCCCCTGGAAGTCAGCCGACGCTGCGTGGCGGGCCTGCGCGAGACCGTCAAGGCGCTCTGATCGCCGCGGATGCGGTGGCATGCGGGATAATGCCCGCATGACCACGCTGCGCATCGCCACCCGCAAGAGCCCGCTCGCCCTCTGGCAGAGCGAACATGTCGCCGACCGCCTGCGAGCCGCCCATCCGGGCCTGGTCGTCGAACTGGTGCCGATGAGCACCCGAGGCGATGAAGTGCTCGACCGTTCGCTGGCTGCGATCGGCGGCAAGGGTCTGTTCCTGAAGGAACTCGAGCTGGCGATGCTGCGCGGCGAAGCCGATTGCGCGGTGCATTCGCTGAAGGACGTGCCGATGGAACTGGAAGGCCCGTTCGCCCTGCCGGCCATCCTGACGCGCGCCGATCCCGCCGACGCGTTCGTGTCCAACCGGTTCGCCGATGTCGCGGCATTGCCGCAAGGCGCGCGCGTGGGCACCTCTTCGTTGCGTCGTCAGGCACAGCTGCGCGCGCTGAGGCCCGACCTCGAACTGCTCGACCTGCGCGGCAACGTCAACACGCGCCTGGCGAAGCTGGATGCGGGTGAATACGACGCCATCGTCCTTGCCTGTGCGGGGTTGCAGCGGCTCGGTTTCGAGTCGCGCATCCGTTCCCGGCTGGATGCGCCGGACTGGCTGCCGGCCCCGGCCCAAGGCGCGGTCGCGGTCGAGTGTCGTGCCGAGGACCAGGCGACGCATGCGTTGTTCGTGGTGCTGGATGACGCCGCCACGCGCGTCTGCGTGGAGGCCGAGCGGGCGATGAACCGCGCGCTGCATGGCAGCTGCCACGTTCCCGTGGCCGCGTTCGCACAGCGTGCCGGCGATGATCTCGTGTTGTCGGGACTGGTGGGATCGGCCGCGGACGGACAGGTGCTGCGCGCCGAAGCCCGTGGGCCGGGCGCGGACCCCGAGGCGCTCGGCCGTCGCGTCGCCGCACAGCTGCTGGAACAGGGCGCGGGCGCGTTCCTCGCCTGAGTGCCGCGCGCCGAGCCTGCGCGAGCGCGCTTACTTGAACCGGTAGACCACGTTCATCGTGGTCAGGGTGTCGGTCTTCTTGATGTCGGGCGCGACATCGCTGTTGTGGCGCGCCTGCCAGCCGGCCTTCAGCGCGAGGTGCGAATTCATCGTCACCGACACGCCCAGGTCGTTCTGCGCGAACGTGTTGTACTCGCCCGATTCGATCAGCAGCTTGTTGACAATCTCGGTGTTCTCGCTGAGCGCGTAGCGCATGTCGATCAGGCCGCGGCCGATGAAGCTGGCTTCGCTGCGGCCGTCCACCGTGTCGTAGGCACGGCGGAAACCGGGACCGACCTGCAGGTCGAGGTGCGCGCGTTCGTTCTCGACCACGCGGTTGCCGTAGCTGAGGCTGACCGACTGCTGCCGGCTGTAGGTGCCGAAATCGTCTTCCTCATGGCGGACCGAGGTGTTGAGCGTGCCGCGATCGTCCATCAGATAGGCGCTGTTGGCGGTCACCGTGTAGCGGTTCGCCGTCGTCCGGCGATCGCGGACCACGCTACCGTCGTCCTGTGTGCGCGTGTACTCGGAGCGCGAATGCAGGCCGAACAGGCTGGCGCTGTGACGCCACGCGGCGCCATCGGTATAGGTGAGGTCGAGCCGTCCGTTGAAGCTTTCGTTGTTGCTGTTGCCGCTCGCTGCCGCGAATCCCAGCTCACCGCCACCAGTCAACTTCGGTACGGGCGGTGCGGGCGGCGGCGGTGCCGGGGGGGCTTCGGGAATCGGGCGCACTGCCATGGCCACTACGGGAACCACCAAGCCGTCCTGTTTGCCGAATCCCTTGCCCGCCGCGGGGGTGTCGACCTTGTCGTTGCGCGGCAGCAGGACCTCGGTGGCCTGTGCCTGGGTCGCGCCGCCGGCCAGCAGGGCAAGGGCGAGCAGGGAGGGGGGCATCCGGCGGGGCATGGCGTGTCTCTGGGGAGAGGGGTGTAATCGGTTACATGGTAGGCGGCGGCCGTCAGGGTCACAACCCAAGTGCTTGTTCCGATTCAGGTTTGCGACATGCATTCTGCCACGGCGACGGGGCCGGACAAGGATCGCCATCACATCACGATGTGTCACGGCGCCGCGGGGGCGGTAGATCCCCATGAGCGGAAGCATTCGATGTCATCCACCGGCACCGACCCCAGCGGGTGCGGCGTCGGCGCATCTACATGCATGGCAGGGGGGTTCCCGTATCGCGACGCAGTCACGCTACGCGCGACGTCGGCGATACGGAAAGCAGCAGCGTCTTGGGTCCGTGCGTTGAGGGCGCGGCGGCGGCGAGGACACGCCGCAACACCAGGCACCGCACGGGCCCAAGACGCCGTCGGCGCAGGTCCCCTGTATCTGTTCGAACGGCGGGCGAGCGACGAAAACGGCCACCCGTCGGTGATAATCGGTGCACGCCCCCTGCCGTGCCGCCCATGGACAAGATCGAACGCATTACCGCCTTGCACCGCATCCTGAAGGCGGCCCGCTATCCGGTCACCGTGAAGCGCCTGCAGGAAGAACTGGGCTGTTCCCGCGCCACGGTCTACCGCGACCTGGCCTACCTGCGCGACGCGCTGATGGCGCCGATCGAGGGCGATGGCGAGGCGGGCTTCCGTTACCACGCGGCCGAAAGCGAGCGCTTCGAACTGCCCGGCCTGTGGCTGAGTTCGGAAGAGCTGTATGCCCTGCTGGCGGCGCAGCAGCTGCTGGTGCGCACGGGCGGCGGCGTGCTGTCCGGTGCGCTGGCACCGCTGCAGAAACGCATCGAGGGCCTGCTGGCCGATCATGCCGGCGTTGACCAGTGGCCGGTCGACCGCGTGCGCGTCATCCCGCACCGCGGCCGCAAGCTGGACGAAGCCAGCTTCCGCACCGTCGCGTCCGCCGTATTGGAGCGGAAGCAGCTGCAGTTCGAGTACCGCGCGCGCTCCACGGACGAGCGGACCAAACGCACGGTCTCGCCGCAGCGCATCACCCACTACCGCGACAACTGGTACCTGGATGCGTGGGATCACGAGCGCAACGCGCTGCGCAGCTTCGCCGTGGACCGCGTGGGCAATGCGCGGCTGGGCGAGGAACTCGCGCGCGACCTGCCCAACGAGGAGTTGAATCAGCACCTGGCGTCGAGCTACGGCATCTTCTCGGGTGAACCGAAAGGCTGGGCGACGATCCTGTTCAGCGCCAAGGCCGCGCGTTGGGTTGCCGACGAGCAGTGGCATTCCAAGCAGCAGGGGCGGCACCTGTCCGATGGTCGCTATGAACTGAAGATCCCCTACAGCGTCTCGCGCGAACTGCTGATGGACATCCTGCACTACGGGGCCGACGCCGAGATCGTTGAACCCGCCGTGCTGCGCGAGCAGGCGAAGGCGCTGCTGGAGCTGGCGCTGTCGAACTACGAGAAGAAGTAACGGGCTATCGGGGTGGTTCGCAGGTGTTCGCAGGCTCGACCAGGGCGTTCGCCAGGCGGTAGCAGCGGAAATGCTTGCGGTTGCCAGTCCATCCCTCGAATACCAGGAAATCCGCGGTGCCGTCCGAGTAGGTCCTGACCTGCGAGGGTGCACCCGCCAGCGTGAGAAGCACGCCGGCGCTCAGAGTGCCGTCATTGCGCCGATCGATTCGGTAAATGGCACCCCTGTTGGTCGACATATGCGCCAGGCCACCGATGGCGAAGACGCCCGAAGCGTCCTTGACGATGCCTAGGATGTTTTCCTCCAGGACCGTCTGTCGCGCACCATCACGCGCCACGTACTCGAGTCTGCCGATCCATTCGCCGACGTCAGATCCAAGGAGATGGCCATCGAAGGCCGGAACGGCCACGTCAGCTGCATGCGCGCACGGCAGCCACGTGCACACTGCCATCGCCGCGATCCGGACGAAGCAGCGCCTCATCGTTGCTGTTCTCCTGAGGCCCTCGTCGGCCAGGGCCGTCACGGCCCTTTCGGCTCCCCGAATCCCGGCTTGCCGACCTGTTCCGGCAGCTGCGGTACGCGGACCAGCTGGCGGGCGTTGATGCCGTGGTCGCGGGCGCGCCTCACCAGGTCCTGATACTGCGCATCGTCCATCACCGGGTTGCGGGCAAGGACCCAGCCCATGTCGCGACCGGGATAGTCGACCAGCGCCCACGAATAGTCGGGAGCGATCTCGACGATGCGCCACTTTGCCGGCACCACGCCGACGAACCACAGCGTCCATTCGCGATTGCCGGAGTCGCTCTTCACCGACGCACGCGCCTCGCGCAGTTGCTCGGCGGCGGCAAAACCCTCGCGGTAGTGATAGGCGACGCTGACCTTGTCGGTATCGCGCAGGGCGTACTCATAACGTGCAGTCACGTGACCGCGTTCGGCGAAGTAGGGGATGTGTGCGATCACATGCCACGTGCCCATGAAACGCGGCAGGTCGACGGCATCCGGGGGTGCCTGCACGCCACCACGGCTGGCACAGCCAGTTAGCAGGACCAGCACGCATGCGAACAGGGCGATTCGGGCCACACGGGTGAACAGCAGCATGGGCATGTGGAACTCCTTCTTCCCCGTCATACGGACACGCTAGTCATCAGGATGCGATGGCGATGTTAACCGGGGAAGTCGCAACCCGTGAGATGCGCGTGCGCGACTGTGACGTCGTACCGACATCACCTCACAGGAACTCTCCGCCATGTCCATCGCGCCCTTGTCCGTGACCCGTACCGCTTCCCGCGATCTGCCCGACGCAGCACTGGACCGGGTGCTGCGCCGGATCGTGCTGACGGGATTGGCGCTGGTGCTGCTGGTGCCGTTGGCCCGGGCCAGCACCGAGGCGCTCGGCTGGTTGCCCCTCTGGCTGGTGGGCATGCCGGCGATGGCGTGGTGGGCGCTGCACCGGTTCCGCCTGCCGGCCGGCTGGATGGGATCCCGGATGGCCCGGCGTCGTCGTTCGCCCCAGGCAAGGCGGGTCCGGGTTCGCGTGCCGGCCCTGGCGCGGGCCGCCTGACCTTCGGCAGGGGGTGGCCTCCGGGCCTTGTGCTAGCGTGACATGTTCATGAACTGCACCTCCGGAGCCCCTTCCGATGTCAAAACTCGCCCATGCCTGCCTGGCGGCAGGCTTCGCCGTTGCCGGCGCGCTGTCGGTCCCCGCCCATGCCAAGGAGGCTGACGTGGCCAACGACCCGTATGCCTGGCTGGAAGAGGTCGAAGGCCAGAAGCCGCTGGACTGGGTGAAGGGCGTCAATGCCAAGGCCGAGGCCGAGATCGCCAGCACCCCGGCGTTCAAGCGGCTGGAATCGGACATCCGCGCCATCCTGGACTCGGACGCCAAGATCCCCGGCGTGCAGAAGATCGGCGACCACTACTACAACTTCTGGAAGGACAAGCAGCACGAGCGCGGCGTGTGGCGCCGCACCACGCTGGCCGAGTACCGCAAGCCGCAGCCGCAGTGGGAAACCGTGCTGGACCTAGACGCCCTGAACAAGGCTGAAGACAAGAACTGGGTCTGGCACGGCGCCGACTGCCGCAAGCCCGACTACACCCGCTGCCTGATCGCGCTGTCGCGCGGCGGTGCCGATGCCGACGAGACCCGCGAATTCGACCTGGTCAACAAGAAGTTCCTGACCGACGGCTTCTACCGTCCCGAGGCCAAAGGCGCCCTGGGCTGGAAAGACGCCGACACCGTCTATGTCTACAGCGATTTCGGCGCGGGCACCCTGACCAGCTCCGGCTATCCGCGCATCGTCAAGGAATGGAAGCGCGGCACGCCGCTGACCAGCGCCGCCGTCGTCTACGAGGGCAAGCCGGACGACATGTACATCGCGGCGTACCACGATGACACGCCGGGCTTCCAGCGCGATTTCGTCAGCCGCACGCTGGCGTTCTACAACGATGAGCTGTACCTGCGCCGCGCCGACGGCACGCTGGCCAAGATCGACGCGCCGAACTCGGCCAACAAGGGCGTGTTCCGCGAATGGCTGACGCTGGAACTGCGCGAGCCGTGGACCGTCGAGGGCAAGACCTACGCGGCCGGTTCGCTGCTGGCGGCGAAGTTCGATGACTTCATGGCCGGCAAGCGCACGTTCGACGTGCTGTTCGAGCCGACCATGACCACCTCGCTTGCCGGTATGTCCGTCACCAAGAACCATGTGGTGCTGAACGTGCTGGATGACGTCAAGAACAAGCTCAGCGTGCTGACGCCGTCCGCGACGGGCTGGAAGCGCAGCGAGTTCGTCGGCGCGCCGGGCTTCGGCACCATCAGCGTCAGCGCCGTGGATGGCGATGACAGCGATGCGGTGTGGATGACCGTCACCGACTACCTGACCCCGACCACGCTGTCGTTGGTCGAACTGGGCCAGAAGCCGGAGCAGCTGAAGTCGATGCCGGCGTTCTTCGATGCCTCGGGCAAGAAGATCGAGCAGCACTTCGCCACATCGAAGGACGGCACCAAGATCCCGTACTTCCTGGTCCGCCCGGAAGGCCTGAAGTACGACGGCAGCACGCCGACGCTGCTGTACGGCTACGGTGGCTTCGAGATCTCGATGACGCCGGGCTACTCCGGTGGCGTGGGCAAGGGCTGGCTGGAGAAGGGCGGCGTGTACGCCGTGGCCAACATCCGCGGTGGCGGCGAGTACGGTCCGCGCTGGCACCAGGCCGCGCTGAAGGCCAATCGCCACAAGGCCTATGAGGATTTCGCCGCGGTCGCGCAGGACCTGATCGCCCGCAAGATCACCTCGCCCAAGCACCTGGGCATCCAAGGTGGCAGCAACGGCGGTCTGCTGACCGGCAACATGCTGACGCAGTACCCGGAACTGTTCGGCGCGGTCGTCGTGCAGGTGCCGCTGCTGGACATGAAGCGTTACAGCCACCTGCTGGCCGGCGCCTCGTGGATGGCCGAGTACGGCAATCCCGACACGGCCGACTGGGAGTTCATCAAGACCTTCTCGCCGTACCACCTGTTCGACGCGAAGAAAGACTATCCGCCGACCCTGTTCATGACCTCCACGCGCGATGACCGCGTGCATCCCGGCCACGCCCGCAAGATGGCCGCGATGATGCTGGATGCCGGCAAGGACGTGCGCTACTACGAGAACATCGAAGGCGGCCACGGCGGCGCGGCGAACAACGCGCAGGCGGCACACATGAGCGCGCTGGCGTACACGTTCCTCTGGCAACAGCTGACCAAGTGACGGCACACAGCCCCTTCCCCCGCTCGCGGGGGAAGGCTGGGATGGGGGCGCTTAGACGGTGATGTCGTCCGCCTGCCCCCACCCCAACCCTCCCCCGCAAGCGGAGGAGGGGGCAGACCGCTTCTCCATTGCATCCCGCATTCCCGGACCCCATCCATGAAGCCGACCTCCTTCCTGCTTGCCGCGACCGTCCTGATGAGCACCCCGATCACCTCTGCCCTGGCCGCCAGCGCCACCCCGCCCGACGTGGCCAAGAAGCCCCACGTGGTGAAGGCGCCGCACGGCGCCGAACGCAACGACGAGTACTACTGGCTGCGCGACGACAAGCGCGAGAACAAGGAAATGCTGGCGTACCTCAACGCCGAGAACACCTACGTCGACACGGTGATGGCGCCGCTGAAGCCGCTGGAAGACAAGCTTTATAACGAGGTCGTCGCACGCATCAAGCAGGACGATGCCAGCGTGCCGTATCGCGAACGCGGCTGGTGGTACTACGCGCGCTTCGTTACCGGCAAGGACTATCCCGTGCACGCGCGTCGCAAGGACGGTCCGGGCGTGGATGCGGTGTCGATCCAGGCCGCGAATGCGGCCGGCGACTTCGCCGGCGAGCAGGTGCTGCTGGACGTCAATGCGCTCGGCGATGGCAAGGACTACTACAGCGTCGGCGACTACGAAGTCAGCCAGGACAACCGGCTGCTCGCCTATGCCGACGACACCAACGGCCGTCGCCAGTACACGATCCGCTTCAAGAACCTGGAGACGGGCGAGATCCTGCCGGACACCGTGACCAATGCCGAACCGAACCTGGTCTGGTCCAACGATGGCAGCACGTTGTTCTACGTGGACAAGGACCCGGAAACCCTGCTCAGCAAGCGGGTGAAGTCGCACGTGCTGGGCACGCCAGCGGCCCAGGACAAGCTGGTCTACGAGGAAGAGGACGACAGCTTCTACATGGGCATCGGCCGCACCCGCGACGATCAGTTCATCTGCATCGGCGTGGAAAGCACCGTGTCCTCGGAGATGCGCTGCACCCCGGCCGCGAATCCGGGCGTGTTCACCGTACTGGCACCGCGCGAGCGCGACGTGGAATACCAGGCTGATCACCTGGGTGGCCGCTGGGTCATCCGTACCAATGCCGATGGCGC
Organism: Pseudoxanthomonas sp. PXM02; assembly: GCF_014851805.1. GTDB lineage: Bacteria > Pseudomonadota > Gammaproteobacteria > Xanthomonadales > Xanthomonadaceae > Pseudoxanthomonas_A. The sequence goes on from NZ_JACVAK010000002.1 coordinate 58,168, forward strand.
CACCAACTTCAAGGTCGTCACCGCGCCGACCGGTTCGACCTCACGCAAGGACTGGAAAGACTGGATCGCGCACCGTGACGACGTGTTCGTGGAAGGCATCGAGCTGTTCGACGGCTTCAGCGTGGTGTCCGAGCGCGCCAATGCGCTGGAAAGCCTGCGCGTGATCAAGGCCGACGGCAGCAGCGACTACGTCAAGGCCGACGAATCCGCCTACTCGATGGGCCTGTCCGCCAATCCGGAGACCGGCACCGACTGGCTGCGCTACAGCTACACGTCGATGACCACGCCGGCCACGACCTACGAGATCAATACCAAGACGGGCGAGCGCCGCACGCTGAAGCAGCAGCCGGTGCCGGGTTACGACGCGTCGAAGTACGTGACCGAGCGCGTCTGGGCGCCGGCCCGCGATGGCAAGACGAAGATCCCGGTCACGCTGGTGTATCGCAAGGACGTGGCCCGCGACGGCAAGGCACCGATGCTGCAGTACGCCTACGGCAGCTACGGCTCGTCGATGGATCCGAACTTCAGCATCACCAACATCAGCCTGCTCGACCGCGGCGTGGTCTATGCGCTGGCGCACATCCGCGGCGGACAGGAGATGGGCCGTACCTGGTACGACGACGGCAAGCTGTACAACAAGATCAACACCTTCACCGACTTCATCGACGTCACCGACTACCTGGTGAAGGAAGGCTACGCGGCGAAGGACCGTGTCGCCGCGATGGGCGGCAGTGCCGGCGGCCTGCTGATGGGTGCGGTGTCGAACATGGCGCCGGAGAAGTACAAGGTCATCCTGACCCTGGTGCCGTTCGTCGACGTGGTCACCACGATGCTGGACCCCAGCATTCCGCTGACCACCAACGAGTACGACGAGTGGGGCAACCCGGAAGAGAAGGGCTACTACGACTACATCCTGAAGTACTCGCCGTACGACAACCTGCAGGCCAAGGCCTATCCGGCGATGTTCGTCGGCACCGGCCTGTGGGATTCGCAGGTGCAGTACTGGGAGCCGGCCAAGTACGTCGCCCGCCTGCGTGACCTGAACACGAGCAAGAACACCGTCGTGTTCCGCACCAACATGGAAGCCGGCCACGGCGGCAAGTCGGGCCGCTTCCGCCAGTACCGCGAGCGTGCGGAGATGTACGCCTTCATGCTGGACCAGCTGGGCGTGGCGTCGAAGTAACCGCGTAATGCTGGAAGACAGAGGGCCGGGGAAACCCGGCTCTTTCCGTTTCCGGGTCGCACCGCTCGGAGGGCTTCAGGACGGCCACGGCTTCGCCGATAACCCGGGGGAATCTTCGTCGTCGGGTGGTGGGTCATGGCAGGGTGGGGCACGGTCATCCGGTCCGCGCGGATCGTATTTGCGCCGTCCGCCATGGATTTGGGGTACAAGGTCGCCGTGCACGAGAACTCCTCCCCGCCGCCGCGAGACCTGCCCGATGCGCGTCCGGTGCGCTTCCGCTGGGCCTGGTGGCTGCTGGCCTATGCCAGCCTGGGCATGGGCATCCTGGGCGTGTTCGTGCCCGGGCTGCCGACGACGGTCTTCATCCTGATCGCGGCCTACGCGGCGTCGCGGGGTTCCGAGCGGCTGCACCGCTACCTGCTCACGCACCCGCGCTTCGGCCCGATGATCCACGACTGGCAGCGGCACCGCGCCGTGTCGCGCCGGGCCAAATGGGCCGCCACGTGGACGATGCTGGCATGTGCCGTGATTCTGCTGGCCGTGATGCTGTGGACAGGCTCGCACCGCTGGTGGATGGTCGCCCTGCCCATCGCCTGCATGGCGGTGGTCGCCACTTGGCTGTGGCTGCGTCCCGAGCCGCCGCGCACCGGGTGAGCGACCATCGCGTTCATCGCGCTGTGGCTATACTCGCGGCATGAATCGGAACGCCCGCCTTGTCCTCGCTGCCGCCTTGATGGCGGTCCTGTCCGCCTGCGGTGCCAAGGGTCCGCTGTTCATGCCGGAAAAGCCGATCGAAGAGGCGCCGGTGGCACCCGCCGAGAGCGCGCCGGCGAGCACCGAACCCCTGCCGACGGAACCGCCGATCGATCCCGCCACGGTGCCCGCCACCGACGGGAATGGCTGATCCCTCGCTCGCGCGGTCCAGGGCAATGCGTTTTACCAAGATGCACGGGGCCGGCAACGATTTCGTCGTGCTGGACCTGCGCGATGGCCTGTCGCCACCCGATGCGGGGCTGGCCGCCGCGCTGGCCGACCGTCATCGCGGCGTGGGCTGCGACCAGATCCTGACCATCGAGCCGCCGCGTAGCGCGGGTTCGGTGGCGGCGTACCGCATCTGGAATTCCGACGGCTCACCGTCGCAGCAGTGCGGCAACGGCGCGCGCTGCGTGGCGGCGTGGCTGGTGCGGGACGGTGCCGCCCGGGGCGCTACGTTCGATGTCGACAGCCCGCTGGCGACGCATGCCGTCGAGCGCATCGGCGACGACCGCTATGCCATCGCGATGGGTGTGCCGGAGTTCGTGCCCGCCCGCATTCCGCTGCAGGGCTTCGATCAGCCGCGACCGGAGTACGACGCCGACGTGGACGAGGGCCTGCGCCTGCGCTTCGGTGCAGTGTCGATGGGCAATCCGCATGCCGTGATCGAAGTGCCGTCCGTCGACGACGCCCCCGTGCATCACTACGGCCCGCTGCTGCAGCGTTCGCGGCATTTCCCGGAATCGGTCAACGTCGGCTTCGCCGAGGTGGTCGCACGCGACCGCGTGCGCCTGCGCGTCTACGAGCGCGGCGTCGGCGAGACGCTGGCCTGCGGCAGCGGCGCCTGCGCGGCGGCGGCGGTGCTGATGCGCCGGGGCCGGGTGGATCGCGACGTGGTCATTGCGCTGCCCGGCGGCGAGCTGCGCATCCGCTGGCCGTCCGACGACGCGCCGGTCATCATGTCGGGGCCGGCGGCATTCGTATTCGAAGGGGAATGGAAAGCATGAGCGAGACACTGGAAAAACTGGGCGCCCACGATGTCGCGGCTTGGCTGCGCCGGCACCCGACCTTCCTGAAGCAGTTCCCGGACCTGGCCCTGAGCATGGTCGTTCCGCGCGACGACGGTCCCACCGCATCGCTGGCCAGCTACCAGCTGGAAGTGCTGCGCGACAAGAACCGTGAACTGTCCCGGCGCCTCAACGACCTGTTCGCCAATGCGCAGGAAAATGAACGTCTGGCGGTGCGCACCCACCAGCTGGCGCTGACGCTGATGAAGCAGAATTCCGCCGCGGATACCGTCCGCGCGATGGCGGCTTCGCTGGCCGAGGACTTCAACGGCGACCGCGTCAGCATCGTGCTGCTGCAGCCGGTGGCTGGGCTGGAGGAGAACGAGTGGCTGCAGGTCATCTCTGCCGATAATCCACACATGGCGCCGTTCCGCGACTGCCTGCGGGATGGTGAACCGATCTGCGGTCGGCTGCAGCCCGAGAAGCACGTGCTGCTGTACGGCGCGCGCGCGGAGGAGGTCGCGTCGTCCGCGCTGTTGCCGCTTCCCGGCATCGGTCTGGTCGCGGTTGGCAGTCGCGATGGCAATCGCTTCTATCCCGGTATGGGCACGCTGTTCCTGCGCATGATGGGCGACACGCTGGCGACGGCGCTGAAGCGGTTCGATGGCTGAGCGGAGGCTCGCGCCTCCTCTCGTCATTCCGGCGAAAGCCGGAATCCACGTAGCCCTTGCCCGCTCGATGTCGCGGCAACGACAGCAACAGGATGGAATCCGGTTTCCGCCGGAATGACGGAATGTACGCAGTCGCCGACTTCCTTGCGCATCTCGAGGTCGAACGCCGAGTATCCGCGCATACGCTGGATGCCTATCGTCGCGATCTCACCGCGCTGACTGGCTGGGCGGAGACGGAGGGCATCGCCGATCTGGCGGATGTGCACGCGGAACAGCTGCGCGGCTTCGTCGCCAGCGAACACCGTCGCGGACTGTCGCCGAAGAGCCTGCAGCGCCGTCTCTCTGCGTGCCGTAGCTACTACCAGTGGCTGCTCAAGCATGGACGTGTGGCCGCAAGTCCTGCGGCCGCGTTGCGCGCTCCCAAGGCGCCACGCAAGCTGCCGCAGGTACTCGACGCCGATGAAGCCGTCAGGCTGGTCGAGGTGCCGACCGACGCGCCGCTGGGCAAGCGCGATCGCGCGCTGCTCGAACTTTTCTATTCCTCCGGCCTGCGCCTGAGCGAGCTGTGCGCGCTGCGCTGGCGCGACCTCGACATGGCGGGCGGCATGGTCACGGTGCTGGGCAAGGGCAGCAAGGAACGCAAGGTGCCGGTCGGCTCGCATGCGCGCAATGCGTTGACGGAATGGCGCCAGGAGCGACCGGCGGCGAACGAAGCCTTCGTCTTCCCTGGTCGCGGCGACGGACCCATCTCGCAGCGCGCCGTGCAGATCCGCATCAAGCAGCTTGCGCAGCGGCAGGGCCTGTTCAAGCACGTGCATCCGCACATGCTGCGGCACAGTTTCGCCAGCCATATCCTGGAATCGTCCGGCGACCTGCGCGGCGTGCAGGAACTGCTGGGCCATGCGGACATCGCCACCACGCAGATCTACACGCACCTGGACTTCCAACATCTGGCGAAGGTGTACGACGCGGCGCACCCACGGGCGAAGCGGAAGAAGGGCTGAACCGTCCCGCCGAAGGTCACGCTTGAACCGGGAATGGCCGTCCCCACCTCTGGGTGAACACCCCGGAGGCCTCCATGGACCCCAGCCAGAATCCCAACGTGTTCCACGCCACCACCATCCTGTCCGTGCGTCGCAACGGCCATGTCGCCGTCGCCGGCGATGGCCAGGTGACGCTGGGCCACACCGTGATGAAAGGCAACGCGCGCAAGGTGCGACGCCTTGGCCGTGATGGCCAGGTGCTGGCGGGCTTCGCCGGCGCGGCTGCCGATGCGTTCACGCTGTTCGAGCTGTTCGAAGCAAAACTGGAAAAGCACGGTCAGCTGACGCGTGCCGCCGTCGAACTCGCGAAGGACTGGCGCACCGAGCGTCGCCTCGGCAAGCTCGAAGCGCTGCTCGCGGTGGCCGACAAGGAAACCTCGCTGATCATCAGCGGCACGGGCGACGTCATCGAGCCCGAGGACGGCATCATCGCCATCGGTTCCGGCGGTTCCTACGCGCTATCCGCCGCGCGCGCGCTGCTCGCGCACACCGAACTGGATGCCAGGTCCATCGCCGTCGAGTCGCTGAACATCGCCGGCGATATCTGCATCTACACCAACCGCAACGTGGTGGTCGAAGAGCTCTGATGCTCCGGCTGCTGCCTCGCTCCGGCCATTGTGGTCGGGGCTGAAGCCCCTCTTACAAGAATGATCGCCATGACTGATACAACGTCCTCCACCATGACCCCGCGCGAGATCGTGCAGGAACTCGACCGCCACATCGTCGGCCAGCAGGCGGCCAAGCGTGCCGTCGCCATTGCACTGCGCAATCGCTGGCGCCGCATGCAGCTCGACGACGGGCTGCGCAACGAGGTGATGCCGAAGAACATCCTGCTGATCGGCCCCACCGGCGTCGGCAAGACCGAGATCGCGCGCCGCCTCGCCACGCTGGCCAACGCGCCGTTCGTGAAGGTGGAAGCCACGCGCTTCACCGAAGTCGGCTACGTGGGCAAGGACGTCGAACAGATCGTCCGCGACCTGGCCGACACTGCAGTGAAGATGTACCGCGAGCAGGCCAAGGCGCGCATGCGTACGCAGGCCGAAGAGCGTGCCGAAGACCGCATCCTGGATGCGCTGCTGCCGCGCCGTGACGCGGCCGGTGGCAACGGCTTCGGTTTCGGTGCCGCCGCCAACACGACCACCGTGGATATCGGGGCTGACCCGTCGTCCAGGGAATCAGAGACGCGGCAGAAGCTGCGCCGCCAGTTGCGCAATGGCGACCTGGACGATCGCGAGATCGAGCTGGAACTGGCGGCCAACGTCGGCGTCGACATCATGACGCCGCCGGGCATGGAGGAAATGGGCCAGCAGCTGCGGCAGATGTTCTCGAACCTGGGCGGCGCCAAGACCCACAAGCGCACGGTGACCATCAAGGCCGCGCGTCCGCAGCTGGTCGAGGAAGAGGCCGCCAAGCTGGTCAACGAGGACGACATCCGTGCCGCCGCCATCGAGGCCTGCGAACAGCACGGCATCGTCTTCATCGACGAGATCGACAAGGTCGCCAAGCGCAGCGGCAACATGAGCGGCGCCGACGTCAGTCGCGAGGGCGTGCAGCGCGACCTGCTGCCGCTGGTCGAAGGCAGCAACGTGTCGACCAAGTACGGCACGGTGAAGACCGACCACATCCTGTTCATTGCGTCGGGTGCGTTCCACCTGGCCAAGCCCAGCGACCTGATCCCGGAACTGCAAGGTCGATTCCCGATCCGCGTGGAGCTGTCGGCGCTGAGCAAGGAGGATTTCATCCGCATCCTCACCGAGCCCAAGGCGGCGCTGACCCGGCAGTACGTGGAGCTGATGAAGACCGAGGGCGTGGCGCTGCGCTTCACCGATGACGCGGTGGACCGCCTCGCCGAGATCGCCGCGCTGGTCAACGAGCGCCAGGAGAACATCGGCGCACGTCGCCTGCATACGGTGCTGGAGCGCCTGCTGGATACGTTGAGCTACGAAGCGCCCGATCGCGATGGCCAGAGCATCATCATCGACCGTGCCTACGTCGATGGGCATCTGGGCGAGCTGGTGCAGGATCCGGACCTGAGCCGCTACATCCTGTGATGACAAGGACCCGCCGCAAGGCGGGTTCTTCGTTTCCGGAGGCCGCATCTGAAGCGTCGGTTACAATCACGCATCCCTTCGCACGACACCACTTTCCTCCATGAGCACGCTGCCGCCCTGTCCGCAATGCGGATCCGAGTACACCTACGAGGATGGCATGCAGCTGACATGCCCGGAGTGCGGCCATGAGTGGTCGGCCGATACCGCGACCGTCGGCGATGACGAACGCGTCATCAAGGACGCCAACGGCAACCTTTTGCAAGACGGCGACACCGTCACCGTCATCAAGGACCTGAAGGTCAAGGGCTCGTCGCTGGTGGTGAAGGTCGGCACCAAGGTCAAGAACATCCGCCTGGTCGATGGTGACCACGACATCGATTGCAAGATCGATGGCATCGGTGCGATGAAGCTGAAGTCGGAGTTCGTCAGGAAAGCCTGATCCCGCGTTTCTTTACTCCTCAACGGACATGGAACGACCGCATGGATGACGTCCCGCAAGCATCTCCGAACAATGCGGGTCGGACCGTGCTTGTAGTGGGTGGGGCGGGCTTCATCGGCGGCTATCTGGTCGCAGCGTTGCGGCGTCATGGATGGCGCAACGCTGCGTGCCGTGCGGCAGAAAGGACGCCCGCTTGCGGACGACGAGCGCGCCTGTGATCTGGGGAAGATGCTGCGCGCGGAAGACTGGGTGCCGCTGCTGGATGGCGTGGATGCCGTCGTCAACGCTGCCGGCATCCTGCGTGAGGAAAAGGGACAGACATTCGAGGCGATCCACGTCGCCGCGCCGCTCGCGCTCGCGCACGCCTGCGTCGCGCGCGACGTCGGACGCTTCGTGCAGGTGTCGGCGCTCGGTCTTCCCGAAGATGGCCCGTTCATCGCGTCCAAGCACCGCTTCGACGAGCAACTCGGTGATCTCCCACTGTCGTCCGTCGTGCTTCGACCCTCGGTGGTGTATTCGGTCAGCGGCTCCTACGGTGGCACTTCGTTGTTGCGCGCGCTGGCGGGATTTCCCGGGATGCAGTGGCTTCCCGGCGATGGCCGTTGGCAGGTGCAGCCACTGGCGGCGGAAGACCTGGGGGAACTGGTGGCGCGCGCAGTGGGCGGCGCGATGACGGGGACGTACGAGGTCGGTGGCCCCGCACCGCTGTCGCTGCGCGACTACCAGTCGCAATGGCGGCGCTGGTTGCGTGCCCCTGGCGGACACGTCGCCGCTGTGCCCGAGGCCTGCGTGTCACTGGCCGTATCGGTGATGGAGTGGTTGGGGCGCGGTCCGGTGGGTCGCACGATGTGGCGCATGCTCCAGCGCGGCAACATCACGACGGTGGATGCGGCCGACCGCCTGCAAGCGGACTTCGGCCTGAGGCCGCGCTCGCTGCCGGAAGCGCTGCGACAGGCGCCCAGCCAGGTGCAGGACCGGTGGCATGCGCAGCTCTATTTCCTCGCGCCTGTCTTGAAATGGTCGGTGGTGGTGCTGTGGCTGCTGTCGGCGGTCGCGGGCTTCGTTACGCCCGCGACCGACATTCTGGAGATGTCGGCGAGTACGCCGCTGGAAGCATGCAATCCCGTACTGCTCGCACGCGGCGGTGGCATCGCGGATCTGCTGCTGGGCCTGTGGCTGGCATCCGGTTGGCGTCCGCGCGCCGCGGTAGCCGCGATGCTGTTGATGCTGCTGGGCTATACGCTGCTGCTCGGTAGTCTGGTGCCTGCACTGTGGTGGGATCCGCTGGGCGGGCTGGCCAAGAATCTGGTGCTGTTGCCTGCACTTGCCATGCTGTGGGTGCTGACGGAGCGACGCTGATGACGTACCTGTGGGTGAAGTGGATCCACATCCTGGCCTCCACCCTGCTGATGGGCACGGGCCTGGGCATCGCCTTCTTCATGTGGCTGGCGCACCTGCGTGGCGATCCCCGCGTGATCGCGGCGACGGCGCGTACGGTCGTCATCGCCGATGCCTGCTTTACCGCGCCGGCGGTGGTGGTCCAACTGGGCACGGGCCTCTGGCTCACGCACCTGCTGGGACTGCCGCTGGACGTGTTCTGGGTGAAGACGGCACTGGTGCTGTTCTTTGTCGTGGGCGTCTGCTGGTTGCCCGTGCTGTGGCTGCAGGTGCGGGCCCGCGATCTCGCGGTGCAGGCGGTGGCGACATCGCAACCGTTGCCGCCGGCCTACCACCGCGCCATGCGCTGGTGGTTCTGGCTGGGCTGGCCGGCCTTCATCAGCGTGATCGCCATCTTCTGGCTGATGGTGATGAAGCCGTCATGAGAACGGTCGGGCGGACTCAGTCCTCGCCGATGTCCTCGTTCCAGACCTCCGGATTGGCGCTGATATAGCTGCCGAGCATGTCGATGCATTCCTGGTCGTGCAGGTCGATGACATTGACGCCGGACTCGCGCAGCCAATCGATGCCACCCTGGAAGGTCACCGATTCGCCCACCACCACGGTGCCGATGTTGAACTGGCGCACCAGCCCGCTGCAGTACCAGCAGGGCGCCAGCGTGGTGACCATGATCGTGTCGCGGTAGCGACGCTGGCGGCCGGCTTTGCGGAAAGCATCCGTTTCTCCATGTACGGAGGGATCGCCTTCCTGCACGCGGCGATTGTGGCCGCAACCCAGCATGCGTCCATCCTGGTGGTACAGCGCCGCGCCGATCGGGATGCCGCCTTCCGCCAGACCCTGGCGGGCCTCGGCGATGGCGGTTTCAAGCAGGGCGCGGTAGTCGGGAGCGGTGCTCATGGCGAATCGGAATCGAAGTCTGATGAACGGGCAAGCAGGATCACACACTGGAGAGTGTGATGCCACTCACGGCGCTGCTGCCGCATACCCGTTAGAACGCGAGACGCGGTGCAGAAACTGCACCCGAACCATGGGGAGTCGGAGATCGTGATGATGAAGGGAACCACTGCCGCTCTGCGCGGCGCATGGTGGGCGGTGGTGCTGGCCGCGTGGGTGCCGTCGCCCGCAATGGCGGCGCAGCCGCAGACCATCGAGCAGGGACTGCTGCAGTTGGAATGGGGCGATCCGCCGCGCGCCTTGGCAGGGCAACCACGCCTGGCGCCGCGCTTCCACGTGTCGCTGCTGAAGGACGACGGAAAGCGCATCCCCCTCGATCCCGCCCAGGCCAAGCTCGCCGCCGGCGATCTTTACGTCTTGGCCAACCGTCGTGTCGCCGTGGCGTTCGCGCCACGGGGACGCGTGAAATCATCTGCGCCAATGATCCAGGCCATCGTGCCGGCCGACCGCGCCGCACAACCAGCTCAGGTGCATCCCGCCAACGCGCGCGTCATGGCGGCTGCACCGATCAGCGGCACCACCCGTTGGGTGACGCTGATGTGCAAGTTCAGCGATGCGATGGAGGAACAGAAGAACCAGGCGTTCTTCCAGTCCCAGTATGGCGAAGCGGTCGGGCAGCTCGGCCATTACTGGCGCGAAGTGTCGTACAACAAGATAAATCTGGCGGGCAGCACGGCGCACGGTTGGTACTCCTTGCCGAGCCCACGTTCTGCTTACGTCACGACGGAGGATGGCAAGGAGAAGGCGGACCTCAACAAACTGTTTGCAGACTGTGCCTCGGCCGCCCCGGAGACCGTCGACCTGAATGCACCGGTCGGCATCAACATGATGTTCAACGGCAACCTGGATGGCTACGCCTGGGGTGGCCAGAGCTGTGCCACTGTGCGTGGCGCGCGTTTGTGCAAGCGGGTGACCTGGAACCCGCCGTGGTCGTTCGGCAACCTCGCGCCGCTGGCCCACGAAATGGGGCATGGCTATGGACTGCCCCATTCGGACAACTCCGATGGCGACGACGATACCTACGACAACCCCTGGGATGTGATGAGCGACAGCTGGTCCAATGCAATGGGAGATGCGACCTATGGCGTGCGTCCCAAGCACATCAACATCTTCCAGCGTCACCGGCTGAGCTGGATGGATGTGCCGCGCCAACGGATCATCGCGCAAGGCGATCTGGGGACACACGATATCGCGCTCGACTACGCGCATCTGGCGAGCTCCCAGAACGTGCAGATGCTTGTCCTTTCGTTGTCGCCCCAGGCCGACCCCTATGCGACCGTCGTTTACACGCTGGAGGCTCGCAAGCGCGAAGGTACGTACGAGGGCAACCTTGCAGGCGATGCCGTGATCATCCACAAGGTCGAGCGATCGGGTACGGCGTACAGCATCGACACCGACGTGCCGCCGTCTGATCGCTCGAACAACGAAGGATCCATGTTCAAGGTGGGCGAACGCTGGGTCACGCCGGAGGCGTCGCATATCGTGACGATCAAGTCGCAGACAGCCACGGGCTTCGTGCTGACGGTCGGACCGCGACGCGTGATGAGCAGTCCGCTGCCGGCGTTGGCGGGCATGGCATCCGCATCGGGCTCTACACGTGCGGTGGGCGCACCAGTTTCGTCAGTTGCAACGGGCGCAGCTGCGCGCGATGCATCGCCATCGCGATGCGGCGGAAGTCAGGGTACGAAGGTCTCGATCTGCGCCGTTCGCAGCGGTGACCGGTAGGGGTTTCTCCTACATGCTCCGTATGGCCCCTACAGGGCAAAATCGCACGCTGTAGGGGCTCGACCTGATCGCGTTCGCAGGCAAATCCTGACCCGCATCGCAGTTCGTGACACTCGCGCGGAAAACGCACCAAACCTCGCATTTCCGCCCTCAAGACACCGCCTCCCCTGCCGACACCCCGACCATGGCGGCGTCATTCCGACCCGCCGTCGTGAATGGGGTCGCGCGTGGTCAAACACCGATCAGCCGACACGCGTCGCGGGAGCATGCGGGTGCTCTTCGCCACGGGAATGTCGGCCATGGCATGCATCTTCTTTAGTCTTCCCCTACGGGCGGAGACGGTGGTGCAGGGAACCTTGCAACTGCAGTGGGCGGATCCGCCGCGCTCGTTGTCCGGCCGTGCGCAGGCAGCGCCACAGCTGGATGCGTGGCTGGACATGGGGCCTGGACAACGCGTGCCGTTGGACGTGACACAGGCCAAGCGCGCGGCAGGCGACCTGTATGCGCTCGCGAACCGACGCGTGGCGGTTTCCTATGCGACGCACGCAAACATCGCGGCCTCGTCGAAGGTCATGTCCGCGTCCGCCGCCACCGCCACGATCAGCGCGATCGTGCCTACCGACCGTCTGCCGCAGCGCGCGAAGGCGACCGGGGCGGATGGACGTGTGATGGCCTCGGCGCCTGTACTCGGCGCTACGCGGTGGGTCACCGTGATGTGCAAGTTCGCGGACATCGCTGCCGAACAGAAGCCGCGCAGCTATTTCCAGGCGCAGTACGGCAATGCACCGGGTCAACTGGGACACTACTGGTCCGAAGTATCCTACGGCCAGATCAACCTGGCCGGCAGTTCCGCGCATGGCTGGTACACGTTGCCCAAGCCGCGAGCGGCGTACCTGGCCGACGTGAACGGAAAGCAGAAGGCGCAACTTTCCGAGCTGTTCTCCGATTGTGCAGCGGCCGCCGATGCCGATGTCGACTTCAGCGGTATCCAGGGTGTCAACCTGATGTTCAACGGCGAGTTGGACGGCAATGCCTGGGGCGGTGGTGCATGTACCACGCTCGATGGCATCTATACCTGCACGCGCGTGACGTGGAGCCCGCCGTGGTCGTTCGCCAATCTCGCCCCGCTCGCGCACGAAATGGGGCATGGCTACGGCCTGCCGCACTCCAATAACTCCGATGGAGACAGCGACACGTACGACAATCCGTGGGACGTGATGAGCGACGCGTGGCGGAACGCCACCAGCGATGCAACCTACGGACTGCTTCCGAAGCATCCGAACATGTATCAGCGCGAGCGACTCGGCTGGTTGCCCGCTTCACGCAAGCGCGTGATCGCGGCGGACAACCGCGCGACGCACGAGATCGTGCTGGATGCCGGCAGCGTTCTGAAAACGGCCAACACACAGCTGGTGGTGCTGGCCCTTCCTGCGCAACCCGACCCTTACAAGACCGTCATCTATACGTTGGAGGCGCGCCGCCGGACAGGCACCTACGAAGCCAATCTTGCTGGTGACGCGGTGATCATCCACAAGCTGGAGGACTATGGGATCGCTTACAGCGTGGATCGTGATACACCTCCGGCCACGCTCTCGAGCAACGAAGGTTCGATGCTGAAAGTTGGCGGTCGGTGGAATACGCCCGATGAACTGCACTGGGTCGAAGTGGTATCGGCGACGGCGCAGGGCTTCGTTGTGCGGATCGGGCCGCGGCCTCGCTCCATGAGTTCACCCGCGCCGGCACTGGAGCGGCCTGCGAACGTGGTGGCGTCTTCGTCGCCCGCGCCGCGGCCATCGACACCGGCTCGTCCGGTAGCCACTGCCAGCGTCACTGTGGAGCGCAAACGAACCTGCGACGTCTTGCCGTCGATGCTGAGGCTGTCCTCCATTTGTGCGCTGCTGGATCCGGAGCGGTGAGCGCGCTCCAGTGCGAACGACCGCACAGCTGGAACTGCAGATGTAATCGCATTCCTGCGTGACGTTGCGACGAAGGCCGCGCTCGGCTGGAGCCTCGTTCGCCGTTGCGGAATGCGCAATGCGGCGCAAGCGAATGCGGACACGCATTCCAGAATCGAAAAGTCGTTCTCGGATGCTCTGATTCGCTTGCCGGGTTGAGCGTCACTTGGCGATGTCCCGGGTGTCGCGCGAATCTGCGCATGCTCGGAGCGCCTCATGGTTTCAGGGAAGTCGTTCGCATCCTCCGTGGTTGCGCGGTCATGTGTGTTGCTGGTGGGCATCGCTTGCTGCGTGGTGACGTTCGACGCACGCGCGGACGACATCGTGCAGGGCGTACTGCAACTGCGGTGGGGTGACACACCTAGGACGCATGATCAACGCGTGCAGGTACAGTTCGAGGCATGGCTCGATGTGGGTCCCGGCCTGCGCCACCGCCTGGACGTCGCACAGGCCAGGAACGCTGCGGGCGACCTGTATGCATTGTCGAACCGCCGCGTAGCTGTGTCCTACGCTACGCGCGCGAAGGCCGTGTCAGGCAAGGCAGCGTCCTCATCGGCGGCGACGCCCGTCATCACTGCCATCGTTGCGGCGGATCGCGTCCCGACGCGCGCGATGGCAGTGGGTACGGACGGCCGTGTGATGGCGTCCGCACCGATGATCGGCAGCACCCGTTGGATCACGTTGATGTGCAAGTTTTCCGACGTCACTACTGAACAGAAGCCGCGCGCCTATTTCCAGTCCCAGTACGGCAATGCACCGGGACAGCTCGGCCACTACTGGTCCGAGGTGTCCTACGGCGCCATCACGCTGGAAGGAAGCAGTGCGCATGGCTGGTACACGCTGCCGAAGCCGAGGTCTTCCTACGTCGCCATGACGGACGGTCGACAGAAAGTCGACCTGTCCAGACTGTTCGCCGACTGCACGGCGCAGGCTGAAGCCGACGTCGACTTCGGTGGGGTGCAGGGCATCAACCTGATGTTCAATGCCGAACTCGATGGTCGCGCATGGGGCGGTGGCGCCTGCGCCTTGCTGGATGGCAGTCACACCTGCACGCGCGCGACGTGGAATCCGCCCTGGTCCTTCAGCAATCTGGCGCCGCTCGCGCACGAGATGGGCCACGGCTATGGCCTGCCGCACTCGGATAATTCGGATGGCGATGACGACACCTACGACAATCCATGGGACTTGATGAGCGATGCATGGCGCCGGGCCGTGACCGATCTCGGTCATGGCTTGCTTCCGAAGCATTTGAACATGTATCAGCGCGAGCGTCTGGGATGGGTGGCCACTGGCCGCAAGCGCGTCGTCACCGCGGACAACCACGAGACGCATGAAGTGAGGCTCGACATCGCGAGCCTGCGTGGTGGCAGCGGCGTACAGATGCTTGTGCTCGCCATGCCCGCGCAACCCGACCCGTACAGGACCGCCATTTACGTCCTGGAGGCGCGTCGTCGCCAGGGTGTGTACGAGACTGCGTTGGCGGGCGATGCAGTGATCATCCATCGGATCGAGGACGGAGGGATCGCGCGCAGCGTGGATGCCGACGCACCGCCGGCCACACTGTCCGGTAACGAAGGTTCGATGTTGAAGGTCGGCGAGCAGTGGAGCACGCCCGACGGGCGCCACTGGGTCCAGGTGCATTCGGAAACAGCGGAGGGCTTCGTGGTACGCGTAGGATCGCGTCCGCGTGCGATGAGTGCGCCGACGCCCGCGTTGTTGCGAAGCGATGCGCCAACGCAGATGCAGTTGGCCGCGACGAAGACACCCTCGTCGCCGCCTTCGTCCGCCACGTTGCATCGGGCGAGACCCTCGTCGCCGCGATCGCGTGGGTGTGAGGCCATGCCGCGCGTGCTGCGACTGCCAGCTGTGTGTGCACTGCTGTCGCGTTGACGGGTCTGGGAGCGGGCGTGGCTTGGTCAACAGGCGACGCCCGGAGTGTGCGCTTCGCCACGGAATGCGCGGAGAGCCGTGGAGATCGCCCGTCTCTGTTTCCTCCTCAAGCCCCTTACCGCGATGAGTCGTGTGTCGTGCACGTGATGTCACGACGGGGAGGCCGACGTGGAATCGCAACGGGAAGCAGGAAGAAAATTCATCCGCCATGCACGCCTGTGCGCCGTGCTGCTGGCCGGGGCTTGCCTGCTGCCGCAGGCAAGGGCGGATGGCCCGGTGCAGGGTACGTTGCAACTCCGTTGGGGAGATGCGCGCCCTGCAACGAACGGCCACGCACCGACACCCTCGTTGCTGGAAGCGTGGCTGGATCAGGGGCCGGGCCTGCGCCATCGGCTGGACGTGGCCGAGGCCATGCGGGCAGCCGGTGATCTTTCCGCCTTGTCGAACCGGCGTGTCGCCGTGTCGTACGGCGCGCGTAGGAACGCGGGAGCGGGACCATCAATCGAAACCATTGTTCCCGCCGGTCGACTGCCGTCGCGTGCTGTCGCGCAGGAGGCTGGTGGCCGCATCGCGATGGCGGCACCGATGATCGGCAACACCCGCTGGGTCACGGTGATGTGCAAGTTTGCTGACGTAACGGCTGAGCCAAGGCCGCGCGCCTTCTTCCAGGCACAGTACGGCGAGGCGCCGGGGCAGTTGGGTCACTATTGGTCGGAAGTGTCCTACGGCGCCATCACGCTGGCGGGCAGCACCGCGCATGGGTGGTACACGCTGCCCGCACCCCGCGCCGACTACATCACGAGCGCCAGCGGACGCCCGCGCGCGGATCTGTCGCGACTGTTCAGCGACTGCACCGCGCAGGCCGACGCGGAGGTCGATTTCCGCAACGTGCAGGGCATCAACCTGGTGTTCAACGGCGAACTCGACGGTCGCGCGTGGGGCGGTGGTGCCTGCGCGGTTCTGGACGGTGCCCATGCCTGCACGCGCGCGACCTGGAGTCCGCCGTGGGGCTCGGACAACGTGGCCAGCCTGGCGCACGAGATGGGGCACGGCTACGGACTGCCGCATGCGGACAACTCGGACGGCGATGCCGATCCCCACGACAATCCGTGGGACCTGATGAGCGATGCCTGGCGCCATGCGGGCAGCGACCCGGTGCTGGGACTGTTGCCCAAGCACCTCAACATGCATCACCGCGACCGCCTGGGCTGGATATCCCCGGCACGCAAAGTCGTCGTGCCCGCCGACAACAATGCGGTTCACGAGATCGTGCTGGACGCGGGCAGCGTGCTGCAGTCACGCCATGTCCAACTGGTGGTGCTGGCGGGAGAGGCACAGCCCGATCCTTACCGGACCGTGTCCTACACCGTGGAAGCCCGGCGCCGCGGCGGCACCTACGAGGCAGGGCTGGCGGGCGATGCCGTGATCCTGCACCGGGTGGCGGAGAACGGCATTGCCTACAGTCTCGATACCGATCTGCCGCCCGCCGACCTGTCCGGCAATGAAGGCTCGATGTTGAAGGTGGGCGAGCAGTGGGGCACGCCGGATGGCAGGCACTGGGTCTCGGTCGTCGCATCCACATCCAGCGGCTTCCGGATACGGGTCGGGCCGCGGCCGCGCGTGATGAGCGCCCCGGTGCCCGCCCGCGAGGGCAGTCCCCCTGCGCGGGCGGCGAGTGCCGCAGAAGCGCGTCCGACAGATCGAGATGGGCCGACGGACAGGCGCCCGCGCGCCGCGCTCGCCTGCGGCAGGCTGACGCGTCGATGGCAGGCCTTCGCAGCCTGCCTGCTGTTCGAGCGATGAGCGGACCTCGGCCGGCGGGTAGTGCGATAATCCGGCCATGAGCGAATCCCCCTACGAACGCGGCACCACCCATTTCGGCTTCCGCGACGTCGCCGCCAAGGACAAGCAGAAGCTGGTCGGCGAGGTCTTCACCTCGGTGGCCGGCAAATACGACCTGATGAACGACCTGATGAGCCTCGGCATCCATCGGGTCTGGAAGCGCTATTTCGTGGGTACCTGCCAGGTGAAGCGCGGCGACCGTGTGCTCGACCTTGCGGGCGGCACCGGCGACATCGCCGCGCTGCTGAAGGACCGCGTGGGCGACACCGGCCAGATCGTGCTGGGCGACATCAACGCCGGCATGCTGTCGGTGGGCCGCGACCGCATGACCGACCGCGGCGTGGTGCAGGGCCTGGAATACGTGCAGTGCAACGCCGAGGCGCTGCCGTTCCCGGACGCGAGTTTCGATCTGGTGACGATCGCCTTCGGCCTCCGCAATGTCACCGACAAGGAAGCCGCGCTGCGCGACATGTACCGCGTGTTGAAGGTCGGTGGCCAGGCGCGCGTGCTGGAGTTCTCCGAGGTCACCGTGGACTGGTTCAAGCCGGTCTACGACTTCCACTCCTTCAAGGTGCTGCCGAAGCTGGGCCAGCTGTTCGCCCAGGACGCCGGCAGCTACCAGTACCTGGCCGAGAGCATCCGCAAACACCCGCCGCAGGCCGAGCTGCAGGGCATGATGGATGCGGCCGGCTTTGCGCGGACCAGCTTCAAGAACCTGTCCGCCGGCATCGTCGCGATCCATACCGGCTACAAGGTCTGAGGGCGGCCGGGCCCCGGCGCGGTAAACTGGGCACTTCCCCCCGTAGCGCTGGAAGTCCCCTGATGCGTTCTCTGGCTTTGCTGTTGTCCTGTGCCGCCGTGCTGGCGGCCGGTTGTTCCAAGGAACCCGAACCCGCCCCCGTGGCCGCCACGCCCAAGCCCGCCGTTGAAGCGCCCGTCGACCAGGACGAGCATTCCTACGCCGAACCGCGGAAGGTCGCCATCGACGACCTGGCGCTGGACATCGCGGTCGATTTCGACGCCAAGACCATCGGCGGCACCGCCACCTACACCCTCGACTGGAAGGACAAGGCCGCCACCCAGCTGGTACTGGACACGCGCGACCTGACCATCTCGAAGGTGGAGGGCGAGGCCAATGGCGCCTGGGCGCCGCTGCAGTACGCACTGGCCGCCAAAGACCCGGTGCTGGGCAGCAAGCTGACCATCGAGACGCCTGCCCGCAACGCCAAGGTCAGGGTCACCTACACCAGCTCGCCGGAGGCCTCCGGCCTGCAGTGGCTGACGCCGGAGATGACCGAAGGCAAGCAACTGCCCTTCATGTTCAGCCAGTCGCAGCAGATCCATGCGCGCAGCTGGGTGCCGCTGCAGGACACGCCGCAGGTGCGCTACACCTACAGCGCGCACGTGACCTCGCGTCCGGACGTGATGGTGCTGATGAGCGCCGACAACGATCCGGCCGCCGCGCGCGACGGCGACTACACGTTCAAGATGCCGCAGAAGATCCCGTCGTACCTGATGGCGATTGCTGCCGGCGACCTGGTGTTCAAGCCTATCTCCGCGCGCAGCGGCGTGTGGGCCGAGCCGGCGATGGTCGATAGGGCCACCAAGGAGTTCGAAGACACCGAGAAGATGATCGCCGCCACCGAGCAGCTATACGGCCCCTACCGCTGGGACCGCTACGACATGCTGGTGCTGCCGCCGTCGTTCCCGTACGGCGGCATGGAGAATCCGCGCCTGAGCTTCATCACGCCCACGGTCATCGTCGGCGACAAGACGCTGGTCTCGCTGATCGCGCACGAGCTGGCGCACAGCTGGTCGGGCAACCTGGTGACCTTCTCCAGCGCCAAGCACGGCTGGTTGAACGAGGGGTTCACCAGCTATGTCGAGAACCGCATCGTCGAAGCGCTGTACGGCAAGGAGACCTCCAGCATGGAGTACTCCATCGCCCGCAACAGCCTGAAGAAGGAAATCGGCACGATGCCGGAGGCGACCCAGTCGCTGGCGGTCAAGCCGGGCACGCAGCTGGATGCCGATGACGCGCTGAGCGCAGTGTCGTACGACAAGGGCGCGTGGTTCCTGCAGTTCCTGGAAGAGCGTTTCGGCCGGCAGGAGTTCGACGCCTTCCTGCGCGGCTACTTCGACCACTTCGCGTTCCAGAGCATCACCACCGAGCAGTTCCTCGACTACGCGAAGAAGAACCTGTTCGACAAGCATCCCAACCTGGTCACCGACGCCGAGATCCAGGCATGGGTATATGGCACGGGCATCCCGGCCAACGCGCCGCAGGTGCAGTCGCGTGGCTTCTCCAATACCGACACCGCGCGCATCGCGTGGCAGGGCAGTGGCCAGCTGCCGAATCCGCAGCTGACCAGCGCCTGGGTGACCCAGCAGTGGGTGCATTTCCTGGAAGGCATGGGCCAGACGCTGACGGTCGAGCAGCTCAAGCAGCTGGATGACGCCTACCACTTTACCGGCACCGCCAACGGCGAGATCGCGATGCGTTGGTATCCGCTGACCATCCGCAGCGGCTACGTGGAGGCGCGCCCGGAGATCGCCAAGTTCATCGAGCGCGTCGGCCGTCGCAAGCTGATCATGCCGATCTACGAGGAACTGGTGAAGACGCCGGAAGGCCTGGCGCTGGCGAAGGAAAGCTTCGCGCGTGCCAAGCCGGGCTATCACCCGATCACGACCGGTTCGGTCGAAGCGCTGCTCGCGAAGGCGCCGGCAGGCCCTTAAGGGATGGCGTTGCGCCTCACCCGCACACGGACGGTCGCCCTGGTGGCGGCCGTTCTTGTTTGCGCGGCCGTGGCCGTATGGGCCTGGCGCGATCCGATGGCGCCGTTGCGCAACGGCATGGCGCTGCAGGGATGGTGGGCGGGGCTGGAGGAGCGGCGCATCGTCATCGACGACCATCGCTGGGCCTATGACGAACGCGAGACTCAGGATCCTGCGGCGCCGACGGTGGTGATGGTGCACGGCTTCACCGGCAGCAAGGAGAACTGGTATCCGCTGGCGGCGCGCCTGAGCGATCGCTATCGGCTGGTGATCCCGGACCTGCCCGGCTGGGGTGAAAGCCAGCGCATCGCGGGCGCCGACTATGGTTTCAAGGCGCAGGCGGCGAGGCTGGCGGAGTTCCTGCGCGCAATTCGTCACGACGGCAGTCCGATCGTGCTGCTGGGGCATTCGATGGGCGGCGGCATCGCCGCGATCACCGCCGCGGAGCACCCCGAACTGGTCGCACGTGTGGCCCTGATCGATGCGGCGGGCGTACGCTTCAACGACAACGCCTTCGGCATCGCGGTGCTGGCCGGTGAGAATCCGTTCGCCGTCCACGATGTCGAATCGCTGCAGCGCTACCTCGACACGGTCTTCCACGACCGTGCGGCGCAGCCGGCCATTCCGTGGCCCGCCTCGAAGGCGGTGATCGACTGGCGCATCGCGCAGGCGCCGTTCGAGCAGCAGGTGCTGGACCGCATCGGCCGCAGTGAAGAGCGGTTCCTGCCCGGTGAGCTGGCCGCGTCGATCCGCCAGCCGGCCTTGCTGCTCTGGTGCAAGCAGGACCGCGTGATCGATGCCAGCGCGATGGCGCTGTATGCCGCGAAGATGCCGCAGGCGATCCAGGTTTCACTGGACGGTTGCGGCCACATGTCCATCATGGAAAAACCCGACGAGGTGGCGGCCGCGGTCGCCCAGTTGATCCAACAAGGCACACCCCGATGAAGAACCACGCAATCAAACCCCTCCTGTTCGCGATCGCCTGCGCGATGGCACTGTCCGCCTGTGGCGACCGCGAGGCCGAACGCGCCGCCGCTGCCGCGGCGCAGGCCGCGGCCACCGAGCAGCAGGCCGATGAGCTGGCAAAGAAGTACGACAGCGCCGTCGCTTCCCATGACTGGGACATGGCGCGCATCCACGGCGTCGCGCTGCTCGACCAGTACCCGCAGAGCACGGCGGCCACGCGCATCGGCCCGTCGCTCGACGAAGTGAAGGGCAAGGCCGAGGCCGCGCGCGACCAGCGCCGGATGGAAGCGTTGTGGGCCTACGCACAGGTGCCGGCCGGCAAGGGCACCCAGCGCTCCGCGATGATCTACAGCAAGGAACCCGTGGACGTGGACGGCAGCGGCGCCAAGCCGGTGCAGCTGGTGTTCCGCGACCATCCGGAATGGAAGCGCAGCAGCTATCTGGTGCTGCAGGCCAGCGACTTCGCCAAGGCCTGCTACAGCCGGTGCCAGGTGACCGTGGTGGCCGATGGCGCAGCAGCGAAGCGCATGGCCGCCCATCGTCCGGACACCGACGAAGCCACGGCGATGTTCATCGACGACAACAAGGCCTTGTGGCGCCTCGTGCGCAAGACGAAGGAACTGGAAGTCGAGTTCCAGGTAAAGGACGGCAGCACCCGCAAGGCCGTGTTCGAGACCGGTGGGCTGGACGGAAGCCAGATGCCAGGCTGGGACTGACACGGGTGCCGGTCGAAGTGGGCGGGGCAACGACGCCCGCGCTCGCGGCGCTGCGCCACTGGGTGTTCGACCTGGACGGCACGCTGACGGAGGCCGTGCACGATTTCGCGCTAATCCGGCGCGCGCTGGACATCCCGCCCGCGGCCGACATCCTGGGCCATCTGGCGGTACTGCCGGCGGACGAGGCGCAGCGCAAGCGCGACTGGCTGATGCAGCACGAACGTGCGCTGGCCGAGGCAGCGACGGCCGCGACCGGTGCGGTCGCACTGGTGCGCGCCCTGCAGGGCAGGGGTTGCCGCCTGGGCATCCTCACCCGCAACGCGCGCGCGCTGGCCAGGGTGACGCTGGAGGCGATCGGCCTGGGAGACGTCTTCGACGAGGCGGACATCATCGGACGCGACGAGACGGTGCCCAAGCCTGCGCCGGATGGCCTGCTGTACTTCGCGGACCGCTGGGCCGTGCCGCCAGCGCAGATGGTGATGGTTGGCGACTACCTGTTCGACCTGGAATGCGGCCGTGCCGCTGGCACGCACACGCTGCTGGTCAACTGCGCGGGTGAGGGCTGGCCGGCGCTGGCAACGTGGCGGACACCCGACTGCGCTGCGATCCTGGCCGGCCTCGACGCCGGCTGATTACAGCGCGTAACCGAACTGCTGCTTGAACTGCGCGTTGAATTCGTCGAAGTCGAAGCGCTGGTTCTGCGTGCCGGGATGCTCGACCTTCAGGGCGCCCATCAGGTTGCCCATGCGGCCGATGGTCAGCCAGTCGAAGCCCTTCTCGATGCCGAAGATCAGGCCGGCGCGGAAGGCATCGCCGCAGCCGGTCGGGTCGACCACGCGGCGCTCGTGCGCCGGCGGAATCTCGTAGGTCTTCTCCGGCGTATGCACCACCGCGCCGCGCGGGCCGAGGGTGGTGATGTAGGCCTTCACGCGGGAGACGATCTGCTTCTCGTCCCAGCCGGTGCGGGTCTGCAGCAGATTGGACTCGTAATCGTTGACGACGACGTAGTCGGCCTGTTCGATGAACGTGCGCAGTTCCTCGCCGTTGAACAACGGCATCGCCTGGCCCGGGTCGAAGATGAAGGGGATGCCCAGCTCGTTGAATTCCCTGGAGTTCTGCATCATGCCTTCGCGGCCGTCCGGCGCCACGATGCCGAAGCTCACGCCGGCGACGTCGCGCACGTGGTTGCTGTGCGAGTCCGACATCGCGCCCGGGTGGAACGCGGTGATCTGGTTGTTGTCCAGGTCGGTGGTGATGAAGCACTGCGGGGTGAACTGTTCCTCGAACACGCGCACGCAGTCCAGGCGGATGCCACAGGCTTCCATGTGGGCGCGGTAGGGGCCGAAGTCCTGGCCCACCGTGGCCATCGGGATCGGATCGCCGCCCAACAGCTTCAGGTTGTAGGCGATGTTGCCGGCGCAGCCGCCGAACTCGCGGCGCATGCGCGGCACCAGGAACGACACGTTCAGGATGTGCACCTTGTCCGGCAGGATGTGGTTCTTGAACTGGTCCGGGAACACCATGATGGTGTCGTAGGCAAGGGAACCACAGATCAGTGCGGACATCGGCAGGCTCGACTGGAAGCGGGTGCGGCCGTCCCGGGCCGCTGGAAAAGCGGGACGTGCGCCCCATTCCCGGCGCGCCGGTGCGAAGGTTACCGGCTGGGCCGGCCTGCGGCCAGTCTTGATCGGCGGCGCCGGCTCGCGTGGCGGCACTGTCGAGCGACACGTACGCGAGGTGCGAACGACGGTTTTCCCCGCGGATTCACGAGATTTTTCCTTGCCCGCTCCATGCCGGATTGTTAGGCTAGCCGACTTGTTTTTTGCCCAAAAAATCGCCAGCCCCGCGCGATTTTCCAGCCCCCAGCAGGAACCCGTCCCCCGATGTTCAAGAAGCTCCGCGGCATGTTCTCCAACGACCTGTCCATCGATCTGGGCACGGCCAACACCCTGATCTACGTGCGCGGGCAGGGCATCGTGCTCAACGAACCCTCGGTCGTGGCCGTCCGCCAGGACCGCGCCATCGGCGGTTCGCGTTCGGTCGCGGCGGTCGGTGCCGAGGCCAAGCAGATGCTGGGCCGTACCCCGGGCCACATCACCACCATCCGCCCGATGAAGGACGGCGTGATCGCCGACTTCACCTACACCGAGGCGATGCTGAAGTACTTCATCAAGAAG
The DNA here is from genome assembly GCF_014851805.1 of Pseudoxanthomonas sp. PXM02. Classification (GTDB taxonomy): domain Bacteria; phylum Pseudomonadota; class Gammaproteobacteria; order Xanthomonadales; family Xanthomonadaceae; genus Pseudoxanthomonas_A. Next base: position 81,713 of record NZ_JACVAK010000002.1, read on the forward strand.
GTGCACAAGTCGCGCTTCCTGCGCCCCAGCCCCCGCGTGCTGGTCTGCGTGCCGGCCGGCAGCACCCAGGTCGAGCGCCGCGCGATCAAGGAATCGGCCGAAGAGGCCGGCGCGCGCGACGTCTACCTGATCGAGGAGCCGATGGCGGCCGCGATCGGTGCCGGCATGCCGGTGACCGAAGCGCGCGGCTCGATGGTCATCGACATCGGCGGCGGTACCACCGAGGTGGCCGTCATCTCGCTGAACGGCATCGTCTACTCGCAGTCGGTCCGCATCGGTGGCGACCGCTTCGACGAGTTCATCACCAACTACGTGCGTCGCAACCACGGCATGCTGATCGGTGAAGCCACGGCCGAGCGCATCAAGCTGGAAATCGGCTGCGCCTACCCGCAGGCGGACGTGCAGGAAATGGAGATTTCCGGCCGCAACCTCGCCGAGGGCGTGCCGAAGATGATCAAGATCAACTCCAACGAAGTGCTGGAAGCGCTGCACGAGCCGCTGTCCGGCATCGTCAGCGCGGTCAAGCTGGCGCTGGAGCAGACCCCGCCGGAACTGTGTGCCGACGTCGCCGAGCGCGGCATCGTGCTGACCGGTGGCGGCGCCCTGCTGCGCGACCTGGATCGCCTGATCAGCGAGGAGACCGGCCTGCACGTGCAGGTGGCGGACGATCCGCTGACCTGCGTGGCGCGTGGCGGTGGCCGTGCGCTGGAACTGGTCGACATGCACGGCAACGAGTTCTTCGCGCCGGAATGAGGCCGGTCACACGGCATCGGCGAACGGGAGCGGCAACGCCGCTCCGACGCCCCGATGCCGCCCCGGGCACGCTGACGTTCCTCCGCACCGCGCATCTGCCGGGCGGCCCCCTCCGATCTCCCTCCCTTCGGCCCTGACGTGCCCTCCTACGCCGGCCCTCCCGTCGCTTCCCGTCCCGGTGATGTCGCCAGCACGCTGCGGCTGCTGGGCTACCTGGCGCTGACCATTGCCCTGGTGATCCTGGACCACCGCGGCGGCTGGCTCTCGCAGCTGCGCGCGCACGCCAACGTGGTCACCCAGCCGTTGTGGTGGGTGGCGGGCCTGCCCGGACGCGTGACCACCCGCGTGCAGGACGATGCGGCCACCCGCACCGGCCTGATCGAAGAGAACGGCCGACTGCGCAACGACCTGCTGGTGGCCAACGCCCGGCTCGCCCGGCTGCAGACGGCCGCCGCCGACAACGCGCAGCTGCGTGCCCTGCTGGGCGTGAAGACCTCGCGTGGCCTGGACGTGCAGTTGGCGCCGATCCTCGACATCGACCTCGCCCCTGGCCGCCAGCGGCTGGTGCTGGACGCCGGCAGCCGCGCCGGTGCGACCGTCGGCCAGTCGGTCATCGATGCCGGCGGCCTGATGGGCCAGATCATCGAGACCACCTCGGCGCACGCGACGGTGCTGCTGCTGACCGATCCCGACCACGCGGTGCCGGTCGTGGTCGCACGCAACGGCGTGCGCCTGATCGTCTACGGCCGTGGCCGCAGCGATCTGCTGGAACTGGCCGACGTGCCGCTCAACAGTGGCGTGGAAGTGGGCGACGTACTGGTGACCTCGGGGCTGGGCGGGCGTTTTCCGGCCGGCTTCCCGGTCGGCACGATCGCCGCGCTGCGCCCGGACGACAGCCATGCCTTCCTGGTCGGCGACGTCACGCCGGCGGCGCGCCTGGACCGCGGCCGCGACGTGCTGTTGCTGAAGTCCGCCCCGCCGCTGCCGTTGCCGCCGGCGGATCCGAGCCGGTTCCTGCCGGAGGCGACTGATCCCGCGCAGGCGGGCGGCGTACAAGCACCTGCCGCGCCGACGACCCAAAGCCCCTCTCCCGGCGGGAGCGGGGTAGGGGAGAGGGGCAACGAAGCCGGGAATGCTGCGGGCGACCAGAATGTTTCCGCGCCGGGGACGGCTTCTTCGCGAGCCCCCCGCACCGCGAACGCCCCGACCCTCACCCCAACCCCTCTCCCGGCGGGACAGGGGCAGAAAGCGCCGGCTTCGACCCGTCCGGCCTCGCCCCCGCAGGAGCCGCAGCGATGAGTCGCGCGCGTACCGGCTGGCTGATGCCGCTGAGCATCCTTGTCGCCCTGCTGCTGGGCCTGCTGCCGCTGCCGGACCTGCTGCAACCGCTGCGCCCGTACTGGCTGGCGCTGATAGTGGCGTACTGGGTGATCGAGGCGCCGGACAGTGCCGGCCTCGGATTCGCCGTCATCATCGGTCTGATCGCCGATCTGATGTTCGGCACGTTGCTGGGCGAGCAGGCCCTGCGCCTGCTGATCATGGCCTTCATCCTGCAGCGCTTCCGCGCGCGGCTGCGCTTCTTCCCGATGTCGCAGCAGGCGCTGGCCATCGGCGGCCTGCTGCTCAACGACCGCATCGTCACCACGGTCGTGCACCTGGCGCTCGGCGAGCCCACGCTGCCCTGGCAGTACTGGTGGGCGCCGCTGCTGGGCATGCTGTTCTGGCCGCCGCTGTTCGTGCTGATGGACGCGTTGCGGCTCGGTCGCCGCAGGCGGGGTTGAGCGATGGTCGGGCCACGCCGGCGCGGCAAGAATCCGCATGCCGAAGCCGACCAGTTCCGCCGCCGCGCGGTCACGGGTTTCGTGGTGGTGGCGCTGTGCCTGCTGGGCCTGGGTGCGTGGTACTTCAAGCTGCAGGTCATCGACCACGACGACTACGCCACGCGCTCGGAAGCCAACCGCATCCGTCCGCGGCCGGTCGTGCCCGGGCGCGGCACCATCTATGACCGCAACGGGCTGCTGCTGGCGGAAAACGTGCCGGCATTCCGCCTCGACGTCACGCCCGACAAGGTCAAGGAGCCGGCGAAGCTGATAGGCGACCTGGCGAAAATCATCGACCTCTCGCCCGAGGACATCGAGCGTTTCGAAGCCACGCGCAAGGCCACGCGCGGGTTCCGCCCGATCACGCTGAAGCTGCGCGTCAGCGAAGAGGAAATGGCGCGCTTCGCGGTGGACCGCTGGCGCTATCCTGGTGTCGAACTGGTGCCGTACCTCACCCGCCGCTACCCGTATGGCGAGCTGTTCGCGCACATCGTCGGCTACGTCGGCCGCGTCGACGAGAAGGACTTGGAAACGCTGGGCGAAATCAATTCGGCGTTGACCCATATCGGCAAGACCGGCCTGGAGCGCTATTACGACGAGCAACTGCGCGGCCGGATCGGCTACGAGAAGGTGGAGACCAACGTGGAAGGCCGCGCGCTGCGCGTGGTCGGACGCGTGCCGGCACAGGCGGGTACCGACCTGCGGTTGAGCGTCGATGCGAAGCTGCAGCAGGCCATCGTCGATTCGTTTGGTGAGCTCGAAGGCTCGGCGATCGCGGTCGATCCGCGCACCGGCGAAATCCTCGCGATGGTCAGCCTGCCGAGCTACGACCCCAATCTGTTCGTCAACGGCATTTCCAGCAAGGACTTCAAGCTGCTCAACGACAACCCGTCGCGACCGCAGTTCAACCGGCTGGTGCTGGGCGGCGTGGCGCCGGGCTCGACGCTGAAGCCGCTGATCGCGCTGGCCGGGCTGGACAGCGGCAAGCGCAAGCCCGAGGACACGGTGGTCTCCACCGGTATGTTCTACCTGCCCGGCACCAGCCGTGGCTGGGGCGATGCCAGCCGCCGCGGCCATGGCGTCACCAACCTGCGCAAGTCGATCTCGCAGTCGGTCAATACGTACTACTACCGGCTGGCGCTGGATCTGGGCATCGCGCAGTTCGACGACTACATGGAGCACTACGGCTTCGGCCAGCCGACCGGCGTGGACCTGCGGGGCGAGATCGGCGGCATCCTGCCGTCGCCGGCAGCCAAGCTGAAGACACGCAAGGAGCGCTGGTATCCCGGCGACACCGTCAACGTCGCCATCGGCCAGGGCGACTGGAAGGTCACGCCGCTCCAGCTCGTGCGTGCGACGGCGGGCATCGCCAACGGACAGATGCGTCGTCCGCACCTGGTCAGTGAGGCGCGCGTAGGCTTCGATCGTCCCTGGGAGCCGATGCCGCAACCCGCGCCCGTTGCGATCAGTCCCAACCCCGCGAATGTCGAGGTGGTGCGGCTGGGTATGCAGGACACCATGCAGCCAGGCGGCACCGGCTGGCGCACCGCGCTGGGCGCGCCCTATCTGATGGCGGGCAAGACGGGTACCGCGCAGGTGATCAGCCGTCGCGGCACCGCAGCCGTCGATCCGCGCAGCCTGCCGATGCACCTGCGCCACCGCTCGCTGTTCGTCGGCTTCGCCCCGGCCGACAACCCGACCATCGCCATCGCCATCGCGGTGGAAGGTGGCGGCTACGGCGGCAGCACCGCAGGCCCGATGGCACGCAAGATCTTCGATGCCTACCTGCTGGGCAAGATGCCGGAGAAGGAGGGCGAAGAAGCAGTTCCCGCAGGGACGGCGCCCGCGACACCGCCGGCATCGCCCACAACGGCACCGCCCGCGAATCCGACGCCGGGCACGAATCCAAGCCAGGGCACGAGCCCCTCTCCCCCCGGTAGAGGGGTTGGGGTGAGGGGCAACGAAGGTCGTGTGGGTGGAAGCGCGCATGGCGTCGCCGCGTTCGCACCGACTGCTTCAGGTCTGTCCAGCATCGCGCCTGTCCCGACCCTCTCCCCAACCCCTCTCCCGGCGGGAGAGGGGCTTGAGGCGGCGTCCGGGCGGAGGGTATCGGCATGACCGACCTGCTGCGCTGGGGCTTCGACCTGCTGCGCCATCTGCTGCGCACGCTGGACTGGCTGCTGCTGGGCGCCCTGCTGGCGCTGATGGCGATCGGTCTGGCGGTGTTGTACAGCGCCGGCGGTGAAGCACTGGGTTCGCGGCTCGTAGTCGCGCAGGGCGTCCGCTTCGGCGTGGGTCTGGTAGCGATGTGGGCGCTGTCGCGTGTCACGCCGGTGCGATTGCGCGCATGGACGCCGGGCGTGTTCGCGGTGGCGCTGGTGCCGCTGGTGCTGGTGCTGTTCATCGGTACCGGCAAGCACGGCGCGCACTGGATCGACCTGAAGTTCTTCTACCTGCAGCCGTCGGAGCTGCTGAAGATCGCGCTGCCGATGATGCTGGCGTGGTACCTGCATCGCGAGCCGCTGCCGCCCGGCTGGCGCACGACGATCGTGTCGGCGCTGCTGATCGGCCTGCCGACCGGACTGATCCTGCTGCAGCCGGACTTCGGCACGGCGATGCTGGTGGCGGCCAGTGGCGTGTTCGGCCTGTACCTCGCCGGGCTGTCGTGGTGGTGGTTCATCACTGCCGGCGTGTTTGGCGGTACGGCGGTGGGTCTGGTGATGTTCGCGCCGATCTCGTGGTTCTCGTTCCTGCGCGAGTACCAGCAGAACCGCATCCTGACCTTCCGTGATCCGGAGAACGATCCGCTGGGCGCCGGCTGGAACATCCTGCAGTCGAAGATCGCCATCGGCGGCGGCGGCTGGACCGGCAAGGGCTGGGGGCAGGGCTCGCAGTCGCACCTGGATTACCTGCCCGAGCACACCACGGACTTCATCTTCTCGGTGCTGTCGGAGGAATTCGGCTGGGTCGGCGTGGCGGTGGCACTGTCGCTGTATCTGTTCGTCGTGGGCCGTTGCCTGTGGATCGCGATGGACGCGCGCGACACCTATTCGCGCCTGCTCGCCGGCACGCTGGGCATGGCGTTGTTCGTGTACGTCATCGTCAACGGCGGCATGGTGTCCGGCCTGTTGCCCGTGGTCGGCGTGCCGATGCCGTTGCTCAGTTACGGCGGTACCTCGGCGGTGTCGCTGCTCGCGGGGCTGGGCCTGGTGATGGCAGTGCGTGCGCATCGCCCGGTGCACGGGTACTGACGACGCCATCAGTGCACGTCTGTGCAGCGTGCGCTGTTCACCCTGTCCTGAAAGGTGCGTGCTACGCTCGCGCCGATGATGCGACGCGCTCTTCCCTGTCTGCTGGTGCTGGGCCTCGCGGCTTGCGCCACACCGCAACCGCCGGCGCCGGCTTCCACGGCGACCGATGCTCCCTCAACTCCCGCCGCGGCAACGCCGGCCGAAACCTCGGTCGAACGCGTGGCCGAGGTCTCCGCCGATGCCTTGAAGCCGGTCGACTTCGCGACCGCGAGAGCGAACTTCGTGCGCGACACGGCGGCGAAATACGGCATCGCGCCGGCCGAGATCGAAGCCACGCTGGCCAAGGCGCAGTTCCTCGACAGCGTGGTTGCGGCGATGTCGCGACCGGCCGAACGGGTGAAGCCCTGGAGCGAGTACCGCGTCGGCTTCCTGACCCAGACGCGCATCGACGGCGGCCGCAAGTTCATCGCGGCGCACCGTGACGAACTGACCCGTGTCGAACAGCAGTACGGCGTGCCCGCCGAGGTGATCGTGTCGATCATCGGCGTGGAGACCAATTACGGCGGGTTCACTGGTCGCCACAAGGTACTGGACGCGCTGTACACGCTGGCGTTCCGCTATCCGCGGAGCGGTGATCCGGCGCGAGCCGCCTACGAGCACCGGCGGGAGCAGTTCTTCCGCGACGAACTGGCGCAGCTGTTCGCGCTGGGCCGCGAAGAGAAACTCGACATCGCGTCGCTGACCGGCAGCTATGCCGGCGCGATGGGGCTGGGCCAGTTCATGCCGTCCAGCTATCGCGAGTTCGCCGTGGACGGCAACGGCGACGGTCGACGCGACCTGTTCACCACCTACCCGGACATCTTCGCCTCGATCGCCAACTACTTCCGCAAGAAGGGCGGCGAGCGCGGCGGCTGGGTGCCGGGTGGCGCGGTGGTGGCGCGCGCGCAGCTGCAGGATGGGTTCGCCGAGTTCAATCCCGAGACGTGGACGCCGGACTACACGCTGGCACAGCTGGCCGAGAAGGGCTACCGCCCGATCGAGCCCGTCGCACCCGATGCCACCGCCACGCTGGTGCAGTTGGATGGCGCCGACGGCAAGCAGTACTGGCTGGGCTTCCAGAACTACTACGCGATCACCCGCTACAACAACTCCAAGATGTACGCGATGGCCGTGCACCAGCTGTCGCAGGCCATTGCCGGTCGCGAGATCCCGCCGGCATGAAGTGGCTGGCCCTGCCGCTGCTGGCGGTGGCCCTGGCCGCGTGCAGCACGGCACCGAAGAAGTCGCCGTCGCCGTTGGGCGGCAGCGCATCGCGACCATCGCCTGCCACGCCGTCGCCGACCATCGCCGGCAAGGACTGCTCGCGCTACGCGCCCGCACAGGAAGACCTGTCCACGCGCGGCGACTACACCGCTGGCGGTCTTTACAAGCCCGGGGTGTCGGACACCACGCCGGACCATGTGCCCGACCTGGACTGCATCCGAGAACCGCTGGTCACCGCCGAGCCGCGCTCACGCGTGGGCAACAAGTCGCCGTATTCGGTGCTGGGCAAGCAGTACAAGGTGCTCGACCGCGTCGATGGCTACGTCGAGCAGGGCACCGCGTCGTACTACGGCAACAAGTTCCACGGCCGCCGCACCTCCAACCAGGAGGTGTACGACATGTATGCCTACAGCGCTGCGCACAAGTCGCTGCCGCTGCCGAGCTTCGCGCGGGTTACCAACCTGGACAACGGCAAGTCGGTGGTCGTCCGCGTGAACGATCGCGGCCCCTTCCACGAAGGGCGCGTGATTGACCTTAGCTACGCCGCTGCGGTCCGCCTGGGCATCACCCAGCGCGGCACAGGGCGCGTCGAAGTGCGCGCGCTGACCCCGGACGGCAGCACGCTCGCCGCCGCGCCCGCGCCCGCGCCCGCGCCTTCGTCGTCGGCGATGGACCAGCTGGTCGGGCAGTTGCCGAAGGACGCCGCGCGCTACCACGTACCCGCCAAACCGGGCGACGCGCCCAGCGCCGCAGGTTTCGAGGCCTGGATGAAGGCCAATGGCGTGCGCGTGGCCTCTGGCAAGCCGGGCGCGCCGGTGGCGGCCACGGCGGCTGCCTCTGCATCGGTGACGCCTGCCGCTCCGCCTGCAGCGGTCGTTGCACCGGCGGCGACCTTGCCGGCCGCCCTGCAACTGCAGGTCGCCAGCTTTTCCAGCCGCGACAATGCCGACCGCGCGCTCGCCCGCCTGACCGCAGCCGGTATCGCCGACGCACGGCTCAGTGACGTGCCGGGGGCGGACCGTCCGTTGTGGCGCTTGCGTGTCGGCGCGGCGGATGCCGCATCGGCAGAGGTGCTGGCCGGCAGGATCGCCAGCCTGGGATTCGGTCGGCCGCAGATAGTCCGCGAGTAGTGACGCACGCCGATTCGTCGGATTTTTACGTCTTTCCAACCCAACCCGCGGTCGGCCTCCCTACAATATTCGCCTTGAACCGTCAGGCCCACGGCCTTGCCAGGAGTTTTCCGCCGATGAAGTTCCGTTTCGCCCTCGCCGCGCTCGCGACCACCGCCATGGGCCTGGCCATCGCCCAGACCCCCGCGCCGACGCCGGCCCCCGCTGCACCGGCCGCCGCCGCGGTCGAGATTCCGCCGCCGCCCAAGCCGACCGCCACCGCGTGGGTCCTGGTGGACTACATCACCGGCCAGGTGCTGGCGGGCGAGAACTACAACGAGCGCGTCGAACCGGCCAGCATCACCAAGGTCATGACGTCGTACGTGCTGGCGGCCGAGCAGAAGAACGGCAAGATCAAGCCCGACGACCAGGTGATGATGAGCGAGCGCGCCTGGCGCGAAGGTGGCGCCGCCACCGACGGCAGCTACAGCGGTTTCGCGGTCAACAAGACCGCCCCGTTGCTGGACATGGAAAAGGGCATGGCGGTGCAGTCGGGCAACGACGCCGCCATCGCGCTGGCCGAACATGCGGCCGGCAGCCAGGAAGCCTTCGCTTCGCTGATGAACAACTACGCCGCGCAGATCGGCATGAAGGGCTCGCACTTCGTCAACGCACACGGCCTGTCGGCGCCGGAGCACTACTCGACGGCGTACGACCTGGCGCTGCTGGGCCGCGCTTTCATCCGTGACTACCCCGAGCAGTACGCGTTCAACAAGATCAAGGAATTCACGGTCGGGCAGATCACCCAGCCGAACCGCAACCTGCTGCTGTGGCGTGATGCGAGCGTGGACGGCATCAAGACCGGCCACCACTCCGCTGCGGGCTACTGCCTGATGAGTTCGGCCAAGCGCGGTGACCAGCGTCTGGTCGCCGTGGTGATGGGTTCGACCTCCGAGAAGCAGCGCGCCGACGACAGCCTGGCGCTGTTGAACTGGGGTTTCCGCTTCTACGAGACGCACCGCCTGTACGAGCCGGGCAAGGCCATCGCCACGCAGCGCGTGTGGAAGGGCCAGGCCAAGGAAGTGCAGCTGGGCGTGGCACAGCCGATGCTGGTCAGCGTGCCGCGCGGCCGCTACGACGCCCTGAAGCCGACCATGGACGTGCCGAAGACGCTGGTGGCGCCGATCACCGCGGGCCAGGAAATCGGCATGGTGAAGGTCACGCTGGACGGCAAGGTGGTGGCGCAATCGCCGCTGGTGGCGATCAGCCCGATCGAAGAGGCCGGCTTCTTCAAGCGCCTGTGGGACGCGTTCTGGATGTGGTGGGAGTCGGAGTGATCTCGATGCATCGTTCCGGCCGGAGGCATCCTCACAACGGTCGGTCGCGCGTCGCGTAGATGAAGTGATCAATGCTACCGTCCGCGCGCGTCCTCGACATGGCGACCGCGTACGGAAGCTGCTTGGCCAGCTCGAAGTTGAGCAGTGTGCCGGCATCGGTTGCTTCGCCGCTGTCGGTATAGGTCATCCGGATGCGGCAGGTACGGCTGCGGCATTCGATGTCAGAAGAGAGCGGTGGCAAGGCCCCGAATTCGCGGAACTTCTCCGCCGATAGCGCCTGCTCGATCAACCGTGTCGACGCGAGCGACCATTGCGCATTGTTCTTCTCCTCGGCGAAGACTCGCTCGATCCTGGCGTGCGTGGCGGCGATATCTTCGCGTGAGGGGCCTTCGCGATCGGCGACCCGCGCACCGCTGCCGGTGGAACTGCGCATTCCTCCTGCTTCCGTCGTGCGGAGGGCCGAGAGTCGTGCGTTCAGTTCATCGACCTTGCGCGAGAGCCGGAGGAGGTCCGCATTGGTCGCGATGCCCTCGTCTGCATGCCCGGGCATCGCGTCGCCGGCCTGCCGGTCCATGATGTGGCCAGCGAAGTAGCCAGCAGCGGCGGCCACCGCGATCGCGAGGGCAAGAAGCTTGCGTGTATCCATAGGGTTTTCCGGAAGTCCAGGTCATCCGTCGGCAACAGGAACCACGCCCCCGTGAGGGAGCGTGGCGGTTGAGCCCTTCAGAGCGGCGCGGTGTTGGTCGTGTTGTTCTCGTACCAGAGGATGTGCGCGAGCTTGGCGCGGGGAGGCAGCCTGCAGACGACCGTGATCGTCGCGGTCGAGCCGGCGCCCGAAAAGTCGGCGGCATCGAAGGTGGCAGTCCAATCGGTCGTGGCCGACGCGATATCGCGGGTGACGGTCACGACGGGCCCAAAGGATGCGTTGCCCTTGTTGAGCACGCACTGCACGCTGCCCTTGATCGTGCGCGTTCCGTACACGAACAGGGCCGCATGGCCGTTCGCGTCGCTGTAGGCCTCGTCTGCATCCTTGGTGATCGCGCACACGACCGACTTGTTGGCGGTCGTCGATGCATTCTGGATGCCATCGCCACGAATGATGTAATCCTCCTGCTTGGTTCCTCCATAAGGCGTGCAGAGCGCACCGCTCCAGCGCTTGTCGTCGGTCGCATGGCCAGGAACATGGACGAGCGACAGTAAGACGCCGGCGGCGATCGCGACGAGTGTGGTTATTCCAACGTACGGCGATTTCATTTGCATGTGTCTCCAGTCGAGGGATGTCGGCCGACGGTGCCACCGTGGGCTTGTCGATACCAACGCCGCATGATTGGAGGACCGGCCACGATATCTTCCGAATCCAGGCATTCACTTATGTGAGTGGGACGTTCCGAGTGGCAAGTATGCGCGAATCACCTATCGCGGCATGGCGCCTGCAATGAGTGATATGGCCATGATCGCCAGCGGAATGGCCAGCATGTTCATGCGGCTGAGTCGTTCGCGGAACAGCAGTGTTCCGGCAAGCGTACCTAGTAGCACCACGCCGATGTTCATCGTGGAGAACACCACGGCCGGGTTGTCCGGCAACGCGCGATGGGCCTTCACATAGAAGAGGATGTTGCAGAAGTTCAGTGCCCCGAGCAGTAAACCGGTGCCGAGCGCCGGAAGCGTGAGGGCCGGGCCGCCGCGCGCATGTCGCACGAGTTGTACGCCCATCATCACGACGAATGCTGCGACGAAGGCGACCTGCAGCGACGCGGCAAACGGCGTGCCGGCCGCAGCGATGTGCTTCAACAACACGTCCACGCTGGCATAGCCGATCAGCACCAGCAGGGGCAGCGCCCAACCGGTCCAGCCGCGTTCGGCCTTGGCAGAGGCGTCACGCGGACGCAGCACCAGCAGCACGATCGCCAGCAGGCCCAGCGCGAGGCCGGTCAGGCGCTGCGCATTGGCCTGTTCGCCGAACCACAGGAACGCGGCCAGCAGCGACAGCACCAGCGACATGCGCTGCGCGATGTCGGTGCGCACGATGCCCGCTGCCCGCACCGACGCCGACAACGCGAGGAAGATGCCGGGCAGCAGCACCGCCAGCAGCGCGAGTGCCGGCCAGGGCGCGTGCGGTGAGGCGAGCGACGCCAGCGGCGGATCCAGCAGCGAGAAACACAGCAGCGACGCCGCGAGATAGTTCCAGGTGATCCCCTGGGCGGTGTCGATACCGCGCCGCTGCATGAGCTTCAGCAGGACCGAGACGAGCACGCTGCAGACGACGCTGGAGAGCAGGTAGGGCACGGTGGACCTCACGGACGGGGCGGGCATTATCGCCGCTTCGGCGCAGCCGCTCCCATGGGATGGCCTTTGGCTGTCACTCTTTTCGTATGTAGCCATCGACACCGCATTCTTCGCCTATCATCGGGGCCGGGTGATCCGGCACGCGAAGGCAGGCCACGCCCGCAACGGAAGGTCCGCGGGGTGCGGGCACCATCATTCTCAAGGAGATGCACGAGTGAACAGGGGAATTGGCAAGACGGTAACGATGACGGCATGCGTGCTGATGGCCGCTGCCGCAACGGCGCCCGCGTGGGCGCAGCGCCAGAGCGCGCAGGACCAGCGCAAGCAGCAGACTGCCGAGATTCCGGTCTGCGCCAAGCCGCTGGGTACGATCTCGGTGATCGAGCCGGAGGATGGCGTGAACTGGTGGAGCGGCCAGCAGCTGCCTGCGCCGTCCAAGCTGATCAAGGTGTTCGTCAACAAGTCGCGTTGCTTCACGCTGGTGGATCGCGGCGTGGGCATGGGCGCAGCGATGGCCGAGCGTGACCTCGCCGCCAGTGGCGAACTGCGCAACCGCTCCAACATCGGCAAGGGCCAGATCCGTGCCGCCGACTACGTGCTGGTGCCGGACCTGATCTCGCAGAACAGCAACGCCGGTGGCAACGCGATCAGCGGTCTGCTGGGTGGTCTGGTCGGCGGCAACGTCGGCCGCATGGTCGGCGGGTTGGACTTCAAGAAGAAGACCGCCGACGTGGTGCTGACGGTCACCGATGTGCGTTCGTCCGAGCAGGTCGCGATGGCCGAGGGCAGCGCCAAGAAGACCGACATCGGCTGGGGCGCGGGCGGCAGCCTGTTCACCGGCAGCCATTGGGGCGGAGGCGGTGCCAGCGGTTACGCGAACACCGAGATCGGCCAGGTCATCACGCTGGCCTACCTGCAGGCGTACACCAACCTGGTGAGCGAACTGGGTGGCCTGTCCGGCAATGCGTCGGCCTCCAACGCGCAGCAGGCGGTCGAAATGACCAAGCCGGGCCGCCTCTTCGCCAATCCGAAGGGCACTGGCAAGCCGGTGCGTGACCTGGACCCGGGCATGATGCTGTACCCGACCGGCAACAAGGACGGCATGATGTGGGAAGTCGAGGACGAACTCGGCAACAAGGGTTGGGTCTCGTCCAGCCTGGTGCAGCTGGCGCGCTGAACCGCGCGGTTGCATGAACGAAGGGCCGCGCGAGCGGCCCTTCGTCGTTCCGGGAGCCACGTGGCTTGGCTTTCGTCCCCGCCGTCCCAATAATCCGGGCATGGAAATCAAATCCGACAACCCCGAACACGGCTTCCAGTTCCCCGGCACCTTCGAGCTCAGCGCCATGGGTACGGCCGGTACCGGCCTGGAAACCGAACTGCCGCGCCTGCTGGAATCGAAGGGCGTGGAAGTCGTCCACGAAGACATCAGCTGGAAGCATTCGGCCAACGGCAAGTATGTGTCCGTGCGCATCCGCTTCCAGGCCAATGACCGCGCGCAGTACGACGCCGCCCATGAAGCCTTGCGCGACCATCCTGAAGTGAAGTGGACCCTGTGACGGCGACCTGCATCGTCCGCGAACTCGGCCGGCAGCCGTATGAGCCGGTCTGGCGCGCGATGCAGCGCTTCACCGATGCCCGCACCGATGCCACGGCCGACGAGTTGTGGCTGGTCGAGCATGATCCGGTGTTCACCCTCGGCCAGGCCGGCAAGCCGGAGCACGTGCTCGCGGCAGGCGACATTCCGGTGATCCATGTCGATCGCGGTGGCCAGGTCACGTACCACGGCCCCGGCCAGATCGTGGCGTATCCGCTGTTCGACCTGAAGCGCCTGAAAGTCGGCGTGCGCGAGTACGTCTGCAAGATCGAGCAGGCGATGATCGACACGCTGGCCGAATGGAACGTCCACGCCGAACGCAAGGACGGGGCGCCCGGCGTCTATGTCGCTGGCGCCAAGATCGGCGCACTTGGCATCCGCGTGCGCCATGGCTGCACGTTCCACGGCCTCGCGTTCAACATTGCGATGGACCTGGAGCCGTTCCATCGCATCAATCCCTGCGGCTACCAGGGCCTGCAGGTCGTGTCGCTGGCCGATCTCGGCGGCCCATCCGGCATGGACGAGGTGAAGCCGGTGCTACTGAAGCACATGGCGGACCAGTTCGGCCTGTCGCTGCAACGCGAAACTGCGTTGCCGGATCTCTCCGAAGCTGCATAGCGCAGGCAGGTTGTGGGAGCGACGTAAGTCGCGATGGCTTTCCCGGGGATTCCGCAACCGTACGGGATACGGGTCCGTCGTGGGACGAGGTGTAGCGCGAACGGATGCCTTCGCACGCGATCGCATCGCGACTCACGTCGCTCCCACATCGAAGCTGACCGCGTGCGTCGAGCCGGCCGCGTGCCACAATCGGTCGCCATGAATGACGCGACCACGACACTCGACACCGAACGCCGCGCATTGACCGAACGCGGCCTGGCGCGACTGCGTGCCGTGTCCGCCGACGTGGAGGCACTGCTCGCCGATGCAGGCCACGTTGACCGCGTGTCGTGTGTCATCGCGACGAGCGACCTGGCGCTCGAAACCCTGCGCCGTCAGCCCGATCTGCTGACCGCACTGTTTCGCGACGATGGCGCGGCACCGTGGCCAGTGCCCGACCTGACCACCGACAACACCGCGCAATGGCCCGAGCTGTTGCGCCGCTACCGCATCGCCGAATCGACGCGGCTGGTCTGGCGCGACGTGCACGGTCTGGATACCGTCGACGATACGCTGGCTGGCACCACGCGCCTGGCCGAGGTCTGCCTGCAGACCGCGCTGGAGGCGCTGGAAGCGGAGTTCGCGCAGCGTCATGGCGTGGTGCGGGCCGCCGACGGCAGCGTGCAGCGGCTGGTGGTGTTCGGCCTGGGCAAGCTGGGCGGCGGCGAGCTGAACTTCTCGTCCGACATCGACCTGGTCTACGCCTATCCGCAAGGCGGCGAATCCGATGGTGCGCGATCGCTCGCCGCCGAGGACTATTTCATGCGGCTGGGCCAGCGGCTGGCGAAGCTGCTGGATGAGCCGACCGTCGACGGGTTCTGCCATCGCGTCGACCTGCGCCTGCGGCCGTTCGGCAACGCCGGTCGCGTCGCGTTGTCGTTCGCGGGCATGGACCAGTATTTCCAGCGCGAAGGACGCGACTGGGAACGCTATGCCTGGTTGAAAGCCCGCGCCGTGGCCGGCGACATCGAGGCGGGTGAACGCTGGCTGGAATCGCTGCGCCCCTTCGTCTACCGCCGCTACCTGGACTACACCGCACTCGACGGCCTGCGCGAGATGAAGGCGGCGATCACGGCCGAAGTCGCGCGCCGCGAGCTGGCGGACGACATCAAGCGCGGGCCGGGTGGCATCCGCGAGATCGAATTCCTGGTGCAGGCGCTGCAACTGATCCGCGGCGGTCGCGAAGCCGCGTTGCGCGAACGTCGCCTGCGCGTGGCGTTGCCGGCGCTGGTCGCCACGCGACAGGTGTCGGTCGAGGAGGGCGAGGCGCTGATGCAGGCCTACCGGTTCCTGCGTCGGCTGGAAAACCGGTTGCAGATGCTGCGCGATGCGCAGACGCATGCGCTGCCCGAGGATCCGTTGGACCGTCACCGCATCGCACGCGGCCTTGATTATCCGGACTGGGACAGCCTGCGTGCCGCGCTGGACGTGCAGCGTGCGCGGGTGTCCGCCGAGTTCGCCGAACTGCTGGCGCCGCGCCAGCGCGATGCGGCGCCTGGTGCATTGGCGATGTACTGGCGCGCGCTGCCGGATGGTGGCGAGGCGGAGACACTGGCGTCGTCAGGCTTCGCGGATGCGGGCAGCGCCGATGGTGCGCTGCGCGAGTTCGCGCAGTTCAGTGGCGTGCGTGCGTTGTCGGATGCGTCGCGCGCGCGGCTGGATCGCGTGGTTCCCGCATTGCTCGACGCCTGCGCGCGTTCGTCGCAGCCTGATGCCGCGCTGCGTCGCGTGCTGTCGCTGTTGCAGGCCATCCTGCGCCGCGCGAGCTATCTGGCGCTGCTGGATGAGCAGCCCAGCGCGCTGGGCAGGCTGGTCGACGTGCTGGCGCGCAGTGCGCTGCTGTCGGAGCGGCTGGCGCAATACCCGCTGCTGCTGGACGAACTGCTCGACACGCGCGTCTCCGGCCCGATGCCGGACCGCGACGAACTGCGCACCGAATGCGAAGCCGCCCTGGTCGAGGACGATCCGGAGACCTGTCTCCGCGTGTTGAACGAACGCCGGCTCGCGCTGAGCTTCCGCGTTGCGCTGGCTGCGCTCGATGGCCGTCAGTCCGCGCGCGACAGTGTGCGCCAGCTGGCGTGGCTGGCGGACGAGGTGGTCCGCGTCGTCGTGCAGATCGCCACGCGCGACGTCGCCACGTCACACGGGATCGTCGCCGCAGGCCGGTTCGCGGTGATCGGCTATGGCAGCCTGGGGGGCGAGGAGCTGGGGTTCGGTTCGGATCTCGACCTGGTGTTCCTGTTCGATGCACCGGCGGAGGCGGAGTCGGACGGTGCACGCCCGATGGAAGCCGGCCGCTGGTATGCACGCCTGGCGCAGAAGATCGTCGCGCTGCTGGGTGCGGTGACTGCCGCGGGTCGGCTCTACGACGTGGACGTGCGTCTGCGTCCGGACGGCGCAAAGGGCCTGCTGGTGTCGTCGCTGGCGAGCTTCACCGAGTACCAGCGCGACCGCGCGTGGACGTGGGAGCACCAGGCACTGGTGCGCGCGCGCGGCGTGGCCGGCGATGCCACGCTGCTGCAGGCGTTCGAAGACATCCGCACGGCGACGCTGGCGCGACCACGCGAGGTCGACGTGCTGCGGGACGACGTGGTGAAGATGCGTGTGCGCATGCGGGGCGAACTTGACCGCAGCGACGTCGCGCGCTTCGACCTGAAGCAGGGCGCGGGCGGACTGGTCGATCTGGAATTCCTGCTGCAGTACCTGATCCTGCGCGATGCGGCGGCGCAGCCCGCCCTGTTGTCGCCGCGCGACACGCCGGGATTGATCGCCGCACTGACGAAGGAAGGTGCGGTATCCATGGAGGAAGCCAGCGCGCTGGATGCGGTGCACGCGACCTTTGTCGCCGAGGGACTGGCCTGCACGCTGGACCGGCGCCCCAGGCTGGTTGTCGAGAACGCGGCGCTGGCCATGGCACGCGCCGTCGTCATGCGGACCACGGCGGCGCATGGGCTCGACTTCGACGCAGCGGGCTGAGCGGCGTCCTTCTTCGACTCAGGGGCCCAGGCGGGCCCGTACTTCAGCCGCGACGCGTGCGGTCTCGCGCAAGGGATCGCCAGCGAACGGCGCGGGTCCGTCGGCGAGCGGGCGGATCCGTCCTAGCCCCAGCAACGCGTCGAGGAAGTGACGTGGACGCCCGGTGACGCGATCCGGCTCGAACACCTGTACCGGCACGCGCGTGCCGCAGGCTTCCGACACCATGTTCACCGACTCCGGCGTGCAGACGATGCGGTCGGCCCACGCCAGCAGCCCGGCATAAGGATTGGGACCGTCGGAGGGACCACACCACAGGACGGCGTGCGGACGGTTCGCCCATCGCCGGCGCACGGCATCGATCACTCCTGCAGGCGTGCGCCGCGAGGTGGTGACCATCAGGCTGCCGCCTTCCGCCGTCGAGTCCTCGATCAATGCCGCGAGCCGCGCGAAGGCGTCGGCATCGAAGCGGTAGTGCGCACTGTCGCCGCCGAGCAGCACCGCCGTGCGGGGCGAGGGCAGGGCGGCGAACGCGGGAAACGCCGTGCGGGCATCGGCCAGCCAGGCATCGTCGACCGGATTCAGGCTGCCGAGCAGGGTCAGGACGTTCGGACCGGCAAGTCCGTCGTGCTCCGGCGCGATGACAAGATCCCAGTGCGACGGGTCGAGGCGCGGATCGAGAATCTGGACCGCGTGGCTGCCGCGTGCACGCAGCAGGCGTGTGGCGAGCGCCGCCTGGCGACCGCAGCCGATCGCCAGTGCGGGCGGACGCTGCAGCAGCTCATCGAAGGCCGGTCCGAACGACCGGGTCGCACCAGGCAGCCGTCGCGGTGCCATCCAGCGCCACGGAGCACGCGGTTCAAGGACCACGTCCCGCTCATCGTCACCGAGTGCACGCGCCAGCGACTGCGCCTGGCGTACGTTGCCGGCGCGGCCGTCCGTCAGCGTGCAGAGGTCGTGCGAATCGGCATCGACGGGCGGTTTTTGTTCCACTGGTTAAAACAATCCGTTCCGGGTCGATTGGATGTTGCCATAGTCAGGACACTCTACACTGCCCCTCCGATGCGCCGGCCCGTGCCGCCGCGACGTGATTCCCTTCCTTGCGACAGGTAACCCATGTCCCACGCTCTCGACGCCGCTTCGCTCGACCAGCTGTTCCGCACCGCCCGCAGCTACAACGCCTTCAGCGGCGAAGTGAGCGACGACACCCTGCGCCAGCTGTACGACCTGCTGAAGTTCGGGCCCACCCAGGCCAACACCACGCCGGCGCGCTTCGTGTTCGTGAAGTCGGCCGAGGCCAAGGCGAAGCTGGGTCCGGCGCTGGACGAGGGCAACTACGCCAAGACCATGGCGGCACCGGTCACGGTGATCATCGGTCGCGATGAAGACTTCCACGAGAAGCTGCCGTTCCTGTTCCCGCACACCGATGCCAAGGCCTGGTTCGACGGCCCGCGCGAGAACCGCTTCAAGCCCGCGCTGCGCAACGCCAGCCTGCAGGCCGGCTACCTGATCGTCGCTGCGCGCGCGCTGGGTCTCGACGCCGGCCCGATGACCGGCTTCAACGCCGCCAAGGTCGACGAGGCCTTCTTCGCCGGCACCGCCATCAAGTCCGACATCCTGGTCAACCTGGGCCACGGCGATCCCGCCAGCATCTTCCCGCGTTCCCCGCGCCTGGGCTTCGACGAAGCCGCGCGCATCCTCTGACACCCCCACCACCCGGAGACTTCCCCCATGCGCAAGACCCTGCTCGTTGCCGTCCTGTTCGCGTTCGCCGGTTCGGCCTTCGCAGCGCCGGTGACCTACAAGCTCGACCCCGGCCACACCAACGTGCTGGCCAGCTGGAACCATTTCGGCTTCTCCAACCCGAGCGCCAACTTCGGCCAGGCCGATGGCACCCTGGTGTACGACGCCGCCGACGTGTCCAAGTCGAGCGTGCAGGTCACGCTGCCGCTGACCGGCCTGAGCGCGCTGGCCGACCAGTTCTATGACCACCTGACCAGCGACAAGTGGTTCGACGCCGCCAAGTACCCGTCCGCCACCTTCAAGAGCACCAAGGTCGAGGCCGCGGGCGAAGGCAAGCTGAAGGTCACCGGCGACCTGACCATCAAGGGCATCACCAAGCCGGTCGTGCTGGACGTGACCCTGAACAAGGCCGGCGAGCACCCGATGAAGAAGGTGCCGGCGATCGGCTTCGACGCCACCGCCACCGTGAAGCGCAGCGATTTCGACGTGGGCGCGTACGCGCCGATGGTCAGCGACGAGGTCACGCTGAAGATCACGACCGAAGCCACGGCCGCGAAGTAAGTCCCGCGATCCGGCCTTCCTCCCCCGGCCGGATACCCCGCAAACGCCGTCCCGCTCGCGCGGGGCGGCGTTTTGCGTTGCGGATGCCGTATCCGTGGGCACGCCCGCGGGGCGCTGGCTGGTAGACTGGCCGCCTCGTTCCATCACCCCTCGCACCGCCATGAGCCAGACCGCCACCGCGCCCGCCAACGCCGAGAAGCGCTACACCGTGTCGCGCGCCGACCTGCCGCTGAGCTGTCCGCTGCCGTCGATGGCGCTGTGGAATTCGCACCCGCGCGTGTACCTGGCCATCGAGGATGCGGCGGGTGGGGAAGTGCAGTGCCCGTATTGCGGTTCGCACTTCGTCCTGGCCGACTGACCGGATGATGCGGGCCCCGCGCGTGGCTCACCGCCCATGCGCCGCCTGACCGTCGTCCAGCTGCTGCCGGCGCTGGAGTCCGGTGGCGTCGAACGTTCCACGCTTGAGATCGCCGATGCGCTGGTGCGTGCCGGGCATCGTGCCGTGGTCGTGTCGGCGGGAGGTCGCCTCGAATCCGCGTTGCGTGCCGCCGGGGCCGAGCACATCACCCTCGACATCGGGCGCAAGTCATTGCTGACGCTGCGCCATGTCGGCGCCTTGCGGCGGCTGTTCGCCGATATCGGCGCCGACATCGTGCATGCGCGCTCGCGGCTGCCTGCATGGATCGGCTTGTGGGCCGTGCGCGGCATGCCCGCTGCCTCGCGTCCGCGCTTCGTCACCACCATGCACGGGCTCAATTCGCCCGGTCGCTACAGCGCGGTGATGACGCGCGGCGAGCGGGTGATCTGTGTGTCCGACTGCGTGCGCCGTTATCTGCTGCAGCACTACCCGCAAGCCGATCCCGGCAAGCTGGCCGTGATCCCGAGAGGTATCGATCCGGCACAGTTTCCGCGCGCACCGCACCCCGATCGCGAAGCGCGCGCATGGGCGGCGGCGCAGCATCCCGCACTGGCCGGTGACGGGCCGTTGCTGCTGCTTCCCGGACGCGGCACGCGCCTGAAGGGGCATGGCGACGCCATCGCGCTGTTGGCGCGGCTGCGCACAGCGGACATCGATGCCCGCCTGTGGATGCCGGGTGCGCGCGAAGCGGGGCGCGAGCAGTACGTGCTGGACCTGGAAGCAGAGGCCCGCCGTGTGGGCTGTGCCGACGCGCTCGCCATCACGCCGCCGACCACGGAGATCGCACGCGCCTACGCCGCCTGCGATCTGGTGCTGCAGCTGTCGCGCAAGCCGGAAGCCTTCGGCCGCACCGTCATCGAAAGCCTGTCGGTGGGACGCCCGGTGGTGGGCTGGGCGCACGGCGGCGTCGGGGAGCTGTTGGCGGACCTGCAGCCGCGCGGCGCCGTTCCTGCCTTCGATGAGGATCGGTTGTTCGATGCTGCGATGGCGATGCTCACCCATCCATCGCCGCCATTGGCTACGATGCATGCCTACACGTTGCGTGCGATGCAGGACGCCACGCTCGCCCTCTACCACGATCTCGCCGATGAACGTTCCCTCGCCCACGCTCCCTGACACCTCCGCGCGACGCGATCCGCACGGCTGGCGCTGGGCGCCTGCCTGGGTCCTGACGTTTGTCGCGTTGTGGCCGGCGCCTGGCTATGCCGAAGCGATCATGGTGTTGGGCGCGCTGGCGGCCATCGTGCGCCTGCTGCTGGACCGCTTCCGCGGTGGCACCAAGCTGCTGAGTGGAGGCGCATGGGCGCTGACCAGCGCGCTGTTCGCGGCCTATTGGCTGCCGGAGGCGATTTCCGCGATCGATGCGGTCGACACGCCACGCGCCCTGCGCGAGGCCGCGGTCGACCTGCGCTACCTGCCGTTCCTGTGGCTGGTGGCGGCCGCGGTGGCGAACGCGTCGGCCAGGCGCACCACGTTCAACGGCCTGGCGATCATCGTGGCGATCTGGACGATGGATGCACTGGCACAGGTGGTGTTCGGCAGCAGCCCGATGTTCTGGGGACTGGACCAGCTGAAGCAGCTGATCAGCGGCCGGCCGATGTGCACGGAGGACGCCACGCTGGCGGTGGATCGTCTGAGCGGCTTCCTCGGGCCGTGCAACCTCAAGCTGGGCATGGTCATGGCCAGCCTGTCGCCGTTCCTGCTGTTCGTGGCCGCACGACGCATGGAGGTCGCAGGATGGCTGCTGGCGGCGACCCTGGTGGGCATCGTGGTCCTGCTGGCGGGTGCACGCGCGGCCTGGATCACGTATGCGCTGGTGCTGGTGTTCTCGGGCTGGCGCCTGCTGGGCTGGAAGCGGTTGCTGGCGGTGTTCGGTTTCGGCGCGTTGTTGCTGGCGTTGCTGGCCGTCGTCTCGCCGCAGGTGCGCGAGCGCGTCGTGCGTACCACGCAGGCGCTGACGGCCGATGGATCGGGTGTGGATACGGCGCTTTCGGGCCGCGCGCAGATCTGGTCCGCCGCGACCTGCATGGTGCTGGAGCGTCCGATCAATGGCGTGGGCGCGCGTGGCTTCCGCGAAGCCTATCCGGACTGCGATGCGACGCCGCAGCAGCGGCCGGCGTGGGGCGAAGGTCCTGCATTGCACGCCCACCAGATCGTCCTGGAAATACTCAGCGAGACCGGCGTCATCGGCCTGCTGCTGTGGCTGGCAGGCGCTGCGCTGGCCTGGCGCGCATGGCGCTATGCCACCCCTCAGGCGAAGGACCGTGCGCGCCCTGCGATGCTTGCGCTCGCCGTCACGGTGTTCCCGCTGAATACGCACCTCGCGTTCTATTCCACCTTCTGGGGCGGACTTACCCTGATGCTGGCGGCCCTGTATGCGGGCAGCCTGCTGGCGCGCGATGGCGAGTGAGCGCGCCTCGGGCGTGCGCTGCTGGTTCGTAGCGCCCGCCAACCTGCTGGCTTCGGGTATCGCGCGGCTGCCACAGTCCTGGCTGCTGGCCATGGGGAAAGTCGCCACATCGCTGCTGTGGCCCTTGCTGGCCAAGCGCAGGCGTCATGCCGCGACCAACCTGGCGCTCTGCTTTCCCGAACTGGATGAACCTGCACGTGCGCGCCTGTTACGCGACACCGTGCGTGCCACGGTGACCGGTACGCTGGAACTTGTCCGCGGCTGGTATGCGCCTGCGCGCGCGCTGCGGGGATGCGCCGACGTGCAGGGTCTGGAACACGTCCATGCCGCGCGGTCGCAGGGACGTGGCGTGCTGCTGTTCGGCGGGCACATCCCGCATTCGGAACTCTGTGCGCGCCTGTTGGGCGATGCGCTCGGCGAACGCATCAACATCGTCGCGCGCCGCAACAACCATCCGTGCATCGAGCGGCTGATGGATGGCGCGCGTCGCCGCGTGTTCGCCGACGTGATCGGCAAGAAGGACGTGCGCGGCCTGCTGCGCACGCTCTCGCGCGGGGGCATCGTCGCCTACTCGGCCGACCAGGACTTCAACTACCAGAATGCGTTCGTGCCGTTCTTCGGCGTGCCGGCGGCGACCCTGACGGCCACCCCGGATCTTGCGCGACGCGGCAATGCGGTGGTGTTGCCGTTCTGGTTCCATCGCGATGCGGACGGACGCTACCAGCTGCGCGTGGAGCCGACCTGGGAGGGTTGGCCGAGTGGTGATCCGGCGCAGGACGCGGCGCGCTACATGGCCGAGCTGGAAGCCGTTGTCCGCCAGCATCCCGAGCAATACCTGTGGGTGCACCGCCGGTTCAAGACGCGCCCGCCCGGCGAGCCGGATCTCTACCGGTAGAGTTCGCCGCGCCCGTCGGGCTGGCGTTTGAAGCGCCGATGGATCCACAGGTACTGCGTGGGCGCCTGCCGCACCATCGCTTCGATCGACGCGATCACGCGTGCGGTGTCGGCGGTGGCATCGGTCGAGGGGAACTCCTCGAACGCGGGCGACAGCCGCAACGTGTAGCCGCCGTCTTCGCGACGGACATGCGAGAACGCGATCACCGCCGCACCGGAGAGCCGCGCCAACTGGTGCGTCGAGGTCAGGCTGTAGGCGGGGTGGCCGAAGAACGGCACGAACACGCTGTCGCCGCGGCGGGTATCCTGGTCGGGCGCGAACCACAGCAGGCCGCCCTGCTTGAGGTGCTTCAGCGCGGGGCGCAGTTCCTCGCGCGTGAACATCGCGGCGGCGTAACGCAGCCGGCCGCGTTTGACCGCCCATTCCATCGCGCCCTGGTTGTGCGGACGGTACATGCCGGCCAGCGGCGCGTAGTCGCACATCAGGCGCGCCGAGATTTCCAGCGTGGTGAAGTGGCCGGAGACTACGATCACCCCGCGGCCCCCGGCGCGCGCGGCCGCAAGGTGTTCCAGGCCTTCGACCTGCAGGCCTTTCCGCATCGGGTCGACGCTGCCCCACCACGCGCGCGCGAATTCGAACAGGCCGATGCCGAGCTCGCCAAAGCTGGCGCGGGCGAGCGCGTCCTGGCGCGCACCGTCCAGTTCGGGAAAGCACAGGGCGATGTTCCGTTGGGCCACATGCCTGCGGTCGCGCAACACACGGTAGAGCAGCGCACCCACGGCGCGGCCGATCGGGCGTTGCAGGGACCACGGTATGCGGGCGGCCAGGCAGGCCAGGCCGATGCCCAGCCAGGACGGCCATTGCCGCGGGCCCATCGGTGCACGCTCGCCGGCGTCGGAGGATCGCTTCTCGGGTTCGGCCATGACCCATTGTAGCGGCGCCCCCGGGTATCCTTGTCGCCAATGTCGAACCGTACCGCCGAACGCCTGCTGCGCGCCCTCTACTCGGTGGTGCTGTACGTGCTGACGCCGGTCACGGTCTACCACCTGATCTGGCGCGGCTTCCGCTATCCCGAGTACTTCCAGCGCTGGAACGAGCGCTACGGCAGCTACGACACGGCAGTCACTCCGGTCGATGTCTGGCTGCACGCGGTGTCGGTGGGCGAGGTGAACGCCGCCGCGCCCGTGGTCGACGCGTTGCTGCAACGGCACCCCGGCCTGCGCCTGCTCATTACGACGATCACGCCGACCGGTTCGCAGCGGGTGCAGGCGCTCTGGGGCGAGCGCGTGCTGCACGTCTACTCACCCTACGACTTGCCGGGTGCCGTGTCGCGCTTCCTGCGGCAGTTCCAGCCGCGTCTGGCGCTGATCATGGAGACCGAGTTGTGGCCCAGCCTGTTGTTCGGCTGCCACGATCGACAGGTGCCGCTGTACATCCTCAATGCGCGCCTGTCCGCACGTTCGCTGCGCGGGTACAGCGTGCTGCGTCCGTTGATCACGCGTACGTTGCGCACGGTGCGCAAGGTGGCCGCGCAATCCCGTGACGACGCATCGCGCTTCGTCCAACTGGGCGCGCTGCCGGAGCAGGTACGCGATGTCGGCAATCTCAAGTTCGACATTCCGGTGCCGGACAACGTCGGCGACGTAGTGGCCGGTTTCCGCCAGCATCTGTCCGGTGGCCGCCCGGTCTGGATTGCCGCCAGTACGCACGAAGACGAAGAAGCGCCGGTGCTTGCGCTCCACGCGCGCCTGCGCCAGCGCTGGCCTGACCTGCTGTTGCTGTGGGCGCCGCGGCACCCCGAGCGGTTCCCGCGCGTGGCCGAGGCGGCGCGCACAGCGGGATGGAATGTCGGCACGCGTCGCGTCGATGGCTGGCCCTCTGCGGGCAACGATGTCTTCGTGCTCGACACGCTGGGCGAGCTGATGGCGTTCTACGCCTGTGCGGACGTGGCCTTCGTCGGCGGCAGCCTGCAGGCGATCGGCGGGCACAACATGCTGGAGCCCGCCGCGGTCGGCACGCCTGCCGTCACGGGGCCGCATCTGCACAACTTCAGCGAGATCTCCCGGCGCCTCAAGGAAGCCGACGCACTGGTGATCGCGCAGGATGTGGCCGGCGTGGGTAACGCGCTTGAGGCGTTGCTCGCCGATGATGCGCGTCGACGCGAGATGGCGGACCGCGGGCGCGCCTTGGTGGAGCATGGCCGTGGCGCACTCGGCCGCACGCTGACGATGATCGCGCCGCATCTGCCGGCACCACAGGCATGAATACGCCGATGCCGCGCGCGCTGGAGGGTGTGCGCGTGCTGGACCTGACACGCGTGCTCGCCGGTCCGTGGTGCACGCAGGTGCTGGCGGACCTGGGGGCCGAGGTCATCAAGGTGGAGCGTCCCGGCAGCGGCGACGACACGCGCGGCTGGGGTCCACCGTTCCTGCGTGATGCCGATGGCAACGAAACGTCGGAGTCTGCGTACTACCTGTGCGCGAACCGCAACAAGCGGTCGCTGACGGTCGACATCGCGACCGACGAAGGACGGGCCGTCATCCGCCGCTTGGCCATGAAGAGCGATGTGCTGGTCGAGAACTTCAAGGTCGGCGACATGGCGCGCCATGGGCTGGACGCCGCGACGCTGCGGGCGATCAATCCGCGCCTGGTGTACTGCTCGATCACCGGCTTCGGACAGGATGGTCCGTACGCGCAGCGCGGCGGCTACGACTTTGCCGTACAGGGGCTCGGTGGCCTGATGAGCGTCACCGGTGCGGCCGATGGTGAACCGCAGAAAGTCGGCGTCGCCGTCGCCGACCTGTTCACCGGCATGTACGCCTCGGTGGCCATTCTTGCCGCCTTGCGCCACCGCGATGCGACGGGCGAAGGGCAGGTCATCGACATGGCGCTGCTGGATGCGCAGGTCGCGATGCTGGCCAATCTCGGCAGTCATTACCTGGTCGGTGGGCAAGCGCCACCACGGCAGGGGAATGCGCACGCCAACATCGTTCCCTACCAGGTCTTCGCCGTGGCCGATGGGCACATCATCGTGGCGGTGGGCAACGACCGGCAGTTCGCGCGGTTGTGTGGTGTGTTGGACGAATCCGCGCTGGCCAGCGACGAGCGCTTTGCGACGAATGCGGGACGCGTGCGCCATCGCGACGTGCTGGCGCCGCGGCTGCAGGAAGCGTTGCGGCTGCGCGACAGGAGTGTATGGCTGCCGTTGCTGGAGGCTGCAGGCATTCCGTGTGGACCAGTCAACGACATCGCCGACGTGTTCGCTGACCCGCAGGTGCAGGCGCGAGGCATGGTCGCGCGCGTCGCGCATCCGCAGTCTGCGAGCCTTCCGCTGATCGGAAGTCCCTTGAAACTGTCGGTGACACCGGTCGATACGCCGCGTGCACCGCCGTTGCTAGGGCAGCATACCGACGAGGTGTTACGTGAGGTTGGCTACATCGATGACGAGATTGCAGCGATGCGGAGCTGCGGCGTGATCTGATCCGCAAGGCGTGCTGTGGGAGCGACGTGAGTCGCGAGCTTTCCTGACAGTTGATGTATTCCTGCTTCGCGACTGTCGTCGCTCCCACAAGAATCCGGGTGCCACAAACGACAACGGCGGGCCGAAGCCCGCCGTCGTGATCGCGAAGGACGCGAGGAGTTACTGCGTGACCGGCTGCGACGACAGGCGCGCTTCGGCGTCGGCGGTCAACAGGCGGTTTACGTCCTGCACGTCGGCGCCGTCCAGCGTGCCGGCGGCCTGTTCCAGCAGCAGGCGGTTCTGCAGGAAGTTGTAGCGCGCCTGCGCGTACTCGACCTGCGCCTGGAACAGCGTGCGCTGGTTCTGCAGCACGTCCAGCACGGTGCGGGTACCGACTTCCAGGCCGACCTGCGAAGCATCCAGTGCGCTCTGCGCGGACACGACCGCCAGGCGGCGCGCTTCCACTTCGGTCACGCCGGCGACCAGCGCCTGGTAGGCGTTGCTGGTATTGCGGACCAGCGCGCGGCGGGTCTGCTCAAGACCATCGGCGGCGCGGTCGCGCTGGGCCAACGCCTGGCGCACGCCCGACTGGGTGGCGCCGCCGGAGAAGATCGGTACGGTCAGCGTGATGCCCCAGTTGTAGCCTTCCACATCCGAGGACAGGGTGCCGGCGACGGAATCCCAATCAGTGCCATTGGAGTAACCGCCGCGGAAGTTCAGCGTCGGGTAGTGGCCGGCACGCGCACTGGACACGCCATGCTGCGCGGACTCCAGCGAATACTGCGCCGACTTCAAATCGGGGTTCTGCTCGAGCGCGCGATCCACCCACGCCTGTGCGTTCTGCTCCGGCGGCAGTTCCGGGCGGAAGTCGTCCGGCAGGCCCTTCAGGCCGCTGATCGGCTGGCCGGTGATCTCGGCCAAGGCGCGGTAGCTGTCGTCCAGCGCGTTGCGGGCCAGGATGGTGTTGGCGCGCGCGCTGTCGTACTGCGCACGGGCTTCGTGCACGTCGGTGATCGGCGCCAGACCCACGTCCAGGCGCTTCTGCGCGTAGTCGAACTGCTTCTTCGACGCGGCTTCGTTGGTCTCGGCGGCCGCCAGCGACTCGATGCCGATCAGCACGTTGAAGTACGCGGCGGAGGTCCGCGTGATCAGCAGGTTGTTCGCCGACGCCAGGTCGTAGTCGGCAGCCTGGCTGATGGCGCGCTGGCCACGCAGGTTGGCGATGCGGCTCCAGTCGAAGATGGTCTGGCTGACTTCCACGCCGTAGTCACGGCCCTTGGCGTCGCCGGTGGGACGGCCCGGGCGGCTGCTGTGCGTGAGGGTGTAGCCCGCACTGCCGTTGACCTGCGGCAGCAGCGCTGCGCGTGCCTGCACCGCGCCTTCCTTGTCGAACAGGCGGGTGGATTCGGCGATGGACAGCTGAGGGTCGCCAGTGCGCGCCAGCTCATAGGTCTGCATCAGGTCGGTGGCGTTGGCCGCGGCCGGCAAGGCCAGTGCGAGCGCGAGTACGAGGGGGCGACGGCTCATGCGGGGGTTCCTTTTTGTATCTTCAGAAGACGAACTGGGGCGCCGGTGCGGCGCCGACCAGATAGGGGAGGTCGGTTTCGAACAACGATTCGATGCGGGTGCCGTTGACATCGTTGACGTGCAGCACGGCTTCCATCACCGGCGACACGCCCTGCACGACGAACAGGCGGCCACCCGGACGCAGCCATTGCAGGAAACGGGAAGGCACGGCGGACACGGCCCCGGTCACGCAGACCACGTCGAAGCGACGGTCGGTTTCCCAGGTCAGGGCGTCGACGGACTCGATGCGCACGTTGTTGCCCAGGCCGGTGGCGTCGAGGCGCGCGCGCGCGGCGTCGGCGAGTTCGGGCTGGATCTCCAGGCTGACGACCTCGCGGGCGAGGTGTGCAAGGCACGCGGTCAGATAGCCGCTGCCGGTGCCGATTTCCAGTACGTCCTCGTCGGCCTGCGGCTTCAGCGCCTGCAGGGTACGGCCTTCGATGACGGGCTTGGCCATCGTCTGGCCGTGGCCGAGCGGCAGTTCCAGGTCCGCGTAAGCCAGCGCGCGGTGCGATTCGGCCACGAAGGCTTCGCGCGGCAGCGTGGCCAGCGTCTCGAGCACGCGCGCATCCAGCACGTCCCACGGACGTACCTGCTGCTCGACCATGTTTTCGCGGGCCTGGGTGTAGTTGATCGTCATGGGGGTGGTCATCCGACGCGGAGGGCTGGGCCGGGCATTTTACCGGGCTGGCTCCGTCCGCGCTGGGCAAGGATCGGGGCAGCCGCCGCAACGGACGCAGTGCCGGAAGTCACCGCAACCTCCGTCTCCCGGGGTTGGGCTTCAGCTTCAGCGCTTGCCATAGGCCCTCAGGAACATGTCCACCGTCGCATCGATGTGTCGGCGGGTGTCCAGCGGGCCGGGCTGGCTGCACAGGCCGCAGGTCATGCGCGCATGCACTTCGCCCTTGATCAGGGTGAAGAACTGCACCGACGCGGTGCCGACATCGGGCACGTCCAACTCGCCCTTCGCCACCAGGGCCTGCAGCATCGCCGCGAAGGCATCGTGGGTGCGCTGCGGACCGGCTTCCCAGAACGTCTGCTTGAGTTTGTCGTCGATGTTGCCCGGGACCATCATCATGCGGTGCGTGCTGATGGCCTCCTCGCTGGTGATCAGCGCGAAGAAAGCCTGCGCGATGGCCTTGAGCTGGTCGCGGAGGCTGCCGGTCAGTTCGATCTCGAACAGGGCGTCCGGCAGCATTTCCTCGCACTTGGCCTGCACGGCCGCCGCGAACAGGGCGTCCTTGTCGCCGAAGTGGCTGTACACCGTGAGCTTGGAGACGCCTGCCTCGGCGGCGATCTGGTCCATGCTGACGCCGTTGAAACCCTCGCGCGCGAACAATTGCTTGGCGGCTTCGAGGATGGCGGCGCGCTTGCCCAGGTCCTTGGGGCGGCCTGGGCCGCTGGAGGCGGGCTTGGCGGGGGACTTGGAGCGGCTGGCGGAGGGGCGTGGGCTGACCATGTCGTAATACTAGACTACTCGGTTCGATATTTATACTATACCGCCAAGTCCACTAATTGAAGCCTCAACGGAGCGGTCATGCGCCAGTCGCGCTGGAACGGAGTGTTCGGAATCGTCCTGGTCGGCCTGGCCGCCTGCAGTGCGGAGCAGCCGGCGGAGACGCCACAGCCTGCGCTCGTCGTGCAGCCCGGCGGTGGCGCCGACGCTGCGCTGTCGGCATACGCCGGCGAGGTGCGTGCGCGGGAAGAGAGTCCGCTGTCGTTCCGCGTCGGCGGCAACCTCGTCCGCCGCAACGTGGATGCGGGTGCCCGCGTGCAGAAGGGTGAAGTGCTCGCGCTGCTCGATCCCGGCGATTTCGCCCTGCAGGCACAGGCGGCGCAGGCGCAGCTTGCGGCGGCCGAAGCCGACCTCGTCCGTGCGCGCGGCGACCGTGACCGCTACGCCAAGCTCGTGGGCGACAAGCTGATCAGCCAGTCCGCGTACGACGCGCAGGTCGCGGCGTACAAGGCGGCCGAAGGCCAGGCGCGTGCCGCGCGCGCGCAGATGGACGTGATGCGCAACCAGGAAGGCTATTCGCAGCTGCGCGCACCGCGCGACGGTGTGATCGCCAGCCGTCAGGCCGAAGCAGGTCAGGTGGTGGCCGCCGGCCAGACCGTCTTCACGCTGGCCGCCGATGGCGGTCGCGAAGTGGCTATTGGCCTGCCGGAAAACCGCATCCGCGATTTCAGCGTAGGCCAGCCGGTGGTGATCGAGTTGTGGAACGCCCCCGGCCAACGCCTGCCCGGCGCCATCCGCGAGATCGCGCCCGCCGCGGACGCGCAGACACGGACCTATGCGGCGCGCGTCAGTCTGGTGGGCGAGGCACAGCAGCAGGTCGAGCTGGGGCAGAGCGCGCGCGTCTACGTGCAGGAGAACGGCACCAAGGCGGCGTTGAAGCTGCCGCTGTCGGCCATCCAGCGCGGTGAGGATGGCAAGACCACGGTCTGGGTCGTGGATCCGGCGAACGGCAAGGTACGCGCGCAGGTCGTGCAGCTCGGTCCCTATGGCGAAGCGTCGGTGCCGGTGCTGGGCGGCGTGAAGGCCGGCGACTGGGTGGTCGCGGCGGGTGGCCACCTGTTGCGCGAGGGGCAGGTCGTCGCGCCCGTCGACCGCGACAATCGTCCGCTGAAGGCGCCCGCCGCCGGCGGCACCGCCAACGTCGCCTCGCGCTCGGAGTAATGGCATGCGCCGCTTCAATCTCTCCGAGTGGGCGCTGACCAACCGCAGCCTCGTGCTGTTCATGATGATCCTGCTGGGCATCATCGGTGCGTGGTCGTACAAGCACCTGGGCCAGTCCGAAGATCCGCCCTTCACCTTCAAGGCGATGGTGGTGCGCACGGTGTGGCCGGGCGCGACCGCTGAAGAGGTCTCGAAGCAGGTCACCGAGCGCGTCGAGAAGGCGCTGATGACGACCGGTGAATACGAGTTCATTCGCTCGTACTCGCGCCCGGGCGAGTCGCAGGTGATCTTCATGGCGCGCGATTCCATGAAGTCCAAGGACGTGCCCGAACTCTGGTACCAGGTACGCAAGAAAGTCGGCGACATCCGCGCCACGCTGCCCAGCGGCGTGATCGGCCCGTTCTTCAACGACGAGTTCGGCGATACCTTCGGCAACATCTACGCGCTCACCGGCGAGGGCTTCGACTACGCGGTGATGAAGGACTACGCCGACCGCATCCAGCTGGAACTGCAGCGCGTGGACGACGTCGGCAAGGTCGAACTGGTCGGCCTGCAGGACGAGAAGATCTGGGTCGAACTCTCCAACACCAAGCTGGCCACGCTGGGCATTCCCTTGAGCGCGGTGCAGCAGGCGCTGGAGGAACAGAACGCGATGACGCCGGCTGGCTTCTTCGAGACGCCCAGCGATCGCGTGCAGTTGCGCGTGAGCGGCGAGTTCGGCTCGGTCGACGAGATCCGCGAATTCCCGATCCGCGCCGGCGACCGTACGGTCAAGCTGGGCGACATCGCCGAGATCGAGCGCGGCTTCGCCGATCCGGCTGCACCGCGCATGCGCTTCATGGGCCAGCCCGGCATCGGCATCGCGGTGGCGATGAAGGACGGCGGCGACATCCTCAAGCTGGGCGCGACGCTGGAGTCCGAGTTCAAGCGACTGCAGAAGACGCTGCCCACGGGCATGGAACTGCGCAAGGTGTCCGACCAGCCGGCGGCGGTCGAGGACTCGGTGGGAGAATTCGTCCGCGTGCTGGCCGAGGCCGTGATCATCGTGCTGCTGGTCAGCTTCTTCTCGCTGGGCATGCGCACCGGCTTGGTGGTGGCGGTATCGATCCCGCTGGTGCTGGCGATGACGTTCGCGGTGATGCATTACTTCGGCATCGGCCTGCACAAGATATCGCTGGGCGCGCTGGTGCTGGCGCTCGGCCTGCTGGTCGACGACGCGATCATCGCGGTCGAGATGATGGCCATCAAGATGGAGCAGGGCTTCGATCGGTTGAAGGCGGCGAGCTTTGCCTATGAATCGACGGCGTTCCCGATGCTGACCGGCACGCTGGTGACGGCGGCGGGCTTCCTGCCGATCGCTACCGCGGCGTCCAGCACGGGCGAGTACACGCGCTCGCTGTTCCAGGTGGTGACCATCGCGCTGGTGGTGTCGTGGGTGGCGGCGGTGCTGTTCATCCCGTACCTGGGCGACAAGATGCTGCCCGACCTCGGCAATCCGCAGCCGCCCAAGCCGGGATCGCTCGCCGCGCGCTGGCACGGATTTCGCGCGGGGCTGGCGGATCGCTGGCCGCGGTACGCCGGCATGCTGGCGCCGAAGTCGCACGATGCGCACGACCACAATCCGTACCACACGCCGTTCTACGGAAGGTTCCGTGCGTGGCTGGCGTTCTGCCTGCGCCATCGCTGGCTGGTGATCGGCGTGACTGCGGCGGCGTTCGTGGCGTCGATCGCGCTGTTCCGCTTCGTGCCGCAGCAGTTCTTCCCGGACTCCGTGCGCCCCGAGCTGATGGTGGACCTGGAACTGGCCGAAGGCAGTTCGCTGAAGTCCACCGACGCCCAGGCGCAGAAGCTGGAAAAGATGCTGGCCAAGCGCGACGGCATTCTCAACTACGTCGCCTACGTCGGCACCGGTTCGCCGCGCTTCTACCTGCCGCTGGACCAGCAGTTGCCGCAGTCCAACTTCTCGCAGTTCGTGGTGCTGACCGACGACATCGAGGCGCGCGAATCGACCCGCCGCTGGCTGATCGACGAAGTGGCGCCGCAGTTCCCGGAGCTGCAGTTCCGCGTGACGCGCCTGGAGAACGGTCCGCCGGTGGGTTATCCGATCCAGTTCCGCGTGTCCGGCGAACACATCGATCGCGTGCAGGCCATCGCGCAGCAGATGGCGGAGAAGGTGCGCGCCAACCCGCACGTCACCAACGTCAACCTGGACTGGAGCGAGCCGAGCAAGATCGTGCGCCTGCAGATCGACCAGGACCGCGCGCGCGCGCTGGGCGTCAGCACGTCGCAGGTATCGCACTTCCTATCCGGTTCGCTGTCGGGGCTGAGCGTCAGTACCTACCGCGAAGGCAACGAACTGGTGGAGATCCTGTTGCGCGGGCCTGAAGAAGAGCGCACGCGGCTTGACCTGCTGGGCAGCCTGGCAGTGCCGACCAGCAATGGTGGCAGCGTGCCGCTGTCGCAGATCGCCAACCTTGAGTACGCGTTCGAGGACGGCATCATCTGGCATCGCGACCGCCTGCCGACCGTCACCGTTCGCGCCGACCTGAACACTGATGCCGTGACGGCGCCGACGGTCGTGGCGCAGATCTCGCCCACGCTCGACGACATCCGCGACACGCTGCCGCAGGGCTATCTGCTGGAGACCGGCGGTACCGTCGAGGATTCGGCGCGCGGGCAGAAGTCGATCGCCGCCGGCATGCCGCTGTTCCTGCTCGCGGTGACCACGCTGCTGATGCTGCAGCTGCGCAGCTTCTCGCGGATGGCGCTGGTGCTGCTGACCGCGCCGCTGGGCCTGATCGGCGTGACGCTGGCGCTGCTGGTGTTCCGCGTGCCGTTCGGTTTCGTCGCCATGCTGGGCACCATCGCGCTGGCGGGCATGATCATGCGCAACTCGGTGATCCTGGTGGACCAGATCGACCAGGACATCCAGGCCGGACACGACCGCTGGCACGCCATCATCGACGCGACCGTGCGCCGCTTCCGCCCGATCGTGCTGACCGCGCTGGCCGCGGTGCTGGCGATGATCCCGCTGTCGCGCAGTGCGTTCTTCGGTCCGATGGCCGTCGCCATCATGGGTGGCCTGACCGTCGCGACCGTGCTGACCCTGTTCTTCCTGCCGGCCCTGTATGCGGCATGGTTCAAGGTTCGCCCCGAAGAGCGCGCCGCTCAGTAGCACATTGGCGGCAGGGGGGTTCAAGAACCCCCCTGACAGGGCCGATACTGAGGGGGTCGAAGCCTCCGGACCCCGTGCCCGCCGTGCGCCGCCTGTTCCTCAACGGCCTGTGTCTGCTGGTCCTGCTGGTCGGCGCGCCCGCCTGGGCGCTGGACCCTGCGCGCAAGGTCGACGAGTACACGATTGCCCGCTGGACGATGGAAGACGGGTTGCCGCACAACCTGGTGCACACCATCAGCCAGGACGCCGACGGTTACGTCTGGGCCGGCACCTGGGAGGGCGCGGCGCGCTTCGATGGCCGACGCTTCACCGCCTACGACGCCGGCACCGTCCCCGGACTCGAGATCGAGGGCGTACGCGCGATCACGCCGCATCCGCAGGGTGGCATGGTGCTCAGCCTGGGTCGGGTGGGGCCGGGCGTGGTCCGCTTCCACCAGGGTCGCTGGCAGCGGCTGCCCGGACAGGCGGGGACATTGCCCGATGTCTCGGTCCTGCGTTTCGCGCCGGACGGCGCGCTCTGGATCGGCACCGATCATTCGCTGTTCCGCATGGATCCCTCCGGACGGCTGCAGGACATCGGCAGTACCCATGAGCGCCTCGCCAATGAGCGCGTACTGGCGATCCTGCCGTTGCCGGACGGACGAGCCCTAGTGGGCAACCGGCACGGGTTGTTCCGCATCGACAACGGACGTGCCACCGACTGGGGGCGCCGGGTCGGCCTGCCGGACACCTCGGTGCTGGCCATCCAGGCGTCGCGCTGGGGCGGCATCCTGGTTGGCGGCGGTGCGGGCGTGTGGCGGGTGGAACGCGATCGCCCGCAGCAGGTCACCGGCGAGCGCGCCGAAGCCATGCTGGAAGACCGCAACGGCAATCTGTGGATCTCCACGCTCGACGGACTGCGTCGCTATGCGCAGGGTCGCTACGAGACGCTCGGTGAACCCAACGGGCTGATGGGGCGGCTGGCGCCGTCGCTGTTCGAGGACCGCGACGGCCTGCTGTGGGTGGGCACTACCAACGGTCTGTACCGGATCTCGGACGGCCCGGTGTTCGGGCTGGGGCGCAGCAGCGGCCTGCGCGACATCTATGTGCGCACCATCATCGAACGGCCCGGACAAGGCGTGTGGGTGGGCCATCCGATGGGGGTGGACATGTGGCAGGGCGGCCAGAGCCGCCCGGTCCCGCTGGCGTTCGACGGCAAGACCGACCCCTCCGTGCTGTCGATGGCCAATGCGCGCGATGGCGGCCTGTGGATCGGCACCTACGACCAGGGCGTGATCCATCTGCCGGCCGCAGGCACGCAGGCACGGCCCTGGCGCATCGACGAAGCCGGCGGCCTGCCGTCCAACCACGTCCGCGCATTGCTGGAGCGCTCGGACGGTTCGCTGTGGATCGGCAGCAACGAAGGCGTGACTGTCTACCGCGACGGCCGCATCGCACGCCATTACGGCGTGGAAGACGGCCTGCCGGCGGGCAATGTGTACGTGCTGTACGAAACCGCGCAGGGCGTGCTGTGGATCGGCACCGGCAACGGCATGGCGATGATGCGCCGCGACGGTACGTTGCAGACGTGGAAGCCGATGTCCGACTTTCCCGCGGTGGCGGCCTTCGATTTCCTTGCCGATCCCGACGGCAGCCTGTGGATCGCCTCCGACCGCGGCCTGCTGCACTGGAGCGAGGGTCGTTTCGTGCAGTTCGACCATCGCCAGGGCCTGCCCAACAACCGCCTGTTCCGCCTGCTCGAGGACGACAACGGCGACTTCTGGGTGTCCAGCAACCGGGGCGTGTTCCGTATCTCGCGACCCGCGCTGACGGCGGTGGAGAACCACTACCTGGCCCGCCTGCCCGTGGAGGCTTTCACCCATGCCGATGGCCTGCCGAGCAGCCAGGCCAATGGGGCGTCCGCGCCGGCGGGCTGGCTGATGCGCGACGGCAAGCTGTGGTTCGCGACGGCGAACGGGATTGGCGTGATCGATCCCGACGATGCACGCCGTCAGCGCAACCAGGGCGTAACGCTGGTGGTCGAGGCCATTGACGCTGATGGGCGTGTGCTGCCGCTGCAGACCCGGTACACGCTGGCGGCCGACACGCGTCGCGTCGTCATCCGTTTCACCGGACTGAACCAGCGTGCCTCCGAACGGCTGAGGTATCGCTACCGCATGGTCGGCTTCGACCGTGGCTGGATCGAAACCGACAACAGCATCGCGCACGACGCGGTGTACACCAATCTTCCGTCGGGCAAGCTCCGCTTCGAAGTCCAGGCGATGAACGCGCCCGCGGACTGGAGCAAGCAGGAGGACGTGGTCGCGCGCACGGTGGAACTGGACAAGGCGTCACCCTGGTGGATGCGTGCGTGGGCGATGGTGGCGTATGTCCTGCTGCTGGGTCTGGTCGGCTGGGGCGTGCTGTTGCTGGCGATGCGCCGCCACCGCCTGCGCCAGCGGCGGCTGCAGGCGCTGGTCGACGTGCGGACGTCGGAGCTGAGCGACAAGAACCGGCTGCTCGAGCAGGCAGGCGAAGCGAATGCGCAGCTGCTCGAACAACTGGCCTACCAGGCGCGGCATGATCCGTTGACGCGATTGGCCAACCGGCGCGCTGGCGATGCCTTCCTTGCGGAGGCGCTCGAGGTCAGTCGCCGCGAAGGGCGTCCGCTGTCGGTCGCGTTGCTGGACATCGATCACTTCAAGGCGGTCAACGACCGGTACGGCCACGCCTTCGGCGACGAAGTGCTTTCGCAGGTCGCCGCACTGGCGGAACAGCTGGCGGGCGGCCGCGACGACGTGCTGATCGCGCGCTGGGGTGGCGAGGAATTCCTGGTCTGCCAGCAACTGCCCTGGTCGACTGCGCGCGCACGCCTGGAAGCCCTGCGCGAAGGCATCGCGCAGGCCAGCATCGACGCGCCGGACGGCGACACGCTGCAGTGCACGGTCAGCATCGGCATGGCGGAACTGGAAGCCGGCCAAGACCTGCGCGACCTGCTGCGCGTCGCGGATGAACGGCTCTACCGCGCCAAGCAGCAGGGACGCAATCGCCTGGTCTCCACCTGATCCTGCGGATACGGAGGCAGCCTCCGCGCCGTGTCCTGTTCGCGCCGCTGCCGTCGTTATCTGAAGCACGCCATCCGACCTGGAGCGGCGCACAGGGGGCGCAATGGAGTGGGTTCATAGCTTGACGCGGCAGCGGCGCCTCATCGTGGGCAGGCTGTTCATGGTCATGGCGTGCCTTCTGGTGGTGAACATCGTCCTGCAGGTCATCCGGTACCGCACCGGCCACGACTATCTGCTCGGCCTGTTGAGGCTGTTCGACGTCAACGAGGAAGCGAACATCCCCACCTTGTTCTCGACCCTGCTGTTGCTGTCGGCCGGCCTGCTGCTGGCGGTGATCGCCAGTGGCGAGCGGGCAAGGGGCGGACGCGATGTCGGTCGCTGGAAGCTGCTGTCGATGGTGTTTCTCTTCCTGGCGGTGGACGAGTCCGCCATGCTGCACGAGCTCTTCATCACGCCCGGCCACGAGTTGCTGGGTCGCGATGTGCCCGGCGTGATCTTCTACGCGTGGGTCATCCCCTACTTCCTGCTGGTGCTCGGGTTGATGGTCTACCTGGGTGGATTCGTCCTGCGGTTGCCGACGGCGATCCGCACCCAGTTCATCCTGTCGGCGGTGCTTTTCGTCGGTGGCAGTCTTGGTGTCGAGCTGTTCGAGGGCATCCAGGACAAGTGGCATGGGGAGCACACGCCCATCTATGCGCTGCTGGCCAGCATCGAGGAAGGCATGGAGATGGCCGGCGTGATCGTGTTCATCGGCGCACTGCTGCACTACATCGACGTCAGCAGCCTGGTGCCTGCACGGCATCGCGTGGACGCGCCGTAGCCTGCGGGCGAAGCGCGCTTTCCGGTGACAACGGGAAAACAACGGGAGGACGAACATGCGTTCCGCACCTACCTGGATCTGCTGGCTGGCGACGGCCTCCCTGATGCTGGTGGCATCGCAGGTGCCGGCGGCGCCTCCGCCGAACGGTGCGGCAACGCGCGCGGAAAACGCCGCGGCCTCGGACGATGCTCCGCTCATCGCGCAGGCCGAACGTTTCATGGAGGGCTATGCGGCGGCCCTGCTGCGGGGTGATCCGGCGGAGATCGCGGCGTACTACGATCGCGACGGCGTCTACGAAGTACGCCCGGCGATGAAGCGCTTCACCTCTTACAACACCCTGCTGCCCCGATACCGCGATCGCTGGAGCAAGCCGGCGTTCTTCGAGTGGCGCGACCTGTCCTATGAGGCGCTGGCGCCCGACAAGGTGCTGGTCGTCGGGCTGTTCGCCTGGGCCGGTTCGCGCTCGGAAAAGCCGCAGGTCCAATCCTACGTCGCCGTACTGCGCCTGCAGGATGGCCAGCTACGCGTGCGCCTCGAAGCCGAAGCCTGGCAGGACGGCGCGAGCTGGAGCAGTCTGGCGAAGGCAGCGGCGGCCTCGTGCCTCGCCACCCTGCTCGCGGTGTGGTTACTGCGGGCGGCGCTGCGGTGGCGGCGCCGCCACGCGACTCAGTCGCGCAGTTCCGCCACGTAGCAGCGCGCCTGCATCTGTTCCAGCACGGCCTGCGTGGCGGCCTGCGTGGACACGCCGCGACCGCCGGTGGCCAGGTCGTTGGTGAAGACCTGCGCATTGAGCGCACCGTCGACCGCACGCTCGATGCAGTCGGCCTCCTCGTGCAGGCCCAGCGAGTGGCGCAGCAGCAGCGAGCAGCTGAGGATGGTCGCGTAGGGGTTCGCGACGCCCTTGCCCGCGATGTCCGGGGCCGAACCGTGGATGGGTTCGTACAGGCCGACCTTGCCGTCGCCCAGCGACGCGGACGGCAGCAGGCCCAGCGAACCGGCCAGCATCGAGGCTTCGTCGGTCAGGATGTCGCCGAACATGTTCTCGGTGACGATGACGTCGTATTCGCGCGGCTTGGCCAGCAGGTGCATGGCCATCGAATCGACCAGCTGGTGCTCCAGCTTCACGTCGGGGAACTCCTCGCGGCCGATGCGGGTGGCGACGTCGCGCCACAGGCGCGAGGTTTCCAGCACGTTGGCCTTGTCCACCGAGACCAGATAACCGCGGCGCTGGCGTGCCAGCTTGAACGCACTGCGCACCACGCGTTCGATCTCGGTGACGCTGTAGCTGCACAGGTCGCTGGCGCCGCGTGCATCGCGCGTCTTCTCGCCGAAGTAGATGCCGCCAGTGAGCTCGCGCACCACCACGATGTCCACGCCGGTCAGCAGGTGCGGCTTGATCGGCGAGGCGTTCAACGCCGCCGGGTGCGGGCGCACCGGACGCAGGTTGGCGAACAGGCCCAGGCCCTTGCGCAGCGCCAGCAGGCCCTGCTCCGGGCGCACCTTCGCATTCGGGTCCGACCACTTGGGACCGCCGACCGCACCGAGCAACACCGCATTCGCCTGCTGGCAGCCTTGCAGCGTGGCCTGCGGCAGCGGTTCGCCATGCCGGTCGATGGCGATGCCGCCGATGTCGTACTCGTGGAAGTCGAAGGTGTGGCCGTGACGGCGCGCCAGTGCGCGCAGCACGGTGACGGCGGCGGCAGTGACTTCGGGACCGATGCCGTCCCCGGGCAGGATGGCGATGTCAGCGTGCATGGCGGGTGGCCTCGTAGCGTTCGATGTCGGTATGGCGGGCCAGCAGGTAGCCCAGTTCGTCGACGCCCTGCAGCAGGCAGGTCTGCGCGAAGGCATCGAGCGGGAAGGAGAAGGCGTCGCCGCCGGGCGTGCGCAGTTCCTTGGCGGCGACGTCGACGACCAGTTCGTCATCCGGTCGCTGCATCAGCGTCTGCACGGTGGCTTCCGGCAGTACCACAGGCACCAGCCCGTTCTTCAGGCTGTTGTTGCGGAAGATGTCGGCGATCTCGCTGCTGACGATGGCACGCAGGCCCAGGTCGGTCAGCGCCCACGGCGCGTGTTCGCGCGAGGAGCCGCAGCCGAAGTTGCGCCCGGCCAGCAGGATCTTGCGGCCTGCGTTCTCCGGTTGATTGAACGGGAACGTCGGGTTCGGCGAACCATCGGCTTGCCAGCGCCAGTCGTTGAATGCGTTCTTGCCCAGGCCGGCGCGCTCGGTCGTCGACAGGAAGCGCGCAGGGATGATCTGGTCGGTGTCGATGTTGGTCTGCGCCAGCACCACGCTCTTCGAGCGCACTTCGTTGAACCCGGCCATCACGCCACCGCCTTCTGTGTGTCGAACAGGTCGCGCGGATCGCTGACGCGTCCGTTCACCGCCGCCCATGCCGCCGTGAGCGGCGAGGCCAGCAGCGTGCGTGCGCCGGGGCCCTGGCGACCTTCGAAGTTGCGGTTGCTGGTGCTGACCGCCAACTGGCCCGGCGCCACCAGGTCGCCGTTCATCGCGATGCACATCGAGCAGCCCGGCTCACGCCACTCCGCGCCTGCGTCACGCACGATCTGGTCGATGCCTTCGGCTTCGGCCTCGCGCTTGACGATCTCCGAGCCCGGCACCACCAGCATGCGCACGCCGTCGGCGACCTTGCGACCGCGCAGCACTTGCGCCACTTCGCGCATGTCGCGCAGGCGACCGTTGGTGCAGGAGCCGACGAACACCACGTCGACCGGCGTGCCTTCTAGCGTGTGGCCGGCACTCAGGTGCATGTAATCGAGGCCCTTCTGCGCGGCGGCGTCAGCGGGGTCGGGAATCAGCGCATCCACCGCGATCGCGGTACCCGGATGCGTGCCCCAGGTCAGTGTCGGCCGGATGTCGGCGGCATCGATGCGAACCTCGGTGTCGAACGTGGCGCCGTCCTCGCTGCACAGCGTGCTCCAGTAGGCCACGGCGCTGTCGAAGGCTTCGCCCTTCGGGCCGCGCGGCGTGTTGGCGACCCAGTCGAAGGTGGTCTGGTCCGGCGCCACCATGCCGGCACGCGCCCCGGCTTCGATCGACATGTTGCACAGGGTCATGCGCTGCTCCATGTCCAGCGCTTCGATGGCGCTGCCACGGAACTCGATGACGTGGCCGGTACCGCCGTTCACGCCGATCACGCCGATCACGTGCAACACGATGTCCTTCGCGCCGACGCCCGGGGCCACGGTGCCGTCGACGGTGATCGCCATCGTCTTCGGCTTGCGCTGCAGCAGGCACTGCGTGGCCAGCACGTGGCCGACTTCGCTGGTGCCGATGCCGAAGGCCAGCGAACCGAACGCGCCGTGCGTGCTGGTGTGGCTGTCGCCGCAGACGATGGTCATGCCGGGCAGGGTGAAGCCCTGTTCCGGCGCGATGACGTGGACGATGCCACGGTTAGGCGACGCCATGTCGAACAGTTCGATGCCGTACTCCGCGCAGTTGCGCGCCAGCGTATCGACCTGTGTTTCCGCCGCCTGCGTGTAGTAGGGCAGCTTGCCGTCCGGACCGGCAGGCAGGGTCGGCGTGGAGTGGTCCATCGTCGCCTTGGTACGGTCCGGGCGGCGTGGCGACAGCCCACGTGCCTTCAGTTCGGAGAAGGCCTGCGGCGAGGTGACCTCATGGATCAGGTGCAG
The DNA here is from genome assembly GCF_014851805.1 of Pseudoxanthomonas sp. PXM02. Lineage (GTDB taxonomy): Bacteria > Pseudomonadota > Gammaproteobacteria > Xanthomonadales > Xanthomonadaceae > Pseudoxanthomonas_A. Next base: position 123,179 of record NZ_JACVAK010000002.1, read on the forward strand.
GTCGATGTACAGCACGGCAGGCGCCGCGTCGGTCTCGGGGACAACGACGTGGGCGTCCCACAGTTTGTCGAACAGGGTGCGTGGCGCGGTCATGCGGAATCCGGTGCTACGTGGGAGAGGGAAGTGGCGCGCGCCTCAGGCGGCGGCCGCTTCCTGTTGTTCGACGCGGCGCTGGCGCAGCAGCCGGTTGGCGACGTCCAGCCAGGCCAGCGCGCTCGCCTCGATGATGTCTTTGCTGGTGCCGGTGCCTTCGTATTCCTCACCATCGCAGCGCACCGACAGGCTGGCTTCGCCACGCGCGTCCGCGCCGATGCCGACGCTGTGCACCTGGTAGCTCTCCAACTGCAGCTGCACGCCGGTGGCGGCGGCCAGTGCACTGAACAGCGCGTCGACCGGGCCGTTGCCTTGCGCGGTCTCGGAGATGCGGTTGCCGTCCGGATCCGACAGTTCGACCAAGGCGTTCGCGCGGCTGCCGACATCGCTGATGGTCATCGAGGCCAGGCGGTAGCCATCGCTCACCGCGGCGTCCTGCATCAGTTCCTGCAGGTCGGCGTCGCCGACCACGCGCTGCTTCTCGCACAGCGCCTTGAACTGTTCGAACACCAGCTTCAGCTCCTCCTCTTCCAGCCAGTAACCCAGCGCGCGCAGGCGCTGCTCGACGGCGGCGCGCCCGCTGTGGCGGCCCAGCACCATCTGCGAAGACGGCCAGCCCACGTCCTGCGGCTGCATGATCTCGTAGGTGCCACGGTGGCGCAGCATGCCGTGCTGGTGGATGCCGGACTCGTGGGCGAACGCATTGGCGCCGACGATGGCCTTGTTGCGCTGGACCGGCATGCCGACCAGCCGCGACAGCAGTTGCGAGGTGGGCACGATGCGACGGGTATCGATGCGTGTGTCCAGGTTGTAGAAGGCGTTGCGTACCTTCAGCGCCATCACCAGTTCCTCGATGGCGCAATTGCCGGCGCGCTCACCGATGCCGTTGATCGACCCTTCCACCTGCCGGGCACCCCCTTCGATGGCGGCCAGCGAATTGGCGACGGCCAGGCCCAGGTCGTTGTGGCAGTGCGCACTGAAGATCACCTTGTCGGCGCCCGGCACGCTGGCGATCGCGCGCTGGAACATGGCACGGATCTCCTCGGGCGTGGTGAAACCCACGGTATCCGGCAGGTTGATGGTGGTGGCGCCGGCCGCGATGGCCGTGGCGATGGCCTGGTGCAGGAAGTCTTCTTCGGTACGGGTAGCGTCTTCGGCCGAGAATTCGATCTCGTCGACATGGCCGCGCGCCAGGCGCACATGCGTGTCGATGGACTGCAGGACCTGCTCGCGGCTCATGCGCAGCTTGTGCTCGCGGTGCAGCGGGCTGGTGGACAGGAACAGGTGGAGGCGTGGCTTCGCTGAGGCGGACAGGGTGCGCAGCGAGGTCTCGATGTCGCCGGGCAGGCAGCGCGACAGCACTGCGAGCGTGGTCTCGCGCAGGTCGCGGGCGATCAGCGCGTGCGCCTCGCGGTCGGACTGCGAGCTGGCCGGGAAGCCGGTCTCGATGATGTCCACACCCAGGTCGGCAAGGCCGCGGGCCATCACCAGCTTCTGCTGCGGCGTCATGCTGCAGCCGGGGGACTGTTCACCGTCGCGCAGCGTGGTGTCGAAAATGTGGATCTCCGCGGGGGCGGACGGGATTGGCGTATTCACCAGATGGGTTCCTCGTGTACTTCAATTTCCAGGGCAGCGGCCGGAATGCGGCGCGCGCCGGTTTTTGCAGGGGATGATTTCGGGGCGGCCGCGCGGGGTGTCGCGCGGCCGCCCGCAAGCGCGGGCTCGCCCTCCAGCGCGCGTCGCCGCGGCTTGCGCGGCGGCCGGGGGCGCACGTCGGACAGCAGTTGCGCCAGGACGGTGGCGTCAATGTTACCGCCAGACACCACGGCGCACTTGCGCTTGCCTGCCACGCGGCGACCGGCGGCCAGGGCCAGTGCGCCGGCACCCTCGGCGATCAGGTTCTCTTCCAGCGCCAGACGCACCAGCGTCTCGCGCAGCTCGGCTTCGCGCACGGTGACCACGTCGTCCAGCAGCTGCGTGCACAGGCGGCGGGTGATGAAGCCGGGCACTTTCACGCGGACGCCGTCGGCCAGTGAGGCGACAGGATCGACCGGCGAGATATCGCCCTTCATCGCGCGGATCATCGAATCCACGCCTTCCACCTGTGCGCCGACCACGCGCACGCCCTGCGACTTCAGCGCCAGCGCGACACCGGACGCCAGGCCGCCACCGCCGATCGGCACGATCACCACGTCAGGCGCATGCGGTGCGATCTCGATGCCGACCGTGCCCTGGCCGGCGATCACGTCCGGGTCGTCGAACGCGGACAGGAAGCGGTAGCCGTTCTGCTCGGCCAACTCTTTCGCGAAGGCGAACGCTTCGTCGTAGCTGTTGCCGTGCTGGCGCACGGTGGCGCCCCAGTGGGCGACGCCGGCGATCTTGGTTTCCGGTGCGCCATGCGGCATCACCGTGATGGCTTGCACGCCCAGGCGGTAGGCCGCCCACGCCAGGCCTTGCGCATGGTTGCCCGCCGAGGCGGCGATGACCGGGCGGTGGTCGCCGCGCTCGCGCGCGGCCAGCAAGGCATTCAGCGCGCCGCGGACCTTGTACGAACCCGTGCGCTGCAGGTTTTCCAGCTTCAGCATCACGCCGAAGCGTTCGGCATGGTGCATCGGGGTCGGCGGCAGGTAACGGCGCAGACGCGCCTGCGCCGCCAGCACGTCGGCCACGGTGACGACGACGTCGCCTACGTCGGGCTCGTTGCTGGCGGAGGCGCGGCCGGCATCAGGCATCGCGGCACGCGAACGGCTGATCTCGAAGAAGACGCCTCCGTACCGCAACATCCGCGTTGGCGGGTGCGGCCTTCATGCGGCGCGGTCCTGGTGACGGCTATCCCGGCTCAGCTCCTGCACGGCGCTGAAGGACAGTTCCTCCACATCGTAGATCTTCAGCAGCTGCTGGCGCAGGGTCTCCGGCGCGCGGGTGCTGTCGATCACCAGCGCCAGCGCCCAGTGGCCTTCACTGTCATGGGTGGCATGCACCGCATGGGGTGGGAAGCCCCGGCGCTCGATCATGCCCAGCACGCGGACCAGGGCGCCCTCGGCAGGTTTGAGCTTGAGTTCAAGCCGGTAGCGCATTCTTCTTCTCCGGGCCGTCGGCCGCGACGGCCGGCTCGGCGGATGGTTTCGCGGGATTGGCATCCAGCATCGAACTGTTGGCATGGTTCGGCGGCACCAGCGGCCAGACATTCGCCTTGATGTCGATGGTGACGTGCAGCAGGGCGGGGCCGGGCTGGGCCAGCAGGTCGGCCAGCGCGTCCTCGACTTCGTCGCGCAGGCTGATGTGGCGGGCCGGAATGCCGAACACGCGTGCCAGCGCGGCGAAGTCCGGGTTGTCGGACAGGTCGATCTCGCTGTAGCGCTCGGCGAAGAACAGTTCCTGCCACTGTCGCACCATGCCCAGCGCGCTGTTGTCGATCAGCACGATCTTCACCGGCAGCTTGCAGCGGGCGATGGTCGCCAGCTCCTGCACGTTCATCATGAAGCCGCCATCGCCGTTGACCAGGACGACGGTGCGATCCGGGCAGGCGAACTGCGCGCCCATCGCAGCCGGCAGGCCGAAGCCCATCGTGCCCAGCGCGCCGCTGGTCAGGTGGTTGCGGGGATGGGTGAACTTGCAGTGCTGCGCCACCCACATCTGGTGCTGACCCACGTCGCACGCGATGATCGTATCGGCCGGCGCCACCTCGCTCAGCCGCTTCAGCAGGCCGGGCGCGTAGATGTCGGTGCCGGGTGCGTCGTAACGGAAACCGAAGCGCTCACGGTTGCCCGCGCAGCGCTTGCGCCATTCGTCGCAGGTGCTGCGTGCCGCGTTCAGTGCCTTCAGGCTGGCGGCGACGTCGCCGGGAACCGCGATGTCGGCCTTGCGCAGCTTGCTGATCTCGTAGGCATCGGCGTCGATGTGCAGCACACGCGCGAACGGGGCGAACTCGGCCAGCTTGCCGGTGGCGCGGTCGTCGAACCGTGCACCCACCACGATCAGCAGGTCGGATTCCTGCACCGCCATGTTCGCGGCCCGCGTGCCGTGCATGCCCAGCATGCCCAGGTAATGCGGATGGCCGGCGGGCAGGGCACCCAGGCCGCGCAGCGTCAGCACAGTCGGGATCTTAGTCGCATCGACGAACTGGCGGAACGCGTCCACCGCATCGGCCAGGCCGATGCCGCCGCCGCCGTAGATCACCGGCTTCTCGGCGCCGGCGATGGCGGCCAGTGCGTCTGCGAGCTTCGCGTCTTCCGGTGCCGGCACGGGATCGACGCTGGCCGGCACGTGATCGGGCAGATGCGAGGCATCCGACATCTGCACGTCCTTCGGCAGGTCGATCAGCACCGGACCGGGGCGGCCTTCGCGCGCAATGCGGAAGGCCTCGCGGACCATCTCCGGCAGATCGTCCACGCGCCGGGCGACGAAGCTGTGCTTCACGATCGGCAGGGTCAGGCCGAACACGTCCAGTTCCTGGAACGCGTCGGTACCCATCAGCGTGGTGGCGACCTGGCCGGTCAGGCAGACCATCGGCACCGAATCCAGCATCGCGTCGGCGATGCCGGTGACCAGGTTCGATGCGCCCGGGCCGGAGGTGGCGACACACACGCCGACCTTGCCGCTGGCACGAGCGTAGCCGTTCGCGGCCAGCGCCGCACCCTGTTCGTGGCGCACCAGGATGTGCTTCAGGTTGGAGTCCACCAGCGCGTCGTAGAACGGCATGATGGTGCCGCCGGGGTAACCGAACAGCGTGTCCACGCCCTCGGCTTCCAGCGCACGGGTCAACCAGCGGGCGCCATTGCGTGGAGCAGTGGCCGCGGCGGCGTTCATGCGGCGGCCTGCTCGTCTGTCTTCGTTTGCGGGGCGTTGGCCTGCAGCCAGACCATCTTGGCGCGCAGTTCCTTGCCGACCTTCTCGATCGGGTGGTCCTTGTCGGCCTGCTGGAACTTCTTGTAGTTCGGCAGGCCGGCGTCGTACTCCGCCTGCCAGTTGCGGGTGAAGGTGCCGTTCTGGATGTCGGTCAGCACGTCCTTCATGCGCGCCTTGACCGAGGCGTCGATGACGCGCGGGCCGCTGACGAAGTCGCCGTACTGCGCCGTCTCGGAGATGAACTCCAGCATGCGGGTGATGCCGCCTTCGTAGAACAGGTCGACGATCAGCTTCAGCTCGTGCAGCACTTCGTAGTAGGCGATTTCCGGCTGGTAACCCGCTTCGACCAGCGTCTCGAAACCGGCCTGCACCAGCGACGAAGCGCCGCCGCACAGCACGGCCTGCTCGCCGAACAGGTCGGTCTCGGTCTCTTCCTTGAAGGTGGTCTTGATGATGTTGGCGCGGGCGCCGCCCAGGCCGCCGGCGTAGGCCAGCGCGAACTGCTCGGCCTTGCCGCTCTTGTCCTGGTGCACGGCGTAGATGCAGGGCACGCCACGACCGATCTCGTACTCACGACGCACCAGTGCGCCCGGGCCCTTCGGCGCGACCAGCACCACGTCCAGGTCGGCGCGCGGTTCGATCATGCCGAAGTGCACGTTCAAGCCGTGGGCGAACAGCAGTACGGCGCCTTGCTTCATGTTCGGGGCCAGCACGTCGGCGTAGAGCTTCTTCTGCACCATGTCCGGGGTCAGCACGGCGACCAGGTCGGCGTCCTTCACCGCATCGGCCACCGCTTTGACGACGAAGCCGTCGGCCTGCGCCTTCGCCTCGGTCGGGCCGCCCGGGCGCAGGCCGACGGTGACGTCGAAACCGGAGTCGCGCAGGTTCAGCGCATGCGCGCGGCCCTGGCTGCCGTAGCCGACGACGGCGATCTTGGGTTGCGGGAGAGCGTTGGCGGTGGTCATGGGGCGGAATTCCTGAGGATTGAGGTGGAAGGAAAGGCTCTTAAACAAAAAACCCCGCACTTCTCAGTGCGGGGTTTTGCGAATCTGGCGTTGCTTGTTGCTTACACGCCTGTCCGTCCCGCAGTTGTGGGCGAGGTAATAAGGACGAGTACGAGGACGGGCGCCGCGATGCGTGCGGTCGGGTCGGTCGTCGTGGGCGTGTGGCGTTGCAACATGCGGCAAGAAAAACATGCCGCTCGGAAGCGTGTCAAGCGATTCGACAAGCTTTTCGACGATTGGATGATTTCACTCGATATGGTTGCAACTGAAACCGTGAAAAGCCAGCAGAATCAAGGCTTCCCACGTCGTCGCAGCACCGCTGGTTTTCATGCCCGAGTACCGTTCCAAGACCTCCACCCACGGCCGCAACATGGCGGGTGCCCGCGCGCTGTGGCGCGCCACCGGCATGAAGGACGAGGACTTCCACAAGCCCATCATCGCCATCGCCAACTCGTTCACCCAGTTCGTGCCGGGCCATGTGCATCTGAAGGACCTCGGCCAGCTGGTCGCACGCGAGATCGAGCGCGTCGGCGGCGTGGCCAAGGAGTTCGACACCATTGCCGTCGATGACGGCATCGCGATGGGCCATGACGGCATGCTGTATTCGCTGCCCTCGCGCGAAATCATCGCCGACTCGGTCGAGTACATGGTCAACGCGCACTGCGCCGACGCGCTGGTGTGCATCTCCAATTGCGACAAGATCACGCCCGGCATGCTCATGGCCGCGATGCGGCTCAACATTCCGGCGGTGTTCGTGTCGGGTGGCCCGATGGAAGCCGGCAAGACGCGCCTGGCCGACCACAAGCTCGACCTGATCGATGCGATGGTGATGGCAGCCGATCCGAATGCCAGCGACGAACAAGTCGCCGCCGTCGAACGCAGCGCGTGCCCGACCTGCGGCTCCTGCAGCGGCATGTTCACCGCCAACTCGATGAACTGCCTGACCGAGGCGCTCGGCCTGTCGCTGCCGGGCAACGGCACGGTGGTGGCCACGCATGCCGACCGCGAACAGCTGTTCAAACGCGCCGGGGTGGTGGCGGTGGAGCTGTGCCATCGCTGGTACGGCGGCGAGGACGCGACGGCGCTGCCGCGCGGCATCGCCACGTTCGAAGCGTTCGAGAACGCGATGACGCTGGACATCGCGATGGGCGGTTCCACCAACACCATCCTGCACTTGCTCGCCGCGGCGCAGGAGGGCGAAGTGCCGTTCGACATGCGCGACATCGACCGCCTGTCGCGGCGCGTGCCACAGCTGTGCAAGGTGGCGCCGAACACGCAGAAGTACCACATCGAAGACGTGCATCGCGCGGGAGGCATCATGGCGATCCTCGGCGAACTGGCGCGCGGCGGTTTGCTGCATACCGATGTCGCCACCGTGCACGCGAAGACGCTGGGCGAGGCCATCGCGAAGTGGGACGTCACCACCGTCGAGGACGAAGCGGTACAGACGTTCTACAAAGCCGGACCGGCCGGCATCCCGACCCAGGTCGCCTTCAGCCAGGCCACGCGCTGGCCGTCGCTGGATACCGACCGTGCCGAGGGCTGCATCCGCAGCGTGGAGCATGCCTTCTCGCAGGAAGGCGGCTTGGCGGTGCTGTACGGCAACATCGCCGTCGATGGTTGCGTGGTGAAGACGGCGGGCGTCGACGAGTCGATCCATGTGTTCGAAGGCAATGCCCGCGTCTACGAAAGCCAGGATGCGGCGGTGGCCGGCATCCTCGGCGACGAAGTGAAGGCGGGCGACGTGGTGGTCATCCGCTACGAAGGTCCGAAGGGCGGGCCGGGCATGCAGGAGATGCTGTACCCGACCAGTTATCTGAAGTCGAAGGGCCTCGGCAAGCAGTGCGCGCTGCTGACGGACGGGCGTTTCTCGGGTGGGACCTCCGGGTTGTCCATCGGCCACGCATCGCCGGAAGCGGCGGCGGGTGGCGCAATCGGATTGGTGCAGGAAGGCGATCGCATCCGCATCGACATCCCACAGCGGTCCATCAGCCTGCTGGTGTCCGACGACGAGTTGGCATCGCGTCGTGCCGCGCAGGATGCGAAAGGCTGGAAGCCTGCACAGCCGCGTGCACGCAAGGTCAGCACCGCGTTGAAGGCGTACGCCTTGCTCGCCACCAGCGCAGACAAGGGCGCGGTGCGTGACAAGGCGCTGCTGGATGCCGTCTGATACGCGGATGCGCTTCCGCTCTGTTCTCGCCCTGCTGCTCGCACTCACCGTCCTCCCGACGTCAGCGAAGGAGGAGGTGCGCAAGCCCTGGGTTGTCGCCACGTACGCCTATCCCGAGCGCGACCGTGCAGCGGCGATCCAGCCGTTGGCGGACTATCTCGCAAAGCGCGGCCGGCATCCGGTGCAGGCGGGCCAGGTCGATGTCGCGGTGCCCAATCTCCATGGCTATCTGCAGGCGCGTCGCGACGTGCCGCAGGCCACCACGCTGCCGGTGCCCCAGGTACCTGCGGCGCAAGCGGACCGTTATCGCACGGTGATCGTGGCGCGCGATGTCGCGTCGCTTGCAGCGCTGAAGACGCAGGCCGGCCAGCTGCGGCTGGCCCTGGTCGGACGCGATTCCGCGTCGGGCGGTTTCGTGCCGACGCAGTACCTGCGCAGCCAGGGACTGGATCCGGAAAAGGCGTTCGCGTCCGTCGCCTACGCCGGCTCCCACGCCGCGGCCTTGCAGGCCGTCGTCGAAGGCCATGCCGACGTGGCGGCGCTGGCGGGTGACGTCTACGCCGCCGCGCGCCCGGACGACGTCAACGTGCTGTGGCGTTCCGATCCGATCCCGCCCGGCCCGCTGCTGTGTCGCGCGACGACCGAGGTGCCGTGCCAGGCCATCGCCGCATGGCTGCTGGAGGCGCACCGGGAGGATCCGTCCGTGATGGCGGCCCTGCGCGCGGGCTGGCCCGAGTTCGGTGACGCGACCGTCTTCGTTCCGGCCGATGTCGCGCGGCTGTCAGAGGTCGCACTGCCAAGGGACTGACCCCGGTCCTGCCTGAACAGGCCCCTCAACTCACATCTTCTCCGGCCGCTACCGATAGACGGAGGAGGGGTTATGGCAGCGATCGAAGACAGGCACGCCGACAGCGTGGCGACAGGGGACGTCCTGCCGGACGCGCCCGTGGGATTGGTGCGGCTGGATGCGTCTGCGCGCGTCGTCGCAGCCAATCGCGCCGCCTGGGACCTGCTGGCGCAATCGCCCGACGCATTGCTGGGCCAGCCGTGCGAGCAGCTGTGGGGCCTCCCTGCCGCAGTGTTGAATGACGAAGAAGGCAGCTGGTGCGCGCCCGGCAACGATCCCGCACGCCGCATCCGCTACCAGGCCGACCGCGACGGTGAAGGTTGGCTGCTGTCGTTGCCGCATCCGGAAACCGCCGCGCTGCTGCGCGATGCCGCCCGCCTCGCGCAGGGTGAAACCCCTGCCGCCGTCACCCCGGTGCTGCGCGACGTCGCGCAACGCCTGACGGATGCCGCGACCGAGCGCGCCCTGCTGGAGCGTATCGGCGGCCTGCTCGGTGGCTGCGATCTTGATCTGGCGTTGCCTGATGCGCAGGCGGGGCATCCACTGTCGCGGCAGATCGCCGCCGGCTTCGGCAACCTGGCCGAGGCGATCCGGCAAGCCGTCGCGCTGTCGGTGCAGGTCGCGGCCGAAGTGCCGCACCTGGTCGGCGACAACGACGAACTGCTCACCCAGTCGCAGGCACAGGTCACGGCGCTCGACACCGTGCTCGACGCCGCCCGTCGCCTGTTGCAGGGTCTGAAGGGCGCGGGCGAGGAACTGCAGGCCGTCATCAGTGTCGCTGCCAGCGCTGACGCCAGCGCCCGCCAGGGCGTGGCGGCCGCGCGTCAGCTGGGCGATGCGATGCGCGAAGTCGAACGCCGTTCCGCGCGTGCCGGCGAGGTCATCGAGGTCATCGATGCTGTCGCCTTCCAGACCAACATCCTGTCGATCAACGCCAGTATCGAAGCCGCGCGTGCGGGTCCGGCAGGGCGTGGCTTCGCCGTCGTCGCCACCGAGATCCGCCGTCTTGCCGAACAGGCGGCGACGGCGGCACGCGATGTGCGCGTGATCCTCGACGAGAGCGGTCGCGCGCTGACCGAAAGCGCGGCCTCCGCCGAAGCGACCGGACAGGTGCTGGTCGGCATCGGCGACCTGCTGGCACGCGCCAGCCAGGCGATGGAATCCGTGGTCGAGCGCGTCTCCGCGCAGGATCAGGAAGTCATCGCGATCGATGCCGCCGTGGATCGCGTCGCCGCCCTCAGTCGCAGCAATCTCGAGCACGCGGACCAGGTGGCGGCGCGCGGCACGGCGCTGGCGCAGGGCACGGACACGTTGCGAGACTGCGTCGGCCTGTTCAGGCTGCCGGCCGATCCGCTGGGACATCGTCGGCACGCGCGCGTCCGCGACTTGGCCCAGGCGGCATCGTTGCGTATCGGCGATGCCCTGGCGGACGCACTGGAGCAGGGGCGCATCGATGAGGACGCCCTGTTCTCGCGCGATTACACGCCGATGCCGGGCATCGAGCCAGCCAAGTTCACCACCCCGTTCGACGCGCTCTGCGACGAGCTGCTGCCGTCCTTGCAGGAACCGGTGACCGCGCGCCATCCCTGGATCGTGTTCGCCATCTGCGCGAATCCGGACGGCTACGTGCCCACGCACAACCTGCGCTTCACCCAGCCGCTGACGGGCGACCGCGCCCGGGATCTGGTGGGGAACCGCACCAAGCGCATCTTCGCCGACCGCGTCGGCCGCAGTGTGGGCGCGCATACCGACCCGTACCGGCTGCAGGTCTATCGGCGCGACACCGGGCAGATCATGTTCGACCTGTCGGTGCCCGTCTTCGTCGGCGACCGCCACTGGGGCGGATTCCGCGTGGGCTATACGCTGGAGTGACCTTGCCGGCCCGGGGTTTGTGGTCTAATTCGCCCCGAAGCGGGGGTATCGCCGGCCGGGCCGGCGATTGAGACAGACCCTTCGAACCTGATCCGGTTGAGACCGGCGTAGGGAAGCTTCGCAGGATGCGCCGTATTGCCGTGCCCCGTGCCCGCAGTCCGTCCGCCGCCGCGCCGCCGCTTCGTCCGTGATGCGAACCCTCGCATCCCACCATGCGAATCTCCCTGTGCGGGGATTCAAGAAGGACGAAGCCGATGAATGCCATTCCGAAGCCCGCCGCCGACCTGCTGCAACAAACCGGGCAACTCTCCGAATCCGTCACGCGGCCGATCCCGGGCTCGCGCAAGATCTTCGTGCAGGGATCGCGTCCCGACCTGCAGGTACCGATGCGCGAGATCGCGCTGACGCAGACGCCGACCATCTTCGGTGGCGAAGAGAATCCGCCGGTCACCGTCTATGACACCTCCGGTCCCTACACCGATCCCGATGCCCGCATCGATCTGGCCGCCGGCCTGGCCGCGCTGCGCACGAAGTGGATCGAGGAGCGTGGCGATACCGAACAACTGGAAGGCCTGAGCTCCGATTTCGGCCGCAAGCGCGAGCACGACCCGAAACTGGATGCGGTGCGCTTCCCCAGCCGCGTGCTGCCGCGTCGCGCCAAGGCCGGCGCCAACGTCAGCCAGATGCACTACGCCCGCCGCGGCATCGTCACGCCGGAGATGGAGTACGTCGCCATCCGCGAGAACCAGCGTCTCGACGCCGTCCGCGAAGCGCACCTGCTGGCGCAGCACCCGGGCGAAAGCTTCGGCGCCAGCATCCAGAAGGTCATCACGCCGGAGTTCGTGCGCGACGAGATCGCGCGCGGTCGCGCCATCCTGCCGAACAACATCAACCATCCGGAAAGCGAGCCGATGATCATCGGCCGCAACTTCCTGACCAAGATCAACGCCAACATCGGCAACAGCGCGGTGTCGTCGGGCATCGCCGAAGAAGTCGAGAAGCTGGTCTGGTCGATCCGCTGGGGTGGCGACACGGTGATGGACCTGTCCACCGGCAAACACATCCACGAGACGCGCGAGTGGATCATCCGCAACTCGCCGGTACCGATCGGCACGGTGCCGATCTACCAGGCGCTGGAAAAGGTTGACGGTCGCGCCGAAGCGCTGACCTGGGAGATCTTCCGCGACACGCTGATCGAACAGGCCGAGCAGGGCGTCGACTACTTCACCATCCACGCCGGCGTGCTGCTGCGCCACGTGCCGCTGACGGCAAAGCGCGTGACCGGCATCGTCTCGCGTGGCGGTTCGATCATGGCCAAGTGGTGCCTGGCGCACCACAAGGAGAACTTCCTCTACACGCACTTCGAGGACATCTGCGAAATCATGAAGGCCTACGACGTGGCCTTCTCGCTGGGCGACGGCCTGCGACCGGGCTGCATCGCCGACGCCAACGACGCGGCGCAGTTCGGTGAACTGGAAGCGCTGGGCGAGCTGACCAAGATCGCGTGGAAGCACGACGTGCAGTGCATGATCGAAGGGCCCGGCCACGTGCCGATGCAGCTGATCAAGGAGAACATGGACAAGCAGCTGCGCGAGTGCGGCGAGGCGCCGTTCTACACGCTCGGGCCGCTGACCACCGACATCGCGCCGGGCTACGACCACATCACCAGTGCCATCGGTGCAGCGATGATCGGCTGGTACGGCACCGCGATGCTCTGCTACGTCACGCCGAAGGAGCACCTCGGCCTGCCGAACCGCCAGGACGTGCGCGATGGCATCATGGCGTACAAGATTGCGGCGCACGCGGCCGATCTGGCCAAGGGTCATCCGGGTGCCCAGGTACGCGACAACGCGTTGAGCAAGGCGCGCTTCGAGTTCCGCTGGGAAGACCAGTTCCACCTGGGGCTCGATTCAGAGAAGGCGAAGGAATTCCACGATGAGACGCTGCCGAAGGACGCGCACAAGCTCGCGCACTTCTGTTCGATGTGCGGTCCGCACTTCTGCTCGATGAAGATCACCCAGGACGTGCGCGACTACGCGGCCGAGCATGGCGTGGAGGAGCAGGCAGCGCTGGAGGCCGGCATGGCCGAGAAGTCGGCGGAGTTCCTGGCCCAGGGCGCCCAGGTGTATCGTCAGGGCTGAACAGGCCCGGCGGCGTGCATCCGCGCGGTGCTCTCACGCGTAGTGTTCACGGGACGTCCGCCATCATGGCGGCGTCCCCGACAGGAGAATGAACATGCTCGGATTCGCCCGCACGACCGGCCGCTGGATGATGGTGGCCAGCGCTCTCCTCCTGGCCGCCTGCGCCACCGGCCCGCGCGTCACCAGCGACGTGGACCCGTCGGCCAACTTCGGCCAGTACCGCACCTTCGCCTTCTATTCGCCGCTTGCGATCGAGGGGCAGGGCTACGCCACGCTGACCAGCGGGCGCACCAAGGACGCCGCGCGCCGGCAGATGGAGTCGCGCGGTTACGTGTACGACGAGAAGTCGCCGGACCTGTGGGTGAACCTCAATGCCTACATGCAAGAAAAGACGGACGTCGTGAGCACGCCCGAAGTCGACTACGACTACTACTACAGCTACCGCGCCCGTCGCTATGTCTCCGTGCCGTACTGGCGTGACCGGACCGACGTGTACAAGTACACCGAAGGTACGTTGAACGTGGACCTGGTGGATGCGAAGCAGAACCGCCTGGTCTGGACAGGTGTCGCGGTAGGCCGCGTCGGCCGCACCAAACCGGAAGAGCGCGGCGCACGCATCGATGGCGCGGTGGCGGAGATCTTCCTGCGTTATCCGTACCGTGCGGGCAGCGGCACGCCGGCGGCCACGCCATGAAGGGCAGTGGCAGCAGCCTTGCGAAGGCCGGCATCGGCTTTGGCACCGCGCTGGCTATCACCATTTCGTGGAGCGCGAACAAGTCCTTGCTGTGGGTGGTGATCCATGGCGTGTTGTCGTGGATCTACGTGGTCTACTACGCGCTGGTCTACCACTTCAAATGAAGGTCGCTTCATGACGATGCCCCTGGCGTGGCTGCGATGGCTGGTCACGGCGCGTCGCCATCCCTGTGCGTTCCTGCTGATCGTGCAGCTGGCGGGCATCCTGCTGTATCCGGTGATGGAGGACACCCAGGCGGGCCGCGCCCTGTTCGGCGCCTTCGGCATCCTGGTGCTGGCGCTGGCGCTGTGGGTCGTCAATCGCAGTACGGCGGTGAACTGGATCGCCTGGTCGCTGGCGATACCCTCCGTACTGCTGTCGGTATCCGCGGCGGTCTTCGACCTGCCGTCGCTGGGCGTCTATGCGCACTTGCTGGAGAGCGGACTGTATTTCTACACCGCAGGCAGCCTGATCGCGTACATGCTGCAGGACCACTCCGTCACCAGCGACGAGCTGTATGCCGCCGGCGCCACGTTCACGCTGCTGGCGTGGGCGTTCGCGTTCTCTTTCTCGGTCTGCCAGCAGTGGTATCCGGGCAGCTTCACGGCCGCGGTGGATCCCACGTCGGCGCGCAGCTGGATGGAACTGCTGTTCCTGAGCTTCAGCCTGCTGTCCGGGGTCGGTCTGAGTGACGTGGTGCCTATCCTGCCGCAGGCGCGAGCGCTGGTGATGCTGGAGCAGTTCGCGGGCGTGATGTACATCGCCGTGGTGGTGTCGCGGCTGATCGGCCTGACCATTCTCAAGGCACCTGCGCGCAAAGTCGATTGAGCGCCTCCGGCACATAAAAAATTCGCGCCTTGCGGCGCGAATGCTGGAGCTTATGTAGTAGGACGTCGGCGAGAGAGAGAGTTTGCCTGTGCTGCTCCCATTCAGGGGGAGCATGGCGTCCACTGTAAAATGCGGCCTGACGGTGCGCTTTCCCCGTGCTGCCTTTGAACTTTGCCGAATCTGCCGGATCCCTTGGCCTGACAAGCGGCGGGCATTAAGGCACATGACGAGAACCGGAAGACAGCGCAGCATTCGCCTCCGATGAGACCCCCCGACTCCTCTGCCCTCCCTACAGGCGACCGCCTGAAGGTGGGGGAATGCCTCGTTGACGTCCCGTTGCGTGAAATCCACGCGCCGGGCGCGCGCAGGCCCGCGCGCATTACGCCCAAGTCGATGGGCGTGCTGCGGGTGCTCGCGGACAATCCGGGGCGGGTGGTGACGCGCGAGGCGCTGCTCGCGGCCGTCTGGCCGGACACGATGCCGACCAACGATGTGGTCACCCAGGCCATCACGCAGTTGCGCAAAGCCTTTGGCGAAAGCACCGAAGGGCCGCGCTACATCGAGACCATCGCCAAGAGCGGCTATCGCCTGCTGGTGGACGTTGAATGGCTGTCGCACGAGGAAGGCGAGCCGAGGCCGGTCGGCGCAGGCTCGCCTGAAGTTGAAATCGACGAAGCGCCGGTAAAGGAAAACGCTGCAGACAACGTCGCCGCAAGCACTGCAGCACCGGCAGCGCGACAGGCGTTGCTGTTCCGTCGCTGGGCCTGGGGTATCGGCCTTGGCGTGCTGGCGATCGGGTGTGTCGCGGCCGCGCTGTGGTGGTCAGGCCTGAAGCGGCCACAGGTAGGCGCGCAGGACGAGATGACCGCGTTGCTGCCTGCGCCCCGGCCGTACCGGCTCATCACGTCCGCCCCCGGCTTCGAGCTGGCCCCCACACTGTCGCCCGACGGCTCCCAGGTCGCATACCTGTCGAGCATGACGGAAGAACTGGCGGGTACCGCGATCCTGGTGCAGACCACCGAACCAGCGCAGCCGCGTACGCTGACCTTCCCTCCGGAAGGTGCGTGGGACACCAATCCGGAGTGGTCGCCCAATGGGCGGGAAATCGCATTCCTGCGGCGCTCGCCCGGAGAGGATTGCCGCATCATGGCGGTGCAGGCCAGTGGCGGCGAACCTCGAGTGCTGGGAGGTTGCGATCCCCACAATCGGCCCTCGTTCGACTGGACGCCTGACGGTAACGGTCTGGTGTTCAGTAGCCCCTTGAGCGGAGATGGTGAGCCAGGCCTGCGTCTGCTGGATCTGGCAACGGGGCGCTGGCGCTCGATCGAGTACGGTGCAAGTGCGGAAGACGTGGACACAGCGCCCCGCTTCTCTCCGGACGGGAAGTGGATCGCCTTCGTCCGCAATACGCCGCTCGGCGATCTGTGGCGGATCCCATCGAAAGGGGGCAAGGCGGAGCGACTGACCCATCAGCGTGCGGAATTGCGTGGTTGGGACTGGACGCCGGATGGCGAAGCGATCGTCTTCGGGCGTCGTGTGGACAGCCATACGCGACTGTATCGGCTTGACCTGTCCGATCGTGCTGTCATCGACCTGGGCATCGAAGACGCGCAGGCGCCCGCGATCGCCGCACAGGCCAACCAGTTGGCGTTCGTGCAACGCAAGCCGCAGTTCGGGCTCTACCGCATTGGCGATGGCGGCGAAGGCGAGCGCGCGCGGCCATCGCAACGGTTGTTCCCGTCCACCGGACGCGACTCTCTGCCATCGGTGGCGCCGGACGGACGCCAGATCGCGTTCACCTCCGACCGGTCCGGTGAGTTCTCGCTCTGGTGGGCCGACATGGAGCGGCCCGCGTCGCTGCGGCTGATTGAGGGCATCCGCCCGGAGTCGCGCCATCTGCCGGCGTGGTCGCCAGACAGCGGTCGACTGCTGATCGTCGGCACGGATGCGCGAGGCCATTACGGCTTGCACGAACTGGAGCCCACCAGTGGGCAGCTGCGCCCGCTGCCGGTGCCGGTGCCGCGCGAAGACTTGCTGTTCGCGACCTACCTGCCCAACCCCGACCATGTCCTGGTCGTTGCGGGCAAAGGCGATGGCCAGCAACTGGTGCTGTTCGACCGCCGGGCGATCCCATGGCGCCGCCTGGCCAGCATCGACGGGGTGTCCTTCGCGCTCCCGGACCCGACCCAGGGGCGCGTGCTGTTCACCCGCCTGGCGCGCGACGGGCTGTGGCAGTCCGATCTGGGATTGGCGGCGGCCAGCATCCGCCAGGTGGATAGTCGCCGGCCGGCCAGCCAGCGCTACCGGACCTGGACGGTGACCGAGGACGGCCAGATCGAATACCTGGAACAGTTGCCCGGCTGCTACGTCAGTCTGCGCCATATCGGGATCGGCCGCGCCCACGCACCCCCGCGATGCCTGGAGCCTACCCACCTTTCGACGATCAACGGGTTCAGCGCACACGCGCGCGATCGTGTGACGTACGTCTCGATGGCGGTCGTTGACGGCTCGGATATCGGCTTCCTGTCGCTGGATCCCGTTCCGACCGAGAGTGGTGGTGGCTTCTGGTAACCGACTGATACGGAAGAGGAAGTTTCTCTCGTAACTTTATCGGACCCACGTTCGGCAAGATTTCGTCGACATTTACGACAAACTTCCTGCCCGTCCCGGTGCCGACACGGCACATCGCTTCCACACGTCATGCAAAGTGGAACGACCGATGGAGCAAACATGGTGGGGGGACCGGGGGCAGCTGGTCCGGCTGGACGCGGCTGAAGGCTCGTCCTCTAGCGGCTGTGTCGCGGTTTCGCGGCTGGGCGGCGCCCAGGCCGGCAGTGACCTGTTCACGATCTGGGTGCAGTTGCGGGGCGCCTCCTGGGTCGAGGCGAAGGAAGGGCGCTTCCGCCTGCGTCGCGGCCAATGGATCGCGCTGGAGCGGGACTCGAAGCCGCTGGTGCAGAGCGACCGCTACGGTCTGTGTATCGGTGTCGTCCTGAACAGCGACGGCATGAAGGCGATGGCACGGTTCGCCGATGGCCCGTTGTATGCGGGACGCGGGCGCTTGGGCCGTCGCGATGCGCTGACCCTGCTGCGACTGTGGCGCGCGGCGTCCGAGCGTGGCGCCGAGGGCACTGACACCTACGCGCTGCGCCCTCTGCTGCTGCACTTCGCTGCGGTCCAGCAGGAGCTCGACGGCTACATTCAGCGTTGTCCGGGCCGTTCGCGCACACGCAAGCGCCAAGTGTTCGGACGCCTGCAGCGCGCCCGGCTCTATCTGGAAGGCAATTGCGACCGCGTGGTCCGCATCAGCGAACTGGCGGAACTGACCAGCTTTTCCAGCTGGTACTTCTCGCGCACGTTCTACAGCCTTTATGACGAGAGTCCGCAGGCAGCGGCGGCGCGCCTGCGGCTCGAACACGCGGCCGACCTGCTGCGCAGCACCTCGATGATGGTGGGTGAAGTCGCGGCGGCGTCGGGCTTCGACAATTGCTGCAGTTTCGCGCGGGCATTCCGCGCGCGCTTCGGTACGTCGGCCAGCCGTTACCGCTCCGCGACCGTGACGTCGAGGACAGACTCGGCAAAGTCATCGGGCGTCGGCCGCAAAGCGGTGTTGAAGACTGGAACGTAAGTTTGCAAGGCGTTTTAACACGCCCATAACGCAACACGTTCCTCTGAGGAGAGATTGAATGAACCACCGCAATTCGCGTCGCGCGATGCGGGTCGGCATGCTGCCGGCCGGTATCGCCATCGCATTGATCCCGGCGTTCGCCAGCGCACAGGAGGCCACGAACGAGGCTTCCAGCACGACGACCCTGGATCGCCTCGAAGTAACCGGCTCGCGCATCCGCGGCGCCGACATGGAAACGCAGCAGCCGATCATCACGATCGGACGTGAAGACATCGAGAAGCAGGGTTTCACCTCGGTGGCCGACGTGCTGCAGAACCTGACGTCCGCCGGCTCGCCGGCGATCGCGCGTTCGGAAGCGCTGGCCTCGGGCGAGAACGTGGGCGGTTACTACGTCGATATCCGCAACCTCGGCGCCACCCGCACCCTGGTGCTGGTCAACGGCCGCCGCCTGGGCGCCACTACCGGTGGTTACCAGGATCTGAGCCAGATCCCGATGTCGGCGATCGATCGCATCGAAGTGCTGAAGGACGGCGCCTCGGCCATCTACGGCTCCGACGCGATCGCCGGCGTGGTCAACGTGATCACCCGCAAGCGCTTCGAAGGCGCTGAAGCTTCGGCTTACATCGGCCAGACCGGTGAAGGCGATGGCGACACCAAGCAGTACTCCTTCACCGTGGGCTCGGCCAGCGATCGTGGCGGCGTCACGCTGTCGGTCGAGTACTCGAAGGAAGATCCGATCTCCGCCGCCGACCGCTGGTTCTCCAAGGACGGCAACGCCGGTCCCGCCTACCCGGGCTCGGGTTGGAGCCCGATCAGCCAGAACGGCTCGTTCTGCGATCCCTGCTCGCCGGAGGTGGACCCGGAGGACGTGGTGTGGTGGACGCTCGCCGAAGGTGGTGATCCGACCAACCGTGCCGACTACCGCGTGCACACCGCGGCAGACAACGCCAACGCCAACCAGCAGATGTTCCTTTCGACGGGCATCGAGCGCCGTTCGGTGTTCGCCAACGCGAACTACGACCTGACCGACAACATCTCGTTCAACGCAGATGTGCTGTACAACCACCGCTCCACGCGGCAGCAGATCGCCGGCTACCCGTATCAGTCCGGTGCGTTCGGCACGCCGATCGATGCTGACAGTGCGTTCAACCCGATGCCGGGCCAGGCGACCGAGTTCCGCCGCCGCCTGTGGGAAGTGCCGCGTACCACCGAAAGCGAAATGGAGACCTATCGTTTCGCCGGCGGTTTCTCGGGCTTCTTCGACATGGCAGGCAAGACCTGGGACTGGGATGTCGGCGCACTGATCAACCGCAACCAGTCGACCAAGCGCTCGCATGGCGACATGAGCCTGATCGCATCGCGTCAGGCGCTGGGTCCGTCGTTCATTAATGCCGACGGCATCGCCCAGTGCGGTACCGCGGCCGATCCGACCCCGCTCAGCGATTGCCGTCCGTGGAACCCGTTGCTGCCTTACGGCGTCGCCGGCCAGGGTTCGCTGGCCGACCCGGACGTGCAGAAGTTCCTGTTCCCGTGGTTCACCGACACCGGCTTGACCCGCACCACCAGCTACACCGCCAACCTGGCAGGCTCGCTGTTCGAGCTGCCGGCCGGCGACCTGGGCATCGCCGTCGGCGTCGAACACCGCAAGGAGCAGGGCCGCTTCGTGCCCGACGCGTTCGCGCAGTCGGGCCAGAGCACGGGCCTCGGTGCGCAGACCACCGAAGGCGACTACTCGGTCGACGAGGTCTACCTCGAGCTGAACATCCCGCTGCTGGCCGACGTGGCGTTCGCGAAGGAGCTGACCATCAACATGGCCAGCCGCTACTCCGACTACAGCAACTTCGGCGACACGATCAACAGCAAGTTCGGCTTCACCTGGCGTCCGATCGACGAGCTGCTGGTCCGCGGCACCTACGCCGAGGGCTTCCGCGCCCCGACGATCGACAATCTGTACGGCGGCATCGGCACCAGTTTCGAGAACTACACCGATCCCTGCGGTACCGGTGCGGTGAACAGCGTCAACGGCAATGCCGCCTGTACGGCTGCCGGCGTGCCGCTGGGCTACGTGCAGCTGGGCCAGGGCCTGGTGCCCTGCACGACCTATCCGTGCGCCACGCCGGACCAGTTCATCACGGGCTCCAACCCGGATCTGATCCCGGAAACGTCCAAGAGCAAGACCATGGGTCTGGTCTGGTCGCCGCGCTGGGTGCAGGGCCTGGACATCTCGCTGGACTGGTACCGCTACGAGCTGAAGAACATGATCATCTCGGACAGCGTCGACCGCATCCTGCGTGACTGCTATGTGCTCGGCAACAGCGCCCGTTGCGAAGGCATCGTGCGTGCGGACGACGGCCACATCACCAACCTGTTCTATGGCCTGGCCAACCTGGGTGCGATGGAGACCGAAGGCTACGACCTGGGCGTGAAGTACGCCCTGCCGGAGCAGTCGTTCGGCAAGCTCGCGTTCGACTGGACCACGTCCTACACCAGCGTGTACGACGAAGAATCCGAGAACCGCGCTGGCGAGAAGATCATCGTCGGCAACGTAGGCAACTCGGGCATCTTCCGCGTGCGTTCTAACCTGGGCGTGGACTGGTCGCTGGGAGCCTTCGCGGTGAACTGGACGGCCCGCTATTACTCGGGCATGAAGGAAAACTGTGTCACGGCCCGTCCGTGCACCGAGCCGGATCACTACGCGAACGGCGAGGCGGACGCGATCCGCAAGGTGGGCTCCAACACGTTCCACGACCTGCAGGTCAGCTACCAGGCGCCGTGGAATGCCACGATCGCCGTGGGCGCCAACAACGTGTTCGACCACCAGGGTCCGCTGATGTTCTCGAACTCGTCGTACCGTCACAGCGACTTCGCCTACTACGGTGGTTTCGACTACGACCGCTTCATGTACGTGAAGTACACCCAGCGCTTCTGATCGCCCGATCAGCAGTCTGATGCTTGACCACTACGGCCCCGAACGGGGCCGTAGTGCTTTCCGGAGAGGCGGGGCGGGCGCTCGGCGCCATGCATGGCCGTTGCTATGATCGGTCGGCCGCCTCCGGACCGCCGCCCGTCTCAGATGAAACTCCCCGCGCCGTTCATCCAGTTGCCGTTGAGCTTCGATGCCGAGGCGCTGGCGCGCGAGATCTCGGTGATCGACGTCTCGGCCTGGCGCTCACACCCGAATGGCATTCCCGGCAACAGTGCGTTGCCGTTGATCACGACCGATGGCGATCCCGACAGCGACCAGGTGACCGGGGCGATGCGGCCGACGCCGTGGCTGGAGCGGCTTCCCTACCTGATGCAGGTGCTGGAAACGCTCGACGCCACCTGGGGGCGTTCGCGGCTGATGCGGTTGTCCGGCCAGTCCGAAGTCGTCGGGCATGTGGACATCAACTATTACTGGCGCGAGCACATGCGCGTGCACGTGCCCATCGTCACCACGCCCTCGGTGCGCTTCCTGTGCGGTGAGCACGAAGTCAACATGGCCGCGGGCGAATGCTGGATCTTCGACACCTGGCGCCATCACCGCGTACTCAACCCGGGCGATCAGACGCGCATCCACCTGGTGGCCGACACGGTCGGCGGCGTCGGCTTCTGGAACCTGCTGGAGCAGGGCAGGACGCCGGAGCGGCGGGAGCCGGGCTGGGCGCCACGCAGAATGAGTCCGGTCGCCGGGCATCAGGCGATGCTGGACTACGAGTCGTTCAACGCGTCAGAGGTGATGACGCCATGGGAACTGCGGGAATGCATCAACTTCCTGACGGGTGAAGCCGAGCGCAGTCCGCAGCTGCCCGCCGTGCATGCCGCGCTGATGCGCTTCGCACGCCATTGGCACGGCGTGTGGGCCTGCCATGGCGACCAGCCCTCGGGCCTGCCGCATTTCCGGGCGTTGTTGAAAGACGTCCAGGCTGCCCTCGCGCAGGCGGGCGTGGCGCAAGTCCAGTTGCAGAATGGCCTCGGCCTGTTGCCTGCGCTGAAGGCACACATCTTCAGCATGGCACTTGCGGCGGACGCCGATGCGTCGGCGCTGCGCGATCCACATGGTGCAAGGCCGGCGGGAGGGCAGGGTGGGCAAGTCACGACGGAGAAGTCGCACTTTGAGCGCCCCGTCTTCATCGTCAGTCCGCCGCGTTCCGGCTCCACGCTGTTGTTCGAGACGTTGTCGGGCGCGCCCGGCGTGCACACGATCGGCGACGAAAGTCATCAGCTGATCGAAGGCGTGGAGGGCCTGGCGCCATCGCATAGCCAATACCACTCGAACCAGCTGGGTCGTGCCGACGCCACGCCGGAGGTGGTGCAGGCATTGCGCGGCCGCTTCCTCGATGCGCTGCGCGACCGCGAGGGCGAGAAGCCGGCGCCGGATGCCGTCGTCCGCCTGCTGGAGAAGACACCGAAGAACGCTCTGCGCATCCCGTTCCTGAAAGCGGTCTTCCCGGATGCGAAGTTCATCTACCTGCACCGTGACCCGCGGCAGGTCTGGGGCAGCATGATCGATGGCTGGCAGTCCGGCCGCTTCCGCATGTACAACCTGCCCGGATGGGAGGGGCCGATGTGGTCCTTCCTGCTGACGCCGGGCTGGCAGTCACTGATCGGCCAGGACCTTGGCGAGATCGTCGCCCGGCAGTGGGAGACCGCGACGCGCCTGATGCTGGACGACCTGGAGGCGTTGCCGCCAGAGGATTGGACGGGCGTGGACTACGGGCGCTTCCTGCAGGATCCGCAGGGCGAGGCATTGCGCCTGAGCACGTTCGCCGGCTGGTCCTGGGATCGCGAACTCGGTCCGCAGCTGCCTTTGTCGCGCTACACGCTGTCGAAACCCGACCCCGACAAATGGCGCCGGCATGCGGCGGCGATCGAGCCGCGTCTGCTGCAGTGGAACGACACGATCGAGCGCGCGGCGCGCGCTGCCGGCGTCTGATGACTGAAAAAAAGAAGGCCGCCCAGGGCGGCCTTCTCGTCCACGCGCGCGTTGCCGCGCCGGGGCTCAGAACTTGTGCTTCTCGTCGTCCGGCTGCGCGGCCTGGCGGGCGATGGCGTCGACCAGCACGGCCTTGGCTTCGGCGGCATTGCCCCAGCCGTCCAGCTTGACCCACTTGCCCTTCTCCAGGTCTTTGTAGTGCTCGAAGAAGTGGCCGATGCGCTCCAGCCAGTGCGGGCTGACCTGGTCGATGTCGTTGATGTGGCTGTAGCCGGCGAACACCTTGTCCACCGGCACGGCCAGCAGCTTCTCGTCGCTGCCGGCTTCGTCGCTCATACGCAGCACGCCGACAGGGCGGCAACGGATCACCGAGCCGGGGATCAGCGGCAGCGGCAGCACGACCAGCACGTCGGCCGGGTCGCCGTCGCCGCACAGGGTGTGCGGGACGTAGCCGTAGTTGCAGGGATAGCGCATCGGGGTGGACAGGATGCGGTCGACGAAGATCGCGCCGCTGGCCTTGTCCACTTCGTATTTCACCGGCTCGGCATCCTTCGGGATCTCGATGATGACGTTGATTTCGTCCGGCGGGTTCTTGCCGGCGGTGACCAGATCCAGGCCCATTGCATGCTCCGAAGGGGGTGCGGTGAAAGAGGGCCCGCATTTTACGCGCTTGGCTGCTGCGGCGCAGCAGGGGGCGGTGGAGCCTGGCCGGCCGTCGGCCCGGGGCGCGTGGTTCAGGGTGGCCTTCAGCTTCCCGGGCCTAGAATCCGCCGCCCATGCACCCCTCCCGCTACGCCGCCGTCCTGCTGCTGACGGTGCTGGTCTTCGCCAGCGCCGAGGCCGGCGCACGCACGGTCTACCGCTGCGTCCAGGGCGGGACGGTCAGCCTGGCCACCGCCCCCGAGCCGGGGTCGAAGTGCGTGGCCAAGGAGATCGACGACAACGCCGTCAGCACCCCCAACCTGTGGGGTTCGATGGGCGTGTTCAGCGGCACCCTGTACGAGCGCGAGCAGGACGGGCAGAAGGTCTATTCCACCCGCAACCTGCCCGGGTCCACTCCCTATCTGAAGTTCACCGTGCAGACCCCGCCGGGCGAACCCGCGCACCCCGGCCTGGGACGGGTAGGCAAGCCGCGCCTGGATCGCTATCCGTCCGAGTTCAAGGCAGCCGCGCGCCAGACCGGTGTCGACGATGCCTGGCTGCGCGCGGTGGCGCACGCGGAAAGCGACTTCGATGCCAAGGCGGTGTCGCCGAAGGGCGCGATGGGCGTGATGCAGCTGATGCCGGACGTGGCAAAGGAATACGGCGTCGCCGACCCGTTCTCCTCCACCGAATCGATCAACGCCGGCGCGCGCCACCTGCGGCAATTGATGAAGCGCTACAAGGGCGACCTGACGCTGGTGGCCGCCGCGTACAACGCCGGCATCGGCACGGTGACCCGCTACGGCGGCGTGCCGCCGTACGCCGAGACACAGGAATACGTCTCCAAGGTCACCGCGCTGTACGAACTCTACCTGCGCGCGCTGGGACGCAAGCAGGCGCCGGAGACGCCGGCGCTCTGATCGCTGTCGTTGAGGTCGACCGGTTGTCGGCACGTGAGTGCACACAGCGCTTTTTCACCCGCTGCTCCCGCCAGCCGGCCTAGGGTGATCGTCACGGCCGACCCCTCTGTGCCGGCCAGGAGATCGCCATGAAGACGCGACGCGTATTCAGCGCCCCGGACATCGACACGGCCGAAGCGGCGCTCCATGTGGCCTTGCATCTCGGCATCCGGCCGGACCATGCGTCCCTGGTCGGTCGATCCGACATCGAGATGATGCAGATGCCCGATGCCGAGAAGGAGGCTTCGCCGACCGACTTCATGCCTGCCGCCGTGCGCGGGTTGGTGGGTGGTGGCGCGCTGGGGCTGATCATCGGCCTGATCGCGATGGCCGTGCCGGCGGTCGGCATTCCGTGGGCCGCGGTGCCGCTGTGCATGGTGGTCGGTGCCACCGTCGGCGGCTGGGCCGCGGCGCTGGCGGGCTCGTCCGTGCCGAGCGAGGTGCGCCGGGACTATCGCACCGAGATCGACGCCGGCAAGGTGCTGGTGGTGATCGACGACGAGGACGAACGCCTGCTGGATCGGGCCAGCAACGCCATCACGGCTGCCGGCACGCAGCGCCTGCAACTGGTGCATCACGGCCTGCTGCACTGAGTGAAGCGGCGGCGGTCTGGGTAAGATGCCGCTACTTCATCCAGGACAAGGCGGAACCATGCGACGCACGTTGATGGCCATCGGCATGATGGCGTTGGTGGGTCCGGCGATGGCGGCCGAGGCGGCGTGGGACAAGTACGGCGCCGACGTGCCGGCCGGCGAGGTCGTGCCGCTAGCGCAGGCATTGGCGAACCCGGCCGCGCACGAGGGACAGGCGAAGGTGTTCAGCGGTCGCGTCGTCGATGTCTGCCAGAAGAAGGGGTGCTGGGTGATGCTCGAGGACGACGGGCAGGGCGCGCGCGTGCTGCTTGGCGACCACGACTTCTACGTGCCGAAGGATGTGCGGGGCCAGGCGCAGGTGCATGGCGTGCTGTCGCGCGTGGCGTTGTCGCCCGATGCACGGCAGCACACCGCGAAGGAAACCTCCGGCGCGCCGGTGCCGGCGGTGGAATACCGCATCGTCGCTGACGGCGTGCAGGTGCTGGCCGACGATCCGGGTGCCTGAGGACCGATGCTCAGCGCAGCAACTGCTCGGACGGGATGACATGGCGGCCGGGTGGCGCGTCCAGCGCCGCCTGCAGCAGGGCGGCGGCGACACGCTGCGCCGGCACGATGCGGTAACTCGCGGGCAGCACCGCATCCAGGGCGCCGAACACACGCAGGGCCAACCCTTCGCCCGCGCGCTGCTGCCGACGTTCACCGCCCAGCAGCCCGGGGCGCAACAGCGTCAGTGACGCAAAGCCGATGCCCGCAAGTTCCTCTTCTACCTCGCCCTTGACGCGCGAATAGAAGATGCGCGAACCCGCCGCCGCACCCTTCGCCGACACCAGCGCGAACGTCGTCGCGCCGTGCGTGTGCGCGCGGCGTGCGATCGCCAACGGATAGTCGTGGTCCACGCGACGGAACGCGTCCTGCGAACCGGCGTCGCGGATCGTCGTGCCCAGCGCGCAGGCCACTGCATCCACCCGCCACCAGTCGGCGTCGTCAGGCAGTGCGTCGAAATCGACGATCGGATTCAGCAGCTTCGGGTGCGCTGGCAGTGGCCGGCGGGTGGGTGCGACCACCTGCTGGACGCGAGGCGAGGCGAGGGCCTGCTGTAGCGTGATGTCGCCGACGAGGCCGGTCGCGCCGGCCAGCAACAGACGTGTCATGGGGAAGGCCGAGTGAGCGGAGGGGTGGCGCCATCTTGCCAGTCACGCGCGGGAGTGCGCATGGCATCGGTTACCCTTTCCCGGCGGGCGCGGCCCGATGACAGGGGATCCCGCCATGCACCGTTACGCCCGCCTCGCCGTCCATGCCTTTCCGATGGGGGCCGGTCGATGAACCTGCCCCTCCATTACGGTGTGCTGGGTGCACTGGAAGCAGGGCTGATCGCGATGCTCGTCGGCATGCTGTGCTTCCTGTTCTGGCATTGGCTGAGCGCGAAGATGCACTGGTCGATGGGCCACGCGATCGGGTGGGCCTGCGTGTCGGCCGTGATCATCGGCGCCGGCATCGACACCTGGAACATGTTCTACCTGGGGATCGCCCGGCTCGAATCGCCGCTATATGCACGCATCGCGCTGCAGGGCATCCATGATCCGGACGGCTTGGGGTCCCGCGTCGTGCTGGAGATCGCAGGCGCGTTGAGTGGCGTCGTGCTGGGTTGGCAATGGTTCAGCAAAAAATCGCTGGGCGACGATGGCGCAGACCACACCGAAAAAACGGATGCGTAACGCCAAACCCGGCGCGACATCACGCAATCGACGCGCCGCTGACGCCGTGCTCACGAGCGGCTAACACCGGTTTAGTCGATGCCGTGCACGGTGTGGTTAAGCATGCGTGCACGTTCATGTCGCGCCGCAAATTTCATTCAGATGCCCGGCGGCAAGGTGGGGCCGTGCGCAATCGGACGCACTCCCTACAGAACGGAGCACTGACATGACGAATAACAACCGCAAGCCGCTGATCGCCCTGGTCGCCCTGAGCGCCGCGCTGGCCATGCCGCTGGCATTCGCGCAGGAGAAGACCGAGGACGCTGCGCAGGCGCAGCAGACCGAGCAGAGCGCCGAACAGGCCACGGGCTCGGCGACCACGCCGACGCAGAGCACTGACGCGGCCGGTACCCAGGCCAAGCAGGGCTGGGCGGATGTGGATACCAATGGCGACGGCAACATCAGCAAGGAAGAGGCCGCTGCCAATCCGGGCCTGAGCCAGGTGTTCGACCAGGCTGACGCCAATGCGGATGGCTCGCTGACCGCCGATGAGTACAAGGCGTTCGTGAGCAAGAACTACGGCGAGCAGCAGAAGTAACCAGCGCCGTCAGGGTGGGTGACGCCGCGCGTTGAAATGCCGGCGCTGCCCGACGAGGGGCGGCCACTCGAGCCGCCCCTCTTTTTTCCGGCGCACCACCGCTTCTGGAGAGCCGTATGACTACGAACACCCCGAAAGTGCGCCTCGTCCCCGGCATGTTGGCGCTCGCCTTCGCACTGATGGCCTCTGTGCCGTCGGTGTTCGCGCAGGAGGCTGGCCAGCGCGTGGACGAATCCGCCACGACGGCGGCACCCACGACCACGCCGCGCCCGTTCGAGGAACTCGATCAGAACGCGGACGGTGCCATCAGCAAGGACGAGGCGGCGGTCGATCCGCCCCTGGCGCAGGTGTGCGGTACGCTCGACAAGGACGCGGACGGGCGCCTGAGTCCCGAAGAATATGCGGTGCACACGCAGGGTACGCCCTGACGCCACCGCCCTTTTCATGAAAGAACGCACGGAGGAACCATGAAGAACTCCACTCACCGACTGACGATGGGCCTTGGTCTGGCGCTGCTGAGCGCGGGCCTGATGACGGCCTGTGGTCCGAAACCGGAAGACACCCCGCCGCCGAGCGCGCCGGAGCCGGTGGAGACCACGCCGCCGCCAACCGACAACATGACGCCGCCGGCACCGACGGATCCGGCCACGCCGCCCACCGATCCGAACCTGCCGCCGCCCGCCAATCCGAACGCGCCGGAAACCACGCCGCCGCCGACCGATGGCAGCGCACCTCCGCCGAGTTCCGGCGGCTGATCGCGGACATCGTCCAACGATCATCTCGACACGCGGCCGCCCCGAAAGGGGCGGCCGTTTCCTCATGCGCGACCGCACGGCTGCTATCCTTCGCGGCCTTCGTACAGATGGAAGGCAGGCATCCGATGGCGCGCATCCGATGGGTCGGCTTCGACGGCGACGACACGCTGTGGAAAAGCGAGGACTATTACCGGCAGGCGGAAGCGGATTTTGAAGCGATCCTCGGTGCGTATGTCGATCTCGCCGATGCGCGCACGCACCAGCACCTGCTGGACGTCGAACGCCGCAACCTGAAGATCTTCGGCTACGGCGTGAAGGGCATGACCCTGTCGATGCTGGAGACCGCGATCCAGCTGACCGACGAGCGCATCAGCGCGCATGACCTGCACCGCGTGATCGAGATCGGACGTACCACGCTGCAGCATCCGGTCGACCTGCTGCCCGGCATCCGCGATGCCGTCGAACGGATTGCCGCCGACCACGAGATCGTGCTGATCACCAAGGGTGATCTGTTCCACCAGGAAGCCAAGATCGCGCAATCGGGACTGGCCGATCTGTTCCACCGCATCGAGGTGGTGTCCGAAAAGGACGAGGCGACCTACGCGCGCGTGCTGCGCGAGCTGGACGTGGCGCCAGCGCAGTTCGCGATGGTGGGCAACTCCCTGCGATCGGACATCGAACCGGTGCTCGCCCTGGGCGGTTGGGGCGTCCACATGCCGTACCACGTCACCTGGGCACTGGAGGCCGAGCATGGTGTCGACGCCGATGCACCACGCCTGCGCGTGGTCGAGAATGCCGGCCAGCTGGTGGACGCGCTGGCGGCCATCGAAGCGATGCCTGACGCCTGACGGCGCGCAGGTGCACGTTGCTGGGGCACAATGATTCCGTGAAGCGCGCGACCGCACCTGCCTGTCTCCTGTCCTGCTGCCTGGCCTTGATGGTCGGACTGCCCGCGTTCGCGCAGGAGGACGTGGACAACTACGCGCCTGCCACGGGCGACACCTCGGTCGACCGCCACCTGGCCGACATCAACGAGTATGCGAGCCGGTATCCGGCGGCCTTCGCGGACGAGATGGCGCGCTACTACGCGGTGCCGCGCGCCTATGTGGAAGCGATGCAGCAGCAGCCCGACTGGACGGCCGGCGACATCTTCATGGCGTGCGCGCTGGCGCAGATCGTCGGACAGCCGTGCCGGGCCGTGGTCCGCGAGTGGTCACGCGACCATGAAGGCGGATGGAAAGCGGTTGCCGGTCGCCTGCAGGCGGAACCGGGCAGCGCGCAGTATCGACGCCTGCGCAGTGCCATCGACGCGAGCTACGCGCGCTGGGACAGGCCCTCGCCGCGGGACTGAGTGCTACGGTGTGTACAGGGCGGCGATCTACGGTGCCTTGCGGGCGTACATGATCAGCAGTACCAGGTCTTCCTCACCGTCCTGGCGGATCGCGTGCGTGCTGCCGGGACGGGTCAGCATCGCATCGCCGGCACGCACTTCCTGTGCCTTGCCGTCCAGCTCGTAGATGCCGCGGCCGCTGAGCACGTAGTAGATCTCGTCCTTGTGGTGCTGGTGCAGGCCGATACCCGCACCCCGATGCAGCACGCGCTTGCGGAACTCGAAGCCGAGCGCGGGCGCATCACGGAAGAACGGAAAGGCCGTTGTGTTGCCGGCACCGCCGTGCGGACCCGGCTGCTGTACGGCGATGTCGCGCTCGTGCACGACGAGCGAGGGATGTGCCTGCGCCTTGCGGTCGGCCAGCGCAGTAGCGGGCGCACCGCAGTCGGTGTCGCGCGTGACGTGGGCGGCCAGCGACGGATCGATCTGCTTCCAGCCGGCGACGACCAGACAGGCAACCATCACCGCGCCGCGTTGCTGGAAGTGCGTGTCGTCCTGTTGGCCCTGTTCGGGCACGTGCATGAAATAGGCTTTGCTCGCCTCATCGCCGGCTGCTCGCAGCCAATCCATGCTGAGTGCGGTCAGGTCGATCAGCCCCAACTGTTCGCGCTGCGCCAGATCGCGTACGGCCTGTGCGTACAGCCCGTGGGTGTCGAGCAGCTGGCCATGGTCGAATTTCCGCCGCGCCACCGGCGTCACCAAGATCGGCGTCGCGCCCTTGTCGCGCGCGAGCGCGACGTAGCGCATCAGCCACTGGGGAAACGCGCGCTGCGGTTCGTTGTAGCGCGTGGGGTCCTCGATTTTCTCGTCGTTGTGGCCAAACTGGATCAGCAGCACGTCGCCCGCGCGCATGTCCTTCGCCATGCCGTCGAACCAGCCTTCCGCGATGAAGCTGCGCGAACTGCGGCCGCTCTGCGCGTGGTTGCGCACGAGGTAGGCGTCCTTGTCGAGGAAGCCCTGCAACTGCTGGCCCCAGCCCTCACGCGGGGCGCGCTCCGGGCCGTACTGGCTGGCGGTGGAATCGCCGGCGATGAAGACCTGGCGTGGCGAGGCGGCGTGCGCAGATGCGCAGCAAAGGAAGATCGCCACGATGACAAGCCAACGAAACATCGATGCTCTCCTCGCGCCGTCCCTTGCGGGAGCGACGTCAGTCGCGATGACGCATCGGGATGCCTGCTTGGCGACTGACGTCGCTCCCACAGGATTCCGTGCAGATACGCGCCGCGTCAGCGCGCCAGCCAGCCACCGTCGACCGGGATGACGGCGCCGTTGACGTAGTCCGACGCGCGCGAGGACAGGAATACGGCCGTGCCGCCGAGATCCGACGGTTCGCCCCAGCGACCGGCCGGGATGCGGTCCAGGATCGCCTTGTTGCGGTTTTCGTCCGCACGCAGCTGCGCGGTGTTGTCGGTCGCCATGTAACCGGGCGCGATGGCGTTGATGTTCACGCCCTTGGCGCCCCACTCGTTGGCGAGCAGACGGGTGATGCCGGCGATGCCCGACTTGCTGGCGGTATACGACGGCACGCGGATGCCGCCCTGGAACGACAGCATCGACGCGATGTTGATGATCTTGCCGCGGCCCTGCGCGATGAAATGGCGACCGGCGGCCTGCGACATGAAGAACGCGGACTTGATGTTGACGTTCATCACGTCGTCCCAGTCCTTCTCGCTGAAATCCACGGCGTCGGCGCGACGGATCAGGCCCGCGTTGTTCACCAAGATGTCCAGCCCGCCCAGGCCTTCGACGGTTTCCTTCACCAGGCGCTCGACGGGATCGATGCTGATCAGGTTCGCTTCCAGGTTGAGGAAGCGGCGCCCGAGCGCGCGCACCTTCTCGCTGGTTTCCGCGGCTTCGACGATGCCCGCGGCGGCGATGTCGGCGCCCGCTTCGGCCAACGCCAGCGCGATGCCCTGGCCCAGACCGGTGTTGGCGCCGGTCACCAGGGCGACCTTGCCTTCGAGACTGAAAGGATTGCGTGCCATCGTGTGTTCCCCTCGGATGTTGGGTGGCGCGGTTACTTGAGCTGGCAGATGTCCAGCACGTGCATGTCGGTGTAGTCCAGGTTCTCGCCGCCCATCGCCCAGATGAAGGCGTAGTTGCTGGTGCCCGAACCCATGTGGATCGACCACGGCGGCGAGACCACGGCTTCGTCGTTCTGCACGACGATGTGGCGCTGCGCTTCCGGCTCGCCCATGAAGTGGTAGACGCGGTCGTTGTCGGCCAGGTCGAAGTAGAAATAGACCTCGCTGCGGCGGTCGTGCAGGTGCGGCGGCATGGTGTTCCACACGCTGCCGGTCTTCAGCACGGTGAGGCCCAGCAGCAGCTGCGACGACTGGCAGGTGGCCGGCACGATGAACTGGTAGATGGTGCGTTCGTTGCTGGTCTCCAGCGCGCCGCGCTCAAGCGCGACGGCATCCTTGATCGACAGCTGCTTGGTCTCGAAGCGCGCGTGCGCCGGCGTCGACGTCAGGTAGAACTTGGCGGGGTTGGCGGCGTCATCGGATTCGAATGCCACATCGGCACTGCCCATCGCCACGTACAGGCCATCCTTCGGACCAAGCACGTACGTGGTGCCGTCGACGGTGACCTTGCCCGCGCCACCACCGACGTTGATCACGCCCAGCTCGCGACGCTCCAGGAAGGGCTTGCCGGCGGCCGACGCAGGTTCGGTCTGCCGCGGCAGGTCGACTTTCTTCGACACGGGCGCGGCGCCACCGATCACGAAGCGCTCGTTGTGCGAGTAGTTCAGCTGCACCGTTTCCGCAACGAACAGGTTGCCGATCAGGTAGCGGTCGCGCAGCTGGTCGTTGCTGGCGCCGTCCATCATGTCCGGGTGGGTGGCGTGGTAGGTCTTGCAGAACATGCGCGGAGCTCCGTCGTGTGCGGACGCCCATGAAGCGGGGCGTCGGGAAGTCGTGGGGGCGATTCTAATGACTTTGGTAACCGGTGTCATTTTGCGGTGCGGCAGCGGGACAACCACCGACGCGGCAAGGCTTACTCGGGGGGCTGCGAGGAGTCGCGGATGACCAGGTGCGGGCGGATGCTGGCGGCGGCGAGCATCGGCGTGCCTTCCGGCTGGATCAGCATGGCGGCCGCGGTACGGCCGGTATCGCGGGTGTTGCGGCGGACCGAGGTCAGCGAAGGCCACAGCCGGGACGCGAGCGGACTGTCGTCGAACCCGACCACCGACAGCTGGCGCGGGATGCTGATGCCGGCGCGCATGGCCACCTTGTAGACGCCTGCGGCCATTTCGTCGTTGCCAGTGAAGATGGCGGTGGGACGGTTCTTGCCGGACAGCAGCTTCTCGGCGGCGACCACGCCGGACTCGAAGGTATAACCTGCTTCGATGATCCGCGACTTGGGCAATTCCAGGCCGCGCTTGGCCAGCGCCTGCACGAAGCCGTCGGTGCGCTCGATCGACGACCGGTACGCTGCGGGACCGGTGATCAGCGCGATATCGGTGTGGCCCAGCGACAGCAGGTACTCGGCCGCTTCGGCGGCGCCGTCGCGGTCGTGCGTCACCACCATGCGCGACGGTTCGTCCATCGATACCGAGGCGATGCGCGTGTAGCGGCAGCCGATCTCGGCCAGCATGTCGGCCAACGCCTGGTCTTCCGATGCGCGCGGCACCAGCATCACGCCATGCAGCTTCTGTTGCTGCACGAAGCGGCGCACGCCATCGATGTAACCCGGGCTGCGGCTGTCGCAGGGATGCACGACCAGCTCGAAGCCCGAGTCGCGCAGCGCATCCAGCGCGCCGTACTGCATGTTCACGATGTACTGCGCGGTCGGGTTGTCGTAGACCATGCCGATCAGGAAGGAGCGGCGGAACGCCAGGCCGCGGGCCATCGGATCGGGCACGTAGCCCACGTCCCGCATCAGCGCTTCGACCTTCTCGCGGGTGTCCTTACGGACCAGCGGCGAGTGGTTGATGATGCGGGAGACGGTCTTCTTGGAGACGCCGGAAAGCCGCGCGATGTCGTTGATGGTCGCGGCCTTGCCACCGGTGGGCAGGGCGGCGGGGGTTTCGGGCTTCTTGCGCGCGGGCATGGGGCAGGGCGGGTCCGTTCGTCTGTCGGAAGGATTCTAGCGGCTGGGGATCGGCCCGGCGCGATAGCGGGAATTACGTGCCGGCGCCTTGCCCGTCCGCACTGCGGGGTTCGGATTCATCCCTTCAGCGCTCGTGGCAGCCAAAGTGACAGTTCGGGGAACAGGGTCACTACCAGCAGCACCGCCACGCCGGCCAGCCAGAAGGGCCAGATGGTGCGCATGCTCTGGGCGATCGTGATCTTGCCGATGGCCGTGCCAATGAACAGCACCGAGCCCACCGGCGGCGTCACCAGACCCAGGCCGCCTGTCAGCACCAGCACCAGCCCGAAGTGGATCGGATCGATGCCGTACGCGCGCGCGACCGGCAGGAAGATGGGCGTGCAGATGAGGATCATCGGCGCCAGGTCCATGAACGTGCCGAGCAGCAGCAGTACCAGCACGATGAGCAGCAGCACGGTGTACTTGCTGTGGGCGATGGACTGCAGGGCGTCGACGGCGGCGGCCGGCACCTGCAGGTAGGCGAGCAGCCATCCGAACACGGCGGCGGTGGCGATCACGAACAGGATGACGCCCGTCGTGCGTGCGGCGTGGGTCACCGTGCCGAAGAACTCCTTCCACGACAGTTGCCGGTACAGCGCGCTCGTCACCAGCAGCGCATAGACCACGGCGATGGCGGCGCTCTCTACCGCCGTGAAGATGCCGGCGCGGATGCCGAAGAAGATCAGGCCCACCAGTCCCAGTCCCGGCAGTGCTGCGACCAGGCGAAGCATCACCGCGCGCATGCCGGGGAAAGGTTCGGTGCCGTAACCCCGCTTGCAGGCCACGGCCCAGCCCGTGACCATCAGGACGGCCGTCATCAGCAGCGCTGGCACGATACCGGCAGCGAACAGGTCGGCGATGGAAAGGCCACCGCCGGCCGCGGCCGAGAACAGGATCAGGTTGTGCGAGGGCGGCACCAGCAGCGCCACCAGCGCGGCGGTGATGCTGACGTTGACCGCGAAGTCGCGGTCGTAACCGCGCTTGACCATCTGCGGGATCATCGTCCCGCCCACGGCCGACACGTCGGCGATCGCCGAGCCCGACACGCCGCCGAAGAACAGCGACGACAGGATGCTTACCTGACCCAGGCCACCGCGCAGGCGCCCGACCAGCGAAGCGGCCAGACTGATCAACCGTTCCGAGATGCCGCCGCGCAGCATGATCTCGCCGGCGAAGATGAAGAGCGGGATCGCGATCAGCGATGCCGAGCCTGTGCCCGACGAGATCTGCTGGACCAGCACGATGCTGGGCAGGTCGAGGTAAAGCAGTGTGGCCAGCGATGCGGCAGCCAAGGCATAGGCGACGGGCACACCGATCAGCAGCAGGATCGCGAAGATCGAGAAGAGCAGGGTGATTGCCATGGGTCAGCGGGCCTCGTCGTTCAACGGCGCGCGCAGCACCAGGAGCAGTCGGTACAGGGCGAACACCACCATCAGCACGCCCCCGATCGCGAGGGGCAGATAGCCGATGCTTTGCGGCATCGAGGCGCCTGCGATGCGGATATCCAGTCCGTCCATCAGCAGTACCGCACCCCAATACGCCATCACGCCACCGATGGCCGCGATCACCAGCGGCGACAGGGCATGCAACAGCCGCTTCAGGCGGGGCCCCACTGCATCGGCCAGCAGGAAGAAGCCGAAATGGCGATTGGTGTGGACGCCTGCAGCGGCACCGAGGCTCATGGCGGTGGTCAGCAACAGCACGGTGACCGGCTCGGTCCAACTGGGCGAGTCGTTGATGACGTAACGGGCAATCACCTGCCAGCCCTGCACGGCCACCAGGCCCAGCAGCGCGACGACCGCAACCGCGACCGCGGCATTGGACAGCAGGTCCATGCCGCGCTGCAGCGGCGTGGCGGGAGGTGGCGTGGATTCTTCGGACATCGTCGGTTCTCAGGCCAGGTCGCGGATGCGGCGGTACAGCGCGTCGATCGCCGGGTCGTTGCGGTACTCGGACAGCAGCGGCTGCGAGGCGCGCGCGAAGGCGGCCAGATCCGCCTCGTTGTGCTTCACGCCCGCCGCAAATACGGCTTCCCTTGCCTTGGCTTCCGACGCATCCCACAACGAACGCATCACGCCGACCGACTGGCGCGCGGTCTCGATCAGCAGCGCGCGATCACGTGGCTGCAGGCCTTCCAGCGTGCGTTGCGACACCAGCAGCACGTCAGGTGCATACGAATGGTTGGTCTGCGACCAGTAGTGCGCCGCCTCGAAATGGCGGCTGGAGTGGAAGCTGCGGATGTTGTTCTCCGCACCGTCGATCATGTGCGTCTCCAGGCCGGAGAACACCTCGCCCAGGGACAGCGGTGTGGGATTGGCGCCGAACAGGCGCAGCATGCGGATGAAGATGTCCGACACCGGCACCCGGATCTTCAGTCCATGCAGGTCGGTGGGTGCATTGATGGCGTGCTTGGTGTTGTAGAAGCAGCGGGCGCCGGAATCGTAGATGGCCAGGCCCACCAGTCCCCGCTTGGCGAATCCATCCAGCACCGCCTGGCCGATACCCCCATCCATCGCGCGCCGCATGTGCGGCACCGAATCGAAAACGTAGGGCAGGCACAGCGCCTGGGTCAGCGGGAATGCGTTGTTCAACGCGCCGGCGTACACGCGGGTGATGTCGATGGCACCGAAGCGCGCCATGTCGATGGCTTCCGACTCGCGACCCAGCTGGCCCGAGTGGTACTGGCGCAGCGTCACCCGCCCACCGGTCTCGCGCGCCATCGTGTCGCCGATCCAGCGCACGGCTTCCACCGTCGGATAGTCCTTCACGTGCACGTCGGTCGCGGTCAGCACGTGCCGGCCCTCGTCGGCCAGGACGTGCTTCCCTGCCAAGGGCAGGGAAGCCGCGACGCCGAGTCCGCCGGCCAGGAAACGACGACGATTCATCATGCGCGCCAGTCTCCCTCGTCCTTCGGTGTCGCAGCCGCGGCCAGGCATTCGATGCTGCCATGTCCATCGAAGTCGATGCGGGCCTGCTGGCCCGGCAGGATGTCGTGGATGCCGGTCGCATTGCCCGTGGCGATCAGGTCGCCGGCCTTGAGTGGCCGGCCGCGACGCGCGGAACGCGCCAGCGCGAACGCGAACGCCGCACGCAGGCCGCCGGGCAGCGTGGTGGCACCTCCCTGGCCGACCTGCCGGCCATCGATCCAGGTAGAGCAGGTCAACGACGCATCGCTGCGCTCTGTCCAGGCGGGAATCTCGGGACCCACCACCAGCCCGTTGTTGTTGCCGAAGTCCGACACGACCACGCGGGGGCCCAGCTGGTTGATCGTGGCCAGCGGACTGCTGGCCACCTCCATGCCGATGAACAATGTCGAAGGCACCGCAGCGGCTTCGTCCGGCGTCCAGTCGGTCTTGTCGGCCGGCGCGTCGGCGTCGAGACGCAGCACGTACTCCGCTTCCACGGCACCGAAGCCGCCGGCGAAGATCTGGAACACCGAATGACTACCGGTAGTCATCTGCAGCTGTCGCGCGAAGATCGGGCCCAGCAGGCGCTCGTCGCCGGATGCATCGCGTCGTTCCGGGGCGATGAAGCCCACCTTCCAGCCCACCACCTGGTCCGGCCATTGCGCGATCGCCAGATCCTGCACGCGGTAGGCGGTGACCAGGTCTTCCGGAATCTCGCCGGGAAACCCGGTCAGGGCACGCCCCTGGCGCCGCGCGCCGACAAAACTGTCCGCGATGGCGGCCAGGATGGGCGCGTCGGCGTGGGCGTTGCGGTCGTTACTCAAGTGGGCTCTCCCCGCTGCGTTTGTTGCACCGCCGAGTGACAGTGCAGGCTGATGGCCTGTATATGGTAAACCGGTGTCATTGACAATGTGCACTGCCGCAAAATCCATCCCGATGCCACGATGCGTCGCTTACTCCTGGGAGGGAGCCAATGCTTGATACCCGTTCAACCGCGTCGATGCGGTCCCGAAGGCTGGTCCGCGGCGCGGTCGCCCTGCTGATCGCGTTCGCCACGACCACCGCATGGGCGGCCGAAACGCGTCCCCTCGCATTCCCGGGCGCCCAGGGCGCAGCGGCGCATACGCCCGGTGGACGCGGCGGCAAGATCGTCCGCGTCACCACCCTGGCGGCGGACGGTCCCGGTTCGTTCAAGGAAGCGGTGACCGGCAGCGGGCCGCGCATCGTGGTGTTCGAGGTCGGTGGCGTGATCGACCTGGGTATGAAGGAGTTGCGCATCACCGAGCCCTTCCTGACCATCGCCGGCCAGACCGCGCCGCATCCCGGCGTCACCATCATCAAAGGCGGGCTGACCATCGCCACGCATGACGTGGTGGTCCGCCACATCCGCATCCGGCCGGGCGACGGTGGCATGCCGACGCGGTCCGGCGACATCGACGCCATCACCACCGTGCGCGGCGCCCATGACGTGATCGTCGATCATTGCTCGCTCACCTGGGCGACGGACGAGAATCTCAGCGCTTCCAGCACGCGCTTCCATGGCGAGAACGAAGCCGAGTGGATGGCCAATGCCTCGCGCCGGATCACCTACAGCAACAACATCGTCAGCGAAGGGCTGGCGCATTCCACCCACCCCAAGGGCGAGCACTCGAAGGGCTCGCTGATCCACGATCACGTGAACGACGTGCTGATCGTCGGCAATCTCTACGCGCACAACTACGAACGCAGTCCGCTGTTCAAGGGCGGTGCACGCGGACAGGTGATCAACAACCTGATCTACAACCCGGGGCAACGCGCGATCCACTACAACCTGATCGCGGAAGAGTGGCTGGGCCACCCGTACTCGAAGGGCGAGATGGCCGTGCGTGGCAATGTCATGCGCGCCGGCAAGTCGACCGAGCCACTCGCCTTCATGATGATCGGCGGTTCGGGCGACCTGGATCTCTACGCGCAGGACAACCTGGTGGTCGATCGCGTCGGCCACAAGACCATCCAGGAGACCGGCAGCTACACCACGGCACCGGTGAAGTTGAATCGCGTGAAGCAGGCGCCGCCACTGCCGTTTGGTGTCAACCTGCTACCGTCGGACAAGGTGCAGGACACGGTCATTGAAACCGTCGGCGCCACGCCCTGGAACCGCGACCTGATCGATCGCCGCATCGTCGCCGACGTCATCGAAGGGCGCGGCGAGATCATCGACAGCCAGGAACAGGTCGGCGGCTATCCGCAGTACAAGGAAGCCCGCAAGGCATTCGTCGAGAGCGAATGGAATCTCGAGGTGATGGAGCCGGTGTCCGGCAGTTATCCGCGGGGAGAACCGCTGAGGTAAGTCGCCGGAACAGTCTGCTGGAATGTGCGTCGCGCTGACGACACCTCCCTGATCAGAAGGCCCGCCGACAGGCGGGCCTTCTTCTTTGCCTTCCGTAGCGCGATCGGCTGGCATTGATCGGTAGTGCGGCGAGGCTGCCCATGCCTTACGTGGACGCGTGCAGAGAGCGCTCGACGCAATGGTGGGGCGCGATGCACTGAGTCTTCGCACCAACGCACCCGCCGGCGCGGCGTCGGATCCTGCCGCTCGCGCGCATCGCTGTCAGTCCTCCCTGATGGAACTAGGGCTGGACGTCGGGTATTGCAGCGGGCAAGAAAAAGCCCGGCCAGGAGAGGTGGCCGGGCTTTGGTGCCCCCCCAAGAAGGAGGGGCGGGACTGTGTTGCATCAGAACTTGTAGCGGAAACCCAGCATGTACTGGCGACCGGTGTGGGTGTACGCGATCGACCGATCACCTGCCGTGTCCATCCACATGTCGGTCCACTCGTCGGTCAGGTTCAGGCCTTCCAGCGAGATCGTCAGCTTGTCGGTGATGTTGTACGACAAGGAAGCATCCACGGTGGTGAACTCCGACGTCGCCTCGACGTCGCTGCCTTCGCGCCCCGGAATGGTATTGACGAATTCATCGCGGTACGCGGCGGAAACGCGGGCCGAGAACTTGTTGTTGTCGTAGTACAGCGTGGCGTTCCAGGCGTTCTTGGACAGCCCGACCAGCGGTCCCTTTACTGTCGGCACGCCGGCAGCACTGAGGTACTGGATGTCGGAGTCGACGTAGGTGTAGTTCAGCTGCACACCAAAGTCTTTCCAGAAGCCTGGCAGGAAGGTGAAGGGTTGCTGGTAGCTGAGTTCGTAGCCACGCAGTTCGCCACCCGGCGTGTTCAGCGGTTGATTGAAGGTGAAGATGTCCTCGGGCGTGGCGATGGTGCCGTTGAGCAGCTCGTTGGGGAGCCCCGAGGTGTTGTAGGGACGGCTTTCGCGCGAGTTCTGGATGTAGCTGTCGATATCCTTGTAGAACAGGCCCAACGACAGCAGCGCCTCGTTGGTGAAGTACCACTCGAGGTTGAGGTCCAGGGTCTTGGCACGGAACGGCTCGAGCTTAGGATTGCCGGTGGTGACCGTGAAGGCACCGCCGGAAGCACTGACCGTCGCGCCGGGATTGAGGAAGCCGAGGTTTGGGCGCGTCATCACTTCGGCGCCCGCCAGGCGGACCACGAAGTCGGACGTGATCTCTGCCGCCAGATTGAACGAGGGCAGGGTATCGCTGTATTCGTGGACCACTTGGGTAGGTACCGCCACCGCACCCAGGAATGACCAGCCGTCGCTCGTGAGCTTGGTGTCCACGCGGCGGACACCGACGTTGCCGCGCACCGGAACCGAGCCGACGTCGAAGTTGAAGTCGCCCTGCACGTAGTAACCAAGGCTCTTCTCGTTGACGGTGCGGTTGTTCGCCGCGAGCGACGACAGGTTGTCGTAGACCTCGTAGATACCGGTACCGTCATGGATGCCCAGCGCTTGCTGGAAGGCGTTGACGTCCGGCACCAGCCAGCGGTTCACGCCACCGGCGCCGATGCCGTAGGTACCGAACTGCCGCAGGAGCGTCGCCAGCGTCGCGCTCGTCATTGCCGGGACGGCCGTTTCGTTCGAGCGACGCCATTCCTTCGACTCGAAGGTGTAGTCCTTGTGGTGGACACCGCCCTTCAGGGTGAAGTAGGACGAAGCGATCCACGTCAGGTCGATCTGCTGCGCGTCGTAGTCGTTGCTCGTCGACTGCGGACGCAGGCGGATCTCCGCGAGCGTCCAGCCGTTCGGATCCAGCGGGTCCATGTTGCCGTAGTTGAATACCGGCAAACGGCTGTTGCCGCGGTAATCCCACGAGTATCCGTCGACATCGAACTTGTCCATGATGACGGTGGTCTGGATCGGGTTCTCATAGGTCGACCTGACACCGCCGAGCAGCGCATGCATGGACAATGAGTCGTTGAAGCGGTGCCGAAGCTCCGCGCCCCACTGCTTGAACTCGGTGGTCTGCTCGTCGTAACGCCCCTCGGAGCGGATGTCGACGTTGTCGAACAGGCCGTACACCAGGTTGCCGTTGGCATCGATCTCGCCGTCACGCACGATCGTGTTCTGCTTGCCGGCCGGATTGGTCCGGCTGAACGAGACGGCGTTGATGTTGTCCTGGTAGCGATTCGCGTCGAAGCGTGCATACAGTGCATCGAACGAGAGTTCGGTGTCGGCGCTCGGCTTGAACTGCAGCGACCCGGTGACGCCGATGCGCTCCTGATCGTGCAGGTAGACGTTGTAGCGGGGGATGCGCGGATGGAATACGTTCGGATCCAGGGCCGCGGTGTACGGGGAGCTGGGATTGAAGAAGTTGGTACCGCTCTGGGCGGTCCACCAGCGCACGGAATCCGAGCCCTCTTCGATCACCTTGCGATCGGTGTACGCCACCGACAGCAGGGCGCCGATCGTGTTGTCTGCGAAGGTGTTGCTGATCAGGAACGTACCGCGTGGATCGGTTTCTTCCAGCAGGTCGTTGTAACTGGCCTGGCCGCCGACGACCATCGTGAAGCCGTCGTAATCGAACGGGCGCGCCGTGCGCAGGTCGACTGTCGCACCGAGTGAGCCTTCTTCGGTGTCGGCCGACGAAGTCTTGCGCACCACCAGTTGGCTGAACAGCTCGGACGCGAACGTATTGAAGTCGAAACCGCGACCGCGATTGACGCCGCCAGCGGTGTCGGTGCCGCCGCCGGTGGCCAGTGCTTCGATCCCGTTGATGCGGACGCGGGTGAACTGCGGGCCAAGGCCGCGCACGGAGATGTTGCGACCTTCACCGCCGTCGCGGGTGATCGACACGCCGGGAATGCGCTGCAACGACTCGGCGAGATTGAGGTCCGGGAAGTCGGCGATGTCCTCGGCGACGATGGCATCCACCACGCCGGCCTCGCCACGCTTGATGTCCATCGCCTTCTCCAGGCTGGCGCGGTAGCCCGTCACGCTGATCGTGTCGAGCGTGGTGTCCACGGCCTCCTGTGTGGCTTCTGCAGGTGCCTGTGTCGTCTCCTGGGCGTGAGCGGCCGCGGTCATCTGCAGCGCCAGCCCGATCGAAACGGCAAGCAAGGTAACCGGTGTCTTCCGGCGGTAGTGACGTACTGGCATGTTCCTCCCCTCCTCAAGGGACCATGGCCGCGCGTAGCGACTGTTTTGTTGGTAAAAGCGCTTGATTTCCCTGTTCGAATCTTGCCTGGGTGATAAAATGACACCGCTGGTCAAAAACAACGCTAACAGAGTGTGCGCTGCAACAACAACTGTCTGACGGGCCGGTTTATCTTGTCCCATGGACAAGCCGGAACGGCCTGCAAGGCGCATGGCCTCAACGCCACGGGAGAAGAGGGGAGATGGGGAAGATCGTCTGTTTCGGTGAGCTGCTGCTGCGCCTCGGCGCACCGGGTCGCCAAGTGCTGTTGCAATCGCCGGTGCTCGATGTCCATGTCGGCGGTGCGGAGGCGAATGTCGCCGTGTCGCTGGCGCGTTTCGGCCACGACGCGCGCATGGTGGGACTCGTCACGGACAACGCGCTGGGTGAAGCCGCACTGGGCGAGTTGCGCAGGTACCGCGTCGACACGCGTGCAGTGCAGCAGTCGGCCGGGCGCATGGGTCTTTACTTCCTGACGCCCGGCGCCATCCAGCGGCCGAGCGAAGTGCTGTACGACCGGGCGGATTCGGTATTCGCGCGCGCCGGTGGTGGTACGCACGACTGGCCTGCACTGCTCGAAGGCGCGGACTGGCTGCACGTCTCCGGCGTGACGCCGGCGTTGGGCCAGTCGGCTGCGGACGGCGTGCTGCTTGCGGTCAAGGCAGCCCGGGCGTCGGGGGCGAAGGTATCGTTCGACGGCAACTTCCGTCCCAAGCTGTGGGACGCCTGGGGCGGTGATGCACCGGCGATCCTTCGCGGCCTGATGTCGCAAGCCGACCTCCTGTTCGCCAGTCAACGCGACCTTCAGGTCGTGCTCGGCCTGGACTTCCCCCAGGCTACTCCGCAGGAGCGTTTCGCGGCAGGCGCGGCGGCCGCGTTCAAGGCGTTTCCGCACCTGCAGCAGATGGCGGCCACGGTGCGCGTGCAGCGCAGCGTCGATCACCATGCACTGTCGGGCATCACCGCGCTGCGTGACGGCAGCCTGTTGACCACGCCGTCCTACGAGGTGTCGCCGATCGTCGACCGCATCGGCACGGGCGACGCGTTCGCGGCGGGCGTGCTGCACGGTGGGCTGACCGGCCTGAGCGCGGCCGAGGCGCTGCACTTCGGCGTGGCGGCGGCCTGCCTCAAGCACTCGTTGCCGGGCGACTTCAATCTGGTGGCCGCAGCGGATGTGCAGGCGTTCCTCGGCGAGAACAGTCTGGACGTCAAGCGCTGATGCTCCGGAAGCGCAGGAGATGTTGCGTTGCGACATCTCCGGACGCAGCAAAATCTATCGTTTGAAAATGCCGGGGCGGGCTTTGCTGTCTGCCTGTTTCCCGCAGACTGCGCGCCATGATGAGCGCCGTCCATGCGTAGCAAGTTGTTCGTGCCCGGAGATCGCCCGGCGCTGTTCGCCAAGGCGATGGCGGGTGATGCCGACATGCTGTCCTTCGATCTGGAGGACGCGGTGGCGGTCGCCGCCAAGGCGGAGGCGCGCACCCAGGTGTCCGCCTATCTGCGCAATGCGCCGCATCGCGCGGCCGGCAAGCAGGTGATCGTCCGTACCAACGCGTGGCACTCGTCGGCGTGGGAGGACGATCTTCGTGCGTTGCTGCCGCTCGACATCGACCTGATCAACCTGCCCAAGATCGAATCGGCCGAACAGCTCAAGCAGGCCGCGGCGGAGATCGAAGCCATCGAAGCCAGGCTGGGTATCCGGGGTGGTGCAGGCCTGCTCGTCAACATCGAGACCCCGCGCGCGCTGCGCCATGCCGTCGCCATCGCGATCGCGCATCCCCGCGTGCGTGGCCTGCAGCTTGGGCTCGGCGATCTGTTCGAACCACACGGCATCCGCCGCACCGACCTGCGCAACGTGCACGCGGCACAGTACGCATTGCGCATGGCGGCGGCCGAGGCGGGCGTGTTCGCCTATGACGCCGCCTTTCCCGGGCTGGACGACGAAACCGGCTTCCGCGCAGAAGCCGAATCTGCGCGCGCACTCGGCTATGTCGGCAAGAGCTGTGTGCACCCGCGCCAGGTAGCGTGGGCCAATACGGTGTTCGCACCAACGCAGGAAGAAGTGGACGCGGCGCGAAGCATCGTCGATGCCGCACGAGACGGGGTGTATGCAGTGGAAGGACGCATGGTGGATGCACCGTTTCTCGCGCGAGCGCGCGCCGTGATCGCCCAGGCCGAAGGACGGCAGGCGTGACGCGCCCTTCCCGTCTGCCCATCCAGCGCTCCATGGCCTGGGGAGCGCGGCTGCGCTACCTGTTGTTGCTCGCCTGCGTGCTCGCACTGCTGCCGGCAACGGCCTTCGCGGAAAGCCTGGCAGGACTCCGCCAGTCGACACTGCCCGCGCCACCGGCACCGGTGCACGCACTGCGAACGGCGGGCGGGCGA
The DNA here is from genome assembly GCF_014851805.1 of Pseudoxanthomonas sp. PXM02. Classification (GTDB taxonomy): domain Bacteria; phylum Pseudomonadota; class Gammaproteobacteria; order Xanthomonadales; family Xanthomonadaceae; genus Pseudoxanthomonas_A. The sequence continues at coordinate 167,795 of NZ_JACVAK010000002.1, forward strand.
CTGCTGGCCTTCTCCGATGACCGCGTGCTGGCCTGGTCGTCGGCGTCACCGCAATGGCAGCCGGTGCAGCTCCCGGGAGGGGCGACGGCACGGGACGGCTGGCAGAACGCCGCCATCGACAAGCTGTACCGCGTATCCACCACGGATGACGTTGCGACGGCCACGTTGCAGACAGCGGAACTGGTCGGCGACCGGCTGTCGCTGCGGTCGCTGCCTGCGCTCCCGGTGGCGTTGCACGACATCCGCCTCGCCGAACATGCTGGCGTCCTCTATGTCGCCGGCGTCGATGCCGCGAAGCAGCCGCACCTGTTGCGACGCACACTCGCGCAGGCGATGTCGGCCTGGCAAGCGATGCCGACGTGGCCGGGCGGTGCTGCGGCCGGCACGCTGGTCGCCCAGCGTGGCGAACTGGTCGTCACCGCACCCGCGCAACCGCACGACGCGGTGTGGCGCTGGTCGCCCGACAACGGATGGCAGGCGCTGGCTCCGGTTCCCGGCCGCGTGCTTGCCAGCGAAGGTGCGCGTGCGACCGGGCAGGCACATGTGCTGTACCTGCTGCAGTCGTCGGACGGAAAGCCGCCCCGCCTGGCAACGTTCCACACCATCACCCGCGCGTGGGCAGACCTGCCGGCGTTGGAAGGCGTGCTGCCGACGACCTTGACGGCCTGGGGGACCGGGTTCGCCGGCTGGGACACGCAGGCATCGACGCTCGGCACGGTCGAACTGACGGCGCAGACCTACCTGCTGAAGTGGCTCGACTGGCTGGTGATCGTGGTCTATCTGGCCGCGATGGTCGGCATCGGCCTGTACTTCTACCTGCAGGAGAAGCGTGCCTCGACGGCGGACTTCTTCGTCGGCGGCCGCAGCATTCCGTTCTGGGCAGCGGGCGTCAGCCTGTACGCCACGAACACCAGTTCGATCAGTTTCATCGCCATCCCGGCCAAGGCGTTCGAGACGAACTGGCAGTACCTGACCAACAACCTGATCGCGGTGCTGGGGCTGGTGTTCGTCGCCATCTGGATCGTGCCCCTGCTGCGTCGCCTGGACCTGATGTCCGTCTTCTCCTACCTCGAGAAGCGGTTCCATCCGGCCATCCGCATGCTGGCCAGTGCGCTGTGCATCGCCATGCAGATCGGCAGCCGCATGAGCGTCATCCTGTTCCTGCCCGCGCTGGCGATCGCCACGATCACCGGCCTGGACGTGGTGTGGAGCATCCTGATCATGGGGGTGTTCACCATCGTCTACACCACGCTGGGTGGCATGAAGGCGGTGATCTGGACGGACTTCGTGCAGGTGTTCGTGATGTTCGGCGGCGCGATCTTCGCCATCGGCTTCATCATCTACCACCTCAACGGCGGCGTCCCGGAATTCCTCCAGGTCGCGATGGCCGAGAACAAGACCCAGCTGTTCGATTTCAGCTTCGACCTCACCAAGGCCACGGTCTGGGGTTTCATCTTCCTGGTCGTGTTCGACGTGGTGCTGACGTTCCCGAAGGATCAGGTGCTGATGCAGCGCGTGCTGTCGACCAAGTCCGACAAGGAAGCCGGCCGTTCGATCTGGACGTTCGCCGCGATCATGATCCCCGGCGGCTTCTTCTTCTATGCCATCGGTACCGCGCTGTACGTCTACTACCAGTCGCACCCCGAGCGGATGAACCCGCTGCTGCCGATCGACGCGACGTTCCCGCTGTTCATCGCGGCGGAATTGCCTGCAGGCGTCACCGGGCTGATCATCGCCGGCATCTTCGCCGCTGCCATGTCCACGCTGTCCAGCATCATCAACAGCGTGTCGACGCTGGCGTCGGTCGACTTCTACGAGAAGCTGGCGAAGAACCCGACGCCCAAGAAGAGCGTCCTGTTCGCCGAGATCATGGGTGTGCTGGTCGGCCTGGCCGGTATCGCCATCGCGCTGGTGCTGTCGCGCTACGACATCCACTCCCTGTTCGACGTGTCCATCGAACTCGCCGGCCTGCTCGGGGGTGGTTTCGCGGGCGCCTACACCCTGGGCATGTTCACCCGCCGCGCGAACTCGCAGGGCGTCGCCATCGGCATCGGCTCCAGCATCGTGCTGACGCTGCTGATCTGGTCCATGGACCTTGTGCATCCGTACTTCTACCTGGCGATCTCGATCCTGCTCTGCATCGTCATCGGCTATGCGGCGAGCTGGCTGTTCCCGGCGCCGACGCGTTCGCTGCAAGGCCTGACCATCCATCGCCAGGACGCCGTGACGGGTACGGAATGACCGCGCATGCGCCATAAGTCCCGTCGCTGCCTCGCCCGTGCTCGTGTAGCCTGACGCGGACAGGGGGAGCGCGTGGACACCCAGTTCCTGAATACCTTCGTGGTGGTGGCGGACCGTGGCTCGATGGCCGCGGCCGCGCGCGTGCTCAACATCACCCCTGCGGCGGTCGCCCAGCAGATCCGCACGCTGGAACGCGAGCTCGGCGCGCCACTGATCGCGCGCGCCGGCCGCACCGTCAGCCTGACGGAGGAAGGCTCGCGCATCCTGCAGCGCGCACGGGACCTGCTGCGCGACGTGGCCGACATGCGCAGCGTCGCCAACGACAGCGAAGTTTCCGGCGAACTGCGCCTGGGCGCGTGCCCCACGGCGCTGGCCGGCATGCTGCCCGACATCCTGGCGCGCATGGTCGACAAGTTCCCGCAGATCAACGTCTATATCCGGCCGGGCTACTCGGCCGAGCTCTACCGCGCGGTCGAGGCGGGCGAACTGGATGCCGCGCTGGTGCTGCAGGCGCCCTACAACCTGCCCAAGACCTGCGACTGGCAACTGCTGCGCGAAGAACCGCTGGTGATGATCGCGCCAGCGCGGATGGCCGGCCGCGATCCGCACGAGCTGCTGCGCACCGAACCGCTGATCCGCTACGACCGCAACCAGTGGGGCGGACGCGTGGCCGACGACTACCTGCACGCCGCCGGCATCGTGCCGCACGAGCGTTTCGAGCTGAATGGGCTCAACGCCATCGCGGTGATGGTGGACCGCGGGCTGGGCGTGTCGCTGGTGCCCGACTGGGCGCGCCCGTGGCCGGAAGGCCTGGACCTGGTGCGCATTCCGCTGCCGCTGCCCAGCGAGCCGCGGCGGATCGGCATGGTGTGGTCGCGCTCGTCGGTGCGCATCCGCCTGGTCACCGTGCTGCTGCAGGAGAGCCGCGTCGCCACCGGCCATGCCTGAGCGATGCGATGTTGCAGTGCACGCTACAAAAACTAGCCTGTGAACATATCCGCGGGCGATTCTTCCGTGACGGACGTCGACCTAGGCTTTGACCATCGTCGGGTTCACGCGTCTGGGAGGAACGCTGGGCACGCCGGCCGCCAGGGCGGCCTTTCTCGCATACCCACCTAGTCACGCGCCGACGCGCCCGCGCGCTCGCCGTCCACCGAAGCATTCCGAGAACAGACCATGAAACAGGTACCCGCCGCGTTCGGCGTTTTCCTGCTGGCCGCTGCCGTCAGCGCCAGCGTCAAGGCCCAACAGAACACCCCGCCGCCGCAGGATGCGGCCGCCGAACAGGAGCGCGCGAAGGATGCCACCGACCTGGACCAGGTGATCGTCACCGGCGTCCGTTCGCCGAAGGCGGTCGACAGGATCCCGGGCGCGGTATCGCTGGTCAGCAAGGAAGAGATCGCGCACACGCTGCTGGTCACCGAAGATGCGACCGCCGTGCTGGCGCGTACCGTGCCGGGCTACGCCGAATCGTCCCAGGCCATGAGCAACAGCGGCGAGACGCTGCGTGGCCGCGTGGCGCTCCGTCTGTTCGATGGCGTGCCGCAGGGTTCGCCGCTGCGCGATGGCAGCCGCAACGCCACGTTCACCGACATGGGCATCGTCGGTCGCGTCGAGGTCATCAACGGTCCCTCCGCGTCCGAGGGCGTCGGCGCGTCCGGCGGCATCATCAACTACATCTCCACCGTGCCGACCAAGGAAGGCAGCGAGTTCCGCTTCCTCAGCCGCTACTCCACCCAGTTCGAGGACGACAGTGCAGGCTGGAAGCTCGGCCTGAACTACGCCTACAAGCAGGACAACTACGATCTGGTCGCCGGCGTCTCGCGCATCGACCGCGGCATGGGCTACGACGCCGACGGCGTGCGCCTGGGCATGAACACCAGCGGCTCGCTGCACGATTCGGTTACGCGCAACGTCTTCGTCAAGGGCGGCATCAACTTCGGCGAAGACCTCGAGAAGCGCCTGCAGATTAGCTACAGCGACTTCAAGATCGAAGGCAACGGCAACTACATCCAGGTGGATGGCTGCCGCTATGAGCCGGGCTGGTGCGAAGATCCGCATCCGAACACCTCCGAGCGCGGCCACATCTTCGGCAGCAAGGCCGAGTTCAACGACTTCAGGCAGATCAACGCGCAGTACACCGACGCCGACTTCTTCGGCGGCACGCTGAACCTCAATGCTTACTGGGCCGACCAGGCCATGCGCTATCCGCCGGAGAACGGCGCCGATCGCCAGGACCCGGACATCCCGCCGAACGGTCCCGACGGCCTGATCTGGGACCAGTCGGAAATCAACTCGGACAAGGTCGGTTTCCGCCCCTCGTGGGTGCGTGGCCAGCTGTTCGGCGTCGACGGTCTCGAGCTGCGTGCCGGTATCGACTGGGTCCGCGACAAGGCCGACCAGCGCCTGGCGTTGACCAATCGCCTGTGGGTGCCGCCGATGACGTACGAAAGCCTCGCGCCATATGCCCAGCTGAGCTGGGATGTCGGTCCTCTGACCTTCAGCGGCGGTATCCGCCACGAAGACGGCGAACTGAGCGTGGATGACTACACCACCACCTGGTACCGCAACCGCGTATTCGTGCAGGGCGGTACGCTGTCCTACACCGAGACGCTGTACAACTTCGGTGCGATCTGGCGCATCACCGACCAGTGGTCCGTGTTCGCGGCCTATGGCGAGGGCTTCGGTCTGCCGAACGTCGGCATCCCGCTGCGCAACATCAATTATCCGGGCCAGAGTGTCGACGGCATCATCGACCTGCAGCCCATCGTGGTCGACAACCGCGAAGTCGGCGTCAACTGGCGCGGTGACACCACGTCATTCAGCGCGTCGTACTACGACTCGAAGGCCGATTTCGGCACCTCGCTCGCGATCGATCCGGCCACCAACGACTTCGTGCTGAACCGCGCGCCGACCCGGATCAAGGGTTTCGAGTTCTCCGGCGACTGGAACATCAACGAAGACTGGAAGCTCAGCGGCATCTACTCGCGCATCCGCGGCAAGACGGCGTTCTGGAATGCCGATACCACCGGCCGTTATCCCGCCGGCGGACTCAACAAGCCGATGGGTGCGCTGGACGTCAATCCGGACAAGATCGCCCTGAGCGTGCGCTGGAAGTTCAATGAGGCCGGCGACGTCACCCTCGGCTCCACCACGCTGCTGTCGCGCGATCTGAGCGGCAGCGACGTGCGCGAGTTCGATGGTGCGACGTACTCCTACGAGGAGCACACCGAGGGCTACACGCTGTTCGACCTCGGCATGAACTACCGCGTGGAGAAGTGGGGCCGTTTCTCGGTGGGCATCGAGAACCTGGCCAACAAGCAGTACATCCTGACCTGGTCGCAGGTACCGGGCTTCCGCAACTACTGGGCGGGCCGCGGCCGCATGTACTCGTTCACCTACGAATACACGTTCTGATCCACGATCCACGGATGTCGGCTCTCCCCCACGCTGCGTCCCCCCGCGCCGTCTCCTCTCCAGGACGGCGCGGGGCCTGGATCGCCCTGATGCTCTCGCTGGTCGCGTCTTCCGTGGCGGCGATGCCACCGTCTGCGGTGCCGCCACACGCACCGCTGGACACCTTCCTCGCGCAGGCCGTTGGAGACGACGGTTATCTGGGTGCCGTCGCCCTGGTGTCCAGGCAGGACCAGGTGATCTACCACGGCGCGTTCGGCCATGCCGACCCGCAGGGCACGTCGCTGCATGAAGACGCGATCTTCCGCATCTACTCCATGACCAAGCCCGTCACCTCGGTGGCGGCGCTGATGCTGGTCGAAGAGGGCAGGCTGGGCCTGGACGATCCGGTGGCGAAGTACCTGCCGGTCTTCGCGCAGTTGAAGCGGGTGACCGGCGGCGATGCCGACGCTCCGCAGCTCGCGCCGGTGGCGCGCACGCTGACCGTCCGCCATCTGCTGACCCATACGGCCGGCTTTGCCACCGGCGGCGACGACATCCGCGTCGCGTCAGCGCTGCTGCAACGGCAGGCGCCGGAAGAAGCCGCGGATCTCGCGGGTTACGCGGACCGCGTCGCGCGCGCACCGCTGGCCGACGAGCCTGGCACCCGATTCCGCTACGACGGCGTCAATACCGAAGTGCTGGCGCGCGTCATCGAAGTCGCCAGCGGCCAGCCGTTCGATCGATTCCTGCAGGCGCGCATCCTGTCGCCGCTCGGCATGCGCGACACCGGCTTCGAGGTTCCCGCCGGGCAACGGGCGCGTGTGATGGCACTGACCTCGCGCGATGCCGAAGGTCATCGCGTTCTCGCGGACACGCCTTCTGCGCGAACGCCCGGCGTGCCACTGCGGGCTTACACGAGTGGTGCAGGTGGACTGTATTCCACCGCGGCCGACTACCTGCGCTTCGCGCGCATGCTCGCCAACGGCGGGGAACTGGACGGCGTACGCCTGCTGAAGCGGGAGACCGTCGCGATGATGATGAGCGACCAGTTGGCCGCGTTCGATCCTGCGGTGCCCGCGCCGGAACCCGGCGAAGGCTTCGGCCTGGGCGGCTATGTCATCACCGATCCGGCGAAGACCACGCGCCCCGGCTCGCCCGGCCAGTTCGGCTGGTCGGGCGCGGCGTCCACCTATTTCACGATCGATCCTGTGCGCCATCTCGTCATCGTGCTGATGTCGCAGCATCTGCCGGTGGAGGGCGCGCCTGCACTTCCCAAGCTCGCCGGTCCGTTCTATCGGCAGGTGTACGCGGACGTGTCGCCATGACGACCGCAGGTACCGTGCTGGTGGCCGGCTCGGCCAACCTCGATTTCGTCGTCCGTGCCGCGCATGTACCGGCGCCCGGCGAGACCGTGCTGGGGCGCGAGTTCGCGACGTTCCCCGGCGGCAAGGGCGCCAACCAGGCGGTGGCCAGCGCGCGTGCCGGCGGTGCGTACACCCGCATGCTGCTCGCGCTGGGCGACGATCCTTACGCGACCGTGCTCGACAGGGCGCTGGCCGAGGCCGGTGTCGAGCGGCATGTCATCCGTGCACCGGACGTGGCCAGCGGTACGGCCTTCATCTGCCTGTCCGATGATGCGGAGAACGCGATCACTGTCGCCCCGGGCGCCAATGCCGCGCTGCGGCCGCACCACCTGCCATCGCTGCAGGGCGTCAGCCACCTGCTGCTGCAACTGGAAACCCCGCTGGACACGGTCGCCAGCTTCGCGCACGTCGCGCGGACTGCGGGCGTGAAAGTCATGCTCAATGCGGCGCCCGCCACGTCGCTGCCGGCGGGACTGCTGGGCGACGTCGATGTGCTGGTCGTCAACGAAGGCGAACTCGCCACGCTGGCCGGCCCCGGCACGCTGGCCGAACAGCTCGCACGCGTGCAGGTGCCCTGCGTGGTGGTGACGCTGGGCGCGCGCGGCTGCATCGCGCGGCGCGGCGGCGAACTGTTCCTGCAACCCGCATTTCCGGTGGAGGCCGTCGATACCACCGCGGCCGGCGACACCTTCTGCGGCGCCCTGGCCGCCCGCCTGGCGCAGCATGCCTCGCTGGCGGACGCGCTACGCTTCGCCAGTGCCGCGTCGGCCCTGGCCTGCACGCGCCTCGGTGCGCAGACCAGCGTGCCGGCGCGAGCCGAGGTCGATGCCTGGCTCGCCGCACAGGCCAACGAAACCCCGCGCCGCGCCGCGCTGGCCGCCTACAGCGGCTTCCCTGCTTCCTGATCCGATACCGCCATGACCCTCCCCACGTCCCCCGATGCTTCGCCCGCCCCATCGCACGACGAAGATCGCGCGCCGCCGGTGAAGACCGAATACAAGTTCTCCCACGTCACCACGCAGCGTTACCTGCCCACGCCGGGCAAGGCGCCGGGCTGGCCGTTCGCCGACATCGGCCAATGGAAGATCGATGCCAACGCCTCGGCCGACGACTGGGTCGCCGAGCTGAAGGACTGGCGCCGCGAGCACCTCACCCGCATCGGCTACGACGACGCCAACTACCGCCGGCCGGAACTGCAGTGGGCGCAGCGCAACTTCGTGCACGCGCAGGTGATGGTCGAAGACCGCTACCTCTACGATCCCGTCGCCGGCCGCTACACGGTCGACCGCTACCTCGACGATCTGGAAACGCGCTTCGGCGGACTCGACAGCGTGCTGCTGTGGTGCGTGTATCCCAACATCGGCGTGGACGACCGCAACCAGTTCGACCTGGCGCGCAGCCTGCCGGGCGGACTGGAAGGCCTGCGCAGCGCGGTCGACGATTTCCACCGCCGCGGCGTGCGCGTCTTCCTCACCACCATGCCGTGGGACAACGGCACCCGCGACGAAGGCGAGCCGGACTGGCAGGCCATCGCGAAGATCGTCGTCGCGATCGGTGCGGACGGCATCAACGGCGATACCTACAACGGTGTGCCGCGCGCGTTCTTCGATGCCTGCGATGCGCTCGGCCATCCGGTGGTCGTGCAGCCGGAGTCCACGATCAGCGCCGAGGAACACCTGATCTGGAACGTGCAGAGCTGGGGCAAGAAGGCGCCGAACGAGGTCGTGCCGCCGGTGGCCAAGTTCAAGTGGCTGGAACCGCGCCACATGATCAACTACGAGAACCGCTGGGGTCGCGACCGCAACCACGACCTGCAGTACATCTTCTTCAACGGCGTCGGCTACAACGCGTGGGAGAACGTCTGGGGCCTGTGGAACCAGCTGACCCCGCGCGATGCCGCCTCGCTGCGCCGCATCGCCGCGATCTATCGTCGCTTCCCGTCGCTGTTCGTCAGCCTCGACTGGCGCCCGTACGAGCGCACGCTGCAGGCCGGCATCTTCGCCAGCCGCTTCCCGGGCGAAGGGCGCACGGTGTGGACGCTGGTCAACCGCCACGAATATCCGATCGAAGGCGAGCAACTTGCGGTACCGCATGTCGACGGCACGCGTTACCTCGACCTGTGGAACGGCACGACACTGCAGCCGCGCATCATCGACGGCAACGCCATCCTCGAAACGACACTCGAAGGCCGCGGCTTCGGCGCGCTGCTGGCATTGCGCGACGGCGTGCAGGAAGAAGGCCTTGACTCCTTCCTCGCGGAAATGGCGAAGGAAGCCGGGACGCCGCTGGCCTCGCTCTCCGCGAAGTGGACCGCCTTGCCGCAGACGCTGCAGGCCATCGCACCCACCCCGCCACAGGCCACCGCGCCGGACGGCATGGTGACGATTCCGGCCGGCGAGGTCCTGTTCGCCGTGCAGGGCATCGAGATTGAGGGGCAGGTGTGGGAGGGCGTCGACGTGCAGTTCCCGTGGGAGCCGACCGCGCGCCGCCATCATCGCCGTCGCATGCAGGTGGCGTCGTTCCACATCGACCGTCATCCGGTCACCAACGCGCAGTACAAGGCGTTCGTCGATGCGACCGGTTATGCGCCGCAGGACACGGGCAACTACCTGCGCGACTGGCGCGACGGCGCACCGCAGGCCGGCTGGGAACACAGGCCGGTGACGTGGGTGTCGATCGAGGATGCACGCGCCTACGCCGCGTGGGCCGGCAAGCGCCTGCCGCATGGCTGGGAATGGCAGTACGCCGCGCAGGGCGCCGATGGTCGCCTGTATCCGTGGGGCGATGCCTGGCGCGACGATGCCGCACCGCCGGTGTTCCGTGGTCGCGTGCTGCCGCCGCCGGCCGAGGTCGGCGCGTATCCCGCAGGGGCCAGCCCGTTCGGCGTGATGGATCTGGTCGGGCACGTGTGGCAGTGGACGGACGAATTCCACGACGACCACACGCGCGCCGCCATCGTGCGCGGTGGCAGCGACTACGAGCCGCGCACCTCGCACTGGTATTTCCCGCAGGCCAAGCGCCTGGACCAGCACGGCAAGTTGCTGCTGATGGCGCCGTCGAAGGATCGTTCCGGCCGTATCGGCTTCCGTTGCGTGGTGGACGTGGCGTGATTCCGCTCCGGTGCGCGCGTTGGATCCTGCGTGCGCGCCGGTGGGCGCTGATGACGTTGCTGGCCTGCGCGCTCGCCGCATGCGGTGGTGAGCCGAAGACCGTCGTGCTGATCGGCGGTCCCGCCAGCGAGGGGCCGGGTCGCCATGCCTATCCCGACGGCATCCGCCAGTTGCAGGCGATGCTGGAGCAGGGCGCAAGCGTGCGCGTGCAGGCCTATCCCGATGGCTGGCCGGCGGATCCCGCCGCGCTCGCGCAGGCCGACGCCGTCGTCCTGTACTTCGACGGACTCGACAGGCATCCGCTGCGTGACGCGAGCCATCGCGCTGCGTTCGAGGCCGCGATGCAGCGTGGTGCCGGCGTCGTCGCCTTGCATCAGGCGTCGACGGTGCCGGAAGGCGAGGACCTCGGCCTTGCGCGCTGGCTCGGTGCCGTGCGCGTCGGCACCTTCGACCGCACGACCCAGTGGGCGACGCTGGAACCGTCCGCGTCGCATCCGGTGACGGAAGGCTTGAAGGCCTTTTCCTACCGCGACGAGTTCTATCCCACCTTCCGTGGCGACGGCCAGCGCACGCCGCTGCTGCAGGCCGTACTGCATCCGCAGTTCCGCGATGGCCAGCCGGTGCTCGACAATGTCGCCGAACGCACCGACGTCGCCTGGACCCATGAGCGCGCCGACGGCGGACGCGGTGTGGTCTTCAGCGGCGCGCACTATCTCGCCGCGCTGTCGCAACCTTCGGTGCGGCATGTGCTGCTCAACGCCATCCTGTGGAGCGCGCATGCCGATACGGTGGAAGCGCCTGCGATTCCCGCCGGGGCCTCGCGCGCGCCGTCGCCGATCGGCGATGCCGGCACGGTCCGGCGCGCCACGTTCCATGTCGATGCCGCGCGTACCGGCTGGCGTCGCGACGAGTCGACGCTGACGCCGGCCGTCGTCGGCGCCAGGGATTTCGGCCTGGTCTGGGAATCGCCGACGCTCGATGCCGACAACGGCAGCGGGGCGCGCCTCTACGCCTCGCCGTTGTACGTCGACCGGCTGGCGATCACCGGCGGGCCACAGACCGGCGAACGCTTCGATGTCGTCATCGCCGCCAGCAACAACGGCCACGTCTACGCCATCAACGCCGCGCGCCAGGGCGATGTCGCGCCGGGACGCATCCTGTGGAAGACGCGGCTGGGCGAACCCTGCCGGCTGCAGCCGGCGCCGCTCGATGGCGTGCCGACCGGCATCCTGAGCACGCCGGTGATCGATGTCGCGCAGGGTCGGCTGTACGTCACCCATTGCGATCCGGCGAACCGCTGGCAGGCCTACGCACTGGAGCTTGGCAGCGGCCGCGTGCTGCCGGGTTGGCCGGTGAAGCTCGACGAGGCCACCTTCAACGACCTCAACGCCAACGCCGGTCCGTCGCGCGTGCCGCCGAAGCGCAAGTTCGACTTCCGCGTGCAACGCGGCGCGCTGAACCTCAGTCCCGACGGCGCGCAGCTCTATGTCGTATTCGGCGAATCGGAAACCGGCTGGATCGCGGCGGTCGATACGCGTCGCGCACGCGTCAGCGGTGCCTTCGCTGCGGTCGCCATGCCGCACCGGGGCAGCGGCGGCATCTGGGGCGCGGGTGGGCCCGCGGTCGACGCGGATGGGCATGTCTATGCCGTCACCGGCAGCGGCTTCGGCGGTTACCAGGATTCGGACGGCGACTGGGCGCAGTCGGTGCTGAAGCTGGCGTCGACCGGGCAGGGCGGCTTCGCGCTGCGCGGCACCTACACGCCGTTCAACTACTGCACCAGCGCCGAGCGGGATATCGATCTCGGTTCCGGCGGTGTCGCGCTGTTTCCGGCCGGCGACGAAGGCGGCACGCGCAGGCTGATGACCGTCGGCGGCAAGCAGGGCAATGTCTATCTGCTCGACCGTGATCGCCTGCCCGGCAAGCTCGACCGTCGTCCGCCGTGCAGCACCGATGCGGCCAGCGACGGTTCTCTGCTTGCGCCGACGCCGCAGCGGCCATTCGGCACGCGCGGTCCGCTCAACGTGTTCGGCCCGTACTCGGAAGACGATGCCGCGCTCGACCTCGCCCGCGCGCGCTCGGTGCCGGCGATGTATCGCGCCGCAGACGGTACCGACTACGTCTACGTCACCGGCAACACCAAGCAGGCGCCGGGTTCGTCGACCAGCATCGCGCCGTCCGTGGTGCGCCTGCGCGTGGACCGGTCCGCGCCCGACGCCCCGTTCCTGCGCATCGACAGGGCGCATCCGTCGCTGGTGCTCGGCAATCCCGGCTCACCGGTCGTGACCAGCCGTGGATCGGATGACGCCCTGGTGTGGATCCTCGACGAGAACGCGCCGCGCTCCGCGTCGCTGCACGGTGCCGATGCGCCGCGACCGGTGCTGTATGCGCTCGACGCACAATCGCTGGCCATCGTCTGGCAGAGCGCGCCCGGCGAGCTGTTCACCAGCGGCAAGTACAACGAACCGGCATTCGGTGGCGGCCAGGTCTTCGTCGGTACCGATCGCATCCAGGCCTTCGGGGCCGGTGGCCGTCGCGTGACCGATCGCCTGCCCATCGCCGAGAAGAAGACCGCCGTCGTGGTTGATCCCACGCTCGCCGGCGCCACACCCGCCACGCTGTACACGCAGCGCTGCGCCGCCTGCCACGACCATCCGCAAGGCAATATTCCTCCGCGTGCGGTCGTCGCCTCACGTTCCCAATCCCGTATCGTCGACGCGCTGACGCAGGGTGTCATGCGCCCGCATGCGCAGGGCCTCAGCGCCCGGCAGATCGACGAGCTCGCCAGGTACCTCAAGCAATGAAACCCCACGACATCCGCCTGCATGGCCTGCTGGGCGACGCCCTCGACGCGAACCGGCGCGGCCGCCTCTCGCACTTCATCACCGGTCCCGACAGTCCGGCCATCGCGCTGTTCGCGCCCGCGCACCGCGCGCAGAACACCGAGGGCGACTGGTACGGCGAACACGCCGGCAAGTGGCTGTCCGCCGCCGCGCGCGCCTACGCCCGCAGCGGCGATGCCCAACTCGGTGCTCATCTGCGCGAGGTCGCCGACTACCTGCTGTCCGTGCAGGAAGACGACGGCTACCTCGGCACCTACGCACCCGAGCGACGCTTCACGCAACCGCAGCCGCCGAAGCCGCCCAGCTGGGACGGCGCGCCGGCCCTGCGCACCTGGGACATGTGGGTTCACGCCTACCTCATCCTCGGTTTCATCGAGACGGCGCGCGCGCTCGACGATGCGCGCTACACGCAGGCCGCCGCCCGCATCGCCGACCTGTGCGCGCACGCGTTGGCCGACGGCATCGACATCACCACGCTCGGCAACCACCACGGCATGTCGGCCACCGTGCTGATGGACGCCGCGCTCGAACTGCATGAGGAAACCGGCGAACCGCGCTTCCTCGCGCTGGCGCAGCAGGTGCTGGCGCAGGCCAATGCGCATCCCGCGCTGCGCCTGCTGCCTGCGATCGAAGCGGGCGCCGACGCGTCCGAGATCGCCACCGGCAAGGCCTACCAGCTGCTGTGGAATCTCGTGGGTCTGGTCAAGCTGTGCCGCGCCACCGGCGATGCCGCGCTGCGTGCCGCCGTCGAGGCGATGTGGGAGAACATCCACCAGTACCACCTGACCCTGGGCGGCGGTCCGTGGGGCGGCGTGGCGCACCGCTCGCGCGAGGTGTTCAACGCACGCGGCACCTTCAGTCCGCTGGCCTATGTCGAAACCTGTTCGCTGCTGTCGTGGATCCAGTTCAACCGCGAACTGCTGCGCCTGACCGGCGAGGCGCGCTATGCGGAAGAGATCGAACGCACTGCCTACAACGACCTGCTCGGCGCATTCGCGCCCGACGGCGAGGACTGGTGCTACTACTCGTTCCCGAACGGTCGCCGCGTGCACACCACCTACTGGCGCTGCTGCAAGTCCAGCGGCGCGATGGCGCTGGAGGAACTGCCGTCGCTCGCCTACGCGGTGGAAGGCGACGTCGTCCGTGTGCAGCTCTACGGTCCGGGCGAGGCCACGCTGACGCATCCGGCGGCGAACGCGCTGGTGCTGCGCCAGCACACGGGTTATCCGTTCGAAGGCGATATCTCGCTGGAGGTACAGCCCGAGCGCGACGCCACGTTCGAGCTGCGCCTGCGGATACCGTCGTGGGCCGAGGGCGCGACTGTCGCCGTCAACGGCGAAGCGGTGCGCGGGCCGGTCGTACCGGGCACGTTCGTCGCGGTGCGCCGCCACTGGCGCGCGGGCGACCAGGTGCAGCTGCTGTTCCCGCTGCGGCCGGCGCTGCACCGGCAGGCGCTGCGCAACGTGCAGGAATCGCGCGCGCCCGACGGTTCGGAGGTGCGCCAGCAGGTGCTGGACCTGCACTACGTCGGGCTGACGCGCGGGCCGCTGGTGTACGCCACCGAGCTGGTCGACGGCTTCAAGACCGAAGAAACCATCCGCCTGCCCGACGGCCCGCAGGACGACTGGCTGCAGGTGCTGCCGGTGGCCGACGATGGCGACGGTCCGGGCATCGCGCTGCAGCTCGGTTACCGGCCGCCGCTGCTGTTCTGGCCGTACTACCGCACCGGCGGGCGCGTCGACGGCGCCTGGCGCCTGACCTGGCTGTCGCTGCCGCCGGCATGAACGCGCACGCGCTCGCAAGAATTTGTGGCCGCAGAAACTACGGCGGCCGACTGTATCCGCTGCACCGCCTGCACCAGACTGGTCCCCGACCAGCAGGTGGCGGTTGAAGGAGCCTCTTCCCATGGACACTGCCTCTCCCTTCCGCGCCCCCCGGCGCCACGGCCCCGCCGGGCCGCTGAGCGGCGTCAAGGTGCTCGACCTGAGCGCCTATATCGCCGGTCCCTACGGCTGCACGCTGCTGGCCGACCAGGGCGCCGACGTGGTCAAGGTCGAGCCGCCCGACGGCGACAACCTGCGCCAGTACCCGTCCACGCTGGACAAGGAAAGCCGCGCCTTCCTCGGCGTGAACCGCAGCAAGCAGGGCGTCGTGCTGGACCTGAAGCAGCCGGCCGACCACGCCGCGCTGCTGCGGCTGGTGCGCGAGGCCGACGTGCTGGTGCACAACTTCCGCCCCAGCGTGCCGAAGCGGCTGGGCATCGATTTCGACAGCCTGACGGTGATCAACCCGCGGCTGATCTATTGCGCGGTGACCGGCTACGGCGAGACCGGCCCGATGAAGGACAAGGCCGGCTACGACCAGGTGCTGCAGACCATGACCGGCATGTGCACGCTGCAGGGCAAGCGCGGCGGGGCGCCGGAAATCATCTACGGCTCGGTGGTGGACTACTACGCCGCCGCGCTGCTCGCCGCCGGCGTGTCGTCGGCGCTGTACGAACGCGAGCGCAGCGGGCTGGGCCAGTTCGTCGGCATCTCGCTGCTGCGCAGTGCGCTGACCATGCAGTCGGCGCGGATGATCTGGGCCGAAGGCGAAGCGCTCGACATCGGCCGCGACATGCGCTCGGGCGGCGTCACCGGCATCCATCCGGCACGCGACGGTTATCTGTATCTGTCGGCCAACACCGCGCGCTTCTGGAAGGCGCTGTGCCGGCTGACCGGGCTGGACGCGCTGGCCGACGATCCGCGCTACGACACCGTGCGCAAGCGCGCCGAACACGCCGCCGAGATCGTCCCGCAGTTGCACGACGCGTTGCTCGCGCGTACCGCGCAGGAGTGGGAAGCGCATTTCGGCGACGAGGTGCCGTGCGCCGCGGCGCGGCGTGTGGAAGACATGTTCGAGCACCCGCAGGTGCTGGCCGAAGACATGGTGGCGGAGATCGCGCATCCGGTGGTCGGCAGCTACCGCGGCGTGACGCGTCCGATCGCCTTCGGCCGCACGCCGGGTCCGGCACCGTTCGCCGCGCCCACGTTCGACCAGGACGCCGACCACGTGCTCGGCCGCCACAGCAAGACGCGCGCCTCCGGCTGACACCGGGCGCGCGTTTTACGCCGAATTTACGGCGCGCCCGCCGCAGCGCATAGCGGCTTTACGCGACCCGGGAACAGACTTTCGCGGTCGGCGGAACTCCTCCGCCTCGGATCGCACTCATGTCTTCCCTCTCTTCCGTTTCGCGCAGGCGCAGGCCTGCGTTCGTCGTTTCCGCCCTCGCTGCCGGCCTGCTGCTGGCCGCGGCCTCGTCCGCCAGCGCTGCTACCTTCAACGGGTCCGGTGCGATCACCACCGACTACGTCTGGCGCGGCACCACCCAGACCCAGGGCGACCCGGCCGTGCAGGCCAGCTTCAAGGCCACGGCCGACAACGGCCTGTACGGGTCGATCTGGGGTTCGAACGTCGAGTTCGCCCCGGAAACCAAGGCCAGCAGCGAACTGGATTTCATCGTCGGCTGGAGCGGCAACGTTGCCGACGACTGGACGCTCGACGTCAACCTGACCCACTACCGCTATCCGTCCACCACCGTCGACCTCAACTGGACCGAGGCCATCGGCACGCTGACGTGGAAGCAGAACTACTGGGCGCAGCTGGGCTATTCCAACGACGCCCTGGCCACGGATGAAGCCGGTGCCTACGCACAGCTCGGCGCGAAGTTTCCGTTGAACGACCAGGTCCGCCTGGAGGCCGCGGTCGGCCACTACTGGCTGGAAGACGCCTACGACGACAGCTACTCGCACGCCCAGCTGGGTGCCGTGTGGGCGTTCAAGGCGCCGTTCGAGCTGCGCGTCACCGCGCACGCCACCGACCGCAGCGCCAAGACGCTGTTCCCCGACCTGGCGGGTTCCCGCGTGGAAGCCGCCCTGCAGGCCGCGTTCTGAGTGCCGCCATGTTCACCGACTTCCTGCATCTGTCGTTGTCGCTCGCCGGCGTGCTCGCCGGCGCCGGCCTGATGTTCCTGCTGATCACGCGGCGCGCACGTGCGCCGATGGACGACTCCCATGACTGAGTTCCTTCTCGTTTTCGCGCTCGCGATCGCGCTGGGCTGGCCGCTGGGCCGCTACCTGGCCGCGGTGATGCGCGGTGCCCCGATGCGCGGCGACCGGCTGTTCGGCGTCATCGAGCGCCCCCTGTACCGCCTGCTCGGCGTCGACCCGGCGCAGGGCATGGGCTGGAAGGGCTACGCCATCGCCTTCCTCGCCAGCAACCTCGTCGTCGGCGTGCTGGCCTGGCTCGTCTTCATGACGCAGGCGTGGTTGCCGCTCAATCCCAACGACGCGCCCAACATGCGCTGGGACCTGGCGCTGCACACCATGGTGTCGTTCCTGACCAACACCAACCAGCAGCACTACTCGGGCCAGTCGCAGCTGTCGCACCTGGCGCAGATGACCGGCATCGTCGGCCTGCAGGTGGTCACGCCGATGATGGGCCTGGCCCTGGTCGCGGCGACGCTGCGCGGTCTGTTCGGTGGGCGTGAGAAGAAGGCGGCGGCGAACACGAACGGCGACGCCGATGTCGGCAACTACTGGGCCGACGTCATCCGTCCCACCGTGCGCTTCCTGCTGCCGCTGTGCCTGGCGTGGTCGCTGGCGCTGACCTGGCAGGGCGTGCCGTCGACGCTGCAGGGCGGTCCGGTCGCCACGCCGATCGACGCCAGCGCGGAAATGGCCGGGCAGAAGATCGCCGTCGGCCCGGTCGCGCCGATGGTCGCGGTGAAGCAGCTGGGCACCAATGGCGGTGGCTGGTACGGCCCCAACAGTGCCGTGCCGCTGGAAAACCCGACGCCGCTCTCCAACCTGCTGGAGACGCTGGCGATCATCCTGATCCCCATCAGCATCGCCTTCATGGTCGGCAGCTTCACGGGTCGCAGGAAGTTCACCGCGCTCGTGTTCGGCACCATGCTGACCATGTCGGCGATCTCGACCGGCGCGGCGCTGTGGTCGGAGAGCTACTCCGCCACATCGAACGACATCGCGCTGATGGAAGGCAAGGAAGTCCGCTTCGGCGACGCGCCGTCGGCGTTGTGGGCCGCGGTGACCACGCAGACCTCGAACGGCTCGGTCAACGCGATGCATGATTCGCTGGCGCCGCTGACCGGCCTGGTGACCCTCAGCAACATGCTGGTGAATTCGATCTGGGGCGGCATCGGCTGCGGCCTGCAGCAGTTCCTGGTCTATCTGCTGCTCAGCGTATTCCTCGCCGGCCTGATGACCGGGCGCACGCCGGAACTGTTCGGCCGCAAGATCGAAGCGCATGAAGTGAAGCTGCTCGCCGCACTGGTGCTGCTGCAGCCGCTGGCGCTGCTGGCCTTCACCGCGATCACGCTGGCCGTGCCGTCGATCACCGGCAATTCCCATCCGTCGTTCCATGGCATCAGCCAGGTGTTCTACGAGTACACCTCGGCGTTCGCCAACAACGGTTCCGGGTTCGAAGGCCTCGGCGATGCGACGTACTGGTGGAACCTCAGCACCACGCTGATGCTGATCCTCGGCCGCTATCCCGCGCTGATCATTCCGCTGGCCATCTCCGCCTCGCTCGCGCGCAAGCGCGCCGCGCCCGAAGGCCCCGGCACCCTCCAGGTGGAAACCCCGACCTTCGCGCTCACCCTGATCGCCGTGGTCGTCATCCTGACCCTGCTGCAGTTCATGCCCGTGCTGGTCCTCGGCCCCGTCGCCGACCACCTGGCCCTGGGCGCGCTCTGAGAACACCGACATGACTTCTTCCTCCTCACGCTCCGCCGGCCGCGCGCCGGCCCTGCTCGACAGCGCGGGCTTCCGCGCTGCCGTCATCGGCTCCTTCACCAAGCTGGCTCCGCAGCACGCCTTCAAGAACCCGGTCATGGCCGTGGTCTGGCTGGGCACGCTGCTGACCGCCGGCCTCACCCTGGCCGGCACCACCACGCCGGGCATCGGCGGGTCGGTGACCGTGCTGCTGTTCGTCACCGTGCTGTTCGCCAACTTCGCCGAAGCCGTCGCCGAAGCGCGCGGCCGTGGCCAGGCGGCGTCGCTGCGTCGCGCCCGCAAGGACCTGGTCGCGCGTCGCATCGACACGCCGCTCGGCGGCACCGAGCGTCGCCTGCCCGCCGCCGAACTGAAACCCGGCGACTACGTCATCGTCTCCGCCGGCGAACAGATTCCGGCCGACGGCGAAATCGTCAAGGGCCTGGCCACCATCAACGAGTCCGCCGTCACCGGCGAATCGGCCCCCGTGCTGCGCGAAGCCGGCACCGACCGCAGCGGCGTCATCGGCGGCACCAAGGTGCTGTCCGACGAGATCGTGGTGAAGGTCACCGCCGAGCCCGGCCACAGCTTCCTCGACCGCATGATTTCGCTGGTCGAAGGCGCCAACCGCCAGAAGACGCCGAACGAGATCGCACTCGGCCTGTTGCTGCTGACGATGACGCTGACCTTCCTCATCGTCGTGGTCTCGCTGCCGTTCATTGCCGGCTTCGTCGGCGCCAGGCTCGATCCGCTGCTGCTCATCGCGCTGCTGGTCTGCCTGATCCCCACCACCATCGGCGGCCTGCTGCCCGCCATCGGCATCGCCGGCATGAACCGCGCGCTGGCTGCCAACGTGCTGGCCAAGTCGGGCAAGGCGGTGGAAGTGGCCGGCGACGTCGACGTGCTGCTGCTCGACAAGACCGGCACGATCACCCATGGCGACCGCCAGGCCACGCTGTTTCATGCGCTGGCCGGCGTCGACCGCGAACAGCTGCGCGACGCCGCCATGCTGTCCTCGCTGGCCGACCCGACGCCGGAAGGCAAGTCGATCGTGAAGCTGGCGCGCGAGCAGGGCGCCATGCTGGCCGATCCCGAGCGGGCGCAGTTCGTCGCCTTCACCGCGCACACGCGCATGTCCGGTGTCGATCTTCCCGACGACGGCCGCGGCCATGTCCGCGTGATCCGCAAGGGTGCGATGGACGCGATCCTGGCGCACATCAAGGCGCTCGGCGGCAACGCACCGGCCGAACTCAACGCCCGCGTCGAACAGGTCGCGCGCAACGGCGCCACCCCGCTGGTCGTCAGCGACGGCAGCCACGTGCTCGGCGTGGTCGAACTCTCCGACGTGGTCAAGCACGGCATCAAGGAAAAGTTCGCCCACATGCGCGCCATGGGCATTCGCACGGTGATGATCACCGGCGACAACCCGCTGACCGCCGCCGCCATCGCCGCCGAAGCGGGCGTGGACGACTACATCGCCGAGGCGCGCCCCGAAGACAAGCTGGCGCGCATCCGCCAGGAGCAGGCTGGTGGCCGTCTCGTCGCCATGGTCGGCGACGGCACCAACGACGCGCCCGCGCTGGCGCAGGCCGATGTCGGCCTGGCGATGAACTCCGGCACGCAGGCGGCGAAGGAGGCCGGCAACATGGTCGACCTCGATTCCGATCCGGCCAAGCTGCTGGAGGTCGTCGAAGTCGGCAAGCAGCAGTTGATCACGCGCGGCGCGCTGACCACGTTCTCGCTGGCCAACGATGTGTCGAAGTATTTCGCCATTCTGCCGGCGCTGTTCGCGGCGGCGATTCCCTCGATGGGCGCGTTGAACGTGATGCAGCTGTCCAGCCCGACCAACGCCGTGCTGGCCGCGCTGATCTTCAACGCGATCATCATCCCGCTCTTGATCCCGCTGGCGCTGCGCGGCGTGCGCTTCCGCCCGGCCGGCGCCACCGCGCTGCTGCGCCGGAACATGCTGGTCTACGGCGTGGGTGGCGTGCTGCTGCCGTTCGTCGCGATCAAGCTCATCGACCTGTTGCTGGCCGCCGTCACCGGCGCCTGAGGAATTGCCATGAACGTTTCAACGCTTTCTTCCACGCCCGTCTGGCGCGCCTCGGTGATGCTGGCGTTGGTCACGCTGCTCGGCTTCGGCCTGCTGTATTCACTGGCGGGTGCTGGCCTGGGTCGCGTGCTGTTTCCGCATCAGGCCACCGGCAGCCTGATCGAGCACGACGGCCAGGTGATCGGCTCATCACTGGTCGCGCAGCCGTTCGCCGATGACCGCTACTTCCAGTCGCGCCCGTCCGCCGCCCGCTACGACGTCATGGCGCTGGCCGGCAGCAACCAGGCGCGGACGAATCCCGACCTGCGTGCGCGCATCGACGAAGCGCGTGCTGCCGTCGCTGCGCGTGAAGGCGTGGCGCCCGCCGACGTGCCCGGTGATCTGGTGACGCAGTCCGGCGGCGGCATCGATCCGCATCTGTCGCCAGAGGCGATCCGCATCCAGATCGTCCGCGTTGCCCGTGTGCGCGGCCTGTCCGTCAGCGAAGTCGAGCGCTTGGTTGCTCAGCACACCGAAGGACGCCAGTTCGGTGTGTTGGGCGCGCCGCGCGTCAATGTGCTGGAACTGAATCTGGCGCTGGATGCATTCGGAACACCGGAGTAAGACCACATGGGTCCGGTTGGGCAGAGCGCCGCTTCGCTTTCTCTTCTCCCTCGCTTGCGGGGGAGAGGATGCCGAAGGCAGGTGAGGGGGGCTGCGTTCTGTCTTCTTTTTCGCGTGCGCGATAGGCGCCTCCAGGGTTCGCCATTAAGGCTGTCCGTTCGGATGATCAACAAACCCCCATTGCCGTCGAACCAGAAAAGTGCGCTGCCACAGAAATTTTCTCCGTGCACGCAGCTCATAAGTGAGCTGACGAAGAAAATTTCCTCGGCGTCGGAGTTCAAGACTGAGTCGACGAAGAAAATTTCTCCGGCAGCGAAGCTCGAAGCTGAGATGACAAACAAACTTTCTTCGACGCCGAACCAGAAAGGGGCGTGCCCGAAGCTTTCATGTGAGACGACGAGGCATTTTTCTTCGGAGTCGAACCAGAAAGGTGCGCCGTCGAAGAAAGTTTCTTCGTGCGCCAGCCTCGGAGAATCCCTGGCGAGGAAGATTTCTTCGCCTCGCGAAGCAGAAAGGTGCGATGACGAAGTTCATCGCGTCGTACACGAGACTGGGCATCTCGACGACGAGGAAAACATCCTCGCTGCCGAACCGGAAAGGTGCAGGGGATCGAGGCTTCCACGTGAGGCGACACGCAAAACGGCCTCGTCCCCGAACCAGAAAGGTGCGCAGCCGAGGCAATCTTCCTTGCGAACGAAGCGCGCTGCCTTGCCAACGAGAAAGCGACCCTCGATGACGCAGCCCGTGCGTGCGTGGACGGCAGGCGACGGGGCTGCGTCGACCCCTCTTCGTCAGCGTGACACGACAACAGGCACACTATCCCCATGACCGACGCCCGCGACCGCCAGGCCGATGCCCTGATCGACCACCTGCAGCGTGAGCAGGGCGGGCGGCTGACCATCTTCCTGGGCGCGGCGCCCGGCGTGGGCAAGACCTACACCATGCTGTCGCGGGCGCGCGAACTGCGCCGGCAGGGCAAGGATGTGGTGGTCGGCATCGTCGAGACGCACGGGCGGGGCGAGACCGCCGCGCAGACCGAGGGGCTGGAGATCCTGCCGCGCCGGCGCGTGTCCTACCAGGGCCGCTGGCTGGACGAGATGGACCTGGATGCGCTGCTGGCGCGCCGCCCGCAGATCGCGCTGGTCGACGAACTGGCCCATCGCAACGCGCCGGGCAGCCGCCACGAGCGCCGCTGGCAGGACGTGATCGAACTGCTGGACGCGGGCATCGACGTCCACACCACGATCAACATCCAGCACCTGGAAAGCCTCAACGACGTCGTCCACCGCATCACCGGCGTGCGCGTCAGCGAGACCGTGCCGGACATCGTGTTCGACCGCCTGCGCGACATCGTGCTGGTCGACCTGCCGCCGCGCGAGCTGATCGAGCGCCTGCACCAGGGCAAGGTCTACCTGCCCGAGCAGGCGGCGCAGGCGCTGCAGGCGTTCTTCTCGCCGTCGAACCTGATCGCGTTGCGCGAGCTGGCCATGCAGACCGCCGCCGATCGCGTGGACAGCGACCTGCGCGAAGACCAGGCCGCGCGCGGGTTGCCCGGCCTGCCGCTGCGGCGGCGGGTGCTGGTCGCGATCGATGGCTGCGGGCAGTCCGAGTATCTGGTGCGCGCGGCGCGCCGCATCGCCGAGCGCCGCGATGCACCGTGGAGCGTGGTGACGGTGCAGGCGTCCGATGTGGTGGACGCCACGAAGCAGCAGGAGATCGACCAGGCGTTCGCGCTGGCACGACGCCTCGGCGCGGACACCGAGGTGCTGCGCGGTGCGCGCATCGCCGATGCGCTGCTCGATCACGCCACCCAGAGCGGCGCCTCCACGCTGGTGCTCGGCCGCACGCGCGAGCGACCGGTCGCGCGCATGTTCAACCGTACGTTGACGCAGCAGATCCTACAGCGCGGCGCGCACTACGAACTGGTCATCATCAGCACGCCGGAAGCGCGCGCACGTGCCCGGCGCGGCGACACCGGCATCGGTAGCTGGCTGACGCGGCACGAACTGGCGTTCGCTGCCGTCGCTTCGCTGCTGTCCATCGGGGTGGCGTGGTTGGCGGAACGCTGGATGGGGCTCGAAGACGTTTCGATGGTCTTCATCGTGGCGGTCGTCCTGGTCGCGTCGCGCACGCGGATGACCGCCGCGGTGCTGGCCGCACTGCTGGGATTCTTCGCCTACAACTTCTTCTTCATCGAACCGCGCTTCACCTTCAACATCAGTGCGCGCCAGGGCGTGACTACGGTGTTCCTGTTCCTGATCGCGGCGCTGGTGGCGGGACGATTGGCGTCGCGCCTGCGCATGCAGGTGGTGGCGCTGCGTGCCGCCAACACGCAGGCGACGGCGTTGCAGGCACTGGGCCGCGAACTGGCGGTGGCCGCCGACTTGGGACAGGTGCTGGCGGCCGGGCGCAAGGCGCTGGAACGCGCGCTGTCGGCCGAGGCGTGGCTGCGCGTGCAGGGACGTGAAGAACCGGTGTCGATCGCGCTGCCCGAGATCGACCGCGCCGCCGCCGACTGGGCGCAGCAGCACGGGCAGGCGACCGGGCGGCACACCGATACGCTGGCCGGCGCGGGTCGCTGGTTCCTGCCGCTGCAGGGCGACCGCGGCACGCTCGGTGTGCTGGGCCTGCGCTTCGACGACGGCGCACCGCGCCTGCTGCCGGAGCAGCGGCGGCTGGCCGAGGCGATGGCCGAGGACATCGCGCAGGCGGTGGTGCGCACGCGGCTGGTGGCGGAACTGGAAGACGCACGCGTCGGCGGCGAGACCGAGCGCCTGCGTTCGGCGCTGCTGTCGTCGGTGTCGCACGACCTGCGCTCGCCGCTGGCGTCGATGATCGGCTCGGCCAGCAGCCTGGCCAGTTACTGGGATGCGATGGGCGAGGACGATCGCCGCAGCCTGCTCGACACCATCCAGCAGGAAGGCGAGCGGCTGGACCGCTACATCCAGAACCTGCTCGACATGACGCGCCTCGGGCATAGCGGATTGACGCTCAACCGCGACTGGATCGGGGTGGACGAACTGCTCGGTTCGGCGGTCACCCGGTTGCAGCGCTACCAGCCCGACGTGCGCGTGCAGACCACGGTAGCGGCGGACGTGCCGGCGATCTGGGTGCATCCGGCGCTGATCGAGCAGGCGGTGTTCAACGTGCTGGAGAACGCGGGCAAGTTCTCCCCATCCGGCGAGCCGGTGCAGGTGGAGGCGAAGCTCGTCGAGGGCGCGTTGCGCATCGACGTGCGCGATCGCGGGCCGGGCATTCCGGAAGACGAGCGCAGCCGCATCTTCGACATGTTCTACAGCGTGGAGCGCGGCGACCGCGGTCGCCACGGCACCGGCCTGGGACTGGCGATCTGCCAGGGCATGGTGGGCGCGCACGGCGGCAGCGTGCAGGCGCTGCCGGGGCCGGATGGTCGCGGCACGGTGATCCGGATTACCCTGCCGCTGCTCACTCCCGCGCCGCAGGAATCCGCTTGACCTACACCGCGCCACCGCCCGCGTCCGCCCCGCCGGCGCGCATCCTGGTGATCGACGACGAGCCGCAGATCCGGCGCTTCCTCGACATCAGCCTGCGCGCGCAGGGCTATGTGGTCGCGCTGGCGGACAGCGGTCGCGCCGGGCTGGCGGAACTGGCCGCGCACGGCGCCGACCTGGTGGTGCTGGATATCGGCCTGCCGGACATGGAAGGCCACGACGTGCTGCGCGAGTTGCGGCAGTGGTCGCAGGTGCCGGTGATCATGCTGACCGTGCGCGACGGCGAGATGGAGAAGGTCGCCGCGCTCGACGGTGGTGCCAACGATTACGTGACCAAGCCGTTCGGCGTGCAGGAACTGATGGCGCGCATCCGCGGCCTGCTTCGCACCCGCGCCGCCGCCAGCGACGACGCGATGCCGCTGTTCGATGACGGCCACCTGCACGTCGACCTAGGCCGCCGCGAAGTAACGCTGGACGGCGAAGCCGTCGTGCTCAGCCGCAAGGAATTCGCCCTGCTTGCGTTGCTGCTGCAACACCCCGGCCGCGTGGTCACGCAACCGCAACTGCTGCGCGACCTGTGGGGCCCCAACCACCAGGACGACACGCATTACCTGCGCATCCTGGTCGGCAAGCTGCGGCAGAAGCTGCACGACGATGCGACCGCGCCGCGGTACATCGCGACGGAGCCGGGGGTGGGGTTGAGGTTTGTGGGCGTGGGGTGAGGGTACTGAAGCGGGTGTGCGAATGCGTTTGGCAGTTCGTCTTTAACTCGGGTGGCAGGGGGCTGACAGTCAGCAATGGACTCCGGAACAACGACCAACGCTGACGCAGGGCGTTCGGCCCACCTTCCCTGGTGGCCCATTCCGTTCGTGTTCCTTGCCTACTTCGTACTCTTCCTCTACTTCGTGGAGTCCGGTCAGACGATTCCGGCCATGGTGTTCGGCATCATGGCGTTGCCGGTCCTCATCGCTGCTTCGTTGTTTTCTGTGGCGGTACTCGTCCGCCTGGCAATGGGTGTGTACAGGGGGCGTCTCTCCTGGCTGGGCCTGTTGGCGTGGTTGGCCGTTGGCACAGCCTGCGCAGTGATGGCCGCGCAGATTCTCCGGTAATTCGCCGGAGGTAGCGGACCTTGCGCTGTGGGATGGGGCGCACAGGGGCCAAGGTACAATGACGCCATGACGTCGCCCCGCATTCCCCACGAATCCCTGCGCCTCTCGGTCGCCCCGATGATGGACTGGACGGATACGCATTGCCGCGTGTTCCACCGGCTGCTGGCGCCGAATGCGCGCCTGTACACCGAGATGGTGCACGCGCAGGCGGTAATCCATGGCGACCGCGACCGCCTGCTGGGCTTCGACACGGTGGAGCACCCGGTCGCCGTGCAACTCGGCGGCAGCGAGCCCGAGCATCTGGCGCAGGCCGCGCGCATCGCGCAGGAGTGGGGCTACGACGAGGTGAACCTCAATGTCGGTTGCCCGTCGGACCGCGTGCAGGCCGGGCGCTTCGGCGCTTGCCTGATGAAGGAGCCGGCGCTGGTGTCCGAGTGCGTGGCGGCGATGATCGAGGCGGTGGACATTCCGGTGACGGTGAAGTGCCGCCTGGGCGTGGACGAACAGGAGGATTACGACCTGTTCCGCGGCTTCATCGACACGGTGGCCGCCATCGGCTGCAACACGTTCTTCGTGCATGCGCGCAAGGCCTGGCTGCAGGGCCTGTCGCCGAAGGAGAACCGCGAGATCCCGCCGCTGCGTTACGACTGGGCGTACCGGCTCAAGCGCGAACGGCCCGAGCTGACCGTCGCGCTCAACGGCGGCATCACCACGACCGCGCAGGTGCACGAACACCTGCAGCACAGCGATGGCGTGATGATCGGCCGCGCTGCCTACCACGAGCCTTATGCATTGCATGAAATGCAGGTGGCCTTGTTCGGTGGCGAGATGCAGTCGCGCGTGGACCTGCTGCGCGCGTGGCGCCCCTATGTGGAAACGCAGCTGGCCAAGGGCATGGCGCTGAAACACCTGACCCGCCACGTGCTGGGGCTGTTCCATGCGCAGACAGGTGGACGCGCGTTCCGCCAGATCCTCAGCGAGGGCGCACACAAGCCTGGCGCCGACTGGTCGCTGGTGGAGCAGGCGCTGGCCGCGACCACGCGCGAACTGCGACCGGCGGCCTGAGCATGATCACGCGCGACATCGCCGCCTTCACCGCGTTCGCTCGTTCGCTGGCACCGGATTTCGGGCCGGCGACCGCGCGTGCGGCGTTCCTCGTCTCGCCGGACGGCTTCATGCGGGCCGAGCAGTCGGCGCAGGACAACCGCTACATGGCCGACGCCGATGACTTCGACACCGGCGCGGCGCTGCGCGAACACCATGCGCTGCAGCGCGCGCTGGCGCAGGACGTGCCGGTGGTCTGCTTCCCTGGCAACGAGGCGACGCCGGATGCGGTGTTTCCGAACAACGTGTTCGCCACCGCGCGCGTGGAGGGCGCGCCGCGGCTGATCGTCGGCCGCATGCGCCATGAGGTGCGCCAGCGCGAGGCGGAGCGGGGGGACATACGAGGTTTCTTCCGCGACACGCTGGGCTATGCCGAGGTGGACCTGTCCACCCAGCCGCATGCCTGCGAACTGACCGGTGCGCTGGTGATCGACCGCGCACGCGGCATCGGCTTCTGTGGTCTTTCCGAACGGTGCGACGAGGCCGGGGCGGCGCGCATGCATGAGGCGTTCGGCCTGCGCGCCACGCTGCTGTTCGACCTGGCTCCCGGCGAATACCACACCAACGTGCTGCTGGCAGTGCTGGCGGGCCGTGCGGCACTGGTCTATCCGGGAGGCCTGGATGCACCGGCGCTGGTGCCCGCCCTGGAAGCGCTGTACCCGGGAGGTGTGGTGGAACTGACCGCCGCAGAGCAGGCGGCCTTTGCCGGCAACGCCATCGCGCTGGCGGAGGGGAAGGTGTGGATGAGCCGGCGCGCCCACGAGACCCTTCGGCCGACGACGATGGCCGGTCTGGAAGCGGTGGGCTTCGCAGTGCACAGGGTGGCGCTGGAGGCGATCGAAGCGGGCGGCGGTTCGCTAAGGTGTTGTGTTGCCGAGGTTTTCTGACGGTTCAGCTGGCTGAATGCGGGGCATGACCCTGTGGATAAATTCAGAACGGATTCACTGCGCCGGTCCAAAACTGCGCTTCCCATCCACCGAGGCGGTTTCGGGTTTCGTTCAGTTTCGCGACCCCAATTCCGTTACGATTCCGTTATGCGTTTTCGTACCCCGACCCTAGCCGCCCTCACCCTGGCGGTGCTCACCGTCATCACCGGCACCGCTGCGGTGCACGCGCAGGACGACCGTGGCCGCAACGATGCACCGCCGTCGCGTGAGCGTGGTCTCCCGCGCAACGATGATCGTGGCCATCGCAACTCCATGTCCGATTCCGTGCGTCGCGTGCGCAGCGAATCCGGCAACCAGGTGTTGAGCGTCGAACGCATGCAGTACGACGGCCGCGATGTCACGCGCGTCAAGTACATCGACGACCGTGGTCGCGTGCGCACGCAGGACGACATGGTGCCGTCGCGTCGCGACGTCGACTCCCCCGTGCGTCCCCGTCGCGACATCGGGCCGCAGCAGCAGCCTCCACGCGGCGATAACCCCCCGCGCCCGTAGTCTTACGTAGAATCGAGGCTCAACAGAGCACGTCCCGCGCGGTCCCGTACCGCGCCGCATTCCCAAGGAGAGTCCATGCGTATCCTGCTGGTCGAAGACGAAGCCCCCCTGCGTGAAACCCTGGCAGCGCGCCTGAAGCGCGAAGGCTTTGCGGTCGACGCCGCCCAGGACGGCGAGGAAGGCCTCTACATGGGCCGCGAAGTGCCGTTCGACGTGGGCATCATCGATCTCGGCCTGCCGAAGATGTCGGGCATGGAGCTGATCAAGGCGCTGCGCGACGAGGGCAAGAAGTTTCCGGTGCTGATCCTGACCGCGCGTTCGAGCTGGCAGGACAAGGTGGAAGGCCTGAAGCAGGGCGCGGACGACTATCTGGTCAAGCCGTTCCATGTCGAAGAGCTGCTGGCGCGCGTCAACGCGCTGCTGCGCCGCGCGGCGGGCTGGAGCAAGCCGACGCTGGAGTGCGGTCCGGTTGCGTTGGACCTGGCGGCGCAGACCGTCAGCGTCAACGGCAGCAACGTCGACCTGACCAGCTACGAGTACAAGGTGCTCGAATACCTGATGATGCATGCCGGTGAACTGGTCTCGAAGGCCGACCTGACCGAGCACATCTACCAGCAGGACTTCGACCGCGACTCCAACGTGCTGGAAGTCTTCATCGGCCGCCTGCGCAAGAAGCTGGATCCGGAAGGCGAGTTGAAGCCGATCGAAACCGTGCGCGGCCGCGGCTACCGCTTCGCCATCCCGCGCAGCGGCGAAGGCTGATGATCCGCGCCGGCATCGCCTGCACTTGATGCCTGCGCCACCCTCCGGCGCCGCGCCAACCGCCCCCGTCGGCCGTGACCGGTTCGACGGCTGGCGGCCGCGCTCGCTGCGCGCCCGCCAGCTGCTGGCCGCCAGCCTCGCCCTGCTCGCCTTTCTCGCGCTGGCCGGCTACGCACTCGACCGTGCGTTCGTCGACACGGCCGAAGACAACCTGCGGCAGCGCCTGAAGAGCTACGCGCTGTACTACACCGACAAGGTGGAGTTTGGCCGCAACGGCACGCTGATTCCCCCCTACAACACGCCTGACCCGCGCTTCGACATGCCCGACAGCGGCATGTATGCGCAGGTCGTGCTGCGCGACGTACCGCCGTGGGGATCGAACTCCACGCTGGGCCCCGAGCTGCCGGTGCCGCGGATGCTGGGCGCGCTGGAGGAATCGTTCGAGGGGCCGCTGCCGATCCGTCGCGCCGACGGCAGCGACAGCCAGGCCTATCGCTACGGCGTGGGCTATGCGTGGCCGGCGACGCACCAGCACGCGGAAATTCCGTACAGCATCTATATCTTCGAAGACGCGCAGGCGTTGAGCGCGCAAATCCGGGTCTTCCGCGGTTCGCTATGGGTATACCTGGGCGGCGCGGGCGTGATCCTGCTGCTGTTGCAGATGCTGGTATTGCGTTGGAGCCTGCGTCCGTTGCGGCGGGTGATCTTCGAACTCAGCCGCGTGCAGCGCGGCGAGCTATCGGGCATGACCGAGAGCCATCCGCGCGAGCTCGAACCCCTCACCGACAGCATCAATGCCTTCATCGAGAGCGAACGAGAGAACCTTGAGCGGCAGCGCAATACGCTGGCGGACCTTGCGCATAGCCTGAAGACGCCGATCGCGGTACTGCGCACGCAGCTGGACAGCGGTGGCAGCGATCCGCAGGCCCTGCGTGAAGAACTGGATGTGCAGCTCAAGCGCATGAACAACCTGGTGTCGTACCAGTTGGCGCGCGCGGCATCGAGCGGCCACAAGCTGTTCTCCGCCGCCGTGGCCATCGAGCCGCATGCCGAGGAGATCGTGCGCGGTCTGGAGAAGGTGTACGCGGCGAAGGGCGTGATCTGCGAGTTCGAGATCGATCCGCGCGCGCGCTTCCACGGCGAGACCGGCGACCTGCAGGAACTGATGGGCAACCTGCTGGAGAACGCGTTCAAGTGGGCGCGCTCCCGCGTGCTGTTGACGGTCACGGTGGGGGCGACCGCGCCACAGCGCCGGGCCGGTCTGTTCATGGCGGTGGACGATGATGGTCCGGGCATTGCCGAGGACGATGTGGCCAAGGTTCTCCAGCGCGGCGTGCGCGGC
Source organism: Pseudoxanthomonas sp. PXM02 (assembly GCF_014851805.1). GTDB lineage: Bacteria > Pseudomonadota > Gammaproteobacteria > Xanthomonadales > Xanthomonadaceae > Pseudoxanthomonas_A. Next base: position 198,402 of record NZ_JACVAK010000002.1, read on the forward strand.
GATGAGCGCGTGCAGGGGCATGGCATCGGCCTGTCGATCGTGCAGGACCTGATCCGCGACTACCGCGGCGAGCTGCAGGTGGGGCGGTCGGAAGAACTGGGTGGCGCACGCTTCGAAGTGCGTCTGCCACCGGGGCTCTGACTCAGTCGGCGGCCACGGCCATCGGCGAGGGGCCGTAGAAGCGCTGCAGATGCGCGGCGACGTCCGGCATTGCCTCCGCCAGCACGTGCGGTGCCGAGAAGTGGTACTCGGTCACTACGGCGAAGAATTCCTCGGGTGCTTCGGCTGCATACGGATCGATGGCAGTTTCGTGGCCCAGGTCGACCTGCATGCGGAAGTCGTCGTAGGCGCGCTGGAAGTCGCGCGCCCAGCGGCCATGCCAGGCATCCGGCAACGGGGGCGTGCCGTCCATTTCCCCATCCAGCACGTCAAGCTTGTGCGCCATTTCGTGCACGGCCACGCAGAAGCCGGCGTCGGGCTCGGCGATGTCGGCCTGCACGTCGGCCCAGGACAGGATCAGCGGTCCCTGGTCCCAGGCTTCGCCGGCCAGGTCGTCTTCCCATTGGTGCAGCACGCCGGCCGCGTCCGTATGCGTGCGTTGCACGCGGAACGCGTCGGGGTAGACGATCAGTTGCGACCAGCCGCGCAGGCCGGGTTCGCCGAACTCGAGCAGGGGCAGGCAGCACAGCGCGGCCAACTGCGCTCGCTGGGTCTCGTCCAGCTCCAATCCGGACAGGGGTGTGATGGTCTTCTGGTGCAGGAAGCGCGCCGCCAGGGTGCGCAACCGTTCCGAGCGCGCATGGTCCAGCGCCGACACCCACGGTGTGTCGGTGCGCACGCGTAGCCAGACGCTGTCTTCAATCGACGGGGCAGGGCGCCGCAGGCGGCGCAACCATCCGATCATCGGGTACCGCCGTCCGCGTCAGCGGAACATGCCCGGCAGGAAGCTGTGCCACTTCGAGCCGCGGCTGCGCGGCAACGGGGTGTCGTCGTCATCGCCGCCACCGCGCGAGGTGGCCGGCGCCATCGAGGCCGGCGCGCCGTACTTGCTGCGCACGGCAGTGGCGCGCGCGCGACGCGCGTCCGACGCGGTCGGCACGGCATCGGCCGGGCGTTCGGCGACCGCACGGTCGGCGACGTCCTGGCAGGTACCGGTATTGCCGTTGGCGATGCCACGCCCGTTCTGGGCGAACACGGCCGCCGAGGCAACGAGGAGCAGCAGGGCAAGGCTGGCGCGAAGCATCGGAGGGACTCCTGTCGGTCGGTTACAGCGGCCAGATGACGTCGCCGACTATAGCCGGATTGGGGGCCGCCGGCATGAATCCGGCTGCCCCGTGCGACGAAACGCCGGCCCGTGGCGACGGATCGAGGAAAACCGGGGATAGGCTGCTGCGTCGCAACAGGCATGTGCACGGGCTTGCGGCAGACTCGCGCCATGCCGACGCCTCCCGACCGACCGCTGACCGCCCCCACCCTGCGCCTGGCGCTGATCGCCGGGGCCCGCCGGGTCATCGCGGCGCGGGACGGGCTGAACCGCATCAACGTCTTTCCTGTCGCCGACGGCGACACCGGCAACAACCTCGCCTCGACGCTCGGCAGTGTGCTCAACGGCGCGCTGAGCCAGCCCAGCCAGCACGCCGGCGACCTGCTGAGCAGGGTCGGTAACGACGCGATCGACGGCGCACGCGGCAACTCGGGCGCGATCCTGGCGCAGTTCCTCCACGGCGTTGCCGAACACGTGCGCACCCTGCCCGAACTGGACGTCCGCTCGCTGGCGGCCGCCGTGCGGCAGGGCGCACAGAGTGCGAGGCAGGCGCTGGCCCAGCCGGTCGAAGGCACCATCCTCAGCGTCATCACCGCGTTCGCCGACGAACTGGATGCGGCGGCGGACAGCGCGCAGCCCGACACGCGCAGCGGGTTTACCCGCGCGCTGGTCCGCGCGCGTCGTGCCCTGGCCGACACGCCCCGCCAGTTGGCCCTGCTGCAGAAGGCCGGCGTGGTGGATGCCGGTGCGCAGGGATTCGTCGACCTGCTGGAAGGCATCGCCGAGTTCGTCGAAGGCGGGCCGCGTGCGGTGCGCATGCGGGCCGGTGCGCCGGGCGCGGCCAACGATGCCGGCGGCCCTGTTGCCCACGACCACGAGATCGACCCCGATCGCCGCTGGTGCACCGAGTGCCTGCTGCTGGGCGAGGCGCTGGATCGCGACCGCCTGCGCGCTGCGCTGGAAGCGATCGGGGCGGACTCCATCGTCATCGCCGGCGGTACCTCGCGACTGCGCGTGCATGCCCATGCCGGTTCGCCGCAGGCGCTGTTCGATGCCTGCGCGCAGCAGGGACAGGTGGAGGCCATGAAGGCGGACGACATGATCCGCCAGCAGGCGGTCGCCGTTGCCCCGCAGCCGCTTGTGATCGTTACCGACAGTGCAGCCGACCTGCCGGACGACATCGCCGAGCGGTACGCGATCGGTGTGGTGCCGGCGCGGGTGGACCTGGATGGTCGCGACTATCTCGACAAGGTCGGGCTGTCGACGGCCGAGTTCTACCGGCGCATGGCGGCGTCGCGGCAACTTCCGCGCACCAGCCAGCCGCCGCCGGGTGATTTCCGTCGGCAGTTCGAGCTGTCGCTCTCGCACCATGCGCGGGTGCTGTATGTCGGCCTGTCGCGCGCGCTGTCGGGCACGCTGCAGTCCGGCGAGCATGCAGCGGCACGCGAGCCGGGCCGCCGCGTGCGCGTGTTCGACACGATCAACGCCGCCTGCGGCCAGGCTTTGCTGGTGTGGCGGGCCGCCGAGTTGGCCTCCGAGGGTCACGACGACAGCGAGGTGGTGGCCGAACTGGAACGCCTGCGCCCACTGACGCGCATGTGGGCCATTGCGCCCGACATTTCCCATGCCGTGCGCGGCGGCCGTATTCCGCGCTGGGCAGCGCCGATCGCCCGGCTCAGCGCGCTGACGCCGATGGCGAAGATGAGCGCCGATGGCCGCATGGTCGTCGCCGGCCTGCTGCTCACGCGGGCGCGGGCGCCCGAGGCATTCGCGCGGCGGGTTGCGCGCCAACTCGATGCAAGCCAGCGCTGGCGATTGATCGTCGGACACTGCGACGCGCGCGCCGAAGCCGAGCGCCTGCTGCAGGCCCTGCGCGCGCGCCTGTCGATCAGCGAGGACCGACTGGTGGACACCGGTGCCGCCATCGGGGCGCATGCGGGCCAGGGTGCGTTGATCGTGGCGGTGCAGCCGGCGTCGGAGGCCTGAGTCTGCGAGGGCGTGGCCCATAATGGCGCCATGCTGACCGCCTGCCTGCTGTTGTTGTTCGCTTACCTGACCGGGTCCGTGTCGGGCAGCCTGATGCTGGGTCGCCTGCGCGGCGTGGATATCCGCACACAAGGCAGCGGCAACGCGGGCGGCACCAATGCGTTCCGCACGCAGGGGGCGAAGTTCGCGCTGGGCGTGGTGCTGGTCGACATCGGCAAGGGCGCGCTGTCCGCCTGGCTGGCACTCAGGTTCGCGCCAGTGGAGGGGGGGCCGTCGCCACGCGCGTTGGCGTTCCTGGCCGCATTCGTGGCGGCGATGGGGCATGTCTGGCCGGTCTGGCACGGCTTCCGTGGCGGCAAGGGCGTGGGCACGCTGCTCGGCGGCATGGCGGTGCTGTGGCCGATGGCGTTGCTGCCGTTGTTTGCGGTGTGGGTGGGCGTGCTGGTGGCAAGCGGATATGTGGGACTGGCGTCGATCATCGCCACCGCCTGCCTGGTGCCGCTGGCGTGGTGGATGCAGGTCGACCGTCCGGCGCAGGTGTTTTCCGTCGCGGCCGCGCTGCTGGTGTTGTTCACCCATCGGGTGAACGTGCGGCGCCTGCGCGACGGAACGGAGTCGCGATTCGAACGCGTGCGTTTCTGGCGTCGCCGCGCATGACGGGCGAGCGCGAATTGCTACAACGCCTGATCGAAGGTCCCGTCTCCGGCGACGTGTTGGCACGCGATGCCGGCCTGACGCGCGCCGCGATGTGGAAGCGGATCGAAGCCCTGCGCGAAGGCGGTGTGCGCATCGACGCGCAGGCCGGGCGCGGCTACACGCTTGCCGAACCTGTCGAGCTGCTGGATGTCGATCGCATCCGTACACAGATACGGAGCGCGACAGCCAGCGCGTTGTCGTCGCTCGACGTGGCGTGGTCGCTGGATTCGACCAACAGCGAGTTGCTCCGTCGCAAGGCACCCGAGCGCGGTGTCGAGGCATTGCTCGCCGAACAGCAGACCGGCGGCCGTGGTCGGCGCGGCCGGCAGTGGGCGTCGCCGATCGCGTCGAATCTCTACCTGTCGCTGTCGCGGCAGTTCTCCGGCGGTCTGGCCCGCCTGGGTGGCCTCAGTCTTGTCGTCGGCGTGGCGGTCGCGGAAGCGTTGCGGCAGGCCGGATATGGCGATGTCGGCGTGAAATGGCCCAACGATCTGCTTGCGCATGGACGCAAGCTGGGCGGCATTCTGGTGGAAGGCGGTGGAGAGCACGGTGGGCCGGTGCGCGCGGTGATCGGCATCGGCGTGAACGTGCGCATGCCCTCCACCGTCGCCGCAACGATCGACCAGGCTTGGACGGACCTGGCCGGTCTGGCCGATGGCCTGCCGTCGCGCAATGCGCTGGCGGCGCGTCTGCTGGACGCGCTGTTGCCCGCGCTGGACCAGTTCGATGCCGATGGTTTGCCGCCCTTCCTTGCGCGCTATGCCGCGCTGGACGTGCTGGCGGGACGCGCCGTTAACGTGCATGGTCCGCAAGGCGACGAGCATGGCGTGGCGGACGGCATCGGCGACGACGGCGCGTTGCGGGTCAGGATGGGAGCGACGGTGCGGCAAGTGCACGCCGGCGAGGTCAGCGTGAGGACGACATGACGCAGTGGGTGTTCGATCTGGGGAATTCGCGGGTGAAGTGCGCGCCATTACAGGCCGACGGCACGCTCGGCCCCATGCTGGCGTTCGCGTACGACGACGCGCTGCTGGCCGCGCTCGATGCGGAGGTGCCGGCGACAGTAGCGCGCGAGGCCTCGACGGCCGTCCTCGCCAGCGTCGCCTCGCCGGAGCGTACGGCCACGGTCGTGGACTGGCTGACCACGCGCTTCGGCACGGTGTCGATCGCGCGGACACAGGCCGCGCTGGCGGGCGTGCGCATCGCCTACGCTGAACCCGTGCGCATGGGCGTGGACCGCTTCCTGGCGCTGCTGGCGGCGCGCCGTCGCGGTGCCGGGGCGTGGCTGGTCGTGGGCGTGGGCACGGCCGTGACCGTGGATCTGCTGGATGCGCAGGGGCGTCATCACGGAGGGCGCATCGCGCCCTCACCGCGTCTGATGCGCGACGCACTGCACGCTGCCGCGGCACAGTTGCCGGCGCAGGGCGGCGACTACGTCGAATTCGCGACCGATACCGCCGACGCGCTGGCTTCCGGCTGCGAGGGCGCGGCACTGGGGTTGATCGAGCGCAGCCTGGAACAGGCTTGCGAGACGCTGGGCCAGCGTCCTGCGTTGCTGTTGCACGGTGGCGGCGCGCCGGCACTCGCAGCGCAGCTGCGTGAAGGCGAGATGGCGCCGGGCCTGGTGCTTGAAGGGCTCGCCGTCTGGGCGCGGCTCGGAACCGATGCATGAGCGCGGCTAGAATCCCTGCATGCTGATCCGTGCCCTGATCGTCCTGCTGGTCGTGTTGAACCTTGGCGCCGCCGCCTGGTGGCTGACCCGTCCCGTCCCGGCGCCCGAGCCGGAGCCCGCGTTGCCGTCCGGTGTCGCGCGCCTGCAACTGGTAGACGAAGCGGCGCAGCCCATTGCGCCGACCTCCGCAGCGACAGCCACAGCGCCGCCCGCCATCGCCGTCTGCTTCAGCCTGGGCCCTTACACCAGCCGTGCAGCCGCGACGCAGGCCCAGACCGCGACGGCGGGCCGGTTGCTCCGCGTGCGGTTGCGCGAAGTTCCCGGCATCAGCGCGAGCGGCTATCAGGTGGTGATCGCGCCGGCCGCCTCGCTGGAGGATGCGCAAGCCACGGCGGCAAGCATCGGGGCTGCAGGATTCGACGATTTCCTGGTGGTGCGCCAGGGTGACCAGGCCAACGGCATTGCGCTGGGGCGTTATCGCAGCCGCGAGGCGGCCGAGCGTCGCCTCACACAGCTGCAGGCGGCCGGTTTCGACGCGCAGCTGCAGCCGGTAGGCCGCGCCGGCCCGGGTCTGTGGTGGCTGGATGCCGGTGCCGTGGAGGGCGTCGATGCGGTCGTGATCGCGCGCGCGGCGTCCAGCGGTGCACCGCAGCCGCTCGAATGCGCCGCGCTGCGCTAGAATTGCGCCCCACGCCGCTTTAGCTCAGCTGGTAGAGCAACCGCCTTGTAAGCGGTAGGTCATCCGTTCGATTCGGATAAGCGGCACCATCTCCTGCCTTCGAACGCCTGTGCGTGCTGCGATGCCACAGGCCCGTCATCGCCGACGGCATAGACTGTGCGTCTGTTTTTCCACTGGACGCACCCATGAGTCGAGGCTTTCCCCCCGTGTCCCTGATCGGCGTCCCCACCGACGTCGGCGCCGGCCATCGCGGTGCCCGCATGGGGCCGGACGCGCTTCGCATCGCCGGTCTCGGAGAGGCCCTGGTCGCACGCGGCATCGACGTGGTCGATACCGGCAACGTGCAGGGGCCGGCCAATCCTTGGATCGGTCCGGTCGACGGCTATCGCCATCTGGATGAAGTCGTGGCCTGGAACCGCGGCGTGATGGACGCGACCGCGGCCGAACTGGCGCGCGGTCGCCTGCCGATCATGATGGGCGGCGACCACTGCCTGGCGATGGGGTCGATCACCGCGGTCGCGCGGCATTGCCGCCAGGTCGGCAAGAAGCTGCGCGTGCTGTGGCTGGATGCGCATTCGGATTTCAACACCAGCGAGGTTACGCCGTCGGGCAACATCCACGGCATGCCCGTGGCCTGCCTGTGCGGCATCGGTCCGGATGCCCTGACGAAACTGGGGGGCGACGGCCCGGCGATCACGCCCGCGATGGTGCGGCAGATCGGCATCCGTTCGGTCGATCCGGAAGAGAAGCGGCTGATCAAGGACCACAAGGTCGACGTGTACGACATGCGCTACATCGACGAGGTCGGCATGAAGCGCACGATCGAAACCGCACTGGAGGGTGTCGACGCCGACACCCACCTGCATGTGAGCTTCGACGTGGATTTCCTGGATCCGAGCATCGCGCCCGGCGTGGGCACCACGGTGCCGGGCGGCCCCAACTACCGCGAGGCGCAGCTGGTGATGGAAATGATCGCCGACACGCGGTTGATGGGGTCGCTGGACATCGTCGAACTGAACCCCGTGCTGGACCGCCGCAACCGCACCGCCAAGCTGACGGTGGACCTGGTGGAGAGCCTGTTCGGCAAGTCCACGCTGATGCGCGACTGACCCGCCGGGATTGGGAAAACTGCGACTGAACAGGTCGCGGAGGGCTTCACGTGTCCTATACGCCGCGCCGCTGAAGGTGGCCGCACACGCCACCGCGGCGTCGGACGCACACGCGGCGGCACCCTTTCCAATCCGAGGAGACGACACATGAAGCGTGCAATGGCCCTGTTGCTGATGGCGATGTTTTCCACGGCCGTCCTGTCCGGCTGCAACACCATGGCGGGCGCCGGCAAGGACGTCCAGAAGGTCGGTGAAAAGGTCGAAGACAAGGCCCAGGACTGCAAGGACGGCCGCTGCTGATTCCGGCGTTCCGCTTGCCTGGAAGCAGGCATGCGGGATGCTTGACGAGGGCCGGGGCGACCCGGCCCTCATCGTCCCCGACATCCGGTTGGTCAGTCTCCAGCCAGTGTGGTTGAATCAGACTTGCTGAACGCGACGGCACGGCATTTTGCCCGGCCTCGCACCCCTTCCACCTTTATCGAGGAGTTCTGCCATGAAGCGTTTTTCCGCACTGATCGTACTGGCCCTGTTGTCGATGGCTGTGCTGTCCGGCTGCAACACCGTTAAAGGCGTCGGCAAGGACGTGCAGAAGGTCGGCGAGAAGGTCGAGGACGCGTCCGGCAAGTGACGCGATCCGATCCCGCGAAGAAGGCCGCCTCCGGGCGGCCTTCTTCGTTTCGGCGGATCGCGTTGCAGTGCTTCACTCAGACGTATTCACGCTTGCGAAACCGCGCTCATGCGGGTGAACGGTTCAGCGATTCCTAATGGCGTGTTGACGCGTGGTTGATCGCCGCGCAACGCGACCCTTGCGATGCTGTTCGCGCGGCAACCCCCTGCCGCGAAATCGAAAGAGGAAACGCCATGAACCAGGACATCATCGCCGGTAACTGGAAGCAGCTGAAAGGCAAAATCCAGGCGAAGTGGGGCGACCTGACCGATGACGACTTCAAGGTGGCCCAGGGCAATGCCGAGTATCTGGAAGGCAAGCTGCAGGAGCGCTACGGCTACGATCGCGACCGCGCGCATACCGAAGTCGAGGATTTCCGCCGCAGCCTGCGCGACGACACGTCGATGCGTCACTGATACCCGCGCTGTACCTGAAGAACGGGCCGCCCTGTGCGGCCCGTTTCCGTTCCTGGCTCAGCGGCGCGGGGGATCGGCGACGAATCCACCGGGGAAAGCGCGGGGCGCATCGTCGCGCCAGACCGGTCGCGAATGGCGGGGCACGATCCCCATGGCGACCAACCGGCGACGCTCGTCGTAGCGCAGTTCGCTGACCTGTTCCGGCTGGCGGGTCGCGCGCTCGAAGCCCGTGCGCGAGGTCGGGGCCCACTCGCGGCCACCATGACCGGTGCCGATGCTCTGCCCGTAGGAGGATTCGTCAGCGACGATGCTGCGCGCCGATGCCGCGGGTGCCGACGCTTCCGCTTCCGCACGCTTTTCCCGCGTGCCACGCGCGATCGGTGGCGGCGTGTACTGCGGATAGCGGTATACGCGCGCCTCGCGGAAGGCGGCGACGCCGATCACGCCGACATTGCGTGGCCGGCCGGTGCGCGCCGCATAGCTGTCGCCAAGATCGGTGAAGACGAACTGCGCCACGTCGGCCATCGACTTGCGCCAGCCGTTGATCTCGGTGGTCTGCCAGGGCTCCAGCACATAACCGGCCTGCGACGGATCGGCGGTCTGCCCGGTGATCGCGTTGACGCCATCCACCGACAACACCACCAGCACGCGCTCGGCGGTGGTGTTGGTCAGGCGTACGCTGTAGCGGTGGCCGGGGGCGCCGGCGACCCAGCGATCGCCACGGTGCGGGTAGCTCGCAAGCGATTCGCCCGTATCGCGGTCGACCACGCTGACGTCGACGAGCGGGCGGGCGTGGGCCGGAGCAAAGGCGGCGAGCAGCGCCAGCGTGGCCAGGGAAGTGAGGATGCGATGCAGCATGTCCGTTCTCCAAGTGGGGACGATGCTGGGAACGGGTCGCCGCCGCAGGTGGGGTTGTCGGCAGCGCGCAATACCGGGAGCCGGTTAAGCCGCCAGCAGGCCGGGGCTGCGACGCCCGGTCACAGGGGCGCTGCCGGCATGGTCCGGTCCCAGCCGGTAAACTGGCCGCTTTCCCGCATTCCCCCGCCTTGCACATGACCACCCGCGTCCTTACCGGCATCACCACTTCGGGCACGCCACACCTCGGCAACTACGTCGGCGCCGTGCGCCCGGCGGTGGCCGCCAGCCGCGCCGCGGACACGGAGAGCTTCTACTTCCTGGCCGACCTGCACAGCCTGATCAAGGCGCAGGATCCGGCGCGCACGCAGCGCTCCACGCTGGAGATTGCGGCCACATGGCTGGCCTGCGGCCTGGAGCCGGACAAGGTGTGGTTCTACCGCCAGAGCGATGTGCCAGAGATCACCGAACTGACCTGGTTCCTGACCTGCGTCGCGGGCAAGGGCATCCTCAACCGCGCGCACGCCTATAAGGCGGCGGTGGACAAGAACAACGCCGACGGCGAAGACCCGGATGCAGGCGTCAGCGCGGGCCTTTTCATGTACCCGGTGCTGATGGCCGCCGACATCCTGATCTTCAATGCGCATCAGGTCCCCGTCGGCCGTGACCAGATCCAGCACATCGAAATGACGCGCGACTTCGGCCAGCGGTTCAATCATGTGTACGGCAAGGAGTACTTCACCCTGCCGGAAGCGCTGATCGACGACAACGTGGCCACGCTGCCCGGCCTCGACGGCCGCAAGATGAGCAAGAGCTACCACAACACCATTCCGCTGTTCGTGCCGCGGGAAGAGTTGAAGAAGCTGGTGTTCTCGATCCTGACCGACTCGCGTGGCCCCGGCGAACCGAAGGACACCGAAGGCTCGGCGCTGTTCCAGCTGTACCAGGCGTTCGCCAGTCCGGAGGAAACGCGCGCGTTCGCGCAGGCGTTCGCCGACGGCATCGGCTGGGGTGATGCCAAGCAACGGCTGTTCGAACGCATCGATGCCGAAATCGCGCCGCTGCGCGAGAAGTACGAAGCGCTGATGGCGAAGCCCGGCGACATCGAGGCGATCCTGCGCGATGGCGCACGTCGCCTGCGCGAACGCTATGCCACGCCGCTGCTGGCCGAACTGCGCAGCGCGGTCGGCCTGCGCGACCTGTCGCAGCAGCCGGTGGCCGAAACGAAGGCCGTCAGCACCAAGGCCTCGCTGCCCGTGTTCAAGCAGTACCGCGATACCGATGGCCGCTTCTACTTCAAGCTGGCGGACGCGGACGGCAACGTGCTGGTGCAGAGCACCGGTTTCGATTCGCCGAAGGACGCCGGCAAGCTGATCGGCGTGCTGAAGCAGGCCGAGCGGGCGGATGCGATGGAAACACCGGAGATCTCGCTGCAGGTGCCGGTCGCGGACGTGCTGTCTGCGCTTGTGGCGCTGCGGGCGGCGGAGGCCTGAGGTCATGCCGTATCTCGCGGTGATCCTGTTCCTGCCCTGGTTCCTGTTGCTCGGGTCGCTGTACTGGCTGTTTCCGCGCCAGCCACGCAACGCGCGCCGCAAGGGCTTCGACGTCGTCGTGCTGGTGGTGGCCTTCGTGCTGAGCTTCGTCGGCATGCAGTGGGGCTATGCGCTGGGCGCGGCCGACGTGGGCACGGGTGCGATCTGGAAGCAGGTGCTGGCCACGCTGGTGGCGTACGGCGCTTTCCTGTTCGTGCTGACGCTGGCAGTGCCCGTGCGCGGCTGGTGGCTGTCGCGCGGCTGATGGCGCGCGCGGACGGATCGTTCCACCAAAGGCGGGTCGTGCAACCGCGGTACGCGGACTAGAATCGGGCCATCCGTTCCCACACAGGCCCGCGGATGAGCGTCCACGGCATCCACACCATCGACACCGCGTTCCAGCGCGATCATTTCGACGCCGCCTACCTGATCGTCGAAGAAGGGCGCGGCGCCTTCATCGACTGCGGCACCAACCATTCCGTCCCGCATCTGCTGGCGGCGTTGTCGCAGGCAGGACTGACGCCGGAGGATGTCGACTTCCTCATCGTCACCCATGTGCACCTGGATCATGCCGGCGGGGCCGGCTTACTGATGCAGCAGCTGCCCAATGCCACGCTGGTCGCGCATCCCCGCGCCGCGCCTCACCTGATCGATCCCGCCAAGCTGATCGCCGGCGCCACGGCGGTCTATGGCGAGGAGGAAATCGAGCGCAGTTATGGCGCCATCCAGCCGGTCCCGGAAGCGCGCGTGCGTGTGGTCGGGGATGGCGAAACCGTGATGCTGGGCGGACGTCCGTTGCTGTGCATCGATACGCCCGGCCATGCGCGCCACCATCACTGCATCTGGGACGAGCGCAGTCGCAGCTGGTTCACTGGCGATACGTTCGGGCTGTCCTATCGCGAACTGGATGGGCCCAACGGCGCCTTCATCCTGCCGACCACCACGCCGGTGCAGTTCGAGCCGGTGGCGTTGAAGGCGAGCATCGCGCGCATGGTCGCGCACGCGCCCGACGGCATGTACCTGACCCATTACGGCCGTGTCGACGACGTGCGGCGCCTGGCGCAGGCACTGTACGAGCAGATCGATGCGATGGTAGCGATCGCCGACAGTTGCGATGGTCGTGCAGACCGGCATCGTTGTCTGACCGCGGGACTGACGGCGCTGTATCTCGAGCGTGCGCACACAATGCAGGTCCCGCTTGCGGACGAGGATGTCGCGCGCCTCCTGGCGATGGACATCGAACTGAATGCGCAGGGCCTGGGCGTCTGGCTGGATCGCGGGCGGCCGTGAAACGCGCAGGCCGCTGACGTCGCTCCCGCACCCATCCTTTAGACTCGCGACGTCTGTCGTATCCGATCGGGACTCCCATGAAACGCTCGCTTCCGTTGCTGTTGTTGTCGCTTGGCATGACGCCCGCTTTCGCCGCCGACATTCCCGGCGGCGGCATCAGCGCCGACAACCTGTCGCGCCACGTCCGCGTGCTCGCATCGGACGAATTCGAAGGTCGGGCACCGGCGACGCCGGGCGAAGAGAAGACCATCGCCTACATCGTCGATGCGCTGAAGAAGGCCGGCGTCCAGCCTGGGGGCGAGCAGGGCGGATGGACGCAGGCGGTGCCGCTGGTGCGTGCGCAGGTTGATGGCCCGGTGACCGCGACGCTGGAGATCGGCGGTACGGAGCAGGCGCTCGCCAATGGTGACGACGTGGTCCTGCAGAGCCTGAGTCCGGTGGATCGCGTCAGCGTCGTGGATGCGCCGCTGGTGTTCGTCGGCTACGGCATCGCGGCGCCGGAGCGCGGCTGGGACGACTACAAGGGTGTCGATCTGACAGGCAAGGTCGCGGTGGTGCTGATCAACGATCCGGACTACGAGACGTCACAACCCGGCTCGTTCGACGGTCGCGCGGTGACCTACTACGGTCGCTGGACCTACAAGTACGAAGAGCTCGCGCGCCAAGGCGCGGCGGGCGTGCTGATCGTCCACGAGACCGCACCGGCCGCCTACGGCTGGGCCACGGTACGTGCGTCCGGACTGTCGCCGGTGTTCGATATTCCGCGTGCGGACGCGGCGAAGTACCACACGCTGCTGCGCGGCTGGATGCAACGCGACCTGGCGGTGTCGCTGTTCCAGCGTGCCGGCCTGGATTTCGAAGCGGAGAAGAAGCGCGCGCAAATCGGGGCCTTTGCACCGGTGGCACTGGGCGATGCCACCCTGTCGGCCGCGTTCGCGGTCAAGCGCGACCAGGTGGTGACCCGCAATGTCATCGGGCGAATCGAGGGGAGCAAGCGGCCGGACGAGACCGTCATCTATTCCGCGCACTGGGATGCGTATGGCATCGGCACACCGGATGCACAGGGCGATGGCATCCGCCATGGCGCGGTCGACAACGCGACCGGCGTGGCGGCCGTGATCGAACTGGCGCGCGTCTTCGCCGCCGGCCCGCGGCCGCAGCGCACGCTGCTGTTCATGGCGCTGACGGCCGAGGAAAAGGGATTGCAGGGCGCGACCTACTACGCGGCCAATCCCGTGGCGCCACTGGAGAAGACGGCGGCCGTGCTCAACATCGAGATGCTCAGCCCCGATGGTCCCAACCGCGACATTGCCTCGTGGGGCAACGGGCGCGTATCGCTGGAAGGCGATCTGAAACGCGTGGCGGAGGCGCATGGCCGCACCTATTCGCCCGACCCCAACCTTGAGGCCGGCTTCTTTTACCGCGCCGATCATTTCGCGTTCGCGCGGGCAGGCGTGCCGGCGATCACCGTCGGCGCCGGACTCGATCGCGTCGATGGTGGCGTCGCCAGCGGCAAGGCGCTGCGCGATGCGTACTTCGCCAAGTGCTACCACCAACCCTGCGATGCCTGGACGGACACGTGGAATGCGACGGGCCAGGCGCAGGACGCCGAACTGCTGTACGCCCTCGGCCGGGAGATCGCCGACAGTGATGCGTGGCCCCGCTGGCTGAATGGGTCCGAGTTCAAGGCCACGCGCGAACGCAGCGAGACTGAACGCGAATAGTGGCGCTGGCGCACGCCGTTCACGGCCGTGCGCGCGCTATGCTGCCGCTTCTCTTATCGCAGCATCGGAATGCCTGTGGCTCCTCTTCATGCGCTGGTCTATCAGAGCCAGGCGACGCGTCCATTGGAAGCGTCCGATCTCGACATGCTGCTGCTGGACGCGCGCATCAACAACGAACTTGCCAACGTCACCGGCGCGCTGATCTATGGCAACCAGCAGTTCGTGCAGTACCTCGAAGGCACGCGTGCCGACGTGGAGCAGATCTATGCGCGGATCACCCGTGCCAGCCAGCACCACCGGCTGGAGATCCTGGAGCAGGGCAGGGTGGACGCACGCCGTTTCCAGCGCTGGCACATGGGCTTCGCCGATGCGCCGCAGGGCGTGGTGCAGCAACTGAGCCAGGCCCAGTGGCAGCGCGAGCGGCCATGGGTAGAGGACGAATCCTCGACCTCGCGTGGCCTGTCGCGCCTGCTGGCGTTCTGGAAAGAGGAAGCGGTGCTCTCGCGCTGACGCGGATCAGGGCCAGCGGTTCGGCTTGGCGCGTGCGCTGTCTTCGTTCATCGGTACCACGCAGAAGCGGTGGCCGGTGGGCGCTTCCATCACCCACCAGCGGTTGCGTACGTGCTGCACGCGTTTCGCGCCCAGCGCTTCCAGCCGTGCGACTTCGGCTTCGATATCGTCGGTTTCGATATCCAGGTGCACGCGCGCTTCGTGCTTCACCTTCTGCACTTCGATGTGCAGCCCGCCCGGACCGGGCTCGAACTTGTCGTAGATGCCCAGGCCCCCGTCGTCGGGGTCGGTGACCTTCAGTCCGAGGGCGGCGCCCCAGAACGCGGACGCGGCAGGCAGGTCATCCACCTGGCTGTCGATGATGAAACCGGCGAGACGGCTGCGATGGGCCATGGCGGATTCCCGGGTGGAGGACGGCGCCATCCTGCCACTGTTCGCGGTCAGGTGTCGTCCGCGACCGGGGTGCCGAACTGCAGCAGGTAGCCGTTGTTGTCGTAGACGGCGAACTCGCGCATGCCGTACGCGAAGGTCTCGGGTGTGTAGCAGATGCGGGCGCGGTCGCGCACGGTGTCCCACAGTGCGTCGACATCGGCCACTTCCAGGTACAGCGAGCCGGTGAATCCCGGTGCGGTGTCGCCCTCGTGGTCGTTCAGTCCGGACAGCATCAGTTCGGCGCTGTCCCGATGCAGCGCCAGCCAGCCATGTTCCAGCGCCCCGGAGGCGATGTCGAAGCCCAGCACGTCGCGGTAGAACGCGAGCGTGCCGGGCAGGTCCGGCGTCCGCAGCATCGGCGTCAGCCGGCGGAAGGTCACGCCGGCAGGGCCAGGTCGTCGATCAGGGCCTTGAGGAAGCGCGCGGCTTCGCCGCCCGTGCAGGCACGGTGGTCGAACGTCACCGACAGCGGAATGATCTTGTGCGATTCGAAGCCGCCCATCACCGGCGTGACCTGGTGGCGCGCACGGCCGGCAGCGACGATGGCCACGCACGGCGGCACCACGACCGGCGTGGCGTAGCGGCCGGCGAACATGCCGAAGTTCGACAGCGAGATCGTGTAGCCGGTCAGTTCCGACGGCGGGATGCTGCGGTCTTCCACCTGCGTGCGCAGGCGGTTGATGCTCTCGCGCACGCCACCGGCTTCCAACAGGTCGGCGTTGCGCAGCGCCGGCACGAACAGGCCGTCATCGGTATCCACGGCGATGCCGATGTCCACATGCGGATGCAGCGTGCGAGTCAGCTTCTCGCCGTCGAACCACGCATTCATCGCCGGCACCGCCTTGCAGGCGCGCACGATGGCGCGCACCAGCCGACCGGTGACATCGTTGCCCGGCGTCCAGGCATGGATGTCGGCATCGTCGCTCAAGGTGGTTGGCACGACCTTGGCATGGGCGTCGGCCATCACGCGCGCCATGTTCCGGCGCACACCCTTGAGCTGTTCGGGCTGGCCGCTAACGGAGACGTCCGGCGGCTGCGTGCGCATCGGCTTGCCGCTGGCGGACAGCGTGGTGCGCTGGGCGGTCGCGATCGGCGCGGGCGCGGGCGCGGGAGCGGCGACGCTGCGCACGGCCGGCGTCGCGACGCTGCCTCCACGCGCAGAGCCATCGGCAGCGGCCTGCTTCACGTCCTGCATCGTCACCGCGCCGTCGGCACCGGTGGCGCGCACGCGCGCCAGGTCCACACCCAGCTTCTTCGCCATCGCGCGCACGGCCGGCATCGCCTTGACGCCGCCGACGGCGACCGCCTGCTCAGTGTGGATCGCATTGGAGGACTGCATCGCGCCGACGACGGTGCCGGCGTCGGCATCAGCGGAAGCGACATCGGTCGCGACGGGCGCTGTCTCGGCGGCGGGACTCGCGACTGACGTCGCTCCCACAGAAGCGGTCGTCTTGGGCGGACCATGGTGGTGGCCGGTGTCCTGGCCTTCGGCGCGCTGCGGCAGGCTGGCATCGGGTTCGAATACCGCCAGCATGCTGCCGGTGACGACGACATCGCCGGCGGCGCCGGCCAGCTTCGTGACCTTGCCCGACACCGGCGAGGGCACTTCGACGACGGCCTTCGCCGTTTCCATCGACACCAGCGGCTCGTCCAGCCGGATCACGTCGCCTTCCTTGACGAACCATTCGACGATGGTCGCGTCCGGGAGGCCTTCGCCCAGGTCGGGAAGGTGGAAGGTCTTGCTCTCGCTCATTCGGATGTCTCTTCGGAAGTCGTTTCGTTGATCAGGTCCAGGTCGCGCGCCGGCAGCCAGCCGCTGCGGCCGTCCGCATGCGTGCACCACCACCAGTCGCCCAGTTCGTGCAGCAGGGCGACGGTGTCGCCGGCCTGCACGTCGAGTTCCCGCGCGGAATAGTCGCGTAGGGCGATGGCGTGGCCACCATCCTGCGGTTGCAGCCAGTCCACCGGCGCCCAGCCGGCGTTGCCGTCGGCGGTGGTGGTCCAGGCGAACGCCGGCCACTCGGTGTCGCGTGCGCCCAGCGCGACCACGTCGCCGCACGCGAACCGGATCGGGTTCGCGTACTGCGTGCGGTAGTCGCGAATGGCGCGCGCGTGCATCAGCCGGCCGCCATCGCCCGCTTCGCCGCCGCGACGATCTTGTCGACGCTGGGCAGGTACTTCATTTCCAGGCGGAACAGCGGGATGTGCGTGTCGTAGCCGGTGACGCGCTCGACGGGGACCAGCAGGTCGTACATCGAGTGTTCGGCCAGGCGCGCGGCGATCTCGGCGCCGAAGCCGGCGGTGCGCGGCGCTTCGTGCACGATCACGCAGCGGCCGGTCTTGGCCACCGACTCGGCGATGGTGTCGAAGTCGAGCGGGCGCAGCGTGGCGACGTCGATGACTTCCGCGCTGATGCCTTCACCAGCCAGTTTGTCGGCGGCTTCCAGCGCTTCCTTCACCTGCGCGCCCCAGGTCACCAGGGTCACGTCGGTGCCGTCGCGCAGCACGAAGCACACGTCCAGCGGCAGCGCTTCGCCGTCGTCGGCGACCACTTCCTTGTACTGGCGGTAGATGCGCTTGGGCTCCATGTAGATGACCGGGTCCGGATCGCGGATCGCGGCCAGCAGCAGGCCATAGGCGCGCTGCGGCGACGACGGCATCACCACGCGCAGGCCGGGCACGTTGGTGAAGATCGCCTCGTTGGCTTCGCTGTGGTGTTCCGGCGCGCGGATACCGCCGCCCCACGGTACGCGTAGCACCATCGGACAGTGCAGGCGGCCGCGCGTGCGGGTACGCAGGCGCGCGGCATGGCAGATGATGTGGTCGACCATCGGATAGACGAAGCCGTCGAACTGCGCTTCGGCGACCGGCTTCATGCCCTGCGCGGCCAGGCCGATGGTCAGGCCGGCGATGGTGGTCTCGTCCAGCGGCGTGTCGAGTACGCGCTCCGGACCGAACTTCTGCTGCAGGCCGGCGGTGGCGCGGAACACGCCGCCGTTCACTCCGACGTCCTCGCCGAGCACCAGCACGGATTCGTCGTGCGCGATCTCCCAGGCCAGCGCCTGGGTGATGGCTTCGATCAGGGTGATCGCGGTCGGGGTCGCCACGGTCTCGGCGTTCTGTGTCTTCGCCACGGTCTTGTTCTCCATCACGGCGCTCATGCGCGGCCCTCCGCAGCGATCGCAGCGGCACGTTGCTGCAGCAGTTCCGGCGGCGGATCGGCATACAGGTAGTCGAACATCGCCTCGACCGGCTGCACCGGAGTGTTGAGGTAGGCGTTGACCTCTTCGTCGACCAGGGCGCCGCATTCTTCCTTCCACGCGGCTTCGTCGGCTTCGCTCCAGGCGCCCTGTGCGGTCAGCCAGGTGCGCAGGCGGGTCATCGGCTCGCGCTCCCAGCCGGCCTTCACTTCGGCGTCGTCGCGGTAGCGGCGGGCGTCGTCGGCGGTGGTGTGGTCGGACAGGCGGTAGGTGACGAATTCGATCACCGTGCCGCCCTGGCCCTTGCGTGCGCGTTCGCTGGCGCGGCGCATGCCTTCCAGCACGGCGATCAGATCGTTGCCGTCAACCTGCAGGCAGTGGAGACCGCCGGCCAGGCCCTTCTGCGCCAGTGTCTGCGCACCGGTCTGCGCGCTGCGCGGCACCGAGATCGCCCAACCGTTGTTGATGACGCCCAGCACCAGCGGCAGTTCATAGGCACCGGCGGAATTCAGCGCGGCGTAGAAGTCGGTCTTCGACGAACCGCCGTCGCCGCAGGTGCTCACCGCGATGTGCGACTGCTTGCGCAGCTTGAACGAGAGCGCCGCGCCGGCCGCATGCAGGCACTGGGTCGAGATCGGCACGCAGAACGGGAAGTCGTTGCGCGCATCGCTGGCGCGGTCGTAGTCGCTGCCGCGCTCGTCGCCGCCCCAGTACATCAGCACGTCGCGCGGCTTCACCCCGCGCATGAACATGGCGCCGTACTCGCGGTAGCTGGGCGCGTAGACGTCGCCGGTGCGCATCGAGGCGCCGATGCCGACGTGGGTGGCCTCGTGACCCAGGCAGCTGGCGTAGGTGCCCAGCTTGCCGGTGCGCTGCAGGGCGATCGCCTTGGTGTCGAAGGTGCGGACGAACAGCATCTGCTTGAACAGCTCGCGCAGGCGGGCGACGTCGCGCCCGGCCTCGGGCAGGTCATCGCGCACCAGGGTGCCGTCGGGGCCCAGGTACTGGAGGTATTCGATCTCGAAGCTTGCGGCGGTGGTCATCTGGACGGTGTTCTCGTCAGCCGGCGGAATTGGTTTCAAATGTAATTTTAGGGACTGCGTCCCTGACTGCCGTCGTGCATTGCAGCAAGACGAGGGCGCATGGCGCGCGTCGTCGGGCGAAAACGGTGCGGAAACAGGCGGTTGCCGCGTGTCGTTCGGTGTCAGTCCGCCTGCCGCTCGGGGTGGGCTGGACGTGTCGTGCGTCCCATCATGCGCGAACGGCGCCTCCGGAACGACAAGGGGCGCGGTTGCCCGCGCCCCTGTCGACCCCACGATGTCGCGAAAGTTCAGCGGATGCGCTGGACCAGGCGGTCGTGGTTGTTATCCGTGTTCGGGTCCGGCGTGTCGCTGCTGACGGTCGCCTCGAACTCGAACGACGTGCCGCGCTTCGGCTTGCCGGGCACGACCATCGCGAAGGCCAGCGTCTGCACGCTCTTCGGCATGGCGCCGCGACGGGTGCATTCGGCCTTCGAGCCGTCGGTCGTGTCCTGCACGCGGGTGCAGGACCAGCCGCTCGGCGCGGCGACCGCCGCGTAGCGGGCGTCCACGTTGCTCGACAGCACCACCTTGACCTGCTCGGCGGTGTCCGGACCGGCGTTGCGGACCGGCACCAGCAGGGTGGCGATGGTGTTGCGCAGCAGCGGCAGCGCACCGCCGGCCAGCTTCACCGACAGGTCGGCCTTGCGGGTCGGCAGGGCGGCCACGGCCACGGAGACCGACGCGGCGTTGTCGCCGTTGGCCGGGTCGAGCACGGTGGAGTTGGCCGACACGCCCAGGCCCAGCGTGGTGCCGCTGGCACTGGCCGGGACGACCGCGTCGATCGCGAACGTCGCTTCGCTGCCGACCGCCAGCGACGGCACGGTGCAGGCCACGCGGGTGGTGCCCGCGGTGACTTCCGGTGCCGCGCAGTTCCAGCCAGCAGGCAGCGTCGTTAGCGACGGCGACAGCTCGGCCGAGAACACGAAGGCGAACGCCGCCGGCGAAGCCGCGCCCGGGCCGGCGTTGCGGACCGTCGCGGTGTAGCGCACGGTCTCGCCGACGTTGGCGGTGGCGCGGTCGGCCGACACGGTCGCCGACAGGTCGGCGCGGGCGAACGACGGGACGCGGATGGTCAGGCGCACCGGATCGTGGTCGGACGAACGCACGGCCAGCGAGGCGTCGCCGAAGTTATCCACGCCGAAGTCCGCGTTGATGCGTGCGTGGTCCACGCGCAGCATCGCGTCCATCACCAGCGCTTCGTTGACCAGCACGTGGTCCAGCGTCTGCGCGTTGCCCTCGAACGAATACGAGTAGCGCTGCGCGGGATCGGCGATCAGCTGCGAGCCATCGACCAGTGGCGTGGCCAACGGACTGGCCATGTACGTCAGTACCTGGTCTTCCGCCGCCGCTTCGCCCTTGATGATGCCCAGCACGTCGACGTAGCCGTCGTTGAACTCGAACGCGTTGAAGTCGCCGACCAGCACGATCTTCTCGTCCGGGTTCGCCTGCTGCATCTCCTGCACCAGCTGCGCCAGGTAGACCGCCTGCGCACCGCGCTTGACCCGTACGCGCTCGCCGCCGGTGGCCCATCCGCTGCTGCCCGGCAGGGTATCGTTGATGTCGTTGAGCGAACGCAGGTGGTTGACGATCACCGTCAGCGGATAGCTCGACGTCGCATCCTGGTGCACGCGGGCACGCAGGCGCAGCGGCGGACGGTCGTTGAGCAGGCTGGTGGTGCCGTTCGGGTTGGCGATGGTGGTTTCCTTGCCGAACTGCGCGACATCCAGCACTTCTACGCGGGCCGCACCGCCGGCGATCTGGCGCGAGCTGACCAGGAAGCCGACGTTGATGCCGCCCACGTCGTTACCGGATTGCAGGTACGGCACGTAGCCCGGGCGCGCGGCGCAGGTGGCGTCGATGCGCTCGGACAGCAGCTGCAGCACGCGCAGGTTCTCCACTTCCACCGCGCCCACGATGTCCGGGGCCTTCAGGTAGTCGCAGATCGCCAGTGCCGCTTTCGACAGGCGCTTGTCCAACGCTTCCGCCGTCAGCGTCACCGCGCCGTTGCTGTCGTTGACCTCGTCGAACAGGCGCAACAGGTTGAAGCTGCCGATGGTGACTTCGTCGTAGCTCGCGTCGTTGACGGCTTCCGGCAGACGGCCGCCGGTGACGGTCGGCGGCGTGGCCACGTCCGGCAGCAGCGCCCAGGTGCCGGCGAAGTAATCGAGCACGCCGATCAGGCCGGCGACGTCGGCACCGGTGTCTACCGACAACGGAACCGCGCCCACCTGACCACGGCTGCGCACCATCAGGCGTTCCTGGTTGGTGTCGAAGCGCGGCGGGTTCTTGCCGGCCGGCAGGGTGATGGCGTCCATCACGGCGATGCCGGGCTCACGGAACGGACGCGCCACGCCGGGCAGGGCGACGTGGAACACGCCATCGCTGCTGGAGGTGGCATTGGCTTCGTTGAGGCTGCCGCCGGACGGCGCGATGGCAACGGCCTGCGCGACGCTAACGCGCATGCCTTCGAACCGCTCCAGCGTACCGGGCAGGGCGTCCGGGCCCAGCTCGGCGGCGGTCAGCTCGATCGCCGCGGGCAGGGCGACGCCGGTTTCCAGCACCTCGACCGTCGGGGTCACGATCTCGGTGATCGCCAGCTGGTGCGGATTCGACGACGGCGTGTATTCCTCGACCGTGCCGGTCACGCGCACGCGGGTACCGACCGCAGCGGTCGCGGGCGGCGCGCTGCTGGTGAACACGAACACGGCCTCGGACGTGGCCGGGTCGCCGTCATCGTTGGCGGCCTGCAGGAAGAAGCCGTTGTTGAACTTGATGGCGGTGACGATGCCCTCGGTCACCACGCGCTTGCCGTTGTGCGGCGACAGCAGGCCGCTGCCCTGGATCTGCGCGATGGTCAGTGCCAGCGGCGGATCGGGCGGTTCCGGCGGCTCGGCGCCGCTGTTGCGCGGATTCGGCGTGCCGACCGCGAAGTCGGCGCCGTTGTTGTTGGTGTCGATGCTGCCGTCGCCGCCACGCAGCGCGGCGGTGGTGTTGCTGAGCGTGCCGGTCGGCGCGCTGCCTTCGAAGCAGTTGGCCGCGCTGCCGAAACCGACGAAGTCGGCCACGTTCGCATCGGTGAGCGGGCAGGCGCCGGTGAGTGCCGTGGTGCTGCGGCTCAACGCGACCTTGCCGGCGGTACCCGCCATGGCGATGGTGCCGACGGCGTCCGGCGTGGGCAGGTCAACCGTGCCGCCGGCGCCCTGCGCCTGCTGGATCAGGTAGAAGCCGCCCGCCGGAATGCTGCCGCTGAGGTTGGTGCGTCCGCCCCAGGTGGTGCCGGTGGAGGAAGCGTACTGGACGCTCCAGCCGGTCAGGTCGACCGCGGTGGGTCCGTTGTTGCGCAGTTCGATGAAGTCGTTCTTCAGCGTGGCGCCGCTGTTGCCGCCGCCGCCGTAGACCTGGCTGATGACCACCTGCGCCTGCGCCGACGTGGCGGCGAAGAGCAAGGCGAAAGACGCAAGCACGGCCGCAACGCGGCCCCGTGGCATTTCCATGTAACGGGTTCTCCCTCAGTGGAATGGACGCCGCCCCCCGTCGGAGGCGATACCACCCCCGGCCGACGCAATGTAACCAAAGCCTGGGGTACACGCATTTCATCGGCATGACATAAGTGCCGGATTCTGTTGGGCTTGTCCGGGGCGCCGGCCGCCATCGGTTACGCTGGCGCCCCCGCTGCCCCCGTGGCGCACCGGTTGACCGACGGATGACCGTAGAGAAGAACGAACGCCCGCTGGAAGCCGGCATCCACACCGACCTGTCGGGCCGCCTGAGCTATGGCGGCTACCTGCAGCTGGACCGCCTGCTGTCGGCGCAGCACCCGGTGTCGGACCCGCCGCACCACGATGAGATGCTGTTCATCGTGCAGCACCAGGTCTCGGAGCTGTGGATGAAGCTGATGATCCACGAGTTGCGCGCGGCCACGGGCTTCCTGCAGCGCGACCAGGTCTGGCAGTGCCGCAAGGTGCTGGCGCGCGCCAAGCAGGTGCTGCGCCAGCTGACCGAGCAATGGTCGGTGCTGGAGACGCTGACGCCGTCCGAGTACATGGGCTTCCGCGACCTGCTGGGTCCGTCGTCGGGCTTCCAGTCGCTGCAGTACCGCACCATCGAGTTCCTGCTGGGCAACAAGAATGCCGCGATGCTGAAGGTGTTCTCGCACGACCCGGAAGGCCATGCCGGCCTGGAAGCCGTGCTGGACGCGCCCAGCCTGTACGACGAGTTCCTGATGTACCTCGCGCGCTGGAACCACGCGATCCCGGCGCAGCACCTGCAGCGCGACTGGCGGCAGTCGCATGCCGCCGACGCCGCGCTGCTGCCGGTGTTCGAGGCGATCTACGAAGACACCGACCGCTACTGGCGCGAATACTCGCTGTGCGAGGACCTGGTGGACCTGGAAAGCCAGTTCCAGCTGTGGCGCTTCCGCCACATGCGCACGGTGATGCGCATCATCGGTTTCAAGCGCGGTACCGGCGGTTCCAGCGGCGTGGGCTTCCTGCGGCAGGCGCTGGAGCTGACGTTCTTCCCGGAACTGTTCGACGTACGCACCTCGATCGGCCCCGGTCGCTGACCGCGAAGGGGGGCGAAACCGGCCAAAATCCCTTTTGAAATCAGCGGATTGACTCGCTGAACAGGCCAAACGGCCGTTACCGTGCCGATGTTTCAGCGATTTGACGGCCCCCGGCCCCGTCGGTGATCCTCGCGCGTCCCGTGCTGGTTGCACGGGAAACCGAAATCCTGAACTACTTTCTAGGGGGAGCCCGCATGAGCGGAGCCGTCGAGTCACCAACGCCGGAACGGATACCGGAATTCAAGCAAGTCCTGGGTCATCCGCGTCCGCTGTGGATGCTCTTCATGTCCGAATTCTGGGAGCGCTTCGCGTTCTACGGCATCCGCTGGGCGATGGTGCTGTACATCGTGGCGCAGTTCCACGGCGGCGACGCGACGGGCCAGAAGCCCGCCAGTGAGATGTATGGTGCCTACCTGGCGCTGGTGTACGCCGGCGCGATCTTCGGCGGTTATGTCGCCGACAAGCTGATCGGCTTCCAGCGTTCGATCCTGCTGGGCGCGGTGTTCATGGCACTGGGCCTGTTCCTGCTGGCCTCGCCGACCGAGCCGCTGTTCAAGCTGGGCCTGGCCACGATCATCGTCGGCAACGGCCTGTTCAAGCCGATCATCTCGACGATGGTGGGCAAGCTGTACCTGCAGGGCGATGCACGCCGCGATGCCGGCTTCACCATCTTCTACATGGGCATCAACATCGGCGCGATGATCGCCCCGGTGATCACCGGCTGGCTGGCACGCAAGATCTTCGGCACCAACGAAGACCCGCATTACCAGTGGGTCTTCATCTCGGCAGGCATCGGCATGATCGCCAGCCTGATCTGGTTCTGGGTCGGTCGCAGCCAGCTCAAGGGCATCGGCCTGCCGGCGCCTGGTCAGGAAGGACTCGGTCGTGTCGGCCTGGTCGCGGTGCTCGGCCTGGTGGTCGGCATCCCGCTGTTCTACTTCCTGCTGACCATCGACGCCAGCGCACTGCAGGCCATCCTGATGGCGCTGTTCGTGGTGCCGGCGGTGATGCTGCTGATCGAAGGCGCCCGCAATGGCAAGGTCGCGCGCGACATGGTCGTCGCGATGCTGATCATCTTCGTGTTCAACGTGCTGTTCTGGATGTTCTTCGAACAGGCCGGCAGCTCGTTCACCTTCCTCGCCGACCAGATCGTCAACCGCGACTTCGGTGACTGGGTGTTCCCGCTGGAGTGGTTCCAGTCGGTGAACTCGATCGCCATCATCACCCTGGCGCCGGTCATGGCGTGGATGTGGGTGCGGATGGGCAAGAACAATCCGTCGATCCCGCGCAAGTTCGGCCTGGGCCTGATCTTCAACGGCCTGGCGTTCCTGCTGCTGATGATCGCGTTGAACAGCATGGTCGACGGCAACGGCAAGATCCCGTTCTGGACGCTGTTCATGGTCTACGTCATCCAGTCCGTCGGTGAGCTCTGCCTGTCGCCGATCGGCCTGTCGATGACGACCAAGCTGGCGCCGGCGCGTCTGGCCGGCATGGCGATGGGCTGCTGGTTCCTGTCGATCGCGATCGGCAACAACCTGGCCGGCATCTTCGCCGGACACGTCAGCGGCACGGGTGGCATGACGGTGCAGTCCGCGCACTCGGGCTACACCTTCGGTTTCTGGGCGCTGGTTGGCTCGGGCGTGCTGCTGTTCCTGATCGCCCCGCTGGTCAATCGCCTGATGCACGGCGTGAAGTGACGCACTGGCGGCCCGGCTTCCACCGGGTCGGCAGGAAAAAAGAACGGCGGCCATTGGCCGCCGTTCTTCGTTTCCGGGATCGGAAGGCGTCAGCCTTCGATGCGCTTGACGCCTTCCCCGGCCAGCTTGTCGATCAGCTGGTCCAGCATCGTGCGCTCCTCATCGGTCAGCGGCTCCAGCATGCGCTGGTGGTACTCGATGACCATCGGGGCGACCTCGTCGTAGACCCGGAAGCCCTCGTCGGTCAGCGCCAGCACCGAGCGGCGGCGGTCGTCGCCGTGGATCTCGCGCTGGATCAGCGCCCGTTCCAGCAGGCGGGCGACCGCCCGGCTGACCGCTACCTTGTCCATGGCGGTGCGGTTGGCGACCTCGCCGGCGGACAGGCCGGGGAAGCGGCCCAGGACCGCCATGACCCGCCATTCGGTGATGGCCAGGCCGAAACGGCGGTGGTATTCGCGGGAAATCGCGCTGCTGATACGGTTGGACAGCACGCTCAACCGGTAGGAAAACAGGCGGTCGAGGTCGAAATCGGCGTGGGTGGCGGGGCTGGCTGGCTGGCTCATGCTGCGCTGCTACTTGTGGTTGGTTTCAGCTGAAACTATAAAATGCACCAAATCCCGGCAAGCCTAGCGAGGCGCCCCATGACCGCACAACCCAACCTGGGCATCCAGCCCACGACATTCGACAATCCGATGGGCATCGACGGGTTCGAATTCGTCGAATTCGCCGCGCCGGCGGGGCAGGCGCACCACCTGCACGACTACTTCCGCAAGCTCGGCTTCGTGCAGGTCGCGCGCCACAAGACGCGCGCCATCAGCACGTACCGTCAGGGCGACTGCACCTTCCTGATCAACGAGGATCCGGATTCGTTCGCCGCCCGCTTCGCTGCCGAACACGGCCCCAGCGCCTGCGGCTTCGCGATCCGCGTGAAGAAGCTGGCCGAGTGGGCGCGCGTGCAGGCGCTGAAGAACGGTGCCGAATCCTTCGATGCCGCTGACGAACTGACCAAGGCCGTCGCCGCGCCGGTCATCAAGGGCATCGGCGACTGCATGCTGTACATCGTCGACCGCTATGACGACCAGGGCACCATCCATGACCCGGACTACGAATACCTGCCGGGCGTGGACCTGCTGCCGAAGGGCTTCGGCCTGACCTTCATCGACCACCTGACCCACAACCTCTACCACGGCAACATGGCCAAGTGGGCGGACTATTACGAGCGGCTGTTCAATTTCCGCGAGATCCGCTACTTCGACATCAAGGGCGCCAAGACCGGCCTGCTGTCGAAGGCGATGACCGCGCCCGACGGCATGGTGCGCATCCCGCTCAACGAGTCGAGCGACCCGAAGAGCCAGATCAACGAATACCTCGATGCTTACAAGGGCGAGGGCATCCAGCATATCGCCTGCTTTACCGATGACATCTACACGACCGTGGAGAAGATGCGCGAGGCGGGCGTCGAGTTCCTGGACACGCCGGACACCTACTTCGACGTGATCGACCAGCGCATCCCGAACCATGGCGAGGACGTCGCCCGCCTGGCGCGCAACAAGATCCTGATCGACGCCGACGTGGAGACCAAGGAGCGCAAGCTGCTGCAGATCTTCACCCAGAACGCACTGGGCCCGATCTTCTTCGAGATCATCCAGCGCAAGGGCAACGAAGGCTTCGGCGAAGGCAACTTCCAGGCGCTGTTCGAGAGCATCGAGCGCGACCAGATGAAGCGCGGCGTGCTGTAGGCTTCTGCTTGAAGCCCCTCTCCCTACGGGAGAGGGGTTGGGGTGAGGGGCGGGAGCATGACGATGGCGAACCACCGCAGGCCTCCTTTGGCGACTCGCTCGTTGGAGCAGGCAAGAGAACTGAGGGCGGGTTCGACAGATGCGGAGCGCAAACTGTGGTCCGTGCTGCGGGGAGGCAATATCGACGGCTTGAAGTTCCGTCGACAGCATCCCGTTCCGCCCTACACGGTGGACTTCTGTTGTGTGTCGGCTGGCTTGGTGATTGAAGTCGACGGATCCCAGCACACGGAAACAGCGGATCGCGCGCGAACGCAATTCCTGGAATCAAAAGGTTTCACTGTCCTGAGGTTCTGGGACAACGATGTACTGATGCAGATTGAAGCGGTGGTCGAGGCGATCTGCAGGGCCGCCTCACCATCGCCCCTCACCCCAACCCCTCTCCCGCCGGGAGAGGGGCTTTAAAGGCATCGAGATGAAGACCTCCACTGACGACGGATACCAGACCGGCTTCGGCAACCACTTCGCCAGCGAGGCGATTCCCGGCACGCTGCCGGAAGGACGCAACTCGCCGCAGCGCGTCGCGCACGGGCTGTATGCGGAACAGCTGAGCGGCACGGCGTTCACCGCGCCGCGCGCGGAGAACCGGCGTAGCTGGCTGTATCGCATCCGCCCGGCGGCGATGCACGGTCCGTTCGCGCCGTATGCGCAGCATCGGCTGCACAGCGACTTCAGCGCAGGCCCGGTCTCGCCGGACCAGATGCGCTGGTCGCCCTTGCCGATGCCGGAAACGCCGACCGACTTCGTCGACGGCCTGTACACGATGGCCGGCAACGGCTCGCCCGATGCGCTGCATGGCGTCGGCATCCACCTGTATGCGGCCAACCGATCAATGCAGGGGCGCTACTTCTACGACGCTGACGGCGAGTTGCTGATCGTGCCGCAGCAGGGAAGCCTGCGCATCGCCACCGAGTTCGGCGTGATCGATGTGGAGCCGCAGCAGATCGCGGTGATTCCGCGTGGCGTGCGTTTCCAGGTCGAACTGCCCGACGGCGAAGCGCGCGGCTATGTCTGCGAGAACTTCGGCGCTGCGCTGCGCCTGCCCGACCTGGGGCCGATCGGCTCGAACGGACTGGCCAATCCGCGTGATTTCGAAACGCCTGTCGCGGCGTACGAAGATGTCGAAGGCGAGTTCGAACTGATCGCCAAGTTCCAGGGCCATCTGTGGCGTGCCGACATCGGCCACTCGCCACTCGACGTGGTGGGCTGGCACGGCAACTACGCGCCGTACCGCTACGACCTGCGCCGTTTCAACACGATCGGTTCGATCAGTTTCGACCACCCGGATCCGTCGATCTTCCTGGTGCTGACTTCGCCGAGCGATACGCCGGGTGTCGGCAACATGGACTTCGTGATCTTCCCGCCGCGCTGGCTGGTGGCGCAGGACACGTTCCGGCCACCGTGGTTCCACCGCAATATCGCCAGCGAGTTCATGGGCCTGATCCACGGCGTGTACGACGCCAAGGCGGAAGGTTTCGCGCCGGGCGGCGCGTCACTGCACAATTGCATGACCGGGCATGGCCCGGATGCGGCGACGTTCGAGAGGGCGTCGAACGCGGACCTGTCCAAGCCCGATGTCATCACTGGAACGATGGCCTTCATGTTCGAGACAAGGGCCGTGATCCGTCCGACGCGGCAGGCAGTCGAAGCCCCGCATCGCCAGCGCGATTACCAGGCGTGCTGGGCCGGCCTGCGCAAGCACTTCGCGCCGAAGGGCTGAACCGCCCTCAGGGCAACGCGCTTTCCGTCTGCGCGAGCAGCTGGTCCTGCATCCGTTGCAGGACATCGGCTGGCAGGGCTTCGAACAGCCGCTCGCGAATGCGTCCGGCGAGCGTCGCGGCAACCCGGCTTTCCAGGAACCGCAATGCATCGGTGAGCGCATCCAGCATTGCGTCGTCATCCAGCCGCGCCTGCAGTCGCTCGCGATGACGGCGCGCGCCTTCATCGCGCTGCAGTTCCAGCATGCCCGACAGGTAGACCTTCGCCGCCACGAGGGATCGTCGCGGCCCTGTCGATGGCGGGGCGGAGGGAGGAACTCGCGACGGCATGCCAGGCGCTGCTGGCACGCGCGTGCCGTCGGTGGACGTGAGGTAGCCGGCTTTCACCAGTCCTTGCACCAGAAGGGGCGCGTCCTGCCCAAGCAGGCGCACCAGTTCCGCCAAGTCGCGTTGGCCATCGCAGAGGATCAGCGTGCGCCGCTCACGCATGCCGAGCACGCCCGTGTGGGCCTGCAGGGTCTGGCGCGCAAGGTCGGTCTTCGTCGGACGCATGGGAAAGCACAGTGACGGCCGCGCGCAGGCTAGCGGCGTGCGATGAAGTGCCGATGACAGCGCTGCGTTCGCGGCGATTTAACGCGATACCGCTACGATTCAGGTTTGTGGAATGGAGAGACCCGATGAAGTCGATGCTGCCGATCGTGATGGTCGTCACGCTGTTGTCCGCATGCCAGCGCGAACCCGCGCCAGCTGCTGCGGATGCCGAACCGCAGACGACCGCGACCAGCACACCGGTGGCCGAAACGCCTGCGCCTGCGCCCGCCGTCGACGACACGGCCGCGCCGGCCGGGCCGGTGAGCCAGGCCAGCTTCCTCGGCTATGGCGACATGAAGCTGGGCAGCACCGTCGACGAAGCCAAAGCGGCCTGGGGCGGTGAGCTCAATGGGGCACCGATGGAAGGCACCACCTGCCACTACCTGTGGCCGAAGTGGATCAGCCGGCCCGCCGAGTTCGCTTTCATGATGGAAGAGGGCAAGTTCGTCCGTTATGACGTGGGCACCGACAAGGAAACCGCGCCGGGTGGCGGCAAGGTCGGCATGAGCGTCGACGAGGTGCAGAAGCTCTACGGCGGCGCGCTGAAGGCATCGCCGCACAAGTACACGGAAGGTGGCCAGTACCTGTCCATCGACGCTGGTGACGTGGCGCCGACCACCAAGCTGGTCTTCGAAGCCGATGCCGGCGGCAAGATCACCTCGTGGCGCGTGGGCCTGTCGCCGCAGGTCGAGTACGTGGAAGGCTGCTCCTGATCGACGACGCCCGGCTGGCCGCATCGGCAGGCCGGGCATAGAATCGCCGCAGACTCGACGGGGAGCGCGGCGATGGCGGATGCCTGGGGTTACTTCGTACTGGGCCTGGTGCTGCTGGCACTGGGCGGGGATTCCATCGTCAAGGGCGCGTCGGGCCTGGCCCAGCGCATCGGTGCGTCGCCCTTCGTCGCCGGCCTGCTGCTGATCGCATTCGGCACGTCGCTGCCGGAACTGGCGGTCAATGCGCGTGCCGTGTGGGTAGGGTCGCAGGAACTCGTCCTCGGCAACGCGGTGGGCAGCAACATCGTCAACCTCGGCCTGACGCTCGGCATCGCGGCCCTGGCGGCGCCGGTGCTGGTGCGGCTGCGCGTGCTGTCGCCCTTGCTGGTGCTGCTGGCGCTGGCGTCGTTGGCGCTGATCGTGTTCGGCCTGGACGGCGTGGTCACCCGGATCGAAGGCGGAGCGCTGCTGCTCGGCTTCGTCGCCTCGCTGGCGTTCCTGCTGGCGCGTGCACCGCGCGAAGACGCCGCCGTGCGCGCGGACGTCGAGGCCTATGCCAACACGCAGACGGTGCTGTGGATGAACCTGCTGCGCTTCGTCGTGGCCGCGGCCTTGCTGTATTACGGCGCACGCTTCGTGGTGCAGGGTGCGCCGGTGATCGGTGCGCACTGGGGCCTGTCGCCGTTGCTGACCGGCCTGCTGCCGGTTGCGATTGGCACGGCACTGCCGGAAATCGCCGCAGCGGCAATGGCCGCGCGACGCGGGCAGGGCGACATGGTGGCCGGGCATGTCATCGGCTCCAGTCTGTTCAACCTGCTCGTCGTGGTCGGCGGCATGGCGGCCTTCCGTCCGTTGGCGCTGCCGGAATCGTTCGTGCGGCTAGAACTGCCCGCCGCGATCGCCTTCGTGCTGGTGCTGTACCCGATGCTGCGCGGCGACCTTCGCATCAGCCGCGTCGAGGGCGGCATCCTGCTAGCGGCGTTTGTCGGCTGGGTGATCCTGGAGGTCGCGCTGCTCGCCTGATCTGAACACAGGGTCAGGTTGATGTGAACGAGTTTGTTAAACTCGGGCCGATTGCTCGCGAATCCCGCATTCCCTGCAAGGCCGTAGATGATCCCTTTTCTTGAAATCCTGCTGGCGCTGCCATTCGTGTTGGCGCTGGTGGTGGCGTTGGCGCGCGGCCTTCCGCGCGGCGCGACCGCATGGTTGGCCGGGCTGGCGCCGCTGCTGGGCCTGGTGTTGCTGGCCTGGCTGACGCCCAGCGTGCTGCAGGGCTGGAACCTGCGCGCGGACCATGCGTGGATTCCGCAGATCGGCCTCGACTTCACTCTGCGCCTGGACGGCCTGGCCTGGATGTTCGCCGGCATGGTGCTGGCGATCGGCGCGCTGGTGGTGATGTACGCGCGCTACTACCTCAGCGAGAAGGACAGCGCGCCGCGCTTCTTCGCCTGCCTGCTGCTGTTCATGGGCTCGATGCTGGGCGTGGTGCTGGCGGGCAACCTGCTGCTGCTGGTGGTGTTCTGGGAACTGACCAGCATCAGCTCGTTCCTGCTGATCGGCTTCTGGTCGCACCGGCAGGATGCGCGCGAAGGCGCACGCATGGCGCTGGCGATCACCGGTGCCGGCGGTCTCGCGCTGCTGGGCGGCGCGCTGCTGATCGGGCGCATCGTCGGCAGCTACGACCTGGACATCGTGCTGTCCTCCGGCGATCTGATCCGCGGCAGCGCGCTGTATCCGTGGGCGCTGGCGCTGGTGCTGGCCGGCGTGTTCACCAAGAGCGCACAGTTCCCGCTGCACTTCTGGCTGCCGCACGCGATGGCGGCACCGACGCCCGTATCGGCGTACCTGCATTCGGCGACGATGGTGAAGGCCGGCGTGTTCCTGCTGGCGCGATTGCATCCGGCGCTGGCGGGGACGGACCTGTTCTTCTACGTCGTGACCTCGGTCGGCGCACTGACGCTGCTGGTCGGCGCCTGGTACGCGATCTTCCAGCACGACCTGAAGGGCCTGCTGGCCTATTCGACGATCTCGCACCTGGGCCTGATCACGCTGCTGTTCGGCATCTCCACGCCGATGGCGGTGGTGGCCGGCGTATTCCACATCCTCAACCACGCCACGTTCAAGGCCTCGCTGTTCATGGCGGCCGGCATCATCGACCACGAGACCGGTACGCGCGACATGCGCCGGCTGGGCAACCTGCGGCGGCTGATGCCGTGGACCAGTGCGCTGGCGATCATCGCGTCGCTGGCGATGGCGGGCATTCCGCTGCTCAACGGGTTCCTGTCCAAGGAGATGTTCTTCGCCGAAGCGCTGGACATCCCGGGGCATCGCGGCATGCGCAATGCCATCGCGGTGGCGGCGCTGCTGTACGGCATGTTCGGCGTGGCCTACAGCCTGCGCTTCGTCTACGAAACCTTCTTCGGCCAGGGGCCGCGCGATCTCGACGTGGTCCCGCATGAGCCGCCGCGCTGGATGAAGATCCCGGTCGAAGTGCTGGTCGTGCTGTGCGTGGCGGTCGGCATGTTCCCCGCCTGGACCGTGGCGCCGGTACTGCATGCGGGCGCCGGCGCCATCCTGGGCGACGCGATGCCCGAGTACAGCCTGGCGGTGTGGCACGGCATCAACACGCCGCTGCTGATGAGCCTGGCCGGCATTGCCGGCGGCATCGCGCTGTACTTCGGCCTGCGCCGCCTGTTCGACCTGCATGCGATCGTGCGCGGATCGCGGGGGCGCAATGTGTTCCGCTGGAACATGGAGGCCTTGTACGCACTGGCAGGCCGCTTCACCGGCAAACTCGTTAACGGCAGTCTGCAGCGCAGCCTGATGCTGATGGTGCTGGCCGCTGTGGCGGCAGGCGCAGCCCCGTTCGTGATGGGTGTGTCCGAACCGATGACGTGGCGTGCGCCGCAGCCGATGCCGCTGCTGGGCTGGCTGCTGTGGCTGGTGCTGGTAACGTGCACGGTCTTCACCATCCGCCTGTACCGGCAGCGCCTGCTGGCGGTGATCGTGCTGGGCGGCGCCGGCCTGGTGGTCAGCCTGACCTTCGTGTTCCTGTCCGCGCCCGACCTGGCGCTGACGCAGTTGATGGTGGAAATGGTCAGCCTGGCGCTGTTGCTGCTCGGCCTGCACTACCTGCCACCACGTTCGCCGCCGGAACGCACGCCGCGGCGGCGCCTGCGCGACATCGCCATCGCGACGGTCGCCGGCGTCGGCGTGGCATTGCTGTCCTATGCGGTGATGACGCGCACCGGCGATCCGATCAGTGGCGAGCTGCTGGCGCGCGCGCTGCCGGAAGGCTACGGTCGCAATGTGGTCAACGTGATCCTGGTGGATTTCCGCGGTTTCGATACCTTCGGCGAGATCACGGTGTTCGGCGTCGCGGCGCTGATCGTGCATGCCTTGTTGCGTCGTGCACGCATGGCGCCGGAGAAGGTGGTGTCCGGCCCGCCCGTGCAGCTGCCGGTGCCCGCTGACCTGGCGCAGATCATGTTCCCGCTGACGCTGACCGTGTCGGTCTTCCTGTTCCTGCGCGGACACAATGCGCCGGGTGGCGGCTTCATCGCCGGCCTGGTGCTGGCGGTGCCGCTGCTGATCCAGTACGTGATCCAGGGCGCGGCGTCGGTGGAGTCGCGCTTCGGCTTCGACTACATCAAGTGCATCGGCGTGGGCCTGATCGTTGCGGGGTTGAGCGGCGTGGCGTCGATGGGCTTCGGCGTGCCGTTCCTGACCAGTGGCCACCTGGACCTGGAGTTGCCGCTGGTCGGCACCGTGCCGCTGGCGAGCGCCATCGGCTTCGACACCGGCGTGTACCTGGTGGTGTTCGGCGGCGCGATGCTGATCCTGTCGATGATGGGCACGATCCGGCCGTCGCGCACGCGCATCTCGCATCTGGGCGTACTGGAACCGGGTGATCGCTCCACCCGCACGGGGGAACTGCGCTGATGGGAGGGGCACCGTAATGGAACTGGCACTGGCGAGCGCGATCGGCATCCTCACCGCCGCAGGCGTGTACCTGTTGCTGCGTGCGCGCAGCTTCGACGTCATCCTCGGGCTGACGCTGCTGTCGTACGCGACCAACCTGCTGATCTTTGCCGGCGGCGGACTGGTGGCGGGCAAGCCGCCGGTGTTGCGCGAAGGCGTGGCGGCGACGCTGGCCAACCACACCGACCCGTTGCCTCAAGCGCTGGTGCTGACGGCCATCGTGATCGCGTTCGCGATGACGGCGGTCACCGTGGTGCTGGCGATCCGCAGCCGCGGCGACAACGACAGCGACCACGTCGATGGCATCAAGGCCGAGCGCCAGTTCCTTGCCAGCGAGCAGCGCCGCCATGACGAGGCCCGTGATGCCGCCAAGGGCGACGAGGCGGAGCCGCACGCATGAGCCATCTGCCGATCCTGCCCATCCTGATCCCGCTGTTCGCCGCGTCGATCGCGCTGTTCTTCGAGCACCGCCGCTTCGGCATGCTGCCGCAGCGCATCGTGGCGTGGGTGTCGGTAGCCGCGATGCTGGCGGTGTCCGGCGTGCTGGTCGCGCAGGCGTCCGGCGGCGCCGTCTCGGTCTACCTGCTGGGCGACTGGCCGGCGCGCCTGGGCATCGTGCTGATGGTCGACCGGCTGTCGGCGCTGATGCTGCTGGTCGGCCTGCTGCTGGGCGCTGCGTGCCTGCTGCACGCGTGTGCGGGATGGGATCGCCGCGCGCCGCATTTCCACGCGTTCTTCCAGTTCCAGCTGATGGGACTGAACGGTGCGTTCCTCACCGGCGACATCTTCAACCTGTTCGTCTTCTTCGAAGTGCTGCTGATCTCGTCCTACGGCCTGATGCTCAGCGGTGGCCGCGGCGAGCGCCTGCGTGCCGGCCTGCACTACGTAACCTTCAACATCGCCGCGTCCACACTGTTCCTGATCGCGCTGGGCCTGCTGTACGGCCTGCTCGGTTCGTTGAACATGGCCGAGTTGTCGGTGCGCGTGGCGCAGTTGCCGGCGGAAGACGTGGCGCTGGTGCAGGCTGCCGCCGGCCTGCTGTTCGTCGTGTTCTGCGCGAAGGCCGCACTGCTGCCGCTGTCGTTCTGGCTGCCCGAGACCTACACGCATGCGCCGGCCGCGGTGGCGGGTCTGTTCGCGATCATGACCAAGGTCGGCCTGTATGCCGTGTTGCGGCTGGGCACGCTGAGCTTCGGCGCGCTGGGGCCGCTCGACGGATTCGCCTGGGCGCCGTTGCTGGTGCTGGGCGCGGCCACGCTGGTGCTCGCCGCGCTGGGTGTGCTGGCCGCCAATCGCCTGCGTTCGCTGGCCGCCTATCTGGTGCTCGGTTCGGCGGCGACACTGTTCGTGGCGTTCTCGCTGGGCACGGCGGGCACCATCGGCGCCGGCCTGTACTACCTGGTGCACAGCAGCTTCGCGGGCGCGGCGCTGTTCCTGCTCGCAGACCTGATCCGCCGCCGCCGCGGCCGTGCGGGCGACCGCAAGGACCTGATCGCCGCACTGCCGGACAAGACGGTGCCCGGCCTGCTGTTCCTGTTCGCCGCAGTGTCGCTGTCGGGGCTGCCGCCGCTGTCGGGCTTCATCGGCAAGCTGCTGGTGCTGGAGGCGGTTCCGGAGGGTGCGCGCACGTTCTGGATCTGGCTGCTGGTACTGGGGTCGAGCTTCCTGATGCTGGTGGGCCTGGCACGCGCCGGCACGCGGCTGTTCTGGCGGGTCGAGCCGTGGCCTGATGCGAGTGCCGAGAAGCAGGCCGCGTTCACGCCTGCAAGCGAGCTTGCGGCGGCACCGTCACGCCCGCTGGAGTCGGCGGCCATCGTGCTGTTGCTCGGGTATGGCGTGGCGATGGTGCTGGCGGCGGCGCCACTGCTGGACTACACCCGGGCAACCGCGCGCCAGTTGCTGTCGCCGGGCGACTACGTCGAACAGGTGCGCGCCAGCGCGCCCCGCCTGAGGGAGCCCTGAGCATGGTCGCGAAGTGGCGCAAGCGCTGGCTGCCGTCGTTGCCGTTGAGCCTGACGGTGTTCTGCTTCTGGCTGCTGATGAACGACGAGGTCAGCGTCGGCCAGGTGGTGCTGGGGCTGCTGCTCGCGTTGACCATTCCCTTGTTTGCCGCGCGGCTGGATCGCGAATTCGCGCGCATCGGCCGCCTGCGCAGTGTCCCGCGCATGTTCTGCGTTCTGGCGCTGGACATCGTGCGTTCCAACATCACCGTGGCGCTGCAGGTGCTGGGGCCGGAACGGAACATCCACCCCGGCTTCATCTGGGTGCCGCTGGACATCGGCAACATCCACGGTATCGCCGCGCTGACCAGCATCATCACGCTGACGCCGGGTACCGTGTCGTCGGCGCTGTCCGATGATCGCCGCTACCTGCTGGTGCACGTGCTGAACCTGGACGATGCCGACGAGGTGATCCGCCAGATCAAGACGCGCTACGAAGCGCCGCTGATGGAGATCTTCCCGTGACCCCACAAACCCTGGTGATCTACGCCGTCATCGCGTCGATGCATGTCATCGGACTGTCCATGCTGCTGGCCCTGTATCGGCTGGTGCGCGGTCCTACCGTGCCCGATCGCATCCTGGCGCTGGATACGCTGTTCGTCGCCACCATCGCGCAGCTGATGCTGTTCGGCATCTACGTGGGAACGGCGGTGTACTTCGAAGCGGCGCTGATCATCGCCATGCTCGGCTTCGTCGGCACGGTGGTGCTGAGCAAATACGTACTGCGCCGGGACATCGTCGAATGAGCTGGATCTTCGCCATCCTGCTGGTGCTGCTGCTCGCGACGGGCAGCTTCTTCATCCTGGTCGGCTCTTTCAGCCTGGTGAAGCTGTCGGAGTTCTTCAAACGGCTGCATGGGCCGACCAAGGCCAGCACGCTGGGTGTGGGCTGCGTGCTGCTGGCGTCGGTCGGCTACCACGCGCTGACCGGCACCGACCCGCAGCCGCGCGAACTGCTGATCACTGCCTTCCTGTTCATCACCGCCCCGATCAGCGCGCACCTGATGGCGAAGGCCGCACTGTCGCTGCACATGGCCGAGCGGCCGCCGATGCCGGCGGGCGAGCCCGAGCAGCCCATCGACGCGGTCAACGAAGACGCGCGACCGGACGCCTGATCCGCGATGCGTACCGCGCTCGTTTTCGGTGCCAGCGGCCAGATCGGCGAGGCGTTGCTCGCGCGCCTGGATCCGTCGCAGTGGCAGGTATCCGCGGTCTCGCGGACGCCGCGTCCGCCGTCGTCGAACGTGCGCTGGCTACAGGGAGAGTTCGCGGGCATCGAAGGACTGCCCGACAGCGTCGACGTGATCTTCAGTACGGGGCCGCTGGATGGTTTTGCGCAGTGGTATGCGCGCGGTCAGGTCGCGACAACGCGCGTGATCGCGTTCGGCTCCACCAGCGTGGATACGAAGCAGGCATCGGGTGATGCATACGAACGCGACATCGTCGCGCGGTTGCAGGCTGCCGAGCGCCTGGTCTTCGAAACGGCGGAAACGAATGACGCGCCGGCGACGCTGCTGCGGCCGACGCTGGTCTACGGCGCGGGACGCGACCAGACGCTGGCGCGGATCGCGGCGATGGCACGGCGCATCGGATGCTTCGTGCTTCCGCGTGGTGCGGACGGAAGGCGCCAACCCGTACACGTCGACGACCTGGCCGCCGCCGCACTCGCAGTAGTGGATGCGCCGGCTACATACGCACGTGCCTATGCGCTGCCAGGCGGTGAAACGCTGACGTATCGCGAGATGGTGGCGCGCACGCTGGCGGCGCTCGATCCACCGGCGAAGCTGTGGCAGGTGCCGATGCCGATGTTCCGGGGTGCACTGTCGCTGGCCCGCATGGCGGGCATGATGCGCGGGCTGACCGATGACGCCGT
Organism: Pseudoxanthomonas sp. PXM02; assembly: GCF_014851805.1. Taxonomy (GTDB): domain Bacteria; phylum Pseudomonadota; class Gammaproteobacteria; order Xanthomonadales; family Xanthomonadaceae; genus Pseudoxanthomonas_A. The sequence continues at coordinate 236,448 of NZ_JACVAK010000002.1, forward strand.
GGCCCGCATGCGCGAGGACCTGGTGTTCGACGCCACGCCGGCGAGGAATGATTTCGGCTATGCGCCGCGTGCCTTCATCGTCGACAGGCGTGCGGTGGGTTCGTAGAGCGGAGCTCGCTCCGCTGCCCTTGGTGATGCCCTGTTGAACATCAGTCGGGCAGGCAGGGCGCTACTCAGTACCGCCAGCCCATCTTCCGGTAGAACTTGCTGAGCACCCACACCGGGCCGATCAGCAGGTAGGTGATGTCGGTCAGGAAGCTGGGCTTCTTGCCTTCGATCTTGTGGCCGATGAACTGCGCGATCCAGGCGATCACGAAGACGGCGATGGCCAGGTAGAGCAGGTTCTGCAGGCCGATCAGCGATTCCAGCCAGCGCGTCAGCCATGCCATCGCGATGAAGATCGCCAGCATGCCGAAGCCCAGCGGACGCGACAGCTTGTAGTAGTACATCCACGCGCCGAACATCGCCAGCGCCGCCCACATGCCGGACTTCACCCAGGTGCCGAACACCGGGATGCACCACAGCAGCGCCACCACCGTCCACAGGATCGCCGGCACGGCGAAGACGTGGATGCGCTGGTTGGTCTCGTTGCGGTGATCGCCGGAATAGCTGGCGAACCAGCGGTCCACCGGACGTTGTGCGGTCGCGTTCATTCATCCCTCCCGAGGATGGCAATGCGGCAGGGTATGGAGCATACCCCAGCCCGGCAGGGGTTGCCGTGCCGGCGGTCAGGGGCCGACCGGTCAGTGGGCGGCGGCTTTCGAGAACAGCTGGATCACTGCCACGCCGGCCACGATCAGGGCCATGCCAAGCATTGCGGGCAGGTCCAGCGGCTGCTTCAGGACCACCCAGCCGATCAGGGCGATCAGGACGATGCCGGCCCCGGACCAGATGGCGTAGGCCACGCCGACCGGCACGGTCTTCAGGGTCAGCGACAGGAAGTAGAACGCAATGCCATAGCCGGCAGCGACCAGCAGCGACGGGCCGAGCCGGGTGAAACCCTCGGAGGCTTTCAGGGCGCTGGTGGCGATGACCTCGGCTGCGATGGCCAGGGCGAGATAGACGTAGGCGTTCATGCGCGTGCACCCGGGGAAAGGGTGGCAAGCCTACTGCACGGAACGCTGAACCCCGGCTTGCCCCGCATCGCCTGGATGCGGGGCGGGGAAGCTCGTCAGTCGACGATGATGCCGGCCAGTTTCTGCAGCGCTTCGGCGTACTTCGCGCGCGTGCGCTCGATGACTTCAGCGGGCAGCGACGGACCGGGCGCGGTCTTGTTCCAGTCGAGCGTTTCCAGATAGTCGCGCACGAACTGCTTGTCGTAGCTCGGCGGACTTGTACCGACTTCGTACTGGTCCGCAGGCCAGTAACGCGAGGAATCGGGCGTCAGCATCTCGTCCATGATGTAGAGACGACCGTCTTCGTCGGTGCCGAACTCGAACTTGGTGTCGGCCAGCAGGATGCCGCGTTCGGCCGCGAAATCGGCCGCGAAGCGGTAGATGCGCAGGGTAGCGTCGCGCACGCGCTCGGCCAGTTCGGCGCCGACAGTCTTCACCATGGCGTCGAAGTCGATGTTCTCGTCGTGGTCGCCGACGGCGGCCTTGGTCGACGGGGTGAAGATCGGTTCGGCCAGCTTCTCGGCCTGGCGCAGGCCGTCGGGCAGTTCGATGCCGCTGACCTTGCCGGTGCGCTGGTAGTCCTTCCAGCCGCTGCCGATCAGGTAACCGCGGGCGATCGCTTCGACCGGCACGGGCTTGAGCTTCTTCGTCACCACCGCGCGCTTGGCGTACAGCGAGGCGTCGACGCCGGCCGGCAGCACGCTGGCGACATCAATGCCGGTCAGGTGGTTCGGCATCAGGTGCGCCGTCTTGGCGAACCAGAAATTCGAGATCTGGCAGAGCATTTCGCCCTTGCCGGGAATCGGGTCGGGCAGCACCACGTCGAACGCGGAGAGGCGGTCGGTGGCCACCATCAACAGGCAGTCGCCGCCCGGTGCATCGGCGGGCAGGCGGTCGCGGGGCAGGTCGAACACGTCGCGGACCTTGCCGCGATGGCGCAGGGTGAGGCCGGGCAGATCGGATTGGAGCAACGTCGTGGGCACAAACACTCCTTGGGGAGTCCGGAAACCATCGAGGCGTACAGCGTCGTGGGGGCGTGCGGCAGGCCGTGCGCCCGTGCCCCGGGGCGGCCATCTACCCGCTGCTGCGGGGCCAGGTACCGGACCGGGCCGCGTAGTGTACGGCGCTTGGAGCCGTCGTGTGCCGTAAAATGTCCGTCTTGCTGGAGAAGGCGGGCCGGATGAAGCGCTGGTACGGGAAATTGCTGGGATTCGTGGCGGGTTGGCTGCTGATGCGTCATCCGCTGGGCGGCCTGGTGGGCCTGATCATCGGCCATGCCTTCGACGAGGACTGGTTCAAGCTCAGTCGCGACAACCCGTATCGTGTGTTCGACCTGACCAGCGATGCCAGCGATGCCGAGATCGACCAGGCCTATCGCCGGCTGATTTCCCAGTACCACCCCGACAAGATGGCTGGCGCCGCGGAAGACCTGCGCCGCCAGGCCGAACAGAAGGCCGGCGAGATCAACGCCGCCTACGATCGCATCAAGACCCTGCGCAAGCGCAAGTGAGCCCCTCCATGTCGAACTGCATCATCGCCCCGTCCATCCTGTCCGCCGATTTCGCCCGCCTGGGCGAGGAAGTCGACAACGTGCTGAAGGCGGGCGCCGACTGGGTGCACTTCGACGTGATGGACAACCACTACGTGCCTAACCTGACCATCGGTCCGCTGGTGTGCAGCGCGCTGCGCAAACACGGCGTCACCGCGCCGATCGACGTGCACCTGATGGTGGAGCCGGTGGACCGCATCATCCCGGACTTCGCCGAGGCCGGCGCCAGCATCATCAGCTTCCACCCGGAAGCCTCGAAGCACGTGCACCGCACGATCCAGTTGATCAAGTCGCTGGGCTGCAAGGCCGGCCTGGTGCTCAACCCGGGCACCCCGGTGGAAGTGCTGGACTGGGTGCTGCCGGAACTCGACCTGGTGCTGCTGATGTCGGTGAACCCGGGCTTCGGCGGGCAGGCGTTCATCCCGTCGGCGCTCGATAAGCTGCGTGCGGTGCGCGCGATGATCGACAAGACCGGCAAGGACATCCGCCTGGAGATCGACGGCGGCGTGAAGGCCGACAACATCGGCCAGATCGCGGCGGCGGGCGCGGATGCCTTCGTCGCGGGTTCGGCGATCTTCAATGCACCGGACTATGCCGACGTGATCGGCCGCATGCGCCAGGCCGTGGCCGACGCGCGCGCCTGAAAAAGCAGAAGGGCGATGGCCTTCGCCACCGCCCCGGAAGAATTGGAGGCTGATCCTGCCTCCGCCCGTCGTCCCTGCTATGGCCTTCCACACTACGGATCGTCTGTGACGAACAGATGACGGCTGGCGTCGCTTGTTGTGGGAGCGACGTAAGTCGGGAGCTCTTCGGTCAGCCCACGCGATCCCACGATGGGCCTTGGGTCAGGGGAGAACGCTCGCGACTCACGTCGCTCCTACAGAAGAGCGGCTATCCTCGCGCGTCCCCCAAGGAACCTCCCATGACCGCACCCCGCTGGCGCCTGATCCTCAACGGCAAATCCGCGGGCGATGACGACCTGCGCGCGGCCGTGCATGCGATGCGCGATGCCGGCGTCGCCCTGGACGTGCGGGTGACGTGGGAAGACGGCGACGCGGAGCGCTACGTCGCCGAGGCGATCACCGACGGTGTGGACACCGTCATCGCCGCCGGCGGCGACGGCACGCTCAGCGAAGTGGCGACGACGCTCGCCCACCGCGACGAGCCAGCCGATGCGCTGCCTTCGCTGGGCCTGGTGCCGATGGGGACGGCGAACGACTTCGCCACCGCCGCCACGATTCCGGATGAGCCGTTGTCCGCCCTGCAACTCGTTCGCGACGTCTCTCCCGTCCCGCTCGACCTGCTGCGGATCGAGGCTGAAGACGGCCCGCACTGGTGTGCCAACCTCGCCAGCGGTGGTTTCGGTACCGAAGTGACGGTCGAAACCGACGAAGGCCTGAAGAAGATGCTGGGCGGCCTGGCCTACCTGATCACCGGGATCGCCAAGCTCGGCCGCATCGAACCGATGAGTGCGCGCGTACGCGGGCCAGAATTCGACTGGCAGGGCGACTTCATCGCGCTCGGCATCGGCAACGGGCGCCAGGCCGGCGGAGGGCAGGCGCTGTGCCCGGATGCGCTGATCGACGACGGCCTGCTCGACCTGACCATCGTGCCGGAGCTGTCCGGCGAGGTGGCGGCGACCGTGGGCACCCTGGTCAAGGACGGCAAGCACGCCGCGCTGGATCGCGTCGCCACCCGCACGCGCCTGCCGTGGGTGGAACTGGAAGCCGACCAGCCGATGACGCTGAACCTGGATGGCGAGCCCGTGAAGTCCCGCCGCTTCCGCATCGACTGCGTCCCGGACCGCGTCCGCATGCATCTGCCGGCGATCTGTCCGTTGCGTCTGCAACCAGGCGCCTAGTGGCCTGCGGGCCGATGCGTCGGGTAAAGTAGGCCCGTGTCCCATCCCGCGCTCCCGCTTTCCAAAGATTCCGCACGCCGTGGCTGGCGATGGTGGCCCGTTGCCGTCGTCCACACCGCCACCGTGTCCTGGAAGGAAAGCCCGCTTGATCTCGCACGACCAGTTCCAGCAGTACGCTGCTGAAGGTTTCACCCGCATCCCCGTTGTCCGTGAAGTGCTGTCCGACCTGGACACGCCGCTCTCGGTCTACCTGAAACTTGCCGACGCGCCGCATACCTACCTGTTCGAATCGGTAGAAGGCGGTGAACGCTTCGGGCGCTACTCCATCATCGGCCTGCCGGTACGCCGCGTGGCGACCTTCCGCGGCCACACCCTGCAGATCCACGACCACGGCCAGCTCGTGGAGACGCGCGAGGTCGCCGATCCGTTCATTGAAGTCGAAGCGCTGCGTGCTGCGTACGCCGTGCCGAAGTTGCCGGGCTTGCCGGGATTCACCGGGGGTCTGGTCGGCTGGTTCGGCTTCGAATGCATCGGCTACATCGAACCGCGACTGGCGACGGGCGACAAGCCCGACGAACTCGGTACGCCCGACATCTTGCTGATGCTGTCGGAAGAAGTGGCCGTCTTCGACAACCTCAAGGGCCGGCTGTACCTGATCGTCCACGCGGATCCACGTGAACCGGACGCCTGGGAGCGTGCGCAGGCGCGCCTGGATGAGCTCACGGGCAAGCTGCGCCAACCCGGTTCCTATCCCACGCCGATCACCCGCGACGTGCTGGACGAAAGCCACTTCGTCTCCGGCTTCACCCACGACGGTTTCATCGCCGCCGTTGAGCAGTCGAAGGAGTACATCCGCGCCGGCGACATCTTCCAGGTGGTGCTGAGCCAGCGCCTCAGCGTGCCGTTCAATGCGCGACCGGTGGATGTCTACCGCGCGCTGCGCGCGCTGAATCCGTCGCCGTACATGTATTTCCTCGATGTCGGTGATGTGCAGGTGGTGGGTTCGTCGCCGGAAATCCTGGTCCGACTGGAGAACAACGAAGTCACCGTGCGTCCGATCGCCGGCACGCGTCCGCGCGGGAAGACGCACGACGAGGATGTCGCGCTGGAAGCCGAGCTGCTGGCCGATCCGAAGGAGCGCGCCGAGCACCTGATGCTGATCGACCTGGGTCGCAACGACACCGGTCGCGTGTCGGAAGCCGGCACGGTGCAGGTGGGCGAGCAGTTCGTCATCGAACGCTACAGCCACGTCATGCATATCGTCAGCGAGGTCACCGGCAAGCTGCTGCCCGGCCTGAGCTATGCGGACGTGCTGCGTGCGACGTTCCCGGCCGGCACTGTTAGCGGCGCACCGAAGATCCGTGCGCTGGAAGTGATCCGCGAACTGGAACCGATCAAGCGCAACGTCTACGCCGGCAGCATCGGCTACATCGGCTGGCATGGCGACGCCGACACGGCCATCGCGATCCGCACCGCCGTGATCAAGGACGGCCGCCTGCACGTGCAGGCCGGCGCCGGCATCGTCTACGACTCCGATCCCGAGAAGGAATGGGACGAGACGATGAACAAGGGTCGCGCGCTGTTCCGTGCCGTGGCTGAAGCGGCGAAGGGGCTGTGATGGATCACGGTCATCCCGCCGCGAAGATCAATCTTCGCAACGACTACAGCGAGGGTGCGCATCCGCGTCTTCTGCAGGCGCTCGCCATGGCGAGCACCGAGGTCAATCGGGGCTACGGGCTGGACGTGCACAGCGAGCGTGCGTCGGCGCTGATCCGTGATCGCCTGGGTCGTGATGCCGACGTGCATTTCCTGGCCGGCGGTACCCAGACCAACCTGGTGGCGCTGGCCGCGTTCCTGCGCCCGCACGAGGCGGTGATCGCGCCGGCCAGCGGCCATATCGCCACGCACGAGACCGGCGCCATCGAGGCCAGCGGCCACAAGGTGCTGACGGTCGCCACGCCCGACGGCAAGCTGAGTCCCGAACTGATCCAGCCCTGTGTCGACGGCCACGCTGGCGAGCACATGGTGAAGCCGCGGATGGTCTACATCTCCAACACCACCGAATGGGGCACGCTCTACAGCGCGCTGGAGCTGCAGGCGCTGGGTGCGTTCTGCCGCAGCCGCGGCCTGCTGCTCTACGTCGACGGCGCGCGCCTTGCGTCGGCGCTGACCACGCCGGGCAATGACGTCGACCTGGCGCTGCTGTCGACGGAGGCGGATGCCTTCTACATCGGCGGCACCAAGAATGGGGCGCTGCTGGGCGAGGCGCTGGTCATCGTCAATCCGGCCCTGCGCACGGATTTCCGCCATGTCATCAAGCAGCGCGGCGCGATGCTCGCCAAGGGCATGGTGGTCGGCGCGCAGTTCGAAGCGCTGTTCGAGGACGGCCTGTACTTCGTGCTGGCCACGCATGCGAACGTTATGGCGGAACAGCTGCGCGAGATGCTGCAGCAGGCCGGCGTACCGTTGGCGGTCGATTCGCCCAGCAACCAGGTATTCCCGATGCTGCCGAACGCGCTCGTCGAACGCCTGCAGCAGTATGTCGAGTTCGAAACCTGGGAGCGTCGTGGCGACGGCACCACGGTGATCCGGCTGATGACCTCGTGGGCGACGCCGGAATCCGCCATCGAAGCGTTCGCCGGGATCTTTCCTGCGCTTTACCGAGAGGGACGGGCCGCGATGGCCGCCTCGCAGGCACAAGGAGCCTGAGTCCATGCTGTTGATGATCGACAACTACGACAGCTTCACCTACAACCTCGTGCAGTACCTGCAATCGTTGGGTGCCGAGGTGAAGGTGGTGCGCAACGATGCGATGACGGTGGACGAGATCGCGAAGCTCGCGCCCGAGCGCATCGTCATCTCGCCCGGCCCCTGCACGCCGAACGAAGCCGGTGTCTCGCTGGAGATCATCGAGCGGCTGGGCGCGACCACGCCGATCCTCGGCGTCTGCCTGGGGCACCAGAGCCTCGGCCAGGCCTACGGCGGCAACGTCATCCGCGCGGGTCGCATCATGCATGGCAAGACCTCGCGTATCCGCCACGAAGGAAAGGGCGTGTTCGCCGGCCTGCCGGATGCTTATGAAGCGACGCGTTACCACTCGCTGGTCGTCGAACGCAGCAGCCTGCCGGAGGCGCTGGAAGTCACGGCGTGGACCGAGAACGACGATGGCAGCTTTGAGGAGATCATGGGCCTGCGACATCGCGAGTTCCCCGTCGAAGGCGTGCAGTTCCACCCGGAGTCGATCCTCACCGAGCATGGCCACGCCCTGCTGAAGAACTTCCTGGAGCGCTGAGATGCCACTGACCCCCCAAGAAGCCCTGCAGCGCACCATCGAGCATCGCGAGATCTTCCACGACGAGATGGTCGACCTGATGCGGCAGATCATGCGCGGCGACGTGTCGCCGACGATGACGTCCGCCATCCTGACCGGCTTGCGCGTGAAGAAGGAGACCGTGGGCGAGATCGCCGGCGCGGCCACCGTGATGCGCGAGTTCTCGCGCACCGTGGACGTCGCCGATAGAACGCATCTGGTCGACATCGTCGGCACCGGCGGCGACGGCTCGCATACCTTCAACATCTCGACCTGCTCGATGTTCGTCGCGGCCGCGGCCGGTGCGCGCATCGCCAAGCACGGCAATCGCAGCGTGTCGTCGAAGTCGGGCAGTGCGGACGTACTTGAAGCGCTCGGCGCCAACATCGAACTGCAACCTGAGCAGGTGGCGCAGTCCATCGCGCAGGCCGGTATCGGTTTCATGTTCGCGCCCGTGCACCACCCGGCGATGAAGGTGGTCGCGCCGGTGCGTCGCGAGATGGGCGTGCGCACCATCTTCAACATCCTCGGGCCGTTGACCAACCCGGCGGGCGCACCGAGCATCCTGATGGGTGTGTTCCATCCCGACCTGGTCGGCATCCAGGCGCGTGTGCTGCAGGAACTGGGCGCCGAGCGCGCGCTGGTGGTCTGGGGGCGCGACGGCATGGACGAGCTGTCGCTGGGCGCCGGCACGCTGGTCGGTGAGTTGCGTGATGGCGAGGTCCGCGAATACGAACTGCATCCCGAGGACTTCGGCATTGCGATGGCCGCCAGCCGCAACCTGCGCGTGGGCGACGCGGCCGAGTCGAAGGCGATGCTGCTGGGCGTGCTCGACAACCGGCCCGGTCCGGCCCGCGAGATCGTGGTGCTGAATGCCGGTGCGGCGCTGTATGTGGCCGGCGTGGCGGACAGCATCGAGGACGGTATCGCCCGGTCGCGCGATGCGATCGCCAGCGGCAAGGCCTTGGAACGGTTGAGCCAGTTCGTTGCCACGACCCAGGCACTGGGGAAACAGGGAGCACACTGACATGGCCGCCAGCGGATTCGCCAGCCTGCCAAAACCGCCTTATTACGCGGTGATCTTCTCGTCGCTGCGCAACGACCACGATGACGCCGGTTACGGCGCGATGGCGCAGCGCATGGTCGAACTGGCCGTGCAGCAGCCTGGTTTCCTGGGGATGGAGTCCACCCGCGGTACGGACGGTTTCGGCATCACCGTGGCGTACTGGGAAAGCGAGGACGCCATCCGCGCGTGGCGCCAGCACGCCGAGCACACGGCGGCACGCGAGCAGGGGCGGCGTGACTGGTACGAACACTTCGAGCTGCGCGTGGCCAAGGTGGAACGGGCCTACGGCTGGGACCGCGCGGCGTCGCCCCGCGGATAAATGCGAGAATACGGCCCCGCGCGGACGACACCGCCGGCCAGAAGGACCCCATGAGCGACATCCTCACCACCATCCTCGCCCGCAAAGCGGAGGAAATCGCGGCACGCAGCGCACGCGTCCCGCTCGCGGACCTGCAGGCGCAGATTGATGACGCATCGCCCGTGCGCGGTTTCGCCGACGCATTGAACGCCATAATCGCGCAGGGCGATCCAGCGGTGATCGCCGAGGTGAAGAAGGCCAGTCCGTCGAAGGGCGTGATCCGTCCCGATTTCCGCCCGGCCGACATCGCGGTGAGCTATGAATTCGGGGGCGCGGCCTGCTTGTCGGTGCTGACCGATGTCGACTTCTTCCAGGGCGCGGACGAATACCTGAAGCAGGCCCGCGAAGCGTGCACGCTACCGGTGCTGCGCAAGGACTTCACTATCGATCCGTACCAGGTCTACGAGGCGCGTGTACTCGGTGCCGACTGCATTCTGCTGATCGTGGCGGCATTGGACGATGGTCAGCTGGTCGACCTCTCGGGCCTGGCGATGCAGCTCGGCATGGACGTGTTGGTCGAGGTGCACGACATCGATGAACTGGAACGCGCGCTGCAGGTGCCGGTGCCGCTGGTCGGCATCAACAACCGCAACCTGCGCACGTTCGAGGTGTCGTTGCAGACCACGCTGGACATGAAGAACGCGGTGCCCAAGGACCGCCTGCTGGTGACGGAGAGCGGCATCCTGGTGCCGGAAGACGTGGCCACCATGCGCGCGGCAGGCGTCGATGCCTTCCTGGTCGGCGAAACCTTCATGCGTGCGGAAGAACCCGGCGAGGCGCTGCGTCAGTTATTCTTCGCGGCATGACGGACGCTCCCTATCCGACGCCACGCACCGATGCCCCGGTCGTCGTCTTCGATTTCGACCACACGCTGTACGACGGCGACTCCGGTGGCCATCTGGTCAAGTGGCTGATCCAGCGCAATCCGCTGCGCACGGCCGTGGCGCTGGCGGCGTCGGTCGTGCTGGGGCCGATGGTGGCGTTCCTGCCCACGCGCCGTCGCGGGATCTCCGGCTACATCTGGATCGGCACGTTTGGCTTGCATGGCCGGCGCAGTTTCGATGCGCTGATCGACCAGTACGTGGCCACCCATCGCGATGAGGTGCAGCAGCGTCTTCTACCGCACGCGCTGGAGGTGTTCCGCGATCACCGTACCCGTGGCGACAACGTGGTGGTGGCGACCGGCGCGCCGCCGGAACTGGCGCGCGCGATCCTCAGTTTCGTCGCCCACGAAGACGTGCCCGTCATTGGCACCGCCGTCGGCCCGCGCCTGGGTGCGGTGGTGGCCACGCGCCACTGCCACAACGAAGAGAAGATGCGCATGCTGCGCGAGCGCGGCTATGGTGAGGTCGCCGTGGCGTACTCGGACAGTAGTGCGGACCTGCCGCTGCTGAAGGCGGCGCGTGCACCCGTGGTAGTGAATCCGAAGACCGCGCGGGTGGCGATGTTCCGCCGCGTCCTGCCACCGGGTACGCCCATCCTCAACTGGGGGTGCAAGGACCGCGGCGGCACCGGCGCGGCCTGATCGCCAGACGCCGGATCAGATGCGTTCCGGCGCGTTCCAGTCCTTGATCAGGTCGGCGAACTCGATCTCGGCGAAATCCTGGTACTCGCCCGCATCGTAGAAGCGGCCGTAGCAGCCCTTGCAGCTCTCGAACCAGATGTGCGGCTGCAGCGGATCGACCATGCGGATCAGCGGGCGTTCGCCGATGCAGGCCGGGCAGATGATCCGGTCGACCCTGTTGTACTTCTCGCCCACGGCCGGATCCCCGATGTCGATCTCGTCCGCGCGGTCCTTCAGCGTCTCGTGGTCCACCATCTCGAACCACAGCCCCTTGCACTGGGTACAGCGATGGACGTTGGCCTGCGGAATGGCGATCAGTTCCATCGCACTGTGGCACTTGGGACACTGCATGGGGCGTCGTCTCGGGTGGGCGGGTCGCGGGATTCTACCCCGGACCTCCGCCCACGCCAGCGGCGACCGCCTCAGATCCGCAGGGGCTCGATGTCGACCTTGGGCAGCAGGCGCTTGGTGAAGTAGCTGTCCTTGTAGTAGCGGACCTTGCGGCACAGGATCGGGTGGGCGAGACCCTCGTACAGGACGATCTCCTTCTCCGGCCCCATCGCCTTCAGTTCCTGCGGCAGCATCAGGGCGCGCTTCTCCAGCACCTCGTTGTCCGACACGTTGCGCCCGTGGCCGTGTGAACGCGTACGGGCCCGTCGCTTGATGGTGGTGTAGCCCAGCATCTCGGAATAGTCGTTGGCGTCCTGCTGCTCGCGGGGTGCATAGATGATCTGCAGCGCATGGTTGGTGATGATGGTGCGCGACAGCTCTTTGCCGTAGACCGCGTCCAGCTGCGCCATCGACTGGATGATCGGCAGCAGGCGCAGGTTGTAGCCGGCCATGTAGGCGACCGCCTTGGCGATGATGTCGACACGGCCGATGGCCGTGAACTCGTCCATCAGCAGCAGGCACTGGTGCTTCAGCGTCGGATCGTTCTGCGGCAGCACCTTGGTGTTGACGTTGATCAGCTGGCTGAAGAACAGGTTCACGATCAGCCGGCTCTCGGCCAGCTTGTTCGGCTGGATGCCGACGTAGATGGTCATGCGTCGTCGGCGTACATCGTCGAGACGGAAGTCGTCGGCGCTCGTGGCCGCATCGAGCACCGGGTTGAGCCAGGGATTCAACGGTTCGCGGAACGAGCCGATGATGGAAGCGAACGTCACGTCCGCCTGCGACAGCAGGCCGGCGAAGGCCGTGCGCGTGTGTCCGCTGAGGAAGGGCGCTTCCACCAGCTTCTGCAGATAGGGTTTCATTTCGCCGCCGTCGCCCGATGACAGCCGCAGTACGGCGCCCAACGTCGGCAGCTCGGCGTTGCGATCATGGTCGCGTCGCTCGAGCAGGTACAGCGCGAACGCCAGGAAGGCGTTGCGCGCCTGGCTGACCCAGAATTTGTCCTTGTCGTCGCCATCGGGATACAGCATGGCGGCGATGCTCTGCAGGTCGGAGACGCGGAACGCCGGATCCGGCGACACGTAGGTCATCGGATTCCAGCGATGGCTGCGGCGGTCCTCGGCGAACGGATTGAACAGGTAGACCTCGTGGCCGATCGACTGGCGCCAGCCGGAGGTCAGGTCGAAGTTCTCCTGCTTGATATCCAGCACCACCGCCGACTCGCGGTAGTCGAGCAGGTTGGGGATGACGACACCCACGCCCTTGCCCGAACGCGTTGGCGCGGCCAGCACGACGAACTGCTGCCCTGACAGGCGCAGGAGCTTTCCATTCATCTGGCCGACCACGATGCCGTCGTCCTTGCCCGACAGGAAACCCTTGTTCGCCAGGTCGATCATGCCGGCGAAACGCGCGCGGCCGTGCAGGTTCCGGTAGCTGCGCAGTTTGTAGACCATCACCGACAGCGCTGCCCAGACCAGCAGCATCAGCCCGCCGCCGACGGCGCCTGCGGTCTTGATGCGCCACGCATACGGCTGCACGCGCGGATGGTCGAGGTGCTTGAGATAGTCGAAGTAGGTGGCGATGCCCACCTGGCCGCCATCAAGGCCCAGGAACAGCAGCGCCAGGTAACCGGAGAGATAGATGGCGCCCACGGCCGCGAGCGCGGCCAGCACCAGGATGATCACAACACGCGTACTGCCCAAGCTGCCCCCTGTCGTCGTTCCGTGATGAATGCTGTTGCGGCGTCAGTCCGTGCCGCCCGCGCCGTCCTGCTTGCCTGCCGTGTCGATCAGTACGTACTGATCGTTCTTCTGCCAGCGCGGAAGACCGTCCTGCAGCTTGATGCAGGGCTGCCCGCTGCAGGACGTGATGGTGACGTGCTGCAGCGCTTCCAGTACTTCCGCATCGACCTTCGCGCGCTCCGAGCGCTGCACGTTGTGCCAGGCCGCATAGCCACTCCCCGCTACCAGCAGCAGGCAGGCCACCGACAGCACGCCCAGCGACTTCCAGCCGAGAAAGCGGGCCCGTTGCGAAAGTTGCGCCTGTTCCCGCTGGAGATGATCGGCAACGTGACGGAGCCGTGCCGCCGTCTCTCCGATGCTGTGCGTGGCGGCGGGAATCTCCTGCGCCAGCGCGTCGTGTACGGCGCTGCGCGCCTGCTCACTCATCTCGCGCTTGCCTTCCTCAATGGTCTTCCTGACCACGATCGCGGATCCCTGCAGTTCCTGTGCGGCGCTCTGCTGCACGGCCGCCGCCTTGTTGCATTGCTCTGTCAGGTGCGCCGCCAGCAGTGCTGCGTTGGCGACGAACTCTTCCATCTTCGACGGTTCCATATCGTCCCTTGTTGCGCGAGAAGTATCCGCGTTCCGGCGCCAGCATGATGCCAGAGATGTTTTTCATTCGAGAGGATGCGGATGTATCCGATGTTGCTGTAGGAAATTTCCTACAGCGGCTCCGAACTCCATTTCGATGGAAACATTCTTCATTCATCGCAGTGAAGATTTATTTCACATCCGGTGTGACGCGGTTCCGCGTTTTACATGTTTCTTCACATTCATGATCGAACTTGCGCGTGCAGTTTCATCCAATTGCAACGCGCGCTTTGTTTTATGGGCTTTAGTGAAGTTGGTTAATGACGGTGAAGATCGTCATAAACATGTTTACGTTTTGAATTAGGTTGACGACACAAAAACGCGTGGCTATGTTCGGCTCGACAGTCGTGATGCAGTACGCGGATTCAACGTGCGACGCGCGTTAAAGGTCGCATGAGCGTCAAAGGAGTGTGAACGCATGGATGCGAATACAGGGGGCAGTGCGCAGGCCAGTGTCCTGTGCAAGGCGACAACACCGGGACGATCTTGGATCCCGGCGCGCACAGGCGCGCATTGCCACCCGGAGACATTCATCAGTGCCGTGACGCATTCCGTCGGGGATGTGCATCGGATGTCTGTTGCCGACGATTGCAGAAAGGTGGATTCGTGATCCGGAACGTCGTTCTTCGCAAGATGCTGGTGTCGTGTGTCGTGATGGTGCCGATGGTGGTCGCGGGATGCGCCACGCCGAAGGCAGCGGATATCAACGGGCGCTGGCGGCCGATAAACCGCTTCGCGGAGGCACCGCAGGCGATTCCCTTGCAGCAGGCCTACATCTACCAGGCTACGCCTGCGGACGGCACGCTCAGGACCATGCTGATCCGCTGGGCCAAAGACGCTCGGCTCACGCTGGTGTACCTGCATCCGAACGATTACACGCTGCATGCCCCCGTCGCGCAGATCCGCACCAGCAGCCTGGAGGATGCCGCCAGTTCGTTGTCGTCGGCGTATGCGACGCAGGGTGTGCAGGTCGTCATCGACCGCCCCCGCATCGTCGTGAGCCAGGCGTCGCCGTCATCGGCTGACGCGGCGCCCACCGCGGCCATGGGCGAGTGAAGGCGACGGCTCCCGCATGTTCAAGAAGAAAACGTCTTCCCCCGATATCGATCGCGCCGTAGCGCAGGGCGTCAGCTTCGAGCTGACGCTGGCGGAGCGCGCACGCAAAAGCGAGCGGCGTGCCTGGCTGGTCGCGTGGTCAGCCATCGTGATGTCGCTGATCCTGGCCGGTGGCTACTTCCTCTTCCTGCCATTGAAGGAAAAGGTGCCGTACCTGGTGATGGCCGATCCGTATACCGGCACCGCCAGCGTCGCGCGGCTGTCGGGCAACTTCCAGGATCGCGACGTCACCACCGAGGAAGCGATCAACAAGAGCAACGTCGCGCAGTTCGTCCTCGCCCGCGAGTCCTACGACTCCGGACTGATCGGCCAGCGCAACTGGCGGACCACGCTGGCGATGGCAGGTCCGGCGGTGTCGCCGGCCTATATCGCGCTGCACTCGGAGAGCAACCCGGAGCGCCCCTTCCGCCTGTATGGTGGCGCCAGCTCGGTGCGTACCCGCATCCTCAGCATCGTGCTGATCGGCGGAGGCGCGGGTGCGCGCCCGACCGGTGCGACGGTGCGTTTCCAGCGCAGCCTCTACGACAAGGGGCGCGGCCAGGTGCAACCACTGGACAGCCGCATCGCGACGCTGGAGTTCACCTATAACCCCGACCTTCGCCTCAGCGAAGAGGATCGTCTGCTGAACCCGCTGGGGTTCCGCGTCACCAACTATCGCGTCGACGACGATTTCGCGGCAGCCACCGTGCCCGAACGCGAGTTCCCCGCGCCGCCTGCCGCGCCCGCTGTAGCGCCTGCGCAACCCGCGTCGCCAACCGCAGCCCCCGCAACGCCGGCAACGGACGCCGCGGCCCCCAATGAAAACGACGTATCGACGGCGCCGCAACCTGCGGAGCAATCGGAATCCGAGACTCGACCTGGAGTGCCCCAACGATGAGGTTGAAGGACGCCCTGCTGCGTGTGGCTGCCATAGCCCTGCTGCTTCTGACATTGCCTGCGTTTGCGCAAGTGATCGAGGAGTACACGTACGCCCCGGACAAGGTGTACCCGGTGCGGACGGGTCTTGGCATCACCACGCAGATCGAACTGTCGCCGCATGAAGAGATCCTGGACTTCAGCACGGGCTTCAGTGGTGGCTGGGATATCAGTCGTCGTGGCAACGTGTTCTACCTCAAGCCGAAGAATGTCGACGTCGACACCAATCTGCTGGTGCGCACTGCGGCCCACTCGTACATCTTCGAACTGAAGGTCGTGGCCACGGACTGGCGCGTACTGGACCAGGCTCGCGCGGCGGGGGTGCAGTACCGCATCAAGTTCGCCTATCCCGGCGACACCAGTTTCGCCGGTGCGACCGGCAAGCCGCAGGACGTGGCATCGGAACTGAACACCGAGGTCGCGCCGGGGCGCGCCTACTACTTCAACTACGAATACGCCCAGCGCAAGCGCGGTCCGACCTGGCTGGTGCCGACGACGGTCTATGACGACCGCCGCTTCACCTACATCCGCCTCGGCGACCGCACGCGCTTCCCCAGCGGCAACTTCCCGGTGGTGTTCGCGCGTGACAGCGAGGATGGCGATGAGTTCGTCGTCAATTCCACCGTGGAGGACGACACCATCGTCGTGCACGGCACGTATCCCTACTTGGTCATCCGCCACGGCGACAACGTCGTCGGCCTGCGCAGGAGCCCGGAGCAATGAACCAGACCCCGCACGATCATCCGGACACGGGCCCCGAGCGGATGGCACCGCAGAATCCCTACCAGACCGCGCGCCCGGGACCTGACCCGGACCTCGACGCGAACGCGCCCTACCTGCGCTCGGCCGACGTGCAGCGGCTGAATCGCAAGGCCTTGCTGTTCCTGGCCGGCATCATCGTGCTGATGCTGCTGGTGGTGTTCTGGATCTTCAGCGGTGGCCTGTCGTCGAAGGACGATCGCGAGCAACTGCCGACCAAGGGCGAGCAGGTGGTGATTCCGGCCGCGCCGCGCGACCTGCCCGAATTGCCGCCCGAAGCCGCGCCGGTCCCGATGGAGCCTGATCTGCCGCCGCTGCCGATGGTCGATGAGACCGGCCCGTCGACGGCATCGATGATGGCCATGCCGTCCGGCCTGCCAGGGCGGCAGGAGCCGACGCTGCGCGAACGCCGCATGCTCGACATGGCGAGCACCTTCGGCGAAGGCGGTCTGGAGGGTGCGCCACCGCAGGACCCCGGCATGGCCGAGTATGCGGCCCTGTTGGCCGGGCAAGCGGGGCAGGCGCCCGCCACGCCTCGCGAGGCGCCGGACGGCATGACCAGCGCCAAGCCCCTCTACAACCCCAACACGCTGATGCTGCGCGGCACCTACATCCGCTGCGCCCTCGAATCGCGCGTGATCACCGACGTGCCCGGGTACACCTCGTGCGTGGTGACCGAGCCGGTGTACTCCGTCAATGGCAAGCGCCTGTTGTTGCCGCGTGGCTCGAAGGTGATGGGCAGCTACAACTCCGAAGCCATCATCGGCGAGCGCGCCGCGATCGTGTGGGATCGCATCACCACGCCCACCGGCCTGGACGTCAACATGCGCAGCCCGGGCACCGACATGCTCGGTTCCGCCGGCAATCCGGGGCACTACTCGGCGCACTGGGCGCAACGCATTTCGTCGGCTCTGCTGATCAGCATGCTCAGCGATGCCTTCAAGTACGCCGGTGCCAAGCATGGCCCGCAGGAGACCTCGATCGTCAACGGCGCCATCGTGCAGAACCCCTACGAGAGCAACACCGCCCGGACCATGGAGCGCCTGGCGAACATGGCGCTGGACCGCAACATGGCAAGGCCGCCTACGGTGACGATCAACCAGGGCACCATCGTCAACGTCTATGTCGCGCGCGACGTGGACTTCTCCGCGGTGATGCGCTGAGAGCGATCGCATGGATACGCAGAACGAACCCCTGGCGCGTGTCTCCAACGAGTTCCTGGACTACCAGTACCAGGTGCTCGGCATCGGCGACCACATGCATTCCTCGGATGTCACCGAGATCTGCATCAATCGTCCGGGCGAGATCTACCTCGAGACGGCGCGCGAAGGCTGGCTGAAGGCGGACGTTCCGACGCTGACGTTCGAGCGCGCTCGCCAGTTCTGCACCTCGGTCGTCAACGAAAGCAACACCGGCCAGCGCATCACCGACATCGATCCGATGGTGTCGCTGACGTTCCCGACCGGCCAGCGTGCCCAGTTCGTGATCCCGCCGGCCTGCGATGCCGGCAAGGTGTCCATCACCATCCGCCTGCCGGCGAAGTTCAGCAAGACGCTGGAGCAGTACGAACAGGACGGCTTCTTCGACGAGATCCTCGAGCAGCAGCAGACCCTTGGTGACCATGACCAGGAACTGCTGGAACTGCGCCGCAGCCGCAACTACGCCGAGTTCTTCCGCAAGGCCGTCCACTACCACAAGAACATCGTCGTCGCCGGTGCGACCGGCAGCGGCAAGACCACCTTCATGAAATCGCTGGTCAACCACATCCCCGATCAGGAGCGCCTGGTGACGATCGAGGACGCGCGGGAACTCTTCATCCGCCAGCCCAATGTCGTGCACCTGCTGTACTCCAAGGGCGGACAGAGCGCCAGCAACGTCACCGCCAAGAACTGCATGGAAGCCTGCCTGCGCATGAAGCCGGACCGCATCATCCTGGCCGAGCTGCGCGGAGACGAGTCGTTCTACTTCATCCGCAACTGCGCGTCCGGCCACCCGGGTTCGATCACCAGTTGCCATGCGGGCAGCACGGCGCAGACCTGGGACCAGCTGGCGCTGATGGTGAAGGCATCCGCCGAAGGTGCCGGCCTGGAGTTCGAGGTGATCAAGCGCCTGCTGAAGATGACCATCGACATCGTCGTCCACATCAAGGCGCACGCAGGGCGCCGCTACATCACCGGTATCGACTTCGATCCTGCCCGCGCACTGGCCTCCTGAGGAAATCGCATGAGCCCCACAGACACGTCAATGAAGTATCCCGCTCGCTCAGGAACAGACGCGGTCTCTCCGTGCGAACCCGAGAGGAGTGCCCGCTGATGCTGCCAGGCATGGAACTGATGGGCTGCACCGGGCTGGCGGTTCCGCCGACGGTAATGGAGCACGTCGTGAAGGTCGAGTCCTCGTTCAATCCCTACGCGATCGGCGTGGTGGGCGGACGGCTGGCACGGCAACCGCGTAATCTGGCCGAAGCCGTGTCGACCGCGCGCATGCTGGAAGATCGCGGCTACAACTTCTCGCTGGGCCTGGCACAGGTCAATCGCTACAACCTTGCACGGCAGGGACTGGCCAGCTACGAGAAGGCGTTCGATGTCTGTCCCAACCTGCAGGCAGGTTCGCGCATCCTGGCCGAGTGCTACTCGCGTTCCGGCAGTGACTGGGGCAAGGCCTTCAGTTGCTACTACTCCGGCAATTTCACTACCGGGTACCGGCACGGCTACGTGCAGAAGGTGTTCGCGTCCTGGCAGCGGCAGGCGGGAAAGGACACTGCAGCGGCGATTCCGGTGATCGATCGGCGCACCGCCGCGAATCCGCAGCGCGCCGTTCCCCGTGCGACTTCCTCGGCCGCGGCATCGTCGCGCGTGGCACGGCGCATCGAGGAAGCCAGGAGCGATCGCGCTCCCGTGCAGCCCCCTGTCGCCGCCGTGGCCGCTGCGGCCAGGCCCGCACCCGTCGCGCCGACTCCGGCGCCGGCTACCGCGATGGCGTCGCCTGCCATCGCACAGGCTTCCGCCGAGGCCCCCGTCCTCGTGCAGGCCTACAACCAGAACACTACCGCGGCGCCGCAAGCGCCGCAGGTCGTGCAGACGTCCGGGAGGGATGACGCTTTCGTCTTCTAGCAGAACCCGCCAGGGATGGCTCATCGGCACGCGAAAGTGCCACCCACCGTTGCAACCACCATTTGGGGTCGACTATGAACAACATGCAGGTATTCCAGGCAAAGCAGGCTTCCAGCGCAGCGATCATGGTGATCGTCGCCACCGTCGCGCTGGCATTTCCCGAACTGGCATTCGCCCAGGACGTCACCGGCGCGCAAGGGCGTGTCACCAGCTTCTTCACCAACATCAACTCGCTGTTGAATGTGGCGTCGATCGCCATCGTCACGATCGCGGTGATCTTCGCGGGCTACCAGATCGCGTTCAACCACAAGCGTGTGGGTGACGTGGCGCCGGTCCTGATCGGTGGGTTCCTGATTGGCGCCGCCGCGCAGATCGCCAAGATGCTGCTGCCGGCAGACGTGACCTCCACGACGATGGTCGTGGGCCAGATGCTGCTGCAGCATGCATAAGAACGTGCTGTTCAGGGGCTGCACACGCCCGCCCATGTTCATGGGGGTACCTTACGTGCCCTTCACGATCGGGGCGGGCGGCTGCCTGCTGCTCACGTTCTACTTCAACATGTTCTTCCTGGCCCTGCTGCCGGTGGTCATCTTCATCATGCGGCAGATGGCACGCCGCGACGAGATGATCTTCCGGCTGCTCGGCCTGCGGTGGCAGTTCCGGACCAAGGTCCGGAACCTCCGCCATCACGAAGGCATGTGGGTGTTCACGCCCAACCAGTATCGCAAGCACTTCGACGAATCGATTCCGGACTGATCCCATGCTCGCGCCCGACCTGTCCATCGCCGAATTCATTCCCCTGTCCGCCCATGTGTCGCCGCACGTGGTCAAGACGACGGGCGGTGATTTCCTGCTGACGTGGCGGCTGGACGGGCTCCCGTTCGTGGGACGCGAGGAGTGGGAACTGGAGCACCGCCACAACACGTTCAACCGCATGCTGCAGACGTTGCGTGCCCCCGACTTCGTCAATGTCGCCTTCTGGGTCCATGACCTGCGGCGTCGCGGGCGGGTCCGGTCGGGTGCGCGCTTCGACCAGACGTTCAACCAGGAACTGTCGGACGGATACTTCGACGCTTTGTCGGCGCAGAAGATCATGCAGAACGAGCTGTACCTCACGATGATCTATCGGCCCATCGTGATGGGGAAGAAATTCGTCGAGAAATCCGCCAGCGTGCCGCGCCTGCAGGCCGAGCAGGACCAGGCGGTGGCCAAGATCATGGAACTGGCGGGTAATGTCGAGGCGGTGCTGAAGGACTACGCGCCGACACGGCTGGGCATGTACGAATCCGCTGCGGGCGGGGTGTTCTCCGAGACGCTGGAGTTCTTCGGCTTCGTCCTCAACCGCATTTCCGAGCCGGTGCCGGTCCTGCGTGCGCCGCTCTACGACTATCTTGCGGTGAGCCGCCACATGTTCTCGTCCAAGACCGGCGACTTCGTTGTCAGCACGCCGGACGGGCAGAACCACTTCGGTGCCATCCTCAACATCAAGGAGTACACCGACGGTACGTGGCCCGGGATCCTCAACGGACTGAAGTACCTGGATTTCGAGTACGTCATCACCCACTCGTTCAGCCCGATGGGCCGCCAGGACGCGCTGAAGGTGCTGGATCGCACCAAGGGCATGATGATCTCGTCCGGCGACAAGGCGGTCAGCCAGATCGCCGAGCTCGATGGCGCCATGGACCAGGTTGCGTCGGGCAACTTCGTGCTGGGTGAGTACCACTTCATCATGACGCTGTATGCGGAGAGCCAGGAGCGCCTGTCGCAGAACGTGGCGGTGACGCGTGCGGAACTCTCCAATGCCGGCTTCGTTTCGGCCAAGGAGGACCTGGCCGTCTGCTCGTCCTTCTATTCCCAGTTGCCTGGCAACTGGCGCTACCGGACGCGCCTGGCCAATGTCAGCTCACTGAACTTCCTGGGTCTGTCGCCGCTGCACAACTTCGCGACCGGCAAGCGCGACAACAATCCCTGGGGCGACTGCGTCACCGTGTTGCAGACGACCAACGGGCAGCCGTACTACTTCAATTTCCACGCGACGCACCCGGCCGAGAACTCGCTGGGCGAGAAGGCGATCGCCAACACCATGGTCATCGGCAAGTCCGGTACCGGCAAGACGGCGCTGATCAACTTCCTGCTGAGCCAGGTGCAGAAGTTCGATCCGGTACCCACCATCTTCTTCTTCGACAAGGACCGCGGCGCGGAGATCTTCGTGCGTGCGTGCGGTGGCAACTACCTGGCGCTGGAGAATGGGCAGCCGACCGGCTTCAATCCATTCCAGTGCGAGCGCACCGACGCCAATGTGCAGTTCCTCGCCGGGCTGGTGAAGGTGCTGGTGGGTAAGGTCCATTACACCGCCCGTGAGGACGAGGACGTATTCCGCGCCGTCGAAGCCATGCTCGACATGCCGCTGCATCTGCGGTCGATGACCAATTTCCAGAAGAGTCTGCCCAACATGGGCGACGACGGACTCTACGCGCGACTGCGCAAGTGGACGGCTGGCAACGCGCTCGGCTGGGTGTTCGACAATCCGGTGGACACCATCGATCTCAGCCGCGCCAGCATCATCGGCTTCGACTACACCGACGTCATCGAGAACGCCGAGATCCGGGTCCCCGTCATCAATTACCTGCTGCACCGGCTGGAGGAGTTGATCGACGGCCGGCCGCTGATCTACGTGATGGACGAGTTCTGGAAGATCCTCGACGGCGGCGGTGCGCTCAAGGACTTCGCCAAGAACAAGCAGAAGACCATCCGGAAACAGAACGGCCTCGGCATCTTCGCCACGCAGAGCCCCGAGGACGCGCTGGCCAGCGATATCTCCGCCGCGCTCATCGAGCAGACCGCCACGCTGATCCTGTTGCCGAATCCGAATGCGGCGCGTGAGGACTACATTGACGGCCTGAAGCTGACCGACGCGGAGTTCGAGGTGATCAAGAGCCTGGACGAGCGCTCGCGCTGCTTCCTGGTCAAGCAGGGTCATGCCTCGACGGTGTGCCAGCTCAACCTGCGGGGCATGGACGACGCCCTCGCCGTGATCTCCGCCAGCACCGACAATATCGAGATCATGCACCGGATCGTCGATGACGAGGCCATGCGTCTTGGCATCGACAAATCCGATCTGTTGCCCGAACAGTGGCTGCCGCGCTTCCAGCAGGAACGGAAGGGGTCGCGCAGCCGCCGTGAACCATCTGCTTCATCGTCCCACCCGGAAGACCGTTCCACCGGCCCGCGTTCCACGCGGCCTACCTACTCCAGCATCCAGCGCTGAACGGATAGCAGAGGACACCACCATGAACCCGCTGACATCGCACGTTGCCTCCCGTCATATCGCCACCGCGCTGCTCGTTGTCGGCCTGGGAGTCGCCGCTGGCGCCCAGGCGCAATGGCGCGTCGTCGACAACGCCGCCAACACAAAACTGCAGGACATGAACGGCCGCATCGGTACCACCAGCGCCAACGGCAATGGCAATGGCACCGTAAACGGCAACCTGCGCGAGCTTTACCAGCAGCAGGTCTTCGAATCGTTCAACGGCAACAACGACGACAGCAAGGCCGCGCCGGAGCCGGAAGAGAAGCTGCAGCATGCGCAGCCTACCCAGAGCGGCGTCAACATGAATGCGGACAACCGCTGCAAGCAGGCTACCAGTGGTGTCGCCCAGCAGCAGTACCAGCTGTGCCGCGAGATCGTCAACACGGAGCTGGCGAAGTACAACTACTCACTGAAGATGTACGAAGTGACGACGCAACGCCAGCGCTACCTTGACGAACTGAAGCGCCAGCGCGGCAACATCCGCAGCCATGAAGTCGGCAAGCTGCAGGACAACACGAACCGCATCCTCCTGCTGATGTCGCAGATGGAAATCGATCGCCAGCAGCAACAGACCTACATGGATGCCTACGTCGCCCGGATCGGCTATCTGCAGGAAGCGAGCAAGACGCTTTCGCAGCAGGCCCTGGAGGGCAAAGGGAACACGTCCGGCCCCGGAGGTTTGGGTGGTCTTATTGGCGGTGCGGTGGGCATCGGCACCCTGAAGTTGGCGCTGGACGCAGCACAGTCCAGGCGCCGTCACTGACCTGATCCGGAACACGGGCTCCGACACAGGATGCGTCGGAGCCGAACGAAGGAATGAACATGGTGTACTTGCCTTCATTGGACAACGGGCTCGCTTCCCTGCTGCGTGGCATGGAGGCGGCAATCGGCGCGGTGGAGCGCTGGGCGTTCTTCAGGTTGATCTTCGATTGGATCGACGAGGAGATCAGCATCTTCCGTGACAACCTGCTCGGTGCGATGGCCGAGTGGGTGGGCGGCATTGCCTTTGTCCTGCTCACGCTCTGGGTATTGCTGCAGGGTTACCGGATCGTCACCGGCCAGTCTCGGCAATTCATGATGGAGCTGGTGGTGAAATCGTTGAAGTGGGTGCTGATCATCACGGTGGCCACAACGTTTGCGATGGGAAGCAGCGACATCCACCAGCTGTTGACCGACGACATGCCCCGTACGATCAACAAACTCGTCACCGACGAGGACGAAGGGCCCGAGGACTCCATCGACGACAACCTTCAACAGATGGAACTGGCGATGGTGGCCATCGATGCGCTCTACACCAGCTTCGATGAAACCCTGCAGGAAGCGAAGACCCGGACCATGTGGTTTACAGGCGTGGGCGTCGCCGGCCCATCGTTGATGGGAGGCGCGATCCTCCTGATGTACAAGATGGCCATGGCACTGTTCGTGGGCCTCGGGCCGTTCTTCATCCTGACCCTAGGCTTCGAACAGACCAAGGGCATGTTCCAGAAATGGATCTGGTACGGCGTCGGGACCATGTTCTCGCTGGCCGTCCTCAGCTTCACGGTATCGATGATCTCCAAACTGCTGGGCGTGGTGGCGGTTTCGTTCGCCGCCCAGTACGTGGCGTTGCTGGCGACCAATACGTCGACGCAAGGCGTCAGCAGCATGGCGATGCAGCAGGGTGGCCTCGGCCTGCTGATGACCTTGTTCCTGGTCACTGTTCCACCGATGGCGGCCGCGTTCTTCCAGGGTACTGTCGGTCAGTTCATGGCGTACAACGCGTTTGGGCAAGGGCAGGCAGTGCAGCCGACGAACTCGGGCTACACCCCAGTTCCAAGCCAGCCTGCGCCGGGACCGGCGGATGCCAGAGCTACCGTGCAGGGCGGCATGCCCAACGGAAGTCATAGGAGCGTAGGCTAGATGCGCACACTTATGAGTTTCATAGCACTTGTCGCAGGGTCGCTCATATATAGCGGCCAAGCATCCGCGCAGATGGCGTGCCCACAAGGCGTGACGCCGGGGAGCTCCCAATGTTTGCCCTCAGGCGGCGCCGCTGCGCCGCCTCCACGTCAGCCCCGTTGGGCGCTTACGTGGGGAGCGATGGCTGAAGATCGGAAAGCGTCGATCGTGGGTACGTCAAGCGGTGAGCCATCGCGTAGGGCTGCGCAGCGAGCCGCAGTGAAAAAATGCGAGACGATGGGCGGGGTGGGGTGCAAGGCGGTCTATTCGTACAAGAACACGTGCGCGGTGATAGCAGAGCCGATTGCCCTTCTGGAGTCCATGCGCGGGTACTACCAGAACGGGCCTACGGTAGAAGAGGCTACGCGTCTGGTGATGCCTCAATGCAGGGATGGAAACGGTGGCAACGAATGCCGCGTCATCTATTCGAACTGCACTGCCCCCGTCTTGCAGCATTGATATCTTCATGGAGCTGAGAGTTTGGCCAAGTTTGATGGACGCCCCGGGAGCATGAAAGCCATGATCGCGCTTTTACCTCTATGCGGCAGCTTAAGTGCGGCGACATTCGCCCAGACGGCATGCCCTCATGGAGTGACACCTGGCAGCTCGCAATGCTTGCCTAGTGGCGGTGGGGGAGTCTCACCGCCCACGCCTCCTCGCTGGAGACTTACGTGGGGCGCCATGGCCGAGGATGTCACTACTGGCTACGTAGGCACATCTACAGGCCAGTTAAGCCGTCGCGCGGCCCGCCAAGAGGCGGTGAGGAAATGCGAAGGAATGGGCGGGAAGAACTGCAAGCCAATCTTCGATTACAAGAACAACTGCGCGGTTGTTGTAGAGCCCGTGCAGTTTGTCCAGGGAAGCTCGATCGCCGTATATCGTGACGGATCTACTGTGGAGGATGCGTCGGGTGTGGCGCTTGCGAACTGCAGACAGCAGAACGGACGAGAGTGCAAGGTGAATTACTCGAACTGTTCCAATCCAGTACTTGTCAACTAGAGCGAGACATACGACGCCCGTGGCAGGCGTTGGTCCGGCGATGGCAAGTGGTTGCGACGGGCATGGAATCTGGGTCCCAGCCCAGCGTGCTTATCAGTAGAGGAGTTGGCGATGGACGAGAGACCGGTGGGACGAAGGCGGCCAGCGAAGATGGCCGCGACGCTTCTTCTCCTTTCACAGACAGCCTGCAGTGGTGCCATGAACAGTCAATCAAACCCCCAATTCACTGAAAATCCCACGCCGCGCCAGGCCTATCGGCTGACGCTGCGCATCGAAGGTGCGCCCGGGCCGTTGGAAGTGGTATCCAGCGCTGCCCAGTACGACGTGGTGAACCACGAGTGCCTGCCGCCGCCGAAGGACAATCCGGGTGGGCACACCTCGCCGGTGCCGACGCACGACATCCCGTTCCGCCTCGAGCGCGTGTCCGACAGCGAGTACGCCGGTGTCTTCTATACCGACGGCATGGTTGATGCCGAGTACCACGGTCGCGGCGTATGCCGGTGGGAGCTGATCCAGGCGCAGGTGCAGCTGCGTGCGCCAGGCGCGGAAGGGGATACGCACTTCGTGGCCAAGCTCAACGGCGATGAGCTGCCGCAGGGCGCGCCCAAGGCGTTCCATTACTGGAAGGCGCGTTATCCGAAGGAAGCAGGATCGGAAGGCTATCGGGATTTCGGACAGCCTGATCTGCAGAAGGTGCCGGCAGATCAGCGTGATGACTTCTTCGGAATCGTGCTGACCGCCAAGGAGGCCTGACCATGGGACTCACGTCGCAACAGTACGCGTACCTGGCGGATCACAGCTATGACCGTGGTGGCCAGATGCAAGATCTGGTCAACAAGGACGTGGTGATCGGAGGCGAGCGCTACCGCGTGATCGACTACGTCGACAACCCGCGCACGGGATACCAGGGCACGATCTATCAGCACGAGGCCAGCGGCGCCGTAGTCGCCGCACATCGCGGCACGGAGTTCGGGCGGGAGGCGTTCCGCGATGGCGTCATCGCGGATGCCGGCATGGTGTTCACGCGGACCAACAGTCAGGCGGCCGATGCCGTCGAACTGACCCGTCGCGCGGTGGAGTACGCGGAGCGCCAGGGGCGCGAGCCCGGCAGGACGGCTCCCGAGGTCACGGTCACGGGACACTCGCTCGGCGGGACGCTGGCGCAGGTCTCGGCCCACCACTTCGATCTGCGCGGAGAAACGTTCAATGCGTACGGCGCTGCCAGCCTGGATCGTCGCATCCCGGAAGGTGGCGACCGCGTCACCAATCACGTGATGGCGGTTGATGCGGTCAGTTCCGCGAGTCCGCACTACGGACAGGTGCGCACCTACGCCACGCCGCAGGAGATCCAGACACTGCATCGCACGGGCTACCACGACAACATCATGCGCGACCTGTTGCAGCGGGACATGCCGCTGACCGCGTCCGTGATGTCCGGTGGCTCGCACAGCATGCACAACTTCCTGCCGGTGGATGGCGATGGGCGGCCCGACCGCTCGGTGCTGCAGGACCCGGCTGCGCGACGACTCGCGGACGAGCATCGCGGGATCATTGCCGACTACCGGGACGATGTCGGCGACCTGCGTCGTGGCGTGACGATCACGGCACGTGGCCCCGTGGGCCTGGTGCTGGACGGGATTGATCGCATCCGTGGTCCCTTGCCGGCGGGCGAGCCTGCGGCGCGCGAGGAGCGCCAGCGCCAGGATCGCACGTCGCAGGTCGACCCGCAGTCGAACATCGACGGGGCCTTCCGGACATCGCACGAGACAGGGCGCTCGGTTCCCGAGGTGGAACGCCTGCTGGCGGCAGCGCGCGAGCGCGATCCTGCCGCATTGCAGTTGGCACAGAACGATCTGCAAGCCTCGCCTGCGGGCGCGGCGTGGCGCGAGCGGGTCGAGCTTCACCAGCGCGAGCTGGCGGCGCAGGAGCGTATGCCGAATACCGTGCAGGTCGAGCAGCGGACGCCGACGCAGTTGGATATCGCGCGCTGATCCTGCGGCAACCCGGCAAAGCACGAGAGTCCATGTACTACGAGGAACGTAGCCATGAAACGAAGCATAAAATTCATCATCCCGCTGAGCCTGCTGGTGCTGTTCGATCTCAGTGCGCAGTCCAGCAGCGGCTACTACCAGCGCCTGTACTACCGCATGGACGATCCGTTCGTGTTCTGCACGCAAGGGCAGGACATCAAGCGCAACCCGGCGCCCTGCTGGAAGCCGATGCCGCCCTTCACCGGCGCCTACATGCTGATGCCGTACTGCCGACCTCCGAATCCCTATGGCAAGAACTGGACGCAGGACGACACGCTGTCCTTCCGCCAGTACCTGAGCGTGTGTCCCCAGGCGATCACTTCCGGGCGCTGGGAAGGAAGTGGCCGCCCGGAATACACCCCGATCAGCCATTGAGGACGGCGTGGCGACATCCGATGCACCGACCGTGTCGTCCCATGGAACTGCCCACATGAGGTTGCAACAGATGAAACAGCTTTCCTCCCTGCTCCTGGTCTCGATGGCAGTACTCGCCAGTGGCTGCGACGCGCAGGCGCCGCGGCCGGCGGATGCAGCAACCCAGGATGCAGCCCCCCAGAAGAAGGATCAGGACATGTCAGAGCTGAAACCGCCCACCGCGGACAGCGTGTTGTATTTCATCTACCAGCGCGACGGCGACGGTGCGGTCAGCTACAAGGTCGATGGCGGCGCCATCGTCAGCTACTGGTACGGTCACGAGTTCGATCTCAACGGGAAACACTACTTCACCGGCTTCGGAAGCAAGAGCCAGGGCGAAGGGCCGGAAGGCGACGACGGCATGATGGATCCGGAGCATGTCGCCATTTCGCAGGCGACGTTCACGCGCGTCGACAAGGACGGAAAGCAGGAGTGGTCGAAGCCCGATACCGATGGCTATGTCGGCGAGTTCGGTCGATTGGGGCGTGCGGATGAGATCGATACATCGCGCAAGGCGCAGGGGCATGCGACGTCTGATGGCCGTTATGTATTGGCCGTTCCTACGCGGGACTTCATGAATGGTGAGGACGTGCAGTCGTTCGCCATGTTCCTCTTCGATCCAGACGGAAAGGATGCATTGTCGTTCCGTCAGTGGGGATACCTCGGCAGCGTGCGGGTGGGCGGGGACAATCGGGAGGCCTGCAGCGACGGCCAGGTGATGCCATGCACAGCCAGTACCGGCGCGCTGACCTTCGAGCCCGCGACGGACGGTGGACTTCCGTCGTTGAAAGTCACTCCTTCGGGAAGCACGATTTCCGGTCCGGACAAGGTGCGCGCACTTGGTCCCGCGGATGCGGTAACCTACCGCTTCGACGCGAATGCGGGGCGCTACACGCCCTGACCCTTTCGAGTTGACCGCCCTGTACAAGGCTCACGGATGGAGCCCGGTTGACGTCCTGCGACCCACGGTCGCGAACTTCAGCAAGAGGAGCCAGTGATGGCCAGTGACTACACCCGTGAACAAATCCTCGACATTGTCGAACGCCAGGCACAGGCGAGCGGCATCCCGCGCGAGGACTTCCTGCGGTTCGCCTATATCGAGACAGGCGGCCGCTTCAATCCCGATGCCAGCAATCCCAGCGGTGCGAAGGGGCTGTTCCAGTTCATGCCGGGCACCGCGGCGCAGTACGGCATCGCCGGCCGCGAGTTCGACCCGGCGGAGAGTACGCGCGCAGCGGCAGAGCTCTATCGCGACAACATGGCCGACATCACGCGTCGGCAAACGCGCAGCGGGCACGATTTCCTGTCCGGGCAGGAAACCCCAAGCGGACTGGATCTGTACCTGGCACACCAGCAGGGCGCTGCAGGCTACGCGTCCATCCAGAGCGCGATCGCGACGGGCGAGTTCACTCGCGACGATACGCGCCGCAACATCCTCAATAACATCAGTGCGCGCGATGCCGAACGGCTGACCGGCCATACGACGGACGAGCTGCGAGGGCTTGGCGATCGTGAGCTGGCCACGGCGTTCTCGCAGTACTGGAATGGCAAGTACGCCGCCATCAGCATCCCCGATCGTGGCATCCAGGCAGGCCAGCCCGATGCGGCAGCGCGCGAGCGGACGTCGCCGCTGGCCGATGGCGTGCTGCAGAGCGGTGAACGTGGAGAGGAAGTGCGCGCCCTGCAGACGTCGTTGAACCAGCTTGGCTTCCGTGATGGCCAAGGCGCGGAACTGGAGACGCGTTCGGGCATCTACGGTGGCAAGACGCAGGAAGCGGTGCGCGCCTTCCAGGCGGCGAACCAGTTGGAAGCGACCGGCAATGCCGATGCACGTACGCGCGAGGTGATTGCCCAGCAACTGGCGCTGCCGGAGCAGGAGCGCAATCGTCCCCAGGCCGTCGAAGCGCAGCAGCGCGAAGGCGGGCTGGCCTGGCCGACGCCGGGCAACCGCGACATCAACGAGGCCGACAAGCCGCGCGAAGGCCGGGGCGAGTTCGGTACGCCGCGCAGCGGTGGCCGACGCCATGGCGGCATCGATATCCAGGGCGATGTCGGCGATCCGGTGGTGGCCGTGGCGGCGGGCACGGTGGTGGTGCGTCCGAACAACGGTGCGGCCGGCAACACCGTGCATGTACGACACGACGACGGCACGCTGACTAAGTACTTCCATCTCGACGAGTTCAGCGTGCGCAACGGGCAGCGCGTGGAGGCCGGGCAGCAGATCGGCACCATGGGCAGGACCGGCAACACGCCGGCACAGGGCGATACGCATCTGCATTTCGAGATGTGGCGCGATGGCCGCCAGGTGGACCCGTTGCCGCACCTGCAGGGCGCCGAGCGTGATGCTGCCGTTCCCACTCGTGCGGCAACACCTGAGGTGCTGCGCGATGGCTCGTCGGGCGCCTCGGTGCGTGAGCTGCAGCAGCAGCTCAACCAGTTGGGTTATCGCGGCGCCGATGGGCAGCCGCTGGAAACCACCTCGGGCAAGTTCGGCCCCCAGACCGAGCACGCCCTGCGTGCGTTCCAGGCAGACCGTGGGTTGAAAGTGGATGGCGAGTACGGCGACCGCTCCCGCGAGGCGTTGACCACGGCCACGCGCGATGCGGCGCGCGACACTACACCCGCAGAGACCACGCCTCAGACAGTACGCGGTGAGGATGCACAGCGCTCGTTCGTGGATCGCATGTTTGCCGCGATGCATGGGGGTGACGATCGCGCCATGCGCCAGGCGCTGGATGACTACCTCAAGACGCCAGGCGGGCAGGGATGGCAGCAGAAGGAGCAGCCGGTCGCCGAGCAGCAGGTCGCGCAGCCACGTGACCAGACCGGCGCGTCGCGCTGACGTAGCGATCGGATGCATGGGCCGGGAGACCGGCCCATGCTTTTCCTGGCGAAACGCCTCGGACGTGCCCTGTCAGGTCAGCCAGGCGCGTCCGATCTGGTACAGGCTGATGCACAGCACCAGCATGCCGACGATCTTCAGCACGATGCGCTCGGAGACGTGCCGTACGAACCACGCAGCGAAGGGCGCCGCGATGGCGCCGCCGACCAGCAGGCCCAGCACGATCTCCAGATGGTCCAGGCCGATGGTCAACATGAAGGTGATCGATACGACCAGGGTGATCACGAACTCGGAGGCGCTGACGGTGCCGATGGTCGTCCGTGCCTGACCGCCGCGGGCGAGGAGCGTGGAGGTGGCCAGAGGACCCCAGCCACCGCCGCCGGTGGCATCGAGCAGGCCGGCGAAGAATCCCAGCACAGGCACGCGCTTGACCTGTTCGCGCGGCACCCAGCGACCGAACGAGCGCACCAGGATCAGCACGGCCAGCGCCAGCAGGTACAGATAGACGAACGGCCGGATGGCGTCGCCGGGAAGGCGTGTCAGCACGTAGGCGCCGATCGCGCCGCCTACCGAGCCGGGGATCGTAAGTCGCCAGAACAGGCGTTTGTCGACGTTGCGGAAGTAGGCGTGCGACGCTCCCGACACCCCCGTCGTGACCACTTCGGCGGCATGCACGCTGGCGCTCACGGCCGCCGGCGGCAGGCCCATGCTGAGCAGGATGGATGAGCAGATCAGGCCGAACGCCATGCCGAGCGCGCCGTCCACCAGTTGCGCGCCAAGACCGATGAGGACGAACCAAAAAAACTCGCTGCCAAACTCCATCCCGATGTTTCCAGCCGGCGTGGGGTGCCGTGGGTATCAGGTGGCAGGATACAGGGCGCGATTGTTCGCGCTTCGCGGAGCATGAGGCTGCATTTGCGATGCCGCTTCGGTGGAAGGCAGGGGCAATGGCGGGCACCGGCCTGAAGGCGACACAATGCGCCGACATCAGGCTGCTAGCCGGTAATGCACCGAAGGATGCGGGGCGTATGCGGCACGGGGCCGCATACCGCGTGGCGTTCGATCAGCGCGTGCCGTACAGCACGACGGTCTTGCCGCGTGCGTGGAGGGCGCCGTCCGCCTGCAGCTTCTTCAGTACGCGGCCGGCCATTTCGCGCGAGCAACCGACCAGGCGCGCCAGCTCCTGGCGGGACACGCGCAGCTGCGTACCCTGCGGGTGGCTCATGGCTTCCGGTTCGCGGGCCAGATCGTGCAGGGTGCGGATGATGCGGTCGGTGACGTCCAGGAATGCCAGGCGGCTGGCTTTCCTGCTGGTGTCCAGTAAACGCCGCGAGAGCTGGGCGCCGATGGCGTAGAGCAGCTTGGGGGCATCGGCCGACAGCGTCCCGAGGAACAGTTGGTGCAGGCGCTCGTAGCTCACTTCCGCCAGCTCGCACTGGGTGCGGGTGCGGAGGATGACCTCGCGGCGGTCGGATTCGATGAACAGGCCCATCTCGCCGACGAATTCGCCGGAGCCGAAGTAGCCGAGGACCAGCTCGCGGTCGTCGTCTTCCTCGGTGATGATGCTGACCGAGCCGCTGACCACGTAATACAGCGTGCCAGCCGGGTCTCCGGGCCGGAACACGTCGGCGCGGGCCGGGTAGCGGCGCCGGTGGCTGTGGGCCAGGAAGCGCTCAAGCGTGGCGTTGTCCGGCGTCAGGGGGCTGGCGGCGGGGCGAGCGGGGGCTGAAAGGGGGATGCCTGGGCTCATGGTGGTCACGGCTTGTAATTCAGGAAGCTTAGTCCGAATACGTAGCCGACGGCAAACGCAGGCCATGCAAGGGCTGGGCCAGTCTGTGACGGTGTACCGACGGGCGGGCAACGGACATTTCGCTGTCACCCCTAATGGCGCATAATCCGCCCCCTTATCCGACACCCCCTGAGAGGGACCACCGCCGTGGTAAAACCCCTGCCTCGCCTGCGGCTGCAAGGCTTCAACAACCTCACCAAGGCGCTGAGCTTCAACATCTACGACGTTTGCTACGCCTCGTCCGAGGATGAGCGCCGACGCTACATCGAGTACATCGACGAGGAATACAACGCCGATCGCCTGACCCAGATCCTCACGGATGTGGCGGAGATCATCGGCGCCAACATCCTGAACGTGGCCCGCCAGGACTACGACCCGCAGGGTGCGTCGGTGACGATCCTCATTTCCGAGGAGCCGGTGATCGACAAGAAGGATGCGGGCAAGGAGATCATCTCCGACGCGGTGGTGGCCCACATGGACAAGTCGCACATCACCGTGCACACGTATCCGGAAACCCATCCGGACAATGGCATCGCGACCTTCCGTGCCGACATCGACGTGGCGACCTGCGGCGTGATTTCGCCACTGAAGGCGCTGAACTACCTGATCGAGAGCCTCGAGTCCGACATCGTCATCATGGATTACCGCGTGCGCGGTTTTACCCGCGACGTGAAGGGCAAGAAGCACTACATCGACCATAAGATCAATTCGATCCAGGATTTCCTGGCCAAGAACATCAAGTCGCGCTACGAGATGCTCGACGTGAACGTCTATCAGGAAAACATCTTCCACACGAAGATGCACCTGAAGGAGTTCGACCTCGACAACTACCTGTTCGAGGAGAAGGCCAAGAACCTGTCGTTCAAGGAGCGCATGAAGATAGAGGCGCGCCTGAAGCGGGAGATCGAAGAGCTGTACCACGGGCGCAACCTGCCGGAATGACAGGTTGGCGACGGGCGCGGGTTACATCCTGTTCGGGTGGCCCGCGTTAGTCTGCCCACACAAACGGCGGGACGACCCGCCCGCGGCGCGAGCCGCGCATCAGGACCGACGGCGGTCCGGAACGCGAGTTCCGGGCCGTTTCGCGTTATGGCCCGGGCAATCAACCTGAGGAGGTGACGTATGGCGTGGGTATATCTGGTGTTGGCGGGGCTGCTGGAAGTGGTGTGGGCGGTGGGCCTGAAGTATTCGGAAGGCTTCAGCCGGCTGTGGCCGAGCGTGATTACCGCCGTCGCGGCAGCCGCCAGCTTCTGGTTGTTGGCGGTCGCGCTCAAGCACATCCCGCTGGGCACGGGTTACGTGATCTGGGTGGGCATCGGCGCGGTAGGCACGGCCTTCGTCGGCATGTGGCTGTTCCAGGAACCTGCCACGGTCGCCCGGCTGGCATGCATCGGCCTGATCGTGGCCGGCATCGTCGGCCTGAAGCTGGCGTCCGCCTCGTAGGGCGGACGTCAGAGCCGGTAGGCCACGGCCTTCATCAGCTTCGACGCGCCGGCCATCAGGGTCGGGATCGGCGCCGGCAGGATGCGGGCGCCCGCCTGCTCCGCATGGTCGGCATGGCGGGCCTCGTCGGCCTTCATGACCTTCAGGATCTCGCGGCTGCGCAGATCGGCGGGCGGCAGGGTTTCCAGGTGCTCGTCGAGGTGCGCTTCCACCTGATGTTCGGTCTCGACCACGAAGCCGAGGCTCCAGCCATCCCCGCGCAGGCCGGCGAGGGCGCCGAGCGCGTAGCTGCCGGCGTACCAGAGCGGGTTGAACAGGCTGGGCCGGCTGTCCAGCTCGCGCAGGCGGTCCGCGCACCAAGCGAGGTGGTCGGTCTCTTCCTGTGCCGCATCCAGCAGGTGGGCGCGGGTAGCGTCATCCCGGGCCACGGCCGCCTGGCCGAAGTACAGGCCCTGGGCGCAGACCTCGCCGACATGGTTGATGCGCATCAGGCCAGCGGCGTGGCGCTGCTCGTCCGGCTCCAGGGCAACCTCGGGGGTGTCGCCGGCCGGGTTGGCGCGCTGGGCGGGCGGACTGCCAAAGACCGTGTCCAGGCCGCGCTGGGCCTCCACCAGCCAGTGATCGAGGGGCGAGAAAGTCCGCGTATTCATGGGGGCATTGTGCCGTCTCGACGGACTTCACGTCTGCTCGGAGGAGGCTCGCCAGCCGGTTTGGGCGTGGGTTGCGCACTGCCGCAAGGCCCCGTACAATCCCACCTCTTCCGTTTCACCCTTCACAACGCGTGGCAAAGTTCCGCCCGGGAAACCGCGGAATCCGCCCGACCAGACACACGAGAGTTACATGAGCACCTTTACCGCCAAGTCAGAGACCGTCCAGCGCGACTGGTACGTCGTCGACGCAGCAGGCAAGACCCTGGGTCGCCTGTCCACCGAGCTGGCCCGCCGTCTCCGCGGCAAGCACAAGCCCGTCTATACCCCTCACGTTGATACCGGCGACTACCTCGTCGTGATCAATGCCGAGAAGATCCACGTCACCGGCAACAAGCTGGCCGACAAGAAGTACCACCGCTTCACCGGCTACATCGGCAACCTGAAGACCGAGACGCTGGCGCAGGCGCTGGAGCGCCATCCGGAGCGCGTCATCGAGACCGCCGTGAAGGGCATGCTGCCGAAGGGTCCGCTGGGCCGCGACATGTATCGCAAGCTCAAGGTCTACGCCGGCCCGAATCATCCGCACGCCGCTCAGCAGCCGCAGGTCCTGGACATCTAATCATGGCTATCACTCAGAACTACGGCACCGGCCGTCGCAAGTCCTCCACCGCCCGCGTGTTCCTGCGCAAGGGTTCCGGCAACATCACGGTCAATGGTCGTCCGCTGGACGAGTTCTTCGGTCGCGAGACCGGCCGCATGATCGTGCGCCAGCCGCTGGAGCTGACCAAGAACACCGAAAACTTCGACATCACCGTGACGACCACCGGTGGCGGCATCACCGGCCAGGCCGGCGCCATCCGCCTGGGCATCGCCCGCGCGCTGGTTGAATACGATGAAACCCTGAAGTCGGAACTGCGCAAGGCAGGCTTCATGACCCGCGACGCCCGCGAAGTCGAGCGTAAGAAGGTCGGTCTGCACAAGGCGCGTCGCGCCACGCAGTTCTCCAAGCGCTAACAGACGCGCTACACTACGCGTCACTGGTTACACAGCCCCGTCGCCAAGCGGTAAGGCACCTGACTCTGACTCAGGCATTCGGTGGTTCGAATCCATCCGGGGCTGCCAATTTGACGTCCAACCGGACATCCGCAAAAGCCCGCCTTTGGCGGGTTTTTTCGTTGAGGGGTCATGCCGATGGTCGCGATGTTCCAACCCCCATTCTGCCCCGCTGACGAGGCCGTGCGCCGTGTGCAGGAGCGTGGCTACGCCGTGCTTGAGCCGCGGGCGATGGCCGATGCGACAGGCGCGGATCTGCAGGCGCTCGACGCACTGCTGCCCAGCTGGGATCGGCTGGAGGTGGATGGATACCTCAAGGATGGTGGACGCTATCGGCGACGCCGGCATTCCTGCTTCGTCGTCGACGCCGAGGGCGTGCAGCAGGCGCCGCACCGCGCGCACTGGCAGTCGCTGGACTACAACGCCCTGCACGGCGGCATGCAGCGCTGGTTCGAGCCGATCGAGCCCGCCGTCGCGGACGCCTCAGCCTGGCGACACCTGCTGGCGGGGCTTGGGCGCTGGTGCTCGGCGCTGAAAGGCGATCGTCCGTGGTATGTCGAGGCGCACCAGTTCCGCATCGACACCACCGACGGCATCGGCCGACCGACCCCGGAAGGGGCGCATCGCGATGGCGTGGACTTCGTCGCCGTGCTGTTGCTGGATCGGCAGGGCATCAAGGGCGGCGAAACCCGTGTGTTCGCGGCCGCAGGACCGGATGGGCAGCGCTTCACGCTGGAGGCGGCCTGGTCGTTGCTGTTCCTCGACGACGAGCGCGTGATTCACGAGTCCACCCCGATCCAGCCGCTGGACGGGCAAGGCCATCGCGATACGCTGGTGCTGACGTTCCGGCGGGATGGTTTCCAGGGCGATGTCGCCACGGGCTGACCGACGCGGGTATTTCGTTACAATTGAAACCATGGCGCGTGGGCGCCGGCATCTGGAGTGGCGATGAAGCTGGGTTCCCTGAAGGAAGGTGGTCGTGACGGCACGCTGATCGTTGTGTCGCGTGATCTGGCCCGCGGCGTGCGTGCCACCGGCATCGCGCCGACGCTGCAGCGTGCGCTGGAGGACTGGAGCAACACCGCGCCCCGCCTCAACGCGCTGTCCGAAGCATTGAATGCCGGCGACGCCGACGGCGCGTTCGACATCGACCTGCAGGCGCTCGCGGCGCCGTTGCCGCGCGCCTACGAGTTCGTCGACGGCAGTGCCTACCTGCCGCACGTGGAGCGCGTCCGCCGCGCGCGCAATGCGGAAGTCCCGGCGAGCTTCTACACCGATCCGTTGATGTACCAGGCCACCAGCGCCGCGTTTTACGGTCCGCGCGATCCGGTTAAGGTCGTCAGCGAGGAGTACGGCATCGACCTGGAGGCCGAGATCGTGGTCATCACCGACGACGTGCCGATGGCGGTCACGCCCGCGCAGGCCGCCGGCCATATCCAGCTGATCGGCCTGGTCAACGACGTATCGCTGCGCAACCTGATCCCGGGCGAACTCGCCAAGGGGTTCGGCTTCCTGCAGTCCAAGCCGCGTTCGGCACTGTCGCCGGTGTTCGTCACGCCGGATGAACTGGACGACGCCTGGCGCGACAACAAGGTGCACCTGCCGCTGGTCACGCACATCAACGGCGAATGGTTCGGCGCCCCCGAGGCGGGCGTGGACATGCAGTTCGACTTCGCTCAACTGGTTGCCCATGCCGCCAAGACGCGACCGCTGTCGGCCGGCGCCATCATCGGGTCCGGCACCATCGCCAACGAGGACACCTCGAAGGGCGCCTCCTGCTTCGCCGAGCAGCGCACGGTCGAGACCCTGCGCGACGGCAAGCCGTCGACGCCGTTCATGAGCTTCGGCGACGTGGTCCGCATCGAAATGACGGACCGTGACGGCCGTTCCATTTTTGGTGCGATCGAGCAGCGGATCGAGCCGCAACCCTTGCCTTGAAGATGCGCCCGGGCACAGTGTGACTCAGGGACGGTGCGGGGCAGGCATGGACGCGAACGACCGGTATTCGAAGGCGCAAACCGCGGGGAGCGGCTTGCATGGCTGAGCAACTGAAGCTGTATTCCTACTGGCGCTCCAGCGCCGCGTATCGCGTGCGTATCGGTCTGAACCTCAAGGGCCTGGCCTACGAGACCGTGCCCGTGCACCTGGTCCGCGACGGTGGACAGCAGCACGCGCCGGAGTACGTGGCCAAGAATCCCCAGCACATGGTCCCCACGCTACAGCATGGCGTGCGTGTGATCCGCCAGTCGCTGGCCATCCTGGAATATCTCGACGAAGCCTGGCCATCACCGCGCCTGCTGCCGATGACCGCCCGCGACCGCGCGCGTGTGCGCGCGCTGGCCCAGATGGTCGCGTGCGACATCCACCCCCTGAACAACCTGCGCGTGCTGCAGTTCTTCGAAGGCACCTGGAACGTGCCCCAGTCCGAACGCGAGGATTGGGTGAAGCACTGGATCGTGGAAGGCTTCGCGCCGATGGAGGCCCTGCTGGCCGGCGACGCCGCGACCGGGACCTTCTGCCACGGGCAGACGCCCGGCCTGGCCGACTGCTGCCTGGTGCCGCAGGTGTTCAACGCGCGCCGCTTCGGCGTGGACATGAGCGCTTTCCCGACCATCGTCCGCATCGAGCAGGCCTGTCTCGCACTGCCGGCCTTCGACCTGGCGCGGCCCGAGAACCAGCCGGACGCCAACGTCTGATCGGACCGGCGTAATGAAAACGGGCGGGTTTCCCCGCCCGTTCCGGCCCGCGATCGTCCGGCCTCAGCCGAACCCGTGCGTGATGCGCGGCGAGCTGCTGCCGGTGTCGTAGTCGGCGTAGGGATCGTGCTCGCCCTTGCTGCCTTCGGACAGGCGGAACTTCAGCGCCAGGCCATCGCGGGAGTCGGCGGCGCGCAGCGCTTCTTCCTGCTCGATCTGGCCTTCCTTGACCATGCGGAACAGGCACTGGTCGAAGGTCTCCATGCCTTCCTCCAGCGACTCTTCCATCGCGGCCTTGATCTCGTGCACCTGGCCGCGGCGCAGCAGGTCGCGGATCATCGGCGTGTTGATCAGCACTTCCGCGGCCGGCATGCGGCGACCGTCGGTGCCCTTCACTAGGCGCTGCGAGACCACGGCGCGCAGGTTCAGCGCCAGGTTCATCAGTACGTTCTTGTGGGCGCTTTCCGGGAAGAAGTTGAGGATGCGCTCGATGGTCTGGTCGGCGTTGTTCGAGTGCAGCGTCGCCAGGCACAGGTGGCCGGTTTCGGCGAACGCGATCGCGGCCTCCATCGTGGTGGCATCCAGGATCTCGCCGATCAGAATGACGTCCGGCGCTTCGCGCATCGCGTTCTTCAGCGCGTTGTGGAAGGCGTGCGTATCCAGGCCGACTTCGCGCTGGTTGACGATCGACTGCTTGTGCTTGTGCAGGTACTCGATCGGATCCTCGATGGTGAGGATGTGGCCGGTGCTGGTGGTGTTGCGGTAATCGATCATCGACGCCAGCGAGGTCGACTTGCCCGAGCCGGTGGAACCGACGATCAGCACCAGCCCGCGCGGGGTCATGATGATGTCCTTCAGCACCGGCGGCAGGTTCAGCTCTTCGATGGTCGGGATCACGCTGCGGATGGCACGGATGACCATGCCCACTTCGCCGCGCTGCTTGAACACGTTGACGCGGAAGCGGCCGGCGTCCTGCAGGGCGATGGCCATGTTGAGCTCGAGCTCGCGCTCGAACACCGGCACCTGGCCTTCGTCCATCAGCGAGTAGGCGATCTTCTTGACCATGCCGGGCGGCAACCCGGTATTGCCCAGCGGGTAGAGCTTGCCCTCGATCTTGATGTAGACCGGCGCCCCGGTCGTGAGGAACATGTCCGAGGCGTTCTTCTCGGTCATCAGCTTCAGGAAATAGCCGATGTCCATATGCAAAGCTCCCCACGATGCGCGGCGACGTTGCAACGGCGCCAAAGGCTTCCGACAATGGCCGCGCGCACCCCTCAACGTCACGGCACCCCAATGACAGCTAGCTTCTCACACTTCCGACGGCCCCTGCATGTGATGGCGGCCGCAGTAGCGGTATCGGCCCTGTCCAGTGCGCCCATTTTCGCGCAGAGCGCGCTGACACCGGAACTGGAGGCCGCAGTGCAGGCCGTGCAGCGTGCCGACCAAGCCGATGCCGACCAGTATGCTCCCGAACCGCTGGCGGCCGCGCGACAGGCGTTGGCGCAGGCGCAGACCGCGCACGCTGGTCGTGACAAGAAGAAGGCACTGGATTTCGCGCAGCGGGCCACGGTGGATGCCGATCTCGCCCGGGCGCGCAGCCAGGAGGCGGTGGCCACGGCGGAAGTGGCGCAACGCAAGGCAGAGATCGCTGATCTGCAGCAGCAGATCGAGACGGGGGGCAAGCGATGAGCGCCCTTCGCATGCGGGTCCTGCCGGTCGTCATGACCGTCGCCTTGGCCGTGGCTTCGGTGACGGCGACCGCCGCCGACAACCCGGTGGTCGTGCAGTTGAACCAGCGGCTGGCCACCCTGCAGGCCGATCCGGCGCTCGCCGAGATGGCGGCGTACGAAAAGCTGCAGGCGCAGCACGCCATCGCGGCGTTCGACAAGGCGCGCCGCAGCCAGCGCGAGACGGCGCAGTACATCGCGGAGCGTCGCGTGGAGATCGCCGAGATCGCCGCGCGCACGCAGGCAGCCCGCCGTGACGCGGACCGGCTGGATCGCACGCGCAGCGAATTGCTGGTGGAAGCCAGTCGCCGGGAAGCCGAGCGGGCCCGACGCGAGACCGAGCGCCTGCGCGTGCAGGCGCAGATCCAGGCCGAGGAGACCGAACGCCTGCGCCTGGCCGCCGAAGCTGAAGCCCTGGCACGGCAGGAGGCGGAAACCACACTGGACACGGTGGCCGGGCAGCAGGCCAATCGCCTGAGTGCCGCGCGCCAGCGGGAGTTGAAGCTCGCCCGGGAAGAGGCCGAACTGGTGTCCGGCGCCAAGTTGCCGGCGTCGAAGTTCGAGGCGCGCGGCGAAGTCTTCGCGCTGGGAACGGATGCGTTCGCCGGCACCTCGGCCAAGCTGTCCGGCGGCGGCACGTCCAGCGCGAGCGCATTGGCAGCCTATCTGCAGGCCAACCCCAAGGCGCGTGCGCGGATCGAAGGCTACGGCGACCAGCAGACGCCGGGCCAGCGCCGCGCGGATGCCTTGCGGGATGCGCTGACGGCGGCGGGCGTCCAGAAATCGCGCCTGCAGAGCACGGCCAAGGGCACGGCAACCAAGGCGCGCGCGCTGGAAGTCGTCATCACGCATTGATTTCCCCATGTTAATCATGGGGTTGGACGAACTTCCCTTGCTTCGGGGGCAGTAGCCTGAACGCCCCCGGATATCCGGTCTTCTTTGTGGATCAATCACTTGGGTCAGCCCTTGCCGGGCTGGAAGTCGAGGAGTAGGGTCGTATACCCAAGCGACTCCCGTCGCTTGGCTCACCGGAGAATCGACCCGATGACGCCCGTACCGATCCCCCAGGAGACCGCCGCCGGCAAGCAGGCCGGAGCGGGCATTCCGGTGGGAAGTGCCCGCGATGTCGGCAAGATGCTCCGCTCCCAAGCCAACGCCCCGTGCCTGTGAAGGCCGGGGCGTTTGTATTTCCGCTGAAGGAGGTAACGATCATGTTCGAAGGTCAACCGCAGGCCGACATCGATGCGCTCATCAAGGCCGATCCGGAGTTCAAGCAGCTGTACCAGCGCCATCGCGAGCTCGACAAGAAGGTCACCGACGCCGAACTCGGCGTGCTGCCCATTGACGACAACCTGCTCGGTCAGATGAAGCGCGAGAAGCTGCACGCCAAGGAGCGATTGCTCCGCATCTACGACGCCAAGCCGCACTGACGCCTCCCCCAAGGCTTTCTCGTCGCGGGCGGCGGCGGCCTCCTCGTCGGCCGTCGCCGTCCGCGTCACCCTGATGCGATAATCCGGGCTGTTTTCCGCACCGGACGTACGCCCGCATGGCGATCCACTCTTCCGTACTCGAGCTGATCGGCGCTACGCCGATCGTCCAGGCCAACCGCCTCGACACCGGCCTCTGCACCCTCTACCTGAAGCTCGAGAGCGCCAATCCCGGCGGTTCCATCAAGGACCGCATCGGCATGTCGATGATCGAGGCGGCCGAGAAGCGCGGTGACCTCAAGCCCGGCGCGACCTTGGTTGAAGGTACTGCCGGCAATACCGGTATTGGCCTGGCACTGGTGGCGCAGCAGAAGGGCTACAAGCTGATGCTGGTGGTCCCGGACAAGATGAGCCGGGAGAAGATCTTCAACCTGAAAGCCATGGGCGCCGAGGTCATCCTGACCCGTTCGGACGTGGCCAAAGGCCATCCCGAGTACTACCAGGACCTGGCCGAACGCATCGCCCGCGAGACGCCGGGCGCCTATTTCATCAACCAGTTCGGCAACCCGGACAACCCGGCGGCACACGAATTCGGCACGGGGCCGGAAATCCTGCGCCAGATGGACGGCCAACTGGATGCCATCGTCTTCGGCTGCGGCAGCTCGGGCACCATGACCGGCCTGTCGCGCTGCTTCGCCGAGCACTCGCCGCAGACGGAGCTGGTGCTGGCCGATCCGGTGGGCTCGATCCTCACCCAGTACATCAACGAAGGCATCCTGAGCACCAAGTCCGGCAGCTGGCTGGTGGAGGGCATCGGCGAGGACTTCCTGCCGCAGATCTCGGATTTCAGCCGGGTGAAGAAGGCGTACGCGATCAGTGACGCCGAGAGTTTCCACACGGCGCGTGACCTGCTGGCGAAGGAAGGCATCCTGGGCGGCTCGTCGACGGGCACGTTGCTGGCGGCCGCACTGAAGTACTGCCGCGAGCAGACCACGCCGAAGAAGGTGCTGGTGTTCGTCTGCGACACGGGCAACAAGTACCTGTCAAAGATGTACAACGACTACTGGATGCTGGACAACGGCTTCATTGATCGCCCTCAGCATGGCGACCTGCGCGACCTGATCCTGCGCCCTTACAGCCAGCGCGATACGGTCGTGGTCAGCCCCACCGACCTGCTCACGACGGCCTACCAGCGCATGAAGCTGTACGACGTCTCACAGTTGCCGGTGATGGAAGGGGACCGGCTGGCCGGCATCGTGGATGAGAGCGACGTCCTGCTGCATGTCTATGGTGATGAAGCCCGCTTCCGCGATCCGGTCTCCACCGCCATGGTCAGCAAGCTGGACCGGCTGGACGTGCGGTCGCCGATCGAGGCCCTGCTACCGGTCTTCGACCGCGGCCAGGTGGCCATCATCACGGATGGTGATGCCTTCCTGGGCCTGATCACCCGCATCGACCTGCTCAATTACCTGCGCCGACGCGCCCAATAAACGGCGCCGGGTTCTTCTGGCGGGTGTGGACGGCTCGTTAAGACCCGGCTGGTAGAATGCCCGGCTGCCTCAAGGACCCTGGAACATGGCGAAACATCCTTCCCTCGCCGGCGCGACCGCCGGCGATCTTGCGCTGGGCACGCTGGCCATCCATGGCGGACAGTCGCCCGATCCCAGCACCGGCGCCGTCATGCCGCCGATCTACGCGACTTCGACTTACGCGCAGAGCAGTCCGGGCGTGCATCAGGGCTTCGAATACTCGCGCACCCACAATCCCACCCGGTTCGCCTACGAGCGCTGCGTGGCGGCGCTCGAAGGCGGTACGCGGGGGTTCGCGTTCGCGTCCGGTATGGCCGCGACTTCGACCGTCCTGGAGCTGCTGGACAGCGGCAGCCACGTCATCGCCATGGATGACCTGTATGGCGGCAGTTACCGGCTGTTCGAGCGTGTACGCAGGCGGACGGCGGCGTTGGACTTCAGTTTCGTCGACCTGACGGATCTGGAGGCGTTCGAGTCCGCGATCCGTCCGGAGACGCGAATGGTGTGGGTGGAAACGCCGACCAACCCCATGCTGAAGATCGTCGACATCGCAGCTGTCTGCGCAATCGCGCACAAGCATGGCCTGCGGGTGGTCGTCGACAACACCTTCGCTTCGCCGATCCTGCAGCGTCCGCTGCAACTGGGCGCAGACATCGTGATGCACTCCGCCACCAAGTACCTCAATGGTCACTCCGACATGGTCGGCGGCATGGTGGTCGTTGGCGACGATGCGGAACTGGCGGAGCAGATGGCCTTCCTGCAGAACTCCATCGGGGCCGTGCAGGGGCCGTTCGACAGCTTCCTCGCCCTGCGCGGCCTGAAGACCTTGCACCTGCGCATGAAGGCGCACTGCGAGAACGCGCTGGCGCTCGCGCAATGGCTGGAAGCGCATCCCGCGGTCGACAAGGTCATCTACCCGGGGTTGGCATCGCATCCGCAGCACGCACTCGCCTCGCGCCAGATGCAGGGGCATGGCGGCATCATTTCCGTCGTGCTGAAGGGCGGTTTCGAAGCGGCTAAAAGGTTCTGCGAGAACGCTGGGTTGTTCACGCTCGCCGAATCGCTGGGCGGCGTGGAGAGCCTGGTCAACCATCCCGCGGTGATGACGCACGCATCGGTACCAGTGGAGCGGCGCGAGAAGCTGGGAATCAGTGACGGACTGGTGCGGTTGAGCGTGGGGATCGAGGCGGTCGAGGATTTGAAGGCCAGCCTGGGGGCAGCGCTCACCCGTGTTTCGGGAAGTAGCGAGAGGACTTCCGGATGAGGTTGGAGCGAGACCTCTATGCCAGCTTGAAGCAACCGGGGTTCTGGGCCTATGCCGTCTGGCTCGATCTGATCAGCAAGAATCGCAGGAACAGGCTGGGCCCCCTGTGGCTCGTTGTCCCGACGGCGATTCTGGTCTTCGCCCTGGGGCATGTCTATTCCGAGCTCATGGGCCACGACATCCACGAATACATGCCGTACCTCGGTGTGGGCTATGTCCATTGGCGATTGCTGACCCAGGTGATCAACGAGGCGAGCAACGCATTTTCGGGGTCATCCGCCTACATCATGGATGGACGGGTCCGGTTCACGGACTATCTGCTGCGCACAATGGCGAAGGCACTGTTCAACTATGTGTTCGCGCTGCTGATTGTCA
This sequence comes from Pseudoxanthomonas sp. PXM02, assembly GCF_014851805.1. Lineage (GTDB taxonomy): Bacteria > Pseudomonadota > Gammaproteobacteria > Xanthomonadales > Xanthomonadaceae > Pseudoxanthomonas_A. The sequence continues at coordinate 281,422 of NZ_JACVAK010000002.1, forward strand.
TCGTGGTGATGGCATGGTCCCCCGCCGTGTCGTTGGGCGGACTGGCTACGTTGCTTCTTACGGTACCTGTGCTGTTGATCAACATGTTCTGCATGGCGGTCATACTTGCACTGCTCGGCGCGCGGTTTCCGGACACGCGGGAAGTGGTCAGTGCGGTCATGATGTTCGCTTTCCTGCTAACGCCCATCCTCTGGTACGTCAGCAAGTTCCCGCCAGGCAGTACCCGTGGTTACTTCGTAAGCCTGAACCCTCTTTTCCACTTGTTGGACTTCGTGCGGGCCCCGGTCATTGGCCAGCCCATGGCCACACATACGGTGGCTTTTGTTTTCTGCATGACGGCGGGCGGGTGGATGGTGGCCTCCTTGCTGTACCAGCGCTATGCGCGGTTCGTGCCACTCTGGATCTGATCAATGGCAGCCAAACTTTCTGTCGACCGGGTGGTTCTCGACATCCCCAGTTTCGTCCATCGGCATGATACGTCGCATGGTTGGCTCAGGACGCTCATCAGTGCCGCCAAGTCTCCTCCCAGGCGTGAATACAGGCGGATTCTGGACGGCATTTCCTTTGACCTGGAGGAGGGCGACCGGTTGGCGCTGCTCGGTCGCAATGGTGCCGGCAAGACTACGCTCCTGCGGGTGATGTCAGGCGCCTATCAGCCGACCAGCGGGGCCGTCACCGTGCAGGGCAGCAAGCAGGTCCTGCTCAATCTCGGCCTGGGATTCGTCAACGACGCTACGGTGCGCGAGAACATCTTCCTGCGATCATTGACCATGGGCAGGCCATTGGCTGCTGTCTCCGAGACGGTTTCGCCCATTCTCCAGTTCGCGGGGCTGGAGCATCGCGCCGGTGACCGCTTGGGGACCCTGTCATCCGGACAACGAATGCGTCTCGGATTCTCCATTTCTACCGCCATTCAACACGACATCATGCTGCTGGACGAGTGGTTTGGTGCCGGCGACGCGGAGTTCATCCTGAAAGCCAAGGCGCGCATGGCAGAGCGTGCGAATGCCAGCAAGATCGTCGTGCTCGCAAGCCACAATTTCGGCATGCTCAGGAAAGTGTGCACCCGTGGGCTGGTGGTAGAGCAGGGCAAGGTGGCGTTCGACGGAAGCGTCGAGGATGCCATCGCCGCCTACAAGCGGATCTATCAGGCAGAGGCGGATTACAAGGCAGAGAGAGTCTTGGCAACATGAATGCCGGGCAGGGTCGTCTTCGCATCCTGCTGGCGGCATACGAGTTCTCCCCCAGTCCTTCAGCGCAGTCACTACGCTGGGCGTATCTTGTCCGTGAGCTTGCGAAACAGGGGCACGAGATCCACGTCATGGCGCCTGATGCTTACTACGGGCGAATGTCGCTTCACTTCGATCTGCCGCCTGTGGTGCAGGTGCATAGGATCTTCGCCGGGCCGTCCATGGGGCTCGTGGCGAGGGCATCCCGCAGGCAACAGACCGCCGGGCGACAGATGCCGTCGGGGGGCGGCGTGGCGAAGTCTTCCCCGGCACAGGGCGAGATTGCGTCGCCGGCCCCTATCGGCGAGTGGCGGATCGAACGCCCCAACTGGAAGGGCAGGCTGCTTGCGTTTTATCAGCGACATGCCGGTCGCTGGCTTTTCCCGGATATCAGGGGGGAATGGTCGCCGTGGGCAACTCGCGCTTTCAGGCGTCTTCTGGACGAACTGTCGCCGGATGCGGTGATCACCTCACATGAGCCGGCCAGTGTCCTTCGGCTGGGCATACTCGCGCAGCGAGAGGGTATTCCCTGGATCGCAGACCTCGGCGACCCTGTCCTGGCCGACTACACGCCCGTGCGATGGCGCCGACATGCGCGCCGCTTGGAGCGGACAACCTGTGAGCGGGCAAGCGCCGTGGTGGTCACCGATGCCAGCGCGCGCGATCTTCTGGGGCAGCGGTACGCGCAATCCCTGGACCGGATACACGTCATCAGTCAGGGTTACCCGTCGAGCATTCCTCGCGAGCCGTCGCGGGCTGGCGCGGACGCGCCGCTCTCGCTGGTTTACACGGGCAGCCTGTATCCCTTCCGCCCGATCGAGCCATTGCTGGATGCCGTGCTCGACATGGAGGGCGTGATCCTGCACGTTGCCACCGCTTCTCCCTCGCCGGCACTGGAAGCTGCAGCGGGGCAGGGCTCTTTGCGCGTGGTCCATCATGGCCACTTGGGGCATGGCGAAGCGCTCGCGCTGCAGGCTCAGGCCGACATCGTCGTCGATATCGGCAACCGGCTCTCGGCCCAATTGCCAGGGAAAATCTACGAGTACTTCGCCAGTGCGCGACCGATCCTGCATCTGAATGGTGGCGACGGCGACCCGGCGCCAGCCCTGCTGGATCGCCTGCGCCGGGGATGGTCCTGCGACAATAATACCCATAAAATCAGGGGTCTACTTTCGGGGCTCGCAGTCAAGAAGCGAAACGGCCACCTTTGCTCGGATCTCGATCTGGCGGAGGAAAGGGTGCTTCCTTTCCGGTGGGACTCCCTAGCGCTTTCTTATTCGCGTGTGATTGAACACGCCGTGCATGTGCATGGCGGTACTACACGGCATCATTTACATCTGGAGTAAACATGCAGGAACAACGGACGATCAACAAGGTTTCGGTTATTGGTCTGGGTTATATCGGACTTCCCACGGCCGCGATGTTTGCGTCTCGCGAGTTGGACGTCGTCGGGGTCGATATCAGCCAGCACGTCATCGATACCATCAACAGCGGACGCGCGCATATCGAGGAAGGCGCGCTGGATGAACTCGTCGCGCACTGCGTCTCCAAAGGGAAGCTCCGGGCCAGCCTGAAGCCTGAAGAGGCCGACGCCTTCATCATCGCGGTTCCGACACCCGTCAGCCACGATGAGCGGCACGCGCCGGATGTGTCCTATGTGATGGAGGCTGCGCGTTCGATCGCACCCGTCCTGCGCAAGGGCGGCCTCGTAGTGCTGGAATCGACCTCCCCGGTGGGGACCACGGGCGCGATGGCGCGCGTGCTGGCGGAACTGCGTCCCGACCTGAGCTTCCCGCACCAGGATGCCGGTGCTCCGGATATCCATGTCGCCTATTGTCCCGAGCGCATCATCCCCGGCCAGATGCTGCGGGAGCTTGTCGAGAACGACCGCATCATCGGCGGCATGACGCAGGCCTGTACGCAGCGGGCGACCGGTCTGTACCAGACGTTCGTTAAGGGAATCTGCCATCCGAGCGATGATCGCTCCGCGGAGATGGTGAAGCTCACCGAGAATGCCTTCCGCGACGTCAACATCGCGTTCGCCAACGAGCTTTCCATGATCTGCGGTGATCTCGACCTTGACGTGTGGAAGATCATCGAGATGGCGAACCGCCATCCGCGCGTATCGATCCTGCGTCCTGGCCCGGGTGTCGGTGGTCACTGCATCGCAGTCGACCCATGGTTCATTGTCGCGGAGTCCCCTGAACGGGCACGCTTGATCGAGACGGCCCGCCAGGTCAATGACGCCAAGCCGCACTATGTCATCCAGCAGGTCGCCAAGCTCGTGGCCGCGAAGCCCGCCGCACGCATCGCGTGCCTTGGCCTTTCCTACAAGCCCGATGTCGATGACTTCCGCGAAAGCCCGGCACTTGAGATCGCCAAGCAGCTTCACGCGACCTATCCGGGCCAGGTCGTCTGCTGCGATCCTTACGCGGCCGCCCTGTCGTCAAACGACGCGAAGCTGGAACTGGTTTCCCGGATGGAGCAGGCGGTATCCAACGCGGATGTCGTGGTGATGCTCGTGGGCCACCAGGCTTTCCGTTCCACCAGCCTTCCGGCTGGGATTGCTGTCGTGGATAGCGTCGGCTTCTGGGTTTGAGGCGAGCGGGCCGACGACGTGAATGGCGAGGACGGCGAAAGGGAAGGAGCTGAGTACGGAATTCCGAACTCAGCGCGCCGTCAGCTGTCTGCGGCGCGGCTGGCACTCGCCGAAGAGCGCAGAAGATCCGAGCGTCAGGCGGACGAACTTGCCCGCCTGCACCAGCAGATCGTCGATATCGGCGCGTCGCCTACGTACCGGTTCGCGCAAGCACTGTCTGAAGCCCGTCGCTCCTGGCGCGGGCTCATGGCTCTGCCAGGACGCGCATGTTCACTCATGGTGGAGATACTCGGCGCACGTCCGGTCAAGGAGCAACAAGCATCCTTCGAGCCAGGGCAACGCCATGAGGTCCCTCGGGCCAGAGCAAGCGCGACGCCAGAGTCCGCGATCGCGTTGATCGCGGATGCTTTCACGGAGCATGGCCTCGCGCCGGAGCTTCCGTTGCTAGCGCTGACCAGTGACGCATGGCGTCAGCAACTCGCCGCTGCGTCGACGCCTGCCATGCTGTTCGTGGAATCCGCTTGGCGCGGCACCCACGATAGTTGGCGCGGAAAGTTGGTTCCGCCGTCGTCCGAACTGATCGAGTTGCTGGACTGGTGCAATGCGCATGAGGTGCCGACGGTATTCTGGAACAAGGAAGATCCCGTCCATTTCGATCACTTCATCGAAACCGCGCGTCACTTCGATCATGTATTCACGACGGATGCGGGGGCGGTCAGCCGCTACCGGCAGGAGGCTGGCATCGATGCCGGTGTCCTTCCTTTTGCGACCCAGCCGCGGGACCATCATCCGCTCGAATCGTTTGCCAGGAAGGATGCGTTCGGTTTCGCAGGCTCTTATTACAGGAAGTATCCGGAGCGCCAACGGGACTTCCAGCGCATCGTCGATCGCCTGAGGGGGCTTGCACCCGTCGAGATCATTGATCGGAATCTGGACCGCAAGGATCCCGACTATGCGTTCCCCGAGGACATGCAGGCATTGGTCGTGGGTACGCTGGCGCCTGACGAAATTGAGAAGGCGTACAAAGGCTATCGTTTCGCCATCAACATCAACACCGTCAAGGATTCGCCGACGATGTGCGCGAGGCGGGTGTTCGATCTGCTCGCGTCGAATACGCCGGTCGTCAGCAACCCCAGTGCTTCGTTCGATGGCCTGTTCGGAACGGGGACGGTGCTTGTCATCGATGAAGGGAGCGACGCGGAAGCGGTTGCTGCTCTGACAACCGATTCGGCTGCCTACCGGCGCCACCGCCTGCGAGGCTTGCGGAGGGTCATGCAGCATCACACCTGGCGGAACCGCCTTGTCGAGATGTTCGACAGCATCGGTCTGGCCGAGACGGGCCTGAAAGCGGACGCGTCCGTCGTCGTGCTGTCGCGTGCATTTGATGAGCACGCCTTGCGTAGTCTCGTGGGCTCGGTACGGCGTCAGACGCATCGTCCGACGCAGGTATGGGTCCTCACTTCCTCGGCGCTGACGTCAGCGTGGACAGGCGAGTTTCCTGAGCTCAGATTCTGGAATGACGCCGGGATGGTGGTGGCCGAAATCGCGCGCTGCAAGGAGGCCTGGGTCGCGTGGATGGATCCGTCCGACCACTACGGTGCGAACTACCTGCTGGATCTGCAGTTGGCAGCTACCCGTTACGCAAGGCATGCGGCCGTTGGAAAGAGGACGTACCTGGCTCTTGACGGTTCCGGAGAGATCATCCTGCGGAACAGCGATGGCCAGTACCGTTCCGGCGTCGAAATCGACGCTCGTCGCGGACTGTTCCTGGCTGCAGAGCACGTGCACTCCATGGAGATCCTGCTGCGGGACGGCAGCGCGGCGCTTCTCGGAGATTCCATTGACGAGTTCAACTATGTCGAGGGGGGCGCGAACGCCTCCCAGGACATCCTGGGCATGCATGCAGATGCCTGATCTTCACCCCCATATCTCCCATTGTTCCCTGAAGGGCTCCCGATGAAGTTCGGACTGATCTTTGGACATGCAGCAAGCAATTTCGGTGACCTCGCCATCAATACCGGCGCCATCTCCCTGTTGCGTGAGCTCGATCCGGAATGCCATGTGCACGTTGTGTTCGACGCGCCCCAGGCGACGTATCAGGAAGCCGCGATCAGCAGTATTTCGCATGTCCAGGATGTCACCTACGTATTCCACCCCAAGCGCATTCCAGAGAAGCACAGCCGCGGGCCGTTGCAGCGGCTCCAGCGTTACATCGCTGATCCCGAACTTTTCCTGGCGGACAATGGGCTGGAGGACTGCGATGTGCTGTTCTACAACTCGGGAGAGCATCTCTTTTCGTCGCGGGAGGACGAGAATGCGCTCAGCCTGGCATGGCGCACCGTGGCGGCGCTGGCAGCCAAGGCCGGCGGAAAGAAGTTCATTACGCTCCCCGTGACGTTCGGCCCCTTGACCGGTGTACGAGGCACGCAGTTGCTTCATCAGTTCTGTGCGTTGAGCGATGGCCTCGCGGCGCGAGAGCCCGCTTCGACGGAAGTGCTGATGCAGCAGGAGCCTGTCCGAACACATCCGTCGTGGTTGCTCGATCCTGCATTTTTCCTGCGGCCGGTATCCGAGCCGTCGACTGCTCCCGGCAGGCCGCCCGTGCTGGGGCTGGTCTTGCGTCTCGAGGATTACGGCCTGCGCATGGGCGCCCAACGCAGCGCCCGGGCGCTTGCGGTGCACAAGTCCCATGGCTATCGCGACAGTCGCGCCCACCAATTGGGCATGCTGCTGGGCAGGCGTCATGTCGCCGAGACCGGAGGCAGCGTAAAGATTCTCGTCCAGACGCTGGCTGATCGTGATTTCTCCATCGCACTTGCCGAAGACCTCACGTCCGAGCTGGGTGCAGGCGCGGTCGAAGTCATCCAGGCAGGCTCTCTGAGCGAGTACCGCCAGCATCTGGTCGGATTGGACGGGCTTGTCTCTGCCCGCTTCCATGCGTGCATCTTCGCCATGCTTCAGGGTGTTCCCGTTTTCGGCGTGCACTCGGAGGTCCACGGGCACAAGATGCCCGGGCTTTACAGGGCCCTGGGCATGCCCGACGCATGCAGGGAGCTTCTTGATTCGACGCTGGAGGACGTGGCGGACGCGGCACTCACGTTCTTGCGTGATGCAGGCGAGAAGCGAACGCTGGCGCAACTGCTGAAGAAGAAGCGGCAGGAGACCGTGGCATGGCTCCGTGCCGGAGTAGACGCGAAGGCACACCATCCCGACCTCCTCTCAGCGACCAGGATACTGACATCGGTTGCGTGGGATCTTGCCGCAGAGCAGTACAGAAAGGACATCAAGCTAGTCGAGTCCGAAGGCGCCAAACAGCTGCAGTCCGTGCAAGAGGACTGCCGTGCGGCGGTGGAAGAGAACCGGAAACTCGCTGCCAGCATGTCGAAGGCAGGCGAAAGCCATGTGGCGGAGCTGGAACTCCAGAAGCAGGAACGTGTCGCGATGCAGGAACACAGCAGGGACGCAGTTGCGCTGCTGCGCGAAGAGAGTCGCAGACTCGAAGCGGAAGTCGCGCGCCTGAGCGACGACACGGAACGCAGGATGCAGAAGGAAAGAGAAATGGACGAAGTGGTGTCAAGGCAGCTGAAACAACGGGAAGACGATGGCGTACGCCATGAGACCGTCGTGCAGGGCCTGCATACCGCCATTGCGGAGCAGGCGGCAAGGCATGCAGCCGAGATCGACCAGCGTGAACAGGCGCTGGGCAGCCTTCGCCGTGAAGTCGAGGACTGGATGCGGCGTCACGAGGCGGAAATGGAGCGTAGGACTCTGGCGCTGCGCGAGCTTGAGGACACCCTGGCGCAGCAGGGCATGAGGCACGAGGCCGAGTCCGCTCGTCAGCAGGCGTCGCTGCAGGACCTGGCGATGGCGGTGAAGGCCAGTGAGGAGCGGAACGCGGAGGAGGTCCGCCGCAGTGCTTCGGTCCAGCGCGAACTGGAGAAGGCCGTCGATGGCTTGTCCAAGCGGGACGCCCTGGTCGCCGAGCTCCAGCAGACCGTCGGAAGCCAGGTGAGGCGCCTGGAGGAGCAGGAGCAGGATTCGCAGCAGAGAGAGAGTATTCACAAGAAGACGAAGAAGCGGCAGCAACTGATGCTTCGTCAGGTCGAGGGAGACCTCGTTCGCATCAGCCGAGAACATCATGCTGCCGTCACAAGGGCGGAGCACGCGACAGCGATCGTCGCGCGGCAGGCCTTGTTGATCGATGCCCGCGACATCGAGTTGGAGCATGCGAAGAATTACGCGCTACTGCTGGAAAACTCCCGCCGGCACAAGCTGGGTACGGCACTCGTAGATGCGCTCAAGGGTTGGCGTGGTGCCGTCCGACTTCCTTCCGCTCTGCTGTCGGTCCTGCGCTCGGGTGCGCCGGTAGTGACGAGTCCTGTGCCCGTGTTCCCCGCTGCGAGCGCCCCCGCACTGGGTACGCCCCTGTCAAGCGTAGCCAAGCCGGTGGCCGGCCCCTCCGACACAACCGTCATGCCTCGGCAAGCCGATCCTGTCGAGATCGGACCCGAAGGCGGCGTCCTTGTACCCGACGTGACCTCGAACGGGATCACCATCGAAGAAACGCTGGCCGTCGGGCATCCCATGTCGACCCCGCCGGTGCCCAGCATTCCTTCCACCAAGCGTGCACTCACGCAGGACGAGAAGTCCGCGCTTGACACGGCATTGGCTGAACGAGCCATGGTGGGCGGCGTCGACGAGGTACTCAAGTACAGCCTGGCAGTGAGCTCTCAGGCCGTGTCGCACCTGCGTTCCTATGTTCTGGTGCGCGCTGCGAATGCGGTGCGATCGCTGGGCGATCTTGAAGGTGTCTATCAGCTCGCTGTCCTGGCACAGCAGGCTGATGACAACAAGCTGTCGCTGTACTGCATCGCATCCGCGGCCTTCGAGTTGTGTCGGTATGCCGAAGCGATGTCGCATGCAGAGCGTTTGAAGGCCACGCACGGACCACTCTCCGGAGCGAACTTGAAACTGGTTGACGAAATCGAGGGCTATGGACGTCTGGATGCTGAGCTTCGCGGTGAGCCGGCCTCGCGTGAGTCTGTCGAGACCGTCGACGGGCGCAGCGTATACATCCTCCACAGCAGTCTTCCCCATCTTTCTGGGGGGTACGCGCTGCGGGGGCATGGCCTGATCGGTGGTGTGAAGAAGGCGGGATTCGACATTCGCCCGTACACGCGCCCGGGATTTCCCGAAGACATCGGGAGTTCCAGCTATGCGGTGAAGGTGGAGGAGGCTGACGAGATCGATGGCGTGGTGTACCACCGGATCGCGGCCCAGACCGCGCGATCGGCAGGCGAACAGCGGTACATGAATGGCTGTGTTGACGCATTCATGGATGTGCTCAGGACGGAACGCCCTGCCGTTGTGCATGGACGCTCCACCTATCTGATCTCAGTACCTGCGCTGATTGCGGCGCGCAGGCTCGGGTTGCCCTTCGTCTACGAAGTCTCGGGCCTATGGGAACTGGTGCATGAATCCCGCGAGTCGGCCGCCAAGACCCGCGCGCGTACCGATCGCATGCGTCATTTCGAAACACTGGCCTGCCTGGCTGCGGACCAGGTGTTGACGCTGACCGAGGCCATGCGCGACGAACTCGTCGCACGCGGCGTCCCTGCGGAAAAGATCACCCTGGTTCCCAACAGCGTCGATCCCGGCAAGTACCTGCCGCGCCCGAAGAACAATGAGCTGGAAGCGACGTTGGGCCTGCCTCCCGACGTTCCCGTGGTGGGTTATGTCGGGTCCTTCGTTGACTATGAAGGCCTCGATGATCTTGTACTGGCGCTCGAGCAGGTAGCAGCCGCGGGACAGGAGTTCCGTCTGCTGCTCGTGGGCGATGGTCCCGAACATGCGCGCATCCGTCAGTTGGTCGAGGAAAGCCCGATCTCCGGACATACCCTCATTACCGGACGAGTGCCTCATGACCAGGTTGAGGGCTACTACTCCTTGATCGACATATGTCCGTTCCCACGCAAGCCATGGGAAGTGTGCGAGGTCGTGTCGCCGATGAAGCCCTTCGAGCCCATGGCGATGGAGAAAGCCGTGGTGGTGTCCGATACGCGGGCGCTCTGCGACATCATTGAACATGACGTCACCGGCCTGCGTTTCAGCAAGGGAAGCGTTTCAGCGCTCGCCGATGTCCTGGGAAAATTGATCGCAGAGCCGGCGCTGCGACGCAGGCTCGGGCTGCAGGCACGGGAATGGGTGATCGAGCACCGCAGCTGGGACGCCGTTGGAAAACGGGTTGTCGAGCAGTACGGAAAAGCCATGTCGGCCAGGGACTGAGCCGGACGCTTGAGAATGGCAGAACCGTCGATCGACGATTTGCAGCTCGCTGATTTTGATATCACGGGCGGCAGGGCGCTCGTCTACCTGCACGAAGGACAGGTTGGATTCCAGCCGCGACTGGATCTGCCTGTCCAGATTCTCGACGTTCCGATGGATTGGGATGCCGATCCGTTCTCCGACAGGAATTGGCGCTTTCAGCTTTCCGCTTGGCGGATGCTCGACGGGCTATGGCGGGAGCAGCGCGATCAGCATGCGAGTGATTCCGTTGAGCGTGCCATGCACTATGTGCGTGATTGGCACCGGTTCCACATCCTTGATGGGCGTGGTTCGGAGTTCTGCTGGGATGACATGGCCACCGGCCTGCGAACCCAGCATCTGGCGTGGTTGCTGTTGCAACAGCACGCTCACGGTGTGTTGTCATCGCAGGATGCCGTCCTGGTGCACGAGCTCTGTGAAATCCACTACGCCAAACTCGTCACGCCTGGCTTCATTTCGACCAACAACCACGGCATCTTCCAGGCTCATGCGCTGCGCCTGTTGGAGATCGTGCTTGGAAAGGCCGGGCGGCAAGGGTCTGCCGCGGAACGCGCGATGGCGACGATCCTGGACGAACAGTTCGATGAGGAAGGCGTACATCGTGAGGGAGCGCCGTTCTATCATTTCTTCGCCGAGAGGCGATTCCGGAAAGTGCGACCCGCTCTCTATCCGGAGCTGGGTGAGCGCATGCAGCTGAAGCTGGGCAAGGCAAAGGCAGTGACGCCTTGGTTCGTCATGCCCAATGGCGATTTCGCTGCCGTAGGCGACAGCGAGGGCCGTTATCCTCCTCGAGTCAGGCTGCCGAAGCACATGGCCGTGGGAACGGATGGGCGAGGCATCGCCGTATACGCGAATGCCATGCTCAAGAGCGGATACATCAGTATCCGAAGCGCACCGTCGGTGGATGACCCGCTGGCGTACATGCTGTTCTTCACCGGGATGGCGCTGGGTGGAAAACGCCATGATCACGCCGACACGCTTAGCTTCGAGCTCTACGCCAATGGCGGACCGATACTGGTGGACGGTGGCAAGTACGGATATGAGGCTGATGCCTGGCGAGGCTATTTCGTCAGTGATCTTGCGCACAATGGCATCGGAAGGAGTGGGCGGGCCTATCTGCCTGAGGATGCGGAGGTTCTGGGTAGCTGCCTGGAAAGTTACGCAATCGACGAAGGGACACACCGGATGGAGGGAGCCCTAACCCGGCCGGACGGATTTTCCATCCGGCGGCGCCTCGTGTTTATGCCGGGTCGACAGTTGGACATCTTCGATCACACGGCAGGCTTGGAAGCAGAAGAGTCCGCAGAGTTGCGCTTCCACTTTCATGAGCGCTGCCGGGTGGAAGTCTCGGAGACCTCCGTCAACGAGCTGGACGTGTTCGCTGGTGATCAGCGCATTGCGCGCATGCAGCTACCTACCGTCCTTGACGGCGTTTCAATCCACCGTGGTGAGCAGCAGGGACACCGAGGTTGGAGAAGCCCCAGCTATCGCAAGGTTACGCCGATATCGACAGTAGTGGTCCGCTGCCGCGCGGGCAGCGCACATACGCGACTCGTGCTTGAGCCGCTGGCTTAGTTGGAAGCGATAAAACGCGGGTCCGTCACTGGGACGGACCCGTCAAGCCAGAGTGCAACGGGCGCCGTCGAACTCAGTTGGTCTTGGGGGGCGTCCACGAGAAGGACACCGTGCCCAGGGCACGGTCATCGCGGAAGCGTTGATCCAGCTTGGGACGAATGAGAATCGAGACTTTGGAGCCGTCGCGGGTACGTGCGTAGTTGGTGCGCACGCCGCCTTCTTCGTCGCGCGGCTTTCCCTTGCGATAGCCAGCCGTCTTGAGCTGACCTTCCAACTGGGTACCGATACTCTCGACGTTACCGTCGAGGAACTCCAGGATCACCCTGCGGCGAGTGCCGCCATCTTTCGCAGCGAGGTCTTTGTCGTATACCGCGTTGTACGGAACCTGGAGCGCGATGCCATCCGGCATGGGTCGTTCCAGCTGCTTGCCGGGTGCAATAGGGGGAGCGGCTGGCTCGACTGCAGCGGGCGCGGGCGCGGGCGCGACCGCCTGGTCTGCGGGGGCCTGCTGCTGGCAGGCAGCGAGCGCGACGGTTAGGGCCAGGCAAAGGACTAAGGAGCGATTCATGAAATAGAACTCGATGGGAACTGATGGGATGGTTGGGAGTACTGGAACGGCGAAAATCTTGTGTCCGGCGGGACAAACGGTCATCGATCGAAACGGAACGGTGGGCCGTCGTCCGTTCTAGCGGGAGGCCAGATCCTCCTCGATCAACAGCCAGGGCACGCGGCTAATCGGCTTCTTGAGCAGGATGGAGAAGCGCGCCGTAGGAAAGGTGTCCATGATCCGGAGTTCGTCAAAATGCTGGTGATGGTAGTGCGGCAACGGTAGCGGTTCGCAGTAGGGAACGGTGACGATCAATCGTCCGCGACAGACCCTCCGCAGTTCGGTAACCGCTTTGGTGAAATCGGCGTCGGACAAATGCTCCAGCACTTCCATGCAGAGGACCGTATCGAAAGTGTCACTGGGGAAATCCAGTTGGGCGACACTCATCTGTCGGAATTCGACGGCCTTCGGGATCGCATGCCTGTCGACGATGTCGATGGCCACTTGGCGGTCGAACAAGTTCGAGCGCGCCATCATTTTTGTCAGGTGGCAGCGGCCGGGCCCGACTTCGAGCAGCGCTGCGGCCGGAGCGAGCTGTCCGAAGACGTAGCTCAGCCGTTGCCAGTCGTAGATAGGGAAGGATCGCTCGTGATCCTGTTCCGAACCCTTCTGCAGGATGGCATTCTCACGCCCCAGCTGGGCGAGCGGGTGGAGTGGGATTGCCGCAAGCTCCACGATCTGACCTGAAATCGACATCGTCTTCCATCTCTCCCGAATTCACGTCCATTCAATCCAGACCAGCGGCCCGAAGCTCCCGTTCCAGTCGGGGAGCCATCGATTCGATATAGGTACGGGTCACGTGCGACCCCTGCCGGTATATCAGCACGTTACCAATGATCGGGGCACAGAGCTTGTCTGGGCAAATCGCATCATTCATGTTTATGAACGAGCTCCCCGGGAGTGCCTTTGTGGCGGCCTCGAGCGATGCGGTGCCGCTGCCGGTATTCCGAGGGAAGGCACAGACTGTCAGGCGTTCAGCGTTCTCGGCGACGCACTCGTAGACGTTCCCCCGAGGGTGCGGGTTGTTGGCGATGGCAATGATCTTTGTTCCTTTCGCTGCGAGTGGAGTCCACCAATCGAGCAGCGCCGCGACTTCTTTCTCGTTGATCTGGCGTGATCCGCGGCCATGGGAAGTGATCAGCACGTCTGGCTTGTCCTGAGTCAGCAAGCGGTCGAGCACTGCACGATTCCATTCCGTGCACTGCGTGTAGGGCTTGCCGTTGAGGGTGAGGGGTCGTGAATGGAATCCGCAGCTGGACTTGCCATGCAGCACGATCTTCCAGTCATGCTGGTGCGCCAACAACTCGAGCGCCGGCATCCACTGGACAATCTTGGAGTCGCCCACGACGGCAACGGTGGTCTTGCCGTCCGGCTTGCCGTAGATGCAGGTCTTAGGTGAGGTTTCTTCAACGGAAAGCTGGCAATCATCACCATAGGCTTGGGGAATGTCGCGCACTGCCTGTGCTGCCGCCGGCGTATACCATTCCACATGATCCACCGGCCGGCCAGCAGGATCGCCACGTGGTGCATCCATTCGCAGTGCTTTCGCCCCCAGCGCCACACGAGCCTCTCCACTGGCAACGGAAATACCGCCACCGCTGAGGCTGGTGTAGGCAATGAGGAGCAGACCGGCCACGGCGCCCACCAGCGAAAAGTTCGCGCCGGTACTCAGTGCGTAGCGGGGATTCGCGTTCATGTTGGCGGAGAAGCGGATCGGGTTCTCGACGAACTTCAATGTGAGCCATGCCAGCAGCATTGAAAGCGCCACAACCGACATGGCAACGACGAGTGGCAACGAGCCCGCGCCGACATAGGCCTTGGCGAATTCGATCAGCGGCCAATGCCATAGATAGAGCGAATACGAGATAGCGCCGACCCAGCAGAATCCGCGCGTACCGAGCAGGGCGACAGGGCCGCCTTTGCCGGCCGCATATCCACCGACGATCACTGCCGCGGCACCCAGGGTGGGCAGCGCCGCCGCATAGCCGGGCCAAGGCGTCTTGGTATCGATCAACAGGAGCGCCGCAACGATTGCCGCCACGCCGGTCCACCCCACGATCTGCGCGATCCTTGCGGGAATCCGCGTCCAGGTGGCTGCGCCCAGGGCCACGGCGGCTCCGATCGCCAGTTCCCACATGCGCGTCAGGGTACTGAAGTACGCAGGGCCGGGTTCTGTCTGCGTCAGGTAGATGGAATAGCACAGCGAAGGAAGTGCGACGCTGGTCAGGGTCGCCCAGAGCACTTTGCTTTTCCCCACGCGCCTGAAGGCCATCAGCGCGATGACCAGCAGCACTGGCCACACGATGTAGTACTGCTCTTCGACGGCGAGAGACCAGAAGTGCTGGACCGGCGAGGCCACCGAATCCTCCGCCAGATAGTCGACGGAACGAGCAGCGAGTTGCCAGTTTATGAAGTAGGCGGCGGACGCGAAGATGTCGCCACCAACCTCAGTCCAGCGAGTCGACGGCAGTAGCCAGAGCGCCAGCAGCGCCGTGGCGGCCAGCACCAATGCAGCAGCGGGGAACAAGCGTTTGGCTCGCCGGGAATAAAAATCCAGGAGGGAGATGGACCCCGTTCGCTCGACTTCTTTGGCAAGTTGCCCCGTGATCAGAAAGCCTGATATCACGAAGAAGACGTCCACGCCGGCGAAGCCGCCCGACGCCCAGCCGATACCGATGTGATACAGAAGGACCATGCCCACCGCGATAGCGCGAAGGCCCTCGACATCGGGGCGGAACTGGCTTGCGTGCGTGCGTACGGCGGTGGATTCCACGTTATCTCTCTTGTTTCCTGGTCAGCATGCCTCGAGCGCGGGCCACGGCCCGCGCGCTGGACCTAGAGGGCCTGGTCAATGGCGCGAACGATGCGTTCGCAAGCCTTGCCATCGCCATACGGGTTATGTGCCATGGACATGGCGGCATACTCTGCAGGTTCATCAAGGAGCTTGTTCAGCTCCGCCACGATCACCGTGTCATCTGTGCCCACGAGACGCACGGTGCCGGCTTCCACTGCTTCCGGGCGCTCCGTCGTATCGCGCATGACCAGTACGGGCTTGCCGAGGGACGGCGCCTCCTCCTGGACACCGCCCGAGTCGGTGAGAATGATGTGGGACCTCTGCATGAGATAGACGAACGGCAGGTACTCCTGCGGGGGAATAAGATGGACGTTGTCCAACCCCGCCAGATGCCGATGCACCGGTTCTTGCACATTGGGATTCAGGTGGACGGGATAAACGATCTCCACGTCCTTCCTCTGTGCGACCGCTGCGAGCGCCTTGCAGATCCGTTCGAACCTTTCACCGAAATTTTCGCGGCGGTGTCCGGTGACCAGAATCATGCGCTTCGCGTGATTGAGAAACGGAAACTTCTCGGCCATCAAGCTGTTGAGCGCAGCATCTTCCTTGAGTTTGGCGTCGACTTTCAGAAGCGCATCAATCACCGTGTTGCCGGTCACGTGGATGCTGTCCGCATCCATGCCCTCACGCATGAGGTTCGCGCGAGAGCTTTCCGTCGGTGCGAAGTGGAACGTGCAAAGCGGTGCCGTCAGGCGCCGATTCATTTCTTCGGGCCAGGGCGCATGCATGTTGCCGGTGCGTAGGCCAGCTTCGACGTGTCCGAGCGGGACCTTTGCATAGAACGTGGCCAGCGCGGTGGACAGCGTGGTGGAGGTATCGCCATGCACCAGCACCAGATCCGGCTGAAGGCCCTCGATGACGGGGACCATGCCCTGGACAATGCGTGCAGTGACATCCGGGAGGGTCTGTCCCGCCTGCATGACATTGAGGTCTGCATCTGGCTTGATCTCAAAGATCTCGAGAACCTGGTCGAGCATTTGCCTGTGCTGGGCGGTGACTACCACGATGGGCTCGAGTCGAGGGTGATCGCGCAGGGCGTGCACCAGCGGGGCCATCTTGATGGCCTCCGGCCGGGTTCCGAACACCACCATCACCTTTTTCGTCGTTTCGACAGTTCCCTTGTCGCTGGTCAAAGCGCGTTCTCCAGTTCCGGCAGCAACGTGAACAGATCACCCACCAGACCGATGTCCGCGATCTCGAAGATCGGGGCTTCGCCATCCTTGTTGATCGCCACGATGGTGCCGGCGTCCTTGATGCCGGTCAGGTGCTGGATGGCGCCGGAGATGCCGACCGCCACGTACAGTTCGGGCGAGATGATCTTGCCGGTCTGGCCGACCTGCAGTTCGTTCGGCACATAGCCGGCATCCACCGCAGCGCGTGATGCACCGACGGCGGCACCGAGCTTGTCGGCCAGGGCGTAGATCACCTTGAAGTTTTCGGCCGAGCCGACGCCGCGGCCACCGGAAACCACCCGCTTGGCGCTCTGCAGATCGGGACGATCGGACTTGCCGGCGGCCAGACCCACGTAACGTGTGTGCGTCGGCAGCGTCGCATCCACGCTCGCGGCTTCAACGGACGCACTGCCGCCCTTCGCGGCTTCCGGCCAGGAGGCCGTACGCACGGTGGCAACGACGGTCTGGTCGGCAGGCACCTCGACCGTGATGATCGCGTTGCCGGCGTAGATCGGGCGCTTGAAGGTATGCGGCCCGTCCACGGCCATCAGGTCGGACACCTGGTTGACGGCCAGCAGGGCCGCCACGCACGGCAGCAGGTCCTTGCCGAAGGTGGTCGACGGGGCGAACACGTGCGTGTAACCCGCGGCGAGCTTCGCGATCTGCGGCGCCAGCACCTGCGCGATGGCATTCGCGTTGGCGGCATTGGCGACGGTCAGCACCTTGGCGATGCCGGCGATCTGGGCGGCCTCCGCGGCGACGGCCGTCGGGTCGGCGGCCAGCACGACCACGTCGATGGCATCCGCGCCGACGGCAGCGGCGGCACTGACGGTTTTGGCAGTTGACGCGTTGAGCTTGCCGTCCAGGTGTTCGGCGATGACGAGAACCTTGCTCATTACAGCAACCCCTTCTGCTTGAGTGCGGCGACCAGTTCGGCCGCGTCCTTCACCATCACGCCCTTGCTGCGCTTGGCCGGCGGGGCGTAGTGGGTGGTCTTGTGCGTGTCGGCGGCGTTGACGCCGAGGTCGGCCAACTGCAGCGTCTCCAGCGGCTTGCTCTTGGCCTTCATGATGTCCGGCAGCTTGATGAAGCGCGGTTCGTTGAGGCGCAGGTCGGTGGTGACCACTGCCGGAAGATCGACTTCCAGCGTTTCCAGGCCGGCGTCGACTTCGCGCACCACCGTAGCCTTGCCGTCGGCGATGTCGAGCTTGCTGGCGAAGGTCGCCTGCGGACGGCCCCACAGCGTGGCCAGCATCTGGCCGGTCTGGTTGGCATCGTCGTCGATGGCCTGCTTGCCCAGGATCACCAGGTCCGGCGCTTCCTTCTCGACCAGCTTGAGCAGGGTGCGGGCGGCGGTCAGCGGCTGGATGGCCTGGTCGGTGACCACATGGATGGCGCGGTTGGCACCCATCGCCAGGCCGTTGCGCAGGTGCGCCTGGGCATCGGCCGGTGCGATGGTGGCGACCACGACTTCGGTGGCGATGCCCTTGTCGCGCAGGCGCAGGGCTTCTTCCAATGCGATTTCGTCGAAGGGGTTGGGCGACAGCTTGACGCCGTCGGTGACCACGCCGGACCCGTCCGGCTTGACCTGGATGCGGACGTTGTAGTCCACCACGCGCTTGTAGGCGACGAGAATCTTCATCCTGAGGGAATTCCTGTTTACGACGGAGAGGCCCGGCCGCGGCGGCTGGCCGAGGGCAGAACGCCGATTTTAGCCGTCAGGCCGGGTCCATGCGAGTCCGTACGGTGCCGTCCGCAAGCCGTGCCGCCAGCAAACCCGCGAACCGCGCGGCGCTGCCGGGCGCCTGGGCGAAGAACAGGGAGGGCTCGGTGAGCTCCAGCTCCAGCAGGCAGGGCTCGCCATCTGCACCGACCAGCAGGTCGATACGGGCGTAGGCGAGCGGTGATTCCAGTTGCCTCAGGCGGGCGGTCGCGGCAAGGACCTTCTCGGCCACGGCCAGTTCGGCCGCCGTGGCGCTGCCCGTCGCGATATCGCCCAGCGCCATGGGCGCCTGCCGGGCGCCTTCGCCCGGGGGGAGTTGCGCCGCCTTGCGGATGGCATGGCTGAACTGTCCATCGAAGTAGAGCAGGGCCGTCTCGCCACGGCGATCGACCGACGCCAGGTAGGGCTGCAACATCACGCTGCGCTCCTGGTCGAGCAGGCGCGCAACGTGGTTGCCGGCAGCGAACTGCTGGTCACGGGCATAGCGCTGGGTATCGCGGGCACCGGCGCTGACCGTCGGCTTGACGACGAATTCGGCGGTGTCGAAAGTGGCCAGGAACGCAGCCAGCGCCTCCATCGGTTCGGCATCAGGTTCGACGAAGTGCGTCGGCACCACCGGGACGCCGACGGTGGCCAGATCCGCCAGGTAGTGCTTGTCGGTGTTCCAGCGGACCACGTTGAGCGGGTTGAGCAGGTCGGTCACCCGGTCGACCTGCGCGCACCAGGCCAGGAACTCGGGCAGGCGTTCGGTGTAGTC
Source organism: Pseudoxanthomonas sp. PXM02 (assembly GCF_014851805.1). Lineage (GTDB taxonomy): Bacteria > Pseudomonadota > Gammaproteobacteria > Xanthomonadales > Xanthomonadaceae > Pseudoxanthomonas_A. The sequence continues at coordinate 300,262 of NZ_JACVAK010000002.1, forward strand.
CCAGGGCGAGCGCAGCAGCGCCGCATCGAACCGGGACCAGCTGACCGTCGGGTCGTCCCATGCCACCGCACGGGCATGCAGGCCGGCGTCGGCGCAGGCATCGAGCAGGGGCACGAGGTCGTCGTCGTGGCCGGACGCGGCCACGGCCGTGACGAGGGCGAGGGTCTTCATGCCGGCAAGTGTACGTGGGCGCGCACGCCCCGCATGCGATTCCCATTGCCCGAAAGTACCTGTGTCCGCTCCGGGGCGCTGGGTAGAATGGGTTCTTTCCTCATCGAATGGATCGCGCCATGGCGGGTAACCCCGGCTCCGGAGGCAAGCAGAAGCTTTATCCCAGTGCGGCGGCCGCGCTGCAGGGCGTCGTGGCCGATGGCCAGACGCTGGCGGTCGGCGGCTTCGGCTTGTGCGGCATTCCCGAAGCCCTGATCGGTGCGCTGCGGGACAGTGGCGCGAAGGGGCTGACGGCGATTTCCAACAACGCGGGCGTGGATGGCTTCGGCCTGGGCCTGCTGCTGGAAACCCGGCAGATCAAGAAGATGATTTCGTCCTACGTGGGCGAGAACAAGGAGTTCGAGCGCCAGTTCCTCTCGGGCGAGTTGGAGTTGGAGTTCAACCCGCAGGGCACGCTGGCCGAGCGTCTGCGCGCCGGTGGCGCGGGCATCCCGGCCTTCTTCACCCGCACCGGCTACGGCACCATCGTCGCCGAGGGCAAGGAGACCCGCCAGTTCGGCGAGCACTGGTACGTCATGGAAACCGCCCTCAGCGCCGATGTCTCGCTGGTCAAGGCGTGGAAGGCGGACAAGGCCGGCAACCTGGTGTTCCGCAAGACGGCCCGCAACTTCAATCCGGCATGTGCTATGGCCGGCAAGGTCTGCATCGCCGAGGTGGAAGAGATCGTGGAGATCGGCGAAATCGATCCTGACCACGTCCACCTGCCGGGCATCTACGTGGACCGCCTCGTCCACAACCCGACCCCCGAGAAGCGCATCGAGCAGCGCACCGTCCGCCAAGGAGACAAGTGATGCCCTGGACCCGCGATGAGATGGCGCAGCGCGCCGCCCGCGAACTGACCGATGGCGCCTACGTCAACCTGGGCATCGGCCTGCCGACCTTGGTCGCCAATCACATCCCTGACGGGGTGGATGTATGGCTGCAGTCCGAGAATGGCCTGCTCGGCATCGGCCCGTTCCCGACCGAAGACGAAGTCGATGCCGACCTGATCAATGCTGGCAAGCAGACCGTCACCGCCCGTGCGGGTGCCAGCTACTTCGGCAGCCACGATTCGTTCGCGATGATCCGTGGGGGTCACATCGATCTGGCCGTCCTCGGTGCCATGCAGGTGACCGACAAGGGCGACCTGGCCAACTGGATGGTGCCCGGCAAGATGGTCAAGGGCATGGGCGGAGCCATGGATCTGGTTGCGGGCGTGAAGCGCATCGTGGTGCTGATGGAGCACGTGGCGAAGGACGGCAGCCACAAGATCCTGCCCCAGTGCGACCTGCCGCTGACCGGCGTGGGTGTCGTTGACAGGATCATCACGGACCTGGCGGTTTTCGACGTCCTCCCTGAAGGCCTGAGGCTCGTCGAGATGGCCGATGGCGTCACTCAGGACGAGCTGTCCGCCAAGACCGGCGTGCCTTTCAGCGCGTCCTGAGCGAGCCAAGCCGTGACCGAAGTCCGCTTATCAAGCGCATTGCCGCACGTCTGACTTTCAGCTGTACGTTTGCCGGCCGATAAGACGGAGTAGGGAACCTGTTGGCTATTTGTAGCCGTGCGGCTGGGCTATAGTGTCAGTTCAGGGGCTCTATCCGTTTTTTCTCAGAGGCGTACGTATGAAACTCCGGGTCGGCGCTTGCGCCTTGATGTTGGTTTTGGCCGGGTGCAGTGGGGAAAGCACCGAATCGGGTGTGGCAGGGATGCGTGACGTTGCAGCGAGCAAGGCGACGGACAGTCTGCCGGCCGCGCTGCCGTTGGCTCGCGCAATCGGTGCTTCCATCGCGAATGCGCCGGATCATGGCGCGTTGCTCTCCTTCTCCAATAGTGGGGTCCCCTCCAAGCGCGAGGGTGCCTATACCTGGTACCCGACCGCCATCAGTGAAGCCCATGCCTTCAAGGCCATTGCCACGGGCGAAATGACGGTCCCGTCGCCGGATGGCGGCCAAGTGAAACTGCGCTACGAGCGCCATGTCGAAGAAACCGATGGCAACTGGACCTGGATCGGGCGCGTGGTCGGTGGCGACCCGTTGCAGGAGGCGATCATTACGTTCGGTGAGAAGGCGGTGTTCGGCTCGATCCCTCAGGGCACCGGCAAGCCTTCGCTGCGACTGTTTACGAGCAATGGGACGTTGTGGACGGTCCAGACCGATCCGTCGAAAGTAGTGTCGGCGAATGCGGGGCACGAGGACCTGATGGTCCCGGAGGCGTCCATGCGTGCTGCGCTCTCCGCAGCAGTGCAGCAAGCACAGCCCACTGCACAGCAGGCCCAGCCCACTGCGCAGGCCGCGGTGGCCGTTTCGCAAGCCGCGCCTCCTACGTCCGCCAACACGATTGACGTTGTGGTGGGCTATACCCCCGAGTTTGCCGGCACGTATGGTGGTGGTGCGTCCGCTGCCGTAACGCGGTTGACCTATCTGATCCAACAAGGCAACACAGCGTTCATCAATAGCGGCATCAACGGATATCTTCGCCTGGTCGGCGCCGTCCAGGTGAACTACACCAACACGAACACCAATCAGACCGCCCTCACCGAATTGACGGGCAGCAACGGCTCATCGTCAGTTACGATTCCCGCCAGCCTCGCGCCGTTGCGGGAGGCCCGCGACGAGTTCGGTGGCGATGTCGCCATCCTCGCACGCAAGTTCAACACTCCGGAGAATGAAGGCTGCGGTATCGCGTGGTTGAACGGCGCGGACCAGACCGAGATCACGGCGGCAGACGCTCCCTGGGGCTATGCGGTGATCAGTGACGGGTACGACAAGGGGTCCGACCAGAAGGACTACTTCTGTGCAGAGGAGACTCTGGTTCACGAGGTGGCCCACCTGATGGGCTCGGCACATGATCGTGCCAACTCGCGGAAGTCCAACGGTACGTTGCAGTACGGGCGTTATCCGTATTCGTTTGGTTATAAGACGGGTACGTCCGCGGGCAATTTCTACACCATCATGGCGTACGGTGATGTCGGTCAAGACCCGATGAGGTTCTTCTCCACGCCGCTGAAGACGACGTGCGGCCCCAACGCGAATCTTGCCTGCGGCGTTGCCAACAGCGAAGACAACGCGCGGAGCCTCAATCAGACGCTGCCCCTGGTCGCCTCCTTCAGGGCGGTGGTTGTGCCGTTCCCCGTCGGCCGCAAGCCGGTGAAGTCTGATCTTGATGGCGACGGCAAGAGTGACATCTTCATGCGTCACCTGAGCTCCGACGCCTACGCGGTGTGGTTCATGCGCAGTTATACACAGCGCCTCACGAAGGCGGGCACGCTGTCCGCTGCCTACACACCGGTTGCCACCGGAGACTTCGATGGCGATGGCATCGTCGATGTGCTCTGGACCAGCGCTGCACGTGACCTGGTGTTTTCTTCGTACGTCAACGGAGCCTTCCGTACCACGACGTCCTCGAGTACCTACACGGCCGGATACACCGTGGTGGGCGCGGGTGACCTGAATGGGGACAGGCAGTCCGACGTGATCCTGTTTAACCCCGCCACCAATCAGTACTCCGTCTGGTTCCTTGCCAACTACGCGAGGAAGTCGTCTGCCGGTGGCACCCTGCCCGCGGGGCACAGCCTGGTCGCCGTCGGCGATTTTGATGGCGATGGTCGCGACGATATGCTGTGGACCAGCGCCGCCCGCAACCTGCGGTTTGTCACCTGGAAGAGTGGCCTGCAGCAGATCGCATCGACTTCTGCCTATACGGCAGGCTATGCGATCGCGGGTTCGGCCGATGTCGATGGCGATGGCCAGTCGGAACTGGTCGTGCACAACGCAGGCAATGGTGCCTACTCGATCTGGTTCCTTGATGATTTTGCGAGGAAGTCCAGCCGTTCGGCGACCGTGCCTGTCGGTTACCGCTTCGGTATGGCGGGTGATTTCACTGGCGGCAAGCGTGAGGTCATTCTCTGGACGAACAACAGTCGCCAGATCCGCTTCAGCCCCTATGGAAAGGACGATGTGACGTCGACGCTGACCTACGCGGCGGGCTACAGGATCCTCAGCACCTTCTAAGCGCTGGATCATCCACCGAGTCGAATGAGGGCCGCATGCAATGCATGCGGCCTTCTTTTTTGGTCACGCTCCACATCATTACGCGAGACAAGTGTGCTTCGAGCGCGCGGAAAATCTGCGATCGCTGGATCTGGCCGGATCTGATGCACTACGGAAACCGAAGTGGTCAGTGATGCCGAGCACTGCCGAGCGCAAATCCGCTCTGCGTCTGCGCAACGGCGTCTGCTGGGGTAGATGTGGCGGGTGCGGGATGCAGGTGTGGCCTGACCCGAACGGGATAGCGCATCCATCGCCCGTACTGGCAGTGCCGAATACTGCCGGCTAACCCGCCGCCGGCTAGCAGATTCCTGCGTTATGCAGGGAGCCTGACCCGCAACGAGCGCTTCAAAGATTCTGGTAGTTGGGGCCCGATCCGCCTTCCGGCGTCACCCAGTCGATGATCTGGTACGGGTCCTTGATGTCGCAGGTCTTGCAGTGCACGCAGTTGGCGGCGTTGATCTGCAGGCGCTTGCCAGTGCCGTCGTCGACGATCTCGTATACCCCCGCCGGGCAGAAGCGCGTGCAGGGGTTGTCGTACTCGGCGGCACAGCGGCTGACACAGACCGAGGTGTCGTGCACGCGCAGGTGCACGGGCTGGTCTTCGTCGTGCTCGGTGGCGGCGAAGTAGACGCCCTGCAGGCGGTCACGCGGAGCGAGCGTGCGGTCCACGTAGTCGCGCTTGGGTTCTTCGTGTTCGCCGACCTTGTCGAGCGATGACCAGTCGGGCTTGACCTTCAGCGTCCACGGCGAGAGGCCGCCGGTGACCGTTTCCCATGCCGCATTGGCCATGCCGAACCACAGCCCCTTCTTGAAGCCGGGCTTGATGTTGCGCACGGACTTCAGTTCGGCCATGGCATCGGAGGCGCGCAGCTTCGCGTCGAAGCCTTCAGGCGCAAGTTGCGATGCGATCAAATGCTCCGCCGCCAGCATGCCGCTGCGGATCGCCTGGTGCGTGCCCTTGATCTTCGGCACGTTGAGCAGGCCGGCGGTGTCGCCGATCAGCAGCGCGCCGGGCATCTCGACCTTCGGCAGCGACTGCCAGCCGCCGGTGACGATGGCACGCGCGCCGGCGGACAGGATGCTGCCGCCCTCCAGAACCGGCTTGATCAGTGGGTGGTTCTTCCATTGCTGGAAGGCTTCCCACGGCTTGTACTCCGGATCCTTGTAATCCAGGCCGCTGACGTAGCCCAGCGCGATCTGGTTGTTCTCCAGGTGATACAGGAAGCTGCCGCCGTAGATATCGTTGCTGGCCGGCCAGCCGAGCGTGTGCACGATCTTGCCGGGCGTCACGCGGCCTTCCGGTACCTGCCACAGCTCCTTGATGCCGATCGAATACGCTTGCGGGTCGCTGTCCTTGTCCAGTGCGAAGCGCTTCACCAGTCGCTTGGTCAGGTGGCCGCGCGCGCCCTCGGCCAGCACGGTGACCTTGGCGCGGATATCGATGCCCTGCGTGTAGCCGGACTTGTGGCTGCCGTCCTTCGCGATGCCCATGTCGCCGATGCGCACGCCGATCACCTTGCCATCGTCGTCGTGCAGCGTTTCGGATGCAGCGAAGCCCGGATAGATTTCCACGCCCAGTGCTTCGGCCTGCGGTGCGAGCCACGCGCACATCGCGCCGAGCGACACGATGAAGTTGCCATGGTTGCGCATGCCCGGCGGCACCATCGGGAATTTGTGGCCGCCGTCCTTGCTGAAGAACCAGAACTCATCGTCCTTCGCGGGCACGCAGACCGGCGGCGGGCTGTCGCGCCATCCGGGCAGCAGCGCATCGAGCGGCTGCGGCTCGATCACCGCGCCGGACAGGATGTGTGCACCGATGGTGCTGGCCTTCTCGATCACGCAGACGGAGATCTCGGGATTGAGCTGCTTGAGCCGGATGGCAAACGCCAGACCCGACGGCCCCGCGCCGACGGTGACGACGTCGTACTCCATCACATCGCGTTCGACATCGGACATCGGGCTTGGCTCCAGCATGGCGTTAGGCTCCCGGTATTTTCGGGGTTTGCGTGAGGCGGGGCAAATCCGCGAGCATCGTGGGCATGACCATACCGTTGCCGCTTTCGGGGAATGGACCCGCTGCCGCGTTGCCCGGCGCGCAGCTGGTCTATCGGCCGGCATGGCTGTCGTCGACGAAGGCGGATGCGTTGTTCGAACAGCTGCAGCAGACGCTGCCGTGGAGCGTGCATCGCATCAGGATCTTCGGTCGTTACGTCGATTCGCCGAGATTGAGTGCGTGGATCGGCGATGCGGATGCGGTCTACCGGTATTCCGGCGCCGATTTCATCCCGCATGCCTGGACCGGCGCGTTGGCCGACGTGCGGCAGCGACTGCAGGAAGAACTGGGCACGCCCTTCAACAGCGTGCTCGCGAACCTGTATCGCGATGGCAACGACGCGATGGGGTGGCATAGCGATGACGAACCCGAACTGGGGCCGCGTCCGGTGATTGCCTCGATCAGCCTGGGTGGCGTGCGCCGCTTCCTGCTCAAGCATCGGCAGGATCCCGCACTGCGGTCCGCGATCGAGCTGCCGCATGGCAGCCTGCTGGTGATGGCGGGGGAGACCCAGCGATGCTACCGGCACGCGTTGCCGCGTACGGCCAGGCCGGTGGCGCCGCGCATCAACCTGACGTTCCGCTGGATCGACCCGGCGCGCCGTCGCTGACGCGCGCCGCGCATCAGCGCGCGGCCTTCGGGTCGCCGTTGCCGGACACCAGCACCCAGCCGACGATGTCGGCCGTCGCGGCTTCCAGTGCCTGCTCGAAGGCAGGCGCCACCTGCGCGACCTCGACGCCGGTTGCGGGCTTCTGCTGCAGGAACGTACGCGAGGCAACGACGCGCTGGTCACGGTTGTTGACGAGCTTGGCGTTCACTTCAACGACGGCGGAGGGCACTGCGTTGCCGGCGTAGTCGGCCTCGAAGCGACGCAGGTCCATCACCAGCTTGTAGTCGCCCAGGATGCCGGCATCCGCGCTGGCTACCGCGGGAATCCGTCCCGAGTCTTCCAGCGTGCGCTGCACGGCGTCCTGCAGGACGTCGGTGGCCGGTTGCGCCCACGACACGCCGCGATAGACCTGCAGTTCGCCGGGGATCGGTCGCACCGAGATGCGCGGACTGTCGATCACGCGCGCGGCGGTCGGCTTGGCGATCACCAGCGTCCAGGGGACGGTGGGCCAATCGGCGCGCGCGGCCACCCGCACATCGGGCGCGTAGATGGTGACCGGGTCGCGCTGCTCGCTGCCGAGGATCGAGCAGCCGGCGAGCGCAAGGACGAAGGGGAGGGCGAAGGAGAGGCGCAGCGGCTTCATTTCGGGTCGAACTCCTTGGGTGCGTCGCGGCCGAGCAGGTAGCGCGCGGGATTGCCTTCAAGACGGTCGCTGACGCGGCGCAGGTCGCGCACCAGGCCACGCAGTTCGGTCAGTGTGGGACCCAGCTGGCCCAGCCCGTCGTTGGCGAAGCTGCTGATGGCCGCGCGATTCTCGCCCAGGATCGCGTCGGCATTGCCGGCCGCGGAATCCAGCTTGGCCAGCGTCTTGTCGAGTTTGTCGAGGATGCCGGGCAGCTCGCGCACCAGGTTCTGGTCCAGTCGCTCGATGGTGCCGTTGGTGGTGGTGAGCGTCTTGTCCAGGTTCTGAGCGGCGTCACGCGCGCTGGTGATCAGCGACTCCAGGCCGTCCTCGCGGCTGGCCAGCGAACTGCTCATCGACTCCAGGTTCTCCAGCGTGGCGGTGATGCTGGCGACGTTCTTGTCGCTGAGCACCTGGTCCAGCCGCTCGACGATGCGGTTGGCGGTGTCGGTGATGTTCTGCAACGCCGACGGTGCGGTCTGGATCACCGGGGCATCGCGACGGTCCACGCTGGTCAGCGTCGGCGCCTGCGGGGTGCCGCCGCTGAGCTGGATGATGGTCGGGCCGGTCAGGCTGGTGATCGCCAGCTTGGCGCGCGTATCGGTCTTGATCGGCGTGAAGGATTCCACGCGGATGCGCGCGATCACCTGGCGCGGATCGTTGGGCGCGAGCGAGAGCTTGGTGATGGAGCCGACCGCGATGCCGTTGTACTGCACCGGGCTGCCGACCGACAGGCCGGTCACCGCCTCGCGGAACACCACCTGGTACTCCTGCCAGGTGCGCTCGGAGGAATACTTCGCCGCCCACAGGCCGAACAGCAGCAGCGCCGCGGCGATGATGAGGGTGAAGGCCCCGATGAGCACGTAGTTGGCGCGTGTTTCCATGGGTCAGACCGCCGTTTGCGAAGAGAGGGGCCCGGAGGCCTGCTGTCCGTCGCGCGCGGCGCGCGCGCGGGGACCGTGGAAGTATTCCTGCACCCAGGGATGGTCGAAGCGTTCGACCTCGTGCAGCGGCGCCACCGTGATCACCCGCTGGTCGGCCAGCACCGCGACGCGGTCGCAGATCGCGTACAGCGTGTCGAGGTCGTGGGTGATCAGGAACACCGTCAGTCCCAGTGCTTCCTGCAGCGTCTTGATCAACCGGTCGAATGCCGCTGCGCCGATCGGGTCGAGACCGGCGGTGGGTTCGTCGAGGAACAGCAGCGGCGGGTCAAGCGCCAGCGCACGCGCCAGGCCCGCGCGCTTGCGCATGCCGCCGGACAGCTGCGACGGCAGCTTGTTGAGCGCATCGGCGGGCAGGCCGGCCAACTTGACCTTCAGCAGCGCGAGTTCGTAGCGCCAGCTGTCAGGCAGCTCGGGGTGATGTTCCTTCAACGGCACCTGCACGTTCTCGCCCACCGTCAGCGACGAGAACAGCGCGCCATCCTGGAACAGCACGCCGGTGTTGCGTTCGATGTGCTGGCGCGCGGTGGGATCCTCGGAACGGGCATCCTCGCCCAGCACGGTGATCGTGCCTTCGTTCGGCTGGCGCAGGCCCAGGATCGACCGCATCAGCACCGACTTGCCGGTGCCGGAGCCGCCCACGACGCCGATGATCTCGCCACGGCGCACGTCCAGGTCGAGGTCCTCGTGCACGGTCTGCTCGCCGAAGCGGTTGACCAGCCCGCGCACCTGGATGATGGGAGTGTCGTCGGCCATGCTCACCAGTCCATGTGCATGAACCACAACGCGGCCAGCGCGTCGAGGATGATGACCAGCGAGATGGTCTGCACCACGCTGGAGGTCGTGCGTTCGCCGACGGATTGCGCCGTGCCTTCCACCTGAAGGCCTTCCAGGCAGCCGATCAGGCCGATCACCAGCGCGAACACCGGGGCCTTCGACATGCCCACCAGGAAGTGGCTCACCTCGATGGTGTCGTGCATGCGCGCGATGTACATCTGCGGCGGAATGCCCAGGTCGAAGGCGCCGACAGTGACGCCGCCCGCCAGGCCGGCCATCATCGAGATGAAGGTCAGCAGCGGCAGCATCACCAGCAGCGCGATCAGGCGCGGGATCACCAGCAGGTCGATCGGGTCCAGGCCGAGCGTGCGGATCGCATCGATCTCCTCGCGACTCTTCATCGCGCCAATCTGCGCGGTGAATGCCGACGCGGTGCGACCGGCCAGCACGATGGCGGTCATCAGCACCGCGAACTCGCGCAGGAAGGCGATGCTGACCAGTTCCACCACGTAGATCTCCGCGCCGAAGTCGCGGAGCACGGTGGAGCCGAGGAAGGCGATCACCGCGCCCACCATGTACGACAGCAGGATCACCAGTGGCACCGCGTCCAGCCCGACGGCTTCCATGTGCGCCACGGTGGCGGTGGGGCGGAAGCGGCGCGGCTCCTTCACCATGCGCACCAGCTTCACCAGGTTCTCGCCGGTGAAGCTGAGCAGGGCGACGATCTCGCGTCCGTTCTCGTGCACGCGGTAGCCGAGGCGCGACAGTGCGGCGAGCACGCCGTAGTCGCGCTTGCGCGGCGGGCGATCGTCGGCGACGTCCTCGATGGTGCTGACCAGTGCCTGGTGGTCGTGGCGGAATTCGATGTCCGACGGATCCATGCCGCGACGCTTGGCAAAGCGCAGCAGTTGCAGCACGCCCGCCGAATCGATGCGGTTGATCGCGGTCGCGTCGAGCCGGTTGATGGCGTCGGGCAGCGACTTCAGCTGTTCCGCCACGATCAGCGCGCTGGCAAGCGTCCAGTCGCCCGCCAGGCGCGCCCGCTGCGGGTCGCCTGGATCGGTTTCGTACTGCGGGCGGGCAAGGGTGGGGGTCATGGCGTCGCTCGGCCAAGGAGCATACAGGCTATACCGCTGAACGTGAGCAGCACGCCGACGAAGGCGCGGCGCCCCAGCGGTTCACGCAACCAGAGCGCGGCCAGCACCACCAGGAACACCGAGGCGCATTCGTTGAGGATTGCCGCCACCGATGCGCTGGTGTACTTGTAGCCGCCCAGCCACAGCACCATCGACAGGCCCTGGCCGATGATCGCCGCCAGCAGCAGCCGGTGCCACGGCACGTCGGCGGCGACGAACTGCATGCGCCGGCGCATGGCGGGCAGCGCGGCTACCAGCAGCAGGCCGGCGACGGCGCCCAGCAGGCGCAGCAGCGTCACCCACAGCAGCGGCTGCGTTTCCAGCGTGCGTTTCACCATCACGATGGCCACCGCCATCAGCGCGATCGCCAGCAGGCCCAGCAGCACGCCGCGCGCCGTGTGTTGCGGATGCGTCCGCCACTCGCCGGGCGGGCGGCTGACCAGCAACACGCCCATCGCCACCAGCGCGAAGCCCAACCATTGCGCGCCGCCAAGGCGCTCGTCGAGGAAGACGAAGCCAAGCAGCAGCACCAGCGGGCTGTACAGATTGCCGATGATGCCCATGCGCCCGGCACCGAGCTCGTTGAGCGCACGGAAGTACAGCGTGTCCGCCAGCGCGATGCCGATGACGCCGCTGGCCAGGACGATGGCGACGTCACGCGCCGGCAGCACCGGCCAATCACCGGCATGGAGCAGCAACGCGATGGGCGCCAGCACGACCAGCACCAGCCCGTTCTTCAGCAGGTTGAGCGTAAGGGGAGGCAGGTGCGCGCCGAGCTGGCGCGCCAGGATGACGCCGACCGCCCACGCGGCCGCGCTGCCCAGTGCCATGGCTTCGCCGATCCCCACCGCGCCCCCTGCCTACGTCGTCCACGCACAGTGTAAGCGGGCCGGCATGAAGCCACCGTGCGCCAGCATCGGCGATACTGTGCCGATGGCCGACGACATGCTGACCACCGCCACCTATGCCCAGCGCATCGCCTTCGTCTGCGAAATCGCCGGGCGCCTGCACAGCTACGGCACCACCGCGCAGCGGCTCGAGGGCACGGTGGTGGGCCTGTCCCAGCGCCTGGGGCTGGACTGCGAACCGTGGTCGAACCCGACCGGACTGATCCTGAGCTTCAGCGATCCCGCGCGACCGCTGGGCGCCAGCGACAGTACGCGCGTGATCCGGCTGGCGCCGGGCGAGACCGACCTGCACAAACTCAGCGAAGCCGACCGCATCGCCGATGCCGTGTCGGCCGGGCAGATGAGCATCGCGCAGGGCCACACCGCGCTGCGCGCGCTGGACCGCACGCCGAGCGTGCGCTGGCGCGCGATGCAGATCTTCGCGTCGGGACTGGCCGCCGCCGCAGTGGCCGGCCTGTGGCGGTTGCCGTGGCTGGACATGGCCACGGCGGGCCTGATCGGCGTGATCATCGGCGTGCTGGGTGAACTGATCGCGCGCCGGCCCAAGATGAAGGAAGCCAGCGATGCGATCTCAGCACTGGTCGCCGGCTTCGTGGCGATCCTGGTGGCGAACTTCATCGCGCCGTTGAACCTCAACACGGTGATCATCGCGTCGCTGATCGTGTTGCTGCCGGGCATGGCGCTGACCAATGCGGTGAACGAACTCACCAGCCAGCACCTGGTGTCCGGCGTCGCGCGTTTCGCCGGTGCGCTGGCCACGGTGCTCAAGTTGACGGTGGGCAGCATGATCGCGGTGACGCTGGCGCAGCTGCTCGGCTTGTACCCTGACGTGCGTGCCTCGCGGCCGCAGCCTGAGTGGGTGGAGTGGAGCGCGATGATCGTGGCGGCCTACGCCTTCGCCGTGCTGTTCAAGGCGCATCGCCGCGACTACTTCTGGGTGATGGCGGCGGCCATCGCCGGCTACAGCATCTCGCGCTACGTCGGACAGGCGTGGGGCAGTCCGGTAGGCATCTTCCTGTCGGCGCTGACGCTGACCGCCGCGGGCAATGCATTTGCGCGCTGGGCCAACCGTCCCGGCGCATTGATCCGTGTGCCCGGCATCCTGATGCTGGTGCCCGGCAGCACCAGCCTGCGCGGGCTGCTGACGCTGGTGCAGCAGCAGGATGTCGGCGTCGGTCAGTCCGCGCTGCTCGCGGTCACCAACGTGGTGATGGCGCTGGTCGCCGGCCTGCTGTTCGGCAACCTGCTGATCTCCTCGCGCAAGAATCTCTGAGCGATGCAAAAGAAAACGGGAGGCGTCGGCCTCCCGTTTCTTTCCATGCGCGTCGCGCGGGACTTACTTTTTCTTGATCAGGAAATCTTCGGCCTTCTTGCCCTTCGCGACGAGGGCGGCCATCCAGCGCGGGTGCTTGCCGCGACCGGTCCAGGTTTCCTTGGGATTGGCCGGATTGCGGTATTTCGGCGCGACCTTGCCCAGCTTCTTGCCCGCGCGCGGACCCGGCTTCGCCGCCGCCTTGGCAGGACGCGCGCCCGGGGTGCCGAAGAGTTCTTCCAGCGTGTAGCCCTCGGCCTTGGCGAACTTGGTGATCTTGCCGCGGACCGTGGCAATGGGGGTGCGCTTGGCCAGCTTGCTCTGCTGTTCCTTGGCCTTGGCGATCAGGGCGCCAAGTTCCTTGGCGGACAGATTACGCAGGTCGATCGACATCTATATCTCCAGTCAGGAAGGGAAAGTCCGTCCTTGGCCGAATAATCATCTTAATCGACGAGTTAATCGCGGCACAAACCGTGCCGCGATACCGGACCCGCGGCGCTCGTTGCTGAATCAGCCCTGCAGTCGCGACAGCAGCGTATCGCGATCGACGTTCTCGGCTTCCTCGGCGCGGCGCGCGCGATATTCGAACGTGCCCGCCGCCAGGCCGCGTTCCGACACCACCACGCGGTGCGGGATACCGATCAGCTCGATGTCGGCGAACATCGCGCCCGGACGCAGGCCGCGATCATCGAGTACGGCTTCGATGCCGATGGCCTGCAGGTCCGCGAGCAGCTGTTCGGCGGCGGCCGTCACCGCGGCATCGTTCTTCGGGTTGATCATGCACACCGCCACCGCCCAGGGTGCCATCGGCACGGGCCAGATGATGCCGTTGGCGTCGTGGCTCTGCTCGATCGCCGCGGCGACGATGCGCGACACGCCGATGCCGTAGCAGCCCATCGCCGGTGCGGAGGCCTTGCCGGTCTCGTCCAGCACGGTGAACTTCATGGCTTCGCTGTACTTGCGGCCGAGCTGGAACACGTGGCCGACTTCGATGCCGCGCACCAGGCGGATCTCGCCGCCGTCGGCCGCCTTGTCGCCTTCCACCACGTTGCGGAGGTCGGCCACCGTCTCGGCTTCGGGCAGGTCGCGGCCCCAGTTGACGCCGGCGATGTGGAAGCCCGGTTCGTTGGCGCCGACGACGAAGTCCGCCATCGCCGCCACGTCACGGTCGGCAATCACGCGGATCGCCTGCTTCGCGCCGATGGGGCCCAGGAAGCCCGGCTCACTGCCGAGGTGGGCGAGGATTTCCGCTTCCGTCGCCAGACGGTAGTCGGCCATGCCGGCGACCTTGCGCAGCTTGATCTCGTTGACCGCGTGATCGCCGCGCACGAGCGCCAGCACGAAACCTCCGTCGGTCATCACGGCGATCGACTTCACCGTGCGCTGCAGCGGGATGCTGAGTAGGGCGGCGACGTCCTCGCAGGTCTTCTGCGTGGGCGTGGCGACCTTGTTCATCGCCTCGGTGGCCGCGCCGCGCGGGCCGGGCTCGGCGGCCTGCGCCTTCTCGACGTTGGCGGCGTAGTCCGAGCCGGTGGAGAAGGCGATGGAGTCCTCACCGGAATCGGCCAGCACATGGAACTCCTGCGAAGCATCGCCGCCGATGGCGCCGCTGTCGGCCTGCACGGCACGGAAGTCGAGGCCCAGGCGCGTGAAGATGCGCGTGTACGCCGCATGCATGTTGCGGTACTCGCGACCCAGATCCTCGTCAGTGATGTGGAAGGAGTAGGCGTCCTTCATCACGAACTCGCGCGCGCGCATCACGCCGAAGCGCGGGCGGATCTCGTCGCGGAACTTGGTCTGGATCTGGTAGAAATTGACCGGCAACTGCTTGTAGCTGGAGAGCTCCTGGCGCGCGAAGTCGGTGACGGCTTCTTCGGCGGTGGGGCTGTAGCAGAACTGCTGTTCCTTGCGGTCGGTGATCTTCAGCAACTGGCCACCGAACTTTTCCCAGCGGCCGGTTTCGTCCCACAGCTCGCGCGGCTGGATGGTCGGCATGATCATTTCGATCGCACCGGCGTTGTCCATTTCCTCGCGCACCACCGTTTCCACCTTGCGCAGCACGCGCAGGCCCAGCGGCGACCAGGTGTACAGGCCGGCGGCCAGCTTGCGGATCATGCCGGCGCGCAGCATCAGCTGGTGACTGACCAGTTCGGCGTCGGCGGGGGTTTCCTTGGTGGTACGGAGGTGGAACTGCGACAGGCGCATCGGCAGGGGGATCCGGGAGGGACGAATCGCCTATTTTGCCAGCCTTGGCCGCACGCGGGGCGGCGGGGGGTCGATCGGCGGGTCAATCGGCGTCGGTCGCCGCGGCATCACCGCTCACGCGGATACCGGGTGGTGCATCGCGGTCGATGCGCTCGTAGCGGCGGTCCTTCGGGGGCTGCTCGGTGATCTGCAGGACGCCGGCGTCGTCACGCCAACGATAGAGCGAGGGGCGCGCGTCGCGCGCCTGAGCGGCGGCGGCCTGGTCGGCACGTGCCTGCTTTTGTGTGGTGGCGTCAGGCGATTCGCGGGCCAGCCACCAGGCTGCACCCACGCCCAGCGCGATCCCTGTGGCAATCGCCAGCCAGGCGCGCATCGCGGGCGATCAGCTGCCGGCGGAGGTGCAGTACGCCTTCACTGCGGCTTCGGCCAGGTTGCGCTGGTTCTCGCGGCCGGTGTCGTCCAGGACGGTGTCCGGCTTGCCATCGCCGTCGGTGTCCTGCTGGATGGGACCCTTGGTGGCACCGAGGATCTGCAGGTTGGCCCGGGCGCTTGTGCACTGCGCATTCTCGACCGGCTTGCCAGCCGGCTGGGTCGCGTCCGCGGCAGGGGCGCCGTACTGGTTGATGCGGCGGTTCTGTACGGTCTGGTTGGGCGGCGGGCTGTCGGAATAGTGGGTGACGCCGTTCTTGTCCTTCCACTGGTAGACCTGCTGGGCCTGGACGGTGGAGGCGGTCGCCAGGCAGAGCGCCAGCACGGACAGGCAGGACAGGAGGCGCATGGGAAGCTCCGGATCGCGGGAGCCCCGATTGCAGCACCCCCGGGGCGCGCAGGCAAGCCGGCCGGCGGACCGCTGGGCTAAACTGCGACCCATGAACGAAATCAAGCCGCCCCCGCGCTCTCGCGGGATCTACCTGTTGCCCAACCTCTTCACCACGGCCGGCCTGTTCGCGGGGTTCTTCGCGATCATCGCGGCGGCCAACGGCCAGTTCGTCAACGCCGCCATCGCGGTGTTCGTGGCGGGCCTGATGGATGGCATCGACGGCCGCGTGGCGCGGCTCACCGGTACCAGCAGCGAGTTCGGCGTGCAGTACGACTCGCTGGCGGACCTGGTGAGCTTCGGCCTGGCCCCGTCGCTGGTGATGTACCACTGGTCGCTGTCGGCGCTGAAGTTCGACGGCGGCGTGATGGGACGGGTCGGCTGGGTGGTGGCATTCCTGTACGCCGCGTGCGCGGCGCTGCGCCTGGCCCGCTTCAACACCCAGGTGGGCACGGTGGACAAGCGCTGGTTCGTCGGCCTGGCCAGTCCGGCGGCGGCAGGGCTGATGATGTCCTTCGTGTGGGCGTTCGCCGATGGCGAGCTCGGCTGGACCGGCGAGGAACTGCGCTATGTGGCGCTGGCGGTGACGCTGGTTGCCGCATTGCTGATGGTCAGCCGCATCCGCTTCTGGAGCTTCAAGGGCACGGGCGAAGGCGGCGCGAAGGCGGACCGCATTCCGTTCGTGGTGCTGGCGCTGGTGCCGCTGGCGCTGGCGATCCTCTTCATCGACCTGCCGCGTACGCTGTTCGCCGTGGGCGTGGTGTACGCGCTGTCGGGACCGGGATATTGGCTGTGGCAGCGCGCGCGCCGGCAGAAGGACGCGGCCGCATGACGCTGGCGGCGGACCGTCTGTGGTCGGCCGAGCAACAGGGCTGGCTGCGCGCGCTCGGCCACCCCGTGTACCTGCCGGCCGACTGGCCGACCGAGAGCGGCGCCCCCGCAGTGGCGGAAGCGCCGGCCGCGCGCGCCGAGACGCCTGAGCCGGTCGTCGCCACGCCGCGTGCACGTCCGCCTAGCCGCGACGCGATCGACGCGCCGACGCCTGTGCGGCAGCCGTCCGCCCCGAGGAGCGGAGGCGCGAAGCTGCCGGACCGCCTGCATTTCGCGCTGATCCGCGCGTCGGGCTGCAATCCCAATGCGCCCGGGGCCGCCGACCTGTTCGCGCAATGGCCCAGTTCGGCCGAGCTGCGCGGCAACGCCGCCGCCAAGCGCGCGTTGTGGCCCACCCTGCGGCGGCTGCGTCGAGGCGCGCCGTCGTGAGCGCACTGGGTGTCGAAGCGTCGCCGGCATCCTCAACCAGCCTGCGGCCGATGCGCGAGGGCGACCTCGACGCCGTAATGGCCATCGAACAGCGCGCCTATCCATTCCCGTGGACGCGCGGCATCTTCAAGGACTGCCTGAAAGCCGGTTACCCGTCGTGGGTGATGACCGAGCACGGACTGGTGATCGGCTATGGCCTGCTGAGCATCGCCGCCGACGAGGCGCATGTACTGAATATCTGCATCGCGCCCGAGCGGCAGGGGCGTGGGCTGGGCCGTCATCTGCTGCGCGCGCTGGTGAAGATCGCGCGCGACCACCGCGTGCAGCGCGTGTTCCTGGAAGTGCGCCCGTCGAATCCGGGCGCGATCCTGCTGTACCACAGTGAAGGCTTCAACGAGATCGGCCGCCGTCCGCGCTACTACCCGGCGAAGGACGGTCGCGAGGACGCGCTGGTGATGGCGATCGAACTGGTCGCCGACGACATCACCACGATGCCGCCGTTGTAGGGCGGGCTCAAGCCCGCCATCACGGTCTTCAAAGCCAACGCCGTACGCGCGCTTGGTACGCCGCATAGGTCGATCCGAACCGCGCGAAAAGCGCACGCTCTTCCGGCACGATCTGGTATCGCGTGACATACGCGATGTAGGTCGCCATGCCGACGAGGGCCGCCGGATGTTGCAGCCAGCATGCCCATGCGAGCAGCAATAGCGCGTGCCCGAGGTACATCGGGTTGCGCGAAAAGCCATGCAAGCCCGTCGTCACCAGTGCGCGCGACGATGTCGGACGTAGCGGATTCACCGTAGTGCCAGCGCGACCAAAGACGAGCTTCGGCAGCAGGTTGAGCAGCAAGCCGGCCACGACCGAAACCACGACCAGCGCCGTTCGCAGGGCTGGCGGCAGGGCAATCGATGCCACGGGCCACGGCTGCACCAGCCCCCAGGCGACGGCACCACACAGCACCATCACTACCGGGGGTGGGACGCGGGTTTCCAGTCGATTCAGAGCTTCGCGCGCTGGCCGTGCAGGGCGGCGAGCTGGTTGCTCCAGTCCACCAGGCGCTGGCGCTCCTGTTCGACCACCGCCGGCGGCACCTTGTCGGTGAACTTGGCCAGCTTGGCTTCGCTCTTGTCCTTCTCACCGGCCACGCGCGCGATCTCCTTGTCCAGGCGCGCGCGTTCGGCATCCAGGTCGACCAGGCCTTCCAGCGGCACCAGCAGCTTGAGCTCGCCGACCACGGCGGCCGCGGAAGCGGGCGCATCGGCGCCTGCGTCCAGCCACGCGATGTCGTCCAGCTTCAGCAGAAACGACAGCGACGGCGCGAAGCGCGCGATGCGGGCGCGGTCGTTGTCGTGGCCGTCCTGCAGCAGCAGGCGGATCGTCTTGCCCGGCGAGACGTTGAGCTCGCTGCGCACGCGACGCAGCGTGGACACCATCGTCTTCAGCCACTCCACATCGGCATCGGCCTGCGCATAGTCCTGGCCGGCGAAGTCGTCGGCGACCGGGTAGGGCCGCAGCGAGACCGTGCCGCCGTCGATACTCAGCTTCGGCGCGACCTGCTGCCACAGCTCCTCGGTGACGAACGGGGTCAACGGGTGCAGCAGGCGCAGCAGCGACTCCAGCACGTACAGCAGGGTATGACGCGTGCTGTCGGCGGCTTCCTTGTCGTCGCCGTTGAGCGCGGGCTTGGCCAGTTCGACGAACCAGTCGCAGAACTCGTTCCAGGCGAACTCGTACAGCGCCTGCGACAGCAGGTCGAAGCGGTAGCTCGCGAACTGCGTGCCGGCCTCGGTGGTGACCTTGGCCAGGCGCGACAGGATCCACTTCTCGGCATCGGTCTTCGGCTGCGGCGCACCCGTGGCGGTGAAGCCATCGGTGTTCATCAGCACGAAGCGGGTGGCGTTCCACAGCTTGTTGCAGAAGTTCTTGTAGCCCTCGGCGCGGCCCATGTCGAACTTGATGTCGCGGCCGTGCGTCGCCAGCGCGGCGATGGTGAAGCGCAGTGCGTCGGCACCGTGCGGCACGATGCCGTCGGGGAATTCCTTGCGCGTGGCTTTCTCGATCTTCTCGGCCATCTTCGGCTGCATCAGGCCGCCGGTGCGCTTGGCCACCAGGTCTTCCAGCGAGATGCCGTCGATGATGTCGAGCGGGTCCAGCACGTTGCCCTTCGACTTGGACATCTTCTGGCCGTCCTTGTCGCGGATCAGGCCGGTCATGTAGACGTCGCGGAACGGCACCTTGCCGACGAAACTGTCGGTGGCCATCACCATGCGCGCCACCCAGAAGAAGATGATGTCGAAGCCGGTGACCAGCACCGACGACGGCAGATAGCGGTCGAAGCCGCGCGCGGCCATCGCCGCCTCGTTCGGCCAGCCCATCGTGCTGAACGGCCACAGCTGCGAGGAGAACCAGGTTTCCAGCACGTCGCTGTCCTGCGTCAGCGCGACATCGGCGGACAGGCCGGCGTTGGCGCGCGCTTCGGCTTCGTCGCGGCCGACGTAGCAGGTGCCGTCGGCATCGAACCACGCCGGGATGCGGTGGCCCCACCAGAGCTGGCGGCTGATGCACCAGTCCTGGATGTTTTCCATCCAGTGGCGGTAGGTGTTGATCCAGTTCGGCGGGACGAACTTCACTTCGCCCGACTCGACCAACTCCAAGGCGCGCTTGGCCAGCGCATCCATCTTCACGAACCACTGGTCGGTCAGGTAGGGCTCGATCACCTGGTTGGTACGGTCGCCGCGCGGCACCTGCAACTTGTGCGGCTTGGTCTCGACCAGCAGGCCGAGGTCCTCGAGATCGGCCAGCACGACCTTGCGCGCTTCGTAGCGGTCCAGGCCCTGGTACTTCTCCGGCGCGTTCTCGTTGATCGCCGCGGTGGGCGTCAGCAGGTTGATCAGCGGCAGGTCGTGGCGCAGGCCCACCTGGTAGTCGTTGAAGTCGTGCGCGGGCGTCACCTTGACCACGCCGGTGCCGAACTCGCGGTCGACGTAGTCGTCGGCGATCACCGGGATCTCGCGATCGGTCAGCGGCAGCTTCACCGTCTTGCCGATCAGGTGCGCGTAGCGCTCGTCCTCCGGGTGCACCATCACGGCGGTGTCGCCGAGCATGGTTTCCGGACGCGTCGTCGCGACGACCAGCGTTCCGCTGCCATCGGCGAGCGGATACTCGATCGACCACAGGAAGCCGTCTTCCTCGACGTTCTCCACCTCCAGGTCGGAGATCGCGGTCTTCAGCACCGGGTCCCAGTTGACCAGGCGCTGGCCGCGGTAGATCAGACCCTGCTGGTGCCAGCGCACGAAGGCCTCGATGACGGCCTTCGACGCGTCGTCGTCCATCGTGAAGGTGCTGCGCGACCAGTCGCCGGACGTGCCCATGCGGCGCATCTGCCGTTCGATGGTATCGCCGGACTGCGCCTTCCACTCCCACACCTTGGCGATGAAGCCGTCACGGCCCAGCGAATCACGCGTCTCGCCCTTGCCTTCCTGCGCCAGGTTGCGGCTTACCACCATCTCGGTGGCGATGCCGGCGTGGTCGGTGCCCATCTGCCACAGCGTGTCGTAGCCACGCATGCGGTGATAACGCACCAGCGCGTCCATCAGCGTGTGCTGGAACGCGTGGCCCATGTGCAGCGTGCCGGTGACGTTCGGTGGCGGCAGCAGCACGGTGTAGGGCTGGCCCGTGCCGCTGGGCGTGAAGTAGCCGGCGGCTTCCCACTGCGCGTACAGGCGGGATTCGAAGGATTTCGGGTCGTAGCTGGAGGCGAGGTCGGTCATCTTGTTCGTCGTTCCCGCGAAGGCGGGAATCCAGTGTCTTGGAGTGCCATTGATTGAGGTGCTGCAGTGCTGAACGTCGCTGGGTTCCCGCCTTCGCGGGAATGACGATTCACTACATGTCGTGCTTGTTCACTTCGAAGCCGCGCGCCTTGTACTGCTTCCAGCGCTCGCGCAGCGGCTCGCGTGCGGACGGATCCGCCGGCACGACCTCCAGCACGCGTTCGCAGGCGCCGGTGAAGGCGTCGTCGCGCAGGTTGATCACCAGCGCGCGCGCCGGCACATCGATATCCGGCGTGGCGATCAGCACGGGCGTCAGCTCGTCCTCTTCGTCGCCGGCGATCTGGTGCGGGATGTAGGCGTCCGGATCGAACTCCCACAGCAGCTCGTCCAGTTCCTCCGCCTGCGCGGCATCGCGCGCCAGCACCAGCGTCCACTGGTTGCTGTCGTACGCCTTGCGCGCCAGCTCGCAGACCAGCTTGAGCGGTTCTTCGAGGAAGCGCGGCTTGGCGATCAGGTAGAAATCGGCTCGGGCCATGGCGTCGGGCACGCGTCGCCGGTCAGGCGACGCGGTCCAGCAGCCACTGGCTCAGCAGGCCGACCGGGCGACCGGTGGCCATGCCGCGCTTGCCTTCGTCGTTGGCGACGCCGGCGATGTCGAGGTGCGCCCAGCGCTGGCCCTCGGTGAAGCGGGCCAGGAAGCAGCCCGCCGTGATCGCACCGGCCCAGCGACCGCCGATGTTGTAGACGTCGGCGAAGCTGGATTCCAGCTGCGTCTGGTACTCGTCCCACAGCGGCAGGCGCCATGCGCGGTCGAACACGGTTTCGCCCGCGCCCAGCAGTTCGTTGCTGAGGTCGTCGTGCTTGCTCATCAGGCCGCTGGCGTAGCGGCCGAGCGCGACGATGCAGGCGCCGGTCAGCGTCGCCACGTCGACCAGCGCGGCCGGCTTGAAGCGCTCGGCGTAGGTCAGCGCGTCGCACAGGATCAGGCGACCCTCGGCGTCGGTGTTGCCCACCTCGATCGTCTTGCCGGACATGCTGGTGATCACGTCGGACGGACGATAGGCATTGCCGTCGATGGCGTTTTCCACCGCCGGCACGATCACCACCAGGTTCAGCGGCAGCTTCATCTTCACGGCCGCCACGAAGGTGCCGATGACGCTGCCGGCGCCCAGCATGTCGTACTTCATTTCCTCGACACCGCCCTGCGTCTTCAGGTTCACGCCGCCGGTGTCGAAGGTGATGCCCTTGCCGACCAGCACGTACGGCTTGGCCTCGGCATCGCTCGCGCCATTCCACTTCAGCACGATCAGGTGCGGGCGGTTGGCCGAACCGCGGGCGACGGCCAACAGCGAGCCCATGCCCAGCGCTTCCATCTGCGCCTCGTCGAGGATCTCGGCTTCGGCGCCGTTTTCAGCGGCGTACTTCTGTGCTTCCTCGACCAGATAGGCCGGGTTGCAGATGTTCGGCGGCAGGTTGCCCAGCTCGCGGGTGACCTGCACGCCGGCGGCGATCGCGATGCCCTGCGCCAACGCCTGGTCGTCGTCACCGCTGATGGCGAACTGGGTCAGGCCCGGGTCGTCGTTCTTCTTCTTGCCCAGCGTGGCCGTGTAGCGGTAGCAGGCATGATCGGCGGCGATCACGGCCTGGCGGATCTTCCATGCCGCGTCGCGGTCCTTGACCGCGACCTCGGACAGGGTGAACAGCGTGCTGCGGACTGGGCCGAGCTTGAGCGTGCGTGCGGCGTCGCCCACGGCCTTCAGGTACTGGGCCACGCCGAACTTGGCGGTCTCGCCCAGGCCCACGACCAGCACGCGCGGCGCGGTCACGCCGGGCAGGTCGTGCAGCAGGGTGGTCTTGCCGGTCTTGCCGCCGATGTCGCCGCGCTGGATCAGTGCGGACAGCTTGCCGCCACTGGCTGCATCCACGGCCTGGCCGGCCGCGGTCAGGCTCTTGTCGGCGTAGGCGCCTACCACGACGCAGTCGACGCTGGCCTGGGCGGGGGCTTCGTGGTTCAGGGTGAATTCCAGCGTCATTGATCAGATTCCCGGTTCAGTTACGTACAATCGCAGGCCGGATGAAGGTGGCTGACGCCATCCCGGACCGCAGAGACCGCCGCCGCAGGCGCGGCGCACAAGCCCGAGATTGTAAATCAAGCCCTCCTGATGCCGAAGCTGGACCGCTACCTCTTCCGGGAATTCACCCAGAGCTTCCTGGCCACCCTGATCGTCCTGCTGATGGTCAGCGTGGGCGGCGTGATGGCGGACCTGCTGGGCGACGTGGCCGACGGCAAGGTGCCGGCCCGCCTGCTGCTGTCCCAGCTGGGCCTGCAGTTCCTCAACTACATGCCCTACATCATCCCGCTGGCGCTGATGCTGGGCCTGCTGCTGGCGTTCTCGCGCCTGTACCGGGACTCGGAAATGGCGGTCCTGACCGCGGCGGGCATCGGGCCGCGCCGGCTGATGCGCCCGCTGATGATGCTGGTGGTGCCGGTGGTGATCGTGGTGGGCCTGTGCTCGCTGTGGCTGGGCCCGTGGGCGCTGCGCACCGCGCAGAACATGCTGGAACACGCCAACCGCAGCCTGGTGGTGTCCGGGCTGGATGCCGGCAAGTTCACCGTGCTTTCCAGCGGTGCGGTGGTCTATGTGAGTGCGCTGTCGCCGGATGGCACCGGCCTGAGCAAGGTGTTCATGCATCGCGCCAATGAAGGCCGCATCGACGTGGTGACGGCCAAATCCGGGCAGATGTTCTTCGAGGGCGAGCGCAACCGCTACCTGCGACTGGACGACGGTTTCCGCGTCGAAGGTCCCGATGGCGCCGGCCTGGATTACCGCCTGATCCGCTACAAGTCCAACGAAGTCGCGCTGCCCGACCGCGCCGACACCCTGGACAAGGACGACCCCGAATTGCTGCCGACGCCGCAGTTGCTGTCCGACCCGCGTCCGGACGCGAATGCGCAGGTCCATGCGCGTTTGACGCCGCCCTTGCTGGCCCTGGCGTTCGCCCTGCTGACCCTGCCGCTGTCGCGCAGTTCTCCGCGCCAGACCCGCTACGGGCGGGTGATGCTGGGTTTCCTGGCCTACCTGGTCGGCATCAGCCTGATGTTCAACGGCACCCAGTTGCTGGCCGACGGCAAGCTGCCGGGGGTAGCCGGTTTGTGGTGGCTGACCCTGCCACTGCTGGCGGCGGGCCTGTGGTTCTACCTGCGTGACGGCCGGCTGTCGCGGCCGCGGAGGCGCGCATGAGGCTGTTGCCGCGCCTGCATGACACCTACGTGGGCCAGGTGGTCCTGGTCACCGTGCTGCTCACCTGGGCGGTCCTGGTGGGGCTGGACGTGGTGATGGCGCTGTCCGGCGAGATCGGCGACCTGGGCACCGGCAACTACACCTTCGGCCATGCCGTCGCGTGGGTGCTGTACACCGTGCCGCGTCGGGCCTACACGATGTTTCCCACCGCGGCCGTGATCGGCTCGCTGATGGGCCTGGGCCAACTGGCCGCCAGCTCGGAACTGACCGCACTGCGCGCGCTGGGCTTGTCGCGCCTGCGCCTGAGTATCTCGGTTGCCGCCGCGCTGGCGATCCTGACCGCGCTGATGGTGTTCAGCGGCGAGACGCTGGGCCCCTGGGGCCAGCGCCAGGCCGACGTGCTGAAGATGAGCGCGCGGACCGGCAACGTCGCCATGGACCGTTACTCCGGTCTGTGGGCGCGCGAGGGCAACACGTTCCTGTACGCGCAGAGCGGTGAAGAGAAGGACCAGGGCGGCGGCAAGGTCGCGCTGCAACTGCGCGACGTGCGCATGTACGAACTGGCAGAAGACGGCCGCCTTGCATCGATCGCCCACGCCGCCATCGCCGAGCACCTGGAAGGCCATTGGGTGCTGAAGAACGTGCGCCGCACCACCTTCAAGGAGCGCTCTGCGGTGCAGACGACGGTGCTGGGCGAACGCTGGGAATCGGAACTGGACGCATCGGTCCTGTCGTCGAGCCTGGTGCGCGCGCGCAACATGCCCAGTCGCGAATTGAGCCAGAACATCGACTACCGCAAGCGCAATGGCCTGGACGCGCGCGATTACGAAGACCAGTACTGGGCGCGCTGGTTCTATCCGCTCAACGTGCTGGCCCTGTGCCTGGCCGCCATCCCGTTCGCCTTCGGCAGCCTGCGCAGCGGTGGCATGGGCAAGCGGCTGTTCCTCGGTATCGTGTTCGCCGTCGGCTTCTGGGTGCTGCAGACCATGTTTGTGCGGCTGGCCGGTGCCTTCCGGCTGGATTACCGCATCGCCTACGCGATCCCGCCGTTCGCCCTGCTGGGCATTTCCTGGCTGATGTTCCGCCGAAGAAGCCGCTGACGCACCGGTCAGCGGGTGGGTGTGGCCCGGTGCGGGCCGTGCCCGGGCAGCATCGAGGCTTTCATCGCCCTTCCCCGTAGCGTTCAAGACGCTGCTCCAGCGTGCCTGTGTGCAGCTCGAACAGGTGATTGTCGAAATCGTAGAAGTACAGCGACAGGCCTTCGCCCTGCACGCGCTCGCGCGGCGGACGGATCTCGACGCCAAGCGCTTCGAGTCTGGCCCGGTAAAGGGGCAGGTCCGCCTCGCTTACCGCAAAGGCGACGTGCTGGTACGAACGTTCGGCAGGCGGTTCGCCTTGCATGGCCGCCAACCAGGTGTCGCCAAGGAGAAAGAATTTCTCGCGTGACAGCGAGAAGTTGCGCTGTGCGCTGTCGTACACCTCACGCGCGCCCAGGCCCTCGCACAGCAACATGGCCATGCGATCGAGATCGCGGACGATGAAGGTGAGGTGGCTGATCCCTTTCATCGCCGTCCGCGTAGCGTCAGCGCGGACGCTTCGGCAGCCGCACCAGGCGCGTGCCGCTGAAACGGTCGTGGAAGGCCAGTCGGTCGCGGTCCAGCCACGCCCACCAGAAGCCCAGGCCTGCGGCGAGCATCGACAACGTCGCCAGCGCATAGCGGCGCCACAGCGCGGCCAGCGTCGGTGCACTGCCGTCCGGGTTGGTCACCTTCAGTCGCCACGGCCGCATGCCCAGGGTCTGTCCGCCGCGCAGCCAGCTGAAGGTGGCGTATAGCCCGGCAACGCCCCAGCAGCAGCTCCACAGCAGCCACCACATCAGGCTGAAGGGTTCGATGTTATGGCGGACGTTGTCGCTGATCACCACGTCGACGAGGACGAACGGAATGGCTACGGCCAGCCACATCGCCAGCACCGGCCACACGTCGTAGAGCAGCGCGAGCAGGCGCCAACCGATCAGAGCGCGGGGTTTTTCGGCAGGGGAGGCGTGTTCCGTCATCGCAACAGGATACCGGCTAACCCCGCACAACCTCCCTTGGTGGTGTGGGAGCGACGTCGGTCGCGATGGCCGAACCGACGGCGGCTTCTTTCACGACTGAGGTCGGTCCCACAAGAAGCCGGTGCACCCAAGCCGCGGGTGCATCGCCTAAGCTGGCGGCATGACTGCCCGCACGCCCGCCGACCGCCGCCAGCAGGCGATCGCCCTGCCACCCGTTCCCGAGGCCGATGCCACTGACATCGCGTCTTTCCTCGACGCCATCTGGGCCGAGAGCGGCCTCGCGCGGCCGTCGCTGGACAGTTACCGGCGCGACCTGGAGGGGTTCGCACGCTGGCGGAACGGTCGCGAGGGCGGCCTCGGCGCGGCGGACCGGGCTGCACTGTTCGACTACCTGGCCTGGCGCACGCGCGCCGGCTATTCGCCGCGCAGCAATGCGCGGTTGCTGTCGGCCCTGCGCGCGTTCTTCGCCCATCGCCTGCGCCGTGGCCTGCGTGGCGACGATCCGACGGCACTGCTCGATCCCCCGCGCCTGCCGCGCTCGCTGCCCAAGGCGCTGGCCGAAACCGAGATCGATGCGTTGCTCGGCGCGCCCGACATCGCGACGCCGCTGGGCCTGCGCGATCGCGCCATGCTGGAACTGATGTACGCGGCCGGCCTGCGCGTCAGCGAACTGGTCACGTTGCCGGCCACCGCCGTCAATTTGCGGCAGGGCGTGTTGCGGGTTACCGGCAAGGGCAGCAAGGACCGGCTGGTGCCGCTGGGCGAGGAGTCGCAGCACTGGCTGGAAACCTACCTGGCGCAGTCGCGGCCCGCGTTGGTCGGCAAGCGCAGCGTGCCCGCCCTGTTCGTCGGTGCGACGGCCGAGCCACCGAGCCGTCAGCAGTTCTGGGCGCTGGTGAAGCGGTACGCCGCCGCGGCCGGCATCGACCCGGTCCGCATCAGTCCGCACGGGTTGCGGCACAGTTTCGCCACCCACCTGCTGAACCGTGGCGCCGACCTGCGTGCGCTGCAATTGCTGCTTGGCCATAGCTCGTTGTCGACCACGCAGATCTACACGCTGGTGGCCCGCGAGCACCTGAAACAGCTGCACGGACGCCATCATCCGCGGGCGTGAACCACGTCACGCTGGCGGAGGGTTAAGCCGCTTCGCCACCTCGCTGTGCCAGAATCCCTGCCTGTTCCTGCCAGCCAGCCGCCCTGCGGCTTATTCCGGATGCCCTTGATGCCCCGCCTGATCACCGCTGCCCTGCTGGGCGCCCTGAGCCTGACCGCCTGCGCCCAGGCCCCGCAACCGCCCGCCAAGGCTGAAGCCGCCGCCGCGCCGGCGCCGGCTGCGCAGCTCAAGCCGGGGCAGGGCGCCACGCCCGACGAGCGCGCCCGCTCTGCGCTGGCGCAGCTCAATGCGCGGGTCAAGGTCGATTACGTGGGTGCTGCGCCGCTGCCGGGATTCCGCGAGGTAATCGCCGGTGGGCAGTTGCTGTACGTCAGCGACGATGGCCGCTATCTGGTGCAGGGTTCGGTGATCGACCTGCAACAGCAGGAAGACGTCATGCAGAACAGCGCGGCGCTGGCTGCATACCGCACCCAGCTGATCGCCACGATCCCGCACAGCGAGAAGATCGTGTTCGCGCCGCCGAACGCCAAGTACACGGTCACCGTGTTCACCGACATCGAATGCGGCTACTGCCGCAAGCTGCATGAGGAGATTGCCGAGATCAACCGGCAGGGCATCGCGGTGGAGTACCTCGCGTTCCCGCGCATGGGCCTGGGTAGCCAGGACCACAAGGACATGATCTCGGTCTGGTGTGCCCCGGACCGCAGGCGCGCCCTGACGGACGCCAAGGCCGGCAAGTCGATCCCCTCGCGCGACTGCAAGAACCCGGTGACGATGGAGTACGACGTCGGCCAGCGAGTCGGCGTGAGCGGCACCCCGGCCATCTTCTCGGCCGAGGGCGTCCAGTTGGGCGGCTATCTGCCCCCAGCCACCCTGCGGGCCAGACTGGACGAGCTGGCGGCGAAAAAGGCCCCGGCCGCCGCCGCCGGCGCCGCCCCCTGATCCGAACGAAGCCGGCGCCGCGCCGGCTTCGCTACAATAGCGGGCCCCGTCCTGACGGCACGCCCCCACGGTTCCGGACATGATCGTCCTTGAAGGCCAACCGGCCTTGTCGCACTTCCGCCGCGCGCGGCTCGAATCCAAGCTCCAGTCCATTGCCTCCGGTGTCCGCATCCGCGGGGCCTGGCATGTCTACTTCGTCGAACCCGAGGCCGGCGCGACGCCGGACCTGGCCACGCTGCGCCGCATCCTGCAGGCGGGTGACCAGGACGAGGCGCTGGCCGACGGCGCCGTCTCGCGGTTCGTCACGCCGCGCCTGGGCACGCTGTCGCCGTGGGCGAGCAAGGCCACCGAACTGCTGCGTGGCGCCGGCCAGCCGGTGAAGCGCGTCGAGCGCGGCCTGCGTATCGACCTGGAAGGCTGGGACGACGCCTCGCCGACGCTGGCCAAGGCGCTGCACGATCCGATGACGCAATCCCTGCTGGCCACGCGCGAGCAGGCGCAGGCGTTGTTCACCGCGCCAGCGCGTGGCGAACTGGAACGCATCCCGCTGGCGCAGCTGGAAGCGGCCAACGCGCGGCTGGGCCTGGCGCTCGCCGACGACGAGATCGACTACCTGCGCACGCGCTACACGGAACTGGGCCGCGATCCGGCCGACGTCGAACTGATGATGTTCGCGCAGGCCAATTCCGAGCATTGCCGCCACAAGATCTTCAATGCCAGCTGGACCATCGACGGCAAGGACCAGGACCGTTCCCTGTTCCGGATGATCAAGCACACGCATGCGCAGACGCCGGAGCACACGCTCAGCGCGTACAGCGACAACGCGGCGGTGATCGAAGGCTACGCATCGGCGCGCTTTCGTCCCGATGCCGGCGGCCAGTACCGCCTGGAAGCGACCGTCGACTCGGCGTTCTGCATCAAGGTGGAAACGCACAACCACCCGACCGCGATCGCGCCGTTCCCCGGTGCCAGCACCGGTGCCGGTGGCGAGATCCGCGACGAGGGCGCGACCGGCCGCGGCGGCAAGCCGAAGGCGGGCCTGACCGGCTTCTCGGTCTCGCACCTGCGCATCCCCACGCTGCCGCAGCCGTGGGAGGCGCCGCGCGCGCTGAACCCGCGCATGGCGCCGGCGCTGGAGATCATGCTCGATGGCCCGCTGGGTGGCGCCGCGTTCAACAACGAATTCGGCCGTCCCAACCTGCTCGGCTATTTCCGCAGCTTCGAGCTGCCGGAAGGCGCCGGCCTGACGCGCGCCTACGACAAGCCGATCATGTTGGCCGGTGGCCTGGGCGCGATCGACCGCATCCAGGTGGAGAAGAAGACGCTGTCGGCGGGCGATGCGGTGATCGTGCTCGGCGGTCCGGCGATGCTGATCGGCTTGGGTGGCGGTGCCGCCAGCTCGGTCGCATCCGGCGAAAGCGCCGAGGAGCTCGATTTCGCCAGCGTGCAGCGCGACAACCCGGAAATGGAGCGCCGCTGCCAGGAAGTCATCGACCGCTGCGTGGCGATGGGCGACGACAACCCGATCCTGTGGTTCCACGACGTCGGCGCGGGCGGTCTGTCCAATGCGATCCCCGAGCTGCTGCACGACTCCGGCGTCGGCGGCGTGATCGACCTGGGCAAGGTGCCCAGCGACGATCCTTCGCTGTCGCCGATGCAGCTGTGGTGCAACGAATCGCAGGAGCGCTACGTGCTGGGCGTGCCGCAGGCGCGCCTGGCCGAGTTCGCTGCGCTGTGCGAACGCGAGCGC
The DNA here is from genome assembly GCF_014851805.1 of Pseudoxanthomonas sp. PXM02. Taxonomy (GTDB): domain Bacteria; phylum Pseudomonadota; class Gammaproteobacteria; order Xanthomonadales; family Xanthomonadaceae; genus Pseudoxanthomonas_A. The sequence continues at coordinate 330,096 of NZ_JACVAK010000002.1, forward strand.
TGTCCGTTCGCCGCGGTCGGTGTGGCGACGAAGGAAGAACACCTGGTGGTCGCCTATGGCGCCACGCCGGGCAACATCCCCGCCGATGCACCGATCGACCTGCCGATGGATGTGCTGTTCGGCAAGCCGCCGAAGATGCACCGCGACACCGCCTATCCGGACGCGCCCAAGTGGCCAGCGCTGCAGACGTCGTCGCTCGATCTGCGCGACGCCGGACTGCGCGTGCTCGCGCATCCGACGGTCGCGTCCAAGCAGTTCCTGATCACCATCGGCGACCGCAGCGTCGGTGGCCTGACCGCGCGCGACCAGCTGGTCGGCCCGTGGCAGATGCCCGTGGCCGACTGCGCGATCACCCTAAGCGGCTATGAAGGGTTCGTGGGCGAAGCGATGGCCATCGGTGAACGCACGCCGCTGGCGCTGCTGGATGCCGCCGCCGCCGCCCGCATGGCGGTCGGTGAAGCGATCACCAACCTGTGCGCCGCGCCGGTCGAATCGCTGCATCGCGTGAAGCTGTCCGCCAACTGGATGGCCGCCGCCGGTCATCCCGGCGAAGACGCGCTGCTGTTCGATGCGGTGAAGGCCGTCGGCATGGAGCTGTGTCCGGACCTGGACATCAGCATCCCGGTCGGCAAGGACTCGCTGTCGATGCAGGCGCAGTGGCATAGCGACGGCCAGGCGCAGAAATCGGTGTCGCCGGTGTCGCTGATCATCAGCGCGTTCGCGCCGGTGACCGATGTACGCCAGCAGCTCACGCCGCTGCTGTCGCGCGAAGACGACAGCGATCTGTGGCTGATCGGCCTGGGTGCCGGCAAGAAGCGTCTCGGCGGTTCGGTGCTGGCGCAGGTCTACCCGCAGTCCGGCGGTGACGGTGCGTGGCCGGCGTTCGCCGGCGGCGATCGTGACGAGAGCGTGCCGGACCTCGACGATCCGCAGCGCCTGCGCGACTTCTTCCATTTGATCGCCGATGCGCGCGAGGCCGGGCTGCTGCTCGCGTACCACGACCGCAGCGACGGTGGTGCCTTCGCCGCGCTGTGCGAAATGGCGTTCGCGTCGCATCGTGGCCTGGACATCAACCTCGACGGCTGGGGCGACGATGCCTTCCGCACGCTGTTCGCCGAAGAGCTGGGCGCGGTGGTGCAGGTGGCCGATGAAGACCGTGCGGCGTTCGCCGACCTGGTCGAGCGCCACGCGCTGACCGAGTGCGCGCAGCGCATCGCACGCCCGACCACGGCGTCGGCGATCCGCGTGCAGCAGGACGGCGACGTGCTGGCCGAATGGCGCTGGGAAGAGTTGTTCGATGCCTGGTGGTCGGTCACGCATGCGATGCAGAAGCTGCGCGACAACCCCGAGGCCGCCGACCAGGAGCGCGACACCGCGCGCCAGTTCGGCCGCACCGGACTGAAGCCGAAGCTGTCGTTCGATGCCGGCGACGATGTCGCCGCGCCTTTCATCGCCACCGGCGCAAGGCCGAAGGTCGCGATCCTGCGCGAGCAGGGCGTCAACGGACAGATCGAGATGGCGTCGGCGTTCACCCGTGCCGGCTTCGATGCGTTCGACGTGCACATGAGCGACCTGATCAGCGGTCGCGTGGCACTGGACGGTTTCAGCGGCCTCGCCGCCTGTGGTGGCTTCAGCTACGGCGACGTGCTGGGCGCGGGCCGTGGCTGGGCGACGTCCATCCTCGAACGCAATGCGCTGCGCGATGCGTTCGCCGCGTTCTTCGCGCGGACCGACACGTTCTCGCTGGGCGTCTGCAACGGCTGCCAGATGATGAGCCAGCTGAAGGACATCATCCCCGGTGCGGAGCACTGGCCGCAGTTCCTGCGCAACCAGAGCGAGCAGTTCGAAGCCCGCGTGGCGTTGCTGGAAGTGCAGGAGTCGCCGTCGGTGTTCTTCCGCGGCATGGCCGGTTCGCGCATCCCGGTGGCGGTGGCGCATGGCGAAGGCCGCGCGTCGTTCGCCGGCGCGGTCGACCAGGCCGCTGCCCGCGTGTCGTTGCGCTACGTGGACGGCGATGGCGCGGTTGCGATGACGTACCCGCTCAATCCGAACGGTTCGCCCGACGGCATCGCCGGCCTGGCCAGCGACGACGGTCGCGCGACCATCCTGATGCCGCACCCGGAACGCACCCCGCGCAGCGCCAACCACAGCTGGTATCCGGCCGGCTGGCCGGACGATTCGCCGTGGCTGCGCATGTTCCGCAACGCGCGGGTGTGGGTGGGATAAGCGCAGGTCCATCGGCGTCGTCCGCAGGAGGGGAAAGGCAGGCGCCTTTCCCCTCTTTGTTTTTGCGGGTCCGATTCGCTACCGTCGCGGCATCACTTCAGGGAGGACGTGCGGATGGGATGGTTTGATCGCTTCAGGCGCGGTGGACGGGACGGCAAGGCGGAGCCCGTCGGCATGACGCACGCCGGGTCCCCCACCAACGCGGCGCCCGCCGGCTTCCGGCTTCCGGCATCGCTCGGCCTTGCGGACGACGTCGAGGCCGAGCTCCGCGAACGCGCGTGGCAATGGGTCGTGCGGGGCGACGACGATGCGTCGGCGTTCGTGGAAAGCATGGAAGAGGAAGCGGAAGCGTGGGGCCTCGACGATTCAAGGATCGAAGGTGCATTCGCGGCCGTCGTGGCGGCACGGCGCGCACAACAGGCGCACTGGGATCCTGCGGCGACCACCGCATTGACGCGTGCGTTCGCGGCGCTGGCCGAACGTGGCATCGTGGCGCGCGAGCATTTCAGCTGCTGCGGCACCTGCGCGTCGGGCGAGATCTTCGACGAGCGCGACGACAGCCGCACCTGGCGCGGCTACATCTATTACCACCAGCAGGATACCGACCGGCTGATCGAGGACCGCAGCACCTACATCGGCTACGGCGCCTTCCTCGATGCGTGGACCACCGAAGCCGAATGGAAGGCATTGCCGGAGGCGCAGCGCGATCAGCGCTATGCGCAGATCGTGACGGCATTGATGCGCGAGGACGTGATTCCGGTGCTGGAGGCGCATGGCGCCACGGTCGCGTGGGACGGCAACCTAGGCACGCGTATTCATCTGGCCAACGTGGACTATCTGGTCCGCCTGCCGTAACGCGCGGACGACAGGGGCCGCCGGTCGGACCTGCTAAAGTCGGGCACCTGAAGGAGGCCTTCCGTGGACGCAGCTGCGCTGGACAATCCGCTTTCCGACGACGAGCGCATCGTCGCCGCGCTGCTCGGCCGCGGTCGGCTGAAGGAAGCCGACCTGGCGCGTGCGCGACGGCTGCAGGAAGAGACGGGCGGAGGCCTGCTGGCGCTGCTGTCGCGGCTGGGCCTGGTCTCCGAACGTGACCATGCGGAAACCGCGGCCGAAGTCCTCGGGCTGCCGCTGGTCACCGTGAAGGACGCACCGGATGCGCCGCCGGAATCGCTGGCGCTGTCGCAGCGTTTCCTGAAGCAGTTCCATGTCTGTCCGGTGGGCGAGGACGAAACCCACGTCGACCTGCTGATGGCCGATCCGCAGGACCAGTACGCGATGGACGCCGTGCGGTTGGCCACCGGGCGTATGGTGCGGCCGCAGGTCGCGCTGCGTTCCGAGATCGGCGACCTGATCGAGCGCTATTACGGGCAGGGCCGCAGCGCGATGGGCGCCATCGTCGAGAACGCGGACGGTGAATCCACCGTCGACCTGGACGACGTCGAGCATCTCCGCGACCTCGCCTCGGAAGCGCCGGTCATCCGGCTGGTCAACCTGGTCATCCAGCGTGCGGTCGAACTGCGCGCGTCCGACATCCATATCGAGCCGTTCGAGAACCGGCTGAAGGTGCGCTACCGCATCGACGGCGTGCTGGAGGAGGGCGAGAGCCCACCCGCCAATCTCACCGCCGCCGTGATCAGCCGCGTCAAGATCATGGCCAAGCTCAACATCGCCGAGCGCCGCCTGCCGCAGGACGGCCGCATCATGCTGCGCGTGCAGGGCAAGGAACTGGATCTTCGCGTCAGCACCGTGCCGACCGCGCACGGTGAAAGCGTGGTGATGCGTCTGCTCGACCGCGAGACGGTGGTGTTCGACTTCAAGAAGCTCGGCTTCACCGATGCCTTCCTGCCGCAGTTCCAGAAAGTGCTGGAGCAGCCGCACGGCATCCTGCTGGTCACCGGTCCCACCGGCTCGGGCAAGACCACCACGCTGTACACGGCGCTGAGCAAGCTCAACACGTCGGACGTCAAGATCATCACGGTCGAGGATCCGGTCGAATACCAGATCGAGGGCATCAACCAGATCCAGGCCAAGCCGCAGATCGGACTGGATTTCGCCCACGCCCTGCGCAGCATCGTGCGCCAGGACCCGGACATCATCATGATCGGCGAAATGCGCGACCTCGAGACCGCGCGCATCGCCATCCAGTCCGCGTTGACCGGCCACCTGGTGCTCAGCACGCTGCACACCAACAATGCGGCCGGCGGCATCACCCGCATGCTCGACATGGGGGTGGAGGATTACCTGATGACCTCCACCATCAACGGCATCCTCGCCCAGCGCCTGGTGCGCCGGCTGGAGCAGACGCATGCGGAGAAGTACGCCGCCTCGCCCGAGGAAATCGAGAAGTTCGGCCTGCGCCGCTTCCAGCCGCAGGGCGAGATCTTCCTGTATCGACCACGCGGTTCGGCGATCGCGCCGACCGGTTATCTCGGCCGCACCACCATCGTCGAGTTCCTGGTGATGAACGACGCGATCCGTCGCGCGATCATGCGCCACGCCGGCATGGGTGAGATCGAACAGCTGGCGCGCGAGAACGGCATGCGCACGATGTACGAGGACGGCATCGTCAAGGCGCTGTCCGGCGAGACGACCATCGAGGAAGTGCTGCGCGTGACCGAGGAGGGCTGAGCGCGTGAACAGGATCGTGGCGGGAGGCGTGCTGGCGCTGGCCGTGTCGGCGGTGACGGGCGCGGCGTGGGCAGGCAAGGCGGCACCGAAGCCGATGGCCCGCGGCGAGCTGCCCGCCGGCTTCGCCATCGGCAGTGCTTCGCCGTCGCTGGCGCTGCAGGTCGAAGTAGTGGACGGGAAGGTCGCGGCGTCCGCGCCGGCCGGCGACGCGCCGGGCAACCTGCGGGCGGCGCGCAGTGGCGACGCCACCCAGACCACGCTGATGGTCAGCAGCACGCTGCCGGTGTCGATCAAGTTCGACCTGTACGTGTCGACGGATGGCGAGACCTTCACCTACACCAGCAGTTGCGGCGTCACGCCGGGCATCTCGTCGTTCGAGATGTGGGAACGGCCGGTGACGCATTTCGCGATGGGCAATCCGCGCGTGCTGCCCTCGGGCCGCATGGCCTGCGACTGACGACTGGCCTTCCGCAAAAAAGAAAGGGCCCGGCATTGCCGGGCCCTTCTTCGTTGCGACAACCGGGTTACAGGTCGATACCGAAGCCCACGCCGGCCGACTTCTCGTCGCCACTGAACGCACCACCGATGCTGAAGGACGCGCGTTCGCCGATCGGCTTCGAGTAGCCCACGGACAGGGCGTTCTCGCCGTTCTGCCAACCCGCGCCCACGGCGACCCGTCCACGCGGACTGCGGCTGCCGGCGGCGTTGATCGCCATGTTCAGCATCGCCGAACTCATCGCGCCCATCCGGTCGAGACGGCGGTCCTGCTCGGAGAAGCGACGGTCCACGTCACCGCGGAAGGCGTTGAAGTCGTCCTCTAGGGCTTTGACCTGGAAGTCGGCGTAGGCCTTCGCACTGGCCAGCGTGCTCGCCGAGGACTGGTCGGTGTAGGACTGCGCGCTGCTGAGCGTGTTGGCGTCGCCTGCATCGGCGTAGGACGCGGCCGCGGCGGGGACATCGGCCGTGGCGGTGGCGTCGGTGGGCGCCGCGACCGCAGGTTGGCCACTGGCCACGGCGCCGCTACCGGCGGTATCCGTGGTCGTCGCCGTACCGCGCGTGGGCGTGGACGCGTTGCCACCCGCACCGGCGGTTCCACCCGCATTCGTCGAGGCGGTATCGCCGGTCACCTGGCCTTGGCTTGCCTGGGTCGGCGGTGCCGCGCTGGCCGACGCGGTGGTCGTGCCGCTGGTCGATCCGTTGTACATGCCGTACAGCTCGTTGAGCTTGGCGTCGACCGCGGTGAACGCCGCGCCCACGTTGTTGTACGTCGTGCCCTGGATCGTGTAACTCGGCGCGATGAACATGCCGCCCGAGAACCCGGCGCCACCGCCCAGCGAACTGGCGACGGAGCTCAGCTGCGACAGGTTCACCGCGTCGGTCGCCTGGGTGCCGGCGGCGACGTTGGTGATCTGGCGCTCGCTGCCGGCGCTGCCGACCGACACCGTGTCTTCGCGATCGGCGACCGAATCGCCACCGATGGCCACGCTGTTGTCGGCTTCCGCAGTGGCCAGGTTGCCCAGCGCCACCGCGTTGAAGCCCGGCGTGTACGCACCGCCACCGACCGCGACGGAGTAGTCACCGGAGGCCTCGGTCGGGAGGAAACCGAAGAACGCGCCGCCGACCGCCACGCTGTTGTCGCCACTGGCGACCGCATTGGATCCCAGCGCGGTGCTGTCGTAGTTGCTGGCGACCGCACCGAAGCCGAGGGCCGTCGCGTTCTCCTGCGACGCCTCGGCGCCGTAGCCGATCGCGGATGCCCCGAGCGCGGACGCATTGCTGTAACTGCCGACGGCCGCCGAGCCGTCACCGGAGGCATCGCTGCGGAAACCGGTGGCGGTGGCCTGCAGTCCGGACGCCGAGCTCTCGGTGCCGGTGGCGGTGGCATAGGCACCGGATGCGGTCGCGCCTGCGCCCGTCGCCGTCGCGCCGCTGTCGCTGGCGACGGCACCGGCGCCGAGTGCGGTGGCGTCGTCGGCCGTCGCTTCCGTGCTGGCGTAGACCGGATTGCCGTCCTCGTCGAGCAGCGGATCCCCGTTGTCGTCGAACAGCTGGCGCTGTCCACCGACCGCGACCGATCCCGCGCCGGCCGCCTGCGCGCCGGTGCCGCTGGCGACGCTGTTGGTGCCGCTCGCGGTGGCGTTGAAGCCGGTGGCCGTGGCGCCATCCGCCAGTGCGAAAGCACCGGAGCCGGTGGCTGTCGCACCCGTACCGTCAGCCAGCGCCGCCGAGCCGGTCGCCGTCGCATAGTCGCCGTTGGCCGTGGCGTCATCGCTGCCATCGCCCGCGCCGTTCGCCTTGAAGTAGCGCGTGGCGTTTTCCGAGGCTTCCGCCAGGGCGTTCAACTGGTCCAGGTTCACCGCGTCCGTGCCTTCGGTACCGGCAGCGACATTGGTGACCTGCCGTTCGGCACCGACATCGCCGACCGAGACAGTGTTGTCGCGATCGTTCCACGAGTTCGCACCGATCGCGACGCTGTTGGTCGCCGCAGCCACCGAGTTCACGCCCACGGCCACGCTGTCGTCGCCGTCGGCGTAACTGTTGTGGCCGAGTGCGGTGCTGTACTCGCCGGTCGCCCAGGCCCCGTTGCCGAAGGCCGAACTGCCGGTCCCGCTGGCGCGCGTGTTGATCAGGCCGAAGAACGTGGTGCCACCGACGGCCGTGCTCTCTTCGCCGCCCGCGCTCGCCGCTTCGCCCACGGCGGTCGCGCCGCTGCCGGCCGCATCGGCGCCATAGCCGAACGCCGAGGCGAAGTCGCCGCCTGCGCTGCTGTAGCCACCGACGGTGGTGGACGCCAGTCCGCCCGCACTGCTGCGGAAGCCGACTGCGGTGGACTGCGTTTCGGACGCGGAGGCTTCCGTGCCCAGTGCGGTGGAGTACGCGCCGGATGCATTCGCACCCGCGCCGACCGCACTCGCGCCGACCTCACCGGCGATCGCGCCGGCCCCGATCGCCGTGGCGTCATCCGCCGTGGCCTCGGTGCTGGCATAGACCGGGTTGCCATCCTCATCGAGCAGCGGATCGCCGTTCTCGTCGAACAGCTGGCGCTGGCCGCCGACCGCGACGGCACCGGCGCCGTTCGCCTGCGCACCCGCGCCGTTGGCCACACTGTTCTCGCCGGTCGCGGTCGCATTGAAGCCGGTCGCCGTCGCGCCGTTGGCGATGGCGAACGCGCCGGAGCCGGTCGCGGTGGCGCCGACGCCGTCGGCCAGCGCGGCTGAACCGGATGCCGTGGCGTAGTCGCCGTTGGCGGTGGCGTCATCGCTGCCATCGCCTGCGCCGTTGGCCTTGAAGTAGCGCGTGGCGTTCTCCGAGGCTTCGGCCACCGCGTTGAGCTGATCGAGGTTTACCGCATCGGTGCCCTCGGTTCCCGCCGCCACGTTGGTGATCTGGCGTTCGCTGCCGGCGCTACCGACGGAGACGGTGTCCTCGCGATCCGCAACCGAGTCGCCACCGATGGCGACGCTGTTGTCGGCTTCTGCGGTAGCCAGGTTGCCCAGTGCGACCGAATTGAAGCCGGGCGTGTACGCGCCACCACCGACGGCGACGGAGTAGTCACCGGAGGCTTCGGTCGGCAGGAAGCCGAAGAACGCACCACCGACGGCGACACTGTTGTCACCGCTGGCGATGGAGTTCGACCCGAGCGCGGTGCTGTCGTAGTTGCTGGCGACCGCACCGAAGCCCAAGGCCGTCGCGCTGTTTCCGCTGGCCTCGGCGCCATAACCAAACGCCGATGCGCCGAAGTTGGACGCGCTGCTGTAGCCGCCAATCGCGGTTGCGGCATCGTCCGAGGCGTCGCTGCGGAAACCGACCGCCGTTGACTGGATGCCGGAAGCAGAGGCTTCGGTACCCACCGCCGAGGAGTAGGCGCCGGATGCCGTTGCACCCGCGCCTACTGCGCTTGCGCCCACGTCGCTGGCGACTGCACCCGCACCGACAGCCGTGGCGTCATCCGCGGTCGCTTCGGTGCTAGCGTAGACGGGATTTCCATCTTCATCCAGTACCGGATCGCCGTTCTCATCGAGCACTTGGCGCTGACCGCCCAAGGCGATCGAACCAGCGCCGGAGGCCTGCGCGCCTGCGCCATTGGCGACGCTGTTTTCGCCGGTCGCCGTCGCGTTGAAGCCGGTCGCCGTCGCGCCGTTGGCGATGGCGAACGCACCGGAGCCCGTTGCCGTCGCGCCGACGCCGTCGGCCAGCGCGGCCGAACCGGACGCCGTGGCGTAGTCGCCATTGGCCACCGCGTCATCCGAGCCGTCGTTGGCGCCGTTCGCCTTGAAGTAACGCGTGGCGTTCTCCGATGCTTCGGCAACTGCATTCAACTGATCGAGATTCACCGCGTCGGTGCCTTCCGTGCCAGCAGCCACGTTGGTGATCTGACGCTCGCTACCCACGTCGCCTACCGAGACGGTGTTGTCGCGGTCGGCCGTCGAGTTGGCGCCGAGTGCCACGCTGTTGTCGCCCAGCGCCGTGCTGTAGAAACCCACGGCGGTGCTGTTGTCGCCGCTGGCCCACGATTCCGCACCGAGCGCCGTGGCGTAATCGCCGGGCGCGTAGGAGAAGAAGCCGGCCGCGGTGCTTTCCAGTCCCGAGGCTTCGGCCAGGCTGCCGGCGGCCAGGCTGTAGTCGCCTGCCGCGATCGCGCCGGAACCGAACGCCGCCGAGCTGAAGCCGCTGGCCTGCGTGTAGACGAGCAGGCCGAAACCGGGGATCAGGTCCGCCGGCCCGCCGACGGCCACGCTGTAGTCGCCGGTGGCGCCACTGGCATGGCCGAAGCTGGAGGCGTACGAGCCGGTGGCCGTGCTGCCGTAACCGAACGCCGAGCTGGCCTCGCCACTCGCTTCGCTGAGTACGCCGAACGAGGAACTGCCGAGGGCCGACGCCAGGCTGCCGGAGCCGACCGCCGTGGCGCCCAGGCCGGAGGCCACGGTGCTGACGGTGATCGGATTTCCATCGGCATCGAAGGCATCCACCTGGCCGCCAATGGCGATGCTGGAATCGCCGGTGGCTTCAGCGCTGCTGCCGTTGGCGACACTGTTCGCGCCGGTGGCGGTGGCGTTGAAGCCGGTGGCGGTGGCGCCGTCGGCCAGCGCGAACGCGCCCGAACCCGTGGCGGTTGCGCCTACGCCATCGGCCACGGCGGCCGAACCGGACGCGGTTGCGTAGTCGCCGTTCGCCGTTGCGTCGTCAGTGCCATCCTCTTCGCCGTTGGCCTTGAAGTAGCGCGTGGCGTTCTCCGAGGCTTCGGCCACCGCGTTGAGCTGATCGAGGTTTACCGCATCGGTGCCCTCGGTTCCCGCCGCCACGTTGGTGATCTGGCGTTCGCTGCCGGCGCTACCGACGGAGACGGTGTCCTCGCGATCCGCAACCGAGTCGCCACCGATGGCGACGCTGTTGTCGGCTTCTGCGGTAGCCAGGTTGCCCAGTGCGACCGAATTGAAGCCGGGCGTGTACGCGCCACCACCGACGGCGACGGAGTAGTCACCGGAGGCTTCGGTCGGCAGGAAGCCGAAGAACGCACCACCGACGGCGACACTGTTGTCACCGCTGGCGATGGAGTTCGACCCGAGCGCGGTGCTGTCGTAGTTGCTGGCGACCGCACCGAAGCCCAAGGCCGTCGCGCTGTTTCCGCTGGCCTCGGCGCCATAACCAAATGCCGATGCGCCGAAGTTGGACGCGCTGCTGTAACCACCGATTGCCGTTGCGGCATCGTCCGAGGCATCGCTGCGGAAACCGACGGCCGTTGACTGGATGCCGGAAGCAGATGCTTCGGTACCCACGGCCGACGAGTAGGCACCGGACGCCGTCGCGCCCGCGCCTACTGCGCTTGCACCGACATCACTGGCGACTGCACCTGCACCGACAGCTGTGGCGTCATCCGCGGTCGCTTCGGTGCTGGCGTAGACGGGATTTCCATCTTCATCGAGCACCGGATCGCCGTTTTCGTCCAATACTTGACGCTGCCCACCCACCGCAACAGCGCCGGATCCCGATGCCTGCGCACCGGCACCACTGGCGACGCTGTTCTCGCCGGTGGCCGTCGCGTTGAAGCCGGTCGCCGTCGCGCTGTTGGCAATGGCGAACGCGCCGGAGCCCGTTGCTGTCGCACCGACGCCGTCGGCCAGTGCGGCGGAGCCGGATGCCGTGGCGTAGTCGCCGTTCGCTACGGCGTCATCCGAGCCGTCGTTCGCGCCGTTGGCCTTGAAGTAGCGCGTGGCGTTCTCCGACGCTTCGGCAACTGCGTTCAACTGATCGAGATTCACCGCATCGGTGCCTTCCGTGCCGGCCGCCACGTTGGTGATCTGTCGTTCGCTGCCGGCGCTGCCGACGGAAACGGTGTCCTCGCGATCAGCGACCGAATCGCCACCGAGTGCCACGCTGTTGTCGGCGGTCGCCGATGCCAGGTTGCCGATGGCGGTGGCATTCGTGCCCGGTGCCCATGCGCCGCCACCAACAGCGGTCGAGAAGTCACCCGACGCCTCGGTCGGCAGGAAGCCGAGCAGCGAACCACCCACGGCAACGCTGTTGTAGCCGGAGGCGATGGAGCCGGAGCCGAGTGCGGTGCTGTCGCCACCGCTGGCATCGGAGCCGTAGCCCACCGCCGTGTCGAAGCTGCCCGATGCATTGGCGAATCCACCGACCGCCACGGTGGCGATGCCGGTGGCCGTGCTGGTGTGGCCCGCGGCCAATGCCTGCGTACCCGATGCCGTGGACGAACTGCCGAAGGCGCCCGCGTAGGCGCCCGTGGCGCTGCTGCCGGTGCCCACGGCGCTTGCGCCGGCGCCCGTCGCGTTGGCCTGCGTACCGACTGCCGTCGCGTTCGCGCCGGTCGCATTGCTCTGGCTGCCCAGCGCGGTCGCGCCCTGCGCGGTCGCGTTGCTGTCGTAGCCCACGGCAGTGGCGTTCACGCCCTTGGCTTCGGCGTAGCCGCCGATCGCCGTCGCGCCCGCCTTGTTCGCGATGGTCTTGTAGCCGACCGCGACCGCATGGCGGCCGGACGCGTCGACGTTATCACCGCAGGACACGGCGTTCTCGCCGGGCCGGCCATCGATGATGGGATTTCCACGCGAGTCCACGCAGAAGGCAGGCCCCGTTCCGATCTGCGGCTTGTCGTTGTGCGGCTGGCCTTTCTGTTTGTCGTGCGCCAGCGCCGCGCCGAACGGCGCACCTGCAAGCAGGGCCGACACGAGCAGCGTCACTCCCAGGCGCGCACGCACGCGCGCACCGGACGACATCACGCCATGCGCGCGCCGCGCGAACTCGGAGGCCACCACCAGCATGCCGAGGGAGGGGTTCCACACCTTGCTGTAAATCCTGTTCATGGATCACGTCCTTCATCTGTGTTTTCGGGGGAATACGACAGCGCCATGCCTTGCTGCGGCACGGGGATTCGAAGCGGACTACGTCAGGGGAAAAGACAACAGGGCCGGCGACAGGGGAGACGCGCGGCCGCGTTGCACGAAGCGCTGGATAGGAAGATGACGAGAGAGTGAGTTCCGTGCCGTTGGCCGCGAACATGGCGCGGCGTGCGCGAGCGAAGTGACGCAGGCGTGGTGCCAATCGAAAGGCGTGCAAGTGAAGCAGTGAAACAAAAAATCGCGTTGGCGAAAGATTTCCGCATTCCCCATCCCCTCATCCCGAGATGACGCTCAACAACTCCGTGTGATCGAACACTACAACCGCGTTGTGCAATTTGCGAGAGATTTGCTACGTTCGTATCAACGCGATGAAACCGCTGAAAACAAGGCGTTAACGCCATGTGTAGATGGTGTGTAGAGCGTGTAGTCGCCGCGTGAAGAGTGTCGTGACAAGTAAACAGGGGTACATGCACGACCCGCTTGAAATGGAGGTCGCAAGTCGTTGAGTAAGCACGTCGTAAACGGGTTACCCAGTTCGTTCATCCTTGTAGACATGGAGTAGTTCAAGTGAATCAGAAATCCTCATCTCGCATTTCGCGTCGTCGTCCCCTTGTTGCTGCACTCGCCGCAATCGTCACATTCGGAGCCTTCGCGGCGACCGCGTCCGCAGGCGATGTCAGCACCGCCGGACTGCGCGACGGTGAAACCTACGACCGGTTCATCGTGAAGTACCGTGACGGCAGTACGGCGCGTGCGAGCAGCGCCTCCCTGCAGCGTTCGCTGGTCGGCGCGGTGTCGCGCGCTGCGCTTGGACCCGCGAACGGAAAAGCCGTGAGCGCCGCGAAGCTGCGCCGCCTCGGCATCGGCGCCGAACTGGTGCAGACCTCGCGCAAGCTGGATCGCGTGGAGGCGGAGAGCCTGTTGCGCCAGCTGGCGACCGATCCCGACGTGGAGTTCGTCGAGGTCGATGCGCGCCGCTACGCGCGCCTGGTGCCGAACGACACCTACTACAACCAGTATCAGTGGCATTTCAAGGATCCGGTCGGCGGCATCAACCTGCCGGCGGCGTGGGACAGTGCGACCGGTGCGGGCGTCGTCGTCGCCGTGCTGGATACCGGCATCACGACGCACAGCGATCTGGATGCGAACATCCTGCCGGGCTACGACTTCATCAGCGACACCTTCGTCTCGCGCGACGGTGACGGGCGCGATGCGAATCCGCGCGACGAAGGCGACTGGAACCCGGTCGCGGGCGAGTGCTACACCGGTTCGCCGGTGCAGGACAGCAGCTGGCACGGCACGCACGTGGCCGGCACGGTGGCGGAAGTGACCAACAATGCGAAGGGCATGGCGGGCGGCGCGTTCAACGCCAAGGTCGTGCCGGCGCGCGTGCTCGGTCGCTGCGGCGGCTACACGTCCGACATTTCAGACGCGGTGATCTGGGCCTCCGGCGGCACCGTGGCGGGCGTGCCCGCGAACGCCAATCCGGCCGAAGTCATCAACCTCAGCCTGGGCGGATCGGGTGCGTGCAGCGCGGTCGAGCAGAACGCGTTCAACATCGCGATCGCCAACGGCAGCACGGTGGTCGTGGCAGCGGGTAACGATGCAAGCAACGTCAGCGGGTTCTCGCCCGGCAACTGCACCGGTGTGATCACGGTGGGCGCGACGCGCATCACCGGCGGCATCGCCTCGTATTCCAACTACGGTGCGCGCATCGACATCTCCGCACCAGGCGGTGGCGGCGGCGTGGACGGCAACCCGGGCGGCTACGTCTGGTCGACCGGCAACGATGGTGCGACGGTCCCCGCAGGCGAGACGTACTTCGGCATGGGCGGCACGTCGATGGCAGCGCCACACGTGGCCGCGGTCGTCGCGCTGATGCAGAGCGTGGCGGAAACGCCACTGACGCCGGCGCAGGTACTGGCCACGCTGAAGTCGACCGCGCGTCCGTTCCCGGTCGCGCCGCCGGCGAACCGGCCCATCGGTGCCGGCATCGTGAATGCCGCGGCGGCCGTGCAGGCAGTCATCGGTGGCGGCGAGCCGCCCACGGCGACCGTGCTGACCAACAACGTTGCCGTCGGTGGCAACACGGGCGCGAAGGATGCCGTGGTGCAGTACGCGCTGGTGGTGCCGGCAGGCGCACGCAACCTGTCGTTCATCAGCTTCGGCGGCAGTGGCAATGCCGATGTCTACGTGAAGTTCGGCAGCGCGGCCACGGCGACGAACTACGACCTGCGTTCGGTGCGGCCGGGCAACAACGACGTGGTGAACATCGCGACGCCGCAGGCGGGCACGTATTACGTGTCGCTGGTCGGCAAGACGAAGTTCTCCGGCGTCAGCGTGCGCGGCAGCTTCACCGCACCCTGACGTACTGCGCCATGGCGGCATCGCGGCCCCGGGAGACCGGGGCCGCTTCGTTCCGGAGCGTGATGCCCGCGCATGACGCTGGCTGGGGTAATACGGTAAGTTGGCGCATTCCCTCTCTCGCTGCCGGCATGCCGCTCTACCGCTACAAGGCCCTCAACGCGCACGGTGAAATGCTGGATGGCCAGATGGAGGCCGCCAGCGATGCCGAGGTCGTCGCGCGCTTGCAGGAACAGGGGCATCTTCCGGTCGAAGCGGCCCTGGCCGTCGCCGGCGGTGGGCGCAGCCTGGGGCAGTTGTGGCGGCCGAACGCATTCGCGGGCGACCGGCTGGTGCAGTTCACCCAGCAGCTGGCCACCCTGCTGAGTGCGGGCCAGCCGCTGGACCGTGCGCTGGGCATCCTGCTGGACCTGCCGGAGGACGAGAAGGCGCGGCGGGTCATCACCGACATCCGCGATGCCGTACGCGGTGGCGCACCCTTGTCCACGGCGCTGGATCGGCAACACGGCCTGTTCTCGCGGCTGTACATCAACATGGTGCGCGCAGGTGAAGCCGGCGGCAGCCTGCACGACACGCTGCAGCGGCTCGGCGATTACCTGGAACGCAGCCGGGCGCTGAAGGGGCGCGTGGTCAACGCACTGGTGTATCCGGCGATCCTGCTGGTCGTGGTGGGTTTCGCGCTGCTGTTCCTGCTGGGTTACGTGGTGCCGCAGTTCGCGGTGATGTACGAGAGCCTGGATGTCGCGCTGCCCTGGTTCACCCGTGGCGTACTTTGGGTGGGCGCTTTCGTGCGCGATTTCTGGTTCTTGCTGATCGCAGTGCCGGCACTGGCCCTGTTGTGGTTCGACCGCCGCCGCCGCGATCCCGCGTTCCGCGGCCGACTGGATGCCTGGTTGCTCGGACGGCCGCTGGCGGGTCCGTTACTGGCCCGCCTGGAAACGGCGCGGCTGGCGCGCACGCTGGGCACGCTGCTCAAGAACGGCGTGCCGCTGCTGACCGCGTTGGGCATCGCCCGCAACGTCCTGGGCAACCGTGCGCTGGCGGCCGACGTGGACGTGGCCGCCGAGGACGTGAAGAACGGCCACGGCCTGTCGGCGTCGCTCGGCAAGGGCAAGCGCTTCCCGCGGCTGGCCCTGCAGATGATCCAGGTGGGCGAGGAATCGGGCGCCCTCGACACCATGCTGCTTAAGACCGCCGAAACCTTCGAGCAGGAAACCGCTCAGGTGCTCGACCGTATGCTGGCCGCCCTCGTTCCCGCCATCACGCTGATCCTGGCGGCAGTGGTCGGGGTCGTCATCGTCGCCGTGCTGGTCCCGCTGTACGATCTGACCGGCGCCATCAACTGAGTCTCACCGGAGAGTCCACCATCATGTCCCGCATGCGCCCGATGACCGCGTTCCCGTCCCCGCGTTCCCAGCAGGGTTTCAGTCTGCTCGAGATCATCATCGTGCTGGTGCTGATCGGCGGGATCCTGGTACTGGTGGGCAGCCGCGTGATGGGCGGCGCCGACAGCGGCAAGGTCAAGCTGGCGCAGTCGCAGATACAGACGCTGGCGGGCAAGGTCGAAACCTACCAACTGGACACCGGCCGCTATCCGGCGCAGTTGTCCGACCTGGTCACCAACACCGGCAACGCGCCCGGATGGCTGGGACCGTACGCAAAGGAAAGCGAGTTGCAGGATCCATGGAAGACGCCCATCGAGTACCGCATCCCGGGCGAAGCGCAGCGCTTCGACCTGGTCAGCCTGGGCGCCGACGGCAAAGCCGGTGGCGACAGCGTCAACGCGGACATCAAGAACGAATAACCGCGACGTCCGCCTTCGTGGTCCGCCGCGTCGCCATCGCGCACCTGCCGGCCTCGAAGCCTGTCGCCGCGCGCGCGCACGTCGCCGGCTTCACGCTGCTTGAAACACTGCTGGTCATGGCGCTGATGGCGGCGGCGATGCTGCTCGCCGCGATGGCGTTCACCGGTGGCATGGACGGCATGCGGCTGCGGTCGGAATCCAAGGAGATCGCGGCACAGCTGCGCTACACGCGGGCGCGCGCCATCGCGACCGGGCAGCCGCAACTCTTCCGCATCGATCCGCGTGCGCATGCGTGGGAAGCCGCCGGCGATCGTCAGGGCGAGATCGACGGTTCGCTGTCCGTCCGTTTCACCGGCGTGCGCGAAGCACAGGTGCGTGCCGGCGAGGGCGCCATCCTGTTTTTTCCTGACGGTGGATCCACCGGAGGCCGCGTCACCCTGGCCGTGGGCACCGCGGCCTGGAGCATCGATGTGGCTTGGTTGACTGGGGAAACCCGCCTGCTGCGTGACGAGGTGCAGGCGCCATGACGTCGCCGAACCGCCAGCGTGGCTTCACGCTGCTCGAAGTCATCGTCGCCTTCGCCCTGCTGGCGCTCGCACTGAGCCTGCTGCTCGGATCGCTGTCCGGCGCGAGCCGGCAGGTACGCGATTCCGCGGACAGCAGTCGTGCCACGCTGCACGCGCAGTCGTTGCTGGCGCAACTGGGCGCGGGCGAAGTGTTGCAGCCAGGCCGGCAGGAAGGCAGCTTCGAAGGTGACCGCTATCGGTGGCAACTCGACGTGGCCCCGTTCGCCGATCCGCTCGCGGCGCGGGCGCAGCTCGACCCGGGCGCACCACAGCTGCTCGACGTGCACCTGACGATGCGCTGGGGTGACCAACCGGGACAGGCGATGCAGTGGCGCACGCTGCGGCTGGCGCCGCGCGACGTCAACCAGGCGGTGATGCCGTGAGGCGTGCGCACGCGCGGGGCTTCACGCTGATCGAGGTGCTTGTCGCGCTGGTGTTGATGGCCGCCGGCCTGGCGCTGGCGTTTGCGACGCTGCGCTCCTCGACGGAAGTGGTCACGCGCGGCGAGGACATGGCGCAGGCGAGCGAACGCATGCGTGCGGTGCACGGCTACCTGCGCGCACGACTGGCATCGGCGCAACCGATCGTCTTCGCGACCGATCGCGGCACGTTGCGGCAGGCGCGCTTCATCGGTACGCCGCAGCGCATGCGCTTCGTGACGGACCTGCCGGACTACCTCGGCTATGGCGGCCCTTACCTGCACGAGATCGTCGCGGACGATGCGGGACGGTTGCAGGTCGCCTTCTCCGTCGCGCGCCCGGATGCATCGCTGGAGGATGTCGATACCGCGATCCGCGGACAGCGTGCCGAACGCCTCGCCGACGGCATGCGCGCCGTGCGTTTCCGCTATCGCGGACTGGACGCGGACAACCGGCTCGGTCCCTGGCAGGACCGCTGGGAAACCTCGGAAATGCTGCCGTTGCAGGTGAAGGTTGAAATGGAAGCCGTGCGCGGCGGCCGTTGGCCCGACCTGGTGGTGACGCTGGCGCGCAGCGAAGGTGGCGCGGGTGGCGGCCGGCTGCCAGGCGGCACGAATCCGGTGCTGCCATGAAGCACGCCCGCGGTGCCGCATTGTTGCTGGTGCTATGGCTGGTGGCGCTGCTCACCGCGCTGGTCGGCGCGTATGCGCTGACGGCGCGGATGGAGGCGTTGCAGGGGCGCGTCGGCAGTCGTGGCGCGATCGCCCAGGAAATCGCGCGCGCCGGCGTGGAGTACGCCCTGGTGCGCGTGGCCGACCGCAATCCGGAGACGCACTGGCAACCGAACGGGCGACCCTACACCTGGCAGTTCGATGGGCAACAGGTGCAGGTGCGCATCGTCGACGAGACCGGCAAGATCGATCTCAACCAGGCCGACGTGCCGCTGCTGTCGCGGCTGATGCAGGCGCTGGGCGAGCCGGTCGACGTGAGCGACGCGCTCGCAGCCGCAATCGTCGACTGGCGCGATGCCGACAACCTCAGCCAGCCCGTGGGCGGCGCGGAGGATGGCGACTACGCGGCGGCCGGGCGCGATTACGGTGCCAAGGACGCGCCGTTCGAGACCATCGCGGAAGTCGAACAGGTCCTGGGCATGACGCCGGACCTGTATGCGCGCATGGCGCCGTTCCTGACCCTGTACTCCGGGCGCGGGCAACCGGACGCGACCTATGCGCAGGGACCGGTGCTGGAGGCGATGGGGGTGGACGCGGCAGCGTGGCTGGCGCAGCGCAATGCCACCGGCGCTGCCGGCAACCCGCAACTCGTCGGCACCGGGAGCGGCACGTATAGTATCGAGAGCCGTGCGCGGCTGGCCGATGGCCGCGAAGCGTCACTGAGCACGGTGGTGCGCGCGGGTGCCAGCCCGGTGCCGGGTTCGGCCTACACCTTGTTGCGCTGGAAGGAGGGAGCGTCACCACAATGAGCGGCGTACGCGACACCTTGCAGCGGTTCCGGGCACGCCTCGGACCCGGACCCCGCAGCTTCCTGGCGTGGTGGGGACAGGCGCTGGCCACCTGGTTGCCGGCCCGCTGGCGCGTGCTGCTCGGGTTGACCGGCGACCGCCTGCTGTTCCAGCGGCAGGACGACGAAATCGAAATGACCTGGCTGGAAGGGACGCAGCGGCACATGCTCGCGCGCCTGCCCGCCACCGCCACCCCCACTGATCTACAGGCCCTGCTCGGAAGCCGGCTGGCCGGCTTGCCGCGCTGGTGGCTGGTGCCGGCGGGCATGGCCCTGCGTCGGCGGGTGCTGCTGCCCGCGGCGGCAGCGGATCGCCTGCGCGACGTGCTGACCTTCGAGCTCGACCGGCAGACGCCCTTCACGGCGAACGAAGCCTGCTTCGATGCGCGCGTGATGGGCGTGCGCGAGGACGGCCAGCTCGATGTCGAACTGGCGGTGGTCCCGACGGCGACCTTCACCCACGGCCTGTCCCGCCTGGGCGGGTTGGCGGACGGCATGGCCGGTGCGGACCTGGAAGATGCCGAAGGCGGCATCCTCGGCCTGAACCTGTTGCCCGAAGCTGCGAGAACGACCCGGCAGGCGCCGCAGCGCAGCGTGCACCTCATCCTCGCGAGTGTGGCCGTGATGGCGCTCGTGTTCGCCGCGTGGGCGGTGCTGGACAACCGGCGCGCCGCCGCCGACGCGTTCGCGACGCAGGTCGACAGCCGCGCCGACGCGGCGCGCGAGGTGGCCGCGCAGCGTCAGCAACTCGTCGACCTGGTCAACGGCACCACCATCCTCAACCAGACCAGCGCCCGTCGTCCCACCGCGCTGGAAGTGATGGATGACGTTACCCGGCGTCTGCCCGACAACACGTATCTCGAGAAGTTCGCCATCGAAGGCGACCGGCTGACCTTGATTGGCTTCAGTCCGGAAGCCTCGGGACTGGTGGCGCGCCTGCAGGGGTCACCGCTGTGGCGCAATCCCGCGCTGAGTGGTGCGCTGCAGCCGGATCCGCGCACACGCATGGACCGCTTCACGCTGACGGCCGAACTGCTGGGCAAGCAGGACCCGTCGGCCAATCCCCAGGGAGGCGCGAATGCCGCTGGCCGTGACTGACCGCGATCGCTGGCTGGCGCTGGCGCTGCTGCTGGCGGCGTTGTTGCTGGGCTACTTCGTATTCGTGCATCCATGGTGGACGGTGCCGATGCAAGAGGTAGGGGCGCGCGTGGACGAACTGCGCGAGCGCGAACTGCGCATCCGCACCCAGCTGCAGCAGGCACCGCAGGTGCAGCGCGAACTCGCGGCCGCGCTGGCGCAGCAGGCGCAGCGTCCCGGCTTCCTGCCCGAAGCGACGGTGGAGCTCGCCACCGCCGGCCTGGTGCAGCGACTCGAAACGGTCGTCAAGCAGGCCAGCCCCGGCAACCGCAGTTGCGCTATCGCCAACCAGTCGCCGCTGGCGGTCGCGGGCCGCGAGGTCTATCCGCGCGTGGTGGTGCAGGTCCGCCTGCGCTGCGGCGCACCGGAACTGGCGTCGGTGCTGCACCAGATCGAATCCGGCAGTCCGCGCCTGTTCGTCGAGAACCTCAACATCCTTGCGCAGCGATATGCCTTCCAGGCCAGCGAGAGCGGTGCGGGCGGGCTGGACGTGAACTTCGATCTGTACGGCTACCTCAAGCCGTCTCCTGCCGCGATCCAGGAGCCCGCCGGTGCGCGCTGAAACCTGGAACGTGCGTACGTGGCTGCTCGCTGTCGTGGCGGGCTGGGCGGTGCTCGTGGCGCTGCTGGCCTTGTTCGGGCTGGGCAGCCGGATTACGCCGCTGCCTGCCGACCCGTCCCTGGTGCAGGCGTTGCCGCGCCTGCCGGCCACGCCGCCGGAGCGCCT
Organism: Pseudoxanthomonas sp. PXM02; assembly: GCF_014851805.1. Taxonomy (GTDB): domain Bacteria; phylum Pseudomonadota; class Gammaproteobacteria; order Xanthomonadales; family Xanthomonadaceae; genus Pseudoxanthomonas_A. The sequence goes on from NZ_JACVAK010000002.1 coordinate 350,843, forward strand.
GGGCGCAGTCGAGCAATACGCCGATGTGGCCGCCCGCCCGCTGTTCTCCGAGGACCGCCGCCCCAAGCCCTTCTTTCTGTCAGGTGACGAGGCCGCAGCGCCCGCCTTCGATCTGGTGCTGACCAGCGTGCTGATCACGCCGGCACTGGAGTTGGCGATTGTGCAGCCTGCCCAAGGCGGTGAGGGCCTGCGGGTGAAGGTGGGCGAATCACCCGCCGGTTTCCCCGGTTGGCAACTGACCGAACTGGACCCCCGTCGCGCCGTCTTCGACGGACCGGAGGGGCGTCGCGAACTGGAACTGCGCGTCTTCGACGGTGCCGGCGGACAGCCGCCGACGCCGGTCGCCGGCGTCATGCCGGGCACGGCTCCGATCGCGGTGCCGCCCGCAGCAGCCGTCGCTCCGCCGGCAGCGCCCGGTGGACGCACCACCGGCGGCAACAGCCCGGCGGCGGTCATGCCCACGGCGCCCGGACCACCGCCGCCGGCGTCGACGCCGGTGACGTCGCCCTCGGCCGCCGAGGCGACCGCTCCCACGGCGACCACCGAAGAACAGATGGAAGCCATCCGCCAGCGCATCGAGCAGCGCCGCGCGCAGCTGCGACAGCAGCAGGCGCAACCCACCACGCCGCCGGCAACGCCCGGCAAGACACAGTAGAGTGCCGGCATGACGTTACGTGTGATCCTGTTTTCCCTCTGCCTGGGCCTGTTGGCCGGATGTGCGAGTGCGCCGCGGGCGGACGTGCGCCGGACCACGGGCGCGCCGGCCACCGATGTCGTGGCGGGCAGTGCGCAGACCGAAGGGCTGAAAGAGGGCGAGGCGCCCGTCACCGGACCGCAGGCGCAGATCCGCCGTGGCAACGGGCAGATGATCAACCGCAGTGCGGCCGCCGCACCGGTGCCCTCGCTGGGCGGCGCGAGCAGCGGATCGGCCACCTTCAACTTCGAAGGCGAATCCGTGCATGCCGTGGTGAAGGCGATCCTCGGCGACATGCTGGGACAGAACTACGTCATCGCGCCGGGCGTGCAGGGCACCGTCACGCTGGGCACGCCGAAGCCGGTATCGCCGGCCGAAGCGCTGAACCTGCTGGAGATGGTGCTGGGCTGGAACAACGCGCGCCTGGTCTACAGCGGCGGGCGCTACAACATCATCCCCGCCGACCAGGCCCTGGCCGGCAGCGTGGCGCCGCGCACCGGTCCGGCATCCAGCGCACGCGGCTACGAAGTGCGCGTGGTGCCGCTGCGCTTCATTTCCGCCAGCGAGATGAAGAAGGTACTGGAGCCGTACGCGCGGCCCAACGCGATCGTCAACGTCGACGGCACCCGCAACGTCATCACGCTCGCAGGCACGCGCACCGAACTGGAAAACTACCTGCGCACCGTCGAGATCTTCGACGTGGACTGGCTGTCGGGCATGTCGGTGGGCGTGTTCCCGCTGCAGACCGGTCGCGCCACGCGCGTGGTCGCCGACTTGGAGAAGGTGTTCGGCAACGACAGCAAGACGCCCAGCGCCGGCATGTTCCGTTTCATGCCGCTGGAAGGCGCGAACGCGGTGCTGGTGATCACCCCGCAGCCGGCGTACCTGGACCAGATCCAGCAGTGGCTGGAGCGCATCGATGGCGCGGGCGAGGGCAGCCGCCTGTTCTCGTACGAACTGAAGTACGTGAAGGCGCGCGAACTCGCGCAGCGACTGGCGGAAGTTTTCGGTTCGTCCGGTGGTGGAAGCAGCGGCGACAGCCGCTCGACCGGCGGTGCGGGCAATGTGTCGCTGATGCCGGGGACGGATCCGGTGCAGATCAACGACGGCGGCATGAACAGCAGCGGCGGCACGGTCGACTTCGGCAGCAGCGGCAGCAGCAGTGGTTCGAGCAGTGGCGGCCTGGGCAGCGGTTCGTTGTCGCTGAATCAGCGCGACGGTGGCAACGGTGCGGTCACGCTGGAAGTCGACGGCAGCCGTGTCGGCGTGGCGGCCGTGGAGGAAACCAACACGCTGCTGGTGCGCGCCAGCGCCAGCGCCTGGCACTCGATCCGCGAAGTCGTCGAGAAGCTCGACGTGATGCCGATGCAGGTGCACATCGAAGCGCAGATCGCCGAAGTGTCGCTGACCGGCGACCTGAGCTACGGCGTCAGCTGGTTCCTCGAGCGTGCGATGACCGACAACGGCATCGGCCCGTTCAATCCGCCGGGCGGCGTGCCAGGCGTGAGCGGACCGAGCAAGTGGAGCACGCTGGCCGGCAGCATCGGCGGTGTGGGCGGCGCAGGCGCGGTCTGGACGCTGGTCAAGAACGACGCGGCCGCCGTCATCACCGCGCTGGACGAAGTGAGCGACGTGCGCCTGCTGCAGACGCCATCGATCTTCGTGCGCAACAACGCCGAAGCGACGCTCAACGTCGGCAGCCGCATCCCGATCTCCTCGGTCACGGTCAATCCGGGGCTGGGTGGCGACAGCACCTACAGCCAGGTGCAGTACCTCGACACCGGCATCATCCTCAAGGTGCGTCCGCGCGTGACCAAGGACGGCATCGTGTTCATGGAGATCGTGCAGGAAGTCAGCACGCCCGGTGACGTGCCGGACGAGAACGGCAACGTGCGCATCAACAACCGTCGCTTCAAGACCGAGGCGGCGGTGCAGGCCGGCAACACCGTCATGCTGGCGGGCCTGATCAGCGACACCGCGACGAACGGCTCGGCCGGCATCCCAGGACTGAGCCGGATCCCGATCATCGGTGGCCTGTTCGGCAAGAAGACCACCAGCTCCGAACGCAGCGAAGTGATCGTGTTGCTGACGCCGACCATCGTCGCCAACCCGCAGGAGGCGAACGACCTGACCGACGAGTACGGCAAGCGCTTCCGCGCGCTGGAACCCCTGCAGGCGCCGCGCACCAAGTGACGTCGCCCGCCGCTTCGTCGCTGCCCATCGTCCTGTTGCCGATCGGCAGCGACGACGACGCGCTGGATGCCTGCCTGGGTGCGCTCGATGCCGGCACCCCGGCCGGTACGCGCCTGTGGCTGGCCGACGATGCGCAGGCAGGCCCGCGTGGCCTGGCCATCATCGAGCGCTGGCTTGCGCGCACCCACCTGCAGGCCGACTACACCCGCCGGCCGCGCATGCTGGGCGAGGTCGCGCACGTGGACCAGATGCTGGCGGCCTGCGGCGACGCCGACGTGGTGGTGCTGTCACCGGATGCGCGGCCGCTGCCTGGCTGGCTGCAGCAACTGGCCGCTTGCTTCGCGCGCGATGCCGCCATCGCCACTGCAACGCCCTGGTGCAATGCCGGCGAAGCCGCGGCGTGGCCGCGTCTGGGGGAAGTGAGTCCGCCGCCCTCCGACCCCGAACGCACGGCCCATGCCTGCGCAGCGATGCCGCCCCTGCATCCAGAGCTGCCCGCGGCCGTCGCGCACGCGGTGGCGCTGCGTGGCAGCGCACGCAAGCGCGTCGGCGGCCTCGATGCCGCGAGTTATGGCTCCTGGTACGCCGCGCTGGTCGACCTGTCATTGCGCCTTGCGGGCCTGGGCTGGCGCAATGTGCTGTGCGAGACCGCCTTCGTCGCACGCGGTGGTGAGGGTGGTCCCGCCGATGGCGACATGGATGCCTTGAACGCGCGCTGGCCCACGTTCACGCCGCGGCTGGCGACGTTCCTGATGGATGACCCGCTGCGCGGACCGCGCGAGCGCCTGCATGTGCTGTATGCCGAAGCAGGATCACCGGAGCGCCAGCGTGACCTCTTCGGTTGAGACGTCCGGCATCGCCGCGGTGGTGGTGACGTACCAGAGCGCTTCCACCATCGATGACTGCCTGATGCGGCTGCGGGTGGCGCATGGCGTGCACGAGATCCGCGTGGTCGACAACGCCTCGAGCGACGACACCATGGAGATCGTGCAGCGACACGCGCTGCAGGATGCGCGCCTGCGCTTCATTGCCAATCCGGATAACCCGGGCTTTGCGGTCGGCTGCAACCAGGGCGCGCGCGACACGCACGCCTCTTGGCTGGCGTTCGTCAATCCCGACCTGATGGTGGAGGCGGACACCTTGTCCCGCCTGCGCGCGCACGCTGTCGATGCAGGGGGCGATGCGATGCTGGGCGTCGATCTGGTCGACGAAGACGGCGTGCGCGATGCCGCCGCGCGCCGCCGCGATCCCGTGTTCGCCGCCATGCTGCGTTCGCCCGGCGCGGCGTCGAAGCTGGGTGTGCCAATCGACGACGGCCAGGCATTGCAGCCGGTCGACATCATCTCCGGTGCGCTGATGCTGGCGCCACGCGCGCTGTTCGACCGGATCGGTGGGTTCGACGAGGGTTACCGGCTGCATGCCGAAGACATGGACCTGTGCCGCCGCGTGCGCGATGCCGGCGCACAGGTCGCGGTCGCCAACGATATCCGCGTGCTGCATATCCGCGGTGTGTCGAGCCGTTCGCGGCCGGTGTTCGTGGAATGGCACAAGCACCGCGGCCTGTGGCGCTACTTCCGGAAGTTCGAAGCGACGCAACACGGCGTGCCGACGCGCATGGGCGTGTTTGCAGCGATCTGGTTGCACTTCGGTGCAGTGCTGGCGCGCATCCTGTTGCGCCGTGGCTGACGCGGAGAGCTAGTCGCCCGAAATCTCGTGACCGTGTCCACGCAGCGCCTGCAAGGCCAGGTCCAACTGCGGTTCCTGCACGAGCACGTAGTCGGTATCGAAGGTTGAGATCGCGAAGATGCCAACGCCCGCCACGGCGAGCGGATCCAGCACCGCCTTCAGGATGCCGGTCAGCGCGAAGTCGAACGGACCCTGCAGTTTGAACATGCGCCAGCCGCGCTGGCAACGTACGTCGTCGGGGACATGCGTCTCCTCGCAGACCAGCGACAGCTCGTCATCGGTCCAGCCTGCGTGACGCATGCCGGTGGTCGGCCACCATGTCGGGAGCGGCGACGTGGCCACGAGTTGGGCGACGGCGTAGCGATCAGGCAGCAGCGTCAGGTGTAGCGAAGGCGTCGTCATCGGGGCGTTCCTCAGCCGGGGCGTCCGTTCCACCAGAACAGGGCATTCACCGCCAGCACGACGACGCAGGTGTAGACCAGCGACAGTGGGCCGCCGACGCGCCACAGCTGGCGCGAGGTGTAGTTGGCGGGGCCGACGATCATCGAGATCACCGGGTTCGACGCGGTCATCAGGTTGTTGGAGGCCGACAGCGCCACGATCAGCGCGAATGCGGTGGGATTGCCTCCCGCCGCTAGCGCCAGGTTGATCGCCATCGGCACCATCACGATGGTCGCGCCGACGTGGCTGATGACCAGCGAGAACGCGGTGGTCAGCAGCGCGATGGCGATCTCCAGCACCCAGATGGGGATGCCGTCCGGCAGTCGTTCGACGGTGTGTCCGGCGACCCAGGCCGCCGCGCCGCTGCTGTCCATTGCCCAGCCGAGCGGGATCAGGCCCGCCATCAGGAAGACCGTCTTCCAGTTGATCGCGCCGTAGGCCTCGTCCATCCGCAGTACGCCGGTCAGCAGCATGCCGGCGACACCGGTCATCAGCGTCAGCGCGACCGGCAGCTTGGAGGTCAGCGCGATGATGATGGTGATGGCGAAGATCGTCATCGCGATCTTGAACTTGTGCGGGCGCTGCTCGCCCTTCGGGTAGTCGGTCACCACCACAAAGTCGCGGCTCTCCGCCGCCAGACCCAGGTCCTGCCAGATGCTGTGGAACACCAGCATGTCGCCGGCGCGCAGCTTCTCGTCGCGCACGTTCTCGCGGATGACCTTCTTGTCGCGGTTGATCGCCAGCAGGCTGATGCCGTTCTGCTTGCGCAGGCGCAGCTCGCGCGCGGTCTTGCCGATGAACTTCGAGGTCGGCGGCACCACCGCCTCGGAAATGCCCGCGCGGCTCGGGTTGAACAGATCACCGAAGTGGCGCAGGCGCGAGGACATGCGCAGGAACTGGTTCTGAGCGAAGTCGCTGATGTCCTGTCGCCGACCCATCACGCCCAGCACGCTGCCCACCCAGATGCGCATGTCGGCTGGCGGTGCCAGCCGCGTGTCGTTGCCGGTCTGCAGGGCCAGCATCAGCGGCGCGTCATGCAGCGCCTCGGCCTCGCCCAGCGACATGCCCACCAGCGGGCTTTCGGCACTGACCACGAGTTCGAACACATCGCCTTCGATGCCGTAGGTGTTGGCGAAGTAGCTCTCGGTGCGCGCCGGCGTCACCGGGCCATCGCTGTCCTGGGTCTCGTCCTTCAGCTTGCGGTCGCCGTAGTAGCGGAAATACAGCAATGAGGCGATCACCAGCGCCAGGCCGATCGGCCACGGCGCGAACATGCGCAGCGGCTCCAGCGTGGCCATGCCCGAGGGCAGGTTGTTGTTGGCCGAGACCAGCAGGTCGTTGAGCAGGATCAGCGGCGAGTTGCCCACCATGGTGAACGCGCCGCCCATGACGATGGCGGCGGCGATCGGCAGCAGCAGCCGTTGCAGCGACAGCCCGGTGCGCGATGACAGTCGCGAGGCGACCGGCATGAACAGCGCCATCACTGACGGGTTCTGCATGAAGGACGAGTTGAGGCTGGCGATGGCGGTGGTCATCAGCAGCAGCCGCTGCTCGATGCCATGGCCGCGGCGCAGCAGCCACGAGGCCAGCCGGTTCAGCGCACCGGTACGGTCCAGGCCTGCGCCCAGGATCATGGTAGCGATGATGCTCATCACCGCGTTGCCGGAGAAGCCGCCAAAGATCTCTTCCGGTGCGATCAGCCCGGTGATGCCCAGCACCACCAGCACCACCAGCGCCACCAGGTCGGCACGGATGCGCTCGAACAGGAACATCGCCATCGTGAAGCCGACCAGCCCGAGGACGAGCTTCATGTCGTTGGTCAGCGTCAGCGCGTTTTCCATGTCGCGGTCGGTTTCCTGGTGCGTGCTGCGGTATTACTCGCGGTCGTACAGAAGATCCCACACGCCGTGGCCGAGCTTCTGGCCGCGGGTCTCGAAATGCGTCTGCGGCCGCCAGTCGGGACGCGGCACGCTGCCACGCAGGCCGGCACGATTGGTCAGGCCGGGCGTGGCGTCCAGTACGTCCCACATGTGCTCGGCATAGGCTTCCCAGTCGGTGGCGCAGTGCAGGCGGCCGCCCGGACGCAGTTTGCGCGCGATCAGCGCAGCGAACTCGGGCTGCACCAGCCGGCGCTTGTTGTGGCGCTTCTTGTGCCACGGATCGGGGAAGTAGATGCGCACTTCGTCCAGCGATCCGTCGGCCACCTCGTGCTGCAGCACTTCCACCGCATCGTGGTGGTAGATGCGCACGTGGTCGCTGCCGTCTTCGGCCAAGGCGTTGAGCAGCCGGCCGACGCCGGGGGCATGCACTTCCAGGCCGATGTAGTCGCGGTCCTTGTCGTGCGCCGCAGCGAAGCGCAGCGCCTCGCCGTTGCCGAAGCCGATCTCCAGCACGCGCGGCGCGGCGCGGCCGAACGCCGCGTCGTAGTCGCGCAGCTCGCCGGTGTAGTCCAGTCCGAAGCGCGGCCACTGCGTGTCGAAGGCGCGCTGCTGCGCTTCAGTGAAACGGCCCTGGCGCAGCACGAAGCTGCGGATTTCGCGCCGGCCTTCGCTGATCGTGAACGGCTTCGGCGGTGTCTTGGCGCCAGGACTGGAAAACGGATCCGTCATCAGCCGATCAGACCATCAATCGGGCTGGAGGCCGAGGCATTGCGCTTGCGCGGGATGCGGCCGGCCAGGAACGCTTCACGGCCGGCTTCCACCGCCTTCTTCATGGCGCTGGCCATCAGTACGGGATGCTTGGCGCCGGCGATGGCGGTGTTCATCAGCACGCCGTCGCAGCCCAGTTCCATCGCGATGGCCGCATCGGACGCAGTACCGACGCCGGCATCGACCAGCACGGGGACCTTGGCGTTCTCGATGATTTCCAGCAGGTTGTACTTGTTCTGCACGCCCAGGCCGGAACCGATCGGCGCGGCCAGTGGCATGACGGCCACGCAGCCGATCTCTTCCAGGCGGCGGGCGAGGATCGGGTCGTCGCTGGTGTAGACCATCACCTGGAAGCCGTCGGCCACCAGGGTCTCGGCGGCGGCCAGCGTCTGCACGACATCGGGGTAGAGGGTCTTCTGGTCGCCCAGTACTTCCAGCTTCACCAGGGTGTGGCCGTCGAGCAGTTCGCGGGCCAGCCGGCAGGTGCGCACGGCGTCGGCGGCGGTATAGCAGCCGGCGGTGTTGGGCAGCAGGGTGTATTTGTCCGGCGGCAGCACGTCGAGCAGGTTGGGCTCGTTGGGCGACTGGCCCAGGTTGGTGCGGCGGATGGCGACGGTGACGATTTCGGCGCCCGCGGCCTCGGTGGCCAGGCGGGTTTCCTCGAAATCCTTGAACTTGCCGGTGCCGGTGAGCAGGCGGGAACGGTAGGTCTTGCCCGCGATCACCAGCGGGTCATGGGGGGCAGTGTTGGACATGCGGCGATTATCGCCCATGTCGCGCCGATGCGTCCCGCCAGGAAAGATACGGGCTGGTGCTCAGCCGCCGCCGAGCGCGTGGACGATCTCGACGCGATCGCCGGTCTGCAGCACGTGCAGCGCGTGCTGCCCGCGCGGAATGATCTCGCCGTTGACCTCGACGGCCACGCGGCGCTCGGCCAGACCCTGCAACTGGAGCAGGGCGGCGAGTGTGCTCTGGTCCGGCAGCGCCTGCGGCTGCCCGTTCAACTGGATATCCATGGGGCCATTGTCGCCCATGGCACGACTTGCCGCATTGCAGCGTGTGCGCTGGCGGGCTTGGTGGAACGATGCGCGCCATGCGCAGCCGTACGGCAGATCCGGCGCGCAGCCCACCTTCCTTTGCCCCGGAGATCCCATGAAGCGTTCCTTCTCGCCCGTCCGCTCGCTGCTGGCCGTTTCGCTGGCGCTGGCGGCCGCGCCCGTCCTGGCAGCCGACAACCCGTATTCCCAGACCGTCTTCTTCGGCGACAGCCTCACCGATTCCGGCCATTTCCGCCCGGCCTTGGTGCAGGCGGTGGGACCCTCCGCCGGCATCCTTGGCCGCTTCACCACCAACCCGGGCCTGGTCTGGTCCGAATACCTGGCCGAGTACTACGGCACGGGCGCCACCAGCGCCAACCAGGGCGGCACCAACTTCGCGGTCGGCGGTGCACGCGTGGGCACCAGCACCTCGGGCGCGCTGGGTCCCATCCCGTCGATGACGGCGCAGCTGACCAGCTATCTGTCCGCGAACGGCGGGCGTGCCGATTCCCGTGCGCTGTACACCGTCTGGGGTGGCGCGAACGACCTGTTCGCCATCACCAACGCCGGCGCCGACCCGACCACCACCATCGGTGCCGCCGTCACCGCGCAGGTCGGGATCATCGGCACGCTGCAGAACGCCGGTGCGCGCTACATCCTGGTGCCCACGGTGCCGGACCTGGGCGTGACCCCCGCCTTCCGCGCGCAGGGTGCGGCCGCATCCGCGGCCGGCACGCAGCTGTCCTCGACCTACAACGGCGCCCTGTTCGGGGCGCTCAACACCGCCGGCCTGCGGGTGATCCCGCTGGATACCTTCACGCTGCTGCGCGAGATCGTCGCCAGCCCGGCCGAGTACGGGTTCGGCAATGTCACCGGTACCGCCTGCAATCCGCAGATCACCGCGTCCTCGGTCACCTGCAGCCCGCTCAACTACGCATCGCCGAATGCGGCCGATGTGTATGCCTTCGCAGATGGCGTGCACCCGTCGTCGAAGGCCCACGGCATCCTGTCGCAATACGCGCTGTCGGTACTCGAAGGGCCGCGCCAGATCGCGCTGCTGCCGTACACGGCGTCGGTGCACGGTCGCGCGCGCGCTGACCGCGTGGCCTCGCACGTGGCGGGCAAGCCGGACGCCGATGGCATGCGCTGGTGGGGCGACGTGCGCGGCGACTTCCTGCGCTATGACGATGGCGATCTCTACGACGGCGCCGGTCCCATGGGCACGTTCGGCGTGGACTGGTCGCGCGGCTCCTGGGTCTACGGTGTTTTTGCCGGCTACGGGCGCGCGAAGTACGACTTCGGCCTGCGCCGCGGCAGCTTCGACGAATCCGATGCCACCCTGGGCGGCTTCGCCGGCTGGTATGGCGATCACCTGTGGGCGAACGCGCAGGTCAGCTACAGCTGGATCTCCTACGACATCGATCGCGAGGTGCAACTCGGCAATGCGACGCGTCGCCACAGCGGCTCGCCGGACGGCACCAACCTGACCGTGGGCGCGAGCGCGGGCTATGAGTTCGGCGAAGGCGCCTTCCGACATGGTCCGGTGGTGAGCGTGTTGTCCCAGACCATCGAGATGGACGGCTACAGCGAGAGCAACGTCAACTCGACCGCCCTGGCCTACGCAGACCAGGACTTCGACTCGCTGATCGGCAGCGCCGGCTGGCAGGTCAGCTACGCGATCAACGATCACCTGGCGCCGTACGCCCGCCTGACCGTGGACCGCGAGTTCGAGGATCCGGCGGCCGAAGTGTTCGCCCAGTCGTTGTCGATGCCGGGCACAGCGCCCTACGCGGTGCCGGGGCTGGATACCGACGACAGCTACGGCACGCTGCTGCTGGGTGCGCGCACCAAGCTGTTCGGGTTCGATGCCAACCTCGGCGTCAACACCACGGTCAACCAGGGCGGCGGTACCAACACCACCGCCTTCATGACCCTGAGCGGCGGCTTCTGATGCACGCCGGGCAATGCGGCGCCACGTGCGGGCGCCGCATTGCCTTGCCGCACGCCGCGGCATAGACTCGCGCCATCGTGCGGGTGTAGTTCAATGGTAGAACTGCAGCTTCCCAAGCTGCTAGCGTGGGTTCGATTCCCATCACCCGCTCCAGATTTGGCAAAAACACACGCAAGTTGTTGAACGCGAACGTGTTTTAGCTGGCGAAACGATCCCTCGAACGAGCCTCCCAAGGTATCGTTTGAGGTATCGTTTTCATGCCCAAGCCCTATTTCCTGGCGCGCCGAAGTGGCCTGTATGTCCGCTTCCTGGTGCCGCTGGATCTGCGAGATGTCGTTGGCTCTCGTTTCCTTATTCGGACACTCAGATCGGCCCGCGGCGACCGCGCACGGTTCGTCGCAGCGACGCTGGGTGTGGCACTCTCTGAGGCGTTCGCTCGGATGCGAACGGGGGTGGGGATGGTCGATGTCAAAAAGCTCCTAGAAAGCGCCCAACGGGCCGCGGAGTCAGGCGAGGATCGGCCTTGGACGGCGTCCAACGTCCGGGTGGGCGGTGTCGACTTCGGCAATGTGCAGACGACCGGCCGAGAGGACACCCTCGACTTCATCGAGGCCATGAAAGCGGCCGATCAGATGGTGGCCAAAGCTTGGGCGGCGACCAGCACGTCTCCTTCGCCCGCAGCCACAACGCCACTGCTCTCGGTCGAGATCGAGCGTCATCTCAAGGCGCTCAAACGACGCAGGATTGCCAAGGACACCATCACCGAAAGCAAGCACAGCCTGCGCCTTCTGATTGGAATTGTGGGGGACCTGCCGGTCGGCTCGATCAAGCGCGATGAGATCGCAGCATTCTGGGAGGGAGTTCGCTGGTGGCCCGCCAATGCCACCGTCAAACCGCAATACCGGGGTCTGTCGGTGCAGGAGATCATTGCCAAGGGACAAGCCGAGGGCGTTAAGCCCCCTGGCGGCTACACATACGTCAAGCACAGTCAGCGCCTGGGACTATTCTTTAATTCCCTGGTGAAGGACGACATCCTGATTAAGGCGCCGCATCTGGGCAGGCAGGCTGATCCCGACCGCTCGACCGATCCGAACACGGGCCGGCCTTTCACTGATGCAGAGCTGGCCCAGATCTTCGATCCCGAGCACTTCGTGCCATGGGCGTCAAAGTATCCACATCGGTTTTGGGGGCCGATCCTCGGCCTTTACACCGGTGCCAGGGTCAACGAGGTAGCGCAGCTCTATATTGACGACGTCAAGCAAATCGATGGCGTCTGGGGACTGTTTTTCTGGAAGCAGCATCGCGCGCAGAAGATCAAGACCAAGTCCTCCATCAGGTTCGTCCCTCTGGCAAAACCTGTGCTCGACGCGGGCTTTCTTCAATTCGTCGAGGACATGAAGGCCACGGGGCACCCAAGACTCTTCCCGCACCTGCCTGCGGGCACGGGCAAAGATGGTGAACCCAACGGACTTGGGTATGGACGGCAACTCAGCCGGCAATTCGCGGCGTATCTCAAAAAGTTCGAGATCGAAAAGGGCACAGCGTTCCACGCTTTTCGCCATACCTTGTCAACGAAGCTTGCCGAAGCAATGGTGCCGACGACGACGATCGCACAGATTACTGGGCATGCGCGCAGGCAAGAGGTTCCCACGCTCGAAAAACACTACATCCATATCGCTGATGTCAAGACCCTACCTGAGCGTGTTGAAGCATTAAGAAAATTCGAAGGACCTAGCATTATGTTGTTGGGCAATGATCAGCGAATGTTCGCACCAGGTTCGATCGGTAAGCAGGATTTTCACCCCTGAAAATAAGTTTGCGGCAGGGCGAGGAGCGTTTCAATTGACTGATGAAGCCAGAAGAAAAATGGCGGGACTCTGGGAGAGCGGCATATCCACGGCGGTGCGCGACTTGCAGTGGCTTTATGGTGGTGCCTATGGGCCCGAGACTCAGCTGACGATCGATGGACTCGCAGAGAAAGCGCTGGGTGACTCGTTTGTGCATGCGAACGATCGTGTCTTCTTGTTCGAGCTGAAAGCAACTGCGGGTGATCGATCTGTGGAGTGGAGTAAGGATGGGCCGAAGCTGGCATTCAAGTCGCTTGCACGCTCAATCGAAGAATTCTCCACTCTCCGACTTAAAGAACGGCAAGCAGTGTTGACGCAACTGGATCGATCTCATCGCGGTCATCACTTCGTCTACTGGCGAAATGATCCTGGTCAACGTGGATTGAATTTGAAGACCGGAGGCCTGCTGTTCGAGCCCTATCTTGTTGCGAGTGCGGAGGCGATGACCATGGAGGAGATGTGCCCAGAGCTCGCGAAGGCAATAGTCAAGCAATACAAGCTCGGAGAAGTAGTGGTAGATGAAGACAATAGCGAATTTCGTGAGATAGCCGCGCCATCCCTGGATCGCCTGTTTACTGGCGAAGCTTGCGCAGCAAAATTTGATAGAAAAGGAAAAATCGCAAACCTTGGTGAGCTAGGCCTCGATGTGGGGGCAATGGACCTATACGTCAGCTGGCTGATTGAAAAGAACGATGATAAGGATCTCCCGATTGACGGCATCATTTGCTCGAGAGATGGAACGTTTTATCGGAAAATCTCGCGCGTCTCTCACATCCTAGCTGCGCTGCGCGATCTGAACACAGAGCCTCAATCAAGCCTTGCGGGCCGGACGGTCAAGCGCTCTCACGAGAAGCCAGGTCTTTCTCAACCCATTCCTGGAAGTCTGCTTCGATTTGGGCCCTCTCATCGCGCAAGGCGTTATCGCCTTGGGGGCTGATTGAGAGTCTCCAATTTCGATAGATATTCACGGCATCGCTGGCGATTTCTCTTGCACGATTTGGATTTTTCCGGACAAGCGCCCTAGTAAATGCAGCGACCCAGATGTCGTGTTCGATCATGGTTTTTGTTCGGCGCATCAAGCCTCTCCCGGTCTGCCTTCGAACCTAAGGGGAGCGGGGGAGCTGTCAAGGCGCTGTTGTGCCAACCGAAGTCTTCTTCTCTATGGCAGCACGCGCATCTGCCTGGCGACGGATGCCCTAACCTGACCAATGACATCCAAGTTTGCAGAACCTTCGTCCTTGGCCAGCCACTCTTTGGCTACGGCCAAGGGGCGCAGCCTTTTCTGAACGAGTAGCGGCGTTGTTGGCCTTCGGCATAGCAGGATCGGTCAGCTGAGCCACGCGACGGGGGTCTCTGGAAGCTTTGAGATCGGCTGTTCGCCGCCCTGGCAGTGGTCCACTTGGACTTCTTGTTTTTCTTCCTCAAATGAGGGAGGATTACCGGAAGCCCGGCCCTGCCTTGGAGTTCCAATGACCGCCACCAATCCCGTCGACGTCGCCAACCGTTTGGAGGCGATGGGTCTGAATGAGGCTGCCCTGCGGGAGGCCGTCAATCAGGGTCATTTGCAGCGAACCCGCCTGACCGCCAACCACCCCATCATCTACCACGGCTTGAACATGTGGGGGGAAATTGTCGCGGCGTTGCGGGACCAACTCCGGCCGTTGGATTGGGTGCGTGAGGATATCGGCAGCTATGCGCTGACCGTCAATGAAGACTTGAAATTGGCGATCACGGTTGCATCGGGCGACGAAGCGACTGGTAATCCGGATGCCCATCCCACCAATCGCTCCCGTAAGGGGCGAAACACCGTGGATGCGATCGAGGCCAACCGGCAGTTCGAGCTGTTTGAACAGATGCCTCCTGCGACGACTGACGAAGACGAAGGCAAGCAGACCTGGGTGCTCATGCACCACACAGACATTGCACGTGGCGAAATCCGTGTGGAGTTGTCGCGCCCGTTGAGTATCGGCAACGACGGCAAGATCAACCAGTGGGCCGAGCGCATCATCTTGGCCGCCATACCGTTTGACGATCAGCTGATTGAGATCTATCCGCCCAGCGGACCGGACATCGACTTCGACATCCAGCGCAAAGCATAACGAGGTTGTTATGTTCAACCCGTTGCGATTGACCCTGGCGCGAAAGCGCCGAGGGATGAAGAAACGTGAGCTAGCTGAAAAGATTGGTCTGACGGAAAAGTCGGTTTCGAATTACGAAGCCGGCTCCCAAGAGCCAGAAAGCACAACCCTCAGCAAGCTATCAGAAGCGCTTCGGTTCCCCGAAGCGTTCTTCTTTGGTGATGATCCTGAAGTTCCCACGCCCGACGTCGCCAGCTTCCGTTCTCTCTCAAAAATGTCTGCGCCTCAACGCGACTCCGCGTTGGGGGCGGGTGCGGTTGCCCTGTTGCTAAACGACTGGATTGAGTCTCGCTTCCAACTGCCTGATCCAGATGTTCCCGATCTGGGCAGGGAAGGGGGATCGTCCCATGGTATGAGGGGTGATCGGATATCGAAGGAATCCGAACCTTATCCAACGCGTGCATCCGCCCAGGACCCTGAGGCCGCAGCCGGAATGCTGCGCGCCCATTGGGGTATTGGTGAGCAGCCCGTCAAAAACATGATCGCATTGCTCGAATCCAAGGGTGTGCGTGTTTATTCCCTGGCTATCGACGCCAAAGAAGTAGATGCCTTTTCCATGTGGAAGGGTGGTCGTCCGTTTGTATTTCTGAACACCTTCAAGTCCGCCGAACACTGTCGCTTTGATGCGGCCCATGAATTGGGCCATCTTGTGATGCACCAGCATGCGCAGCCGCAAGGCCCTGACCTTGAAAGGGAGGCCAATGCGTTCGCCTCTGCCTTCCTGATGCCAAAGGCAAGCGTGCTGGCTCTTGCTCCGAGGTCAGCCACTGTGCCAAGTCTTATTCGGCATAAAAAACACTGGCTGGTATCGGTCGCTGCATTGAACTATCGACTGCATGCACTAGGCCTTACGAGCGACTGGACCTATCGAACGCTTTGCATCCAGATCGCACAAGCTGGTTATCGAGGAAAGGAGCCCGAGAGCATCAATCATGAGAAGTCCCTCGTTTTGGAAAAGGTGTTCACAGCACTTCGGGATGAAGGTCTAGGGAAGGCAGACGTAGCAAGGCAGCTGGCCATCCCGCCAGAAGAAATCAACGAATTGACCTTTGGGCTGATGCTCAATGCACTCAAAGGTGGTCGCAGCGCTGATGCTGTTCCAAAGGCCAGCCGGGCAAACCTGCGCCTGGTAAAGGGCTAAAAGTAGCCAAATTCGGCCTTCCCATTAGACACTTGCACTTATTAGTAGCGGTTGCCTTCATCGACTTTATTTCCGAGACTTATCGTGAGCGTGAGGCCAAGCCATAGCACAGCTTGTCTTACGCTCTGCGACTGACCTTTGCCATCCTTGTGCAATGGCCTCTCTCCTAGTTCCATCACCCGAAATAACCCGACTCTTGGACGATGAGACCGGGAAGCCGGTGGATGCCCACCAGGTGGTGGGAACCGATCGGGACCAAGTCATGGTGCTTTACAAGGCATTGCACCTGTCCCGAAAGACGGGAGAAGGGCAGCTGCTTTGTGCTCTATGTGGTGTGGCGGTCTACCTGTGCTCAGCTCCTGATCGCCAGCACTTCTACTTCAAGCACTTCCATGAAGACGGCAGCTGCCCTGCGGTCACACGACAACGGCTGAATGAGACCCAGATCAATGCTCTGCGCTATCACGGCCAGCGCGAGAGCAAACGGCACATCCGCATCAAGAACTTGGTCGCCGATAGCCTGAGACTGGATCACCAGTTTTCCGAACCCACAATTGAGGGCACCTGGAAGGGTCGTGATGGCAAGGAGTTCCGGCGCCCGGACGTCCGTTCGACCTTCCGCGAGCAACTCGATGTAGCGTTTGAGGTCCAGTTGTCAACGACCTTCGGCCGTGTCATGGCTGAGCGGGAGGTCTTCTACAAATCGGAAGGCGCGCTGCTTACTTGGGTGTTTGGCGAGTTCGATCTCGACCATGCGCGATTGATGATGGAAGTGATCTTCGTTAACAACAATCGCAATGCTTTCGTGGTCAACGAGGCGACGTGGCTGGCTTCGCAGGACGCCGGAACCTTGGTCATGGAATGTCATTGGGCACAGCCGACGCGCCATAAAGACAGCATCATCTGGACTCGGCAGAAGCAGCTCGTCCGCTTCGATGAGCTGACTATCGATCAAGAGCGACAGCGGGCGTTCTATGTCGATACCGAAGCACTGGAAGGGCAGCTGCAAGAAGAGATTGATGGGCCACCGCTGTGGAAGCGATTTGAGGACTTCTGGCTCACCTATGAGGCATTCGAGGGTCGGGTGCGTCCCGATGTAGACACGGTCGATCGCCAATGGGAAGACTTGCGCCAGAGGTTTAACAGGGAGGGCGCCCTTCTTCCTTCCCGCCATGACTTCAAGTTTGTCGGCATAATCAGGTCAATTTTCTTGGCCAAGCTAGGCAAGTCGGTGGGCTGGAAATACCAGCAGTTTTGGCCAGCAGCACACCATGTCCCAGACGCAGAAAAGCCGAGTCTTTGGTTGTTTGTTGACGCTCTTCAACACTATGGTCGCTTGGCTGGTATCGAGCAGCAGGACACCAAAGGTCGTTGGGCTGAGAAGATGGCGAAGTGGGCCGAAGGGGTAGCATCTGAAAGCTCTGACTACCAGGAAGAGCACCGTTTCGATAGCGCACTTCGTCTGGCATTCCCCGAGCTTGCCGAGCTCATTCCTGAGCTCGAACAGTTTACCGAAGACGATCCGCCACCCTTCTGATGGGCTTGCTTTGAGGTGGCATCCGGGCCACGTCCGCTGGTGCTGGCGAACATCCGACATTCGGATCACTTGGTGGTCAGCGTCCAAGGCCGCCGAGCCATCGTCCTCCCCGTAACGTCGCCGCTCGCACCGCGCTATTGCTGCCCACGGCGAAGTGCAAGGAGGAATGGAGATACCAATTCGTCATTTTATCCCTGCTGCACTGGCGCCCGTCCCGTCTGGCGCAACTTGTGTGCTGTTGGGTGCGACCAAAACCGAGGGGTGGTCGTGCCAAGGGAACAAGACCATCCGCCAGAGCGTCCACCATAGCGACATGATCCCAGCGTTCTGCAATTCTCGGTCTGACATCAGTCCATGGCAGTAAGAATTGCGTAGATTGAAGCCTTCGGGTTCAGTCAGAAGAACTTGTAATTCAAAGACAAGATTCTTACCGAAGAAGCGCTCTGCTTCTGGCATGTCGAGTAGCTCGCCTAATGTCTTCTCGTGCTGTGTGCCGTCTTCATTCATGCCTGTGGTGTGTGTTCCAGACCGTTTTAGCTGCGCTCTCACAAAAGGTTCTATCGCAGGAATCAGATAGACGGATGCGGCCAGCCAATCATCAATGAAACCAGAGAATAGACCACGAGCTAAGGTTTCCGTTTGTCCGACGGGTGTGATGGGTGATGCTTCCACGATCTCTTTGATTGCATGAAACGAAGGCTGATAAGTGGTGTAGAGAGTATCCGCAGCACGCGAAACCATGATCGACGATCGCATCGGAATATCGGTCTGGCTAGCATCACTGATGGCATATAAGCGCACCGAGGTGGGATCATTGAGATCAAGTGGTGGTCGTTGGGAAACAACCATCCCTTCGGAGTTGACGTGTGTTGCTGTGAAAAGGCTAGACAGCGGATGCTTCGCGAAGTTTAGCCGCACGCGTTCTTCGATCTCTTCGACATTCAGCCATTGTCCTGCCCGATAAGCCATTCGGAGCAATGCAGAGAAGAAGTCGGGGGCCGAAAGTTGCTCGTCGATCCACTTCACCCAGTCGCTTACATCGGTCTTTGCGGAGATTTGGCCATAGTGATCCAAAGAAGCGCGTTCGTAGGTCGCTAGGCGGTCTCGCAGCTCCTGGATGCGTGATGGATTCGCCTTGGCTTTTCGAAGAAGGCTGATCGCCTCTGTCATATGCATGGGGCCAAGCATCGGCTGATGCTCAGCGGCAAGCTCTGCGGCACGGGCCATGGCTTCTCCTTGGGCCATGATTGAAGCGGTCGCTTCTTGCCGCTTCCCTAGGCGTTGATTGAGACGATGTGCTTGCGCATGCCAACGCGCCGCCTCCTGAGGGGACTCAGCCTCCAAGGCGAGCGCCTTGGCTTCAATTTGGGGCAGGATGGCCTCGCATGCATGGCGGTTGCGACTGATTGCCTCGTCGCAGAGGCGGAAAACCAAACCAGGCCAGTTCTTTTCGATGGAATGTGGTATCTCATCGAGGATGACAGCCCAGTATCGATCCCATAGCGCATGGTCTTTCTTGGCGTAGACCCACAGCAGCACCAAGCTACGTTGGAGTTCATCGAGACCGCCGATCGCGTGTTCGGTCCCGAACACCGAAGCGATATATTCAAGGTAGGCGTCCACGGCCAGCCGTCCCAGGCGCCAGTCGGGCGGCGTGCTTCCATCAGCCGTAACCGCGAGATCGGAGAACCTAGCCCGCAGCCATGGAGAGGGCGCGTCCTGGGCGGCCCGCGCGAGGAGTGCCACGTCGTGTTCACCAAGATCTTCCATGGACATGCTTCGGCCTTCTCTGGACTGGAAAACGGGTCCAAAGGGTGCATGGGACGGGTGCCGCAGATGCATGGAGATCGCACCGCCCAGAACTTGCATGGCTTGGGATTGAAGGGGCAGTCCCTCGCCCTCTAATCGTCTCGCCTGCTGGAAGAACTTGCTGGCCAGCCCCCAAGGGGCGGAGCCATCTCCTTCCTCGCCGACCAGGGAGACCCAATCGAGTGCCGCGTAGCTTGCATCGTCAAGAGGCTCTTGCAGGACAGGCATAGGTTCTCCCAGGGATCATTAGTATCCAGCCAGTTCACGCCCTGGCAGTCACAGCCCGGTGGGCGCACAAGATTGTGTGCCGAATTCCGCGGCGGAGAAACAACAATGGGGCAAACTTCGATCAGCCGACCGAGAGACGAGGCTCCAAAGATCAAGCGTCATATAGGAGGGGGAAATGAAGCTGGAAAAAAAGAAGTTCACCGGAATTATTCAGCTCGCCGACGATACTTATCCGGCGGAGTTCGAGGTCAAGGCGGGAGATGATGGGCGCATCCAGGTTGAGATTGAGCCGATCCCAACTCAGGCCGCCCTAGCGCTCCACGACGGCCAGCCTGGAATGCGCGTGCAAGAGTTAACTCTCTCGGGCAGCAATGAGAGTGGGGAGACGTTTCTATCGAACACCGTCAACGTCAATCGTGTGCAAATTGGCATGCCGAACAGCTTGATAGGGGTGTCCACCCGAGAGGCGAAGGTCGCGGGTGTTTTGGACGGCACCACAGCCACGCCGTTGACGCGCCTGTGGCTTCGCGGTTTCAAGTCATCGTTCAACGCGCCGGTCAAGACAGCACTTGGGCTGGTTGAAGTGTGTGGATCTTCAAAGATTGCGGACGCCGATGATATGAATGGGTTCGTCGCGGTGCGCGCCCAAGACGAAACCGACTTGGACGGGTGGACGCAGAAGGCAGACGCCTTGCTCACCTTCATGCACCGAGGACTCGCATTCGCCCGCGGAGGACGGCTCCAAGCGCCAGGGTTAGAGGTCTACATGGACGACCGGTGGGAGGCAACCTACTACGATGGCGTAGGGTCGCGATCGGGCTTCGCGCCCATCCATCCCCTCAATCAAGGCCCCTTTATCGAGGCGCTGACCAAGCGGTTTGCGGATCCAAAGCCGTTTCATCCCATGCTTTGGACGGCCATCGGAATGATGAACACCGAGACCTCGTTCGATGAAGTTCGATTACTGATGTCGATGACGGCTTTGGATGCCATTGTTGAACACGTCATACCCAAGGCCATGACGACGATTATGCCAAAGAGCGATTACGTGAGTGTGCGAGACAAGCTCCTGGCGGCGCTGTCGGATGTGGATTTTGTAGACGAAAGCCACGGCGATATCTTTACGGCGAAGATCAAACAGTTGAACGGAAGGACCTTGGCTCAGAAGGTGCAAGCGCTTCGAGACCACTATGATCTATCTAAGGCCATCTTCACGGATGAGGCAATCGTTGCGGCAACTAAGTATCGCAACGCAATTGCTCACCCAAGCGAAGGCTCAAAGAAGGAAGATCTCTGGCCAAAGATACTGCTTGTTCGTGAACTCGTCTCGCAGATCGTGTTCCACGAGATCGGGTATACCGGGCCGTATGAGAGCTACGTCGGCGGCTACAAGACCGTCTATCCGAAATAAGCTGTCCGGTGCGCGCGAGGCCATTTGCATCAGGTTGCTAGTGAGGTCATTCCGAGCTAGACATCCCATCGCGGAGAAGATCCGGCAAGCGAGCTCCCAGCGCCTTTTCAGCGCAGGAAAGCGGACATTCCCCATACTCCGTCGTCGTCTCGATCCGCACGTTGATAGGGTCGATGATGTAGTAGTTGGAAGGCGGGCATTGCCGCGCGTCGCAGAAGGCGAGCAGAACAATCTTTGGTCCCGCCTTTGATGCAACGCAAGCGACGACGTTCCGGTCTTCCATGAACATGTAAGACTCGGATCCGACATGAAGCAATCCGGTCCTTCCTTTGACCTCAACTGTGCCGCCTGGCGAGATCCACTCTCCCTCGATCCCCGACACTTTGATCGAGGCGCCGCCGCAGGTTCCCGTGGCCGTTTGGCCCGCCAACTTGCGACCTTCCAGCTGCACAGCTTCGCCGGCTACTGCGCTATGGGCCAGAGTGGCCAGCACAACACCAAGGATGAGCGCACGCATCTCAGTAGCTCCCCTTTGCCGAGCCGCCGATCGAGCCGAGCCTTTCGATCTTCCGAGCGTTGAGCCGGTAAAGCCAGATCGCCAGGGAGAGCGCGGGGACGCTCAGCAGGAGAGCTGGCGGGAAGCCAATCGCCGTGGCCAAGACCGCCAACCCAGCAGGCACGATCAGCAGAATGATGATCCAAGCCCTAACCCCGATGTGGAAGCCGCGCGGATCCCGCTTGTGCCAGGCGATCGCGGCGCTGATCAGGGCGAAGACAATCGCTGCGAAGGCGAAGGACACTGCGGCACCGCTGAGCTTGAAGAACCCGACCAAGACAGCCAGGGGCAGGCCCCAGCGAAGAAGCTCACTTCCTTTCATAAGACCCCCTTTTGAGACCGGCCCACCGCCGGATGGCCTGAAAACTACTTCGGGAGTAGTATCGCACCCGTGGGGCGGGTTGGCATCATTTGGAATTCGCTTGATTCCATCTGTTCATGCCCGAAAAGCTCCCCATCCAAGCCGTCTTGGCTGCCCGTATGAAGGCGGCCAGGAAGGCGCTTGGCTTGTCGCAAGCCGGAGTAGGGGTGAGCATGGGATTTCCGGAAGACACCAGTTCCGCTCGGGTCAACCGCTGGGAAGTGGGCATCAACAAGACCAGCTTGGAGCATGCTGAGCAGTTGGCCGAAGTCCTTCGTGTCCCGTTCCCCGCCCTGGTCGCCCGAGACGATCGCCTCGCCGCGGTCATCACCGGCTTCACCATGCTGTCCAAGGCGCGTCAGGAGGAAGTTTGGGAGCTGATTGAGCAGTCCTTAGGTGCCGATCGGGCCGAAGAGGTGCACGAGCGACTTGGGAAGGCCACCCCCAAAGCCAAAGCGAAGAAAAAAGCTAAGGATGGGCGGTTCTAAGCCCGGCAGGAACGAACCCTGCCCGTGTGGAAGCGGCAAGAAGTTCAAGCGCTGCCACGGCGGCCCCAATGCCGACTATGAAGAGATGATCTCGCGAGGCGCCGAGGAAGCTCAGCGCAGGGCGCAGATCCATTGGATACAGCAGCAGCGCCAGCAAGGCCTCGGTCGTCCCATCATCGCCGCCCAGACGGCTGACAAGCGGATCGTCGCTGTGGGCCATCGTCTATTTCAGGGCGCATGGCCTACCTTCCATGACTTCCTTTATGCCTACATCTTCGATGTTCTGGGGCGCGACTGGTTCGAAGCCCAATCGCAGTTGGAACAGGACGAACGCCATCCTGTCATCGAGTGGCATGAAAGGCTCCTAGCGGTATCCAAAGCCGCCAACCTCGCACTTGGCGAGACGCGGCAGACGCCGATGACGGGCGCGATCAGCGCGTTTCTGACGCTGGCGTATGACCTCTACACCCTGGAACACAACAACGATCAAACGCGCACCCCCGAACTGCGGAAATCACTGATTGGTCGTTTGAAGAGCCAAGATCAGTTCGTCGGGGTGCGTTATGAAATCCGTGTTGCGGCCATGCTGTTGCGGGCCGGCTTCGAGCTCGAATGGGAAGATGAGACGGATCGCCGCTCCACGCATGTGGAATACACCGCCATCTATCCGCGCACCGGCAAAGCCTTTGGCGTCGAGTGCAAGATCCGAAACCAGGATGCTGCAAAGAAGGCCAACCAACACCTTGGGAAGTTTGCTGGATTGGTGAGCGATGCGCTGAGGAAGGCAACGCCCCATGACCGATTGATCTTCGTTGATCTGAACACACAGGCCTATCCCTATGTTCCGGGCGGGCCACATGATTGGCGGACGATCAGCATCAATACGCTGCGGAAGTTCGAGGGCCAACCCAACGCAGGCGCATTGCCGCCCGCCGTGGTGTTCATCACCAATTACCCCGACCATCACCACTTGGACAGTCAGGTTCCCGATGCAGGAGCCACCGTTGAGGGGTTCAAGGTCGACGACTATCGGACCGGCCAGCTGCTGACGCTGACGCAGAAGATTGAGATGCGCGCACGAAATCCCGAGATCGAAGCGCTCTTGGCGTCGATCCACGAACACATCGACGTGCCATCTACATTCGAAGGAGAAATTCCTGGACTGCCATCTAACCGCTTGCTCATCGGGCATCGCTACCAGATGGACGATGGCGCGGTAGGCACCTTGGAGGATGCCTGTGTGATGGACGACAACGGCAAGGTCGCATTGGTCATCAATAGGGATGAGGGTGGGAGGGCGATCTACACCAACAAGCTCTCACCCGAGGAACTCGCCGCTTGGAAGCGCTATCCAGAAACCTTTTTTGGGCAGATCCGTCAACGACCGGGTCCGCTCAATGATCCAATTGAGCTTTACGACAGCTTGAAGGCTACTTACGCCCGCACTCCGAAGGAAAAGCTACTTCAATTCATGGGGGGACACGGCCCCCGCTTTGCCGGGCTCACTCAGCCCGAGCTGCTGGACCTCTATGTGCAAGGCATGGTGAATTCTGTGATGCAGCGGGCGGGGCCACAGGAAGTGCCGGTGCATATCAAGCGCATGAAGTCGCCGCCTAAAAAGCCCCGCTAGGAACGATCAAATCGCTCTGACGGCCGAATTGGATGCACAATCCAGAGTCCTCTCTTCCATAAGCATTTAAGTAACGTTTATGGAATTGACTCCATATGGCGATCCATATAAATAATGTTCTAACACTCGACTACTACGTCGAAGAGTGAAGTTACGGATTGCAAATCAATGCTTTGAAGATCAAAAAATTGTCATGATCATCTTGCTTGATCCGGCCCTTTTTAGGTGTTCAACGCCGCGGGCCATATGGTCTTTTTAGTCATGCCAATCGCGTTGACACAAACGCGCCTTGCCTTACCCCAGACGTGTCTTTCAACTGGGGTCAAACATGTTTCAATCTTCAAACATCACACCGGATAAAATCGACGCATCGCGCGGATACACCATTCTCCGAAATGTGCGCATCGGTAACACGCTTCAATTGGATGAAGTCCATCTTCGAACGCGAGAGGACTTCGATCAGTTCCAGGAACTGATCCGCAGCACTGAGAAAGAAGACCGACGCCGCATGCGCCTGGGTCTCCGGACGCGCCCCCTCCTGGCAAGCTCCAAGGCCGAGAAGCTGTCGGTGGAAGTCAGGCGCTACATCGCAGGCATCCAGCATCAGGGCCTGCACCCAAGAACGGTGAAAGTCGCTGAGCGTGATTTCCGGCTGTTGCGATTGGCCTGCCAGGACGACTTGCCGGTAGACCAGATCAAGGCCGAGCACATCCATCGCTTCTTCGAGATCATGGATATCTGGCCGCGCTCAGCGAACCGTAAGCGCTTTGTGGGCATGACGGATGAGCAGATCCTCGCCGTTGGCAGAACACTGCCCCGACCCAGGCGTGCCGATACCACAATCAATCTCGCCCACGCCCGGCTGTCGACCTTCTTTGGGTTGCTTGAAGACAGTGCTGATATGCGCTCGCCGATGCGTTCGGTCAAGAAGCGCAAGGTCAAGATTTTATCCAACAAGAAGCGTCGGCCATTCCGCCCTGAGGAGCTGGCCACGCTATTTGAGCCAGCTAGGTTTGCTGAGTGGGCGAGAGAACGTCCGGATCGATGGTGGGGCACGCTTATTGGCCTGTTCACGGGCGCGCGCGTGAGCGAAGTGGGGCAGCTGAAAGTCAAGGACGTCCGCAAGGTGGCGGGGCATTGGTGCATCAGCATCCGCATGACCACGGATGATGAGTGGGTTCTAGGGGAGCCGGACGAGTCCTATCAGTCGCTCAAAGGCGAGCCGCGGGATGTGCTGATCCCGAAGGGGCTGATTGACGCGGGGTTCCTGGAATTTGTTCAGGACATGAAGAAGTTCGGCCATCCTCGATTGTTCCCTCACCTGAGCCGAGGCAAGAAGCGGGGGACGAACGAACTCAATGGATCGGGCTATGGCGCCAAGCTCTCTCACGACTTTGGTGTCTATCTACGGAAGCACATCACCTTGCCCAAGGGCTTCGGGTTCCACCTCTTCCGGCACGGCATTGCCACGAGCTTGAAGAAGATGAAGGTGCCCGTCGAAACACGTGCCTTGATCACCGGCCACAAGGAACTTTATGGAGCGCGGATGCTGCGTGAGGTCTACGAGGAGCAAACCGAAGAAGAGAAAGTGCTCTTGCAGGCCGAGATGTTCGTGGACTTCGTGCCGGAGGTCTCCATCCCGCGCTACCGGTCTGGTCAGTTCGATCGCGCACTGCGGACCAAGAAGCTGTATCGCTAGCTCAGGTTGTCAGCGGCGAAGTCGATCCGTTTCACAACTTCGGCCATTGTTAGCTTGAAATCGACATAGCGCTGCATGACTTCTGCGGCGTAGTCGGGAACCTCGCGATGCTGCTGCTCCATCAGGCTATACAGCGCTGCGACTATGTAGCGGCGATACTCTGGCGTGTCGTGCTCATAGGGGTTGTCCCGAAAGACTTGGTCCTCGGGCGACAGCTTTCTGCGCGGGCGAGCCCGCTTGGCGGCTGCCTTGTGCTTGGCCTTCGGTTTGACAGCTATGTCTGGGCTGCTGGTTGTTTTCTTGCTCATCATCGGCTCCTGGGTAGCCGATTCGTAGCAGGAAACGGGGACGCGTCAATTGACGAGCTGGGACGTGTTCTGGGACTGTCGGCACGTCCTCAGCGGCTTGTGGTGGGCCCGGCATGACGACGCCGGCAATAGCCGGCGTGTCGTTTTTCTGAGGAGCGTGAGATCAGTGAAGGGTGCGCTTCGGCGGTCTACCTCGCCTGCGCGGCGCGGATGCCGGACAGGGGCTTTCGTCCTCATCATCAAAGATGTTCTCACCAAATTGCTCCCGAAGTTCGACAAGGGGATCGAACAAGGCGAGGGGCGGGATCTGGCAGTGCATCAGTTGCAAGAGGTCGGCCAGTTGCAACGCATGCCTGACCGCACCTACCCGCCGCCTGAGCGGGCGCACGCGGTCCAGGCTGACGAGCCCGGAGAGAATTTGTGAGGCGATGACAAGTCTTTGTTCCATCGTGGTTTCCTTTTTTTGTTGAGAGGGTCAGTCCGGGCGTGGCGTTGATCTGCTATGAGTCACGCACTGCAACGAACGCAGCCACGCATCACACTTTTTGATTCTCAGATTACGTTCTCGTCCGAACCCTCTCGACAGTAGGCAGGTGTTGCCCTAATCCAAGGATTCAGGGGCAAGCAAGAACGCACTTATGGCGTCCCATTCCATGGGATGCCGTGCGGCCTGCGGCTCTTTACAGAGTGAGCATGCTCGCTTGATTGGATCCGTTCACCCCAATCAAGGAGCCTCATGTATCACGCCCACGTCAAAAACTTCTCTCGTCGCAAAGGCGAGTCTTCGATCGCAGCCGCGGCTTATCGCGCAGGCATCGATCTTGTCGACACGCATTCCCGTGTCGTGCATCGCTACTCGCAGCGGCAGGGAGTCGTCATGCATCGCATGCTCGCGCCGCAAGGCGCGCCCGCCTGGTGCTTCGACCCCGAGGTGTTCTGGGATATGAACGAGGCAGGGGAGACTCGCCACAACGCCAGGATTGCGCGCGAACTTGAAGTCAGTCTGCCGCACGAACTCAGCGCTGATCAGCGGGAGAAGCTCGCACTCGATCTTGGCCAAGCGCTCGTCGATCGCTACCACTGCGCCGTCTTGGTCGCGGTTCACCTCCCAAGTCGACACGGTGATCAACGCAACCACCACACTCACCTTTTGATGTCCGCCAGGCAAATCACGCCCATCGGATTGGGCGAGCGTGCCGGAGCTGAACTCGACGCCAGAAGTGGGCGTGGGCATACCGAACTTCGTGCCCTGCGCTCACTTGTGGCTGACATGGTCAACGCGTCCTTGGCTAATGCCAAGATCTCTACCCGGGTCGATCATCGGAGCTTGGCGACCCAAGCGGTGGCGGCTGCGGAAGCAGGGGATATCGCGCGCGCGTGGGAATTGACACGCATGCCCTCCGTGCATCGGGGCAAGATTGAGAACGCACTGATGCGCAGGCGTGCATCGGAGGATGAGCGTCGGGCAGAGGTGTCGGCGCTGATCAACCAGGCGCAAGCGGAAGGCAGACTCATGGAGACGCCGGACCGTCATACCCTTGAAGCCGCCCGGCGAGAGCGCAACGTCATCGCGCCGCCGGCGGCCAAGTTATCGGGCCCCCAGCATCTGTTAGACCAGCGCCAGTTCAAGGCATGGTTCCATTGGGAGATGAGCCCCATCGCTGCCAGGCTGGATCGCCAGTTCGCCCGGGTGCGGGCAGAAGGCGGCGCTGACGAGGTGCTGAGAAGCGAAGCGCAGTTGATCAATGACTGGCTCGAAGCCCAGCGCGAGGCCGCCAGCGAAATGCTCCGGTCTGTGCAGGCCGCCTCGCCCGGAGGACAGGTCAATCCTGGTTTCAGTGAAGCCGTGGAGGCAGTGAAGATCGACCGCTCACGCTTTCATGCCGCCGCCCCCGACTTCTTCGCCAAGAGCGAGTGGCTTTGTCGAAAGGTCGTCGACTATGCGCGGTTGGAACGTGATCACCTCGTCGTCGGCCAGAACATGGAGGCGGCGTGGGGCCGACTGATGTGGGCTAAGAAAGAGCATCCCCATCCGCGAGCATCTGAACGCCTCAACGCCCAGCGGCTCTACAACATCGCCCGAGAGCAGAAGTCGGGTAAGCCGGAGGAGCGGCGCAGAGCCGCGATCGAAGACGCCTTCAATGAGATGCAAGTCGCGCTCAAAATGGTTGAGACCGACTTTCCTATGCCGCGCACCAGCCTCTTCGCACCCGCACTTCCAGAGAAAGCCGGACTAGGACCTTTCGAGGAAGGCGATGGGTCGGACCAAGACGTCAAGAGCGGGTCGAACCGGCGGGAGTTGAAGCCGCGGCTCCCGCGATCTGGGATGTCTGGCTCGATGGGAATGCGCCACTAATAGATCAAGCCTGGTCAGGGGGGGCGGCGCTGGCTCCCCCTTCTACGCCGCCCAGATGCTTGCTAATCTGGACACGGGCGTGGTCGGCGCCCGCTGCTCACCTTGGCAAACCCTCGCGGGACGACATTCACCCTGACCATGTCTGATCTTCCCACTGTGGCGGATCCGGGCAGTGAGCACCTGGCCCCCGCCCACAGCGAGGAGTTCAGTCATGCGTTTCATCAAGACCACGCCTGCCCAGGTCGAAGCCCTGAAAAAGCAGGCCAAACGTATTCAGCGCAACGGTGGCGGCAAGCACGCCGACCTGCTCAACCGAGTCGCCCGCAGTGCCGGCTACGACCACTGGCACCACGTGTGCCTGTGTCTAACCGAAACCGAGCAGATTAAGGGCTCTCGACAACTCTTGCCCGAAGTCGAGGCGATCATTCAGTCGGCCTTGGCAGGGAAGGGCAAGATCGTGGCCACGGGCCCAGAGGCCTTGGCGTCTCGGCAGTTTGTTCTCTTCGCCACCGAGGACGGCGATGCTTGGCTCTTGGACCCGGAGGAGGACAAGGCCTTGTGCTTGGTTTGGCATGGGGAGCGGCAAGAGGTGGTCATCCAGGATCTGCCCACCCAGATCAAGATCCTCTGGCATGGCGACTTCGAACTCAATGGGCCTTTCTTCGCCGTCCGCACCGATCACCCCGGCGTGGGTTCCCGCTACATTGCGGGCTACCCGCTGGATACGCTGCGCGAGACCTTGGAGCGAGTTCGGTCTGCCGACAAGCGCATCGAGCAGATCTTCGGCCGCGAAGACGTCGTGGCCATCACCCCCGAGATCATTCGCCAGCTTGTAGGGCAGGGTTGGGAAGAAGCGACTCTGCTGGAAGCAGTGCGGGCGGGAGCGCAATATTCGCCCTCGCGAAACACGGTGTTGTATCCGGCGGTGTTTGGGGAAGAGGAATAGGTGAAGGTCTAGCCCTGATCACGCGGCTGGCGCCCATTCCATCTGTGAAAGCCTCGAAAAAGCAGAGCCCCCTTTCGGGGGCTCTCATCGGGTCGTCTTTCTTCTAAGCCGCCTTGCGGCGGTGAACGAGGGAACACCCCCGCGATCGCGGGGAATGACCCGATGGAGAGACGTTAAGGCATTCGTTCCAGCCGTCAAGTAGATGAGTCGAGGCCTTATGGGAGCAGGCGGCAGGGGTCCCTAGATGGCGTCAAGATCGCAACGGCCGAGCGCGCGCGCGTCGCAGCAACATGCAAATTGAAGCGTGCTGAACGCTCTGAGTCTGCGCCATGATTGCGAAGATATCGATTGTATAGATCCTCGAATACAAGCACTTCGTCGAATTCCTTTCCCTTGGCCTTGTGGATCGTCATGACGATGACCCCTTGCTGATTTCGTGAGCTAGCGGCGAATTGATCCTCCACCAGAGCGGCGCGCAGGAGTTCTCTTGCATTGAAGTAAGAGCCATGAACGCGCCACGCCTCCGCTAGGCGAGTCTCGATCTGTGTTCCGCGGCGCAATAGCCTCATGTGTCGCGCCTCTGTGGCTACTGCTTGAATTTCTGCCCTAGCGTTACCTGCCATAAGGTTGCGAATGGACAGCCAGTCAGAGAATGGGTCTCCGCTCAACGCGAAAGCTTCGACCTCAGAAATCAGTTGGCGGACGCCGGCTCCAACTGCTTGGCCATAGCCTGCATCACCGCGTTGGCGGACTCGTGCGGCTCGGTCCCGGAGCTTGCGAGCTGTTTCGATTGCCGTCGCAGATGCCCGTTCCTTGCGACCAGTTTCCAAAAGTGCCATTGCTTCCAAGACGTCAGCGCCGACGGATCCATTCGCGACTCGTGGTTCCAACAGCAACGCAATGACCATGCCCGCAAGCATTGGTCCTTCCATCGATACTGCGATATCAACCGGATAGCTCGGTAGCCCATTGGCCTCCCTTCTCATGTAATCAAAGACGTTGACTGCGAGTTTATTGGTCGGAACGAGCACCGCGATTGACCATTCAGGGCGGCGGCGATATCTCCCTGCGGTGCGAAGGACGCGCTCTTTCAGCGGGTGGAGACTTTGACCGCCATAACGCACAACGGAAACTCCGGCATAGGGTTCAGCTCGGTAGTTCCCGCTGATGACTGCATCGGCGAATAGCGTGATGTCTGTCCCTGCGCTACGGTTGTTCTCGCTTTGAAAGTCAAAGATCGACGGCCGAAAAGATTCGATGAAATCATCGAAGCGTCTTGGATCGGCGCCCTTGAAGTCATAGATGCGCTGCTTGGGGTCGCCAAGGGCGATCAGGGTGCTATGCCGTCCCATGCGATTAATCATTGCCCATTCCTCGGCGTTCGTGTCCTGGAACTCATCGAGAATGATCACCGGATAGGCGTCGCCAATGGCGCGTGCAACCACGGGGAGCAGGTCGAGTAGCTCAGCGAGAAGGATTGGGAAAAGATCAAACGCGACCAGCCCTTCTTCTTCGAACAGGCGCCGTAGCTCGTGTGCGCGGTTCTGTTCCGGGACGCCCGCTAGACGCGACCGCTCGTGAGCTGGAAGAAGTAGCGATACCCCAGGGCGTGTGCCAAGCAGATATGCATGACTTCGCAAGATCGACCAAGCGAAGCCATGGTAGGTATTGATTTCGATGCGAGCTAGTTGATCTCGCGGCAGCGATGCGGTGGCTTGCTCAGCTACACGCGCCACAGTAGCGCGCGCGAAGCTGACGAACAGAGCCTTACCCGTCTTTCCTAATCGGCCGGCCGCCAAGTCTTCGCAGGCCTTGGCGAGCGCAATGGTGGTTTTGCCTGAGCCGGCCCCACCTCGCACCGCGATATGCCCCTCAGTCGCGAGAAGGCGCCGCCGTTGATCGCAGAGAACAATGGCCATTGCGTTCCCTACCGTTCGCTATGCCACCGGCGGCACAATGAAGGGGAGGGGCAGAACCGGATGCACAGCCGGGCGTTCAACCATCTCGCGCAGGCTGCGTAGGGTGTGAACGATGGAGGCCGGCATATGTCCAGCCTGACACTGATCAAAGAACAGTGTCAGGTAGTCGTCTCCCTTTTTATGGCGCATCAATGTCATGAATGGCTCTATGTAAGCCTCATTCGCACTGCCTTCCGGGGGAACAATGCCTGCCAGCGCATGGGGCCACTCCTGGTTGCCAACTAGCCATTTGACGAACCAGCTCTGCATATCAGTTTGAACCTCTGCTCTTAGCAAATGCTCGAAACCTGCATAGGGTTGCTCGAAGGCCCGATCACATGACCCTGCGATCGCCGCGCGTGCACCTGCCAGCTGCTGATCGAAGATGGTCGCGACTGTCTTTCCTAGCTGACGGAAGAACGCAGCGAATGAGGCTACGTTCGTCTCGCCGCCAGCGTCAAAAGGCACCCAGCCGAGCGAGTCAAGCCGCTTGAACTCGTCGGGTGCGAGGAAGGCCAATCGCCGGGAGACTGCGCTGTATGCGACGAACTCCGTCTTTCCTTCAACAACAACGACTCGGCGGGCGAGTAGTGCTTCACAGAAGCGGGTGCGGAAGCCGTCGCGAAAGAGCTTCAATTTCAGATTGGCCGGGAGCGAGACAGGTGTTGCAGACATCACACCGGTCGGATCTCGTCGCATCACCGTCATTTGATCTGGCTCGAACTGCTCGATCACGTAGGGCGAGTGCGAAGTGAACAGTGCCTGTGAGGCAAGCCCCCGGACCTTGTCGACAATACGTTGCTGGACATGAGGTGGCAGCGATAGCTCAGGCTCCTCCATGGCAAAGATCACGCGTCCCCGGCGGCGCTCTGCGATGAGACCAAGCATCGAGAGAACCAAGGCATTGATCGTGCCGGAGCCCTGGTGCTGAAAAGGGGCGGCGTAACCCTCGACACCCGTTGCCAGGAATGATTTCAGCACTCGCCTAAGATCCTCGCGTGTCAACTCTGAAACACGCAGATGCGGAGCATGTGCCCATTCTCCGGGCACGATGTCTCGCATGGCTTCCTGAATGGCATTGAGAATTCGTCCGAACTCCTCATCTTCGGCGCCGACAACATCCAGGGGACGGAGCTTGTCGAGCAGCCCCTCCCACATCTTCGTCCGGACTTCGTAGGTTCTCAGGATGATGTCGAGAAGCGAGCCGCGTTCCATCGACAGCGCACGCGAACCAGTGCGTAGGGCCCGCAGGTGCAAGAAGCCGAATTCGCGCTTGTCGCCGGAGCGGCATTCACTCGTAGCTGTGCCATCCTCCGACCTGGGCACGGCAAACCAGGTTTTTGCTTCGAACTCATCTCCTTCCGGATCGTATTTACCCTCAAATCGGACGCGGATTGCGGGCACGACGCCCTCCTGGGCAACTTGCCGAGCTTCGCCAGGTTCCAACAGCCGCTTATCTGCCTCACGCCAAAATTCGAGGTTTGCCCGGAAGCGCTGGCAGTGCTCGGCGTCCAGATCCGCGATTACAACCTCGATCACGATTTTGGGCGCTGGTTGGTCGCCTGTGGCTTGGTAGGCGCCACCGAAGAAGTCGTGCTCGTCAATCACCTGGTGCCGGGCCAGTCGATCAGCGCCAATGGCTAGTTCGATTGCCTCGAAAACGGTGGACTTGCCGGTGTTGTTGTCGCCGAGGAGGACCGTAGTCCCGGCGAAGTGAAGGGTAGCGCTGCGGATACCCCGGAAGTTCTCGATTTGGACACGTGCAACGCGCATGGCGCCTCCTAGCCCCTAGTCGCCCGGCAGTCCCCTGCCGCCGTCTTCATGGGAGAGGATAGGCCAATGCGCAGTGTGCCCGTCCTCTTGCCGTCGCCTGTCGGCATAGGCTACGTTTCGCCTCTCAACAAGGTATCGTTTGAGGTATCGTTTTCCGCTGGGTTGCTGAGGTTAAGCCTTTGTAATTCAATAGGTTGCGGATGATGGGTTCGATTCCCATCACCCGCTCCATCTCGCGCCATCCCTTCCTTGTGTTGTCATCGTCCCGCGTGGCGGGCATGGCATGCTGTGTCCGCCTCCCCGTGACCGACTCCCCATGAAGCTCGCCATCCTGTCGCGCAACGGCAAGCTGTACTCGACGCGTCGTCTGGTCGAAGCGGCGCGCCAGCGAGGCCACACGGTCCGCGTCCTGGATCCGCTGCGCTGTTACATGCGCATCGCGTCGACGGGATTCCAGCTGCATTACAAGGGACGGTCGCTGGCCGGTTACGACGCGGTCGTTCCGCGTATCGGCGCGTCGGTCACGCGCTACGGCACCGCCGTGCTGCGACAGTTCGAGCTGATGGGGACGTACAGCCCCAATCCGTCCGACGCCATCCTGCGCGCCCGAGACAAACTGCGTGCGCACCAGTTGCTGGCGGCGCAGGGCATCGACCTGCCGGTGACCGCCTTCGGCGACAATCCCGACGACACCAATGACCTGCTGTCGATGCTCGGGCCACCGCCCCATGTCATCAAGTTGAACGAGGGATCGCAGGGTGCCGGCGTGATCCTGACCGAGAAGCCGTCTGCGTCGCGCAGCGTGGTCGAGGCCCTTCGCGGTCTGTATGCCAGTTTCGTGGTGCAGGAGTTCATCGGTGAGGCTGAGGGTGCGGACCTGCGCTGTTTCGTGGTGGGCGACGAAGTGGTGGCATCGATGCGCCGCCAGGCTCCGGAGGGCGATTTCCGCTCCAACCTCCACCGGGGTGGCACTGCACTGCATGCGGTGGCCACGGAAGAGGAGCGCGCCGTAGCGATTCGGGCCGCCAGAGTGCTGGGACTGGGCATCGCGGGGGTGGACCTGATCCGGGCGCAAAGGGGGCCCCTGGTCCTGGAGGTGAATTCGACCCCGGGACTGGAGGGCATCGAGGGCGTCTGCGGGGTGGACGTGGCCGGCCGCATCATCGAATACCTCGCGGCCCGGGCTGAATAGGGCGGTCCGCAGTTGATCGTGACCCCAGATACGTATTTCACGTGGAATTAACGCGACCTTTAACGGTCGTTTAATCGAAAACCGCGTAGCCTTGGCCGGACCGCAGCTCTGCGTTCCTCCCGGTGGATACATCTGGACAGCACAGGATTACGGTAATCGGGGCATTAGTTTGGCCCAGGCGGGCGACCACCCGCCTGGGCCTTGTTTTTTCAGCCGTCACCAAGCGCACGCCACTTGCCGCCCCGTTCCCCGCTGGATAAATTCGGTAACCCTCGCTACGGAAGATCGAATGATGCTCCGCTTGCTCCTTGTCGCACTGATGGCACTCGCCTTCGCTGCCGACGCCGCGCCCCGTGACAAAGCCCAGAAGCCACAGGCCCTCGACCTTGATAAGCCGCTGCCCGAACAGGTCGAGCAGATCCAGAAGCAGTTGGATGACGGTGAAACCTATGCCGAGATCGCCTCGGCTGATCGTGCCACGGTCAAGGAATCGCTGGCCAGGCTCGCTGCGGTCATCAATGAAAACGGTGGCGCGCTTAACCCTCAGCAGAAGACGCAGTTGCTGAACGAGCAGAACACGATCAACCAGATCCTGTCGCAGGCCGCGGCCGAGAGCAGGCTGGTATGCCGGCGCGAAGCTCAAATCGGCTCGCTGCGCACCACAACACAATGCAAGACGGTGGCCGAACGTCGTCGCGACGCCCAGGAGGCGCAGGAAGCCATGCGCCGCAACCCGTCGGGCACGTATAACAAGGGTAGTTGAGGAGAGGCGCCGCGGCGTGCCGCAGCGCTCCGATGTCACGGGATTTGCTTCGCCGACCTTTCTATCGCGCTCTTCCAGACACAAGGAGATTCAAGTATGCGTAAGGCAATTGTTCTGGGCGTGCTGCTGGCCGCCTCTTCGGCGGCACATGCCAAGATTGATTCCCTGTCGACGCGCGATGCCTCAAGCAGCAAGCTGGATGTCCAGTCTCCCTTCGAGGCGCAACGGCAGAAGATCCTCAATGACCTGGCTGGCGGCGAGAAGTATGTGGAGATCAATCCACATGACGCCAACAAGGTGAAGGAGGCATTGAGCCGGATGTCTGGCCAGCTGGCGCGCGGCAATGGCACGGTGGATGGGCTTTCGGCAGAGCAGCGGGTCACCGTGTTGAACGATCAGGAGCTGATTAACGCCATCCTCACTCGTGCCGGTGAGGATAGTCGCCTCATCTGCAAGAGGGAGAAGCCCGTGGGTACGCGTCGGACCATCACCCATTGCATCACGGTGGCCGAGCGTCGACGCCACCGTGATGAAGTGCAGAACGAAATGGACAAGAATTTCCGCTCCCCCATTATCGAATGAAATCTGAAACATGCGAATTCTGGTCATCGAAGACAACAGCGACATCGCCGCCAACCTCGGCGACTACCTTGAAGAGCGGGGTCACACGGTCGATTTTGCCGCCGATGGTGTGACCGGCCTGCACTTGGCGGTCGTGCATGAGTTCGATGCGATTGTGCTCGACCTCAACCTGCCCGGCATGGACGGATTGGAGGTCTGCCGCAAGCTGCGCAACGAGGCGCGCAAGCAGACGCCGGTGCTGATGCTTACGGCCCGCGATTCGCTGGACAACAAGTTGGCCGGATTCGACTCCGGCGCGGACGACTACCTGATCAAGCCGTTCGCGCTGCAGGAAGTCGAAGTGCGCCTGAATGCGCTTTCGCGCCGAGGCAAGGGCGTGCAGACGCGCGTGCTGGAGGTCGGCGAGCTGGAGTACAACCTGGATACGCTGGAAGTGCGTCGCCAGGGCAAGCTGCTGCAGCTCAATCCGACCGCGCTCAAGATCCTGCAAGCGTTGATGGAAGCATCGCCCGCCGTGGTGACGCGTCAGGAACTCGAAACGCGTGTGTGGGGCGAAGAGCTGCCGGATTCGGACTCGCTCCGCGTGCACATCCACGGCCTGCGTGCCGTGGTCGACAAGCCGTTCGACTCGCCCTACATCCAGACGCGCCACGGCATCGGATACCGCATCGCCGCGCCCGATGCCAGCAACTGAGTCGTCGAAACCCCGCCGCCACCGCCGCTTCCGGCGGCGGCTGCGCACCCGCATCATCCTGTCGTTCGTGCTGTTGGGCTTCGGCCTGACGCTGCTGCTCGCGTTTTCGGCCAACTGGGTTCGCAATCGCGTGGAAGAAGACTTGATCGTCGATGCGATCAGCCAGAATATTGCCGAGTACCAGCGGAGTTACGAGGCCAGCGGAGGCCGCGAGCGCGACCTGCGCGTCCAGACGATGCGTGCTTTCGCATTCGCTCCGGACAAGTTCGAGCAACTGCGTGAGGAGAGGCCTGAATGGTATGAGCTCCCGAACGGCATCCATACTGTCAGCGGCGAGGACGACGCAGGCTCGCCTTTCTCGTACTGGTTGGCGGTGCAGAAGACCCCCGACGCATGGTTCTTCCTCGCCTATGACAAGACCGAGTCGGTAAAGGCGAAGAGCAAGTTCAACCGCGCGTTGATCGGTGTGGTGGTGGTGTTTACTGGTGTATCGCTGCTGATTGGGTGGTGGTCGGCCTCACGTGTAATGAGTCCGGTGTCCGAGCTCGCTGCGCGCTTGCGCGCCTATCGTGGCAGTAGCAACCCCAGGCCACTTGCGCCGCACTTTCCCCAGGACGAAGTCGGCGAATTGGCGAAGGCGCTGGATGACTATTCCGGGCGGCTGACCGAGGTCGTACAGCGTGATCGCGAGTTCAACGCCGACGTCAGCCACGAACTGCGTACCCCGCTGGCCATCATCCGCGGCTCGGTCGAGCTGATGCTGTCGCGGCCCGACATGGACGAGAAGACCCGCACGCGCATCCAGCGCATCCAGCGCGCCGAGCAGCAGTGCACGGACCTGATCAGCGCGTTGTTGCTGCTTTCCCGCAACGAGCGGGGCCACGGCAACACCGATGTCGCCCGCGTTGTCGACCAGTTGCTCGACGCCCATCGCGCCACGTTGGGCGGCAAGCCGCTGGTGCTGCGCGTGGAAGGCGAGGGTGGCGTGACGGTGGACTCGCC
This sequence comes from Pseudoxanthomonas sp. PXM02, assembly GCF_014851805.1. GTDB lineage: Bacteria > Pseudomonadota > Gammaproteobacteria > Xanthomonadales > Xanthomonadaceae > Pseudoxanthomonas_A. Next base: position 387,912 of record NZ_JACVAK010000002.1, read on the forward strand.
CGAAGCGGCATTGTCCGTGGCGCTGGGCAACCTGATCGGCAACGCGGTGAAGTACACGAAGGAAGGCGAGGTGGTCGTGCGACTGCTGCCGGACGGGGTGGAAGTAGTCGACTCTGGTCCAGGCTTGAGCAAGGAAGATGCGGCGCGCCTTTTTGAACGCGGATATCGCGGCACTCATGCCGGCCACTCCCAGGGCGGCGGCATCGGTCTGTCGATCGTCAGTCGTCTCTGCACGCTCTATGGGTGGCAGGTGGGCGTACGCCCTGGTGAGCCGAAAGGCGTCGTGGCGACGCTACGCTTCTCACCGGATCGCAGCGCGGCACCGGAGGAGCCGGGCAATGGCGCTGGACAGGGTGCTTGAGCGTGCGACACGCAGTTACAGCGTGATCCAGAAGCAGTTGTAAGCCCGGCGCAGACCGAAGGTCGTGTCAGCCGGCGTGGCACTGTTCTTCAGTGTCTGCACGACGCGCAGGCCCACCGGGCGCTGCCGTTGGGTAGTGGTCTGCGGGTAGTAGCCGTCCTGATTGGCGTCCACGATCTGTCCTTCGGCATCGAGCACCGGTGCAGGCGCGGGGCGGATCGGCACGATATCGACCAGCGGACGCTGTGCCACCACGTCGAGCCGGTCGAGGATGCGCAGCGCGCCAGCGTCCGATGTGCCCGCCCAGTAATAGACGCCGGCAAGGCGGTTCACGTCCTGTGCCTGGATGGCGGACGAGACCTGCATGACCAGGTCACTGAGCGTCCGTGAACAGCCGCCGCGATACAGCGCGCCCGTGGCCGTCGTGGTGGTGGTCGACGGCAGGCGATCCATGGCGCCGACATCCTCGCAGCGCTTATCGGTGTAGACCGTCTCGCCCGACATCGTCGTGCAGCGCTGGACGCCTTGCTGTTGTGCCTGCGCAACGGAGGGTTGGAGGCTGGGACAGGCGAGCAGGCAGGCGGCGAGGAGGGGAATGAAGCGCATGCCGAAGCCTAATCCGGTACGCGCATGCGGTCATGGCACGCGCGCACGGAATGGCGTTGTTGTTCACCTGCCGGTCGGATGACCGGCGCGGGGGGGGCAGTTCAGTCAGTCCAGCCCAGGCGCGCCAGCACGGTCTGGGTCGGCTTGGCCAGGTTGAGCGTGTAGAAGTGCAGCGAGGGCGCCCCACCGGCGACGAGCCGATCGCACAGGTTGGCCACCACGTCGGCACCGAAATCACGGATCGCCTCCGCGTCATCGCCCAGCGCCTGCATGCGCTTGGCGACCCAACGCGGGATTTCCGCGCCGCAGGCTTCGGAGAAGCGTCGCAACTGCGTGAAGTTCGAGATCGGCATGATGCCGGGGATGATCGGGATTTCCACGCCGAGCTTGCGCACCGCGTCGACGAAGTGGAAGTAAGCGTCCGGGTTGTAGAAATACTGCGTGATCGCCCCGCTGGCGCCGGCGTCCACCTTGGTTTTGAAATGGCGCAGATCGGTCAGTGCGTCCTCCGCCTGCGGATGCGTCTCGGGGTAGGCGCCGACCTCGATATGGAAGGTGTCGCCGTGCTCGGCGCGGATGAATTCGATCAGTTCCGAGGCATAACGCAGGTCGCCCGGATGGCCCATGCCGGAGGGCAGGTCGCCGCGCAGCGCGACGATGCGCTTGCAGCCGAGCGCCCGGTACAACCGCAGCAGTTCGCGGATTTCCTCGCGGCTGCCACCCACGCACGACAGGTGCGGTGCAGCATCGAAACCATGGTGCTGGTTGAGGTGGCGGACCGTCTCGGACGTATAGCTAAGTGTCGAGCCGCCGGCACCGAACGTGCACGAGACGTACTCGGGCTTATGCGCCTTCAGCTTGTCCGCCGTGCGGTCGAGCTGCGCGCGCTGCTCATCGGTCTTGGGCGGGTAGAACTCGAACGAAACCGGGATCGGCATGGAGGGGCCCCGAGAGGCAGGCGCATCCCCGCGCCTGCCGTGGATCAAAAGGACGGCGCGCCTGGCGCGCGCCGTCCCATGCACAACGATCAGTAGCGGTAGTGATCCGGCTTGTACGGGCCGTCGACCGACACGCCGAGGTAGTCGGCCTGTTCCTTGGTGAGCGAGGTCAGCTTCACGCCGATCTTCTCCAGGTGCAGGCGCGCGACCTCTTCGTCGAGCTGCTTGGGCAGGATGTAGACCTTCGACGCGTATGTGTCCTTGTTCGCCCACAGGTCGATCTGCGCCAGCGTCTGGTTCGAGAACGAGTTCGACATCACGAAGCTCGGGTGGCCGGTGGCGCAGCCCAGGTTCACCAGGCGGCCTTCGGCGAGCAGGAAGATCGCGTTGCCGTTGCCGAAGGTGAACTTGTCGACCTGCGGCTTGATGTTGGTGCGCGTGGCGCCCGACGCGTACAGCGCATCGACCTGGATCTCGTTGTCGAAGTGGCCGATGTTGCAGACGATCGCCTGGTCCTTCATCGCCTTCATGTGGGCGAGGGTGATGATGTCCTTGTTGCCGGTCGTGGTGACATAGATGTCGGCGCGGCCGAGGGTGTCCTCGACGGTCGTGACTTCATAGCCTTCCATCGCCGCCTGCAGCGCGCAGATAGGATCGATCTCGGTGACGATGACGCGGGCACCGTAGGCACGCAGCGACGCCGCCGAACCCTTGCCGACGTCGCCGTAGCCGCAGACCACCGCGACCTTGCCGGCCAGCATCACGTCGAGCGCGCGCTTGAGGCCGTCAGCCAGCGACTCGCGGCAGCCGTAGAGGTTGTCGAACTTGGATTTGGTGACCGAGTCGTTGACGTTGATCGCCGGGATCAGCAGCTTGCCCTGTTCGGCCAGCTGGTAGAGACGGTGCACGCCGGTGGTGGTCTCTTCCGAGACACCCTTCCAGTCGGCGACGACCTTGGTCCAGTAGCCCGGACGTTCCTTGGCGACGCGCTTGAGCAGGTCCTTGATGACCTGTTCCTCGTGGCTGCCGGACGCTGAGTTCACCCAGCTTTCGTCACCCTGTTCCAGCTCGTAACCCTTGTGGATCAGCAGTGTCACGTCGCCGCCGTCATCGACGACGAGTTGCGGGCCCAAGAAGCCGCCCTTGCCGTCGGGGAAGGACAGCGCATCGAGCGTGCAGTCCCAGTACTCCTCCAGCGTCTCGCCCTTCCAGGCAAACACCGGCGTGCCGGTGGCGGCGATCGCGGCGGCGGCGTGGTCCTGCGTCGAGAAGATGTTGCAGGAGGCCCAGCGCACGTCGGCGCCGATGTCCTTCAGTGTCTCGATCAGTACGGCGGTCTGGATCGTCATGTGCAGCGAGCCGGTGACGCGCACGCCCTTCAGCGGCGTGGTGGCGGCATGCTTGCGGCGGATGGACATCAGGCCCGGCATCTCGTGCTCGGCGATGTCCAGTTCCTTGCGGCCCCAGTCGGCCAGCGAGATATCAGCGACCTTGTAGTCGCCCTCGGTCGAAAACTTGCGTACTGCGTTCATGGCATTGCTCCGGTCTGTGCGATCTGGTCGCAGGTTAGCCGGGCGCCGTTGCAGGTTCATTCCACCGAGCCTGGCCGGACTCCATGGTCACGGTCGCAGCGCCCCTCGGCGAAGGGCGGCCATTATATCTCTTGTTCCGGATGAAACGATGGCGCACGTCTGCATGTGATCGGTTAGGCTTCGGATTGCTGCCTTGCAGCAGACCAGTTGTCTTCCGGGACAATACCAATCACGACCAAACGAACGACGGGAACCACGCCGCGCGCATGAACAGCCCCCGCAGTCTCGAATTCGCTCCGCCCGATGTTCCGCTGCGTGAGGACGTGCGCCAATTGGGCGCGCTGGTCGGCGAGATGCTGGCCGAACAGGTGTCGCCCGACTTCCTGGCCGAAGTGGAGCGTGTGCGCACCACGGCCATCGCGCGGCGCCAGGCCGGCGAACCGCCGCAGTCGCTGGCGGGACTGCTGGACGGCCGGGCACCGGAGCAGGCAGAAGCGCTGATCCGCGCGTTCAGCACCTACTTCCAGGTGGTCAATATCGCCGAGCGCGTGCACCGCATCCGCCGCCGCCGCGATTACCAGCGTGCCGGCAGCGCACGCCCACAGCCGGACGGCCTGCACGACACGCTGTCCAAGCTGAAGGCGCAAGGCGTGACGCTGGAGGAACTGGCCGACTGGCTGCCGCGCATCGACGTCGAACCCGTCTTCACCGCGCATCCGACCGAAGCCGTGCGGCGTGCGCTGCTGGAGAAGGAACAGTTGATGGTCGCCAGCCTGGTCAACGGGCTGGACGGCACGCGCACCCCCGGCGAGCAGGCCACCGACACGGCGCGCTTCCGCATGGCGCTGACCTCGGCCTGGCAGACGGCCGACTCCTCACCGGTGCGACCGGGCGTCGAGGACGAACGCGAGCACGTCGGTTTCTACCTGATCGAAGTGCTGTACCGGGTCATCCCGGTGCTGTACGAAACACTCGAGAACGCGATCACCGACGTCTACGGCGCCGCGCCGCAGGTCACCGCGCACCTGCCGCGGGTGCTGCGCTTCGGCACGTGGGTGGGCGGCGACATGGACGGCAACCCGAACGTCGATGCCGGCACGGTCACCGCCACGCTGGACGCGCAGCGACGCATGATCCTGACCCGCTACCTGAAGGAACTGCGCCAGCTGACCACGCTGCTCAGCCAGTCCACCTCGGTCATCGGCGTATCTCAGGACGTGCTGGCACGGGTGGAGGAGTACCGTGCACTGATGCCGGCGGCCGCGAAGAAGTCGCGTCCGCGCCACGGCGACATGCCTTACCGGCTGCTCAACGACCTGATGCGTGCGCGCCTGCAGGCCACGCTGGAGGACCGGCCCGAGGCCTACGCATCACCCGACGAACTCGCCGGTGACGTCGATCTGATCCTGCACAGTCTGGAAGCGAACCGCGGCATCCATGCGGGCTGGTTCGCGATCCGTCGCCTGGCCTGGCGCGTGCGCACGTTCGGCTTCCATCTGGCGCGCCTGGATGTGCGCCAGGAGTCCAGCGTGCATGCGCGCGCCGTCGCGGCCGCACTGGGCGATGGCGAATGGGAAAGTCGCGATGCCGTCGAACGTGCCGCGCTGCTGGGCCCTTATGCCAGTGGTGAAGACGTGCTACCGGCCTCCGACCAGGAAGGCAACGAACGTCTCGATGCCGTCTTCCGCGCGCTGGCCGATGCACGTACGCGCCACGGCACCGATGCGCTGGGCACGTACATCATCAGCATGGCGCACAGCCGTGCCGACGTGCTGACGGTGCTGGCGCTCGCGCGTCGCGGCGGGCTGGTCGATGCGGCCGGGCAGGTGCCACTGGATATCGCACCCCTGTTCGAGACAATCGACGATCTGGGGCACGGCACCGAAGTGCTGCGTGACCTGCTGGCCGATCCTGTCTATCGCCGCCATCTGGCAGCGCGCGACAACGTGCAGATGGTGATGCTGGGTTACTCCGACAGCGGCAAGGACGGCGGCATCGCTGCATCGCGCTGGGGGCTGCAGCGGGCGCAGGTCGACCTGGTGGACGCCGCGCAAGAGCTGGGCATCAAGCTGACGTTCTTCCATGGACGTGGCGGCTCGATTGTCCGCGGCGGCGGCAAGACCACGCGCGCGCTGGAAGCGGCACCGCGCGGTAGCGTCGACGGCCGCCTGCGCGTCACCGAGCAGGGTGAGGTGATCCACCGCAAGTACGGCATCCGCGCGCTGGCACTGCGGTCGCTGGAACAGTCAGTTGGCGCGGTGCTGCTCTCCAGCCTGCGGCCTCGTCCACCGGAGCCGCGCGAAGCGACGTGGCGCGAGATCATGGCGCTGGTCGCGCAGGCGAGTTCGCAGGCTTACCGCGCCTTCGTGCAGTCGCCGCGCTTCATGGATTATTTCCGCAACGCCACGCCGATCGACGTGATTGAGCGGATGACGCTGGGCTCGCGCCCATCACGTCGGCTCGGGCAGGACGCGGCGCTCGGCAACCTGCGCGCGATCCCGTGGGTGTTCGCATGGAGCCAGGCGCGGGCGGTGATCCCCGGCTGGTACGGCGTGGGTACCGGCCTGCAGGTGGCGGCGGACCAGTACGGAGAGGAAGCGCTGAAGGAGATGGCCCGTGACTGGCCATTCTTCAAGACCTTCCTCGACGACATCTCGATGGTGCTTGCCAAGGGCGATCTGAGCATCGCCGAGATGTACTCGAAGATGTCGGGCGATCTGCACGGCGAGTTCTTCCCGCGCGTGCAGCGCGAGCATGCCGCCGCGGCGAAGTGGGTCATGGCGCTCAACGGCAACGAGTGGCTGCTGCAGCACGACCAGCGGTTGGCGCTGTCGATCCGCCTGCGCAATCCCTACATCGACCCGATCAGCGTGATGCAGGCCGACCTGCTGAAGCGCTGGCGCGCCAGTGATCGCGAGGACGACGCGCTGCTGCATGCGCTGGTCGCCAGCATCAATGGCGTATCGCAGGGTGTGCAGAACACCGGGTGACCGCAGAGAGTGCGGTGTGGGAGCGACGTAAGTCGCGATGAGGCGTTACCGGTGGTCCATCGCGACTTACGTCGCTCCCACACCTGCCGCCATGCTTCCGGACTTACCCGTCCAGCTCCGACCAGCGCTGGTAGGCGTGGTCCAGTTCCGCCTGTTTCGCGGCGAGTTCATCGTTCGCGCGTTGCAGGTCGGCGGGGGACTGCTGGTAATACGCAGGGGCATTCATCGCCTCGGTGCGTTTGGCCACCTCGGCTTCCAGCGTTTCGATGCGTGCCGGCAACTGCTCCAGTTCGCGCGCTTCCTTGAAGCCGAGCTTCCGCTTGGCGGCCACCGGTTCCGGTTGCTTCGACAGTACGGGTTTGGCGGGCGCGGATGTTGCGCCACTCGCAGCAGGCGTGCGGCGTTGGCGCAGCCAGTCCGAGTAACCGCCCACGTAGTCGCCCAGCCGGCCTTCGCCTTCCAGCACCAGCGTGCTGGTGACCACGTTGTCGAGGAAGTCGCGATCGTGGCTGACCAGCAGCAGCGTGCCCTTGTAGTCGAGCAGCAACTCTTCCAGCAGTTCCAGCGTCTCGACGTCCAGGTCGTTGGTCGGTTCGTCCATCACCAGCAGGTTGGACGCCTGCGCGAACAGCTTGGCCAGCAGCAGGCGGTTGCGCTCGCCACCGGACAGGCGGGTGATCGGCGCACGGGCGCGTTCGGGCGAGAACAGGAAATCCTGCAGGTAGCCGATCACGTGCTTGCGGCTGCCGTTGATCTCAACGAAGTCGCTGCCTTCGGCGACGTTCTCCAGCGCGGTGCGCGATTCATCCAGCTGGCTGCGATGCTGGTCGAAGTACGCGATCTGCAGGCCGGTGCCCAGCTTCACTTCGCCCTGCTGCGGGGCGAGTTCACCCAGCAGGATCTTGAGCAGCGTCGACTTGCCGGCGCCGTTCGGGCCGATGATGCCGACGCGGTCGCCGCGCATGATCGTCGCCGATACATCGTCCAGCAGCGTGCGGCCGTCATAGGCCTGGGTGACGCCGGTCGCCTCGATGACCTTCTTGCCGGAGGCCTGTGCGGCAGCCGCTTCCATCTTCACGTTGCCGGACAACTCGCGACGCTGCGCGCGCTCGCGGCGCATGGCCTTCAGCGCGGTGACGCGGCCTTCGTTGCGGGTGCGGCGCGCCTTGATGCCCTGGCGGATCCACACTTCCTCCTGCGCCAGCAGCTTGTCGAAGCGCGCGTTCTCCTGCGCCTCGGCATGCAGCCGCTCTTCGCGGCGACGCAGGTAGTTGTCGTAGTCGCCAGGCCAACTGGTCAGCTGCCCGCGGTCGATCTCCAGGATGCGCGTGGCCAGCGAGCGCAGGAAACTGCGGTCGTGGGTGACGAAGACGATGCTGCCGCCGAACGACTTCAGGAAGCCCTCCAGCCACGCGATCGCTTCGATGTCGAGATGGTTGGTCGGTTCGTCCAACAGCAGGATGTCGGGATCGCGGACCAGCGCCTGCGCCAGCAACACGCGGCGCTTCATGCCGCCGGACAGGGCGGCGAAGTCGGTCTCTTCCGGCAGTTCCAGGCGCTCGAGCACCTGCTGCACGCGGCGGTCCAGGTCCCAGCCGTTGCGGGCTTCGATCTGTGCCTGCGCCTCGCCCATCGCGTCCATGTCGCCGTCATGCAGCGCGTGGTGGTAGAGCGCCAGCAGGTGGCCCAGGTCGCCCAGGCCCTCGGCGACCACGTCGAACACCGTGCCCTGCGTGTCCTGTGGGACTTCCTGCGCCATGCGTGCGACCACCACGCCGTTCTGCACGCGGATCTCGCCGTCGTCGGGCTTCAGTTCGCCGGCCATCAGCCGCATCAGCGTGGATTTGCCCATGCCGTTGCGGCCGACGATGCAGACGCGCTCGCCGGGTTCGATGGACAGGTCGACGTGTTCGAGGAGGAGCGGCCCGCCGACGCTGAAGTCGACCCGCTGGAATTGCATCAGGGACATGCGCCCATTGTACCCGCGCAAACGGGCCGGCCGCGCCGCCGTGAGAGACCTACTGGAAGTTGTAGCGCACCACGTGGAAGAACACCGGTGCGGCGAACACCACCGAATCCAGCCGGTCCAGCGCGCCGCCGTGGCCTTCGATCATCGTGCCCCAGTCCTTCGCGCCCAGGCTGCGCTTGGTCGCCGACAGCGCCAGACCGCCCAGGAAGCCGCACAGCACGATCAGCAGCGACAGCAGCGCCGATTGCAGCGGCGTGAACGGGGTCACCCACCACAGCGCCGCGCCGATGGCGGCGGCAGACAGGCCGCCCCCGACCAGGCCTTCCACCGTCTTGGAGGGACTGACCTTGGGGGCCAGCAGGTGCTTGCCGAACAGCTTGCCGAACACGTATTGCAGGACATCGCTCAGCTGCACCACCAGCAAGAGGTAGAACAGCAGCATCAGGTTCTGGCCTTCGTAGCCCGGGATGTTCAGCAGCATCAGTGCCGGCGCATGGCTCAGGCAGTAGACGGTGAGCATCAGGCCCCACTGCACCTTGGTGTTGCGTTCCAGGAAATTCTCGGTGTCGCCTTGCAGGGCGGTGACCGCGGGCAGCAACAGGAAGCCGTAGACCGGGATGCACATGACGAACAGGCCATACCAGTCCACGCCGATCAGCCAGTACTGCAGCGGGATCGCCACGTAGAAACACAGGCACAGGGCGAGATGGTCGCCGCGCCGCGTTGGCGTGAGCGTAAGGAATTCGCGCAGGGCGAAGAACGACAACAGCGCATACAGCACCAGCGTGGCGACCTTGCCGATCAGGAAGCACACCAGCAGCACGCCGACCATCACCCACCAGGCATTGATGCGGGCGTTGAGGTTGTCGATCACCGCCGATGGCTTGCGCCTGCCCAGCACCCAGCCGATCGCCGAGGCCAGCACCAGCAACGCGATCACGCCACCGATCATCCACCAGAACTTGCCCGGTGCCTGTGCGATGGCGGTGCGGATGAAACCGTTGAAGGGGAGGGTATCCATGCGTCGGGGTCCGTCCTTGGGTCAGGGCGCCAGGGCCTGCACCGCATCACGCGCGCGCTGCAGGAAACCGGCCTTGTCTTCGCCTGCCAGCGGCTCCAGCGGCGCGCCGAAGCGCACCGTGCAGATCAGTGGCACCGGCAGCAGGCTGCCCTTGGGCATGCTGCGGCGTGCATTGTCGAGATACACCGGGACCAGCTCGACCTGTGGGTGCCGTTGCGCCAGGTGGTACAGGCCTGACTTGAACGGCAGCATCGTGGCCTCGGTGTTGCGCGTGCCTTCCGGGAACAGGATCAGCGACTCGCCCGCATCCAGCGCGTCGTACAGCGGCTGCAGGGGATCGGCATCAGCCTGCTCGCGCTGGCGATCGATCAGCACCACGTTCAGGCCGGGTCCGGCGATCAGGCCCTTGAGTCCCCCGCCGCCCCAGTAGTCGCGTGCCGCGACCGGACGGGTCTGGCGGCGCAAGGCAGGCGGCAATGCCGACCACAGCGCGACGGTGTCCAGATGGCTGGCATGGTTGGCGAAGTAGATGCGTTGGCGGGCCTCGGGCTGGCTGCCGATCCAGCGCGGGTAAGCGCCGATCAGGGCCTTGCTGATGGCGGCAAGCAGGCGGCTGATCATGCGTCGTCCCGCGTATGCAGCACTGCCGCGATCGCGCGGCTGCGGGTGATGCAGGTCAGCAGTGCACCCAAGGCGATGACCCATGCGGCGATACGCAGGGTCCAGTGGGTCTGCGCGAACACCAGCTCGGCCGCGCCCAGCAGGCAGGCCAGGGTCAGCACAGCCATGCGGTGCTGCTTGGCCATCGGACCGCGGAAATCCTGCGGCAGCCCAAGGCTGCCGCCGGCAAGGCGCACATAGGCGGTGAGTGCGGCCGCGAGTGCACCCAGCCAGCCCAGCCACGGTGCGCCGCAGGTATAACCGAGCGCGACGATCAGCAGCGAGTCGGCGATACGGTCGGGAAATTCGTTGTAGAGCGCGCCAGTCGCCGTCTTCTTGCCGCCCTCCATCGCCACCATGCCGTCCAGCAGGTTGCAGATGAGTCGCAACTGGATGCAGGCCGCAGCGCCCAACAGCGCGAGCGGCGTGGCGAGCCAGAGCAGCCAGGCGCCCAATGCGGCGAACGCGATGCTGAGCACCGAGATCTGGTTGGGGGTGATCGACGAGCGCGCCAGTCCGGCGCTGATCGAGCGGGCCCATCCACTGGCGCGGGCGGCGATGGGACGACGATTGGAGTCGTTCGACATGCGGTCTTCCTGACGTGTAAGGCGATCCTAGCGGCATGCCGGGCGTGTCGCCAGCGCGCACCCGGCGGCGGGGCGATCGCCTCGGGCGTCAGGCGGAGGGCGTGCGGTTGCCCAGCAGCGCGGCGTGGCGCTGTTCCATTTCCTCACGCAACTCGCGGCGCAGGCGCGCGGCGGCGAAACGGCGCACCTCGTCCGGCGTACCCGGTTCCAGCGCGGGAACGGGCGTGGGGCGTCCGTCGTCATCCACGGCCACCATGGTGAAGAAGCAGCTGTTGGCGTGGCGCACGCTCTGCTTGCGGATATCCTCGGCCACCACCTTGATGCCGACTTCCATCGAGGACGTGCCGGTGTGGTTGACCGATGCCAGGAAGGTCACCAGTTCGCCCACGTTGATCGCCTGACGGAACATCACCTGGTCCACCGACAACGTGACCACGTACTTGCCCGCATAGCGGCTGCCGCAGGCGTAGGCCACCTGGTCGAGCAGCTTGAGGATCGCGCCGCCATGGACCTTGCCGGAGAAGTTGGCCATGTCCGGCGTCATCAGCACGGTCATCGAGAGCTGGTGGCTCTTCAGCGTGTCCATGGCGTGGCTCCATGAGGTGAGGCGCGCAGGCTAACCGATCCCGGTACGGGGCGTGCAGCCCGATGGCCGAAAAGAAAACGGGCCGCTTTCGCGACCCGTTTCCCTCGTCACGTGTTGCCGCGGCGATTACTTCAGCTTGGCATCCTTGCGCAGCGCCTCGGCGCGATCGGTCTTCTCCCAGGAGAAGGCAGTCGCGGTGTGCTTCTTGCCGGCGCCGTCCACGTAGCTGATCTCGCGCGGCTTGCGGCCGAAGTGGCCGTAGCTGGCGGTCGGCTGGTAGATCGGGTGCTCCAGGTCCAGCATCTTGGTGATGCCGTACGGGCGCAGGTCGAAGTGCTTGCGGATCAGCTTCTCGATGACGTCGTCGCCGACCTTGCCGGTGCCGAACGTGGTCACCGAGATGGAGGTCGGCTCGGCCACGCCGATGGCGTAGGAGACCTGCACTTCGCACTTGTCGGCCAGGCCGGCGGCCACGATGTTCTTGGCCACGTAACGCGCGGCATAAGCGGCCGAACGGTCCACCTTCGACGGATCCTTACCCGAGAACGCGCCGCCGCCATGACGGGCCATGCCGCCGTAGCTGTCGACGATGATCTTGCGGCCGGTCAGGCCGCAGTCGCCCACCGGGCCGCCGATGACGAACTTGCCGGTCGGGTTGATGTGCACCTTGTTCTTCGGCAGCGCATCCAGCCACTTCTTCGGCAGCACCGGCACCAGGATCTCGGCGCGCACGGCCTCGATCAGGTCCTTCTGCTTGATGTCCGGGTCGTGCTGGGTCGACAGCACCACGGCGTCGAGGCCCAGGACGGTGTTGCCGTCGTAGCGCAGGGTGACCTGCGACTTGGCGTCCGGGCGCAGCCACTTCAGCTTGCCCTTCTTGCGCACCTTGGCCTGCTGTTCCACCAGGCGGTGGCTGTAGTACAGCGGGGCCGGCATGAATTCCGGCGCCTCGTTGCAGGCGTAGCCGAACATCAGGCCCTGGTCGCCCGCACCCTGTTCTTCCGGCTTCTTGCGATCGACGCCCTGGTTGATGTCGGGCGACTGCTTGCCGAGCATGTTGATGATGGCGCAGGTGTGGCCGTCGAAACCGACGTCCGAGTTGTCATAGCCGATGTCGTTGATGACCTTGCGCGCCAGCGACTCGATGTCGACCCATGCGGTGGTGGTGACTTCACCGGCCACGATCGCGGCACCCGTCTTCACCAGCGTCTCGCAGGCCACGCGTGCGCGCTTGTCCTGGGCCAGGATGGCATCCAGTACGGCGTCGGAAATCTGGTCGGCGATCTTGTCCGGATGGCCTTCGGAGACCGATTCGGAGGTGAACAGGTAGCTGGACATCAGGCTTATATCCTTTGATTCGGATGAAAAGATGGGCGCGCATGATACACGCCGGGGACGGTACGTGCATTCTGCGCCGTTCAGGGTCGGCGGGGGTTAAGCGCGCATCAAACGCGGGTGTCACCGGATTGCCAGAAATCCGCAACCCGGCTGTCGCCAAGCGGGCGCAGGCTGCGCGGCGAAACCCCGCCGCCGGTCCTCGCCATGCATCCGCTGGAACGTCAGATCGCCGAACGCTACCCCCACTGGTTCCGTGGCCGACGCGCACGGCTGACCCAGCCGCTGCTGCGTACGCTGGGACGCTGGTCGAAGCTGGACCAGGCCTACGCCTTCCTCGCCGACCACGGTCACCTCCGGGGCCTGGACTTTGTCGATGCCGCCATCGACCACCTCAACCTGCGCCCGACGGTGGATGCCGCAGGCGAGCAGCGCATTCCGGCCCAGGGCCGCCTGCTGGTCGTTGCCAACCACCCGTCCGGTGCACTCGATGCGCTGGCGTTGCTGCAACTGGTCGGCCGCGTGCGCCGCGACGTGAAGATCGTGGCGAACGACTTCCTGATGGGCATCGCGCCGCTGGCCGACCTGCTGCTGCCGGTGCGGATACTGGGAGGCAGGCCGGGCACGGACAGCGTGCGTGCGGTGGAGCAGGCGCTGGAAGCGGAGCAGTGCGTAATCGTGTTCCCTGCCGGCGAGGTGTCGCGCCTGGGTCCGCGAGGCGTGCGCGATACGCGGTGGCGCCGCGGCTTCCTGCGCTTTGCGCGGGCGACCGGTGCGCCGGTGCTGCCGATCCGCGTGCAGGCGCGCAACTCACCGCTCTTCTATGGTGCTTCGGCCCTGTTCAAGCCCGCGGGCACCGCCCTGCTGGCGCGCGAGATGTTCCGCCGCAGCCAACGTCGCCTGCACCTGCATGTCGGACAGGTGCTGCGTGTGGATGCTGCCGAAGAGGCTGCGGTCGTGATCCAGCGCGTGCGCACGGCGCTGTACGCGCTGGGCCGGCCGGCAAAGCCGGCATCGACCGAGTCGACCGAGGCCGCCGAACCGCTGGTGGATGCGCTGGCGCCAGACCTGCTGGAAGCCTGCGTTGGCGGGCTCGAGATGCTGGGTGAAACCACCGACGGCAAGCGGATCTGCGTGGGGCGACTGGCAGGGGGCTCGCCGCTGCTGCGCGAGATCGGCCGCCTGCGCGAACTGACGTTCCGTGCCGTGGGTGAAGGCACCGGCAAGCGGATGGACGTCGATGCCTTCGATACCTGGTACGAGCACATCGTGCTGTGGGATGCGGCGCAGCGGAAGATCGCCGGCGCCTACCGCATCGCGCGCGGCGCACCGGTGCTGGCGGCGCAGGGACTGAAGGGCCTCTACACCGCGTCACTGTTCGACTATGCCGACGATGCGTTGCCGCGCCTGGCCACCGGCATGGAGCTGGGGCGCAGCTTCGTGGTGCCGGACTACTGGGGCAGCCGCAGCATCGACTACCTGTGGCAGGGCATCGGCGCCTACCTGCGCCGGCATCCGCGCGTGCGCTACCTGTTCGGTGCCGTGTCGATGAGCGCGGCGCTGCCGTTGCACGCGCGCGAGCAGATCGTCGCGTACTACGCCCACTACTACGGCGACCCGAACGGCGAGGCGCGCTCGCGCCATCCGTTCCGCTACACGGCCACGCCGACCTGTTTCGATGCGCTGGATGCCGACACGGCATTCCGCGTACTGAAGACCAACCTCGACACGCTGGGGGCGACCGTGCCGATGCTCTACAAGCAGTACACCGACCTGTGCGAACCCGGCGGCGCGCGCTTCCTCGCGTTCGGCGTGGATCCGGACTTCAGCGACTCGATCGACGGCCTGATCGAAGTGGACCTGCACCGCATCCGCCCGAAGAAGCGCGAGCGCTATCTCGGCGATGCGTGGCGTCCGGCGGAGGCCGCGGCATGAGCCCGCGGACCGCGCCACCCCCGATGCGGCGCGCGGTCTTTGTCTCCGACGTCCATCTGGGATCCAAGCATTGCCACGCGGCGGAGTTCGCCGATTTCCTGGCCGGGCTGCAATGCCGCCGGCTGTACCTGGTCGGCGACATCGTCGACCTGTGGTGGATGGCGCAGCGCCGGGCCTCGTGGGATGCCGCGCACAACCGCGTGGTGGAAGCGCTGCATGCGCTGGTGCGCAACGGCACCGAACTGATCTACGTGCCCGGCAACCACGACCGCCCGATCCGCCGATTCTGTGGCCTGATGCTGCCGGCCATGCAGGTGCGCCGCCGTGCCATCCACACCACGCTGGATGGCCGACGCCTGCTGGTGACCCATGGCGACGACTACGACGGCATCACCCATTTCGGTGGCCTGCAGGAAAAGTTCGGCGACTGGCTGTACTACCGCATCCTCACCGGCAATCGCCTGACCAACCAGCTGCGCCGCCGGTTGGGCCTGCGCTACTGGTCGCTGGCGGAATACCTCAAACGCCAGAGCGATGCCGCCGAGCGCTACATCGCGCGCTTCGTGCAGGCGGGCCTGGACGATGCCCGCTGTCGTGGTCTGGACGGCATCGTCTGCGGACACATCCACCGCGCGTCGCTGCTGCAGCGCGATGGGCTGCTCTACGCGAACGACGGCGACTGGGTGGAAAGCCTGACCGCGCTGACCGAAGAAGCCGACGGCACGCTGTGCCTGCTGTCGCACACCGGCAAGGTGCTGGGTGAAGTGGCGCCGCGGTTGCGCCTGGTACCGCAGGAACAGGACGCGCAACGGGCGGCGTGAGGAAAGCCGCCAGCGGCTGCTAGGATCGCCGCATGGATTCCCTCAGCCAGATTGTCCTCGGTGGCGCGCTCGCCGCCGCCATCGTCCCCGCCGCGCATCGTCGCGCCGCGCTGCTCGCCGGTGCCGCCCTGGGCACGCTGCCGGATCTCGACAGCCTGCCCATCGCGCTGTTCTCGGACAATCCGGTCACGCTGATGACGGTGCACCGCAGCTTCAGCCATTCGCTGTTCGTGCTGCCGCTGGTGGGATGGCTGATCTGGTGGCTGTCCAAGCGCTTCGGCAACGGGCGCGTCGCCGCGTCGCCGACGCGCTGGTTCTGGGCGATCCAGCTGGCGCTGGTCACGCACCCGCTGCTGGACGCGTTCACGGTGTACGGCACGCAGCTGTGGTGGCCGCTGAAGCCGGCACCGACCATGTGGTCCAGCATGTTCATCATCGACCCGCTGTACACGATCTGGCTGCTGATCGCCTGCGTGGTTGCATGGTGCTTACCCGCAAGGCCGGTCGCCGGACGGGCGCTGATGGCGGGTCTGGTGCTGAGCACGGCCTACCTGGGCTGGTCGCTGGTGGCGAAGTCGATGGTGGACCGCGAGGCCGAGCGCTCGTTGGCTGCGATGGGACTGGGCGATGCGCCGTATTTCTCGGTGCCGATGCCGTTCAACACGCTGCTGTGGCGCGTGGTGGCGATGACACCCTCAGGCTATGTAGAAGCCGAACGCTCGGTGCTGGTCGACGACGGCCCGATGCACTTCCGCGGCTATCCCTCCAACGTGCAGGCGCTGCGCGAAGCGGCGGCCGTGCCGGCCGTGCAGCGACTGACGTGGTTCAACCGCGGCTTCATGCGGGCGCAGGTCAGGCAGGATCGACTGGTGCTGTCCGACCTGCGGATGGGGCTGGAGCCGGACTACAACTTCAGTTTCGAGGTCGCGGAGCGCCGCGAAGGTGGGTGGCATCCCGTGCCGCCGGTGCAGCAACCCTGGTCCGCGCCGGTCTCCGGCATGGCGGGGCTGCGGCAGTTGTTCGCCGCGATGTGGACCCGTATCCGCCACCCGTCGCCGGAGCCGTTGCGCTCCACGCTCGATTGAGGCAGCGGGGCGATCGCGGCGCCACCGGCATCAGGTGTCGCTGGCGCGCGCCTCGTGCGCGGTCCCGGCCTGCGGCGCGGTCGAGGTCTTGTGCACGGCGATGCGCGCGTGCTCGGCAGGCACGGACGGCAGATCGATGACAAACGATTCGCCTTTCATCGCGCGCCGGAAGTTGTCTTCACCGACGGCGACGCGGAACTGCGCGGCGGCGCGCTGGTAGGAGGCGCGGTACTCCGGGAAGGCGGTGCGTGGGCCTATCACCATCTGCACCTTGCGTTCGCTCATGCCGGCGTACTCGGCGAGCTGCTTGATGCTGTCGCCTGCTTGTGCGTAAAGGGGCAAGGCCAACAGGGCGACGAGGAGCGGAGTTCTGGCGTTCATGACAGTCTCCATGGGGGTTGGTTGACGCTGGGTCGCTGCGATGTTCCGCAGGCCGGCAGCGAGTGCCGGCGCCCCATGCTTGCGCTGCGTTGGGGCATCCCCCAGTGCCGGAAAGCACCGTGCCTCAGGTCATGTTTACCGTGCGTATATCTTCGTCAGTAAACCGTTGCACGCGCCTGCACGAATGCATAGAAGAACACGGCGTCCGGGTCATTCTGCACGTCGTGCATCTCGCGGCGCATGCCGTCGACTACCTCCTGCGTGACGCGACCCGCCTCCACCAGCGAATCGGCCGCCGACAGCAGCAGTTCCTCCCAGAACGCGATCATGTCCTTGCGTCGCGCCGGTTCGCGGTTGTCGAAATGCACGGTCTTGATCTCGGTCACGACGTCGCGATAGCCGCCGGCGAGCAGCAGGTTGCCCAGCTTGGCGCCGATGAACGGATCGCCGCCGCTGTCGTACTGGAAGTCGTTGAACGCCATCCAGTAGCGCCACGTGTTCGGTGAATACGGATGCAGCAGGAACGAGGAGTTCATCACCTCGGTGATGTAGATCGGCGAACCCGGCGCCAGCACGCGGCGAACTTCGCTCAGCACCCGAGCCGGATTGGGCACGTGCTCCAGGATCCAGCACAGGAAGGCGGCATCGAAGTCGCGCGCGCCGTACGGCAGGCGGCTCGCATCGGCTTCCTGCAGCGTGTAGCGGTCGCGGCACCACGGCATCTTCGCGAGGTTGTGACGCGCGGCGTCCAGCTGCGCGGTGTTGAGGTCCACGCAGGTGGCATGCAGGTCCGGGAACCGGCGCAGCAGGATCTCGGTCTGCGCGCCGACACCGCTGCCGACTTCCAGCAGGCGACGCACGCCGGTGTAGTCGATGCGGTTGAAGATCGTGCTTTCCAGCAGACGGGCCTGCTTGACCAGGCGGGCCTGCTCGACGGACGAGAAACCGTGCAGATAAACGTTGGCGTCGCTGTCGCTCATGGTCGCTCCGGAAGAGGTCAGGCAGCCGCAGGCAGGGAAGGGGCCACGCCCGCGGCCAGTGCGTCGAAGTAATCGCGTGTCAGCTGGACCTGCTCCGCGGCGTTCTCCGCCCGGTTCACCACGGCGCGGAACGCAAGGTTTTCCGGGCGGTCCTTCGCATACCAGCCCAGATGCTTGCGTGCGATGCGCACGCCCTGCGGTTCGCCGTAGAAACCGTGCAGCGCATGCAGGTGGCCGAGCAGGATGTCGCGCACTTCCAGCAGCGAGGGCGGCGGCAGGCGTTCGCCGGTAGCCAGGTAGTGCGCCACCTCGCGGAAGATCCAGGGCCGCCCCTGTGCAGCGCGGCCGATCATGACGGCATCGGCCCCGGTCTTCGCCAGCACGTGCGCCGCCTTCTCGGGCGAATCGACGTCGCCATTCGCCACCACGGGAATGCGCAGTGCGGCCTTGATCGCCGCGATGGTCTCGTATTCGGCGGTGCCGGTGTAGTGCTGGTCGCGCGTGCGGCCATGCACCGCAAGCGAGGCGATGCCGCTCTCCTCCGCGATGCGGGCGATCACCGGGCCGTTGCGGTGGTCGCAGTCCCAGCCCGTACGGATCTTCAGCGTCACCGGCACGTCCACCGCTTTGACCACCGCCTCCAGGATGCGCCCTACCAGTGCTTCGTCGCGCATCAGTGCCGAGCCGGCCCAGGCGTTGCACACTTTCTTGGCCGGGCAGCCCATGTTGATGTCGATGATCTGTGCGCCGTGGTCGGCGTTGTGGCGGGCGGCATTCGCCAGTTGCTCGGGTTCGGTGCCGGCGATCTGTACGCTGACGGGACTGGGTTCGCCCTCGTGGTCCATCCGGTGCAGCGACTTGCTGGTGTTCCAGAATCGCGGATCGCTGATCGTCATCTCCGACACCGCCAGTCCCGCGCCCAGCCGTTTGCACAGCAGGCGGAATGGCTTGTCGGTGACGCCGGCCATGGGGGCCAGCATCACCGGCGGGTCGATGCGGTAGGGGCCGATCTGCATGGCGCGCATTATCCGCCGCCAGCCTCGACGGGGAAACCTCGGCGCCTACTCGCTGTAACGGGCGACGAGGTCCGCACGCGAGGGCATCGCCAGCGCAGCCCCGGGGCGCTCGGTCGACAGCGCCGCGTAGCGGTTGGCGAAGCGTACGTGGTCGGCGAAGGCTGGCAGGGCGGCTTCCGCCAGCGAGGCGGCCAGCGCGCCATTGAAGGCATCGCCGGCGCCCGTCGTATCGACGACCGCCGCGCTTTCCGCCGCGACGCGGTAGTGCGGGCGCGCATCGCCGCGCAACGCGTCTTCCGGGTGCGACACATACACGCCAGTGGCGCCCAGCGTCACCACCACCGTGCCGTGCGGGAGCAACTGCCGGCAATGCTGGTGCAGGGTGACGCCATCGAGCGTGGCGACGTCGTCGGCGGTGATGCGTTCGCCCAGATGGCGCGCGAGCAGTGCGGCGAACTCGGTCTCGTTCGGCGTGATGACATCGGCGTGCGCCAGCAGCTCGGTCGTCGTGGCGGCATTCGCCGGTGCCGGGTTCAGCACCGTGGTGGCGCTGCACTGGCGCCCGGCCTGCAGCGCAGCCAGTACCGTGTCCGCAGGGGATTCCAGTTGGGCCAGCACCACGCCCGCCGCGGCCAGCACATCCGCCTGGCCGGTGGCGAACTCCGCCGACAGGATCGCGTTCGCCCCGGCGCCGATGACGATGGTGTTGCGCCCGTGCGCATCCACGTAGATGCCGGCCGTGCCGGTCGGCTCCTCGCTCGCCTGCACACGCAGAGCCAGCCCATCCGCCGCGGCCAGATCACGCGCCAGACGTCCGCCCGCGTCGTCGCCCAGTGCGCAGACGAAGGTCGTGTCCGCGCCGGCGCGCACGGCCGCGACCGCCTGGTTGAAGCCCTTGCCGCCCGGCCCGCTGGCATAGCGGCCGGCAATGGTTGCACCAGCGACCGGCAGGGCGTCGCAGCGCCACACGTGGTCGACGTTGAAGGAGCCCACGACGACGACGCGGGACAGGGCGGGCGATGGCGTATTCATGCGGTGATACCTGAGGTCCGGACCGTGGCAGCGCCACGGTCACGGGAAGGAAACGTAAACCGGAAGGGAAAGACGGTCGTGGTGGACCGCCTTCGGATTCAGCCGATCAGCCGAAGTGCGACAGCACGCCGGCGATGGTGGCTGTCATCAGCGTGGCGATGGTGCCGCCCAGCACGGCACGCAGGCCGAAGCGGGCGAGATCCGAGCGCCGTTCCGGCGCCAGGCCGCCGATGCCGCCGATCTGGATCGCGATCGAGCTGAAGTTGGCGAAGCCGCACAGCGCGTAGGTCGCGATCAGGCGGCCTTCGTCAGTGAGCGTCACGCCCGGCGTCTGGCCGTTCACGATGCCGGCCAGCTGCAGATAGGCAACGAATTCGTTGATCACGACCTTCTGACCGATCAGCGAACCGACGGTGGTCGCGTCCTGCCACGGCACGCCGATCACCCAGGCGATGGGCGCCAGCAGGTAGCCGAAGATGGTGGCCAGGTCGGTCGGCTTGCCGATCGCGGCGGCCAGGCCGGTCACATCGCCGAACCAGGTCAGCGGGGCGTTGATCAGCGCGATCAGCGCGATGAAGGCCAGCAGCATCGCGCCGATGTTCAGTGCCAGCTTCAGGCCATCGCCGGCACCGGCAGCAGCGGCGTCAATGATGTTGCTGGAGGTCTTCTCGACTTCCATCTTCACCGTGCCGCGGGTCAGCGGGGTACCCGTTTCCGGGATCAGCAGCTTGGCCACGACCAGCGTGGCGGGGGCGGCCATGATCGACGCCGCCAGCAGGTGCTTGGCGTAGAACGCCTGTTGCTCGGGATCGCCACCACCCAGCATGCCGACATAGGCGGCGAGCACGCCGCCGGCAATATGAGCCATGCCGCCGATCATCATCGTGATCAGCTCGGACTCGGTCATCTTGGGGATGTACGGACGCACCGTGAGGGGCGCCTCGGTCTGGCCGATGAAGACCGAAGCACAGACGCTGGTGGTTTCCGCGCCGGACACCTTCATCACCTTGGTGATCGCCAGCGCCATGATCCGCACGACGAACTGCATGACGCCCAGGTGATACATCACGCCCATCAGGGCGGCGAAGAAGATGATGGTAGGCAGCACCTGGAAGGCGAAAATGAAGCCGAACTTCTCGGTATCCATCAGGCTGCCGAAAATGAAGCTGGAGCCGGCCTTCACGAACTCCAGGATCTTCACGAAGCCATGGCCGAGCCAGTCGAAGACTTCACGGCCGCCCGGCACCAGCAGCACCAGCGCGGCGAAACCGATCTGCAGGGTGATGCCGGTGGCGACCAGCTTCCAGTCGACAGCCTTACGGTTGTTGGAAAACAGCCAGACGATGCCGATCAGCACCGCCAGACCGAACAGGCCGAAGCCGATCCGCCCCAAGACTTCCAGCATGTATTCCCCCAGACCTTGCTTGTTGTTCTGACCGGGCAGTCTAGCAGCCGCGCGGCCAGGTCCCGGCCGTTCAGCCAACCCCGCGCCAGGCTACCCACAGGGCTAGGGCAAGAAACACCACCGCGGCCAGACTGCGGGCCAATGTCAGCGGCAGCTTGTCGGCGAAGCGGTGGCCCAGCCAGACCACCGGCAGGTTGGCCAGCAGCATGCCGATCGTGGTGCCGGCGATGACCTGCCACAGCGGCTCGTACTTGGTGGCCAGCAGGACAGTGGCGACCTGCGTCTTGTCGCCGATTTCAGCCAGGAAGAAGGCGATGGTGGTGGCGATGAAGGCGCCATGGGCCGGCAGTTTCTCGTTTTCGTCCAAGGTGTCCGGCTTCAATGTCCACAGCGCCACGGCCAGGAAGCTGCCGGCCACCAGCCACCGCAGCACCTCGGGCGAGAGCCATTCGGTCAGTTCCGCGCCCAGCCAGGCGGAGATGGCGTGGTTTACCAGGGTGGCGGCCAGGATGCCCCAGGCAATGGGCCAGGGCTTGCGGTAGCGCGCCGCCAGTAACAGGGCGAGCAACTGTGTCTTGTCGCCGATTTCGGCCAGGGTGACGGTGCCGGTGGACACCAGCAGGGCGTGCAGCGATTGCATCAACAACTCCGGGGCCAGGCATTCGCGTCGAGCGCGAAGGCAAACGACGCACTGCCCGGCCCGGGTTAGCGCGACGCCTGCCTTCGGTCTTGCCCGGCGAAGCGGATCGCTTCGTCCCGCGCACCATGGTCGGCGACCAAGTGTGTTGACGCGCGGAACCCGTCAGGACGGGTGGGCTACTCCCCGGAGGAGGAAAGTGCGGCGATTGTACGGATATGAGGTGGAGGAGGGCGGAGCCGTTCTCATTTGACCGGTCGTCTGGAGGTGTCGTGAGGGCGTTGACTCGCAAATAAGAATCATTATCATCACTGGCGTTCCTTCCGGAGCCCTCCCATGATCTCGAACGTCACTGCACTGCCCCTTGCCGACACGCCGACGCTGCGCGAGCGCCTTTCCCTGCCGGCCGTTGCTGCCCGCGAGGAAGACGCCCTGGACAGCGAGACCCTGCTGAAAGGTCAGCGCGAAGTGCTGATCCGCCACGGTGATCGCGTCTATCGCCTGCGCCACACCAGCAACGACAAGCTGATCCTCACCAAGTAATACACGTATTGGATGTCCCGCCCGCGTCGGCGGGGCATGCCGCCGGACTTCGTCGCGGCGGCGATGTCGACTCTCCCCCGGCGCCAGCCAAGGAATCTCCGGCCGCCAGCCTTCCGGGTTAACTCCAAGCCACAGGAATGCTGTAGCCATGATCCGCCCCACGCTGCTGACCGCGGCCGTGTGGATGGCCCTTGCCGGCCATGCGCACGCCGAAACTTCTGCCGATACCGCTTCTTCCTCCGCCGCCGACAGCGGCACCCGCGAGTTCGAACGCATCCAGGTCACCGCCACACGCACCGAACGTACCGTGGCCGACGTCCCCAACACCGTCGATGTCATCGAGCGCGAGCAGCTGGACGACCAGCTGGTGCGCGACATCAAGGATCTGGTGCGTTACGAACCCGGCGTATCGGTCACTTCGACCAGCGGCCGCTTCGGCGCGCTGGGCGGCTTCCGCATCCGTGGTCTGGATGCCAACCGCGTGCTCATCCTGACGGATGGCGTAGCGGTGTCGGACAGCTTCGCGTTCGGCAGTTACCTCAATGCGAATCGCAACTTCGTCGATCTCGATACGCTGAAGCGTGTAGAAATCGTGCGCGGACCGGGCAGCTCGCTGTACGGCTCCGATGCGCTTGGCGGTGTCGTGGCCTACGTCACCAAGGATCCGTCCGACTACCTCAAAGATGGCAAGGACAGTTACGTCGGCCTGAAATTCGGTTACGAGGGCGACTGGCAGGGCCTGTTCGCCGGCGCGACCGCAGCCTTTGGTGGCGATCGCTGGAGCGGCATGGTGGCGGCGAGCCACCGTCAGGGCAAGGAAACCGAGAACCAGGGCGACAACGATAGCCCTAACAGCAGCCGCACCGCGCCGAATCCGCAGAGCCGGAACGGCCGCAGCCTGCTGGGCAAGGTGGTGTTCTCGCCGAGCGACAACCAGCGCTTCCGATTCACTGTCGATGCGAACGAGGACTACAGCACCATCGTCGGCCTGAGCAGCCTGCCCGTGACGCCGGCGCCTACCAGCCTGAGCATCTGGTCGCAGGACGGCCGCGACCATCAGACGCGTGCCCGCGTCTCGCTTGAGCACGAAGTCGACGCCATCACGTCGACATTCGCCGACAGCCTGCGTTGGCAGATCTATCGTCAGGACAGCGAATCGACGCAGCGGACGGTCGAGCTGCGTGGCAACAATACCCGGCGCAACAACCTGCACAACTTCGACCAGCGCGTCTACGGCTTGCAGGCAACGTTGTACAAGGCGTTCACGACGGGAACGGTGGAGCATGACCTGACCTACGGCCTGGATGCCTCGATCACCGACAGCAAGGAGAAGCGCGACGGTACGTCGACCAATCTGGCGACCGGCGTGGTCAGCAACTTGGTGGGCCAGGATCGGTTTCCGGTACGCGATTTCCCGATCAGTGAGACCACCAAGATCGGCGCCTACCTGCAGGACGAAATGACGTTCGCCGATGGTCGACTGAGCGTCATCCCGGCCCTGCGCGTGGACTACTACAAGCTCGATCCGACCCTGGACAATATCTTCGCGGAGGACAACCCGGGTGTCGCGGTGGAGGGCATGACCGATACCGCGGTGTCGCCGAAGCTGGGCGCGGTGTGGCGTTTCAACGAGCATTGGTCGCTGTTCGGCAACTACGCGCGCGGTTTCCGCTCGCCACCTTATGGCGACGTCAACGTCGGCTTCACCAACCTGCAGGGCGGCTACACGGTGATCGCCAACCCGGATCTGAAGCCGGAGACCAGCGATGGCTTCGAGCTCGGTCTGCGCTTCAGCAATGCGGCCGTGTACGCAGGTCTGACCGGTTACTACAACAGCTACAAGGACTTCATCGAGTCGCAGGTGCTGGTGAGTGCGCCGCCGCAGACGCCGCTGATGATCTTCCAGTCGCAGAACGTGGCCGACGCGCGGATCTACGGCGCGGAATTCAAGGCCGGCCTCGATTTCGGTGCGTTGACGGCGACGCTCGAAGGCCTGTCGCTGCGTGGTTCGCTGGCCTATTCGCGCGGCGACAACAAGACCGACGACGAGCCGTTGTACTCGATCGATCCGCTGCGCGGCACCCTGGGTCTGGCCTACGACCGTGACCGCTGGGGCACGGAGCTGGTCAGCACGTTCGCCCGCAAGAAGGACCGACTGGCACCGATGCAGCTTACGCCCACGCGTGTGGAGTACTACCAGCCCGCCGGCTATGGCGTGCTGGACTGGTACGCGCACTGGGAATTCGCGCGGGGCGCCAAGGTCAACCTCGGTCTGCTGAACCTGACCGACAAGAAGTACACCGACTGGGCCGACGTCAACGGCATTGCCGCCACCAGTACCGTGCTCGACCGTTACACCCGGCCCGGCCGCACGCTGTCGGCCAGCCTGTCGGTGAGCTGGTAGTCCCGTGGCCACGCTGCGCGCGTTGCCGGGCACGATGACGGGCGCATCGCCTGATGCGTTCCCTGCCGCCGCGCAGCTGGCGGCGCTGGGACCGGTGCTGTGCCTGTACCGCACGCAGCAGGGCAGCGAACTCGCCGGTTGGCAGCAGGCGGTGCGGGTGGAAGCCCACACCGGCGTCGACAGCGACGGCCTGGACGAGCGCCTGCTGTTCTTCGATGCGCAAGGGCGTTGCTGCTGGCGGCTGTGCCTGTTGCCGGACAGCGACTTCGTCGCCTGGGATCGTCTGGTGGCGTCGTTGCCGGCGGGCGTCGACGCTGAGGTTGCCGGCCTCGCCGATCGCCTGTGGCAACGGCTTGCCGGGCGCCTGCTCGGCGGTCAGTGGCGCGCCTGCGCCCTGCAACTGCACGCGGTCCCACGGCCTGCGTCATTGCCGGTTCTTGCGGCCAGTCTGTCGCTGATGTCGCCGCTGGGCGTCACGACCGCGCAGCGCATCGCGCAGGCGGAAGGCGCCGAACTGGAAAGCGGCCTGCACGACTGCTGCTGCGAACAGTCGGCGCGATTCGCTGCCGCATTGGAACCGGAACACAACAACGAAGCGGTCGACAACGTCGTGCCGCTGATCAGACTCAAATAACCAGAGAGCCACCATGAAGAAGCCGGTCGCCATCGCGCTGTCCACCGTTCTCCTAAGCCTGTCCTTCTCCGCCCTGGCCGCGGATCCCGCCCGCGACCGCCAGTCC
Organism: Pseudoxanthomonas sp. PXM02; assembly: GCF_014851805.1. GTDB lineage: Bacteria > Pseudomonadota > Gammaproteobacteria > Xanthomonadales > Xanthomonadaceae > Pseudoxanthomonas_A. Next base: position 413,476 of record NZ_JACVAK010000002.1, read on the forward strand.
ATCCTGGCGATGCAGGGCGACTACACCGTCGATTTCGCGTTCGACGAAACCGTCCTGCTCCAGCCCGGCTACGAGCGTCAGGCCGCCATGCGCAGTGGCGGCGATGAGACGGTCATCGTCGTCGAGGACACTCCCACGCGCATCGTGTTGCAGCACATCCTGGTGGACGCGAAGAGTGGCCATGTAACCAAGCACTGGCGCCAGGACTGGTTCTACGAAGCGCCGACGCGTTTCGAGTTCACCGCCGACCAGACCTGGCATGTGCGGTCGATTCCTGCCGATGCCACGCGTGGCGCCTGGACGCAGTGTGTCTACGAAGTCAGCGACGCCCCGCGCTACTGCGGCACGGGTCGTTGGGATTACACCAATGGCGTGGCCACCTGGACCAGCGACCTGAGCTGGCGGCCGTTGCCGCGCCGCGAGTACACCAAGCGCAGCGACTACAACGCGCTGTCGGTGGTCAACCGCCACACGCTGACACCGAACGGCTGGACCCACGAGCAGTTCAATACCAAGGTGTTGCGCAAGCCCGACGGTACGCAGGTGGAACTGGCGCGCGAGTTCGGTTTCAACGATTACCTCAAGACCACCGAGGTCGACTTCAAGCCCGCGCGCGACTACTGGCAGGCCACGGCCGGTTATTGGGCCAAGGTGCGCGCGCACTGGAACGGCTTCCTGTCGAAGGCGCCTGGCGTGCATCTGAAGACCAAGGTCGACGGCATGGCGATGATCATCCCGCTGTTCACGCAGGCCGGCGACATTCAGGACGGCAAGCCGGTGGCGGACGCCGCCATTGCCAAGGTGTTCTCCGATTGGGTGGAACCGGCACCGGCCGACACCCCGCGGACCGCAGGCGCGACCCGCTGAGCGTTCTCTCCGGCACAGGGAAGTGCCTTTCTTCGCAAAAAAGACCCCCGCAGTAGCGGGGGCAGGGGATTCACGCGCTCTCTTGTTATTAGATAGGTGTCCGCACCGGACCTCGCATCAGCGCGGCGTTGCCTCCGGCGTGGCTGATGGCGCCGGTGCATCGCCAGCGTCTTCCCAGGACTGCACGTTGCCGTTGCTATCGACCGTCATGACGCTGCGGCGGGTGACGATGTGCGGCGCCGGGCCGGAGCTGCCGGTGGCGCCACCCTGCGCAGGCAGGAGCCGGATGTTCGACATGCGGGCAGGCACGTCGATCTGCACCGTGCGTGGTTGCCTGTCGCGCAGGATCCGGGCACTGGCCTGCTCGCCGGGCTTGCGTGCGGTCAGCGCGCGCATGGCGTCCTGTGGCGACGCCACCGCCTTGCCCTCGATCTCCAGGATCACGTCCCCCGGTTCCAGTTGCGGCAGCGGTTCGCGTCCGAGCACCAGCACGCCGCGCTCCGTGCCGAAATAACGACCCAGCCGGGCATCGACGGGGGCCAGGTTCAAGCCGCTCCAGCGGAACGCGTCGGCGAGCATCGGCAACTGGCAATCCTCACCGTTGCAGTCCTGCAGACGCTGCAGTTCCAACCGTACGTCGGGTGCCACCAGCGTCTTCAGGCGATCGAGTTGCACGCCGTCCATGGCCGGCAGGTTGTCCAGATCGCGGAACACGAAGGCCTGCGCGTCGGTGGGGCCACCCAGCGCGATGCGCGGCGACACCCGCGTCGGCGTGGCCTTCACCTCGCTCGTCTTCCCATCGCGCTGGTACGACAACACGATGGGGACATCGACCTTGAGCGTGGAGAGCGCGGCGCGCGCGTTCTCCACGCGGGTCTCGGCACTGCTGCCGACGATGGGTGCGCCGGCGACGCGGAGCAGGCGGTCGCCTGCCTTGAGGCCGGCTTTCGCGGCACCGCTGTCCGGCGTGACGCCGGTGATGCGCACGCCGGCGCCATCGTCGCCGGCGAGCAATACGCCCAGGCGAGGCTTGCCCATCACGCGTGCATCGAGCGTGATCGGCAGCCCCGTACTGCCTGAAGTGCGGGACAGTTCGGCCAGGCGCTTGGCCGCGCGTTGCAGATCGGCGCGGGCTGCTTCCAGTTCCTTCTGTCGGGCGGCGGCATCGTCCTGTTGTGCCCAGGCGGGCAATGCCGTGAACAGCGCAAGGGCCAGCAGGGTGCGGGTGAGGGAAGTCGTCATGAGAGTCCTCGTCTGGGTGCGGGATCAGTAGATGGTGGTGTCGGAGGCGGAGGCGATGTCGCCGAACGCGACGTTCCAGTGCTGCGTGGCTTCCACGCCGGTGAGCTGGCGAAGCGTGTCGACGCGTTCCTGCCACAGCGCGGTGCGGGCATCGATGGGCAGGGCGGGCTGCGAAAGGGCAACGTCGATATGCGCGACCTGGTCCTGCAGCCCGGTCGCCACGGCGATCGACGCGGCGTCGGTGACGCCGCTGTCCGGAAGCTGTGCCAGCACGGCTTCAAGCCGGGCGGACTCGCCGTACAGTGCATCGAGCCGCGCGTCCCTGGCGCGACCGACGGACCGCGATGCGCTTGCGGCCGTCAGAACGATCGGCGGCGAAGGGGTAGGTGTCTTGACCATGTCTTCCGCTGCGACGGGAGGAGCGGCGTTGGCGGGCACCTCACTGTGCGCGCGGACGGAGGCGACCGCGCGGTCTCCCTCCGATGGAAGCGGTGCCTGCCGTTGCTGCAGGCGTGGCGACATCAAGGGCACGACGGCCGCCAACGCCAGGGTGGCCGCGAGCGCGAGCGCCGATCGTCCCCAACGCCGGCGCGGCGCGGGTGCAACGGGAAGCGCGGTCGACAGGCGTTGCCAGCTTCCTGCCGGCGGTACGTCCAGTGGCAGGGCACCGAAGGCTTCGTCCCAGTCGCGCGGCATCGGATCGCGGGTGAGGGAATCAGGCATGGACGGTTTCCTCGATCTTCAGCAGCACCCGCAGGCGTCGGGTGCCGCGCGAAAGTTGCGACTTGGAGAAGCTGGGCGTGCGCTGCATCAGCGCGGCAATCTCGTCATGGGTGTATCCCTCGGCGTGGTAGAGCCACAACACGCTGCGGGTGGCGGCGGGCAGGGCGTCTAGCGCGCGCTGCAACAGCGCTGCATCGGCAGCGGCGGCTGGCGGCAGGCCGCGTTCTTCCGGAAGATCGTCCTCGTCCACCGCGATCTCCGCGACCAACCGCTTCTGCCGGCGAAGGCGCAGCAACGCCTCGTTGACCGCGATCTGGCGCAGCCAGCCCCAGAAGGGACAGTCCGACCGGAAGTCCGGCAGGTGGTGGAACAGTTTCAGCATGGTGTCCTGAAGCACGTCGCCTGCCTCCTCGCGGTCGCCGCAGATGCGCAGCGCCAGCGTGAACACAGGTCGCTCGAAGCGCCGGTAGATCTGCTCGAACGCCTCCCGGCAGCCGCCGCGCGCACGGGCGACGAGGCTGTCGGGGATGTCGATGGCGAACTGCGATCGGCTCAAGGCAGGCGTTCTTCGGGGGTTCGAAGGTAAGGGATGCAGCCGAAGGCAATACCGTCGCAGCGCCGGGGAAGTTCCCGCGGGCGGGCCTATAATCGGATCAACATCAAGGGGAGGGGCGCAACATGGATTTCGGTCTTTCGACACTCGTGGTGGCAGCGGTGCTGCTGTTCATCGTGGTGACCTTCTTCAAGGGCGTGCGTGTCGTCCCGCAGGGGTACGAGTTCACCGTCGAGCACTTCGGCAAGTACACCCACACCATGTCGCCGGGGCTGCACTTCCTGATCCCGTACATGCAGAGCATCGGCCGCAAGGTCAACATGATGGAGCAGGTGTTCGAAGTGCCCTCGCAGGACGTCATCACCAAGGACAACGCGGTGGTGAAGGTCGACGGCGTGGTGTTCTTCCAGGTGCTGGACGCGGCCAAGGCCGCCTATGAAGTCTCCAGCCTGGACCAGGCGATGATCGCGCTGGTGCAGACCAACATCCGTACCGTGATCGGCTCGATGGACCTGGACGAATCACTGAGCCAGCGCGAGACCATCAACGCCAAGCTGCTGGGCGTGGTGGACCATGCCACCAGCCCGTGGGGCGTGAAGGTCAACCGCATCGAGATCAAGGACATCCAGCCGCCGCGCGACCTGGTCGACGCGATGGCCCGACAGATGAAGGCCGAGCGCGACAAGCGTGCCTCGATCCTGGAAGCCGAAGGCGCTCGCCAGTCCGAAATCCTGCGCGCCGAGGGCGACAAGCAGAGCGCCATCCTGGAGGCCGAAGGCAAGCGCGAAGCCGCCTATCGCGAGGCCGAAGCGCGCGAGCGTCTGGCGGAAGCGGAGGCCAAGGCGACCGAACTGGTGTCCAACGCCATCGCGCAGGGCGATGTGCAGGCGATCAACTACTTCATCGCCCAGAAGTATGTGGAGGCGTTCAAGGAGTTGGCCACGGCGCCGAACCAGAAGTTCGTGCTGATGCCCATGGAGGCCAGCGGCATCATCGGCTCGATCGCCGGTATCGCGGAACTGGCCAAGGGCGCGCTGGACAAGCAGCAGGCCGTCGCGCCGCCGCGTCCTCCGCGCGTCCCAGGGGGCTGACATGAGTTTCAAGTTCGCGTTCTGGGCGATCGCGGCGCTGGTGCTGTTCGCCGCCGAGGCGATGGCGCCGGGCGCCTTCATGCTGTGGTTCGGTTTCGCCGCGGTGGCGATGGCGGTGGCGGTGTTGCTCGCCCCCGGTCTCGGCTGGCTGGCGCAGGCGGTCCTGTTCTCCGTGCTTGCGGTGATCTCGGTGGCGGTCTACCGGACATGGTTCCGTGGCAAAGGTCGTCAGAGCGACAAGCCGTTGCTTAACCGCCGGGCCGAACAACTGGTCGGCACGGTAGCCACGCTCGACCAGCCGATCGAAGGCGGCCGCGGCCGGGTCAAGATCGACGATGCGTTCTGGACGGTGGAAGGCGCCGACCTGCCGCTGGGCACGCGCGTGCGGGTGATCGCGGTGAATGGCATGACCTTGAAGGTGCAGGAGGCGTAAGTGGGCGCGACAAGGGTGCTGGCGTGGTCGATGTCGATGCTGGCGCCGTTGTCGGTGGCCACGACGGATCTGGTGGGCAAGGTGATGCCACCGTATCCCGGCGGGCTCGACGAGTTGGGCGGCAGCTGCGTGTCCGATTCCACCGACCCTGAGCATGTCTGCGACTACTCCATCGGCGTGCTGGCCCTGCCGGCTGCCGACAGTGAAGGCGAACCGGTGCCGCGCTTCGTCGTCGCCGGCCAGCTCGTCGGCCGCGATGGTCCCCGCGCGCAATGGCGCATCACCGACGCGCTGCCGTATCCGACCGATCGTCCCGGCTACTACCTGCAGTTCGGCACCTGCCGCGTGAACGGGCGCGACGACGCGCGCGTGGCCGCGATCGTGCGCCAGCACGACACTTCGACGGAGTGGTTGAAGGACGTCGCCTGGGCCGGGCGCCTGCACCTGCCCGATGGCCGCTTCGATGTGCTCGAGGCGCGCACCGTGGACTGCATCAACGAGGCCTACTACGGCCTGTAAGGGTGGCGCACCGCGCTGGTGCGTTCTGGGATAATGCGCTTCTTTGTCCGTCCCGGAAGCCGCCATGACCCAGAAGACCATCCTCAACGACACCCATCGCGCGCTCGGCGCCAAGATGGTCGACTTCGGCGGCTGGGACATGCCGATCCACTACGGCTCGCAGATCGAGGAGCACCACCAGGTCCGTCGCGACGCCGGCATGTTCGACGTCAGCCACATGACCGTGGTCGACCTGCGCGGGCCGCGGACGCGCGAGTTCCTGCGCCAGTTGGTGGCCAACTCGGTCGACAAGCTGCAGAAGCCCGGCAAGGCGCTGTACACCGCGATGCTCAACGAGCAGGGCGGCGTGATCGACGACCTGATCATCTACTTCATGGACGAGGCGTTCTTCCGCCTGGTGGTGAACGCCGCGACCCGCGAGAAGGACCTGGCATGGATCACCTCGCAGGCGGCTGCCTTCGACGTGCAGGTCACCGAGCGCCCCGATTTCGCCATGGTCGCCGTGCAGGGCCCGACCGCGCGTGAGCGTGTGCACGGCCTGCTGCGCGAGGACGACCGCGCGAGGGTGGGCAAGCTGACCCGCTTCGCCGCGGCCGACGCCACCAGCACCGGCGGCGTACCGCTGTTCGTCGCGCGCACCGGTTACACCGGCGAGGACGGTTACGAGATCGTGCTGCCGCAGGTGCAGGCCGTGGCGTTCTGGAATGCGCTGCTCGACGCCGGCGTCAAGCCCGCCGGGTTGGGCGCGCGCGACACGCTGCGCCTGGAAGCCGGCATGAACCTGTACGGCCAGGACATGGACGACACGGTGTCGCCGTATGAAGCCGCATTGGCCTGGACGGTGTCGCTGGATGAAGGGCGCGCGTTCACCGGTCGCGCCACGCTGGAGGCGCAGAAAGCGTCGGGCGCGCCGCGACAGATGATCGGGCTGGTGATGGACGAGAAAGGGGTACTGCGTCACGGCCAGAAGGTCCTCACCGCCCACGGCGATGGCGAGATCCTGTCCGGCACCTTCTCGCCGACGCTCGGCAAGGCCATCGCGTTCGCGCGCGTGCCCGCCGGCGACATCCCGCTCGGCACCGACGGTGGCGTGCGCGTGGACATCCGCGGCAAGGAAGTGCCGGTGCGCGTGGTGAAGTTCCCGTTCGTGCGCGATGGCCAGGCGCAGACCGGCGTCCTGGAATGAAGTGGGACGGCGTGCCTTCACTTCCGCGTTCCTCCGCTAAACTATCTTTCCCTACCCGACCCCGGCAGCGATACGGAGCACCCCATGAGTGAGATTCCTGGCGATCTGAAGTTCCTCAAGTCCCACGAGTGGGCCCGCCTGGAAGCCGGCGGTCGCGTCACCGTCGGCATTTCCGATCACGCGCAGGGCCTGCTGGGCGACCTGGTCTATGTCGAGCTCCCCAACATCGGCGACCGCATCGAGGCCGGCAACGCCAGCGCCGTGGTCGAGTCCGTCAAGGCGGCGTCCGACGTGTACAGCCCGGTCACCGGCAAGGTGCTGGAGGTCAACGCAGCGCTGGCCGACAAGCCCGAGACCATCAACGAGGACGCCTACGGCGACGGCTGGATCTTCGTGATCGAAGCCGAGGAACCGGACCAGCTCAACGAACTGCTGTCGCCCGACGACTACGCCGAGCTGATCGAAGACGAAGACCACTGAGGCATTCCCACAGGCGGTCCCCTGGCGGGGAACCGGCGACGGCGGAACAGACGTTCCCCCGCAGCCGGTTCCCCGCTTCGTTTCCGGCGACGTGCGTCGTGCATGCGCGGACCACGGCGCGCGGCGTCGTCCGGTTGCGTCCCGACCGACGAACGGCGGAAGGGAAACGGGGTGCGCATCGAACGTCGCTGATGCGCGCCGAGCGCGTCGAAGGGATGGCGTGCATCCCCGTTCCCGCGTCGACGAAGCGGCATCCAACATGGCGAAGCGTCGCCTCGACGGGGAAAAAAGTTTGCGCAAATCGGCGCAATCGGGCTTGTGCGACGCGAAATCCGACACCCCTGCGGAAAGTTTTTTTTAGCCACCGTTCAAGCCGTTCGCACCGACGACGATGCGCTTGCGGTGCATGCCGCGGCATCGCCTTCCAGCGCGACGCGCGCGACGTCGGAGAAAAAAAAGCGCGTTTTACCGATGTTTTTTTTCAGGCGCATGTCGGCGCGTGGTGTCGACGGCATCTTGAGTCGCTGCGGTGCCGTCGTCTTCCACGTGTGCCGCCGCCGTGCCGCCGGGGCGGCAGGAAAAAAAAAGTTGCGCGAAGGTGTTGACACCTAGAAAAACCGTGATTAGGTTTCGCCCCAAGCAGCACTTGCTGCGGAAGCGAGTGAGTCGAATCAACACGACAGCGCGAGAGACAACACAGCCCATCGTCCGCACCCAGATCGCGGTGGACGCAGGACTCGCTTCCCCCGGAAAAACGCAACGCCCCCTCTTCAACGCACCCGTGTCGCCTGGCGACGCGGGTGTTTTCGTATTTGTAGGGGGCCGGGTTTCGCACGCCCGGACCCCTGGGGAATCCGCATCGCCGCGCGTGTCGCGACGACGGCTGCCGACGGGTCCGACTCCCGCGGCGTTTCTTGCAGCTGGGCCTGCCTCCGGGCAGATGTGCTGTAACCAGACGTAAAAATCCATAGTTCACTGACGAGGAGCCATAACATGGCAACGAAGAAAGCTGCGAAGAAGAAACCGGCCGCCAAGAAGGCTGCCAAGAAGGCCACCAAGAAGGCGGCTGCTAAGAAGACCGTGAAGAAGGCAGTGAAGAAGGCTGCCAAGAAGGTCGCCAAGAAGGTCGCCAAGGCCAAGAAGGCAGTGAAGAAGGTCGCCAAGAAGGCCGCCAAGAAAGTAGCCAAGAAGCCGGCGAAGAAGGCTGCCAAGAAGACCGCGAAGAAGGCCACCAAGAAAGTAGCCAAGAAGCCGGCCAAGAAGGTTGCCAAGAAGGCCGCCAAGAAGACCGCGAAGAAGGCTGCCAAGAAAGTAGCCAAGAAGCCGGCCAAGAAGGCCGCGAAGAAGGCCGCCAAGAAGCCTGCCAAGAAGTCCAAGAAGAAAGCGGCCCCCGTCGCGCTGCCGGCCACCCCGGCTCCGCTGATCTAAGCCAACCCCGATTACACGTAACACCATGGACTCTCTCCCTGTGCCCAGCGGGGGGAGAGTTTTTTTATGCGCGAGCGGCTAGGCTGCCGGTTCCGGAATGCCGAGGAGGCAGCGCATGAAGTTCATCAGGTGGGTGCTGGCGACGATCGCCGTGCTGGGCGTGGTCTTCATCGCAGGCGGGCTGCTGTTGCCCTCGACGACCCACGTGGAGCGCAGCGTCGTCATCGAACGCAGCCCGGCCCAGGTCTTCGCCACGCTGGATTCGTTCAAGCGCTTCAACGCCTGGTCGCCCTGGGCCGAGTACGACCCGCAGGCGGCTTACACCTTCGAGGGACCAGCCAGCGGCGTCGGCGCGCGCATGCGCTGGGTTGGCAACCGCGCAGTCGGCAGCGGCAGCCAGGAGATCACCGCCAGCGAACCGCATCGTCGCATCGCGGTGGCGCTGGACTTCGATGGCAGCAAGGCGCAGGCGAGTTATCTGCTGGCGCCAGAAGGCCAGGGGACGCGCGTGACGTGGGCATTCGACAGCGCGCACGGGCTGAACCCGTTCAAGCGCTGGCTGGGCCTGGTGTTCGATCGGATGATCGGCGCGGACTACGAGAAGGGACTGGCCAAGCTGAAGGCCATGCTCGAACAGGAACCGCAGGGCTGACACAGATCGTCTGCGGCGAGGAGACAAGTCCTCGCCGCGTGCGATGCCTGCTCAGTGCGGAGACGCGGTACCGCGCTGGGAGGACGTGCCACTGTCCTTCCGGCTGTCGGTGGGCGTCGCGTCGGGCGATTCGGCGAGCAGCAGGTCGTAGTCGGCGGGTGTCTCGACCCACGGCTGGCCCGGCAGGCCCATTGCGCGATCCAGGATCGTCGGCAGCAGGCCGGACGGCAGCGAGCTGTCGCTGTTCCAGACCAGCGCCACGCCGAGATCCTGGCCAGGCACAAGCGCGACGAGGCCGCGATAGCCCTGCACGGCGCCTGCGTGGAAGACCACCTGCTGGCCTGCGTAATCGAATACGCGCCATCCCAGCGCATAGCTGGCGGAGTGGATGCGCTCGCGACGCCAGCCGCCGCGCATTTCGCCCGGCGTGTTGACCACCGGTGCATGCAGCGTCGCCAGCAGGGGCGCAGGCAGCACATCGGGGCGATGGCCGGTCTGGGCGATCAGCCACTGCGCCAGATCGCTGGCGCTGGCGTTGACGCCGGCGGCGGGCGGCAGGCGGTAGTACGTCGGCTTGGGCGTCAGCGACACCCAGCCGTTACGGCTGCGCACGTGCGGGCGTGCCCAGCGCGTGCTGCCTTCGATGCCGGCCAGGCCCATGCTGGCGTCGTTCATGCCCAGCGGCTTGAAGATGCGCCGATCCACCGCCTGATCGTAGAAGGTGCCGGAGGCTGCGAACACCACGTCGCCGATCAGGCTGAAGGCGACGTTCTGGTAGGCGTAGCACTCGCCGGGCGCGCACTTCAGCGGCGCGTAGGCGAGCTTGCGGGCGACATCGTAGTACTCGGCGTTCGCTTCGATGTCGCGGTCGAAGGCGTTGTGCGCCTGCAGGCCGACGCTGTGGCTCAGCACGTCCGCGACGGTCACGTGCGAGGTGGCGTTGGCATCGCTCAGCTGGAAGCCGGGGACGAACTGGTTGACCTTGCTGTCCCAGCGCAGCGAGCCGTCCTGTACCATCAGGCCGGTCAGCGTGCTGGCGAAGGCCTTCGACAGCGAGGCCAGCCGGAACACCGTGTGCGAATCGACCTGCTGAGGGTTGACGACATCGGTCACGCCGTAGCCGCGCGCGCTGAGCACGCGGCCGTTGTGGACGATGGCCATCGCCAGGCCGGGAACGCGCTGACCCACGGTCAGATGCTCGGCCATCGTCTCGAACGAGCGCACGTCGAAGCCAGCAGCGAGCGGCTGGATGTTCTGTTCCGCCAGCGAGGTGCGGTACGGGAGCGGCTGCGTCGGCGATACGTAGGGCGCCACGCTGGCCGCGGCGCTGCCGGATGCGACTGCAGTCTCGGCGCCACGATTGGCCGCCGTCCAGCGCAATGGTGTCTGCGCCGTCGACGACAGCGTCAGCGGAAGCAGCAGGCCGACCAGGCCGATCCGGAAGACGTGCAGCGATCGCCGGCTTGTCTTGTGTTTCATCGTGCGTGACGCCTGCGTGAGCGGTTGCTGTCGGGGGATCATAACGCCGCTTTTTTCGATTGCACAAACAGGGAGAAGTTCCGTGCCCATGTTGTTCATCCTGTTGCTGATTACAGGTGTGGCGCGCGTCCCATTTTGTCGGGCATACGCCTCGACGATGGGGCTGCGAGCGTGCGAAGTGCGTTCAGGAATGCATGCACGCAGGAGGACATGCAACTTCCGCGCCGGATCATGCTGAATACGCGTCTGATCACGGTGCAGTGGCGTGCGCGATCACCGCGAGCGCGTATTCAGTCGGATTCCAGCCTGAACACACGTGCTCGTCTGCTTCGCCCTGCAGGGCGAAGGCGATGCAATGGGCGTTGCGGGAATCAGTCCGCGGTGACGGGGACGGGCGGCTCGGCGATGACGTGCAGGTGCGCACCGGACAGCGGCGGGACGCCGCGGATCAGGTCCGACGCGCGCTCGGCGATCATGATGGTCGGCGCGTTGGTGTTGCCGCCGATCAGCGATGGCATCACCGAGGCGTCGATCACGCGCAAGCCGTCCACGCCGCGCACGCGCAGTTGCGGATCGACCACGGCGTCCTCGTCGTCGCCGATGCGGCAGGTGCCGACGGGGTGGTAGACGGTTTCCGCCTTGGCGCGGATGAACGCGACCAGCTCGGCATCGGACAGGTCGGTGCGGGCGGGATGGATCGGCGCGCCGCGATAGGCATCGAACGCGGGCTGCGCGAACAAATCGCGAGACAGCTTGGCGCACTCGACCATCATCTTCAGATCGAAGCCTTCCGGATCGCTCAGGTAGTTGGCCTCGATGCGCGCATCGGCGCGCGGATCCGCGCTGGCCAGCAGGATGTGGCCGCGGCTGCGCGGACGCAGGAAGCAGGCGTGCGCGGTGTAGCCGTCGCCCGGCAGCCGGTTGCGGCCATGGTCGTCGAGCATGGCCGGCACGAAGTGCATCTGGATGTCGGGGCGATCATCCGGCGCCAGCGGGGAGCGCACGAATGCGCCGGCCTCGGCGATGTTGCTGCTGCCCGGGCCGCTGTGCCCGCGCAGGAAGTAGTCGAAGGCGGTCTTCAGTTCGCTGGTGCGGTCGTAGGTGACGCGCTGGGTGCTGTGCTGCAGGGTGCAGATGTCGAGGTGGTCCTGCAGGTTGCGGCCGACACCCGGCAACGCATGGCGCACGCTGATGCCGGTCTGCTCCAGGTGCTCCGATGGGCCGATGCCGGACAGCATCAGCAGTTGCGGCGAATTGATCGCACCGCCGCTGAGCAGCACTTCGCTGCCGCATCGCGCGATGACTTCATGCCCGCCGCGGGCGTAGGCCACGCCGACTGCGCGACCCTTCTCCAGCAGGACGCGACGGACCAGCGCGCCGGTGACGATGTCCAGGTTCTGCCGGTCGCGGGCAGGGTCCAGGTACGCGACCGCGGACGAACAGCGCGCGCCGTCCTTCTGCGTGACCTGGTACAGGCCGAAGCCTGCCTGCGTGGGGCCGTTGAAGTCGTCGTTGCGCACGAAGCCCGCCTGCGTGCCGGCTTCGATGAAGGCCGCGGACAGCGGGTTCGTGTAGCGCAGGTCCGACACGTGCAGCGGACCTTGACCGCCGTGCAATGCATCGGCGCCACGCGAGTTGCGCTCCGAGCGGCGGAAGTAGGGCAACGTACTGGCCCAGTCCCAGCCCTCGGCGCCGGCATTCGCCCAGTCGTCGTAGTCCTGCGGCACGCCGCGGATGTAGCACATCGCATTGATCGAGCTGGAGCCGCCCAGCACCTTGCCGCGCGGCCACCACAGGCGGCGGTTGTCGAGGTGGGGCTCGGGGGCGGTGTCGTAATTCCAGTTCACGCCCTTCTGGCCGACCAGCTTGGCCAGCCCGGCGGGCATGTGGATGAAGGGATGCCAGTCGCGCGGGCCGGCTTCCAGCAGCAGCACGCGGCACGCGGGGTCTTCGCTCAGGCGGTGGGCCAGCACGCAGCCGGCCGATCCGGCGCCCACGATGATGTAGTCGTACACATGCAGCCCTGTTGCGAAGACCGGCCGAACCTAGCGGCGGGGGATAGAGCAAATGCTCTGTGGCTGCGGCGGATTGCCGCACCTGCGGGTGTTGTGCGGTTCCAGCGCCGCGGCGATCGGGAAAACGCTGGCGATGTTGCAGTGCATCGGATACCTTGCGCGCCACAGGCGGGCGGTGCCCGCGTCCCGATGATGCGATCGCAGACCGCGCCCCATGGACCCGTCTTCCCCCGCGACCACCCGGTTCGAGCGACTCCGCGCGGCGATGTCCGAGTCACCGCCGCTGCTGTGGGCCTTCGTCTACTTCTTCTGCCTGCTGAGCGGTTACTACGTGCTGCGGCCGGTGCGCGATGCGATGGGCGCGTCGAGCGACGTCGAAGCGGTGTTCCCGCCGGCGATGATCGGCTTCTTCGCCGCGCACGGCATCCCGTTGAAGGAACTGATCCTGCAGGTGCTGTCCACCTGCTCGTTTGTCCTGATCCTGATCGCGCAGCCAATCTACGGCGCGCTGGTCAGCCGTCTCCCGCGCCGGGTATTCCTGCCCGTGCTGTTCGGCTTCTTCATCCTGTGCCTGCTCGGTTTCCATCTGTTGTTCGACAGCCAGGTGGCCGGGCGCGGCCTGGCGTTCTTCCTGTGGGTCACGGTGTTCAACGTGTTTTCGGTCGCCGTGTTCTGGAGTTTCATGGCCGATGTGTTCTCGCATGACGAGGCGAAGAAGTACTACGGCTACATCGGCGCCGCCGGCACCATCGGCGCGTTCACCGGGCCGCTGATCACCCGCACGCTGGCCGAAAAGGTGGGCCTGGCCAACCTGATGCTGGTATCCGCCGCGTTCCTGGCCGCCTCCGTGGTCTGCATCTGGCGCCTCCGTCGCTGGGCGCTGCAGCGCGAGGCGATCGTCGGCCGCGACAACGAGAGCGCGATGGGCGGCGACGTGCTGGCCGGCTTGAAGCTGATCGCCAAAGAGCCGCTGCTGCGCTGGCTGGCGGCGCTGGTGTTCCTCGGCGTCGGTATCGGCCAGTTGCTCTACAACCAGCAGGCGGCGATCGCGCGCGAGGCCTTCGCCACCGCCGAGGCCCGCACTGCGTACTACGCCGGCATCGACATCGCGGTGAACGTGCTGACCCTGGTCGTGCAGCTGTTCGCCACGCGCTGGCTGCTGTCTCGCTTCGGGCTGGCGCCGGTGCTGCTGATCCCGATGGCGGCCCTGCTGCTTGGCTTCGCGGTACTGACGGCGTCGCCGCTTCCCATCGTGGTCGGCATCGTCCAGGTGGTGACGCGCTCCAACGAGTTCTCGCTGATGAAGCCGGGGCGCGAAACCATCTATACGCGCGTCGACCGGCAATGGCGCTACAAGGCGGGCGCAGCGATCGACACGGCGTTCTTCCGTGGCGGCGAGATCACGTTCTCGTGGACGTACAAGGCACTGTCGGCTTTTGGCTCGCAGGTGGTGTTCGGTGCTGGCCTGTTGATCGCCGGCGTGATGACCGCCAGCGCCTGGCGGTTGCTGCGCGAGGAAAAGAAGCTGCCTTCGGAAGCCGCGAACGCGGGTGAAGGCGGACCACCTGCCGGGATGCGCTGAACCTGCCGGGGCAGACGTTGCCGTGCGCCGTCGTTATGCTGTGCGCAGACAAGGGGAGAGACGGGCATGGGCGTGATCGCGGCGGTTCTGGTGGTACTGGTGGCGTTGCTGCACGTGTATTTCCTGGTGCTGGAGATGTTCCTCTGGACCAGGCCGCTGGGCCTGAAGACCTTCCGCAACACTCCTGAGAAGGCGGAGACCACACGTGTGCTGGCCGCCAACCAGGGGCTCTACAACGGCTTCCTCGCCGCCGGCCTGCTGTGGGGCCTGTTCACCGCGCAGTGGAACGTGGTGGTCTTCTTCCTGCTGTGCGTGATCGTCGCCGCGCTGTACGGCGCATGGAGCGTCAACAAGCGCATCTTCTACGTGCAGGGCCTGCCCGCGATCGCGGCACTGGCCGCGACGCTGCTCGTCTAGTCCGCTGCAGCGACGGTAGGCGTCAGCGCAGCGTCCAGGCCAGCACCAGCGCGCCGGCCGCGAACAGCACCACCCAGGCCAGGTGACGACCGCGGGTGAACAGCAGCGGCAACAGGCCGGAGACCAGCAGCGTGATCGCGAGCGTCGTGCCGATGCTGCGTTCCGCCGTGTCGGGCAACTGCCCGAGTTGCAGCACCACGACCGCAAGCCCCCACGCGATCACCGTGGTCAGGTGCCAGGCGAAGCGCAACCTGCGCGTGGTGAACCAGGTATCGCCGAACAGCTTCGGCAGATCGGGTCGGCGGAACAGACGGATCAGGAGATAGCGCTCGCCCAGCACCGAGTGCGCCAGGCCGAGCAGGAACATCAGCGCAGCAGCGGTGAGCAGCATGTCAGCCGCCTTTCGCCGGCTTCGGCGACACCCACATGCTGATGCGCGCGCGGAACACCGGCTCGCCCTGCGGGTTGCTGACCACCACGTCCATCGGCAGCTCGTAGCCGTCGGCGGATTCGCGCGGCTCGAACGCCGGCGTGGCGACCGCCGTCATCGTTCCCACGGCCTTCTTCAGGTATTCCACCGTCATGCCCTTGGGAATCCAGCGCATCGCGCGCGGGATGCTGACGTCGGTGGTCAGCCCGCCGACGAACTCCGCCAGGTTGCACAGCGCGATCGCATGCACCGTGCCCAGATGGTTGGTGACCGAACGCCGGTGGCGGATGGTCGCCTCGCCGCGACCGGGTTCCAGCCGCGTCATGCGCGGACCGATGCTGCCGAAGTAGGGCGCCTTGAAGCAGATCAGGCGTGAGAACAGCCAGTGGCCCAGCGGCTTGCGGCTCAGGCTGCGGTAGATCGATAGAACATCGGCGCTCATCGGAACTCCTCTCGCGACGACGGCGGGACATGCCCGCCGTCGTGATCGTTGCTGTTGTGGTGGGCGTCAGGCCGCTTCGCGCGGCTGGCGCTTGTGCTGCGGCAGGTCGTAGAAACTGGCCGCGCGCAGCTCGTGGGTTTCGAAGTCGTCCACCGTGATGGTGTCCAGCGTGATCGCACGGAGCTCTTCCAACAGCTTGCGCTCGTCGGCGGTGATCCAGCCTTCACGCACGCCTTCGTCCAGCTGCGCGTTGTAGTCCAAGGCTTCGATATCCTTGGTCTTCAGCGCCTTCAGGAACTTGCGCTCCACCGGCTCCGCCGCGACGGCGGTGGCCAGGTAGCTGTCGATGCGGCCGCCGGGGTTGTTCTCGCACGGGGTCAGGAACACGCCCTGGCCGATCCGGTCGCGTGCTTCGTTCGGCGCCATCAGCAGCATGGCGACGCGGTGGCTCAGGCGATCGCCCGGCGCCACGGCACGACGGCCGAACGGAAACACCACCGGCCACAGCAGCCAGCCCAGCGGCTTGATCGGGAAGTTGCGCAGCGCCTGCGACAGCGCCAGCTCGATCTCGTACGCGCTGTTGTGGAACGCCCAGGCCAGCAGCGGCTTGTCGGCTTCCGGCGTGCCTTCGTCGTGGTGACGCTTCAGCACCGCGCTCATCATGTACAGATGGCTCAGCACGTCGCCCAGGCGACCCGACAGCGATTCCTTGAACTTCAGCTTGCCGCCCAGCGCACCCAGCGAGATGTCGGTCAGCAACGCCAGGTTGGCGGCGTAGCGGTCGAGCTTGCGGAAGAACTTCTTCGTGTACGCATCGCCCGGCGCGGCACCGATCTTCGAACCGGTGATGCCGAACCAGAACGAGCGCACGGCGTTGGAGATCGCACCGCCGATGTGCGGGTACAGCGCGGCGTCCAGCGCGTTGACGCCGGCCCGGGTGTCCGGGTCGGTCGCTGCGCGCATCTCCTTCATGATGTACGGATGGCACAGGATCGAGCCCTGGCCGAAGATCAGCAGGCTGCGCGTCATGATGTTCGCGCCTTCCACCGTGATGGCGATCGGCGAGGCCTGCCACGCGCGGCCGGCGAAGTTGCGCGGCCCCAGGATGATGCCCTTGCCTCCGACGATGTCCATCACGTCCTTGGCGACATCACGACCCATGTTCGTGCAGTGGTACTTGGCGATGGCCGACGGCACCGACGGCACGTCGCCACGGTCGACCGCGGCCGCGGTGGCCTGTGACAGCGCGCTGATCGCATACGCCTTGCCGCCGATGCGGGCCAGCGCTTCCTCGACGCCTTCGAAGCGGCCGACCGACAGGCCGAACTGCTTGCGGATGCGCGCATACGCACCGGTGACGCGTGCACCGGCCTTCGCGCCGCCGCTGGCGGTGGAGGGCAGGGTGATCGAGCGGCCCACGGCCAGGCACTCGTTGAGCATGTTCCAGCCCTTGCCGGCCATCTCCACGCCACCGATCAGCTGGCTGAGCGGAATGAACACGTCCTTGCCGTGGATCGGGCCGTTCTGGAACGGCGAGTTGAGCGGGAAGTGGCGGCGGCCGACGTCCACGCCGGGCGTTTCGCGCGGCAGCAGCGCCAGGGTGATGCCGATGTCGCGGGTGTCGCCGATCAGACCGTCCGGGTCGTACATGCGGAAGGCCAGGCCGATGATCGTCGCGACCGGCGCCAGCGTGATGTAGCGCTTGTCGAACGTCAGGCGGATGCCCAGGACGTTGGCCCCGTTCCACTCGCCCTTGCAGACGATGCCGTAGTCCGGGATCGAGGTCGCGTCGGAGCCGGCGAACGGACCGGTCAGGCCGAAGCAGGGCACTTCCTGGCCGATGGCGAGGCGCGGCAGGTAGTAGTCCTTCTGTTCCTGCGTGCCGTAATGGTTGAGCAGTTCACCCGGGCCCAGCGAGTTGGGCACGCCGACGGTCGAACTGACCACGCTGCTGACCGAGGCGATCTTCTGGATCACCTTGTGGTGCGCCAGCGCCGAGAAGCCCAGGCCGCCGTATTGCTTGGGAATGATCATGCCGAAGAACTTGTTCTTCTTGATGTAGTCCCACAGCTCCGGCGGCAGGTCGGCGTGGATGTGGGTGATTTCCCAGTCGTTGGTCATCCTGCACAGCTCTTCCACCGGGCCGTCGAGGAAGGCCTGCTCTTCGGCGGTGAGCTGCGGCTTGGGATAGGCCAGCAGCTTGTTCCAGTCCGGGTCGCCGGTGAACAGGTCGCCTTCGAAGCCCACCGAGCCGGTTTCCAGCGCGATGCGCTCGGTCTGCGACAGCGGCGGCAGCGCGCGGCGCAGGAAACCCAGCGCCGGTGCGGTGATCAGCGGCTTGCGGATCGCCGGGATCAGCAGCGGCACGGCGATCGCCACGACGACCAGCGCCGCGATGACGGTGGCGGTGGGATTGGCGCCCAGCAGCCAGCACGCGACCAGCAGGCTGGCGGTGAGGGCCGCCCAGTAGGCGAGCCGCAGCCGGTGGTAGGCGGCGAACGCGCCCGCCAGCAGGAAGGCGAGGAAGGGGATGACGATGCTCATGGGTTTGCTCCGGACACGGATTCGGTTACATCGGATTCGGCATTACCGGGCGCGGCCGACAGGCCTGCCAGGTATTCCAGCACGGTGGCGGTAAATGCGTCGTTGTCGTCGCCGGCCACCATGTGGGTGGCCTGCGGCAGGTGCGCGTGGCGCGCATGCGGCACCAGCAGCTTGAACTCTTCGACGGTCTTCTCGGACACCAGGTCGCTGCGGCCGCCACTGATCAGCAGCACTGGGCACTGCACCTGGCGCGCGGCGTCGGCGATGGCGTCCTGGTGCTGCGCGCTGTCGCGCGCCAGTTCGTCGACCAGGCGCGGATCCCAGTGCCAGCGCCAGCGGCCGTCGGCGCCTTCGCGCAGCAGTTCGCGCAGGTCGTCGGCGGATTTGCGGGTGCGGCGTTGCGGCTGGTAGGCCGCGATGGTGTCGGCCGCATGCTCGAGCGAGTCGAAGCCGTCCGGGAACGCGGTCATGAAGGCCAGGATGCGCTGCAGGCCGGCGTGTTCCCAGCGCGGGGTGATGTCGACCAGCACCATGGCGCGGAACAGGCCCGGCCAGCGCGATTCGGCGATCAGGCCGAACAGGCCGCCCATCGAGGCGCCCACCAGCACCGGCGGCTCGGGCTGTTCGCCGGCCACGACGATCAGGTCGTCGGCGAACTGGTCACCGGTGTAGGGCAGGTCGGCGGCATTGCGGCCGGATCCGCCATGGCCGCGGGCGTCGTAGGCGAGGCCGGCATAACCCTGTGCGGCCATCAGTTCGCCGGTGCGGTTCCAGGCACCGCCGGTCTGGCCGAAGCCGTGCGCATAGATAAGTGCGGGGTGGCTCTGCAGGGCGCGCGGCGACGGAAAGCGGCGGACCGCCAATGCGACGTCGCCCTGTCCGTTCACCACACGATCCGATCCCGCGCCGATGACGCCGGGAGAGCTTGTGAAGGTGGGAGAGGCGTGTGTCACCATACGGGCTAGTATGGGTTGTCGCATTTAGAGCAGTCAATCGGTTTGGGCATTCGCGTTTCACATGCAACCGATTGATTTGGCTTTATTTGTTGTGCGGCGCAGCATACATACCGCTACACACCTCGGCGTATGGTTAAATGCGGCTCATGAGCACACCCAGCCCGGAAAGCCCCGCCACTGCCCCCACCCGCAACGCGCGTCTCAGCGCGGATGACTGGGCCCAGGCGGCCCTCGATCTGATCGCGGAGCAGGGCGTGTCGGCGGTGGCCGTGGAACCGCTGGCGCGTCGACTGGGTGTCACGAAGGGCAGCTTCTACTGGCATTTCCCGTCGCGCGATGCGCTGCTGCAGGCCGCGCTGGAGCGCTGGGAAGTGGTCGAGCAGGAAAGCGTGTTCGGCAATCTGGAAAAGGTGCCCGACCCGCGCGAGCGCCTGCGTGCGCTGTTCCAGCTGGTCGGCCATGAAGTGAAGCCGCACATCATCTACAGCGAACTGCTGAAGGCGCTCGATCATCCGTCCGTGCAGCCGGTGATCGATCGCGTCTCGCAGCGTCGCCTCGAGTATCTCGTCGCTTCGTTCCGCCAGGCCGGCATGCAGCGCAGCGACGCCGTACATCGCGCGCGCCTGACCTACGCCGCCTACGTCGGCTTCCTGCAGCTGTCGCTGCAGCTGCAGCAGCCGCGCATGACCTCGGAAGAATTCGAGACCTACCTTGAACACGTGATCTCGACGCTGATCCCGACCTGAGTTTCGTAGGGTGGGCCTTGGCCCACCGCGCAGGATCCTCGCATCGATGGCGGGCCAAGGCCCGCCCTACGGAGTTGCGGATGCCGCCCGCTTCAACTCCGACAGCCGCACCACCACGTACGCCAGCAACGCCACCGCGAAGAACGCCAGCAGCATCCAGGCGATGCCCTGCAATGTCTCGATGACGGTGCGGTACACCTCCAGCACCCAGCGCTCGGTGGTCAGCGCGATGATCTGCGCCTTGTCCTTCTCCATCCACTGCGGCGCGGTGATGTAGCGCTCCAGTTCGTGGATGCGCACGCCGGACGACACGCCGACAACGAGGACGGCGAACTGCATGTAGCGCAGCCATGCCTTGCTGATGTCGTCGGCGATGATGCGGGTGAGGATGCGGTCGATGGGCTTGGAAAACATCCACGTCACGCACCAGGCGACGGTGGCGGACAGCAGCAGCGTCACGGCGAGCAGGGTCAGGAACATGTCGATCTCCTCGGGAAAGCGGGGTACACCGATCTCATCGCTGGCGGTGACGCGTCACTCCGCGGCGCTCGCGCCGGATTGCCGCGTCGTTCCAGCGCGGGCGACCACATAGAGCACGACGTAGCAAAGGCCGAGTGCAAGCGGCAGCGTCCAGACCTGCGGGCCATTGCCGTAGTTCAGGTGGGTGGCGTTGATGTGGATCGCGGGGATCGTCGTCAGCGGGAGGGCGAGAACCGCGCGACCATCGAGCGTGCGTGCGCGCCAGAGCAGCCAGGCGGATGCCGTCAGCAGCGCCATCTGCAGGTAGACCCAGCCGCGATACGTGGCACTGTCGGACACGAGCAACGCGAGGTGCACCGGGATCGACGTCAGCACGCAGGCGACCAGCAGGCGCGAGAGCACGCGGAAAACCCGCGCGCCCGCAGGCGCCCGCGACGTATCCGCTCGCATGGCATCCCTCACGCCGGCCCCATCACCCGCTGCCGCACACCACTGCGCCATTCCCGCTGCTCGCGCACATACCCACTGCGCTCCAGCCACCGAAAGATCGAGCGCACGGTGACGACGGGGTAGTCGCCGGACAGGCGCGTGCCGACGGAGTGGTCGGTGAAGTCGGTGTTGGCCGAGAACAGGCCGCCCAGCACGCGCTTCGAGTAGGCGACATGCACGCTGTCCGGCACGAAGCCATCGCCGCGGGCGAAGGCGTACGCACTGCGGCGGTCGTAGATGCCGCGGTCGGCGAGGGCGGCGGCCATCACTTCCATGATCCACGCCGTGGAGTTCTGGTAATCCTCGCTGCCCGGCCGCGCGATCAGGTTGTAGCGTGGGTGGTGCAGGCTGTGGCGCGGCATCTGCTGCAGGCGCGCGGCCAGGCGATCGGCGACGTCGGGTGGGAACCACACGATGCGCAAGTCCTGGTTGACGAGATCATCCGCAAAGAAGTTCACCAGCCCCTGCGCATACAGGCCCGAACGATCGCTGCCGCACTCGTTGAGCAGGTGCACGACGGTCCAGCGTCCGTGTGCGTGGTCGCGCACCGCGAAGCCGGCGTGGCTGTAGACCAGTCCCTGTTTCGACAGATCGGTGCCGACGCGCGCGAGCAGTGCGACCGGTGCATCCACCTCGTCCAGTTGCTGTGCCGCGAGCAGGGCGGTGCGTGCGGCTTCGGCCACCTTGTACGGTGGCATCTCCATCTGCCGGCAGGCATCGCCCCCGCGTGCCGTCCCTGGCAACGCGAGAACGAAGACGAAACACAGCACCGCGAGCGCACGCATCACGCGCTCACCCGCCGTAGCGATGGCTGTGGATGTGCGGGCGGGCGGCATCGTTGGCGATGAAGCACAACGCCTCGCCGGCCGCGCTGAGGATCCAGCCCGTCGACACCGCCGCCACGCTGATCGCCGTGCCGAGGGCGATGCCCAACCGCTTGATCACTTCCACGCTCAGATAGACCACGAACGAGGCGCCGGCCACCACGCCTGCGGCGGCAACCGACACGGTCACCGCCACACTGCCGGCGACGACGGCAACGCCGGTGACCACCGCCGAGGCGCCATGGCCCAGCGCGTGGATCACCGCGACCGGTACCTCGATGGAGGCTTCCAGGCTGGCCTGCGACATCCGGCTGGCGCCATCGGATTGCGGCGCGGCCTGGGCGGGCAGGGTGAGGCCACCGGACAGCGCGGTGGCCAGGGCAAGCGTCAGCGAGCGGGCGATCAGACGGGTCATGGCAGGTGTCTCCGGCATGGGCCGGACCATGGGCGCGGCGACGACCGGTGTTCAACCGGCATCGACGAGGTAAGCTCCGGCGCAACAACCGGTATAGGAATGCGCTACCGATGGCCGTCTCGGTCGACCTGATCGATGCCCTGAAGCGCTGCCTGCGCGCACAGAACCTCACCTATCGCGAGCTCGCCACGCGCATCCGCATGAGCGAGGCGGCGGTGAAGCGCATGTTCTCCCGCCGCGCGATGAGCCTGCAGCGGCTGGAACAGATCTGCGAGGTGCTGGATGTCGGCCTGGCCGAACTCAGCGCCGAGGCCTCGCGCGGACGCAAGGCGATGGCGCAGTTGAGCGAGGCGCAGGAGCAGGCGCTGGTCGACGACCCGCCGCTGCTGATGGCGCTGTTCCTCACCCTCAACCGCTGGCGCCAGGACGACGTGCTGGGCCATTTCGGTTTCACCCCCGCGCAGTGGACCGGCCTGCTGGTGAAGCTGGACCGGCTGGGCATCATCGAACTGATGCCCGGCAACCGCGGCCGCGCGCTGACTGCGCGCAACTTCCGCTGGCGCGCCGACGGCCCGATGGAGCGCTATTTCCGGCTGACCCTGCTGACCGACTACTTCGCCGATCCGTTCGATGGCGAACAGGACGCGCTGCTGCTGCTCAGCGGCAGCCTGAGCATCGACGGGGTGAAGCAGCTGCGGCAGCGGCTGGAAGAAGTCGCGCGCGAGTTCGACGCCCTGCTGGCCCGCGACGCCACGCTGCCGGCCGAGGATCGGGTGGGCGTCAGCCTGGTGCTGGCGCAGAAGCCCTGGCTGCTGCAGCTGTTCAATCCCTACCGGCGCTCGCGCGACGCCTAGGCGCCATAACGGGACGGAGCTCCGAGTGCCATCGATGGAGCTCGGAGCGCCGTCGACGGCTCTCGGAATGCCGGCGACGGCCCTCGGAATCCCAACGTCCGCCCTCCGAGTGCCAGCGGCGGGACGCGGGAGGCGCCGTCGTCGACTCTTTCAGTCCCATCGATGACACGCCGGGCCCGGACGACGGCGCGAAATGCCCGGGCGATGGCGCTCCTGATCCCATCGCTGGCTTTCCGGAAGCCATCGACGGGGCTGTACTGCTCTGGCCCTGGCATTCCGAGGGCCATTGCTGGCTCTCCGGCACCCGTCCACGGGGCTCCGAATGCCATTCGCGGAGCTCAGCGCTCCATTCGCAAGCCTCCGGGCCTTGCGATCCACGCGTTCTCGCTGACCTTTGAGACGCAGCGACGTGCGATGACGGGAATGGCGCCATCCGTACCCCCAACCTGACCGCCCGCCGACCTCGGCCGCGTTCTCCTCGTCTGAAGGACAAGACATTGGTATCATTTTGGTCTCACTTTTCGAGGGTGGCGCATGAACGCAGCGGTCGATGTTTTCAAACGCAACGATTTTCCGGGCAGTTCGCTGGACGCGTTGAATGCCTGGGTTGCGGAAGTCGCCGCGCTCACCCAACCCGATGACATCCACTGGTGCGACGGCAGCGATGCCGAAAACGCGCGCCTGACCAAGCAGATGCTGGCCGACGGCACGCTGCTGCCGCTCAACCCCGAAACCCACCCGCACAGCTGGCTGCACCGTTCCAGCCCCAGCGACGTGGCGCGCGTGGAGCACCTGACTTTCGTCTGCACCGCGCAGCAGGAAGACGCCGGCCCCAACAACCACTGGATGGCCCCGGCCGAGGCGCACGCGAAGATGGATGCGCTGTTCGCCGGCTGCATGCGCGGGCGCACGCTGTACGTCATTCCCTACTGCATGGGGCCGATCGATTCGCCGCTGTCGCGCTGCGGCGTGGAGATCACCGACTCGCCGTACGTGGTGGCGAACATGCGCATCATGACCCGCATGGGCGCGCCGGCGCTGGCGCGCATCGAGCGCGAAGGCACCTTCGTGAAGGGTCTGCATTCCACCGGCGAGCTGGATCCGGATCGCCGCTTCATCATGCATTTCCCCGACGAGCTGACCATCAAGAGCTTCGGCTCGGGCTACGGCGGCAACGCGCTGCTGGGCAAGAAGTGCCACGCGCTCCGCATCGCCTCGCATCAGGCGCGCAGCGAAGGCTGGCTGGCCGAGCACATGCTGATCGTCGGCATCGAGAATCCGCAGGGCGAGACGCACTACATCGCCGCCGCGTTTCCGTCGGCGTGCGGCAAGACCAACCTGGCCATGCTGATTCCGCCGGAGGGCTATCGCCAGGCCGGCTGGAAGGTGTGGACCGTCGGCGACGACATCTGCTGGATGCGCCCCGGCGCTGACGGCCGCCTGTATGCGATCAATCCGGAAGCCGGCTTCTTCGGCGTGGCGCCCGGCACCTCGGACAGTTCCAACCCGAATGCGCTGGCGACGATCAGCCACCACACCATCTTCACCAACGTTGCCGTCACCGACGAGCAGGAACCGTGGTGGGAAGGCCTGGATTCGCGCACGCCGTCGCTGGACTGGCAGGGTCGTCCGTACGACGCCGCCAACGGCCCGGCCGCGCATCCCAACTCGCGCTTCACCGTGTCCGCGCGCCAGTGCCCCAGCTACTCGGCCAAGGCCGAGGATCCGCAGGGTGTGCCGATCAGTGCCATCGTCTTCGGCGGCCGCCGCGCCTCGCTGGTGCCGCTGGTGTTCGAAGCGCGCGACTGGACGCACGGCGTACTGGTCGGTGCCGCGATGGGGTCGGAAACCACCGCCGCCGCGACCGGTGCGGTCGGCGTGATGCGCCGCGACCCGATGGCGATGAAGCCGTTCTGCGGCTACAACTTCGCCGACTACTTCGCGCACTGGCTGTCGTTCGACGGTGCGGGCGCGAAGCTGCCGAAGATCTTCCACGTGAACTGGTTCCGCAAGGGCGGCGACGGCAAGTTCCTGTGGCCCGGCTTCGGCGAGAACCTGCGCGTGCTGGAGTGGATGATCCGCCGCGTCGAAGGCACCGCTGATGCGGTGGACACCCCCATCGGCCATCTGCCGCGCGCCGAGGACCTCAACCTGGACGGCGTGGCGCTGAGCGATGAAGCTCACGATCTGCTGTTCGGTTTCGAGCGCGCCGGCTGGCAGGCCGAGTTCGCCAGCATCGGCGAGTACCTGGAGGAATTCGGCGCCCGCACCCCGCAGGCGCTGAAGGACGAACAGCAACGCATCGCGGCCCGCCTGGCCCCCTGATTCCCCGCCTCGCGCATCCCTTTCCTGCGCAAGCCCCGCCGCGTCCACCCCGGATGCTGCGGGGCTTTTTCTTGGAAGCGCGAGGCTGCGCGCTTTTCTCTTCTCCCCGCGTGCGGGGAGAAGGTGCCCGCAGGGCGGATGAGGGGCCAACGGTGCACGTGGCTTCGACACGCAAGGTGCTCATCGAGTGACCGGATCCGGAAGCGACCACGGCGCGCACTTCCGCGGACTCCGCTCGCCCTCACCCACCTTCGGCACCCTCTCCCCGTTGCATGGGGCGAAGGGGTGTTTCCTTCTCCCCTTGTGGGAGAAGGTGCCCGAAGGGCGGATGAGGGGGCAACGGCGCACGTGGCGCCAACATCGCAGCCGCCTGTCGAGTGATCGGATCCGGAAGCGACCACGGCGCGCACTTCCGCGGACTCCGTTCGCCCCTCACCCGCCTTCGGCACCCTCTCCCCGTTGCACGGGGCGAGGGGAGGTGTCTGCGGCCGAACAGTCGGTCGAGAAAATCGCCAGGCCG
Source organism: Pseudoxanthomonas sp. PXM02 (assembly GCF_014851805.1). GTDB lineage: Bacteria > Pseudomonadota > Gammaproteobacteria > Xanthomonadales > Xanthomonadaceae > Pseudoxanthomonas_A. The sequence continues at coordinate 439,168 of NZ_JACVAK010000002.1, forward strand.
ATCTAAACCCCCGCGCCTCCGCCCGCATCGTAGTCAGTATGCTGAATGCCGTGATCGAACCTTTCGCCGACAGCCTCGCGCCCGAGGACGCCGCCGCCCAGGACACCGCCCTGGCGCGCACGGCCGCCACGGGCGACATGCGGGCCTTCGAGGCGCTGTACCGGCGCCACGCCGGCCGCATCCATGGCGTTATCCAGCGACTGGTGGGCCAGCACGGCGTCCGCGCGGAGGACCTGACGCAGGAAGCCTTCGTGCGGGCCTGGCAGGCACTGCCGGCGTTCCGCTTCGAAAGTGCGTTCAGCACCTGGCTGCACCGGCTGGCGGTGAACACCGCGCTGATGGAGCTGCGCAGCCGCCGCACCGGCCCGCGCTTCGACGATGACGAGGACACGCTGGACGGGCTGGGCCTGGCCGACAGCGCGGGGCAGGGCACGGCCCTGTCGATGGATCTGGAGCGCGCGGTCGCCACGTTGCCGCCCCGCGCCCGCGCCGTGCTGGTCCTGTACGACGTGGAAGGCTGGAAGCATGAAGAGATCGCCGCCGAACTGGGCATGGCGGTCGGCAGTTCGAAAGCCCAGTTGCACCGCGCGCGGCACCTGCTGCGCGAGCGTCTAGGAGCACACGCATGACCCCCCACGATCCCACTCCGTTGTCCGACGACGCGCTGCGCTGGCAGTTGCGTGCGCTGCGCCAGGACACGCCGCCCTCGCGCGACCTGTGGCCGGACATCGCCGCGAAGATGGCGGAGGCGCCCGCACCGTCCGTGCCGGTCGAGCGACGTCCCCGCCGGGTGGCGCCGTTCGCACTGGCGGCGTCGGTGCTGCTGGCCGTCACCATCACCTGGCAGCTGCAGCGCACGCCCGAAGGCGATGCGCTGATCCAGCGCGAGGCCGCGGCGATGACCCGCGACTACACCGGCGCGCTGGCGCAGATGGATACGCAGGCCAAGGCATCGCCCGACTACGCGCCGGCGCTGCATGCGCTGGACCAGAGCGCGGCCGAGATCCGCCACGCCATCGCCACCGATCCCGAAGCGCGCTTCCTGCTGGAACAGTTGCGCCGTACCTACGCCCGACGCCTGGCCTTGACCCAGCGCGCCGTCATGACCTGAGGAGTTTCCCCATGCGCACCTATTCCTTCTCCCTGCTGCTGGCCGCCGCCCTGCTGGCGCCCTCCGCCCTGGCGCAGACCGCCATCAACGAAACCCGTCCGCTCGATGCGCGCGGCCGGGTCGACATCAGCAACGTCAGCGGTCGCATCGAAGTACGCGGCTGGGAGCGCAACGAAGTCCAGATCACCGGCACGCTGGGCAAGGGCGTGGAGCGTCTCGACATCGATGGCTCGCGTGAGCAACTCAGCATCGAGGTGCGCTATCCCAAGAACGGCGGTTGGGGTGGCAGCAAGACCGGGCCGACCGAGCTGGTGGTGATGGTGCCGGTGCGCGCGGACCTGGACATCGAATCCGTGGCCGCCAGCGTGCACGTCGAAGGCGTGGCACCCGGCGAACTGTCGATTAGCAGCGTCAGCGGTAGCGTGGTCGCGGCCGCCGCACCGCGCAAGGCGGACGTGGAGACGGTCAGCGGGAACGCCACCCTGACGCTCAACAGCGAGGACGTGGATGTCAGTACCGTCAGCGGCTCGATCGTGCTGCGTGGCCGCTTGAATGGGGACATCGATGCCGAGACCGTTTCCGGCCGCATCGAGGTCAACGTCAACGGCGAACGCATCCGCGACCTCAGCGCCAGCACCGTCAGCGGTCGCGCCGAAGTGACGACCGCGCTGGCGCCGGCGGGCGAGATCAGCATGGAGTCGGTGAGCGGCGACCTGCTGCTGCGCCTGCCGAAGGACGTTTCCGCGCAGGTCAGCGGCGAGAGCTTCAGCGGCAGCCTGAAGGCCAGTGGCGTGACCATCGAGAAGCGCCGTGGCCCCGGTGCCAGCTTCTCCACCACTTACGGCAGCGGCAGCGCGCGGGTGAGCGTGGAAACCTTCTCGGGCAGTGCGGAAGTGCGGCTGGAGTAAGCGCATCGGCGGCGCCGCGATGTCCCGTATCATCGATGCGTTCCCGATGATCACGACCGAGGCTCCGCCACATGACCAGCGCCGCGTTCCACGTCCAGCAGGCACGACGCCATCTGGAAACCGGCAATGCGGCACAGGCGCTGGCCGACGCCGAGCAGGGCCTGGCAGTACATCCCCGTGATGACGACCTTCAGCTGGTCGCCGTGCAGGGATTGATGGCGCTGGAGCGGTTCGCCGACGCGGTCGCCAGGCTGGACGCACTGACGGCCTTGTCGCCGCAGAGCAGCGAAGCCTGGATGCGACTGGGCGTTTGCCGTGTGCACCTGGGCGACATTGCAGGCGCGGTGGTCGCACTGGAGCGTGGGCTGGCACTGGCGCCGCAGGCCTTCCTTGCCCGCCTGCAACTGGCCGAATGCCTGCATGTGCTGGGACGGACCGACGAGGCGCTGGTCCATTTCTTTCGCGCAGTGACCACGGCGCAGGCGAAGGGGCGCTGGCTCAACGACCAGACCACCGCGCCGGATCTGCGCGACCGCGTGCGCCAGGCAATGGCGATCATCGACGCGGGACGACAGGCGCTGTTTTCCGGTGCGATCGCGCCCCTGATCCAGCAGCACGGTACCGACGACCTGCGGCGCGTGGTGCAGGCGCTAGAGGGATACCTGGGGCTGCGCTCCGCCGCCAGCCCCGATCCACGCCAGAAGCCGACGTTCTTCTACGTGCCCGACCTGCAACCGGAACCCTACTTCGACCGCGCGCTGTTCCCCTGGTACGCGGCCCTGGAGCAGGCCACCGACGCGATCCGCGCCGAGCTGCAGCGCGTGCTGTCGGCACGCGACGGCTTGCAGCCGTTCCTCGATTTCAGCGGCGGCGCGCGCAAGAGCGATTTCCTCGACAACCCGCGCGATCTCGATACCGCGGCGTGGGACGCCTACTTCTTCTACCGCCACGGCGAAGCGTTCGCCGAGCATCTGGCCGCGTGCCCTGCGACCGCAGGCGCGCTGGCGCAGGTGCCGCTGACACGCATCGACGGCCATGCGCCGGAAGTGCTGTTCTCGCTGCTGTCGCCCGGCACGGTGATCAAGCCGCACCATGGCGTCACCAACAGCCGGGTGGTCACGCACCTGCCCCTGATCGTGCCGCCGGACTGCGCGCTGGAAGTGGGGGGCGTGGAACACGCCTGGACGGAAGGGCGCTGCGTGACGTTCGACGATTCCTTCCTGCACGCGGCCTGGAACCGCAGCGACCGGCTGCGCGTGGTGATGATCCTCGACACCTGGCATCCACGCCTGCGCGAGGTGGAAGTACAGGCGCTGCAGCAACTGGTGGAGACGATCGGGGATTTCAACGTCCGCGCGGGCGTGAGCTGAGCGCGACGTTATTCGTGATCGTGCTCGCCCGTGTCGAAGCGCATGTAGGTCGACAGGATGTACTTGTCGTTGGAGATCGCCGGTGAGCCTATGTGCTGGAACATCCAGTACGGGGGGAACACCAGCAGGCGTCCCGTGCGTGGCCGGACTTCCACGTCCAGGTCCATGAATCGCGTGGTGCCGCCGTTGTCGACGTCGTTGAGATACCACAGGAACACGAGGTAGCGCCCCGCTGCTTCATCCACCGAATCGAAGTGCGGCTGGAAACCATCGCCGCTCCCGGCGCGGTACTTCTTCATCATCAGTTTGTCGATGCGGGGGCGGTACGGCACAGCAAGGCTCAGCCCCAGGTCGGCGTTGTAGCGTGCCAGCGCGTCTTCGATGCGGGTCATGAAGAAGCCGAGGAAGGCAGGGTCCGCCAGCCGGCTCAGGTTGAGCTCGGTCCAGCGGCTGGCGTCGAGCGCGGGGCGATAACCCTGGCCATTGGGCATCTGGAACTGGGTGGACGATTCGAACCCGTCGATCAGTTGTTGGCAGAACGCGGCGGGCAGCGCGTCGTCGTACGTCCGGATGTAGTCGGCGAGGGCTTTCATGGGCTCATCGTATCGTCAGGTCATAGCCCCAGTGGTCGGCCACCGGCTGCAGGATCGGCAGGGCGGGGGCCAGCCAGCGTGCGTACGGTTGCCAGCGGCCCACCGCGCGCGCGTTGACCGGCTCGACCACCTGCGAATAGCTGGGCGTGCTGATGTAGCCCTTGCGCGCGGCATGCTGGCTGAACTGTGCCAGGAAGTCGCGGTCCTCGATGCCGAGGAACGCGCCGATGCGCTCGACCTGCGCGGGGAAGTCGCCGACGGTGTCCTCGTAGCGGAGCGTCAGCGTGTCCGGCGACAGCAGCGCCTGATGATGGATCCAGAAACGCATCGCGTTGACATAGCTCTTGGCCAGCCGCTCCAGGCTGGAGCACAGCACCATGAAGGCGGGCGAGCGGAAGTTCTGCATGTAGCAGCTCAGCAGCACGTCGCAGGGATGGCGCAGCGCCAGGATGATCTTCGCGTTGGGGAACAGCCGCACGATCATCGGCAGGCGCAGCATGTTGAGCGGATTCTTGTCGACCAGTTGCTGGCCGGGCGCCAGGGAGATGACCTTCGCCACTTCGGTCCAGTAGACCGTGCGCAGCTCGTCGGCGCTTGACGCATCCATCGCGTCAAGCGCGTGCGGATACGCGAAGCCGCGCTTTTCCATGTGTTCGATGCAGCGCTGCAGCGTGGCGCGCTCGTCCATCGAGGCGTAGCCGGGGTGCGCATCCAGCATCTGCTCCAGCATGGTGGTGCCCGAGCGGGGAAAGCCGACGATGAAGGTGGGCGACTCGCCGGCGAAAGGTGCATGCGGTGCATGCCGGAAGCGGGCTTCTTCCGCCGTGAGCCATTTGCTGGAGACCTTCAATGGTTCGGCGCCGGCATAGGTCATCTCGGGGACCACATCGGCCGCCAGTCGGAACTGGATGGTGTGTGCCTTCTCCAGGTGGATCATCGCGTCGGCAGGTTGCTTCTGTCTGTCCGCGATACTGGCGAGCGTGAACAGGGCGGTGGTCTCGGCCTGCACATGGGGGTTGCGCAGCAGGATCGCTTCCGATGCGAGTCGCGCCTGCGCATAGTCCTTGTCGCGCATTGCAATGGCGGCCTGGAGCTGCAGCAGATCCACGCGCTCGTGCCCGCCCAGCGATTCGGCGCGTTCGCCGAGTTGGCTCACCAGTTCCCTTGCCTGCTCGACGCGGTTGGTGCGTTCGAGCAATTGGGCCAGTCGCACCATCGTGCCGGCGCTGTCCGATTCGGTGGACAGCAGCAGGCGCTCCGCGTCGTCGGTCCGCCCCACCTGCACCAGGACGGTAGCCAGTTCGCGCTTCAGGTCAGAGGGCAGTGCATCCCATTCGGCAGCGGGCGGAATCAGGGTTGCCGCACGCTGCGCGTCCCCGCATTCGAAGCAGACCAGCGCCGCATTGATGCGGGCCTCGGCCATCCCAGGTGCAAGGTCCACGGCGTCGAGCAAACGGTGCCTGGCCTCGCCCAGAAGGCCCATTTCCAGCAACAGCAGGCCGTGGTCGATGATGAGCGACACATGTCGCGGGTCGATCGCCAGCGCATTCCGGTACGCGTGGTCCGCCTTCCGGTAGTCGCCGCCCAGTCGCGCGGCAGCGCCGAGATTCGCCCAGTGCGCCAGCGATTCCGGATATCGCGCAGTCATGCGTTCGTATGCCGCGATCGCGTCGGCGTAGCGCCCTTTGGCCTGTAGCGCCATCCCTATGAGCGTCCACAACGTAGGGTCGTCCGGCCGATCCTCCAGCGCGGCATGACAGAGGGCCAGCGCGGTGTCGTGGTGTCCCGACTCGTAGGCCTCGACGATACGGGTGATGGGGCTGTGGTTCATCGCGCGAGTATCGCAAACCGGGAATGAAAAAGCCGCGCGGGGTCACCGCGCGGCTCAGGTACACGACGTTGCTGTCTAGACTCAGAAGTTCATCGTGTAGCGGGCCCACAGGTAGCGGCCCACGGTGTCGTACGTGCTGACGTCGGTATTCGCGTTGAGCACGTTGTTCTGGTACATCATCTGCGGCTGCTTGTCGAACACATTGTCCAGGCCCACTTCGACCTTGGAGTTCCACCACGGCAGGTTGTAGCTGGCGCTGATCGCGTGCGTCAGGTAGTCGTCGAAGTCCACCGAGTAGCAGTACTCGGGGCTGTCGACACTGCAACCACCGTCAGCACTGGCGATCTCGAAGCCGCTGACGTAACGCGTGCGCCAGGAAACGCCGAAATCACCCTTCTGCCAGTTGACGAACGTACGGGCGCGGACGCGCGAGTAGTTGCCGTAGGACTTGTTGTACGTGCCGGCGAGGCTGACGACCTCGTCGGTGTCGTCCAGCGGGTTGACGTCGTTGTCGTACTGCGCGATGTACGTCGCGTCCATGCCGAGCACCCAGCTGCCCCACGCGGTGTCGGGCAGGCGGTAACGCAACGCCAGGTCCCAGCCCTTCGTGTCCAGGCGACCCAGGTTCACGATCGGCTCGCGAATGAAGTCGACCTGGCCGTTGGAACGGCGGTTGATGAATTCGCAGAACGGGTGGCTGTCGTTGCCGTAGCACGTGTTGACCACCGTCTGCGCGTCGGCGCGGGTGATGGTCTCGTTGAGGTACAGGCGCCAGTAGTCGAGGCTGACCGAGAAGCCCGGCAGGAAGTCCGGGTCGTACACCACGCCCCAAGAGAACGACTTGCCTTCTTCCGGCTGCAGGTCGAAGCCCGCGGCCACGGAGCCGGACCACACGCCGTTGGTCTGGGACGTGGGAGCTGCGCCGATACCGGTGGTGGGGATGTTGGTCGCACCCGCACCGGCACCGCAGGCGTTTTCGTGGTCACGCGGTGCGCCGACGGCGCCGTAGCCCTGGCAAGGATCATCCAGCTGCGGCGAGTCGCCCTGCGGGCCGGCGTACAGATCCTGGATGCGCGGGGCGCGGAAGACTTCCGCCACGGTACCGCGGAACAGCAGGTTCTCGATCGGACGCCATTCCACCTGCAGCTTGCTGTTGGTGGTGTCGCCGAAGGTGCTGTAGTCGGAATAGCGGCTGCCCAGGCTGATCGACAGCAGGTGCGCGAACGGCACCTCGGACAGGATCGGCACGTACAGTTCACCGTACAGTTCGGTCACGTCGAACTTGCCGGACAGGGCCGAGCTGCAGGCTTCCTGCGAGATGAAGCAACGGCCTTCCTCGTTCGCGATCGCGATGTAGTCGACTTCGCTGCGCTGGTATTCCTCGCGCCATGCAGCGCCGAACGCCAACTGCACTGCGCCGGCGGGCAGGGAGAACAGTTCGCCCGAGGCATTGGCCTCGAAGCTGCGGTTCTGGCGCATGGTGGAGTAGTACGGACGCGCTTCGTACTGCGACAGCGTCGCGATGGTCTGCGGGTCGTCGATGTTGAAGATGTTCAGCGGGGTACAGCCGGCGATGATAGCGCCCGGCGCACCGCACTTGACCACGCCGTCGCTGTCCATGAACGACGGGCCCAGCGCGTCGGCCAGGCCGGCGTAGTACACGTAGCCGTAGCTGGTGTTCTCGCTGAGGTAGTGGCCGTAGTTGAACGCTGCATCCCACTTCCAGGTTTCGCCGACAAAGCCTTCCAGACCGGCCACGACCTGCGAGGTGGTGGTGTCGTAGTAGGAACGGCGCTGGCCGAGCGAGGTGAAGCGGGTCAGGAACAGGTTGTCGTCCGTCGCACTGACCGGACCGAAATTCATGCCGAACGGGTTGTAATAGTTGTCCGCCGAAATGATCACGCCGTCGGACGAGGTGTCGAACGGCAGGGCCGCGATCGCGAAGTTGGACGAAGTCTTGTTGTGGTAGACCTCGGCGAAGGCATTCAGGTTTTCAGTGATCTGGTAGTTCGCCAGGAAGAACGCGTTGGTGCGCTCCTGCGGCGTCATGATCAGGTTGGTGGCCTGGTAGTTGTAGGAGTCCGTCGCGCCGTCGTAGCAGCGGTAGTCGTCGGTGCTGTCGCCGGCGGCGCCGGGGATGCGGGTGATGTTGTCGCATCCGTACTCGTCGATCAGCGGGCTGCCTTCCGGGAAGAAGATGCGACCGCGGGGCGCACGGCTCGAGCCGGCCACGGAAACGCCGCCGCTGTAGAGGTACGTGGCGTCCTTGGAGAAGTCACGGTCGGCCGAAGAGATGCCGTCGAACTTGTTGTAGTTCAGGCCGGCGATGATGTTGCCCTTCTCGCCCACCTGGCCGAACGTCACGGAACCGCCGCTGCGCTGACCGTCCTGGTGGCTGGGCGTCAGGCCGAAATCGATCGAGGCGGTCAGACCTTCGAAGTCGCGGCGCAGGATGAAGTTGACCACACCCGCGACGGCGTCGGAGCCGTACACGGCGGACGCACCGCTCATCAGTACTTCGATACGCTCGACGGCCGAAGACGGGATGGAGTTGAGGTCGTTGTTGACGATGCGGCGACCGTTGACGAGCAGCAGGGTGCGTTCGGCGCCCAGTCCGCGCAGTTCGACGGTCGAAGAACCGTCGCCGCCGCCGTTGTTGACCTGCGGATTGGTGGCAGCACCAGACACGGCAGGCAGTTCCTGGATCAGGTCGCCCAGGGTCAGCTTGCCGGTCTGTTCGATGGCGGCGCGATCGATCACGACGACGGGGCTGGCCGTTTCGGTTTCAACGCGGGCCACGCGGGAGCCGGTCACCTGGATAGCATCCAGGGTCTTGGCGCTTTCGGTGGACTCCTGCGCAAACGCGAGGCCGGTGCCGGCTACGCTGGTCGCACCCACTGCGAGGGCGAAGCCAATGGCTTCGCGCAGCTTGGTGGTCTTGTGGTTCATTCTCTCTCCGGGTGACGTTGTTGAAGCCCTAAGGAAACCTCGCCGGCCAGCCAAATAGCGGCGACCAAGAAGCAAGGGTGGCCCGATCATAGTCGGGCCCAAGAGAGAATTAAAGAGTCGTTAAGCGCTTTTTAGAGGGGCGAAAAAGGACAATCCGCGCCACCCCGGATTCACCTAGGTGACGATCTGGTGAAGGTTTTGACGCGCATGCTCATGCAGGGATCACGTCGAAGGCGAGACTGATACGGGTGGCGGGTCCGCTGTAGGGAACGGTGTGGTGGAAAAAGTAGGAGGGGAAGAGCAGGACATCACCCGTACGAGGGCGGTAACGCGTGCTGCGGGGTGCCGCAGACAGGGCGAACTCGGGTTGTGGATGCCCGAACACGATGTCGCCCGCATCTGCTGTCGCTGCCTGGCCCGCATCAAGATAGAACACGCCGCTCATCCAGCCTGCCGGATGGATATGGGGGGTCTGGTGGCCACCTTCACGCAGGACCGTCGCCCACATCTGCAACCGCCAGCGGGTTGGCGCGGCATGCAGCCAGGGATGCCCGGCCATTGCGGTACTGGCTGCCAATGTAGCCATCCGGTTGGAGACCAGGCCGGCTATCGCACTGCCCAGGTCGTGGAACGGGGAGCCTTCCGCAAGATCCAGCATGACGGTCTGCTGTCCACCCACGGTGGAGCGACCCGTGGGCTCCCAATCAAGGCCGGGATGCGAGACCACCGCCCGTCTCAGCGCTTCCCCGCCAGCGCCATGAAGGGTGGCCAGGGTCGTTGTGTGCAGCAACGCGGTGAAGTCCATCAGCGCGTCCACTTCATGATGGTGGCCAAGCTCGTTCGCCGACAGGTACAGGCCGGCCAGCGCGGTCTGGTCTCCCGGCGACAGTCCCAGCGCACGCGTGAAACGCTGGTGGGCCGCGCGAGGCTGGTGCCCGCGGAGCAGGCACAACGCGTGGTTGGTCAGGAAGTCGGGCGCGGATGAATGCGTGGACTCGAGCCGGGAGTACAGCTGCAGGGCCGAAGGAACATCCCCCGCGCCGTCGTATGCGCTGGCCAGCGCGTGCAGGATTTCCGCGCGCCCGGGGGTGCGCTGGTCAGCCGCGCGCAGGGCATCGACGGCGCCGACCGCATCGCCTCTTCGCAGCAGCAGAATTCCCAGATTGATCCATGCGTCCACCAGGTCCGGTTGCAGACGGGTAGCCTGGCGGAAATCCTCCAGCGCATCATCCTGCCTGTGCAGCCGGAGACGGGCGAGGGCACGCTGGAGGTAAGCGGGTGCGAAGCGCGGGGCGGCCGAGAGGAAGCGGTCGAAGTCGACACTGGCCTGCGTCGGCTCATTCATCGCCATCAGGACGAGGCCACGTTGGAAGAACCCGTCGTCGTAGGAGGGATCCCGCTCCAGCGCCGCATCCAGTACCTCGCGGGCGGCGTGAAAGTCACCGGCCTGGTAGTGCACGCCAGCCAGTTCGCTCGCGACCGGTGCTCCCTGCGCCAAGCCAAGACGATACAGCCGGATGGCGTCGTTCATCAGTCCGCGCTGCAATGCGGTGCGCGCCGAGGCCACAAGTTCTGTGACGGAAGGAGTTGGGTGCGTCATCACGTAGCCGATGGTTGCATGTCTGAGGGGAAGGTCCGTCAGGCCAGTACGCCTTTTTCCCGCAACAACTGCTCGCACACCTGCTCTACGGCGGCCGCGGAGCGTCGCGGATCGGAAAAGCCGCTTTGCTGCACGGCAGCCTTGACGCGCTGGCGCAGGGCGCCAAGTTCCGCAGGGTGGTTGGCCAGCCATGCGGCCCGGCGGATGTACTCTTCGGTGTCCGCCACCACCAGGTCCTCCAATCCCAGCGCCCGATTGATGCTTACACCGAGGCGTGCAGGGGGCGTTTCGCCCGTGCGGCACAGCACTGGTAGCCCGCTGGTCACGGCATCGAGGCTTGTGGCACCTCCCTGGTAGCGGAATGCGTCAAGCATCAGGTCGCAGCTTGCCGCGCGATCCGCTTGGTCCCCCGGCGCGAGCGCGTCGACGACCATGAGTCGCGACGGGCTTCCGCCCAGGCTGTGCCAGTGACGAAGGAAGCCCGGTCGGGCCGTCGCTGGCAGGTACACCATCAGGGTCGCATCAGGCGCCAACTCCAGAATCCTGATCCACGCCGCGACCAAGGGCATATCCAGCTTGTAGCTGTTGTTGAAGCTGGCGAGCACCACCCTTCCTTCCGCCGGCATGCCGAAACGTTCGCGCTGCCTTTGTCCGCCCGCACCGGGTGCAGGCGGAAAGAGGCTGACAGGCAGATGGACGATACGGTCCTTGAAGGACCAGGTGTTGTCTGAGGGCTGCACGTGTTCGTCGAGCAGGAGAGCATCCAACCAGGGCGCCTGCTGGGCATGGAGGAAGCCGAGCCACCCCAGTTGCAGGGGCGCAGGTCGCACCGCCAGGATCTCCAGCCGCGCACCCACGGTGGGACCGTTCAAATCGATCAGGACGTGGATGCCATCGTGACGAATGCGCTGGACGATGTCCGTGGTACCCAGCGAGGCGCAGTCCACGTAGACGTCGCAGCCCTCGCGTATGCCGGCCGCGACGGGATCGTCGTACGTGCGGAGCGAGTAGGCGAAGACTTCGAATCGGTCCCGGTCATGGGAGCGGAACACGTCGCCCACCAGTTGGCCAACCGCGTGCATGCCAAAGTCGGAGGACAGGTAGCCGATCCGGATCCTGTCTTCGGGATGGATCGTTTGCAGTGCATCGGACGGGGCATGGGAAGGCGCCCGTTCGAGCACGGCCCCCATGTAACGATCCAGCGCATGTTGGACCAGCGATGCTTCCAGTGGGAGATAAGTGAGCGGGAACACCTCCAGGACCTGTCCCGCGGGGATGCCGTGTGCGACCACACGGCGGAACTTGTCGAGCGCCGCGTGTTCGCCGGAAAAATCGCACAGGCGCGCTTGCGTCTGTGCCAACCGCAGCAGCACGTCAGCGCGACCCGGGAAGATTCCGCTCGCCTGCTGGTAGCTGTCTCGCGCCAGTTCCAGATCTCCCGCCTGTTCGGCACACATGGCGATGTTGTAGATCTCGCCGGGCTGTTCTTCCGCCGCCTTCCGGTAAGCCTGTATGGCTTCTGCCCAGCGTTGCTGATGGTGCAGGCTTTCGCCAAGGTAGTGCCAGGCTTCACCGAACGCCGGCGCGAGCAACAACGCACGTCGAAGTGCCGTTTCCGCGCGGGCGTAGTGCCCTCCACGGACCTCGATGCTTCCACGCAACATCCACGCAGCGGCGTCGTGGGGCAGTCGCCCCGTCGCTTCCTCGGCGATCCGCAACGCTTCCTCAATCTCGCCATCCACGCGCAGGCAGACGACGAGTGCGAGCAGCGCGCGCGCATCGTCAGGCATGTGTCGCCTGACCTCGCGCAGCAGTGTCGCGGCCTCCTTCCTGTGCGCCATCTGCATCAGCAGGATCGCGTAGTCCAACATCAGCATGGCGTCGCCGGGCGCGGCTGCGAGCGCACGCTGGTAGTGGGCCGACGCGGTAGCGATGTCCCCGGCCGCGTGGGCGTGACGCGCGCGTTCGGCGTCGGTCATCGCGATACGACTAGTGTCCAGCCCATGCGGCTGCCTGGGCTTTGGTCCAGAGGCGCCAGCACGGAGGATCCGTAGCCTGCGGCGATGCTCTGCGTGCGTAGTTGCTCGATCTCGGTCAGCGCCATGATGGCCGCGGACAGATGCTGCAGGCGTACGCGTTCAGCCTCCAGGTCCGCGCGCGCGCGCGCCAGATACTCCAGGGCGTGTGCGGGCGAGGTCTGCGCGTGCTCCAGCGTGGTGTGCAGGTAATGGAAAGTCTTGCGCAGGATGGCGGCCTCCGGAAGTGCGGCCGCGCCGGCGACGACCTGTGTCGATGCCTGCTGGAAAGCACGATGGATGGAAGTTGCCTCCGACCCTGCGCGAGGGGGTTGGGTCGTCCCTTTTACGAGGCTGGACACCCAGTCATGCGCGAGGTCCAGGATGCGGGTTCTGTCGAACACAAGGTCGCACGCCTCGCGTTGCTGGTCGGCCGTCGACGAAATCAGAGAATCCGAGCTATGTATCAGGAAGGCTGCGCTCCCGGTGGAACCGATGACGCGGAACACCTCATGCAGCGTCGCGTCGCGTGGCCGCGAATACTCGAATGCATATTGCGACGTGACGAGTGCGACGCTGCCGTCATCGAAAGGCAGAGTGTCCATGCCCGTACGGGGATGGAAGGTGATGCCGGCGAACGAGTCGGCGCCGGAGGCCCAGCGCGGAGGATCAATATCCGCTGCATCCACCCCATGGATATCCAGGTCGAGGCCTCGTTGCGCGGCGTGATGCTTGGCCAGCAGGGCCAACGCCCCGTTGCCGGTGCCGATGTCCACGACGCGCTGTCCTGTGCCGAGGCCATCGAAGCGAGCCTTCCAGAAGGCCGCCATCTCGCCGTCATAGTTGCCATCGATAGCCGTTGAACAGGAATGCAGGACGCCGGCGCGCCAGAGCGTGCTCCAAGCGTCACCACTCTCAGGAGTCGGCCCAATTGACATGGCGTGGTCGTGGCTCACGGTGCGGGCATGTTCTTCCGGCGGCACCATGCGTTCAGCGCAACGACGATCCGTGGCCGCTCACCGGTGTAGGGAAACACTTCATGAAGAAGGTAGGAAGGGAACGCGATCATCTGGCCCGGCTTGTGGTTCAGTTGCCAGGGGCCTATCCGGTACGGCGACTGCAGTCGCTCGACGGCCGGGTCGCGATACATGTCGCAACCTGTCCGCGGATCATGGAAACGCACAGCGCCGCTCTCAGGCGTGGCACCGTCGCCGGGATCGACGCAATAGATCGCGGACCAGCTGGCGTTCGGATGGTTGTGCAGGCTCTGGAAGCCGCCCTTGCGGGTGATGTGGAACCAGGAGTGCATATCCAGTTCGAAGTTCGCCATCTCAGCGTCGGTGTACTGGTTCATCCCCTGGATGAATGTCAGTAGTGATGCACGAAGAAAGCCGAACAACTCCTTGATGGCCAGCTCCTGACGTTGGTGCAGGAAGAAATGGCTCTCGAAGATGCCGTACTGGGTGTCGCGCTGGATCGGATCCCGATGCTTGTCGCCGTAGCTTTCCAATCTAAGGAACAATGAAGACAGTTCGACATTGAGCCGGGAGGCGTCTGCAATCTGGCACTGGAGCATGGGGACTGCGTACAGCGGAAACACCTGCGCCTGGACTGTGTTGTCCGTCATGTCCGAACTCTGGAATGTGAGGATTTCATGATGCCATGGACGCGTCGCAATGGTCCGAAAAGCACGATGCCCCCGTAAGGGGGCATCGCGTGGACCCGGCGGACCGGGTCCTAGGTTGCAGCTTCCGGATGGATCAGAAGTTCTGCTCGTACTTCATGTACATCATGCGGCCGTACATGTTGTGCAGGGTGTTGCTGTAGAACGGGAAGCCGTACAGCACGTTGCTCATCGGCGCGTCCTTGTTCGCGACGTTACGCGCGCCGACGGTGACCTTGGCATTCCACGGCAGGGTTACGCCCGCCTGCACGTCGACCGTGGTCCACGAAGGCAGGAAGGTGTTCTGCGCAGCCACCGTGCTCTTCTTGCCGCTGTCGCCGATGTAGTTGGTGATCACACCGAAGTTGTAGATGCCGCCACTCCAGTTGATTGCCAGCTGACCACGGTGATCCGGGAAGCCACCGGTGCCGGCCTGCTCGATGGTGCCTGCACCCACGGGGGTGAAGTCATACTCCATCTGGTGCGACCAGGACAACTTGGTGTTGAAGGTGCCCCAACCATCAGTCTGGAAGCGCCAGCTACCCTCGAAGTCCAGACCGCGGGCGGTCTGGACCGCACCGTTGACCGTCGGCAGCAGGATCAGGTTGGCCTGACCCGGCAGAATCGTGCCGTTCGGAGCCACGATCGCGGCGCCGCGAGTCACGCCGTAAAGCGGGACATTGTTGTCACCGTTGCGGAATGCCAGCGCGCGCGGGATGGTGCCGATGATGTTTTCCAGCTCGACGTCGTAGTAGTCCAGTGCGAACGACAGATCGGCGTTCGGGCTCCACACAACGCCCAGACCCCAGTTGGTCGACTCTTCCGACGTAAGGTCCGGGTTGGAGGTGATCAGCCAGGTGTACTGCGGGCTGGCAATACACGGATTGACGGCGTACGGCTGGTACGTCGGATTGGAGATCGCCGTACGGACTGCGGTCAGCGCGGCGCAGGCCAGTTCGTCGCCACCGGCGTGCGGCGGGGTCAGCGTCGGGCCAGGGCCGCTGTTGAGGTTGGTGCTGCGGTTGTCGCCGTACATATCGACCAGGGTCGGTGCACGGAAACCTTCGCCCCACGTACCGCGGAACAGCAGCGAATCAATCGGGCGGAACTCCAGCGACACGCGCGGGGAGAACTTGCTGCCCTGATCGTTGTAGCTGTCATAGCGACCGGCCAGGGTCAGATCCAGGCTTTCGAAGATCGGAACCAGCGTTTCGAAGTAGGCAGCGTAGTAGGCGCGCTCGCCCTCGCCACCCGCACCGGCGGAGCCGAACACGTTACCTGCCGCGCTCTGGGCGTCGTAGATCTGCGTGAAGCGGTCGTCGCGGTACTCGAAGCCGGTCACGAAACCGACAGCGCCTGCGGGCATTTCGAACAGGTCGAAGCTGATGTGGCCATCAGCCGTGACGGAACGGTACTGCGATTCCACGAACACCGTGTGACCGATGCGACCAGCATTCGCGGCGACGCTGGAGTGGTTCGGATCGAACGGGTTGAACGAGCCGGAATCGATCAGCTGCTGCAGCGTGCTGCCGATACCGTAGTTGTAGTTGACGCTGTTCTGGGTGTTCAGGCCATGACCGACGCTGACTTCCCAGTCCGAGCCGCCGAACCAGTCGTTGCTGCCATTCAGGCCGACCAGGTACTCGCGCTGCTTGTCATAACGCAGCGAATCGCGGGTTCCCAGCGGGGTGAAGCGGTAGTACAGCGTGCCCGCTTCGCCGAAGGGATTGAACGGGTTGGTGGCGGAGATCGTCGGCAGGAAGCCTGCGCCACGGCCACCGTTGTCCACCGGCGCCGAGGCGTAGACGCCCAGGCTGCGGGTCTCGGAATTCAGCGCGCGGAAGAAGAACTGCGTGGCTTCGGAGAGGTTGTAGTTGCCGTTGACCAGCAGCGCGTTGCGGCGCAGCGAGGATTCATTGGCCGAGGTGGCGCCGTGATCGAAGGCGCAACGGGTCGGGCTGATCCGGATGCTGTTTTCGAACTGGTCGCAGTTGGCAACGTTGCGGGTGCCGTTCGCGTTGGAGAACGTGGCCGACGAATTGTAGGTGCTCAGGCCAGCGGTCCACCACGCGGCCGGAATCTTCTCGCGGATGTCACGGTTGTACATCATGTCGCGTTCTTGATGATCGATCACGAACGTGATGTTGCCGCGGTCGGACGAGATGCCGCCGGACAGCGAAAGGGTATTGCCATCGGGGCCGGCTTCGGACGAGGTCTCGTAGCTGGCGGTGACGTTCATGCCCTCATAATCCTTGCGCAGGATGATGTTGACCACGCCGCCGATCGCGTCGGAGCCGTACACGGCGCCGGCGCCTTCGCGCAGGATCTCGATGCGCTCGACCGCGGAGGTCGGGATCATGTTGATGTTCGCTGCACCACCGGACAGGGCGCCGGAATTGGTCATGCGGCGGCCATCGAGCAGAACCAGCGTGTAGGCAGAACCCAGACCGCGCAGGTTGATGGTGGCCTGCGAACCCGTAGCGGAGCCCGAGGATTCGCGGACCGAGCCGAACGAGTTGTAGACGTTGTTGCGCAGGAAGTCGGAGACCGACAGTTCGCCTGCAGCTTCGATGTCCGCGCGGGTGATCGTGGTGATCGGTGCCGCGGTTTCGATGTCGGTACGCTTGATGCGCGAGCCGGTCACCTCAATGCGGTTCAGCGTGGTGGTGCTCGAGTCGCTGCTCGACTCCTGGGCAAAGGCGACGCCCATGCCGGAGGCAGACACCGTACCCACCGCGAGCGCGAACGAGATCGCCTCACGGAGCTTCGTGGTTTTGCAGTTCATTCTCTCTCTCTCCCGTTAAGGGGGTATCCCAAGGTGTCCCTCGAGGCGGTCAAAAAGGGTGACCACGAAACGAGGGGGTGACCGGATACTAGTCGGGTTTTAACAAGAATTAAACCCGCGTGAAGACTGAACACGGAGAGAAGCAAGGTTAGTTACGTAAATGTGATGAAATTCACGCCTTGACGCTAGCTTGCCGTCGGCCGGCTTTCCTTAGCAACGTGACGAGCACGGGCGCACGCCTACGCCGCGCTGCTGTAGCACGGGCAACCAAGCGTGTCGCAGAAAGGTGTGGCCTTAGAGGTCCTGCTCGTACCGGACGTAGGGCACGGTGCCCTCATCGGCGTTCTCGTTCGTCAACGAGAAGGGATTCTTGCCGCGGGTAATGACGTTCTCGGCGCCGACGGTGAGCTGTCCGCTCCACGGGGTGCGCCAAGTCAGGCCCAAGCCCAGGCCTTCGAACTTGCCAGGCTGTCCGGGCACATCGATGACCCGCCCGATGATGTTGGCGCTAAACGGACCGTAGCCGCCGCCGACGGTCAGGCTGCGGCTGTTCCAGCGGTCGGCGAGGGCGGGAAGGTCTGAGGCGGGAACCAAGGTCGCTTTTGCGACAGCGCCGCCAATCGACACGAAACCTTCGCGCCCGATGTTCTTCTGGCCGAAGACGGTCAGGTCGTTCTGCTCGACACGGCTGGTGCCGCGGCCGGATGACAGCCAGGCGGGCAGGGTGTCGCGACCGGTGCCGGCGGACAGGCCCAGCTTGCCGCCCGGGCGACTCAGGATTGCCGAAGCGCTGACGCGCTGGCTGGCCGTGGCGTCGTCGTCGTCGCCGAGCGTCGCCAGCATGCAGTGGCTGGCCAGGTTGCCGATATTGCCGACCACGCCAGCGTTGCGGTTGCAGACCAGGCCCAGCTCATCGCCGCTGTCCAGGCCGAATGCAGTGGTGAGGGAGTTGCGGCCCAGGCGCCAACGCGCGCCGGCCTCGGTCTGACCCGTCGGCTCCAGCAGGAGCACGGCTTCAACCTTACCGTCGTTGTTCCAGATCGGCAGGGCGGTGGGCTTGGGGTCCGCGGCCGGCTTGCGCGTGGCCTTCTGCGCATACGCGTCCGCTGCCACGCCAGAGGCGAGCAGCAGGGCAAGCAACAGTGTCAGGCTACGCAGTTTCATGGCTCGCTTCAGACTCCTGGGTCGACCCGGAGTTCCCCTCCCGAAGGGGAACCGATGCTATGCCGTTTATGTTTCTTTAACAAGTCCCCGAGGCGGCTAACCGACCGCAGGATCACTGCAGTCGGCTTGGCGCGTCCACATCGACCTTGGGCTGGCTGAAAAGTTCCGAGATCTGCTGAGGGGAAAACCGGTATTCCTGCCCACAGAACTCGCAACGGACTTCAGCCACGCCGTCGGCCAGTGCGGCCGTCGCCTCTTGCTGCCCCAACGACTGCAGCATGCTCTCCACCCGTTCACGTGAACAAGAGCAGCCGAAGCGAATTGAGCGCTGGGTCAGGGTTTGCGGCGATTCTTCATGGAACAGGCGGTGCAGCAAGTCCAGGACCGGGGTGGCGAGCAGTTCCGACTCGCCCAGCGTATCGAACAGCGCACCGACCCGATTCCAGCCGTCGTCATCGCCCTCGTCGCCGGGCAGCTTCTGCAACATAAGGCCGCAAGCCCGCTCGCGGTCCGCCGCCAGCAGCAGGCGCGTGGGGAGCTGTTCGGACTGTCGGAAATAGTCCTCGAAGGCTTCCGCCAGACGGCTGGCCTGCAGGCCGACCAAGCTCTGGTAGCGCTGCGGCTCGCGCGGATCCAGCCCGGGGTTTTCGATGGTGATGGCCAGCAGGGCGTCATCACCGAGGTCCCGCAGGTCACGCGGCGCATCCTGGTTCTCGGAGAGCTGAGCGATGCCGCGTACGGTGCCCGCCGCGGTGCACTCGGCGAACAGGCCACGCAGGTTGCCCTGGCTGCGCAACTGGATCGAGAGCCGGCCATCGACCTTGGTGTGGCCGGTGAACAGCACGGCGGCTGCGCTTGCCTCGCCCAGCAGTTCGCGCGCTGCCGCCGGATAGTCGGTGCGCCCGGCCACCGTCTGCCAGGTCTCGTCCAGCCGTACGGCCACGCCACGGACGCCGGCGGCAGGCAAGAGGAAGCGGGTCAGAGTGTCGGGGGACGCGTCGGCGGTCATGGGAATCCGTGCAGGGAATGCGGGGTGGGTGGGCGTCTCGGCATAATGCCGAGATACGCACATCACAAAGGGGAACCGACACGATGGGGGCAACCAACACCATCCTCAAGATCCGGCTGGCCCGATGAGCACGGCAACGGTCGCAACGGTGCCGCGCCGACGACGCTGGTTCCGATGGCTGCTGGCACTGCCGTTCCTGTTCGGAGCGGCGAGCATCCTGCAGGTCGTGGTGCTCCGGTTCGTGGATCCGCCGTTCACGGCGTTCATGGCGGCGCGGGTGATCGAGGCGTGGGGGCAGGGCGAGTTCGGTTTCCGCGTGGCCTACGATTGGCGCGACCTGGATCGCATGGCGCCCAGCCTGCCGCTGTCGATGGTGGCCGCGGAGGACCAGAACTTCGCGATCCACCATGGGTTCGACCTGGGCGCGATCGAGAAAGCGCGGGTCCACAATCGCAAGATGGTCGAGCGCGCCGAGAAGCGCGGACGGCCGGTGACGCGCCTGCGGGGGGCCAGCACCATCAGCCAGCAGGTGGCGAAGAACCTGTTCCTCTGGCAGGGCACGAATCGTGTCTCGCGCTGGGCCCGTAAGGGACTGGAAGCCTGGTACACGGTGTTGATCGAAACCCTGTGGCCGAAGCGCCGGATTCTGGAGGTCTACGCGAACGTCGCCGAGTTCGGTGATGGCGTGTATGGCGGGCAGGCGGCGGCGCGAAGCTACTGGGGCAAGGATGCAGGTCGACTGACGGCCAATGAAAGCGCGCGTCTCGCGGCCGTGCTGCCATCGCCGCGCCGGTATAACGCGCACCGTCCCGGTCCTTATGTGCAGCGCCGCGCCGCCGGCATCCAGCGGCAGGTCCGGCAGATTGGCGGCGTCGCGTATCTCGAGGCACTGCAATGAACCACCAGGGTCCTTGGCAGGTCACCGTGGTGGTGGCCGCCTACAACGAAGCGCAAGCGCTGCCGCTGCTGCATCCGCGCGTCATGGCGGCGCTGGATGCGCTGGATGGCGTGCAGGGACGCGTGCTGTATGTCGACGACGGCAGTCGTGACGCCACGTGGCCGGTGATGTGCGCGCTGGCGGCGGCTGACCCGAGCGTGTCGGTGCTGCGGCTTTCGCGCAACTTCGGCAAGGAGGCGGCGCTGACCGCGGGCCTGGACCGTGTCGAGAGCGGCGCGGCGCTGATCCTGGATGCCGACGGGCAGGATCCGCCGGAGCTGATCGGCGAGTTCGTGCGGGAGTGGCAGGCCGGCTACGACAACGTGCACGGCACGCGCGTCGAGCGCGATGGCGAGGGCTGGTTGAAGCGCGCCACCGCGCATGCGTTCTACCGCGTGATCGGTCGCCTGTCGAAGACGCCGATCCCGGCCGACACCGGTGACTTCCGCCTGCTGTCGCCGCGCGCGCTGGCCGCATTGCGCGAACTGCGCGAGCGGCACCGTTTCATGAAGGGGTTGTTCGGCTGGGTGGGCTTCAACCAGAAAGCACTGCCTTACCATCGCGAGGCTCGCGTGGCAGGCAACAGCAGCTTCGGTTTCTGGAAGCTGTGGAACTTCGCGCTGGAGGGCATCACCAGCTTCACCACCGCGCCGTTGCGCGTGGCGACCTACCTGGGCGTGCTGACCGCGCTGCTGGCATTCGCCTTCGCGATCTATATCGTGGGCAAGGCCCTGCTGTTTGGCGACCCGGTGGCGGGTTGGCCGACGATGATGACCGTGATCCTCTTCATGGGCGGCGTGCAGTTAGTGGCGCTGGGCCTGATCGGCGAGTACCTGGGCCGCCTGTACGAGGAATCCAAACAGCGCCCGCTGTACCTGGTCGATGCATGGCAACCCGCGTCGGCAGGAGTATCCTTGGCCGGGCCAGATCGGCCCGCTCCCTTTCCAGGAGATCGCCATGCGCACGGTTCGTCAGTTGCTGGGGGCCAAGACCCCTGAAGTCTTCGCGGTATCCCCGGACGCTTCAGTCCTCGATGCCATCAAGTTGATGGCCGAGAAGGGGGTTGGCGCAGTACTCGCCATGCAGGGCCCGCGACTGTGCGGCATCGTGTCCGAGCGCGACTACGCACGCAAGGTCGTGCTGCAGGGGCGCTCGTCATCGAATACGCCGGTGCGCGACATCATGACGGCGAAGGTGGTGACGGTGCGGCCTGACGACAGTGTCGATCACTGCATGCAGGTCGTCACCGAGCACCGAATCCGCCACCTGCCGGTCGCGGAGGGCGATGCCATCGTTGGTGTCATCTCGATCGGCGATCTGGTGAAGGCGGTGATCGAAGACCAGCAGGTGGAACTCGACCAGTTGCAGCGCTACATCGCCAGCTGATCCGCGTTACTTAGCGTACTGCCCGCCGCAGGCGCTGTCCTCGCCCGGGCCCACCTCGATCGTGGCCAGCAGCGCCGCCGGCGGCGTGATGGTGCCCAGCGCCACGGCTACGGCGCCGCGCAGTCCCAGGCGCTTGAAGTCCGGGCGGAACGAGGGATCCCTGAACGTTCCGCCGATGACCAAAGGCGACCGCAACGCCAGGATGCTGCGGTCCTTAGGACGCGGCCGCATCTCCAGATCCAGCGTCTCGTCCTTCAGGCTGACCTGGCCCTTGCCGACGATGATGGTGTCGCTGGTGTCGAAGGCCAGCGTGCGCGTCTGCATCACGCCACCCTTCACCGCGAAGTCGCCGAAGGCGCAGCGCACCGGCACGGTCTTGTCCTTGGTCACCAGGAACTTCAGTGCCTCGGCGATATCCAGCCCCGCCAGTTCCATCAGCAGGTTGCTGATCTGGCCGCGTCCCATGCCGACGGCAATGTCGCCATCGGCCGTGCCAAGGATGCCGGCGATCGAGTTGCCGGTGCCGGCCAGCGTCAGGTCGCCGCCAATGCGGCCGATGGCGGTCTTCGTCAGTTCGGCATTCGGGAACAACTCGCCCAGGTCGAGCCCGCGCACGGTGATCTTCGCGTTGGTGCGGATGGTGTCGGTGCGAGCGTCCATGCGGATCTGCGAACGGATGTCGCCCTGCGCAACGCCAAAGTTCAACGGTTCCAGTCGCAGCAGGCCCGCATCCAGCAGCAGGTGCGCGTCCATGTCGTCGATCGGCAGGCTAGGTGCGTTGATCCGGTGCGCCTTCCAGCGCACGTCGGCATCCATCGCGCGCAGCTTGACGAGGTCGTAGGGCGTATCCGGCAGCACGCGCGCATCGGCTGCGACGGCGGCCGCTTCCGCACGCTGCTCCGCATTGCTGGCCTCGCTGCCACCGGTCTGCGGGGGCGCGCCGACGAAGCCGGCCAGGTCGTCGAAGTCCAGTCGCTTGGATACCAGATTCGCCTTGAGCAGCGGGCGTTCGCGACCGACCGTGACGCTGGCCGAACCACCGAGGTCGCTGTCGCCGACGACACCGGCAAAGTCTTCGTAGTTCCAGGTGTTGCCGTCGCGCGTGAAGCGACCGTCCAGCCGGTAGGGCGGCGAGGGCGGCGTGGCGACACCGATCAGCGGGAACAGGTCTTCCAGGTTCTGCCCGGCCAGCATCAGCTTCAGATCGAAGTCGCGCAGGCGGAACGGGTCGAGCAGGGTGCCGCGCGCATGGGCGCGGGTGGGTCCGGCGGTCGCACGCAGGTCGATGCGGTAGGGCTTGTCGGTATCGCGCAGGGCCAGCGGAGACGCCACCTGGCCGGCCAGCGTGAAGCGGTTGCCTGCCCAGCGGCCCTTGCCTTCCACGTCGACGGCGGATGCCTCGTCCGGTGTCGGGGCTTTCGCGCTGTCCAGCGTGATGTCGACATCGGTCTTCGTCTTCGGGTCGAGGAACAGCAGACGGCCGTCGTCGATCCAGAGGTCGCGGAACGTCGTTCGACTTTCACCACTCGTGTCGCCGAAGACCCAGTTGCCCGTGCCGTCGGGTCCTGTTTCCAGTCGCAGCTGAGGCTTCGTCAGGTGGATGCGCGGAATGCGGGTCTCGCGTTTGAACACCAGCGGTAACACTTCCACGCTCAGTTCCGCACGATCGACCGCCGCCATCGTCGGCACCTTCGACCACGTGGCGTTGCCGAAGGTCAGCGCATCACCGCTTACGGTCGTTACACGGCCAAGATCGACGTCCAGGTCGCCGGCGATGTGGAAGCTGCGCCCGGTCTGCCGCTCGACGACCCACTCGATCGGGCGGCGCAACCAGTTCCATTCGAACAGGATCGCCACCACCACGATGATCGCCGCCACGACACCGAGGATGACGGCACTCGTCTTCGAGAGAGGACGCAGAGCGAAGCGGCGACGTGGGGAAGGCGCGGCGTTCATGGCCCCATGGTTGGGGACCGCGCGTTCACGTACCGCGAAACAGGATTTTCTGGTTCATGTGCGGGACACGAACGTCGATGCGCGTTTCACGCCAGGCGGGGCAACAGCACCTGCTGGGTAACGGCCACGAAGTGGCAGACGCTGCCGCCGATCACGAAGAGATGCCAGATCGCATGCGAGTAGGGGATCGATTCGCGGTGATAGAAGAAGGTGCCCAGCGTGTAGAACAGGCCGCCTGCCAGCAGCCAGCCGAGCGTCCACGGATCGACCGACGTCAGCAGCGGCTTGATCGCCACGACGACCAGCCAGCCCATCGCGATGTAGATGATGGTCGACAACAGTTTGAAGCGGCCGGTATAGAACAGCTTGAAGATCACGCCGGCAATGGCGATCGTCCAGATCGCGACGAACAGGCCCCAGCCCCACGGACCGCGCAGGCCGATCAGGGTGAACGGCGTATAGGTACCCGCGATCAGCAGATAGATCGCGCAGTGATCGAACACCTTCAGCCGGCCTTTCGCCACCGGGTGCTGGATGGCGTGGTACAGCGTGGACGCCGTGTAGAGCAGCAGCAGGGTGACGCCGAACACGATCGAGGCACCGAGCTGCCAGCCGTCGCCGTGGATCGCCGCCAGGGTGATCAGCACCGCGCCGCCGGCCAGTGCGAGTACCGCGCCCAGCCCATGCGTCAGCGCGCTGGCAATCTCGTCGCGCAGGTCGACCAGATGATCGGCCCGCTTGCGGTTGCGCAGGGTCTGGAAGGAAGTCGGCTTGCTCATGGCGCCACGTTACCGCAATGCAGCACGTGGTGCATGGACCGTCCGGCGATCCGTCAGCCGGTGTCGGGTTTCGGGATGTCCCCGCCAACCCGGCACCGGTCGACGCGTGCGTGATCAGATCGCGGCGGCGCCGCTCAGTGCCGCCATGTCGGGGCGGAACACCAGACAAAGTGCAAGGCCGGCGAGGAACAGGATCAGTGGGATCTTGTTCTGGGCGAAGTTCTTGATGCCGTAGTAGATCGTGTAGAAGCCACAGATGAAACAGAAGACGGCGGCCAGCGCACCATCCTTCTTCGCGGCGTTCACGGTCATCCAGATCGCGCCCGCCAGCACCAGCACCACCCCAAGAAAGTACATCGCCCTCTCCCCGTTGCGCCGCCGGATGGCGGTCCGGCGAAGCCTAGCGGATCAATGTCGCCGGCGGGATGCCGCAAGGAAATACGCGCACCGAACGTAACCCGCAAGACACGTCCTGCGGGTGGTCGTCCTGCGCAAGGGCCCGATCAGCCCAGGTCGACGCTGTGGGCATGCTCGCGCGTGGCCAGGAACTGCACGTCCGGCGCACGTTCCTGCGCCAATTGCAGGTTCACCCGTGTCGGCGCCAGGTAGACCAGCTCGCCGGCGGCATCCAGTGCCAGGTTCATCGCGTTCTTGTCGCGGAACTCTTCCAGCTTCTTCGCGTTGTCGCAGCGGATCCAGCGCGCCGTGGCCACGCTGACATTCTCGAACGACGCATCCACGCCGTACTCGTCCTTCAGGCGGTAGGCCACCACGTCGAACTGCAGCACGCCGACTGCGCCCAGGATCAGGTCGTTGCTCATCAGTGGGCGGAAGAACTGGGTGGCGCCTTCTTCCGACAGCTGCGCCAGGCCCTTTTGCAACTGCTTGAGCTTGAGCGGATCGCGCAGGCGGGCGCGGCGGAACAGCTCAGGCGCGAAGTTCGGGATGCCGGTGAACGACAGCGCCTCGCCCTCGGTGAACGTGTCGCCGATGGAGATGGTGCCGTGGTTGTGGATGCCGATCACGTCGCCGGGGTAGGCCTCCGCGGCGATCTCGCGGTCGCTGGCCATGAAGGTCAGCGCGTTGGCCAGCTTCATTTCCTTGCCGCTGCGCACATGGAAGGTCTTCATGCCAGCTTCGAAGCGGCCCGAGCACACGCGCATGAACGCCACGCGGTCGCGGTGCTGCGGGTCCATGTTGGCCTGGATCTTGAACACGAAGCCGGTCAGCTTGCCTTCGTCCGGCTGCACTTCGCGGCCAGTGGTCTCGCGCGCCAGCGGCGACGGCGCATGCTCGACGAAGAAGTCCAGCAGCGGCTGTACGCCGAAGTTGTTGACGCCCGAGCCGAAGAACACCGGCGTCTGCTTGCCGTCCAGGTAGGCCTGCTTATCGAACGGATGGCTGGCGCCTTGCACGAGTTCCAACTCGTCGCGCAGCGCGGACAGCATCTCGCTACCGATGCGCGCTTCCAGCTGCGGGTCGTCGAACGAGGCGAAGATGGTCGAGTCCTGGCGGGTGAAATTGCGGCCCGGCTCGTACAGGTGCACTTCGCCGGTCAGCAGGTGCACCACGCCCTTCAGGCGCTGGCCCATGCCGATCGGCCATGTCACCGGCGCGCACTGGATGCCCAGCACGCTTTCCACTTCATCCAGCAGCTCGATCGGGTCCTTGCCCTCGCGGTCCAGCTTGTTGATGAAGGTCATGATGGGCGTGTCGCGCAGGCGGCAGACTTCCATCAGCTTGATCGTGCGTTCCTCGACGCCCTTGGCCACGTCGATGACCATCAGCGCGCTGTCCACCGCAGTGAGCACGCGGTAGGTGTCCTCGCCGAAGTCGGCGTGGCCCGGTGTGTCCAGCAGGTTGACGATCTTGCCTTCGTACGGGAACTGCATCACCGACGAGGTGACCGAGATGCCGCGCTCCTTTTCCAGCGCCATCCAGTCCGAGGTCGCGTGGCGCGCGGCCTTGCGGCCCTTCACCGAGCCGGCCATCTGGATCGCGCCGCCGAACAGCAGCAGCTTTTCCGTCAGCGTGGTCTTGCCGGCGTCGGGGTGGGAAATGATGGCGAAGGTGCGGCGGCGCGTGGCTTCGTTGGCCACGGCGCTGGTCGGATTGGACATGGGGCGGACGCCCGGACGGGCGCTGAAGGAGCGGGAAGGCGGCGATTATAGCGGCCGGGACGCAGGCCGGCCCTGCTGGCTCAGCGGCCGGCGGGGAACTGCAGCTGGCCCAGCGGCCCGAACATGCGGAACGGCACCGATTCCAGCCGCATGCCGCGGTTGGCCTGCACCACGAAATGCAGGTGTGGCGCGGTCGAGAAGCCGGTGTTGCCGGACAGGCCGATGTACTGGCCCTTGCGGACGTACTGGCCCACGCGCACCTGCGCGCCCTCGGCCTTGAGGTGCGCATACAGCGCCATGCTCCCGTCGCTGTGCAGGATGCGGATGAAATTGGCACGGCCGCCGTATTTCTCGCGGTTCAGGCCGGCCTTGTCGAAGTCCGATTCCACCTGCATCACCAGACCCTCGCGCGCCGCCACGATGCGGGTGCCTTCGGGCACCGCGAAATCC
The DNA here is from genome assembly GCF_014851805.1 of Pseudoxanthomonas sp. PXM02. Taxonomy (GTDB): domain Bacteria; phylum Pseudomonadota; class Gammaproteobacteria; order Xanthomonadales; family Xanthomonadaceae; genus Pseudoxanthomonas_A. The sequence goes on from NZ_JACVAK010000002.1 coordinate 465,794, forward strand.
ACCGCGTGAAGGTTCTGCACGTCGCTGTGGCTGAAGCGGCCGCCCGGGCCCTGGTCGACCCGGACGCGGCCGTAGTCGAACGGCAGGCGGTACTCGTAGTCCTGTGGCTGGCTGGCCGGGTCGCCGGGCATGCCGTCCAGGGTCAGTTCGAAGTCGCCACCACGCAGCGGGTCGGTCACGCTGATGTTGGCCACCAGCACGCTGCTGCGCGCCGGGACCACGGCACGCGCGGGCAGGGCGGGGGCGCTGCGGACGTCACGCTGGCGGCGGAAGCCTAGCTGCACCTCCACGGGACCGTGCATCAGGTTGTCGGCCCAGGCCTGGTAGCGCGCGCCCTGCTTCTCCAGCCGCAGGCGTACCAGCGCGCTGGGCGGGTTGCGGAAGCGCATGACGTCCACCCCGCTGCCGGCCAGCTGGTCCGGTGGCGGCGGCTGGTCGCCGTACTGCGTGTAGCCCTGCTTGTCCTTCCAGCGGTACAGGCGGGCAGCGCCCAGGTCGCCGATGCTGCCGACCAGCACCGCGACGCCGCAGGCCAGGGCCAGCAGGCGCGCGTTCACCGCGGGCAGCCGCCTTGCAGGTCGAGCGCGCGGGCGATGTCGCGCAGGTCGAAGGCGGCCAGCGAGGCATCGTTGTGCAGCGCGAACAGCGCGCCGGCGGGGAAGCGCTTCGTCGGCATCGCGTAGACGGTCTCGCCGTCGGTGTTCGAGGTGACCTTGCCGGAGAACACGCCGGCGGGGGCCAGCGTGGCGCGGTCGAACACGCGGAAGCGGGTCGGCGTCAGCTGGTCCACCGCGATCCAGTAGCCGTCTTCGGTGCTGCATGACCACAGCGCAATGCCCTCGGCATCGGCATCGAACACCGGCAGGCTGTGTCCGTTGTAGGTGCCGGTGGCCAACCGGTAGTCGCGCAGGGTGGAGCCGACGCGCCGGTCTTCCTCGGCGATCAGCAGCCGGCCGTGCGCCGGATCGCCGGCGATGGACTCGACCATCCGCAGCGCGCCCGCTGCGCCGGTGTCGCCGAACTGGCCCAGCAGCCGGGTTTCCAGCTTGCCGCCTTCCTCCACGCGCACCTGGAACCGCTTCACGCGTCCATCCAGTTCCGCCATCGGGGGCAGGGTCATGGTGCGGAAATCGGCCATGAAGCTGTCGGTGACGAACAGTTCCAGTTCGCCCGGCGCGGTCTCGTGCACCCACAGACCGTACGGCGAGCGCAGGACGTCGGCGCCAAAGGCGCCCAGCGGCGCGAACTCCGGCAGGCGGAAGGCCTGCACCCGGTGGTTGTCGCGCTCGGCCACGAACAGCAGGTCGCCGAATACCGCGATGCCGTTCGGCCGGTTGAACTGGCCCACCGCGCTGCCTGGCGCACCGACCGTACGCAGGCGCTGGCCGGTGTCGGCGTCGTAGACGGCCAGGTGGTGGGTGGCCTTGGCGGTGGCGATCAGCCAGACCTGCCCGGCCTCGGTCGGCCAGGCGACCAGCGAGTCCAGTTCGTCCCCGGCGACGGGGTCCGAGACCCAGGCTTCCGGAATGACGGCATCGGCCGCCGTTTTCGGCGGGGGAGCGGGGGGCGTGGAAGTGTGGACGGGGGCGGTGGAACAGGCGGCCAGCAAGGCTGCGCACAGGCCGCCCAGGAGGAGATTCCGGGTCATGTCATGAATTATGCGGCATCGCCCGACCTGCCGGCAGGGCGACCGCGGTCAAAATCCATCGCTTCATCCGAATAAAGCGATTGACATCCGCCGACGGGCTGGGCAAAGTACGTCCACCATCGAGACCGGCAGAGGGACAGGCCCGAAGAAGCCGGGGCAGCCAGCGACGCGCAAGCGCCGTGGTGGTGCCAAATCCTGCGGGGACCTCAGCGTCTGCCGGAAGATGGTTCGTACCGTGCCCTCGCACGGCGAACGCGAGCTCCGCGAAGCTCGGTGGTGCAGTCCCGTCCCGCAAGGGATCACGCCCACCGGATGCCGCCATGAGTTACGCCAGTCCCGCCCTGAACCGCCTGCCCGAACCGTCGCCGATCGACGGTTTCCCCCTGTCGTCCACGCAGGACGATGGTCCGCGCGCGCTGCGCGGCGAAGTGGTGGTGGAACTGTCGATGCGTCATGCCGGCACGCGTGCGGTGACGCTGCGCTACGAACTGCAGGGTCAGGCTGGCGCGCCGGTGGTGTTCGTTGCCGGCGGCATTTCCGCGCATCGCCATCTGACGGCCAGCGACGTGTTTCCCGAAAGCGGCTGGTTGAACGAGCTGGTCGGCGCCGGCCGCGCGCTGGATCCGGCGCAGCGCCAGCTGCTCGCGTTCGATTTCATCGGTGCCGACGGTCGCCTCGACGCGCCGATCGATACTGCCGACCAGGCCGACGCCATCGCCAAGCTGCTGTCCGCACTGGGCATCGCGCGGCTGGACGCCTTCGTTGGCTATTCGTATGGCGCGCTGGTCGGTCTGCAGTTCGCCGTGCGCCATGCCGAGCGCCTGAAGAAGCTGGTCGCGGTCAGCGGGGCACATCGCGCGCACCCTTACGCTGCCGCCTGGCGTGCGCTACAACGCCGCGCCGTGACGCTTGGCCAGCTGCAATGCGCCGACGCGCAGGGCCTGTCGCTGGCACGTCAGTTCGCCATGCTCAGCTACCGCACGCCCGAAGAGTTCGGCGAGCGTTTCGACAGCGCGCCGGAGATCGTCAACGGCCGCGTGCGCGTGGCCGCCGAAGACTACCTGGACGCCGCAGGTGCGCAATACGTCGCGCGCACGCCCGTCACCGCCTACGTGCGCCTGTCCGAGTCCATCGACCTGCACCGCGTCGATCCAGCCGATGTCCGCGTGCCGACGCTGGTGGTCGCGGTGGAAGGCGATCGCCTGGTGCCGCTGTCCGATTCCGTCTCGCTGGTCGAAGGTCTCGCCACGCTGGGCCAGCTGCGCGTGCTGCGCTCGCCCTACGGCCACGACGCCTTCCTGAAAGAAACCGACCGCATCGATTCCATCCTCACCTCGGCCCTGCGCGCCGCCGGAGAAACCGCATGAGCAGCTTCATCCCCACCGACGCCGACGCGCCCTGTCGTCCCGCCACTGCCGCCGTGCGCGCCGGCATCGACCGCGACACCGCCTATGGCGCGGTGACGCCGCCGATCGTGCTGTCGTCGAACTTCAGCTTCGCCTGCTTCGCGCAGAAGCGCGAGTACGACTACACCCGCAGTGGCAATCCCACCCGCGACCTGCTGGCCGAGGCGCTGGCCGAACTGGAAGGCGGCGCCGGCGCCGTCATCACCGCGACCGGCATGGGCGCGATCACGCTGGTGCTGAATGCGCTGCTGGAACCGGGCGACCGGCTGGTGGTACCGCACGACGCGTATGGCGGCAGCTGGCGCCTGTTCAACGCGCTGGCGAAGAAGGGCCACTTCGAGCTGATCACCGCCGACCTGACCGATCCGCGCTCGCTGGCCGACGCGCTGGCGCAGTCGCCGAAGCTGGTGCTGATCGAGACCCCGTCCAACCCGCTGCTGCGCATCACCGACCTGCGCTTCGTCATCGAGGCCGCGCACAAGGCCGGCGCGCGCACGGTAGTGGACAACACCTTCCTGTCGCCGGCCCTGCAGACGCCGATCGCCTTCGGCGCCGACATCGTCCTGCACTCCACCACCAAATACATCAATGGCCACAGCGACGTCGTCGGCGGCGCGGTGATCGCGCGCGATGCCGACACGCACCAGCAGCTGGTGTGGTGGGCGAATGCGCTGGGCCTGACCGGCTCGCCGTTCGACAGCTTCCTGACCCTGCGCGGCCTGCGCACGCTGGACGCGCGCCTGCGCGCGCACCAGGAAAACGCCAATGCCATCGCCGCGTTGCTGGACGCGCATCCGGTGGTGTCGAAGGTCTACTTCCCGGGCTTGGCCTCGCATCCGGGCCACGCCGTCGCCGCGCGCCAGCAGAAGGGCTTCGGCGCCATGCTGAGCGTCGAACTGGACGGCGGTGAGGAAGCGGTGCGCGCTTTCGTCGAAGGTCTGCGCTACTTCACTCTGGCCGAATCGCTGGGCGGCGTGGAAAGCCTGGTCGCGCACCCGGCCACCATGACGCATGCGGCGATGACGCCGGAAGCGCGCGCCAAGGCCGGCATCACCGACGGCCTGCTGCGCCTGTCGGTCGGCATCGAGGCCACCGACGATCTGCTGGCCGATCTCACTGCCGCGCTGGCGCGTGCCGAAGCCGTCGCAACGGAGTCCAAACGCAAACTCGCTGACGCATGAGCACGGTCGTCCGACTCGCGACCACGCCGCGCAGCGCGTCGAAGCTGGCGCTGCTCGGCACCGGCGTGGTGGGGAGCGCCTTCGTTGCGCGTTACCAGCGGCTGCAGGCGCAGTCGTTGCCGGTCCCCACGCTTGCCTGGCTGGCCAACTCCCGCGCGCTCCATGCCTGCGGAAGCGAGGCGCAGCAGGCGCTGGAGGACGCCAACCAGGCGACTCCGCGCGACGCCGATCTGCCACCGTGGGCGGAGGGCGAAGCGCTGCGGGCCGGCGATATCGTGGTGGACGCGACCGCGAGCGAGAGCGTGGCCGACTGGCATGTGGAATGGTTGTCGCGCGGCGTGCACGTGGTGACGGCGAACAAGCTCGGCGTCGGCGGTGCCCTGCCGCGTGCGCAGGCGATCAGTCGGGCGCGTTCGGAGTCCGGCGCCCGCTACGGCGACGCCGCCACCGTCGGCGCGGGTCTGCCGCTGTTGAGCAGCCTGCGCGCGCTGGTCGCTGGCGGTGACCGCATCCACCGCGTCGAGGGCGTGCTGTCGGGTTCGCTGGCGTGGCTGTTCAACCACTACGACGGCATGCGCGCGTTCTCAGGCTTTGTCCGTCAGGCGCGCCAGGCCGGCTACACCGAACCCGACCCGCGACTCGACCTGTCCGGTGAGGACGTGCGCCGCAAACTGCTGATCCTCGCGCGCGCTGCGGGATTGCCGTTGCAGGCCGAGGACGTGCGCGTGGATTCGCTGGTGCCGGCGGAACTCGCTGCACTGCCGTTGCCCGCCCTCGACGCGGCCCTGTCGCAGCTCGATGCGCCGCTGGCGGCGCGATTCAAGGAGGCCTACCGCAACGGTGCACGACTGCGCTTCCTCGGCCGCTTCGACAGCGAGCGCGCCAGTGTCGGCCTGCAGGCATTGCCGCTGGACCATCCGTTGTGCGGCGGTGGTGGTACCGACAACCGCGTGGCGATCTACAGCGATCGGTATCCGGAACAGCCACTGGTCATCCAGGGACCCGGCGCCGGTGCCGAAGTCACGGCGGCCGCGTTGCTGGACGACGTGCTGGCGATCGGCGGGCGCGCGTAGCGCCTGCAACCCACCGCTTCAGCGCAACGCGTCGAGCAGGGCGGCGTTGAAGCGTGTGGAATCCTCGACCTGCGGCGAGTGGCCCAGGTCGGCGAACTCCACCAGCGTCGCTCCCGGGATCGCCGCCGCCGCGCGCTTGCCGAGCGAGGGATAGTCACCGAGGCGCTTTGCCAGTTCCGGCGCCGCCAGGTCCTTGCCGATGGCGGTGCGGTCCTTCAGGCCGATGAACAGCGTGGTCGGCGTGGTGATCTTCGGCAGTTCGTAGACCACGGGCTGGTTGAACACCATGTCCGAGGTCAGCGCCTGGCTCCACGCAACCGCCTCGCGCCCGTCGCCGGCATACATGCCACCCAGCATCCGCACCCAGCGCTCGTACTCGGGTTTCCACGCGCCGCCGTAGTACACCGTGCGCTGGTAGTCGCGGATGCTGTCGAACGTGGTCTTCTGCTCGCGCTCGTTCCAGGCATCGATGCTCCGCCACGGCACGCCTTCCGCCTTCCAGTCCTCCAGTCCGATGGGATTGACCAGCATCAGGCGCTCGACCGACGCGGGGTGCTGCAGCGCATAACGCGCGGCCAGCATGCCGCCCATGGAATGGCCGACGATCACCGCGCGCTCGATACCCAGCGATGCCAGCAGCGCTCGGGTGTTACCCGCGAGTTGTGCGAATGAGTACTGGTAGCGCTGCGGCTTGCTCGATTTGCAGAAGCCGATCTGGTCCGGCACGACCACGCGGTAACCCGCTGTGGACAACGCAGTGATCGCCGACTCCCAGGTGGCGGCACAGAAGTTCTTGCCGTGCAGCAACACGACGGTGCGGCCGTTCGGCGTGGCCGGCGCGATGTCGAGGTACGCCATTTCCAGCGGCTGCGCCTGCGAGGAGAAGGCGAACGTTCGCACCGGATGCGGATAGTCGAAACCTTCGAGGCGTGCGCCGTAGCGGGGCAGGGATTCGGTCTGTGCCAGCGCGCTGGACGCCAGCAGCAGGGCGGATGCGGCCAGCAGCGATCGGGAGATCTTCATGAGACGGTCTCGGCGACGTGGCGGGCCAGCGTACCGCGGATACGTGGCAGGGTCGTTAGACCTTCGGTGAAGGTGGCGCCGGTGTCGCCGCAGGATGATGCGGGCCACGCAGCGCCAGATGGCCGCTGCGGACGAGGTCGCCGGGATCGCGCCGCACCTGGTCCGGATCGAGCGATGGCAGCGGCAACGCGGTGGCTTCGTAGAGCGCCCAGCCGTTGCGGCCATGCGCCTTGACCTCGTACAGCGCACGGTCCGCGAGCGAGACCAGTTGTTCCCATCCGAGCAGGTCGGGCGCACTGGGGAACGGCGGATAGCCCACCAGTCCCAGTGAGGCCGTCACCTGCAGCGATACGCCGGCGACATCGACCGGCTCGGTCGCGATCGCGGTGCAGATGCGGCGGCCGAGCGCATGCAGTTCGTGTCGCGGCATCGGCCGGAACACCATCAGGAATTCCTCGCCGCCCCAGCGGATCACATAGTCGCCGTCGCGCGACAGCGTGCGCAGGCGGTGCGCCACCGTCTGCAGCACATGGTCACCCGCCTGGTGACCGTGGCCGTCGTTGATCGACTTGAAGTGGTCGATGTCGAGCAGCGCGAACGCCAGCACGTCTACGCCCGCGGCGAAGCCGGGATTGCGCTGGTAATAGGCGATGTCCGCGGGCAACTGACGGGTCAGGTAGCGGCGATTGTGCAGGCCGGTCAGCGGATCGGTAAGGCTGATCGCTTCCAGTTGCCGGTTGGCCTGCTGCAGGTCGCGCGTGCGCTGCTCGACCAGGCGCTCCAGCGCGATGTTGCGGTTGTGGTGGCGCCGCAGGACCCAACGGTTGGACAGCAGCACCAGGATCCCCAAAGCGAAGGCCAGTAGCACGTAGAACCAGGGGCTTTCGTAGAAGTACGGCGCGATCGCGAACGCTTGCGTGGCCGCGGTGCGGCCGGATACGCCGCTGTTGTTTGTGCCCAGCACCTCGAACACGTAGCGGCCCGCAGGAAGATTGGTATAGGTCGCGCTGCGCTGGTGCGGGTCGTCGAGCAGTTTCCACTCCTCGTCGTAGCCCTTCAGGCGATAGCGGATGTCGATATGGTCCGACGCCTGGAAGCTGAGCGTGGTGAATTCGAAGCGCAGGTCGCGTGCGGCGCTCGGCAGCGTCCACTCCACTACGCGTTCCGCCGGCCGCCACTGGCCCTGCACCTGCACGCGTTCGATCACCGACTCGGGCAGGTAGTCGTTGGCCAGCGACTGGTCGGTCGCCATGACCACCACGCCGTCGCGGGTCGGCAGCCACAGCGCGTTGTCGGCCATGAAGCCACGGCTGTTGCCGGCACCGTTGCAGCAGTCGCCCTTCTGGCCGCCATGACGGTCACCCCGTTCGTTGAGCAGCGTGCGGGCCGATATCCGGAAGGCCGGATTGTCAGCCGCATTGAGCAGGTCGGCGGTCGGCACCCGGTAGATGCCGCGCAGGCCGCCCACCCACAGGAAGCCGCTGGCGTCCTCGGCGAAGAAGAACGGTGCGTTCGCCGGAATGCCGCGCGCCTTGTCCAGGCGGGTCCAGCGATGGCCGTCGAACAGCAGCATCATTTCTTCCGACAGCGCGCCGGCCAGCCATTGGCCGCCGGCGAGTTCGTGCAGGGAGACGATGTGCGGTGCATCCAGCCCGGTGCCGGTCAGCGGCAGCGCGACCAGGTGCTCGTCGACGAATTCGTACAGGCCGCTCTGCGTACCGACCAGCAGCCGTCCGTCGCGCGTCTCCATCAGCACGCGCACGCGTACGTCGCGCAGGCCGGCGCGTTCGCCGTAGTGCTGCAGACGGTCATCGCCCTCCGTCCACCGGTACAGGCCGGTGCTGGTGGCGAACCACACCCGTCCCTGGCGGTCGCGGACAATGCCGTTCACCTGCGCGGTGTCCATTGCCGCCAGCATGCGCGGCCGCTGCACGCGGCCATCGCGATAGAGCGCGGCGCCGTCGCGAGTGCCGATCCAGGTCTGCCCGTTCTCGGGCAACAGGCTGTAGGCGGCCGGGTTGGGCAGCGCGCTGCCGGCGACCATCGTACGGAAGCGGCCGCCTTCCAGCACGCTCACGCCATCGTCGCTGCCGACCCAGACACGTCCGTCAGGCGCCTGCGCGATGGACCAGAGCAAGGGTTGCTGCAGGCCTTCGGCACCGCTGTAGCGACGCGTCCAGCCGTTCCACGCGCGGCTGATGCCTTCGTTGTTGCTGCCCAGCCACAGGTTCGATTCGCGGTCTTCGTAGAAGGCGCGGATCTCCGCGAGGGGACCGTCGGCGGCGATCCTTTCGAGCAGATCGCCTTTCTGTAGCCGGTACAGGGTGTCGCGCGTGCTGACCCACAGGATGCCGTCGCGGTCCTGGTGCAGCGCCTGCACACCGCCGCTGACGGCGCCGACATCCGTGTCGCGCTGCCAGTGCGTGCCGTCGAGCACGAACAGGCCGGCATCGCAGCCGGCCCAGATGCGGCCGTCATGGCGCGCCAGCGCGGTGACCGTGGCGAGCGACGCGCCGGCCGGCAGCTTGAAAACGCGTTCGCCCGCGCCATCGAAGACGTGCACGCGGCCGCGTGCCCCGATCCAGACGGTGCCGTTGTCTTCGACAAGCAGCGACAGTGCGCCGCCATCGCCGATCGGATGCAGGGTCTGCAGGCGGTCCGACACCACCACCATGACGCCGCCATGCGTGGCGACCAGCAGGCGTCCGCGGATGTCGCGTGCCAGTGCACGCACGTCGACGACACCGGCGGCCTCGCCAGGCGCGACCGACAGGGTCTTCATGCGGTTGCCGTCGCGGACCGCCAGCCCTTGCGGGGTGCCGATCCACAGCCGGCCCTCGCGGTCGGTATGCAGGGCCTGGATCCAGGTGCTGGGCAGCTCCGGCGTGTTGTCCAGGTCGAAGTTGGTGAAGCGCACGCCGTCGAAGCGGCTCAGGCCGGCCTGGGTGCCGAACCAGAGATAGCCCGGCCTGTCCTGCGCGATGGCCAGCACGCTGAGCTGGGGCAGGCCCTGTTCCAGGCTCCAGTGGTTGCGCACGTAGTGATGGAACGACTTGGACGGGTCCAACGCCTGTGCGGACGGGCAAAGCAGTGCCATTCCGCCCAGCAGGGGCAGGCACCAGGCCGCCAGTCGGTGCCGCCAGGACAGGCGGCCGCGGCGGTTCTTGTCCACGAGGTGGAACAGAACGCGTCTCCGGTAAGTCGGTTTACCAAAGTACGGTATCGGCGTAAGTCCGCGCGCCTAAAGGGCGAAGGCGCGCGTGTCGTGCCGCTGTCGCGTCCCTGTCGTGGCGGTCCGGCCGGCACGGAGGGAGGCTGGGACCGAACGTACACTGGCCGGGACAAGACCGACAATGATGGACATGAAACTGAACGCCGAACGGATCCGCGCCCTGCGGGAACAGCGTGCCTGGTCGCAGGAGCACTTGGCGACGGTGGCCGGGTTGAGTACGCGGACGCTGCAGCGGATCGAAGCGGGCTCAGCCGCGACCCAGGAAACCTGTCTGGCGTTGGCGGCGGCATTGAACGTCACCGTGGACGACCTGACCGGAGCCTCGGCCGTGGACGGAAGTCGTGATCGCCACTCAACCGGTGCGCTGGCGACCAGGCTGCCGACGTGGGTGGTGATGGCGATGCTGTTCGTGCTGCTGGTGGTCTGGTTCGGCTACACGATCGGCAAGGATGCCGCGTTGCGCGACAACCGTGCTGAAGCCGTCTGCGAACAGGACGCCACCGACTGTCGTTGATGGATCGAGGTTGTAGCGCTCGCTGACCACGGTTGTCGAAGTGGCCAGCGCATAGGTTGGGGTGAGCTTGCGAACCCCAACAACTTGGCGCTTAAGGATACCGAAGTTGGGGTTCACTTCGTTCACCCCAACCTATGCACTAGCGACCAAGCTGCCGACGTAGGTGGTGATGGCGATGCTGTTCGTGCTGCTGGTGGTCTGGTTCGGCTACACGCTCGGCAAGGATCTCGCCGCGCGCGACAACGGATCACGCGCCGACTGCGTGCATGACGGGGTGGTCTGCGGCGCGCGTCGCCACGACGGCGACAGCTGAATCAGGTCCCGAAGCGTAGCGGCAGCGCTCTCAATCTGGGATCAGCGGGTGTTGATTGGCGCAGAGGCGCCGCAATGGCAGCAACGACGTGCCCACAGGTTGCCGATGCGCAGTGGTCCGTAGACGAAGAAACGCTTACAGCATACGGGGCACAGAAACTTCGCAAGCCACAGCCCGTTGATCAGCCAAAGCGCGATCAATGCGAACGCTGCAATCGCGGCGGGATTGCCGGGGACCCTCAATGCATGCAGCGCCATGCCAAGCAGAGGCACGGCGGGCAGAAAGAGGATCAGGCCGCCCCACAACAGGGCTTTCCCGATGCGATAGGAGCGCCACGCTGTCGATGATGCGCTGGTGTGGTTATCGGTCATGCCCGTTCAACACTCGATAACGTTGACAGCCAATCCGCCGCGACTGGTTTCCTTGTACTTGTCCTGCATGTCGCGCCCGGTGTCGCGCATGGTCTTGATCACCTTGTCGAGCGAGACCTTGTGCTTGCCATCGCCGCGCATCGCCATGCGGCTGGCGTTGATCGCCTTCACCGCGCCCATCGCGTTGCGCTCGATGCAGGGGATCTGCACCAGCCCACCGATCGGGTCGCAGGTCAGGCCCAGGTTGTGCTCCATGCCGATCTCGGCCGCGTTCTCCACCTGGCTGGGACTGCCGCCCAAGGCGGCGACCAGGCCGCCGGCGGCCATCGAACACGCCACGCCGACTTCACCTTGGCAGCCGACTTCGGCGCCGCTGATGCTCGCGTTCTCCTTGTAGAGGATGCCGATGGCCGCCGCGGTCAGCAGGAAGTCGAATACCCGCTGTTCGCTGTTGCCTGGGCAGAAGCGGTCGAAGTAATGCAGTACGGCCGGGATGATGCCGGCCGCGCCATTGGTCGGTGCAGTAACCACACGCCCACCGGCCGCGTTCTCCTCGTTCACCGCCAGCGCGTACAGGTTGACCCAATCCAGCACCGTCAGCGGATCGCGCATGGCGGCTTCGGGCTTGCTGGCCAGTTCGCGGTGCAGCGTGGGTGCGCGCCTCGAGACATGCAGTCCGCCGGGCAGGGTGCCTTCCTCGCGGATGCCGCGCGCCATGCACGACTGCATGGCGCCCCAGATCGCGCGCAGGCCGTCGCGGATCTCTTCTTCGCTGCGCCAGGCCTTCTCGTTCTCGAACATCAGCGCGGCGATGCTCAGTCCGCTGCGCTGGCACTGGGCCAGCAGCTCATCGCCGCTCTTGAACGGATACGGCAGTGGCGTTTCGTCGGCGACGATGCGGTCGGAGGCTGCATCGTCCTGGTTGACCACGAAACCGCCGCCGACGGAGTAGTAGTCGCGCGTGGCGATCACTTCGTCATTGGCGTCGTAGGCGGTGAAACGCATGCCGTTGGTGTGGTAGGGCAGCTTCTGCCGCTTGTTCATCAGCAGGTCGCGCTTCTCGTCGAAGGCGACCTCATGCGTTCCGCCCAGCAGGAGGCGCTTGCCGGCGCGGATGCGCGCCAGCGCCGGCGGGATGATGTCCGGGTCGATCTCGTTGGCGTAGTGGCCCTCCAGACCCATCAGCACGGCCTTGTCGGTGCCGTGGCCGCGGCCGGTCAGGGCCAGTGAGCCGAACACCTCGGCGCGGATGCGCACCACGTCCTGCAAGCGGCCGGCATCGACCAGCCAGCGGCCCACGAAGCGCGCCGCCGCCCGCATCGGTCCCACCGTATGCGAGGAGCTCGGGCCAATGCCGATCTTGAACAGGTCGAACGTGCTGACTGCCATGCTGCAAAAACCGCGGTCGAAAAAAGGCCGCTATTCTAAGCACGCCGACGCCCGACACCCTTCACCCCCGACTGCGATGTCCCTGATCCTGTACCAGCGCGACGACTGCCACCTGTGCGACCTGGCGCTCGATGTGCTCGCGAATGCCCGCATTCCCGAGTTCGAAAGCGTTTTCATCGATGGAGACGACAGCCTGGAGTCGCGCTACGGCATCCGCGTGCCGGTGCTGCATCGCAGCGACACCGGCGCGGAACTGGACTGGCCGTTCGATGCCGACGGCGTTGCGGCGTTCCTGCACCCGTAAAGCTGTCCGCCAGCGGAACGAAGGTTCGAGCGCGCGTCGGCGCCGTCGACCGTCACGCTAGGCTCGCCGCATCCAGGGTCGGGACTACGATGATGTCGACACGATCGCCGCTGCTCGCCCTCGTCCTCGCCCTGGTCGGGATGCCGGCCGCGGTCTCCGGCGGTGTCCACGACGATGAGGCGACGCTCGGCCGGATGCACGACGATTTCGTCCGTGCGTTTGTGGACAGCCAGGGGTTCGGAAAGACCCGCGTGACGCCGATGATGGTGCGCATGCGCCACTACCAGTTCGAAGGGTTCGGTGACGACGGGCGCTGCGTACGCGACGTGGAACTGGTCGGCATCGCCCGACATTATCCACCGGTCGTCTATCCCGCCAACTTCATGGGGTTCCAGCATCACGACGGCGATGCCGCCCTGCGACTACCCGCGATGCCTGCCCGCACGTTGCAGGCATGGGAACGCGACGCCGTCGCCATGCTGAAGGCGGGCCGGCCCATTGTCCTGCACACGACGCCCGGCGGTGAGCGCGCGATGGGGGCCATCCGCGCGCGCCGCGACTGTCTTTCATGCCATGCCGATCATCGCGAGGGCGATGTCCTGGGCGCCCTCAGTTACGGGCTAGGGCGCGTCACCGTGTCGGCGGAGGTACCGGGCGCACGTTCCTGCGTGCCTTGATCGAGTTGCTGGTCCAGGAAACCGATCACGTGCGCGGCATAGCCCGCGGGATCATGCGCCTGGAAATCCACATGGGCCGCATCCGGCAGCAGCCAGAACGACTTGGGCGATCGCGCGCGTTCGAACATCGCGCGCGATTCGGCAGGCAGCGCATGGCGGTCGCGTCCACCCGCGATCACCAGCACCGGCGCACCGACGTCGTCGATGTGGTCGATCGGCGCCAACGAGGTCACCGGAATGCCGAGGCGCGGCCCGACTTGCATTTCCAGCAGCGGTGACAGCCCGGCCGCCGCGTCACCCAGCCGCATCGCGATGCGGTTGCGGATCGCCTGCCGCGCGGTCGAGTAGACCGCTTCCAGCACGACCGCATCGAAGCCGCTGGGTTGCGGACCGAGCAATACCGATGCGCCGCCCAGCGACACACCGATCACGGCGCACTTCTCGTCCGGGCGGCGTTCCTTCATCCAGTCGCGCGCAGCGGTGACCGCGATGGACTCACGCGCGCCCAGCGTGATCGCGTCGCCTTTGCTCTCGCCGTGTGCAGGAAGATCGATCAGCAGCACGGCGTAACCGTGTTGTGCCAGCAGCCGTGCACGACCGAGCATCGCGCGACGGTCCGCGCGGATGCCATGCAGCAACAGCACGCTGGCGCGGCCAGGTTTCCCTTCGATCCACCAGCCGGCCAGCGGTTCCGCACCGGGACCGTCGATGCGGACGTCGATGGCCCGCAGGTCCGCTGGCGGGGCGCCGATGACGGAGGGACGCGGCGCCAGCAACTGGCCGCCCAGCCACCACAGGCCACCCATCGCACAGACAGACAGCAGGAGGCCGACGACGCCGATGCGGAGAAGCAGGCGTCGCCGGCGCGTCGGCACTTACTTGGCCGGCTTCAGCACGACCTTGGTGCTGATCGCGACCTCGTTCGGGATCGTCGCGGTATCGGCCCAGTCGCCGCCACCGACGCCGAAGTCGAGTCGCTTCACGGTCGCCTTGCCGGCCAGCACGGGCTGTGCGCCCGGCGTCCAGGTGAAGGTCAGCGTCACCGGCTTGCTGACGCCGCGCAGCGACAACGTGCCGTCGGCGGCGTACTGGTTGCCGCCGAGTGCGCGGAACTTCGTCGCCGTGTAGCGCGCCTGCGCGAACTTGGCGACGTTGAAGAAGTCGGCCGACACCAGCGTGCCGTCGCGGTCGCCGTTGCCGGTCTGCGTGCCGGCCAGCTGGATGGCGACGTCCAGCTTGCTGGTGGCCAGCTGCGCGGGATCGAAGCTCAGCGTGGTGGTGAAGCCACCGAACTTGCCGGTGAAGGTTTCGCCCTGGTAGTTGCTGGCGAATACCAGCGTGGAGCCGGGCGCCTGCACGTAGTCGGCGGCCATCGCCGGCGTGGCAGCCAGCAGCAGGGAAGCGAGCGCCAGGCGCACGCGATCAGGGGTTTTCATCGGGGGAATCCTGCGGGGTGGGGGAAGGAGGAACGGAGGGAGCCGCGACCGGCGCGGCCACCGCGGCGCGTCGGCCCGGCAGCATGCGGCGCAGGGTGGCATCGCCCTGGAACAGGTGGTGGTACAGCGCGGCACCGGCATGCGCCAGCACCAGCACCACCAGCACCCAGAACAGCAGTTCGTGCGCACCTTCAGCGGCTTCATGCACGCTGTCGCTGCGGCCGGTGATGGCGGGCAGGTTGAACAGCTTGAACCACTGCAGCGGATACCCGGCGGACGAGTTCAGCACCCATCCCGACAACGGGATGGCGAACAGCAGTGCATACAGCAGGAAGTGCGTCACCGATGCCATGCGCTGCTGCCAGGTCGGCGTGCCCGGCACCGGTACCGGTGCGCCGGCATACACGCGCCACACCACGCGCAGGACGACCAGCGCGAGGATGGTCAGGCCGATCGACTTGTGCAGCGCGTAGATGTTGATCTTGCGCGGCCCGTTGGGCAGGTCGCCCATGGTCAGGCCGATATAGGCCATCACCAGGATCAGCGCGACGATGGTCCAGTGGAACAGCTGGCTGACGGCGCCCCAGCGCTCGTCGGTGTTCTTCAGGTTCATGGCGTCGGCTCCTGAGGGGATGGGGATGGCGGTGTGGCGGGCGCGGTGTCGTCGTCGGCCTTGCCGTCGTAGGTGGCCTCGGCCTCGATGCGCAGTTCCACCTCGTCGCCGATCACCGATTTCCACGCGGTGATGCCGAAGTCGGCACGGCTGAGCTTCGTGGTGGCGGAGAAGCCCACCGTGCGGCGAAACGGTGGCATCGGGTGGCGCTTGGCCGCATTGAGGGTGACGTCGAGAACGACCTCGCGCGTCACGCCGCGCAGGCTGAGGTCGCCGTACACACGGGCATGCGTGGCGTCGACGGGCTCCACGCGCGTGGAGACGAAGCGCGCCTCCGGATGGCCTTCCGCATCCAGCAGCGACTTGGCCAGCGTGGCCTTGTTCCAGTCGGCATCGCCCAGGTCGGCACGCGCGATGGGAATGCGCACGTCGACGCGCGCACGCGTCCAGTCATCAGGATCGAACACCACGGTGCCGGTGCTGCCGGACACGGTGCCGATCGCGTTGGAGAAGCCGGCATGCGAGATCGCGAACATCACGCGCGTGTGCACCGGATCGAGCCGGTACTCGGCTGCGGTGTCGCGCGCGAACGCCGTGGCAGGCAGCAGCGCCAGCAGGCAGAGGCTGCGCATCAGCAAACGGCGGGCGGTCGATCCGGGCATGGGGACGGATTCTAGGGGCCGGTCCATGAAGATACCCCGCTTGCGCGTGCAACGGTCCGTTGCGACGATGCCGGACGGGGCAACCAGGGATTGAAGGGCGGACAGGAATGGCGATGCGCGCGTGGTGGTTGTTGCTGTTCTGCCTGCTGAGCGCGTCCGCGCCCGCCACGGTGCCCGAGATCCCGCGCTTCCGCCTGCTCGGGGCCGGCGACGGCCTGCCGTCCACCACCATCCCCGCGCTCGCGCGCGATCGTGCCGGCCATCTGTGGATCGCCACCTGGGACGGACTGGCGCGTTACGACGGCGTCGGCTTCAAGGTCTGGCGGCACGATCCCGCCGACCCCGCCTCGTTGTCCGGCAACGTCGTGCAGGCGCTGCATATCGATGCCCGCGACCGCATCTGGGTGGCCACCGAGAACAGCGGCCTGAGCGTGATGGATGTCGACCGCGTCGGCTTCCGCCACTACCGGCAGGCGCAGCACCCCGAGATGGGCAGCGACGATGTGTTCGCGATCACCAGCCGCGGCGACGACGTCTGGTTCGGCACGTTCGGCGGCGGACTCCACAAGCTGGCCGCCGATGGGCGCATCACCCGCTTCGCCGCGGCCCAGGAAGGGCAGGAGGGCCTGCCGTCGGACAACGTGCTGTCGCTGGCGTTCGACGCGAAGGGCGTGCTGTGGATCGGCACCATGGGCGGCCTGGCGCGCTATGAAGGCGGACAGCTGCGCCGGATGCCGTTGCCGGGCGGCGACGGCCTGATCATCTATTCGGTGACCGCCGATGCGGACGCGGTCTGGGTCGGTGCATCGGACGGCGTACACCGCTGGTCGCCGGACGGCCGTTGGGTGTCGCCGCCGTGGTCGCCGATGTTCGCGCGACCGAATGCGGTGATCGCGATGACGAGCGATGGCCAGGGCGAGTACTGGCTGGCCAGCCAGGGCGGCCTGTGGCGGACCGAGGGCGATCGCGCGCCGGCGCCGGTGAATTACGACGCGCAGAACGTGGGCATCGGCCGCGTACTGCAGACGGTGCTCGCGCTGCCGGATGGCGGGCTGTGGGTGCCGGTGCCGACGCGTGGCCTGGCCTACCTCCGTTCGGATTGGCGCCGGATCGCGGCGTTCTCGTCGGCCCAGGGCCTGGGTGGTGGCCTCTACCGCGGCCTGTCGCAGGCCGGCGCCGACGGCCTCTGGATCGCCAGCAGCACCGGCAAGGTGGAACGGCTGGATACGCGCGGCGGTCATGTCGTGCCGCTGGCGCATCACGCGGCGCTGCTCGGCGAGTTGCGGCTCACCTCGGTGCGCCAGGATCGCCATGGACAGCTGTGGATCGGCCATCGCAGCGGCCTGATCCGCATCGATCCCCGCACCGGCGCCCTGCGGCAATGGGCGCAGGAAGGCGAAAACGCGGTGCCGGACAACACGTCGGTCGACTGGCTGGTCGAAGCCCCCGACGACACGCTGTGGCTGGTCTCGCAGATGGGCAGCGTGCAGCAGCGCTCGCTCGCCGACGGACGCGTGCTGCGCACGATCGTGAAGCAGGAAGACGGCAGCGGACTGCCCGACATCGAAGGTGTCGCGGTGGCGCCCGATGGCCGCGTCTGGCTGGGCGGCGCCGCCGGCATGATGGTCTGGGATGCGGCGGCGGAGCGCTTCGTCCCGGTGGGTGCGATGGGAGGCGAGCGTGTCTATGCGTTCGCGTTCGAGCATGCGGATCGTCTGTGGCTGCACCGGATGTCCGGCGTGGAAGCCTGGCGCCGCGACGGCACGCGCTGGGTTCGCGAGCGGCGCATCGGTGCCGCGGAAGGCTTGCCGGCGGTCGAATCGACCGGCCTGGCCGTGGATCCGCAGCGACGCGTCTGGCTGGGCACGCGTCGCGGCCTGTTCCGTATCGATCCCAACCTGCATGGCTCGCGTGCGCTGCTGCGCAACTTCGGCGTGCGCGAAGGCCTGCTGAGCCAGGAGCTCAACGACCGCGGCCTGCTGATGACGGCGGACGGCTTGCTGGCGACCACGGCAGCGGATGGTTCGGTGGCGCTGCTCGACACGCATCTGCCCGATCCCCGCGCGGTGACGCCGAACCTGGTGCTCGACAGCCTGCAGGTGAGCCGCGGCGACGATGTGCTGCCGCTGCGGATCGACCAGCCGCTGGTGCTCCAGCCGGAAGACCATGAACTGCTGGTCGGCACCCGCCTGCTGAGTTACGAGAATCCGCTGGGCAACCGCTACCGCTCGCTGCTCGACGGGTTCGACAGCGGCTGGGTCGACCAGGGCGCCAGCGGTGAGCGCGTGTTCTCGTCGCTGACGCCCGGACGCTACGAACTGCGCGTGCAGGCCTACGACGCCGCCGGCAATGCCTCGCGCGAACTCGTCGTGCCCGTGCACGTGCTGCCGCCGTGGTGGCGAAGCGCGTGGGGACTGGCCCTGTTCGCCGTCCTCGGTGTCGTGCTGCTGCTGATCGCCGCGGCCGCGTACCGCCGGCGCGTGCGTCGTCGAAGCGCATGGCAGTTGGCCGAACACAAGCGCGAAGTCGCCGAGCAGGCGTCGCTGGCGAAGACCCGTTTCCTGGCCACGCTCGGCCACGAGATCCGCACGCCGATGACCGGCGTGCTGGGCATGACCGAGCTGCTGCAGGCCACGCCGCTGGACGATCGGCAGAAGGGCTACACCGATGCGATCCAGCGCGCCGGCACGCATCTGCTGCGGCTGGTCAACGATGCGCTGGACCTGGCGAAGATCGAAGCCGGCAAACTGGAATTGCAGCAGGTCGAATTCGACCTGCACGCACTGGTGTCCGATGTTGTCGCATTGATGGGGCCCGTCGCGGGCAAGCGAGGCCTCACCTTCCACGATGGCATCGCCACCGGCGTGCCGCGGCTGGTGCGCGGCGATCCGCTGAGGCTGCGGCAGATCCTGCTCAACCTGCTGGGCAACGCGATCAAGTTCACCGAAGCCGGCCACGTCTCGCTGCACGCGGTGCCGCTGGCGCCGCAGGGCGTGCGGCTGACGGTCGGCGACACCGGTCCTGGCATCAATGCCGAACAGCAGGCGCGGCTCTTCCGGCGTTTCGAACAGGCCGAAGGCGCGCAGACCACCGCGCGCTACGGCGGCAGTGGCCTGGGTCTGGCGATCTGCCAGGAACTGGCCGTGGCGATGGGCGGGCGCATCGAGGTCGACAGCGCGCCGGGCAAAGGCACGCGCTTCTCCGTCGACCTGCCGGTGCTGCAGCCGGTGGCGCAGCACGATGCCGAAGCGCCGGCGGTCGTGGAGGAAGCGCACGCACCTGCGGCCGTCGGACCGCTGGACATCCTGCTGGTCGAGGACGATGCGACGGTGGCCGACGTCGTCGCCGGCCTGCTGCGTGCGCGCGGCCATCGGGTGACGCACGCGCCGCACGGCCTGGCCGCGTTGACCGAAGTGGTCACGACCGAGTTCGACGTGGCGTTCCTCGACCTCGACCTGCCGGGCCTGGACGGCATGGCGCTGGCGCGGCAACTGCGCCTGCAGGGCGTGCCCACGTCGCTGGTCGCGCTGACCGCGCGGACGGATGCCGAGGCCGAATCGCTGGCGCGCCAGGCGGGGTTCGACGATTTCATCCGCAAGCCGGTCACCGGCGACATGCTGGCCGCGGTGATCGCCACGCAGATCGAGCGCCGCGCATCGCCGTCGCAGGGAGACACACCATGAAGATGATCACGCGCTGTCTGCTCGCCGTTGCTGTACTCGTCCTGGCCGGTCCCGCCCTGGCGGACACGCCCGAACCGCCGCTGCTGGGTGACTACATCACCGCTTCACGCGCGCTGTATCCGCTGCGCGTGGGCGATTGGGAGGCGGTGGGCGAGAAGCGTTACGAGCAGCAGGAACTGGGGGTGTCGGTGCGCTACCAGGACACGCGCAAGCCGGACCGCTGGATGGACCTGTACCTGTATCCGGCCGGCGTGATGTTCGATCCCGCATTCGCGCAGGTGTTCCAGTACGGCGTCGACGAGATCGTGCAGATCGCGAACAACCGCAAGGCCGGCGACGTCCGGCTGGGTGAGGTGCGCACGTTCACCACGGCACCGAGCGCCGGCGAGGGCATGCTCGGCGAGCTGGCGCTGAAGGCGCGGTCCTTCGCGATGGAAATGCCGATGCGCGACAAGCGCTACCGCTCCGCCCTCGCGATGACCGTGCGCGACCTGTACTTCATCAAGGTCCGTTACAGCGTAGAGGCCGATCGCGTGTCCGATGAGGACGTGCAGCAGCAGGCGGAGACCTTCCTGGCAGGTTTCGCCGCCGATGTGCGCGTCCTCAACACCGGCCGCTGCCGGCAGGTGCTGCAGGTCCGCCCGATACCCGCCGGCGGCGCGCGTCCGGACGCCGTGCTCGCCAGCACGAATGACGGGCAGGAGAACGAGATGTGGATCGTCGACGACGCGGTCTACCTGCGCCCTGCCGTCATCGCGCGGACCGAGGAAGCGGCGGAGCTGCAGAGCGAGGCGCAGTCGATCCGCAACGTGCTGCGCGGCCGCTGCGTTTCGCCCGAAGCGATGGACATCGTGGTGCCCGACGGCATGCGCGAGATCCGCTTCGAATACCAACGGCCGGATGCCGGCAGCGACGGCACCACGCCACGCCTGCGCAGCCCGCGATCCGGCGTAGGCTGACGCGATCAGCGCAGCCGGCGGATGTCCATCACGCCGGCGACCGGGTCGTAGTAGAACCAGTCGCTGGCATTGCTGGCCAGCCAGTCGATGCGTGCACGCGTGGCAGATGGCACGTGGCAGAGCACGCCGAGCCCATAGTCGTCGCCGGGTGCGGCAGGGGCAGGCGGTGCGTCGGCGAACAGGTCGTCCAGCGAAGCCGGCTTCTTGCCCCAGGTCAGGCAGTCGGCGTCGTTGCTGCTGTCGACGGGCCAGCCCATGCGCGTCCAGAACGCCTCACGGCCGCGCGGTCCCAGCCGGTGTGCATCGACGACCTCACCGTCACCGGTGGAGATGAGGCGCCATCCAGTGTCCGCCTGCTGCACACGCCACACCACCTCGTCGGCCTCGCGGGTCGCGCTGTGGCCGTAGTCGCCGGCGAACGGAGCCGATTCGCTTGCCCACGCAGCAGGCGACAAGGCGAGCAGGCACACCAGGAAGGATGGGCGCATCGATTCAGTCCGCCCAGGCTTCGACATACAGCGTGCGCGTGGCGTCATCGGGATCGGCGTGCACCCAGATGCCGCCAGCATCGGAGGACGCCAGGTAGAAACCGTCATCGGCCGCCAGCATGGTGCAGGCCGTCGCGGGCGTTTCTTCCGCCAGCGTCCGTGCCAGGCAGGCTTCCTCGACGAAGCGCCTGACGATCGGGCCGGCGGCGGCGAACGGCGCGGCCAGCACGTACTGGTGGTCGCCCCAGCGCTGCGAATCCATCAGGCGGACCTCGGTCACCGGCTGGCCGGCGAACTGCACGCCGCCGGGATGCAGCACCGCACGCGCGGTCACCGCGGTAAGGGTCTGCTGCTCGTCGTCCGCCAGCGTGTCTTCGCACTCCAGCTCGACGCGCGCCACGCGCGTCCGCCATCCGGGCGCCAGTTCATCCACCCGGCGTGCGCGGATGCGGTCGCAGCCGGGCATCGTGTCCGGGCCCTGCGTGGCATGTTCGCCCGGCACCACCATCACCAGTGCGGGAAAGTCGCCGCCGGCAACCTGCATCATCCGCACGGCGCCGGCTTCCTCGGCGCGCACGCGGGCGCCAGCCATCAGCAACAGGCCGGCGGCGGCAGGGGCGAGCAGGTGGCGGCATTCCATTGCGTCACTCCGGCGGGTGGAGCAGGGGCGTCAGCGTGCGCTGTAGGCGTGGACTTCGTCCACCAGCACGGCGACGTGGTCGGGATTCATGTCCGGCGACATGCCATGGCCGAGGTTGAACACGTGGCCTTCGCGTGAGCCGCCATTGCCGTCGCGGTAGCTGTCCAGCGCGCGGCGCACTTCGCGGCGGATCGCATCGGGCGAGCCGTACAGCGTGGCCGGGTCCAGGTTGCCCTGCAGCGCGACCTTGCCCTGCGTACGGCGGGCGGCGTCGCCCAGCTCGATCAGCCAGTCCACGCCGACGCCATCGGCGCCACTGGCGGCCAGTTCTTCCAGGTATGCGGCGGTGCCCTTGCCGAACAGGATCAGCGGGGCGCGCTCGGCGCCGTCGCCGCGATCCAGCTCGCGCGCGATGCGCTGCAGGTAGGGCAGCGAGAATTCGCGGTACATCGCCGGCGACAGCACGCCACCCCAGGTGTCGAACACCTGCAGCGCCTGCGCGCCGGCCGCACGCTGCGCGGCCAGGTAGGCGATCACCGCATCGGTGTTGACCGACAGCAGCTGGTGCAGCACCGCCGGTTCGTTCAACGCCATCGCCTTGATGCGGGCGAAGTCCTTGCTGCCGCCGCCTTCCACCATGTAGCAGGCCAGCGTCCACGGGCTGCCGGAGAAGCCGATCAGCGGCACCTTGCCGTCCAGTTCGTGGCGGATCACCCGCACCGCGTCCATCACGTAGCGCAGCTCGGTTTCCATGTCCGGCACGCCCAGCTTCGCCGCATCGGCGGCGCTGCGCACGGTGCGTTCGAACTTCGGACCTTCGCCTTCCACGAAGTACAGGCCCAGGCCCATCGCATCGGGGATGGTCAGGATGTCGGAGAACAGGATCGCGGCGTCCAGGTCGAAGCGGCGCAGCGGCTGCAGGGTCACCTCGCAGGCGACCTCCGGGTTCTTCGCCATCCCGAGAAAGCTGCCGGCTTCCTTGCGGGTGGCGCGGTACTCCGGCAGGTAGCGGCCGGCCTGGCGCATCAGCCACACCGGCGTGCGGTCCACGGATTCGCGGCGCAGGGCACGCAGGAATCTGCTGTTGGAAGCAGGGTCGTTCTTCAAAGCGGTCATCGGGAGAATCCGGGAAGGGGTTACTTGGGCGCGTCGGCGCCGCGAGCGAACATCAGCTGGAAGCCGCGCTTGAGGTGGCTGTCGCGGGCCTTCTCGAACGCGGCGTTGGCCTCGTCCTGCAGCAGGTACTGCTCGCGCTTCAGCGTCGCACGGCCGCCGATCTGACCGCTTTCGCGCAACAGTTCCCAGCCGCCGAACAGGTCGGGTTGCAGGGTCAGCTGGACGTAGCGGGGGGCTTCGCCCGCATCGGGGCGCTGCTGGAGGAGGACGCGCATGGCGACATTTTAGCCGGACAGCGCGGCCAGCACGCGGGCCTCGTCCACGTCCGGCACCACCTCGGCCTGGCCCAAGCCGCGCCACAGCACCAGGCGCAGGCGGCCGGCCAGGTTCTTCTTGTCCAGCCGCATGCGGGTCAGCAGGGCGTCCGGTGCCAGCCCGGCAGGAATGCGGGTCGGCAGGCCGTACGCGGTCAGCAGCGCTTCCAGGCGATCGGCGTCATCGGCCGATGCCATGCCCAGGGCGGCCGACAGGCGTGCGGCCAGCACCATGCCCACGGCGACGGCCTCGCCATGGTTCAGGTTGTCGTTGCCCAGGCCGCCGTAGCCCTGCTCGGTCTCTATGGCGTGGCCGAAGGTGTGGCCGAAGTTCAGCAGCGCACGCTCGCCTTTCTCAAGCGGATCACGCGCGACGATCTCCGCCTTGTGCTCGCAACTGGCGGCGATGGCCAGCGCCAGCGCCTCGCCGTCCATCGCCAGCAACGCGGTGCGCTCCTGCTCCAGCCACTGGAAGAAGCGGGCATCGCGGATCGCGCCGTACTTGATCACTTCGGCCAGCCCGGCGCGCAGCTCGCGCGTGGGCAGCGTCGCGAGTGCCGAGGTGTCGGCGAACACCGCGCGCGGCGGATGGAAGGCACCCACCAGGTTCTTGCCCTGCGGGATATCGACCGCGGTCTTGCCGCCGACCGACGAATCGACCATCGACAGCAGCGTCGTCGGCACCTGCACGCAGTCCACGCCGCGCATCCAGCACGCGGCCGCGAAGCCGGCCAGGTCGCCGACCACGCCGCCGCCCAGCGCCACCACACAGGCGTCGCGCGTCGCGCCGAGCGTCGCCAGCGCTTCGATGGCATGGCCGAAGTGCGCCAGCGTCTTCGACTCTTCGCCGGCCGGCAGGATGAAGGTGCCGATGGCCAGCTCGGGGCGTGCGGCGTGCAGCGCTTCACGCACGGCGCCGGCATACAGCGGTGCGACCACCGAGTCGCTGACCAGCAGCACGTGGCGGCCGCGCACGTGGCGCGCCAGCGCACCGCCGTCGGACAGCAGGCCGGGACCGATGGCGATGGTGTAGGGAATGTCGCCGCCGACATCGACGGTGCGGAGCTGGCTCATGCGTTCTCTTCGATGGGTTGCCAGCGATGCGCCAGCAACTGGGTCAGGCGGGCTGTCGCCTCGGGCGGCGTCAGGCCGTCGGTGTCCAGGGTCAGGTCGGCCACGTCGCGGTACAGCGGCTCGCGCGTCACCGCCATGTCGTGCAGTACCTGCTCGCGGTCGGGGCGCTGCAGCAGCGGGCGGTTGGTGCAGCGGCCCAGGCGCTTGAGCTGCGCGTCCACGCTGACCTGCAGGTAGACCACGTAGCCACGTTGTTTCATCTGTATCCGATTGTCGGCATCCAGCACGGCGCCGCCGCCGGTCGAGATCAACTGGCCGTGGCCGGCCAGCAGTTCGTGCAGGGTGGCTTTCTCGCGCTCGCGGAAACCGGCTTCGCCCACATGCTCGAACAGCGAGGCGATGCTGGCGCCGGTGCGGTCGACGATGGCCTGGTCCGCATCGACGAACACCAGCCCGAAGCGCTCGGCCACGCGCTTGCCGATGGACGTCTTGCCGGCCCCCGTGGGGCCGACCAGGATCAGGTTGGGGGCCGGATTCATGATGGGACAGATGCTAGCACCGCCCGCGTGCGTGGCGTGGGCTTAACACCAGCAGGACTACGGTGGCGCTCCGGCACAGAGCCGGTCATCCGAGGAGGAATGCGCCATGTCCGTTGCCAAGATCATCGAGGTCAACGCATCGTCGAAGACCAGCATGGAGGACGCCGTCAAGGTCGGCCTGAAGAAGACGTCCGAGACGGTGAAGAACATCAAGGGCGCCTGGGTCAACGAGATCAAGGTGGTCACCGACGACGGCGGCAACGTGCAGGAGTGGCGCGTCAACCTGCGCATCACCTTCGTGGTGGCGTGAGGCGAGGGGCACGCACCGGGTAGGCAGGTGCGGGATAGATAGGTGTGGGATAGCTAAGTGTGGGATAGCTAAGTGTGGGATAGCTAAGTGTGGGAGCGACGTAAGTCGCGATGAAGCGTCCGGATGTCGTCATCGCGACTTACGTCGCTCCCACCACCCGCATCTACGCAACGACAGGTCTACGCGCCTCATCCAGCCCGATGACCCGGTCCGCCGTCGCCGGCAGCGTCGCCAGCAGGTGCCGGCTGGTGCGTTCGTAGTGCTGGATGAAGCGGTCCAGCTGCGCGCGGTCCATGCCGCCGCGTGCGGGATCGCGCGCCACCATCGCCTGTTCCTGCTGCCAGCGCCACGTGCGGACGATGTCGAAGCCCGGCGGCTGCAGGAACCAAAGCGCGTCGATGCGGGCCCACAGCGCCGGGTAGTCCTGGCGTAGCGCCGCGTTGCAGTAGCGTCGCCAGCGGCCGTCCGCATCCTCGTCGCGCTCCAGCGCGTTGAGCGGTGTCGCCAGGGCTGCCTCGTCTTCTGCTACGGCGCCCAGGCACCAGCCTTCGAACAGCACCAGATCGACGCGCCCCCGCACCTGCGTCCACGCGTCTTGCGCGCGATCGTCGGCCAGCTTGTCGAAGCGGGGCAGGGCGACGTCGTCGCCCGCACGCAGTGCGTCCAGTACCTCGCACCCCAGCGCCACGTCGTGCGTGCCCGGGGGGCCGCGTGTGGCGAGCAGCGGATGGACATCGCGGCTCAGCTGTCCGCGCTGGTCGCGGGTCAGGTACAGGTCGTCCAGCGACAGCACGGCCACGCGCAGGCCATCGGTCTCGGCACGCGTGGCGATCTGCGCGGCCAGCGTCGATTTGCCACTTCCCTGCAGGCCGCTGATGGCGAACACCGGCGTGCGCGGCGTCAGCGCGCGTGCGGCGGCCAGCGCCTCGGCGACGATAGCGTCGGGAAAACCATCGGGGTGCGTTGCCTGCGTCATCGCGCGACAATAGCGCATGCCCGATACGCGGGCGCTGCCTGACGACGCCATGACCGATCTGTACGCCGAAGCCCTGTCCACGTTCGCCACGCTGTTCGGCGAAGCCAAGGCCGCGGGCACCGAAGTCGAGGCGAATGCCATGACGCTCGCCACCGCCACGCCGGACGGCCATCCTTCCGCGCGCACCGTGCTGCTGAAAGCGTTCGACGAGCGCGGCTTCGTTTTCTACACGCACACGCACAGCCAGAAGGGTCGCGAGCTGCACGACAACCCGCGCGCGGCGTTGCTGTTCCTGTGGCGCAGCCTGCGCGAAGCCGGCATCCAGGTACGCGTGGAAGGCGCGGTAACGCCGGTCAGCGACGCCGAGGCCGATGCCTACTTCGCCTCGCGTCCGCGCCAGAGCCAGTTGGGCGCGTGGGCGTCGATCCAGTCGGAGACGCTGGACTCGCGCGAGGCGTTCGAGGCGCGCATGGCCGAGGTGGAAGCGCGTTTCGCCGATCGCGACGTGCCGCGGCCGGACGGGTGGAGCGGTTACCGCGTGGCGCCCGAGGCGATCGAGTTCTGGTACGGCGCGCAGTTTCGTCTGCACGAGCGCTGGCGCTACGAGCGCGATGCCGCCGGCGCGTGGAGCAAGCGGATGTTGTTTCCTTGAGCGGCATCTGCATCCCTGGTGGGAGCGACGTCAGTCGCGAACCGATGGCTTGTTGCGGGAAGCTCGCGACTGACGTCGCTCCCACAGGGGGCACCCGGGCATGACCGGCCCGCAACGCATCGTCTGCCTGACGGAGGAGCCGACCGAAACGCTGTACGCGCTCGGCGAGCAGGACCGCATCGTCGGCATCAGCGGCTTCACCGTGCGTCCGCCGCAGGCGCGCAAGGAGAAGCCGAAGGTCAGCGCGTTCACCAGCGCGAAGATCGGCGAGATCCTGAAGCTGCAGCCCGACCTCGCCATCGGCTTCTCCGACATCCAGGCCGATATCGCCGCCGAGCTGGTGCGGCACGGCGTGGAAGTCTGGATCAGCAACCACCGCAGCGTCGAAGGCATCGTCGACTATGTGCGGCGACTGGGCGCGCTGGTCGGCGCCGCGTCGCGGGCCAACGACTACGCCGATACGTTGGCGCGCGGGCTGGATGACGTCCGCGCACAGGCCGCGCGCCTGCCGCGTCGGCCGACGGTCTATTTCGAAGAATGGGACGAGCCGCAGATCACCGGCATCCGCTGGGTGTCCGAACTGATCGGTATCGCCGGTGGCGACGATGTCTTCCCGGAAATCGCGAAGGAATCGCTGGCCAAGCACCGCATCCTGGCGGATGGCAGCGAGGTCGTGCGCCGTGCGCCGGACATCATCCTCGGCTCGTGGTGCGGCAAGAAATTCCGCCCCGACCGCGTCGCCGCACGTCCCGGCTGGGATGCCATTCCCGCCGTTCGCGACGGCGAACTGCACGAGATCAAGTCGCCGCTGATCCTGCAGCCCGGGCCGGCCGCGCTGACCGATGGCGTGCAGGCGATCGCGGCGATCGTCCAGAGGTGGGCAGCGCGCCAGGGCTGAGGGCCACTGCATCTGCGGGGGGGCTGGTCGAGATATCGGGTGTGGGAGCGACGTAAGTCGCGATGAAGCACCGCGGCGCCTCATCGCGACTTACGTCGCTCCCACAGGAAGGCTCTTCGCTCCAGCAGGCTGGCTACATGGAGCCTTTCCGCTTCGCCTCAGAAATTCCGCTGGAACTTGACGGTCTCGCTGCGCCCATCCGCGGTCACGACCACTTCGAAGCGGTAGGAATTACGCGGCGAGATGCGGGCGATGCCGATGTGGTCGCGGTACCCGCCCGCGTCGATCTTGCGCAGATTAAGGGCCTGCCGGGCCCCGGACAGGTCGTGCGCGGTGACGCTGACCTCGCCGTCGGCATCGACTTCTTCGCCGCCGGTCACCGTGCGCAGCGCGACCAGCACCAGCGCGGTGCCGGCATCCCGCTGCACGCCGTACTCCCTGGCGACGGGCTCGCTCAATGCCAGCGTCGGCACGGCGTTGTAGCGCACGCGCAGGTCGCCGAAGTCGGCTTCGGCCGGTGCGGCCTGCACGAACTCGGCGGCGCGCGGTGCTTCGCCGCCGGAGCAGGCGGCCAGCAAGGCGAGGAAGAGGGCGGGCAGCAAGCGGGTTTTCATGGACGCGGTCATCGCAGGGATGGAGCTCAGTCGTTCGCCGCCGACAACTCGCCACCGCGCACCGTCGCCGCGTGCACGGCCTTCGCGACCAGGGCTTCGAAGCCGCCGGCCTGGAAGGTTTCGATCGCGGCCTGCGTGGTGCCGTTCGGCGAGGTGACGCGGCGACGCAGTTCTGCGGGCGTCTCGCCGCTTTCGGTCAGCATGCGCGCCGCGCCCAGGATCGTCTGCAGCACCAGCGTGCGCGCCGCGTCGTCCGACAGGCCTTCGGCCCTGGCCGCGTCTTCCATCGCTTCGGCCAGCAGGAACACATAGGCAGGGCCGCTGCCGGATACGCCGGTCACCGCATCCATCTTCGCTTCGCTGTCGATCCACACGGTGGGGCCGGCGGATGACAGCAGCAGTTCCGCGCGCTGGCGGCCCACCGCGTCGACTTCATCGCTGGCATGCAGGCCGGTGACGCCGGCGCCCAGCATGGCCGGCGTGTTCGGCATGCTGCGCACGACGGGTACGTTGCCGCCCAGCCAGCGTTGCATCTGCGCGGCGGTGATGCCCGCCGCAATGGAGACCGACAGCGGACGCTGCGTCTGCGCGCGTAACGCGAGGCTTTCGCACACCGTGCGCATCACCTGTGGCTTCACCGCGAACAGCCAGGTGTCCGCGCCATAGGTCGCTTCGCCGGCGTCGGCGAACACCTGTACGCCGAAGTCCGCGGCGAGGGCGGCGCGCAGCGGTTCCGCCGGTTCGGCCACGCGGATGCGCGAAGGATCGGCGCCGCGCTTGATCAGGCCGCCGATCAGGCTGTGCGCCATGTTGCCGCCGCCGATGAAGGCCAGCGGATGCGTCAGGAGCGGGGAGTGCGATGCGGTCATGGCGGCAGGCTCACGGAGAAGGCGTGGGGAACGGCACGGCGCTGATGCGTGCCTCGAACCGGTGGGCGAGGTCGTCGTCGCCGGCGTAGGTCAGGGCGATGTCGCCGGTCCAGGCGATGTCAAAGCGGTCGCTGTCGCCGATGCGATGGAAGGTGATGCGGTGGTTGGCCACGCTGTCGTGGCCGAGCAGGTAGACGTGGAAAGCGAGGTCGTCCAGTTCGACACCCTCCAGCGTGCCGTTGGTGATCGTGTCGACCTCGAACGTCCGGCCGTCCAGCCACGCCGGCGTGAAATCCTCGATCGCACACAGCGGGAAGCCGCGGTCGTCGTCCCAGAACGTCGACGACAGCGTGCAGCGATGGTAGTTGCCCCACACACCGGGCGCCTCCCAGCTGCTGTCGTGGTCGTCTTCATCTGCGTCTTCGTCTTCGTCTTCGTCCAGTTCGATATCGCGTTCGGCGTAATAGTCCGCGCTGCGCAGATGCAGATCGCACCAGACCACACCGTCGACCACGCGCACCGTCCAGGCGAACTCCGTCAGCGCGTGGCCTTCGGGCCACGGGTTGCCGGGGAAATGGATGCGGTCCTGGGCGGGGTCCATGCGCTACTTTGCCGGTCGCGCGCCGAACAGCGCTGTGCCGATGCGGACCATCGTGGCGCCGTTCGCGACGGCCAGCGGGAAGTCGTCGCTCATGCCCATCGACAACGTGTCCACGGCCGCGTGCCGGGCAGCCAGCGCGGCGTACAGCGCCTGCATGCGGACGAAGGCGGCCACCCGCAGCGCCGGGTCGGCATGCGGTGCGGGGATCGCCATCAGGCCACGCAAACGCAGCGTCGGTTCGGCGGCGATCGCCGTGGCCAGCGCGTCGACCTCGTCCGGCGCGCAGCCATGCTTGCTGGCCTCGTCGTCGATGTTCACCTGGATCAGCACGTTCAGCGGCGGCAGGTCGGCAGGGCGATTCCGTGACAGGGCGCCGATCAATTTGTGACGGTCGACCGTTTGCACCCAATCGAACACGCGCGCGGCAACGTCGGCCTTGTTGGACTGCAGGTGGCCGATCAGGTGCCATTCCAGCGTCATGTCCGCCAGTTCGCCGATCTTTCCCTGCGCTTCCTGCACGTAGTTCTCGCCGAAGGCGCGCTGTCCGGCGCGGGCCAGTTCGGCCACGGCAGAGGCCGGTTGCAGCTTGGAGACGGCCAGCAGCGCGGGCGTTGGCCGATGTGCGGCTTTCGCTGCGTTTTCAAGACGTTGCAGGGTCTCGCTGAGGGTGTCGGCGAGCATGTTGGTCCAACCATTGGCGGGGACGGCGAGGGCGCTATACTGCCCTCCGGGGAATCAAGGTTCCAGTTCGCAGCAACTTGGGGAAGCAGCGTCATGGATATCGCCGAGCTCTTGGCGTTTTCGGTAAAGAACAAAGCATCCGACCTCCACCTCTCGGCCGGCCTGCCGCCGATGATCCGCGTGGACGGCGACGTGCGCCGCATCAACATCCCGGCGCTCGACCACAAGCAGGTGCACTCGCTGGTCTACGACATCATGTCGGACAAGCAGCGCCGCGACTTCGAAGAATTCCTCGAGGTCGACTTCTCGTTCGAGATTCCGTCGCTGGCGCGCTTCCGCGTCAACGCGTTCAACCAGAACCGCGGCGCGGGTGCGGTGTTCCGTACCATTCCGTCGGAAGTGCTGACGCTGGAAGACCTGGGCTGCCCGCCGCTGTTCCGCGAGCTGATCCAGCAGCCGCAGGGCCTGATCCTGGTGACCGGTCCGACCGGCTCGGGCAAGTCGACCACGCTGGCGGCGATGATCGACCACATCAACAAGAACGAATACGGCCACATCCTCAGCGTCGAGGATCCGATCGAATTCGTGCACACCTCGCAGAAGTGCCTGATCAACCAGCGCGAAGTGCACCGCGACACGCATGGCTTCAACGAGGCCCTGCGTTCGGCACTGCGTGAAGACCCCGACTACATCCTGGTCGGCGAGTTGCGCGACCTGGAAACCATCCGCCTGGCGCTGACCGCCGCGGAAACCGGCCACCTGGTGTTCGCCACCCTGCACACCAGCTCGGCGGCCAAGACCATCGACCGCATCATCGACGTGTTCCCCGCCGGCGAAAAGCCGATGGTCCGCTCGATGCTGTCCGAATCGCTGCGCGCGGTCATCTCGCAGGCGCTGCTGAAGAAGATCGGCGGCGGCCGCACCGCGGCCTGGGAAATCATGGTGGGCACGCCGGCCATCCGCAACCTGATCCGCGAGGACAAGGTGGCGCAGATGTACTCGGCCATCCAGACCGGCCAGAACTACGGAATGATGACCCTGGACCAGCATCTGCAGGACCTGGTGAAGCGCAGCCTGATCACGCGCCAGCAGGCCAAGGAATACGCCAAGGAAAAGCGGTTGTTCGAGTAACGGCCGCGCGGCGCCGCCACCGGCGGCCGCCGTCCCGCGGCTTCTTCCGTCTTACGGAGCATCGCCATGAGCACCATCGACTTCACCTCTTTCCTCAAGCTGATGGCGCACCAGAAGGCGTCGGACCTGTTCATCACGTCCGGCATGCCGCCGTCCATCAAGGTGCACGGCAAGATCTCGCCGATCACGCAGACGCCGCTGACCTCGCAGCAGTCGCGCGACCTGGTGCTGAACGTGATGACGCCGGCGCAGCGCGAGGAGTTCGAGAAGACCCACGAGTGCAACTTCGCCATCGGCGTGGCGGGCGTGGGTCGCTTCCGTGTCAGCTGCTTCTACCAGCGCAACCAGGTGGGCATGGTGCTGCGTCGCATCGAGACGCGCATCCCGACCATCGAAGAGCTGAACCTGCCGCCGGTCATCAAGACGCTGTCGATGACCAAGCGCGGCATCATCCTGTTCGTCGGCGCCACCGGTACCGGTAAGTCCACCTCGCTGGCGGCGATGATCGGCTATCGCAACCAGAATTCCACCGGCCACATCATCACGATCGAAGACCCGATCGAGTTCGTGCACAAGCACGAGGGCTGCATCATCACCCAGCGCGAGGTCGGCATCGACACCGACAGCTGGGAAGCCGCGCTGAAGAACACGCTGCGCCAGGCGCCGGACGTGATCATGATCGGCGAGGTGCGCACGCGCGAAGGCATGGACCACGCCATCGCCTTCGCCGAAACCGGCCACCTGGTGCTGTGCACGCTGCACGCCAACAACGCCAACCAGGCGATGGACCGCATCATCAACTTCTTCCCGGAAGACCGCCGCACGCAGTTGCTGATGGACCTGTCGCTCAACCTCAAGGGCGTGGTGGCGCAGCAGCTGATCCCGACGCCGGACGGCAAGGGTCGCCGCGTGGCGATGGAAATCCTGCTCGGCACGCCGCTGGTGCAGGACTACATCCGCGACGGCGAGATCCACAAGCTGAAGGAAGTGATGAAGGAATCCACCAACCTCGGCATGAAGACCTTCGACCAGGCCCTGTTCGAGCTGTACCAGGCCGGCGAGATCAGCTACGAGGACGCGCTGCGTTTCGCCGACTCGCAGAACGAAGTGCGCCTGCGCATCAAGCTGGCCCAGGGCGGCGACGCCCGCACGCTGGCGCAGGGTCTGGACGGCGTGGAGATTGCCGAAGTCCGCTGACCGGCGTGTCTTTCTGTTCCTTCCGTCAGGCAGCTTCGGCTGCCTGATGTGTTTCCGGGCCAAGCGCTCGCCAGCGTGATGCAGGGATGACCTCCAACTTGAACGTAAAGGACCCGGGATGAGCCGTTTTCCATTGGCCGTTTGCTTTTGGATGGCAACGACGTCCGTCGCCGTACTGTTCGCTGCGCTGGTCTACATGAATGTCACTGGCGGTCCGTTACCGGACAACGTCCTGCTGAAAGGACTGGTTCTGGTGTGCTCGCTCGCCGCCTTCTTCGGCTTCTCCGCCGGCATGGTGTGCTGGATCGTCATCTGCGCGAGAAAGAAGGCATGGGTCTGGGTGGTCCTGTTGATCGCAGTCCCGTATCTGCTGGCTTATCTGATGAGCCTGGCCTCCATGCTGGGCGTGCGACTCCCGGGACTTGGCGCGCCGCAGGATCCACTGCGGGAGTGAAGCCGGGGCCCCGGTCGCGCAGTCCGGGCGCTGCGCGCTCTCGGACGGGGTGTCACATCCGGCAGTCAGCGGAGGCGCGAGGAGCGGATCGTGTATCCCGCAGAGAAATTTTCTTCGCTCGCGCACCAGAAAGGTTCGACGCCGAACCAGTTTTCTTTGGCATCACCCGAAAATCGCTTCGACGCCAGAGAAATCTGCTTCGTCATGGCACCTTTGTGCATCGACGTCGAAGCGATTCGCTTCGTCATCGCACAAAAGTGCTTTGGCGTCGAAGCAATTTTCCTTGTCATCTCACCTGAATGCTTTGGGCTTGCACCAGAAAGGGTCGCGGGCGGAGAAAATTTCTTCGTCGCGGTCTTTTCGAGCGGGGCGGGCGGCGGGACGACCCTGGCCGCCGTGCCCGCGGATGGCGCGGCACGACCTCCGGCACCTGAAAGTGTTGACTTCCGGCACCTCACGGCGGGGCGGGCGGATCCGAAGATAGCTGTGAACCGACACGGCGTCGGGATGCCAGGAAACCGCCCCATGATGCAGATCCTCACCCACACCCCCCTCTGGGTCTTCGGCCTGTTCTTCGGGCTGGTCTACCTGGGTTACCTGCAGAGCAAGGCGCGGCAGGTCTCACGCCAGCGGCTGATCGTGCTGCCGGTGGTGATGATGGGCTGGTCGCTGTACTCGGTGTGGTCGACGTTCGATGCCCACGTGACGGCCCTCGCGGCGTGGGCCTGTGCCTGGGGTGCCGTGGTGGCTTTGGGTCTGGTCCGGGCGCCGCTGCAGGGCGTGTCCTACGATGCCGACGCGAAGCAGTTCACCGTCCCCGGCAGCTGGGTGCCGCTGGCGCTGATGATGGGCATCTTCTTCGTCAAGTACGCGGTGGCCGTGATGCATGCCATCAAGCCCGGCATGTTCGACGCGACGACCGCCGTGGCCGTGGTCGCTGGCACCTACGGTCTCTTCAGTGGCCTGTTCATGGCCCGCGCCCTGCGCGTGCTGTCGGTGATGAAGCCGGTGCGTTTGGTGGAACGCAGCGCGTGAGGGGACGCGTAGGATGGGTGGAGCGAAGCGGCTTTCAACGGCAAAGCCGGTCTACCCATCGATGGAGGACACTGCACTCAATTGCGGTCAGCAGGATCCGGCCGTAAGAGAGAAAGAGGCTTGAGACGATATGGATAGGATATTCGCGGACTTCAACAACGTTGATCCTGATGGTCACCTGCGGCTCAATCTTGTGGGAACGACGCAGGATCTCGCCGAAGCAGGGCTCGTTCTCGTGGAAGGCTTGTCGATCCCCGTGAGTGATGGTGATCTCTTCGCGACCGTTGTGGTGATGAGCCCCGGAAGCGAAGGGATATGGCGCGGAAAGATTGTCGATGGTCCGTGGGAGTGATCGCCCGACTTTTTGGATGCCGGCGAGATGGCGCCGATGGCTAGACCGGCTTCGCCGTTGAAAGCCGCCTCCGGCTCCTCCCCTCCTACGAACTGCGACGTCAGCCCAGCAGATCGGCGAGACGACGCTTCGGGTCCCCCAGGAAGTCCCGGGTCACCCGATAGTGCTCGGTCTGCTCGTAGGCGATGCGCTCCAGGCCGCCGTCGCCGATCTGGTAGATCCAGGCGTCCGGATAGGCCATCAGGATCGGCGAGTGGGTGGCGATGACGAACTGCGAGCGGTCATGCACCAGGTCGTGCAGGCGCGAGAGCATCGCCAGCTGGCGGTTCGGCGACAGCGCGGCCTCGGGTTCGTCCAGCACGTAGAAGCCCTTGCCGCCGAATCGATTGAGCATCAGGGCGAAGAACGACTCGCCGTGCGACTGCTGGTGCAGTGACGTCCCCCCGTAGGAGTCGATGATCCTTGCGCCGTAATGGCTGTCGCTATCCAGTCGTTCGATCTCCGTGGCCACATTGAAGAAACTCTCGGCGCGCAGGAAGAACCCATCCTTGGCCCGTTTCGTACTTTTCACTAACAGCAGGTACTCGTGCATCGCGGAGTGCGAGGCGCGCGTGTTGAAGTTGAAGTTCTTCGTGCCGCCTTCGGGATTGAAGCCCCAGGCCGTGGCGATGGCTTCCAGCAATGTCGACTTGCCGCTCCCGTTCTCGCCGACGATGAAGGTGACCTTGGGGTGCAGTTCCAGCGTCTCCAGGTGGCGGACGACCGGGAGGGAGAACGGGTACGTGTCGAAGGACGGAACCTTGTCGCGCTTCAGCTTGACGTCCAAGACGTAGTGCTCGGCTTCCAGTGCGCGCATGGACGTGTCGTCTCGGGTGGGGACGAGGCCATGCTAGCCGCCCCCCGTCGCCGCTGGTGCGACGGGGCGTGATAGGTTGCAGTCGGCCTGCGACCTGCATCCGTCCAGGTGGTGCAGGGTGTTCGATGTCCAGGGGCACGTTGTCCGCTCCGACCCGTGGGCGTTCCTGCGACGGATGGTGATCGAATGACGCCCTGTGCTTCCCGCTCCAACGATCCGGTGACGACATGACGCTCTCCCGCCGCACCCTTGCGCGCCTGTTCTGCTTCGCCGCCATGCTGGTGGCCACCACCGCGTTCGCGGTGACGCCGCCGCCGGCGAACGGGAAGTTCGACTACCAGCTGGGCGGGGCCTATGAGCCCGAGGCCGATGTGGCGATCGTGGTGCGCGACCGGCTGGCGACGCCGGTGCCGGGCATCTACAACGTCTGCTACGTCAACGCGTTCCAGACGCAGCCGGGCGAGGCGGCGTGGTGGAAGACGCACCATCCCGACCTGCTGCTGCGCAAGGGTGGGCGTTACGTCATCGATCCCCACTGGCCCGACGAACTGCTGTTCGATACCTCCATCGCGGCGAAGCGCGACGCGTTGCTGGCGGTCGTCGGCGAGTGGATCGACCGGTGCGCGCAGGAGGGCTTCGATGCGATGGAGCCGGACAACCTGGATTCGTGGACGCGCTCCGCACAACAGCTGGAACCGTCGGACAACCTCGCCTTCGCCCGCCTGCTGGTGACGCGCGCGCATGCAAGCGGACTGGCCATCGCGCAGAAGAACGCTTCCGAATACGCATCGCAGGGCGCCACCGACATCGGGTTCGACTTCGCCGTCGTCGAAGGCTGCCAAGTGTGGTCGGAATGCGAGGCGTACACCGCCGCGTACGGCCAGCAGGTGTACGAGATCGAATACAGCGACGTCGATCGCGATTCCCATGGAAAGCCGGTAGCGGCGGAATCGTTCTTCAACACCGCCTGCAAGGCACGGGGCGACCGGATCTCCGTGGTCTACCGCGACCGTGGCGTGAGCCCGCCGTCGCGGAAGGGTACCTATGTCTATCGGAGCTGCTGAGCCCGCATGGCCCATCACATGAAGGCGATCGTCATTGCATTCGGCCTCGTGGTGCTGGCCGGGGCGCTGACGTGGGTCATGTACCCGACGTCGCTGCCGGCAAGGCAGCAGGTCTACCGGCCGGTCCCGGCGGCCGAGTTCCGCGCCATCCGATCACTCGCCTTAGGGATCGCGCGATCGGGCGTGGGGGCAGGCGTTGAACTGGAAGCGGGAGACGAGGCATCCCACGCGCTCCTGTTCTCCTGCAACGGCGTACCGCTGGTTTCGCTGATGAACAGTGAGCAGGCACTGGTGGTGATGGAGTTCGCAGGGTTCGACACGCGCGCGCCGGGACTGGCCGCCAAGGTCGGCGTGCTGTCCGACGCGCTTGTGCCGATGCAGTCGACTCCGGCACGTTCCGGGATGCCGTCGGAGCCGACAGGATTCGAATCCTTCGTGTTGAAGCATCGGGACGGCCTGGATCTGGCCGAGCGTTGCGAGAGCTAGGACGTAGGATGGGTGGAGCGAAGCGATACCCATCATCAAGGTGCCTGACACATCGCGATGATGGGTATCGCTCCGCTCCACCCATCCTACGAAAGCGGCTTATCCCTTCATCGTGCCGGTATCGAGCCAGCGCTGGTGCCACGACAGCGCTTCGGGCAGGAGGTGCGGGGTGTGCTTGCCGTAGCTGTGGTGCAGGGCGCGGTCGAAGTAGTCCTGCAGCGCGTCGCGGTACTCCGGATGCGCGCAGTTCGCGATCAGCAGGCGGGCGCGCTGCTTGGGTGTGAGGCCGCGCAGGTCGGCCAGGCCTTGTTCGGTGACGATCACTGACACGTCGTGCTCGGTGTGGTCCACGTGGCTGACCATCGGCACCAGCGCCGAGATGCTGCCGCCCTTGGCGGTGCTGGGGCTCAGGAACACCGACATGAAACCGTTGCGGGCGAAGTCGCCGGAGCCGCCGATGCCGTTCTGGATGCGGCTGCCCATCACGTGGGTGGAATTGACGTTGCCGTAGAGGTCGGCCTCGATCATCCCGTTCATGCCGATGCAGCCCAGACGGCGCACCAGTTCCGGATGGTTCGACATTTCCTGCGTGCGCATGATGATGCGCTCGCGGTAGAAGGCGATGTCGCGCTTGAACGCCTCGTTCGCCTCCGGACTGAGCGCGAAGCCGGTGCATGAGGCGACGTCCAGCACGCCTTCGCGCAACAGGTCGAGCATGCCGTCCTGGATGACCTCGGTGAACGCGGTGAGGCCGCGGAAGCCGCTCTTCGCCAGCCCCGCCAGCACGGCGTTGGGAATGTTGCCCACGCCGGACTGCAGCGGCAGCAGATTGGCCGGCAGGCGGCCCTGCGCGACTTCGTGCTTGAGGAAGTCGATCAGGTGCCCGGCGATGCGTTCGCTGGTTTCATCGATCGGGGTGAACGGGCTGTTGCGGTCGGGGCCGTTCGTGCGCACGACGGCGACGATCTTGGCCGGGTCGCAGTGCAGCGCGGTGTCGCCGATGCGGTCGGACACGTGTTCCAGCGGGATCGGCTTGCGGTGCGGGGGCAGCGCGGTGCCGTAGTAGATGTCGTGCATGCCTTCGACATCGGCGGGCTGCCAGTCGTTGACCTCGACGATGACCTTCTTCGCCAGGTCCAGCCAGGTCTTGTTGTTGCCGACCGAGGTGGACGGCACCAGCGTGCCGTCCTCGCGGATCGCCGACACTTCGATCACGGCGGTGTCGATGGGGCCGTAGAAGCCGAACCACACGTGCTGGGCCACGTGGCTCAGGTGGATGTCGATGTAGTCCAGCGTGCCGTCGTTGATGCGCTTGCGTGCGTCCGGATCGCTCTGGAACGGCATGCGCAGGGCGATCGCATCGGCCTTGGCCAGCGCGCCATCGAGTTCCGGCGCGGTGGAGGCGCCGGTCATCAGCTTGATCTGGAACGGCTGGCCGGCGGCGTGGGCCTGTTCGATGCGCCTGGCCAGCGCGAGCGGCACGGCCTTGGGATAGCCCGAGCCGGTGAAGCCGCTCATGGCGACGGTTTCGCCGGGCTGGATGAGGCTGGCGGCGTGCTCGGCGCTGATCACGCGGCCACGCAGGCCGGCGTGGCGGATACGGTCTTCGGTCATGGCGGAAGCGGTGCTCGCGAAACCGCCATTATCGTCGGCGGCCGTGGCGGTCAGGATACGACCATCGTGGCACGCGCGTGTTGCGCCGGATCAATGCCCCGCGGCGGCCAGCCACGGTGGGCGCTGCTTCGCGGCACGCTTGAAGGCGGGGCAATCCTCGCGATGCGCGCCCGGCAGGTAGCCCAGGCTCATCAGGAATTCGTTGGTGATCTCGCCGCCGGTGAAGCGGAAGGTCTTCTTGAACAGCTTGATCCACTCGGCCTTCGACAGCGGGTGATGCGCATCGAGCCATGCTGCGAAGCTGCCGTGGCTCTTGCGCAGTTGCTGGATGACCTGGGCGTTGTGGATCGCCGCCTCCACCTTCAGCCGGTTGCGGATGATGCCGGGGTCGGCCATCAGGCGGGCGCGGTCCTTGTCGCCATAGCGGGCGACCTTGTCGACGTTGAAGCCGCTGTAGGCGGCGCGGAAGCCCTCGCGCTTCCTCAGCATGGTTTCCCAGCTCAGGCCGGCCTGGTTGATTTCCAGCAGCAGGCGTTCGAACAGGATGGATTCCTCGCGCTGCGGAAAGCCGTACTCGCGGTCGTGGTAGGGGCCGTGCAGCGGGTGGCCGGGGGCGATGTCGCAGTAGCCGGACATGGGACCATCAGGAGTGGGGACGTGGCTGATTCTAGGCCGGGTTGCGGACAGGATCCGACCGCACGGGCGCGGTGCGGTCGGCACCGGGCTAGAATGGTCGCCATGCAAGAGACGTCCACGCCCCTGGCCAACCAGTTGCTGATCGCCTCGCCGGCGTTGTCCGACCCGAATTTCGCGCGCGCCGTCACCCTGATCTGCCAGCACGATGACGAAGGCGCCATGGGCGTGGTCGTCAATCGTCCGTCGGAATACACGCTGGGCGAGGTGCTGCGGCAGATGAACCTGGCATCGCACGATCCGCGGCTGGACGGCCAGATCGTGCTGGCTGGTGGCCCGGTACATCCGGAGCGCGGCTTCGTGCTGCACGACAGTGCGCGTGCCTGGGAATCCACGCTGGAAGTGGCCGACGGCCTGTACCTGACCACCTCGCGCGACATCCTCGAAGCGATGGCCGTGGGCGAAGGCCCGGACCATGCGGTGGTGGCGCTGGGCTGCGCCGGCTGGGGCGCGGGCCAACTGGAATACGAACTGGGCGAGAACAGCTGGCTGACCGCGCCGGCCGACGCCGAACTGCTGTTCGCCGTGCCGCTGGAGCAGCGCTGGCAGACGGCCGGCCAGCGGATCGGCGTGGACATGACCCGGCTGACGGACTACAGCGGCCACGCATGAGTCCGCGCATGCCGACGTCGTCTCCACCGGCGCTGTTGCAGGATGGCGCAGACCGTAGCGAACGGAGGCACTGGGCATGAAGCTGGACGGCACCGTACTGGGGTTCGACGTGGGCGCCCGCCGCATCGGCGTGGCGGTGGGCAGCGCCTTCGGCACCGGCGCACGCGCGCTGGCGGTGATCGACGTGCATGGCCATGGACCGGACTGGCCGGCGATCGACAAGTTGCACGCCGAGTGGAAGCCCGATGGCCTGGTGGTCGGTGATCCGATGACGCTGGACGGCGGCGACCAGCCCATCCGCAAGCGCGCCCACGCCTTCGCCCGCGAGCTGCGCACGCGCTACCAGTTGCCGGTGGTGCTGGTGGACGAACGCACCAGTTCCGTCGAAGCCTCGCAACGTTTCGCCCTGGACCGCGCCGAAGGGCGCAAGCGCCGCCGTGATGCCGCTGCCCTCGATGCAGTGGCCGCGGCCGTCATCATCGAACGCTGGCTGGCCGCGCCCCAGGACGCGACCCAGCTGACCTGATTCCCTCCCGACTACGCCCCATGACGCCTCAACTCGATTCCGACGGACGCCTGCGCCACCTGCTCACCCTCGATGGTCTGCCCCGCGAGACCCTGTGCCGCCTGATCGACCGCGCGGGCCAGATCCGCGATGCCGCGCTCGGCCGCACGCCGCGCCGCCAGGTGCTGGACGGCACCACCATCTGCACGCTGTTCTTCGAACCGTCCACGCGCACGCGCAGCTCGTTCCATATCGCGGCGCAGCGGCTGGGCGCGGACGTGCTGAACTTCGATGCCTCCACCTCGTCGACCCGCAAGGGTGAAACCGCGCGCGACACGCTGCGCAACCTCGAGGCGATGGGCGTGCGTGGCTTCATCGTCCGCCATGCCGAGGACGGCGCGGTCGCCGCGCTGGCGGCCGAGGCGGGCGAGGGCACGGCGCTGGTCAATGCTGGCGACGGCCGCAGCGCGCATCCCACCCAGGGCCTGCTGGACGTGCTGACGATCCGCCAGGCCAAGGGCGCGGACTTCTCGCGCCTGAAGATCCTGATGGTCGGCGACGTGAACCATTCGCGCGTGGCGCGCTCGGACCTGCATGCGCTGCGCACGCTGGGCGCGGGCGAGATCCGCGTATGCGGACCGCAGTCGCTGCTGCCCGACGACGGCACGCTGGCCGGCTGCGTGACCGGGCAGGACTTCGACGCGATGCTCGACGGCGTGGACGTGGTGATGATGCTGCGCCTGCAGCGCGAGCGCATGGAAGAAGGCCTGGTGTCCTCGCTGGAGGACTACCACCGCGATTACGGCCTGACCACGACGCGACTGACGCGCGCGGCGAAGGATGCGGTGGTGCTGCATCCCGGCCCGATCAACCGCGGCGTGGAGATCACCGACGAAGTCGCGGACGGTCCGCAGTCGCTGGTGCTGCGCCAAGTCAGCAACGGTGTCGCCATCCGCATGGCGGTGCTGGAGATGCTGCTGGGCTGAGGCGCGAACGCGCGCCGCAGGCGAACGCTGCGCCGTGCGTCAGTCCGGCGCGGCGACCACGCGGTTCTTGCCGGCCTGCTTGGCCTGGTACATGGCACGGTCGGCGCGGGCGAGCAGTTCGTCCTGCGATTCGCCCGGCAGCCAGCGCGCCACGCCGGCGCTGAAGGTCACCAGGATGCCGCGTCCTTCGTAGACCAGCGGCTTGTGCGCCAGACGGTCGCGCAGGCGTTCCAGCGTGCCCATCGCTTCCAGGAAACTGGTTTCCGGCAGCAGCAGCACGAATTCTTCGCCACCGAAGCGCGCCACGGCGTCGCTGGCGCGCAACGTGGCGCGTGCCAGCGTCACCACATGGCACAGCGCGGCGTCGCCACCCAGGTGGCCGTGCGCGGCGTTGATGTGGCGGAAGTCGTCGAGGTCCAGCAGCGCCAGGCTCAGGGTCTGGCCGCTGCGCAGCGCACGCACCGATTCGCGTTTGAACAGTTCGTCGAAGCCGCGCCGGTTCAGTGCTTCGGTCAGCTGGTCCACGCGCACCAGCTCGGAGACCGACTGCAGCTCCTGCTCCAGATTCATCACGCGGCGCTCGGCTTCCTCCACCTCGCGGCGTGCTTCCAGCAGGCTGTCGCGCGCACGTAGCGCCTGCGCCTGCACCTGCGCGGTGTCTTCCAGGATGTCTTCCATCCGCTTGCCCAGCTCGGCGATGCTGCGGCTGTCGCGCACGGCCTGCGCATGGAAGCTGATGCGGTCGTGGTACTCGCCGGTGCTGCTGGCCATGCCGTCCAGCCGCTCGACGAAGGTCACCATCATCTCCTTCATCGAGGCCTTCGACTCGGCCAGTCCCTGCTTCAGCAGGCCCTGCTTGTAGATGACTTCGCGCAGCCCGGCGCGGGTCTGCTCCAGCGCGGTGCGATCGAGTGGGCCCGCGAGCAGCTGGCGCACGGCGCCGATCTGGTCCTGCAACCAGCTGCCGTCCTCGATCAGTTCGCCGACGTTTTCCAGCAGCAGGTCGAACAGGCTGCGCATCAGTTCCTGCGCGTCGTTCACTTCGTGCGTGCGCAGGCCGACCTGCTGGCACAGTTCCTTCAGGTCGCTGCCCAGCTCGACCAGCGGCTGTGCGGGTTGCCATTGGCGGACACGGTCGGCGAGCGCATGCGCCTGCGGCAGCAACGCGGCATCTTCACGCAGCAGGTGTTCCATGCCACCCACCAGCAGGTGGTGCAGCAGGTCGCGCAGTTGTTCGGCCTCGCCGGACAGCGGCTCGTCCTGGACGGTGCGGATGTACTTGTCGACGAGCTGGCGCATCGCGCGGCCATAGCGCGGCCAGTCGCTGTCGGCATGCGCGGACTGCAGGCGCTCGCCCATGCCGTGCAGTTCGCCGGGCAGGCCGGCGACGCCGTCGGCGAAGGCGGACAGCAGGGCGCCGGGTTCTTCCGCGTGCGCGAACAGCGCCTGCAGTTGCGCGCTGCTGATCGCCGGACGCGCGCCGGTAGTCGCCGTCGTGGCGAGCTCGCGCGACGCCGGTGCCGCCGTCTCGCGACGGCGCGACCACAGGCGGCGGAAACCGCCGGAACTACCGGAATTGTCGTCGGCCACGTCAGCCATTCGTGTCGCTCTCACGGCCTGGGCGGATGCCCGTCAGCCACCAGGGGATGCCGGGTTATCGGCCGCGTGAGGCGCGGATTGAGGGGAGCGTGTTCGCCCGTGGCTGCGGGGCGGCGGAAGCGTGACGCAGGGCGCCCCGGGGCAGGCTCAGCCGGCGTCCCGGGGAAAGCGGGCCTGGGCTTCCTCGATGATGGCCAGCTGGGCGGCGGCTTCGTCGTTGCCGGCGTCGGCCGCGGCGCGGACCTGGTCCAGGCTCGGATGCGAGACGATCAGCAGCAGGTTGCCGCACTGGGGGCAGGCGTAGTCGGTGACGGCGTCGTGCAGCTCCATCGCCATCGCCCGGCTGTTGCCGTGCCAGTCGCAGGGGCAGGTCAGGTCGCGCTCGCGCCAGCCGGCGGTGAAGTAGTCGGGAACGAGTTCGGCCACGGCTCAGCGCCCACGTCGCTGTTCGAACAGCCAGGCCCACATCGGGGCGTAGGCATAGGTCGCGTCCCAGCTGTTGTGGTTGGCGTCGGGGAACTCGGTGTAGCGCGCGTCGCGCGCGCCGGCGGCCTTCAGCGCAGCCTCCATGCGCCGCGACTGCGACGGCGGCACCACGTTGTCCTGCCCGCCGTGGAAGATCCACACCGGAATGTCCTTCAGGCGCTGCGCCGCGGCGGCGAACGGATCGGCCGCATTGCCGACGCTGTGCGCACGCAGGCCGGGCCGCGCATCGGTCCAGTCGACGGTGATGCCGCCGCAGACCGGCACCAGCGCGGCGAAGCGCGTGGGCTGCTGCATCGCCAGTTCCCAGGTGCCGTAGCCGCCCATCGACATGCCGGTCAGCGAGACGCGGTCCGGGTCGCCGTTGAATTCCTTCATCGCCGCATCGAGCGTGGCGAAGGCGATGGGACCGGCGACTTCGGTCCATTCCGTGTCGTCCGGTGCCTGCGGAAACACCACCACGGCCGGGAACGTGTCGGCGTGCTGGCGCAGGTAAGGTCCCAGGCCCGCCATCGTCTGCTTCACGCCATCGCTGCCGCGTTCGCCCGAGCCGTTGAGGAACAGCACGACCGGCGGCTTGCCGCTGCGGAAGCGGGCCGCGGGGACGAACACCTGGTAGCGGTACGTCTTGCCATCGACGGCGACCTCGCGCGCGACGAACTCGCCGGTCGGATTCATGGGGGATGTCGTGGTGCAGGCGGTCATCAGGATCAGCAGCAGGCCCAGGCAGGCGGTGGCGAGAGAGCGCATGGTGGTCGCGGTCCGAAGGTAACGGGCGGCAGCATACCCCGTCGTGCAAGGGGCGGTGCCCGCGTCAGCGCCTCGGTTCCGGCGGCGGCATGTCGTGGCGCACGCGCATGAAGCGGGCGAAGCGCGGCAGCCCGGTCGAGGTGAAGCCGTTGTAGCGGTAGGTGACCCATGTACCGGGTGGCGGTGGCGCCGCCCGTTGTGCGTCGGTGAAGCCGGTGCCGAGTCGGAAGCGGCGGCCGTCCGGCATGCGCACCTGCAGCGCGCCCATCATGCCCTCGTACTTGCCCTTGCCGGGCAGGTGCGCGACCACCTGCGCCTCC
The DNA here is from genome assembly GCF_014851805.1 of Pseudoxanthomonas sp. PXM02. Lineage (GTDB taxonomy): Bacteria > Pseudomonadota > Gammaproteobacteria > Xanthomonadales > Xanthomonadaceae > Pseudoxanthomonas_A. Next base: position 510,187 of record NZ_JACVAK010000002.1, read on the forward strand.
GCGTCCTCGTGCGGTTTGTACTTCAGCAGGTCCTCGCTGCGTCCGGCACGGTAGATGGCGTTGTGTCGATGCAGCATCAGGCCTTCGCCACCGGCGCGGACGACGCGGGCCAGTTCCGCGTCCAGTTCTGCAGTCGAGCCGAAGCGCTTCTGCTCGATCATCGCCAGGTGCGCGCTGCGTGCCGACGCGATCAGGGTCCGCAGGCGTGCGACGCGGGCGGTGAACGGCCCCGGATGGGCTGGCAGGTCGAAGGCCATGAAGCGCACGCCGCGCCATTCGGTCGCGCCGGTGTTCACCCGCCGGACGAGCGCGCTCACGTCGTCGAAGCGGCCGCGCGCCATCCACAATTCGCCGTCCATGGCGTCGGTCGGCCACCCGCGCGTGAACGCGGCGGGTGCCGCGATCCGAGCGCCTCCCCGTGTCCACAGCGCCCGCCCATCCCAACGCGCACGCACACCGTCCAGCTTCTCGCTGACGAGAAAGGACTGCACGGCCACGCCTTCGCGGTACGTCGCACCCAGCATCGGTTCGGGTGGTGGCGCCGACAGGGCAGGCCAGGTCAGCACGCAGAGCAGGGCGGTGATAAGCAGGCGCATGGCGACGAACCGGACCGAGGAAGCGTCAGCGTCGCGCCCGCGTGCGAAGGTCGGGATCGGTGCGTACCGTCACCGCGTGTAGGAAAGCGCCCTGCTCGGGGTGCGGCCCTTAATGCAGCAGGATCAGCGTGGCCAGGCCGAGGAAGCAGAAGAAGCCCATCACGTCGGTCACTGCGGTGACGACGACGGTGCCGGCGACGGCGGGGTCGATGTTCATGCGCTTGAGCAGCAGCGGCAGCAGTACGCCCGCAGTCGCAGCGGCGCAGAAGTTCAGCACCAGTGCCATCGCGATGACCAGCGACAGCATGGGGCTGCGGAACCATACGAAGGCGATCACGCCGACGATGCTGCCGATCAGTACACCGTTGATCAGCGCCACGCGGATCTCCTTCCACAGCAGGATGCGCGCGTTGCTTGCGCCCACCTGGCCGAGTGCCAGACCGCGCACCATCAGTGTCAGCACCTGCACGGCGGCATTGCCGCCGATGCCCGCCACGATCGGCATCAGCACCGCCAGCGCGACGATCTTCTCCAGAGTCACTTCGAACTGGCCGATCACGCTGGCCGCCATGAAGGCGGTAAACAGGTTGATGCCCAGCCACACCACGCGACCGCGCACGGCGCGCTTGACTGGCGAGAACAGGTCCTCGTCCTCGTCCAGGCCGGCGGCGCCCAGCGCCTGGTGCTCGGCCTGCTCGCGGATGATGTCGACCACGTCATCGATGGTGATGCGGCCGAGCAGGATGTTGTTGTCGTCCACCACGGGCGCCGACACCCAGTCATGGTCGGAGAACTGGCGCGCCACTTCCTGCGCGCTCTCGCCCACGTCGATGGCCGGCTGTTCGTCGTCGACAAGACGATTGATCGGCGTGGTGTCCTCGTGCGTGACCAGCGAGGTCAGCGATACGCGGCCGAGGTACTGGTGGCGACGGCTGACCACGTACAGGTGGTCGGTGTGGTCGGGCAGTTCGCCGCGCAGGCGCAGGTAGCGCAGCACCACGTCGACGTTGACGTCGGCGCGCACGGTGACCACGTCCGGGTTCATCAGGCGGCCGGCGGTGTCCTCCGCGTACGACAGTACCTGTTCCAGGCGTTCGCGATTCTCGCGGTCCATCGACTTGAGGACTTCGTCGATGACGGTGTCGGGCAGGTCTTCGACCAGGTCGGCAAGATCGTCGATGTCGAGGTCTTCGACCGCGGCGACGATTTCGTCGGTGTCCATGTCGGCCAGCAGGCTTTCGCGTACTTCGTCGCCGACGTGCACCAGCACTTCGCCGTCGTCCTCGGGATCGACCAGGCCCCAGACCACTTCGCGTTTGCCGGGCGGCAGCGACTCCAGCAGGTTGCCGATTTCCGCGGGCGACAAGGTGTTGACTAGCCGGCGCACGGGACCCAGCCGACCGCTGTCGAGCGCGTCGGAGAGCAGGCGCAACTGGCGTGCGGTCTTGTCGTGGCGGATGGTCTCGACCATTCGGTACTCCGGAATGGGGCCGATCCGTCAGGCGGATGCGACCGGGGCATCAAGCGTTCATTCCGCCATTATCGCCCGGCATGCGATTTATGGACACCCTTGGGAAGGGCAGTGAGCAGGTCCTGTGGGAGCGACGTCAGTCGCGATGGACCAGCGGGACAGCCTCATCGCGACTTACGTCGCTCCCACACCTGACTCTCCCATCAGACGTAGGCGGTCAGCCTGCGGTCGCCGCTTTCAACCAGCGCTCGATGCCGGCGCGGTCACGCGCCTGCAGCAGTTTCTCGGTGCGCGCCTGCAGGTCGCCGAGATCAACGTCGCGGATGGCGCGGCGTACTTCCAGCAGGGTCGCCGGGTGCAGGCTGAACTCGCGCAGCCCCAATGCCAGCAGCATCGGCGCCAGCGTGGCGTCACCGGCGATCTCGCCGCACATCGCCACCGGGATGTCGTGCTCGGCGCCGGTGCGGATGACGTGCCGCAGCAGCCGCAGCACGCCGGGATGCAGCGGCGAATACAGTTCGCCCAGGGCCTCGTTGTTGCGGTCCGCCGCCAGCAGGTACTGCACCAGGTCGTTGGTGCCGATCGACACGAAGTCGACGATGTCGACGAAGCCGTGCAGTGCGATGGCCGCGGCAGGGACCTCGATCATCGCGCCCAGTTCGAGCTGCACCGCGATCTCGTGGCCCTGCTTGCGCAGCTGCAGGGCCGCGCGCTGCAGGCGGCGACGGACGTCCAGCATTTCCTCGCGACCACTGACCATCGGGACCAGCACGCGCACCGGTCCGTAGTTCGAGGCGCGCAGGATGGCGCGCAACTGCGTGTCGAATACGCCCGGGTGCGCCAGCGAGAGGCGTACGCCGCGCACGCCGAGGGCGGGGTTCTCCTCATCACCGGCTACCAGGCCGGCGCGGTCCGCCTTGTCGGCACCCAGGTCGAGGGTGCGGATGGTCACCGGACGGCCGCCCATGCCGAGCACGAGGTCGCGGTAGACCTGGAACTGCTGGTCCTCGCTGGGCAGTTCGCGCTGTTGCAGGAACAGGAATTCGGTGCGGTAGAGGCCCACGCCGGCAGCGCCGAGGGCGTGGGCGTTCGCCACGTCCTCCAGCGATTCCGCGTTGGCCCAGAGGGCGATGTCGACGCCGTCACGGGTACGGCTGGGCTTGGAGCGCAGGCGGCCGAGTTCGCGGGCTTCACGCGCCGCGTCGCGCAGGCGTTCGCGATAGCGGCGCAGGTCGTCCGGATCGGGATCGACCACCACTTCACCGGTGGCGCCGTCGACCAGCAGCACGTCGCCGTCATTGATCCTCTGCAGCGCCTGCGCGGTGCCCACCACCAGCGGCAGGTGCAGGCTGCGTGCGAGGATGGCGCTGTGAGACAGCGTACTGCCGGCGGCGGTCACCACGGCGACGACGCCCTGGGTCTGCAGCTGTGCCAGTTCCGAAGGGGCCACGTTGTCGCTGACCAGGATCTCGCCGGCAACGGCAGGCGCATCGGGCGCGCGCTGGTGCAGGTGCGCGTGGATGCGACCGATCACGTGATCGAGGTCGTCCATGCGGCTCTTGAGATAGGCGTCGTCCATGCCGTCGAAGACGGCGGCGAGCCGGTCGCGTTGCAGGCGCAGGGCGTAGTCGGCGGTGTAACGGCCGGTACGGATCAGTTCGTCCAGGCCGTGCAGCAGCTCGGGGTCGTCCAGCAGCAGCGCGTGCAGGTCGAGGAACTCGCCGACTTCCTTCGCCAGTGCGCCGTGCAGGCGGGCACGCAAGGTGCGCATCTCGCCGCGGGTGGCGTCGACGGCCGCGTGCAGGCGGCCGACTTCATCGTCGATCTGGCCCGGACGGATGTGCTGCTCGACGACGTCCAGCACATGCGGCAGCCGGACCCGGGCGCGTCCCAGCGCACTGCCGCGCGAAGCCCCATGGCCCGGCAGCAGCGCCCTCAACTCAGGACTCCTCGTCGAATCGTCGCTCGAACAGCGAGACGATTTCCTGCATCGCGGCGGCTTCGTCCTCGCCTTCGATGCGGACGATGACCGGGGTGCCCTGGCCGGCGGCGAGCAGCATGACGCCCATGATGCTCTTGGCGTTCACTTCGCGACCCTTGGCCGCCAGCGTGGCGTTGCAGCGGAAGCCGGACAGCGTCTGCACCAGCTTGGCGGTCGCGCGCGCATGCAGGCCGAGGCGGTTGGAGATGATGAGTTCTTGTTCAAGCATCGTCGTGGATGACTCCATTGCGCGCGCCGGCCGCGGCGGTGGCCGGCAGTTCGTCCAGTCCCTGTTCCGGATAGTTCATCACCCGCAGCAGCATGGGCAGGCTGAGCGCCGACACACGGCGTATCGGGGTACCCAGGCGGGCCAGCTTGCCGGCCAGGTTGCTGGGGCTGGCCCCGTACAGATCGGTCAGCACCAGCACACCGTCGCCACCGTCCACGCGCCGCAACGCGGCCGATGCCTGCGGGAGCAGGACATCGAGGTCGGCGTCGAACGGCACCTCGAAGGCTTCCGCCTTCAGGGGCAGTTGTCGCAGCAGCGCCGTGGCGACCGCCAGGATCGCCGCGCCCACGCCAGGATGAGTCACAAGAAGAATGCCACAGGCCATGCCGGAACGTTAACAGACGGGTATGACGCGCTGGAAGCCGCGCGGATGGAACGGAGCGGGTGTGGCCGGATCACATTACCCGGCGGTATGCGGGGATCCGATCAATCCAGCTCGCGATGGAAGGTGGCGACTTCTTCCCAGCCCTGTTCGCGCGCATGCCGGGCCAGGGTTTCCGCCAGGTAGACCGAGCGGTGCTTGCCACCGGTGCAGCCGAACGCGATGGTCACGTAGCTGCGGGTCTCGCCGCGCAGGCGGGGCAGCCAGGTGTCGAGGAAACCGCTGACCTGACCGACGTACTCGGCCACTTCCGGTTGTGCGTCGAGGAACGCCCGCACTTTCGGGTCGCGGCCGGCATAGGGCCGCAGCTCCGGATTCCAGTGCGGGTTGGGCAGCACGCGCGCATCGAACACAAAGTCCGCGTCCGCCGGCACGCCGCGCTTGTAGGCGAAGGATTCGAACAGCAGCGACAGCTGCGTGCCCTTGTTCAGGGCGAACTCGGCGATGATCCGGCGCCGCAGCTGGTGCACGTTGAGCTGGCTGGTGTCGATGACGACATCCGCCTCGTCGCGCAGCGGCTGGATGATCTCGCGCTCGCGGCGGATCGCTTCCTGCAGCGACAGGCCGCCATGGCCGAGCGGGTGTCGGCGGCGGGTATCGGAGTAACGCCGCAGCAGCACCTCGTCGCCGGCGTCGAAGAACACCAGCCGGCCCGACAGCCCCAATTGCGCCAGCGCCGCGCGCCACTGCGCCAGCTTCGACAGGTCGCTGTGGCGGCTGCGCACGTCGATGCCCACGGCGATCTTCGGCGGCAGTTCGTCCTCGCGGACCAAGCTGCGCACGAACGACGGCAGCAGGTCCACCGGCAGGTTGTCGACGCAGTAGTAGTCCAGGTCCTCGAACGTCTTCAGCGCCACCGACTTGCCGGAGCCGGACAGGCCGCTGACGATGACGACCGTCGGCACGGGCGTCGCCGGCGCGCCGTCGTCCTCGTGCGCCGGGTCGGCGTGCGGGGCGGGCAGGTCCGTCATGGCGTGCTGCGCTCGAGCAGGTTGCTGTGGCGCGCGATGAACATCGCCGCCGGGTCGATGCCCTTGGTGCGCAGGATGTGCAGGCGCGTCGCGGCTTCGGTCAGTACCGCGAGGTTGCGGCCGGGCATGACCGGCAGGGTGATCAGCGGCACGTCCAGGTCCAGCACGTGCCGCGTGCCCGAGTCGCCGGTGAGCCGCTCGTAGCCGTGCGGGTTGGGTTCGGTCATCGGGCGGGTCAGGTGGACGATCAGGCGCAGGTACTTGTTCTTCTTGACTGCGGTGTCGCCGAACATCTCGCGCACGTTGAGCACGCCCAGTCCGCGTACTTCCAGCAGGTCCTGCAGCAGCTCGGGGCAAGTGCCGTCCAGTACGTCGGGCGCGATCTGGGTGAACTCGGGGGCGTCGTCGGCGACCAGTCGGTGGCCGCGGCTCAGCAGTTCCAGCGCCAGTTCGCTCTTGCCCGAACCGGCCTCGCCGGTGATCAGTACGCCGATCGAATAGATCTCCATGAAGACGCCATGCAGCGTCACCCGCGGCGCCAGCGTGCGCGCGAGATGGTAGGACAGGTGGTTGAGCAGTTCATGCCCGCGCTTGGGCGAACCCCACAGCGGTGTGTCGTTCTCGTTCGCGGCCTCGCGCAGGTCTTCGGGGCACGACTGGCTTTTGCTGATGACCAGCGCCAGTGGCTTGGCCTGCACGATCTTCTCGATCGTTTCCCAGCGCTGGCGCGAATCCAGCGAGTCCAGCCAGGTCAGCTCTTCGGTGCCGAGGATCTGCACCTTGTTGGGATAGACCGCATTGAGATAGCCGGCCAACGATGGGCGTCGCGAGACCGTGTCGCCAGATTCGAGGACGCGCTTCTCGCCCTTCTGTCCCGCCAGCCAGCGCAGCGAAAGCTTGTCCTTCTGCTGGTCGAACAGTTCACGGGCGGTGATGCTGGTATTCATCATGCGGGCGCGGCCTTCGTGGAGGGCAAGGGTCCGCACCGTCGGGAGGACGCATCAGCGTCGTCCAGGCCAGCGACACCCTGGGCGAGCGCCAGTGTAATGGGAGGTTCGGAGGAGCGCGACCGTCGCTGCGAGGCGCTCGTGGGTCGGCGCGTGCGATGCGAGGCACCCTGCAGGGCAGGGCGCCTCCATGGGTGAAGAAATCAGCCGAGCAGCTCGCCGCGCACGGTAGTGCCGCCACGCTGCGAACCGGTACGTTTTTCCTTGTGCTTGACCAGCAGTCGATCGAGCTTGTCGGCGAGGATGTCGATCGCGGCGTACATGGTCTGTGCGCCGGCATCGGCATGCAGGGTGCGACCGGAGACGTTCACGGTAGCTTCGGCCAAGTAATCGGGCTTGCGGGTTCCCAGTTGCGTGCGGACTTCACAGGGTTGGTCGAAGTGGCGTTCAAGCCGCTTCAACTTGGTCTCGACGTAGTCGCGCAGGGCGGGAGTGACTTCGATTTCATGGCCGTAAGTCTCGATACGCATCGTTGCTACCTCCTTCAAGTCTGTTGGTCCGCGGTGGCCGCGGTAGAGCGTGGCACTCACTGGTGTGACCACGCGATGGGGGCTGGGTTCCGGCAATCTCCTCGGTGATGGGTGGGTGGAGGCCATGCGGCCTCACAACCCAAAGATGGACCTGTCCCGCCCAAGTATCAACAGGCGGCGACGGTCTTTTTTCCAACTTGCGACGAGCGCGTTAGAAAAACGTATAGAGGGTGTCGGCGCGGTGTCGGAAGGGCCGCGGCAGGCCGGTCAGGCGATGCGCACGCGTTCGTGCGATGACAGGATGTTGAGCGCTTCGCGGTACTTGGCGACGGTGCGCCGTGCCACGGGAATGCCGGAGGCTTTCAGCAGGTCCGCCAGCTTGGCGTCGGACAGCGGCTTGCGCGGGTTCTCGCCATCGACCAGTCGCCGGATCATCGCCTGGATCGCCGTGCTGGACGCCTCGCCGCCGCCTTCGGTGTCGATGCCGGAAGCGAAGAAGGCACGCATCGGCAAGGTGCCACGCGGCGTACGCACGTACTTGCGTGCGATCGCGCGCGAGACGGTCGATTCGTGCAGGCCGACTTCTTCGGCCACGTCACGCAGGGTCAGCGGGCGCAGGGCCTGTTCGCCGAACTCCAGGAAGCCGGCCTGCTGGTGCAGCAGGCAGCGCATGACCTTCAACAGTGTGTCGCCACGGGCTTCGACACTCTTGAGCAGCCAGCGCGCTTCCTGCAGCTGTGCCTTGAGGTAGCCGGCGTCGCTGTCGCCACACTGCCGGATCATCTGCTCGTAGCCGCGGTGGATGGTGATGCGCGGCAGCGTGTTGCCCGACAGGGCCGCGCGCCAGACACCGCGCTGGCGCCAGACCACGCAGTCCGGGACCACGTAGGTGTCGTGCGAGAGATCGCCCACTTGCGCGCCGGGCTTGGGGTCGAGCGTGCGCAGCAATTGCACGGCTTCCTCCACCTCGGCGACCGGGCGTTTCATTTCCTGTGCGATGCCGGCCACGCCGCTGCGCGGGAGGCGTTCGAGCGCGGTGTCGGCGATCTGCAGGGCCAGCATCTTGCCGGGCGTGTCGTCGCTCAGTACGGCCAACTGCAAGTGCAGGCACTCGCCGAGCGTGCGTGCGGCGACGCCGACCGGATCGAAGCGCTGGATCTGGCGCAGAACGACCAGTACTTCGTCCTCGCGCGCTTCGATGTCCGGACGCAGCGCCTGCACGATGCCCGACAGCGGCTCGCGCAGGTAGCCATCCTCTTCCAGCGCGTCGATCAGCGTGGCGCCGATGCGACGGTCGCGCGCGGAAAGGTGGGAAAGATGGAGTTGCCACAGCAGGTGGCCGTGCAGCGTGTCGGCTTCCGCCACGCGTTCTGCGGGACTGCCGCCATCGTCATCGTCGAAGGAGCCGCCGCTGCCGGATGTCGCCCAGGGCCCCTCATCCGGCGACCAGTCGTCGCGTTCGCCGTCGGTGTCGCGTTCGACTTGCTGCACGGGTTCGGAGGGCGGCTGGTCGTCGTCGTTGCCGCGGACCTGCGCGGGTTCTTCCTCGGGTTCGCTCCAGTCGAGCAACGGATTCGTTTCGACCGCTTCGGTGAGTTCGATCTCGAGTTCGGCCGTGGACATCTGCAACAGCCGGATGGCCTGACGCAGCTGCGGCGTCATGACCAGTTGTTGTCCCAGCGATGTCTGCAGGCGTGGCTTCATTCCCGACCTTGGAAACCCGTAAGGCGGCCAGTGGCCGCCGACGGGATCACAGGCGGAAGGTTTCGCCCAGATAGACCCGGCGTACGTCCGGATTGGCCAGCAACGCGTCCGGGGCCCCCTGCGCCAGAACGCTACCGGCATTGAGGATATACGCCCGGTCGCAGATTCCCAAGGTTTCGCGCACGTTGTGGTCGGTGATCAGCACGCCGATGCCGCGATCCTTGAGGTGCTTCACGATCCGCTGGATCTCGCCGACCGAAATCGGGTCGACGCCAGCAAAGGGTTCGTCCAGCAGCATCAGGCGCGGACGGGCGGCGAGGGCGCGGGCGATTTCGACACGACGGCGTTCGCCGCCGGACAGGCTGGCGCCCAACTGGTCGGCCACGTGGGTGACCTGCAGTTCGTCCAGCAGCGAGGCCAGTTCGCGCTCGATGCCGGCGCTGTCCAGATCGTCGCGCAATTCCAGCACCAGGCGGATGTTGTCGGCGACGCTGAGCTTGCGGAACACCGACGGCTCCTGCGGCAGGTAGCCCACGCCGAGCTTGGCGCGCTGGTACATCGGCTGGGCGGTGATGTCCTGGCCGTCGAGTTCGATGCTGCCCGCGTCGGCAGCGACCAGACCGACGATCATGTAGAAGCAGGTGGTCTTGCCGGCGCCGTTAGGACCCAGCAGGCCGACCACTTCGCCCGGCTGCAGTGTCAGGCCGAAGTCGGCGACGACTTCGCGCTGCTTGTAGCGCTTGCGCAGTCCCTTCGCGGTCAGCATCAGTTCTTGCCCTGCGCCGGTTGCGCGGCCTTCGGCTGGATCACCGTGCGCACGCGGGTACCGTCGCCGCCGCTCTGCATGTTGCCGCTCTTGGTGTTGTAGACCATGCGCTGGCCGCTGTTCGAGCCGCGGTCGGACTTCACCGTGTAATTGCCGATGAAGGTGATGGTCTCGGTCTTCATGTCGTATTCGACGCGGTCGGCCTGCGCATCCATCCAGGTGCCGTCGTCCATCTGCTGGCGCATCTTGACCTGCTTGCCGGTGAAGATGGAGCGCGAGATCTCGCCGTCGGCCATGTAGATCTCGGCGGCGGACGACTTGATCTCCAGCGAGCCCTGGCTGACCACCACGCCGCCGCCCAGCACGGTCTTGCCGCTGCCTTCCATGTTGCCGGACTGGCTGCCGGAATCGATGGTCATGGCCTGGTTGCGGTCGGTGGACTTGGCCACGGCGCCTGCGGCAGGCAGCAGGAGCAACAGCGCGGCGCTAGCGAGCAGAACGCGGTTCATAGATGGATTTCACCTGGGATTTGAAAGTGTATTCCTTGGTCTTGAGGTTGGTCTCAAAACCGCGCCCGCTCAGTCTAGAGCCGGGCTGGGTCACCGTCACCTCGTCGTCGGTCTGGGCGAGGTCGCGGTCGGGGAACACGTTGAGTGTGTCGGCGCGGAACTCCGCCGGGCGCGTGCCGCCCGCGGGCGAGGTGCCGTGCACGTCGCCCTTCAGCCGCAGTTCTTCGCCCTTGGCGCTGAGCCAGCCGGTCTTCGCGCGCAGTTCCCACGAGCGTCCGCCTTCTTCCGGCAGCAGGAACAGCGGCGTGGTGATGGTGTAGGTCTCGTCCTGCGGATTGCGTGCCATCTCGGGCGCGCGCACAGCCACGGCCTCCTGGCCCTCTCCGTTCAACGCGATCATCTCGAAGTCGCGCATCACGTAGTCGGACCGGTCCACGGCCACCTGGTTGGGCGCGGGAATGTCGCGGTTCTTCCAGGCCGACCAGCCGCTGATGACGGCGGCGAACAGCAACACCAGTCCCAGGGTCGCACGCCAGCTCATGCCGTAACCCCTTCGAAGCTCGGTGCATGGCCCTGCGTACCGAGCAGAAGGTCGCAGGCTTCGCGCGCAGCGCCCTGGCCGCCGGCGGACCGGGTACGCCAGTGCGCGTGCTGCGCGGTCCAGGCGTGCGCGTCGGCCGGTGCGATGGCCAGGCCCACGGCCTGGAACGGCGGTACATCCGGCAGGTCATCGCCCATGAACGCAACCTGGTCCAGGCCGATGTCCATGCCCGCGGCCAGCTCACGTACCTTGGCCAGCTTGTCCTTGACGCCGGTGAAGACCTGCACGCCGAGCTCGCGTCCACGCGCCACGGCGACGGTGCCGCCGCGAGCGGTGATGAAAGCCACCTCGATGCCGGCGCGCTTCAGCAGCACCAGGCCCTGGCCGTCCTGCACGTGGAACGCCTTCTGCTCACGGCCTTCGCCGTCGAGGAACAGGCGGCCATCGGTGAGCGTGCCGTCCACGTCGAAGCACGCCAGACGGACGCGCGCGGCGCGGGCCAGCACGTCTTCGGTCAGGTCATGGAGATGGCGGAGCGGCATGGGCAGGAAGGCAGGGAGAATGAAAGTGAATGGGGAAGCAGCCCTAGGGGTTACACCACGCGGGCACGCAACAGGTCGTGAATGTTAAGCGCGCCGACCGGCCGCAGGCCATCGTCCACCACGACCAGGCCGCTGATCTTGTGGGTTTCCATCAGGCGTGCGGCTTCCACGGCCAACTGGTCGGCACCGATGGTCTTGGGCGCGCGCGTCATCACGTCGGCGATGCGGGCGGTGCGGACATCGAGCGAGGGGTTGTCGAGCGTGCGGCGCAGGTCGCCGTCGGTGAACAGTCCGGCCAGCCGGCCGTCGGCATCGATCACGGCGGTCATGCCCAGGCGCTTGCGGCTCATTTCAACCAGCGCCTCGCTGAGCGTCGCGCCCACGTCCACGCGCGGCACGTCGTCGCCCGCGTGCATCACGTCGGTGATGTGCAGCAGCAGGCGGCGGCCGAGGCTGCCGGCGGGGTGCGAACGGGCGAAGTCATCGGCGGTGAAGCCGCGCGCGTCCAGCAGCGCGACGGCCAGCGCGTCGCCCATCGCCAGCGAGGCGGTGGTGCTGCTGGTGGGCGCCAGGTCCAGCGGGCAGGCTTCTGCCGGGACACTGACGTCGAGGTGGATGTCGCTCTCGCGCGCCAGCGTGGACTGCGGCCGGCCAGTCATGCCGATGACGGTGTTGCCCTGGCGCTTGAGCACCGGCAGCAGCATCAGCACTTCGTCCGACTCGCCCGAATACGACAGCGCGAGCACCACGTCCGCATCGGTGATCATGCCCAGGTCGCCATGCCCGGCTTCGCCCGGATGCACGTAGAACGCCGGGGTGCCGGTCGAGGCGAGCGTCGCGGCGATCTTGCGGGCCACGTGTCCCGACTTGCCCATACCGGTGCACACGACGCGCCCGTTACCGGCCAGGATGGCCTGGCAGGCGGCGGCGAAGGTGTCGTTGATGCGGGCGGCCAACGCGTCCAGCGCCTGAGCTTCGATCTCGATGACCCGACGGCCGCTGGCCGCCAGGCTGGCGGGCGAGACGGTCGGGGTCAGGGGGAGCGGCTGGGACATGCGGAGGGGGCGCCGGCGGGTAGAATGGCCGGGTATTTTATTAGGAAAGCCCGTTGGACGCCGAAACCATCCGTAAACTGATCGAATCCGGCCTGCCGGATGCCCGCGCCGACGTACAGGGCGACGATGGCGTCCATTTCGAGGCGACCGTCGTGTCGGAGGCGTTTCGCGGCAAGCTGCCGCTGGCCCGGCACCGGATGGTCTACGCCACGCTGGGCGACCTGATGGGCGGCGCGATCCATGCCCTGCAGCTGAAGACCATCACCCCCGACGAGGCTGGCGCCGCGCGCTGAGGCGCGCCGCCGCCGTCCCGCTTCGCCTTCCCTCCGCACCTTCCACTCCGGAATTCCATGCAGAAGATCATCGTCACCGGTGGCAACACGCTCAACGGCGAAGTCACCATCTCGGGCGCCAAGAACGCCGTGCTCCCCATCCTGTGCGCGACGCTGCTGGCCGATGCGCCGGTGGAGATCACCAACGTGCCGCACCTGCACGACGTAGTGACCACGGTGAAGCTGCTGGGCGAACTGGGTGCCGGCATCACCATCGACGAGGGCACGCTGGCGAAGGGCCGTGGCATCACCGTCGATCCGACCACTGTGAGCCGCTTCGTCGCGCCGTACGAGCTGGTGAAGACCATGCGTGCGTCCATCCTCGTGCTCGGTCCGCTGGTTGCGCGCCACGGCGCCGCGGTGGTGTCCCTGCCGGGTGGTTGCGCGATCGGTTCGCGTCCGGTCGACCAGCACATCAAGGGCCTGCAGGCGCTGGGCGCCGAGATCACGGTCGAGAACGGCTACATCAAGGCACGTGCGGCCCGTCTGAAGGGCGCGCGCTTCGTGTTCGACATGGTCACCGTGACCGGCACCGAGAACGTCATGGCCGCGGCCACGCTGGCCGAAGGCACCACGGTGCTCGAGAACGCGGCGATGGAGCCAGAGGTCACCGACCTGGCGGAGTGCCTCAACGCGCTGGGCGCGAAGATCGAAGGCGCCGGCACCTCGCGCATCGTCATCCACGGTGTCGAGCGCCTCGGTGGTGGCCGCCATGCGGTGGTGGCGGACCGCATCGAGACCGGCACCTTCCTGGTCGCTGCGGCAATGACCGGCGGCAAGATCACCGCGCGCAACGCCCGCCCCGACACGCTGGAAGCCGTGCTCGACAAGCTGACCGAAGCCGGCGCGAAGATCGAGACCACCGCCGACAGCATCACGCTGGACATGCAGGGCAAGCGTCCGAAGGCCGTCAGCCTGACCACCGCGCCGTACCCCGCATTCCCCACCGACATGCAGGCGCAGTTCATGGCGCTGAACTGCGTGGCCGATGGCGTGGGCGTGATCAACGAGACGATCTTCGAAAACCGTTTCATGCACGTCAACGAACTGCTGCGCCTAGGCGCGGATATCCGCGTCGAAGGCCACACCGCCATCGTGCGCGGCGTGGAGAAGCTGGGTGGTGCACCGGTGATGGCGACCGACCTGCGCGCCTCGGCGTCGCTGATCCTGGCCGGCCTGGTCGCGAACGAAGAAACCACGATCGACCGCATCTACCACCTCGATCGCGGCTACGAGAACATCGAGGAGAAGCTGGGCGGCCTGGGCGCGAAGATCAGGCGCGTCTCGTGAGCAAGCACAACCCCAAGCTTTCGGGTGTCCGTCCGCGTTTCCCGCTGCGCCGCAAGATCCTGCTGGGTGTCGTGGTGGCGTTGCTCGCGCTGGTCGCGTGGCTGCACTACACCGGTTCGGCCGCGACGCACGGCATCACCACGCAGGACATGGACTGGAACGGCGACGGCACGGTGACCCAGGGCGAGATCGCGCAGGCGGTGTTTACCGTGGTGGTCGAACAGAAGCAGGATGGCAACCGGCACTGCGACACCTTCGCGTGGCGCAGCGGTGCAGGGACCATCCGGATGGACTGCAAGACCGTGTTCCAGGCCGAAGAAGCGCCCGGCAAGGAATGAAAAAAGCCCGGCATTGCCGGGCTTTTTCAATCGAGGGGTCAGCGCCAGGAGGAAAGCTGGAGGCGGAAAACCTCGCTGCCGTCCTCGCGTTGCACGATGCGTACGGGCGTGGGCACGCCGGTGGCCACCCACACGGTGGTCTGTTTGCCGCCCGCGCTCTGCACCACTCGGGTTGTATCGAGCGCACGACCACCCACGGTGATCCTTTCGCGCCCGGCGACCCGGTAGGCCAAGGACTTGGCCTTGCCGTTCTCCACGAGGCGGTAGTTCATGGATGTCCGGCCGGCGCCGACGTCGCGCACGAGCGCAAGGTTGACCAGCAGTGCATCTATGTCGCCCGGTTGCATCGCAACGGGGCCGGCGCGTTGCGGTTTCACGTCGCCCGTCCAGCGCGCTTGGAGGCCATTCCAGTTGTAACGCGTCACCACCGAGCGGGTCTTCATCAGATACGTCGAACGGTCGCTACCGCCCAACGGCCGATAGCGGCCCGCAGCGGTGTCGAACACCGTGGCCTGGCTCAGATTGGCCATCGCGTTGCGGATGCCCATTGAGTATGTCCAGCGATTGCCCTGTTGTGACAGCGACATCGATCCGCCCGCAGAAATCCCTTTGAAGGATGCGTCGTACTGGGCGGTGAAAGGCTTCAGCGCATGCGCGGGCGCGGCGACCATCGCGAGTACGGCAGCGATGGTCGCCAACGATACGGACATCCGTGTCATCGCAGGCTCTCCGGAAGGCGGCTCAGCGCCAGGACTTGAGGGTAAGGTCGATCATGTCCTGGCCCTTTTCGCGCTGCAGGATGCGCGCGGGCACCGGAGCGTCGGCGACCACCCAGACGATGGTCTGCTTGTCGCCGTCGGTGCGGACGACCTTGGTGGCTTCCTGCGGCTTGCCGGCGACCGTAATGCGCTCCTTGCCGGCGATCTGGTAGCTCATCGGCTTGGCGCGACCGTTCTCGACCATGCGATAGGTCAGCGGCTTGCCCGCCGCGACGTCGCGCACGATGGCCAGGTTGACCAGCAGGGCATCCATGTCGCCCGCCGCCAGTTTCACCGGACCGGCACGGTCGGGCTTCACGTCTCCGGTCCAGGTGGCCTGCGCGCTGGACCAGTCGTAGACGGTGTTGACGGTCTTTTTCTTGATCAACAACCGCGAGCTGTCGCTGCTGCTCAGCGGCCGCATGCGGCCGTCCTGCACGTCGAATACGGTCTTCTGGCTGAGGTCCACCGCCTGGTTGCGCACGGTCAGCGCGTACTGCCAGCGGTTGCCGGATTGGGGGGTCACCGACATCTGGCCTTCGCCCACCATGCCCAGCGCGCTGGCGCTGTATTGCGCCGTAAACGCTTCGACGGCGAGGGCGGGACTGCTGGCAACGGCGAGGAACGCGGTGGCCAGCAGCAGGCGCGGGGAGGGGAACGCGGTCTTCGTCATGTTCACGGTGCTCCTTGGTATTCGACCAGGCGAAGGTCCACGCCGTCCTGGCCATTCTCCCGCTGCAGGATGCGCACGGGAGTGGGCACGCCGTCGGCGACCCAGAAGATGGTTTCGTCATTGCCGCCGTTGGCTCGGCTCACGCGCAGGGCGCTGTAGCTCAGGTCCTCGACGGTCACGGTTTCCGGTTCCGGCGACACCACGTACTGATATTCGCGGATGCGCCCGTTGTCCACTACACGGTAATCCAATTGCTTCCCAGGCGCGGCATCGCGGATCACCGCCAGGTTCATCAACAGCGCACTCATGTCGCCTGCTTGAAGGGGCAGCGGTGCACGCCGGTTCTTCTTGATGTCGCCCTGCCACTGCGCCGTGCGGGCGTTCCAGTCGTAGGTGCCGACCATCTTCTTGCCCATGAACAGCGCGTGGCGGACGGTGGCCTGGCTGAGCGGGCGGAACTGGTCGCCCGTCACGTCGAAGACGGTGCTCTGCTCGATGTTCAACCCTGCCAGCCGCGCGAACCCGCGGGTGCCTTTGACGTTCAGGTCGATCTGCCACTGGCTGCCGGCCTTGGGCACGACCTTCATGCTCGCGCTGCCAGCCAGCTTGCCTTCGTTGTAGGCCTGATAGCTGGCGACGAACGGCTCCAGCGCCCATGCGGACGCACTGGATCCGGCCAAAACTAGGCCAAGCAGCAGGGAGCGGGACAGGGCAATCATCCGGGGGTAGTAGCGTCAGGAAACCAAACGGTCGGCTGAATCTAGGGAGAGGGGATTTAATAACGGCTGACCGTGACAGAGCGTGACGTCGCCCTGTTCAGTTAACTGGCCGGCGCTGGCCAGCCCCAGCACCGCCAGCAACAGGGCGTGCTCGCGTGGAAGCAGCCGCGTGGCCAGCGTTTCCGGGGTATCGCCGGGCAGGATCGGCACCCGCACCTGGGCGATCACGGTACCGGCATCCAGTTCAGGAATGACGAAGTGGACGCTGGCGCCGTGCTCGGAATCGCCGGCCTCGATGGCCCGGGCATGGGTATGCAATCCGCGGTATTTGGGTAGCAGGGACGGGTGGATGTTCAGCAGGCGGCCGCGGAAGCGGGCGATGAAGGCGTCACCCAGGATGCGCATGTAGCCCGCGCAGACCACCCAGTCCGGGCGGGTCGCGGCGACGGCATCCGCCAGGGCGGTTTCGTAGGCGGCGCGGTCAGGGAATGCGCTCGGCTTTGCGGCCCAGCGCCGGGCCACCGGGACCTGCCGCAAGGCGGGCGCGGACGGCTTGTCGGAGAACACGCCGACCACCTCGGCCTGCAGCGTGCCGGCGGCGATGGCGTCGAGGATCGCCTGCAGGTTGCTGCCGCGGCCGGACGCCAGCACGGCAATGCGCGCGGTCATGCCGTCACTCCACGGCGTTCCGCGCGTGCCAATGGCCAGACCAGCAGGGAACCGAGCGTGGCCAACAGCATGTCGGCGTGGGCATCCCACACATCGCCCTGCTGGCCGTTGTAGGACTCGGCCGCTTCGGGCGACATCGTCAGCGCGATGCCCCATTCCAGCCACTCGTACACCAGGCTCGTGCACATGATCAGCATCACGGCCAGCGTGAAGGCGTGACCCACCGACAGCTGCGGCCAGCGCTGGCGTAGCCAGTGCCACACGGCAGGCGTGAAACACACGCCGTACATCAGGTGGATGAAGCGGTCGAAGTGGTTGCGCTGCCAGCCGAAGCCCTCCGCCGGCGACCAGCCGGTCGCGGCCTGCAGCCACGCGTCGTAGGGGACATAGGAGTACAGCCAGCGCGCGCCGATGCAGTGCGCCACGATGAAGGCGCAGATCAGCGCGAAATGTGCCGGACGCAGCGGCCAGCGGCGGTCGTGCCACCACAGCCACCCCAGTCCGATCACGGTCAGGCTGCTGTGCATGGCCTGTTCGACCGGCCAGCGCGGCGCGATCCAGCTGGCGGCGAACACCGCCAGCGTCAGACCGAGGGCGGTCGCCTTGCTGCGCGGCATGCCGCGCTCAGCCGATGCGGACGCGTTCGCCGCCGGTGGCGGTGACGACTTCGCCGATCTGCCAGTGGGTCAGCTGCAGACGGGCCAGGTCGGCCTGCACGGCAGCCAGCTGGTCCGGCGCCACCACCAGCACGAAGCCGATGCCGCAGTTGAAGGTGCGCCACATCTCGCTGTTCTCGACCGCGCCTTCGCGTTGCAGCCAGTCGAACACCGGCGGCAGCGTCCAGGCGCTGGCATCGATCTGCAGGCCCAGGCCGTCGGGGATCACGCGGATGATGTTTTCGGTCAGGCCGCCGCCGGTGATGTGCGCCATGCCGTGCAGGTCATGCGCCTGCAGCAGCTCGAGGATCGGCTTCACGTACAGCGTGGTCGGCGCCATCAACGCATCGGCCAGCTTCACGCCGCCCACGTCGATGTCGCCCGGGCGACCGGCACGGTCGTAGATGCGGCGGACCAGAGAATAGCCGTTGGAATGCGGGCCGCTGGAGGCGATACCGACCAGCACGTCGCCGGCGCGGACCTTGGCGCCGTCCAGCAGGCGCGACTTCTCCACGGCGGCCACGCAGAAACCTGCCAGGTCGTATTCGCCCGGCCCGTACATGTCGGGCATCTCGGCGGTCTCACCACCGATCAGTGCACAACCCGACAGCTCGCAGCCGCGGGCGATGCCGCCGATCACGGCGACCGTGGTGTCGACATCCAGCTTGCCGGTGGCGAAGTAGTCAAGGAAGAACAGCGGCTCGGCGCCCTGCACCAGCACGTCGTTGACGCACATGGCCACCAGGTCGATGCCGATGGTGTCATGGCGGCCCAACTGCTGTGCCAGCTTCAGCTTCGTGCCCACGCCGTCGGTGCCGGACACCAGCACCGGTTCGCGGTACTTGCCGGACAGGTCGAACAGCGCGCCGAAGCCGCCCAGGCCGCCCATCACTTCCGGCCGGAAGCTGCGCTTCACCAGCGGCTTGATGCGTTCGACCAGCTCGTTGCCGGCGTCGATGTCGACACCCGCGTCGCGATAGGTCATCGGGGTGGGAGAGGAAGGCGTCGGCTGGGTCACGGGCGGTCGTCGGTGGGGCAAGAGGCGTGATTTTAAAGGAATCAGTGGGCCGAGCGACCGTCCTGAACGGGTGCCGTTGGCGGTATCGGGTCATTCGGGCAACAATTCCCCGGGTCTGTAGAGCTCAAGGACGCTCGATGCGCCGGATCCCAGGTATCGCACTCGCCACGGCATTGCTGCTGGCGGCATTGACCACGACGCCCGCCGTGCAGGCGCAGTCCGGCTTGCGCACGGAAGGCGATGCGGTCTCCGCGCGCGGTCTGTACCAGGCGGAAGTGCCGGTCAGCGGGCAGGGCGAGGCGGAGCGCCAGGGCGGCTTCGCGCGCGCGCTGGGCAGCGTGCTGGCGAAGCTGTCGGGCGACCGCGCGGCGATGTCGCGCCCCGGCGTCGGCGCCGAGCTGCGCAACGCCAAGGATTACGTGGACGGCTACGACTACCGCCAGGACCAGGGCACCTCGTCCACCGGTGCGCCGACGTTCCGCACCACGCTGGTGGTGCGCTTCGACGAAGATCAGGTCAACGGGCTGGCCGGTGCGCTCGGCCTGCCGGTGTGGCCGCAGCCGCGCCCGAAGCCGGTGGTCTGGCTTGCGATCAACGATGGCAGCGGCCCGCGTCTGGTCGGCCTGCCGCAGTCCAATGCCGCGCGCCCGCTGTTGAATCGCGCGATCGAGCGCGGTTACGGCCTCGGCCTGCCGGCCGGTGGTGCGGCGGAGCAGGCGCTGGTGGGTGCGATCTGGCGCCAGGACACCGCCGCCGTCGCGCGGGCGTCGGCCCGCTACAGCCCGCCGATGCAGCTGATTGGCAAGCTCTACCGCAATGCCAAGGGCGGCTGGACAGCCGACTGGGTGTTCGTCGACGCAGGCAAGGTGCTGGCGAACTGGTCGGTGACCGATGCCGATGCGCGCCGCGCGATGGCCTCGGGTGCCGACGGCACCGCCGATGCGCTGGTGAAGCGCTACGGCAAGCGCGGCAGCGCGGGGCCCGCCGGCACCTACCGGGTGATCTTCACCGGCATCCGCAACACGGACGATTACCTGCGCCTGACCGGCCACCTGCAGAAGATGGCCGTGGTCCGCCGCATCACCCCGGTGCGTGCCAGCGGCGACGTGCTGGAGCTCGACCTGGAACTGGTCTCGGGCCTGGCCGGCTTCCGCCGCACCATGGGCGACGAGGCTCCCTTCACCGGCGGCGAAGGCGAGCCGCCGGCCTACCAGATGCGCTGACACAAGGACGCTGCATGGATCTTTCCACCACGCCGGCGGGCACGCTGGCCCGTCGCTGGCAATGGCTGCTGATCGCGTTGATCGTCGGCTGGCTGATCTGGTTGCTGGCGCCGGTGCTGACGCCGTTCGTCTGCGCGGCGTTGCTCGGCTGGCTGGGCGATCCGTGGGTCGATCGCCTGGAACGCAGCGGACGCTCGCGGACCACCGCCGTGGTGCTGGTCTTCACGCTGATGTCGCTGCTGCTGGTGCTGGCCCTGGTGATCCTGGTGCCGATGATCGAGCGCCAGGTGGTGACGGTGATCGAGTCGCTGCCAACGTACCGCGACTGGTTCGTGCAGACGGCGCTGCCCTGGGTCGAGCAGCGCACCGGGTTGGAGCTGGTGGCATGGCTGGATCCTGATCGCCTGACGGAGTGGATCCGCAGTCACTGGCAGCAGGCGGGCGGTGTCGCCGCCACGCTGTTCGGCTACTTCTCCCGCTCCGGTTTCGCGGTGATGGCGTGGGTGGCCAACCTGGTGTTGCTGCCGATCCTGACGTTCTACTTCCTGCGCGACTGGGACAAGCTCGTCGAGCGCATCGCTGCACTCGTCCCGCGCGACCATATCGCGACCGTGACGCGGCTGGCGCTGGAATCCAACGAGGTGCTCGGCGCGTTCCTGCGTGGCCAGTTCCTGGTGATGCTGGCACTGGGCGCGATCTACGCCATCGGCCTGTCGGTCGTCGGCCTGAAGGTTGGCCTGCTGGTCGGCATCATCGCCGGCCTGATCAGCTTCGTTCCGTACCTGGGCACGGCGACCGGCATCGTGCTGGGCGTGATCGCCGCGCTGGTGCAGTCGGGCGGGGACTGGTCGCTGGTGGCGATGGTGATGGGCGTGTTCGTGGTCGGCCAGATGCTGGAAGGCTATGTGCTGACACCGCGCATCGTCGGCGACCGGATCGGCCTGCATCCCGTGGCGGTGATCTTCGCGATCATGGCGGGCGGCCAGTTGTTCGGTTTCCTCGGCATGCTGCTCGCGTTGCCGATCGCCGCCATCGCCAACGTGCTGCTGCGCTTCGCCCACGAACGCTATACGCAGAGTCGCCTGTATGCCGGTGACCGGCCGTCCATCGTGCTGGACTCCTATATCGACAAGGGCAGCGTGGAGCAGGCGGCGCCTCGCGTCGACTCCGATACCCCGTGAGCCACGACCTGCAAGGCACCCGCTTGGGGCCGCAGTTGCCGCTGGCACTGCGGTATCCGCCGGACCAGCGTTTCGACAGTTTCATCGCGCCCCCCGAAGGCGCCCTGCCAGCGTTGTCGGCACTGGCCACGACGGCAGGTGCGGACTGGGTGTATCTGTCCGGCGTATCGCGGACCGGAAAGACCCACCTGGCGCTGGCGGTCTGCGCGGCAGCCGAACAGCAGAGGCGGCGTGCTACCTATCTGCCGCTGGCGGCAGCAGCAGGGCGACTGCGTGACGCGCTGGACGCGCTGGAAGGCCACGACGTGGTGGCGCTGGATGGACTTGACGCGGTCGCCGGCGGCCGCGACGACGAAGTCGCGCTGTTCGATTTCCACAATCGCGCCCGATCATCCGGACTGAACGTGTTGTACACCGCGCGCAGCATCCCCGACGACATCGGCCTGGTGCTGCCCGACCTGCGGTCGCGCCTGCAGCAGTGCCTGCGCTTCGCGCTGGATCCGCTTGATGACGAGGGCCGTCGCGAGGTACTGCGGGATCGCGCACAACGGCGAGGCCTGGTCCTGGAGGAGGCCGCGCTGGACTGGCTGCTGACGCGTACCGATCGCGATCTCGGCGCGCTGGTCGCATTGCTGGACAAGCTGGACCGCGCCTCGCTCGCCGCACAACGCCGGATCACCGTGCCGTTCCTGCGGCAGGTGCTCTGAACGGCTAGCGCGGCGGGTTCACGAGCGTTCTTTCCAGTTCCGCCAGGCGCTCCGGCGTGCCGACGTCGGTCCAGCGCCCGGCGTGGCGTTCACCGCGGATGCCGTCCGTGTCCATGTGCGCACGCAGGATGGGTGCCAGGCGGAAGCGCGGCTTTCCATTGCTGGCGACGCCGGCTTGCTCGTCCACGTGACGTTGCCAATCGTCCAGTAAGGCGGGGCGATAGACGCCGATGCCCGAGTAGGTCAATCGCTGCGTGCCGTCGCGGCGTACCAGGCCTGCTTCATCTAGCGCGAAATCGCCTTGGGTGGCATAGCCGGGTGGATCGATCATCACCAGATGGGCCAGCCCAGCCGGCTCGGACGGCAGGCGGGCGAAGTCGAAGTCGGTCCAGATGTCGCCGTTCACCAGCAGGAATGGTGAATCGCCGAGCACGGCCAGCGCATTGAGCATGCCGCCACCGGTTTCCAGCGGTGTATCGCCTTCGTAGAGGTAGTGGAGCCGAAGATCCCATTGAGCGCCATCGCCAAGCGTCGCCGGAAACTGGTCGGCCAGCCAACTGGTGTTGACCACCACGTCCCGCACGCCCATTGCCGCCAGCTTCTCCAGATGCCAGACGATCAGCGGCTTGCCACCGGCTTCGATCAACGGCTTGGGCGTGTGGTCGGTCAGCGGCCGCATGCGCTCGCCGAGGCCTGCCGCGAACACCAGCGCCTTCATGCGATCTCACCGCGGGCGAGCAGCACCGGCTTGATGCGGGTGTCCAGCAGCACGCGTAGTCCGGCAAGTTCCGGGTAACGCGGCAACACTTCGTCCAGATAGCGGATGAAGCGGGGCACGTCCGGCAGATAGCGTGTCTTGCCATCGCGGTAATGCAGGCGCGAGAAGATGCCGAGGATCTTCAGGTGCCGCTGGATGCCCATCCAGTCGGCATCGCGCAGGAATACCTTCAGCTCGGGCACCGGCACGCCGGCGCGCGTGGCGCGCGCGTGGTAACGCGCCAGCCATCCGTCCACGCGTTCGATCGGCCAACTCAGGAACGCGTCCTTGAACAGGCTCATCGCATCGTAGGCCACCGGTCCGCGAACGCAGTCCTGGAAGTCCAGGACCGCTGGGCCGGGCGTGATCGGCATCAGGTTGCGCGGCATGAAATCGCGGTGTGTCAGCACGCGCGACTGCGTCAGCGCGTTGTCCATCAGGCGGCGCTGGGCAAGTTCCAGGCCTTCGGACTCGCCGCAGTCCAGCGTCAGCCCCAGATGGCGGCGCAGGAACCATTCGTCGAACAACCCGGCATCACGCTGCAGCAGCGCTTCGCCAAACTCGCCCATGCCTTCCGGAGGTGTGATGGCCTGCAGGCGCAGCAGTTGCTCAATGGCGGCATCGAACCAGGTGTCGGCATTGTCTTCGCTGATCACGTGGGCCAGGGTCGGGCCGCCGAGGTCCTCCAGCAGCAGGAAGCCGAGTTCGCTGTCGATGGCCAGCACATCCGGCACGCGCACCCCGCCGCCTGAAAGCAACTCGCGCATCGCCAGCCAGGGGCGCACGTCCTCGAGGTCGGGCGGGGAATCCATCACGATCCGGCCGGGGCCATCGCCCAGGCTGCGCCAGTAGCTACGGAAACCGGCATCCATCGACGCGCGTTCGAGCTGCGCATACGGGTCGCCGAGCGCACCGCGTGCCCACTCCAAACGCTGGGCTTCCCGCCCGGAAGGGTCCTGAATCGTCGGGTTCATGCAGTTGCGGCCACGCGAAGGCGATAAGGGCTACAGGGTAAACTGGGGCCCTACCGACTTGCGAGGCTTGCATGGCCAAACTCCAACCCGTGTTGCTGTCCGGCGGCTCCGGTACGCGCCTGTGGCCGTTGTCACGCGAGGCCTATCCCAAGCAGTTCCTTCCGCTCGCGGGCGACGACACGATGGTGCAGGCGACCTGGCGTCGCGTCGACGCCATCGCCGAGCTCGCTCCCATCGTGGTCGCGAACGAGGAACATCGATTCCTGGTCGCTGAACAGCTGCGCCAGATCGGAGCGCCTGCGCCGGCCATCCTGCTGGAGCCTGTCGGACGCAACACCGCGCCCGCGATCGCCGCGGCCGCATTGCAGGCGATGGCGGATGGTTCGGATCCGCTGCTGCTGGTGCTGCCGTCGGATCACGTCGTCCGTGATGTTGCGGGCTTCCAGCGCGCCGTGCACGAAGCCTCGTCCACCGCAGATGCTGGTTCACTGGTGACCTTCGGCATCGTGCCGGATGCACCGGAAACCGGCTTCGGCTACATCCAGGCCGAGACCGGTGACGGGTTGCGCAAGGTGTCGCGCTTCGTCGAGAAACCCGATGCCGCGACCGCGCAGTCGTATCTCGATGCCGGTGGCTATTACTGGAACAGCGGCATGTTCCTGTTCCGTGCCAGCCGCTACCTCGAAGAACTCGCTCGATTCCGTCCCGACATCGTCGAGGCGGTGCGCGCAGCGCATGGGTCGGCCAGGCACGACGGCGATTTCGTGCGTCTGGACAAGGAGGCGTTCGCTGCCTGTCCGTCCGACTCGATCGACTACGCCGTCTTCGAGAAGACGGATCACGCGATGGTGCTGCCGGTCGATATCGGCTGGAACGATGTCGGCAGTTGGTCCGCGTTGTGGGATGTCGCCGAGCGCGATGCCGAGGGCAACGCCCACCATGGCGACGTGATCGCGGTGGACAGCCGCAACAGCTATGCCTACGCGCAGCGCCTGGTCGCGCTGGTGGGCGTGGACGACATCGTCGTGGTGGAAACGGATGACGCCGTGCTGGTCGCGCGCAAGGATCGCGTGCAGGAGGTCAAGCAGGTGGTCGCGCAACTGAAGAAGGAGCAGCGCAGCCAGGCGGTCCTGCATCGTGAAGTGCACCGTCCGTGGGGCAGCTACGACTCGGTCGACAACGGCGGCCGTCACCAGGTCAAGCGCATCAAGGTCAAGCCGGGTGCGTCACTGAGCCTGCAGATGCACCATCACCGCGCGGAACACTGGATCGTGGTCAGCGGCACCGCCAAGGTGACGCGTGGTGACGAGACGCTGTTGCTGTCCGAGAACGAGAGCACCTATATCCCGCTCGGTGTGAAGCATCGCCTGGAGAATCCCGGCAAGGTGCCGCTGGAACTGATCGAAGTGCAGTCCGGCAGCTATCTGGGCGAAGACGACATCGTGCGTTTCGAGGACGTCTACGGTCGCAGCCAGTAAACCGGCAGGCGTGCGGTCACGGCGCGGAAGTCACGCGCCGCCAGACTTCGCGCTCGACGCGCTTGCCGTCCTCGTACCGTTCCAGCGTCCATGTGTCGCCCTCGAGCGTGTAGCGGAAACGGTAACTGCCACCGTCCACAAGAGGATAGGACGCAATCTCCGGCGTCTCGACGTAGGTGTCCGCATCAGCCGTGAAGCGGCCCGAACCGCCAGCCCAGAAACGCCCATCCTGTGCGGTGGTGAAGGAGAAGCGGCCATCCGCCAGCAACTTCGTGCCCTGCAGTTTGAGGCTGGCGTAGTCCTTCTCCTTGCCGTCGGCGTCGACATGGCTGCCGGATTCCAGGCGCCAGGCGCCGTCGAGGGGTGATGCGGCCAGCGTGGAACCGGCAGCAAGGCTGGACATCGCCAGCAGCAAGCGGAACAGGGTCAGTGATGTGTTGCGCATCGAAATTCCTCGAAAAAAATGCCCCCGAGCGGGGGCATTCGATCGCGTTGCACGTGAGGATCAGCGCTTCTTCTTCACCATCGCGTAGATGACCAGCAGCACGATGGCGCCGACCACGGAGGCGATGAATCCTGCGGGTTCACCCGGGCCGTACCAGCCCAACGCGCCGCCGACGTAACGCGCCAGCAGAGCGCCGGCGATGCCGAGCAGGATGGTCATGAAGAAGCCGAGCTTGTCATTGCCCGGCTTGAGCGCTCGCGCAAGCAGGCCGGCGAGGAAGCCGATCAGCAGGGTCCAGAGAATACCGCCACCGAAAATCTGTTCCATCGAATCACTCCGGTTGGGAAGGTGTGGGGCGATGCGAGCCTAGCAGGGCGAAGGGCTGCCCTGCCATCCCTGGTGCTGGAAATGAAAACACCGGGTTTCCCCGGCGTTTCCGCTTCCTGTCCCCTCAGATCAGCAGCAGCCGTGATCGCCGTGCTGCTCGCCACCGGCCACGGCGGCCACGCCGGTGGTCTCGCCACGGACGCTGGCAGCGTGGTGTTCGGCGATCACGCGCGCCACGCAGGCGGTGACCTTCTTGCCCATCGGGATATGCAGGAACTCGTTGGGACCATGCGCATTGGAGTGCGGTCCCAGCACGCCGGTGATCATGAACTGCGCGCCGGGGAACTTCTCGCCCAGCATGCCCATGAAGGGGATCGTGCCGCCTTCGCCCATGTACATGGCGGGCTTGCCGAAGAACTCGCGGCTGGAGGCGTCGATGGCGTTCTCCAGCCACGACGACATCGCCGGCGCATTCCAGCCGGTGCTGGCTTTCTCAAGATCAAGGCTGACCTGCGCGCCGTTCGGCGGATCCTTCTCCAGCAGTTCCTTCAGCAGCTGACCGGCCTGCTTGCCTTCCAGCGTCGGCGGCAGGCGAAGCGACAGCTTCACCGAGGTGTAGGGGCGCAGCACGTTGCCTGCCGACGACAGCGGCGGCAGGCCGTCCACGCCGGTGACCGACAGGGCAGGGCGCCAGGTACGGTTGAGCACCAGCTCGGCCAGATCTTCGGCCATCGGCGTCATGCCGGGCAGGAACGGAAACTTGTCGAACACTGCCGTGTCGAGCACGCGTGCGGCTTCCTGCGCCTGCGCCAGGCGCGCGGCGGGAATCTCCACCTGCAGGCCTTCGGGCAGGATGCGGCCGGTCTGTTCGTCTTCCAGTCGCGACAGCAGCTGGCGCAGCAGGCGGAAGCTGGATGGCACCACGCCGGAGGCATCGCCGGAATGCACGCCTTCCTCCAGCACCTTGACGGTGAAGTTGCCACCGGCCAGCCCGCGCAGCGACGTGGTGCACCACAGCTGCTCGTAGTTGCCGCAGCCCGAATCCAGGCAGACGACCAGCGACGGCTTGCCGATACGGTCGGCCAGGTGGTCCACGTAGGCGGGCAGATCGTAGCTGCCGGATTCCTCACAGGCTTCGATCAGCACCACGCAGCGCGCGTGCGGCACGCCCTGCTGCTGCAGCGCCTGGATGGCGGCCAGCGAGCCGAAAATCGCGTAGCCGTCATCGGCGCCACCGCGGCCATAGAGCTTGTCACCCTTGATCACCGGCACCCAGGGGCCGAGGTCGTCGTCCCAGCCGGTCATTTCCGGCTGCTTGTCCAGATGGCCGTACAGCAACACCGTGTCGGCGCCGGTTTCCGGACCGCTGGCGGGAATCTCGATGAGGATCAGCGGCGTGCGGCCCTCAAGGCGGACCACTTCCACCTGCATGCCCGGCACAGACTGTGCCTTCGCCCAGCGCTCCATCAGCTGTACCGCCTGCTCCATGTAGCCGTTGGCCACCCAGTCCTTGTCGAACATCGGCGACTTGTTGGGGATACGGATGTACTCGACCAGTTGCGGGACGATGTCGTCATCCCACTTCTCGGCAACGAAGCGGTCGACTTTGGCGGTATCCATGGGAACTCCGGGTACTGAAAAGGCAGGGCGCCATTCTACGCCCTGGCCGAGGGTAGGACTTTTCCTACACTTGGTCGCGGTGTTTACGGGCAGATTCTCCCGCGCCCGGGCGATATCTTGGCTCCCGTCGGCGTTGGACACTTTCCCTACCGCAGCGGTCCCCGGACCACCGACGGAAACATGGCGGATGCTGCGACGCATCGGTCATGCATGGAGAGTCCAACACCACAAGGAGAGTCGTCATGAAGTCGTTCATCCACATCGTGTTCGCCACCGCGCTGTCGCTGCTGTTCGCCGTGCAGGCGATGGCGGCAGAGAAGGTCAACATCAACACCGCCGACGCGGCCGCGCTGGATCGCGTGCTGATCGGCGTGGGGCCGGCCAAGGCCGCCGCCATCATCGAGTACCGCAAGACCAACGGACCGTTCAAGAGCGCCGAGGAACTGGCCATGGTGAAGGGCATCGGCCTGAGCACCATCGAGCAGAACCGCGACCGCATTGAACTGCGCACCGGCACCACGCCAGCCGGCAAGCCGGCGGCTGCAGCAGCGGCACCCGCCAAGCCGGTGGCGCGTCGCTGATCGAATCCCGCGCGGGGCGTCTCCACAGGAGGTGGGGCGCCATGCACAGGGGCAGGATGCCAGGGGGACACAGGCAGGAGGCCGACAAGGACGTATCCACATCGCGCTGGACGCGCAAGGATCAGGAACGGGCAGGAGCCTGATACTGGCAGGATGCCGACACGGAGGTGGACAACGCCCGGGCGCGCAGGATGCGCACCCGGGCGTTGTCGTGTTTGCGTCCGGGGGCGCGCATCGCGGGTGAACGCTCGGGCTAGAATCGCGCGGCGTCCAGATACGGAGACACCATGCCTGCATCGTCACGCCTCATCCCCGCGAACGAGTACCGGCGGGAGCGCTGGAAGAACGGCCTGGGCTGGACGCGCGAGATCGTGCGGGTGCCGGACAGCGATGCGTGGGACTGGCGGCTGTCGATCGCCGAAATCGAACGCGACGCGGCGTTCTCGTCATTTCCCGGCATTGATCGCGAACTTGTGTTGCTCCGTGGAAACGGGCTGCGCCTGACGTTCGACGATGGACGCGCCGTTGACCTGCTTCCGCCGCATGATCGCCTGCGGTTTGCTGGCGAGGATGCGGTGACCGGTGAACTGATCGATGGCGCGACGCACGATTTCAACCTGATGTGGCGGCGTGATCGTGTCCGCGCCGAGCTGCTGCATCGCCCGCTGGTGGGGCCGATGCTGTTCTTCACCGAACCGGGCGTGCACTGGGTCGTCCATCTGATCGCCGGGCAGGCGGCATTCGATGCGGCGGGCGGCCTGGGTCATCTCTGGAGCGGCGACACCGCCATCCTCGTGCCGGGCGAAGAGCGGACGCGTTATGCGCTGCAGGGTGGCGGCGAGCTGCTGGCCATCCGTATCGAAGCTGTCGACGACTGACGATGCCGATCCGTCAATAGACGTCGCGGCGGTAGCGGCCGCTGCTGCGCAGGTCTTCGATCAGCTCGTCGCCGAGCACGGTGCGCAGTGCGGCATCCACCTCGGGTGCCATGCCTGCCAGGCTGCCGCAGACGTAGATCGCGGCGCCCCCGTCGACCCATTGTCGCAAGCGCTCTGCCTGCGCCAGCAAGGCGTGCTGGACATAGCGCTGTTCGCCGCCGTCGCGGGAGAAGGTCAGGTCGAGGTGCTCCAGCGTTCCCTGCGCCTGCCAAGCGAGCAGTTCGTCGGCATGGAAGAAGTCGTGCGCGCGTTGGCGCTCGCCGAACAGCAGCCAATTGCGCGTGGCTCCCGCCCGCGCGCGGGCCTTCAGATGGGCGCGCAGGCCGGCGAGTCCGGTGCCGTTGCCGATCAGGATCATCGGCGTGTCGTCGGCCGGCGGATGGAAGTTGGGATTGCGCCGCACACGCAACGCGATGTCATCTTCCGGGCGCGCGTGCCGGCAGAGCCAGCCGCTGCCCAGCCCCGGCGTGCCGTCCGCGCGCTGCATCAGGCGCACCAGCAGGTGCAATGCGCCGTCCGCAGGTACGGACGCGATCGAGTACTCGCGGTGCGGAAGCGGCGTGCACGCGTTCGCCAACGCCTGGGCGTCCACGGGTACGGCGATGGCATCCCTGTCGGGCCAGTGGCTGCGCGCCAGCACGGCGTCCAGTGCCTGCATTTCGTCCTGCCATCGAACCTGCGTGGCGCCTTGCACGTCGATGAGGCGCAGGAAATCCTCGACGTCCCCGGCGGCATGCCTCGGCCCGATCTCGGCGATGTCGCCGGCCGTCCAGGCAGGCAATGTGCCGTCCTCCGGTGCAAGGGAGAGGTGGTACGCCGGCCCGCCGAGACTGCCAGGATTCAATTCGACACGGTCGCGCAGGCGCCACGACTCGTAGCGGGGTGCCGCCCAGTCCGGCGCCTCATCGCCATTGCCGAGCTGACCGATATGGTGTTGCCAATGGCGCAGTGCGCTGTCGTCGGCGTTGTCGACTTCAACCAGATCGAACATCGGCTGCGCGCCCTGACGCCGGAGCCAGTCGTCCACCTGATGGCCGAAGGCGCAGAACTGCTCGTACTCGCGATCACCCAGCGCCAGCACGGCGTACTGCAAGCCTGTCAGCGGGAGCGATTGCGACATGACCTGGCGTACGAAGCCCAGCGCGGGATCCGGTGGGTCGCCTTCGCCGGTGGTGCTGATCACGAAGACCGCCTTCGTGATGCCTTGCAGGCGCGCTGCATCCAGATGCTCAAGTCCCGCGCGCTGCACGGTGACGCCGCCGTGACGCAGCGAATCAGCCGTCATGTCGGCCAGTTCCATCGCGAAGCCCGTCTGGCTGGCATGCACCACCCACAGGGCGTCGTGTCCGGCGGTGGTGGTGGGTTGCGTAGCCCGGTCGCGCGCGCGCGCGCGGTGCAGGAACCAGCCGACGAGCCCCACATAGGCCAGCACCGAACCCGCCGCCGCGTAGCGGCGTGCCGCGGAGGGCATGGCCTGCCACCAGGCCTCGTCGTGCAAGCCAGCGAGCAGCCAGGCGCACGCGGCCAGTGAAAGCATGACCAGCGCGTTGCCAAGCACCGGAGCGATGTCGCGAGGCTGGACGGACGATGGCGCGCTCATGCGGCGAGATGACGCTCGAAGGCGGGCGTCATCGTTTCCCGCAGGCCGCCAGCATCACGTTGCAGGAAGCGTGCGGCCAAATCCTGGCGGACGGCAAACGCGTGGCCCTCTTCCGGCCCCATTACGGTCAACGCGGTAGCCCAGGCATCGGCATGCATCGCGTCAGCGGCGATCACGGTGACCGCAGCGGCAGCATCCGTCACCGGCTCACCGGTGCGGGGATCGATCGTGTGGGAGTAACGTCGGCCATCGTGCGTATAGGCGTGCCAGCGGTCTCCAGAGGTGGCGACGGCGAGACGATCGAGCGCCAGAACGCGTGGCTCCAGCCCTTCGCTGTCCGCTTCCTCGTCCGGCGAGGATTCCACCAGCACGCGCCAGGGCGTGCCATCGGCCTTGCGCCCGTAGCCATACAGTTCGCCGCCGACTTCGATCAGGGCGGCTTCAACGCCGCGCACACGCAACAGGCGGGCGACGACATCCACGCCGTAGCCCTTGGCAATGGCTGACAGGTCGAGCATCACACCGCCGGGCTGGATGACGCAGCGTTGGACGGCATCAAGCTGCAGTTGTTGCCAACCGACACGAGTGCGTGCCGCAATCAGTTCGTCCATCGCCGGCCTGCCATGTCCCTCAGCGTGCGCGCCAAAGCCCCACGCGGCCACCAGCGGCGACAGGGTGGGATCGAATGCGCCATGGCTGGTGGCTGCAACCTCCAGGGCTGTCTTCAGCACCTGCAGAAAATCGTCCTGCAACGTGAACGAGGTCCCCGCCTGCGCACGATTGAAACGCATGATGTCCGCGTCGGCCTGCCAGGTACTCATCTGCGCCACCACAACGTCGAGACGCGCCTGGATGGCGTCATGCAACGCATGCAGGTCCGGGCGTGCTGCGCTGACGTACTGCACGGACCAGGTGGTGCCCATGGTCTGCCCGCGCAGCGCATGGACGTGCGCCGCGTGTGCGGAGGAAGGGGAGGGGGAGATGGTCATTCCAGTGCGCAACGCCGGACGCGTGTCCGGCGGTGCGGTGAGCACTTACTGCGGCAGGACTTCCAGCGTGGCGACGTAGCTCAGGCGACGCTGCTTGGCCTGCGGCACGGTGGTCTTTTCGTCCTGCGTGCCGGTTTCCAGCCAGTACATACCGGCTTCCGGCCAGGTCACGCTGAACTCGCCATTGGCGTCGGTGGTGACCTTGATCTCTTCCTGCGCGTTGCGATAGCGCGTGCCGCCACGGGTGATCTCGAACTCCAGGCCCGCTGCCGGCTTGCCGTCGACCAGCATCTTGAACTTCGCCGGCTCACCGGCGAACAGGTCGTTGGGATGCGTCACCGGCATCAGCTCGATACCTTCGCCGGTGGCCTTCAGCGCAGTGTCGTTCGGTGAACCGTTGGTCACGAAGGTCTCGATGCGGCCGATGGACTGCGACACCTGCAGGTTCTTCGCGTCCTTCGGCACCTTGGTCGCCAGGTCTTCCGGCTTGGCGCCACGCAGGCCGCCCGGCTTGCCGTCCGCGCCTTCCCAGCGAACCATCAGGCCCTTGTTGACCGTGGCGATGCGGTAGGTGCCCTGCTGCTTCAACTCGACGTCGAACACCGTGCGGTACTTGCCGGTCGCCAGGTTCTGCGCTTCCACCGTGCTGCCGTCGGGCGCGGTGATGGCAAGGCCTTCGGTGCGCAGCGGTACGTGGTTGAAGTAGAACAGGTCGTTGGACACGGCAGCGTCTACCGTGATCCACGGGTTATTGCCGGCGATGACCGTCTGCGAGGGCTGCAGCCAGGCCTTGTGGGCCAGCGCGGTGGCGGGGATGACAGAGGCCAGGGCGATGGCCACGGCAAGGGAACGCTTCATCGGGATCTCCAGCTTCGTAGGGGAATGGAAAGAGGTCAGGGCTTGACGGTCAGCGTGACGGCACCGAGTTCGGAGGTGCCCTGTGCCTTGCCCGATTGCGGCTTGCCCTTGGCGGGCCAAGTGAACGGAATCTTCAACAGTTCGCGTCCACCGACTTCACGCGCGGCTTCCACGACCAGCGTGTACTCGCCGGGGGCGAGCTTCGCCAGGTGCTGCTTGTCGCTGAAGCTCAGAGCGTGCTTGCCGACCGGCTTGGTCGGACCGGTGATGCCGTCCACCGGCACCTGCAGCGTGCGCCCGGACTTGCGCCACCACTGACGCATGTCGGGCAGCCACTTGGTGCCGTGGCCTTCGGAGTTGCTGGTCTGCTGGTACCAGACGGAGAGGTTGGCGGCGACCTTCTGGTCGGCCCCTTCGACCCACACTGCGACGTAAGGGCGGTGGTATTCGGCGACGTTGAGCTTGGGGACTTCGACGTTGACGTCGAGCGTGGCGGCGTAGGCCGGCGTGGCCAGCAGGCCGCTGAGCGCGATGGTCAGCGTGGTGTGGACAGCGATCTTCGACATGCGGTCACTCGTGGGTTCGTGGAGGGGAGTCAGTGAATGAAGAGCAGGGCGATCAGCAGTGGTACCAGCAGGCCCAGGCCGACCATCGGCCAGGTCATGCTGCGCTGCCTGCCATGCAGGTAGAGCAGGAACAGGCCGGTGATACAGAAAACCAGGCAGGCCACGGCGAAGATGTCGAGAAACCATCCCCAGGCCGGGCCGGCATTGCGACCCTTGTGCAGATCGTTGAAGTAGGAGATCCAGCCGCGGTTGGTCTGCTCGTATTCCACCGCGCCGGATTCGCGATCGATGCTCAGCCAGGCGTCGGTGCCCGGACCCGGCATCGAGAGGTAGAGCTCCACATCCGACCATTCCGCGGGTCGCTTGCCGATCGACACCGACAGTTCCTGTTCCAGCCAGCCGGCAATCTCGGCGGGCAGCGGTGCATTGCCCTCCTGCCGGTCTCCCAGCGTCGCGAGCACGGGCGCGGGTATGGTGGCGGTGAGATTGGTGACGTCGGGCGTGGCCTCGATCTTAGAGGCGTGGTTCAGCGTGATCCCCGTGATCGCGAACAGCAGCATCCCGATCAGACAGATCGCCGAACTGATCCAGTGCCACTGATGCAACGTCCGCAGCCAGAAGCCACGGCGCTGTTGCTGGAGGGCAGGGGAGGCGGAAGGGGACAACGGCAGTCTCGACGCAGGGTGTAGCGGCCCGCCATTACATCACAGATGAGAATGGCTCTCAATTGAAGGGGCGTTCCCCTCCCGGTCAGGAGGGGAACGCCTGTGCGGCTCAGAAGTTGACGTTGAAGCTCAGCCAGAAATTGCGGGCCTTGTCCTTGTTGTTGTAGTCGTCCAGCGTCGACAGCGTCCAGCTGCCGTCGTTGTTGTTGATGAACGAGTGCTGGTAGGTAGTGAAATCGCGATCCAGCAGATTGTTGATGCGCACGTTGACGGTCAGCCAATCCGTCGCCTTGTAGGCCGCGCCCAGGTGGAGGACTTCGTAGTCCTTGTAGTAGAGCTGGGCGCCGGTGGCGGCGTCCTGCCCGCGATAGCGCTTGGAGCGCGCCTCTGCGGTCAGGAACATGCTCAGCGGCTCGGAGACCTGCCAGCTGATGGTGGCATTGGCCATGTGCTTGGCGCTGTTGCCCAACGGCAGTCCCTTCTGCGCGCCGCTATTCTGTTCGCTGTCGGTGTAGGTGTAGTTCGCCCGGAAGCTCACGCTGTCGACGATCTGCCAGCGTCCCGCCACTTCCGCACCTTGGATGACCACCTCATCGATGTTGACCGTCTTGGTGCTGGTCGAATAGCCGAGTTCGGCGTACTCGCCCGTGCTGGAGCACACCAGCGTGAAGTTGGCGCCGCAGGGCTGCGACGCGATCTTGTCGTCGAATTCGTTGCGGAACAGCGTCAGGTTGAAGGTGTGGCCCGCCGGGTGCTCCCAATAGGTCGCGATCTCGGTGCTGGTGCTGGTTTCGGGCTGCAAGTCCGGATTGCCGAACATCGGCGACGTGCCCTGGCCGCCGAAGCCCGTGACGCCGTCGTAGAGCTGCGTCGTCTTGGGCGTCTTGAAGCCGGTGCTGATACCGCCCTTGACGGTCCACTGGCTGCTGATGGAGTACACGCCATAGAGGCGCGGGCTGACATGGCTGCCGAATACGTCGTGGTTGTCATAGCGCACACCGCCGGTAAGCGAGAACGGCGCCAGCACTTTCCAGGTGTCCTCCACGAACAGCGAGTACATGTTGTGGTCCTGCGTGCCGCCGGGCACACCCGCTTCCATGCCGAAGACGCCGTCGGTCAGTTCACCCCGGATGACCTGGGTGCCGATCACAGCGGTATGTTCGCCAGCCAGCTCGAAAGGAATATCCAGCTTGGCATCGAGCGTGTACTGCGCGCTTTCCAGTGTGCGCTTCGGGCGCGGCAGCGTGCCCATCAGGGCAGCGTACTGCGCATCGTTGAGGTTCGCCCGCATGACTTCCAGCTTGCGTGCCTCGGACAGGTTGTTCCATGCGTTGGCATTGTTGTATCCAATCGCCGTGCCGGGTGCGCAGTAGCCGCTGCCGCCTACGGTGCCACCCAGGTTGGTGCACGCCGCATTCCACAGCGTCTGCAGTTCCTGGCGTTGATCGACGGTGAACGGCAGGGTGCGGCCATCGTTGTTGGTGGCCACGTGCGACAGCGAGACGAAGCTGTTGCCGAAGCCCCAGTTGCCCTCGTGCGTCAGCGTCCAGCTGTCGCGGGTGAACTCCTGCGTCGGCGCGTAGCCGGCGCGCGGCTCCACGCGGCCATTGTTGCCGATGCGAAGGACGGCACCGTAGTTGTCCACTGTGCCTACCGGATACTCCTCAACGCCGTCGTCGTTGATCTTGATGGCGTTGTCGTACTCCTGCCGTGAAACGTCGTAATCCAGCGTGATGGTCTGGCTGTCGGTTGGCGTCCAGGCCAGGCTGATGCCGCCGGCCTTGTTGGTGTTGTCGACGGTCTTGCCGCCGCCGCCGAAGCCGAGCGACGGCTGGTGCACGACGCCGGAGGGATCGGTCGCGCTGGCATAGACCGGATTGGAGGCATCGCGCTGGTACCAGCTGGCACGTGCACTCAGGCTGAGGGTGCCCGGGACGAGCGGGCCAGTCACGAACAGATCGGCGGTGCTGTCGTCGCCGAACTGATCGTCGCTCTCGAAGGTCCGCGCGAGGGTAGCCGAACCGTGCCAACTGTCCAGCGTCCGCTTGGTGATGATGTTGATGACGCCACCCATCGCGTCTGCGCCGTACAGCGTCGACATGGGGCCGCGGATCACTTCAATGCGTTCGATCGCGTCCAACGGCGGAATGTGGTTGAACTGGTTGCCCTGGAAGCTGTTCGGGTAGATGTCGCCGTGATTGTTCTGGCGCTTGCCGTTGACCAGGATCAGCGTGTAGTCCGAGCCCATGCCGCGCATGGAGATGGTGCCCTGACCGGTCTTGTCGCGCGTTTCGCCGACGTCGACGCCTTCAAGATCGCGCACCGCGTCAAGCAGCGTCATGTAGGGACGCTTGCTCAGCTCTTCACGGGTGATCACGCTGATGCTGGCGGGCGCATCGGTGATCTTCTGTTCGAAGCCTGCGGCGGTCACGACAACGGTATCGAGATCGGTCGCGTCTGTAGCACCATTAGGAGCGATCTGGGCGAAGGCGGGTGCCGCGGTGAGGGCGATCACGGCGACAGCGAGGCGATGGCGGCGCAGGCAAGCGCGCCCGGAGAAACGGGTGTGGGTCATGGCATTCACGAAGTGAGGGAAACGAAGAGCGCGGCGCAGGCTCAGACGCCGGCGCCACGAAGAATCAGCAGAGGGTCACCGGCATGGTGCCGGCGCACACGTCAGACGGTGTGCGGAGGAGGCGCTTGGCCTGGATGCAGACGCAGAACAGGGTCTTCGCGCCGTGCGCACGACTCGGGTTCGGCGCGCCGTGGGATGACGTGCGAGGTCGGGGTCGTAGCGTCAGCACACAGATGAAACGCCAGCGGTAGCGCTGGATCGGCGGCTGGTGCCGTTTGCACCAGCAACGCCTTCAGGCGGGGCTTCTTGGCGGGCGATTCCTGATGCTTCGGTTCCCGCGGGGGATCCTCTTCACTCAGCTCATGCGGAATGAAACTGGCGTTGGAGGTTGCTGCCGACCCACTGCCATCACGACGAACCGTTGTTGCCGCCGAAGCCAGCGTCGCCAGCCCGATAAGGACTAGCAGATACACCGCAGCCATACGCCACGCCGAGCGTGCGCGATGCATCGGCGCACGCGCAGGACGGCAGAGGCTGGGCGAAGGCAGGATCAAGCGGGGTCCCCGGGGCCAGCCGTCACGGCTAGCTGAACGGGACTATAGTAATTGAGAATACTTATCAGATGCAAACAAGGATGAATCTTATTCGCCGAGAGTCTAGACCTCGGCCCACTGCCTCAGGAGGTTGTGGTACACGCCGGTTAGCTGGACCAGCGAAGGGTGCTCAGGCACGTCCTGGGTCAGGCGACGGATCGAGAGGTCCAGTTCAAACATCAGCCGGCGATGGCCATCGTCGCGGACCATGCTCTGCAGCCAGAAGAACGAAGCCACGCGGGCGCCGCGGGTCACCGGCGTGACCCTGTGCAGGCTGGTGCCGGGGTAAAGGACCATGTGCCCGGCGGGCAACTTCACGCTCTGCGTGCCGAACGTGTCCTCGATGATCAGTTCGCCGCCGTCGTAGTCGTCCGGCGCGCTGAGGAAAAGCGTTGCAGAAAGATCGGTGCGGACCGGATCCACGCCGCCACGGCTTCGGTCGTAGCGGATGGCATTGTCGACGTGATAGCCGAACGACTGGCCGCCGCCGTACCGGTTGAACAGGGGCGGATAGATACGTTTGGGTAACGCAGCCGAGAAGAAGGTGCTGTTGCGGGAGAGCGCGTCCAGTATCAGTGCGCCGATTTCCCTCGCCGCTGGAGTGTCTTCCGGCAGTTGGGCGTTGTCTTTCGTCTTTGCTGACTGGTAGCCGGCCGTGATACGGCCGTCGGCCCAGTCGGCAGCGTCGAGCTTGGCCCGCGCCTGAGCGACCTGGGCGGGAGTGAGGACATCGGGGATCGCCAGCAGCATGTGGGACTACCTCGAAAGTACGCCCCGCCCATTGTGCACGGGCGGGGTGTACAGGGACGACGGCGTGAAGCAGATCAGAACTTGAACGTCGCGGTCAGTACGGCAGAGCGCGCGTCGCCGGGCGTTGCCCAGCCGTTGTTGCGGATGCGCGTGTAGAACTCCTTGTCGAACAGGTTGTTGACGTTCAACTGCAGCCCGACATGGTCGTTGATCTGGTAGCCGATCATGGCGCGATGCGTCACGTAATCGGGCGACTTGTACAGCACGGCCGGCGTGGTGTTGGTGATCGGGTTGGCGGTTGGCAGAACGTTGTTGTTGAGGTAGATCTCACCGAGATAGGTGATGCCGTAGCCGAACGTCCAGTTGCTCAGCTGATAGGTCGTCCACAGGTTGAGCGAGTGTTCCGGGGTCGCGGTGAGCGGATTGCCCTTCAACGGGTCCGGGAAATGGGTGCTGTTGCTGCAGTTGACGTTGTCTATGTTGACGGGACTACCGTTAAGCAGGTGGTCGTTCGGATTGGCGGCGCAGTAGTTGGACACACCATTCAAAACTTCGCTGTCCAGATAGGTGTAATTGGCGAAGATCGACCATTCGCGGGTGATGTTGCCAGCCATGCCGAGCGCGACGCCCTGTACGCGAGCCTTGCCGTCGAGCTGCTGCTCGCCAGAAGGGTTCAAGGGGTTGGCAGGGTCAGCGACCTTGTAGTTCTGCCGCTCATTGCGGAACAGCGCGGCGGTCAGCGCAAGGCGATTGTCCAGCAGGTCCCACTTGGTGCCCAGTTCGATGTTGACGGCGGTCTCCGGATCCACCTCGCAAGTCTGCGCGGTGCAGGCACCGTTGACCGACGCCTTGGAAGGCGTTTTGGAGTTCGCATAGGACAGGTAGACCGAGCTGTTATCGGTGGGCTTGAACACCAGGCCGACGCGGTACGAGAACAGATCGTCCTCGTTCTTGAACGTGGTGCCCTTGCCCAGTACGTTGCCGATACCGGTGTTGTCCGGATTGGGGATGGCCGGCGTAGGGGCGGTGTACTGTTTGATGTTCCACGCTGTCGTATCGCCCTCGATTCGCTCGTAGCGTGCGCCGAGGTTCAGCAGGAAGCGCTCGCTGAGCTTCAGCGTGTCGAACACATAGACGGCCTGGTTGCTCAGGGTGCCTTCGGTGCGGCCCGTCAGTGTGTAGTTGACCG
The DNA here is from genome assembly GCF_014851805.1 of Pseudoxanthomonas sp. PXM02. Taxonomy (GTDB): domain Bacteria; phylum Pseudomonadota; class Gammaproteobacteria; order Xanthomonadales; family Xanthomonadaceae; genus Pseudoxanthomonas_A. The sequence continues at coordinate 548,940 of NZ_JACVAK010000002.1, forward strand.
GGCCGGTCCAGGTCGAGTCGGGATTGTAGAGATCCATCCTCGGCAGCGTCGCGGGCACGCCGTTGGCGGTGCGCAGCAGGCTGCCGACATCGAGATCGAAGGTCTCTCGCGAGAACGAAACACCCGCCACCAAGGTGTGCTCTACGGCGCCTGTGTTGAAGCGCGTGGTGAGATCGGTCTGGCTGATGGCGATGGCATTACTGGTGTCGCGCGAGTAGCCCCGCGGGCCACTTGGCTGGTACGTGCCTGCGGGCGTGCACACGGCGCCGGTGGCGGGGTTGATGCCGTTCGCCAGGCACCAGGTGCCCTGGGTGGCATCCACCACCGAAAGCTGATCGACCTTCTGGAAGCGGGCGAGGCTGCGCAGGGTAGTGTCGTTGCCGAAATCGTGTTCGAACACGCCCGTCACCGAATCGACGTCGATTTCCTGCTCGTCGATGTTGTGGTAACCGTAGTAGTTGCTGGTATCCACCCCCGGCAGTGGGCCGTTGTTGAACGCGTTCATGTAGTACGGAACGCCGTACTGCGGGACGTTTTCATCGTGCTGGTGGAAATAGCTCAGCGTCAGACGCGTGTCCGAGCCCACGCCGAAGGCCACCGACGGAGCGAAACCCCAGCGCTTGAATTCTTCGTAATCGCGACCCGGCGCATCGTTCTGATGCGCCATCGCGTTCAGTCGAACGGCAATGCCGCTGTCGAGCGAGAAGTTGCTGTCGGCGGTGGCACGCCCGTAGCCATCCGTGCCGGCGCCGAGGGTGTAGGTCTGGAATTCGCCTTCGCGCGCGACCTTGCTTGCGAGGTTGATGTTGCCGCCGACCGAGCCGGCGCCCGACATGGCCGAGTTGGCGCCATTGATCAGTTCGATGGCTTCCAGGTTGAAATTGTCCGTGCGGGTGTACTGCGCGCTATCCCGCACGCCGTCGGTCGTGATGTCGCTGCTGGCGGTGAAGCCGCGCAGGTTGATGCTGTCGCCGTAGCCGCCGCCGCCTTCACCGGCACCGAAGGTGATGCCGGGCAGCGTGCTGAGGACGTCGCGGAGGCCCAACAGGTTCTGCTGTGCCATCACCTCACTGGTGACCACGGTGATGGTCTGCGGCGTGTCGACGAGCTCTTCCGTGTACTTGGGCGAGCTGGCCTTGCGCACGCGTTCGCCGTGCACTTCGACGGTATCGAGCTGTTTGGCCTGGCCAGAGGCATCGGCAGGTGCGTCGCCGGCGGGGGCGGCGAGGACCGGGGCGGTGATCGCCAGCATCAGGGCGGCGGCAAGCGGGGAGTGACGAAGGTTCATGAGCATCCTCAAGGTGATGGAAGCACCCGGTGGCGAAGGCTGGCGGGGGAATGGGGGATCGCTGACGCGGCCGCGGTCGGGCGACGACCGAGGGGCAAAACGGATCAGGGGAGTGACGCGAGGCGCACGTCGATGACGTGCGTGGAGCCTTAGGTCAGGCGCGGGGGGCCACGGCCCAAGGGTGTGTTGCGGCGTACGACACAGGCAGCGTCGTGGAGGCCGTCGGGCACGCGAGGCGCCAGCGCGCAGCGCGCGAGGCGGATGCTATCGAGAGAAAGCTCAGGCTCGGCTTCGGCTTTCGCGAAGTCGGATTCTTGGATCCGCTGGATCGACGGTGCCTTTGAGCAGGACGCGTCATCACGATCAGCCGTCCCCGGCTCGGCGAACGCCTTCCCGTGCTGGGACGGCGGTGTCGCGTAGTCCGCTGCGACGGTGTTGCCGGTGGCCATCGCTGCGCCGGCCACGATCAGCAACATCCAGCCCAAAAGCAGGCGGGAGGCAATCCGGGCAACGAGGGAGGGCGAAGAGGCCAAGCGTGTCCAGCGCAGGACTGCGACAGCCGGTCGCAGGCGGGGCGCCAGAATAATGAGAATTATTCGCGATTGCAACGGAACTTTTACAAGTCGCTGGGCTAGCTGCCCGATCGGACCAAGGGCTCAGTCCCGGTCGTCGCGGGTCCAGACCCCGCCATGCTCGTGCTTGGTGGGGAACTTCACCACCGGGGAGTAGGCCGGTGCGCACAGGGCCCGGCCGTCGCGGACATCGAAGCGCGCCCCATGCAGCACGCATTCGATGCTGGCTTCCGCTGGGTCGTAGCTGCCGGAAGAGAGCTCGAAGTCCTCGTGGCTGCACTTGTCCTCGAGCGCATACACCTCGCCGTCGTGGTTGACGACGAGGATCGGCGTGCCAGTGACCTCGTCGAAGACGGACTTCACTTCACCCGGCAGCAATTCGCCGGTGGCGCAGACGAAGGTCCAGGTCTCGCTCATGCGGGGGCTCCCGTCAGGGGCTTCTCCAGCACTTCGAAGCGCAGGTCGTCGCGCTTAGGGATGCCGTAACGCTCGTCGCCGTAGGGGAATGGCTTCTTGATGCCGGTACGCGCGTAGCCGCGGCGCTCGTAGAAAGCGATCAACTCGTCACGGATGTCGATCACGGTCATCCGCATGGCAGGCAGCTCCCATTCCTCACCGGCGACGCGTTCGGCTTCCGCCAGCAGCGCTTTGCCCACGCCGCCGCCCTGCAGGTCGGGACGTACCGAGAACATGCCGAAGTAGCCCGCGCCGTCCTCTTCCGCCACATGCGCACAGGCCAGCAACAAGCCGGCCCGTTCGGCCAGCACGATGCGGCTGCGATCGCGGTCGATGTCGCCGGCGAGGACGCCGGGATCGATGCGCTGGCCGTCCAGCATGTCGGCTTCGGTGGTCCAACCCTGCTTGCTGGCGTCGCCGCGATAGGCGGACGTGACCAGGGTGACGAGGGCCGGGATATCGGCGTGGACGGCGGGGCGAAAGGTCAGGGGTTCCATGCCGCCCATTGTAGGGCGGCCGACCGTTCTACCGCAGCGTCAGGCCAGCAGGCCGCGTGCCTTCTTCAGCGCGGCGATGAAGCGCTCCACTTCCTCGTGCGTGTTGTAGAACGCGAACGAAGCGCGCAGCGTGGCGGCCACGCCGTAGAACTGCAGCAGCGGGTGGGCGCAGTGCTGGCCGGAGCGGACGGCGACGCCTTCCAGGTCCAGCAGGGTGGCGAGGTCGTGCGCGTGCGCGCCTTCGATCAGGAACGAGATGACCGCGGCCTTCTCGGGCGCCCGACCAAAGATGCGGACGCCGTCGATCCGGTCGAGTTCTTCCGTGGCATGCGCCAGCAACTCGGCTTCACGCGCCTCGACATTCGCCATGCCCAGCGTATCGAGGTAGTCGACGGCCGCGCCCAAGCCGATGAAGCCCGCGATGTTCGGCGTGCCGGCCTCGAACTTGTGTGGCGCGTCGTTGAACACGGTGCCGTCGAAGCTGACTTCCTTGATCATCTCGCCGCCGCCGATGAAGGGCGGCATGGCCTGCAGGTGTTCCTTGCGTGCCCACAGCGCGCCGGTGCCCGTCGGGCCGCACATCTTGTGGCCGGTCAAGGCATAGAAGTCGCAACCGATCGCGGTGACGTCGACTGCACGGTGCGGCACGGCCTGCGAGCCGTCGACCACGGTGACGATGCCGCGCTTGCGCGCCTCGCGACAGATGTCGCGGACCGGATTCACTGTGCCCAGTACGTTCGAAGTATGGGTGACGGCCAGCAGCTTCACGTCGCCAGTCATCGCGGCGTACAGCGCCTCCAGGTCGAGCGTGCCGTTCCGATGGATCTCGGCGACCTTGACGGTGGCGCCGGTGCGTTGCGCGACGAGCTGCCACGGCACGATGTTGGCGTGGTGCTCCATGCGCGACACCAGGATCGTGTCGCCGGCCTTGAGTCGCGGCAGCGCCCACGAATACGCCACCAGGTTGATCGCGAACGTCGTGCCGCTGCACAGCACCAGCTCGTCGGGCCGCACGTTGAGGAAGCACGCGAGTGTCTTGCGCGAGCCTTCGTAGGCCTCGGTCGCCTCGGTGCCCAGCGTGTGCACGGCACGGCTGACATTGGCGTTGTGCCGACGATAGAAGTCATCGACGGTCTGGATGACCGAAGCCGGCTTCTGTCCGGTATTCGCGCTGTCCAGGTAGGTGAGCGGCTTGCCATTCACCTGGCGCGTCAGTAGCGGGAAGTCGGCGCGCACGCGCGCCCAGTCGATTCCGCTCGCCTGCGGCAGCGCTTCGCCGTTCATGCCGTTTCCAGTGCCGCCAGAGCGCCGTCCACGCGCGCCAGCAGGGCCTCGCGCATGTCGGCCGATTCGATGACCGACAGCGGCTCGCGGCAGAACGCCGTAGTCAGCAACTGGCGTGCCTCGGCCTGCGACAGCCCGCGCGAGCGCAGGTAGAACATCGCCGTGGCGTCGAGCTGGCCGACCGTGGCACCGTGCGCCGCCTTCACTTCGTCGGCGTGGATCTCGAGCACGGGCTGGGTGTCGATCTCGGCGTTGTCCGACAGCAGCAGGTTCTTGTTCGATAGCGCTGCGTCGGTGCCATCGGCGCCTTCGCGGATCAGGATGCCGCCATGGAACACCACGCGGCCGCGTCCTGCGCCCAGGCCGCGCCAGGTCAATGCACACCCGGTGTCGCGACCGATGTGGTCGATGCCCAGGCGGGTGTCGACATGACGTCGACCGCCGGCCAGCAGCACGCCGTTCGCGCTGAGGCGCGCATTGTCGCCTTCCAGCCGGACGTTCAGTTCATGCCGCGACAGCGCAGCGCCGAGTTCCAGGTCGACGCGGCGGTAGTCCGCGTCGCGGGCCAGCACCGCGTCGGTGCGCAGCAGCGTGGTGGCGCGGTCGCTGTCGTTCTGCACGCGGGCATGCGTCAGCGTGGCGCCTTGCGCCAGGTGCACATGGCTGAGTGCGTTGATGAAGTGCGCGTGTGGCGTGGCGGCGATGTGGTGCTCGACCACCGACAGCGACGCGCCCGCGCGCAGTTCGATCAGGTTGCGCAGGTGCCATGCGCGGTCCGCATCGTCGGCCGTTCCGATGAAGACCAGGTGTAGCGGCTTGTCGCTGCGCACCTCGGGCTCGGCGCGCAGCAGCACGCCTTCGGTGGCCAGCGCGGCGTTGAGGCGCGCGAACACTTCATCGCTGCGCTCGAACCGGCGTTGCAGGAAGCGCGCGGCGTCACCGCCTTCGGACAGCGCCTCGGACAGCAGTTGCAGGCTGACGCCGTCCGGCAGGTCGGTGGTCAGCGACAGCGCCACCGAGTAGCGGCCGTTGACGAACACCGCGCGCGGCGCCGGGATGTCGGCCAGCAGCATCGGGTCCAGCGCCGGCAGCGTGTCCACCGGCTGGAAGCTGCGACGCTCCAGCTGGCGCAGCGAGGTGTACTTCCAGGCTTCGGTACGCGGGCCGGGCAGGCCGTCGCGCAGCGCCTCGTCCAACACGGCGCGGCGCGCGGCGTCGCCGCTGAAGCCTGCCGACAGGGAATCCAGCAACGCGCTCATCAGGCTGCCTGCTCCGGCGCCACGCGGTCCTTGATCCACGCATAACCGTGCTGCTCGAGCTCCAGCGCCAGTTCGGGGCCGCCGCTCTCGACGATGCGACCGCCCGCCAGCACGTGCACCACGTCCGGCTTGATGTAGTCGAGCAGGCGCTGGTAATGGGTGATGACCAGGAAGGCGCGGTCCGGTGAGCGCAGGGCGTTGACGCCATCGGCGACGTTCTTCAGCGCGTCGATGTCCAGGCCGCTGTCGGTCTCGTCCAGGATGGCCAGCTTCGGTTCCAGCACGGCCAGCTGGAAGATCTCGTTGCGCTTCTTCTCGCCGCCGCTGAAACCTTCGTTGACGCCGCGATGCAGCAGTTCGTCCTTCAGGTGCAGCACGGCCAGCTTCTCGCGCACCAGCTTGAGGAACTGCATGGAATCCAGCTCCGACTCGCCGCGCGCCTTGCGCTGCGCGTTGAGCGCCGCACGCAGGAAATAGGTGTTGTTCACGCCCGGAATCTCGACCGGGTACTGGAAGGCCAGGAACACGCCGGCGGCGGCGCGTTCTTCCGGGTCCAGCTCCAGCAGCGGCTTGCCGTCGAACTCGACGCTGCCGTCGGTGACCTCATAGCCCTCGCGCCCGGCCAGGATGTTGCCCAGCGTGGACTTGCCGGCGCCGTTGGGGCCCATGATGGCGTGCACTTCGCCCGGCTTCACTTCCAGCGAAAGGCCCTTGAGGATGTCCTTGCCGGCGACGCTGGCGTGGAGGTTGTCGATCTTCAGCATGTTCGTTTCCGTTTGATTCTTTTGAGCCCCTCTCCCATCGGGAGAGGGGTTGGGGTGAGGGGCGATGGAGTCCGGATCTTTGAGGCCACCGGACTTCGTTGCCCCTCATCCGCCCTACGGGCACCTTCTCCCGGAGGGAGAAGGGAGAAGCCTTATCCCACGCTGCCTTCCAGCGACACTTCCAGCAGCTTCTTCGCTTCCACCGCGAATTCCATCGGCAGTTCGCGGAAGACCTGCTTGCAGAAGCCGTCGACGATCATGCTGACGGCGTCTTCCTGGCCGATGCCGCGGGCGCGGCAGTAGAACAGCTGGTCGTCGCTGATCTTGGAGGTGGTGGCCTCGTGCTCCAGCGTCGCGGTGGGGTTCTTCACTTCAATGTAGGGGAAGGTGTGCGCGCCGCACTTCTTGCCGATCAGCAGGCTGTCGCACTGGGTGTAGTTGCGCGCGCCGTCGGCGTTGCGGTCCACCTTCACCAGGCCGCGGTAGGTGTTCTGGCCGCGGCCGGCGCTGATGCCCTTGCTGACGATCTTGGACTTGGTGCGCTTGCCCACGTGGATCATCTTGGTGCCGGTGTCCGCCTGCTGGCGGTGGTGGGTCAGCGCGACCGAGTGGAACTCGCCCACCGAGTCGTCGCCCAGCAGCACGCAGGACGGATACTTCCAGGTGATCGCCGAACCGGTTTCCACCTGCGTCCACGTCACCTTGCTGCGCGCGCCGCGGCATTCGGCGCGCTTGGTCACGAAGTTGTAGATGCCGCCGCGGCCTTCCTCGTCGCCCGGGTACCAGTTCTGCACCGTCGAATACTTGATCTCGGCGTCTTCCAGCGCGACCAGCTCGACCACTGCCGCGTGCAGCTGGTTCTCGTCGCGCATCGGCGCGGTGCAGCCTTCCAGGTACGAGACGTAGGCCTTGTCCTCGCAGATGATCAGCGTGCGCTCGAACTGGCCGGTGTGGCCCGCGTTGATGCGGAAGTAGGTGCTCAGCTCCATCGGGCAACGCACGCCCTTGGGGATGAATACGAAGCTGCCGTCGGAGAACACCGCCGAATTCAGCGCGGCGAAGTAGTTGTCGCCCACCGGCACCACGCTGCCCAGATACTGCTTCACCAGCTCCGGGTATTCCTTGATGGCTTCGCTCATCGAGCAGAAGATCACGCCCTTCTCGGCCAGCTCCTTGCGGAACGTGGTGCCGACGGACACGGAGTCGAACACCGCATCCACCGCCACGCCGGCCAGCTTGGCGCGCTCGTGCAGCGGCACGCCCAGCTTGTCGTAGGTGTCCAGCAGTTCCTGCGGGACCTCATCCAGCGAGGCGTACTTGGCCTTCGGCGCGGAGTAGTAGCTGACGGCCTGGAAGTCGATCGGCGCGATCTTCAGCTTGGCCCAGTGCGGGACCGGCATGGTCAGCCAGTGGCGGTAGGCCGCCAGGCGCCATTCGGTCATCCACTCCGGTTCGTCCTTCTTGGCGGACAGGGCGCGCACCACGTCCTCGTCGAGGCCGGGCGGCAGCGAGTCGGATTCGATGTCGGTAATGAAGCCGGCGTCGTAGCGACGTCCCAGCTGTTCCAGGATTTCAGCGTTCTCGGTGGCCATCGGGCTGCCTACGGTTCAACGGGTCGCGACCTGCACGGCGATGGGTCGCCTGCGCACGTCGTCGGAAGAGGAAGGGGGAGGGGTGATCATCTGGGCGAGGGTGAAGCCGCGCAGGGCGTCGGCCACCACGTCGTTGATCAGCCGCCAGTTGGCGCGCGCGCCGCACTGGTGGGCGATGCCGCACTGGCTTTCGCTCTGGCTGCACTCGGTCATCGCCAGCGGACCTTCCATGGCCTCGACGATCTCCACCAGGTTGATGTCGGAGGCGTCGCGGCTCAGGCGGTAGCCGCCATGCGCGCCGCGCAGGCCCTCGACCAGGCCGGCCTGGGCCAGCGGCTTCAGCACCTTGCTGACGGTGGGGGTCTCCAGGCCGGAGTGTTCGGCCAGGTCGGACGCACTGAGCACCTCGCCCGGCCGCGCGGCGAGCACGGTCAGGACCACGGTGGCGTAGTCGGTCAGCTTGGTGACGCGGAGCATGGGGGGAAGGGACTCTGAAAACGTACCGAAATTGTACGCTTTAACGCCGCCGGGCTCAAACCCCGGGGTTTTCCCCGTTCAGGCGCGTGCCCGGCTGACGAATGTCACCCGCGATGGCTGACGGCTGCGACTGATGCCGGAGGGCGTGGATCGGGAACATGGGCCCCGTCCACTCCCGGACGGCCTTCTTCACAGGATCCTCGCCATGAACACCATGCACGGTCATTCCGACGCCACCTCCTCCACCCGTGGCCTCGACCAGGGTTTCCTGTGGCGCGTGCTGCTGGCCATCGGCGGCGTCTACCTGGCGGTGAAGCTGTTCCGCGGCCTGGGCCAGGTGTTCTGGACCGTCTTCGGACTGGCGATGGGCCTGGTGTGGATGTTCAACGGCCGCGTGTTTCCGTGGGGCTGAGGCATCGCCGGCCGCTCACTTCGCGGCCGGCGCCTCCGGCAGCACCATGCCGAAGTACGGCAGCGGCGGCGCCTTGCCGGGCGGCAGCGCCTCGGGCGCGGGCTGGCCGGCGGCACCCAGCGCATGCACGAAGCGGTAGATCGCGCGGCGGTCCGTTTCCGTCATGTCGCGCACGGCGAAGTCCGGCATGATCGGCCGCGTGCGCAGGTTGGCGCTGTACTCCAGCCATTGCGCCTCGGTCAGCTGCTGCATGCGCAGCCGCAGGTTGGTGGGATAGGTCGTTCCCCACGGGCCGTTGAACCCCATCGGCGAGCCGACCAGCCAGGTGTCCTGGGCGACTTTGCCGCCAGCCTCTGCATATCCCGGCGTGTGGCAGTCGTTGCAGCCGGCGATCTTCACCAGGTATTCGCCGCGCGCCCGCAGGTCGGCGTCGGACGGCGTCGCCGCGGGCAACGTCGCGAGTGCACGCGGCGCTTCGGACTGGCAGGCGGCCAGCGCGAGCAGCAGCACGGGCAGGGACAGGGAACGGATCGGGCGCATGGCGAAGGCTCTGCAGGGGCAATGCGGCTTCGAACGCGCCGTTCCACGCGAACCGGCCACCGCTCGACGGACGGCGATTCAGGTCATGGATTTGGGAATCCCGCGGGCATGGGCGAGAATCCCGCCTCCACCTTCCCCCTGGACGCCGCATGCCCCGCAAGATCGAAGCCCGCCAATCCGACATCCACGGCAACGGCGTGTTCGCCATCGCCCCGATCGAGAAGGGCGAGCGCGTGGTGGAGTACAAGGGCAAGCGTCGCAGCCACGACGAAGTGGACGAAGACGACACCGGCGACGTGGAATCCGGCCACACCTTCCTGTTCACGCTCAATGACGAATACGTCATCGACGCGAACCACAAGGGCAACAAGGCGCGCTGGATCAACCACAGCTGCGATCCGAACTGCGAAGCGGTCATCGAGGAGCACGACGGCAAGAACCGCAAGAAGGACAAGGTGTTCATCGAAGCGATCCGCGCGATCAAGCCGGGCGAGGAACTGACCTACAACTACGGCATCGTGCTGGCCGAGCCGCACACCGCCCGCCTCAAGAAGGTCTGGGCCTGCCGTTGCGGCAGCAAGAAGTGCACGGGTACGATGCTGCAACCCAAGAAGGGCCGCTGACCCCGGCACGCTCCTTCGCAGGCACGGATGCCGCAGAACACCCGAAGGTTGAAATGACCGAAGGCAGGTGTGGTCCGTCCTTCCCGTCGCTACCTTGCGCGCACCGGACCACCACCCGACTTCCATGAACCTCTTCCGTTCTGCCTGCGCGCTCGCGTTGGCCCTGCCCTGCAGCCTTGTCCACGCCGTCGAAATCGACGGCCGCATCGATCCCGCCGAATGGCAGGGCGCCCGGCACATCGCCGACTTCCGCAAGACCCAGCCGCTGACCGGTGAACCCGGCTCGCTGCCCACCGAAGCCTGGGTGCTGGCCACGCCCGACGGCCTGGCCATCGCCTTCCGCGCCACGCACCCGGCCAGCGTGCCGCGCACGCGGCAGAAGGTGCAGCGCGACTTCGACGCGCAGGTCGATCGCGTCAACGCCTTCATCGATTTCGATGGTGACGGCCGCACCGGCTACGCCTTCACCGTCAGCTCCACCGGCGGCATCGCCGACGAGATCATCACCAACGAAAACCAGTTCAGCGACGACTGGGACGGCCAGTGGCGGCATGCCGTCAGCGAGGACGAACAGGGTTGGTCGGTCGAACTGCTGATCCCCTGGCATACCGCGCCGATGCGCGATGGCACCGACGGCCAGCGCACGCTCAAGATCTTCCTGGCGCGCGTCATCGGCGCCACCGGCGAGCGCATGGCGTGGCCGTCGGCCAGCTTCGAACGGCCGCGCTTCCTGTCCGACTTCGCGCCGATCACCGTGCCCCAGTACGACCAGTCGCTGCTGGCCATCACGCCCTACGTGTCCGGCCTGTACGACAACGTCGGCGGTGGCAGCGACTTCAACGCCGGCGCCGACCTGTTCTGGAAGCCGAACGGCCGCTTCCAGCTGACCGCGACGTTGAAGCCGGACTTCGGCCAGGTGGAAGCGGACGACCTGGTCGTCAATTTCAGCGCCACCGAGACCTTCATCAGCGACAAGCGCCCGTTCTTCACCGAGAACCAGGGCATCTTCGAACTGACCACGCCGTCGGACGACAGCCAGCAGCTGTACACGCGGCGCGTGGGCAGCACCGGCGACATCACCGCGGCGGTGAAATTGAACGGCAGCCTGGGCAAGGTCAACTACGGCCTGTTCACCGCCGACGAGGACGGCACGACCGGACGCAGCTACCACGCGCTGCGGCTGGTGCGCGATTTCGAGACGCAGAACCTGGGCGCGATGCTGACCCGTGTCGACGACCCTTGGCGCGACCGCGAGGCCACCGTGCTGGGCGTGGACCACAACTGGCGGCCGACCGCGCGCTGGAACATCCGCACCCGCCTGCTGGGCAGCCGCATCGACCAGGCCACCACCGGAACCGACGACGTCGGCGCCACGGTGTGGGCCGACTACGAGATGGACCACGGCTGGCGCCAGCAGTGGATCGCCATGCACTTCGGCAACGACCTGCAACTCAACGACTTCGGCTACCTGTCGCGCAACAGCACCAACTACCTGCACTGGGAACTGCGCAAGCGCTTCACCGGCCTGCCGGAGGCGTCGCGCTATTCGTCGAAGGACTGGCGCTGGCGCGTCAGCAGCAGCCACAACAACCATGGCGACAAGCTCAACGACCAGTTCCGCGTCAGCCGCGAGGGCCAGTTGCGCAACGGCAGTTACGAGTACGGCCAGATCAACGTCAACAGCGCCGGCCTCAACGACACGCTGCTGCGTGGCAACGGCGTGGTGCGCATGCCCGCCAACTTCAACACTTATTTCGAGTACGAGCGGCCGCGCAAGGGCGACTGGGCGCATGAGACCGAAATCGAAGCGTTCACCGGCGGACTGGCCGGCAACCGCAAGCTGGGTGCGGGCCTGGGCTACACCGCCACGTACTTCGTCAACGACGCCTTCAGCGTGTACGCCGGCGGCTACGCGATCTACACGCCGGACTGGCTGGTGTGGCAGGGCGAAGACCTGGTGGGCGGCTTCACGCGCCGCCAGTTCGACCTCAGCGCCGGCCTGGACTGGGTGATCGATCCGCGCCACGAACTGCGGGTGAAGATGCAGGCCATCGCACTGGATGCGCGCGTGAACGATGCGTGGCGCTTCGACCCGCGCGGTCATGCGGTGGCGGTGAACGACACCGTCGACGACTTCAGCGTGCGCAACCTGGGCTTCCAGATCCGCTACCGCTACGAGCTGGCGCCGCTGTCCTATCTGTACGTGGTGTACGCGCGCGGTGGTTATGAGCAGCGCACCGGTACCGAAGGCGTCGACGACCTGCTGCAGGACAGCCTGCGTCTGCGCGATGACGAGCAGCTGGTCGTCAAGCTGAGCTACCGCTTCGAGATCTGACGGCGGCGCCGTCGCAACACGGCGCGCAAGCCTCCGAAACCCGACCGCCGGTATCGAGCACCTTGCGCGCGAGTCCTGGCGATTCGCACGCAAGCGTCACGGAGTCGCGCCCGACCCTCGGGCGCCTTGCGCGCAAGCCCTGGCGTCTTGCGGCCGAGTCTCCACGGCTTGCACGCAAGCAGAAAAGACGTGCGCGTCGAGCGGTGGGGGCTCGTGCGCAAGGCTGCGGAACTCGCGTGCGGGATGCGGCCGTCTTGCGCGCAAGACGTCAGAACTCGCGCGCAAGCCGCCCGGACCCAAATGTCGGTTTCCACGCCTTGCGCGCAAGCCTCCGAGGCTTGCGCGCGACATGGAGGCGGTTGCGCGCAAGGCGCAGGATCCCGGCGCTACCGTGCTGGCGCGGGATCTTCCTCTGTAATGTGAGACGAACCGCCGCCGGGCGGTTCCCGCGCAATCAGGGCGTAGCGCCGGTCGCGAGTTGCAGTTCCACGTGGCCATCGCGGATGCGCAGCGACTCCGCCGACAGCGTGCCGGGCACCTGCGCCAGGTCTTCGTCGGTCAGGCGGTACAGCGGCCGGGTCTGCGCGTACTCGCGGATCAGGTCCTGCAGCACTTCGCGCGAACCGCCCGGCAGGCCGCGACCGCCGGCGCCGGTGCCGAGATGTTCCAGCTGCGGGTCCACCAGGTGCAGGCCACGCGTGCCGGGGTCGTAGCGCAGGCCGCTGCTGACCACCACGTTGCCGTTCTCCAGCCGCTCGCCGCTGACCAGCGCGATGTCGTAGTTCATCCGCAACTGCAGGCGCTCGCCCGGCGTGGGAATGCGCACGTCGGGATCGCTCAGCGTGAGCGAGGCAAAGCCCTGCAGCAGGTCCTGTTCCATCGGGAAGCCGGCGCGTGCGGCGGACTGCAACTGCGCCGCGGTGAAGCGCAGCGTGTTGTCGGTCGCCGCCTGCGTGAGCAGGGGCAGGGTGGCCAGGGCGACCAGCGCCACACGGGCGAAGAAGGTCTTCATCATCGTCGTCCTCACTGCAGGTGGATGACCACGCGGCCGTTGTCGATCTGCGTGCTGCCGATGCGCTTGCTGGCGGGCAGCCGCTTCAGCACGTCGCTGTCGATGCGGTAGACCGGTTCGCTGCGCGCGTATTCGGCCAGCACGGTGTTCACCATCTGGCGCGTGCCGCCGGACATCAGCGAACCGGCGCCGGGCACGTCGACCGACAGGATTTCGGGGTTGTCCAGGTGCAGGCCCTGGGTGGCGGGGTCGTAGCGCAGCCGGCTGGCGACCGCGAAGTGGCCGCGGCTGACATCGCGCGCGCCGAGGGCGCTGACGCCGATGTCGAAATCCAGCCGCAGGCGGTCGTCGCCCGACGGGATGCTCAGGCGCGGATTGGTCAGCGTGGCCGATACCAGGCCGCCCAGCTTGTCGAATTCGCGCGGAAAACTCTGGTTGAGATAGCGCTGCAGTTGCGGCTGGGTGAAGTTGATCTCGTTGCCGAACAGGCCGGTGACGGCGTTGAGCGTGCTGCAGCCGGCCACGACCAGGGTGGCGCCGGCGGCGAGCGTGGCAAGCAGGAAACGGCGGCGTGTGCGCATGGACGGCTCCGGAAGGAATGGCCGCACCTTAGCCGGCGCCGCCTGTCCGGCAACTAACCGTGCGCCCGGTGTGCGCGCGGCCGGTTTACTAGGTGCGCGACTGTGTCGCCAGCCGCAGGCCCAGCGCGATGAAGACGCTGCCGGTGATCCTGCGCATCCAGCGTGCCCCGCGCGCGCTGCCGGCGAAGCGGCGCCCCATGCGGCCCACCAACCAGGACAGCAGGAGGCTGTGGCACAGGCCGATGGCGGACAGGATCAGCCCCAGCAGCAGGAACTGCAGCGGCACCGCGCCGCGCGCCGGATCGACGAACTGCGGCAGGAACGCCAGGAAGAACAGCGCCACCTTCGGGTTGAGGACGCCGGTGAGCACGGAGCGCAGGAATACCTGCCGCGCGGGCACGGCCACCACGGGAGCGGCGGAAGGGTCCGCCGCGGGATCGCGCTCGCGCCACGCCTGGATGCCGAGCCACACCAGATACGCGGCGCCGGCGTACTTGACGATTTCGAACGCCAGCGCGGATGTCGCCAATACCGCAGACAGGCCCAGGCCCGCGGCCACCGCGTGGATCAGCGTGGCGGTTTCCAGTCCCAGTGCCGCCTGCGCGCCGCGGCGCACGCCGCCGGAAGCGCTCTGCGCGACGATCCACGCCGTGCCGGGGCCCGGAATCAGCACCAGCACGGCCGCGGCGGCGGTGTAGGCCAGCAGGGTAGTGGTGTCGAACATGGCCTGCTGCTCCGGGGAGGGCGCGAAGGAATCAGCCGGCGTCGCGGCTGCGCTGTTTCAACGTCTGGATGAATTCCATCATGGGCGGACGCAGTCCGGCAAACAGGTCGTCGCTGTCCTTGCGATGGTCCAGCATCAGGCCGCTGAGCAGCTTGGTGCCGACGACCAGCGCGGCGCGCTCGTCGCCGCTGAAGCCGCGCTGGCGCTGGACGTTCTCGAGGATGCGCATCCAGTCGTCGTGGCAGCCGTGTTCGAATTCGATGGTGCAACGGCCGTTGCACTGCAGACCGTCGTCCTCGATGGGCGTGACGGTGATGCGGTAACGGTGGGGTGTGGTGGACATGATGGTGTGCGCGGGGGCGCGGTGGGGGAGTAAGGCCAAGATAGGCCCCCACCGGCGCACGAACGAGGGGCCGGGCCGCGATGGACTGTTCCGCGCGCCGCGGTGGTTCAGTCAGCGGCCGTCGGGCGGCCGTGGGCCCTGAACAGCGGCAGCGGATCGTACGCGCCGTCGGCGCCGTAGATGCCGTAATGCAGGTGCGGCGGCGTGCCCTGCGCGTTGCCGGTGGTGCCGACGAAGCCGAGCGTGTCGCCCGGTTGCACGACCTGTCCGGTCGACAACGCCGGCGCCCAGTCGTCCAGGTGCGCGTAGTAATGGCGCTCGCGACCGGGGCCGATCACCCAGACCTGTTTGCCGCCGAGACCGCCGTCACGCACCGAGGCCACCACGCCGCGCGTCGCGCTGAGCACGGGCGTGCCGCGCGTGGCGAAGATGTCCACGCCCTGGTGCGTACGGTCGCGGCCGCGCGGTGCACCGAACGTATCCGCGATCTGCCGCACGCGCACGTCCTGCACGGGCACGGGCAAGCTCGTCGGCGGCGGCGCGCGGGAGATGTCCCACATCATCCGTGCCGACGCCATGAACGGCTGGCCCCACGCCCAGGCCAGCAGTGCGCCGAGCGCCGCCAGCCACAGCAGCGTCCAGGCCAGCCGGCGCAAACGACGTGCGGCCGGACGCATCGGTCAGGGCAGCGGCGGCGGTTGCGGCTGCGACTGCGACAGCTGGCGCTCGAGCTGCGCCTTCAGCGAAGGATCCAGCTTCAGCTGTTTCGCCAGCTCGTCTAGGTAGGCGCGTTCCATGAAGTTCTGTTCGTCGGCCACCATCAGGCTGGCCAGGTACATCTCGGACGCGATCTCCGGCGTGCTGCCGGCGCGCGCGACCTCGGCCGGGTCCAGCGGCTTTTCCAGTTCGGCGTGCAGCCACTGCTGCAGTTCGCCGTCGGTGCCGACGCGCGAGAACTCGCCTTCGATCACTTCGCGCTCGCGCGCATCGATGTGGCCGTCCGCTTTTGCGGCCGCCACCAGCGCCTTGAGGATGGCCTGGCTGTGCAACTCGGCCTGCGGCGGCGGCAGACGATCGACCGTCTGCGGCGTGGCGCCGGCGGCGAAGCCCCCCTGTTGCTGCTTGTAGTCACCGTAGGCGCGGTAGGCCATCACGCCGATCGCGGCCAGGCCGCCGTAGGTGGCCAGGTTGCGCGTGGTCTTGTTCTTGCCGAGCAGCAGGCCCAGCGCACCGCCGGAAATCGCGCCCTTGCCGAAATCGGCATTGAGCACGCTGCCGGTGCCACTGGAGGATTTCAGCAGGTGGTCGAGGAAACCCTGGATCTTCATGCGGTCACTACCTTGCGTGGTGGGGATCACAGACTACCTGCGGGCGGTGACCGTCTTTCGCAACCGTGACTTCTGGCGGCGCAAAAAAATCGGGACGGCATGGCCGTCCCGATCTCGTGTCGCGTCAGGGTGTCGCAGCGATCAGGCTGCGGCGTCCTTCAGCTTCTTCAGCGGGCGCACCTTGACCTTCACCGAGGCGGGCTTGGCGGCGAACCACTGCTCTTCCTTGGTGAACGGGTTGATGCCCTTGCGCTTCGGCTTGGCCGGCACGTTGACGGCGCTGATCTTCAGCAGGCCCGGCAGGGTGAAGGAGCCAGCGCCCTTCTTGTTGACGGAGGCGTGCACGGCGCTTTCCAGCGAGGCCAGCACGGCGCGGACGTCCTTCGCGGCAACGGCGGTGGCTTCGGCGATGTGGGCGACGAGGCCCGACTTGCTCAGCGCTTCCTTGATCGGCTTCGGCGCGGCCGGCTTGGCGGCGGCCTTCGGTGCAGCTTTCTTGGCGGCCTTTTTCGGCGCGGCCTTCTTGGTGCTCTTTGCCATGTGTCCTGTCTCTGATGTCGAGTGGTTGGGTAATCGGGCCGATCGCATCGGCAAGCGAAATGTAGGGCAAAGCATTCGCTGCGCCAAGAGCAGAAAGCACCTGAAACGGCTTTTTTTTCGGTTTTTTTCTGTTTTCGTGTCGCCGCGCGTCGGAAATTGCCCGCAGGCATGACGAAATCACCTCGCGCACATGCACCGGAAGCGGCGTCCGGCGCGCATCGCGCGACCGGATGCCGCACCCCCGTGACGCTCAATCGTCGTCGTGTTTCGGCTTGTAGTTGTCCACCAGTTTCTGCTGCACGGCGGCGGGCACGGGCTCGTAGTGGCTGAAATCCAGGCTGTAGCGGCCCTGGCCGGCGGTCATGGACTTAAGCTCGGCGGCATACCCCTCCAGTTCGGCGAGCGGTACCTGCGCCTTCACCACGATCTCGCCGCGCGCCGCATCGGTGCCGTTGATGCGCGCCCGCTTGCCGGCGAGGTTGCCGGTGATGTCGCCGACCTGCGCCTCGGGCACGGCCACTTCCAGATCGACGACCGGCTCCAGTACCTGGGGTCGCGCCTTGGCGATGGCGTCGAGGAAGGCCTTCTTGCCCGCCGCCACGAAGGCCACTTCCTTGCTGTCCACCGCGTGGTGCTTGCCGTCGTGGACGACCACCCGGATGTCCTGCAGCGGATAGCCGGCCACCGCACCGCTGCCCAGCACCTGGCGCACGCCTTTCTCCACCGCCGGCAGGAATTGGCCGGGAATGGTGCCGCCTTTCACTTCATCGACGAATTCGAAACCGCCGCCGCGCGGCAGCGGCTCGATGCGCAGGGCCACTTCGCCGAACTGGCCGGCGCCGCCGGTCTGTTTCTTGTGCCGATGATGTCCCTCGGCCTTCGCGCCGATCGTCTCGCGGTAGGCGATGCGCGGCGGCCGCGTCTTCACTTCCACGGCATGACGATCTTTCAGCCGGTCCAACATCACGCGCAGGTGCAGGTCGGAGAGGCCGCGGATGACGGTCTCGTTCAACTCCGGCTGGTGCTCGACGACGAAGGCCGGATCCTCTTCGGCCAGCTTCTGCAGCGCGATCGACAGCTTCTGTTCCTGGCCCTTGCTGGCGGCTTCGATCGCCAGGCCGAACATCGGCTTGGGGAACGCCACCGGCGCCAGATGGATGTGGTCCTCGTCGTGGCTGTCGTGCAGCACCGCATCGAAATGCAGGTCGTCGACCTTGGCCACGGCCGCGATGTCGCCCGGAATCGCCTGGTCGACTTCCACGTGGTCCTTGCCCTTGAGCTTGAACAGGTGGCCGACCTTGAACGGCTTCTTGCCGTCGTCGACGAACAGCTGCGTGTCCTTCTTCAGCGTGCCCTGGTAGACGCGGAAGATCCCCAGCTTGCCGACGAAGGGATCGTTGACGATCTTGAAGACGTCGGCGATGACGTGCGCGCGCGGATCCGGTACCGCTTCGATCGGTTGCGGACCGCTGCCATTGAGCTTCACGAACGGCGGCGGATTGGCTTCGGCCGGGTTGGGGAACAGGCGCTCCGCCACGTCCAGCAGTTCCTTCACGCCCGTCCCGGTGCGCGCGGACGCGAAGCACACCGGCACCAGATGGCCCTCGCGCAGGCATTGCTCGAAGGCATCGTGCAGTTCCTCGCCGGACAGGCCGCCTTCGCCCAGGTCCAGGTAGTGCTCCATCACCGTCTCGTTGATCTCGACGACCTGGTCGATGATCTTCTGGTGCCAGTCGGCCACCTCGCCGAGGTCGGATGCGCCCGTCGATTGCCAGAAGCAGTCCACGACCGCCTTGCCGCCGTCGGCCGGCAGGTTGAGCGGCAGCACTTCCGGCCCGAACTCCTCGCGCAGCGCGGCCAGCACGCCGGCGCAGTCGGCGCCTTCGTGGTCGATCTTGTTGATGACGATGGCGCGGCACAGGTTGCGTTCGCGGGCGCGCTCCATCAGCCGGCGCGTGCCGTGCGCGACACCGGCATCGGCGTCGACGACGATCAGCGCGGTATCCACGGCGGAGAACGCCGACAGCGCCGGTCCGCGGAATTCCGGATAGCCGGGCGTATCGATCAGGTTGACGTGCATGCCGCCGTGGTCGGTGCTGGCGATGGCGGTGTCGATGGAATGGCCGCGGGTCTTTTCGATCGGATCGTGGTCCGACACGGTGGTGCCGCGTTCGATGGTGCCTGCCACCTGGAGGGCGCCGCCGGCATGCAGCAGGGCTTCGAACAAGGTTGTTTTGCCGGCGCCGGGGTGGCCCGCCAGGGCCACGTTGCGGATCTGTTGCGTGCTGTACGACATGAGGCCGTTCCTCCCGAAGGTTGGGGTCGAAGGGCCGTCATGGCTGTCCGGGCAGAGCGCATCCCGTGAGCGTGGCGCTCGGCGGGCGGTCATGGCGGACGGCCAGCATCGGCATGTGCCCGGGCGGGGTCAAGCCGCACTGCGGTACATGCCGTGAACATCCAGAGGTGTACCCTGCGTTCCCCTGACCCTGATGGAGCACGACCATGGCTTTGAAGCGTTACGCGGATGCGGTGTGGACCGGTGACCTGCAGTCCGGCAAGGGCACGCTGAGCACGCCGCAGAGCGGCCTGTTCGAAGGACAGAACTACTCCTTCAAGACCCGCTTCGGCGACGAGAAAGGTACCAACCCGGAAGAACTGCTGGCGGCGGCGCATGCCGGCTGCTTCACCATGGCGCTGTCGGCGGTGCTGGGCAAGGCCGGCTTCACCGCGGACAAGCTGCAGACGCGCGCCGAAGCGACGATGGAGCCGGGCATGGATCCAGGCCCGACCGTCACCGGCATCAAGCTGACCGTGTCGGGCAGCGTGCCGGGCATCAGCGCGGCGCAGTTCGAAGAGATCGCCCAGCAGGCCAAGGCCGGTTGCGTGATTTCGCGCGCGCTGTCGGTGCCGGTGTCGCTGGAGGCGACGCTGCTTTGACAGCGGTACGGGCCGCGCTGCTGGTGCATGGCGCCGGTGGCGGCGGCTGGGAGTGGAACGTGTGGCGCGGCGTGCTCGAAGCGAACGGGATCGCCGTCGTCGCGCCCGATCTGCAACCGGTGGCCGCGGGACTCGCGGCCACCGGTTTCGATGATTACCTGCAGCAGGCGCGCGATGCGCTGGAGTCGCTGCCGCGCCCACGCGTCCTCGTCGGCGCCAGCCTGGGTGGCCTGCTCGCGCTGGGCATCGCCGATGCGGCCGATGCGCTGGTCCTGGTGAATCCGCTGCCGCCTGCCCCGTGGCATGCATCGCTTCCGTCGCGGGTGTGGCCGGATGTCGTGCCGTGGCGTCGCGATGCGCGGCTTGATGGGACGCGTCGTGCGCTGCCGGGCGCCGATGAAGCGACGGCGCTGTTCGCGTTCCGCCACTGGCGCAACGAGTCCGGGAAGGTGTTGCGCACGGCGTGCGATGGCCTGCCACTGGCGCGGCCCGCCTGTCCGACGCTGGTCATCGCATCCCTCGAAGACGAGGATGTGCCGCCAGCGATCACGCAGGCGATGGCCACCGCGTGGAAGCTGGACATCCTGCAAACGCTTTCACGCTCGCACGTCGGTCCGTTGCTGGGCCGCGAAGCGGCAGGCATCGCCGCGCAAACTGTCGAATGGGTAAACCGCGCTGTTCATGTCGGCTGAGTTCAGCCCGATTTCACCCGTTGGAGCCGAGCATGCGCTCACGCCAATCCGGCGTGGGGGAGTACCCGACATGAAGCGTCTTTCCGCCACCGTGCTGGCCCTCGGCCTGCTCGCCACCGGTGTGGCCTCCGCGCAGTCCACGCGGCACTACGGCACCTCCGACCGGTACGGCGATGAACCCTATTACGACTATGCGCGTGTCGTGCGGGTGGATCCCATCATCGAAGGCGGCTATCGCGACACGCGTGGCACGACTTCCCAGCAGTGCTACTACCGCGACGCGGACGATGTATATGCGCGTGACGTTTACCGCGACGATGCGTATTCCAACCGCGGCTACGGCGATGTGTACGACAACGGGGACTACCGCGACGTGTACGGACAAGACGGCTATGGCCAGCGCCGCACCTCCACCGGCGGTACCGAAGCCGGCCGTACCGTGGCTACCGTGATCGGCGGCATCGCCGGTGCGGTGCTGGGCAGCAAGGTCGGCGATGGCAGTGGCCGTTACGTCGGCACGGCGGTCGGTTCGATGGTCGGCGGTATGGCCGGTCGCTCCATCTACGACAACAACCAGCGCAACCGCCAGGTGCAACGCGGCCAGGTGCGCGTCTGCGATCCGGTGCCGGTGAACGATGGCCGCTATGGCGACGACTACTACGGCGATGGCCGGGTCTCCGGTTACGACGTGACCTACGAGTACGGCGGCCGCACCTACCGCACGCGCACCGGTTACCACCCGGGCGAGCGCATGCGCGTACGCGTGGACGTACGTCCCGAATGACTCCTGCGTTACGCGGGAGCCCGGGGCGGTAGGCAGGGGATTGCCGCGAAAGGGGCCGCAAGGCCCCTTTTTTGCGCCCGTTGCCGTCGCGCGCGCCACCGCGCATAGTCCCGCGCTGGATCAGGACAGGAGTGCGGCATGCGGCGTCTGGCATGGGGAATGGGCGGGTTATTGGCCTGTGCGGGTATTGCGCAGGCACAGGTACAGGTGGTGACGGCCGCACGCGTGCATACGTCCGATCCCTCGCGACCGGTTGCCGAAGCGATGGCGTGGGACGCCCAGGGGCGCATCCTGGCCGTGGGCGACACGCGCGAGCTGCTTGCGCGCTATCCCGATGCGACACGCATCGACGCTGCCGGCAAGACGGTGATCCCCGGTCTGATCGACGCACATGGCCATGTCATGGGCCTGGGTTACGCCCTGATGCGCGCCGACCTGGTGGATGCGCAGGACAAGAACGAGGTGATCGCGCGATTGCGCGCGTTCGAAAAACAGCTCCCGCCGAATGCCTGGTTGTTGGGCGGCGGCTGGGACCAGAACGATTGGCCGGAAAAGGCCTTCCCTGGCGCCGCGGATCTCGATGCCGCGTTCCCTGACCGTCCGGTCTGGCTTGAGCGCGTGGACGGCCATGCCGGCTGGGCCAACAGTGCGGCGCTGCGTGCGGTGGCGGCGAAGGCCACGCGTTCGCTCGACGGTGACTGGCAGCCCGAGGGTGGGCGCATCGAACGCGTCGGCGGCAAGCCGAGCGGGGTGTTCATCGATGCCGCGATGGCGCTGGTCAATGCCGTGGTGCCGGCGCCCGATGCCGCATATCGGCGCCAGGCATTGGAGAAAGCCACGCAGGCCGCCGTGCGCAACGGCCTGACCGGTGTGCACGACATGGGCGTGTCGCGCGAGGATCTGGCGCTGATGAAGCAGTTCGCCGACGAGGGTCGCCTGCCGCTGCGCATCGATGCCTACGCCGACGGCGATGGCGCCGCGCTGGCGGACCTCTGCGAACACGGGACGTATCGCCACGCGGGTGGCCGCCTGCAGATGACAGGCGTGAAGCTGTACGCCGATGGCGCCTTGGGCAGTCGCGGCGCGGCGTTGCTGGAGGACTACAGCGACGATCCCGGCAACCGCGGCCTGCTGGTGACCGAGCCGGCGGCGCTGGAATCGGCGATGCGCAAGGCGCGTGGCTGCGGCGTGCAGGTGGCGACGCATGCCATTGGCGATCGTGGCAACCGCCTGGTGCTGGACGCTTACCAGCGCGTGCTGGGCGATGCGGCGAAAACCGACCATCGCTGGCGTATCGAGCATGCGCAGGTGGTGGCACCGGAGGAGTTTCCGCGCTTCGCTGCGCTCGGCGTGATCGCGTCGATGCAGCCGACGCATGCGACGTCCGACATGCCGTGGGCGCAGGATCGGCTGGGGCCCGTACGCATCACCGGCGCCTACGCCTGGCAGCGTCTGCAGGGCAGTGGCGTGAAGCTGGCGCTGGGTTCGGACTTCCCCGTGGAGTCGGTCGATCCGCGGCGCGGCCTGCATGCAGCGGTGACGCGGCAGGATGGCAAGGATCATCCCGACGGCGGCTGGATGCCGGACCAGCGTCTGAGTGCTGCGGAGGCGCTGCGCGGATTCACCGCGGACGCCGCATGGGCGGGTCACGACGAAGCGAAAGTTGGTCGGCTAGCACCGGGCTTGCGCGCGGACTTCGTGATCCTCGACGAGGATCCGCTGGCGATCCCGGGCGAACAGCTCGACGACTTGCACGTCCGTTCCACGTGGGTGGATGGCAAGGCGGTCTACGAAGTCGAGTAGCGGCTGCTTCCTCTAGGAGCGACGTCAGTCGCGACCGCGTGCCTCGATGGCCCTTGAACCATGAAGTGTGCAGTGACTGCACACATCAGGCCGTAAGTGAGCGGAAATCTTCCGGTCGCGACTTACGTCGCTCCTACAGTGGGAGCGGATATCACCAGTCGATCTGACCGGTGACGATGGTGCGCACATGACCGCCGGACCAGACTTCGCCGGCGTCGTCGACGCGCAGTTGCAGGCGCGCGTCATAACCGACTTCGCGCCCCTGGCTGACGATGTAGCGCCCATCGCGGCCGGGCAGCGCATCGCGTGACGCCAGCCAGGCCGCCAGCGTCGCGTTGGCGGCGCCGGAGGCTGCATCTTCGAACGCGGCAGGCGCACCGACGAAGGCACGCACGGCGAGGTCATACGGTTGGCCTGGGGTGCGGGCATAGGCGCAGACGCCCATGCTTTCGGTGGCACGGGCGAGGGCGCCGATGGCGTCCCAATCCGGCATGGCGCCACGCAGCGTGGCTTCGTCGCTCACCTCGGCAAGCCACCAGCGGCGACCGCCATCGACGAGGGCAGGCGGCAGATCGCCGGCCGGGAGGTTCGCGAGCGCCGCGCGCAGGGCTTCATTATTCGAAGGATCACCCACCTTCACCACCTGCGCGCGTGGCGTGCGCACGGCGATGGTGCGGCCGGCACCGTCGCCGTCCACGCGCAACGGCAGCACCCCGACCGCGCCTTCCTGCATCAGCAGGCCGTCGACCGGTGTCGCCAGTCCCGCGTCGAGCACGACGTGCGCGGTGCCAACGCTGGGATGGCCGGCGAACGGGACTTCGCGGCGCGGACTGAACATGCGGACGGCATAACTCGCGCCGGGTTGCGTGGGCGCGAACACAAACGTGGTTTCCGGCAGGCGCGTCCAGCGGGCGATGGCCTGCATGGCGGCGTCATCCAGGCCGGCGGCGTCGAGGACGACGGCCAGCGGGTTGCCGGCACCGGGACGGTCGGCGAATACGTCCAGCTGGACGTAGCGGCGGAGGGTCATGGGGGATGTTGTCGCGTGGGGGCCGCGCAGCTTACCAAGTCATCCGGCCGTCGATGACCAACTGCGCCTGACCGCCGATCCAGACCTCGCCCTCCTCATCGACGCGCAAGGCCACGCGACCATCGCGACCCAGTTCGCGCCCCTGGCTGGCGATGTAGCTTCCGTCGTCGCCGGGCAGCGTGCCCGCGGCCTGCAGGGCGGCGGCGATGCAGGCATTGACGCTCCCGGTGACCGGGTCTTCGGGAATGTTGTCGGCGGGGCAGAAGGCGCGCACCGCGAGCTGGTGACCCGTGCCCGAGGGTGCGCGGCCGAACACCGCGAGCCCCACGGCGTCGGTCGCCTGGGTCAGTGTGGCGATCGCGGCCAGATCGGGTGCGAGCTGGCGCACGGCGTCCTCGCTTTCCAGTTCCACCAGCCACCACGAGGGGCCGTTGTTCCATAGCGCCGCCGGCAGGCCAGCGGTGGGCAGCGTGGCGAGGACGGCCTGCAAGGCGTTGTCTGGCGGTGCGAGGTCGACACGACCCGCACGTGGTGCACGCAGCCTGATTGTGCGCTGCGGGCTCTGGTCGTCGGCCTGGACCGGCAGCAAGCCAGCGGCGCATTCCTGGATCAGGGCAGCGGTGTCGGTGACCAGGCCCGTCTCCAGCGCCACCCAGGCTGCACCGACGCTGGGATGGCCGGCGAACGGCAGTTCCTGGCGCGGCGTAAAGATGCGGATGCGGTAACTGGCATCGGCCGTGGTCGGTGGCAGGAAGAAGATGGTCTCGGACAGGTTGGTCCAGGCCGCGAACGCCTGCATGCGCTCGCTGTCCCAGTCGGCGGCGTCCAGCACCACGCCCAGCGGGTTGCCGGCGCCGGGGCGGTCGGCGAATACGTCGACCTGCAGATAGCGATGGGAGGTTCGTTGCATGCGGTACGGTCCGGTCGCGCCGGGAGGCTTCGGCTAGAATCGACGGTTCACGCCCGAACGGTTCGGGCATCCCTCCCCATTCTATCCATGCCCTCTGCCACCCCCGCGTCTGATCGTTGGATCGTCCTCAAGTTCGGCGGCACCTCGGTGTCGCGTCGCCACCGCTGGAACACGATCGGAAAACTGGCGAAACAGCGGGCGGACGAACAGGGAGCGCGCGTGCTGGTGGTGGTGTCGGCGCTGTCGGGCGTCACCAACGAGCTGACCGCCATCGCCGACGGCGCCGCGGACAGCGCGGAACGCGTGGCGAAGCTCGAACAGCGCCATCGCGAATTCCTCGCCGAACTGGAACTGGACGCCGACGCGGTACTCGGCGAGCGCCTTGCGGCGTTGCGCAACCTGCTGACCGATTCCCGCGCCGCCAGCCGTGCGCTGGACTGGCAGGCCGAAGTGCTGGGGCAGGGCGAACTGCTGTCATCCACGCTGGGCGCGGCCTACCTGCGCGCGCAGGGACTGGATTTCGGCTGGGTCGATGCGCGCCACTGGCTGCAGGCCAACTTCCTGCCGAACCAGAGCGCGTGGGCGCAACGTCTGTCGGTGTCGTGCAACACCGCGCCGGACCAGGATTGGCGCCGTGCCTTCGCCGGCCAGCCGGCGCAGATGCTGCTGACGCAGGGCTTCATTTCGCGCCATGCCGACGGCGGCACGGCCATCCTCGGTCGCGGAGGCTCGGACACGTCGGCGGCGTACTTCGGTGCATTGCTGGGTGCGCAGCGTGTGGAAATCTGGACGGACGTGCCCGGCATGTTCAGCGCCAACCCGCGCGAAGTGCCCGATGCGCGCCTGCTGACGCGACTGGACTACTACGAAGCGCAGGAAATCGCGACCACCGGCGCGAAGGTGCTGCATCCGCGCTCCATCAAGCCCTGCCGCGACGCCGGCGTGGCGATGGCGATCCTGGACACCGAGCGTCCGGAACTGCCGGGCACGACGATCGACGGCAACGCGCTGACGGTGCCGGGCGTGAAGGCGGTGAGTCGCCGCAACGGCATCGTGCTGGTGTCGATGGAAGGCATCGGCATGTGGCAGCAGGTCGGCTTCCTGGCCGACGTGTTTGCCCGCTTCAAGAAGCACGGTCTGTCGGTGGACCTGATCGGTTCGTCCGAGACCAACGTCACCGTGTCGCTGGATCCCAGCGAGAACCTGGTCAACACCGACGTGCTGGCCGCGCTGTCGGCCGATCTGGCCGAGATCTGCCGGGTGAAGGTGATCGCGCCGTGCACGGCCATCACCCTGGTCGGTCGCGGCATGCGCTCGCTGCTGCACAAGCTGTCGGATGTGTGGGCGATGTTCGGTCGCGAGCGCGTGCACCTGATCTCGCAGTCGTCGAACGACCTCAACCTGACCTTCGTCATCGACGAGGCCGACGCCGACGGCATGCTGCCGCTGCTGCATGAGGCGCTGATCGACAGCGGTGCGATGCCGGCCGACGAGGCCAGCGTGTTCGGTCCCAGCTGGCGCGAGATCAACGGCGCGGTGCGCCAGCGTGACGTGCGCTGGTGGAGCCTGCCGACTGCGCGTGAAAAGCTGCTGTCGCTGGCGCAGGGCGATACCCCGCGCTACGTCTACAACCTGGACGTCGTACGTGCCCGCGCCCGTGCGCTGGCGGGCATTGCGGCGGTGGATCACCGCTTCTTCGCGATCAAGGCCAACTCCCACCCCGCCATCCTGCGCGCGCTGGTGGAAGAGGGCTTCGGCCTGGAGTGCGTGTCCCGCGGCGAGCTGGAACGCGTGTTCGACGTCGCACCGTCGCTGCCGATGGAGCGCGTGCTGTTCACCCCGAGCTTCGCCCCGCGCGCCGAGTACGCCTTCGCACTGGAGCGCGGCATCAACGTCACGCTCGACAACGTGGAGGCGCTGCAGCAGTGGCCCGAGGTGTTCCGTGGGCGTCGACTGTGGCTGCGCGTGGACCTGGGGCGCGGTGATGGCCACCACGACAAGGTCAAGACGGGCGGAAAGAGCTCGAAGTTCGGACTGCCGCTGGCCAAGCTGGACGAATTCCTCGTCGCCGCCCGCGCGCTGGATGTGCGCATCACCGGCCTGCATGCGCATCTCGGCAGCGGCGTGGACAGTCCGCAGCACTGGAACCAGATCGCCGACGAACTCGGCGGGCTGGCCGACCAGATCGGTACGATCGAGACCATCGACATCGGCGGCGGCCTGCCGATTCCCTATGCCGAGGGCGACGAACCGTTCGACCTGGCCGCATGGGGCGAAGGCCTCGCTGCGATCAAGGCGGCCTATCCCGCCTACCAGCTGGTGATCGAACCGGGCCGTTACCTGGTGGCGGAGTCGGGCGTGCTGCTCGCCCACGTCACGCAGGTCGTCGAGAAGCTGGGCATCCGCCGCGTCGGCAGCGATGCAGGCATGCACACGCTCGTGCGCCCCGCGCTGTACGACGCCTGGCACGACGTGGCCAACCTGTCGCGGCTGGACGACACGGCGCAGGAACCGTTCGACGTGGTCGGTCCGATCTGCGAATCGAGCGACATCTTCGGCAAGCGTCGTCGCTTGCCGTCCGCGACCAACGAAGGCGACGTGCTGCTGTTCTCCGATGCCGGCGCCTACGGTTACGTGATGGCCAGCCACTACAACCTGCGCGGCTTGCCGGGCGAAGATGTCATCGAAGGTATCGCCGTCGATGCGTCAGCCTGACGTGCCCGCTGTTCTTCTTCATTGTTTTGCCTGCCATGAAGGGCAGGCGGCTTCTTCCATGGATCACGCATGACGACGTTCGACAAATCCAGCATCCGCATCTTCCGTTTCGTCCGTTGCGACTTCGACGCGGACAGCGGCGTGGCGAGGCTGGTCTACGCCTTCGACGACGGCCCGGAGCTGACCGAGACGGTGACCATCCCGGGCGCGCCGTTCACGCTGGATGCAACGCGCGCGCAGGCTGTCGAGCAGGCGGTGCGGCTGCTGCACCTGATCACCGGCGTCAGCTATTACAAGGCTGCGGTGCCGAACGAGATCCGCATCGACGGGTATGCCATCGATGCCGCGACCGCCGTGCTGATGGAGCAGGTCTACGTGCACGGCCTGGGCGAGTTCGCCTATCGCAATGGCCTGAGCCTGCATGGCCGTGTCCGCTTCCCGGTCGGTGCGCCGGCGCAACCGGCCGCACCCACCGCGGGGCTGGGCGAACATGCGCTGGTCGCCATCGGCGGCGGCAAGGATTCGCTGGTCAGCATCGAGGCGCTGCGTGGCGCTGGCGTCGACCAGACCGTGACCTGGATCGGCGGTTCGCAACTGATCGCGGCCTGCGCCGCGCGTACCGGCCTGCCGACGCTCAACATCGGCCGCGCGCTGGCGCCGGAGCTGTTCGAGTACAACCGCCAGGGCGCGTGGAACGGTCATATCCCGGTGACCGCGATCAACTCGGCGATCATGGTGCTGGCTGCGCTGCTGCACGGCGTGGACCAGGTGGTGTTCTCCAACGAACGCTCGGCCAGCTACGGCAGCATGATCCCCGGCACAGGCGAGGTGAACCACCAGTGGTCGAAGGGCTGGGCGTTCGAGCTGGCGTTCGGTGAGTTCGTGCAGTCGCATGTCGCTGCCGATCTGCACTACTACTCGCTGCTGCGTCCGCTGTCGGAACTGGCGGTGGCGCGACAGTTCGCGCGGACCGACCACTACGACGCGCACTTCTCCAGCTGCAACCGCAACTTCCACCTGCTGGGCGAGCGTCCGACCAACCGCTGGTGCGGCGTGTGCCCGAAGTGCCATTTCGTGTTCCTGGCGCTGGCACCGTTCATGCCGAAGCCGCGGCTGGTCGGCATCTTTGGCCGCAACCTGCTGGATGACGCGAACCAGACCGCCGGCTTCGACGCGCTGCTGGAGTACCAGGACCACAAGCCGTTCGAATGCGTCGGTGAAGGCCAGGAATCGCGCGCGGCGATGGCGACGCTGGGCGACCGCCCCGAATGGCGCGAAGACACGATCGTAGCGCGCTTCAATCACGAGATCCGTCCGCAACTCGATGCCGTCGAACTGACCGTGGCGCCGCTGCTGGAGATCGGCGGCGAGCACCGCGTCCCCGCCGCGCTGTGGGAGCGCCTGCGTGCGAATTTCGCAGCTTGAGGGAAAACGCGTCGCGCTGTGGGGATGGGGCCGTGAAGGTCGCGCCGCCCATCATGCGATCCGTGAGCGGCTGCCGGCGCTGCCGCTGACGCTGTTCTGCAACGACGCCGAGGCGGCGGACGCGGCCTCGCTGGGCGATGCGCTGCTGGCGGTGGAGACGCAAGCGACTGCCGAGCGCCTGTCGTCGTTCGACATCGTCATCAAGTCGCCGGGCATCAGCCCCAACAGTCCGGTGGCGCTCACGGCCGCGGCCATGGGGACGTGCTTCATTGGTGGCACCGGCCTGTGGTTCGCCGAGCATGCGGGCGACGACGGTGTGGTCGCGAACACGTTCTGCGTCACCGGCACCAAGGGCAAGAGCACGACGACCTCGCTGCTGGCTCATCTGCTGCGCGCATCGGGTCGTCGCACCGCGCTGGTCGGCAACATCGGCCTGCCATTGTTGGAGGTGCTGGATCCGCAGGCGGCACCCGACGCATGGGCCATCGAGCTGTCGAGTTACCAGACCGGCGATGTCGCGGCGAGCGGCGCGCATCCTGACGTCGCGGTCGTGCTGAACCTGTTTCCGGAACATCTGGACTGGCATGGCAGCGAAGCGCGCTATGTCGAGGACAAGCTGAAGCTGGTCACCGACGCGCATCCGCGCATCGCGGTGCTCAACGCCGCCGATCCGCGCCTCGCCGCGCTGGCACTTCCGCACAGCGATGTGCGCTGGTTCAACCGTGCCGACGGCTGGCACCTGCGCGAGGATGATCTGTATCGCGGCGACGTGTTCGTCATGGACACGCTGCCACTGCCGCTGCCGGGGCGGCACAACCGCAGCAACCTGTGCGCGGTGCTGACGGCGCTGGAAGCGGCGGGCATCGATGCGCTGCCGCTGGCCGCGCATGCGCACTCCTTCCGTCCGTTGCCGAACCGTCTGCAGACAATGGGGACGCACGACGGCATCACCTGGGTCAACGACTCCATCAGCACCACGCCACATGCGACGCTGGCGGCGCTGGAGTGCTTCGCCGGCCGCCGCATCGCGCTGCTGGTCGGCGGTCACGACCGCGGCGTGGACTGGGCGGATTTCGCGGCGCATATGCGCGACCAGGCACCGCACGCCATCATCACGATGGGCGCCAATGGTCCCCGCATCCATGAGCTCTTGGCGCCGGTGACAGGCGGGGGTGGCTTCATCCTGCAGGGCGTGGAGACGCTGCCTGAGGCTGTCGCTGCCGCCCATGCGTCACTGGATGGCGAGGGTGTCGTGTTGCTGTCGCCTGGCGCGCCGAGCTTTGGCCAGTACCGCGACTACGTGGCGCGCGGCCGGCATTTCGCCGAACTGGCCGGCTTCAATCCTGATGACATCACTGCGATTCCCGGACTCGGGATCGCCTGAGGACACGAGCCGTCACGGCCGTTGTAAGCATTCGGTCTTACACTCGGCAGGTCCCCCACGAGGAACCTGCCATGCGCCGTCGCCTGTTGCTGTCCTGCCTGTTGTCGCTGCTGTGGTCGCCCGCGCTGTTCGCGGCGCCGGTCGCCAAGCCGGTCGAATGGAAGATCGGCGCCGACACGTTCTCCGGCTATCTCGTCTACGACGACAGCGTGACGACGCCGCGCCCGGGCCTGGTGATGGTGCCCAACTGGAAGGGCGTGAACGATTCCGCCATCGAGAAGGCGCACCTCGTCGCGGGCGACGACTACGTGGTGCTGGTCGCCGATGTCTATGGCAAGGGCATCCGCCCGAAGACCGACGCTGAGGCCGGCCCGATTGCGACCGCGATGCGTGCCGATCGCCCGAAGCTGCGTGCCCGCGTGCAGAAGGCGGTCGACGTGCTGAAGCAGCAGCCGGCCACACTGGTGGATCACGCGCGCATCGGCGCGTTCGGCTATTGCTTCGGCGGCAGCACGGTGCTGGAACTCGTGCGAGCAGGCGACTCGCTCGCCGGCGTGGTCAGCCTGCATGGTGGCTTGGCGACCGATCTGCCGGCGGCGGGTGCAGCGAAGTCACCGGTGCTCGTGCTCAATGGTGCCGACGACACCTATGTGTCGGCCGCGGAAATCACCGCGTTCCAGGACGAAATGCGCAAGGCCGGTGCCGACTGGCAGTTCGTGAACTTCAGCGGCGCGGTGCACTGCTTCGCCGAGTCGGATGCGCAGAACCCGCCGGGCTGTGTCTATCACGAGCGCTCGGCCAAGCGCGCCTATCGGATGATGGCGGACTTCTTCAGCGAGGTTTTCGCGAAATGACGTGCGGCGCGGGTCAGTGCCCGCGCTCCACCGCATAGCGTGCCAGGCCGCGCAGGGCGGCCAGCGCATCGGATTCCGGCAGGCCTTCGAGGGCCTGCTCGGCCAGGGTGGCGTAGTGATGCGCGCGCTCGCGGCTGTACTCCAGTCCTCCGGTCCCACGGATGGCGGCGAGCACCTCGGGCATCGCCGCGGCATCGCCTTCCTGCACGATGGTGCGCAAACGGTCCGCAACGGTCGCGTCGGAATGGCGGATCGCGTGGATCAACGGCAGCGTGGCCTTGCCCTCGGCCAGGTCATCGCCCAGGTTCTTGCCCAGCGCCTCGGCGTCCGCCGTGTAATCCAACACGTCATCGGCAATCTGGAAGGCATAGCCCAGTGCCATGCCATAGTCGTAGAGCTTGCGCTGGATGTCGGCGTCCGCGCCCGAGGCCATGGCACCCAGCTGTGTGCCGGCCGCGAACAGCACGGCGGTCTTGCGCTCGATCACGCGCAGGTAGGCGGCCTCGTCGGTGTCCGGATTGTGGACGTGCAGCAGCTGCAGCACTTCGCCTTCGGCGATGCGGTTGGTCGTGTCGGCCAGCAGGCGCATCACGTCCATGCGGTCCAGTTCCACCATCAGCTGGAAGCTGCGCGAATAGAGGAAGTCGCCGACCAGCACGCTCGGCGCGTTGCCCCACAGCGCATTGGCCGTGCTGCGACCGCGGCGCAGGTCGGACTCGTCCACCACGTCGTCGTGCAGCAGGGTGGAGGTGTGGATGAACTCGATGATCGCCGCCAGCTGGTGGTGGTCCGGCGTGGTCGGGCTGCAGGCCTGTCCGGCCAGCACCACCAGCATGGGCCTCAGGCGCTTGCCGCCGGCAGAGATGATGTGGTCTGCGATCTGGTTGATCAGCACCACGTCCGAGGCCAGTCGGGCCCGGATGAGGGCGTCGACGGCGACCATGTCGGCCTGGGCCAGCGATTGGATGGCAGGCAGGGCCAGGGCGGTGCGGGAAGATTCGACGACGGACATAGGACGATGGGCCGGGAAGTCGCTGAATTATAGGCGCCCGTGTGCGGCAATGCCCTACATGCGGGCGGGTCGGGGGCCGATGGGAGGGGTCTGGCGGTTATACTTCACTGGTCTTTGCCCGCGCTCGGCGGGCATCCCTGAACGGATATCGATATGGCCCGCGGCATCAACAAAGTCATCCTGGTCGGCAATCTCGGCAACGACCCCGAAACCCGCTACACCCAGGGTGGCATGGCGATCACCCGGATCAGCCTGGCCACGACCAGCGTGCGCAAGGACAAGGATGGCAACCAGCAGGAGCGTACCGAATGGCACCGTGTGGTGTTCTTCGGCAAGCTCGGCGAGATCGCTGGCGAATACCTGCGCAAGGGCAGCTCGGTGTACGTGGAAGGCTCGATCCGCTACGACAAGTACACCGGCCAGGACGGGCAGGAGAAGTACTCCACCGACATCATCGCCGACGAGATGCAGATGCTCGGTGGCCGCGAAGGCGGTGGCGGTGGTGCGGGTGGTGGTGGCGATCGCCCGGCGCGTGCGCCGCGGCAGGACTACGGCAACCAGGGCGGTGGCGGCCAGCGCCGTTCCGCGCCCGCACCGGCCTCGCAGCCGGCACCGATGGACGACTTCGCGGACGACGACATCCCGTTCTGACCCGCACGCGCGTGTCAGCAACACGCTGCCGGCATCCTGACGAGGAGCAGTGAAGGTGTCGACATGGCTGGTGACCGGCGGGGCCGGGTTCATCGGAGGAAACTTCGTCCTGCGCGCCATCGCGCAGGGCGTGAAGGTGGTCAATCTCGATGCCCTGACCTATGCGGGCAATCCGGACACGCTGGCGTCCGTGCAGGACAATTCCCTGCACGTGTTCGTGCATGGCGACATCGGCGATCGTGCGCTGGTGTCGCGACTGCTGCAGGAGCACCAGCCTGACGCCGTGGTCAATTTCGCGGCGGAAAGCCACGTGGACCGCTCCATCGACGGGCCGGCCGCCTTCATCCAGACCAACGTGGTGGGCACGCTTGGATTGCTGGAAGCGACGCGGGACTACTGGAAAGCACTGGATCGCGAGCGAAGCGACCGGTTCCGTTTCCTGCATGTGTCCACCGACGAGGTTTACGGCTCGCTGGGTGACACCGGTGCGTTCACCGAGACGACGCCTTACGCGCCCAACTCGCCGTATTCGGCATCGAAGGCGTCTTCGGACCACCTGGTCCGCGCGTTCCACCACACGTACGGCCTGCCGGTGCTGACGACCCATTGTTCGAACAACTACGGTCCGTACCAGTTTCCGGAGAAACTCATCCCGTTGATCATCGCGCGCGCACTGGCCGATGAACCGCTGCCCGTCTACGGTGACGGCGGCAACATCCGTGACTGGCTGTTCGTCGATGACCACTGCAACGCGATCAGCCGCGTGATCGAGCAGGGGCGGGTGGGCGAGACCTACAACATCGGCGGGAATGCCGAGAAGCAGAATATCGAGGTCGTCCGCACGATCTGCGCGCTGCTCGACACCCGCGCGCCGCGCAGCGACGGCCAGCCGCACAGCAGCCGGATCGTCCTTGTCGAGGATCGGCCGGGGCATGATCGGCGTTATGCGATCGACGCCTCCAGGCTGAGGGACGAACTGGGCTGGGCACCGCACTACACGTTCGAACAGGGCATTGCCGAAACGGTGGACTGGTACCTGTCCAACCAGGCCTGGGTGGAGCGTGTCCTGGATGGCAGTTACCGCCTGCAGCGCATTGGCGCGGCGGTTTGAGAAGGCAGACGAGATGACGACACGAAAGGGCATCATCCTCGCCGGTGGATCCGGCACCCGCCTGTATCCACTGACGCACGCGGTCAGCAAACAACTGCTGCCGGTCTACGACAAGCCGATGATCTACTACCCGCTGAGCGCGCTCATGCTGGCGGGCATCCGCGATGTCCTGATCATCAACACGCCGCACGAACAGCCCCTGTTCAAGACGCTGTTGGGCGACGGCTCGCAATGGGGCATGACCTTCCGCTACGCCGTGCAGGAAAGTCCGGGCGGGTTGGCGCAGGCCTACCTGATCGGGCGGGAGTTCGTGGCCGGCGGCCCCAGTTGCCTGGTGCTCGGCGACAACATCTTCCACGGACATGGCCTGACCGAGATGCTGAAACGCGCCGACGCGAAGCCGAGTGGCGCGACGGTGTTCGGCTACTGGGTCAACGATCCGCAGCGTTACGGCGTGGCCGAGTTCGACGCCACCGGCAAGGTCGTGGGCATCGAAGAGAAACCGGCGCATCCGCGGTCCCACTACGCGATCACGGGGCTCTATTTCTACGACGGGCGTGCCAGCGAGTATGCCGCTTCGTTGAAGCCCTCCGCGCGTGGCGAGCTGGAGATCACCGATCTCAACCGCTGCTATCTCGACGCGGGCGACCTGCACCTGGACATGCTGGGACGCGGCCATGCCTGGCTGGATACGGGCACGCCGCAGTCGCTCCTCGAGGCATCCAATTTCATCGGCACCATCGAAGCGCGACAGGGGCTGCGCGTGTGCTGCCCGGAGGAGATCGCGTTCGGCAACGGCTGGATCGATGCGGCCCGGCTGGAAGCGCTTGCGGCCCGCCATGGGGCAAGTGGTTACGGAGACTATCTCCGCGCCCTCGTGACGCGCGGGACGACCTGATGCGGATCATCGAAACCTCGCTGCCCGGTTGCCGCGTGATCGAACCCGCCGTGTTCGAGGATGATCGCGGGTTCTTCTTCGAAAGCTGGAATGCGCAAACCGCCGCGCAGCATGGATTGCCGGAGACCTTCGTCCAGAGCAACGTGGCGGGTTCTGCGCGTGGCGTCCTGCGTGGCCTGCACTACCAGTGGCCCAACCCGCAGGGAAAGCTGGTGAGTGTGCTGGAAGGCGAGGTCTACGATGTGGCGGTCGACGTGCGCCAGGGATCGCCGACGTTCGGTCGCTGGACAGCCGTCGTACTGAGTGCGGCGAACCGGCGCCAGATGTGGATCCCCGAAGGCTTCGCGCACGGGTACGTGGTGCTCTCGGAGCGTGCGGTCTTCCACTATCTCTGTACCGCACCCTACGACAGGACGGCGGATGCTGCGATCCGCTGGGATGATCCTGCCATCGCCATCGGCTGGCCGGTGACGGAACCCATTCTGTCGCCGAAAGATACGCATGCGCCGTTGTTGGCCGATGTCGCGTCGGAGCGACTGCCGACCTGCGATCCATGAAGATCCTGCTGCTCGGCGCGAATGGTCAGGTAGGCCACGAGCTGAGGCGCAGCCTGGCACCGCTGGGCGACGCGGTCGCGGCGACGCGATCTGGCGTGCTGTCCGATGGCGGGACAGTCGAAGTCGCCGATTTGGATCGTCCTCGCGAGCTCGCCGGACTGGTCGAGCGCATAGCGCCCGATGTGGTGATCAACGCTGCCGCTTACACCGCGGTCGACAAGGCTGAAGACGACGTCGACGCCGCCTTCCGGGTGAATGCGGAGGCGCCTGGCTTGCTGGCGCTTGCATGCGCCGCGCGCGGGATTCCGTTCGTCCACTACTCCACGGACTACGTGTTCGATGGTGAGGCTTCCCGGCCGTATCGCGAAGACGACGCGACAGCGCCCCTCGGCGTATACGGCGCGAGCAAACTGGCGGGCGAGGAGGCAGTGCGCGCAGCAGGCGGGCCGCACCTGATCCTGCGTACGGCGTGGGTGTACGGTGTGCGCGGACATAACTTCCTGCGGACGATGCTGAGGCTGGCAGTCGAGCGCGACGAACTTCGCGTTGTTGCCGACCAAGTCGGCACGCCAACGCCCGCCTATCTGATTGCGGACACCACCGCACGCCTGCTCGCCTCACATCGGGCCGCACAAGGCACTCTGCACGTCACTGCCGCGGGTAGTACCAGCTGGCATGGTTTCGCGGAGGCCATCGTGGCCGGTGCGACCGAACGGGGATTGCTGCCGCGGGCGCCACGCGTAGTGCCCGTCGGAACAACCGACTTCCCGACGCGCGCCAAGCGGCCCGCGTACTCCCGAATGGCGGTGGGGAGGCTGGAGTCGTTGCTGGGGCCGATGCCCGGCTGGGAAGAGGGCGTGGGTCACGTGCTGGATCAGATAGCGTACGGCTAGCGGGTGATTGCGCCTTGTTGTGATGGCCGGCTATCGTCGCTACCCATCAGGGATAGGTTCAAGGGGAAGGGAGATGATCAGGGGAATCCTGGCTGCCATCGTGGCCGGTATTGCGCTCGCGTCGTTCAACGCGTCCGCGCAAGTCGATGTGGAGGCCTTCGTCCGCAAGGACAAGTTTGCCGACATCAAGCTATCGCCGAGCGGTGAGTTCTACGCTGCCACCGTCCGGCTCGAGGACCGGACGGGGCTGGCGATCATGCTGCGGAGCGGCAACAAGCTGACCGCGCATTTCGTGCTCGGCAAGAACACGCATGTCTCCGGTTTCTGGTGGGTCAATCCGGAGCGCGTGCTGATCGCGATCTCGGAGAAGTACGGTGCGCTCGACGAGCCGCAACCGACCGGTGAGCTGTATGGCATCAATGCTGATGGCACCCAATTGGAAATGCTGGTGGGGTATCGGGTCGAGAGCCGTGGTGCAGGAACCCGCATCCAGCCGAAGAAGGTCGAGGATGTCGCCGCGTTCCTGGTCGACACCCTGCCGGACGACGACAAGAACGTCATTATCTCGGTATGGCCCTTCAGCGAAGATCCTTATACGCGCGCGGAACGCATGGACGTTTACAGCGGACGGCGCACCCAGGTCGCGCGTGCACCTGTCCGACGCGCAAGCTTCGTGACCGATAATGCCGGCGTCGTGAGATTCACTAGTGGTGCCGGGGCAGACAATGTCCGCAAACTCTATTACCGCCCCGGTGATGCCTCCGAGTGGACGTTGATCAACGATGAGTCGGTTTCGGGCATCGGCGAGTACGCGATCGGCTTCTCCTCCGACAATCGCACGGCTTACCTGTTGACCGAGCAACGCAACGCTCCCACCTTGATCGTTGCGTATGACTTAGAAACAGGACAGCGAACGACCGTGCTGCAGGATGCGGTGGTCGATCCCCACAGCATCATATTCAGCGATGGCGTGACGGGTCTTGGCGCCGGCAGTAGGGGTGGACGCGTGCCGGTGGGCGCGCTCTACATGGATGGTCGCCCGCGTACCGCCTTCTTCGACAAGAATTCCAAGGAAGCCTTGCTGCAGCGGGAACTCGAGCACGCGTTCGCCGGGCATCTCGTCAGCATCACGTCCATCACTTCGGACGGCCGTGTCGCGCTGGTCCAAGTGTCCAGCGATCGGAATCCCGGCGACTTCTACCTGTTCCGAACCAACGAGAGGAAAGCGGACTATCTGCTGAGTCGTCGTGACTGGTTCGATCCTGACGCGATGGCTGAGTCTAAGCCAGTGCAGTGGATCGCCCGCGATGGCTTGGTACTGCACGGTTATCTGACGGTGCCGAAAGGGACTGAGCCACGCAATCTGCCATTGATCGTGCTGCCGCACGGAGGGCCTTTCGGCATCCGTGATACGTGGCACTTCAACGATGAAGCGCAGATGCTTGCGGGCGCGGGCTACGCCGTACTGCAACCAAATTTCCGTGGCTCAGGCGGTTATGGACGCGCCTTCCTGGAGGCAGGCGCGCGCCAGTGGGGGCTGGCCATGCAGGATGACGTCACCGATGCCACCCGATGGGCGATCCGGCAAGGCATAGCCGATCCACGTCGCATCTGCATCTACGGTGCGAGCTATGGTGCGTACGCGGCGCTGAGCGGCGTAGTCAAGGAGCCTGATCTCTATCGTTGCGCAGCCGGCTACGTCGGTGTCTATGACCTTCCGATGATGCAACGGGAGGATGCGCGGCAGAGTTTGCGCTTGGGACGGTGGTCGAAAGACTGGGTTGGTGAGGCAGCGGGACTCGCCGCGGTGTCTCCGGTCAACATGGCGCAGCGCGTCAAGGTGCCTGTGTTCATGGCGGCCGGCGGCGAGGATGAAGTTGCACCAATCAAGCACACCGAACTCATGGAGCGTCGGCTGAAAGCGGCTGGCGTCCCGGTAGAGACGCTCTATTACAAGACCGAGGGGCATGGCTTCTACGTGGAAGCCAACCAGCGGGAGTACTACACCAAACTGCTGGCCTTCTTTAATCGCCACTTGGGCGGCGCGAAGGCCAAGTAAGCCGCAGTGGTAGGTAGAAAGCGACGGCGCCGGAAAGCGCCGTCGTGATTTCAGGCGCGGCGCATCATCCGCTTCAGCAGGGGCGAGGCCACCAGCGCCAGCGCGCCGCAGGCCAGGCCGATCCACATCATCAGCCAGAACAGGTCGGCATAGCTGGCGGCGGCGTGTGCCAGGTCCCAGGCCTCGCCTTCCGGCACGTCAAGCGCGGCCAGCTTGCCGAACTGCGCGGCCAGCGTCTCCGAGAACGCGGTGCCGAGCAGCCACATGCCCATCATCAGACCGACGACGCGCGGCACCGACAGTTCGGTGACCGCCGCCAGGCTGACCGGTGCCAGGCACATCTCGCCGATCTCCAGCAGCAGGTAGGCCAGCACCAGCCACCACACGCTGGCCATCACGCCGGTGTCGCCGACCTGCTGCGCGGCAAGCGCCAGCGGCACGAACGACAGTCCGCCGAACACCAGGCCCAGCGCGCCCTTGAAGGGCTTGGACGGGTCGCGTCCGCGTCGGCCAAGTGCCGCCCACAGCCACGCGAAGACCGGCGCCAGCACCACCAGGAACAGCGCGCCCAGATAGGTCAGCGAGCCGGCCGTCTGCGGCAGGACGACGGAATCGCGCAACACCAGCAGCACCATCAGAGCCGCGGTCGCCAGGAAGATCGCGCGCGGCAACAGGCTGCCCGCACGGCGTTCGCTCGCGCGCACGGCGATGACGAAGGCCACCGGCATCGCCACCAGGCCCCAGGTCGACCACGGCGCGGTCCCGATGAACAGGCCGAGATTCGATGTCGGATTGTCCGACCACACCAGCACGCCCGGTGCGTGGACCAGCGACGGGAACAGATCCTTGGTCAGGAGCCGGTCGGTGAACATCACCCACGAGCCGTAGGTCTGCTCGTACAGGGTGAAGAACACCAGGCACATGGCGATCATCGCCATCAGCGCGATCATCTGTCGCCGCTGCACCGGCGTGCATTGCGTCGTGACGAACCAGACGAACCAGCCCAGCACCAGCATCAACACCACGAGCATCAGCACCAGCGCCAGCGAGAGTTCGCCCGCGAGCGCGAACGCGCCGTTGGCCGCCGCCCACATCAGCCACGCCAACGGCAGCACGCCCAGCAGCGCACCCAGGTAGATCGCCACCTCGCGCGGAAGCCCGAATAGGCTGACGCGCAACGCAGCAGGCGAAGGCGGTTCCGCGTGGCCCTGCAGATAGCGCTGGCCCCACAGGAACATCGCCAGGCCCAGCAGCATGCCGATGCCCGCCGCACCGAAGCCGTACTTCCAGCCCAGTGTTTCGCCCAAATAGCCGCACACCAGCGAAGAGAGCAGTGCACCGAGGTTGATGCCGGCGTAGAACAGGCTGAAGCCGCCATCGCGGCGCGGATCGCCGACCGGATACAGGCGCCCGACGATGCCAGTGACGTTCGGCTTCAGGAAGCCGACGCCCATGACAATCAGTGCCAGTGACAGGTACATCGTGCGCAGCGCGCCTTCGTCGCGCGTCACCACGCCGCCATTCGACACCGCCGCCGCACCTTCCAGCGCCATGCCGGCATGACCCGCGACCAGCAGCAGGCCGCCGAACACGACGGCCTTGCGCATGCCCAGCCAGCGGTCGGCGAGCAGGCCGCCGATCACCGGGATGCAGTAGACGAGTCCGCCGTAGGCACCGATCAGGTCGTAGCCCGCGCCGTCGGCGAACAGGTGGTACTTGGTCAGGTAGAGCAGCAGCAGCGCCTTCATCCCGTAGAACGAGAAGCGCTCCCACATCTCGGTGAAGAAGCAGACGTAGACGCCCTTGGGATGGCCCAGGAAGTCGTCGCGGCCGGCTACCGCGGGGGCAGGGTGGCTCAAGGGCCGCTCCGGTATCGGAAAACCCGGCGAGTATAGGCGCTACGCCCGTGCACGCGGCTGGACTTGCCGGGCAGCGGACGCTAGGTTGTCCGCTTTCTGCCATTCGGGAACGCGCCATGAGCTCGCCGGGGACCCCGCAACTTACCTTCCGCGCCGTCGTGCTGGCCATCGTGCTGGCCGTGGTGCTCTCCGCCGCCAACGCCTATCTGGGCCTGTTCGCCGGCCTGACCGTGGCCACCGCCATTCCCGCGGCGGTCGTGTCGATGGGCGTGCTGCGCCTGCTCGGCGGCGGCACGATCCTGGAGAACAACATCGTGCAGACCGGCGCGTCGGCCGGTTCGTCGATCGCGGCGGGCGTGATCTTCACGATCCCCGCGCTGATCATCCTGGGCTACTGGCAGGACTTCCAGTATTCGTGGGTGCTGGCCATCGCCGGCCTCGGCGGTCTGCTGGGCGTGCTGTTCTCGGTGCCGCTGCGCCGTTCGATGATCGTCGAAGAGCCGCTGCCGTTCCCCGAGGGCAAGGCCGCGGCCGAAGTGCTGAAGGCCGGCGAGAATCCCGGTCCCGGCCTGAAGATCCTCGCGTTCTCCGCCGCCATCGGCGCGGTGCTGAAGGTCGCCGCGCACAGCGGCATGCGCCTGATCCCCGACACCGCGGCCGGCGCGGGCTTCTTCGGCAAGTACCTCGGTTATCTGGGCACCAACCTGTCGCCGGCGCTGCTCGGCGTCGGCTACATCGTCGGCCTCAACATCGGCATCGTGGTGCTGTCCGGCAGCATCCTGTCGTGGCACATCGCCATTCCGCTCTACCACATGTTCTTCATGGGGACCGATCCCGCGCTGGCGCAGAGCATCGCGGGCGCAGGTGCGGAAGACGTGGCCGGTGCCATCTGGTCGGCCAAGATCCGTTACCTCGGCGTCGGCGCGATGCTGATCGGTGGCGTGTGGACGCTGTTCTCGCTGCGCAAGTCGCTGCTGTCCGGCGTGAAGAGCGGCATCGCCGCCGCGCGTGCGGGCTCGGGCGGCGCCGATGTCGCCGAAACCGACCGCGACCTGCCGATGAAGTGGATGCTGGTGGCGCTGGTGGTCTTCGTGTTGCCGCTGCTGCTGTTGTACCAGGCCATCGTCGGCATGTGGCACGTCAGCATTCCGATGGCGATCATCATGATCGTCGCCGGCTTCCTGTTCGTCTCGGTGTCCGCGTATCTCGCCGGTCTGGTGGGCTCGTCGAACAACCCGGTGTCGGGCATCACCATCGCGACCATCCTGTTCGCTTCGGTCGTGCTGTTGTTGCTGCTCGGCGAAAGCGGACGCATGGCGATCGGCGCGGGCGGCGCGCCGTTGGGTGCGGTGGCCGCGATCATGATCGGCGCGGTGGTGTGCTGCGCCGCGGCCGTGGGTGGCGACAACCTGCAGGATCTCAAGGCCGGTTACATCGTTGGTGCCACGCCGTGGAAGCAGCAGCTGATGCTGGGCATCGGTGCGTTCTCCTGCGCGCTGATCATGGCGCCGGTGCTGAACATCCTGTCCGAGGCCTACGGCATCGGCGCGCCGACGGCCGAGCACCCGAATCCGCTGTCTGCGCCGCAGGCCACGCTGATGGCGTCGGTCGCCAAGGGCCTGTTCGGCGGCGAACTGCCGTGGGGCATCATCGGCATTGGCGCGGTGATCGGCGCGATCATCATCGCGATCGACGAGGCGCTGAAGGCCAAGGGCAGCAGCTTCCGCGTTCCCGTGCTGGCCGCGGCCATCGGCATCTACCTGCCGCTGGAACTGATGGTGCCGATCTTCCTCGGTGGCCTGCTGGCCTACCTGGTCGAGAAGCGCCACGGCATGGTCGGCACAAAGGATGAGGAGGCACGCGATCGCCTGCATCGCCCGGGCACGCTGTTCGCCGCCGGTCTGATCACGGGCGAAGCGTTGATGGGCATCGCCGTCGGCGTGGCGATCTACGCCACCAAGGACCGCGACGTGCTGGTGCTGCCGGAGGCCTTCCAGCAGGGCGAGATCGTCGGCCTGGTGATCCTGGCGATCGTCGGCTGGTTGCTCTACCGCACCGGCGCCAAGTCGAAGGCGCTGGGCGAGGTCGAGCCGGGCCCCAAGTGAACTGACACACGGCGCAAAGGCGTGACCTGACGCCTTTGCGCCCCGGCGCGCTTAGCGCCTACCATCGGGGTTTCCCTGTTGCCGGAGCCCCGGATGAAGCTGAAATCCGCCCTGTTGCCCCTCTGCCTGCTGGCCGCGCTGCCGTCGCTGGCAGCCGCCCGCGGCCTTGATGCCCGCGACCTGCAGAAGCTGGACCGCGTGTCCTCGCCTGTCCTGTCGCCGGACGGCGCCCAGGTCGTCTTCGCCAAGCGCGTGGTCGATGCGGACGTGGTCAAGGCCAGCAGCAGCCTGTGGATCCGCCATCTGCTGACGCGCGACATGGCGCCGCCGAAGCGGCTGACCCCGGAGGGCTGGAGCGTCAACTCGCCATCGTTCTCGCCGGACGGCAAGACGGTCTACTTCCTCAGCGCCAAGTCCGGCACGCAGCAGCTGTATGCGCTGCCCGTCGCCGGTGGGACGCCGCGCCAGCTGACCGACTTCGCGCTGGATGTCGCCAGCTACAAACTCTCCCCGGACGGCAGCCGCGTACTGTTCAGCACCGACACCTTCGCCGACTGCAAGGCCGACTTCGCCTGCACGAAGAAGAAGCTTGACGACACCGCCGCGCGCAAGACGTCCGGCGTGGTCTACGACGGCCTGTTCGTCCGCCACTGGGATACCTGGGCCGATGGCCGCCGCAGCCGCCTGTTCGTGGCCGCGCTGCCGGAAGGCAAGGCCAAGCCGGTTGCCACCGCGACGTCGCTGACCGACCGCCTGGATGGCGATGCGCCGTCCAAGCCGTTCGGCGGTGCCGACGAATACACCTGGTCGCCCGATGGCGCCTCCGTCGTGGCCGCGGTGCGCGTGGCGGGCAAGGGTGAGGCATGGTCGACCAACTTCGACCTGTACCAGATCGCCGCAGACGGCAGCGCCGCACCGGTCAACCTGACCGCATCGAATCCGGCCTGGGACACCGGCCCGGTGTTCAGCGCCGATGGCAAGACGCTGTTCTACCGCGCGATGAAGCGACCCGGTTTCGAAGCCGACCGCTTCGGCCTGATGGCGATGGACCTGGCGACCAAGCAGGTGCGCGAGATCGCGCCGTCGTGGGACCGCTCCGCCGACGGCATCGTGCTGTCGAAGGACGGCACCACGATCTACACCAGTGCGCAGGACGTCGGCCAGCATCCGCTGTTCGCCGTCGAGGTCGCCAGCGGCGCGGTGAAGCAGGTCGTGGGCGAGGGCAGCGTGTCGGCGTTCGACATCGCCGGCGACACACTCGCCTTCACCCGCAACACGCTGAAGAGCGGCGACCAGCTGTACACCACCTCGCTGGCGGGCGCGCCGCTGCGCGCTATCACGCCGAGCGCGGGGGAATCGCTGAAGGACGTGTCGTTCGGTGACTTCGAGCAGTTCACCTTCAAGGGCTGGAACAACCAGACCGTGCACGGCTACGTGGTCAAGCCGCACGACTATGTCGAAGGCCAGAAGTATCCGGTCGCCTTCCTGATCCACGGTGGCCCGCAGGGCAGCTTCGGCAATGGCTGGAGCTA
Organism: Pseudoxanthomonas sp. PXM02; assembly: GCF_014851805.1. Classification (GTDB taxonomy): domain Bacteria; phylum Pseudomonadota; class Gammaproteobacteria; order Xanthomonadales; family Xanthomonadaceae; genus Pseudoxanthomonas_A. Next base: position 592,778 of record NZ_JACVAK010000002.1, read on the forward strand.
TCGCTGGAATCCGCAGACTTACGCGGGTCAGGGCTATGCGGTGGTGATGATCGATTTCCACGGCTCCACCGGTTACGGCCAGGCCTTCACCGACGCGATCAGCGAGCACTGGGGCGATCGTCCGCTGGAAGACCTGCAGAAGGGATGGGCCGCGGCGCAGCAGAAATACACGTTCCTCGATGGCGACAACGCCTGCGCGCTGGGCGCGAGCTATGGCGGTTACATGATCAACTGGATCGCGGGCAACTGGAACGAGCCGTGGAAGTGCCTGGTCAACCACGACGGCGTGTTCGACATCCGCTCGATGGGCTACGTGACGGAAGAACTGTGGTTCACCGAGTGGGAGAACGGCGGCACGCCGTACGACGTGCCGAAGAACGTCGAGAAGTTCAACCCGGTCAACCATATCGCCAAGTGGCGCGTGCCGATGCTGGTGGTGCAGGGCGAGAAGGACTACCGCGTGCCGGTGGACCAGGGCCTGTCCACGTTCACCGCGCTGCAGCGCAAGGGCATCGACTCGAAGCTGCTGTACTTCCCCGATGAGAACCACTGGGTGCTGAAGCCGCAGAACAGCATCCTGTGGCACGACACCGTCAACGCCTGGCTGAAGCAGCACATCGGCCGCTGAGGCCTGCATCGAAGGGCCGGTCACCCCGGCCCTTTTTCTTTGACTGAAGGAGTACGCCGCCGATGGCGATCGAAGCCACCGAACCCTCCACCGCGCTGATCCAGAACGACATCGTCCTGTTCGGCCTCATCGCCGCCACGCTCGGCATCGTCTTCTGGACGTCCTCGCGCGAAACGGGCTTCTTCAAGAAGTTCTACACCTATGTGCCGGCGTTGCTGCTGTGCTACTTCATTCCCGGCATCTACAACAGCGTCGGGCTGATCGATGGCAACGCCAGCAGCCTCTACAACCCGGTCGCCAGCCGCGTGTTGCTGCCGGCGGCCCTGGTGTTGCTGACGCTGACGATCGACCTGAAAGGCGTGCTCAGGCTGGGGCCCAAGCTGTTGGCCATGTACGCCGGAGCGTCGATCAGCGTGATGCTGGGTGCGTGGGTGGCGTTCTGGCTGATGGGACTGATACATCCGGAAACCATCGCAGGCGACACCTGGGGTGGCATGGCGGCGCTGGCGGGCAGTTGGATCGGCGGGGGCGCCAATATGCTGGCGATGAAGGAAGTCTTCGCGGTCGACGAGACCACGTTCGGCCAGTTTGTCGTCGTCGACGTCAGCGTGGGCTACGTCTGGATGGGGGTGCTGATCTTCCTGGCCAACCGTGCGCAGGCGATCGACGCGCGCACCGGTGCGGACACGCGCGCGATCGAGGACCTCAAGGAGCGCCTGGCCAACTACCAGAAGCAGCACGAACGGGTGACGACGCTGCCTGACCTGATGGTCATCCTCGGTATCGCGTTCGGTGTCGTCGGTCTTTCCCATGCCATCGCCGGTCCCGCTTCGTCGTGGTTCGCACAGAACGTGTCGTGGGCGAAGCAGGTCAGCCTGCACGAGCCCTTCGTCTGGGTCGTGGTGCTGTCGACGTTCGTCGGCCTGGGCCTGAGCCTGACCCGAGCCCGCACGCTCGATGGCGCGGGTGCATCCAAGATCGGCGCGTTGTTCCTGTACATCCTGATCGCCTGCATCGGCATGCAGATGGATATCGGCTCGCTGGCCGACAAGCCGTGGCTGATCGCACTGGGTCTGATCTGGATCCTCGTCCACATCGTGCTGCTGGCGCTGCTCGCCAAGCTGCTGCGGGTGCCGTTCTTCTATTTCGCGATGGGATCGCAGAGCAACATCGGTGGCCCGGCCTCGGCACCGGTGGTGGCGACCGTCTTCCACCCCTCGCTGGCGCCGGTGGGCGCGTTGCTCGGCGCGTTGGGTTACGCGACCGGTACTGTCGCCGCCTACGTGGTCGGTGTCGTACTGCGGGGGATGGCGGGTCAGGGCTGACGAAGGAATCCCTGTAGGAGCGACGTAAGTCGCGACGTTGATGTTTCCGGTCGCGACTCACGTCGCTCCTACAGGAAAGCCGGAATGAAAAAGGCGAAGCCATCGGCTTCGCCCTTCTTGTTTCTCCCGGATCCCGCTGACTCAGCAGCAGCGGAACCCGCTCTTGCCGCCGAACCTGGCCTCCTGCCGCTCGCGGAAGAAGGTCTTGTAGTCCATCGGCTCGCGGTCGGGGTGTTTCTCCAGGATGTGCCGGACGTAGTTGTCGTAGTCCGGCACACCGCAGCAGAGCCGCGCGGTCTGCACCAGCCTCCGCCACACACGCTTGTGTGCGGCGAAGTGCGAGAGCGGGACGAGTGCGGTGCCCATGGCCTTACAGCCAGACCTTCTGCTGCTCTTCGGTCAACGCCACGTACGGCGTCTCGCGATCGGTGCGTTCGCTGCTGGCACGCGCCTTCAGGATCGCCTTGATCGCGTAGAACAGCACGCTGAACACCACGAACAGGAACAGCACGGTCAGGCCGGTGTTGACGTAACTGTTGATCACCACCTGGTGCATCTGGCTCATGCTCTTCGCAGCGCCGAGCAGCTGGCCATCGGCGATGGAGGCCTGGTACTTCTTGGCCTGGGCGACGAAGCCGACCGCCGGGTTGCTGTCGAAGATCTTGATCAGGCCAGCATAGGTCGTGCAGATCAGCAGCCATACGGCCGGCACGATGGTGACCCACGCGTAGCGGTCGCGCTTCATCTTGAACAGCACCACCGTGCACAGCATCAGCGCGATGCCGGCGAGCATCTGGTTGGCGATGCCGAACAGCGGCCACAGGGTGTTGATGCCACCCAGCGGATCCACCACGCCCTGGTACAGGAAGTAGCCCCACAGCGCGACGCAGCCGGCGGTGCCGATGACGTTCGCGCCCCAGGAATCCGTCTTGCGCAGCGGCGGGATGAAGTTGCCCAGCAGGTCCTGCAGCATGAAGCGGCCGGCACGCGTGCCCGCGTCCACCGCGGTCAGGATGAACAGCGCTTCGAACAGGATCGCGAAGTGGTACCAGAACGCCATCATCGCGTCGCCACCGGGCAACGCGTCATGCAGGATCACCGCGATGCCGACGGCCAGCGTCGGTGCGCCACCGGCGCGCGAGATGATCGTGCCCTCGCCGATGTTGTGTGCCGTCTGCTCCAGCATTTCCGGCGTCACCACGAAGCCCCAGCTGCTGACCTTGGCGGCCACGTCGACGGCGGTGGTGCCGATGGCGGCGGCGGGGCTGTTCATGGCGAAGTACACGCCCGGCTCGATGATCGAAGCCGCGACCAGCGCCATGATGGCGACGAACGACTCCATCAGCATGCCGCCATAGCCGATGTAGCGGGTGTGGGTTTCATTGGCCAGCAGCTTGGGCGAGGTGCCCGAGCTGATCAGCGCGTGGAAGCCGGACACCGCGCCGCAGGCGATGGTGATGAAGAGGAACGGGAACAGGCCGCCCTTCCACACCGGACCGTCACCGGTGCTGGCGAACTGGGTGAACGCCGGCATCTTCAGCGAGGTCACTTCCGGGCTGGCGATGACGATGCCGATGGCCAGCGCGACGATCACGCCGATCTTGAGGAAGGTCGACAGGTAATCGCGCGGTGCCAGCAGCAGCCACACGGGCAGTACGGCGGCGACGAAGCCGTAGCCGATCAGCATCCAGGTGATCTGGGTGCCGGTGAAGGTGAACGCCGGGCCCCAGGTGGGGTGCGCGCCGACCTTGCCGCCGAACCAGATAGCCAGCAGCAGCAGGATGATGCCGACCACCGAGATCTCGCCGATCTTGCCGGGACGGATGTAGCGCATGTAGATGCCCATGAAGATCGCGATAGGCATCGTGGCGATCACCGTGAACATGCCCCACGGGCTTTCCGCCAACGCCTTCACCACGATCATCGCCAGCACCGCCAGGATGATGATCATGATCAGGAAGGCGCCGAACAGCGCGATGGTGCCGGCCACCTGGCCCATTTCCTCGCGGACGAGGTCACCGAGCGAGCGGCCGTTGCGGCGGCTGGAGATGAACAGGACCATGAAGTCCTGCACCGCACCGGCCAGCACGACACCGGCGATCAGCCAGAGCATGCCGGGCAGGTAGCCCATCTGCGCGGCCAGCACGGGACCGACCAGCGGGCCGGCGCCGGCGATGGCAGCGAAGTGGTGGCCGAACAGCACGTGCTTGTTGGTGGGCACGTAGTCCAGGCCATCGTTGTTGATGTGCGCAGGCGTGGCCCGGGTCGGGTCCAGCTGCATCACGTTCTTGGCGATGTACAGGCTGTAGTAGCGGTAGGCGACCAGGTAGATGGAGACCGCCGCCACGACGATCCACAACGCACTGATCTGTTCGCCCTGGCGCAGCGCCACCACGCCCAGACACACCGCGCCGAGCAGCGCGAGCGCCGCCCAGCCGATCTTGGAAAAACCATTCATTCGGAAACCCTCCAGCAGGTCCGCACAAGGGTCACCCCATGCGCGAAACCGGTCAATCCGTAATGCTGGATTCAGCCTTCGACTTTGGTCGCAGTCCGCCGGCGTAGGGCGGTCAGAGCCAGCGCACGCGCTTGAACAGGCGGTACAGGCCGAAGCAGGCCAACGCGACGGCAGCGATCAGGATCGGGTAGGAGAAGCGGGTATGCAGTTCCGGCATGAACTCGAAGTTCATGCCGTACCAGCTGGTGATCAGCGTGGGCGCGGCGAGCAGGGCGGCCCAGGCGCCCAGCCGCTTGACCGTCTCGCCCTGCGCCAGCGTCACCAGCGACAGGTTGACGCTCAGCGCGGTGGTCAGCATCTCGCGCAGGGTGTCGGTGTATTCGTTGACGCGCAGCACGTGGTCCTGCACGTCGCGGAAGTACAGCCGGACTTCTTCCGGAATCAGCGTGCTCTGCGAGCGCGTCAGCTGCGCCAGCACGTCCTGCAGCGGTGCGACGGCCAACCGCATCTGGGTCAGCTCGCGCTTCAGTTCGTAGAGTTTCACCACGGTCACCCGCCGATAGGTGTCGGCGAAGATGTCCTTTTCCAGCGCATCCAGCGTCTGCTTGAACTGGTCGATGATCGGCCGGTAGTTGTCGACGATGTAGTCGAGCACCGCATACAGCCCGTACGACGGTCCGAGCGCGAGCAGTTCGGGTTCGCGCTGCACGCGCTCACGCACCGGCGCGTATGACAGCGAGGCGCCATGGCGCACCGTCACCAGATAGCGCGGACCGAGGAAGGCATGGGTCTCGCCGAAGCGGATGCGGTCGTCGACCACCTGTGCGGTATGCACGGCGACGAACAGCGAGTTGCCGTAGGCCTCCAGCTTGGGACGCTGGTGCGCGTTCTGCGCGTCCTCGACCGCCAGGTCGTGCAGGCAGAATTCCTCCTGCAGCTTCTCGAGGATCGCATCAGCGGGTTCGTACAGCCCCACCCAGATGAAACTGCCGTCGTCGACGGCCAGCACGTCGCTGATCTCGTCCAGGCTGATGTCGCGCCGCTTGCCGCCCTTGTCGTAGACCACGCAGTTGATGACGCACTGGGGCAGGACGGGTCTGGTTTCGGCGATCGCGACGTCATTCATGGCGTGAATCGTGCGCCAGAAGACCGTATCCGACAAGTCGAGGGTTGGTGTGGGAGCGACGTAAGTCGCGATGACGGTCCCAGGGAAACCGCCAGCTACAGCTCGCGACTCACGTCGCTCCCACAACCAGGTTCACGTCACTGCGCCACGAACCGGATCGCTTGGCCGCCACCTGGCGCGAGCTTCAGCGTCAGCGTGTCACCGCGCGTCACGCTGCGCTCTTCGATCACGATGTCCTGCGGCGCGGTCTTCCAGTTCGCCTTGTCGCCGTCGCGGTAGATCTGCGCGGTGTAACGGCGGCCTTCGTCGAGGAACGCCAGCGGCACGCTCAGCGTGCGGCCATCCTCGTCGGTCAGCGAGCCCAGGTACCAGTTGTCGCCGCCACGCTCCTTGCGCGCGATGGTGACGTAGTCGCCCACTTCGCCGTTCAGCACGCGGGTGTCGTCCCAGTCCACCGGCACGTCCTTGATGAACTGGAACGGCGCCGGGTTCTTCTCGTAGTTCTCCAGCAGGTCGGCCGCCATCTGCAGCGGGCTGTAGATGACCACGTACAGCGAGAGTTGCTTGGCCCAGGTGGTCGCGATGCCGTCGGTGGACCGCGTCTTCATGCCGAAGATGCCGGGCGTGTAGTCCATCGGGCCGGCGAGCAGGCGGGTGAAGGCGAGGTTGGCTTCGTGTTCCGGCGGATTGCCGGGCTGGCCCCACGCACTGAACTCCATGCCGCGCGCGCCCTCGCGGGTGATCCAGTTCGGATAGGTGCGGCGGAGACCGCTGTCCTTGATCGGCTCGTGCGGATTGACGGAGATGTGTCGCTTGGCGGCTTCCGTCACGACCTTCAGGTGGTGGCGGGCCATGTCCTGGCCTTCGTGCCACGCGTAGTGGCGCTTGCCGTCGGTGCCGGTGACCTTGGCCTGGCTGGCATCGGCCACGTAGCCGGTCTTCACCGCCGGCACGCCGACACGCTGGTACAGGTCGAACGCGTCGCCCAGTTGCGACTCGTAGTGCGCGGCGTTGCCCGAGGTCTCGTGGTGGCCGATCAGCACCACCCCCTTCGAGCGGGCGTAAGCACTCAGGGCTTCGAGATCGAAATCCGGATACGGCTTCGTGAAGCTGAAGTCTTCGCCGTTGCCGAACCAGTCGCCGTCCCAGCCCACGTTCCAGCCTTCCACCAGCACGCCGCCGAAACCGTGCTTGGCGGCGAAGTCGATGTGCTTGCGGACGTTCTCGTTGGTGGCGCCGTGCTTGGGTCCGGAGGCCCAGCTCTTCAGCTCCAGGTGCATTTCCCACCACACACCGACGTATTTCATCGGCTTCACCCACGACACGTCGCCGAGTGCGTTGGGTTCGTTGAGGTTGAGCGTCAGGCTCGACATGGCGAGCCCGGCCGCATCGTCGCTGAGCAGCAGCGTGCGCCATGGCGTGTCGAAGGGCGCTGCACGGACCACCTTGCCTTCGCCGATGCCGGGCGTCAGGTCCGCCTTCAGGCGCCGGTCTTCGACGCGGGTCAGGTTCATGCCGCTGTAGTCGACCAATGCGGCTTCATGGATCGACAGATGGGTGCCGTCATCGAACTTGAAGGTGATCGGCGTCTGCGCATCGCCGACCTGTTGCACCGGCGTGCGGTGGTACAGGTATTCCTCGCGGTTCCATTCGCCCGCCGGAATCCACCACGCCGTGGCATCGCGGGCCAGCGAGAACTCGGTCAGTTCCTCGCTGATCTTCACCTGCTCCAGGCCGGCCTGCTTCGGGAAGCGGTAGCGGAAGCCAACGCCGTCGTCGAACACGCGGAACACCACGTCGTAGCTGCGGAAGGGCTTGGCCTTCTCCTTCAGCGTGACGGTCAACTCGTTGTAGTGGTTGCGGATGAAGCGGCGTTCACCCCACGGCTGCTCCCAGGTCTCGTCGAACGTGCGCGTGCGCGGCTGCACGATCTCGATGTTGCGCTCGAACTTCGGCGCGTCGAGCAGCAGGAAGCCGAGGCGGGACGGCGTGATGACCGGTTGACCCTTGCGCGAGACCGCATAGGCGGGACGGCCGTCGTTGTCGGTTGAAAGGTCCACCACGATGGAGCCGTCGGGAGACGCGATCCGCGGGCCGGGTCCGGCATGCGCGGACGCGGCGACGGCGAACATGACCGTCAGTGGCGCGACGAACGTGGAGAGAAAACGGAGCATGCGACCCTCGCGATAGGCAGAGGGCCGCATCCTGCGTGGCAGGGCTCAGTGCGACAAGCGTCGCGGCATGAATACGTATGCAAGCGCCAGATGGATCGGCAGCAGCAATGCGATCCATGTCTGGTTGTACTGCAGCCGCAACGGCAGCCAATGCAGGAACCACGCGGCTGAAGCACCGATCGCGATCGCCACCGTCAGCCAGCGGAACCACGTCGCCGGTGTGCGGCGGCGCAACACGGAAAATGCGCCGGGGATCAGCAGCACGCAGAGCGGATTCAGCAGCAGGAGGTTGCGGTTGCCCCACGCGGCCCAGTGCTCGGTGAAGCCCCACAGATAGACCAGCACGGCGCCGGCGACGAAGCACAGCAGCCAGAACGGCAGGGCGACCGCTGCCACGGCGCGTGGCCAGCGACGACCCGCGACGGCGAGCGCGATCGCAATGACCAGACCCGCGCCCAGCCACGGCAGCCAGCGGCGCGGCGTTTCCGCCGGTTCCGCCGCGATGCGGTGCGGCAGCAACTGCATTTCCGACTGCACCAGCGGACGGCCCGCGGCATTCTTTGCCTCGCGCAGGCTGTCGGCCAGGCGCATCGGTACGAAGGCTTCTTCCCAGCGCGACATCGGTCTGTCGGCATTCGGACCCAGGCCCAGGTCGAAACCCAGCCACATCCAGGTGGCCGGCGACGCCAGGCGCACCGCTTCGCTGCGGAAGGTATTGCCGCGGGAGCGACCGGCCAGTTGCGACTTCAGTGTGCCGCCGAGCGCGGCATCCAGCGCGTCGCGCACCTGCGTCGAACAGTTGGAGGTGAAGTAGTCGTAGCGGTAGCGCGCGTTCTCCGGCCGCGCGTGCTCAGCCAGCGCGTCCGCGAGCGCCTGCGCCTGCGCGGGCGCCAGGTCCAGCCATTGCAGCGAGACGCCACGCCCGCTGTCGCGGTACTGAAGCAGGTCCTGCTCGAAGGGCAGCGCGACCAGGTAATACATCATGTGGCCGCGCGCGAAGTTGCCGACGAAGTCGGATTCGCCCGGATCGAAGAAACCGAAGTTGTACGAGATCGCGTCGCCGCTGGCGGGGTCGACGACGACGATGGCGTTGTGGCCGAAGCGTTCGAAGAACACTTCGCCCGGTTCCATTGTCGCCACGCCGATCCGCGGCGCGGCCCAGGCGGCCGACGCCAGCAGCCACAGCACGCCCAGCAACGCCAGGCGCGCGGCAGCGCTACGCATCGGACAGCACCCCGACATGGAAGGCATGCACGCGGCGCGCATCGGCACGTGCGACGCGGAACATGAAGCGGCCCAGCGTCAGCTCCTCGCCGGTTTCCGGCAGGTGGCCGATGGCCGCGGTGATCAGGCCGCCCACGGTGTCGTATTCGTCGTCGAGGAAGTCGGCGCCGAAGCGCTCGTTGAAGTCGGCGATCGGCGTCAGCGCATCCACCACGAACTGGCCGTCGGCCTGCGCCGCGATCAGCGCGGCACCGTCCTCGGCTTCGTCGTGCTCGTCGTCGATCTCGCCGACGATCTGTTCCAGTACGTCCTCGATGGTCACCAGGCCGGCGACGCCACCGTATTCGTCCACGACGATCGCCATGTGGTTGCGCGACAGCCGGAATTCCTTCAGCAGCAGGTTGAGCTTCTTCGACTCCGGGATCAGCACCGCCGGACGCAGCAGTTCGCGCACGCTGCCGGGACCGTTGTCGGCCACGACGCCGCGCAGCAGGTCCTTGGCCAGCAGGATGCCGAGGATCTCGTCCTTGTTTTCGCCGTGTACCGGGAAGCGGGAGTGGCCGGATTCCACCACGTCCTTCATCAGGTCGAGGAAGCGGGCTTCCACCGGCAGCGAGACCATCTGTGCGCGCGGCACCATGACGTCGCCCACGGTCAGGTCGGCGACCGCAATGGCGCCTTCCATCATCTTGAGGGTGTCGCTGGCAATCAGGCCGTCGGACTGCGCATCGCGCAGGATGGCCACCAGGTCGTCGCGTGTGCTGGGTTCGCCGGAGAACGCCGAACTGAGGCGGTCCAGCCAAGTGCGCCGTTTCTCCGACGGTTTGTCGGAGCCTTCCGGCGCGAGGGTACTGTCGTCTTCTGACATCTCGGGGGAGTGGTCGCCCGCGGGGGGCGTGGCGGCCAGTCTAACCCGGTTGGACGGCCTGCGCAGGCGCCTCGGCCTCGTCTTCGACGTCCTCCTCGGGCAGATCCTGGCTGTAGCTGCAGCCGGCCAGCGTCTTGTCGGGGTGCGAGGACACGTTGCTGACGTTGAGTACGGCCGAGTCGATCAGCACCTTGCCGGTGGCGGCGTCGCGGACCTCTTCGCTGCGTACTTCCTTGCCGAACATGGCCTTGGCGGGCGTATCGATCGCGGTTTCGAGCTCCAGCTGCTTCGCCAGCGGCCTCGGGTCGGGCAGGTCGAGCAGGGCGACGACGCCGCCGCCGGAGAACGCGATGTGCTGCGTGTCGTGCCCGAACACCCGGATCGGCGCGAGCAGGCGGTACTCGCTCATGAACATGTTCGCCTGCGGCAGCGGCTCCCAGCCGAGTGCGACCGCCTTCAGCGGGTCTTCCAGCACGGGCGCCAGCGCGGCGAGCTGCCCGAGGTCACCACGGCACTCGATGAGTGCGGCGAGGTCCGGTCGTGGATCCTGTGCGGTCGCCGTCAGCGGAAGCCACAGCGCCAGCAGCGGCGCAAAGGACAAGGCACGCAGCATGCGGTCAGTCTTCCGCGTAAGGATCGGCGATGCCGAGTTCGGCGAGGATCTCGCGCTCCAGCTGCTCCATGCACTCGGCTTCCTTGTCGTCCTCATGATCCCAACCCAGCAGATGCAGCGTGCCGTGCACGGTCATGTGCGCGTAGTGTGCCGCCAGCGGCTTCTTCTGCTCCTTCGCTTCGCGCGCCACCACCGGTGCGCAGATCACCAGGTCGCCGAGCAGCGGCATCTTCACGCCTTTCGGCAGCTTGACGCCTTCGGCCATTTCCGCCGGGAAGCTGAGGACATTGGTCGCATAGTCGCGACCACGGTAATGCCGGTTGAGCGCTCGTCCTTCCTTGCTGTCGACGATGCGGATGGCGAGGTCGGCCTCGCGGATGCGACCCTTCAGCGCCGCGGCCACCCACTTGCGGAAGCTCACCGCGGACGGAATGCCCGTGCGCGGCAACGCGTAGTTGACGGAAACTTCGAGACGGACGGGACCTTGGGTCATGGCGTGCGTGGCCGGCGGTGGAGGATCAGGCAGGTCCCGTTTCGGAATCCTTGCCATCACGTGCATCGTAAGCCCGCACGATCTTCGCTACCAGCGGATGACGCACGACGTCGCGACTGGTGAAGAAGTTGAACGAAATGCCGTCGACGCCGCGAAGCACCTCCAGCGCGTCCTTCAGGCCGGACTTCTGGTGCTTGGGCAGGTCGACCTGGGTCAGGTCGCCGGTGACCACCGCCGTGCTGCCGTAACCGATGCGCGTCAGGAACATCTTCATCTGCTCGATGGTGGTGTTCTGCGCCTCATCGAGGATCACGAACGCATCGTTGAGCGTGCGGCCGCGCATGTAGGCCAGCGGCGCGATCTCGATGACGTTCTTTTCCAGCAGCTTGACCACCTTTTCCACGCCGAGCATCTCGTACAGCGCGTCGTACAGCGGGCGCAGGTAGGGGTCGACCTTCTGCGACAGGTCGCCGGGCAGGAAGCCGAGCTTCTCGCCGGCTTCCACCGCCGGCCGCACCAGGATCAGGCGCTGCACGCGCGATTCGTTCAGCGCTTCCACCGCGCTGGCGACGGCCAGGAAGGTCTTGCCGGTACCGGCCGGGCCGATGCCGAAGTTGATGTCGTGCGTTGCGATGGCATGCAGGTACTTGGCCTGGTTGGCACCGCGACCGCGCACGGTGCCGCGCTTGACCTTGATGGCGACGTCCTGCGGCGCGTAACCGTCGTCGGCGACGTGCGCCACGTTGGAGGCATTGAGGCGCAGGTGGATGGCTTCGCTGTCGAAGGTCTCGCTGACGGTCTCGTCGTACAGCGCATGCAGCAGCTTCTCGGTGGCCAGCACGGTTTTTTCGGGGCCGGTGACGCGGAAGATGGCGCCGCGGTTGGCGATCTCCACGCCCAGCCGCAGTTCGATCTGGCGCAGGTGTGCGTCGAAGGGGCCGGCGAGGTTCGCCAGGCGCTCGGTGTTTTCGGGTTCGAGGGTGAATTCGCGCTTGCTGGGGTCGGTCATGGGGCAGGGGTCGTAAACGGGGGAGTCAGTGGCGTGTCTGGTCGTCGGCGTCGTCCACCGGCCACTGATGGAAGACATAGGCCTCGTTGTCCAGCTGCGCCACATCGAAGGGCTCGGTGTCGGGGGCGTCCTCGCGCCCGATCTGTTCGGGCTCGTCTTCGACCGCGATGACCTCCCAGCCCTGTTCACGGATGAACTCGCTGGCACGGCGCATCGGGTCGTCGGCGAAGCCGGGCTTCTGGTAGCAGGTGACGAAGGCGCCGCCGGCCTCGGTGAAATCGGGGCTGTCGGGCAGGGGGCGGGCTTCCAGCGTGAACACCCACAACGGGGAGCTGTCGGTGGAAATGGCGGCGTTCCTGGCGAATGCAAGGCGGGCGCGCAGCGTAGCGCGCCGCCTTGGCAGCGGCCAGCCGCCCGCCGTTCGTCGGGTTGGGGTTGAAATTTAATTAATCGGAAAATTAAATATAACCATGACCTCTCCCAAGCCCCCCAGAGACACCGCCGGCAGTCCGGCAAAGACCGCACCAAAAAAAAGTGCGCCTCCCCGCAAGCGCAGTCCCGGCCGTCGTCCGACGGCCGAGTCGGCGGACCTGCGCGCCACCCTGCTCGATGCGGCGCTGGCCTGCTTCGTCAGGAAGGGCATCGCCGCGACGTCGCTGCGCGACATCGCCGCCGAAGCCCACGTCACGCCCGCACTGGTGCATTACTACTTCGGCGACAAGGCACAGCTGCAGCAGGCGGTCGTGGCAGAGCGGCTGTTGCCGGTAATCGGCCAGATGCGCGCGCCGCTGATGCAGGCAGGCGACGCCGACGTCGCCGCGCTGGTCGCCGGTTTCGTGCACGGCATCGCCGGCGTGGTCCAGCAGCATCCCTGGCTGCCTACGCTGTGGGTGCGCGAGATCCTCTGCGAGGGCGGCGCGCTGCGCGACATGATGATCAGCCAGGTCGGCCCGCTGCTGCCGAAGATGATGGCGGGCCGCTTCGCGGCCGCGCAGCAGGCGGGCCAACTCAACCCCGACCTCGATCCGCGCCTGCTGATGGTGTCGCTGATCGGGCTGACGATGTTCCCGATGGCGAGCGCGCCGATCTGGCGCCAGCTGTTCGGTGCCGACGATATCGACTTCAACGACCTGCGCCGGCACACGCTGGTGCTGCTGGACCGTGGACTGGAGCTGGACCATGCGAAATGAACTGCCGCGCGCGACCCTGGCGGTCGCGCTGATCCTGCTTGCCGGCTGCAAGGCCGACGCGCCGCTCGCATTGGGCACGCTGGAATGGGACCGGGTGACGCTGCCGTCGCCGGTGGCCGAGAAGATCGTGCGCGTCGATGTGCGCGAGGGCCAGCAAGTGGCCGCCGGCGCACCGCTGCTGCAGTTGGAACTGACGCGTACGCAGTCGCAACTGGCGGCCGCGCAGGCGCAGGCCACGCAGAGCCGGGAAGCGTTGGCGGAACTGCGCGCAGGCCCGCGCAGCGAGGACATCGCGCAGGCGCGCGCCAGCCTGGCCGCCGCACAAGCGCAGGCTCGCGACGCCGACGCCTACTACGCGCGCCTGCAGCCGCTCGGTCGTCAGCAACTGGTCGCGGCGTCGGAGGTGGATCGTGCACGTGCGTCGTCGCAGAGCGCGCAGGCGCAGGTGCGGCAGGCGCAGGCGGCATTGCTGGAACTGGAGCGGGGCACCCGCGTCGAGCAGGTGGCGCAGGGCGTCGCCGCCGTCGTGTCCGCCGAGGCGCAGGCCAGCGTGCAGGCGGTGACGCTGGACAAGCTCAATGTCGTGGCGCCGCGCGCGGGCCGCATCGACAGCCTGCCGTACAAGCTGGGTGACCAGGCGCCGGTCGGCTCACCGCTGGCGGTGATGCTGGTGGGCGAGGCGCCGTATGCACGGGTCTATCTGCCGCAGGCGCAGCGCAACGCGCTGAAGGTCGGCGACCGCGTGCAGGTGCGCCTGAATGGCCAAGACACGACGTACGCCGGTCGCGTGCGGATGATCCGCAGCGAGCCGAGCTTCACCCCGTACTTCGCATTGACCGGGCAGGACGCCGCACGGCTCAGCTATCTGGCCGAAATCACCCTGGGCAAGGAGGCGGCCGAGCTGCCGGTCGGCGCGCCACTGCAGGTGGTGTCCCATGGCGACGAATGACGGCGACATCGCCATCCGCGTCCGCGGGCTGACCAAGCGCTTCGGCGGGCTGGTTGCCGTCAACAACGTCGACCTCAACGTGCCGCGACGCAACGTCTACGGCTTCCTCGGGCCGAACGGTTCCGGCAAGTCCACCACCATCCGCATGCTGTGCGGCCTGCTGACGCCGACGGCGGGCGAGATCGATGTGCTGGGCCTGCGCATCCCCGAACAGGCCGAGCAGCTGCGCACGCGCATCGGCTACATGACGCAGAAGTTCTCGCTGTTCGAGGACCTGACGGTGCGCGAGAACCTGGAATTCCTCGCCGCGGTGCAGGACATCCCACGCGCGCAGGCGCGGCGTCGCATCGACGAACTGGTGGAGCAGTACCACTTCCAGGACCGGCAGAAGCAGTTGGCCGGCACGATGAGCGGCGGCCAGAAGCAGCGGCTCGCACTGGCGGGGGCTGTCATCCACTCGCCGGAGCTGCTGTTCCTAGACGAACCGACCAGTGCGGTGGATCCGGAGTCGCGCCGCGACTTCTGGGAGAAGCTCTTCGAACTCGCCGATGCCGGCACCACGCTGCTCGTGTCCACGCACTACATGGACGAAGCCGAGCGCTGCCACCGCATCGCCATCCTTGATCGCGGCGTCCTGGTGGCCGACGGCACGCCGGATGCGCTGACCGGCGAACTGGCCGGTCGCACGCTGGTGGTCACCGCGGCGCAGCCGCGGCAAGCGCAGAAAGTGCTGGTCGACTTCCCCGGCGTCCTCAGCGTGGCGCAGGTCGGCAATGTCCTGCGCGTGTTGCTGGCGGAGAGCGGCGATGCTGCCGACCGCATCGCCCAGGGCCTGCGCAAAGCCGGGATCGAGGCGGACGTGTCAGCGTCGCAGGCCAATCTGGAGGACGTCTTCGTATCGGCGACGCGCGGCCAGCCGGCGCGCGAGGCGGCCGCATGAACCTGCGCCGCCTGATGGCCGTGATGGTCAAGGAGATCCGCCAGATGCGTCGCGACCGCATCACGCTGGCGATGATCGTCGGTATCCCGGTGATGCAACTGCTGCTGTTCGGCTATGCGATCAACACCAACCTGCGCGACCTGTCCGCCGGCATCGCCGACCAGGCGCGCACGTCCGCCTCGCGCGCGCTGGTGATGGATATCGTCGCCACCGGCGTGGTTACGCCGACACGGGAAGCGGCAACACCGCAGGAACTGGTCGAGGCGATGCGGCGTGGCGAGATCAGCATCGGCATCGTCATCCCGCCGGACTATGCACGCCGTCGCGCGGAGGGCCGCGAGGCGGTGCAGATCTTCGTCGACGGCAGCGACAACGCAGTGCAGAGCGCCGCGGCACAGCTGGCGCAGATGCCACTGGACGGTGGCAGCAGTCCGCTGGCGACGCGCCCGATCAGCGTGGTGGGTTTCTACAACCCGCAGCGGCGGTCGGCGGTGAACGTCGTGCCGGGCCTGATCGGCGTGATCCTGACCATGACCATGGTGCTGTTCACCGGCGTGGCCATCGTGCGTGAGCGCGAGCGCGGCAACATGGAGCTGCTGATCGCCACCCCGGTGAGCAGCGGGGAACTTATGATCGGCAAAGTGCTGCCGTACGTGGCCATCGGGTTGGTGCAGACGACGGTGGTGCTGGCGCTGGGCATGTGGCTGTTCGAGGTGCCGCTGGGTGGCAGCCTGCTGCATGTCTATCTCGCCGCATGCCTGCTGATCGTGGCCAACCTGACGCTCGGACTGCTGATCTCGACGCGTGCGCAGTCGCAGTTCCAGGCCATGCAGATGACGTTCTTCGTGTTCCTGCCGTCGATCCTGCTGTCGGGCTTCATGTTCCCGTTCGCCGGCATGCCGAAGGTGGTGCAGTGGATCGCCGAGGTGTTGCCGCTGACCCACTTCCTGCGCCTGGTCCGCGGCGTGATGCTGCGCGGGGCCAGCCTGTGGGAACTGTGGCCCGATGTGCTCGCATTGCTGGCCTTCACCGCCGTGCTGATGACGGCCGCGATCCTGCGCTTCCGCAAGCGGCTGGACTGATAGGCTGGCACTTCGTTCCCGAATGGGTGGGCAGGCGATGGACGAAGCGGCGATCGGTGCGGTGGTGGACGCGATGTACGCGATGATCTCGGGCCCGGCGGGTCCGCGCGACTGGTCGACGCAGGATGCGGTCTTCCATCCCGACTGCCGGCAGATCCGTACCGGCGTCGATGCGGAAGGCAAGCCGTGGCGCCTGTCGTTCTCGCTGGCGGAATACCGGGCGAATGCGGACGCGCTGCTGGCGAACGTGGACTTCTTCGAAGTCGAGACCGGCCGCGAGATCCGCGTGTTCGGCAACATCGCGCACGTCTGGAGCGCTTATGAGGCACGGCATGCGCCCGGCGACGCCGTGCCGGAGCGGCGCGGCATCAACAGCATCCAGCTCTACAGGAGCGAGGAGGGCTGGAAGATCATCCACATGATCTGGGACAACGAGCGCGACGGCGTGCCTCTGCCCGCCGTCGGCTAGCCAGGATCAGTCGGCGCCGACGATCCTGCCGCGCAGCGAGTTGGTCAGCGCCTCGGTGATGACGACGTCGACGAACTGGCCGACCAGGCGCGGATGGCCGGCGAAGTTCACCGAGCGCATGTTCTCGGTCTTGCCGGTCAGTTGGTTTGGGTCCTTCTTCGACGGGCCTTCCACCAGCACCGACTGCACGGTACCCACCATGCGTTGCGAGATGCCGGCGGCGTAGGCGTTGATGTGCTGCTGCAGGCGGTCCAGGCGCGCGTGCTTCACCGCGTCGGTGGTGTCGTCTTCCAGGTCCGCGGCCGGCGTGCCCGGGCGGCGCGAGTAGATGAAACTGAAGCTCTGGTCGAAGCCGACGTCCTCGATCAGTTTCATGGTCTTTTCGAAATCGGCATCGGTTTCGCCGGGGAAGCCGACGATGAAGTCCGAACTGATCGAAATGTCCGGCCGCACCGCGCGCAGCTTGCGGATCTTCTGCTTGAACTCCAGCGCGGTGTAGCCGCGCTTCATCGCCGACAGCACGCGGTCGCTGCCCGCCTGCACCGGCAGGTGCAGGAAGTTGGCCAGCTGCGGTACGTCGCGGTAGGCGTCGACCAGCGAGTCGCTGAATTCCAGCGGGTGCGAGGTGGTGAAGCGGATGCGGCCCACGCCGTCGATTTCGGCAATGGTACGGATCAGCAGACCGAGGTCGGCGACTTCACCGTCACCGTACGGACCACGGTAGGCGTTGACGTTCTGGCCGAGCAGGTTGATCTCGCGCACGCCCTGGGCGGCCAGCTGCGCCACTTCCACCAGCACATCCTCGAACGGACGACTGACTTCGGTGCCGCGGGTGTAGGGCACCACGCAGAACGAGCAGTACTTCGAGCAGCCTTCCATGATCGACACGAATGCCGACGGACCCTCGGCGCGCGGCTCGGGCAGGCGATCGAACTTCTCGATCTCGGGGAAGCTGATGTCCACCTGCGGACGGTTCTGCTCGCGGCGTGCGCGGATCAGTTCCGGCAGGCGGTGCAGGGTCTGCGGGCCGAACACGAGGTCCACGTAGGGCGCGCGCTTGACGATGGCTTCGCCTTCCTGGGAGGCCACGCAACCGCCGACGCCGATGATGACGTCGCGTCCGCCGGCCTTCAGGGCCTTCCAGCGTCCCAACTGGCTGAACACCTTCTCCTGCGCTTTCTCGCGGATGGAGCAGGTGTTGACCAGCACCACGTCGGCTTCTTCGGGGTTGTCGGTCAGTTCCAGACCGTCCGAGGCGGCGAGCACGTCGGCCATCTTGGCCGAGTCGTACTCGTTCATCTGGCACCCGTGGGTCTTGATGTAGAGCTTGCCCCTGACCTGGTCCGGCGCACGGGGGCGGCCGATGGGCAGGGGAACGAGGGCAGGGTCGGTCACGGCGGGGCCGGCCGTGGTCGGCAGTTCGGGGGCTTGCGTCCCGGTCATGGCGCTTAATCCAGTCGGGTGGGCGGGCAGGGCCGCGTAGTCTACGCGCCCGCCGGGGCGGCCGGTAACCGGAGTGGATGGCGTTGATAGGGGGTATCGGACCCGACAAGGGTCGCCGTGCGCCGATGTGTCGAACTCCGACCCGCCGCACAGATTGGAGGAAACCTTTGTTGGACAAGGACTTGGCAATCACCCGGGAATTCGGGACACTGCGCGGCATGAGGGGGACTCTGACGCTTCTGGCCACGCTGGCCGCGTTGACCGCACTGCCGGCCAGCGCGGGCACGCTGTACAAGTGCACCGGCGCGGACGGTGTGCCGGCCTATGTCAGCAAGCGCGTCAGTGGGTCCAGCTGCGAGGTTGTCAGCCGCTACACGCCCGACCGCAGCCGTCCGGCCCAGGTCGCCTCCGTGTCCCGTCCCGCCGAGTCGACGCCGGCCATTGGCGCGGCCACAGCACCCGCCCTGTCCGATTCCGCCAGCGCCATCGTGCCCGCCGCGGTGCCTGCACCCGCGCCGGCGGCGACCGGCCCGCGCCGCGTGGTCAGCGGGCAGGTCTATTCCTATATCAAGGATGGCGTGCGCCACTACACCAGCACGCGTCCGCAGGGCAGCACCCAGGTCGCCAGCCTGCGCACCATCAAGTACAGCTACATCGAAACCTGCTTCGCCTGCGGCAACCCGGGCGTCGACTTCGGCCGTCTGCGCCTGAACACTTCTGCCTATGCCGCCGAGATCGCCGCGGCCTCGCGCGAGTTCGGTGTCGAGGAGTCGATCCTGCGCGCGATCATGCACGCCGAGTCTTCCTACAACCCGATGGCGTTGTCGCATGCCGGCGCGCAGGGCCTGATGCAGCTGATGCCGGCCACGGCACGCCGGTTCGGCGTGACCGATTCCTACAACGCCGGGCAGAACATCCGGGGCGGTGCGCAATACCTCGCCTGGCTGCTGAAGCGCTTCAACGGCAACCTGACCCTGGCCGCCGCCGGTTACAACGCCGGTGAAGGCGCGGTCGATCGCCACGGCGGCGTCCCGCCGTACAAGGAAACCCAGCGCTACGTGCAGCGCGTGGCCGTGCTGGCCGACCGCTACCGCCAGGCCGGCGTCGCGCGCTGAGCCGCGGCGGGCGCCTTCGGGCGCATGCAAGCCTTTGATTTCAAGGCAGCCGTTGTCGGCCCATTAAGGCTTCCGTTACACTTCGACGTCTTTTGCGGCCCGCCCCGGCGTCTTGGGGTGGAGCCTTGGCAGCCTTTTTAGCTACCTATTGTTTTGCGGAGTGCCGGATGGCCATCGATGGGGTCAATGGGCCTGTGAATACGGGCCGACGCCGGTTCCTGACTGCAACCACCGCGGTGGTGGGTGCAGTGGGTGCCGGTATTGCAGCAGTGCCTTTTATCAAGTCGTGGAATCCGAGCGCCCGGGCCAAGCTGGCCGGTGCTCCGGTGACCGCCGACCTCACCGGTCTGCAGGAAGGCCAACGCCTGATCCTGGAATGGCGCGGCCAGCCGATCTGGATCGTCAAGCGTTCCAAGGCGATCCTGGACGCGCTGCCGACGCTGGACGCGAACCTGCGCGATCCGCAGTCCGCCAACAAGGACCAGCAGCCGTCCTACATCACCGGTGAGACGCGCTCGCTGAAGCCGGAAATCTCCGTGCTGGTCGGCCTGTGCACCCATCTGGGCTGCTCGCCGGAAATGGCCGCCGAGATCAAGCCCGAGCCGTACGATCCGGACTGGAAGGGCGGCTACTTCTGCCCCTGCCACAAGTCGCGCTTCGACATGGCCGGCCGCGTGTTCCAGGGCGTGCCCGCACCGACCAACCTGGTGGTGCCGCCGCATTACTACGAGAACGACACGACCATCATCGTCGGCCTCGATCCGCAAGGGGGCGCGTAAGCCATGGCGAACATCTTTACCCGTACCGCCGATGGCGTAGTGGACTGGTTCAATGCGCGCGCGCCGGGCTTCATGCCCGTGTACCGCAAGCACATGAGCGAGTACTACGCGCCCAAGAACTTCAACATCTGGTACATCTTCGGCGTGCTGTCGATCGTGGTGCTGGTCAACCAGATCCTGACCGGCATCTTCCTGACGATGCACTTCAAGCCGAGCGCGGCGGAAGCCTTCGCCTCGGTCGAGTACATCATGCGCGACGTGGAGTGGGGCTGGCTGATCCGCTACATGCACAGCACCGGCGCCTCGCTGTTCTTCATCGTCGTCTATATCCACATGTTCCGCGGCCTGATGTACGGCTCGTACCAGAAGCCGCGCGAGCTGGTGTGGATCCTCGGCATGCTGATCTACCTGGTGCTGATGGCCGAAGCCTTCCTGGGCTACGTGCTGCCGTGGGGCCAGATGTCGTTCTGGGGCGCCAAGGTCATCATCTCGCTGTTCGGCGCCATTCCGGTGATCGGCAACGGCCTGACCGAGTGGATCATGGGCGACTACCTGCCCAGCGACGCCACGCTCAACCGCTTCTTCGCGCTGCACGTCATCGCGCTGCCGCTGGTGCTGTTGCTGCTGGTGGTGCTGCACATCTTCGCGCTGCACGAAGTCGGTTCGAACAACCCCGACGGCGTAGAGATCAAGAAGGGTCCGAAGGGCAATCGCTGGTCGCCCACCGCGCCGGCGGACGGCGTGCCGTTCCATCCGTACTACACGGTCAAGGACGGTTTCTACGTCGGCTGCTTCCTGATCTTTGCGGCGTTCATCGTGTTCTTCGCGCCCGCGATGGGCGGCTGGTTCCTGGAGCACGACAACTTCACCGAGGCGAACCGTCTGGTCACGCCGGAGCACATCAAGCCGGTCTGGTACTACACCCCGTACTACGCGATGTTGCGCGTGGTGCCGCACAAGCTGTCCGGCGTGCTGGTGATGTTCGGCGCCATCGCGATCCTGTTCCTGGTGCCGTGGCTTGATCGCGCCAAGGTCAAGTCGTACCGCTACCGCGGCGTGCTGTCGAAGGTGCTGCTGGGCGTGTTCGCCATCTGCTTCGTCTGGCTGGGCAAGATCGGTGCCGGCCCGGGTACGGATCCGGTGGAGACGATCATCGGTCGCTTCCTGACCGCGTTCTACTTCCTGTTCTTCCTGACCATGCCGATCTGGACCAAGATCGACAAGACCAAGCCAGTGCCCGAGCGGGTGACGACGCATGACTAAGACTTTCGCCTCTCGCCTAGCTGTCTTCGCCAGCGGGTTGCTGATTTCGTTCTCCGTGTTCGCCGCCGGTGGCGGCGAGAAGCTGCAGGCCGGTAACGACCTGGGCGACCGCGCCTCGCTGCAGCGCGGTGCGCAGCTGTACATGAACTACTGCGCCGGCTGCCATTCGCTGAAGTACATGCGCTACTCGCGCATGGCCGAGGACCTGGGCCTGACCGAAGACGAGGTGATGAAGAACCTCAACTTCACCGGCGCCAAGTTCGGCGAACAGATCCAGGTGTCGATGCCGCACGACCCCGCCGCCAAGTGGTTCGGCAAGATGCCGCCCGATCTGAGCGTCATCTCGCGCGTGCGTGGCAGCGACTGGGTCTATACCTACCTCAAGTCGTTCTATCTGGACGAGTCGCGTCCGCTGGGCTGGAACAACAAGCTGTTTCCCAACGCCTCCATGCCCAACCCGCTGTGGGAGCTGCAGGGCCTGCAGCACGCCGAGTTCGGTGCGCCCGACCCGGCGACCGGCGAGCGGCATGTGGAAAGCCTGAAGGTCACGCAGGCTGGCCGTCAGGATGCGCGCGAGTTCGACCAGACCGCGCGCGACATCACCAACTTCCTGGAGTATGTCGGCGAGCCGGCGGCCCTGAAGCGCCAGAGCATCGGTGTGTGGGTGATCCTGTTCCTGTCGGCGCTGACGTTCCTGGCCTACCTGCTGAAGCAGGAGTACTGGAAAGACGTCCACTAAGGCGTCGCGCGTCCGACGCCACGGACGCAGGCCGGAAGGCCTGCTCCGGCGAGGGAAAGCCGGGCAGGATTGCTTGGCTTTTTCCGGCGGGGATTGCACACTCAGGGACCGTGGCGACCGTCAGCAAGGGGCTGGCGGCGTCGGTGCGATCGGCGGATTCCGATCGTCGGAGAGCCGTGAATGGCTGCGAGTCCACGTATGCGCAATACACTGACGTTGTTTTCCTCCACCGATGATGTGCTCTGCCACCGCGTGCGGCTGGTACTCGCCGCGAAGGGCGTGAGCTACGACCTGGTGCCGGTGGATCCGCAGAATCCGCCCGAAGACCTCATCGATCTGAATCCCTACCATTCCGTGCCCACCCTGGTGGAGCGCGACCTGGTGCTGTACGCCGCTTCGGTGGTCAGCGAATACCTCGACGAACGCTACCCGCATCCGCCGCTCATGCCGGTCGACCCGCTTTCGCGCGCGCGCCTTCGCCTGGCCATGCTGCGCATCGAGCACGACTGGGTACCGCAGGTGCAGGCCATCCAGCTGGGCAACAAGCAGCAGGCCGAAGCCGGCCGCAAGCGCCTGAAGGAACTGCTGACCGCCTCAGTGCCGCTGTTCAAGGCAAGCAAGTTCTTCCTCAATCCCGAGATGAGCCTGGCCGATTGCGCCATGGCCCCGATCATCTGGCGTCTGCCGTCGCTTGATGTACCGCTGCCGAAGGATGGCAAGGCGATCGAGGACTACGGCAACCGCATCTTCCGGCATCCCGGTTTCCTGCGCAGCCTCACGGACGCGGAGAAGAAGCTGCGCGAGATCCCGGTCTGACCGACCGCCGAGCAAGACCAGGCCCGCCGCGATTCCCTGTCGTGATGGGCCGCCGAGAAGTGAAATGACCGACGCCTCTTCCCGCATGACCAGCCATCGCCCGTACCTGCTGCGGGCGTTGAACGAGTGGATCGCCGACAACGGGATGACGCCGCATCTGCTGGTCGACGCGACGATGGCGGGCGTGCAGGTGCCCGCGAGCGCGGTGAAGGAAGGCAAGGTGGTGTTGAACATCGCCGAGCGCGCGGTCGTGCGGCTGATGATCGACAACGACGCTGTCAGCTTCACCGCGCGCTTCGGTGGTGTCAGCCACGCCGTCCATGTGCCGATCAGTGCGGTGCTGGCGATCTACTCGCGCGAGACCGGGCAGGGCATGGCGCTGCCGGACGATGTGCCGCACGACACGGAGGCCGCGGGTGACGACGATGATGGCGCTCCGCTGCAGGACTCGCCGCCCGACGACGACACGCCGCCCCCCAGCGGCGGAGGCAAGCGTCCTCCGTTCCTGCGCGTGGTGAAGTAGGACGGCTCCACGCGTCTCCCCGTCCAGGCGCCGGGGAGACAGGCTTCAGTGGTCGATCGGTGTCACCGAAGGTGCGACCGGACCGACGAACGAAACCAGCTGGCCCTTCCTCAGCACCAGCCGTCCGACATGGCGATCAACGCCGTCGTACGAGTACTCGAAGCGGAAGCTGCGTTCGAACCCCAGCCAACCATCCTCGCCTCGACGCAGGCGCAGGCCGTTCGCATGCACGCTCTGGTCCAGCCAGATGACGCCGGCGGCCCGACAGGCATTCTGTCCCAGCACGCCGGCACGTTCGGCAGCGGCGCGCGCGGCATTCCAGTAGGCGAATGCGGCGCCGCCGAAGATCAGCCACAGCAGCGCACTCAATGGAGACATGGCAGCCTCATGGGGCAGGGCCGAGCTTCATCGACAGATCGATGGCGCGGACATGCTTGGTCAGGCCGCCGATCGACACGAAGTCCACGCCGTCCTCGGCGATACCGCGCAGCGTCGTCATGTCGACACTGCCGGAGACTTCGAGCGGGATGCGCCCAAGATAGGGCGCGGCCTTCGCCCGACGCACGGCTTCGCGCCGCGTCCCCGCATCGAAGTCGTCGATCAGGATGCGGTCGCAGCCTGCTGCCAATGCCTCATCCAGTTGATCGAGCGTTTCCACTTCGACGATGAGGGGAAGGGACGGCTGCGCGGCACGCGCCAGGCGAATAGCTGCCACCAGCGAACCGGCGGCACGCACATGGTTTTCCTTGAGCATCACGGCGTCGTACAGACCGATGCGATGGTTCTGTCCGCCACCGCATCGCACGGCATATTTCTGCGCCAGCCGCAGGCCGGGCAGGGTCTTGCGTGTGTCCAGGATCGTACAGCCCGTGCCGCGGACCGCATCGACGTACGTCGCCGTGACGGTGGCGGTGCCGGACAGGGTCTGCAGGAAATTGAGCGACGAGCGCTCGGCCGTGACCAGCGCACGCGTACGGCCGGACAGCGTGGCCAGCACGGTGCCGGCGGGGACGTGGTCGCCGTCCTGCACGCGCCACTCGATGCGTACATCGGGATCGACTGCGCGATGACAGGCATCGAACCAGGGGCGCCCGGCGACGACGGCAGCCTCCTTGCACAGCAGGTAGGCGATGTCCGCACTGTCGGGCAGGAGCGCGGCGGTGACATCGCCGCTGCCGACGTCTTCGGCCAGCGCGCGTGCCACGTCCGACGCGATGACCTCCGTGGGCGGGGGCGTCGGACGCTCGCTCATCGGGCGGGGAAGTCGCCGGCCTGCGCGGTGGCGATCGCTTCCTCGGCGAGCAGCACGGGGATGCCATCGTCCACGCGGTAGACGGTCTTGCGGTCGTGGGTGACCAGCGCTTCGCGCAGCGGGTCGGACTGCACGGTGTCGTCGGCGCGTTTGACCGCCCCTTCGCCGATCGCGCGATTGAGCGCTTCCAGGCCGCGCGCATCGAGCAAGGCCAAGGGCTGGCGGGTGGTGGGGCAGCAGAGGAGGTCGAGCAGTTTGCGGTCCATGAGGGGGACTCGATCAGCGGTTCGGTCAGGAGGGTAGAATACGTCTTTGCGACCGAGGACGGCCATGACCGCCAGCGTTTCCAGCCCCGTCGTGGGCATCGTGATGGGTTCCCGCTCCGACTGGGAGACCATGCAGCATGCCGCGCAGAAACTGGATGCGTTGGGCGTTCCCTACGAAGTGAAAGTCGTCTCCGCGCATCGCACGCCGGACGTGCTGTTCTCGTATGCGGAAGAGGCGGCTACACGCGGTCTGCGCGCGATCATCGCCGGCGCCGGTGGCGCGGCTCATCTGCCCGGCATGCTCGCCGCCAAGACAGCAGTGCCGGTGCTCGGTGTGCCGGTGCAGTCGAAAGCGCTCAACGGCATGGACTCGCTGCTGTCCATCGTGCAGATGCCGGCCGGCATCCCGGTGGCGACCTTCGCCATCGGCAATGCGGGTGCTGCAAACGCCGGCCTGTTCGCGGCGGCACTGCTCGCGCCGGAGCACCCGGCCATCGGCGCTGCGCTCGACGCCTTCCGTACGCGCCAGACCGATGACGTGATGGCGCACGACGATCCCCGCCAGCCGCTATGACCACGGTCGGCATCCTTGGCGGCGGGCAACTGGCCCGCATGCTCGCACTCTCGGGCGCGCCGCTCGGACTGCGCTTCCTGGTGATGGATACCGCGCCGGATGCCTGCGCTGGCCAGTTCGCGCCATTGCTGGTGGGCGACTATCGCGATGAAGCGGCACTCGCCGAGTTTGCGTCCCGCGTCGATGTGGCCACGTTCGATTTCGAGAACGTGCCGGCGGAGAGCGCGGAGTGGCTCGCCGGTCGCGTGCCGGTGTTTCCCAATCCGCGCGCGCTGGCCGTGGCGCAGGATCGCCTGGTCGAGAAGACCCTGTTCCGCGAGCTCGGGATTCCGGTCGGTGCATTCGCCGACGTGGGCAGCCTCGACGCGCTGCGCGCCGAAGTCGAACGACTGGGGGGCGCCTGCATCCTGAAGACGCGCCGCCTGGGTTACGACGGCAAAGGCCAGTTCCGCATCAAGTCGCCGGCCGATGTCGATGCCGCCTGGCAGGCGCTGGGTGCGCAGGCAACTACTGTCGGCCTGATCGTTGAAGCTTTCATTCCGTTCGAGCGTGAACTGTCGGTGGTCGCCGTGCGGGGTCGCGGTGGCGAGTTCCGCACCTGGCCACTGACCGAGAACTGGCATGTCGACGGCGTGCTGTCGGCGAGCCTCGCGCCGGCGCGCGTCGATGCAGCGTTGGCCGAGGCGGCCTGCGCGCATGCGCGCAAGCTGGCCGATGCGCTCGACTATGTGGGCGTGTTCGCGCTGGAGTTGTTCTGCCGCGACGGCGGGCTGCTCGCCAACGAGATGGCCCCCCGCGTGCACAACTCGGGCCACTGGACGATCGAAGGCGCGGAGACCTCGCAGTTCCAGAACCATCTGCGCGCCGTGCTTGGCCTTCCGCTGGGCGATACGGACGTACTGGGGCAGGCCTGCATGCTCAACTGGATCGGCGAGATGCCGGATGCCGGCGCGGTGCTGCAGGAAGCAGGTGGGCACTGGCATGACTACGGCAAGGAGCCCCGCACCGGCCGCAAGGTGGGTCATGCCACGCTTCGTGCAGACAGTGCGTCGCAACTTGCGGAAGCACTGCAACGTGTCGGTCGCGCATTGGGTCGTGAAGCCCAGGTGGCGCCGGTCGTCGCACGCCTGTCAGGTTGATCGGTCAGTCCAGTCAGGCGATCAAAAAGAAAACGGCCGGGAATACCCGGCCGTTTTTCATGATGCGTGCTGCTTCGCTCAGCGCAGATTGCCGGCCACGAAGTCCCAGTTGACCAGCGCCCAGAAGGATTCCACGTACTTCGGACGCGCGTTGCGGTAGTCGATGTAGTAGGCGTGTTCCCACACGTCGATGGTCAGCAGCGGCTTGTCTTCGCCGGTCAGCGGCGTAGCGGCGTTGGAGGTGCTGGCCAGCGCCAACGAGCCGTCCGGACGCTGCACCAGCCAGCCCCAGCCGGAGCCGAAGGTGCCGATGGCCGTCTTCGTGAACTCTTCCTTGAACTTGGCGAAATCGCCGAAGGTCTTGTTGATCAGCTCGGCCAGCTTGCCGGTCGGCTCGCCGCCGCCGTTGGGTTTCAGGCCGTTCCAGTAGAACGTGTGGTTCCAGACCTGCGCGGCGTTGTTGAACATGCCGCCCTGCGACTTGCGCACGATCTCTTCCAGCGACGCTTCGGCGAACTCGGTGCCCTCGATCAGCTTGTTGAGGTTGTCGACGTAGGTCTTGTGGTGCTTGCTGTAGTGGAAGTCGATGGTCTCGCCGGAGATGTGCGGCTCCAGGGCGGTGCGGTCGTAGGGCAGGGGGGGCAGTTCGATGGCCATGGCTTTATTCCTTACGCTAGGCGGGTCAGAGGGACGTGCCCGGCATCGGCGGGCGATGCAAAGGCTTACACTATGCAATCCGCGGGCGTGGCCTGCGGAACGGACCGAAAGTGTACCCGACGGCGGTTGCCAAACCGTCAAGGAAGGAGAAATCAGCATGCCGGTGATGGAACGCATCCAGGCCGAAGTGGATGGCCACCCGATCGTCCTTTTCATGAAGGGCACGCCGCAGTTTCCGATGTGCGGCTTCTCGAGTCGTGCTGTGCAGGCGCTGCGCGAGGCGGGTGCCGAGCATCTCCACGTCATCAACGTGCTGGAAGAGCCCGAGATCCGCGCCAACCTGCCGCGCTTCTCCAATTGGCCGACGTTCCCGCAGCTCTTCATCAATGGCGAACTGATCGGCGGCTGCGACATCACCCTGGAACTGCACGAGTCGGGCGAGCTGCAAAGGATCGTGACCGAGGCGTTCGCGCCGTGAGCCTGATCGGGCTGCCGACACGCGCACCACGCGCGCTGGACCAGCGCGTCGTGCTGGTCAGCGGTGCGCACGGTGGCCTTGGCAGTGCGGCTGCGGTTGCATGCGCGGCAGCGGGTGCGACCGTCGTGCTGCTGGGGCGCAAGGTGCCGAAGTTGAACCGCGTGTATGACGCGGTCGCGCAGGCGGGCGCGGAGCCGCTGCTGTATCCGCTCGATCTGGAGGGCGCGACGCCCGACGATTACGCCGAACTCGCCGACCGCCTGCATGCCGAACTGGGGCGACTCGACGGCTTGCTGCACTGTGCGGCCGAGTTCAAGGGCCTGACACCGCTTGAGCACACCGACCCCGCGGCTTTCGCACGCGTCGTGCACGTCAACCTCACTGCGCCATGGTGGCTGTCGCAGGCGTGCCTGCCGCTGCTCAAGCAGTCCGATGACGCGGCGCTGGTCTTCAGCGTCGACGACCTGGCCCGGGTCGGGCAGGCGTACTGGGGCGCCTATGGTATTGCCCAGCATGGACTGACTTCGCTGGTTGGCATGCTGCACGCCGAACTGGCCGCGAGTTCCGTGCGGGTATCCGCGCTGCAGCCCGGGCCGATGCGCACGGGGCTGCGCTCGCGGGCTTATGCCGACGACACCGATGCGCAGGCGCGCGAGGCCGGCGATTACGCCTCGGCTTGTGTCACCCTGCTGTCATCTGAGGGCGCAACGCACAGGGGGCAGATATGGAAGGTGCGGGCATGACCGTGCTGTCGGCGGCCCTGCTGCTGTTCCTGATCCTGGATCCGCTGGGCAACATCCCGGTGTTCCTCAGCGTGCTCAAGCCGCTGCCGCCCCGCCGGCAGCGCATCGTGGTGGTGCGGGAGCTGCTGATCGCCCTGGCCGTCCTGATGGCGTTCCTGTGGTGCGGCAAGTACGCGCTGGAAATGATGCACCTCCGGCAGGAGTCGGTGGCCATCGCCGGCGGCATCGTGCTGTTCCTGATCGGCGTGCGGATGATCTTCCCGCGCCCGGAAGGGCTGATGGGCGAGGTGCCCGGGGGTGAGCCCTTCATCGTGCCGCTGGCCATCCCGCTGGTCGCGGGCCCCTCCGGCATGGCGGCCGTCATGCTGATGGGCAGCAACGACCCCTCCCGGCTTGGTGACTGGAGCTTGGCCCTGCTGCTGGCCTGGGGCGCGACGGCGGTAATCCTGTTCTCGGCGACCGTCCTGTACAAGTGGCTGGGGCGACGCGTGCTGACCGCCATCGAGCGGCTAATGGGCATGCTTCTGGTCGCCATTTCCGTCCAAATGGTTCTGGACGGCATCGGCACCTACCTCAAGCTGACCCCGCCCAACATCTGAGACACCCCCTCTTGGCAGCTCCTCTGCCTGAGGTCAACGACGTGTGGCCAGACGGCGTCCGGCTGTCATGTTGCACCGCGAAAAATTGTCATGCCGCGGTCACAAAATGGTCCTATCGTGTTAACCTGTTATTAACCTCCGCGGACGCCGCGTGGGCCATGGGAACCCCTAGCACGCCCTTCGAAACGACCGTCCAGGTCGCTTCCGCGCACGTCCTGTCAGCCAGCTTCGCCACATCACTCCCGTACTGAGGTTTATCCAATGAACCAATCCCGTCGTCTTCGCCTGTCCAAGCTCAGCCTTGGCCTCGTCGTCGCGCTTGCCGCCGCTCCCGCCTTCGCGCAGAGCACCTCGGCCGGTGTGGGCGGCCTGGTCACCGACAATGGCGGCCAGCCCGTCGTTGGCGCCGAAGTGACCATCACCCACGTCGAGTCCGGCACGGTCAGCCGCGCCACCACCGACGCCAGTGGTCGTTACAACGCACGCGGCCTGCGCGTCGGCGGTCCCTACCAGGTGACGATCACCAAGTCGGGCTCGGGCACCAAGACCGAAGACAACGTGTTCCTGGGTCTGAACCAGGTGAACACCGTCAATGCCGCCCTGACGGGCGACGTGGCGACGCTGGAAACGGTGACCGCCGTGGGCTTCGCCGGTGGCTCCGAAGTGTTCAGCTCGAGCAAGATGGGCGCGGGCACCAACCTGAACCGCGAACAGATCGAGGCCCTGCCGTCGATCAACCGCAACATCCAGGACTACGTCCGCATGGATCCCCGCATCTCGCAGAGCGACAAGGCGCGCGGCGAGCTGACGGTGGGTGGCCAGAACCCGCGTTACAACGCGATCCGCATCGACGGCGTGAACACCAGCGACACGTTCGGCCTGGAATCGAACAACTTCCCGACGATCCGCCAGCCGGTGTCCATGGACGCCATCGAAGCGATCAACGTCGACATCTCCAACTACGACACCACCATCACCGGCGCGACCGGCGCGGTGATCGACGCGGTGACCAAGTCGGGTACCAACGAGTTCCACGGCTCGGTCTACGGCGTGTACCGCGACAAGGACATGGTGGGTGACAACCCCACCAATGACGCTCCGTTCACCGGTTTCAACGACGAGCGCACCTACGGCATGACCTTCGGCGGCCCGATCGTCAAGGACAAGCTGTTCTTCTTCGTCAACTACGAGAAGTTCGAACGCGACCGCGCGGCGGCCTCGTTCGGCCCCGTCGGCTCCGGCGCGACCAACACCGTCAACATCACGCAGGAGCAGATCGCGGAAGCGCAGGAAATCGCGCGCACCCGTTACGGTGTGGATATCGGCGGCTTCAATGCGCCCAGCAGCATCAAGCAGGAGGTCGAGGAGTACGCCGCCAAGATCGACTGGAACATCAGCGACAACCACCGCCTGTCGGCGCGTTACTCCAAGCTGGAGCAGATCGAGCCGAACCTCGCCGGTTCGAGCAGCTCTTCGCTCGGCCTGGACAGCCGTTGGTACGACATCACCAAGAACGTCGAGACTTCGGTCGTACAGCTGTTCAGCGACTGGTCCGACAACTTCTCCACCGAGTTCAAGGTCGGCCGCCGCACCTATGACTCGCTGAGCAGCGTCAATTCGCGCCTGCCGCAGATCAGCATCGGCTTCGGCACCGCCAACGATCCTGATCAGGCGGCTTCGCCGTACCTGAACTTCGGTGCTGACGAGTTCCGCCACGGCAACCAGATCAACACCACGACCGACACCGCGTTCGGTGCCGCGACCTGGTATGTGGGCGACCACACGCTGAAGTTCGGCTTCGATCTGGAAGAGAACGACGTCTACAACCTGTATGCCCAGAACATCTGGGGCTCCTACACGTTTGCCAGCCTGGAGCACTTCCGCAACGGTGAGTACGGCGAGTACCGCCTGAATGCGCCGGTGCCGGGCAACGACCTGAACTCGGTGGCGATGCGCTACAAGCACCGCAACACCGGTCTGTTCGTGCAGGACAGCTGGGCGGTCAACTACAACCTGACCCTGCTGTTCGGCCTGCGCGCCGACCTGCCGAGCATGGACGACGTGCCGGTGCACAACCTGCTGGTGCAGGAAGTTTATGGCCTGGACAACCGCAACAAGCTGGATGACGTGCTGATCCAGCCGCGCTTCGGCTTCAACTACACCTTTGACAGCGACCGTCCCACCCAGCTGCGCGGTGGCGTGGGCCTGTTCCAGGGTGCGGCCGCCAACGTGTGGGTCGGCAACTCCTACCAGAACTCGGGCTTCGGCCTGATCGGTTACAACGCGTTCCCCAACGGCATCGCCGGCCTGACCGAGGCGCAGCGCGAGGCGATCTGGGCGAGCCTGCCGGTCAATCTTGATCCGGACAATCCGACCCGTCCGTCGCCGGCATCCGGCTACCAGATGATGGTCAACCTGATGGAAGACGGCATCGAGCAGCCGTCGGTCTGGAAGGCCAACCTGGCGTTCGACACCGAACTGCCGTGGCACGGCCTGGTGGCATCGGCCGAACTGCTCTACACCAAGGTCAATAATGCGATCTACTTCGAGCGCCTGGACCTCGGCGCGCCGACGTACACCGCTGGCGTGGACGGCCGCAATCTGTACTGGCGCAACCTGTACGGTACCGCCAGCGGCACGCGTGCCAACGGCAACACGGGTATCGGCGCCATTGCCGACACCATCCCGGGTTACGAGAACGTCACCGGTTGGCACAACGACGGCGTGATCCTGATGAAGAACACCGACAAGGGTCGCAGCGGCCAGCTGACGGTCAGCCTGAGCAAGCCGCTGGAAGACACCTGGGGCTGGTCGGTCGGCTACACCTACACCGACGCGACGGAAGTGAATCCGCTGACGTCCTCGCGTGCCATCTCGAACTGGTCCAACATCGGCGTGTTCGATCCCAACTCCGATGAAGCCGCCACCTCGAACTACGAGATCAAGGACCGCATCATCGCCTCGCTGCAGTTCCGCAAGGCGTTCTTCGGCGACTACAACACCACGGTCTCGGCCTTCTATGAAGGTCGTTCGGGCACGCCGCACTCGTGGCGCTACCTCAACGACATGAATGGCGACGGTTACACCAACGACCTGCTGTACGTGCCGAACGGCCCGGGCGACGTGCTGTTCAGCGGCGGCGCGACGATGGAAACCGCGTTCTTCGACTGGCTGGAGCGCAACCCGGACCTGGCCCGCTACCGTGGCCAGGTGGCCGAGCGCAACGGCAGCCGCAATCCGTGGGTCAACAACATCGACATCCGCATCAGCCAGGAGCTGCCCGGCTTCTTCAAGGGCCACAAGTCCGAGATCTGGCTGGACATCATGAATGTCGGCAACCTGATCAATAAGGATTGGGGCCACATCGAGTACCAGTCGCCGTACAGCGACATGCGTGCCGTCCGCTTCATCGGCCTGGACCAGGCCACCGGCAAGTATGTGTACAACTTCGATGAGAACGCCGTGTACAAGCGTTTCCTGACCGATGTCGAGTCGCGCTGGTCGCTGCAGCTGGGTTATCGCTACAAGTTCTGATAGCGCGCAACCGCAGTACCGAAAACGGCCGGGGCAACCCGGCCGTTTTCTTTTGGGCGGACTCCTCTTGCTTGCGCGACTGCGCTACAGTCCCGCCTCTGACGAACGAAGACAGGAAAATCCCATGAATCAGACGGCATCGAGGGCGTTGCCGGTGCAGGACGCGAGGATCTACCCGCGCGGCGGCCTGGACGTACTTTCCCGCGCCGAAGTGGCGCGCCTGCGCGATGCTTCCAGTGGTGGCATGCATGAGCTGCTGCGGCGTTGCGCGCTGGCCGTGCTGACCAGCGGCAGTGCGTCCGACGATCCGCGCGCGGCGCGCGATCTCTATCCGGATTTCGACATCCAAGTGCTGCAGCAGGACCGCGGCGTGCGCATCGACCTGATCAATGCGCCGGCCATGGCGTTCGTGGATGGTGAGATCATCCGCGGCGTGGCCGAACTACTGTTCGCCGTCGTGCGCGACCTGGCCTACACGGCCATCGAGCTGGGTCCGGAGTACGCCGCTGATCTGGAATCCTCCGCCGGCATCACCAATGCGGTGTTCGGTCTGTTGCGCAACGCGCGCATCCTGAAACCCAACGATCCGAACCTGGTGGTGTGCTGGGGTGGTCACTCGATCTCGCGCGACGAGTATCTCTACACCAAGCAGGTAGGCTATGAGCTGGGCCTGCGTGGCCTGGACATCTGCACTGGCTGCGGTCCGGGTGCGATGAAGGGGCCGATGAAAGGCGCGACGATCGCGCACGCGAAGCAGCGCCGCGCGAAGACGCGCTACATCGGCGTGACCGAGCCGGGCATCATCGCGGCCGAGTCGCCGAATCCGATCGTCAATCACCTGGTGATCATGCCGGACATCGAGAAGCGCCTTGAAGCGTTCGTCCGCATCGGCCACGGAATCATCGTGTTCCCCGGTGGCGTGGGCACGGCGGAGGAGATCCTCTACCTGCTCGGCATCCTGCTGCACCCCGAGAATGCGGACCTGCCGTTCCCGCTGATCCTGACCGGGCCCACCATTGCCGCGCCGTACTTCGAGCAGATCGACCGCTTCATCCGGCTGACGCTGGGCGAGGCCGCGGCCGAGCGCTACGAGATCATCATCGGCGATCCTGTTGCGGTGGCGAAGAGGATGGTGGCCGGCATCCGCAAGGTGCGCGAGTACCGCATCGAGCACAAGGATTCGTTCTTCTTCAACTGGGCCATCCAGATCCCAGAGGACTACCAGCAGCCGTTCGTCCCGTCGCACGAAGCGATGGCGGCACTGCAGTTGCATCCCGGCCGTGCAGTGCACGACCTCGCGGCCGATCTGCGCCGCGCGTTCTCGGGCATCGTAGCGGGCAATGTCAAGGAAGACGGCATGCGCCGGATCGAGGAGTCCGGCCCGTTCGAGATCCACGGCGATGCGCCGATGATGCAGGCGCTGGACGCCTTGCTGCGTGCCTTCGTCGAACAGCGGCGCATGAAGATCGCAGGCGAGTACAAGCCCTGCTACCGCGTGGTGACCTGACCCTGGACTATCGCGGGGCGTCGAGCGGCAGTCGGACGACGGCGGAGTAGAGGCCGTCTGCGATCCGTGTGTCCACGCGTCCACGGCCCTGGGTCGCGGCGTGGATGCGCGCGCGCACCGAACTGAGACCGACCTGGTGGCCGGCGGCCGCACGCGCGGATGCCGGTGGAAGGGTATTGGAGACGGACACCTGCACGTACCCGTCCGATACTTCGACCCGGATGCTGACTTCGCCCCCCGAGGTGGAAGGCTCGATGCCGTGGCGGATCGCGTTCTCGGCCAGTGGCTGGATCGACAGCGTGGGCACCTGCAGGGCGGGGAGCGCTGCGGGAACATCCCAGTCGAGCCGCAGGCGATCGCCCAAGCGAAGCTGCTCGATCTCCAGGTACCGGCGCGCCAGCGAAAGATCCTCTTCAAGGCGGAGCGAGTCGCGTTGCGACAGCGCCGCGCGGAACAGGTCCGACAGGTCGAGGAGCAGCCGCTCCGCCAAGTCTGGCTTAGCATGCAGCAGTGAAATGCCGGTGTTGAGCGTGTTGAACAGGAAGTGGGGCTGGATGCGGGCTTGAAGTGCCTGGAGTTTGGCCTGTTCCGCGCTGACGGCCAGCTGCTTCGCATTCCACTGCGCCTGGAAGGCGGCCAGCCCCAGGAGGCCCATGATGAGCGCGATCGCGGTCATGCGCAGCGCGAAGCCCGTCCACGCGTCAGGCGGGATGAGGGCGAAGTCGCGCAGGGTCAGCCATGCCAGGCCCACGACCATCCACGTACTGAGCAGCAGCGCGCCCAGCCCGATCTGGGCGACGAGGGGAGGGCTGAGGGAGCCGAGTCGCCGGCGCAGGAGATACAGCAGGCACAGTGCGGTCAGCGAGATCCACTGGATGGCCAGCGAGGCAACGCCGAAGTAGGTCAATCGGTCTCCGTCCGTCCCGGGCGCCAGGGCCAGCACGGCCGCCACGGCTTCACCTGCCAGCAGGACCCAGACGAGGGTCCGGGGTTGCCAGAGCGTATCCAGGGGGCGGAGCGATGCGGGGGGCGTGATCGGCGGCATGTTAAGGATCGGCGGTTCAGGGCATCATGCCCGCTTGGACCGGGGGCTGACAGGCGCCATCGTGCCATTCAGGGTCCTCATTACGCCGTTCATTCTGCAACCGGTGGCGCCGCCGCCGGTACCGGCCTACGTTGTCACCGTGCAAAAGGGGAGTGGTATGTCCGTTTTCCGTCCTGGCCATCAATCGGCCGTCCATCGCATCAGGCGTGCGCGCGGGTTCACCCTGATCGAGCTGATGGTGACCATCGCGGTGATCGCCCTGCTGGCAGCCGTGGCGGCGCCGGCGATGGTGACCCTGATGAACTCCAACCGCCTGAGCAGTTCGGCGGGTGAGCTGACTGCCGCCCTCCAGCTTGCGCGGGCGGAAGCCGTCCGCCGCAGTGCCACGGTGACCGTCTGTGGAAGTGCGGATGGCATCGCCTGCACCAACGGCGCGGACTGGGCCAACTGGATTGTGCTGGGAACCAACAACATGACCGCGGCTACCGATGTGGTACGCAGTGGTGTGATGCCCGGGAACCTGCAGATCAACGGCCCGGCAGGGGGCGTTGTCTTCAGTTCTGCGGGTCTCATTCCGGCCCAGGCAAACCTGACAGTGTGCATACCGACCGATCAGCCCGCGGAAAACCAGCGGGTCCTGACCGTCATGCTGAGCGGCGCCGTGCTGACCGCGAGGAACAATGGTGGAGGAGCGTGTCCATGAGTGGTGGTGATCTTCTGCCGATGCCCCGTGGCCGGCGTTTTTCCGGGCCGTCCCGTGCGCATGTGCGCGGTGTCAGCCTGATCGAGGTGCTGGTCTCCGTCGTGGTGCTCAGCATCGGCCTTCTGGGCGTGGCGGCCATGCAGTCCATCGCGCTTCGTGGCGGGCAGAGCTCACTCGAGAGCAGCCAGGCCATCATCCAGACGTCATCGATCCTGGAGGCGATGCGTGCCAACCGCCTCAATGCCGGGGCCTACAACACCGCCGACATGATATGCGCCACACCGGCGGCGGGTGGCACGCTGGCCCAGGACGACGTCAGCAACTGGATCGCTTCGCTGAAACAGACGATCGGTTCCGGGGATGCCGATGTGACGACCTGCGGACAGATCACCGGCTGCCCGTTGAACTGCGTGATCACGGTGGAGTGGGATGACCGCCGTGCGGGCGGTGGACAGAACCGGCAGATCGCGACGAGGACGAGGATATGAAGGTACGTCGCAAAGAGATGCAGGCGTTGGGGCCGCGCCGGTTGTCGGGGTTCAGCCTGATCGAACTGATGGTGGCACTGGTGCTGGGGCTGCTCGTGGCGGGCGCTGCACTGGCGATCCTGCAGTCCAACCAGTCGACCTACCGGTCCAACGAGGGACTTAACCGCGTCCAGGAAAACGCGCGCATCGCCTTCGAGCTGATGTCGCGTGATATCCGTGCGGCCGGGGGCACGGCGTGCTCGAATTTTTCCGTCGTCGAGGGGGGCAGTACTGAAGCGAACACCTTCCGTACCGCTCCGGTCACCGGTAGCGCGACGCAACTGCAGGTGATTTCCGGCGACGACACGGCCTATCGCGTCGTGTCCTCGACCAGCAGTTCCGTCACGCTGGACCCGGATGAACTCGAGACCGTCGAGGATGCATTCGATGTGGGTGACGTTCTGCTGCTGTGCAACGCACGCAAGACGCATCTGGTGCGTGCGGACAGCGTGGGTGGCATGACGGTCGGCTTTGCCGCGCTGCCTGAAAACTACAATCCCACTGAAGACGAGTTCGCGCCGCCGGCGGCCGTCGTGCTGTCCCGTCTGCGTGACGTGCAATGGTTCGTCGCAGCCAACGGCCGCGGAGGCAGCTCGCTGTTCGTGAGCCGTTCCGGTGGTCCGCGCGAAGAGGTCGCAGAAGGTATCCAGAATCTTGCGTTCGAGTACCTGGAAACGGGTGCCGCTGCGTACAGCGCGACACCGGGTAACTGGGTCAACGTGGTCGCCGTGCGTGTCACCATGACGCTGACCGGTCAGGACATCGATGGTGAGGCGTTCACTCGTCAGGCATCGAATGTCATCAGCATGAGAGGGCGCACCCTATGAAGGCCGTGACACGAGTGCCTGCGGCGCGCGACCAGCAGGGTGTGGCCCTGATCGTCGTGCTGATCCTGCTGATCGTGATGTCGATCCTCGGCATCGTGATCATGCGCAGTTCCGCCATGCAGGAGCGCATGAGCGCCAACCTGCGCGACCGCAGCATTGCATTCCAGGCAGCAGAAGGCGCATTGCGCTTTGCGCAGGACCAGGTGTTGGGTGGGGGCAACTGGGATACGCAGATTCCGACGGCCACCAACTGCGGAAATCTGGGGATCTGTCCTACCGGGTCTGATCCGGTATGGCGTGCGATGCCCGCTGGGAGCTACGACGAACTGCTGCTGCCTGATGCGCCGCCGCAGTACTGGATCGAGTATCTCGGCGTGGGTCCCGGTTACAAGGGCGCGTGCGACACCCTGCCGCCGTCCGTGGATTGCCAGAGCCCCATGTACCGCGTCACCGCACGCAGCCGCGCAGAAGGCCGTGCCGATGTCATCGTTCAAGCCAATATCGTCAGCCGCATCCCGGAACCGGGGACCTGAGTCATGAAGAACACGGATAGCTCCATGCCACGCAACCGCCGCACTGGCACCACCCACCGTCAATGGTGGGCCGGCCCCTTGGCCATGCTGGCGACGCTGTTGTCGTTGCCGGCCAGCGCCAACTTCGACATCCCGAACGATCCGCTCACCACGGGTGCGCGCGTTCCGCCGAACATCCTGTTCATCCTCGACGACTCGGGTTCGATGGGCTGGAAGTACATGTACAACCCGGATGTCACCAGCGTCACGGGGGGCGGCATCAACAGTGGTCGCACGGGCAACAACACCAGCAGCGACAGCACCGTTGATACGGGCGACACGGGCATCAATGGCCTGTACGACCAGAGCTATGCGACCAATACGCTCTACTACAACCCTAATACGACCTACACGCCCTGGCTGGATTCGACGGGTGCTCAGGTGCCGGGTGGCACGTCGTACACATCGGCCTACAGCAGCGCCAACTATGTGACCCATGTATCGTCGGGGACAACCAGCGGCACGACCAATCTGTCGACGGCTACGCGGACATTTTATGTCCCCAAATCGGCCACCTCTGCCAGGACAGACGCTACGCAGTATTACCGGTACCAGATTCTTACCAACCAGCGCATCGTGCGCAGTGAGCGGCTGCAGCCTACGTTCTCGCCTGTAAACAATGGCGCGACCATCGCAACAGGGTTGTCCGCCACCACGGGCAATCACGCTGGCACGTATACCGTAACGGTACCGTCTGGCGCCACGAACCTGCGATTCACCATTGCCGGCCCTAACTGCACGGGCCAGTGCGCCAACGTTTACGCCCGCCGCGACAACAACCCGACCACGACCAACAACAATTGTGCTTCGGCGGGTACAGGCAACAACGAATCCTGCGTCGCCAGCGGTGCCAATAACGCCACCTGGAATGTACGCGTCTATGCTGGCAGCACCTTCAGCAACGTCACCCTCTCTTACAGTTACACCACGCAGGAGTTGGACAATACGGGCCAGGCGAGTGTGGGATGCGATACAACCACCAGCGGCTGGGGCTGGCGCA
The DNA here is from genome assembly GCF_014851805.1 of Pseudoxanthomonas sp. PXM02. Taxonomy (GTDB): domain Bacteria; phylum Pseudomonadota; class Gammaproteobacteria; order Xanthomonadales; family Xanthomonadaceae; genus Pseudoxanthomonas_A. Next base: position 631,427 of record NZ_JACVAK010000002.1, read on the forward strand.
ACTGCACGTACGCGACGCCCACGACGGCAGCGTTTCCCTCGGGACGGAGCGAGGCCGCCGAGCTGACGAACTTCGCCACTTGGTACTCCTTCTATCGCACGCGCACCAAGGCGGCCAAAGCCGGTGCAAGTATCGCTTTCAATGAGCTGGATGCGCAGGTCCGCGTCGGTTTCCGCACCATCCATAGTCGTGAGGGTGGCTCGGGTGTCAACAACCCGACCCATACCAATCCCATCCCGGTGAACTACAACCAGGGTCTGTTCGACAATCCGAATGGCGCATCTGGCAGCAACAACAATCGCCAGCGCTGGTACAACCGACTGTTCTTGGCCACCGCGAGCGACGGTACGCCGCTACGCAGCGCGTTGAACAACGCGGGCGTGTACTTCTCGGACCGGAGGGCCGGCGGAGCATATGGACCGGAGTCGACGGTCGATCAGCTCGCGTGCCGTCAGAACTTCTCGATCCTGACGACCGACGGCTATTGGAATGGCGACGGAAGCCTGAGCTCGGGCGGTGATCAGGACGGAACCGACGGCGACGTGATCACCAGCCCTACCAGCGAGACCTATCAGTACAAGGCGGCTTTGCCCTACCGGGACGGTGCTTCGCTGTCCCGCACCAACACGCTGGCCGACATCGCGATGCGTTATTGGAAGAATGATCTCGTCGCCGACATGCCCAACATCGTGCCGACGACGACGGCCAATCCCGCCTTCTGGCAGCACATGGTCACCTTTGGTATCTCCATTGGCCTGAAAGGCACCCTCGACCAGTCCTCTGTACAGGAAGTCGTCGCGGCGGGCGGACCTCGGATGGGCGGCGCGGCCGTCAATTGGCCGGCACCCTCGGCGGACAGTGTCAACAACATCGACGACCTGCTGCATGCCGCCGTGAACGGCCGCGGTACGTTCCTGTCGGCCGGAAATCCCGAGGAGTTTGCGGACGGGCTGAAAGCCGCGCTGGCGGCGATCGTGGAGCGGACGGGCTCGTTCTCCAACGTTGCGGCGAACTCGACGGCCCTTGATGCCGGCGCACGCGTGTTCCAGGCGAACTATGTGTCCGGCGTGTGGGTCGGCGAGATGCGCTCGCAGCCGGTGAGCCTGGCAAGTGGCGTGGAGCCCGTCGACTGCACACTGGCTACGCAGCCGTCCAATGGCTGGTGTGCATCGAAGGGCATCCCGACGACGGGCCGAAAAGTGTTCACCTCCAACGGACACAACAACGGTCTCATCGTGACCAACGGTACCAGTGGGCTGGAGTTCCCGACGCATGCGACGGCGGCGCAACTCACCAGCTTGCAGCGCACCGCGCCGCTGTGGCAGTACCCGGTCAGTGGTGCCGATAATGCGGCCTATATCGCGGGTAACCGCACACTGGAGCTGAACCAGACGGGCGAACTGCGTAATCGCAATCACCTCCTGGGCGACATCGTAGGCTCGTCCCCTGCCTACGTGAAGGACACGAATACGCTGTACGTGGGTGCCAACGACGGCATGCTGCATGCGATCAGCGCCGCCAATGGCAGTGAACAGTTCGCCTACATCCCCGGCATCATCAACTGGAACAACCTGGGTACGCTGAGCCGTCAGGATTACGGTCACCGTTACTTCGTCGATGGCCCGATCGTTGTCACTTCGAGGCAACAGACGCCGGGCAAGAACCTCCTGGTCGGTGCGCTGGGCAAGGGGGGCAAGGGCCTGTTCTCACTCGACGTGAGCAATCCCGCAGGTTTCGGTACAGGCAGTTTCAAGTGGGAGCGAGCCGATACGCCGGGTCTCAACATGGGTCTGATCCAGGGACGCCCGATCCTTGGCAAGAAGGGCAGCACCAATGTGGTGGTACTGGGCAATGGCGTGAACAGCACCAGCAACAAGGCGGTGCTGATCGTGCTGGATCTCGAGACCGGCAGCGTCATCAGGGAGATCGACACGGGCGTCGGCAATGCCTTGTTGCCGAACGGGCTGTCCGCGCCGACGGCGGTGCTGGGAGCGGACGGCAGGACGATTGCGTATGTCTATGCCGGTGACATGCAAGGCAATGTATGGAAGTTCGACCTGACCAGCACGGCGTCTGCCGGATGGTCGGTGACGAAGGTGTTCGAGGCAGGCCTCACGCGTCCGATCAGTGGCGGCATCGCAGTGGCGATCGATCCGAAGACCAACAAACGCTGGCTCTTCTTCGGCACTGGCCGCTACCTGACGGCGGGTGACGTCGCCAGCACCGCCACTCAAGGCATCTACGGTGTCATGGATGGTACGACCACGTTGACCGCGTCGGACCTGACGCAGCGTACGATCTCCGTCACCTCTAGCAATGGCAATCTCCGGGGCTTCCAGGCAAAGACGGCGCTGCCGGCCACCTCGAAGGGCTGGTACATCAATCTGCCCGAGGCCGGTGAGCGCGTCGTACAGGATGCGCAGGTGGTATCGACGTTCATGATCACCGCCAGCATGATCCCGGAAGGCGATGCCTGCGAGTCCAGCGGCAAGGGCTATGTCAACGCCCTGGATGCCTTCACGGGCACCAGTGCAGGTGCTTCGTATTTCGATCTCAACGGCGGTGGAACGTCCAACGACGTTGTGGGCGGCGTGCCCGTGGGCTCGGTCAACCTGGGCGTCGGCATGCCCACGCTTCCCAACCTGATGCGCGGCATGCTGGTGGTGGGTGGGTCGGCGGGTTCCGATCTTGGCGCACCGCCGACGCTTGCTCCTCGTTGGGATCGGGCATCATGGCGCGAGATCAGGAGAGACTGATGGACATGAACACAAGCCGATACCAAAGCCAGGCAGGTCATCGCGCGCAGCGAGGCTTTTCATTGATCGAGATGATGGTCGTCGTGGCGATCATCGCGATCGTTGCGTCGATTGCGCTGCCCAGTTACAACGAACATATGCGTAAGAGTCGGCGGGCTGCGGGTACCGCCTGCCTGGTGCAAGCCGCCCAGCAGATGGAGCGTTTCTATACCACCAACCTGACCTACGAAGATGCTCCGGACGCCTTCACCTGTGATGGCGATACCGATGAGTTCTATGCGGTGACGGGCAACGTGGAGGATGCGCGCAGCTACACTCTTTCTGCCACCCCTCAAGGAAAGCAGGATGGTGATTCGTGCGGCATCCTGACGCTCGATCAGCAGGGGACGCGAAGTCCTGATACCGCGGGCTGCTGGTAACACGGGAGCGGTACGCGACTTGGCCGGTGATGACAATCACATCACCGGTGGGTTGCAACAAAAAAGCCGCATCCTTGGATGCGGCTTTTTTGTTGAATCTGGCGCCCGAAGTTGGACTCGAACCAACGACCCCCTGATTAACAGTCAAGTGCTCTAACCGGCTGAGCTATTCGGGCAGGGCGCGTATTGTAGCCAGCCGATGCCGTGGGGACAAGCCTCCTCGTACACGCCTCAAGAAGCCTGAGGTTGCTCAGCACGGCGTGCTGAGGTTGCCCCGGACGGTGCGGGCGCGGCCGGTGTTGTTCAGCACCACGCTCCCTGCGATACGGCCATCGTGGCAGATCCGGATGGTCAGGTTGGTGCCGTAACTCATTCCTGACGACTGGTAACGGACCTGCTTGCGGCCTTGGGTGGAAAAGATGCGGATGTGGGGGTCGCTGGGCACCGTATCGTTGCGGTAGATGTCGATGTCCTCATCCGGCTGGCGGTTTCCATCCGGGTCGCGGAACGAAAGCCAATGCCCGCCCCAATCGGCGTCCTTGCGGCATTGGCCGGCGCCATCGCTGGGACAGACCACGACCGGCACGCCTTGGGCGATCGCGGTCATGCGTGCCGAGGCGAAGTGGGACACCAGCAGGGTCATGGTGGCATTGGCCTGCTGCCGTGCACGGAAGTCGCGCAGCGAAGGCAGGGCGATGGCGGCCATCAGACTCAGCACCGCCAACGTCACCGATAGTTCGACGAGGGTGAAGCCCTCGACGCGGACTACATGTTCCCCTGCTCGGGGAGACGAGGGCATCCTTGCCATCGCGCGCTCCTTGATCTGAACCGGACGCCACCAGAGTCCGCAGCTGCATCCAGCGCGGCCATCAGGTCAGTGCCTGTCCTCATGTAGGAATTTGCCGGTCCGGCGCTCACGTTCACGGGGATATACTGGAATGTCGATAGCCGATCCCCCTCCGATGACTGACCGTTTCCAGCTCGTCTCCCCTTATTCGCCTGCCGGCGACCAACCGCAGGCGATCAAGAAGCTCACCGAGAACTTCGAGGCAGGCCTGGCGAAGCAGACGCTGCTCGGCGTGACGGGCTCGGGCAAGACGTACACCATCGCCAACGTGGTACAGCAGGTACAGAAGCCGACGCTGATCATGGCGCCCAACAAGACGCTGGCGGCGCAGCTGTATGGCGAATTCAAGGCGTTCTTCCCGCACAACGCGGTCGAGTACTTCGTCAGCTATTACGACTATTACCAGCCCGAAGCCTACGTTCCCTCGAGCGATACGTTCATCGAGAAGGACAGCTCGATCAACGAGCACATCGAGCAGATGCGGTTGGCGGCGACCAAGACGCTGCTATCGCGCCCCGACGCATTGGTGGTGGCCACCGTGTCCGCCATCTACGGCCTGGGCGCGCCCGAAGACTACCTGTCATTGCGCCTTATCCTGTCGCTGGGCGAGCGCATCGACCAGCGCGAACTGATCCGCCACCTGACCCAGTTGCAGTACACCCGCAACGAGTACGAACTGCAGCGCGGCACGTTCCGGGTACGCGGCGAGATCATCGACGTGCACCCGGCGGAAAGCGACGCTGAAGCCGTTCGCATCGAACTGTTCGATGGCGAGGTGGAAGGGCTCAGCCTGTTCGATCCGCTTACCGGCGAATCGTTGCGCAAACTGCAGCGTTACACCGTGTATCCCAAGACCCACTACGCGACCACGCGCGAGCGCGTGCTGGCCGCGATCGACACCATCAAGGTCGAACTGAAGGATCGGCTGGAGCAGCTCTACGCGCAGAACAAGCTGGTGGAAGCGCAGCGGCTTGCGCAGCGCACCCAGTTCGACGTCGAGATGATGGCCGAGGTCGGTTTCTGCTCCGGCATCGAGAACTACTCCCGCCACCTGACCGGCAAGGCGCCCGGCGAGCCGCCGCCGACGCTGTTCGATTACCTGCCGGCCGACGCATTGCTGGTGATCGACGAATCGCACGTGACGATTCCGCAGATCGGCGCCATGTACAAGGGCGACCGCTCGCGCAAGGAGACGCTGGTGGAGTTCGGCTTCCGGCTGCCGTCGGCGCTGGACAACCGGCCGTTGCGCTTCGAAGAGTGGGAGGCGCGCTCACCGCGCAGTATCTACGTCTCGGCAACGCCGGGCCCGTACGAGTTGCGCGAATCCGCCGGCGAAATCGTCGAGCTCGTGGTGCGCCCCACCGGCCTGATCGACCCCGAGGTGGAGATTCGCCCGGTCGGCACCCAGGTGGACGACCTGTTGTCGCAGATCAATGAACGGGTGGCCTGGGGTGATCGCGTACTGGTCACCACGCTGACCAAGCGCATGGCCGAGAACCTGACTGAGTACCTGGGCGAGCACGGCATCAAGGTGCGCTACCTGCATTCGGACGTGGACACAGTCGAGCGCGTGGAGATCATCCGCGACCTGCGGCTGGGCAAATTCGACGTTCTGGTCGGCATCAACCTGCTGCGCGAAGGCCTGGACATGCCGGAGGTGTCGCTGGTGGCAATCCTCGACGCCGACAAGGAGGGCTTCCTGCGCTCCACCGGTTCGCTGATCCAGACCATCGGCCGCGCCGCGCGCAACCTGCGTGGCAAGGCGATCCTGTATGCCGACAAGATCACCCGTTCCATGCAGGCGGCGATGGACGAGACCGCCCGTCGCCGCGAAAAGCAGGTGGAGTACAACCTGGAACATGGCATCACGCCCAAGTCCGTGGCCCGGCCCATCGTGGATATCCTGGAGGGTGCCCGCAGCGAAGCTTCGGAAGGCAAGGCTGGGCGCGGCAAGGCGCGCCGCGTGGCCGAAGAGCCTGCCGAGTATGGCGTGATGGATCCGGCCCAGGCGGTCACCCGCATCAAGGCGCTGGAGCAGCAGATGTACCAGCACGCGCGCGACCTGGAGTTCGAGGATGCTGCCCGGCTGCGTGACCAGATCCAGCGGCTGAAGGAGGCCAGCCTGGGCGGTTGATGGACCGGATCGCTTACCCCGGTTGTCGGCGGCCCCGCTTCCGGGATAGAATTCGCGCCCCTGCAAAGGGCAGACCGGGCGGTTAGCTCAGCGGTAGAGCACTACCTTGACATGGTAGGGGTCACAGGTTCGAACCCTGTACCGCCCACCACGCTTCCACGGCGTGGATTCCGGACTTCTGGGGCCAGCCCGATGCGCCATCTTCATCACGAGGTGGCCCGCGGCAACGCCGGCCGAGCGTGCGACATGAGCACTACCATCGCCTGAACCTGGTACTGCCCGAGGCACTGCATCCCGTAGGCGCCCTCGTGGCGCTTTTTTCTTGCCCGACACCTCGCCCGGCCGCTCTTGCGCCAGCGCCACCCAGACCGAGTCCACGTTTCCGATGATCACGATCACGCTCCCCGACGGCAGCCGCCGCGAGTTCGAGAACCCCGTTTCCGTCATGCAGGTGGCGCAGTCCATCGGTGCCGGCCTGGCCAAGGCCACCGTGGCCGGTGCGGTCGACGGCGTGCTCGTCGATGCCAGCGACGTCATCGACCATGACGCGGCGCTGCGCATCATTACGCCGAAGGACGAGGAGGGCGTTGAGATCATCCGCCACTCCTGTGCGCACCTGGTCGGCCATGCGGTGAAGCAGCTGTATCCGGACGTGAAGATGGTCATCGGCCCGGTGATCGCCGAAGGCTTCTACTACGACATCTACAGCGAACGCCCGTTCACGCCGGAAGACCTGGCCGCAGTCGAGCAGCGCATGCAGGAGCTGATCGCGCAGGACTACGACGTCATCAAGAAAATGACGCCGCGCGCCGAGGTCGTAGAGGTATTCAAGTCCCGCGGCGAGGACTACAAGCTGCGCCTGATCGACGACATGGGTCCTGACGTCACGGCGATGGGGCTGTACTACCACCAGGAATACGTGGACATGTGTCGCGGCCCGCACGTGCCGAACACGCGCTTTCTGAAGGCGTTCAAGCTGACGCGTATCTCCGGCGCCTACTGGCGCGGCGACGCCAAGAACGAGCAGCTGCAGCGCATCTACGGCACGGCCTGGGCCGACAAGAAGCAGCTGGAGGCGTACATCCAGCGCATCGAGGAAGCGGAGAAGCGCGACCACCGCAAGATCGGCAAGCAGCAGGAGCTGTTCCACCTGCAGGAAGAGGCGCCCGGCCTGGTGTTCTGGCACCCGAAGGGCTGGGCCATCTGGCAGGTGGTCGAGCAGTACATGCGCAAGGTCTATCGCGACAGCGGTTACCAGGAAGTGCGCTGCCCGCAGATCCTTGATGTGGCCCTGTGGAAGAAGTCCGGCCACTGGGACAACTACAAGGAAAACATGTTCTTCAGCGAGTCGGAGAACCGCACCTACGCGGTCAAGCCGATGAACTGCCCCGGCCATGTGCAGGTGTTCAACCAGGGCCTGCACAGCTACCGCGACCTGCCGATCCGTTACGGCGAGTTCGGCGCCTGCCACCGCAACGAACCGTCGGGTGCGCTGCACGGCATCCTGCGCGTGCGCGGCTTCACCCAGGACGACGGCCACATCTTCTGCACGGAAGACCAGATCGAAGCCGAGGTGACCGCGTTCCACCAGCAGGCACTGAAGGTTTACTCGGACTTCGGCTTCGAGGACATCCAGATCAAGATCGCGCTGCGCCCGGAATCGCGCCTGGGTGACGACGCCACCTGGGACAAGGCCGAGGCCGCCCTTCGCGCCGCCCTGCGCAGCTGCGGGGTGGAATGGCAGGAGTTGCCGGGCGAGGGCGCCTTCTACGGCCCGAAGATCGAGTACCACCTGAAGGACGCCATCGGCCGGACCTGGCAGCTGGGCACGATGCAGGTCGACTTCATGATGCCGGGCCGCTTGGGCGCCGAGTACGTGGACGAGAACAGCCAGCGCCAGCACCCGGTCATGCTGCACCGGGCCATCGTGGGCTCGATGGAGCGCTTCATCGGTATCCTGATCGAGCACCATGCTGGTGCGTTCCCGTCCTGGCTGGCCCCCCAGCAGGCGGTGGTGATGAATATCACCGACGCCCAGGCCGATTATGTGGCCGAGGTCCGGAAAACCCTTGCAAATCAAGGCTTCCGGGTGGCGGCCGATTTGCGGAACGAGAAGATCGGCTATAAGATTCGCGAGCACACGCTGCAGCGGGTGCCTTACCTGCTGGTGGTCGGCGACCGCGAGAAGGAAAATGGCGCCATCGCCGTGCGTACGCGTTCCGGTGAAGACCTGGGCAGCATGTCCGTTGCCGCCTTCGCCGAACGTTTGCGTAACGAGCACGCCGCGCAATAAGGTTCCGGTCCGACATGGACCGGTGCACCCCTCCCTGGAGACTGCAACATCAGCACCCCTGACAACAAGCAAAACCGCAAGAACCACGAAATCCGCGTGCCGCGGGTACGCGTGATCGGTTCCGATGGCGAGATGATCGGCGTGCTTACGCGCGACGAAGCCTTGGCCAAGGCGGAAGACGAAGGCCTGGATCTGGTCGAGATCCAGCCCAACGCCGAGCCGCCCGTCTGCAAGATCATGGACTTCGGCAAGTTCAAGTTCGAGATGCAGAAGAAGGCCAACGAGGCCAAGAAGAAGCAGAAGCAGGTCGAGATCAAGGAACTCAAGTTCCGCCCCGTTACCGACGAGGGCGACTACCAGATCAAGATGCGCAACATCCGCCGCTTCCTGGAAGAGGGCGACAAGGTCAAGGTCAACATCCGTTTCCGTGGCCGCGAGATGAGCCACCAGGAGCTGGGTCGCGAGATGGCGGCGCGCATCGAGGCCGAACTGGGCGACGAGATCGTCATCGAGTCCCGTCCGCGCCTGGAAGGCCGCCAGATGGTCATGATGATCGCGCCGAAGAAGAAGTGATCCCGGCCGCCTTCGGGCGCAGGATCCGCAGGAGGGGCGCCGCGAGGCGCCCTTGCTGTTTCCGGCAGCCGCCATCCGTTGGCTAAGTGGCCGGATTTGCAAGAAAAAACGGCAGCGGGCATAATACGCGGCCCGGTACGCCGGGAGGCTGCTCGCAGCCGATGGACCCGTCGCTGGTTCCACTCTGGAATCAACGACTTACAAGCCGATATGGGCATGGATGGAAAGACCGCAAACGCGGCGCCCGGATCAGTGACATAAACCCGTCAAGGACATAGCAATGCCCAAGATCAAGACCCACCGGGCGGCGGCGAAGCGTTTTCGCAAGACCGCATCCGGCAAGTTCAAGGCTGGCCACGCCAACCGTAGCCACATCCTCACCAAGAAGGCGACCAAGCGTAAGCGCGGCCTTCGTGCGACGAACATCATTCGCGCCGAAGACAGCGGCCGTTTGAACCGCATGCTTCCCTACCTCTGAGGACTGAGACATGGCACGAGTTAAGCGTGGCGTGACGGCGCGTCGCCGTCACAAGAAGATCCTCACCCTGGCCAAGGGCTACTACAACGCCCGTCGCAAGGTGTTCCGCGTCGCCAAGCAGGCGGTCATCAAGGCGCAGCAGTACGCCTATATCGGCCGCAAGCAGAAGAAGCGCAATTTCCGTTCGCTGTGGATCACCCGCATCAACGCGGCGGCCCGCATCAACGGCCTGAGCTACAGCCGTTTCATGAACGGCCTGCTGAAGGCTGGCATCACCCTGGACCGCAAGGTGCTGGCGGACATCGCCGTGCACGATGCGGCCGGTTTTGCGGCCCTGGCTGAAAAGGCGAAGGGCGCACTCGCGGCGTAAGCCGCGTCTCCACCGTAAAGCACTCCGGCAGTCCATCGCCGGGAACACGTGGGGAAGGGCGCGAGTCCTTCCCCATTGTTTTTTGTGGTTTCTGTTTTTGTGCCACAGGCTGGCACCCTCTCATGGACCTCCGATGAGCGAAATCGAATCCCTGTCCACGCAGGCGCTGGCCGACATCGCCGCCGCGCAGACACCCGACGTGGTGGAGCAGTTGCGCGTCGCGCTGCTCGGCAAGAGCGGCAGTGTGACGTCGCAGCTGAAGCAGTTGGGTGCGCTGCCTGCCGACCAGCGCAAGACCGCCGGCGAAGCGATCAACCGCGCCCGCGACGTCATCGGCGAAGCGCTGTCGGCCCGCAAGATCGTGCTGGAAGATGCCGCACTCGACGCGCGCCTGGCCGGCGAAACGATCGACGTGACACTGCCGGGCCGCAATGGCGGCCGTGGCGGCCTGCATCCGATCAGCCGCACGCTGGAGCGCATCGCCGACATCTTCGGTCGCCTGGGGTACGAACTGGCGGACGGTCCGGAAATCGAGGACGACCAGCACAATTTCGAGGCGCTGAATTTCCCGCCGCACCATCCGGCGCGCGCCATGCACGACACGTTCTACTTCGGCGACGGCCGCCTGTTGCGCACGCACACGTCCGGCGTGCAGGTCCGCTACATGGACAGCCATCAGCCGCCACTGCGCATGATCGCGGCCGGCAAGGTCTACCGCAGCGACAGCGACCAGACTCACTCGCCGATGTTCCATCAGGTCGAGGGCCTGCTGGTGGACGAGCATTCGACCTTCGCCGACCTCAAGGGCACGCTGGCCGAGTTCGTGCGTGCGTTCTTCGAGCGCGATTTCGAGATGCGCTTCCGTCCCAGCTACTTCCCGTTCGTCGAGCCTGGCGCCGAAGTCGACATCGCCTGGCAGCAGCCTGATGGCAGCACGCGCTGGCTGGAAGTGCTGGGCTGCGGCATGGTGCACCCGAACGTGCTGCGCAACTGCGGCATCGATCCGGAGCGCTACACCGGCTTCGCCTTCGGTCTCGGCGTGGAGCGCTTCTCGATGCTGCGCTACGGCGTCAACGACCTGCGTGCGTTCTTCGAGAACGACGTGCGGTTCCTGAAGCAGTTCGCGTAACCCTTCGCTGCATCACGACATCTGACCCACGACGACGGCGGGCCGAGGCTCGCCCTACGGATCACGAACCATGAAGTTCTCTGAAAACTGGCTGCGCAGCCACGTCCCCACCCCGGCCACCCGCGATGAACTGTCCGCGACGCTGACCGCGATCGGCCTGGAGGTCGAAGAGGTCACCGCGCTGGGCGATGGTCTGGCGAACGTGGTCGTGGCGCGCATCGTCGAATGCGCCAAGCATCCCGAAGCCGACCGCCTGCAGGTCTGCCAGGTCGATGCGGGGCAGGGCGGTCTGCTGCAGATCGTCTGTGGCGCACCGAATGCGCGCCCCGGTCTTCTGGCGCCCCTGGCGATGGTCGGCGCGAATGTCGGCGGCATCGCCATCAAGGCGGCCAAGCTGCGCGGCGTCGAGTCCAACGGCATGCTCTGCTCGGCCAAGGAGCTGGGCATCGACGCCGACGCGTCGGGCCTGCTCGAACTGCCGGCCAACGCGCCGGTCGGCTCGCCCATTGCCGATTACCTGCAGCTTCCCGATGCCAGCATCGAGATCAAGCTGACGCCGAACCGTGCGGATTGCTTCAGCGTGCGCGGCATCGCCTACGATGTGGCGGCCTCTTTGGGCAGCGAAGTGAAGCCGTTCGACACCACGCCGGTGCCGGCGCAGAGCCCGTCCGTCCTGAGCGTGGAGCTCGAGGCTGGTGCGCGCGTGCCGCGCTTCGCGGGCCGCGTGATCGAAGGTGTGGACGCCACCGCGCCGTCGCCGGTGTGGATGGTCGAGCGTCTGCGCCGCAGTGGCGTGCGTCCCATCAGCTTCCTGGTCGACGTCACCCAGTACGTGATGCTGGAGTTGGGGCAGCCCATGCATGCCTTCGACAAGGACACGCTGGAAGGCGGCATCGTCGTGCGCCCCGCGCGCAAGGACGAGACGGTGGCGTTGCTGGATGGCCGCACCGTGACGCTCGATGACGGTTTCCTGGTCGTCTCCGATGGCCGTGGCGGTCGCGCTGCGCGTGCCGTTGCGCTGGGCGGGATCATGGGCGGACTCGATACCAAGGTCACCGACACGACCCGCAACGTGTTCCTGGAAGCCGCGCACTGGATTCCGTCGGCGATCATCGGCCGCAGCCGCAAGCTCGGCCTGCACACGGATGCCGGCCATCGCTTCGAGCGTGGCGTGGATCCTGAGCTGCCGCGCATCGCGGTGGAATACGCGACCCGCCTGATCCTCGACGTCGCCGGTGGCGTCCCCGGCCCGACGACCGAGGCCGTGCTGTCCGAACATCTGCCCAAGCCGACGGCGATCCTGCTGCGCCGCGCACGCGTCGCGCGCGTGCTGGGTGTTGAAATCCCGGATGCGGAGATCGAGCGCATCCTGCGTGCGCTGGGCCTGCAGGCGGCTGCCGTCGCCGAGGGCTGGAGCGTCGTCGCGCCGAGCCGCCGCTTCGACATCGCGATCGAGGAAGACCTGATCGAGGAACTGGCGCGCATCCATGGCTACGACCGCGTGCCGACCACGCTGCCGGGCGGCGCAACCCGCGTTGCCGCCCCCAGCGAAACGCGCGTCGAGGAGGGCGTCGTACGTCGCCAGTTGGCGGCGCGGGACTACTTCGAGACGGTCAACTTCGCGTTCGTCGATGCGCAATGGCTGGCGCAGTGGGGTGCCGCGGACGGCGCCGTGCCGCTGGCGAATCCGCTGAGCGCCGAACTGGCGATCATGCGCACGCAGCTGTTGCCGGGCGTCGTGGCGGCCCTGCAGCGCAATGCCGCGCGCCAGGCCGGTCGCGTGCGTCTGTTCGAGATCGGCAATGTGTTCCGCGCGCCGTCGCAGGCCGGCGAAGCGCCCGTTGAATCGCTGCGCATTGCCGCCGCGATCACCGGTGAGGCCTTGGCCGAGCAATGGGGCATGCCCACGCGCAAGGCGGACTTCCACGACCTCAAGGGCGACCTGGAAAGCGTGGCTGCGCTGGCGGGTACCGTGCTGGAGTTCCGTCCGTCACAGGCGAGCCAAGGGCATCCTGGGCGCTCGGCCGATGTGTATCGCGATGGCGAGCGCATCGGCTGGATCGGACAGTTGCATCCGCGGTTGCAGCGCCAGCTGGACCTCGACGCCGATGTGATGGCGTTCGAACTGGACCTGGCACCGCTGACCGTGCGTGCGCTGCCGCGCGCGGCGGAGCTGTCCCGGTACCCGTCCGTCCGCCGGGACCTCGCGTTCGTCGTGGCCGAAGACGTGTCGTGGGCTGCATTGGCCGATACGGTCAAGGCCGCTGCGGGCCCGTTGCTGCGTGATGTCCAACTGTTCGACCGCTACGTCGGGCAAGGTGTCGAATCCGGTCAAAAGAGTCTCGCTATGGGCTTGATTTTGCAGGACAACTCACGCACTCTCACGGAGAGCGACGTGGCGCAGACAGTGGCGGCCGTCGTGGCCGCGATCGACGACGCGCATGGCGCGAAGATCCGCGGATGAACGGTATGAAGGCAGTGGCAAGGCCGGCGACGGCCGCAATGGGGACGCAGTAATCCATGGCATTGACGAAGGCGGAGATGGCCGAACGTCTGTTCGACGAGGTCGGCCTGAACAAGCGCGAGGCGAAGGAATTCGTCGACGCGTACTTCGACGTGCTGCGCGAGGCCCTGGAGCAGGGCCGGCAGGTGAAGCTGTCGGGGTTCGGCAATTTCGACCTGCGCCGCAAGAACCAGCGCCCCGGCCGCAACCCGAAGACCGGTGAGGAGATCCCGATCTCGGCACGGACGGTGGTGACCTTCCGGCCGGGCCAGAAACTCAAGGAGCGGGTGGAAACATATGCTGGATCCGGGCAGTAACCGCGAGCTTCCGCCGATTCCGGCCAAACGCTACTTCACCATCGGTGAGGTTAGCGAGCTGTGCGACGTCAAGCCGCACGTACTGCGGTACTGGGAGACCGAGTTTCCCAGCCTGGAACCGGCCAAGCGCCGCGGCAACCGTCGCTACTACCAGCGCCATGACGTGCTGATGGTGCGCCAGATCCGCGGGCTGCTGTACGAACAGGGCTACACCATCGGCGGTGCGCGCCTGCGCCTGGAGGGCGAGGGTGCGAAGCAGGAATCCGCGATGAGCGCGCAGATCGTGCGCCAGGTGCGGATGGAGCTGGAAGAAATCCTGCAGTTGCTGCGCCGGTGATGCCCCACGGCGCTCCTGCTGGGAGTCGCCGAGGAAATCCGGCTATAATGCGCGGCCCGTCGAAAGGCGGGCCGATCCGCGAGATTCGGGGCGTAGCGCAGCCTGGTAGCGCATCTGCCTGGGGGGCAGAGGGTCGTCGGTTCAAATCCGGCCGTCCCGACCAATCGCGGTTCGACATCAAGCCCACGCCGATGCGTGGGCTTTTTTGTGCCCGTCACGTGCAGGAACGCCGATGCAGCCCATGACCGAAGCGCTGATCCGTGACCTGCAGCTGGCGCCGCACCCTGAGGGCGGGTACTTCCGGCGCGTCTACGAATCCGCCAAGCGCACCGAGGTCAATGGCATCGAGCGTCCCGCGCTCACTGCGATCAAGTTCCTGTTGCCGGAGGGCGTGGTGACACGTTGGCATCGCGTCGATGCCACCGAGGTCTGGGACTGGCATGACGGCAGCCCGATGGAGCTGTCGATGTTCGATCCCGACCAGCGCACGCTGACCCGCGTGCAACTGGACACGTCCGCGCGCGGGGGGCAGTCCAATCAGGTGGTACCGGCCGGCATCTGGCAGAGCGCACGCACGCTGGGCACGTACACGCTGGTCGACTGCTCGGTGTCACCGGGTTTCAGCTGGCAGGGATTCGAGCTGATGCAGAGCGGCAGCGATGTCGCGCGTACGCTGCGCGAAGCGGGCGGCAAGGTCGCCTGAACCGATCCCCCACGGCGTCACCGCGACGTGTGCGTCTGCGGGTTTAGCGCGGGCACACTCTGGTGATTCTTCTGCATGGAGCTGCCGGAATGCGTCTGCCGCTTTACGGAGTGTTGTGCTGCCTGTCGTTGTTGATCGCGCCGATATCCGTCGTGGCGCAGGAGGCTGCTGCGGTGATGGATCCGCCGTCCGCCGATGCGGAAGGCGTGATCGACATGGATGCCGTGGTCGTGGCCGGCGTGCAGCCGGGTCCGGGACTGTGGAAGGTGCGGCACGGCGACCATCTGCTGTACATCCTGGGCACGCAATCACCCTTGCCCAAGAACATGACGTGGCGCTCCGACGACGTCACCCAGGTATTGCAACTCACGGACGAAGTACTGGGTTCGCCTAACGTCACCGTGGACGCCGACGTGGGTTTCTTCGGCAGGTTGACGCTGCTGCCTTCCGCGTTGAAGGCATCCAAGAATCCGGACGGCCAGAAGCTGCAGGATGTTCTGCCCGCGGATGTCTATGCCCGCTGGAGCGTCCTGAAGCGACGCTACATGGGACGGGATGGCGGTGTCGAAAAGAAGCGCCCAGTGATTGCCGCGTACCAGCTTTACATCGAAGCCTTGTCGGACACCGGCCTGCGCGAGGGGGGCGTCATCGGTCCCGTGATCGACGCAGCATTGAAGCAGCGGAAAATGAAGCGGACGCCGACGTCGCTGAAGATCAAGCTGGACGATCCGCGCTCCGCACTGGCGGACTTCCGGAATGAAACCTTGAAGCCCGAAGACCTCGCGTGTTTCAGCAAGACGCTCGATGTCATCGAAAGCGATCTCCCGCAGGTCGCTGCTCGCGCCAATGCATGGGCGGTCGGCGACTGGCCTGCACTGCGGTCCGGCGCACGCCAGGACTGGCAGCAGGCGTGTGCTTCAGCCTGGTTCAATACCGAGACGGCGCGCAAGCGCGGCATCTCCGATATCGAGGTGCGCATGCAGAAGCACTGGATGGAGATCGCCGAAGGCTCGCTACGGAAGAACCGGATCACCTTCGCCACGTTGCCGGTCTGGCAACTGGTCAAGCCGGATGGCTACCTGGCAGCCCTGCAGGCCAAGGGCTACGAGGTCGAAGCGCCGGAGTGATGCCGGCAACGGCGGCGCGACTCAGCCTGCGGCGGTCAGCGGCGGCTGGGTAGCTGCCAGGGCAGGCCAGCGCTTCAACACACTGGCGCGAATGCCGGCCGCATCGATGCCGGCTTCGACCAGCAGGTCTTCGCGGCTGGCGTGGTGCTGGAACTCGTCCGGCAGGCCCAGGTGCAGCACCGGCAGCGACAGGTCTTCGGCATTGAGCAGTTCGGTGACACCGGAGCCTGCGCCACCCATCACCACGTTGTCTTCGATGGTGACGAAGCCCTGGTGGGTCCTGGCCAGTTCTACGATCAGGTCGCGGTCCAGCGGCTTCACGAAGCGCATGTTCACCACGCTCAGGCCCAGCTCGCGCCCCACTTGTTCGGCCGCCGCAACTGTGGAGCCAAAGGCGAGCAGCGCCACGCGGCTGCCGCGGACACGCAGGTCGGCCTTGCCGATTGGCAGCGTGTCCAGCGAGGACTGCAATGCGACGCCGGGACCGGTGCCGCGCGGGTAGCGCACCGCGGCCGGACCGTTGAAGTGGTAGCCGGTGCTCAGCATCTGCCGGCATTCGTTCTCGTCGGCCGGGGCCATTACCACCATGTGTGGCACGCAACGCAGGTAGCTGAGGTCAAGGTTGCCGGCATGGGTGGCGCCGTCCGGGCCGACCACGCCGCCGCGGTCGATGGCGAACAGCACGTCCAGCTTCTGGATGGCGACGTCGTGCACCAACTGGTCGTAACCGCGCTGCAGGAACGTCGAGTAGATCGCGACCACCGGTTTGCTGCCTTCGCAGGCCATGCCGGCCGCCAGCGTCACCGCATGCTGTTCGGCGATGGCGACGTCGAAGTAGCGCTCCGGGTACTCCTTGCTGAAGCGCACCAGGCCCGAGCCTTCACGCATTGCCGGGGTGATGCCCAGCAACTTCGGTTCGGCCGCGGCCATGTCGCACAGCCAGTCGCTGAAGATGTCGGTGTAGGTCGGCTTCTTCGCGCCGCCCTTGCTGACGAGGCCTTTCTCCGGATCGAACGGACCGACCGCGTGGTAGCCGATCTGGTCGCCTTCGGCCAGTTCGTAACCCTTGCCCTTGGTCGTCAGGATGTGGAGCAACTGCGGACCCTTGAGGGTCTTCAACGTCTTCAGCGCGCCGACCAAGGCCTCGACGTCATGACCGTCGATCGGGCCGGTGTAATGGAAGCCCATCTGCTCGAACAGCGTGGACGGCACGAACATGCCCTTCCAGTGTTCTTCCCAGCGGCGCATGAAGCGGGCCGGCGGCTTCTTCTTGTCGCCCAGCAGTTTCTTGCCGCCCTCACGCAGCGCGTTGAGCGTGCGGCTGCTGCTGAGGCGGCCCAGCATCTTGGTCAGACCGCCGACATTCTCGGAGATCGACATCTGGTTGTCGTTGAGGATCACCAGCAGATTCGGTTCCGGCTCCATGCCACCGGCGTGGTTCAGCGCTTCGAACGCCATGCCGGCGGTCATCGCCCCGTCGCCGATCACGGCGACCACCTTGCGATCATCGCCCTGCTGCTGCAGCGCGATCGCCATACCCAGCGCGGCGGAGATCGAGGTGGACGAATGACCCACGCCGAAGGTGTCGTACTCGCTTTCCTCGCGCTTCGGGAACGGCGCCACGCCGTCCTTCTGCTTCACCGTGTGGATGGTGTCGCGGCGGCCCGTCAGGATCTTGTGCGGGTAGGTCTGGTGGCCGACGTCCCATACCAGGCGGTCGCGCGGGGTGTCGAACAGGTAGTGCAGGGCGACCGTCAGTTCGATCACGCCCAGGCCCGCGCCGAAATGTCCGCCGCTCTTGCCGACCGACTCGATCAGGTAGCCCCGCAGTTCCTCGGCGATGGCAGGCAGTTCGGATTCATCGAACTGGCGCAGGTCGGCCGGGACGTGGATGCGGGACAGGCGGGGATAGCGGTCGGGGGCGATCATCGGGCTGGAATTGGTCTGGCCCGCCATTTTCCCCCCGTTGTGTGAAGCGGGGCAAGCAAAGGGGTGAAGCGGGCGCGGGCGGAGCGTCCGTGGTTCAGGAAATCCTGACGGCACCACGCGGCCCCGCCGGCCGGCGCATGCGCCGGAAGGGCGTCCTGACGGCAATGGATCACGCCGACAGCTTGGACTTCTTGGGCAACTGGGCCTTCAGGAAGGCCATCTGGTCGGCCAGGATGTTGCGGTTGGACAGGATCAGGTGCTCGATCCAGCTGGGCCGGTACGGCACGGCGAGCAGCGGCATATGCGCCTGCTGCGGCGTGCGGTTGCTCTTGCGCGAATTGCAGTGGAAGCAGGCCGTCACCACGTTTTCCCAGATGTCCTTGCCACCCTTGGACAGCGGCAGCACGTGGTCGCGGGTCAGGTGCGGCCGCGAATACTCGTGGCCGCAGTACAGGCACAGGTGGGCATCGCGGGCGAACAGCGCGGTGTTGGTGAGCGTCGGCGTGGGCGACAACGCGTGCGCACGCGCATGGCCACGCGAGGCGACGATGGGGTGCAATTCGATCAGGCTCTGTTCGCCGGTCAGTCGCGAGACGCCGCCGTGCACATGCAGGCAGGGATCGCCCAGCGTCCAGGCGACCGCGCCGCGCGCATACAGGCAGGTGGCGTCCTGCCAGTTGATCCAGTCGAGCACACGCCCATGCGCATCCAGCGACAGCAGTCGCAGGGCGGCGGGGTGGGGACGGGGGGACGACGGAGACGGGACCGGCGACGAGAGGGAACCGGTCTGGACCAGGTGAAGCTGAGCTCTGTCTGCTTCCATGGAGAAGCAGGTTATACCCAAATGTTGACGAAATGTGTATACGGCGCGGCTTTTCTTCGGAGGAGCGCGCGGCCCGCGCTCCTCCGGTGCCCGATCATTCGCCGAAGCGCACGTCGTCCATCGCCATCAGCGTGTCCGCGCCGGATTCGATGGCGGCGGCATGGGCGAGGGTGCGCGGCAGGATCCGTGCGAAGTAGAAACGCGCGGTTTCGCGCTTGGCCTGCTTGAAGGCATCGCCGTGCGCCGATGCATCGGCGGCGGCCACACTGCGCGCCCACCAGTACGCCAGCACCACGTAGCCCGAGTAGAACAGGTAGTCGGTGCTGGCGGCACCGATTTCCTCGGGATTCGCTGCAGCGCGCTGCAGGATGTTCTTCGTCAGGCCCGCCCATTCGGCCGCCTTCTGCTGCAGCGGATCGATGAACTCGGTCAGCGACGCATCGTCCTTGTGCTGCTGGACGAACGCATGCACGTCGGCGAGGAACAGCTTCAGGCCGGCGGCCTGCGTGGCCGCAGTCTTGCGGCCCATCAGGTCCAGTGCCTGGATGCCGGTCGTGCCTTCGTACAGCGTGGTGATGCGGGCGTCGCGGGCCAGCTGTTCCATGCCGTGTTCGTGGATGTAGCCGTGGCCACCGAAGCATTGCAGTGCGTGGTAGGTGTTCTCGATGCCCCATTCGGTCTGGCAGGCCTTCGAGATGGGCGTCAGGAAACTCACCAGCGTGTCGGCGCGCTCGCGTTCGGCAGCGTCTTCCGCGTGGTTGGCGATATCGATCAGCGTGCCGGCATGCAGGGCGAGCAGGCGGCTGCCTTCGACCAGCGACTTCACCGTCAGCAGCATGCGACGGACGTCCGGGTGGACGAGGATCGGGTCGGCCGGCTTCTCGGGGAACTTCGCGCCACTCAGCGAGCGCGTCTGCACGCGGTCGCGCGCGTAGCGCAGCGCGTTCTGGTAGGCGCGCTCGCTCAGGCCGATGCCCTGCAGGCCGACGCCGAGGCGCGCGGTGTTCATCATGGTGAACATCGCCTGCAGGCCCTTGTGCGGCTGGCCGACCAGATAGCCCTGCGCACCGTCGAAATTCATCACGCAGGTGACCGAGGCCTTGATGCCCATCTTGTGCTCGATCGAGCCAACCGTCACGGCGTTGCGCTCGCCGACCGTGCCGTCCTGCGCCACCTTGAACTTCGGCGTGACGAACAACGAGATGCCCTTTGCACCCGCGGGCGCATCCGGAAGCTTGGCCAGCACCAGATGCACGATGTTGTCGGTCAGGTCGTGCTCGCCGGCGGTGATGAAGATCTTGGTGCCGGTGATGGCATAACTGCCATCGGCGTTCGGTTCGGCCTTGGTCTTCAGCAGACCCAGATCGGTGCCGCAGTGCGGCTCGGTCAGGCACATCGTGCCGGTCCAGCGGCCCTCGACGAGCGGCTTCAGGAACACCTCCTGCTGCCATGCCTCGCCATGGTGCTTGAGCGCTTCGACCGCGCCGTGCGACAGCAGGGGGAAGTTGCCCCAGGCCAGGTTGCTGGCGTTGACCAGTTCGTTGAGCGGCACGCCCATCGTGTGCGGCAGGCCCTGGCCACCGAACTCCGGCGACGACGTCAGTCCGGTCCAGCCACCGTCCACGAACTGCGTATACGCCGCCTTGAAGCCTGGCGGCGTGGTGACCTCGCCGGTGGCCTTGTCGAGCTGGCTGCCGATCTCGTCGCCCACGCTGTTCAGCGGTGCGAGCACGGTTTCAGTGAAGCGCGCCGCCTCGTCCAGCACGGCGTCGAGGATGTCGCGGGTGGCCTCGGTGTAGCCGAGACGCTGGAACAGCGGCTCGACGCCCAGCACGTCGTAGAGGGCGAAGCGGAGATCGGTCAGGGGAGCTTTGTAGGACGCAGGCATGCGGGTTCTCGGTATCGCGAATGAGGGAGGGCCGCGCTCAGCGCAGCACGCCGTCCAGGCCGGGGACGGGATTGAGGGTGTTGCGGGTATCGACATCGAAGCTACGCTGCTTGGCCTCTTCCGGCGTGGCGGCAGCGGTGCCTTTCAATGTGTAGGGGAGGGTGCGGCGGCCTGCGAGCGCGTCCGCTACCACGATCCTGCCGGCGCTGGTGGGCGAGAAGGCGACGGTCACGACATCCGCGGACTCGGGGCCGATCGACAGGCCGGGCGTGGCGCGCAGCTTGCCGGCGTCCTGGTCACCGACCTGCACGTCGACCTCCACGGTGTCGAAGCGCATCGGGATGCTGCTGTAGTTCTGCAGGCGCAGATCCACCGCCCATTGACCGTCGGCTTTCACCGTCAACTGCTGCACGCTGACCGCGGGGTCGGAGACGCGGCGGACCACGCCATCGCCGCAACCGGCCAGCAGGGCTGTCACGGCCAGAAGTGCCAGCAGGGAAGTACGTCGCATCATGCCGCCGCTCCATGAGGGAATGCGGCAGGATACTACGGCGTATGGCGGCCGGAATGACAGTCCGCCCGCCTGTGAGGCCTCAGTCGTGCTGCGCTGCGTCAGGCTTCCACACGAACGTGGCAACGCTGCGCGCCGGCAGCGTGTAGTCGAATGCCCGGCCGCCCTGCGTGGCGGTAAAACGGCGTGGCTGCTTCGCGGCATTGGAGACCAGCAGCACCAGCGAGCCGTCGTCCGCATTGCGGAACGCCACGTTGTCGAGGTCGTCGCCTGTCTCGCTGGAAGCGATCCTGTGGGCGCCCTGCCGCACGAACCGGCTGGCGTGCGCCAGCGCGTAGTACTCGTCGGTGCGGGTGATCGCGCCGGTGCGCGAATCGATCGTCACCACGCCACGGCACGTATCGCAGCCGCCGGCGTAGGGGCCGTTGTTCTCGTCCAGCGCCAGGTTCCAGAACAGCGCGCCACGCGCCCAATGGCGCGCGCTGCGGATGATGATGTTCTTCATCTGCAGTGGCAGGCCGCCACTTCGCACCGGCTCCCAGTCGCCGCCCGAGCATTCGGTCATGTACGCATCCTTGTCGGGGAACGCGTCATGCACGGGCGACTGCGCGGCCACGTCGCCGCCATAGCAATGCCAGGCAACGGCGGCGACATGAGGTTTGGCTTTCGCATCGCCCAGCACGCCCAGCGGCTCCTGCGGTTTGTCCCAGTTGTGGTCCCAATCGAAGATCAACGGGCCGTTTCCACGCGCCGCGATCATCGGGCCCAGGTGATCACCGATGAGCCGCGCGCGCGCCGGCGCGTTGAGCCGCATGCCGGGGTAATCCTTCGGCTCGTAGTCGGGCTCGTTCTGCACGGTCAGCGCGAAGATCGGGACGCCCTCCGCCGCATACGCATCCACGTACTTCAACAGGTAGCGCGAGAACGCGTCGTAGTACTGCGGCAGCAGCTTGCCCTGGATCAGGCTGTTGGTGTCCTTCATCCAGCCGGGCGCGCTCCACGGCGACGCCATGATCTTCAGCTGCGGATTGATGGCGAGCATCGCGCGCGCCACAGGAATCACGTCGCCGCGGTTCTCGTCGATGCTGAAATGCTTGAGCTCCGGGTCCGGCTTGCCGTCAGGCGTGTCGTCGAGACTGTAGTGGTGGCGCGAGAAGTCCGATGCGCCGATGGTCAGGCGGGAGAAGCTGAGGCCCAGTCCGTCTCCGTCGCGGCCGAACAGTTCCTTCAGCAGCGCATCGCGCTGCGGCTGATCCAGCTTGTGCTGGATCAGCCAGGCGGAAGAGTCCGTCAACGATGCGCCGAAGCCGACGATCTCCTGATACCGCTTCGCATCGTCGATGTCGATACGCAGCGCATTCGCGCCGTTGCCCGCCTCGAACTGTGCAGGCGCGGAAGCCTCCAGGGCTCGCTGATGGTCTGCCGTCGTGATCCATACGGCGACGTCTTGTGCATACGAAAACGGCGCGAACGCCAGCGCGAGGAGAAGAATGAATGGACGGGTAGAGCGAGCTTTATGGAAACGTAGGCGCATGGCGGATTCCTCGCGCAGGTGTATTCGGACGTGTCGCGAATCCCTCCCGGAATCCACGCAAAGCGGGTGCTGCAACGCAGCGAAATTTTTCAGGCAAATCGCTGTTGAAGACGTGAATTCAATGCTGCCTGCGACGCCATGTCACGCTTGTTAGGAATTTGTTGACACTGCATTGAAGCTTCTATATGACAGCGCTGTCAACAATGGTCGGAGAGGGGCCAGATGAAACACTCGAATCGCATTAAAGATCCGTCTTCGCGTCGCGCACTGCGTAAGCAGCATCTCGCCGTCGCGTGCTGCGTTGCACTAGCCTTCCCGGTCATCGCCAGTGCGCAGCAGGCGGCATCCTCCGCCGACCCGTCCGTCGAGACGCTGGATGCGGTCAAGGTCACCGGTATCCGCGCCGCCATCGCGAGCGCCGTCGAGACGAAGAACGAATCCACCTCGATCGTCGAAGCGATTTCGGCGGAAGACATCGGCAAACTGCCGGACGTCAGCATCGCCGACTCCATCTCCCGGTTGCCCGGTCTGGCGACGCAGCGCGTAGATGGCCGTTCGCAGGTCATCAACATCCGCGGTATGTCCGAGCAACTCGCCGGCACGTTGCTCAACGGCCGCGAACAGGTCAGCACCGGCGACAGTCGCGGTGTCGAGTTCGACCAGTACCCTGCGGAGCTGATTAATGCGGTGACTGTGTACAAGACGCCCGATGCGACGCTGATCGGGCAGGGCCTGTCGGGCACCGTCGATCTGCAGACCATTCGGCCACTCAGCCTGGATGGTCGCCGGATCGTCTTCAGCGGCCAGTACGAAGACAACTCGTTCGATGCCCTGGGTGCGGATGGCGACGACAAGGGGTATCGCGCCAGCGCGTCCTACGTCGACCAGTTCGCGGACAATACCGTGGGTATCGCACTCGGCGTGGCGCGCATCGATTCGCCCTTCCAGGAGAAGCACTACAAGGCGTGGTGGTGGGCCGATATGGACGCGGTGGATTGGGGCGATCCGGCTCAACCAGGCCGCCCCGCCAACGCAATCGCGTTGCAGGGTTCCGAAGGGTGGGTCAAGTCGCGCGACCTGCAGCGCGACGGCGTGCTAGGTGTGGTCGAGTTCAAGCCCAACGACAGCTTCCACAGCGTCCTGGACCTGTACTACTCCAAGTTCGACCAGGACGAAGTCATGCACGGCGCCATGTGGAGCAACGATCCCTGGGCGCCTGGCGGCGGTGTCTCCTACAGCGATGCGCAGACCACCGATTACCACGGTTACCCGGTCGTCACCAGCGGTACGTTGAACGGCGTGAGGCCGGTGATCCGCAACGATAGTAACCAGCGCGAAGACAAGCTGGTGTCCACCGGCTGGGCGAACAGTTTCAAATGGGGCGACGTCTATACGCTTAAGACGGATCTCAGCTATTCGCGCGCGGAGCGCGAGCAATCCGCGCTCGAACTGTATGCGGGGCGCCTGGGTGGCCAAAGCATCGGCTTCAATATCTCGCCCACGTTCCGCTTCAATCAGTACTCACTGCCGGACATGGCCGATCCCGGTGCGGTGTACCTGTGGGATCCGCAGAACTGGGGGCATGACGGCCGTTTGGAGGATTCGTTCCAGAAGGACGTCATCAAGGCTGGTCGAGTCGAACTCAACCGCCTGGTCGAGTCCTCCGACTTCCTGCGCAGCTTCGATGTCGGCTTCAACTACAACCGTCGCACCAAGGAGAAGGTTGCGACGGTCTACTTCGCCGACCTGCCGAACGGCCGCGCGCCGGTCCTGGTGGATTCCTCGCTCCTGTACTCGCCGACGTCTCTCGGATTCGTCGGCATGGGCGACATACTCAGCTTCAATCCCCGCGGCTTGGTGAACCGCTACTACGACGTCTACGTCAGCGAGAGCAACGACGACCTGCGCAAGGACTTCATCGTCGAAGAGACGGTGAAGACGTTTTACGCCAAGGCCAACCTGGACATGGACATCACCGATACCGTGCGCCTGCGCGGTAATGCCGGCGTCCAGTACATCCGCACGGAGCAGCAGTCTACCGGGTTCAACGCCAACAACAGCAGCGTGACCGGGTCGCAGACGCTCGGCGCCAGCTACGGCGACATCCTGCCCAGCCTGAACCTCGTGGCCGACTTCGGCGATGGCTGGATGCTGCGCTTCGGCGCGGCCAAGGTGCTGGCCCGTCCGCCGATCAACTACCTGAGCGCCGACAGCAGTGCCTCGGTCAGCACGACCGCGCCGTTCGTCTGGTCGGGCAGCGGTGGCAATCCGACGCTGGAGCCGTACCGCGCCAACAACTACGACCTCTCGTTCGAGAAGTACTTTGGCGAGGGCAACTACGTCGGCCTGGCTGCGTTCTACAAGAACCTGGAAACCTACATCTACCGCCAGAACTTCCCGGAATGGGATTTCAGCGCGTACGACCCGGATGGCCAGACGCCGATATCCAACTTCGGCAACTACAGCACCTGGGCTAACGGCAGCGGCGGCTACATGCGCGGCCTGGAACTGAGTGGTGCGATCACGGGCGATACCTTCCACGATGCGCTCGACGGTTTCGGCGCGCTGTTGAACGTGTCCTACACCGAGTCGTCGATCGATCCGGACGGCCCCGAGAACGGTGCCAGCACCGACACCATCCCGGGCTTGTCAAAGATCGTCGCCAACGCCACGGTGTACTACGAAAAGCACGGCTTCTCCGCACGCGTAAGCCAGCGCTACCGGGATGCATACCGCGGCGAGTACAGCTCGCTGTTCGGCCAGCGCCAGATCCGTTACACCAAGAGCGAGCGCACGATGGACCTGCAACTGGGGTACGACTTCCCCGAGGCCAGTATGTTCAAGGGACTGTCGGTGCTGCTGCAGGTCAACAACCTGACTAACGAACCTTTCCGGACAGAAGTCAGCGAAAGCACGGGCACCGGCCTGCTGTTCCCCGAGGAGTACACCGAGTACGGCCGGCAGTACATGCTCGGCTTCCGCTACAAGCTGTGACGGCACACGCGCACCGATAACCGCAGTACCTGACGGGATGCGGGGCCAAGCCCCGCGTCCCGTCGGTCTATCGTCAAGGCGCGGATCCTGTCGGGGATGCTGTGCGCGCCGCCATCTAGGGAGAAACGAGTGAATCCGATCCGAGTGACCCTGCTGGGGGCCAGTCTGCTGGCCTGCCTGTCGTGTACGGCCAAGAAGGAACCCGAACAGACACCCGCCGCTGATGCAGCGAGCGATGCCGCGGAGCTGAAGGACTGGCCGGCGCTGAAGAGCAGCTTCGCCCAGGATCCCGCCGTCGAGGCCCGCGTGGCGGAGATCCTCGCCAGCATGACGCTGGAACAGAAGGTCGGGCAGATGGTGCAGCCAGAGATCAAGTCGATCAGTCCGGCCGACGTGCGCACGTACTACATCGGTTCCGTGCTCAACGGCGGTGGATCCTGGCCGGCGATGAACAAGCACGCCAAGGTCGAGGACTGGGTGAAGCTCGCCGATGCGTATTACGACGCGTCGATGTCCACCGACGCCAAGATTCCCGTGCCTGTGATCTGGGGCACCGACGCCGTGCACGGGCACAGCAACGTCTACGGCGCGACCATTTTCCCGCACAACATCGGCCTGGGCGCCGCGCATGACGTCGAGCTGATCGAGCGCATCGCCGAAGCCACCGGCCAGTCCACGCGCGCCACCGGCGTCACCTGGACGTTCGCACCGACCGTCGCGGTCGCGCAGGACGCGCGCTGGGGGCGCACCTACGAAAGCTACTCCTCGCAGCCGGCACTGATCCGCGAATACGCGACCGCCTACGTCAAGGGCATGCAGGGCCTGCTCGACAAGGACGGCAACGTCGTCGCCACTGCAAAGCACTTCATCGGCGACGGCGCCACCGACGGCGGCAAGGACCAGGGCAATGCCACGATCACGCAGTCCACCATGATCAATGTCCACGGCCAGGGCTATTACGGCGCTATCGAAGCCGGCGTGCAGACCGTCATGGCGTCCTTCAACAGCTGGAACGACGTGGCCGCCGGCAAGGACTACGGCAAGATGCACGGCACGCGTGACCTGCTGACGGTCGCGCTGAAAGAGAAGATGGGCTTTGACGGTTTCGTCGTCTCCGACTGGAACGGCATCGGCCAGGTCACCGGCTGCACCGACGACAGTTGCCCGCAGGCGATCAACGCCGGCATCGATATGGTGATGGTGCCGGACAAGTGGAAGTCCTTCATCACCAACACGATCGCGCAGGTGAAGTCGGGCGAGATCCCGCAGGCACGCATCGACGACGCCGTCACCCGCATCCTGCGCGTCAAGCTGCGCGCCCGCCTGTGGGAACACAAGCCGTCCGCCAGCCAGTTCGCCGGCAAGCCCGAATCGCTGGTGCACCGCGACCTGGCCCGCCGTGCCGCGCGCGAGTCGTTGGTGCTGCTGAAGAACGACGGCGGCACGTTGCCGCTGAAGAAGAACCAGCGCGTGCTGCTGGTCGGCAAGAGTGCCGACAGCATCTCCAACCAGACCGGCGGCTGGTCGCTGACCTGGCAGGGTACCGACAACACGAATGCCGACTTCCCCAATGCCGACAGCCTGGCCGCCGGCCTGCGCGAACAGCTGGGTGAAGCGAACGTGCTGCTGCGCGAGAGTGCAGAGGGCGTGGACCCGGCCAGCTACGACGTCATCGTCGCCGCCATCGGCGAAACGCCGTACGCCGAAACCAACGGCGACATCGTGCCGTCCGACACCATGTCGCACAGCCGCCGCCATCCGGAAGACCTGGCTACGCTGAAGGCCGCGGCCGCCACCGGCAAGCCGGTCGTCACCGTGCTCCTGTCCGGTCGTGCGCTGTACGCCAACGACCTGATCAACCTGTCCAGCAGCTTCGTCGCCGCCTGGCTGCCGGGCACGGAAGGCAAGGGCGTCACCGACGTGCTGGTGGCGGGCGCCGATGGCAAGCCGGCGCACGACTTCCGCGGCAAGCTGACCTTCCCGTGGCCGGCCATCGCCTGCCCGAAGGCCGACAGCAAGCCGCAGTTTGCGCTGGACACCGGTCTTCGCTACGGCGACAGCAGCAACGTCGGCAAGTTGCCGGAAGACAGCGCAGCAAGTTGCGGCGAAGCCACGGCGCTGGGCATCTTCAAGCAGTCCGACATCGCGCCGTTCACCCTGCAGATGGAAGCTGCGGGCGCGACGCAGGCGGTCGGCAACGACATGAACAGCACGCAGCGCTGGCCGCAGGCGAAGCCTGCATTGCAGGTCGCCACCGTGCAGGTCAACACGCAGCAGGATGCCAAGGAAGTCACGTGGCTGGCACCGGCGCGCGTCTTCGCGCGCAATCCGTCGAAGAACAACCTAGCCGCGATGGCGACGGCACGCGGCGTGGTGCAGTTCGACGTGGTGGTAAAGCAGGCGCCGACCAAGCCGGTGCAGTTCACGCTGGGCTGTGGCGCCAACTGCGGCGCCAGCCTGGACCTGACCGCCACCTTCTCCGGCGATGCCGTCGGCAGGAAGCAGACGGTCAAGGTGCCGCTGGCCTGCTTCGGCAAGCTCGGGGCCGACCTGACCGGCGTGGACACGCCCTTCAGCGTCAGCGCCGACGCACCGTTCGCCGCCGCATTCACCAACATCCAGGTGGTGGCCGGTGCGGCCGACGCGCCGGACGTGGTGAAGTGCGCGCAGTAAGCGCGTCCTACCCGCGCCCCGCGGTTATTCCGCGGGGCGCTGACGCAGTGCAAGTTGCAATCACGCAGCGGCCACGTAGTCTGGCCGTTCCGTCCGGATCCCATACCAGTAGGCATACCAATCCATGACCACCCAACCCACCCGATGGTCGCAGTTCGGCGTGCTGATCACCGTGTTCTTCTTCTGGGGTTTCGTTGCCGCCAGCAACGACATCCTGATCCCGGTGTTCAAGAAAGCCTTCAACCTGACGCAGGCACAAAGTCAGTACGTCGCGGTCGCGTTTTACGTGGCCTATACCGTGGGTTCGCTGATCTACGTGGCGGTCTCCAAGATCATCGGTCTCGATCTGCTCAACAAGATCGGCTACAAGAACGGCATCTGCCTGGGCCTGGTGATCTCCGCACTGGGCACGCTGCTGTTCTATCCCGCGGCCAACGCCGGCTCGTTCAACCTGATGCTGTCGGGCCTGTTCATCGTCGGCCTCGGCTTCTCGCTGCAGCAGATCGCGGCCAATCCACTGGCCATCGTCATCGGCGATCCCAAGACGGGCGCGCAGCGCCTGACCCTGGCGGGCGGCATCAACAACTTCGGTACCACCATCGGCCCGCTGCTGGTCAGCGTGGCGATCTTCGGCAGCGTGCTGTCGGGCGGCACCGAGGCCAGCATCGAGAGCGTCAAGACGCCCTACCTGGTGCTGGGCGTGGCCTTCATCTTGGTGGCGATCTTCCTGAAATTCTCCTCGGTGCCCAACCACATCGACCTGGAGAAGCTGTCGGAATCCGAAGCGCAGGACAGCAGCAAGCTGATCCACAAGAAGTCGGCGCTGGGCTATCCGCAGCTGGTGCTCGGCATGATCGCCATCTTCGTCTACGTCGGCGTCGAGGTGTCCACCATCAGCAACCTGCCGGCCTATCTGGAATCTCCGGAAGGCCTGGGCCTGGAGACCTCGCAGATCGCGCCGTTCGTGTCGCTGTACTGGGCCAGCCTGATGATCGGCCGCTGGGGCGGCGCGGCGGGCGCGTTCAACGTCGGCTCCGGTGCCAAGCGCTGGCTGACGCTGTTGCTGCCGTACGTGGCCTTCGGCGTGTTCCTTGCCGTCAACGCGATCATGAAGCACGAGGTATCGCAGTTCTTCGGCTACGCCGCCGTCATCGTGCTGATGATCCTGGCCACGCTGGCCAGCAAGGGCAATCCGGCCCGCATGCTGCTGTACTTCGCCGGCTGTGGCATCGCTGCGCTGCTGATCGGCATGTTCACCACGGGCTGGACCAGCGTGGTGGCCTTCATCAGCGTGGGCCTGTTCTGCAGCACCATGTGGCCGTGCATCTTCGCGCTGGCCATCACCGGTCTGGGCGACAAGACCAACCAGGGCAGCAGCCTGCTGATCATGATGATCATGGGCGGCGGTTTCGTCAGCCTGGCGCAGGGCCTGTTGGCCGACAAGGTCGGCGTGCATTTCAGCTTCATCGTCGGCGTGGCGTGCTTCGCCTACCTGGCGTTCTACGCCATCGCCGCTACCCGCACGCTGCGCAAGCAGGGCATCGACCTGGACAAGCTGGCCGCCGGCAGCGGCCATTGAGTGCGATGCGCGCCGGAGAGAGGCCGGCGCGCATCCCCCAAGCCATCGGGCAACTCTCCTGCCCGGTGGCTTTTCTTTTAGGTCAAGGAAACCGCGCTTGAGTCCATGGCCCTTCTTCCCCGCCTGCGGGGGAGAAGGTGCCGCCGCACAGCGGCGGCGGATGAGGGAGTTCGGCCATCGGCGGTTCGCGTGACGCCGGCGTGCGTCGTCTTCGCTCTCCCCCTCACCTGCCTTCGGCATCCTCTCTCCCGCAGGCGGGGGAGAAGAGGAGGGCAAGCGCCTCGTTCCCACGCATCCGGAGAAGAAGCCTCAGGCCGTCGCGAGCGCCAGCGGCGCGTCCTCGACCTGTGGCAGGGACCGCTGACGATCGGCGTAGCGGCAGAGCAGGCCGGCGCGCTGGCGTGCCCACTGCGTGGCCCAGCCGATCGCGCGCTCTTCGCAGCGCACCGCCATCTCGAACGGCGCGATATCGCCCATGTCCACGTTCACGCGCAGCACCAGGCCGGCATTGAGCGGACGTACTTCGGCAATCACCGTGTCGTCCACGCAAAGGTCGTGGCCTGCTTCCGTGCGGAGCCAGGTGAAGCGATCGGGAAGAACGTGCGATGCCTTCTTCATGACGATGTTCACTCGGCGGTTCCGCAACAGGGGAGGGTGTGTCGACCTTGGGGCAGGCGACGTGGAAGTGGCGTCAAGGCGCGCCGTCGACGCCTGCGGTCGCGACGTGGCATTCAGCCCGTGGTGAGCGGCGTGGTGGTGGCGTGACGGATGGGACATGGCCAGCCATGGGGAAGGCGCAAGATGACGGCTCTCACCCTGGAGCGCCGCCATGATCCGCTTGAGCTTCTGCCTGCTGCTGTGCCTTGCCGCCTTCACTGTCCAGGCGCAGCAGGCGCCCACGCGCGAGCACTTCGCCAATCCCGGTCACGAGGAGGCGTACCACGACTGGCACTACACGCCGGTGGTGAAGGTAGGCGACATGGTCATCGTGTCCGGCATTCCCGCCGCCGGCGATGGCAGCTACGAAGAGAAGGTCCGGCGCATGTTCGTGGTGCTGGGCAAGCAACTCGCCGAAGCCGGCGCGACCTACGCGGACGTGGTGGAACTGACCACCTTCCATACCGGCCCCACCGATCCGGCGAGCTTCCAGGCCGAGTTCGCCCGCTTCGCCCCGATCCACCACGAGTTCTTCCCGTCGCACTACCCCGCATGGAGCGCCGTCGGCACCAGCGCACTGCTCGCTCCGGGCGCGGTGGTGGAAATGCGCGCGGTGGCGATGATCGGTTCCGGTCGCGCGCCGAAAGCCGACATTCCGAAGCCGGCGCCGCGACGCGCGACACCGTGAATCGTCTGGAATATCAGTTGGCCCCGTTGCCGACGTCGCGCTTGGCCAGCATCGTCTCGATCAGGTCCAGGATTTCCGCCAGCGCGATGCCGTAAGAACCGGCCTGGCCGGCGTCGAAGGCCTGCTTCCATTCGTTGTAGCCGGCCAGGTAGGCCGGATCGGTCGCACCCTCACCGACCGCTTCGGCACCGCTGCGCTCCAGCACCTGGCCGATGATGGGCAGGTGGGCGAAGGTGGTGATGAAGCCGTCGCGCAGGCCGGGATGGCGGATGCGCGCGCCGGTCACGCTGACATGCAGGATCTCGCCGCCCAGCGGATGCGGATCGATGCGGTTGATGGTCAGCACGGGCGTCTCGCCGGCATTGCGGCCCAGGCAGCGCCAACGCTGGCCAACGGCGTACGGGGAAGAAGTGGCGGTCATGCGGCGGCGAGGGACAGGAAAGGGCCCCGCAGCATAGGCAGCCGGCATCGGCTTGTCCGCGACCCAGCCTCGCCTGCCTGCGAGCCGCCCGATCCGGCAAAGCCGCTGTGGTCACATTTGTCCTGATCGCGTTACGCGAGGCGATATTCCGTAGCGATGCCTGAGCTGCGCCCTTCGCAGGGCGGCCGGCGCGGCCTGTACGTCTCCTCGAGTTCCCCACCATGCCCCTCGATTCGAATTCCCGTCTCATCGCCGGGTTCTGCGGCGCTGCCGTCCTGCTATTGGCGACCTGGCTGCACGGAAACGGCAAGGGCGTTGCACAAGGCCTTACGCGTTGCGAGGCGACCAGCGTGGCGCCGTCCGCCCTGCGTGCCGCCTGCAAGGACTGTTATCCCCACGACGCCAAGCAGGCAGGAGCATCGCGGGTCGCCGGGGACGCGGCGCCACGATCGATGCCGCTGGCCGCGCACTAGCCGCGCACTCACTCCTCAGGGCAGCGACCGGCGGCCTGTTCCGCTTCGGCAGCGTCGAGTGCCGCGGTGGCGGCCGCGGACTCCGTCGCCACTTCCGCCAGCTTGCGCTGGTTCTTCTCGGTAGGCGATTCCACCGTGCGCTGGCGGAGCTCTTCGTAGTCCTTGTCGACTTTCTCCACGGCGCGCTGCTTGGCGGCGACGCTCGCACACGCGGGCGCGTCGTCGCCCCGCGCAAGGCCACCGCCACCGCAGGCGGCGAGCAGCAGGACGGAGAGCAGGATCAGGGGGCGCATGGGGGTTCCTCGGGACGGCATGCGGACCAGAGTAGGCAGGGCGGGCGCATGACAGCGTGAAGCGTGCCGTTGCCCGATGGAACGGAGGGCAGGAGGCGCCGCTGCGACGGGCCGCGACGCGGTAGCCTGTGCCGCAAAGGGCAGGGAGCGCACGGGATGAAGATCGAACGATCGGATGTGGTGCTGGCGGTGCTGGGCCTGGCGGGCCTGGCAGTGATCTTCTGGGCGCTGTTCCGCTACTACGTCTACCGGGACTACGCCGCCGCGCCTTGCGAGGCGCACGGCATGCCGCTCACCGCCAGCATGGGGACGGAATGGGACGAACGGATTCTTTTCAGCGCACGGGGCGAGCCCTACCGGCTGCTGCTCACGATGGACGCCCCGCCCGCGGACATGCCGCTCACCGCCATCGTTCGCCATCTCGACCTGCAGTCGGTGGAACGCGGTGCATCGTTGCCGTTGGCACCGGACGCAAAAGCGCTTGAAGCCATGCCGCTGCATGACGGGGGCATCGTTTTCGTGCTCGATGACCTGCGTCTGCCTTATGAAGACCACCGCGTACGCGGCGAGCTGGTCTACATGGACACCGACGGCGAGCGACGTGTTCCGTTTGCGTGTCCGCTACGTATCAAGCCGTCAAGCGAGTGGCGGTTTGTTCCACTCCAGATGCTGATGAGCATCACCTGAGCCGCCAGGCCATCGATTGAAGATCGAAGCGCGCGAATGAACGCGCACTCTACCGGCATGACTCAGGTCTGGAACCAGCGCGCGATCGAAGGCGCTTCCGCAGGCAGCCCGCCATTGGTGGCGGCTTCGTGGGCGTGCCGGCATGCCTGGTGGATGCCGCCCTGTCGCTCGGCAGCCCAGCGCGTCGCCAGTGCGATGCCGCGCTCGACATTGGGCACGAGGGTTTCGCAAGGCGACAGCTGCGGTCCGCGAACGAGCGAACGCACCACCGTACCCTGCACGAGCGGTTCAACACGCGCCACCGGCACGTTGTCGTAGTAGAGCGTGTCTTGATCCAGCTCACGCCGCCAGGTGAATCCCGGCGGCAACTTCCTTGGAACAGTCATGGCTTCGATCCTTCGAAGGCGTGGGATGGATCGAGGTTAACCCACTCAACGTGAGATATCGGGCCGCAGATCGATGGTGTCAGCGATAAACAGCAATGTTGTCTAGTCTCGCTAAGCGACACGCAGTGGCGTGCATCGCGCGCAAAGACATCCTGCGGATTCGCCAGCGGGTTCTTTCTCACACCAACGGTATCGCGTGGATGTTTTTGGTCCATCGTTGAGCCAGAAACATCCAACGTTCACCCTTTTTGGGTATTTCTTCTCACAGTAAGGGTCACCGTTGACCCTTTTTGATCCAACGTTGGAAGTTTTTCGGTGTTTCGTCTCTCACTAAGACCCAACGTTGACCCTTTTTCGGTCTTTCTTCTAACACTAACGGTCAACGTTGACCCTTTTTGATCCAACGCTGGATGTTTTTCGGTGTCGCGACACCCTTTTTCATCCAATTGCATATCGTCGCGGCGGCAAACGTCACAGTGGCGCCGTTCGACAGGGAGCGTCGGTGACCTGTGGGTGTCGAGCGTTCTAGGCGCGCAGCGATCCCGCCGAGCAGGAAACGCGCTGCGGATGTGAGACAGAAGGAGCGGCGCGCTCAGCAAACGGGAGCGCGACGCGGTGTGCCCAATCCCGTCAGTGCGGGGCGATGAGAGATCGCGTTGGGCGATTTCGCCCGCAAGACGCTAGAAGCGCGTGCCCACCGGCAGGTAGCGCCACTGGCCCACCGGCACCTTCGCCAGGGCGACGCGGCCGATCCGCAAGCGGCGGATCGACACCACGTCCAGCCCGCCTTCGCGGCAGCGGTGGCGCAGTTCGCCCGGCTGCACGTTCTTGATCGCGAAGCGCAGCCGCACTTCGTTCTGCCAGCTGACCTTGCACGGCGCCAGCCCGCGACCCTGGTACGTGGCCGCGTGGCCGATGCGACTGAGCGTGTACGGCCCGCTTTCCCCGCGGACTTCCACCACGAACTCCTGCTCGATCTGCGCGTAGTCCTCGCTCAGGCGGCGCGCCACGCGGCCGTCCTGGCTGAGCACCACCAGTCCGCTGGCGTCGGTGTCCAGCGGCACCAGCGCGGTGAGCCGGTGCAGGTGGCGCTTCAACGGGCGAACCCCGCTGTCGTCGTCCGCCATGCGCGTGGCCGGCACCGCCAGTGCGGCGGCCTCCTGCCAGGCGATGCCTTCGGGCTTGTGCAGCAGCAGGGTGGCGGGCTCGGCGGCGCCGAGTTCGGCGGCCGGATCGATCTCCACCCGTTCATCGGTGACCGGGTGCTGCGGGGCTTCCACGGTTTCGCCATCCACGGTGACCCAGCCGCCTTCGATGTACTGCTCGGCCTCGGTGCGCGAACAGCTGGTCAGTTCTGCAACGCGTTTGGCAAGGCGGATGGGCTCGGGCACGGGGATCACGGAAGTCTGGGGGAGGCGACGCCGGCGCACGGGGCAGGTCGCGGGAACGAAAAAGGCCTGCATCGCTGCAGGCCTTTCGGAATCAATATGGTGGCCCGGGGCGGATTCGAACCACCGACACGCGGATTTTCAATCCGCTGCTCTACCAACTGAGCTACCAGGCCAGGATCTTTCGCAGCGCGGCAGGGCCGGTGCGGAGGCGGCAGATGATACGGATCGGGGCGGGGGATGGCAAGCCGGCCCCGCGCTGAATGCCTGCCTTGCCCCACGGCGCCCGCCGCCACGGCCCGGCGCATCATGTCACCCACGGAGAGAGTCCCGAACGCACCCGGAGCACGCGCATGAAATCCCTGCTTCCCCTCGTCCTGCTGGCCACCGCCGCCCTGTCCGGCTGTGCCACCGACGGCAAACAGACCGACGCCGAACAATTGGCCTTCTACCGCGACCACGCCGGAGAACCGGTCAAGGACTTCCAGTACTTCGGTCGCCTCAACGGCTGGACGCCGCTCGGCGACGGCGCGCTGGCGGTCTGGACCAAGGCCAGCGAAGGCTATCTGCTGGAACTGTCCGGCCCCTGCCAGGACCTCGACTACGCCATGGCGATCAGCATCACCCAGTTCGGCAGCCGTGTGTCCGCGCGCTTCGATGACGTCATTCCGCTCGGCTCCGGTACCGCCAGCATCAAGATTCCCTGCCGCATCGAGACCATTCGCCCGCTCGACGTGAAGGCGCCGCGCGCCAGCCAGAAGGAACTGCGCGAAGCCGCCGCGGTGGAGCGCAAGGCGAAGAGCTGAGGAGAGGGTGGCCGGCGTTACGGCGTGGGTACGTAACCGGCCGGCTTGTCGGCACCGCCGCCGAACAGGAACTTCTCCAGTTCCGTCTCCAGGAAGGCGCGGTGCTTGGGATCGCGCGGCGACAGCCGGTTCTCGTTGATCAGCATGGTCTGGTGCGCCAGCCAGGCCGCCCACGCCGGCTTGCCGATGTTGGCGTAGATGCGCTTGCCCAGTTCGCCGGGATAGGGGACGAAATCCAGCCCTTCCGTGTCGCGTTGTTCGTAGTGGCAGAAGACGGTGCGCGACATCGGTCAGTTCCCTAGCAGTTTGCGGATCGGCGCCGGCAGGCCCAGCGCGGCCAGGTCGCCGCGCGCCACCCAGCGCAGGTCGTCATTGTCGCGCACCGCGTCGTGCAGGGCGACCTTGCGCAGGCGCAGCGGCTGCAGGTACAGCCGGTAGTGGCTGAAGGTGTGCACGACGACGGGCAGTTCTTCCGCGGCGTCGTAATTCCCTTTCATCTGGCTTGCGAACCAGTCGCGCATGCCCGCATCGGTGTCGGCCTGCGGCAGCGTCCACAGCGAGGCCCAGATGCCGGTCTCCGGTCGCCGCTGCAGCAGGATTTCGCCCGCGGCGTTCTCCAGCCACAGCGCGACCGCTTCGCGCTCGGGCAGCACCTTCGACGGCTTGGACGTGGGCAGCACGGCAACGAGACCGTCGCGGCGCGCCACGCAATCGTCCTGCACGGGGCACACGACGCACGCCGGCTTGGCGCGGGTGCACAGCGTCGCGCCGAAATCCATCTGCGCCTGCGTGTAGTCCGCCAGGCGGCCATCGGGCACTCCGCGCAGGTGCTGTTCCGCCAATGCCCAGAGTTGCTTCTCCACCGCCGGCAGGCCGGGCCAGCCGGCGATGCCGTGGACGCGCGTCAGCACGCGCTTGACGTTGCCGTCGAGGATGGGGAACCGGTCGTTCCATGCCTGCGACAGGATCGCGCCAGCCGTGCTGCGGCCGATGCCGGGCAGTGCGTGCAATGCATCGAAGTCGCGCGGCAGGTCGCCGCCGTGGTCGGCGACACACGCCTTCGCGGCGGCATGCAGGTTGCGGGCGCGGGCGTAGTAGCCCAGGCCCGCCCAGTGCGCCATCACGTGATCGGTGGTCGCGGCGGCGAGGTCGGGCAGGGTGGGGAAGCGTTCGACGAAGCGCTGGAAGTACGGGATGACCGTGGCCACCTGCGTCTGCTGCAGCATGATTTCCGACAGCCACACGCGGTACGGCGTGCGCGGGTGCTGCCACGGCAGGTCGTGGCGGCCGTGTCCGTCGAACCAGGCCAGCAGGCGCTGCGCGAAGGAGGCAGCGCTCACGTACAGCGTCCTGTGGGAGCGACGTCAGTCGCGATCGACCACCGCGATGGCGTCATCGCGACTGACGTCGCTCCCACAACAGCGGCGGACCTGAAGTCAGCCGCCACCCAGCGCTTCCGGCAGCAGCGCGTCGACGAAGGATTCCGCATCGAACACGCGCAGGTCTTCCACGCGCTCGCCGATGCCGGCGTAGCGGATCGGAATGCCGAACTCGCGCGCCAGTGCGAACACCACGCCGCCCTTGGCGGTGCCATCCAGCTTGGTGACCACCAGGCCGGTGACGCCGACGGCAGCATGGAACTGGCGCAGCTGCGAGAGCGCGTTCTGGCCGGTGGTGCCGTCGATAACCATCAGCACTTCGTGCGGTGCGTCCGCATCGATCTTGCCCAGCACGCGGCGGATCTTGCCCAGTTCGTTCATCAGGCCGGTCTGCGTGTGCAGGCGGCCGGCGGTGTCGGCGATCAGTACGTCGAAGTTGCGCGACTTCGCCGACTGCAGCGCGTCGAACGCGACCGAGGCGGCATCCGCATCCTGGCCTTGCGCGACGACGGGCACGCCGTTGCGTTCGCCCCAGGTCTGCAACTGCGCGACGGCCGCGGCGCGGAACGTGTCGCCCGCGGCCAGCATCAGGCTGTGGCCGTCCTGCTTGAAGCGGCGCGCCAGCTTGCCGATGGTGGTGGTCTTGCCGACACCGTTGACGCCGACGGTCAGCACGACGAACGGCTTGCGGCTGGCGTCGATCACCAGCGGCTTCGCCACCGGCGTGATCAGCGCGATCAGGTCCGCACGCAACGCCTTCAGCAGCGCCTGCGCATCGGCGAACTCGCGTTCCTTCATCCGCTTGCGCAGATCTTCGATGATCGCCGTGGTCGCCGGCACGCCGACGTCGGCGGTCAGCAGCGCGGTTTCGATCTCGTCCAGCAGGTCGTCGTCCAGGCGCGGATTGCGCGTGAACAGGCCGGCCAGGCCCAGTGCAGCGCTGGTACGGCGCAGGCGGTCGCGCCATCCGGACTTCCCTGCCGGCGCCGCAGGGGCCGCATCAGCCTCCGCGTCGTGCCCCCTCTCCACCGCCTGCGGGGGAGAGGGCTGGGGTGAGGGGGCAGGCGCGGCACTCTCCACCGGCGCTACGGCCTGCTCTTCCCCCTCATCCGCCTGCGACAGCTTCTCGCCCGCGGGCGGGGGAGAAGGGAGAGCTACGTCCGCCGGCAACGGCTCGCTGGGCGCACGCGGAAAGGCGGCGGCGAGTTCCTTGGTGCTGGGGCGGGTCTGGGCGGCGTCCGGGCCGTCCTGGGGCTTCTTGCGGCGGAAAAAACCGATCATTGCAGGGGGTATCTCGAAGAGGGCGACATGCTACCACCCGGCTGTCGGACGCCCGGGCACAGGACTCAAGTGGGGCCGCAAGCGGCCGATATCGAGGGCGGAAAACCCGGAATCCCCGCATGAACGCCATCACCGGCATTGCCACCTCGGGCCTGCGCGCCGCCTCCACCGGCCTGCAGACCGCGGCGCAAAACCTCGCCAACCTGGCCACGCCCGATGCCACGCGGCAGACGGTCGCGCTGTCGGCGGATGCGGCGGGCGTATCCGCGCGCGTGGTCGAGGCGCCCGCCGATCCGGCCGCGCCGCTCGAGGACGTGGCCGCGATGCTGACCTACAAGGCGATGGCCGGCGCCAACCTGTTCGTGCTGAAGGTGGCCGACCAGACGTTGGGCAGCCTGCTGGATATCAGGGCGTAGCGCCTCCGTAGATCATCAGCAAACTCCCTCTCCCCGTTTATGGGGAGAGGGTGCCGAAGGCGGGTGAGGGGCAGACGGAGCCGCAGCGTTTCAGTAATGCGCGCCCTGTCGAGTGATGTCAGTGCGCTTCGCAGCCCACGTCCCATGACGTCGCTCGCCCCTCATCCGCCCTTCGGGCACCTTCTCCCCGCAGGCGGGGAGAAGGGATCTTTCAGGCCGACAGTTCCAGCAACAACGCATTCAGCCGCTTCACGTAACCGGCCGGGTCCTTGAGGCTTTCGCCGGCCGCCAGCGCGGCCTGGTCGAACAGCACGCGGGTCAGGTTGTTGAAGCGGTTCGCATCGC
The DNA here is from genome assembly GCF_014851805.1 of Pseudoxanthomonas sp. PXM02. Taxonomy (GTDB): domain Bacteria; phylum Pseudomonadota; class Gammaproteobacteria; order Xanthomonadales; family Xanthomonadaceae; genus Pseudoxanthomonas_A. Next base: position 670,564 of record NZ_JACVAK010000002.1, read on the forward strand.
TTTCCGCATCGAGCTTGGTGATCAGCGGGTGGTCGGGATTGAACTCGAACACCGGCTTGCTCTCCGGCACCTGCTGGCCGCTGGCTTCCAGCAACTGGCGCATCTGCAGGCCCAGGTCGCCCTGGCCGATGGCGAGGATGGCGGGCGAGTCGGTCAGGCGGTGCGAGACGCGCACGTCGGCCACGTCCAGGCCCAGCACCGTCTTGATGCGGGCGGTCAGGGCTTCCTTCGCCTTGGCGGTTTCTTCCTGCGCCTTCTTCTCGTCTTCGCTGTCCAGCGCGCCCAGGTCCAGGTCGCCGCGGGCGACGTCGACGAAGGACTTGCCGTCGAACTCGGTCAGGTAGCCCATCAGCCATTCGTCGATGCGGTCGGTGAGCAGCAGCACCTCGATGCCCTTCTTGCGGAAGATCTCCAGGTGCGGGCTGTCCTTGATCTGCGCATGCGAATCGCCGGTCAGGTAGTACAGCTTGTCCTGGCCTTCCTGCAGGCGGGCGACGTAGTCCGCCAGCGCCACGCTGGTGGCGCCACTCGCATCGTGCGTCGAGGCGAAGCGCAGCAGGCCGGCGATCTTCTCGCGGTTGGTGTAGTCCTCGGCGGGGCCTTCCTTCAGCACCTGGCCGAAGTTGGTCCAGAACGCCTTGTAGTCCTCGGGCTTGTCCTTCGCCAGTTTCTCCAGCATGTCGAGCGCGCGCTTGGTCAGCGCCGAGCGCATCGAATCGACGACCGGGCCGGACTGCAGGATCTCGCGCGAGACGTTGAGCGACAGGTCGGACGAATCCACCACGCCGCGCAGGAAGCGCAGGTACAGCGGCAGGAACTGTTCGGCCTGGTCCATGATGAAGACGCGCTGCACGTACAGCTTCAGGCCCTTGGCGCCATCGCGGTGGTACAGGTCGAACGGCGCGCGTGCCGGCACGTACAGCAGCGAGGTGTATTCCAGCTTGCCTTCGACCTTGTTGTGGCTCCACGCCGCGGGGTCGGCGAAATCGTGCGAGAGGTGCTTGTAGAACTCGCTGTATTCCTCGTCCTTGATCTCGGACTTGGCGCGCGTCCACAGCGCGCTGGCCTTGTTGACGGCTTCCCATTCGATCGCCGCCGGCGCGTCTTCGCCGTGCTGTTCCTTCGGCATCTCGATCGGCAGGCCGACGTGGTCGGAATACTTCTTGACGATGCCCCGCAGCTTCCAGCCATCGGCGAAGCCTTCCTCGCCGTCCTTCAGGTGCAGCACGATGCGGGTGCCGCGCTCGGGCTTGTCGACGGTGGCGACCTCGAAATCGCCTTCGCCGGCACTTGACCAGTGCACGCCCTCGCTGGCGGGCAGGCCGGCGCGACGGCTGAACACGTCCACGCGGTCGGCCACGATGAAGGCGCTGTAGAAGCCCACACCGAACTGGCCGATCAGGTTGGCGTCCTTCTTCTGGTCGCCGGACATCGCACGCAGGAACTCGCCGGTGCCGGACTTGGCGATGGTGCCCAGGTGGGCGACGGCGTCGTCGCGACTCATGCCGATGCCGTTGTCGTCGATGGTCACCGTGCGCGCGTCGGCATCGAAGCCGATGCGGATGCGCAGGGTGGGGTCCTCCGCCAGCAGGCCGGGTTCCTTGAGCGCCTCGAAGCGCAGCTTGTCGGCGGCATCGGCCGCGTTGGAGACCAGCTCGCGCAGGAAGATCTCCTTGTTCGAATACAGCGAGTGGATCATCAGCTGCAGCAGCTGCTTCACTTCGGCCTGGAAGCCCAGCGTTTCTTTGCGGGTCTCAATGGTCATTGCGGTGGTGCTCCATGGAATCGGTACAGGGCCGCAGGCGGCGGCCGATGTCTCCCGGTGTATGGGTCCGGCGCGGCTTTCTCAACCGTGCGGTCCTGTCGCAGGGGCGGGGCCGTATCATGCGGGGCCTTCCGTCGCCGCCTTGCCGATGTCCCGCAGCTCCCGTCGCCCGCCACCTCCCGCCCCCGCTTCCGCATCACGCGGAACCGGCCAGGTGCGCATCATCGGGGGACGCTGGCGCGGCACGAAGCTGGCGGTGCCGGACCGTCCCGGGCTGCGGCCGAGCAGCGATCGCGTACGCGAGACGCTGTTCAACTGGCTGATGCCGGCCCTGCCGGGCGCACGCGTGCTGGACCTGTTCGCCGGCACCGGCGCGCTGGGACTGGAGGCGCTGTCGCGGGGCGCGGCGCACGCCACGCTGGTCGAACGCGATCCCGGGCTGGCGACAGCGCTGCGCGAGGCAGCGGCGAAGTTGTCCGCGCCGGCCGACGTGCACGCCATGGACGCGCTGGCATGGCTGGGTAGCCGCGGGGAGACCTTCGATCTGGTGTTCCTGGACCCGCCGTTCGCCGACGGCCTGTGGGAGCGCGCGCTGGCCGCGCTGGCGCCGCGCCTGGCGCCGGGGGCCTGGATCTACGTGGAGTCGCCGGCGGACCTCGCGCCGGGGGTTCCGCCCGGCTGGGCGCTGCACCGCGAGGGACGGACCCGGGACGTGCGCTACGCCCTGTACCGGACCCCGGCCGCGCAGCCCACTGTTACACTTCGCCCCGACGATCCGCCGGCGACGACTGAATGACTGTGGCGCGCACCCGGACGGCCGTGTACCCCGGCACGTTCGACCCCATCACCAATGGCCATATCGACCTGATCGACCGCGCTGCGCCGCTGTTCGAGCGCGTGATCATCGGCGTGGCCGAAAGCCCGGGCAAAGGGCCGGCCCTGCCGCTGGCCCAGCGTGTCGAACTGGCCCGCGACGCGGTGGCGAAGCACCCGCACGTGGAAGTCCGCGGCTTCGACGGCCTGCTGGCGCATTTCGTGAAGGAGGTCGGCGGCGGCGTGCTGCTGCGCGGCCTGCGCGCGGTGTCCGACTTCGAGTACGAGTTCCAGCTGGCCAGCATGAACCGCCACCTGATCCCGGAGGTCGAGACGCTGTTCCTGACCCCGGCCGAGCAGTACGGCTTCATTTCCTCGTCGCTGGTGCGCGAGATCGCGCGGCTGGGCGGCGATGTTTCCGGCTTCGTGCCGCCGGCCGTGACCGCGGCGCTGAAAGCGCAGTGGCAGAACAACAAGCAGGGCGCCTGAGCGTCCCGATTCCGACAACCGTTTCATCAAGAGGGGGATTACCCATGAAGAAGTTCGCAAGCCGCATCATGCTCACCGCCTGCCTCGTGCTGCCGTTCGCGGCGTGCAAGAAGCAGGAAGAAGCCCCGGCCGAGCCGGCCGACGTCGCCCTGGTCGCACCGGCCACGACCGAAGACGGTCCGTGGAAGGAGTACCTGAGCAAGGTGGTCGACGCCAACATGGGCACGATCACCAACACGCCGTACGTGTACTACCTGCCGGCCGAAACCGATCCGGAGTTCGAAGCCAAGTACGGCCGCCAGCTGGACCAGGCCAAGGGCGCCGTCGCCCGTGGCGTGAGCAGCGGCAACCTGATCGCGTTCGGCTCGCCGAACAGCGCCAAGATCGCCGACCTGGCCGTGGCCGCGTTCGAAGGCGTCGAGACCGATGCGTTCAAGGGCGTGCGCGTGCTGTTCATCGGCAAGCCCGAGGACAGCGAGCGCGTGAAGGCCGCTGTTGCCCCGAGCACCGCCGAGTACGTGTTCGTCGAAGCCAAGTGACCTTCCGGCGCGTGGCCGCCGAACGGTGGCCACGCCTCGGCCGGAAGGTCATCCCCGCGGACGCGGGGATCCAGTGACTTCAAGCGGTCACTGAGTCCCGTTCCGACGGGAAGAATGGAAGTCCATGTCCCTCAAGATCAACGAGCTTTGCGTCAACTGTGATGTCTGTGAGCCGGCCTGTCCCAACCAGGCCATCTCGATGGGCGAGACGATCTATGTGATCGATCCGGCGCGCTGCACCGAATGCGTCGGCCATCATGACGAACCGCAATGTGTCGTCGTGTGCCCGGTCGAGTGCATCGACCCCGATCCGGCGTATCCTGAGACCCACGAAGCACTGATGGCGAAGATGCTGAGGCTGCAGGCCGGCTGATTTCCCCTGTTCCGCACGTGCTTCGTCCCGGTGTCCGTTCCAGGAGAAGTCGTGATCCATCGTCGTCTGTTTGCCCTGCTGTTCGTCGTCGCCTTCGCGCCCGCTGCGCTGGCCGCCGACGCGGTCCGCCCCACGCCCACCCCGTCGCATCCGCCCGGCAGCGCCATCGCCAGCGCGCACGCGCTGGCCACGCAGGCCGGCCAGGACATCATCGCGCAGGGCGGCAATGCTTTCGATGCGGCCATCGCCGTGTCGTCGACGCTCTCTGTGGTGGAGCCGATCAGTTCCGGACTGGGGGGCGGTGGCTTCTTCCTTCTGCACGATGGCAAGACCGGCAAGGACATCTTCATCGATGCGCGCGAGACCGCGCCCATCGCGGCCACGCCCGACAAGTACCTGCTGCCGAATGGCGACTTCAATCGCGACCGCGCCGAGAACGGCCCGTGGGCGGCCGGCATTCCGGGCTTGCCCGCGGCATTCGTCCATCTGGCGGAGAAGTACGGCAGGCTGCCGCTGAAGACTTCGCTGGCACCGGCGATCCGCACGGCGCGCGAAGGCTTCCCGGTATATGCGCGCATGGCGCGCGGCTACCAGGCGCGCCGCGAGGTGATGGAGCGCTATAAGGGCACGCGGGCGGTGTTCCTGGCCAATGGCCAGCCGATCAAGGAAGGCGATGTCTTCAAGCAGCCCGATCTGGCGCGCACGCTGGAGCGCCTCGCCGCGCAGGGCTTCGACGGCTTCTATCGCGGTGAGACCGCGAAGCTGCTGCTGGCCGGCGTGAAGGCCGAGGGCGGGCAGTGGACGGCGAGGGAACTGGCCGGCTACACGGTACGCGAGCGCGAACCGCTGAGCTTCAAGTACAACGACTGGCAGGTGACGACCGCGCCGCCGCCGTCGTCCGGTGGCGTGGCGCTGACGCAGATGCTGCAGATCCTGGATGCCTACGATCTGTCCAAGCTCGACGAGGTGCAGCGCACGCACCTGGTCGTCGAAGCGATGCGCCGCGCCTTCCGCGACCGCACCTTCTACCTGGGCGATCCGGATTTCGTCGAGATCCCGATGAAGACGCTGACCAGCCCGTACTACGCGGCCGGTCTGCGCGCGACGATCAATCCGCAGAAGGCGACGCCGAGCGACCAGTTGTCCGGCCAGCAGACGCCGCTGGAAGACGAAGAGACCACGCACTTCTCGATCATCGATGCCGAAGGCAATCGCGTCGCCGGCACGCAGACCGTCAACCTGCTGTACGGCTCGGGCCTGGTGCCGCCGGGCACCGGCGTGCTGCTGAACAACGAGATGGACGATTTCGCGCTGAAGCCCGGTACGCCGAATGCATTTGGCGTGATGGGTTACGACGCCAACGCGCCGAAGCCGGGCAAGCGCATGCTCAGCTCGATGACGCCGACCTTCATGGAGTCGCCGGACAAGGTCGCCGTGCTGGGCACCCCGGGCGGCAGCCGCATCATCACCATGGTGCTGCTGGGCGTGCTGGGTTACGACGCCGGCCTGGACCCGCAGGCCGTCGCCGCGCTGCCGCGCTTCCACCACCAGTGGATGCCGGACCTGATCGAGATGGAGACCGATGCGTTGAGTCCCGCCTCGCAGCAGGCGCTCGAAGCGATGGGCCACGCGTTCAAGGTCCCGGGCAACACCGCCCAGGGTGGCCGCGGCTCCAGCCACGTCTGGGGCAACCTGCAGACGGTGGAGTGGGACAAGACCACCAACACGCTGCACGGCGGCAGCGACCCGCGCAATCCGGTCGGTGCGGCGAAGGTCGTCGAATCCACGGCGAAGCCCTGAATAGGGCTTGATGCACTTGTAGGAGCGACGTCAGTCGCGACCGGAAACGCACGGTGCACGAAGCAACGATCCCTTCATGGATCGGACCCGCGTTCGATCCGACGCTGGGTCGTGGCTCAGGGATGGCGGTCGCGACTTACGTCGCTCCTACAGGAAGCAAAAGGGGGGCGTAGAATCGCCCCATGAAACTCTGGTCGCTGCTGGGCAATTCCCAGAAACTCGATGGGGGCGCGATGTTCGGCAACGCGCCGCGCGCCATGTGGGAGAAGTGGTCGCCGCCGGATGCGGAGAACCGCATCGAGCTGGCTTGCCGCGCGCTGCTGGCGCAACCGCTGAACGGCAAGACGGTGCTGTTCGAAACCGGCATCGGCGCGTTCTTCGAACCGAAGATGCGCGCGCGCTTCGGCGTGCAGGAAGAACGCCACGTGCTGCTCGACTCGTTGCAGGCGGCGGGGTTCTCGCACGAGGACATCGACGTGGTGGTGCTGAGCCACCTCCACTTCGACCATGCCGGCGGCCTGCTGGCACCGTGGCAGGAAGGTCACGCGCCGGAACTGCTGTTCCCGAAGGCGACCTTCATCGTCGGTGCCGACCACTGGCAACGCGCGCTGAAGCCGCATCCGCGCGATCGCGCCAGTTTCATTCCCGAACTTCAGCCGCTGCTGGAAGCGAGCGGCCGGCTGGAACTTGTGTCGGGCGAGTACTCGCACGCACTCGGCGATGCCGTGCGTTTCAGTCTCAGTGACGGCCACACGCCCGGACTGATGCTGGCGGAAATCGTCGGACAGGACAGGGTGAACGGGCAGTCGCACGGCGGCGTGGTGTTCTGCGCCGACCTGATTCCGGGGCGCTCGTGGGTGCACGTGCCCATCACCATGGGCTACGACCGCAATGCGGAACTGCTGATCGACGAGAAGCGCGCCTTCCTGGAAGACAAGCTGGCCCGCAACGTCCATCTGTTCTTCACCCACGACCCGGGCTGCGCGCTGGCGCAGGTGACCCGCGACGAGAAGGGCAAATTCGGCGTCGCCCATGAAGTGGCGGAGTTGCAGGCGCGTCCGCTGGTAGCCTGAAGTGACTTCCGGCACCCGGATCCGGTGACGACCGGCTCCTGTCGTTCCGGATGGCGAACGGCAGACTGGCCCTGTCTTCCACACAGGGGTCCGGCATGAACAAGCGCTTCTTCCTCCACGCTGCCTTCGCGCTCGCACTGTCGTCGCTGGCGATGGCGCAGAGCGTCTTCGCCGCACCCACATCCACCGTGCCGTTGCAGGTATCGCCGGAGCGCGCGACCACGATGGCGGTGTGGGAACCGGCACAGGTCCGTGGCGTGGTGCTGTTCTCCACCGGGCACGGTTCGTGGCCCGAGCGCTACGACGGCGTGCTGAGCGCGTGGCGCGATGCCGGCTTCGCCGTGGTGGCGCCGCTGCATGTGGACTCGGTGAAATATCCGGAGCGCGAGAAGTTCTCCATGCAGCAGGGCTTCGGCGAACGCCTGGCCGACATGAAGGCCGCCAGCGCCTACGCTGCCGCGCAGTGGCCGGGCGTGCCGGTCGCCGCGGGCGGCCACAGCTACGGCACGCTGATCTCGCTGGCACTGGGCGGTGCGATGGCCGACATGGCGCCGCTGCGCGATCCGTCGGTGGTGGCCGTGGTGGGTTACTCGTCACCGGGCCGGATTCCCGGCCTGGTCACGCCGACCACGTATGCGTCGGTGGCCGTGCCGGTGCTGATCGTCACCGGCGACCAGGATCTGGTGCCGGGCTTCGTCAGTGATGCGAGAGATCATCTCTACCCGGTGGAAACCGCACCGGCCGGCGACAAGACCGCGCTGGTGCTCACCGGGGGTAGCCACAACCTGATCGGCAGCGAAGCGGATGCGTCCTACATCCGCGCTCGAGACGTCGGTACGGCATTCCTGCAGGCCGAAGTGCTCGGCGACGACACGGCGGTGAAGGTGCTTGCCGCGGACGACTCGGATACCGAGCGCTGGATCCGCCGCTGAACGCGGATCTCAGCCGATCCGCGTGCCGAAGATGCGGTCGCCGGCGTCGCCGAGGCCGGGCAGGATATAGCCCTTGTCGTTGAGGCGTTCGTCGATGGCGGCGGTATAGACCTCGACGTCCGGATGCGCCGCTTCCAGCGCCTTCAGGCCTTCCGGTGCGGCGACCAGGAAGATGCCCTTGATGCGCTTGGCACCCGCGCGCTTCAGCATGTCGATGGTGGCGATCAGCGTGCCGCCGGTGGCCAGCATCGGATCGAGGATCAGCGCGTCGCGTTCCTCCAGTCGGCCGGTCAGCTTCTCGAAGTAGGGCACGGGCTGCAGTGTCTCTTCGTCGCGCTGCAGGCCGACCACGCTGACGCGCGCGGTGGGAATGAGTGCCAGCACGCCCGGCAGCATGCCCAGGCCGGCGCGCAGGATCGGCACCAGCGTGATCTTCGCGCCGGCGATCTTCTTCACCTGCACCGGGCCGGCCCAGCCGGCCATCGTCTCGGTGGTCAGTTCCAGGTCGGCCGTGGCCTCGTACGCCAGCAGCGTGCCCAGCTCGGTCACCAGTTCGCGGAAGTCCTTGGTGTTGAGACCTGCATTGCGGAGCAGGCCGATCTTGTGCTGCACGAGGGGGTGGCGGACTTCGACGGTTTTCATGGTCGGCATGCAAGCGATGAGGTTGCCGGTAGTGTGACCGAAATATGACGTCATCGCAGTGTCATCCCCGTGGCAAATGGATGCGGTATCCATGGTGGGTTGTCATGCCAGTGAAAGATCGCGGACATAAGGTCTGCACCCGGTATTCACATCCTCCGGGACCCCCATGTCGTCCAAACATCCGCTCCACGTCGCCGTCGTGCTCGCGCTCGCGGTGGCCAGCCATGCATCGAACGCGCAGGCCCAGTCCGCTTCCGTTTCTTCCCCCGATGGCAGCGCCGATGCCACCACGCTGGATCGCATCGAAGTGCGTCCGCAGCTGGAACAGCAGATGCGCGCGATCGACTTCAAGCGCAGCGCCGACGCGATCCAGGACACGGTGTCGTCCGACGCGATGGGCCAGTATCCCGACAAGAACGTCGGCGAGTCGCTGTCGCGTCTGCCGGGCGTCAGCGTCACCCGTGACCAGGGCGAAGGCCGCTTCGTCGTCGTGCGCGGCCTCGATGCCGCCTTCAACAGCGTCAGCGTCGACGGCGTTGCCATCGGCACGCCGGAAGACTCCAGCCGCGCCGCACCGCTGGACGTCATTCCCTCCGACTCCACCGAGCGCCTGACCGTGGTCAAGGCGCCGACGCCGGACATGCCCGGCGACGCGATTGGCGGTGCCATCGTCGTCGAATCGGCGTCCGCGTTCGACCGCGACGGCCAGAGCATCCGCGCCAAGGCCGAGTTGAGCCATCAGAACCTGAGCGGCGAGACCAGCCCCAAGGCCTCGTTCAACTATAGCGACATCTTCGCCGAAGGCACCTTCGGCGTCGCGCTGGGCCTGAGCTATCAGGACCGTAACTACGAGTCGGACAACATCGAAGTCGAGTACGACAAGGTCGACGAGCGTGATGGCCTGACCCCGATCGAGATCCAGCAGCGCAAGTACAGCATCAACCGTGAGCGCACGGGCGTGAACCTCAACCTCGACTGGCGTCCCAGCGAGGGCAACAGCTACTACCTGCGCACGCTGTACACCGATTTCACCGACGCTGAGACCCGCCAGAACAGCATCATCCCGGTGGGCGAGGGCGACATCACCGTCAACGCCGACGGCACGTATACGGTGGACGGCATCGATCCGGGCGACTTCAGTCGTCGTGTTCGCTTCCGCACCAAGGAAGAAGACACGTTCACGGTCAGTGCTGGTGGTGAGAACCGCTTCGGTGCGGGTTCCATCGTCGACTACAAGCTGGGCTTCACCAAGACGCGCGAGCGTGTGCTGGACGAAGTGGAAGCGCGCTTCGAGTACGACGGTGCCGACGACGTCTCCATCCTGATGGATACCTCGCGCCCGATTCCGCGCTACACGATCAGCGACAGCCCGGCAGGCGGCTGGCTGGACAACGACAACTACGAGTTCAACCGTTTCGTCGTGGCGCCGATCTGGGTGGACGACAAGGAGCACAGCGCGCAGGTCAACTTCACCTTCGCCGGCGACACCGTGACCTGGAAGACTGGCCTGCTGGGTCGCTGGCGTGACCGCGACGTCAACATCGACGAAGCCGAACTGCGCCGTGGTCCGGACCTCAACCTGGGTAGCTGGACCACCGGCTCGCCCAGCTACACGCACGGCAACATGGGCGACGGCATCAGCTCGCGCGCGATGAACCGTTACCTGCGCGACAACCTGTCCCAGTACACCGCGCGCCCGCAGGACGTGGCAGCAAACACCGAGATCTCGCTGATCGAGGACTACACGGCGAGCGAGGACATCCTGGCCGGTTACCTGATGGCGACGATGGACTTCGACAAGCTGCGGATCATCGCCGGCGCGCGCGTCGAGCGCACCGAGTTCGAGGCGACCGGCAACGTGGTCGACCTGGAAGACGAGGAGACCATCGGCTCGATCACCACCCGCGATGTGTCCAGCAGCTACACCAGCGTGCTACCGGGCCTGCACCTGCGTTACGACATGGGCGACTGGGTGCTGCGTGGCGCCTACACGACCACGATCGCGCGCCCGTCGTTCGGCAACATCTCGCCGCGCACCCGCATCAATCGCGATGAGGAAGAAGTCGAGCTGGGCAATCCCGAGCTGGATCCGTACAAGTCGCGCAACTTCGACATCTCGATCGAGCGCTACCTGGGCGAGACCGGCATCGTGTCGGCGGGCCTGTTCTACAAGAACATCGACGACTACATCGTCGACGTGACCACGCGCGACAATCCGGACTATCAGGACTTCGACGTGACCATGCCGGTCAACGGCGACAAGGCCACGGTGTACGGTGCCGAGCTGAACTGGCAGCAGCACTTCGACAACGGCCTGCTGCTCGGTTTCAGCGCCACCTGGCTGGACACCGAGTACGAGATCAACGGTCGTTCCTTCACGCTGCCGAATGCCTCGGACCGTCTCTACAGCGCTCACATCGGCTATGAGAAGGGCGGCCTGAGCACGCGGATCGCCGCGGTGCGCCGCAGCGAGTACATCGATTCGGTCGACAGCGACGACAGCGACTTCGACATCTGGGTGGCCGAGAATACCCAGCTCGATTTCAGCCTGGACTACAAGGTCAGCGACCAGTGGGGCTTCTACTTCGAAGCGTCCAACCTGCTGGACGAGCCGCTGGAGCTGTACCAGGGTTCGCCGTCGAACACGCTGCAGAACGAACTGTACGGCCGCACCTACACGGCCGGCGTCAAGCTGCGCTTCTGACGGACCACTTCGGCCTGCCTACACTGCGTCGGCAGGCCGTCTCCGTTCTCGAGCGCTGTGCAATACCGAACTTTCGAGGAAACAACGATGACCCTGTCCCGCACGCTACTCGCCGCGACCGTGGTCGCTCTGCTTGCCGCCGGTTGTACCGGCAAGCCGGCCGCACCCGCCCCCGATGCCCGCGACGCCGATGAGAAGGCGGCTCCTGCCGCAGCGACCGCCGATACACGCGAGATCCCGGTGATCCAGGAAGCCTTCCTGACGCCGATGACGCCGGCCGACAACATCGACTCGCCGGCATCGTGGACGACGGCCGATGGCGAGCGCTGGCTGATCGCCACCGCGAAAGCGACCGACAAGCTGGTGGTCTACGACGGCCAGACAGGCGCGCACCTGCGTGACGTGGGTACGGCGGGCAAGGGTGCGGGCCAGTTCCAGCGTCCCAACGGTATCGCCGTGGTGGACGACCTGGTGTTCATCGTCGAGCGCGACAATCACCGCGTGCAGGTGCTGTCGCTGCCGGACTTCAACCCGTTGCTGAGTTTTGCTGCCGAGCAGCTGCAGAAGCCGTACGGCCTGTGGGTGAACAAGACCGATGCCGGCTACCAGGTCTACGTCACCGACGCCTACATGGCCGGCGAGGACGCGCAGGGCGAAGACATCCTGCCGCCGCTGGACCAGCTGGACAAGCGCGTCTGGCGCTTCGACGTCGCGCGTGACGGCAATGCGCTCTCCGCGAAAACCGCAGGCAGTTTCGGCGATGCGTCGCCCGAAGGCGCGTTGCGTGTCGTCGAGTCGATCTGGGGCGATGCCGCCAACGATCGCCTGCTGATTGCGGAAGAAGACGAAACCTACGCGAACGAGCTGAAAGTCTACGACCTGGCCGGCAAGTTTGCCGGCAAGACCATCGGTCGCGACGTGTTCAAGGCGCAGTCCGAAGGCATCATGCTGAAGACCTGTGCCGATGGCGCAGGCTGGTGGCTGACGACGGAGCAGGGCAAGGGGCGCACCGTGTTCCATCTGTTCGATCGCAAGACCTTGGCGCACACCGGCGCGGTGACGGGCGCGAAGGTCGCCAACACGGACGGCATCTGGTTGGACGCGTCCGCGTCGGAGCGCTTCCCCGAGGGCGTGCTGTACGCGGTGCATGACGACCAGGGGGTGATGGCGCTGGACTGGCGCGATATCGCCAAGGCGCTGCAGCTGCCGGCGTGCCAGACACCATGAATCCAGGGCGAGTGATGTGGCAGGGCCTGCTGGTCGCGCTGTTGCTGGGGACCTGCGCGGGCGCAAGCGCGCAGGATGCAACGGCGCGCCAGCCCGAGCCGAACACGCGCGTGCCGAAGGGCGTGCAGCGCTATGCGCCGAGCGGATTCCCGGACCGCATCGTGGCGTCGCCGACGCAGGACGCAAGCACCGGCTTCGCCGTGGCGTGGCGCACCGACACAAAGGTCGACGCACCGTTGCTGGAGATCGTCGTCGCAGGCGATTCGCCGGACATGGGCGAGCCGCGCCGTATCGCGGCGACCAGCATGCCGCTGAAGACGGAGAATGGCGCCGCGCACCACCATCGCGCGGAGGTCGACGGCCTGCAGGCGGATACGCTTTATGCGTGGCGCGTGCAGGGCGACCGTACCTGGAGCGCCTGGCACCACACGCGGACGGCAGCGGCGGCGACGTCTCAGTTGACGCTTCTCTACTTTGGCGACACGCAGAACAAGAACGTCAGCCTGACCACGCGCGTCGTGCGTGAGGCGATGCGGCATGCTCCGGATGCGAAGTTGGCGCTGTACGCGGGCGATCTGGTCAGCGGCGGCGATGGCGAGGACGACAACGAGTGGGGCGAGTGGTTCGAGGCGAACGAAGTACTGCCGACCTCGCTGGTCGTCGCGCCGGCACCGGGCAACCACGAGTACTTCGAAGAGTTCGAGGACACCCCGCAGGAGCGTCGCGTGCTCGGTGCGCACTGGCCGGTGACGTTCGCGCTGCCGGGCAACGGCGTGGCGCAGGCAAAGAAGACCACTTACTGGTTCGATTACCAGGACGTGCGCGTGGTGGTGATCGACGGCACGTCGGCGCTGGATCTGGGCACGGCGAAGGCACAGGCGGCATGGCTGGACCAGGCGCTGGGGTCGAATCCGCACCGCTGGAGCATCGTGATGACGCACCAGCCGTTCTTCTCGCCGCGCGAAGGCCGCGACAACGTCGCGCTGCGCAAGCACCTGCTGCCGGTGATCCGCAAGCACAAGGTCGACCTGGTACTGCAGGGCCACGACCACGTGTACGGCCGCTTGAAGAGTCCGCCGCCGGTGTTCGTGGTGTCGGTCACCGGTGCCAAGCAGTACCGGCTGTCGGACGAAGCGCGCAGGACGATGCGTCCGGTCGCGGAGGACACCCAGCTGTTCCAGGTGCTGCGCTTCGATGGGCCGCGCCTGCGCTACGAAGCGCGCACGGCGACGGGGCGGCTGTACGACGCCTTCGAACTGGTCGATGAAGGCGCGGCGGGCAAGCAGCTGGTCGAGCGCGAGGACGGGCGCATCGACGAGCGTACCTGCACCCGCGCCGAAACCCTCAAGGGTCGCGCCGACCGGTGCTGGGAATGATGCAGTCCAACGGTTTTCACAGGAACAAGCCCATGTCCAAGCGTCTTCCCTTGCTGCTCGCGATGGTGCTCGCCACCACGGCGGGTGCCGCGCTCGCTCGCGAAGCCCATATCCGCCACCCGTTCCTCGCCGAGCAACCGAAGGCAGCGCCAGACGAGGTGTTGTTGGCGGTGGAGATCCCCGCCGGCAGCTTCACCAAGTACGAGATCAACGACGAAGGCCTGGTCTACGTGGACCGGTTCCAGTCGATGCCGGTGGCCTATCCGGCCAACTACGGTTCGATGCCGCGCACGCTGGCCGGCGACGGCGATCCGCTGGATGCGCTGGTGCTGACACGCGAGCCGCTGCATCCGGGCGTGCTGGTGAAGTTCCGGCCGATCGGCGTGCTGCGCATGATCGACGCGGGCGAGCATGACGAGAAGATCATCGGCGTGCCGACCGACAAGATCGACCCGACCTACGCCAACATCCGGGATCTGGCCGACCTGCCAGAGATCGAGCGCCAGCGCATCGAAGCGTTCTTCCGTGTCTACAAGGATCTGCCGAAAGGCCGCAACCCGGTAGAGCTCAACGGCTACGGCGATGCGAAGGAAGCGAAGGGATTGATCCGTGAATCGCTGGAGCGCTTCGCGAAGCAGAACCCGTAAACCGGAACGGTCAACCGCGGAAAAGAAAAAGGCGAGCCGAGGCTCGCCTTTTTCGTTGCATCTGCCGTACGGATCAGGCGGCCGCGGCCTGGCTGATACGCGGACCTTCGCGCAGCGCCTTGCCGACCATCGCGACCAGCAGGTCCAGTTCCTCGCTGTCCATCGCGAAGTGCGGGGTGAAGCGCAGCGAGTTGGCGCCGCCGTGGATGACGTTGAGGCCCTGCTGACGCAGCCATTCCTCGGTGGAGCCGGTGCCGTAGCACTTGAAGGCCGGCGACAGCTCGCACGAGAACAGCAGGCCGGTGCCCTGCACGTTGGTGATCAGGCCGCCGAGTTCGCCCTGCAGCTGCTGCAGTTTCTGCACCGCTTCGGCGCCGCGCTTGCGGATGTTCTCGCGCACCTGCGGGGTCAGCTGGGCCAGCGTGGCGCAGGCCACGTCCAGCGCACGCGGATTGGTGGTCATGGTGTTGCCGTACACGCCCTTGCGGTACAGGCCGGCGGCGCGCTCGTTCACCGCCAGCACCGACAGCGGGTACTGCGCGGCGTTCAGCGCCTTGGAGTAGGTCTCCATGTCGGGCGCGTCCAGGCCTTCGAAGCCCGGGTAGTCGACGATCGACAGCACGCCATGCGCGCGCAGGCCGGCCTGGATCGAGTCCACCAGGAACAGGCTGCCGTGGCTGCGGGTCAGTTCGCGCGCGGCGGCGTAGAACGCCGGCGGCACGAAGCGGCCCGGGTCGCCTTCGCCCATCACCGGCTCCAGGAACACGGCTTCGACGAACCAGCCCTTGGTTTCGGCATCGGCAAACGCCTGCTTCAGCGCGTCCACGTCGTACGGCGGGATGGCAATGACCGAATCCTCGCCGCGGTAGCTGGCCAGGTGCTGCTGGTACGACTTGCGCGAGGAATCCGAGTACAGCGCCGGGCGTTCGGTGCGGCCATGGAAGCTGCCCTTCACCACGATGCGCTTGATGGTGCGGCCGGCGTGGCGGCCATCCGGATCGGTCATCAGCTTGCTGTTGATGTCGGCGATGCGCGCGGCCAGGCCGACCGATTCCGAACCGGAATTCAGGCACAGGAACTTCGCGAACGGGCAGCCGCCGCGGGTGTGGCCGATTTCCTTGCGCAGGGCGCGGTCGAAGCGCAGCTGCGACAGGCTGGGGGTCATGATGTTGGCCATCACCTGCGGGCGGGCCATCGCCTCCAGCACGGCCGCGGGGGTGTGGCCGAAGCCCAGCATGCCGTAGCCGCCGGCGTCGTATAGCACCGCACCGTTGAGCGTCACCACCCACGGGCCACGCGCGGCCAGCGCGATGTAAGGGTTGATGGCGTCGTCGGCGTAGAAGTTGACGTAGCCGGCCTGCACGGCGCGCAACTGCTCGGCTTCGTCCAGATCGAACAGTTCGGCGAATTCGTCCTTCAGGCGCGCGTGCTCGGCGGCGGCGGCCTCGATGACGGCGGCCAGGTCCGGGTGGCCCTTGGCCAGGCGTTCGACGGTGGCATCGTCCAGGCCGTGGGTCAGACGCTGGCCCTGGTGGGCGCGCAGCGGGGCGAGGTGGTCGGTCAGGGCCATGGGAATCCTCCGGCGGCAGGCGGCAAACCCGTATTATCGGGAATAATTCGTCATTTGACAGTTGTGAACTGCGCTGATTTAGAGGATATTTCGTCGATTCGACGAAACTCCAGCCGCGCATGAAGCTCACCGACGCCGACCAGCAACTGCTCTCAATGCTCCGTGAGAACGCACGGGCGTCCACCGCCCAGATCGCCCGCCGCCTGAGCCTGTCGCGGACCACGGTGCAGAGCCGGATCGAGCGGCTGGAACGCGAGGGTGTGATCAGCGGCTACACCGTCCGCGTGCACGACGAATACGACCGCAGCCACCTGCGCGCGCACATCATGATCGCGGTGCATCCCAAGCAGATGACCTCGGTGGTGGCGGCGTTGCGTGCGATGCCGGAACTGCGCGTGCTGCATTCGGTCAGCGGCAGCCACGACCTGATCGCCATCGGCGCGGTGCCGAGCGTCGGCGACATGGACGTGCTGACCGACCGCATCGGCGCACTCGACGGCGTGGAGCGCACGACATCCTCGATCGTGCTGTCGACCAAGTTCGAACGCTGACGACGGGACGCTCCGGCGGGCTCCCGTACAATGCACGCCCCCGCAAGGCCCCGACCGTGAAGAAGTCCGACTTCCATTTCGACCTGCCCGAGGCGCTGATCGCCCAGGCGCCGCTGCCGGAGCGTTCCGCCAGCCGCTTGCTGGTGGTGCCGCCGGGCGATGTGCCGTTCGCCGATCGCCACGTGCGCGATCTGCCGGAATGGCTGCAGCCGGGCGACCTGCTGGTGTTCAACGACACCCGGGTGATCCCGGCGCGTCTGTTCGGGCAGAAGGAAAGCGGCGGCCGCGTGGAAATCCTGATCGAGCGCCTGCTGCCGGAAAACGCGGCGCGTGCGCAGGTCGGTGCCAGCAAGTCACCGAAGCCCGGCAGCCGCATCCAACTGGATGCAGGTGGCGAGGCGGAAGTGATCGGGCGCGATGGCGAGTTCTACCAGCTCCGTTTCCATGTGCCGGGCGCGCTGGAAAGCTGGCTCCAGAAGGCCGGCCGCCTTCCGTTGCCGCCGTACATCCAGCGGGCACCGGGGCAGGACGACGACGAGCGCTACCAGACGGTGTTCGCACGCGAGCTGGGTGCGGTGGCGGCGCCGACCGCAGGCCTGCACTTCGACGATGCCCTGCTGGCGACCCTGCGCGAGCGTGGCGTGGAATTCGGCCACGTGACGTTGCACGTCGGTGCGGGCACCTTCCAGCCGATGCGTGTGGACAACATCCACGAGCACCACATGCACAGCGAATGGCTCAACGTCGGGCCGGCACTGGTCGAGCAGGTGCGCGCGACACGCGCCCGTGGCGGCCGTGTCATCGCAGTGGGCACCACCGTCGTGCGCGCGCTGGAGTCCGCGACACACCGTACGGAAGCTGGCGACGCCGAGCTGCATCCGTTCGCCGGCGAGACGCAGATCTTTATCTTCCCCGGCTACCGCATCCGCAGCGTGGACGCGATGGTCACCAACTTCCATCTGCCGGAAAGCACGCTGCTGATGCTGGTCAGCGCGTTCGCCGGCCGGGCGCGGGTGTTCGACGCCTACGCCCACGCGGTGCGCGAGCAGTACCGCTTCTTTTCCTACGGAGACGCGATGCTCCTGTTCCCGGAAGCCGCTGCATGAGCCGCATGTCCTTCGATCTGCTGACCACCGACGGCGCTGCCCGGCGCGGCCGGTTGACGTTCCCGCGCGGCACCATCGAGACGCCGGCGTTCATGCCGGTGGGCACCTACGGCTCGGTGAAGGGCATCCTGCCGGAGCATGTCGAGGATCTCGGCGCCGAGATCATCCTCGGCAACACCTTCCATCTCTATCTGCGGCCGGGCCTGGACGTGATTGGCGCGCATGGCGGGCTGCATGGCTTCGCCCGCTGGAACAAGCCGATCCTCACCGACTCCGGCGGCTTCCAGGTGTTCTCGCTGGCGCACCGGCGCAAGATCACCGAGCAGGGCGTGACGTTCGCTTCGCCGGTGGACGGCAGCAAGGTCTTCCTCGGGCCCGAGGAGAGCATGCGGATCCAGAAAGTGCTGGACAGCGACATCGTGATGATCTTCGACGAGTGCCCGCCAGTGAACATCGACGGCAAGCCGGTGGATCCGCGTGTGATCGAACGCTCGATGGAGCTGTCGCTGCGCTGGGCCGAGCGATCCAAGCGTGCCCATGAGGATAACGACGCGGCGCTGTTCGGCATCGTGCAGGGCGGTGTGCACCACGACCTGCGCACGCGGTCCGCGGACGGGTTGAAGGCGATCGGCTTCGATGGCTACGCGATCGGCGGCCTGGCGGTCGGCGAGACCGAGCAGGAGCGCAACACGACGCTGGAGCACACCTGTCCACAGTTGCCGGCGGACCAGCCGCGTTACCTGATGGGCGTCGGCCGGCCGGAGGACCTGGTGGAGGCGGTCGCGCGCGGCGTAGACATGTTCGACTGCGTGATGCCGACCCGCAACGCGCGCAACGGCCACTACTTCACCTCGTTCGGCACGGTCCGCATCCGCAATTCGAAGTACGAGCACGATCTGCAGCCGATCGAGCCGGGCTGCGGCTGCTACGCCTGCCGCAACGGCTTCACCCGCAGCTACCTGCGCCACCTGGACCGCTGCAACGAGATGCTGGCGCCGATGCTCGGCACCCTGCACAACCTCTGGTACTACCAGCAGGTGATGGCGCAGATGCGGGCGGCCATCGCGGAAGGGCGGTTCGAAGCCTTCCGGGCGGGCTTCTACGCGGCCCGCGGAGCCGAGCCACCGGCCGCCTGAGCCGGCAGCCTGCCTGCTTCCGCCGTCAGCCGGGGAACCATCCGGCGCTGGCGCGGTCTTTTCCGGTCCGGGCCGATGGGGTGGCCCGGACGGGGCTTCCCGACGCGTGGCATAATCCCCGGCTGCTTTTCATACTGAATGGACAAGTCCATGAATCTGCTTGATTTCTTCGTTGCCCCCGTACTCGCCCAGGCCGCACCGGCCCAGCAGGGCATGGGCGGCTTCGGCCTGCTGATGCCGATCGCCCTGATCGCCATCATGTACTTCCTGATGATCCGCCCGCAGATGAAGCGCGCCAAGGAGCACCGCTCCATGCTGGACAAGCTGTCCAAGGGCGATGAAGTCATCACCTCGGGCGGCATCGCCGGCACCGTCACCGACATCGGCGACAACTTCGTCACCCTGGAAGTGGCCGACAACGTGCGCGTGCGCGTGCAGAAGGCCGCCGTGGGCAACGTGCTGCCGAAGGGCACGCTGAAGTCCGCCTGATCCGTTTCCCGCGTCCCGTCGCCCGAGCGTCGGGACGCATCCCGCTGTTTCCGAACCACTGCTGAGCGCATGCCCGGGACGGGCCTGCGCAGGTCACCACGATGCTTGAATTCCCTCGCTGGAAATACGCCCTGATCCTGATCGTCGTGTTGGCGAGCGCGTTGTACGCGCTGCCCAACCTGTACCCGCAGGATCCTTCCGTGCAGATCACCGCCAACCGTGGCTTCGCCATCGACACCGCCCTGCGTGGCCGCGTCGATGCGGCGCTGAAGGACGCGGGCGTGCAGGCCAAGGAGATCGATACCGAAGCCGCCAGCATGCTGGTGCGCCTGCCCAGCCTGGAAGCGCAGACGACGGCCAACGACGCCCTGCGCAAGGCGCTCGGCGAGGACTACCTGGTCGCGCTGAACCTTGCGTCCACCGTGCCGGACTGGATGGGCAACTTCGGTGCCCGCCCGATGGTGCAGGGCCTGGACCTGCAGGGCGGCGTGCATTTCGTGCTGCAGGTCGACCAGAAGGCCGCGCTGGACAAGCGCGTCGAGGGCTACCTGGAAGACACCCGCGTCACCCTGCGTGACAAGCGCATCCGCTACACCGCCGTCGAGCGGCGCCCGAACAACAGCATCGTGGTGACGCTGGCCGATGGCGAGGACGTGGCCGCGGCCCAGCAGGCGCTGGCGCAGACGCTGAGCTCGCGCGGCAACAATGCCAGCACGCTGGCGACCGGCTCCGGCCTGACCTACCAGGCGAACGGCCAGCAGATCACCATCGGCCTGCCGCAGGCGGAGCTGGAGCAGATCGCCAGCGAAGCCATCGAGCAGAACCTGACCACGCTGCGCAACCGCATCAACGAGATCGGCGTGGCCGAGCCCATCATCCAGCGCCAGGGCAACGACCGCGTGGTCGTGCAGCTGCCCGGCGTGCAGGACACCGCTGAAGCCAAGCGTTTGATCGGCGCGACCGCCACGCTGGAATTCCGCGCGCTGGTGGAAGGCAACGCCGCCGACGCCGTCGCCAGCGGTCGCATCCCGCCGGAAGCCAAGGTCTTCCAGCTGCGCGACAACGGCGGGCCCGTGCTGCTTAACAAGCGCGTGCTGGCCTCGGGCGACGAGATGGTCAACGCCCGTGTCGGCCAGGACAACAACGGCCTGCCGGCGGTCGACGTGACCCTCAACAACATCGCCGGCCAGCGCATGTTCGATTACACCAGCGCCAACGTCGGCAAGATGATGTCGGTGGTGTACATCGAGCGCGTGCCGACCGTGACCATCGTCGACGGCAAGGAAGTGCGCAGCGTGCGCGTGCGTGAGGAAGCGCTGTCGCCGACCCGCATCGCCGGCGTGTTCGGCAAGAACTTCCAGACCACGGGCCTGGAAAAGACCGAAGCCGAGAACCTGGCCAAGCTGCTGCGTGCCGGTTCGCTGGCCGCACCGATGGACTTCATCGAAGAGCGCGTGGTCGGCCCCAGCCTGGGTGCCGAGAACGTCGCCCGCGGCACGAAGGCGGTGGTGTACTCCTTCATCTTCGCGCTGGCGTTCTTCCTGGTGTACTACCGCATGTTTGGCCTGATCACCTGCGTGGCGCTGCTGCTCAACCTGGTGATGGTGGTGGCGGTGATGTCGCTGTTCGGTGCAACGATGACGCTGCCCGGCTTCGCCGGCCTGGCGCTGACCATCGGTATGTCGGTCGACGCCAACGTGCTGATCAACGAGCGCATACGCGAAGAGCTGCGCGCGGGGGTACCGCCACAGGCGGCCATCGCGACCGGTTACGACAAGGCGTCGGGCACCATCTTCGACTCCAACATGACCGCACTGCTGGCCGGCGTGGCGCTGTACGCCTTCGGTACCGGCCCGCTGAAGGGCTTCGCGGTGACGATGGTCATCGGCATCCTGACCTCCGTCTTCACCGCGGTCACCGTTTCGCGCGGTATCGCCACCCTGATCTACGGCGGCCGCCGCAAGATCAAGTCCATCGCCATCTGACGGGACACCGACATCATGAGCCTTTTCCCGTTGCGGCTGATTCCGCACACCACCAACTTCAACTTCATGCGCGTGCGCTGGGTGTCGATCGGCATCGCGGCCCTGCTGGCCATCGCCGCGATCGGCGCCATCGCATTCAAGAGCTTCAACTTCGCGCTCGACTTCACCGGCGGCACGGTGGTGGAGCTGCGCTTCCAGACCCCGCCCAACGTGGATGACGTGCGTGAGCGCCTGGAAGCCGGCGGCTATGGCAGTGCGCAGGTGCAGACCTTCGGCACCGGCAGCGACCTGCTGGTGCGCCTGCAGCCCCGCGAGGACGCCGGCACGGCGGCCGGCGCCGAGGCCAGCAACCGCACGGCGTCGGACGTGCTGCGCTTGGCATCCACCGAGGGCAACACCGCGACGGTGATGCGCAGCGAGTTCGTCGGCCCGCAGGTCGGCAAGGAGCTCGCGCTCAATGGCCTGTACACACTGCTGTTCGTGGTGGTCGGCTTCCTGATCTACATCGCCGTGCGCTTCGAGTGGAAGTTCGCCGTCTCGGCCATCGTCACCACCCTGGCGGACGTGCTGATCGTGGCGGGCTTCTTCGCCGCCAGCGGCATCGAGTTCGACCTGACCATCCTGGCCGGCCTGCTGTCGGTGATGGGCTTCTCGATCAACGACAAGATCGTGGTGTTCGACCGCGTGCGCGAGAACTTCCGCAACCTGCGCGCCGAGCCGATGGAGATCCTGAACCGCTCGATCAACCAGACGCTGTCGCGCACGATCATCACCTCGTTCGTCGCGTTCCTGACCGTGTTCGCCCTGTACCTGTACGGCGGCGGCTCGCTGGAAGGCATGGCGCTGTCGCAGATGATCGGCATCGTGCTGGGTACCGTGTCCTCGATCTTCGTGGCCTGCCCGCTGCTGACGCTGGGCTTCCTGACGGTCACCAAGCAGGACCTGATGCCGAAGGCGAAGGACGAGGCGGCGCTGGCGCGTCGCCCCTGATCCTCGGCAACAAGGGAACGAAAAAGGCCACGCAATGCGTGGCCTTTTTTGTTGGCGTCGAGATGTGTGGTGTGGGAGCGACGTAAGTCGCGATCATCGATCCACAAATCCGAAGGGATATCCGATAGGGCGGGGCCTTGTTCCGGCATTCCTGCCGGACAGGGATGGCTTCTTCGCGACTTACGTCGCTCCCACACCTGCTACCGAGGCGGGGCCCTCAACCGTTGAAAGAAGCGGCGTAACCCGACGAGACGATGGTCTTCTGCAACGCTTCGGCGACCTTGAGGTTGCCGGCGACGATCTGGCGGGGCAGGGCGGTGCGGCCGTCGATCTTGCCGAGCGCGGCGCCGCGGAAATCGCAGACCTTGCCACCGGCTTCGCGCACGAGCAACACGCCGGCGGCGATGTCCCAGTCCTTCACGCCGGCCTCGAAATAGGCGTCCGAGCGGCCGCAGGCCACGTAGGCCAGGTCCAGCGCGGCCGAACCGGTACGGCGGATGTCTTCGGCATGGACCAGCAGTTCGCGGACGCATTCAAGCTGCGCACCAGCGCGGGCGCGTTCGCGCGGCGGGAAGCCGGTGGTGATCACGGTGCCGGCCAGTTCCTTGCGGTCGGCCACGCGGATGCGGCGCTCGTTGAGCTGCGCGCCGGCGCCACGGCTGGCGGTGAACAGGTCGTTGCGCAGGGGGTCGAAGATCACCGCGTCGGTCGGTTCGCCGTTGTCGACCAGCGCGATCGATACGCAATAGTGCGGGAAGCCGCGCAGGTAGTTGCTGGTGCCGTCCAGCGGATCGATCACGAAGGTATAGCGGCCGTTGATCTGGGCACCGCTCTCCTCGCCCACGAACCCGTAGTCCGGGTAGGCGCGGCGCAGCTCCTTGATGATGACCTTCTCGGCGTCGGCGTCGACTTCGCTGGCGTAGTCCATCCGTTCCTTCTGCACTACGTTCAGCGCGTCCAGCTTGTTGATGCTCCGCAACAACACGTTACCTGCGAGGCGGGCTGCCTTGGTCATGACGGTGACGACGGGCTTTTGCATGCGAACGGACCTCGGACAGGCGTGGGGCGGGCGAACAAGTGGAAAAGAGCAGCACGGCGCGAAGACCGGCCCGCGCAGTTTACCATTTGCCCCCATGAATACGCCCGTTTCCGTCATCAATCCCCCCTCCCTGGCCGCTGCCGCCCGTCTGCGCGTGGTGCTCGTCGGCACCCAGCACCCTGGCAACATCGGCGCAGCCGCGCGCGCGCTGAAGACGATGGGGCTGGCCCGTCTGGTGCTGGTCGCCCCCGAGGACTACCCCACGGACGAGGCCTACCGGCGCGCCGCCGGTGCCGACGACCTGCTGGGCGATGCCCCGGTGGTGGCCACGCTGGCCGAGGCTGTCGCCGATTGCCATCTTGTCCTCGGCTGCACCGCGCGCAGCCGCCGCGTCCAGTTGGAGGAGCACGCGCCCCGACAGGCCGCCGCGCTGGCGGTGGGTCGGGCGGCGGGCGGCGGCGAGGTGGCACTGGTGTTCGGCCGCGAACGCACCGGCCTGACCAACGAGGAACTGCAGCTCTGCCATGCGGCCGTGCATATCCCGGCCAACCCCGAGTACAGCTCGCTCAACCTGGCGGCGGCCGTGCAGGTGTTGGCCTACGAACTGAGGTTGGCGCTGCTGGAAGGCGTTGCGCCGGCGCCCGCGGAGGCGGTGCACCCGGACGAAGTTCCCGCCAGCCATGCCCACCTGGAAGGGTTCTTCGCCCAACTCGGCGACACGCTGGACGCGATCGATTTCCACAAGGGCCGCACCCCGGACTCGGCGATGCGCAAATTGCGCCGGCTGTTCGCCAAGGCCGACATGACCGAGCAGGAGGTGCGCCTGCTGCGCGGCATTCTGGCCGATGCCCAGCGCATGGCCCGGCTGGCGGGCCAGGGCGGAGCCGGATCACTGTCTTGAACCCGCGTTTTCCGATAGGCTGCCGCCATCGTTCTGGCGGGCGCCCATCGTTGCGTACAACCTGGTTCCGCCTGGCGCTGGCCGCGATCAGTGCCGCCCTGATTCCTGCCACGGTCGCCCCGGCCAGTGCCGCCGGCGACGAACGCGTCCTGGTGCTGGGACGCATCAGTGACGACCCCAAGGCGCATTACGAACAGCTCAAGCCGCTGCTGGACTACGTGGTCCCGCGGATGCGCGACGTCGGCATCACCGAAGGCCGCATCCTGATGGCGCGCGATGCCCAGCAGATGACCAGCTACCTGCGGCGTGGCCGGGTGGACTGGGTCACCGAGACCGCCGGTACCGGCATGCGCCTGCAGGAGCGCGCCGGTGCGCGCCCGATGCTGCTGACCGAGCGCGGCGGCGTGAGCCGCTACCACGGCGTGTTCTTCGTTCGCCGCGACAGTGGCCTGGAGCGGCTCGCGGACCTGAAGGGCCGCACCGTCGCCTTCCAGAACACGGCCTCGACCAGCGCCTACTTCGCGCCGTCGGTGGCGCTGCTGGATGCCGGTCAGCGCATGGAGATCCTGCTTTCACCGATGGACCGTCCGTCCGCCGATTCGGTGGGTTACGTCTTCGCGCGCTCCGAGCTCAACATCGCCGCCTGGGTGCACAAGCGGCTGGTCGATGCCGGGGTGGTCAGCAACCTCGACTGGGAGGACGTGCGCCGGATGCCGCCCGCCTTCCGGCGCGATTTCCGCGTGATCCACGAGACGCAGGACTTCCCGCGCGCGCTGGAGATGGTCCGCGGTGACCTGGATCCGAAGATCGAGGCGCGCCTGCGTGAGGTGCTGTTGGACGCTGCGAACGATCCGGCCGCACGCGACGCGCTGAATGTCTTCTTCCGTACCACCCGCTTCCTGCCGGTGGACCCGGCATCGCAGCAGGCGCTGGACGACTTGCGCCGCGGCGTGACCCGCGTCAGGGAGCAGGTCGAATGATGCCGATGAAGTTCGGCCTGCAGGCGCGCTTCCTGGCGGCCATGACGATCATGCTGGTGGTCGTGATCGCCCTGCTGGGCACGCTGCTGCACAGGCAGAAGGTGATGCAGCAGGAAGTCGCCGACCTAGGGCGCGAGGCCATGCATGGCATGGTCGAGGACAGCCTGCGTCGCCACGGCGAAGCCACCGTCGACCAGTTGGGCGATGCACTCGCCAATCCGCTGTACTACTTCGACCTGGACACGATCGGCAGCATCGTGCGGTCGGCGCAGAAAGAGCCCGACGTCAGCTACGTGCTGGTGTACGACAACCAGGGCCGGATCATCCACGACGGCACGGCCGATATCGCCGTGTACGGCCAGACGATGACCGATCCGCTGGCCTATGAAGCGGTGAATGCGCGCAGCATGCACACGCAGTGGTCGGCGCAGATCGTGGATGTGTCCGAGCCGATCATGATCGGCAGCGAGCGCATCGGCGGCGTGCGGGTGGGCTATTCGGTGGCTTCGGTGCGCGCCTACGAAGAGAAGGCGATCAACGAAGCGCGCACACGGCTCAACGAACTGGGCGCGCGCCACCTCGGCTGGATCGCGCTGCTGCTGCTGGCCCTGGTGGCGGTCTGCGTGGCGATCATGCTGTACGCGCAGCGCACGCTGGTCCGCCCGATCCGCCAGCTGGCGCGTGCTGCCCACGACATCGAGGTGGGAAACTACAACGGCGAGCGCATGTCCAGCGAGCGCCAGGACGAAGTCGGCGAGCTCGTCCGCGCGTTCGGCACGATGAGCGACAGCATCGCGCGGCACGATCGCGACGTGCGGCGCATGGCCTACACCGACTCGCTGACCGGCCTGACAAACCGCCTGGCCTTCCGCGAAAGCCTGGACCATCGCCTGATGATGCTGCGCGGCGCCGGCCGCCAGCTGGCGCTGCTGTTCGCCGACATCGACGACTTCAAGCGCGTCAATGACACGCTGGGCCACGAGGCCGGCGACGAAGTGCTGCAGCAGTTCGCGCACCGCATCCGCGATGCGGTGGAAACGATGGGCGGCGACGACGCACTGCTGGCGCGCTTCGGCGGTGACGAGTTCGTGATCCTGATCCAGGACGGCGACGTGCGCGGCAGCGCCACCCGCCTGGCCGAAAAGCTGGTGGCCGAACTGGGACGTCCGATCGTCGTGCAGGAGCGCCAGGTCTTCCTCGGTACGTCCATCGGCATCACCCTGTTCCCGGAAGACGCTTCCGGTGCGACCGCGCTGATGAAGAACGGCGACATCGCGATGTACCAGGCGAAGGTCGCGGGCAAGAACTGTTACCGCTTCTACAGTCGTGCGATGGACCAGGCCGTGGAGCGCCGCGTGCGGATGGAGCAGGAACTGCGCGGCGCCTGGGAGCGCGGCGAATTGAGCCTGATGTACCAGCCGGTGTTCCGGATGGCCGACAGCCGGATCGTCGGCGCGGAAGCGCTGCTGCGCTGGCAGCATCCGGAGCTCGGTATGGTCGCGCCGTCGGTGTTCATCGATGTGGCGGAGCAGAGCGGGCTGATCGAGAGCATCGGTCCACGCGTTCTGCGCGCCGCGTGTACCGCCGCCGCGCGCTGGGGCGGTGATCGCGACGCGATGGAGCCGCTGTTCGTCTCCGTCAACGTGTCGCCCCGACAGCTGCGCAACGGTGATCTCCCTGACGTGGTCGCCGAGTGCCTCCGCGATACGGGTTTGGCCGCGTCGCGCCTGCACCTGGAGCTCACCGAGACGGCCGTCATCAGCGACGAAGCGCATGCCAGCGCGCTGCTGGCCACGCTGCACCGGACTGGTGTGAAGGTCTGGCTGGATGATTTCGGTACCGGCTTCTCGGGGCTGAGCCACCTGCGCCGCGTGCCGGTCGACGGCGTGAAGATCGACCGCAGCTTCATCGCCGACATGTTGCGCGACCCCGACGACCTGGCGCTGACCACCGCGATCATCGCGATGGCGCATTCGCTGGGCATCACCGTGGTGGCCGAAGGCGTGGAGAAGGAAGGCCAGTTCAACCTGCTGCGCGAGCGTGGCTGCGACCTGGCGCAGGGCTACTGGCTGGGGTATCCGGTCACGGCGGCGGAGTTCGCGCAGTTGGTGGCGTGATCTACCCGCAAGGCTGTCTGTGAGAGCGACGTAAGTCGCGAGCTTTTTCTCATCGGCACGTCATCGCGACTTACGTCGCTCCCACATCCGACATGTCTATCGACGTCCTACGCGAAGACTCAGAACCACTTCGCGATCAGCGCAGTCAATGATTCAACCAGATTGCCGGACAGGAAGCCGAACACGACGACGGCGATGCCGCCGGCCACCCACGCCACCAGCAGCAGCGCGCCATCGCGTTCCAGCAGTGCGAGTGCGAACAGCAGCAACAGGATGCCGAACACGTAGTTGGTGAACGGGATCGGCAGCGCCAGCAGGATGCCGAGCAGGATCAGCAGCAGGCCGGTGAAGCTCAGGGCGACGCGGTTGTCGACGAAGCCGCCCATGCGGGGACGCACGAGCTTTTCGAGGCGTCGCAGCCACGGCGCCATGCGCTGGCGGAAGCGCATCATCGCGCTGCGGTGCGGACCACGCTGGGCGAGGAAGCCGGGCAGCCAGACCTTGCGCATGCCCAGCAGCAACTGCACGCCCACCAGGATCACCATGGGGCCGCCCACCGCGCCGCCGACGCCGGGCACGGGAATGAAGGCCGGCAGCACGCCGATGAAGAGCAGCATGCCGAAGGCGGCGGGGCCGAAATCCTTCAGCAGGTCGCCGATGCGCAACACCTCGTCCGGATCGCCGGCGGCAAAGCCGTCGAGCAACGTGGCGGTGCTGGTATGTCGTGGTGCGTCGTCGGCGGACATGTCAGACCGCCAGGTCTTCGCCGTCGGTCTCGGGCAGTTTCTGCAGCAGTAGTTTGTCGATGCGGGCGCCGTCCAGGTCGACCACCTCGAAGCGCCAGCCCGCCCAATCCAGTCGCTCGCCGACATGCGGGATGCGGCCGAAGCGTTCGATCATCATGCCCGCGACGGTGTTGTACTCGTCGTCGTCCGGCAATGCCACGCCACCCAGCAGTTCGCGCAGGTCGTCGTTGGGCAGAGAGCCGTCCACCAGTAGCGAGCCATCGTCGCGGACCACCACCAGCGGCGCGTCTTCCGTGTTCTCGGCGGCCTGCAGGCGACCGACCACGGCGCCCATCAGGTCGCTCTGCGTCACCAGACCCTGGATCTCGCCGTACTCGTCGACGACCAGTGCCAGCGACTGCTGTTCTTCGCGGAAGATCTCCAGCAGTTTCATCGCATGCGTGGATTCGGACACGAACAGCGGTTCACGCAGTTTGATGAAGAGGTCCGGTTGGGCCACGCCAAAGCGGTCGAGCAGGGACTTCACTTCCAGGATGCCGACCACATCCTGGTCGTTGCCGCGATAGACCGGGAAGCGCGAGAACGCCGACTCGTGCATCGTCTGCAGGTTGTCTTCGTAGGGCGCCGCTGCATCCAGCCAGGTGATCTTCTTGCGTGGCGTCATCAGGCTGTCCGCGGTGCGGTCGCCGAGGCGCAGCACGCGGTTCATCATGTTGCGCTCGTCGGCGTCGATCACGCCTGCCTCGTGTCCTTCAGACACGAGCATGCGGATTTCCTCTTCGGTCACGGCTTCCTTGTTGTCGTCCGCCAGTCCAAAAACTCGCAGCACCAGACGCGTGCTGAAAGCGAGCAGGGCGACGGCAGGCGCGGTGATCCGGGCGAGCCAACCCATCGGCACTGCCACGAACCCCGCAATGGTCTCCGGGCGGGTGATAGCCAAGCGCTTGGGCACCAGTTCGCCGAAGATCAGGGTCAGGTAAGTAATCAACGCCACAGCAGCGCCGATGCCGATCTTGGGGGCGTAGGGCGCGGAGGCGGGAATGGTCGAGGCCAGCCAAGTGCCGATGGCGTTGCCGATGGCGTCGCCGCCGAACGTACCCGTCAACACGCCGATCAACGTGATGCCGATCTGCACGGTGGACAGGAAGTTCTCGGGCTTCTCGGACAGGTCCAGTGCGCGCTGGGCGCGATGGCTGGTCTGGGCCATCTGTTTCAGGCGGCTCTTGCGCGAGGTCATGACCGACATCTCGGACATGGCGAAGAAGCCGTTCAACAGCACCAAGGCGAATACGATGATCAGCTCAAGCACGGGAGCCTCCGTTCAATGCAGGGAGGGCCGGCGAGGCGGGCGGGGTCTGTCGCGGGGGACAGTGGGGGGAAGTAGGGTCGTCGTCCATAGGGTGCACCCGGAGGCGCCGGGCGAGTTTAGCAAACGGCCGGCCGGCGAACGCGTGAAACTGAACAAGACCTTCGGCGAATACGGGGCCCCGTGCGGGGTCTCCTTCGGGCCGGTCTGTCCGGAACAGTCATGAAACGGTCATAATTCCGCCCCTGAAGCCGTCCATCCCGTGACGGTGGGACCGCCCGATGTTCTCCCTCCAGACGATCTTCGGCTCCGGCCAGCAGTTCTACACGCTGTTGGACGAGGCCGCCCAAGCCGCCCACGACAGCACCAAGGCCCTGCACACCATGATGAAGGCCACCGACCGCCAGCCGGCGCTCGATGCCTTCAAGCTGGCCCGCCTGCGCGAGCGCGCCGCCTCGGACAAGATCGGCAAGGCACTGGTCGACAGCTTCATCACCCCGATCGAGCGCGAGGACATCGAAGCCCTCGGCTCGGCGCTGTACAAGATTCCCAAGCAGGTCGAGAAGTTCGCCGACCGCTACTCGCTGGCCATCCAGCACCTGGAAGGCATCGACTTCGCGCCGCGCGCGGCGATGCTGGAGCAGGCGGCCAGCGTCGTGGTCGAGATGGTCCACGAGATCAAGAAGATGAACATCGATCGCATGACCTCGCTCAACGAGAAGTTGCGCGCGATCGAGAATGAGGCCGACCGGCTG
Source organism: Pseudoxanthomonas sp. PXM02 (assembly GCF_014851805.1). GTDB lineage: Bacteria > Pseudomonadota > Gammaproteobacteria > Xanthomonadales > Xanthomonadaceae > Pseudoxanthomonas_A. The sequence goes on from NZ_JACVAK010000002.1 coordinate 700,615, forward strand.
ATGCTGGAGCTCTACCGCGACATCTACTCCGGCCGCCTGGACCACCTGCAGATGTTCCTGCTGAAGGAGTTCTTCGAGATCCTGGAGAAGGCCATCGACCGCTGCCGCGAGGCCGGCGTGGTGGCGTACCAGATCGTCCTCAAGAACAGCTGACGGGTCGCGCCCATGCTTACGCTCGTGCTGGTGGTGATCTTCGCCGCGCTCGTCTTCGAGTTCATCAACGGCTTCCACGACACCGCCAACTCCATCGCCACGGTCGTCGCGACCAAGGTGCTGTCGCCGGGCCAGGCGGTGATGCTGGCGGCGGTGATGAACCTGATCGGCGCGTTGACCGGCACCGCGGTCGCCAAGACGATCGCCTCGGGCCTGGTCGACACCAACGTCGTGCAGGTGACCTCGCAGGTGATCCTGTGCGCGCTGCTCGGCGGCATCATCTGGAACCTGATCACCTGGTGGAAGGGCCTGCCGTCGTCGTCCTCGCACGCGCTGATCGGCGGCCTGTGCGGCGCCGCGCTGGCCGCGGCGCACAACGACTGGGGTGCGCTGATCTGGTCGCAGGCGGCCGGCGACTGGACCCAGAACAAGGGCATCCTGTGGAAGGTCGTGCTGCCGATGATCTCGTCGCCGGTCGCGGGCTTCCTGCTCGGTATCGTGGTGATGGTCGCCCTGTGGGGATTGATCGCGCTGCTGGTCCGCATCGGCGGCTGGCTGGGCCGGCTGGCACGCCCGCACTTCGTCAACAAGTTCTTCGGCAAGGCGCAGATCCTGTCGGCGGCCTACATGGGCTATGCGCACGGCCACAACGATGCACAGAAGACGATGGGTATCATCGCGCTGACGCTGTTCGGCGCCGAGGCCAGCGGTGCGCTGGACGACCTGCCGAACTGGCTGGCCTTCCTGCATCCCGGTAGTGGCGGCGAGCAGGACATCGCCATGTGGATCGTCATCACCTGCGCCATCGTGATGGCGCTGGGCACGGCGTCGGGCGGCTGGAAGATCATCAAGACGCTCGGCCACAAGATGGTGAAGCTGCATCCGATCAACGGTTTCGCCGCGGAAACCAGCTCGGCCACGATCCTGACTGTGGCGGCGCACTTCGGCATGCCGGTGTCCACCACGCACAGCATCTCCACCGCCATCATGGGCGTGGGCTTTGCCAAGAACCCGCGCGCGCTGAAGTTCAGCGTGATCGAACGCATCCTGTGGGCGTGGGTGCTGACGATTCCGGCCGCCGGCGGCATCGCCTACGGCTTGCTGCGCCTGCTGGAGTCGATCGGCTGGGCGTGATGCATCCGCGCATGAGATGAAACGAAAAACGCCGGGCAAGCCCGGCGTTTTCTTTTGACCGACAGCGGCGAGTCGTTACAGCAGGTCGCCTTCCGCCGACAGCGCACGCTCCATGCTGTCGCCCAGGCCGCCGATCTCCAGCACCAGCCGGTCGACTTCCGCCGGACTCAGGCTTTCGTACGGCCGGTTCTCGCACAGCTGCAGGTAGGGCACGCCGTCGAGTTCGCCGATGGCCAGGTAGCCCACGCTGCTCTGCCAGTTGAACTTCAGCGCGCGCTTGGCGTCGATGCCCGTCATCGGCGCAATCACCGTGCTGACACGCAGATAGCCACGCTCGTCGTCGTTGCCCAGCTCGGACAGGTAGATCGTCTGGTGCCGCTTGCCGTTGCCCAGCGAAAGCTCCACGCAGGCGACGTACGGGTCGTGCATGGTCACCTTGTAACCGGAAGAATTCAGATGGCCGCGGACCTGCTCGAAGTTGTGCATGGGATGCTCCCCTGTTGCCGTTGCCGCTATGCTAATCCGGCATGAGCGCCAAGTCTCCCGAAGATCGAATTCTTGCCGCAATCCGTGCGATACCGCACGGTCAGGTCGCCGGCTATGGCGAAGTGGCGCACCGCGCGGGCCTGCCGGGCCGCGCGCGACTGACCGCGCGCATCCTCAGCCAGAACGACGATCCTGCGCTGCCGTGGCATCGTGTGCTGCGCTCCGATGGCCGCATCGCGTTCCCGGAAGGTTCCAAAGCATTCCGGGAGCAGAGCCAGCGCCTGCGCGCCGAAGGCGTGAAGGTGGAGAACGGACGCGTGAAGCGGCCGCGCAAGGTGGACGATCTGGATGCGGCGCTGTGGGGTCCGGGCCGGCGTTAACGCGTGGCCCGTATGATGTGACGCGACCGTTCCGAGGATTGCCATGTTTCCCCGACTGACGCCTGCCGTGCAGGCCCTGCTGATCGCCAACGTGGCGGTGTTCCTGCTGCAGTTCTTCCTTGCAGACAGGGCGCTGGAATATTTCAAACTCTGGCCGGTGAGCGCGCTCGCGTCGTCGGCGGGCTACGGATTCCAGCCCTGGCAACTGCTGACCAGTGGCTTCATGCACGACGGCGTCATGCACCTGGCCTTCAACATGCTCGCGATCTGGATGTTCGGATCGGCGCTGGAGGAGCGCTGGGGCTACAAGTACTTCCTGACGTTCTTCCTCATCTGTGTGGTCGGCAGCAACCTGTGCCAGCTGCTGGTGAGCAGCGCGATGGTCGCCTGGGATGGATCGATCATCCGGACGGTGGGCGCATCGGGTGGCGTGTACGGCGTGCTGCTCGGGTTCGCGATGGTGTTTCCGGACCGGCGGATGGGCCTGTTTCCATTCCCCGTCGAAATTCCCGCGCGCACGCTGGTGATGATCTACGGCGCACTGGCGCTGTTCTATGGCGTCACGGGTACGGAAGCGGGCGTGGCGCACTTCGCGCATCTGGGCGGCATGCTTTTCGGATGGCTGGTGATCCGCTACTGGCGTGGCCAGCCGCCGTTCCGCAGGGGACCGCGCAAGCCCAAGCCGCCGAAGTTGCGCGTCGTCAAATAGATCGCACTGGCGACGTAAACAAAGCAAACAAAAACGGCGCGGAAATCCGCGCCGTTTTCTATTGCCGCCGGGGTTCCCGGCTCAGCGCCAGATGCGGATCTGCGCCGCTTCCTGCGCCTGCATCGGCTGGCCGGCCTTGCAGGTGAACGCCTGCGCGAACGATGGCTGCTGGACCAGCGGGCCGTTGGCGCGCCACTGGCCCGGAGCGTGCACGTCGACGGCAGCACGCTGCGCGGCTTCGGTTTCCGACAGGTTCTGCGCCCACAACGTGGCCCAGGCCTTGTAGAACGACTGCTTCGTCGCGGCATTCGCCTGCGGCTCGGCGGTGGCGAACGCATCCCATGCCAGCTCCACGCCGGCGAGGTCGGCAAGATTCTCGTCGCGGGTCAGCGCACCGTTGACCTTGACGTTCTTCAGGTCGGGGAAGGCGTAGGCGTTGTACTGCGCGACGACCTTGTCGCCCAGCGCATTCCACGCAGCCACGTCAGCCGGCGTCCACCAGTCGCGCAACTCGCCCTTCGCATCCACCATGCGGCCCTTGACGTCGAAGCCGCGGCTCAGCTCGTGGCCGACCAGCGCGCCGAACGCACCGTACTGCACGGCAGCCGGCTGTTTGGCGTCGAAGATTTCTTCCTGCAGCACGGCGGCGGTGACGATCAGGCGGTTCTGCGCCAGGTCGTACGCGAGTGCCGGCTGCTGCGGCAGCACGTCCCAGCGGCGGTCGGCGTTGCCCTTGCCGATGCGCTTCATCTCTTCGCGATGGCGCCAGGTCGACGCGATCAGCAGGTTGCCACCGAAGCTGCCACGGCCCATCGGCTGCACGCTGTAATCCAGGTCGCGCTTGGGCGTGCTGACTTCGATCTTCAGCTTGTCCAGCTTGGCCTTGGCTTCGGCTTTGGCCGTGTCGCTCAGCCAGGTGTTGCGCTCGATGCCGCGGCCGAGCGCATCGCGCACCTGGCCGGCGATCTGTTCGGCACGGCGCTTGTGGTCGGCCGGCACGTAGCGCTCGGCGTATTCCTTGCCCAGCATGGGGCCGGCGGCCAGGTTGATCGCGTCCAGCACCTGCTGCCAGCGCGGCGCGGGTGCGGTTTCGCCACGCAGCACGCGGCCACGGAAATCGAATTCGGCGTCGCGGAACGGCTTGGCCAGGTAAGGCGCCATCGCATCGCCCACGCGCCAGCGCAGGTAGGCCTTCCACTGGTCCGGCTTGAGGCTGCCGACCAGGCCGTCGAGGCGCTTGAACAGCGCCGGGTCGGCCATCGACACGGTGTCGTCGCTGACGCCCTGCGCCTTGAGGAAGGCATCGAGTTGCAGGTTGCGGTACTGCTTGCCCAGGTCCTTGGTCGGCACTGGGGCGTAGTTCGCGAATGGGCTGCGCAGGTCGACGATGGGCTTGGACACCTGCGCCAGCTTCGTCTCCACGTCGATGACCAGCGCCGATTCGGCGTCCAGCTTGGCGGCCGGCGTGCCGGTCAGCGCCAGCACCTGCTTCACGTAGGTGCGGTAGCGGCCCAGCAGTTCGCGCGTGTCGGCGTCGGTGCGGGTGTAGTAGGCCGGGTCGGGCAGGCCCAGGCCGCCCTGCATGAAGTAGCCGATGTGGCGGTCCAGCGCCTGCAGGTCCACGTCCGGGCTGAAGTTGAAGGCCACCGGGATGCCGACCTGGTGCAGCGCGGCGATGGCCGGCGCGACGTCCTTCGGCTTCTTGATGGCGTTGATGCGGTCCAGCAGCGGCGCGATCGGCTTGGAACCGTCGGCCTCCACGGCGGCTTCATCCAGGCCACTGGCCCAGAAGTCGCCCAGCAGTTTCTGCACGTTGCCTTGCGGCGCCTGCATCGCGCCGTCCAGCAGCGCGCGCTGCTGTTCCTGCGTCCGCGCGCGGAAGGCGCCCAGGATGCTGACGGCGCCGGCCTGGGCCGAGGCGGGGTTCTTCTTCAGCCAGTCGGCATTGGTGGCGGTGTAGAAGTCCGTGCACTGCGCGCTGACGGCCGGTGCGGCCGGCGCGCGTTTCCTGCGCTGCGCTTCGGCATCCGGGGCGCCTAGGGCGATGACGAGGGCGAAGGCGATCAGGGTGGGGCGGCCGAGAGCGTGGCGCGGACTGGGCATCAGGAACTTCCAGGGATCAGGGGTCGGGCGATTCTAGCAAGGGTGTCGTCACCGGCCCGAACACCGGTGGGCGGAATCCGGCGCCGCGTGGCGGCTTTTACGGGCTTGCGTCACAGGTCCTGCACGCGGCCCGATTCGCGGGAGCCCCGGAAAAGGAAAGGCCCGGACATGCCGGGCCTTTCCTGCATCACGAAGTGACGCGTGGCATCACCAGATCACGACCTGCTGGTCGCCGGTGCGCACCATGGCATCGCCCGCCTTGCACGAGAACGCGGCGGCGAACGTCGGCAGGTTGGACGGTGCACCGATCGCACGGAACTGCGCCGGGGCGTGCTCGTCGGTGGCGATGCGGTTCTTCAGCTCTTCCGGGGTGAAGTTGCGGCGCCACACGGTGGCCCAGTTGAGGAAGAAACGCTGGTCGCGGGTCAGGCCGTCGGTCTTCGGGTCCGGCGTGTCGCCAGCCGCCGCCTTCATCGCGTCGTACGCGGTCGCCAGGCCACCGAGGTCGGCGATGTTCTCGCCCAGCGTGTGGTTGCCGTTGATCGCCTGGCCCGCGTCGGTGCGGTAGCCGTTGAACTGCGCCACCAGCTTGCCCGTCAGCGCCTTGAAGCCCTTGGCGTCGGCGTCGCTCCACCAGTTCTCGAACTTGCCGGTGGCACCGAAGCGGCTGCCCTGGTCGTCGTAGCCGTGGGTCATCTCGTGACCGATCACCGCGCCGATGCCGCCGTAGTTCATTTCATCCGTGGCATTCGGGTCGAAGAACGGCGGCTGCAGGATGGCGGCCGGGAACACGATCTCGTTCTGCAGCGGGTTGTAGTACGCGTTGACCATCTGCGGCGGCATGCCCCACTCGGTGCGGTCGACCGGCTTGCCGATCTTGCCCAGGTTCCACTTGTAGTTGAACTCGGTGGCGGCCTGCACGTTGCCGTAGTAGCTGTCGCGGCTGGTGGCCAGGCCGGACCAGTCGCGCCACTTGTCGGGATAGCCGATCTTGGTGGTGAACGCGGCCTGCTTCTCCATGGCCTTGGCCTTGGTTTCGTCGCTCATCCACGCCAGGTTCTGGATGCGCGCCTTCAGCGCCGTGCCGAGGTTGGCGACCAGCGTTTCCATCTTCGCCTTGGATTCCGGCGTGAAAGCGACCTTGACGTACATCTGGCCGAGCGCTTCGCCGCTCTGTTCCTCGATGGTGCCCAGCACGCGCTTCCAGCGCGCCTCGATTTCCTTCTGGCCGCGCAGCGTCTTGTTGTAGAAGTTGAAACTCTCGTTGGCGAAGGCATTGCTCAGATACGGTGCGGCGCCATCGATGGTGTGGAAGCGCAGGTAGGCGCGCCACGCCGCCGGGTCGGTGTCGCCCAGCATCTTGCTCACTTCCTGATGGAAGGCCGGCACCGCCAGCGAGAACTTCTCCTGCGGCGCCACGCCCTGCGACTCGAAGAACTTCGTCCACGAGAAGTTCGGCGTCAGCTTGTCGGCGTCGGCCAGCGTCACCGGGTTGTAGTAGATGGACACGTCACGCGACATTTCCTCGCGCGACTTGGACGCCTTCGCCAGTCGGGTTTCGAACGCCATGATGTCGCCGGCCTGCTTCTGCGCGTCGGCGGTGGCGACGCCGGACAGTTCCAGCACCTTGGCGATGTGCTTCACGTACTCGTCGCGGATGGTCTTCTTGTCCGCATCGAAGTAGAAGTTCTTGTCCGGCAGGCCCAGGCCACCCTGGAAGGCGTAGGCCATGTTGGTGTCGGGCTTCTGGAAGTCGGCCTCGGCACCGAAGCCGAACAGGAAGGCCTGGCCCTTGGCGGCGCTCTGGTTGAGGTAGGCGACGATGGCGTCCTTGTCCTGCAGGCCGTCGATGGTCTTCAGCTCGGGAACGATCGGCTCGATGCCCTGCGCATTCGCCTTGGCTTCGTCCATGCCGGTCGACCACAGGTCGCCGACGATCTTCTCGACGCCGGTCGCGCCGGCGTGCGCGGCGGCCTGTTCGGCCAGCTGCTTCTGGATGGCGGTGGAGCGCTCGGCCAGCATTTCGAACGCGCCCCAGCTGGTGCGGTCGCTGGGAATGGCGTTGGCGGCTAGCCACTTGCCGTTGGCGTAACCGGCGAAGTCGGTGCAGGCGTTCTTGGTGGTGTCGAGGTCGCTGAGCTGGAAGCGGTTCACGCCCGGCAGGCTGCTCTCGTCCAGCTTCAGCTCCAGCGCGGCGGGCGCCTGGGCGGTGGCGGCATCGGCCGGCGCGGCTTCTTCCTTCTTGGCGCAGGCGGCGAGGGCGGCGGCCACGGCGACGGACAGCATCAGGATCTGGGGTTTGCGGGCAATCACGATCTACTCCGGCCCTGGGCAGGGCAATGAAAAAAGGAACCCCCGGGAGGGGGCGTGGCGGCGACTCTACGCCTGTCACTGTGAGGGCAGGTGTGTCGAAGGTCATGCCCGCGGGGGGCCTCAGCGGCCATACTGGCCACCTGGCAAGGAGGGAGGTCCCATGCAGGTCCATTTCCACGGCGCAGCGGGCGAAGTCACCGGATCGATGCATCTGGTCGAAGCGGCGGGTCAGCGCATCCTGCTGGATTGCGGGCTGATCCAGGGCAGCCGCGAAGCCGAGGAGCGCAACGCCGACCCGTTCCCGTTCGACCCGGCCACGCTCGACGCCGTGGTGCTGAGCCACGCCCATATCGACCACATCGGCCGCCTGCCGTTGCTGGTCAAGCGCGGGTTCCGCGGTCCCATCCACACGCAGGGCGCCAGCGCGGAGCTGCTGCCGATCATGTTGCTGGATGCCGCCTCGCTGCAGGAAGCCGACGCCGAGCGTGCCAACCGCCATCGCCGACGCGGCGAGCCGGAGGCGCAGCCGCTGTTCTCCGAGGACGACGTGCAGGCCACGATGCGGCAGGTGAAGCCGCTGCCCTACGACGAGCGGACGACCATCCTGCCCGGCGTGGACATCGCGCTGCGCGATGCCGGCCACATCCTCGGCTCGGCCATCGTCGAGCTGTGGGCCGACGGCCGCAAGCTGGTGTTCTCGGGCGACCTGGGGCCCAAAGGCACGCCGATCCTGCGTGACCCGGCGGTGGTGAAGCAGGCCGACCTGCTGCTGATGGAATCGACCTATGGCGACCGCAACCACCGCGACCGGCCCGAGACGATCCGCGAGCTGGGTGCGATCTTCGAACATGCCTGGCGCGACCGCGGCAACGTACTCATCCCGGCGTTCGCGGTAGGCCGCACGCAGGAACTGCTGTACTGGTTCGCGCGCCATTGGGACGCGTGGAAGCTGGAACGCTGGCGGATTTTCCTGGACAGCCCGATGGCGGCGAAGGTCATCGCTGTCTATGCGCGCCACCATGGTCTGTTCGACGAGGATGCGCGCCGCGTATGGGCGCAGTCGCCGAACCCGTTCCGCCTGCCCAACCTGCATGTGGTGGAAACCACGCAGCAGTCGATGGCGATCAACCAGATCGAGGGCGGCGCGATCATCATCGCCGGCTCCGGCATGGCCAATGGCGGACGCATCCAGCACCACCTTCGAAACAACCTGGGACGACGCAACGCGCATGTCGTGTTCGTCGGCTACCAGTCCGAGGGCACGCTGGGCCGACGCCTGGTGGACGGTGCGCAGTGGGTGCGCATCCACGGACGCGACTATCGCGTCAACGCGCAGCGGCATACCGTCGGTGGGCTGTCGGCGCACACGGACCAGCAGGGTCTGCTGGCGTGGTACGGCAATTTCCAGCCCGCGCCGCCGCTGGTGCTGGTGCATGGCGAAGACCGCGCGCGCGAGGCGCTGGCGGGCGAGATCGGCGAGCGCCATGGCGTGCCGGTGGACCTGGCACGGCCGGGCATGGTGGTGGATGTCTGAGCGCGCGTCGCGCGCGGGTGTGCGTCAGGTGCGCTGGACGGGCGTGCCGACCGGTTCCTGTTCGCCGGTATGGCTGAAGCTGCGGTTGCGGCCGGCCTGCTTGGCGCGGTAGAGCGCGGCGTCGGCACGGTCGAACACGTCCTCCGGACCCGCGTCATCGCCACTTACGTAGGTGTGGATGCCGACACTGGCAGTGAACGGCGGCGGCGCACTGGCATTGGCTCCGTGCGGCTTGCGCCCGTGCTGGGCCAGGTCGACGTGGATCGTGGTCGCGATGGTCGCGGCCGCCTGTGCGGAGGTCTCCGGCAGCAGTACCGCGAACTCGTCGCCGCCCAGGCGGGCAACCAGGTCGCGTGGACGGCGTGCGCGGCTGCGCAGGATGCGACCCAGCGCCTTCAGCGCGGCGTCGCCGGCCGCATGGCCCTGGGTGTCGTTGAGCTGCTTGAAGTGGTCGATGTCCATCACCAGCAGCGACAGCGGCTGGCCACTGCGGCGCGCGATGCGCAGTTCATGGTCCAGCGCGTGGTCGAAGCGGCTGCGGTTGGCCAGTCCGGTAAGGGCGTCGGACTGTGCCTGCTGATGGGTGCGACGCAGCAGCCGGTAGACCCACAGCGACGCGCCGAGGGCCAGCACCAGCAGGGCCGGCACCGGCGATGACCAGACGTGGCCATAGCGGAGCAGCAGCACCGACAGCAGCAGCGCGCCCGCCATCGTCAGCACGGTCGGCCGCCAGATGCGGCGCAGGCCCGGCAGCAGTGACAGCAGCAGCGGCAACGCGGCGAGCAGGGCCGCCAGCACCGCCTGCCAGCCTTCGGAGATGGGCGTGATCGCGGCGCGCTTCAGCAGGGTGTTGAGCAGGTTGGCCTGGTAGTCGGTGCCACTCATGCTGGCCGTGGGCGGCTGGCCGGGCGCGCGAGCCACCGGGCCCATGCCGGTCGCGCTGACGCCCACGAGGATCCAGTTGCCGCGCAACAGCGTGGCCGGAATGCGCTGGTTGAGCACATCGGTGTACGACACGTGGCGGAACGCGTTCGGCGGCGAGGTGAACGGCACGCGGACTTCGTAGTCGCGCACCCACACGTACGGCGAGACCGGGTCCAGGCCGGTGGTCACCAGGCGGCGGCCGGGCAGCTCCGCATTGGCGCCCGCAGGCTGGTCCATCTGCAGCAGCGCGAGCGCAAGCCCGGGCCAGTGCGGTGAACCCAGGCCGGCGCGCAGGTAGGCGTTGCGCGCCACGCCATCGTCGTCCAGCGCCATTTCGGCGTGGCCCAGCGAGGCGGCCGACGCGGCGAACTCCGGGATGGGCATCAGTTCGACGGTGGAACTGTTGAGCTGGACCGGCTCGGCCAGCACCGGCAGCACCACCCGACCGCTGCGGCTGATCGCACGCGCCAGCAAGGCATCGCCTTCCGGATCGAACAGCGCCGGTTCGGACAGCAGCACATTGAAGGCGATGCCCTTCACGTCGGTCAGGCGCAGGCGATCGACCAACTGTGCATGGGTGCGGCGCGACCATGGCCAGCGACCGAGTTCGGCCAGGCTCTTCTGGTCGATGTCGACCACCACAATGCGCGGATCGGCCTCGGGTGCGGCACCCAGCACCAGCCGGTCATAGACCCAGGCATCCAGCGGCGCAGTGACGCCGGACAGGGTCACCAGGATCGCGAGCGCGGCCGCGCCCACCGCCGTCAGCAGGCGGGGTTTCCATTTCGGCGTGGGCGTGGTGGTGCTCACAGGGCCAGCAGTATGAGCAATGCGCCGGCTCCGGCGCCAATCCGGCACCAGCGACATGGGACATCGATCACTTGCGGGGCCGGGAAGGGACCTTCGAAGCCATCCACGTCGATGGTCTGGGCACGCAGGTACCAGGTGCCGGAACGCAGCCTGGGCAGGGTGACCTGGGCTTCGTCGACGACCTGGTCGACCTGGAGCGTGCTGAAGTCCGGGGTGCGCGACATCTGGAAACGGTAGCGCTGGCCGGGCTGGCCCGCCGCCCAGCGGAACGTCACCTCGCGGGTGTCGCCGGTGGCCGCGCCCGTTCCCTCGAACTCGGTGACGTCGGCCATCGGGCGGACGGTGAACGCCACGCGGTCGCCGAAGGGGCCGGCTTTGCCGGCGCCGTCCACGCTGCGGATGCGCCAGGCGTAGTCGCCGGGCGGCAGCGGCGTCGGCAGGCGGGCGGTAGTCGCGTGATCGACGCGGGCCTGGGCCACCGTCTGTGCGGCGGCGGTGACTTCGTAATCGTAAGCCTTGGCGCCGGGCGCCTGCGTCCAGCTCAGGACGACCTCGGGTGTGCGCACGACACCGGCCGCGGCCGGTGCGATCGAATAGGGCGGTGCGGGCTGGTCGTCGATCCTGAGCTCGGCGACGGCATCGCGTCCTTCGAGTCCGCTGGCGGCGATCGCACGCACGCGGATGAAGTACTGGCCCGCCTCCAACGCCGGCAGGGTGTAGTGGGGCGTGTCGCTTTCGACGTCCACCCGCAGGCTGTCGAATGCGCGCTGTCCGCTCACCTGGATGCGGTACTGCTGTGCGCCTTCGACGGCCGGCCAGGCCAGGTCGGGCCGGGCACTCTGCGACAGCGGTGCGATGCGCGACAGATCGGGTGCTGGCAGCAGCCGGACCGGTGCGACGACGGACTGCCCTTCCGCGACCACGGCACCGAAGCCGGGGCGCAGCAGCGCGCCGCGCTGGCGGGGTGCATTGACCGCCACGCGGCCTTCCAGCACTTCGGTCTGCGAGTGGGCTTCGCCCGCTTCCACCCGGAATTTCGTTCCCCGCACGGCGGACGATGCCGTGGGCGTGTCGACGATGAAGTTGGCGGCCGGGCCGTGGAGACGGCGCACGTCATTGCCGATCCTGCCGCGTTGCAGGCGCAGTCGGGTATCGGCCATGCCGGAGCGGCCGAAACGCGTCAGCCGGTCGAGCAGCAGTTCGCTGTCGCCGAGCAGCAGCAGGCGCGAACCGTCGGCGAACTGGAGGCTGAGTGACGCATCCGGAGATGTCCGCAGGCGCGCACCACTGGCCAGCGACATCCCCGGGGTTACCGGTGCGTCGCGACCGGTGGCCATGCGTGCGGTGGCGTCGCCCTGCAGGGCAATGACCTTGGCCGTCGCGGGTTGGCGGTCCAGCCACTGCAGCGGGATCCGCAGGGTGCTGCCGGGAGGAAGCTGGTAGGGATTCGCGATGCGGTTGTGTTCCTGCAGTCGCTGCCAGGGAATCGACGGCTTGAGGTAGGCGCCGGTCACGTCCCACAGCGTGTCGCCAGGCCGGACGCGGTAGACCCACTCCTGCGCCTGCACCGACCAGGACGCCAACAGGAGCAGCAACAGACCCCAGACACGCCATCCGCTCCGTTGGGTTGTCTGTCTCTGCATCGCCCGCTCCCGCGCCTGCCCGTGGAAAATGTTCATTCGGTCACAATTATAAGCGGGTCCGATGATGGCGCTGGCCGGTTACCGATCCTTTTCTCGTCACCTCACATTGAGCCGTAGGCGTGCTTACGGTCCTGCAGGCAAGACAGCCCACATACCGGCGTTGCGTAGCGCCAGTCGGTAGGGGGCCGGGTCGTCTGGCTTGCCTGACACGATCACGTCAGGTGCTGGAGGGGAGCCGCGTCAGTCGAGTGCAGCTTCGGCACGGAGCTGTCGCTCGCGTTCGTGCCCCAGGTAACGGCGGATGCCATGGCGCATCAGATAAAGCAGCGGGATCAGCGCGATCGCCGCCAGCATCTTGTAGGCGTAGTTGACCGTGCTGACGGCCAGGAACAGCGAGGTCGGCCACTTCTGCGGCCCCAGCACGAAGGCGATATAGATCACCACGAAGCTGTCCACCAGTTGCGAGATCGCCGTCGAGCCGGTGGCGCGCAACCACACCCAGCGTTCGCCGGTGGCGTTGCGGATGCGATGGAACACCGAGACGTCGATCAGCTGGCCCACCAGAAACGCGACGACAGAACCTGCGATCGTCCACATGCCCTGGCCGAAGATCGCAGCGAAGGCTTTCTGGTAATCCGGAACACCCTGCGACTGCGCGGCCTCGACCCACCAGCCGGCCGGCGCCAGCGCGATGGCAGCGAAGGCGAACAGGAAGCCGTAGACGATCAGCGCCACCGCCAGCCACGAGATGAAGCGCACGCCGCGCTTGCCGAAGAACTCGTTGATGGTGTCGGTCAGGACGAACACGAACGGCCACAGCAGCGTGCCGGCGGTGAAGCTGAGCGAGCCGGTCTGGCCGAACAGGTTCCACTCCAGCGGCGCGATGCCCAGTGTGTCTTCCAGCGCGAAGATCTTGACGCCGATGAACTCGGCCAGCACCGCGTTGGCGCAGAACACCGCTGCCAGCACGATGAAGAGACGGACCGCGCGATCATCCAGCGTGCGCGGTGCCTGCATCGCTCAGCGCTCCCCGGCGCGGGTGAACGGCATGGTTTCCGGCGCGACGGCGCCGCCGGAGATGATGAAGCTCATCGCCTGGTCCACGGTCCAGTCGGTCGGCGTCAGCAGTTCGACCGGTACGATTTCCAGATAGCCCGACGTCGGGTTCGGCGTCGTCGGTACGTAGACCGCAGCCAGTTCGCGGCCGCTGCCTTCCTCACGGATCACCCGCGTCACCAGGCCGACCGACTTCATGTCCCGGTGCGGGAAGTCGATCAGCACCACACGCTGCGTGCTGCCGGGTTTGGTTTCCAGCATGTCCAGCAGCTTGCGCGCACTTGTGTAGATGACGTTCGCCAGCGGTACGCGTGCGATCAAAGCCTCGAACCAGCGCAGCAACTGCTGCCCGATCACGCGCCGGGTCAACGCACCGACAGCGACGATGACGAACAGCGTGGCGACCATGGCGATGGTGTTCTGCACCCACACGCCGTTGAACCAGCCCAGCGACTGCGGGAACGTCGCCGCGATCTGGTGCGACATCGGCTCCACCCACGGCTTGCTGATGTCGGACAGCAGCACGAAGACGAACTTGATGACGACCCACGTCAGCCAGATCGGCAGCAGGGTCAGCAGACCGGTGATGAAGAGCTTCTGCACCGAAACGCGGTGCGCGGGATGGTCGGGGGGCATGCCGCTATTGTAGGGCCCGCACTGCCGCGCGGGTGGCTCAGGCAGCGTTCTTTCGGGCGTCGGGCTTCAGTCGCACGTAGATCTGCTTGCGCACGCGGGCGACCACCTCGTTCTGTGCGTTGAAGACATCCGCCGGCATCCAGCGCAGATGCTTTTCACCGTTGGCGGCTTCGGCGCGGATCTCGTCCAGCACGCGTTCGTCCAGCCGGAATTCGGCGTGCAGCGTGCCCTTGCCCGGCTTCACGAACTCGATCTCCGCCGCCTTGTCCCAGACGAAGTAGTCGCGGCCCAGGCGTTCCTTGGCCAGGATCATCCAGAACGGATCGGTCATCGCGAACAGGCTGCCGCCGAAGTGGGTGCCCACGTAGTTGCGGTTCCACGGGCGCATGCGCAGCTCGACGCGGGCGAAGCTCCAGTCCGGGGCCATTTCGGTGACATGGATGCCGCTGAGCAGGAAGGGCGGCCACAGGTTGAAGATGTGCCGCAGGGTGCCGGGTTTCATGCAGGACTGCTTTGTTCGGGGTGACGGGCAGGGGATTCGCGGTTCAGAACAGCAGGGAGGACATCTTCCTGCGGTACTGGCTGACCAGTGCGTCGTCCTCGATCACCCGGAAGGCATCGATCAGGCTCTTGCGGGCCAAGCCGTCCTCGAAGGCGCGGTCGCGCTTGAGCATTTCCAGGAATTGTTCCAGCGCCGCTTCGGAATCGCCGCCGACCAGCGCATGCACGCCCAGCAGGTGGCGGGCGCGCAGGTCGTCCGGGTTGGTCGCGATGGCCGCGCGGAGGGCGTCGGGCGCCGGCGCATCCTTCAGGGCGGCGGCGAAACCCAGGCGCGCGCGCGCCTTGACCGCACGGTCGTCGGTGGCGAGGTTGGCGGGCAGGGCATCGAGCAGGCGCTCGGCTTCGGTGGCTTCGCCGGTCTTCAGCAGGGCGAGGACCAGGTCGAGCTTCAGTTCCTCCTTGTCCGGTTCGGCCGCGATGGCTTCACGCAGCGCAGCGGCCTGGGCCTGCGGATCGAGCGGGACGTCCTCGACGGCATCGTCGCTGGCCTCTGCCGGCTGGATGCCGTGCGAGGCGAGGAACTCGCGCAACTGGCCTTCCGGCAGCGCGCCCGGGAAACCGTCCACCAACTGGCCGCCCTTGACCAGGAACACGGTCGGGACCGAGCGGATCTGGAACGCCGCGGCGATCTGCTGTTCCTTGTCCACGTCGACCTTGGCCAGCAGGAAGGCGCCGTTGTACTCGCCCGCCAGCTTTTCCAGGATCGGCCCCAGCGTCTTGCACGGCCCGCACCACGTCGCCCAGAAGTCGACCAGCACCGGCACCTCCAGCGACTTGCGCAGGACGGTGTCCTCGAAGGTCTCGGTGGTGGCGTCGAAGACGTGGGGCAGGTCGCTCATCGGCTGGCTCATGGCGCGTGGGAAGTCGCCTTCACATGGAGTCACAGAGGTCAGGATACAAGTCGATGTAAAAAAGATTTGACATGGTGAGACTAAAATGTAATGTTCGGATTACATTTTGTCTGGCATGGGTGACCACGATGACACTGCAACGAGGTGGATGGCTGGTCCTGCTGGTCGGCGCGATGCTGGCGTTCTGGGCGCTGCTCGCGGGCCCCGACACACTGGCGGGCGTCGATCTGGGCAAGTGGGGGACGGCCCTGCTGGTGGCCATTGCGTGGGTGTCGATGTATGCGGTGTCGCGCGTACCGGTCGGGGAGGCCGAGCGCGGCGTGTCGCCTGGTGAGTGGAAGGCGTGGGTGGGCGTGGCGTTCATGACCGTGGCGACGGCCTACTTCCTGGCCAAGTCGCACGTGTTCGTCGATGGCCCGGCCTGGAACAACCCGGCTGCCCAGGCCGTCGGCCGCAACCTGGTCCTGCTGCTGGTCGCCTGGAGCGTGTTGAACGGCGTGCTCGGCGCGCGCTGGAAGGGGCGCGTGCAGGAAGACGAGCGCGATCGCCAGATCGAGCAGCAGGCGGCCGGCTGGGGACGCGGTGCGGTGACGTTCTGCCTGGTCGGGCTGGCGGTGATGCTGGCGTTCTCGCCGGCCGAACGGCTGGCATGGGCCACGCACTTCATGATCGCCAACCTGCTGGTGTTCGCGCTGATGTGGGGCTGGCTGTGCGAGTACGCGGCGACGGCGGTGATGTATTGGCGGGACCGCCGATGACCGGCACCCCGATCGCCAACGACATCCGTCGCCTGCGCTTCGAGCGTGGCGAGATGACCCAGCAGGCGCTGGCCGATGCCTGTGGGGTGACACGGCAGACCATCATCGCGCTGGAGGCGGGGCGGTATGCGCCGTCGCTGGAGCTTGCCTTCCGGATCGCGCGGGCGTTCGGCGTGGGGATCGAGGCGGTGTTCCGCTGGGAAGACCCGGCATAGCCCGGTCGCCATGCCGGTCTGCTAGGGTCGCGGTCCCGGCGCGGAGTGGCGCCATCGACGGAAGGGCAGGGATCATGGGAATGCAGCGCATCGTGATGGGACTGTTGATGGCAATCGCCGTGACCGGAACGGCGTGGGCGAAGGACGAGATCCGCGCCTCATCGACCACCAACCCGCCGCCGAGCGAGGCGCTGGGCCAGTTCGACCGCTTTGAGCTGAAGCCGGCGACGCTTGCCACCGATTACGCCGAGCATCCAGCCAACAAGGAGGCGCTGGTGGCCTTCCAGCGCAACCTCGACGAGCGCGTGGGTGCGTGGGTCACCGAGCAGAATGCGGTTGCGGCGAAGAACGCGCCGGCGCGCACGCTGGTGATCGAACCCACGATCGAGAAGATCCGCTTCATCAGCGGCGGCAAGCGGTTCTGGGCGGGCGCGTTCGCCGGCAGTTCGCAACTGCTGGTGAAGCTGAAGCTGACCGATGCGGCCACCGGTACGGTGATCGCCGAACCGGAGTTCTACCAGCATGCGAAAGGCATGGCCGGTGCATGGACGTTCGGCGCGGCCGACAACACCATGCTGGTACGCACGGCGTCGCTGGCGCGGGATTACCTGCAGGGCAACCACGCCACGGCGCAGGGCAGCACGACGGGCTGGGAGCAGGACTGACGCAGCAATGACGCGTCCGGATCTCGCCACATGAGTCGCACATCATCCTTCGCCGGACCCGCAGCCACGCTGGTGTTCGTTGCTGCGCTGGTCGGCTTCGGCCTGGCGTTGCCGGGCTACTCGCAGATCGCGCATCCGGTCGCCGTACTGGGTGCGAAGGGCGTGCCCAACGCGCTGGGCTTCAACCTGCTGGGGTTCGTTCTTGTCGGTGCGCTGGCCGTCGTCACCACGCTCGGTCTGCGCCGGCGCCTGCCGGACGATGCGGGCTGGACGCTGCGTATCGGTGCGCAGCTGACCCTGTTGTCCGCAGCGGGTTTCGCGGCGATGGGGCTGCTGCCGCTGGATCCCACCGATCTGGATAACCCGGCCAGTAGCCTGCACGCCACCGCGTGGATGTTGTGGTGGGTGGCGTTCGTGCCGGGCGCGCTGCTGGTCGCTCTTGGTCTACGTGGGCGACCGCAATGGCGGCCACTGGCCCGTGCCAGTACCGCCGTCGCGCTGCTGGTGCTGTTCGTCGCGCTGCTGGCGGTCGAACTGATGCCCGCCGGCATCGCCCAGCGCCTGGGTTATCTCGGCTGGCTGGGCTGGCTGTGCATCGCCTCGCTCGGTGCGCGAGGCGACGGCTAGCTTCAGCGCGACTTACGGACGGCGATACACCTTGCCGTCCTTCATCACGAAGTCGACCTTCAGCACCGCGTTGATGTCGGCCACCGGGTCGCCCGGCACCGCCACGATGTCGGCGCGCTTGCCGACCTCGATCACGCCCTGGTCGTCCACGCCCAGCACTTCCGCGGCGCGGATGGTCGCGGCCTGCAGCGCCACGTTCGCGGGAATGCCCGCTTCGACCATGTAGAGGAATTCGCGCGCGTTGTCGCCGTGCGGGCCGACGCCCATGTCGGTGCCGAAGGCGATCTTCACGCCGTTGCGGTAGGCCTTGCCGGCGGTCTCCTGGATCAGCGCACCGATGCGCTGGGCCTTCGGGCGCACGACCGGCGGGAAGTAGCCGTCGATCTTCGCCTTCTCCGCCACGAAGCGGCCGGCGTAGATCGTCGGCACGTACCAGGTGCCGTGCTGCTTCATCAGCCGCATGATCTCGTCGTCCATGTAGGTGCCGTGCTCGATGCTGGTCACCCCGCCAACGATGGCGCGCTTCATGCCTTCCTTGCCGTGCGCATGAGCGGCGACGCGGAAGCCGTAGTCGCGCGCGGTGTCGACGATCGCCTTCACCTCGTCGACGACGAACTGCGGCGCATCGCCGGACTTGGCGTAGCTCAGCACGCCGCCGGTGGCGGTGATCTTGATGACGTCGCTGCCGTCCTTGTAGCGCTGGCGCACGGCCTGGCGGGCTTCTTCGGGCGAATTGATCACGCCGTCGGTCGGGCCCGGCGGGCCGAGCAGGTGCGACAGGCGGTCGTTGAAGCCATTGGTCGGGTCGGCATGGCCGCCGGTGGTGGCGATCGATTTGCCGGCCGCGAAGATGCGCGGCCCCTTCACCAGACCCTGGCTGACCGCGTCGCGCAGGTGAGGGGCCACTTCGCCGCCGAGGTCACGCACGCTGGTGAAGCCGGCCATCAAGGTCTTCTCGGCGTACCCCACCGAGCGGAAGGCGTAATCCACCGGATCCAGCCGGAAGCCCTCCGAATAGCTCTGAGGGCTGGATTCGCTGCCCAGGTGCACATGCAGGTCGGTCCAGCCGGGCGTGCAGGTGCGGTCGGCCAGGACGATGGATTCGGCATCGGCCAGCTTGGCGCGGCCCGGGATGACCTCGGCGATCTTGCCGTCCCTCACCAGCACCGTGTGCTCGCCCAGGACTTTGCCGCTGCGGGCATCGAACAGGCGATCGCAATGCAGGGCAAGGGTGGCGGGCGTGGCGGTCTGCGCGGCAGCGGGCAGGCCGGCGGCGGCCATGGCAAGGGCGAGCAAGGTCTTGGTCATATGGGTTCCCCGGTTTCGACCCGCCCATGCTACCCGCTGGCGTGGCGGGGCATGGTGCGCTGCGGTACCCTTGGCGGCTTTGCCGTTACTGCTGCCGCACATCGCCATGTCCACTGCCGCCGAACCCGCTTCCTACGACCCGAAAACCGTCGAATCCCAGGCCCAGTCCTTCTGGGAGGCCCGGCGCGCCTTCGAGGTCGACGAGCAGTCGGACAAGCCCAAGTACTACTGCCTGTCGATGTTGCCGTACCCGTCGGGTGCGCTGCACATGGGCCACGTGCGCAACTACACCATCGGCGACGTGATCAGCCGCTACAAGCGCATGACCGGCCACAACGTGCTGCAGCCGATGGGCTGGGACGCGTTCGGCCTGCCGGCCGAGAACGCCGCGATCAAGAACAAGACGGCGCCGGCCAAGTGGACCTACGCCAACATCGAGCACATGCGCAGCCAGCTGAAGTTGCTGGGCTACGCCATCGACTGGTCGCGCGAGTTCGCCACGTGCCGTCCCGACTATTACGTGCACGAGCAGCGCATGTTCACGCGCCTGCTGCGCAAGGGCCTGGCCTATCGCAAGAACTCCGTGGTGAACTGGGACCCGGTCGACCAGACCGTGCTGGCCAACGAGCAGGTCATCGACGGCCGCGGCTGGCGCAGCGGCGCGCTGGTCGAGAAGCGCGAGATTCCGCAATGGTTCCTGCGCATCACCGACTACGCGCAGGAACTGCTGGACGGCCTGGATGATCTGCCGGGCTGGCCCGATGCGGTCAAGACCATGCAGCGCAACTGGATCGGTCGTTCGGAAGGCCTGGAAATCCAGTTCGCCGTCGAGGGTAACGAGCCGCTGACGGTGTTCACTACGCGTCCCGACACGCTGATGGGCGTGACCTTCGTGTCGATCGCCGGCGAGCATCCGCTGGCGCTGAAGGCGGCGGCGTCGAATCCGGCACTGGCGACGTTCCTGGAAGAGCTGAAGCACGGTGGCGTCTCCGAGGCGGAACTGGAAACGCAGGAAAAGCGCGGCATGGATACCGGCCTGCGCGCGGTCCATCCGATCACCGGCGACAAGGTGCCGGTGTGGGTCGCCAACTTCGTGCTGATGGGCTACGGCACTGGCGCAGTCATGGCTGTCCCCGGCCATGACCAGCGCGACTTCGAGTTCGCCACCAAGTACGCGCTGCCGATCCAGCAGGTCATCGCGCTGAAGGCGCCGAAGAACGACGACGAGAAGACCTACGACGCCACCACCTGGCGCGACTGGTACGGCGACAAGACGCGCGATGACCTGGAACTGGTCAATTCGGGCGAGTTCGACGGCCTGGATTACCGTGGCGCCTTCGAGGCACTGGCCGAGCGCTTCGAGCGCAAGGGCCAGGGCCAGCGTCGGGTGAACTACCGCCTGCGCGACTGGGGCGTCAGCCGCCAGCGCTACTGGGGTTGCCCGATCCCGGTGATCTACTGCGACAGCTGTGGCGCGGTGCCGGTGCCGGATGCCGACCTGCCGGTCGTGCTGCCGGAGAACGTCACCCTCGACGGCGTGAAATCGCCGATCAAGGCCGATCCCGAGTGGCGCAAGACCAAGTGCCCGCAGTGCGGCGCGGCCGCCGAGCGCGAGACCGACACGTTCGACACCTTCATGGAATCGAGCTGGTACTACGCGCGCTACACCTCGCCGGGCGCGAAGGACATGGTCGACAAGCGCGGCAACTACTGGCTGCCGGTGGACCAGTACATCGGCGGCATCGAGCACGCGATCCTGCACCTGATGTACTTCCGCTTCTATCACAAGCTGTTGCGCGACGCGCGCATGGTGGACAGCGATGAGCCGGCCACCAATCTGCTGACGCAGGGCATGGTGATCGCCGAGACGTTCTACCGCGACAACACCGACGGCTCGAAGGACTGGATCAACCCGGTCGACGTCGAGATCCAGCGCGACGACAAGGCGCGCGTGGTCGGTGCCACGCTGAAGGCCGACGGCCAGCCAGTGAAGATCGGCCCGGTCGAGAAGATGTCGAAGTCGAAGAACAACGGCGTCGATCCGCAGTCGATGGTCGACAAGTTCGGAGCCGACACGGTGCGCCTGTTCTCGATGTTTGCGGCGCCGCCAGAGCAGTCACTGGAGTGGAACGAGGCGGGCGTGGAAGGCATGGCGCGCTTCCTGCGCCGCCTGTGGACGCAGGTGCAGAAGCATGCCGCCGACGGCGCGACGACGACGCTCGACGTGGCTGCATTGACGGCCGACCAGAAGGCCGTCCGTCGCAAGACGCACGAGACCATCGACAAGGTCGGCAACGACTACGGCAAACGCCACAGTTTCAACACCGCCATTGCCGCGGTGATGGAACTGTCCAACCTGCTGGGCAAGTTCGACGATGCGTCCCCGCAAGGGCGCGCGGTGCGCCAGGAAGCGCTGGAAGCGGCCGTGCTGCTGCTCAATCCCATCACGCCGCATGCCAGCCATGCGTTGTGGCAGGCGCTGGGGCACGACGAAGCGCTGATCGAGGACGTTGCGTTCCCGCAGGTCGATGCCGACGCGCTGGTCCGTGATTCGGTGACGCTGGCGGTGCAGGTCAACGGCAAGCTGCGCGGCACCATCGAAGTGGCGGCGGATGCACCGCGCGACCAGGTCGAGGCGCTGGCCAAGGCGGAGCCCAACACGGCCAAGTTCCTCGAGGGGCTGGAGATCCGCAAGGTCATCGTGGTGCCGGGCAAGATCGTCAACATCGTGGCCGGATGAGGGACGGCAGGCGTCTTGCCCCGGTGTTCACCTCCGGTCGGGCTACGCTCTTGCCGCCCATGACAGGCTCGTCCAGACTTCGCCCATGATCCGATTCCGCCTGCCTCTCCTCGTCTTCGCCCTGGTCTTCCTCGCCGGGTGCGGGTTCCACCTGCGCAACAAGATCGCGCTGCCGGCCGATCTCGGCCCGGTCCGCGTCACGTCGTCGTCGACGTCCTACAGTGCGCTGGTGACCAGCCTGTCGCGTGGCCTGCAGGCTGCCGGCGGCACGCTGGCGGCCCCGATCGGTGAAGAAGACACCGCGGCCTCCGGGACACAGGTCGCGACGCTGCGCGTCGTCTCCGAACGCTGGGGCGACCTGCCGATCGCAGTGGACCAGTTCGGCCGATCGCAGGAGTACACGCTGCGCTACGCGGTGGTGTTCGTTTTCAAGCGCGCGGATGGCACCGACCTGGTGCCGCAGCAGGTTGTCGAGCTGTCGCGTGATTACGTGTCGCAGCCCGACAACGCCACCGGCACCACGACCGAACGCGAAGTGCTGGCCGACGAACTGCGTCGTGAAATGGCCGCGTCGATCCTGCGCCGCGTCGACGGCGTGGTGCGCTCGGGCCAGGTGAACCCGGCTCCCTGATGGAACTCAAGCCGGAACAGCTGGCGGCGCGCGGCACGTCCGAGCCGCTGCTGCCGGTCTACCTGATCGCGGGACCGGAAACGCTGCGCGTACTCGAAGCCGCCGATGCGGTGCGCGCCCATGCGCGTGCGCAAGGGATCGGCGAACGAGAAGTCTTCGATGCCGACGGGCGCGATTTCGACTGGGGCCAACTGGAAGCGAGCTTCAATGCGCCCAGCCTGTTCAGTGCGCAGCGGCTGGTCGAGGTGCGCCTGCCCGGCGGAAAGCCGGGCAAGGAGGGCGCCGAAGTGATCAGTGCGTTCTGCGCCAATCCGCCTCCTGACGTGGTGCTGCTGATCACCGCAGGGGAATGGGGCAAGGCCTATCAGGGCAAATGGAGCGATGCGGTCACGCGGGTCGGCGTGCTGGCGGTGGCCTGGGCGATCAAGCCGCATGAACTGCCCGGCTGGATCGAAAGCCGCCTGCGCAGCAAGGGTCTCCGTGCCGACCGTGACGCCGTGCAGCTGCTGGCGGACCGTGTAGAGGGCAACCTGCTCGCCGCCGCGCAGGAAATCGACAAGCTGGCCCTGCTCAGCGATGGACAGACCCTGGATGTCGAACGCATGGAGTCGCTGGTCGCCAACGCGGCGCGCTATGACGTGTTCCGCCTGACCGACGCCGTGCTGGCGGGGCAGGGTGCGCAGGTCTCGCGCATCCTCGCCGGCCTGCGTGCCGAAGGCGATGTCGTGGCCGGGCTGATGCCGATGATCGTCAAGGAACTGCTGCGCACGGCGACGCTGGCGCGCGTGCAGGCCAACGGCGGCAATCTTGCCGCCGAGATGAAATCGCAAGGCATCTGGGAAGCGAAGCAGGCGCCGTTCAAGCGCGCGCTGCAACGCCACGCCGCGCCGGCGCGGTGGGACCGTTTCGTCGCCGAGGCGTCGAAGATCGACCGCACCGCCAAGGGGCGGGGCGATGGCGACGCCTGGGTCGGGCTGGAGCGGCTGCTGCTGGCCATCGCGGATGCGAAGGCCGTGCGCCTGCTGGTCGCCTGACCCGGGCGATGCTGCGGATCCTCTACGGCGGCACGTTCGACCCCGTCCACAACGGACATCTGGCCATCGCGCGTGCGGCACATGCCGCGTTCGGCGTGCCGATCCACCTGATGCCGGCGGCCGATCCGCCGCACCGCGCGCCTCCCGGCGCCACCGCCATCCAGCGCGTCCATCTGCTCGACCTCGCCGTGAAGGATGAGGTTGGTCTTTGCGTCGACCGGCGCGAACTCGTGCGCGCCGCGCGCGATCCCGAAGCGCGCTCCTACATGGTCGAGACGCTGAGGGAGTTGCGGGCCGAGCAGGGCGATGCGGTACCGGTCGCCTTGCTGATCGGTGCGGACAGCCTGCTGGGCCTGCCGACGTGGAAGGCGTGGTCCGAGCTGTTCGATCTGGCGCACTTCATCGTCGCCGACCGGCCAGGCAGTGGCCTCGATGCCGGTCTTTCTCCCATCCTGATGGAGGCCTTGGAAGGCCGTTGGACCGACCATCCGGCGTACCTGCACCGCTCACCGGCAGGACGTGTGTACCGCCTGCACCAGCCCCTGCAGCCGGAATCGGCCACGGAGATCCGTCGTCGCATCGGCGCGGGCAAGGCCTGGCGCCATCTGGTTCCGCCGCAGGTGGCAGACGCCATTGCCGACGAAAGGCTCTACGTCTCACGGGCCGCCGACGCGGCTCCGCTATAATCCCGACCGAGTTCCCGGAGCCACCAAGCCTTTGTCCAGCCAAGCCCACGTCATCAAGACCCGCCTCCCCAGCCCGCCCCCGGCCCTGCCGGACCTGCTTGCCACCGTGCACGCGGCGGTGCAGGAACTGAAAGCCAAGGATGTCGTCGAGATCGACGTGCGCGGCAAGTCCAGCGTCGCCGACTACCTGGTGATCGCCTCGGGCACCTCCACCCGCCACGTGAAGTCGATCGCCGACGAAGTGGTGAAATTCGCCAAGAAGCTCGACGTGATGCCGCTGGGCGTCGAAGGCGAGCGCGAAGCCGAATGGGTACTGGTCGACCTGGGTGACGTCATCGTCCATGTCATGCTGCCGCGTGTGCGCGAGTTCTACGCACTCGAGCGCCTGTGGACCGTCGGCGACCAGCCGCCGGAAGACGTCGAGACGGCGGACGAATCGCGGCTCTGATGCGGTTCTTGGATTGATCCGACGGCGCCCGAGTGGCGCCGTCGTCGTTTGCGGGACAGCCTGCTCGCTATCATGCCGTCATGAAATGTCGCCTCATTGCCACCGGCGAGCGTGCGCCGACCTGGGTCGCGCAGGGCTTTGCCGAGTACCAGAAGCGCCTGTCGCACTGGCTGCCGTTCGAGCTCGTCGAGATCGAGCCAGGTCTCCGCGGCAAGGGACGTGATCCGCAGCGTGCGATCGAGGATGAAGGGAAGCGGGTACTGGCCGCGTTGCCAAAGAGTGCGCATATCGTGGCGCTGGAAGTGACGGGAAAACCGTATTCCTCAGAGCAACTCGCGCAGCGGCTGGAGCACTGGCGCACGCTGGGACGCGACATCGCGCTGCTGATCGGCGGTCCTGAAGGACATGCGCCCGACGTGCTGGCGGCGGCGCATGAAAAGTGGTCGCTCAGTCCGCTGACCCTGCCGCACATGCTGGTGCGGCTGGTGGTCGCCGAACAGGTCTATCGCGCAGCCGCGATGCTGGCCAATCATCCCTACCATCGCGCCTGAGCCCGCCGGTGAGTGAACAACCAAGAAGCCAGCCTTTCGGCGGGCTTCCTGTTCATGCATCGCCTCTCACTGCAGGCTGAAGGCGATCGGTACCAGGCCGTAGGCCTGCACCACCTGTCCGTTCTGCATGGCGGGCTTGAAGCGCCAGGTCTTCAGCACGTGCTGGAGCGCGGCGCGGTCCAGGTTGCGGTTGCCGCTGCTGGTTTCGACCGTCACCGTCGCGGGCTTGCCGTCGATGTCCACCAGCACGCGCAGGATGACGGTTCCCTCGATGCCGCCGCGCAGTTCGGCGATCGGGTAGCGCGGCGATGTGGCGTGGACGTACTCCAGCGTGGCCGACGGCATTGGGCCTGCGGGCAGCCCCACGCCTCCGGTGTCGCCGCTGTCGATCACGGGTGTAGCGGTATCGACGGCGCGCTCGCTGCCGCTGTCCACGATGACGGGAACGTCGATGACTTTCTGGTCTTCGACCGGCTTCACTGCCGGGCGCGGCTCGACGGGCTTGGGCGTGGTCGGCTTCACGATCTGGGCTTCGACCGGCTTCTCCGGTTCCACTTTCTCCCTGTCGTACCAGTGGACGATCGGCTTCTGCCTGACCGTCGGCGTGACGGTGGGCGCCGCCATCGGCATCAGCAGCATGAGCAGGGCGGCGGCGTGGACCGCGATGGCGGCCGCGATGGCGGCGATGCGGCCGATGTCGATGCGGGTATCGGAACCGTGGGGTAGTGCGCGAACCATGATCCACCTCCTTGAGGGCTGTGAACGGAACAACGCTCGGCCGCGAGGAGTGGGGTTGCAACGTCCCGGCGCCGCACGTCCAGACTGTACTCCGGCGGATGGCGTTCGCAAGAGGGGCCGGGTTCGACCTTCGGCGTAGTCCGGTGATCCGGTCCCGGAACGAAAACGGCGCCCCCGCAGGGCGCCGTCGTCGGAAGCATGGAAGCAGGGCTTACTTGCCCAGTTCGAACACCACGTCCAGGTTGATCGAGACGGTGGTTTCGCCCGGCGAGACCGGCGGTGCGCCGCCCGCGTCGCGGGCTTCCATCTTGGCCATGGCCATCATCGGCATCGGGCGGAAGCCGCCGTTGCCCTCGGAGATGCTGACGATGCGGCGCACCTTCAGGCCCAGCGACTTGGCGTAGGTCTCGGCACGGGCCTGGGCCTTCTTCAGTGCGGCCACGCGGGCTTCGTCATAGACCGGTTCCGGGTTGTCGATCTCGAAGCTGGGGCCGTTGATCTGGTTGGCACCCACGCCGGCCAGCGCATCCAACACCTTGCCGAGCTTGGCGATGTCGCGGACCTTGATGCTGACGGTGTTGTTGGCCTGGTAACCGGTGATCTTCGGTGCCTCGTTCTCGGCGTAGCGGTACTGCGGGTTGAGGCTGATCCCGCTGGTCTGCACGTCCTTGTCGGCGATGCCCGCGGCCTTGATGGCGGCCACGACCTTGGCCATCTGCTCGCTGTTCTGGCGCATGGCGGTGTTGCCGTCGACCGCCTGCGTGACGACACCGGCCGAGATCGTGGCGATGTCTGGAACGCGCGAGGCTTCGGCCTGCGCCGACACGTTGAGCAGGGTGCCATCGGCCGGAATGGCGTAGGCCGGGGCGGTCTGGGCAGAGGAGGTCATGGCGGCAGTGGTTCCGAGGGACAGGGTCAGGGCGAGCAGCAGGGGGCGGATCAGGGGCAGGCGCATGGGATCTCCTTTTCGTGTTGGGGGTGGTGCGGGCACCCGGTCGTCGACGCGAGAGGGTGTTCACGATGACATGAACGCGCCGTGATCCGGCGCAGGGTTATGGGTTTCGGGCCGGCATCAGCGACCATTCAGTCAGGCGCCGCGGGTTATTCTTCCGCGATGCTCTACCTCGCTTCCCAATCCCCCCGCCGCGCCGAACTGCTGACCCGCCTGGGACTGTCCTTCGGACGCATCGACCTCGACATTCCCGAGCACCGCCAGCCCAACGAGCCGGCCACCGACTACGTCCGCCGCGTGGCCCGCGAGAAGGCAGGTGCCGGCCTGCTGAAGGTCGTCGCCACGCCCGGTGCCGTGGTGCTGGGGGCCGATACCGAGGTGATCCTGGGCGATGAGGTCTTCGGCAAGCCGGTCGATGAGGCCGATGCCGCCGCCATGCTGCGACGCCTGTCGGGACGCACGCACCAGGCCGTCTCGGCGGTCTCCGTGGTCAGCGCATCGCGCGAGGCGCAGGCGCTGGTGGTCACCGAGGTCAGCTTCGCTGATCTGGACGAGGACGAGATCGCCGCCTACGTCGCCAGCGGCGAGGCGATGGGCAAGGCCGGCGCCTACGGCATCCAGGGGCGCGCGGAACAGTTCGTCACCCGCCTCGCCGGCAGCTACTCGGCCGTCATGGGGTTGCCGCTGCACGAAACCGCCCGGTTGCTTCGCGACTTCGGCATCCATCCGACGGCCACCGCCGCCGCGTCAGCCTGAGGGAAGGAACCCATGTCGGAAGAGATCCTCGTCAACGTCACCCCGCGCGAGACACGCGTTGCCGTCATCGAGAACGGCATGCTGCAGGAGCTGCACATCGAACGTGGCTGGCGCCGCGGCGTGGTGGGTAATATCTACAAGGGCAAGGTGCAGCGCGTGATGCCCGGCATGCAGGCCGCGTTCGTCGAAGTCGGGTTGGATCGCGCTGCGTTCCTGCATGCGAACGACATCGTGCGTTCGTCGCCCGGCGCGGTGGTCGATGGCGAAGAAGCCGTGCTGCCCGCGCCGCCGCCGGCACCGATCATGGACCTGCTGCGCGACGGGCAGGACATCGTGGTGCAGGTGGTGAAGGACCCGATCGGCAGCAAAGGCGCGCGCCTGACCACGCAGATCAGCATCCCATCGCGCTACCTGGTGCTGCTGCCGCAGTCGAAGGTCATCGGCGTGTCGGCGCGCATCGAGGACGAAGCCGAACGCCATCGCCTGAAGCAGGTCGTCACCGAACTGGCGGGCCTGCATGGTGGTCACGGCTACATCATCCGCACCAATGCCGAAGGCCAGCCGGCCGAAGCGCTCGCCGAGGACATCGCCTATCTGTCGCGCGTGTGGAACGTCGTCGAACGGCGCGGACGCGAATCCCCCTCGTGCAGCATCCTGTATGAAGACCTGAGCCTGCCATTGCGCGCGGTGCGCGACCTGATCCGCAAGGATGTGGAAAAGGTGAAGGTCGACTCGAAGGAAACCCACGAACGCCTGCAGGCCTTCGTTGCCAAGTACATGCCAGTGCTCGCCGAACGGATCGAGCTCTACAGCGGTGAGCGCCCGATCTTCGATCTCTACGGTGTCGAGGACGAGATCGGCCGCGCGCTGGACAAGCAGGTGCCGCTGAAATCCGGTGGCTACCTGGTGATCGACCAGACCGAAGCGATGACCACGGTCGACGTGAACACCGGCTCGTTCCTCGGTCAGCGCAATCTGGAAGAGACCGTCTACCGCACCAACTTGGAAGCGGCGCAGGCCGTCGCGCGCCAGCTGCGCCTGCGCAACCTGGGCGGCATCATCATCATCGACTTCATCGACATGGATGATCCCGAGCACCGTCGTCAGGTGCTGCGCACGCTGGAGAAGTCGCTGGCGAAGGATCATGCCAAGACCACGGTCTACGAGTTCTCGCCGCTGGGCCTGGTGGAGATGACGCGCAAGCGTACGGTGGAAAGCCTGGCGCGCCAGCTGTCCGAGCCGTGCCCGGAGTGCAGCGGTCGCGGCAGCATCAAGACCACCGAAACCGTCACCTACGAGATCTTCCGCGAGATCACTCGTGCGGTGCGCCAGTTCGAGGCCGCGCGCCTGCTGGTGATCGCCTCGCCGAAGGTCGTCGCCCGCATCACCGACGAGGAATCGACCGCAGTGGCGGAGCTGGAGGAATTCCTCGGCAAGTCGATCCGCTTCCAGGCCGACGAGCAGTACCTGCAGGAGCAGTTCGATGTCGTCCTGCTCTGACGCACGGGGCAGGGCGGGCGCGTAATGCCCACGCCGCTGCGCCGCCGCCTGCGCCTGGCCCGCCGGGGTGCCGTCTATGGCATCGCGGTGGTGCTGGTGTGCATGGCCGTGGTGCTCGGCATCGCCAGCCAGGTGTTGCCGCTGGCCGAACGGCATCCGGATCGCATCGCGGCATGGCTCAGCGAGCGTGCGGGACGACCGGTCGCCTTCGATGCGGTGAAAACGCAGTGGACGCGACGCGGGCCCCTGCTGCAGCTCGATGGCCTGCGCCTGGGTGAAGGCGACAACGGTGTGCGCATCGGCCAGGCCGAAGTGCTGGTCTCGATGTACGGCGGACTGTTGCCCGGCCGCTCCTTTACCGAACTTCGACTGCGCGGCCTGTCGCTGACCTTGCAGCGCGGCGACGATGGCAAGTGGGCCGTGCGCGGCCTGCCGGGCCAGCAGCAGGCGAGCGGCGATCCGCTGCAGAGCCTCGAAGGCCTGGGCGAACTGCAGGTGATCGACGGCAAGCTCGCCATCGTCGCGCCATCGCTCGGCTGGGACATCCGCCTGCCCGAGATCGATCTGCGCCTGCGCGTGCAGGGTGATCGCGTACGCGCAGGCACGCGCGCCTGGATCCGCAAGGACGCCGCGCCGCTGAACGTGGCGGTGGACTTCGACCGCAAGGCCGGCGACGGACGCGCGTACCTGGACGTGTCCGCGGAGGATATCGGCGCCTGGGCGCCGCTGCTTCGCTACGCCGGCGTGGTCGCCGAGCGTGGTAACGGACGTGTGCAGGCATGGACGGAACTGCGCCAGCATCGCGTGGTGCTGGTGACCGCCGACGCGCGCCTGCGCCAAGTAGGATTGCGCGGCGCACCGTTGCCGGACTCTGCGGCGCCCACGCGTATCGCGTTCGAGCAGATGGAGGGCCGCATGCGCTGGCGGCTGGTGTCCGGGGGCTGGCGGCTTGATGCGCCGCATCTGCGCGTCGGCACGGCGCCGGCCGTGCAGACGCTCGATGGTCTGGTGCTCGCCGGTGGCGAGCGTTACGCCGTGCTCGCCGATCAGGTGGACGCTGCACCGCTGTTCGCGGTGCTGGGACTCAGCGACAAGGTCGATGCCGGCCTGCGCCGCTGGCTGGTGCAGGCGCAGCCCGGTGCGCGCCTGGCGCGATTGACGCTGGCGGGTCGCAAGGACGGCACGCTGCACGCGGAAGGGCAACTGCGCGACATCGCGTTCAAGGCGGTGGGCGATGCGCCGGGATTGAGCGGCCTGTCGGGCGACTTCGACGGCGACGCGGCCGGTTTCCGCCTGTCACTGGACCCGACGGCCGACATGCGCTTCGACTGGCCCAGCGGATTCGCGGTGGTGCACGACGTGCGCCTGCAGGGCGACATCCTTGGTTGGCGCGAAGGCGATGGCTGGCGTGTCGGCACCTCGGCATTGCACGTGCAGGGCAAGGAGTACGCGGCCGACGTGCGCGGCGGCATGTGGTTCCAGGGTGACGGGACGCGGCCCTGGATCGATTTGGCGGCGAATCTGGCGGACGCGCCGGTGCCGGTGGCGAAAGGTTTCTGGATCCACCACAAGATGCCGAAGGCGGCCGTCGACTGGCTGAATGCCGCGCTCGTCGGCGGCACCGTTCGCAACGGGCGCGCGATCGTCAGTGGCGATCTGGACGACTGGCCGTTCACCGACCACAACGGCCGTTTCGAAGCGGTGGCGCACATCGAACGTGGCCAGTTCAAGTTCCAGCCGGCGTGGCCGCAGTTGGAACAGGTGGATGCCGACATCGCCTTCATCGGCAACGGCTTCGAACTGAAGGGACGTGGTGCACTGGGCGAGGTGGCGATTCCCGCCTTCCAGGCCGGCATCGCCGACTTCGGCGCGGGTGACCTGAAGATCGCCGCGCGGACCGATACCGATGCCGGTCGACTGCTCGCACTGCTGCGGCGGAGTCCGTTGCACGCGACCTATGGCGAGACCCTGGACCACCTGCAGGCCAAGGGACCGGTAAGCGCGACGTTCGACCTGCTGCAGCCGCTGCATGCTGACGAGCAGGCACGCAAGAAGCTGGCCGGCACCGTGGATCTGAAGGGCGCGCGACTGTCCGAGACACGCTGGGATCTGGTGTTCGACAACGTGCGCGGCAAGGCGAAGTACGACGATGGCGGTTTCGCCTCCGGGCCGCTGCAGGTCGTGTACGAGGGGCAGGACGGCGTGCTGGGCCTGCGTGCGGGCAGCGGTACGCGCGATCGCAACCAGGCGTTCGAAGCCGATCTGGCGGCCGTCGTGGACGCGGACCGACTGCTCGATCGCGCGCCCGAAATGGCGTGGTTGAAGCCCTACATGGAGGGGCGCTCGCAATGGACGGTCGGCGTGACGATTCCGCGCTCACCGGCCGGCGCCGTGTCACCGCCCACGCAACTCAGCCTGACCTCGGACCTGGTCGGCACGGCCATGAGCCTGCCGGCGCCGATGCGCAAGTCGCCGGGCACGCCACTGGCGACGACGGTGCGAGCGCCGCTGCCGATGGGCAGTGGCGAGATCGATGTGGCGTTCGGCGATCTGCTGGCGCTGCGCGCACGCAACAGCAATGGCCAGACCGGCGTGCGCGTGGTGCTGGGCAGCGATGGCGTGAAGGACGCGCCGCCCGCGTCGGGCCTGGTGGCCACCGGCCGCGCCGGCACGCTGGATGCGATGGAATGGGTAGCCGTTGCGCGTGGCGGTGGTGAAGGCGACGGTCTGCCGTTGCGCCATATCGATGTCACCGCCGAGCGCCTGCTGATGATCGGCTCGGTGTTCCCCGATACGCGTTTGCAGCTCGCGCCAGCGCAGCAGGCGCTGGCGGTATCGCTGGATGGCGACGCGTTGTCTGGGGCGCTGCTGGTGCCCGATGCCAAGGGCGCTCCGATCGCGGGCAAGCTCGCGCGCCTGCACTGGCGCAAGGCCACGCCGTCGGGTGCGACGGCGACCGATAACGCCGCTCGCAGCGCCACTGACGACATCGATCCCGCCGCGGTGCCACCGCTGTCGCTGGAGGTCGAGGATCTGCGGTTCGGCGACGCCCGGCTGGGTACGGCCAAGCTGCGCACGCGCCAGCAGGCCGACGGCATGTACGTGGATCAGCTCCAGCTGCGCTCGCCCGGTCAGCAGATCGACGTGCACGGCCAGTGGACCGGCACCGGCGACGCGGCGCGCACGCGCTTCGCGGCCGAGGTGAAGAGCGAGAATTTCGGCGTGCTGTTCGATGACCTCGGACTGGGTGATCGCGTGGGGGGCGGCCACGGCCAGATCACCGCGGAGGCCGGCTGGCCCGGCAGTCCGGCCACGTTCCGGCTGGCCGCGCTGGATGGCAGCGTGAAGCTCGCCGTCCGCGATGGTCATCTGCTGGAAGTGGAACCGGGCGCAGGCCGCGTGCTGGGCCTGCTGAGCGTGGCGGAAGTCAGGCGGCGACTGATGCTGGACTTCAGCGACTTCTTCGCCAAGGGCTTCGCGTTCAACCGCATCGACGGCGACATCCGCATCGACGGCGGGCTGGCGCGCAGCGACAACCTGATGATCGACGGCCCCGCGGCCGAAATCGCGATCCGCGGCGATACCGACCTGCGCAGCGAACGGTTCGACCAGACCGTCGACGTGAAGCCGAAATCCGCCAACGTGCTGACGGCCGTCGGTGCTGTGGCGGCGGGTCCCATCGGTGCCGCCGTCGGTGCCGTGGCGAATGCGGTGCTGAAGAAGCCGCTGGCCGAGATGGGCGCCAAGACCTACCGCGTCACCGGCCCCTGGAAATCGCCCAAGGTCGAAGTGGTGGGACGCGAGCAGTCGCGCGCCCGCAACGACGACAAGGACACCGACCGCGCCGGCGCGCCCTGACGCCCGTCGCGCCACGCCCACGCTTGCCGCAGGCGTGCTTCGCCCCCATGGTAATGACATGACCCTGCCGATCACGCTCGCCGAAACCCGTCTCCTCCTGCCCGCCGGCCTGGACCCGTCCGGCCTCGACCGTGCGCTCGGCACACTGCTGGGGCCAGGCATCGATTTCGGTGACCTGTATTTCCAGCACGCCCGCCGCGAGAGCTGGACCGTCGAGGACGGCATCGTCAAGGACGGTGCGCACTCGATCGAGCAGGGCGTCGGTGTGCGTGCCATCTCCGGTGAAAAGACCGGCTTCGCGTACTCCGACGACATCAATGCGCAGGCCCTGCTGGGTGCGGCGAAGTCCGCGCGCGCCATTGCCCGCGACGGCGCCGCGCATGCGCCACGCACGCTGGTGCGCAGCGGCGGTCGCGCGCTGTATGTCGGCGACGATCCCATCGATGCGATGGGCAACGACGCCAAGGTCGACGCGTTGCGAGCGGTGGACCGTTTCCTGCGTGCGGCCGATCCGCGCGTGCAGCAGGTCACCGTCAGTCTGTCCGGCGGCATCGACACCGTGCTGGTCGCGCGCAGCGACGGGGTGCTCGCATCCGACGTGCGCCCGCTGGTGCGGTTGAACGTGCAGGTGATCGTCGAACAGAACGGTCGCCGCGAATCCGGTTATGCCGGCATGGGCGGACGCTACGGGTATGCCGAACTGTTCGCCGATGGCAAGCCGGAAGACCTCGCACGCGAGGCGCTGCGTCAGGCGCTGGTGAATCTGGAGGCGATCGATGCGCCCGCCGGCGTGATGCCGGTCGTGCTGGGCAGCGGCTGGCCGGGCGTGCTGCTGCACGAAGCGGTCGGCCACGGTCTGGAAGGCGACTTCAACCGCAAGGGCACCAGCGTGTACGCCGGTCGCATGGGCCAGCAGGTCGCATCGAAGGGCGTCACCATCGTCGATGACGGCACGCTGCCGGGTCGCCGTGGTTCGCTCAACATCGACGACGAAGGCACGCCGACGAACTGCACCACGCTGATCGAGGACGGCGTGCTGGTGGGCTACATGCAGGACACGCACAACGCACGCCTGATGGGTGTGGCGCCGACCGGCAACGGTCGCCGCGAATCGTTCGCGCACCTGCCGATGCCGCGCATGACCAATACCTACATGCTGGCCGGGCAGCACGATCCGGAAGACATGATCCGCTCGGTGAAGAAGGGGCTGTACGCGGTCAATTTCGGCGGCGGCCAGGTCGACATCACCAGCGGCAAGTACGTGTTCTCCGCCACCGAGGCCTACCTGATCGAGGATGGCCGCATCACCGCGCCGGTGAAGGGCGCCACGCTGATCGGCAACGGCCCGGAGACCATGCAGAAGGTGAAGATGGTCGGCCACGACCTGGCGCTCGACCAGGGTGTCGGCGTGTGCGGCAAGGATGGCCAGAGCGTGCCGGTGGGCGTGGGCCAACCGTCGTTGCTGATCGAAGGCCTGACGGTGGGTGGGACGAAAGCGTGAGCGCGCAGGCTGGCGCGCGTGCGTCAGGCGTCTTCGTCGTCAGTGTCGTCCGCAGCGCTGGCATCGGCCAGCAGCTCGCGCAGTTCGCGGAACAGTTCGCGGAAGGCGCGCGGCGGCTTGTTCTTCGCCTTCTCGTCGAGGGCGTTGCGCACGAGTTGGCGCAGCTTCTGCCGGTCGGCCGTCGGAAACGCATCCAGCAGGTCCGCCAGCGCCTGGTCGCCGTCGGCCAGCAGGCGGTCGCGCCACTGTTCGGCCTGGTGGAGCATCGCGGTCTCGCGCCGCGCCGCTTCGCCGCCTTCGTCCATCGCGTCGCGGATCGCTTCCAGCACCTCGTCTTCCTCGCGCCGCATCTGCTTGGCGAGGAACTGCAACTGGCGCTTGTGCGCGATGTGCGACGTGATTCGCTGCGTCTCCACGATGTGCGGCATCAGGTCTTCGGGAATCGGCAGGCGCGCCAGTTGCGCGGCCGGCAACGCGACCAGTTTCTCGGCCAGGCTGCGGATCTCCAGTGCTTCGCCCCGTTGCTGGGTGCGGCTGGGGCTCAGGAATTCGCCGGTTTCGGGGTCGCGTCCGCGCATGGTGAAGCCTCTCTATCGCTTCCGCCGCCAGGGGCGGAAGCCTGATCAAATACCGATCCGGCGCCTGGGCGCCGATCACAGGACACAAGGATAAAGCATTGAACGCCACCGCCCTGACTTCTTCCGACGACAGCCTCGCCCGGCTGGAACGCCTGGAGGCGCTGTCCCAGCGCCTGCTGGAGCGCGCGCGGGCGCATGGCGCCACCCAGGCCGAAGTCAGCTGCAGCGAAGAGACCGGCCTCAACGTCAACGTGCGACTGGGCGATGTGGAGACCGTGGAGTCCACGCGTGACCGCGGCATCGGCGTGACCGTGTACTTCGGACAGCGCAAGGGCAGCGCCAGCACGGCCGACCTGCGCGAGGAGAGCCTCGAGGCCACGGTGGCACAGGCCTGCGCGATCGCGCGCTACACCGAGGACGACGATGCCGCCGGCCTCGCCGACGCGGCGCTGATGGCGTCGGACTTTCCCGATCTCGACGTATGGCATCCGTGGGCACTCGAGATGGACCACGCCGTCGATCTCGCGCTGGCCTGCGAGACGGCCGGGCGCGATGCCGACGCCCGCATCGAGAATTCCGACGGCGCATCCGTCGGCAGTGGCGAGAGTCTGTCGGTGTACGCCAACTCGCACGGTTTCATCGGCCGCGAGCGCGACACGCAGCACACGATCGGCTGCGCGCTGATCGCGGGGCAGGGCGATGGCATGCAGCGCGATGGCTGGTACAGCACGGCGCTGTCGCACCTTGAACTGGAAGACCCGGCAGCCATCGGCCGCAAGGCCGCGGAGCGCACCGTGTCGCGCCTCCAGCCGCGCTCGCTGGCGACCGGCGAGTACCGCGTGCTGTTCTCGGCAGAGGTCGCGCGCTCGCTGATCGGTCATCTGCTGGGCGCCGTCTCCGGCGGTGCGCTGTACCGGAAGGCGAGCTTCCTGCTCGACCACGTCGGCCAGCGCATTTTCCCGGACTGGTTCGCCATCGAAGAGCAGCCCCTGCTGCTGCACGGGCTGCGCTCGTCGGCCTTCGATGCCGAGGGCGTGGCGACGAAACGCTCGCACCTGATCCGCGACGGCGTGCTCGAGCGTTACGTGCTGGGCAGTTACTCGGCGCGCAAGCTGGGGCTGCAGACCACCGGCAATGCGGGCGGCGTGTACAACCTGCAGGTGAAGGCCAATGCGGGCGGCTTCCAGGATCTGTTGTCGGGCATGCGCAACGGACTGCTGGTCACCGAGCTGATGGGGCAGGGCGTGAACGGCGTGACCGGTGACTATTCGCGCGGTGCGGCCGGATTCTGGGTCGAGGACGGCGTGCTGACCTATCCGGTGGACGGCATCACCATCGCCGGCAACCTCAAGACGATCTTTGCCGGCATCGAGGCCGTGGGCCACGACGTAGACCGCCGCTCGCACGTAGGCGTCGGCTCCGTCCTGGTCGGCCGGATGACGGTCGCGGGCGAATAGGTCCCGCGCGCGTGAGGTGACCCGCCGCGACACGGATTCCCGTTATGCTTGGCAAGCGGAGTCCACGGCGGAGCCGTGGTACTCGACAGCCCTACCACCATCCATGGGGAATCCTGCATGAGCGAATTCGACAACGTCACCGCACCGCCTCCGCCGCCGTCCGGCAGCCCGGGCGCCGAAGAGAAGCAGTGGGCGCTCTTCGCGCACCTCTCTTCGCTCGTCGGTCTGATCATCCCGTTCGGCAACCTGCTCGGCCCGCTGGTAGTCTGGCTGATCAAGAAGGACACGCTGCCCTTCGTCAACGACCAGGGCAAGGAAGCGCTCAACTTCAACATCACCATCCTGATCGCCGCGATCATCTCCGGCATCCTGACGCTGGTGGTGATCGGCCTGCTGCTGCTGTTCCTCGTGGGTATCGCCTGGCTGGTGCTGACGATCATCGCCGCGATCAAGGTCAGCAACGGCGAAGCCTACCGTTATCCGTTCGCCCTGCGCCTGATCAAGTAAGCGATCTTCGCGCGGAAGAAAAAAGCCCGGCAATGCCGGGCTTTTTTCATGCCGTCGTTCAATGCGTGCGATGGATCGCGAGATCGCCGAGCGCACGTAGCGCGTCGGCTCGATCGTCGTACGGCGCCAGCGCCTCGCGCATGCGCGCATCCAGTTCCGCCAGCTTGGCCTTCGCGCCCTCCATGCCCAGCAGGGCCGGGTAGGTCGACTTGGCCTGGGCGACGTCCTTGCCGGCGGTCTTGCCCAACTGGGCCGAGCTGGCCTCGATGTCGAGGATGTCGTCGCGCACCTGGAACGCCAGGCCGAGCGCGGACGCGAAATCGTCGAGCCGTGCGAGCGTTCCGTCGTCGGCGCCACCGGCGAGGGCGCCCATGCGCACGGCGGCGCGGATCAGCGCGCCGGTCTTCAGCGCATGCATGCGCTGCAGGTCATCGAGCGACTGCAGCGTGCCGGTGGCATCGATATCGAGCGCCTGACCACCGCACATGCCGGCTGCGCCGGAGGCCTGTGCCAGGGTCGCCAGCCAGTCCACGCGCAGCGTCGGGGCTGCATCCGCCGCGGCCAATTGTTCGAACGCGCGCGTCTGCAGGGCGTCGCCGGCGAGGATCGCAGTGGCTTCATCGAACGCGATGTGCACGGTGGGCTTGCCGCGACGCAGGTCATCGTCGTCCATTGCCGGGAGGTCGTCGTGCACCAGCGAGTAGGCGTGGATCAGTTCGACCGCGATCGCCGGCGCGTGCAGGGCGGCTTCGGTCGCACCCAGCAGCGTGCCACTCGCGTAGACGAGCAGGGCGCGCATGCGCTTGCCGCCGCCCAGCACGGCGTGGCGCATGGCGGCATGCAGGCGTTGCGGGGCAGCATCGGCGGGCGGCAGCGCCCGATCCAGGTGGTCTTCCAGCCCCGTCGCCCAGGTGGCGAAGCGGGGGTCAGCGGCCATCGGGTGCGGGGGCGAACGGTTCGCCGCTCTCCGGGCGTTCGGGGTCGCTGAGCAGGCGTACGCGCAGTTCCGCCTGTTCGAGTGCGGACTGGCATTGCCGGTACAGGCCCACGCCGCGCTCGTAAGCCGCGAGCGAGGCTTCCAGGCTGAGGTCGCCATGCTCCATCTTCTCGACCAGCTGCTCGAGCTCGTCCAGCGACTGTTCGAAATGGGCGACGGGCGAGGCGTCGGCGGGAGTCTTCTTTGCCATGCGGCAAGTGTGGGGATCGCCTGCGGTCAGGTCAAACCCGGCTTGAGATCAGCCGCGGCGCCACACCAGGCGCCGACCGTGTGTACGCAGCCAAGCGTCGCTGTCGGCAGAGAGAACCAGGTCGCCCGCCGACCACAGCGCGTCCTCCTGCCACAGCAGGGGCAGCTGGAGCCGTTCCCACGGCGGGACGCCCAGCGACTGCAGCACGTCCTTCAGTGCATGCCGATGCCGCCGGCCGGGCAGGGCGATGCGTTCGCCACCACGGCGCGCGGTCACCCGCAGGGGCGTCTCGAATCCGGGGCCCTCGCCTTCCAGCGACAGGGTCCCGCCGTCGGGCAACGGCAGTACGTCAGTGCCGGTCCACTTGGCCTCCCAGTCCTCCTGCAACCCGGGGCGTCGGCGCTCGGCATGCAGCAGCCCCCGCCAGCGCCGCACGACTGCGTCCTGCCAGGCGAATTCGGCCTGGGCATCGACGCGTGCGTCCAGCAGGTGCGCTTCGATCTGCATCACCCCTTCGGCAGGCAGCGGAGGCAGCGACAAGCCTTCGATCCAGCACCGCAGCGCGCGAGCACGCGCGGCCGTGTCGGCAGCATGCAGCGCTGCGACATCCAGTGCGGCGGGGTCCGCGGTGGCGGCAGTGGCGAGCAGTGCGCGGTCCTGCCTGACCAGCAGATCGCTGGCCTCGCCGCTCAGGGCGGCGCTGCGCGCAAACGCACTGTCCGCATGCGGCCAGCGTTGCCGCAGCAGCGGCAGCACCGCGTGACGCAGGAAGTTGCGGTCGAGTGTGGTGCTCGCGTTGCTGGGATCCTCGATCCAGCGCAGGGCATGCGCGTCCGCATACGCCTGCAATGTCGTGCGCGGCACTTCCAGGAGCGGTCGCCACTGCCATCCCGACGCGAACGCGCGCCACGGGCGCATTGCCGCGAGGCCGTCCGGTCCCGACGCACGCAAGGCGCGCAGCAGGAAGGTCTCCGCCTGATCATCGCGATGATGGGCGAGGGCGATGATGTCGCCCGCCTGCATCACCTCCGCAAAGGCCGCATGCCGTGCGCGCCGCGCCGCGGCTTCGATGCCGTCGCCGAGGCTCGTGTCGACGCGCACGTGGTGCACTTGCACAGGCACGTCGAGCGTCCTGCAGAACGCGGCGCAATGCTCGGCCCAAGCATCCGCGTCCGGGTGCAGGCCGTGGTGCACGTGGATGGCATGAAGTCCGCCTGCACGCACGACGGGATCCTGCGCCAGCCGATGCAGCAGCACGGTCGAATCCAGTCCGCCGCTGAAGGCCACCCACACGCGTCCCGTCACCGGCGGAGGTGGCAGTACAAGCGGAGCGGCGTCGGGACGATGCATGCGCCCATGCTAGCGGCGATGCGAACGATGTGCAGCCGGTCACATCCCGCGATCGACGCGGCGTTGACGGCGTCTGAACCGGGGTCTGGCGATCATGGTGGCGACATCGATACGAAGGAGAACGCATGACGGCCTCGACCGCCTCCACATCCGCGCAGGAACGCCAGCGCCAGCACGTGCTCGATCGCTACCACGTCGTGGACAGCCTGCCCGCCACCGTCTACGACGATCTGGTGCAGGTGGCTGCCGCACTGTGCGGCACGCCGATCGCGGTGGTGTCGCTGATCGACCGCGACCGCCAGTGGTTCAAGGCCCGCCTGGGACTGGAAGACCACGAGACCACGCGCGACACCGCCGTCTGCGACCACGCGATCCGACAGCCTGATGAGCTGCTGGAGATCCAGGACCTCAGCGAGGACGCGCGCTTCAACCAGTTCCCCATCGTCACGGGCGACCTGAAGGCGCGTTTCTATGCCGGCATGCCGCTGGTGACCGGCGACGGCGAGGCCCTCGGTACCGTCTGCGTGGTCGACACCCAGCCCCGGCGGCTGAGCGGGCAGCAGAAGGCATCGCTGCGGTCGCTGGCGCGCGTCACCATGGCCTTGCTCGATGCGCATCGTGCGCAGCATGAAGCGCACGCCATGGCTGCACTGCAGGCCGACACGCCATCGCAGGGCGCGACGAAAGCCTCCACCGCCGGCGCGGCGCCAGCCGCGACGGGTCCGGCCTATGCGGTCGCGATCATCGAGCTGCAGGGCATGGCCGACGCCGCGCGCCGGCTCGGCGATCGCGCGCTGGAGCGGCAGTTGCAGGGCATGGCGCCGGAGTTCGACGCCTGCGTGAAGCCGGAACTCGGCGACCATGTCAGTCGCGTGACCGACAGCGCCGAATACATCGCCTTGCTGCACGGGGACGGGCTGGAGGCACGCGTGCAGGCGCTGCGCACGGCGGCGCAGAAATCCGGCCAGCGGGAAGGACTGTCGCTGCTGGTGGGTGCGGCGACCGCCACGCCGGGCGAGGCCATGCACCTGGTCTATCTGCGCGCCGAGGAAAACCTCAGCCAGCAGAAGGATGCGGCAGCGGGCGAACGCGCAGCGGCCTGACGCTACTGCACGCGCTGCAGGATCACGATCACGGCGCCCACCCAGCAGGCGGATACGAACAGACCCAGTACCAGATGCTGGCTGGCGCCGTTGCGATGGAAGCGCCAGCGGTTGACCAGCAGCACGGCGGCCAGAGGCAGGGCGAACAGCGCCGTCGGTAGCCACCACCAGGGCATCGAAAGCAGATCCATGTCGTCTCCCGGCATCGCGGCAAAGCGGACCGCAGCGGCAGGATGGCGCGCTCCGGCCGCGAGCGCCTTGATTGCGATCAAGCGCGAGCCGCACGGCGAGCGGATGCGGGACGAGCGCATCTGCGGCATGCTGCCCGCCACCTCCATCCTGTCACCGGGGAACTATGTCCCGTCTGCGTCGTTCCCTCGTCCGCGTGCTGATGGTGCTGGTCTTCCTTGTTCCCACCGTTCTGGTGGTGATGTATGCGTCCAATCCGTTCGGCGTTCGCTCGATGGACCCTCGGCAGCGTGTGCTGGGACACGGCCTGTATCGCGTTCCTTCGTCCAGCATGTTGCCGGGCATCGTGCCCGGCCAGGTGCTGGTGACGCGTGCGGGTTACTACACCCGGCACGCGCCACAGCGCGGCGATGTCGTGTCCCTGCTTCCGCCGGAACGCGAAGGGGATGTGTGGCTGCAACGCATCGTCGGTCTGCCGGGCGAAACCGTGGGCATCATCGAGGGAAGGGTGTACATCGACGGCGTCGCGTTGGAGGAGCCCTACGTCGCGCGGGAGAACGTCCGCACGGACTACGCGCTGACGTTCGCGCCGGTCCGGGTGCCTGAAGGGCACTACTTCATGATGGGCGACAATCGTGACAACAGCCTCGACAGCCGGCTGCAGTCGATGACGCGACGCGAAGACATCACGGGCAAGGTCGTGGCGCGGCTGCGCTGAGGCGACTCAGGTGCGCGGCAGCGCCGCCAGTTCGCGCTTGGCCACGTCGATCCAGTCGCGCTGTTCGCGCTGGTAGTACTTGGGCGCGGCATCGGAGCGGTCGAGGATTTCCTGGAACACGCTGCGCGCGCGGGCGTGCTCGCCCTGGCGCTTCAACAGCAGGCCGAAACGGGCGCGCGCTTCCTCGCCCGGGTAGCCCTGCACTACGGCTTCGTACTCATGGATGGCCGCGGCCGCGTCGGCGGTGTCTTCGACCGCACGCGCGTAGAGCAGATGGCCATCGGCCGACCGGAAGCCGGGATTCGCCGCGATCAGCGCATCCAGCGTCGCGCGCGCCTTCGCCGATTCGCCCAGGCCGAACTGGGCCTTCGCCATGCCCAGCATCAGGTCCGGGTCGGTGGCGTACAGACCTTTCAAGGCCTGCTCAAAGAGTTCAGAGGCCTGCGCGTAGTCGCCGCTGCGCAGGCTTTCTTCAGCCAGGCGCCGGCGGTTCTCCGGTGTGTCCGAGGCTTTCAGCAGTTTGGCGGCGTCGCGGCGGTCGCGATCCGGATCGATGCGGTTGCGCACGTTCCGCACCGTGCGTCGTGCGGACGGGTTGTGGCGCAGATCGGGCAGGATTTCGGCGATGAAGTAGATGATCACCGCGAGGAACGAGAACACCAGCAGGATGAAGACCCAGTACAACGGGCGTCCGGTACGTACCACGTGCACGCAGCAGGCGATCTGCAGCGCGAAGGACAGGATCAGGAGTGGACTCATGCGGGAACGGGCGTGCCGGCGGAGCGCCAAGCATGGTCCATCCGTGTGACCGGCGCTAGCATGGCCTCGCCAGCGGCGGCCGGTAGACGCGTGCGCAGCGGCGGGTTGTGCGGCGGCGGTCACAGCGACGCCGGCCCCCGCTCTGCGACGATGCCGCGTCCCGCCATCGGATGGCGTGTCTTGTTCCCGGGGAAGGGAACGAAGACATTGCCGGCGTTCCCCACGCGTCCCCCACGGAGTCGGTGCCCGATGTATCCCCCTGCCATTGTCCGGTGCCGGTGCGCGCCGGTCGTGCTTTCCCTGTTGGCCGCCATATCGTTGGCGGCCTGCTCCGTGCAGACCGACGAGTCGCGCGATGCGCCGTTCTGGAGCAGCGCCCGTCCTGTGTCCGCGTCCGGGGGCGCATCGTCGGGTTCCGCCATGGCGGGGGCCGCTGCAACCGCAGCGGCTGCGCAACCTCTGGTCGCGCCTCCACAGAACATCAACGTCGATCCTGTCCCGTCCGGTCGCTATCGCATCGCCAGTGTGTTGAGCGACCTCTGCATCGAAATCCGCGACGGCAGCACGGCCAACGGCACCCCGCTGGTGCAATCGGCGTGCGAT
Source organism: Pseudoxanthomonas sp. PXM02 (assembly GCF_014851805.1). Lineage (GTDB taxonomy): Bacteria > Pseudomonadota > Gammaproteobacteria > Xanthomonadales > Xanthomonadaceae > Pseudoxanthomonas_A. The sequence goes on from NZ_JACVAK010000002.1 coordinate 743,327, forward strand.
GCCACGCTGCACCGCCAGTTCTTCGATATCGCCGAGACCGCCACCGGGCAGTACCGGCTGCGCAACCTGGCCACGCAGAAGTCGGCCGACATCCCGGCCGGATCCGGTGCCGACCACGCCATCGTGCAGCAGTGGGACGACAACGGCAGCGGCGCGCAGCGCTTCCGCCTGCAGCGTGTCGACACCAGCGACCGCTATCGCATCGTCAACGTCAACAGCGGCAAGTGCCTGGGCATCGTCGGCGCGGCGACAGCGACCGGCGCTTCGGTCGAACAGATCACCTGCGCGGTCGTGCCCGCGCAGCAGTTCCGCCTGGGGGCGGGCGAACCCGCGCCGGTGCGCGAGCACGGATCGGCGCCGCTGCTGCCGCCGCCGCCGCCGGTCCCGCCTTCGGCGAACTACCAGCCGCTGCTGTGGCCGGATGACGCGGCACCGGTCCATTACACCCAGGACGACGGCACGCTGGTAACGCATGTGGGTGGCCGCGTGCGCGACCGTCATGCGCGCGAGCCCATCGTCGACGACAGCTACCAGGTCTTTCCGCCGCACTACTTCGAACGGCGCACGCACGAGATCGTCATCCACGACGATGCGGTGCCGGGCACGTCAGGCGAGCAGCGCGTCCTCACCATCGTCGTCAAACCCCAGCACTACTGGTACGGCACCAACTTCCGCCACGGCTACATCGGCCGGCGCAGCGAGGATCCGCTGGAACCGACATCGGTCGCGCTGTACGCCGACAACGGCGGCATGAAGCTGCTGCCTGGTGGCGTGGCCGCACAGACACCGATCGCCAACTACGCGCAGCTCGGCCAAGATCCCAACAGCAACTACACGCCGCCGGCCGGCGCACCGGGCAACGCCTTCGTGCTGGTGAAGGAAATCCGCACCGCCGCCAACGAGGCGCACCGGCCGCTGCGGAAGGGCGACCTGGTGGAGTTCGAGCTGGGCATCTTCCTGGCCGGTAATCCGGACGTCATCGGCCGCTTCAACTACTACGCCGAAGCGCTGGTCTACCGTGCCGGCGCGCACGGCATCGTGTCGTGGTTCCGCGGGCCGGGCTATGGCGTGCAGCGGCCATTGGACTCGCTGGCGATGCCGGCCGAGGCGCTGTCCGCCGGACCGTGGATGACCTTGCACGAGGACACTTCCAGCGAGCCGTTCCGCATGCTGCAGCAGGCGTCGCACAACATCGCCGGCTACAACATGCAGCCGTGGGCGGAAGGGCGCCGGCTGATCCACACCTCGTTCGCCAGCGGTCGCCATTCCGAGGAGAGCAATACCGTCTTCACCGCGCATGCGGGCAAGACGGCGCCACGCTTCTCGCAGACGCGCTGCGTGGACTGCCACACGGGCAATGGCCGCAGTTCGCCGGTGGTCGGCGCGCCGCTCGATCGGCTGGGCGTGTTCGTCGGCATAGCGGGTGCCGGTACGCAGGCGCCGGACGCACGGTTCGGTCTTCGCCTGCAGCAGGGTCGATATCGCGAGGCCGGCGCCAACGTCGATGGTCGCGAAGCCGAGCTGGTGCTGACGGGCTACACCGAGCTTCCTGGACGCTATGCCGACGGCACCGGTTACGTGCTGCGCCGGCCGAACTACGCGCTGCGTGATCGAGCCGGCCAACCGCTCGCGATGCCGACCGCCTTGTCGGTACGCGTGGCGCCGTCGCTGATCGGCCTGGGCTTGCTGGAAGCCGTGCCCGAGCAGCAGTTGGAACGCCTGGCACTCGCGCAGCAGGGCGATCCCGATGGCGTGGCCGGTCGCCTGCAGATCGTTGCCGACGCACGCGATGCCGGCGTCAGCCGCGTGGGGCGGTTCGGCTGGAAGGCCGCCGCCGCCACGCTGGAACAGCAGGCATCAATCGCCTTCAACACCGACATGGGCGTCACCTCGCCGCTGATGGCCTCGCTGGAGTGCGCACGCGGCAGCCAGGGCACGGCCTGCGCGCAGGTCAACAACGGCAGCGCGAAACTGACCGCCGCCGACATCCACCAGACCGCGCTCTACCTGAGCCTGTTGGGCGTGCCGCCCCGGCGCGACTTCGACAATCCGCTGGAGCAGGATGCACAGGCGCGTGCCCGGCAGCTACGCGTGAAGCGCGGCGCGCAGCTGTTCGAAGCGGCGCGATGCAGCACCTGCCACACACCCACGCTGAAGACCGGGCACCATCGCTTCGCCGAACTGCGCTACCAGACGATCCGTCCGTACAGCGACCTGTTGCTGCACGACATGGGTCCGGACCTGGCCGACACCTATGTTGAAGGACGCGCGACCGCGCGCGAATGGCGTACGGCGCCGCTGTGGGGGCTTGGCCTGGCGGCATCGATCGATCCGAACGTGCGTTATCTGCACGATGGTCGTGCCGCGACGCTGGAGGAAGCGGTGCTGTGGCACGGCGGGCAGGGCACGGCGGCGAAGCAGCGCTTCGAGGCGATGAATGCCGATGACCGGCGCGCGCTGGTCGATTTCCTCAAGTCGCTCTGAACGTCCGACGGTTGGCATCGCCCGTGTTGACCGGGCGATGCCACGGACGACCACCGTGCATCACGCTTCCTGGTAGCCCTTGCCCAGCTTCTCGGCGATCAGCTTGTCCATCTCGCGCTGCGCGCGCTCCGGCGTTTCGAAGACCTTGACCACCGACTGGCCCTGGCTGCCGATGCGGCCGTAGCTCACCGCCAGTTCGGTGCCGGTGAGCGAGGCCTGCCAGAACTTGCGCGAGTTTCCCTGTTCGAAATGGAAGCGGCGCGTCACCACGTCCGGCGCTTCACTTGGCGCGGGCGTACCAACGGTCGGGGCAGGGGCAGCAGTGTCGGTGGTCGGAGTGGACTGCGGTGCGATGAAGCCATCGTCGAGATCGGCGTCGTCGAACGTCGGTTCCTCGCCCGCCAGTGCCGCTTCGATGCGTGCGACCACCGCCTCCGGCGCGCGCAGCCAGTCCCTGCCGGGCACGTCGAGCGTGCGCCAGCCGAAGCTGCGCAGGATGCCGGGGCGGAACACATAGCGCTCACCGGCATCCATCGCGGCCATCGACGGATCGTCGATGAGGATCGCCAGCAGGTAATCGCCGCCGTCGGGATCGACCACGGCCAGGTCGCAGCGGAACTGCGAACGCCCCACGTTTTCGTCGACCGTATGGCCGCGTGCGCGCAGCGCAGCGGCCAGCGCCTGGCGCACCGCGTCGTGGGTGGCGGGCCGGGCGAAGGCTTCCTGAGCGCCTGCGTTCAACGCACCCAGCACCTGCTGTGCGCGCGGCTGGTCGCCGCGTGCGCTGGCCTGGGCGAACTGCAGGAAGGCCCGCAATGCAGCGGCGCCATCGTTGTGGGTGTTGGTGATCGCGTCGGCCTGGATCGTGGACACCACCGCCATGCGATGGCGCGCGCGGCTGAAGATGACGTTGAGCCGCTTCTCGCCGCCCCGCTGGTTGATCGGGCCGAAGTTCATCAGCATCCGGCCGTCCGGTCCCGGCGCGTAGCAGATGCTGAGGATGATGATGTCGCGCTCGTCGCCCTGCACGTTCTCCAGGTTCTTGATGAACAGACCATTGAACTGGTCGGCGTCCTCACGGACGTACTCGCGGTCCAGCCGCAACGCGAAGGCTTCGTCCTGCGCGGCCAGCGCATCGAGTGCGGACTCGATCTCGTCCTGCTGTGCTTCGGAGAAGGCGACCACGCCGATGCTCATGCCGGTTTCGCGGGCCAGCAGTTCGCGGACCATCTGCGCGATGTAGCGCGCTTCGGGGGCATTGCGACGACCCTCGTAGACGCCATCGGCCACCGGGTGGAAGCTGACGGCGCGATCGAGCAGCGTTTCCACGCCCAGTACGCCAGCGTCCTCCTGATCCGACCGCACCGCACGCGACTGCGGGTCGGGCGCTTCGATCCGGCGGTCCGGGATGGTGACCAGCCTGCCGTCGTAGAACGCGGCATTGGAGAAGCTGATCAACGCCTCGTGCCGGCTGCGGTAATGCCACGCCAGCAGCGTCGCCGGAAGATTGCGCGCGGCCTGGTTGAGCAGGCTGTCCGAATCCATGTTGATGGCGATGCGCTCGCCGTCCTCTTCGACGAGGATTTCCTCCTCGCCGTCACCGCTGGCGGAGAAGAAGCTGGTGGGCGGCAGCTGCATCTCGTCGCCGACGACCACGATCTGGCGCGCGCGGCTCAGGGCCGGCACGGCTTCCTCGGTGGGGATCTGGCTGGCTTCGTCGAAGATCACCACGTCGAACAGGTCGCTGGCCAGCGGCAGCGTGTCGGACACCGACAGCGGACTCATCAGCCAGATCGGCTTCAGGTCGTTGATGACCAGCCCCGTCTCGTCGTCGGCCAGGTCGCGGATGGAGCGGTGGCGCATGCTCTTGCCGAACTCGTGTTCCAGTTCGCGCCTACCCGTCGAGTACTGCTTCTTGAATTCCTTGCCGGCAGCGTCGAGCTGGGTGGCGGACAGGGCAGTGCGGCGCAGGTTCTCGGCGAACAGGCGATGCAGCGTGGCGCGGACCACGCGCGAATTGGCGGCGAGCAGCTCGCCCTGCGCTCGACCGATGGCATGCACGCTGCGCGCCAGCGCCACGCCATCGAAGCGCGCCAGTTCGGGCGATTCACGCTCGGCACGCCGCAAGGCTTCTGCGGTGATTGCGGCCTCGGTCGCGTCGGGCGTTCCCGGCAGCGTCCGCAGCGCCCAGCCGACCGCGGCATTGGCGCCGTGGACCGCCCGCAGCAGGGGCAGAAGATCCGGCAGGTCGTCCATGCCTTCGCGTAGATCGCGCAGCAGCTCGGCCAGCGTGCCGAGCGTGTCGCTGGGCGCGTCCACTACATCGCGCGCGTGCGCGGCGAGGGCAGCCAGGGCGTCGCGTGCCGAGGCCTCCCGGCGTGCAGCGGCAACGGCGTCGGGCGACTGCTTCAGGTGGGCGACCAGTCGACGCAGCACCGCGTCCGTCGGCAGCCGCTCGCGCAGCGTTGCCGCCGCCGTCAGGAATGCCTGGATGTCGGCCACGCCGTAACGCGTGCGTGCCGCCACTTCGGCATCGTCGATCCGCTGTGCGGCGGCCTGTTCGTCTGCGAGCGCCTGCACGACGCGGGTATAGCCGGGGTGTACGGCGTGTTGGCCAAACGCATAGCGGCGGCGCAACTCCCCACGCAGCCGCCACCAGGCGGGCTGCAGCCAGCGCAGTGCGGAACCTTCCATCGCCCCGGCCAGCGCCAGCGCGGCCTGCGTGTCGGTCGGCGTCAGCTTCTGCATCCAATGGGTGGTCGCGCTCGCCGTCTTCGCCAGATCCGCTTGCAACGCTGCCAACGACTCGCGCGTCTGGCGCAGGGCGGCCGCACCGTCGCCGCTCTCGTCGAGCAGTTCCAGGTGGCCTGCAAGACCGTCTTGCAGCAGGCCATGGGCGGCATCGGCCAGGGCCGTCGCAGCATCCAGGCCGAGCGCGTCATCGATCAGGGTGTGCGCATCTTCGAAGAGCGGATCCAGGCGGTCGAACTGGGCCTGGGCATCATCGAGTGCATCCTGCAGCCGCGCATAGGCACGCTCGTCGGCCAGCAGCGCGCCACGCAGGCGGGCGAACGGATGGCCGGCCAGCCCGTCGCGGCCGAAGCGCTCGCGCATTTCCCGGTGCACGCGGTTGGCCAGCGGTCGCTCGGCATCCCAGGCCGCAAGATCGGGCAGACGTTCGTTGGTGGCCGCGTCGAGCGTCGTCGTCGCGGGCAGTTCGAGCAGTCGGCGTACGAGCCTGCGCAACGGCGTGCCGAGGGCGGGTGGGACCGTCGACATGCGCGTCTCGAACGCGGCGATCCGTTGCTGCTGGCGCTCCAGCCCCTGCAGCAGCGCATCGCGCTGCTGTTGAAGCGCATCGCTGCCGTGCGGCTGCGCCACCCAGTGTTCGTAGCAGGCCCGCAGATCCGCGATGAAGGCCTTCTTGTCGGCCTGCGAGTCATGGATAAGACAGCACAGCGAGTCCAGCCCGCTCTGCTTGAGACGGTGGAAGACCACGTCGAGGGCCGCGCGCTTTTCGCAGACGAACAGCACCCGCTTGCCCTGGCCTGCGTAGTCGGCGATCAGGTTGGTGATGGTCTGCGACTTGCCCGTGCCCGGAGGGCCCTGGATGATGAAACTGCGTCCATCGCGCGCCAGTCCGACCGCGGCGTCCTGGGTGGCATCGGCCGCCACGACGTTCCAGCGCTGGCGCACCGGCAGCGCGGCCGGCGGCGCGGTCTCGACGGCGCGTGGCTCGATCGAGAACACGCGGTCGAATGCCGGGTTCGCATCCGGCGTATCGATCAGCTGGGTGTAGTCGCGGACCAGCGACATCTTCTTGTAGTTGAAGTTGACCAGGCTGACCTGCGTCAGATCCAGGTCCCACGCATAGCGGTGGCCTTCGGATTCCTGCAGGTCGAAACCGACGCGTTCGGTTTCCTGAGTGGCATCGCCCGGCATCATCTGCGGATGGCGCGGGCCGGCGACAGGTGCCGCGCCCGCTTCGAACCGCTGCGGCAACGGACTGGGGCGGACCCAGCGTTCGAACAGCGCGCGTCCCAGCGGACGGTAATCGTTGCGCTCGTAGCTGTAGTCGGGAAGGCCCAGCGTCGCGGCGCGCGGCACGCGCGTGGCACCGCGTCGCCGCTGGTACTGCTGCAGGCGTTGCAGGGCCTTCTGCCGGACCAGCCGGATCTGCGGCTTGTCGACCAGACGCAGTTGCACGGAAGGCTCAGTGCGCTGGATCTGCGCAAGCAGGTCGGCATGGATGTCGGCGATCGACGTCTTCTGCAGGTCGACTGTCTCGGGCAGGCGGATGTCGTAGAGCTGGCGCAACTGGTGGCGCAGGACGGGATTGAACTCCGCCTCGCCGTCCGCGGCCTGCAGGACGTACTGGTCGCGCACGCCCTTGCGTCGCGACAGTTCCACGGGCAGCCACAACAGCGGGGTAACGATGCGCTCTTCCGGCGTCTCTTTCAGGTTGTGCCAGCGCAGGAACGCGACGACCAGGCGCAGGTTGCTAAAGCCGTATTCGGCGCGGTCGCGGCGCGTCTCCTGGATCAGCTTGTCCAGCGCGACGGGAAGATACGGTTGGTCTTCGAACCGCAGCCAGCGTTGCAGGTCGATCGTGCGACCGGCGACGACATCCGCGGCGAACGGGCCGCCCCAGGTGCAGATGTGTTCCGGTCGGATGCTCTCCAGTTGCAGCACCAGCGGCACGCTGGACACGGTCAGGTTGACGCTGCTCGCGGTCGGCTTGAAGTACAGCAGACGGTTACGGCGCGAGAGATCGAACAGACGGTCGCGCAGGTGTGCGAGCACCGCCGTGCGCCGCGGTGCCGCGCCCTGCGCGCCGGAGAGGGCGCGCTCGACGTCCAGCACGGCGGGCTGGTCGCGCCAGGTGCGCAGCCGCGTGGCCAGCGCGCCGAGATCGGTCGCGCGCTCGTGCCGGTTGAGCGCGGTCATCTCGACGATGACGGCCGCGACGATCGGGTGCAGGCGGTCGGCGAGCTGGAAGAGATTGCGACGGTGCGCGGCGAACCGCTGCACGTCGTCGATGTCGTCGAAGTCCAGGCCGCAGGCGAGCGCCGCCAGCACCAGGCCCAGGCGGAACACGTCGGTGATCTCGTCGTGGTGCCCCAGCCGCAGTTCCCAGCTGCCGAATCCGGGCAGGAACACCGGACGCTCGATGGCGGCTTCCGGATCGGCCTGCACGTCCAGCGCATGCAGTTCTTCCCAGCCGTCGGCGGTATGCGAGCGGCGCAGTTCACCGACGATGCTGAGGGTCGACACGGGATGCGGTTGCACGCGGTGGATCGCGGCGAGCTCGACCGTGGGTGCACGGCCCTCCGCGTGCATCAGTCGCAGGGCGTTGCCTCCTTGATCGAGCACGAGCGTGGCGGGGTCCAGCGTGGTGACGCGTCCGGCTGCATGCAGGGCCGCCACCTGTTCGAACAGCGGCAGCACCAGCACCAGGACATCGTCGGTCGCGAGTGCGGCGCCGGCCTGTGCGTCGATCAGGGCGGGTAGTGTGGTGGTTTGCGTCGTGGTGTCGTGGCTCATGCCTGCACCGCCGCGGCCTTCTTCAGCTTGTCGATCTCGCGCTTGCCCAGGCGGGCATCGCGTCGTAGCGCGGCGAGCATCGGATCGAGGCTGCCCAGCTCGTGCGCGGTGCGGACCGCGCGCCGCAGCGCGGCATCCTGGACATCGTCATCGGCCAGCGCCAGGTCGAGCATCAGGGCATTGAGGTATTCGCGCACGCTCGCATCCACGGCCGGTGCCGCGAACGCGGACGGCGGCAGGGCGGTCTCGTCGGCCGACCAGTCGGGAAACAGTTCACGGACCTGATGGATGACGGGATCGCTGCGAAGCGTCGTATCGCCAAGAAAGAACGCCAGGAAGCCACGCGTCATCGCCTGCAGGCGCGACTGTCCGGCCAGGTCCAGCGACGGAAGCGCCAGCGCACCGCACAGCCTGCGTTCCAGCCAGTCTTCCAGTTCGTCGGCGTGTCGCCACCACAGATCCAGTGCCCGCGCACGCAGGAAGGTCTCAGGATGGGTGGAGCCGCCGCTGGCGCCGGTGTCGCGCGCATCGATTTCCGTCGCCTGGCGCAGATAGGCCATCGGGTCGGGATCGGTGATGCCGGTCTGGGTCTTGATCAGCAGGTTGACCGCCGGTTCCAAGGCATCAGCGGCGATGGCGCCGCCGCGGTCGGCGAACAGTTCGGTATGCAGCGCGTAGCGACGGAAGGTCTCGTGATGGCTCGCAGTGGCCTGCGACGAACCAAGCGCGTCGTTGAGGATGCGGTCGGCGACCAGGAAGTTGCCGTCGTCGCGCGACCACAGCAGGTAGTGCGCCAGTTCGTGGCCGAACAGCGCAAGCCGCTCCGCGTCCGACAAGCGTTCGAGGATCGGCCCTTCCAGCACGATATGGACTTCGCCGGGCATGAACATCAGCGCCGCATTCATCTGCGCGCTGCCTGCCTGGTACAGCGTGGCCGGCGCGTGGATGCCGAGGCGCTGCATGGCCTGCTGCAACTCGGCATGGATGCCGGTGTGTGCGCCGGCCTCGAGTCGATAGGTGTCGCGCAGCAGGCTGTCGCGCGCCTTCTGCAGGTGCTCGTCCCTGGCGCGTTGCGAACTGGCCCACGCCCAGACGTCGGGTTCATGGCGTTTCAGATAGTCGACCACGCACACGTGGTATGCGAGCGGCTCCAGCCGCCGTCCGTTTTCCTGAGTCTCTACCACGCGCTTTCCCTATCGACGCCCCTGTCGCGAGTCTACGGGATCGAGGGCGTCCGGACCGGTGCGGGGCAGGGCTGCGACCGCAACCGCGCGAGGGCAGGTGCGACGTCCGGATCGGCCAGGCCGGCCTGCGCAGCGGCCCAGCGATATCGCTGGGCGAACCGCTCCGGATGGCAGTCAGGATCGTAGTAGGCCGGGCCTTTCATCAGGGCGATCAGCAGGAGCCGCTCCTCGGCGATCAGGTCGTCCAGCGGGTGGCCGTACCAGACTTGTGCTGCTTGTTCGATGCCCGTGGCACCGCGGCCGAATCCGCCTTCCGCCAGTACCGTATCGACCATCCGGTCGAGACCCCACTGACGGCTGACGTGGAGGGTGGCCGCCAGGCCAACGAGATGTCGCCGCGTCGACCCGGGCGGTGGCGATCGCCGCAATGTCAGTGCGCGGCTCGCATAGCCGAGCAGCCTCAGCTGGGAGCCGGGGGGTTCGCGTTGCTCGCCGGAGAGGTGCCACAGCCAGTAGCCCGGGAGGCTCACGGGATTCAGGCGCGGCACTTCTTCGATGCCGCCGGCCTCGACCTTGAGGTACAGCGCACGCAGGTCGGGCGGGGCGCGATAGTCGGTCGGCTCGGCGTCCTCAGGCAACGCGGACGCGCCGACCGCGTACAGACCGAAGCACAGCCCGACGACCAGCGTGGCGAGGACCAGCAGGGTACCGAGGAGGGCTTTGATCCAGGCCATCCCCGGTGGCGACTCAGGCGGCTTCGTAAGCGCCGTAGCCGCGCAGGCGCGCGTAGCGCTTCTGCAGCAGTTGGTCGACCGGGAGTTGTTCCAGCGCGTCCAGTTCATTGAGCAGCACGGCCTTCAGGCGTACCGCCATCTGTCGCGGATTGCGGTGCGCACCGCCGATGGGTTCGCGCACGACCTTGTCGACCAGGCCCAGGCCATGCAGGCGCTTGGCGGTCAGGCCGAGCTGCTCGGCGGCGTCCTTGGCCTTGGCGGCGTCCTTCCACAGGATAGAGGCGCAGCCTTCCGGCGAGATCACCGAATAGGTGCCGTACTCCAGCATCAGGGTGCGGTCGCCGACGCCGATCGCCAGCGCGCCGCCGCTGCCGCCTTCACCGATCACCGTGCAGATGATCGGGATCTTCAGCTCGGCCATTTCCATCAGGTTGCGCGCGATGGCTTCGGACTGGCCGCGTTCTTCCGCGCCGACGCCCGGGTAGGCGCCCGGCGTGTCGATGAAGGTCAGCAGCGGCAGCTTGAAGCGCTCGGCCATCTTCATCAGGCGTAGCGCCTTGCGGTAGCCCTCGGGGCGCGGCATGCCGAAGTTGCGGGCGATCTTGCTCTTGGTGTCGCGACCCTTCTGGTGGCCGATGATCATCACGCTGCGACCGTCGATGCGGCCCAGGCCGCCGACGATGGCGCTGTCGTCGGCGAACGCACGGTCGCCGGCCAGCTCCTGGAATTCGTCGCAGAAGACCTTGATGTAGTCCAGCGTGTACGGCCGCGCCGGATGGCGCGCCAGTTGCGACACCTGCCACGGCGACAGGTCGCGGAAGATCTGCGCCGTACGCACGCGCAGCTTGTCCTGCAGGGCGTGCACCTCGGCATCGACATTCACCGCCGGGCCGGTACTGGCGGCGCGCAGGTCCTGGATCTTGGCTTCCAGGTCGGCGATGGGCTGTTCGAAATCGAGGTAGTTCGGATTCATCTGCGGGCCATGGGCCGGAAAGGGGGGAAGTGTAGCCGAAGCGGTCCGGCGGTCACGTACGGGGGGGTAGGGCCGTGATGGCGCGCACGTGGCGCGTCAGTTCGCCCACGGCCGGTTGAACGCGGGCTTGGCGGCGCGCACACCCGGCATCGAGCGGAGGGCATCGAGCAGCTCCGCGTCCACGCGCACTGCTTTCTGGCCGTTGAGGTCCAGCATGCCGGCGATGGCGGCGTCGCTGGTCGCCATCAGCAGGTCCAGGCGCAAGGGCGTGCCGCCCGGGCGATGGCGCGACAGCAGCGCGTCGACGCGCTCCCACAGGCCGGGCACGCGCAGGTCCAGGCGCAGCTGCAGGCGATGCGCATGCTGCTGGCACAGCTGGGCGTAGTCCCACACCTGGCGGATGCGCAGGCTGTAGCCACCACTGAACTCGTCTTCGCGCAGGCCGCCCTTGATGACCAGCACGCGGTCGCGCGTCATCAGCGCGCCGAACTCGGCCAGCGCGTCGGAGAACGCGCTGCATTCGATGCGGCCACGGCCGTCTTCAAGTTGCACGAAAACCTGGCTGTCGCCCTTGCGGCGGATGCCGACGACCTGGCCGGCGACGAGCGCGTTGACTTCCGGCCGCCAGCCTTTCTTGTCGCCGCCGGACGAGCTGGACCAGATGCGGTCCAGTTCGCTGAGGTCGCTGCCGACCAGCGAGCGCAGGTCGTCGCGGTACGGATCCATCGGATGGCCGCTGAGGTAATGCCCCAGCGTCTCGCGCTCGCCATGCAGTACCTGCATCAGCGGCCATTCGTCGGTGACCTGCAGTTCGACGTGGATGTCGTCGCCGCCACTGCTGGAACCGAACATGTCGACGATGCCGGCGCTGCGGTTCTTGCTGATCTGGTCGATGGCCTTCAGCACTTCCGGCAACTGCAGCGCCAGCGAGGCGCGGTTGCGGCCCAGTGCATCCAGCGCACCGGCGTTGATCAGTGCTTCCAGCGCACGCTTGTTGAGCTTGGACGAGTCGACGCGCTTGCAGAAATCGAACAGGTCGCGGAACTCGCCGCCCTCGCGTCGCGCCTCGACGATGCTCTCGCACACGCCCTGGCCGACGCCCTTCACTGCGCCGAGGCCATAGCGGATGGTGTTCGCATCGGTCGCCACGAACATGAAGTCCGAGTGGTTCACGTCGGGATGCTGCACGTTCAGGCCGAGGCCGCGTGCCTCGTCGAGGAAGCCGACCACCTTGTCGGTCTTGTCCATGTCCGAAGACAGCGTGGCCGCCATGAACTCGGACGGGTAATGCTTCTTCAGCCAGGCCGTCTGGTAAGCGACCAGCGAGTACGCGGCGGCATGCGACTTGTTGAAGCCGTAGCCGGCGAACTTCTCCATCAGGTCGAAGATTTCATCGGCCTTGCGCTCGACCACGCCGCCCTTCGCGGCGCCTTCGCGGAAGATCTCGCGGTGCTTGGCCATTTCGGCCGGCACCTTCTTGCCCATCGCGCGACGCAGCAGGTCGGCGCCGCCCAGCGAATAGCCGCCGACGATCTGCGCCATCTGCATGACCTGCTCCTGGTAGACCATGATGCCGTAGGTCTCTTCCAGCATGGTCCGCGTGCGCGGGTCGGGGTACTCGAATTCCTCGCGTCCGTGCTTGCGTTCGACGAACGACGGAATCATGTCCATCGGGCCGGGACGGTACAGCGCGTTCAGCGCGATCAGGTCCTCGAAGCGGTCGGGCTTGGCTTCCTTAAGCGCACGCCGCATGCCGGTGGATTCGAACTGGAACACCGAGCCGGTATTGCCGTTGGCGAACACGTCGCGGTAGACGCTGGCGTCGTCGAGCGGGATGGTCGCGATGTCCACGGGCGGCACGCCCGCGCGCGCATGGCGCACGTTGATCGCCTTCACCGCCCAGTCGATGATCGTCAGCGTGCGCAGGCCCAGGAAGTCGAACTTCACCAGGCCGACCGCTTCCACGTCGTCCTTGTCGAACTGGGTGACCGGATTCTTGCCGCGCCCGCCTTCGTCGTGTTCGGCGAACAGCGGGCAGAAATCCGACAGCGGCGACGGCGCGATCACCACGCCGCCGGCGTGCTTGCCGGCATTGCGGGTGAGGTCTTCCAACTGGCGCGCAAGATCGATCAGGTCGCGGACGTCGTCCTCGTCGCGGTAGCGGTCGATCAGTTCCTGCGAGGCGGCTTCGCTGCTGCCTTCGCCCATCGCGTCCTTCAGCGATACGCCGAGGATGTTCGGGATCAGCTTGGCGACGCTGTCGACCAGGCCATACGGGAAACCGAGCACGCGGCCGGCGTCGCGCACCACGGCCTTCGCCGCCATCGTGCCGTAGGTGATGATCTGGCTGACGCGGTCGCGGCCGTACTTGCGTGCGACGTAGTCGATGACTTCGTCGCGCCGGTCCATGCAGAAGTCGATGTCGAAGTCGGGCATCGACACGCGTTCCGGGTTGAGGAAGCGCTCGAACAGCAGCCCGTACGGCAACGGGTCCAGGTCGGTGATCTGCAGCGCCCACGCCACCAGCGAACCGGCACCCGAGCCACGACCGGGGCCGATCGGGATGCCGTGGTTCTTGCCCCACTGGATGAAGTCCGCCACGATCAGGAAGTAGCCGGGGAAGCCCATCTTGCAGATGGTGTCCAGCTCGAAGTCGAGTCGCTGCTCGTAGTCCTCGCGCGTATGGCCGGGCGCCAGCGGATTCTTCTCCAGGCGCGCCTTCAGGCCATCGTGCGACTGGCTGCGGATCCAGCTGTCCAGCGTTTCCTCTTCCGGCACCGGATAGGCGGGCAGGAAGTAGGTGCCCAGCCGCATCTCGATGTTGCAGCGCTGCGCCAGCGCCAGCGTGTTGTCGATCGCGTCGGGCACGTCGGCGAACAGCTCGGCCATCTGTTCGGCCGACTTCATGTACTGCTCGGCGCTGTAGTCGCGCGGGCGCTTGGGATCGTCCAGCACGCGGCCGGACGCGATGCAGACGCGCGCTTCGTGCGCGTCGAAATCGTCCGGCGACAGGAAGCGCACATCATTGCTGGCGATCACCGGCAGGCCGCGCGATCCGGCAGCGTGCAGGGCGAACGCGTTGAACGCCTCCTCACCGTCGCGCTGCGTGCGCGTCAGTTCCAGGTGCAGGTCGTCGCCGAACGCGCGCTGCCAGTCGGCGAGTTGCTGTTCGGCCAGGTCATGGCGACCGGTCAGCGCCAGCCGGCCGGCCTGGCTCTGCCGGCCCATGATGGCGAACAGGCCTTGGTGGTCGGCGCGCAGCCATTCGGGATCGATGGCGACGCCATCGGTGCGGTGGCCTTCCATCCACGCGCGCGACAGCAGCCGCGACAGCGACAGGTAGCCTTCGCGATCGCGGCACAGCAGCGTCACCGGCCACGGCGCATCCGTGCCATCGGCCACCAGCAGGTCGGCACCGGCGATGGGCTTGATGCCCACGCCCTCGGCGGCCTTGTAGAACTTCACCAGCGCGAACAGGTTGTTGCGGTCGGTGACCGCCAGCGCGGGCATGCCCAGTTCCACCGCCCGGCTCAGCAGATTGGCCTGCTTGGCTTTCTTGGGATCGGCGTGATCCGGTTTCTCGGGCACGCGGATGATCGAATCCGCGAGCGAGAACTCGGTGTGCAGGTGGAGGTGGACGAAACGGGAAGACATGCCGGCTCGGAGTGCTGTCGGGGCAGCGTACCGGCGGGGGTGGGGTGGGGCAAGGCTTGACATTCCGGCGTCGCGGAAGGGGTCTGGAAAGACAAAAAAAGAGGCCGCCCGGGGAAAGGCGGCCAGGGGGAAACCCGAGGGCTCGGGGTGCTGTGGGCACGGCGGTCAGGCCGTGCCGGGTGTCTGCAGGTATGGATCAGTGGATGCGGAACATCGGGACCGGTTCAGGGACGTAGCTGCTGAACCGGACGTGGCGCAGGTGGGAGGCGAGCGCCGCTTCGGCGTTGCGTGCGGCCAGCCAGTCGGCACGGGTGTAGGTCACGGCGTCGGGCGGACAGCCACGCAGCTCCGCTTCGAGCGTGCGCAGGCGACGGAAATCCAGGTAGTGGGCGGTTTCGTCGGCGACCAGCAGCCAGGTGGCTTCGTCGAGCAACGCAACGCCATCGCGGAGCGAGGCCGCGGCCTGGAGCAGCCGCGTGCGCAGGGCGACGTCCTGGGACCAGTCGCGATCGGCCAGCAGGCTGCGCAGCAACTGCACGCGCGCGTCATCGACCGGACGCGACGGATGGGGGGAAGAAACAACGGCATGCAACACGGTCATGGCGCACCTCGTGGGGGAAGAGGGCTCCCGGCGCAGGGAACGCGGGATGCCATGCCATGTTGCGTATCGAGCGTGTCGTGCGCGCCTGCTGGAAGCCATCGTGACCATGGGCACCGTGCCGATGGTCACGCGCTTCCGACGTGCGCGAAATCAGCTGCGGATCAGTGCCCTGCGCACAGGCGCGAAGCTTTGCCGGTGATGCGCACACGGCCCATGCTGCGCCAGCGCGGCGAGATGTGCGGGCGTGGGATAGCCCTTGTGCACGTCGAAGCCGTACTGCGGAAACGACGCATGCAACTGCACCATCATGCGGTCGCGCGACACCTTCGCCAGGATCGAGGCCGCCATGATCGCCGGTTCGATGGCGTCGCCACCGACCAGTGTCTCGGCGATGCAGTTCAACCCCTTCGGTGCACGGTTGCCGTCGATGCGGACCAGCTCCGGCAGCGGCTGCAGCGCGGCGATGGCGCGACGCATGCCCTCCATCGTTGCCTGCAGGATGTTGAGGCGGTCGATTTCCTCGGGCTCGACGAAGATGACCTGCCAGGCGAGCGCGCGTTCCTGGATCAGCGGGAACAGCGCTTCGCGCTTCGCTTGGCTGAGCTGCTTGGAGTCGTTCAGGCCGGCGATCGGGCGCGCGTCGTCCAGGATCACCGCGGAAACGGCGACCGGCCCGGCCAGTGGCCCGCGACCGGCTTCATCCACGCCGGCGATCAGTCGGACGATGGTATCCGGAAACAGCGAAGAGCCGGTCATCAGCAAAGGCTTTCTGTAGGAGCGACGTGAGTCGCGACCGCGAGAATGACGTCGACGTAGTGCCTTCTTCTGACAAGAGCGAATGGCAAGGTGTCTTGTGTAGCGGGCGATGACGGCTTCGCAGCACTCATGGATAGTGGTCGCGACTTACGTCGCTCCTACAGGGGAGACGATCAATGTTGCCACCGCCGCGGCCGCGCTCGCCGAGGCATCCTGCCGCAATTGGTCATGCAGACGCACGTAGATCGGCTGCAAGGCGGCGACCGCCTCCGGCTCGTTGAACCAGCGCATGATCGCTGCCGACAGCTGCTCGGGCGTGCAGTCGTCCTGCATCAGCTCCGGCGCGATGTCCTCGCCCGCCAGCACGTTCGGCAGCGCATAGCGCTCGACCCTCAGCAGCCCCAGACCCTTGACGATGCGGTAGGTCAAAGGCGCGATGCGATAGCCCACGACCATCGGCCGCTTGCACAGCATCGCTTCCAGCGTCGCCGTACCGGAGGCCAGCAGCACGACATTGCTGGCGATCATCGCGTCGCGGGCGTGTCCGTCAAGCAGGCGCCACGCAGCTTCGGCGCCGTGTGCGGCGAACTGCGCTTCCAGCGCCTGGCGGCAGGCTGCGTTGGCGGCCGGCACGACGATCTGCAGACCGGGGATCTGTGAAGCCACCTGGCGCGCTGCCTCGAAGAACGCGGGTGCGAGGCGGCCGATCTCGCCGAGGCGGCTGCCCGGCAGCACGGCGAGCACCGGGGCATCACCAGGCAGACCGAGCGCGGCGCGTGCGGCGGCACGATCCGGTGCCAACGGAATGTCGTCCGCCATCGGATGGCCGACGAAGCGCGCATCCACGCCATGCTTCGCATAGATAGGCGGTTCCATCGGGAACAGGCAGAGCACGCGGTCCGTGCTGTGGCCGATCTTCTCGGCACGCTTCTCGCGCCAGGCCCAGACCGACGGACTGACGTAGTGCACGGTGCGTACGCCGCGCTCCTTCAGCCAGCGCTCGATGCCGAGATTGAAGTCGGGGGCATCGATACCGACGTAGACATCGGGTTTCCAGTCGAGCACGCGCTGGCGGAAGGCCTTGCGCAGGCGCAGCAGGCGCGGCAGGTGGCGCAGCACTTCGGCCAGCCCCATCACCGCCAGTTCGTTCGCGTCGAACCACGTCTCGCAGCCGGCAGCGCGCATCGCATCGCCGCCGATGCCGACGAACTCCGCATTGGGAAAGCGTGCCTTCAAAGCTGCGATCAGGCCGGCGCCGAGGCCATCGCCTGACGCTTCGCCCGCACACAGTGCGATGCGCAGCGGAGAAGCGGCGGGAGTCGCGTCGCCGGGCTCCCGTCGCGGGTCCATCAGCGTTGCAGCGGCCGGTCGCCGCTTTCGATGAACTGCAGCAGCGCCTTCACGTCGTCGCTGGCCTGGGCCTGTTCCGCCAGTTGCTGCTTGGCTTCCGCCAGCGGCAGGCCGGCGACGTACAGCGTGCGGTAGGCGCGCTTGATCGCCGCGATGCGGTCGGCGTCGAAGCCGCGACGCTTGAGACCTTCGCTGTTGATGCCGCGCGGGCGACCGGACGCTTCGCCCGCCACCATGGTGAACGGCGGCACATCACCGCTGAGCAGCACGCCCATGCCGATGAAGGCGTGCGCGCCGACGCGGCAGAACTGGTGTACGCCGGCGAAGCCGCTCATGATCACCCAGTCCTCGACCGTCACGTGGCCGGCGAGCGTGGAATTGTTGGAGAACACGCAGTGGTTGCCGACGATGCAGTCGTGCGCCACGTGCGTGTAGGCGAGCAGCATGTTGTCGCTGCCGATGCGGGTGATGCCGCCGCCGGTACCGGTGCCACGGTTCAGCGTGACGAACTCGCGCACCTCGTTGCGGTCGCCGACCACCAGTTCCACGCGCTCGCCCTTGAACTTCTTGTCCTGCGGATCGCCGCCGATCGCGGCATGGCCGACGAAGTGGTTGTCACGACCGATGCGCGTCGGGCCGGTGACCGTGCAGTGCGGGCCGATCACCGTGCCGTCGCCGATCTCGACCTCGGGGCCGATGTAGGCGAACGGACCGACACGCACGCCTTCGCCGAGCACCGCACCGGGATCGACGACCGCGCTGGGATGGATGGCGGTGGGGGCGCTCATCTCAGCGGGTGTCCTCGGCGCACAGCACGTCGGCGCAGGCGACCTGTTCGCCGTTGACCGAGGCCACGCCGGTGTAGAAGGCCATGTTGCGGATCAGCCGCTTCAGGGTCACGTCCAGGTCCAGGCGATCGCCGGGCACGACCATGCGGGTGAAACGCGCATTCTCGACCTTCACCATGTAGAACATGCGGCCCGCGGTATCGCCCTGGTGCGAGAGCTGCGTCAGCAGGCCGCCGGCCTGCGCCAGCGCCTCGATGATCAGCACGCCTGGCATGATCGGGCGGTCCGGGAAGTGGCCGGTGAAGAAGGGCTCGTTCTGGGTGATGTTCTTGTACGCCAGCACGCGCTTGTCCTTCTCGAACTCCACCACGCGGTCCACCAGCAGGAACGGATAGCGGTGCGGCAGCAGCTTGCGGATGGTGGTCGCGTCGATGGGTAGTTGCAGATCTAGAGTCATCAGGTTTCCTTGTCGGCTGCCAGCACCCGTCGTGCGAGGGCGTCCAGTTGCTTGAATCGGGCGGCGTTCTTGCGCCAGGTACGGTTGTCGGTGAGCGGCGTGCCGCTGGAGTATTCGCCGGGCTCGGTGATCGAACTGGTGACCAGCGACATGGCGGTGACCACCACGCGGTCGCAGATCTCCAGGTGCCCCAGCACGCCGGCGGCGCCGCCGATCAGGCAGTAACGGCCGATGCGTGCACTGCCGGCGGCGGCGCTGCAGCCGGCCATCGCGGTGTGCGCGCCGATGCGGACGTTGTGGCCGATCTGGATCTGGTTGTCGAGGCGGACGTCTTCTTCCAGCACCGTGTCGTCCAGCGCACCACGGTCGATGGTGGTGTTGGCACCGATCTCGCAGTCGTCGCCGACCACCACGCCACCGAGCTGCGGCACCTTGATCCAGTGCCCGCTGTCCATGGCCAGGCCGAATCCGTCGGCGCCGATCACCGCGCCAGGATGGATCAGCACGCGCTGGCCCAGGCGTACACGTGTGACCAGGGTGACGCGGGCGATCAGCTCGCAGCCGTCGCCTACCACGCAGTCGTCGCCGATCATGCAGCCGGGGCCAAGCACACTCCCGTCACCGACGATGCTGCGCGCACCGATCACGGTGAAAGGACCCACGTGCGCGCCGGGCGCAACGCGGGCGGTCGGATCAATGACGGCACTGGGATGTATGCCGGGCTCGCGCGCCGGCTTGCGCTCGAACAGCGCGGCCATCTTCGCGAACGCGGTGTAGGGATCCTTGGCGACCAGCACGGCACCGGCCGCCTCGCCGGCGTCATCCGCGCGCAACACGACCAGGCTGGCCCGGGAGTCTGCCAGCTGGCCGCGATAGCGGCTGTTGGCCAGGAAGGCGAGTTGCCCCGGTTCGGCTCGTGCCAGCGTGGCCACGCCGTCGATGCGCAGGTCGGTTGCGCCGCGCAGCTCCAGGCCAAAACGGGCGGCCAGGTCACCGGAGGTGAAGGAAGGAGGATTCATAGGGCGCGTAGTTTAGCCCCTGCCGCCGGCGAACCGCTTTCACGGTGGCGTATGGTGGACAGCAGAAGGGGGGCTTTCGCCCCCCTTCGTGACCCTTGCGTCGCTTGCCGGCGCGGTCAGAACGCGCCACCGAAGGTGAACTGCAGGCGCTCGAGTTCGTCGCCGTCTTCCTTTTTGAGCGGGAAGGCGTAACTGATCGAGATCGGTCCGACCGGGGCGCGCCACAGCAGGGCCACACCGGTGGAGGCGCGAAGCTCGCCGGCATCGAAGTTGTCGACGCCATCGAACACGTTGCCGAAGTCGAAGAACGCAGAGACGCGCGCCGCGTTGGAGTCGAACAGCTTCGGGAAGATCAGCTCGACCGAACCGGTGGTCTTCAGCGAACCGCCCAGCGGCTGCCCACGGTAACCCGAGATGACTTCCGAGCGCGGACCCAGCGTGTTGTCGCGGAAGCCGCGGACCGAACGCGTACCGCCGGCGTAGAAGTTCTCGAAGAACGGCAGGCCCGTGGCGACCAGGGTGGTCACCAACTCGCCGCCATCCGCGCAGGTGCCATCTGCCGACGGGGTGGTAGTGGTGGCGTTGGTTTGGCCCGGGATCTGCGGATCGGAGCCGCTCACGCGGCACAGGTAGCGGTAGGTGTCGTCGCCATAGCTGTCGCCGTAGCCGATCTCCGCACGGGTATTCAGTACGAACGATGGGCTGAGCGACCAATACTTGGAGAACTCGTAATTGAGCTTGTAGTACTGGACGGTCGAGCCGGGTAGTGCGATTTCTGCCGACACGCGCTGGTAAGTGCCGCCCGTGGGCATGAAGTAGTCGTTGCGCGTATCGCGCGCCCAGCCCAGTTCGGTACGCCACGCATGGAACGTGCGCTGGCCCACGGCGTCGATGTAGTTGATGATCGAGCGCGGGGTCGAGCCGCCGAAGGTCAGGATCTCATTGCTGTCGATGCCGAACAGCAGCGAGACGGTGTCGTTCTCGGTGATCGGCAAGCCAAGGATGCCCTGCGCGGCGGCGCTGGTGGTCGAGTACTGGGCGGTGTTGAAGTCCGAATAGTCGAACTCGCGCCACCACAGGTTGTAGCCCAGTGACATGCCTTCGTCGGTGAAGAACGGGTTGGTGTACGAGAACGAGTACCGCTGCAGGTAATCGCTGCGCTGCGCCTCGACAGCCACGCGGTTGCCGCCGCCCAGGAAGTTGTTCTGGGACAGCTGGATGGACGTGGTCAGGCCGGACAGCTGCGAATAACCCAGGCCGAACACGAAGCTGCCTGACGTGGTTTCCTTGACATTGAAGACCACGTCGACCTGGTCGTTCGTTCCCGGGACCGGCGTGGTCTCGACGTCGACCGTTTCGAAATAGCCCAGGCGGCGCAGGCGCACGCGCGAGCGGTCCACGGCCACCTGCGAGAACCAGCTGCCTTCGAATTGACGCATTTCGCGACGCATCACTTCGTCGGACGTGCGCGAATTGCCCTTGAAGACGATGCGGCGCACGTTGACGCGCGGGCCCGGTACCACCTGCAGGTTGATCGCGACGGTACGGTTCTCGCGGTCAACGGTCGGGATCGGATTCACCTGCGCGAACGCGTGGCCGATGTTGCCCAGCGTGGCGGTGATGGAGTCCGCCGTCATCTCCAGCAGGATGCGGGAGAATGTCTGCTCGGGCTTCACGATCACCAGCTTCTCGATCTCTTCCTTCGGCAGCACCGTGTCGCCGGTAACCTTGACGTCGGAGATCTTGTACTGCTCGCCTTCGGTGATGCCGGCGGTGATGAACATGTCGCGCTTGTCGGGGCTGATCGACACCTGGGTGGAGTCGATGGCGAAGTCGACGTAACCGCGGTCCAGGTACCAGGAGTTCAGGCGCTCCATGTCGCCGGACAGCTTCTCCTTCGAGTACTGGTCGTCGCGGCGATACCACGACAGCCAGCTGGTCTCCTTGGATTCCCAGTTCTCCAGCAGGTCTTCCGTCTCGAACTTGTCGGCACCGACGACGTTGACGTGCTTGATCTTGGCGGCCTTGCCTTCCTTGACCGCAATGGTGACGTCCACGCGATTGCGGTCCAGCGGACTGACGGTCGGCGTGATCTCGACGTTGTATTTGCCGCGGTTGTTGTACTGGCGCACCAGCTCCTGCGTCACGCGGTCGAGGCTCAGCCGGTCGAAGGTTTCGCCTTCGGCCAGGCCGATGTCCTTGAGGCCGGAGGTCAGGTCTTCGGTCTTGATGTCCTTGTTGCCGGTCAGCGTCAGCTTATTGATGGCCGGACGCTCGGTGACCGTCACAACCAGGATGTCGCCCTGGCGGTCGAGCTTCACGTCCTCGAAGAAGCCGGTCTTGTACAGCGCGCGGATCGACTCGCTGATGCTGGTCGACGTGACCAGGTCGCCGCGCTCGATCGGCAGGTAGGTCAGTACGGTACCCGTCGAGATGCGCTGCAGGCCATCGATGCGGATGTCGGCCGCGGTGAACGAAGCGTTGCTCAGCGGCGCGGAGGCCACGGGCGCGGCAGCGGGTTCCGTCGTCTGGGCCAGTGCCGGCATGGCGATGGCCGAAGCCAGGGCGAGGGCAAGCAGGCGGCGGGAAGGCAGTCGCGTCATCATCACATCCGGTTGGGGTGGTTCCTGCGGTGCAGGAGTGGACTGCGGGGCAGCAGTCCGGGGTGTCGCCAGGAGAGGGGCGGCGACCTTGGAGCGGGCCGGCCCATGGAAGTTCAGGGGCATCAGGTCACCAGACGCGTCATCAGACGCAGGATGTCGTTGTAGAACGCCAATCCCATCAGGCCTGCCAGTGCCGCCAGGCCCACGTATTGTCCGGCCACCATGTGGCGCTCGCTCAAGGGGCTGCCCTTGACCAATTCAATAAGGTAATACAGCAGGTGCCCGCCGTCCAAGACGGGGATCGGCAGCAGGTTGATGATGGCCAGGCTCAGGGACATCGCTGCCAGGAACCAGAGGAACCAATCCGGCCCACGCTGGGCCGAGACATTGGCGACCTGGGCGATGGTGATCGGCCCGGACACGTTCTTCAGCGAGGCATCGCCGGTCAGCATGCGGCGGATCATGCCCAGCGAGTCTGAGGTCAACTTGCCGGTCTCGCGCAGCGCCGCCGGGACCGCCGCCAGCGGACCGAAGTGAAGTCGGGCGTCGTAGGCGGGCATCTGCATCTTTTCGGGGGGTGCCAGGCCCAGCGCCCAGTAGTGTCCCTTGCCGGCGTCGGGGTGCTTGGTCCAGCGCGGCTCCATTTCGAAGGCCAGCCGTTCACCGGCGCGGTCCACTTCGACCATGGCGGCGCCGCCACGCTTGCCCAGGGCGTCGACCTGGCGGGCGACATCGCTGAAGCCGTACACGGGCTGGCCATCGATCGCGGTCACCACGTCGTCCACCTTCAGCACGCCATCGGCGGCCGAGTTCGGCGTGACCTTGCCGATGATGGCCGGCTGGACTGCGTGCTGCCAGGTCAGGCCGCTCAGGCCGACGGCGTTTTCCTGGTCGAAACCGGCAGGCAGCCGGGAGAGCGGGAGGGTGCGCGTCACGATCGAGCCGGAGGCCGTTTCGACCTCGAGGGGAAGGTCGTCGCCATCGATGGCCGCCTTGGTCAGCACGATGGACGCGTCGGTCCAGGTGTCGATCGTGCGGTCGCCGGCCCGGACGATACGATCGCCCCGCTCGAAGCCGGCGTCGGCGGCAATGCCCGAGACGCTGCCCAGCGTGGCGGAGTAATCCTGCTTGCCGAGTACGAACATCGCCCATAGCAGGATCACGCACAGCAGGATGTTCGCCACCGGCCCGGCGGCGACCACGGCGATGCGCTGCCAGACGGACTTGCGGTTGAAGGCCTGGTCGAGCTGGGCCGCCGGGACATCGCCCTCGGCTTCGTCCAGCATCTTGACGTATCCGCCCAGCGGGATCGCGGCGACCGCGAACTCGGTGCCATGGCGATCGCGGCGCGACCACAGCGGCTTGCCGAAGCCCACGGAGAAACGCAGCACCTTCACGCCGCAGCGGCGCGCCACCCAGTAGTGGCCGAACTCGTGGAACGTGACCAGCACGCCCAGCGCCACGATCATCCACCAGATTGAGCCCAGCACTTCACTCATCGGATGTCGGCGCTCATGGGGAGAGGTGGCCTGCGAGGTTGCGTTCGGTCAGGTGGCGCGCCTGTGCATCGGCCGCCAGCAGGACCTCCAGCGAATCCGCCGGCGCCGCAGGCAGCGCAGCGAGGGCGTCCTCGACCAGCGCGGGGATGGATAGGAAACCGATCCGGCCCTGAAGAAAGGCTGAAACTGCGACTTCGTTCGCAGCGTTCAGCACCGCAGGCGCGGTGCCGCCCGCCGCCATGGCCTCCCAGGCCAGGCGCAGGCACGGGAAGGCATCGGTGTCCGGCGCCTCGAAATCGAGCCGCGGGTGCTTCAGCAGGTCCAGTCCGCCCACGCCCGAGTCGATGCGATCGGGCCATCCGAGGCCCACCGCCAGCGAGGTGCGCATGTCGGGCAGCCCGAGCTGCGCGAGCGTGGAGCCGTCGACGAATTCCACCAGCGAGTGCACCAGGCTTTGCGGGTGCACCAGCACGTCCAGACGCTCGCGTCCGACACCGAACAGGTGGTGGGCTTCGATCAGTTCGAGGCCCTTGTTCATCAGTGTGGCCGAGTCCACGGAGATCTTGGGACCCATCGACCATTTCGGATGGGCCACGGCCTGCTCGCGCGTGACCCGTGCCAGTTCGGCGCGGCTGCGCCCGCGGAACGGCCCACCCGACGCGGTCAGCACGATGCGGCTGACGTCGCGCTGAGCCTGTCGTGAACGCAGGCATTGGAAGATGGCGTTGTGCTCGCTGTCGATCGGGATGATCTCGGCGCCCGCGGCGTCCGCCGCGGCGGTGACCAGTTCGCCGGCGAGCACCAGCGATTCCTTGTTGGCCAGCAGCAGGCGCTTGCCTGCGCGGGCGGCGGCCAAGGTGGACGACAGGCCGGCAGCGCCGACGATCGCGGCGACCACGGTGTCGCAGCCTGCGTCGGCGACCAGGGCATCCAGGGCACGCATGCCCGCATGCGCTTCCGTGGACAGACCGGCTTCGGACAGACCATCGCGCAGGCGCGCATGCAGGGTTTCGTCGGCGATCACGGCATGGTCGGGCCGGTGCACGATGCACAGCGCGAGCAGCGCGTCCACGTTGCATCCGGCCGCGAGTACGCTGGCGCGGTAGCGTTCCGGGTGGCGCGCGATGACGTCCAGCGCGGACGCGCCAATCGAGCCCGTCGCGCCCAGGATCGCCACGTTGCGGGGAGCCTGCATGGCCATGCTCAGAATCCGAAGACTTCCTTGCCCAGCACGAAGATGGGCAGGGCGGCCAGCACGCCATCGATACGGTCCAGCACGCCGCCATGGCCCGGGATCAGATCACCCGAGTCCTTCGCGCCGACGTGCCGCTTGAGCAGGCTTTCGAACAGATCGCCGACCACCGAGAACAGCACGGTGAACACCGCTACGACCAGGACGCCGGCGAGCTGGCTGACGCCTGCGCCGGCAATCAATGCGCCGACTGCCGCGACCAGCATGCCCGCGGCCAGTCCGCCCACCAGACCTTCCAGTGTCTTGTTGGGGCTGATCCGCGGCGCCAGCTTGCGGCCGTTGAACCAGCGGCCACCGAAGTGGCGCCCGGCGAAGTAGGCGCCACTGTCGGCCGCCCACACGATGGCCAGCGCCACGAACAGCCAGATGTGCCCGTTTGGCTGCGATGAGTGGATCAGGCCCAGCGCACACCACGCAGGCACCACGGCCAGTGTGCCGGCGGCCAGCTTGAATACGCGGGCCCAGGTTTCGTGATCGGAGGCGAAGCTGAAGAAGCGCAGCCACAGCAGCGCAAGCAGCCACCAGACGACGCCGACCAGGGCCATCAGGCGCAGTGGCACCAGATCCGTGGCGTCGCCGGAGCCCCGTGACGCCCAGACCAGCGCGACCATTACCAGCAGATTGGCGGTCAGCAGCACGGTGCGTTGCAGGGTGTCGTCGATCTCGGCGAGCTTGAACCACTCCCACAGGCCCACCAGGAACACCAGCGCGGCCAGCATGGCCAGCCAGGACGTGGGCAGCAGCAGGATCGCGCCGATGGCGAATGGCGCCATCACCAGCGCGGCGATGACACGGGTACGGGTCGCACTCATGCAGGGGAGTCCTCGGTGGCGCTGCCGGCGACCTGGGCACTGGTCAGGCCGAAGCGGCGCTCGCGCTGTGCGAAGTCGTCCAGTGCGCGCTGCAGCAGCGCGGCATCCAGGTCGGGCCACAGCACATCGGTGAACCAAAGTTCGGTATACGCCAGCTGCCACAGCAGGAAATTGCTGATGCGGTGGTCGCCACCGGTGCGGATGAAGAGGTCCGGCGGTGGCAGGTCGGCCAGTGCGATGTGGGCGCCCAGCGCGGCTTCGTCGATGTCTTCCGGCCGCAGCCGGCCGGCCGCGACGTCGGCGGCCAGCGCACGGGCTGCCTGCGCGATGTCCTGGCGACCGCCGTAACTGGCGGCGATAACCAGGTGCAGGCGTGCGTTGCCGC
Source organism: Pseudoxanthomonas sp. PXM02 (assembly GCF_014851805.1). Taxonomy (GTDB): domain Bacteria; phylum Pseudomonadota; class Gammaproteobacteria; order Xanthomonadales; family Xanthomonadaceae; genus Pseudoxanthomonas_A. Next base: position 769,422 of record NZ_JACVAK010000002.1, read on the forward strand.
GGGTCAAGGCTTCGGCGGCATCCATGCGGGCACGGATATCGGGCGAGAAGCGGGCGCGGTCACCGATGAAGCGCACGCGCACTTCGCGCCGGTGCAGTTCGTCGACCTCGCGGTCCAGCGCGTTGAGGAACAGCTTCATCAGTGCGCCGACTTCCTCTTCGGGCCTGCCCCAGTTTTCGCTGGAGAACGCGAACAGGGTCAGCGCGCCGATGCCGCGCTCCAGGCAGAAGTCGATGCAGACGTTGACCGCTCGCGCGCCGGCGCGATGGCCGATGACGCGCGGGCGGCGGCGGCGCTCCGCCCAGCGCCCGTTGCCGTCCATGATGACGGCCAGGTGGCGGGGTACGGACGCGGGAACGGCAGGGGACATGGCAGTCCTCAGACCGCCATCAGTTCCTGTTCCTTGGCCTTGACGACGTCATCGACGTCCTTGATGGACTTGTCGGTGAGCTTCTGGATCTCGTCTTCGGTCCGGCGCTCTTCGTCTTCGGTGATCTGCTTGTCCTTCAGCAGGTCCTTGACCTGCTGGTTGGCGTCGCGGCGGATGTTGCGGATCGCGACCTTGGCGTCTTCACCCTCACTGTGGACGACCTTGGACAGCTCCTTGCGGCGCTCCTCGGTGAGGGCGGGCAGGTTCAAGCGGATGGTGGTGCCGGCGGTGTTTGGGGTCAGGCCCAGGTCGGACGCCAGGATGGCCTTTTCGACCGCACCGACCATCTGTTTTTCCCACGGGGTGATGGTCAGCGAGCGGGAGTCGGAGATGGTCACCGTGGCGACCTGGCTCAGCGGCATGTCCGAGCCGTAGTAATTGACCTTCAGGTGCTCCACCAGGGCGGTGGACGCACGACCGGTGCGGACCTTCACCAGCGTGTGGCGGAGCGCCTCGATGCTCTTGGTCATGCGCGCCTGCGCGTCTTTCTTGATGTCGTTGAGCATCGCCCTTTCCGTTGCAAAGCCTGTAAACGACCGATTATAGGGCGATTCGGGGCCGTTGCCGACCGCCGGCGGGCCGTTCAGTGCGAATGATGCGGCGCCGCATCGTGCAGGTCGTGACCACAGCCGGCGCCCCGTTCGATCTGCAGCGTGGCGTGATTGATGCCGAAACGGTCGTCCAGCGCGTGCACGGTGGCGTCGATGAAGGCGTCATGGTCGTCCTCGCGTGCGCGTACCAGATGCGCGGTCAGGGCGATCTCGTTGGCGCCCAGCGACCAGATGTGCAGGTGATGCACGGCCGACACGCCGGCCTGTTCCAACAGGAAGGTGCGGACTTCGTCCGGGTCCACGCTGCCCGGCACCGCATCCATGGCGGCGTCGAAACTATCGCGCAGCAGCCCCCACGAACCGATCGCGACCACCAGTGCGATCAGCAGCGCCGTGGCCGGATCCAGCCAGGCCCAGCCCAGCGTCGCCATGCCCACACCTGCCATCACCGCGGCGAGCGACACCGCGGCATCGGCCATCAGATGCAGGAAGGCACCGCGCTTGTTCAGGTCGTGCGCATGACCGTCCTTCACCAGCCAGGCGGCGCCCAGGTTGACCAGGATGCCCAGCGAAGCGATCACGATGACCGGCGTGGCGGGAATCTCGGGCGGTGCGCTGAAGCGCCGGACCGCCTCCCAGCCCAGTGCGCCGGAAAACACCACCAGCAGCACGGCATTGGCCAGCGGCGACAGCAGGGTCGCGCGCCGCCAGCCGTAGGTGTGTCGGCCGCTCGGCCGGCGGCCGGCGAGGGCGGCGGCGCCCCAGGCCAGCGCGAGGCCGAGGACGTCACCAAGGTTGTGCAGGGCGTCGGACAGCAACGCCAGCGAATTGGTGTGGAAGCCGTAACCGGCTTCGAGGACGGTGTAGGCCAGGTTGATCAGCGTGACCCAGGCGAAGGTCCGCGTGGCCGATGCCTGTGGATGGGCGTGCGCGCCATGGCCGTGGTGGTGTCCGTGTCCCATGGGGAACTAGGGTGCCGGCCTGGCGCGGCCGGACACTATTACAGCGAGGCGCCTGATCGGGCGCCCGGAGGCCTCAGTTGCGGCCCTTCACCAGCGTGCCGATGTGTTCGCCGCGCAGGATCCGCATCAGGTTGCCGGGGACCGACAGATCGTAGATGCGCAGCGGCACGTCGCTGTCGCGGCACAGGGCGAACGCGGCGGTGTCCATCACCTGCAGGTCGCGGGCGATCACGTCGTCGTAGGTCAGCTGGTCGTAGCGGACGGCGTCGGTGTGCTTGCTCGGGTCCTTGTCGTAGACGCCGTCCACCTTGGTGGCCTTCAGCAGCAGGTCGGCGCCGATCTCGATCGCGCGCAGTGCCGCGCCGGAGTCGGTTGTGAAGAACGGGTTGCCGGTGCCCGCGGCGAAGATCGCGATGCGGCCCTTTTCCAGGTGGCGGATGGCGCGGCGGCGGATGTAGTCCTCGCACACGTCGTTGATCTTGATGGCGCTCATCACGCGGCACTTGGCGCCCAGCTTTTCCAGCGCATCCTGCATGGCCAGTGCGTTGATGACCGTGGCCAGCATGCCCATCTGGTCGCCGGTGACGCGGTCCATGCCGCCGGCGGCCAAGCCGGCGCCGCGGAAGATGTTGCCGCCGCCGATCACCAGGCCCACTTCGGCGCCGGCATCGCGCGCTTCGATGATCTCGCGGGCGATGCGGGTGATGACGGCCGGATCGATGCCGTAGTCCTCGGCCCCCATCAGCGCCTCACCGGACAGTTTGAGCAGGATGCGGCGATAAACGAGGGGAGCGGGCATGGGATTCTCGGCGTGGGGGCAAACGTTGTAATTCTAGCCGAGTGCCCGGCCCTCAGTCGCCGGGTTCATAGATCGCGTAGAGCTTGCGCGCGGTTTCCAGCACTTCCCAGATACCGGTGAAGCCCGCCGGCACCACGAAACTCTGGCCCGCCTCCAGCGTCACCACCTCTTCACCGTCGTCGCTGCGCAGGCGGACGCGCCCGCTGAGCAGGTGGCAGAACTCATGCTCGGAGTACTGCACGCGCCAGGCACCCACCTCGCCTTCCCACACACCGCAGTGGAACCGTTCGTCCTGCGACGAGTAGGCGTTGCCGACGGCCTGCTGCGGCTGGCCTGCCACCAGGCGTTCGGGGGCGATTGGCGCGCGACTGGCTTCATCCGGTGTGTGCGGTACGGGAACGATGCGGGTCATGGGCGCTACCTGGAGGGCGGGGTGGCTATGATGGCGTCCTCTTTTCACTGTCATCAAGGAACGACCATGGCCGTGCGCACCCTGCAGGAATTCATCGCTTCGTCCCGCGAAAAGGACGCCAGCCCAGAGGCCTTCGAACTGGAGAGCCCGCACCTGCTGGAGGTACGGCTGAACGGGCTGGTCTGGGCCAAGGCCGGCGCGATGGTCGCGCGCAAGGGGGCGGTGAAGTTCACCCGCCAGGGCGTCCTGGAGCAGGGCTTGGGCAACCTGCTGAAGAAGGCGGTCAGCGGCGAAGGCATGCAGCTGATGAAGATCGAGGGGGAGGGGCGCGTCTACCTGGCGGATGCCGGCAAGCGCATCACCCTGCTTCGATTGGCGGGCGAGGCCATCTTCGTCAACGGCAACGACGTGCTGGCGGTCGAGTCGGGCATCGAAAGCCGCATCACGATGATGCGCAAGGTGGCCGGCATGCTGTCGGGCGGGCTGTTCAACGTACGCCTGAGCGGCCACGGCATCGTGGCGATCACCTCGCACTACGAGCCGCTGACGCTGCCGGTCAACGCGCAGACCGGTCCGGTGTTCACCGACCCCAACGCCACGGTGGCGTGGTCAGGTGGCCTGACGCCGGAAATCATCACCGACATCTCGTTCGGCACGCTGCTGGGTCGCGGGTCGGGCGAAAGTATCCAGCTGCGGTTCGCGGGCGAGGGCTGGGTGGTCGTGCAGCCCTACGAAGAAGTGGCGCTGCAGCCGCGGCAATAACCGCAGGCTGCCGCCGGGGACTCAGGCGCTGGCGCCCACCGAGACGCGGTTGCGCCCCTCGCGTTTCGCGCCGTACAGCGCCTCGTCGGCGGCCCGCAACAGGTCGTCGACGTGGCGGAACTGCTCCAGCGCACCCTGTGTGGCGAGTCCTGCCGAGAAGGTGATGTGTAGCGGCTGGCCGTTGACGTGGGCCATGGCGGCGCCGGCGACTTCCGACAGGATGCGCCGTACCACATGGGCGGCGGCCTCTTCGTTGATGCCGGGCAGGACGACCAGGAACTCTTCGCCGCCGTAGCGGGCGACGATGTCGCTGCTGCGCACGTGCCGCATCAGCGACTTGGCGAAATTGCGCAGCACTTCGTCGCCGACCAGGTGGCCCCAGCGGTCGTTGACCTGCTTGAAGTCGTCCAGGTCGATGAAGGCGATCGACAGCGGCCAGCCGTGGCGCGTGGCGGCATCGAACTCCTTCTCCAGCACTTCTTCCAGCTGGCTGCGGTTGTAGGCGCCGGTCAGCGGATCGCGGCGGACTTCCTCGGCCAGGCGTCGCGCCCGGTCCTCATGCTCGTCGGCTTCCTTGCGCGCACGCGCGGCTTCCTGGATCTCGCGCAGGTTGCGCACCACCAGCAGTTCGCGCGCCTGTTCCAGCAACGCCTGGATACGCGCCGGCGGTGCAGGCGGCACGTCGAACATCGCGCAGACTTCGGGCAGGGCGGCAATCATGTCCTCGGTCAGCGCGAGGAAGGCGGCATAGTCCAGCCCGAGCCGCGTCGCGGCCTGCAACGCGGCGTGCCGGTGGGCTTCCTCGGTGCGGGCTTCGTCCATGCCGGCAATCCAGATGTCGGCGACATGGCCGGACACTGCGACGCAGGCATTGAAGGTGGTGTCGGAGGCGGGCGTTTCGCTCTCCATGATCGCTTCACGCAGCAGCGCCGGCAGGTTCCATTGCCGCGCCAGCCAGCCACCGACGACGGCGTGGTCGCAGCCCAGCCACTCGCGTTCGGCCGCCAGCAGCGCCGCGTTGTCCTCGGAGCGTTCGACCAGTTGCGCGTACTCGTCGCCCAGGACTTCCAGCAGGGCAAGTACACCGATGTCCTGCAGCAGGCCGGCCAGCATCAGCTCTTCGGCCTTGCGCAGGCCGGCGTGCTGGCCCAGCAGGCGGCACGCCAGTGCGGCAATCACGCTGCGCCGCCAGACGCGCTCCTGCGCGACCGGATGGGTGCCGCTGCCGCAGCGCGCCAGCGAAAAGCCCAGTGCCAGCGTCAGCGTCGCGTTGAGTCCCAGTACGGTCAGCGCCTGCGACAGGTTCTCCACCCGGCGACGGCTGGCGTAGAGCGGGGAATTGGCGATGCGCAGCATGCGCGCGCTCAACGCGGCGTCCAGGCCGATCGCATCGGCTGCCGTCGCCATCACCACCTCGGGATCCTGCGCCAGTTCGATGATGCGCAACGCCACGCCCGGCGGGCTGGGCAGGTTGCGGCAGTTCGACAGCTGGGATTCGAGTTCGGGACGCATCCGGGTGCGCACTACGTTGAAAGGAAAGTTGCAGGCAGCATGCCAGCAAAGCGTGACGGAATGTCACCTTTGTACACAATTTCGGCAAAGCAGCGACAAACTTTAGTGGTGTACGACGAGTGGTCGCGCGTTTGCAGGTCTTCGCTGCAGGCAACAAAAAAAGCCGCGGTTTCCCGCGGCTTTTCCGGTGAAGCGATGGACGTCGGCTTACGCCAGGCCCGCCTGCTTCATCACTTCGGCGGCGTAGTCTTCCACCACCTTCTCGATGCCTTCGCCGACCACCAGACGCTGGAAGCCGATCACGTCGGCGCCGGCGGCCTTCACGACCTGCTCGACCGACTTGTCGCTGTCCAGCACGTACGGCTGGCCGTACAGGGTCACTTCGTTGACGATCTTGTTGATCTTGCCGGAGATGATCTTCTCCAGGATGTCGGCCGGCTTGGACTTGTCCTTGTCGGACATCTTCGCCAGTTCGATTTCCTTTTCCTTCGCCACGAACTCGGCCGGCACGTCGGCCGCCTTGTTGTGCGGCGGGTTCATCGCGGCGATGTGCATTGCCAGGCCGCGGGCCAGTTCGGCGTCGCCGCCCTTGACCTCGACCAGCACGCCGATCTTGCCGCCGTGGACGTAGGCGGCCACGTTGTTGGCGCTGTCGATGGCGACCAGGCGACGGATCTGCATGTTCTCGCCCAGCTTGGCGATGGCAGCGGCGCGGGCTTCCTCGACGGTCTCGCCCGAGGCCAGCTTGGCGCTCTTGAGGGCTTCGACGTCAGCGGCACCCGAGGTCAGCGCGGCCTGCGCGATGGCGTCAGTGAAGGCGATGAAGTTGGCGTCCTTGGCGACGAAGTCGGTCTCGGAGTTGATCTCGACCAGCACGGCCTTGCCGCCGTCCTGGGCCACGGCCACGCGGCCTTCGGCGGTGACGCGATCGGCCTTCTTGTCGGCCTTGGCCAGACCCGACTTGCGCAGCCATTCGGCCGCCGCGTCGATGTCGGCGTTGTTTTCGGTGAGCGCCTTCTTGCACTCCATCATGCCGGCGCCGGTGCGCTCGCGCAGTTCCTTGACCAGGGAAGCGGTGATTTCCACGGGATTACCTCGGTTAGCGAATTCGGTGGACGGAACGGGTTCCGTCCTGTCGTCTCCCGGCCGGCGACGCAGTCACGCGGCGGGGAAGGAAGCCGCCGCGCAGCATGGCGCGGCGGCATTGCAGCCGGATTACTCGGCAGCGGCTTCGTCGGACTTCTTGCCGGCGGCCTTCTTGGCCGGGGCGCGACGGGCACCCTTGTCGTCGCCACCTTCGGCGAACTCTTCCTCGCGCACGGTGGCGGCGTTCGGCGACGCAGCCTTGCCTTCCAGCACGGCGTCGGCGGCGGCACGGGCGTACAGCTGCACGGCGCGGATGGCGTCGTCATTGCCGGGGATGGCGTAGTCGACCAGGGCCGGGTCGTAGTTCGAGTCGACGACCGCGATCACCGGGATGCCGAGCTTCTTGGCTTCCTTGATGGCGATGTCTTCATGGCCGATGTCGATGACGAACAGGGCGTCGGGCAGACGGTTCATTTCCTTGATGCCGCCCAGCGAGGCCAGCAGCTTCTCGCGCTCGCGACGCAGGCCCAGCACTTCGTGCTTGACCAGCTTCTCGAACGTGCCGTCGGTTTCGGCGGCTTCCAGTTCCTTCAGGCGGGCGACCGACTTCTTCACGGTGGCGAAGTTGGTCAGCGTGCCGCCCAGCCAGCGCTGGGTCATGAACGGCATGCCGCAACGCTCGGCTTCTTCCTTCACGGCCTCGCGCGCGCTGCGCTTGGTGCCCAGGAACAGGATGGTGCCGCGCTTCTGGGCGACGCCCGAGATGAAATTCATCGCGTCGTTGAACAGCGGAACGGTCTTCTCGAGGTTGATGATGTGGATCTTGCCGCGGGCACCGAAGATGTACGGCGCCATCTTGGGGTTCCAGTAGCGGGTCTGGTGGCCGAAATGGACGCCGGCTTCCAGCATCTGGCGCATGGTGACTTGGGGCATTGCAGTAACTCCATCGATGGGGAACCCACCGTCCGGTTCAATGGAGGACGGCGCCGGTGAAGGCGGGGGTTCCGGGGTTGGGCCTCCCTGCGGCTTCCGTGACCGAACCCTTCAGCGAAGGGCACCCCGGCACGGGTTGGGGCAGCAGGTGTGGATTCGTCGGTGTCGCCCGACGTGGGCGGTCCGGCCGGGCTGACCCGGGCGCGAAGCCGCGGGAGTATAGCGGTGTTGCCCCCATGGCCGCAAACCCGGCCAGGGGCGGAGGCGAGGCCGCCCGGGAGCAGGCCGTTCAGCCCAGGCGCCAAATGGGGGATAATCGGCCAATGGCCATCCAGCTCAAGACCCCCGAAGACCTCGCCCAGATGCGCATCGCCGGCCGGCTCGCCGCCGAGGTGCTGCAGGTGGTCGCCCCACACGTGAAGCCGGGCGTGACCACCGCCGAACTGGACCGCATCTGCCACGATCACATCGTCAACGTGCAAAAGGCGATCCCGGCGAACGTGGGCTACAAGGGCTTCCCGGCGACGGTCTGCACCTCGGTCAACAACGTCATCTGCCACGGCATCCCCAGCGAGGGGAAGGTGCTGAAGGATGGCGACATCCTCAACATCGACGTCACCGTCATCAAGGACGGCTGGCACGGCGACACCAGTCGCATGTACATCGTCGGCACGCCGTCGGTCATGGCCAAGCGGCTGGTCGACACGACCCGTGAAGCCATGTTCCGCGGCATCCGCGCGGTCAAGCCGGGTGCAACGCTGGGTGACGTGGGCCATGCGATCCAGCAGTACGCCGAAGGCGAACGCTTCACTGTGGTGCGCGAGTACTGCGGTCACGGCATCGGCAAGGTCTACCACGACGAACCGCAGGTGCTGCATTACGGGCGCCCCGGCGAGGGCGTGGTGCTGAAGCCCGGCATGACCTTCACCATCGAGCCGATGATCAACGAGGGCGCGCGCCACACCAAGGTCCTGCCGGATGGCTGGACCGTAGTGACCAAGGACCGCAAGCTGTCCGCGCAGTGGGAACACACCGTGGCGGTGACCGAGGACGGCGTCGAGATCCTGACCCGCGTGCCGGGCGACGACAACGACCTGTGAGCACGCCCGCAGCCGCGAACGGACAGGTGACGCGGCTTCCGGACATCGGCCCGGACGTCGCCGATGATGCGGCCTGGTCAGCGGCGGCCCGTACCTCGCTGGCCCACACCGATGCCCGGCTGGACAAGCGCTTCGACCAGGACGACGGTATGGACCGCATCCTCGCGCTGCGCGCGCGGGCGGTCGACCATCTGCTGAAGGACGCGTGGCAACGCTGCATCCCTGCGGATGCGCCGATGGCACTGTTCGCGGTAGGCGGCTACGGTCGCGGCGAACTGTTTCCCCATTCCGATGTCGACGTGCTGGTGCTGGCTGCCTCCGACGTGCAGCAGGCCTATCACGGCGCCGTGGCGCGCCTGTTCGCGCTGCTGTGGGACGCCGGCCTGCCGATCAGCCACAGCGTGCGTTCGGCCGGCGAATGCACGGCGGCGGCCGCCGCCGAACAGAGCGTGCTGACCGCACTGATCGAAGAGCGGCTGATCGTCGGCGAGCCGGTCGACGAAGGCCTGCTGATCGATGCGATCGGCCCGGCCAGGGTCTGGCCGCCACGGGACTTCTTCGTCGCCAAGCGCGAGGAACTGCGCATCCGCCACGCGCGGTTCGGCGACACCTCGGACAACCTGGAACCCAACATCAAGGAAGGGCCGGGCGGTCTACGTGACCTGCACACGCTCGGCTGGATGGCCTTGCGCACGTTCGGCGTGCGCGATCTGGAGCCGCTGGTCGGGCTGGGCCATCTGGGGCCGGACGAGGCCGCCGCGCTGGCGCGCGAGCGCCGTGCGTTGGGTCGCCTGCGCTACGGTCTGCACCGGGTCGCGGGACGACCGGAAGAACGCCTGCGGTTCGACTACCAGAAGACGCTGGCGCAGCGGCTCGGCTTCGCCGACGACGCCGAGAATCTTGGTGTCGAGAAGATGATGCAGGGCTTCTATCGCAGTGCCGCGATCGTGCGGCGCATCAGCGATCGCCTGCTGCAGCGTTTCGAAGAACAGTTCGACGGCGAGGCGCTGCCCGAACCCCTGGACGAACACTTCGCCCTCCGTCGCGGCTACCTGGCCGCGCGCGACAGCGCGTGGCCGGCGAACGATGTCGGACAGGTGTTCGCGCTGTTCGCGATCTGGGCCGCCCATCCGCAGGTGCGCGGCCTGCATTCCCGCACTGCGCGTGCACTGGCGGAATCGCTGCCGAAGCTGTCCGCGTATCCGGCCGCGACCCGCGCGCAGCGGGATGCGTTCATGGCCCTGCTGCGCGGACCGCGTGCGGTCGAAACCCTGACCCGCATGGCGCGCCTGGGCGTGCTGGGCCAATGGATTCCGGCATTCGCGCGGGTATCCGGGCGCATGCAGTTCGACCTGTTCCATGTCTACACCGTCGACCAGCACACGCTGATGGTGCTGCGGAACATCGCGGCGTTCGCCGCCGGCCGCGCCGACGAGCGCTTCTCCATCGCCCACGAAGTCTGGCCGCGCCTGCGCAAGCCGGAACTGCTGCTGCTGGCTGGCCTGTTCCACGACATCGCCAAGGGGCGCGGTGGCGACCATTCGGAACTGGGCGCGGTGGATGCCCGCGAGTTCTGTGCGGCCCATGCGCTCAGCGCCGGCGACACCGCGCTGGTGGCCTGGCTGGTGGAGCAGCACCTGCGCATGTCGGTGACGGCACAGAAGCAGGACATCTCCGATCCGGACGTCATCCATGCCTTCGCCGCGCTGGTCGAGGAGCGCGAGCGCCTGGACTACCTGTACCTGCTGACCTGCGCGGACATTGCCGGCACCAGTCCCAAACTGTGGAATGCATGGAAGGACCGGCTGCTCGCCGACCTGTACTTCGCCGCGCGTCGCGTGCTGCGCGAAGGCCTGGAGAATCCGGTGGCGGCGCACGAGCGCCTGTACGAAGCGCGCGGCAGTGTGCGCGCGCTGCTGGAAGTGCAGGGCATGTCGGCGGCACAGGCGGATGCCGTGTTCGAGGCGATGCCGGAAGAGAGTTTCCTGCGTTTCCGTCCCGAGCAGCTCGCGTGGCAGGTGCATGCCATCCGTGGCGCCACGCCAGGCGAGACGCGGGTACGCGCGCGTCGCATCGCCGATGACGCGGACGCGATGGAAGTATTCGTGCACTCGCCCGACCGCGATGGCCTGTTCGCCGCCATCCTGGCCACGCTCGACCGCATGGGTTTCGCCATCCACCAGGCGCGCGTACTGGTGGGGCCGCAGGGTGCGGTCTTCGATGCCTTCGAAGTACTGCCGGCCGACGCGTACGCACCGCGCGATCCCGCCGACATCGAGCGCACGCTCGGCGACGCGCTGGCCCGCCCGCTGGACAGCGTCCGCACATCGCGTCGCGCCGTGCCGCGCCAACTGCGGCATTTCCGCTTCGCGCCACGCATCGAGTTCGGTACCACGCCCGACGGGCGGCGCACCATCCTCGGCCTGGTCGCGCCCGACCGCCCCGGCCTGCTGTCGGACGTGGCCCAGGTGCTGCGCCGGCAAGGGCTGCGCGTGCACGACGCGCGCATCGCGACCTTCGGCGAGCGTGCGGAGGACGTGTTCCAGATCACCGACGAGCACGACCAGCCGCTCATCGACCTTCCCCAGCAGGACGCGCTGCGCGATGCGCTGCGCGCCGGCCTCGAGACTCCCCCCTGACACGTATCCGGCAGACCGTTTGATGACCCGCAAAGCCAGCAAGACCGAAGAACTGAAGTCCACCATCGAAAGCGCGTTCGAGCGTCGCGCCGAACTGACGCCGCACGAAATCGAAGGCTCCACCCGCGCCGCCGTCGAACTGGCCATCGAGGGCCTGGAAGCGGGCAAACTGCGCGTGGCCGAGCCCGACGGCAAGGGCGGCTGGAAGGTCAACGAGTGGCTGAAGAAAGCCGTGCTGCTGTACTTCCGCGTCAACGAAATGGAACTGGTCGAGGCCTATCCCGCGCCGTTCTGGGACAAGGTGGAAGCGCGCTTTGGTGCGTTCGACGAAAACGACTTCCGCAAGCTCGGGGTGCGCGTGGTGCCAGGCGCCATCGCGCGTCGCGGCACGTACTTCGGCAAGGACGTGGTGCTGATGCCGAGCTTCGTCAACATCGGCGCCTACGTCGGCGAAGGCACGATGGTCGACACGTGGGCGACCGTCGGCTCGTGCGCGCAGATCGGCAAGCACTGCCATCTGTCCGGCGGTGCCGGCATCGGTGGCGTGCTGGAGCCGCTGCAGGCCAGCCCGACCATCATCGAGGACCATTGCTTCATCGGTGCGCGTTCGGAAGTCGTCGAGGGTGTCGTCGTCGGCCACCACAGCGTGATCGGCATGGGCGTGTTCATCGGCCAGTCCACGCGCATCTACAACCGCATGACCAAGGAAATCACCTACGGCTACGTGCCGCCGGGCAGCGTGGTCGTGTCGGGTTCGTTGCCGGCCGCCGACGGTTCGCACTCGCTGTACTGCGCGGTGATCGTCAAGCAGGTCGACGAGAAGACCCGCAGCAAGACCAGCGTCAACGAACTCCTGCGCGGTCTGGCGGACTGATTGATGACGACCACGCTCTACGGACTCAAGAACTGCGACACCTGCAAGAAGGCGACGAAGTGGCTGGACCGCTTCGGCGTCGCTTACACGTTCGTCGACTACCGAGACAACCGGCAGTCGCCCGAAACGCTGAAGGAATGGGCAGACAAGGCTGGCGGCTGGGATGCGCTGATCAACAAGTCGTCGACGACCTGGCGCCAGTTGCCCGAGAACCGCAAGACGCCCGGCTCCGACGCGGAGTGGAAGCTGCTGCTGAAGGAGTATCCGCAGCTCATCCGTCGCCCCGTGGTGATCGGTGGCGTGGCGGGCTTTTCACAGGGCTTCAGCGACAATGGCTTCAAGAAGCAGTTCGGAGCCGGTCCGTGAGCGATGTCGTCGAACTCTCCAGCGAACTGATCCGTCGCCACTCGGTGACGCCCGATGACGCCGGTTGCCAGCAAGTGCTGGCGACGCGGCTGGAGCAGTGGGGTTTCCACTGCGAGCGCCTGCGTTTCGGCGAGACCGACAACCTGTGGGCGACGCATGGCAGTGGTTCGCCCGTGCTGGTGCTGCTCGGTCATACGGACGTGGTGCCGCCTGGACCGCTGTCCGCCTGGACGAGCGATCCCTTCGTCCCCACCGTGCGCGACGGCGTGCTGTACGGACGCGGCACCGCCGACATGAAGTGCAGCGTGGCGGCGTGCACGATCGCGCTGGAGCGCTTCGTCGATGCCCATCCCGATCATCCGGGTACGGTCGCGTTGCTGGTGACCTCGGACGAGGAGGGCGACGCGCACGACGGCGTCAAAAAGGTCGCCGCACTGTTCCGCGAGCGCGGTCAGAAGATCGACTGGTGCGTCACCGGAGAGCCGTCGTCGAAGGAGGTGCTCGGCGATCTGCTACGCGTTGGGCGTCGCGGCACGCTGACCGGCACCTTGAACGTACACGGCGTGCAGGGTCACGTGGCGTATCCGCACAAGGCGCTGAACCCGATCCACAAGGCGCTGCCGGCGCTGGACGAACTCGCATCGCGCCAGTGGGATGACGGCTACGAGACCTTCCCGCCGACGAGTCTCCAGATTTCCAACATCCATGCCGGCACCGGTGCCAGCAACGTCATCCCGGGCGAATTGCAGGTGGTGTTCAACCTGCGCTTCAACCCCAGCTGGGCGGCGGAAAGGCTGGAGCAGGAGATCGAAGCCATCTTCCGCAGGCACGGGCTGGACTACAGCATCACGTGGCTGCGCGGCGGCGAACCGTTCTACACGCCTGAAGGCCACCTGCGGGCGACCGCGCGCGCGGTGCTGGGCGAGTTCGCCGGCGCGCCGCCGGAAGAGAGCACGGCCGGCGGTACGTCGGATGCGCGCTTCATCGCGCCGCTGGGCGCGGAGTGCATCGAAGTGGGGCCGGTCAATGCCAGCATCCACAAGGTCGACGAAAACATCCGCGTGACCGACCTCGAAGCACTGCCGGGCTTGTACCAGAAGCTGATCGAGCGGCTGATGTTGCCGGCCCGCCCTGCCTGAGGCGGGACGCTCGGGATTGCTTCGCTTTCGGATGAAACAGTTGCCAAGCCCCCGCGGGAGCGGTTACGGTCGCTCCATGCCCTGCCGCACCGCCATCAATAACAACCGCAATAACCTGCGCCCGAATAACGGGACGCGGGCGATGCGGCTCTGCGACTAGGCAAAGAAAGACCTGCCGGATTCCAGAAACCCGCATCGCGAGATGCGGGTTTTTTCGTTTCCGGCCCCTGTTTCCGAACCCCACCAGGAGCTTCCTTCCATGTGTTCGATTTTCGGCATCTTCGGGCTGCAGCCCGGCGACGACGTCCAGGCCCTGCGACGGCAGTCGCTCGAGCTTTCGCAGAAGCAGCGCCATCGCGGTCCGGACTGGAGCGGCGTGTATCACGACGATGGCGCCATCCTGGTGCATGAGCGGCTGGCCATCGTCGATCCTGCCGGCGGCTCCCAGCCGCTGCGCTCGGCCGATGGCGAGCTGGTGCTGGCCGTCAATGGCGAGATCTACAACCATCGCGAACTGAAGGCGGAACTGGCGCAGGACTACGCGTTCCAGACCGGCTCGGATTGCGAAGTGATCAACGCGCTGTACCGCGAAGACGAGCCGGCGTCGTTCCTCAACCGCCTTAACGGCATCTTCGCGTTTGCGTTGTGGGACAGGGCGAAAGGGCGCGCGTTGATCGCGCGCGATCCGATCGGCGTGTGTCCGCTGTACTGGGGTCACGACCGCGAAGGCCGCCTGTGCGTCGCCTCGGAGATGAAGGCGCTGTCGCCGATCTGCGCGGACGTGGCGCAGTTCCCGCCCGGCCACTACTACGACACCGCCACGCGCGCGCTGGTGAAGTACTACGACACCGCCTGGCGCGACTACGCCGCGGTCGAAGGCGTGCAGGTGCAGAAGGAGGAACTGCGCGAGGCGTTCGAACAGGCCGTGCATCGCCAGTTGATGACCGACGTGCCGTACGGCGTGCTGCTGTCTGGCGGTCTGGATTCGTCGCTGGTCGCTGCCGTCGCCGCGCGCTATGCGCGCCATCGCATCGAGGACAACGACAAGACCGAAGCCTGGTGGCCGCGCCTGCATTCCTTCGCCATCGGCCTTGAGGGATCGCCTGATCTGGCGGCCGCCGAGGTCGCGGCGAAAGCGCTGGGCACGGTGCATCACGGGTTCACCTACACCTTCCAGGAAGGCCTGGATGCGATTCCCGAGGTCATCCGCCACATCGAGACCTACGACGTAACCACCATCCGCGCGTCCACGCCGATGTACCTGCTGGCGCGGCGTATCAAGGCGATGGGCGTGAAGATGGTGCTGTCGGGCGAGGGCAGCGACGAGATCTTCGGCGGCTACCTGTACTTCCACAAGGCGCCGAACGCGCGCGAGTTCCACGAAGAGCTGGTGCGCAAGCTCGACGCCCTGCACAACTACGACTGCCTGCGCGCGAACAAGTCGATGATGGCCTGGGGCGTGGAGCCGCGCGTGCCGTTCCTCGATGTCGAGTTCCTGGAGGTCGCAATGAAGATGGATGCGGCCCACAAGATGATCGACAAGACGAGTGCGGGTGCGCAGCGGATGGAGAAGGGCGTGCTGCGTGAGGCGTTCGACGGCTATCTGCCGGAATCGATCCTGTGGCGGCAGAAGGAGCAGTTCAGCGACGGCGTCGGCTACGGCTGGATCGACGGCCTGAAGGCGCATGCCGAAGCGCAGGTCAGCGACCGTGAGCTGGCCGCCGCGGACAAGCGCTTCCCGGTCAATCCGCCGCAGACCAAGGAGGCGTACTACTACCGCACGCTGTTCGAGCAGCACTATCCCGGCCAGGCTTGCGCGGAGACGGTGCCGGGTGGCAAGTCGATCGCGTGTTCGTCGCCGGCCGCCATCGCGTGGGATGCGAGCTTCGCGAAGATGGCCGATCCCTCGGGCCGCGCCGTCGCAGGCGTGCACGCGGCCGCGCACGCGTCCGTGTCGACATGACGCCGTCCGAGCTCGTGCGGGAGTGGGTCCGCCACTTCAACGCGGCGGATATCGACGGCCTGGCGGCGCTGTATGCGGAAGACGCGGTGAATCACCAGGTGGTGACTGATCCGCTGCACGGCCGCGAGGCGATCGCGGCGATGTTCCGTACCGAGTTCGGTCGCGCCACGATGGTGTGCGAGGTGGAAAACCTGCTCGAGGATGGCGAGTGGGCCATCCTCGAGTGGCGGGATCCGCTCGGCCTACGCGGCTGCGGGTTCTTCCATGTGCGCGACGGGCGGATCGTGTTCCAGCGCGGCTACTTCGACCAGCTCAGCTTCTTCCGGCAGCAGGGGCTGCCGGTTCCTTCGCATTACCTCGGCTGAGCGTTCGTCGGGCGCAGGGTCAGCGTATGGGTCGCGGCGCCGGGCAGGAACGGCGTCGGCCGGCCGTGCACCCAGTCGTCGTGGCCGGCGCCCCAGAACGGCGACATCGGGTGGCCGCTCTGGCCGCCCGGCATGTGGATGATGCCGTCGGCTTCATGACCCGGTGACACCACCATGCGTTCCGAAGCGCCGAACGCCGGCCCCTGCACGCGCGGCATGGCGCCGTCGCCGGGAAGCGCTTCGCCCGGCATGCACAGCTTCGGTTTGAGGAAGGCGGGCAGGGCATTGGCCAGCGGGTGGCAGATCTTCGCGGTATTGCGTTCGCCCCAGCGACGCTCTGCCAGCGGTCCCTGGCCGGCGAGATCGTCGCGGACTTCCTTCGCTGCATCTTCCAACAGCGCATCCCAGGTCTTGTAGCGGCGCGACAGCAGGTGCGCGGGGCGCTGCTCCAGCAAGGGCCACACCGCGCCTTCCAGTTGCGGCAGGTCGGGCATGATGAAGTCGTCGCCGAGTGCCGCCTGCGCAGGCGCCGTCAGGCCGTCGGCGATGCGCGCATGCACGGCCAGGCGCCAGGCGCGCACGAGGCGATAGCTGACCGAATCGACGCTGGCGACGCCTTCCCAGGTCTTGCCGGCATCCGCGAGCGCCTTCACTGACGAGTCCGCCGGCAGTCGCTTCGCTTCGTCCTGCAGCAGTTGCCACCAGCGCTGCAGGAACAGGGCGCGGTCGTCGAGCTGGATCGCGAGCAGGTCTTTCTCGGTGAATTGTTCCTTCGCCTGCAGGCTGTCGCGGATCTGCTTAGCGCGTGCGCCCAGCGCATAACCGCCGTCGCCGACGCGGGCGAGCGCGGCGCCGTCCAGGACGCGCGAGTTCGCCGTCCACAGGCGATGGCTGGTCTGCGATGTCAGCACCGGCGACAACTGGCTGGAGATGACCCAGGGCCGGCAGGTGTCGGGCAGCTGGGGCGCGACATCGTCCGCCGGTGCGGCCGGCGCCAGCTCCAGCGTGTGCGGACACGACGCCGCGCGCGACGGCAGCGGGCCGAGGATGCGCCAGGCGATGCGGCCATTGTGGTCGGCGATCACCAGGTTCTGCGCCGGTGTTGCCGTGCGTTGCGCGACGGACAGCGCGGCAGAGAGGTCGCCGGCCGTGGCGAAGTCCGACAGGCCGAAGTTCAGTGCGCCCGGCTGGTGGGCGACCCAGCGCAGTGCGAGTGCCGGTTGCTTGCCCTGGGCCGGATGGATGACGGGACCGTAGCGGGTTTCCGGAACGTCCAGCGTCACCGGGTCTGCGCCTGCCACGCGGATCGTCTCGGCGTGGTGTTCGACGGCGTCGCAGGTGCCCGCCGCATCGTCCTTGCCGCAGGGCTTCACCGGGTACCAGTCCGCCGTGTCCGCGTAGCTGTTGGTGAAGCCCCACGCCACATGGCCATTGCTGCCCACGATGATCGCCGGCAGGCCCGGCAGGCTGAAACCGGAGACATCGACCTTGCCGCCCGGTGCGCGCGGGTCGGGATAGCGCAGGCGCACACGGAACCAGATGTTCGGCGCGCGCAGGCCCAGGTGCATGTCGTCGGCGACGATGGCGCGGCCGTCGGCCGTCAGTGCACCGGCCACCGCCCAGTTGTTGCTGCCCGGGGTGCCCTTGTCGGCGAGGCGCTGGTGCGTACCGGTCGCGGGCATCGGCAACGTGCGCAGGTCGACCTGGTCCACGGTCGGCAGCGCGGCGTTGCCGCGCGGCTCGCCCTGCAGCGGGGCGTCCCATTCCGTGCCGTCATGGGCGAGCAGGTCGTACAGCGCAGACGGCACCTGGCGGCGGATCTTCCACAGGCCAAGCTCGCGCATGTTGTCCGCGTCCTGCAGATCGAAGTACATGGCATAGCCGGCCAGCGCAGAGTCCGCGACCTCCCAGGCGCGCGGCGACTGCCGTAGCAGCAGGTAAGGCCAAGGGCGCGTCTTCAATGCGGCCAGGCCATCGTTCACCCCGTTGGCGTACGCCTTGAGCTGCGGCATGCGACCGCCGGCGAAGTCGTCCAGGGACGCCGTGGCGCGGGCACGCATGCGGTGCATCCGACGTGACCGGTCCATGTCCACCGCGATAGGGCCGAACAGTTCGGACAGTTCACCCGCCGAACTGCGCCGCATCAGGTCCATCTCGAAGTAGCGTTCCTGCGCATGCACGAAGCCGAGCGCGCGCACCGCGTCGGTCTCGCTGGCCGCCTCGATGGTCACCACGCCCAGCGCATCGCGTTCGACGGTGACGGGCGCGGACAGTCCGGGCAGTGGCTGCTCGCCGTCGAGCCGGGCCAGGCTGCCCCGCATCGACCACCACGCCACCAGCAACGCCACGACAACCAGGGCCAACAGCAGCAGCGCGATGCGCCGGGTCCACTTCAGCATTGCGGAATCCTTGAGGTAAGGAGGCTTGGCGGGATGGCCGGATTATTCCACGGAAGCCATGGCGGACACTGCCGCGCCGCAACGACGAACGAGACTGATTCCGATTCGGTCATCGGCCGGCGGGATGGGGCATCCTGTGCGCCTCGTTACAGGAGCCGCCCCCATGAAAGGCCACCCCGACGTCGTCGACTACCTCAAGTTCCTGCTGCGTGGCGAACTCGCCGCGCGCGACCAGTACTTCATCCATTCGCGCCGCTACGAGGACCAGGGGCTGATGGCCCTGTTCCACCGCATCGACCACGAGATGCAGGAAGAGACCGAGCACGCCGACGCGCTGCTGCGCCGCATCCTGTTCCTGGAAGGCGATCCGGACATGCGTCCGGAGACGTTCGTGGCCGGCAAGACGGTGGAGGAGATGCTCCAGCGTGATCTCGAGGTCGAGTATGCGGTGCGTGCCCATCTGGCCAAGGGCGTGGCGCTATGCGAACAGCATGGCGACTACGTCAGCCGCGAGATCCTGCTGACCCAGTTGAAGGACACCGAGGAAGACCACGCGCACTGGCTGGAACAGCAACTGGGCCTGATCAAGCGCCTCGGTATCGAGCTGTACCTGACATCCAAGCTCGACGGCGCGCCGGCCGCCGAGTAAGCGTTCCGCGTAGAGCCGAGCATGCTCGGCTCCGCCATCTGTCCACGCGAGGGTGATGACTGAAAGGCAGCGGAGCAAGCTCCGCTCTACGAACGACGGAGACGGTAGACCGCCGTTTCCAGCGCACTCAGGCCTTCTTCGCGGAAGCGCGGCTCCTGATCGAGGATGTCGCGCCGCTCCAGTAGTGTGTGGCGCCACGGCGCGGCGAACAGCCCTTCCACTTCGCTCTGCACCACCGAGAACGGCGGTCCGGCCTTCTCGCTCTGCGGATATTCCACCGTGATCAGCAGTCCCTGGCAGCCGGTAGGCAGCGCCGCGTAGACCATGTCGCGATAGCGCAGACGCATGTCCGGGGGCAGGGCGATCAATGCAGCGCGATCGTAGACGCCGGCGACATCCGCCAGCAAGGCCGGATCCAGGCCGAAGGCATCGCCCAGGATGATCTCGACGGTGCCGGCACTGAAGTGCTCGCCGTAGCGGCTCGTCGTCCGTACCGGCTCGAGCTTCGCTTCCTCGAAGAACTGCATCACCGCCAGCGGTGACAGCTCCACGCCCAGCACGCGATGGCCCTGCGCCGCCAGCCAGTGCATGTCCAGTGACTTGCCGCACAGCGGCACCAGCACCCGCGACCCTTCCGGCAACTGCAGCGAGGGCCAGTGCTTCTGCAGCAGAGGCATCACGTCGTGACGGTGAAAACCGATCTGGCCTTCCTGCCAACGTTGCAACCAGAAATCGGCCTCCATCGCAGAACTCCTCAGTCGTCGTGTCTCGGCGAACTACTGCATATCCAACAGGCCGACCTTGTACTGCACTACCTGAAAAACGCGTGACGGAAATGACGAACGCGCCGCAGCGCGCCCGTATGGCGAACTACTGGACGTCCAGTCCATCGACCTTCTGCCACCCGCGCGGCAACAACCCGCCCCGCGTCGCACGCGCGCCGACATACTCATCCAGGTCCTTGAACGACAGGCTCATAGTGCGCTGGCCGCTCTTGACCAGCAGCGTGGCACCCGGCGACACCGCGGCGATCGCGACCACGCGCTCGGTACCGAGCTTCGCCTTGGGGATCTCGATGATCTTGTTGCCTTTGCCCTTGTCCAGTTCCGGTAGTTCGCTGACCGGGAAGGCGAGCAGGTGGCCGGCGCTGGTGACGGCGACGATGCGGTCGGTTTCGGTGTTGGGCACCTGCGCCGGCTGCAGCACGTTCGCGCCGACGGTCAAGTTGAGCATCGCCTTGCCGGCCTTCTGACGGCCGGTGAGGTTCTCGAAGCGGGTGACGAAGCCATAGCCGTGCGACGACGCCAGCACGAAGCGGTTGTCGTTGTCGCCACTGGCCAAGGCCTGGAACGACGCACCCGCCGCCGGTGAGAAACGGCCGGTCAGCGGTTCGCCGTTGCCGCGCGCCGACGGTAGGGTGTGCACGGCGGTCGAATAGCTGCGGCCTTCCGAATCGAGGAAGGCCACCTGCTGCGTGCTGCGCGAACGCACTGCGCCGAGCAGGCCGTCGCCATCGCGGTAGGACAGTGTGGACGCATCCACGTCATGGCCCTTGGCCGCGCGGATCCATCCCTTTTCCGACAGCACCACGGTCATCGGTTCGCTGGCGACCAGTTCGGTTTCGTCCAGCGCCTGCGCGGCGTCGCGCTGCACCAGCGGCGACAGGCGCGCATCGCCGAACTTCTTCGCGTCGGCGGTCAGTTCGTCCTTGATCAGCTTCTTCAGCTTGGCCTTCGACTCCAGGATGCCGGCGATCTTCTCGCGCTCGGCCTTCAGTTCGTCCTGCTCGCCGCGGATCTTCATTTCCTCGAGGCGGGCCAGCTGTTTCAGCTTGGTCTCGAGGATGTAGTCCGCCTGTTCCTCGCTCAGCTTGAAGCGCGCGATCAGCGCGGCCTTCGGCTCGTCCTCGGTGCGGATGATGCGGATGACCTCATCCAGGTTGAGGAATGCGACCAGCAAACCTTCCAACAGGTGCAGACGGCGATCGACCTTGTCCAACCGGTGCTTCAGGCGGCGGGTGACGGTATCGCTGCGGAACGCCAGCCATTCGGTCAGGAACATCTTCAGGTTCTTGACCTGCGGACGCCCGTCCAATCCGATGATGTTGAGGTTGACCCGGTAGCTCTTCTCCAGGTCCGTGGTGGCGAACAGGTGGCCCATCAGCTGTTCGGCGTCCACGCGGTTGGAGCGCGGGATCAGCACCACGCGCACCGGATTGGCGTGGTCGGATTCGTCGCGGATGTCTTCCAGCCATGGCAGCTTCTTGGCGCGCATCTGCGCGGCGATCTGCTCGATCACCTTCGACGGCGACACCTGGTAGGGCAGGGCGTCGATGACGATGTTGGCGTTGTCCTTGCGCCACACGGCGCGCGCGCGGACGCTGCCGGTGCCGTTCTCGTACATCGTGCGCAGGTCGGACGCCGCGGTGATGATCTCGGCCTTGGTCGGGTAATCCGGGCCGCGGACGTGCTCGCACAGGTCGGCGACGGTCGCATCCGGATCGTCGATCAGGCGGATGCAGGCGCTGACGATCTCGTTGAGGTTGTGCGGCGGTACGTCGGTCGCCATGCCGACCGCGATGCCAGTGGTGCCGTTGAGCAGCAGGTGGGGCAGGCGCGCCGGCAGCCACGTGGGCTCTTCCAGCGTGCCGTCGAAGTTCGGTGTCCAGTCCACCGTGCCCTGGCCCAGTTCGCCCAGCAGCACTTCGGCGATCGGCGTGAGCTTGGATTCGGTATAGCGCATCGCGGCGAACGACTTCGGGTCGTCCGGCGAACCGAAGTTACCCTGGCCTTCGATCAGCGGGTAGCGGTACGAGAACGGCTGCGCCATCAGCACCAGCGCTTCGTAGCACGCGCTGTCACCATGCGGGTGGTACTTGCCGATCACGTCGCCGACGGTGCGCGCGGACTTCTTCGGCTTGGCGCCGGCATTGAGGCCCAGCTCGCTCATCGAGTAGACGATGCGACGCTGCACCGGCTTCAGTCCGTCGCCGATGAAGGGCAGGGCACGGTCCAGCACGACATACATGGAGTAGTCGAGGTAGGCGCGCTCGGCATACTCGCGCAGCGGGATCTGTTCGAAGCCGTGGAAGGTGGGGCGGATCGTTTCGGTCATTGCGGGTGTGCGGTCTGCAGGGCGGAAAGCCCGGCCATTCTACCCGCCGCCCCGTCTCAGCCGCTGCTACCGGGCACCAGCGGGCCGCCCAGCCACAGCCAGCGCGCCAGCCAGGCGGTGGTGATGGCGATGGCCGCCGTCAGCGGGATGCCCACGCGCAGGAAGTCGCCGAAGGTGTAGCGCCCCGGATTGAGGATCAGCAGGTTGCCGTGATGGCCGATGGGGGTCAGGAACGAGGCCACCGCCCCCATCGCCGTGCACACCACGAACGGCACCGGGTTCAGTTCCAGGCCGGTGGCCAGTGCCAGTGCGATCGGCGCCAGCAGCACCGTGGTCGCGGCATCGGAGAGGATCTGCGTCAGCAGGGCGGCGGTGCCGAACATCACCAGCAGCAGCAGCAGCGGAGACCAGTGCGCGGTGTGGTTGAGCAGCAGGTCGGCCACGAGCGCCGCGGTGCCGGTCTTCTCCATGGCGATGCCCAGCGGGATCACGCCGCCGATCATCACGAAGATGCGGACGTCGATTTCCTGGTAGGCGCGTTCGATATCCACGCAGCGCGTCAGCACCATCGCCACCGCACCCGCGAGGAACGCGATATGCGGCGCCAGCGTCTCGGTGGCCGCGGCCGCCACCGCGGCGACCATGATCGCCAGCGCGACCGGCGCGCGCCGTCGTGGCTTCTTCTGCCCGCCGAACGGCACCAGCATCAGGAAGCCGTGGTGCGCCGCCAGCGGTTCGAAGTTCTGCTGTTGACCCCACAGCACCAGCAGGTCGCCTTCCTGCAGCACCATTTCCGAGAGTTCGCCATGCAGCCAGCCTTCGCGACGCCACAGGCCGACGACGACCACGCCCAGGTTCCGCAGGAAGTCGATGTCGGACACGCTGCGGCCGATGAACTCGGAGTGCGGCGCGACCACCGCCTGCACCAGTTGCTCCTCGCCCAGGGCCTCGCTCTTGCCTTCCTCGCGCTTGTCGCCGTACTTGGCCACCGCATGCAGCGCCAGGCCGGGCTCGTCGCGGATCGAGGCGATCTCGTCGGGAGACGCGCGTACCAGCAGTACGTCGCCGGCGGCCAGGACGCTGTCCAGGCGCTGGTTGCGGCGGCGCATGCCGTGGCGCAGCCAGTCCACCACCTGCAGGCGGTCGTCGAAGGTCTTGGCGAACTCGCCCCGGGGCTTGCCGATCCAGGGTGAATCCTCTTCCACCAGCAACTCGGTGTAGTAGCGATCCAGTTTCAGGTAGTCGCCCTGCGGCGCATCGCTTTCGCGCTTGGGCACCAGCCAGCGCCCGAGCAGCATGTACACCGTGCCCAGTACCACCAGCGCGATGCCGATCGGCGTGATGGCGAAGATGTCCAGCGACGGCAGGCCGGCACGCTTGATCAGGTCGTTCGACAGTAGGAAGGCGGGCGCGCTGAACAGCGTCAGCGTGGTGCCGAGCGAGGCGGCGAGCGACATCGGCATCAGCAGGCGCGACGCGGCGAGTTTCTGGTCCCGCGCGATGCGCATCAGGATCGGCAGCATCATCGCGGTGACCATCACATGGTGCGAGAACGCGGCCAGCGCCGCGGTCGCCGGCATCACCACCGCAATGGTGCGCCATTCGCTGCCGCCGGCGGCGCGACCGATGCCCGCACCGATGCGCTCGGTGATGCCGGTGGCCGACAGGCCGGCGGACAGCACGAACACGGCGGCGACGATGATGGCCGGTTCGCTCGCAAAACCGGACAGCGCTTCCTTGGGACCAAGGATGCCGGTCAGCGTCAGCGCGAGCAGGGCGAGCAGGGCGAGCAGCGCCACCAGATCGACGCGCAGTCTTTCGCTGACGAACAGACCCAGGGTGATCGCCAGGATGGCGAGGAACAGGATCTGCTGGAACTCCATGCGCGCCCCCTGGCGTTGCGTCGTCGTGCGTGGCCGGCAGCCTACTGCGGGTCGCCGTGAGGACGCGTGAGGTCGGGTTGGTGCATGCGTGTCGCCGTTGCACGAAGTCGGAAACGAAAAACCCCCGCTTTCGCGAGGGTCTTCGTTGTGCGTGGTGCCCAGGAGAGGACTCGAACCTCCACGGTTTTACCCGCTAGTACCTGAAACTAGTGCGTCTACCAATTCCGCCACCTGGGCAGGTAAGCGAGGCGCGCATTTTGAGGACAGGCCGGGGGAATGTCAACGGTTCGTTCGCATGACGTGGTTCAGGCGAGGTGTACCATCCCGCCATGACCAAGAAAACATCGAAAAGCGGCGGCAAGACGCCCGCCGGGAAAGGAAGCAAGCAGGGCGGCGCAGCCGCGTCGCGTACGGCCGGCAAATCCGGCAAGCCGACAAAGACCGGCAAACCTGCCAAGAAGAGCCTGCCACCCTGGATGCCCGAAGCGATGGCCCGTGCGCCGTCCCGCCCGGCGCCTGCGTCGCAGGCACGGCGCCCGGCGGCCGGACCCGGTCCACGCGGGGCAGGCCGCTTCGTCGATCCGCATGCGCAGCGCGAAGCCCAGCGCTATGAGCAGCCCATCGCCAGCCGCGAGGCCATCCTCGGTTTCCTCGAAGCGGCGGAAGGTCCGCAGACGGCGGAAGAGATCGCCGGTCCGCTCGGGCTGGATGCACCCGACCGGTTCGATGCCCTGTCCAAGCGGCTGGGGGCGATGGTCCGGGACGGACAACTGGTGCAGAACCGCCGCGGCGGCTTCGCGCCGGTGCAGCAGACCGACCTCATCGCGGGCACGGTGATCGCCAACCCGGACGGCTTCGGCTTCCTGCGTCCGGACACGGGCGGCGGCGACGATCTGTTCCTGCCGCCCTATGAAATGCGCAAGGTCATGCATGGTGATCGCGCGCTGGCCAATGTCACCGGCATCGACCGCCGCGGTCGCCGCGAAGGCAGCATCGCGCGCGTGCTGGAGCGTGGCGTCACCCGCCTGATCGGCCGCTTCGGCTTCGAGGTCGGCATCGCCTATGTTGCACCGGACGACAAACGCATCCAGCGCAACGTGCAGATTCCCCAGGACGCGACCGGCGGTGCGCGCGATGGGCAGCTCGTCGTCGTCGAACTGACGCAGGCGCCGGACGCACGCCGGCCTCCCATCGGCAAGGTCATCGCGGTGCTCGGCGACAGCCTGACGCCATCGCTGGTGGTCGAAGCCGCGATCCACGGCCACAACCTGCCGCATGAGTTCCCGCAGGAAGTACTGGACGAAGCCACCGCGGTGCCGCTGGTGGTCGAGCCGGCGATGATCGGCGATCGCGTCGACCTGCGGTCCACGCCGCTGGTGACCATCGATGGCGAGGACGCGAAGGACTTCGACGATGCGGTCTACTGCGAGCCGACGCGCGATGGCTTCCGCCTGATCGTTGCCATCGCCGATGTCTCGCACTATGTCCGTCCCGGTGCGCCGCTGGACGACGAGGCGCAGAAGCGCGCCACCTCCGTGTACTTCCCCGGCTACGTGGTGCCGATGCTGCCGGAGACGCTGTCCAACGGCATCTGTTCGCTGAACCCGAAGGTCGACCGCATGACCTTCGTCTGCGACATGCAGGTCAACCGCGACGGCGAGGTGACCAGCTCCAGGTTCTACGAAGCGGTGATGAATTCGCACGCACGCCTGACCTACACCCAGGTGTGGAAGGCGGTCGGCGAAAACGACGACGAGGTCCGCACGCAGATCGCGCCGGTGCTGCCGCACGTGGAGCGTCTGTACCAGCTCTACCACGTGCTGGCGAAGGCGCGTACGCAGCGTGGCGCCATCGAGTTCGAAAGCTCCGAGGTGCGCTTCGTCCTCGACAACCGCGGCGAAGTCACGCAGGCCGGCATGCTGGTGCGCAACGACGCGCACAAGCTGATCGAGGAATGCATGATCGCGGCCAACGTCCAGGCGGCCCTGTTCCTGTTGAAGGCGCATATCCCGGCGCCGTACCGCATCCACGAGAAGCCGCCGGAGACCAAGTACATGGACCTGCTGGAGTTCCTGAAGGAATTCAAGCTGTCGATGCCGTCGTGGGGCAAGGTGCAGCCCAAGGATTTCACCAACCTGCTGAAGAAGGTGCGCGAGCGTCCCGACGCGGCGCTGCTGGAATCGGTGCTGCTGCGCAGCCAGAGCCTGGCGGTGTACTCGCCGGACAACGTCGGCCATTTCGGCCTGGCGCTGGAGGCGTACGCGCACTTCACCTCGCCGATCCGCCGCTATCCCGATCTGCTGGTGCACCGCGCGATCAAGCACGGGCTGACGAAGAAGTCGCCGGACGCGTTCCAGTATTCGGCACGCGACATGGCCGCGCTGGCGCTGCAGTGCTCCGAGCGCGAGCGTCGTGCCGACGAGGCCGAACGCGAGGTCGACGAGCGCTTCCGCGCCGCGTGGATGGAGAAGCATGTCGGCGGCCAGTTCGATGGCGTCATCAGCGGCGTCACCAGCTTCGGCCTGTTCGTCGAACTGGACGAGTCCAAGGTCAACGGC
This sequence comes from Pseudoxanthomonas sp. PXM02, assembly GCF_014851805.1. Classification (GTDB taxonomy): domain Bacteria; phylum Pseudomonadota; class Gammaproteobacteria; order Xanthomonadales; family Xanthomonadaceae; genus Pseudoxanthomonas_A. Next base: position 795,918 of record NZ_JACVAK010000002.1, read on the forward strand.
CTGGTCCACGTGACCCAACTGCCGCAGGACTACTACCACTTCGATCCGGTACGGAAGACGCTGTCCGGTGAACGCCGTGGCCTGTCGTTCCGGCTGGGCGACCGCGTACGCATCATCGTGCTGAAGGCCAGCCTGGAGGAACGCAAGATCGACTTCCGACTGGTCGAGGACAAGACCAAGGACAGCGGTCTGCCGCCGCCGGCACCGCGCGGTCAGCCGGCGAAGCGCAAGAAGCAGGCGTACTGACGCATGGGCGGCGCGGTCCGTACCGGTGGTTGCCAGTGCGGCGCGGTGCGCTTTCGCGTCACCGGCGAACTGACGGACGCGTCGATCTGCCATTGCCGCATGTGCCAGAAGGCGTTCGGTGCGTACTACGCACCGCTGGTGTCCACGCGTGGCGCGCTGCTGGAATGGACGCGCGGCGAGCCGAAGCGATTCCAGTCCTCGAATGTCGTCCGTCGCGGCTTCTGCGCCGACTGCGGGACGCCGCTGACCTATGAGGCACCGGATGGCGTGGCACTGGCGGCGGGGGCGTTCGACGATCCGGTGGGACTGGCGCCTTGGGTGCAGTACGGCGTCGAGGCCAAGCTGCCGTATGTGGATGCCCTGCCGGCCTTGCCGCAGCGGCTGACCGAAGAGGATGAGGCGGCGGCTGTGTTCCTCGCGGGCGTGGTGTCCTTCCAGCACCCGGACCATGACACGACCGCCTGGCCGCCGCGCTGAGCCGGCGGTCGGTGCGATAATGCCGGCCTTTCCAACGCGGCCGTACAGCGCATGAGCAAGCAGAACCAGTGGATCGTCGGCGTCAACGCGGTGGCCTCGGCCATCGAGAACGATGCCGACAACGTGCGCGAGGTGCTGGTCGAAGGCGGCAGCAAGAACGCGCGCCTGACCGAGATTGAAGAGAACGCGCGCCGCAAGGGCATCGACGTGCGCCGCGTTACCGGGCAGGCGCTGGATGGCGTGGCCGGCTCGCTGCGCCACCAGGGCGTGGCGGCGCGCTATGCCGCTGCAAGGACCTGGGACGAAGACGAACTGCAGGGCCTGGTGGAAGCCGCCGAGGGCAAGGCGCTGCTGCTGGTGCTGGACGGCGTGCAGGACCCGCACAACCTGGGCGCCTGCCTGCGCAGCGCCGCGGCCGCGGGTGTCACCGCGGTGATCATCCCCAAGGACAAGTCGGTCGGCGTCAACGCCACCGTGCGCAAGACCTCGGCCGGTGCCGCCGACCGTATCCCGGTCGTGCAGGTGACCAACCTGTCGCGCTGCCTGCGCGACCTGCAGCAGCTCGGCGTGTGGATCTACGGCCTGGCCGGCGAAGCGGACGCGTCGCTGTATTCCATCGACCTGAGAGGCAACGTGGCGCTGGCGCTGGGTGGCGAAGCCGATGGCCTGCGCCGCCTGACGCGTGAACACTGCGACGGGCTGGTGAAGATCCCCATGCCCGGCGACATCGAAAGCCTCAACGTCTCGGTCGCGGCCGGCATCACGCTGTTCGAGGCTGTCCGCCAGCGCCAGTAAGCAAGGAACCCCGCATGAGCAAGGAACGCTGCACGATCCTCCGCTGCCTGATCGCCTTGTCGCTGGTGGCGTGTTCCTTCTCTGCGGTCGCTCGCGACGACGCGCGCGTCCGTGCACGCGACCTCGGGGTCGCTCCCGGCATCTTCGCCCCGGGTACGCACAACGCCATCACCGATGTCGCCGGCGTGCGCGTCGGGCAGGTGACGCTGAAGGAAGGCGACACCGTCCGTACCGGTGTCACCGCGATCCTGCCGCATCCCGGCAACGTCTACCGCTCGCGGGTGCCCGCGGCGCTGCATGTCGGCAACGGCTTCGGCAAGTTCATCGGCAGCACCCAGGTCAACGAACTGGGCGAACTGGAAACGCCGATCCTGCTGACCTGCACACTGTGCGTGTGGAAGGCCGCCGATGCGATGGCCGACTGGATGCTGGCCCAGCCCGACATGCAGCAGGTGCGCTCGCTCAACGTGGTGGTCGGCGAAACCAACGACGGCGGCCTCAACGACATCCGCGCACGCCCGGTTACGGCCGATGCGGTGCGCCACGCGCTGGAATCCGCGAAAGAAGGCGCCGTGCAGGAAGGCAGCGTCGGCGCCGGTACCGGCACGGTGGCGTTCGGCTGGAAGGGCGGCATCGGCACGTCGTCGCGCAGGCTGCCCGCGTCGCTGGGCGGCTGGACGGTCGGCGTGCTGGTGCAGAGCAATTTCGGTGGCGTGCTGCAGGTATCGGGCGCACCGGTCGGACGCGAACTGGATCGCTACGCGTTCCAGAATGCGGTCGCCCTGCAGGCCGACGACCGTCATGGACTTGCGGATGACCGCGGCGACGGCTCGATCATCATCGTCATCGCCACCGATGCGCCGCTCAGCGACCGCAATCTCCGTCGCCTCGCTTCGCGCGGCATGATGGGACTGGGTCGCACCGGCAGTTCCGCGTCCAACGGAAGCGGCGACTATGTGCTGGCGTTTTCGACGGCGGAGTCGGTCCGCCGCACGTTCGACGCCCCGCGTCTTGAGACCTCGGAACTGGCCAACGAGCAGACGAGCGCCGTCTTCCAGGCCAGCGTCGACGCGGTGGAAGAGGCGATCTACAACTCGCTGTTCATGGCGACCACGGTCAGCGGCAATGGCGAGACCGTCGAGGCGATCCCGCTGGATCGCCTGCGCGAGATCCTGCGCCGGCACGGCATCACTCCGCCGGCGAAGTAGGTCTTCAGCGTTTCAGTGCACGACGTTGCGGATAAAGCGCAGCGGCGTGTCGCCGTCGTTGCGGTAGGCGTAGTCGCGATCGCTGGGGAAGACGAAGAAGTCGCCAGCCGCGACGATCTGCTCGCCGTCCGGCAGTTCGATCACCAGGTTGCCCTCGATGACGAAGAACATCTCGTGCCAGCCGGCCGGATCGGCCGCCGAGGTGTAGCGGTCGCCGGGCATCAGCGTCCACGCCCACAGCTCGACATCGTGCGTGGCCGGCGCGGTCGCCAGCAGCACGCCCTGCGACCCCGGCGTGCGACCGCTCCAGGCCAGCGCCTCGATGCGGTCCAGGCCCGGCGCACTTGGCGGTTTCACCAGGTCCGCAAACGTCACCTTCAGCGCTTCGGCGATGCGGTCCAGCGTGTTGAGGCTGACGTTCGCATCGCCGGACTCGATCCCGACCAGCATGCGGCGGGAGACGTCCGCGGCGACCGACAGGGCCTGCTGGCTGAGGCCTGCATCTGTCCGCAGGCGGCGAATATTCTCGGCAACGTGTTCCAGCACACTCATGGGCAGGGGTTGCGCACTATATTGCGCATCCGGTAAGCTTCGGTCTGCGCAATATAGTGCGCAATCCATTCCCCCTTCAAGCCGGCGCAACGGCGCCCGCAGGCAGTGCCGTCATGTCGTCCCCGAATTCCCATGCTCCCGTCCATTGGCAGCCGATCGCGCTGCTGCTCGTCGCCATGCTCTCCATCCAGGCGGGCGCCTCGATGGCGAAGAGTCTGTTTCCGGCGGTGGGTGCCACCGGCGCGACGGCGCTGCGACTGGCACTGGCCACGCTGATCCTGGTGATCGTGTTCCGGCCATGGCGCATGCGCGTGACGCGGGAGCAGTGGCCGCTGTTGCTGTTCTATGGCGCTTCACTGGGCCTGATGAACCTGCTGTTCTACAAGTCGCTGGAAACCGTGCCGCTGGGCATCGCGGTCGCGCTGGAATTCACCGGCCCGCTGGCAGTCGCGCTGTTCGGTTCGCGCCACCTGCGTGACGTGATCTGGGTGGTGCTCGCGGTCGTCGGCCTGGTGCTGCTGGTGCCGGAGCAGGGCGCCGAGGCGCTGGATCCTGTCGGTGCGGCCTACGCGCTCGGCGCCGGCGCTTGCTGGGCGATGTACATCGTGTTCGGCCAGAAGGCGGGCAACGCACACGGGCCGCAGACGGTCGCGATAGGCAGCTGCATCGCGGCCGCGGTCGCGGTGCCGTTCGGCGTGGCGCATGCCGGTGCCGCGCTGCTGGCGCCCGCATTGCTGCCGGTCGCGCTGGCGGTGGCGCTGCTGTCCACCGCGATTCCGTACAGCCTGGAGATGGTGGCGCTGACGAAGATGCCGACGCGCACCTTCGGCATGCTGATGAGCCTGGAGCCGGCTATCGCCGCCCTTTGTGGCCTGCTGTTCCTGCACGAGCGCCTGTCGATGCTGCAGTGGCTGGCGATCGCGGCGATCATCATCGCGTCCGCTGGCGCGGCGATGACCTCGCGCCCGCCCGTGCAGACGGCGGCCAACGGTGAAGCGTAGTCAGGCGAGCAAGGCCTGGTAGATCGCCAGGTCGTCGCCGGAGAAGCAGCAGAAGGTCACGTCCGGCGGTTCGGACGCTGCCGACAATGTCGCGCGCACTGTGTCGACCGCGACACGCGCGGCAGCGTCCGCGGGATAACCGAAGATGCCGGTGCTGATGCACGGAAACGCGATGCTGTGCAGGCCGTGCTTCTCCGCCAGCGCCAGGCTGTTGCGATAGCACGCGGCGAGCAGTGCCGGCTCGCCCTGGTCACCGCCACGCCAGACCGGGCCGACGGTATGGATCACATGACGCGCCGGCAGGCGATACCCCTTGGTGATCTTCGCCTCGCCGGTCTTGCAGCCACCGAGCAGCCGGCATTCGTGCATCAGGTCTGGGCCGGCCGCGCGATGGATCGCACCATCCACGCCGCCGCCACCGAGCAGCGAACTGTTCGCCGCGTTGACGATGGCGTCGACGTCGAGCGTGGTGATGTTGGCCTGGATCGCGGTCAATCGCATGACGCCGTCCCGAAGCGAGGTGTCAGCCCAATGGCTTCGGCCACATGTTCACGATGTTGCAGAACAGGCGCGCGGTCTGTTCGGCGTCGTAGACGGCCGAATGCGCATCCTCCGCGTTCCAGTCGAAGCCGGCCGCCTGTACCGCGCGGGCGAGGACCGTCTGGCCGTAGGCCACGCCCGCCAGCGTCACCGTGTCGAACACGCTGAAGGGATGGAACGGATTGCGCTTGTGCGCCACGCGCGCGACCGCGGCGTTGAGGAAGTTGAGGTCGAAGTGCGCGTTGTGGCCGACCAGGATCGCGCGCTGGCAACCGTGCTTCTTCACCGCGGCGCGGACCGGCGCGAAGACATGGTCCAGCGCATCCTTCTCGTGCTTGGCGAAACGGAACGGATGATCCAGGTCGATGCCGGTGACTTCCAGCGACTTCGGATCGATCTCGGTGCCCGGCGCAGGATGCAGGTGGACGCTCGACGTCGTGCCGCAGACCAGCAGGCCGTTCTCGTCCAGGTCCAGCGGCACCGCCGCCAGTTCCAGCAGGGCGTGCTTGTTCCAGTCGAAGCCGCCGGTCTCCACGTCCACCACCACGGGCAGGTAGCCGCGGAAGCGTTGGGCCATGGGGGTGATGCGGGCGGCTTCGGGGGTGTTTTCCATGCGGGAAAGGGTAGCAGAGGGCAGGGACGCTTCCTTGGCTGGGAGCCCAACCGCGACCCGGGTTTCATTCCTGTGGGAGCGACGTCCGTCGCGATACGCGGACTGCAGGCTGGCAGGCAATCGCGACTGACGTCGCTCCCACAGATCAGATACGGGGGATCGTCCCCAACACCGTGCCTTCCTCGCGCATGCGGGTGAGCATCGCGGCGCCCTGCTCGACGAAAGCGGGTACGTCGTCCACGCCGGCCTCCGCGGCCAGCTGACGCAGGGCGTCGGCCCCTGTGCGGCCGCCTTCGCCCAAGAGTTCGACCAGTCGGTACACCAGCGGCGAGATCGCCGCGAACCGCACCTGGTAGCCGGCATCGCGACGCACCAGCAGCAGTGTCGGCTCGGTCGGAGGCACATCGGGCTGGAAGTCCGGGCCGATGCGATGCACGGGCCACTGGTAGGCCAGCGCCCAGGCGAAAGGCGATGGCACCGGTTCGCCGGCCAGCAGGTTGCCGTCGGCGACATGGGCAGGCACCACGTCGTCCGCGATCTGCAGCGCAAGCTCGACCCACTCGTAGTGCGCCAGTTCGCGCAACCACGGCGGCAGCGCGTTGTCGTCGCGCGTTTCCAGGTAGCGGATGAACTCGCGTGCTATCTCCGGGAACAGCGGTGTGTGGCTGCGATGCGTGGCATAGAACTGGCGCACGAGTGCGCGCCACGCCTCATCGCCCAGCGTCTTGCGGATCACTGGGAAATTGCCGGACAGCAGGCCTTCGATGTTGTTGAAGAACAGGTCGCGGTAGATGGCGAGGCGGCGGTCTTCGATGCCGGGCGGCGGCGGATGCGACGACGGATCGCGCAGATGGCGCGACAGCGAGAACTGCTGGTCGTGCAGGGTCTCAGCCATGTGTTGTACGCGCAGCTGCGCCTGCGTGCGCAGACTGGAGCTCGCGGATGCGTCGCGCTTCCGCAGCCAGTTCGGCCATCGGCGGGAAGTTGAAGTCGCGCTCCAGCAGCGTGGGACGTACGCCGTGGGTGGCGTAGGCCATCGACAGCAGCGACCACACGTCGTCCTTTACCGGCGCGCCGTGCGTATCGACCTTCAGATCGTCGGCTTCGTCGTAATGACCGGCGACGTGGTAGGACGCGATCCGCGCCGACGGCATGCGCGCAAGGAAGGTGCGTGCGTCGTAGCCGTGGTTGATCGCGTTGACGTAGATGTTGTTGACGTCCAGCAGCAGGTCGCAATCGGCTTCGTCGAGGATCGCGGTGACGAAGTCGATTTCCGACATCGCCTGGTAGGGCGCGGCATAGTAGGAGACGTTCTCCACCGCGATGCGCCGGCCCAGTGCGTCCTGCGCCTGGCGGATGCGGGCCGCCACGTGATGCACGGCCTCGTCGGTGAACGGGATCGGCATCAGGTCGTACAGATGACCGTCGTCGCTGCAGTAGCTCAGGTGTTCGCTGTACAGCGCGACGTCGTGCTGGTCGAGGAACCGCCGCGTACGCGCGAGAAAGGTATCGTCCAGCGGCGAGACGCCGCCGAGCGACAGCGACAGCCCGTGGCAGGTCAGCGGATGACGGGAAGACAGCGTCTGCAGGGCTTCGCCGTAGCGGCCGCCGACGCCGATCCAGTTGTCGGGCGCGCATTCGAGGAAGTCGAACGTGCCCGCCGGCGCCTCCAGCAGGTCATCCAGCAGGACGCGTCGCAGGCCAAGGCCGGCGGTGTCGGAAGGAAGCGGAACACTCATGTGGATGAGCCTGCGGGTCCCGGCGCATTACCGGGACCCGCACGGAAGGGCTTACTTGGTGCCTTCGGTCTTCTTGTCGCCGCCGCACTTGCCCTCGCCACACTTGCCCTCGGCACCCTTGGCGCCGGCATGGGCCTTGTGTTCGGCCGCGTCGATGAAGCCGTCCTTGTTGGTGTCGATCTCGGCGAACTTGGCCGCCTTGTCCGGATGCGCGGCGGTGAACTCGGCCTCCGAGACCTTGCCGTCCTTGTCGGTGTCGGCCTTGGCCAGACCACACTTGCCTTCACCGCATTTGCCTTCGCCGGCCTTGGCGGTTTCGCCGGCCGCGAGCAGGTAACCCTGTGCCAGCGGTTCCATCGCGAACGCGGAACCGGTCAGGGCGAGGCCGCCGACCAGGGCGATGGCGACAGCGGCGGGCTTGTTCGTCTTGGACATCGTCATGCTCTCCAATGGGGTGCGACGGGGGCCGCACGGGAAGTGGCGACAGTGTAGACGTTGTGCGTTAGGCGGCCGTATGCGGCCCACTGAATGCAGACGCCCCGCGTGGAAGCGGGGCGTCTGCGGTGCTGCAATGCGGAAGATCCGCGGTCAGACCGCCGTGGTGCTGGTCTCGTCGCGCTTGTCGCGCGGCGGCAGCGGCTGCTCGCCATGCACCAGGAACCAGACGTTCTCGGCGATGTTGGTGGCGTGGTCGCCGATGCGCTCCAGGTTCTTCGCCATGAACAGCAGGTGCGTGCACGGCGTGATGTTGCGCGGATCTTCCATCATGTAGGTCAGCAGCTCGCGGAACAGTGCGGTGTAATGCGCGTCGAGTTCCGCATCGCGTGCGCGCACCTGCACCGCCTGCTCGGCGTCGCTGGTCTGGTAGGCCGCCAGTGCATCGCGTACCTGGCGCGCCGCCAGCTTGCCGAGCGCGCGCAGGCCGGTGATCTGCGGCATCGGCGGCGCCAGGTTCAGCGCGATCGAACGCTTGGCCACGTTGGCGGCGTAGTCGCCGATGCGTTCGATGTCGGCCGGGATGCGCAGGCCGGCGAGGATCACCCGCAAGTCGCGCGCCATCGGGCCGCGCAGTGCGAGTTGCATCAGGTCATGGCTGACCTGGTGTTCGATCGCGTCGATGGCTTCGTCGTTGGCGATGATCCGCTGCGCGGCCTTGTCGTCGCGGCGTTCGACCACGTCCATCGCGGCCTCCAGCTGCGCGACGGCGGTTTCGCCCATGCGCACGATTTCCGCGACCACGCGGCGCTGTTCTTCGTCGTAGCTCTTCACGATGTGCTCGTGTGGTTGGGTATTCATGGATGGCATCCTTAGCCGAACCGGCCGGTGATGTAGTCTTCGGTCTGCTGCTTGCCGGGGTTGGAGAAGATCGTCGACGTGGCGTCGTGCTCGACCAGCTCGCCCAGGTACATGAAGGCCGTGTAGTCGGACACGCGCGCCGCCTGCTGCATGTTGTGCGTGACGATGGCGATCGTGTACTGGTGCTTCAGCTCTTCGATCAACTGCTCGATCTTGCTGGTCGAGATGGGATCCAGCGCCGAGGTCGGCTCGTCCAGCAGGATCACGTCCGGACGCAGCGCGACCGCGCGCGCGATGCACAGGCGCTGCTGCTGGCCGCCGGACAGGCCCAGCGCGCTCTGCTTCAGCTTGTCCTTGGCCTCTTCCCACAGGGCGGCCTGGCGCAGCGCCTGCTCGACGCGCACGTCCATGTCGGCCTTGTTGAGGCGCTCGTGGTGGCGGATGCCGTACGCGACGTTTTCATAGATCGTCATCGGGAACGGCACCGGCTTCTGGAACACCATGCCGACCTTGCTGCGCAGGCGGTTCATCGGGTACTTGGCGTCGAGGATGTTGTCGCCGTCCAGCAGCACCTCGCCCTTGGCATGCAGCTTCGGGTACAGCGAGTAGATGCGGTTGAAGATGCGCAGCAGGGTGGACTTGCCGCAACCGGAAGGACCGATCAGCGCGGTGACGCGCTTTTCCGGAATCTCCAGGTTGATGTTCTTCAGCGCGTGGAAGTCGCCGTAGTAGAAGTCCAGGCCCTTCGCCGCCAGCTTCACGCTGGCCGGCGCGGACAGGTCGTCGTGGCGCTGCGGCGTCACCACGGCAATGCGGGCGGCGTCATTCATGGGTCACCTTGTTTCGAAGAAGGATGGTTCGCGCAATCAGGCTGAGCACCAGCACCATGCCGGTGACGAGGAAGGCGCCGGCCCAGGCCAGCGAGTTCCAGGAGTCGTACGGGCTCATCGCGTACTGGAAGATCACCATGGGCAGGTTGGCCATGGACTGGTTGAGGTCCGTGCTCCAGAACTGGTTGTTGAAGGCGGTGAACAGCAGCGGGGCGGTTTCGCCGCTGATGCGCGCCAGCGCCAGCAGGATGCCGGTGACGATGCCCGGCAGCGCCGATCGCATCAGCACCTGGGTGGTGACCTTCCATTGCGGCACGCCCAGCGACAGCGCGGCCTCGCGCATCTGCTGCGGCACCAGCCGCAGCATCTCGTCGGTGGTGCGCACGATCACCGGCAGCGCGATGAACGCCAGCGCCACCGCACCGGCCCACGCCGAGTAGTGGCCCATCTGCGCCACCATCACGGTGTAGATGAAGAGGCCCAGCACGATGGACGGCGCCGACAGCAGGATGTCGTTGACGAAGCGGACGGTCTCGCCCAGCCAGTGCTTGTTGGCGTACTCGGCCAGGTAGGTGCCGGCGGCGATGCCGATCGGCGTGCCCAGCACGATGGCCAGCAGGCTGATCACCACGCTGCCGAACAGCGCGTTGGCCAGGCCGCCGGGTTCGTTCGGCGGCGGCGTCATCTGGGTGAACAGGTCCAGGTTCAGGCTGCCCATGCCCTTGGTGATCGTGGTCCAGAGGATCCACACCAGCCACATCAGGCCGAACATCGCCGCGGCGATGGACAGCGACAGCGCGGCGACGTTCTTGACCTTGCGCCACGTATAGAGCGAAGCGGACATCAGTTGCCCTCCCGCTTGGCGAGCTGGCGCAGCATCAGGCGGGCGATCGCCAGCACGATGAAGGTCAGCACGAACAGGGTGAAGCCGAGCAGCAGCAGCGAGCCCTTGTGCAGCGGATCGGTGGCTTCGGCGAACTCATTGGCGATGGTCGCCGCGATCGAGGTGCCGGGTTCCAGCAGCGCCAGACTGATCGCGTAGGCGTTGCCGATGACGAAGGTCACCGCCATCGTCTCGCCCAGCGCGCGGCCCAGGCCGAGGAACACGCCGCCGATCACCGCCGAGCGGGTGTAGGGCAGCACGATGTCCCAGACCACTTCCCACTTGGTCGAGCCCAGTGCGTAGGCCGATTCCTTCAGACGGCCCGGCACGGTCAGGAAGACTTCGCGCATCACCGAGGAGATGAAGGGGATCACCATGATCGCCAGCACCAGGCCGGCGGTCATCATGCCGATGCCCAACGGCGGGCCCGACAGCAGCACGCCGACCAGCGGCAGCTGGCCGAGGTTGTCGTTGATCCAGGGGTAGACGTGTTCGCTCAGCTGCGGCGCCAGTACGAACAGGCCCCACATGCCGTAGATGATCGAGGGGATGCCGGCCAGCAGTTCGATGGCCATGCCGACCGGACCGCGCATCCAGGCCGGTGCGACTTCGGTCAGGAACACCGCGATGCCGAAGCTCACCGGCACCGCGATCAGCATGGCGATGCCGGCGCTGACCAGCGTGCCGAAGATCGGCACCAGCGCGCCGAACTCGCGCGTACCGACATTCCAGTCGGTGCTGGTGAAGAAACCCAGGCCGAAGGTCTGCAGGGCCTCGCGGCCGCCCCACAGCATCGACAGGGCGGCGGCGATCAGCGAAATCAGGACGAACAGGCCGGCGCCGGTGAGCGCGAGCCGGAACAACCGGTCGGCGCGCGCGTCTTTCGCAGTGCGCACGTCCGTCAGGGAAGCGGGGAGGGCGGTGGCGTTCATGCAACCCGGGAGGTGGGGGAGGGGCGGTTGGCGCGTGAAGAGCTAGTGCACGGTGGTGCGGTTACCGCGTGATGACAGCGGGCCGCCCGGATGGACGGCCCGCGCGGTGGCGTCGGGATCAGAGCTTGATCTCGGTGCTCCAGTACTGCTCGATCTGGCCGACCAGTTCAGGCGGCAGCGGCACGTAATCCAGTTCGTTGGCCTGCGCCTGGCCCTGCTCGTAGGCCCACTTGAAGAACTCCAGCGTGTGCTTCGCCTTGGTCGCATCCTTGGGCTGCTTGTAAACCAGGATGAAGTTGGTCGCGGTGATCGGCCACGCCTGCTCGCCCGGCGCGTTGGTGATGACCAGGTTGAAGTCCTTCGCGTTTGCCCAGTCGGCGCTGGCCGCGGCGGCGGCGAAGCTCTCGGGAGTCGGCTTCACGAACTGGCCGGCCGCGTTCTGCAGCGAGGCGTACGACATGTTGTTCTGTTCGGCGTAGGCCAGTTCGACGTAGCCGATCGAACCCTTCAGCTGGCGCACGTAGGCGGCGACGCCTTCGTTGCCCTTGCCGCCCACGCCGCCCGGCCAGTTGACCGAGGTGCCTTCGCCGACCTTCGCCTTCCAGTCCTGGCTGACCTTGGACAGGTAGTTGACGAAGTTGAAGGTGGTGCCCGACCCGTCGGAGCGGTGCACGGTGTTGATCTTGCCGGAAGGCAGGGTCACGCCCGGGTTCAGCGCGACGATGGCCGGGTCGTTCCAGGTGGTGATCTTGTGCAGGAAGATGTCGGCCAGCACGGTGCCGTTGAGCTTCAGCTGGCCCGGCTGCAGGCCTTCAACGTTGATGACCGGCACCACGCCGCCGATAACCGACGGGAACTGGGCCAGGCCGGCCTGCGCCAGCTCTTCCGACGACAGCGGCTTGTCGGACGAACCGAAATCGACCGTCGCGGCCTTGATCTGGGCGATGCCGCCACCGGAGCCGATGGACTGGTAGTTGATCTTGGCGCCGGTGGACTTGTTGTAGTCCGTGGACCAGCGGGCCATCAGCGGATAGATGAACGATGCGCCTGCGCCGGTGAGTTCGGCGGAGATCTGCTGCGCGCCGGCAGCGGCCGGGGCGGCGGCGTCACCGGCCGGGGTGGCGGCCGGGGCGTCGGTCTTTCCGCCGCAGGCGGCGGCGAAGAAGGCGGTGGCCAGGGCCAGCGTGGCCAGGCGGGCGGAGCGGATGTGCATGGACTCTCCAGACGGGTCGTTTGTGATCCACGCTATGAAATGATGTTTTTGTTACAGCGTGATGACATCACGGTCTCGCGCTGTCATGCGACGCGGTGGCGGGCGACAGGCAAAAAGAAAGCGGGCCCGAAGGCCCGCCAGGGGTGGAGCGGCGCGGGAGGGAGCGCCACCCCGGTGCCGGCACGGGGAGAGACCGAGCCGGCGGGTCCGATCAGTACTTCAGGTTGGCCTTCCAGTAGGTCTCGATCTGCTGGACCAGGGCCGGCGGCAGCGGGACGTAGTCCAGCGACTTGGCCTGGGCGTCGCCATTGGCGTAGACCCAGCGGAAGAAGTCGCGTGCGTCCTTGTTGCCCTTCTTCGGCGCCTTGTACATCAGGATGAAGTTGGTGGCGGTGATCGGCCAGGACTGCGCGCCCGGGGCGTTGGTCATCACCAGGTAGAAGTCCTTCGACTTGCCCCACTCGGCGCTGGCGGCCGCGGCGGCGAAGCTCTCTTCGCTCGGCTGCACGAACTGGCCAGCGGCATTCTTCAGGCTGGCATAGGCCATCTTGTTCTGCAGCGCGTAGGACAGTTCGACGTAGCCGATGCCGCCCTTGATCTGCTTCACGTACGCGGCAACGCCTTCGTTGCCCTTGCCGCCCACGCCGGTCGGCCACTGCACGGTGGTGCCTTCACCGACCTTGGTCTTCCACTCCGGGCTGACCTTGGACAGGTAGTTGACGAAGTTGAAGGTGGTGCCCGAACCGTCCGAACGGCGCACGACGGTGATGCGCTGCGCCGGCAGGGTCACGCCCGGGTTCAGGGCGGCGATGGCCGGGTCGTTCCAGGTCTTGATGGTGCCCAGGAAGATGTTCGCCAGCGTCGGGCCGTCCAGCTTCAGCTGGCCCGGCTTCAGGCCGGCCACGTTCAGCACCGGCACCACGCCGCCGATCACCGACGGGAACTGCGCCAGTCCGTACTTGGCCAGCTCTTCCGGCTTCAGCGGGGCGTCGGACGAACCGAAATCCACCGTGCCGGCCTTGATCTGCGCGATGCCGCCGCCCGAACCGATCGACTGGTAGTTGACGCGGTTGTTGGTCGACTTGGCGTAGTCGGCGGACCACTTGGTCATCACCGGATACACGAACGACGCGCCGGCGCCGGTCACGTCGGCGGCGAACGCCTGCGCCGAGAAGGCCGAGGCGAGCGCGAGCAGCGCGACGCGGGATTTGATCGAGTTGAGCACGGAAATCTCCTGGGAGAAGGCAGGGTGGAAGGACGGGGCATGCCCGTTGGGTGGCCATTCCACGACGTTTGTGTGACAGCCCCGTGTCGGCATTGCGACAGTCCCGTGACGCCGGGCGCGCATGCGCGCCGGCAGTCCGTGGCCGCATGGCGAAGAAGAAAGAGGGTGGACGCCTCGGGTTGCCTGTGACGGATCCGGCTGGCCGTCGTTCGGCACATACATATAGAGCGCGTCTTGCGTGCTCGGCCCGTCCGCGCCGTATTCCTCGATGCGCTGTCACATGTCGGTCATGAAACTCACATGTGACTGAAAGATTTCACTCCCATCCTTTAGCGCATCTTTGACGGGCGCTTAATGATTTCCGAAGGGAAACGCCGCGTCCGCGAAGCCTGCGCTTTTACCCATTTTCCACTCGGAGAGTCACCATGCGTTATTCCCTCCTGGCCGCCGCGCTTGCCGTCGCCATGGGCAGCACCAGCTTCTCGGCGTCCGCCGCCGACTCCCGCGATCAGACGATCGCCGAACTGAAGGCGCAGCTGGAAGCGCTGTCGGCCAAGGTGGCCGAGCTGGAAGAGCGCAGCGACGCGCAGTCCGACGTCAACATCGACACCGCCGCGCAGCTGGACAAGATCACCACCGGCTCGCCGAAGGTCGACACCAAGGGCGGCCTGAAGATCACGTCGGCCGACGGCAAATTCGAAGCCAGCGTCGGTGGCCGCATCCACTTCGACACCTATGCCTTCGACCGCGACCTGGCCAGCACCACCGGCACCACCGAGTTCCGTCGCGCACGCCTGACCCTGCAGGGCAAGGCCTACGGCTGGGAATACAAGATGGAGAACGATTTCGGCGCCGGCGGCGGCCTGGACGGCTTCCGTGACGTCTACATCGCCAAGTCCGCGCTGGGCGGCAAGTTCACCATCGGTCACTTCAAGCCCTACCGCGCGATGGAAGAACTGACCAGCTCCAACGAACTGCTGACCATGGAGCGTCCGTTCGCTTCGGCGACCGGTCTGTTCTCCGGTCGCCAGTTCCAGCAGGGCGTGGGCTACCTGCGCGCCGGCGAGAACTACACCGCCGGCCTGAGCGTGTTCAACCTGCGCGGTGCCGCCGGCACGCGCAACGAAGGCATGGGTGCCGCCGGTCGCGTGACCTTCGCGCCGATCAACACCGACAACAACACCCTGCACTTCGGCGCGTGGTACAGCTTCGAAGACAACAACCTGGGTTCGGCCGACCTGGTCGCCACCTCGAACTACGCCGGTCGTCGCGGTCCGTCGCAGGTCATCGCCACCACCACCGGCGCCAGCCGCAACACCGTCGACGTGATGGCGGTGGAAGCCGCCGGCTCGTTCGGCCCGGCCTTCTTCCAGGCCGAGTACGCCGACGCCACCTACGGCCAGCCGCTGGGTCGCGACCAGGACGTCAAGACGTACTACGTGCAGGGCAGCTTCATGCTCAACGGCGGTCACAAGCCGTACAAGGGCGGCACCGGCGTGTTCGGTTCGCCGAAGGTCGCCGACAAGGGCCTGTGGGAGCTGACCGGTCGCTACGACTACGTCGAGAACGAGACGCTGAACCGCGAGGTCACCAGCTGGATCCTCGGCATGAACTACTACGTCAACCCGAACCTGCGCTTCATGTTCAACTACACGCAGGGCGACAACGAAGTCACCGGCGACGAAACCGCGCAGTACGCGCTGCGTACGCAGTTCAGCTGGTAATCCACGACGCGCGGCCGCGTGCCGCCATCGCGTGAACGCAGGGCCCGGGATCGTCTCCCGGGCCCTGTCGTTTCCGGAACCCGGGTCCCGGCGACCATGACGATTGGCAGGGGTCCGTCGCGCGCCACGCAGAGACACTGGAAGGCGGCCCCGGGACCTGTCCCGGTGGCGCAGGGACGGGGATCCTTTCAGAACCAGGGGGCGTGGTGAAGCATTCGGCGTTTGTGGCAGGCGTTGCGTTGTGGGTGGGAATGTCGATGGCGGGGCCGGCGCGGGCCGCCGAACCGGTCGACCTGGACATGGTGGCGAAGATCCGGAGCGAGGCCTTCCACCGCTCCCAGGCGGCCGCCAACCTGAAGGAACTGACCGAAACCGTCGGGCCACGCCTGACCAACTCGCCTAACTACACGCAGGCCAGCGCCTGGGCGCGCGGCAAGCTGTCCGGCTGGGGCCTGTCCAACGTCCATGACGAGGTGTACGACCCGGCCTTCGGGCGTGGCTGGGCGTTTCGTGCATCGCGCGTGGAAATGCTGTCGCCGCGCCAGCAGCCGGTGCATGCGTTGCCGAAGGCCTGGACCCGCGGCACCGATGGCCCGGTCGAGGGCGAGGTGGTACTTGCGTCGTTCAAGACGCTGGAAGACATCGAAAAGCAGCGCGGCAAGCTGCGCGGGCGCATCGTGCTGGTGGACGAGGTGCGCGCCAACAAGCCCTCGGAGAAGACCGACTTCCGCCGTTACAGCGAGGCGGAGCTGGGCGAACTGCAGACGTTCCCGATGCCGGAAGACGCCGCGCCCGATGCCCAGCAGAAGCGCCTGGACGAGTACCGCAAGCGGACCGAACTGAGCAAGGCGCTGAACACGTTCCTCGCGGAGGAGGGCGTGCTGGCCACGCTGTCGATCAGCTCCTGGGACAACGGCATCATCCGCGTGACGGGCGGTGGTGCACGCAAGGCCGGCGAGCCGGTGGGCGTGACCGAACTCGTGTTGCCGGCCGAGCACTACAACCCGCTGGTGCGCGCCGTGCAGGGCAAGCAGCCGGTGCGCCTGCGCATCGACGTGGATTCCGCGTTCACCAGCGAACAGGACCTGCCTGCGACCAACACCTTCGCCGAGCTTCCCGGCAGCGGCAAGGCGGACGACGTGGTCATCATCGGCGCGCACCTCGATTCGTGGCACACCGGCACCGGCGCCAGCGACAACGGCGCGGGCGTGGTCGTAATGATGGAAGCCATGCGCATCCTCAAGGCGGTCGGTGCGAAACCGCGTCGCACGATCCGGCTGGCGTTGTGGGGCGGCGAAGAGCAAGGCCTGCACGGCTCGGCAGGCTACGTCGCCAAACACCTGGCGGACTATCCCGCGCCGACCGATCCCGAGCAGAAGGCGCTGCCGCGCGCATACCAGCGCGGCACCGGCCCGCTGCAGCGCCAGCGCGGCTACGACCGGTTCTCCACCTACTTCAACTTCGACAACGGCACCGGCCGCATCCGCGGTATTTACGCGCAGGAAAACCACGCCGCCGTGCCGATCTTCAAGGCGTGGCTGGAGCCGTTCAACGACATCGGCGCGACCATCGTCACCACGCGCAACACCGGCAGCACCGACCACATCTCGTTCGATCGCGTCGGCCTGCCGGGCTTCCAGTTCGTGCAGGATCCGGCGGACTACTTCACCCACGTCCACCACACGCACCTAGACACTTACGACCACGTGGTGCCGGAAGACCTGAAGCAGGCCGCGGCGATCATCGCCTCGTTCGCCTACCACGCCGCGATGCGCGAGGAGCGGCTGCCGCGCAAGCCCTTCATCGAACGCGACGCGCAGTAAGCGCTCGCGCGCAGGACGACGGCGGCGTCAGGCCGCCGTCTTTTCCTTGTATCGGCAGAGATCACGGATCACGCATTGCGGGCAATCCGGCTTGCGGGCTTCGCAGACGTAGCGGCCGTGCAGGATGAGCCGGCCCGCAACAGCCGGTTGGCGCCTTTTGCAATGAGGCCGCGCCGGCGGCAGATGGTCATGCCGCATCAAGCGGCTGTCTTTTCCTTGAATCGGCAGAGATCACGTATCACGCACTGCGGACAGTCCGGCTTGCGCGCCTTGCACACGTAGCGGCCATGCAGGATCAGCCAGTGATGTGCATCCTGCATGAACTCCGCCGGCACCACCTTCAGCAGTCTGTCTTCCACTGCTCGCACATCCTTGCCCGGCGCCAGCCCCGTGCGGTTGGCGACGCGGAAGATATGCGTGTCCACGGCGATGGTCGGTTCGCCGAAGGCGGTGTTCATCACCACGTTCGCGGTCTTGCGGCCGACGCCGGGCAGCGCTTCCAGCGCTTCGCGTGAGCGCGGCACTTCACCATCGTGCTCGTCGATCAAGATGCGGCAGGTGGCGATGACATTCTTGGCCTTCGCGTTGAACAGGCCGATCGTCGCGATGTATTTCTTCAGCCCGTCCTCGCCCAGCGCGAGGATGGCGGCGGGCGTGTTGGCTACGGGGAACAACCGCCGCGTCGCCTTGTTGACGCCCACATCGGTTGCCTGTGCCGACAGCGTCACCGCGACCAGCAGTTCAAACGGGGTGCTGTACTCCAGTTCGGTGGTCGGCTTCGGATTGAGTTCGCGCAGACGCGAGAACAGTTCGACGACGTCGGCGCGGGTCAGCGTGGCGCTGCGCCTGGGAGCAGGCGTCATCGCTTCATCCTCTCCGCAGCCTTGGCCTTGGCGCGCGCCAGGATCTCCGCGGCGCTGGATGGCAGGGCGGGGCGCGCGGTTTCGGTGGTGGCGACGGTGGGTGCTTTCAGCCGGCGCGCGTCGCGTTCCGCGGCGCGGCGTGCCAGCCGTGCCTCGCGCTGCCGGTAACGCTCACGCGCGTCCCACGCCGTGCGCAGGCGCTGTTGGGCCTGCAGCACCAGGGCAACAGTGCTCTCGTCTGCGCAGGCGCAAGGCTGGAAGGTCATCAGGCCCGCGTCGATGGCGCCATCAAGGTCGTCGGCCGTCAGTCGCGCATGCAGTGCGCACGCCTGGTCACAGCAGGGGCAGGGCAGCGAGGACACGCGGAGCGCCGTGCCTCAGCGACCGGTAAACGCAGGCTTGCGACGTTCGGTGAACGCGCGCGTGCCTTCGCGCATGTCGTCGGTCGCGAACATCAGGCCGAACTGCGCGCTCTCGTACTGGAGGCCTTCTTCGATGCCGCACTCACCGCCGATGTTGATGACATCGAGCGTCGCCCGCAGCGCGAGCGGTGCCGATCCCGCCAGTTGGGCGGCGATCTTCATCGTTTCCGCGTCCAGCTCCGCTGCCGGGACCACGCGCGTGACGATGCCCAGCTGCAGCGCGCGTTCGGCGGTGATCGGCGCGCCGAGCAGGCACAGCTCCAGCGTGGCGGAGCGCCCGGCCAGGCGCAGCAGCCGCTGGCTGCCGCCGAATCCCGGAATCAGCCCCAGGTTGATCTCGGGCTGGCCGACCTTGGCGCTGTCCGCGGCGATGCGCAGGTGGCAGCCCATGGCCAGTTCCAGCCCGCCGCCCAGCGCGAAGCCGTTGACCATCGCGATCACCGGCTTGGGCAGCGTCTCGATGGTGCGCATCAGCTTCTGCCCGCGCAACGAGAAGTCGCGCCCGTCGGTGGCACGCAGGTCCGCCATTTCGGCGATGTCGGCGCCCGCCACGAAGGCCTTCGGACCGGCACCGGTGAGCACGACGACCCGAACGTTCGCATCGGCAGCGGCGTCATCGAAGGCCACCTGCAGGGCGTCCAGCGTGGCGGCATTGAGGGCGTTCAGTTTGTCGGGGCGGTTGACGGTGAGGCGACGGATGCCGGCGTCATCGGCGACAAGGACAAGAGGTTCGGGCATGGCGTTTTTCGCGGGATTTTGTAAATTTTGAGTGAAATCGGAACTCTTCGGGCAAGGTCCGGTCAGACCCGCCTGTCGTCAGTGGCGGTTAAGCGCTACGGCGGCTATCCTAGCGCGTCCATTCCAGGCGGTATGCCGCCGTCGCCATATCTTCGGAGAGTGTGTTGATGAAGTTGCGTTCGATTGCGGTCGCTGTTGCGGCATTCGCCATGGCCGGTAGCGCCCTGGCCCAGGACGTCTCGTCCGAGAAAGGCAAGCTGAGCTACTACTTCGGTTACGACTACGGCAACAACCTTGCCGAGCTGACCGCACGTGGTGAGCAGCTGGACATCAATTCCGTGGTGAAGGGCCTGCAGGATGCCTATGGCAAGAAGCAGCCCGCCCTGACCGCCGATCAGCTGAAGCCGGCGCTGGAAGCCTTCCAGAAGCGCGAGCAGACCCGCGCCCAGCAGGCCAAGGCCGAGTACGACAAGGTCGCGGCCGAGAACAAGACCAAGAGCGACCAGTTCATCGCCCAGTTCAAGGGCCAGGCCGGCGTGAAGACGCTCGCCAGCGGTGTGCCCTACAAGGTGATGGAGAACGGCACCGGTGCGAAGCCGACCCAGGCCAGCACCGTCGAACTGCTGGTGTCCGGTCCGTATCCGTTCGGCCAGCGTCCGGCGGAAGCCCGTCCGGCGCAGTCGATGAAGGATCTGAAGATCAGCGCCGTGGAAATGCAGGCCATGCGCGAAGCGCTGCTGCAGATGCCGGCCGGTTCCAAGTGGGAAGTGGCGCTGCCGCCGGCCCAGGCTTACGGCGCCGACCCGCGCACCGGCTTCCCGCCGAACGTGGCGGTGGTGTTCGAGATCAAGCTGGTCAGCGTCAAGTAACTCCCGCAATCGTTCCACCCTGCGCCGGCCTAGTGCCGGCGCAGTGCTTTCCGGCGCAGGGCAGTGCTTCCGCGCTACCCTCCGCAGGTGCCTGAAGAAATGAATACCGCATTCCGCGCCGTGCTCAGCCCGTGCATCGGCGTCTGCACGCTGGACGACGACGGGCTGTGCGAAGGCTGTCTCCGCACCACTTCCGAAATCGCGCGCTGGTCCCAGATGAACGATGACGAACGTCTGCGCCTGATGGAGCACGTGCTGCCTGCGCGCGAACACGCGCGCGTTCCACTGGAACTGCGGTTGCGCGAAGGCGGCGCCCTGCGCCGCGCGTTGCATCCGCTGAGCTCGATGCCCGTCGATGCGGGTTGGAACCATGACGACCTGATCGATCTGCTGCCGCCCGGTCCGCTGGCCGAGGCGGCCGTGCTGGCGGGCCTGGTGCCGCGCGAGGAAGGCACGCAGGTGCTGCTGACGCGCCGGACCGATGGCCTGCGCCACCACGCAGGACAGGTGAGTTTCCCTGGCGGCCGCATCGAGCCGACGGATGCCGACGCGGTCGCCGCGGCATTGCGCGAGAGCCATGAGGAAATCGCGCTGCCCGCATCGCAGGTCACGCCGCTGGGTTTTCTCGACCCCTTCACCACCATCAGCGGATTCCGCGTGGTGCCGGTGGTCGCACTGATCGATCCCGCGTTCGTGCCGGTGCCCGAGCCGAACGAAGTGGCGGATGTGTTCGAAGTTCCGCTCGACTACCTGCTCTCGCCGGACAACCTGCGTCGTGTCGAGGTCGACTATCGCGGGCGGCGGCGGGTGGTGCTCGAGTACGCATGGCCGGGCCAGCGCATCTGGGGCGCGACGGCGGCCATTCTGTTCAACCTGCGGGAACGGCTGGAGCGGCTTGCATGAACTGGACCACCCTCGTCGACACCACCGCGTTGTCCGCTGCGTTGGGCGATCCGGCGTTGCGCGTGGTCGATGCGCGCTTCGTGATGCTCAATGCGCCGCCGGACGCGGGTCGCCAGGCCTATGCCGAGTCGCATCTGCCTGGCGCGGTATATGCCGATCTCAATCTCGACCTCTCTGACCTGTCGAAGGCCGGACAGGGTAGGCATCCGCTACCGGACAGCGATGTGTTCGCACGCAGGCTGGGCGAGTGGGGTATCGGGCCGTCGCATCAGGTGGTGGTCTACGACGCCGGCGACGGCAGCATGGCAGCCGCGCGCCTGTGGTGGTTGTTGAAGCTGCTCGGGCACTCCCGCGTGGCTGTCCTCGACGGTGGACTGGCGGCATGGCGCGCAATGGGTGGCGTGGAAACGGGAGAAGTCCCGTCGTTGCCATCCCTCCCGGCATATCCGTCGCACTTCGATGCCGGCCAGGTTGTCGATGCGGCAAGCATCAGCGCGCGTCTCGGCAACGACAGTGGCTGGCTGGTCGATGCACGGGCGACCGAGCGCTTCCGGGGCGATGTTGAACCCATCGATCCGGTGGCCGGACATGTGCCCGGTGCAGTCAACCGACCGTTCGCGCTGAACCTGCGCGACGGTCGCTTCAAGCCGGCCGACGAACTGCATGCCGAGTTGTCGCAACTGCTGGGGAACCGCTCTGCGGTCGATACCGTACTGATGTGCGGATCGGGCGTCACGGCCTGCCATCTGCTGCTGGCGTTCGAGCGCGCCGGCCTGCACGGCGCACGCGTCTACGCCGATTCGTGGAGTGGCTGGATCAGCGATCCATCGCGCCCGGTCGCACGCGGCGACTGATCCGGCCGGGCCGTCATGGCCCTGTCATCGCCACACGTCACGCTCCCGCGGTTTCTTCAGGGGGTGACACGTGTTCCAACGTCTGATCAGCGCTGCCTCCATGGCGGCGCTCTTGTCCTGCATGACGGCTTCCGCGGATGCCCAGGAAGCGGAGGCCGAACGGCTGCGCATCCATGGCTCCAATACGGTTGGTGCGGAGGTCATGCCCCGCATCGTCACGGCATGGCTGCGTTCCATCGGCTACACGCGCATCGAGCAGCGCAACATCCGTGCGGACCGCACCGAGATCGCCGCCGTCCGCGATGGCGAACCGCTTGTCGTGGACATCGATCGCCGCGGATCCGCGGCCGGTTTCCAGGCGCTGGTGGAGGGCGACACCGAACTCGCGATGATGACGCGCGCGCCGACGGCTGCCGAACGCAATGCCGGCTGGCAACTGGGCGACCTGTCGTCGCCCGAGCAGGAGTTCTCCATTGCGCTGGATGGACTGGCGGTGGTGGTCGACGCACGCAATCCGGTGCGTGCGATCAGCGTGGCGCAGTTGCGCGACATCGCGGCCGGACGCATCCGCAACTGGGCGCAACTCGGCGGTGCCGATGCGCCGATCCGGGTGCATGCGGGCCCCGCGCGCGGTGGCAGTCGCGAATTCATCGAACAGCGCGTGATGGCCGGGCAGCCCGCGACAGCCGCCCTCGCGCACCCGCGCCTGTGGCAAGCGGCGCACGCGGTGGCGGAGGATCGTGGCGCACTTGCGATCGTGGAGCTGTCTACGCGCATTCCTCCGGGGACGCGCACGCTGGCCGTTTCCGATGGCGGCGTGGCCGTGCAGCCGACGCGGCTCAACGTCGCCAGCGAGGACTACCCGCTGTTGCGCCGTTACCGCCTGTACGGCGCGCCGATGATGTCCGCGCTGGGTCGAAGCCTGGCCCTGTACGCGATAGGACGCGACGGCCAGCGCGCCGTGGATTCGACGGGTCTGCAGTCGATGATGCTGCGTCCCGCGGTCCAGCCGGGGCAGGTCCAGGGCGGAGCGGATTACCGCGACGCCGTCGCAGGCGCGACGCGCATTCCGCTCGGTGTGCGCTTCAACATGGGGTCGCTGAGTTCGCTGTTCGAAAGCCGCAGCGCGTCGGACATGGATCGGCTGGTCGCCTTCATGCGGTTGCCGGAGAACAAGGGCCGGTCGCTGGTCGTCGTGGGCTTTGCGGACCATGCACCGGGCAATCGCCTGCTGCCGACCATGCTCAGCAACGAGCGCGCGGACATCGTGGCCGATCACCTGGTCCGGCAGGGCATTCCGGTCGCGCGGTCGCTGGGTTTGGGTGATGCGCGTCCGCTGGCCGCGGCGGGCGGTATCGATGCGCGGGCGCGCAACGAGCGTGTGGAAGTCTGGCTGCGCTGACGCGGCCTACTTCTTCAGCTTGTCCACCAGCGCCCGCAACGCGGTCTGCGTATCGGGCGCATGCCAGGCATCGACGAAGCGCTCCAACTGGATCAGCGCCGGATCGAGTGCCTCCACCAGATCGCGGCGGGCAAGGGTGCGCGTCTGCAGCATCGGATGGTGCGGCAGGCGCAGCAGCTGTTGCAGCCAGGTAATGGAACGCGCGGTGACGTTGTCCTGGTCGACGAGTTCATCGACCAGTCCGATGTCGAGCGCGCGCTCTGCAGGCACCATCTCGCCGGCTACCAGCAGGCGCTCGGCACGGTAGGGGCCGACGACGCGGCGCATCAGGCGCTGGATGCCTTCCGGCACCACCAGCCCCACCTGGGTTTCATTGAGGCCCAGCGCGAAGGGGCGCGCCGGATCCGCGCTGCGCGCCATCACGCGGTAGTCGCAGCACAGCGCCAGCACGCAGCCGCCCGCGGGCGCATGGCCGGTGATCGCAGCGACGACCGGTACGCGCGATTCGGCCAGCGTACGCGCCGCGCCGAAGAACGCCTGCCAGGCATCGAGCAGCGCGTGACGATCGTCGCCGAGCGACAGCAGATAGGGCACGTCCATGCCGGCGGAGAAGATCTTCTCGTTGCCGGCCAGCACGATGCCGCGTGCACCGTGGTCGAGTGCGGCATTGAGCGCGTCGATCAGTGCGCGGCACAGTTCGGTGTTGAGGGCGTTGACCGGCGCGCGCGCCAGCCGGATCTCGCGGATGTCGCCGTGGTCGGTGGTTTCGATGAGTCCGGTCATTCATCCGCTCCATGAGGTCAGACCGGTATCATAGGCGCATGAACCGTCGCATCGAAACGCTCTGCCTGTCCGCTCTGCTGATGTCGGGTGCCTGCACTGCCAGCGCCGCCGAGTGCGTGCCCGTTGCCAAGGCCGCGTGGGTGCGCCTGCCGCCGGTCGCCATGCCAATGATGGCCGGCTTCGCCCGCATCGAGAATCCGTGCAAGGTGGCGGTCAGCATCGTGGGCGCGGAGAGCCTCGCCTTCGACGATGTGTCGCTGCACGAGACCCGCGAGGAGAACGGCGTCAGCCGCATGCGCGAAGTGAACGCGCTGCCCATCGCGCCGGGGAAGGCCGCAGAGCTGAAGCCGGGTGGCCTGCACCTGATGCTGCATGGCCCCTACCAGCCGCTGGTCGCGGGCGAGAAGCCGGTGATCACCCTGAAGCTGGCCGATGGCCGCTCGCTGCCGGTGGTGTTCGAGGTGCGCAAGAGCGCCCCCTGATGTCCGCGGACTGTGGTGTGGGAGCGACGTAAGTCGCGAGCTTTCCCGAGGCTGAAAGAAGAACTCGCGACTTACGTCGCTCCCACAACCTCACAACGCTATCTGTGGTTACTCCGATACCGCGCGGATCGCCGCCGGCAGCGGTGCGCTGTGGCCGGTCTGCGTGTCCATCCAGACGACCACTACGTTGCCATCCGAATACAGCACGCTGTCGTCCTTGGCCGACACGATGCGATGGCCGATCGTCACGCTGCTGGTGCCCAAGCGGTCCACATAGAGCTCCACCACCACGTCGTTGGGCCAGGTCAGCGGACGCTTGTAGTTGATGTTGTTGGCGGCGACGACCGGTGCGATGCGGTCGGTCATCGACACGTCCGGCACGGTCAGCATCCAGCGCACGCGCGCTTCTTCCAGGTACGAGATGTACTTGGCGTTGTTGACGTGGCCCATGCTGTCCATGTCGCGCCAGCGCACGCTGATCGGCACTTTCGCCAGCAGCTTGCGGCCGGTATCGGGGGTGTCGCTCATCGTGCGGCCTTCTTGGTCGTGGGCGTGGTGGTCTTGGTCGCCTTCGTGGCGGACTTGCGCGGCGGCAGCACGTCCGGCTTGGCGACGGCGGCCGGCTTGGTGGGCTTGGGCGTCTTCGTGGCAGGCAACAGCTTGGCGAGGAAGCGACCCGTATGCGAATCCGGATGCGCCGCGATGTCCTCCGGCGTGCCGGTCGCCAGGATCTGGCCGCCGCGATGTCCGCCTTCCGGGCCCAGGTCCACCACCCAGTCCGCCGTCTTGATGACGTCCAGGTTGTGCTCGATCACCACGATGGTGTTGCCATCGTCGCGCAGCTTGTGCAGCACGGCGAGCAGATGCTCGATGTCGTGGAAGTGCAGGCCCGTGGTCGGCTCGTCGAGGATGTACAGCGTGCGGCCGGTATCGCGGCGCGAGAGTTCCTTCGACAGCTTCACGCGCTGCGCTTCGCCGCCGGACAGCGTGGTCGCGCTCTGGCCCAGCTTGACGTAGCTCAGGCCGACATCCACCAGCGTTTCCAGCTTGCGTGCGATCGATGGCACCGGTTCGAACAGGGCCAGCGCATCCTCGACCGTCATCTCCAGCACGTCGTTGATGTTGTAACCCTTGTAGAGGATCTCCAGCGTCTCGCGGTTGTAGCGCTTGCCATGGCAGACGTCGCAAGGAACGTAGACGTCAGGCAGGAAGTGCATCTCCACCTTGATCAGACCATCGCCCTGGCAGGCCTCGCAGCGACCGCCGCGCACGTTGAAGCTGAAACGGCCCGGCGAATAGCCGCGCGCTCGCGCTTCCGGCACCTGCGCATACAACTCGCGCAACGGCGTGAACAGGCCCGTGTAGGTCGCCGGATTGGAGCGTGGTGTGCGCCCGATCGGCGACTGGTCGATGTCGACGACCTTGTCGAACAGGTCCAGGCCGGTGACTTCGCGGTACGGCGCCGGCTTGTGCGACGCGCCGTTGATCTCGTTGGCGGCCAGCGAATACAACGTGTCGTTGATCAACGTCGACTTGCCGGAACCGGACACGCCGGTGATGCAGGTGAACAGGCCGGACGGGATATCGAGATCCACATCCTTGAGGTTGTTGCCGGTGGCGCCGCGCAGGTGCAGCGTCATCTTCGGGTTGGCCTTGTGGCGCGACTTCGGCACTTCGATCTGGCGCTTGCCCGAAAGGTACTGGCCGGTCAGCGAGCGCGGCGCGTCGAGCAGGTCCTGCAAGGTGCCCTGGCCGACGATCTCGCCGCCATGCACGCCAGCACCGGGACCGATGTCGAGCACATAGTCCGCCAGACGGATCGCGTCCTCGTCGTGCTCGACCACGATCACCGTGTTGCCGAGATCGCGCAGCCGCGTCAGTGTGCCGAGCAGGCGCTCGTTGTCGCGCTGGTGGAGGCCGATGCTGGGTTCGTCCAGCACGTACATCACGCCGACCAGGCCGGCGCCGATCTGCGACGCCAGGCGGATGCGCTGCGCTTCGCCGCCGGACAGCGTGTCGGCCTTGCGTTCCAGCGTCAGGTAGTCCAAGCCGACATCGACCAGGAAGCCGAGGCGCTCGGCGATTTCCTTGACGATCTTCGCGGCGATCTCGCCGCGCCAGCCGGGCAGGTCGAGGCCACGGAAGAACGCCAGCGCTTCGTCCACCGGCAGCACGACCAGCGACGGCAGCGGACGGTCGGCGACGAACACGTTGCGCGCCGACTTATTGAGGCGCGCGCCCTGGCAGTCGGGGCAGGGACGGTCGCTGATGTACTTGGCCAGTTCTTCGCGCACCGCCGGCGATTCGGTCTCGCGGTAGCGGCGCTCCAGGTTCGGCACGATGCCTTCGAAGCGATGCTTGCGCTGCGTGCGGCCGCCCGACTCGGTGAGATAGGTGAAGGTGATGACCTCCTCGCCGCTGCCGTACAGCACGGCCTGCTGCACCTTTTCGGGCAGCGACTGCCACGGCGCATCGGTGTCGAACTGGTAGTGCTTGGCCAGCGAGGCGATCAGCTGGAAGTAGTAGGCATTGCGGCGATCCCAGCCGCGCACGGCACCGGCGGCCAGTGACAGTTCCGGATGCACCACCACGCGTGCCGGGTCGAAGAACTGCGCCACGCCCAGGCCATCGCAGGTCGGGCAGGCGCCGACCGGCGAGTTGAACGAGAACAGGCGCGGTTCGAGTTCCGGCAGCGAGTAGTCGCAGACCGGGCACGAGTACTTCGACGAGAACAGCAGCGGCGCGGCGTCGGGCTGGTCCAGCGACATCACCTGGGCCATGCCATCGCCGAGCTTCAGCGCGGTCTCGAAGCTTTCGGCCAGGCGCTGCTTGAGATCCTCGCGCGGACGGAAACGGTCGATCACTGCTTCGATGGTGTGCTTCTGGCGCAGGGCCAGCGGCGGCACCGCATCGATCTCGTACAGCTCCCCATCGACGCGCACGCGCACGAAGCCCTGCGCGCGCAATTGATCGAACACCTGCGCGTGCTCACCCTTGCGCTCACGGATCACCGGCGCCAGCAGCATGTAGCGCTGCTCGCCGTCGAGCGCGAGCACCTGGTCGACCATCTGGCTGACCGTCTGCGCTTCCAGCGGATAGCCGTGGTCCGGGCAGCGCGGCAGGCCGACGCGGGCGTACAGCAGGCGCAGGTAGTCGTAGATCTCGGTGATCGTGCCGACGGTCGAGCGCGGGTTGTGGCTGGTCGACTTCTGCTCGATCGAGATCGCCGGCGACAGGCCTTCGATGTGGTCGACATCCGGCTTTTCCATCACCGACAGGAACTGCCGCGCGTATGCCGACAGCGACTCGACATAGCGGCGCTGGCCTTCGGCATAGATGGTGTCGAACGCCAGCGACGACTTGCCGGAACCGGACAGGCCGGTGATCACGATCAGCTTGTCGCGCGGCAGGTCGAGATCGATGTTCTTGAGGTTGTGGGTACGGGCTCCGCGGATGCGGATGAAGTCCATGGCCATCGGGTGGGGGATCCGGAAAGCGAACAAGGAAGCGTAGCGATCTGCCTAGGTGGGGGCAAATAGCGCCATTGCCAGCGAAGCAGCGGGGTCTGGTAGGCGGGCGGTCAGTCCCGGAGACGGGTCGTCGGGGACATCGTCCAGGCGGGACGTAGCCCCCAAGAGCCCGGTCAAGTCATTGATTTACAATGGAGCGCCCCGGTGGGAAGCGCCGACGAGGGGCGCCATCGAGGACAGTCTGCGCCGCAATGCGGACGAAACCTGTCCGTAAAGGCGCGGGGGCGCTGACGCCCGGGAAGGGCGAGTCAGGGCAGGGTTGACCCTAACTCCATGAATCCACTACAATTCCGCTTCTGTTCGCCCTCGATGGCGGGCAGGCTCCAGAAAATAACTACAGAAACCAAGGAATCCACATGTACGCAGTCGTAGTCACGGGCGGTAAGCAGTACCGCGTGATGAAGGGCGAGACGCTCCGCGTCGAGAAGCTCGAGGCCGAAGCCGGCAACGAGATCACCTTCGATAACATTCTGATGCTGGGCGATGGCGAGACCATCAGCCTGGGCGACGCCCTGAAGGGCGCCAGCGTCACCGCGAAGGTCGTCGGCCATGGCCGCGCCGACAAGGTGCGCATCATCAAGTTCCGCCGCCGCAAGCACCACATGAAGCGCCAGGGTCACCGGCAGCACTACACCGAAATCGAAATCACCGGCATCACGAAGTAAGGAGAAGAAGTCATGGCACACAAAAAAGGCGTAGGTTCCTCGCGCAACGGCCGCGACTCCAATCCGAAGATGCTGGGCGTCAAGGTCTTTGGTGGTCAGGCGATCGATGCGGGCAACATCATCATCCGCCAGCGCGGCACCCAGTTCCATCCGGGTCCGGGCGTCGGCCTGGGTCGCGACCACACGCTGTTCGCGCTGGTCGACGGCAAGGTCGAGTTCTCGATCAAGGGCGCCAAGAAGCGCCGCACCGTGAGCGTGGTGACGGAAGCCTGAGGCTTTCGCACACGCTGAGCGAAGGGCCCCGCCGCGTGCGGGGCTTTTCGTTTGCGGAGACCTTCGTGGCTCCGCGTTCCGCAAATCCACCGATTGAATTGAATCCCCGCCATGAAACTCGTAGACGAAGCTGAAATCCTGGTCACCGCTGGCAATGGCGGCAACGGCTGCGTGGGCTTCCGTCGCGAGAAGTTCATTCCGCTGGGTGGCCCCGACGGTGGTGACGGCGGCAACGGCGGCAGCGTCTGGCTGCTGGCCGACGAGAACCTCAATACGCTGGTCGACTTCCGCCACCAGACCACGTTCCGCGCGCAGCGCGGCGAGAACGGCATGGGCCGGCAGATGTACGGCAAGGCGGGCGACGACCTGACCATCACCGTGCCGGTCGGCACCGTGGTGACCAATGTCAGCACCGACGAAGTCATCGGCGACCTCACCCAGCATGGCGATCGCCTGCTGGTGGCCAAGGGCGGCAAGGGGGGCCTGGGCAACATGCACTTCAAGAGCTCGATCACCCGTGCGCCGCGCAAGGCGACACCGGGCGACGAGGGTGAGGAGCGTCTGCTGAAGCTGGAGCTGAAGCTGCTGGCCGACGTCGGCCTGCTCGGCTTCCCGAATGCCGGCAAGAGCACCTTCATCCGTGCCGTGTCGGCGGCCACGCCGAAGGTCGCGGACTATCCGTTCACCACCCTGTATCCGAACCTGGGCGTGGTCAGCGTGGAAGCGCACCGCAGCTTCGTGATCGCGGACATCCCCGGCCTGATCGAAGGCGCGGCCGATGGCGCCGGTCTCGGCGCGACGTTCCTGCGCCACCTGCAGCGCACCCGCATCCTGCTGCACCTGGTGGACATGGCGCCGATGGAAGGCGGCGTGGAGGACGTCGATCCGGTCGAGCAGGTCCGCGCCATCGAGCGCGAGCTGGAGAAGCACGACCCCGAGCTGCTGCAGAAGCCGCGCTGGCTGGTGCTCAACAAGGCCGACCTGATGTTCGAGGACGAGGCCAAGGAGCGCGCAGAGCAGATCATCGCCAGCCTCGGCTGGACCCAGCCGTGGTTCCAGGTCTCCGCCATTTCACGCGAAGGCACCTGGCCGATCATGAAGGACGTGATGGCCTTCTTCGATCGCCAGAAGGAAGAGGCGGACGAGGCGGCACGCGAGGGCTGAGGCAAGAAAAACCCGCCGGTCGGCGGGTTTTTCCGTTACCGGAAGCAGCGGTACCTCAGCGGCCGTCCTCCACGCGCAGCGACGCGGAATCGGCGATCACCTGCGGCTCCAGGTTCTTGTGGCGCTGGGTGGCGCTTTCCAGATTGGCCTGGCCCCATTCCAGCGACTTGGGGCTGTTGATCGTCAGCTGGGTGCCCTTGTCCCATCCGGCGAAGTCCTTGCCGGCGAACGCCTCCTGGTGCACCGGCGACATCCCCCAGATGCCGTCGATGATATGGGCGCGGAAGTAATAGGTCTTTCCGGCTTCCACGTTGGCCTTGTAGAAGCGCACACCGCCATCGCCGCCGAAGACCGTGGTCATGAAGACATGCTCGCCGGCCGGCACCTGGTAGGCCACCTTGCTGCCGGCATCGAGGATGCCGATGAAGCGGGTGTCGTCGCCGGTCACGTCGAACAGCGGCACGGCGACGGCGGCGCCGACGAACTTGCCTGGCCGCATGAAGACGATCGCGGCCTTGTCCGGTTCCAGCGTCAGCGGTTCATTGGATTTGGCCATCTTGCCGGCGTGTGCCGACATCGACGCGGTGACCAACAGGACGGCGAGCGCCGTCGCGCGAAGCAACTTCATGATGTCCCCTTTTGTTGAATTCCCCCTGCCTCGCCGGTTGGCGAGGCGTGCGCATCAGAACCGGGGCGGGGAGCATGCGTCAATGGGGTGAGCGCAAAAAGAAACCCGCCTTTCGGCGGGTTCCAGTGTCTTCGCGTTGCGTGCCGCCGTGAATCAGGCCGCTTGCAGGGCCTTGATACGGGCGTTCAGGCGGCTCTTGTGGCGGGCAGCCTTGTTCTTGTGGATCAGGCCGCGCGAGCTCAGGCGGTCGAGGATCGGCTGGGCCGACACGAACGCGGCCTGGGCGCCAGCGGCGTCATTGGCGTCGAGCGCCTTCAGGACTTTCTTGACAGCGGTGCGCAGCATCGAACGCTGACCGGCATTGCGCGCATTGCGCACGACGGTCTGCTTGGCGCGCTTCTTGGCGGACTTGATATTGGCCACGGTGGGATTCCTGGTGAATACCTGAGAGAATTCAGGCGGTGAACGGAAGACGGGTAATTGAGCCGGAAATTATGGGGCATTCAATGGGTTGCGTCAACCTGGGTCCGTCCCGGGCAAAGGGGTGGCGATGAGCGGCCGGCTCCTGCGGTCCGCCGCGGTTTTCAGCTCCATGACCTTCCTGTCCCGGGTCTCCGGTCTGGTCCGGGACCAGGTCTACGCCCACGTCTTCGGCGCGGGCGGCATGATGGACGCCTTCTTCGTGGCGTTCCGCATCCCGAACTTCATGCGGCGCCTGTCGGCCGAGGGCTCGTTCTCGATGGCCTTCGTGCCGGTGCTGGCCGAGTACAAGGCCACCCGCAGCGCCCAGGAGGTCAAGGCCCTGGTGGATCGCGTCGCGGGCACCCTGGCCGCGGTGCTGCTGGTGCTGACGGCCCTCGTCATCCTGCTGGCCCGGCCGATCGCCGGGCTGATCGCGCCGAACTTCGACGCCGCGCAGATGGCGATGCTGACCGACCTGCTGCGGGTCACCTTCCCCTACGCGCTGTTCATCTCGCTGGCCTCGCTGGTCGGCGCCATCCTCAACAGCTACCAGCGTTTCGCCATCCCGGCGCTGTCGCCGGTCCTGTTGAACGTGGCGATGATCTCCGCCGCACTGGCCGCCAACACCTGGTTCGACAGCTCCGTCATGGTGCTGGGCTGGGGCGTGTTCGTCGCCGGCGTCCTGCAGTTGGCCTTCCAGTTGCCGTCGCTGTTCCGGCTGGGCCTGCTGCCGCGGCCGAAGCTCGATGTCGCCCACGCCGGCGTGCGCAAGATCCTCACCCTGATGGTGCCCACGCTGTTCGGCTCGTCGGTCACCCAGTTCAACCTGCTGCTGAACACCTGGGTCGCCGCGCTGCTGGTCAGCGGCAGCGTCAGCTGGCTGTACTACAGCGACCGGCTGCTGGAATTTCCGCTGGGCATGTTCGGTGTCGCCATCGGCACGGTGATCCTGCCGCACCTGTCCAGCCGCCATGCCGAAACCGACCCGGACGGCTATTCGAAGGGATTGGACTGGGGCTTCCGGCTCTGCCTGCTGATCGGCCTGCCGGCCTGCGCCGGGCTGATCCTGTGCGCCCAGCCGCTGCTGGCCACGCTGTTCCAGTACGGCCGCTTCGGCGCCACCGACGTGCAGATGGCCAGCTGGAGCCTGATGGCGCAGTCGATCGCGGTGCCCGCGTTCCTTCTGGTGAAGGTGCTGGCGCCGGCGTTCTATTCGCGCCAGGACACCCGCACGCCGGTCAAGGCGGCGGTGGTGGCGGTGCTGACCAATGCGCTGTGCACGCTGCTGTTCTTCGCGGCGATGCTCTATGGCACCGAACCGGGCCGGCAGGCGCTGCAGGCCGCGGGCGGCGATCTGAAGGTGGCCCTGGGCTCCGTGCAGGGCGCGCACGCCTTGCTGGCGCTGGCCATCGCGATCGCCGGCTGGGTCAACGCGCTGCAGTTGGCCTGGCTGCTGCGCAAGGCCGGCGTTTATCGCCGGCAGCCGGGCTGGGCGCGGTTCCTTCGCCAGATCCTGCTGGCCACGGTGGCGATGATCCTGGTGGTGCTGGCGTTCCGCTTCGTCTGGGTCGACTGGACCCCGTGGGCCTGGTGGGAGCGGGGCTGGCGCCTGGCGGTGATGGTCGGTGCGGGCGGCGCGCTGTATGGCGGCCTGCTGTACCTGCAGGGCATCCGGCCGCGTGATCTACGCGGGCATTGAGAATGTGCCGGGCGGCTATACTCTAACGAAAGTTTCCGGAGCGACGCCGTCGTTCCGCGCCGGCGGCACCCGCCGGCCCACACATCAAGGATTCATGAGCAGGCTGTTCCGTGACGTCGATGGCGGGCTTTTGTGCCCGCACGGTAGCGTGGTCTGCATCGGCGCCTTCGATGGCCTGCATACGGGTCACCGCGCGCTGGTGCGGCATGCCGTGGCGCGTGCCCGTGCGCTGGGCGTGCCGGCCGTGGTGGTCACCTTCGAACCCCTCCCGCGCGAGTTCTTCGCCCGGGACAATCCGCCGCCGCGGCTGACCCTGGCCCGCGCCAAGGTCGAAGGCCTGCTGGCGATGGGCGCCGACCACGTCGGCCTGCTGCGTTTCGACGCCAGGCTGTCCGCCCGTTCCGCCGAGGACTTCGTCCGCGCGCTGCTGGTCCGTCGCCTGGTCGCCCGTGAAGTGTGGATCGGCCCGGAATTCCGCTTCGGCCACCGGCGTGGCGGCGACCTCGCGCTGCTGCAGGCGATGGGCACCGACCTCGGCTTCAGTGCCGGCGAGATCGAGCCCGTGCACACGCAGGGCGAGCGCGTCTCCAGCACGCGCATCCGCGAAGCCCTGAAAGGCGGCGACTTCGCCACCGTCGAGCGCCTGCTCGGCCGGCCGTACGCCATCGGTGGCCGCGTCGTGCGCGGCAAGCAGCTCGGCCGCACGCTGGGTTTCCCCACCGCCAACCTGCGTTTCCCCAAGACGCCCGCGCTCTCCGGCATCTACGCCACCTGGGTGCACGGCGTCGGCGACCAGCCGTGGCCGTCGGTGTCCAGCTTCGGCACGCGTCCCACGGTCGATGGCGTGGAGCCGCTGCTGGAAGCCCACCTGTTCGATTTCGCCGGCGACCTCTACGGGCGCCACATCGATGTCGAATTCGTCGCCAAGCTGCGTGACGAACTGAAATTCCCCGATCTGCCCAGCCTCACCGAGCAGATGCACCGCGACGCCGCCGAGGCGCGCGCACTCCTTTCCGAACACCAACGACGAGCGACGGCGTGAGCCAGGACTACAAAGCAACCCTCCATCTGCCCGCCACCGAATTCCCGATGCGCGGCGACCTGCCCAAGCGCGAGCCGGACACGCTGGCGCGCTGGGAAAGCCAGGGCCTGTACGCGCAACTGCGCGACAACGCCAAGGGCCGCCCGCTGTTCGTGCTGCACGACGGCCCGCCGTATGCGAACGGCGCGATCCACCTGGGCCACGCGGTCAACAAGATCCTCAAGGACATCATCGTCAAGTCGCGCTACCTGGCCGGCTTCGATGCGCCGTACATCCCGGGCTGGGATTGCCATGGCCTGCCCATCGAAATCGCCATCGAGAAGAAGT
Source organism: Pseudoxanthomonas sp. PXM02 (assembly GCF_014851805.1). GTDB lineage: Bacteria > Pseudomonadota > Gammaproteobacteria > Xanthomonadales > Xanthomonadaceae > Pseudoxanthomonas_A. The sequence continues at coordinate 830,121 of NZ_JACVAK010000002.1, forward strand.
TCGGCAAGGTCGGCGTGAAGCTCGACGCCGTCGAGTTCCGGCAGAAGTGCCGCGAATACGCCGAGTCGCAGATCGACATCCAGCGCAAGGACTTCAAGCGCCTGGGCGTGATCGGCGACTGGGACAATCCGTACAAGACGCTCGACTTCCGCTTCGAAGCCAACGAGATCCGCGCGCTGGCGAAGATCGTCGCCAACGGCCACCTGACGCGCGGCGTGAAGCCAGTGCACTGGTGCTTCGATTGCGGCTCGGCGCTGGCCGAAGCCGAGATCGAATACGCCGACAAGGTCTCGCCGGCGGTCGACGTCGCCTACGCCGCGCGCGATGCGCAGGCGGTGGCGAAGGCGTTCGGCGTGGCCGTGCCTGACGGTGTCGAGATCGCCGTGCCGATCTGGACCACCACCCCGTGGACGCTGCCCGCATCGCTGGCCATCTCGATGGGCGGCGAGCTGGAGTACGCGCTGGTCGACGGTCCCGCGCATGACGGCAAGCGCCGCTGGCTGGTCGTGGCCGATGCGCTGGCCGAACGCGCGCTGCAGCGCTACGGCGTCACCGATGTCGTCGTGCATGCGCGCGTGAAGGGCGCCGCGCTGGAAGGCCTGCATTTCGCGCATCCGTTCTACGACGAACGCGACATCCCCGTGCTGCTCGGCGACCACGTGTCGGCCGAGGACGGTACCGGTGCCGTGCACACCGCGCCCGGCCACGGCCAGGAGGACTATGTCGTCAGCAAGCAGTACGGCCTGCTCGACAAGTACACCGCCGCCCAGCTCAATCCGGTCGATGGCCGCGGCGTGTACCTGCCGTCCACGCCGGCCGCGCATGGCGTCGAACTCGCCGGCCTGCACATCTGGAAGGCCAACGACACCATCATCGAGGTGCTGAAGCAGAGCGGCGCGCTGCTCGCCTTCAGCAAGCTGGAACACAGCTACCCGCACTGCTGGCGCCACAAGACGCCCATCGCGTTCCGCGCCACGCCGCAGTGGTTCATCTCGATGGAGCAGGCCAACCTGCGCGCCGATGCGCTGGAAGCGATCAAGCACGTTGGCTGGTTCCCGCAGTGGGGCGAAGCCCGCATCGCCGGCATGGTCGATGGCCGTCCGGACTGGACCATCTCGCGCCAGCGCACCTGGGGCGTGCCGATCGCGCTGTTCGTGCACCGCGAAACCGGCGAACCGCATCCGCGCAGCGTCGAGCTGATGCGCGCGGTGGCCGACCGCGTGGAGCAGGGCGGCGTCGACGTCTGGTACACGCTGGACGCCGCCGAACTGCTGGGCGACGAAGCCAAGGACTACGACAAGATCACCGACATCCTCGATGTCTGGTTCGATTCCGGCGTGACGCATGAAGGCGTGCTGCTGGAGCGCGGCCTGGGCAAGCCGGCCGACCTGTACCTGGAAGGTTCGGACCAGCATCGCGGCTGGTTCCAGTCCTCGCTGTTGACCGGCGTGGCGATCGACAAGGCCGCACCGTACAAGCAGTGCCTCACCCACGGTTTCACCGTGGACGAGCACGGCCGCAAGATGTCCAAGTCGCTGGGCAACGGCATCGAGCCGCAGGACATCATGAAGACGCTCGGCGCGGACATCCTGCGCCTGTGGATCGCGAGCGCCGACTACAGCAACGAGATGTCGCTGTCGCAGGAAATCCTGAAGCGCAATGCCGACGCCTACCGTCGCCTGCGCAACACCGCTCGCTTCCTGCTCAGCAACCTCAACGGCTTCGATCCTTCGCGCGACCTGCTGGCGCCGGGCGACATGGTCGCGCTGGACCGCTGGATCGTGCACCGCGCCTACGAGGTGCAGGAGAAGATCAAGGCCGCCTACGACCGCTACGACTTCGCCGAGATCGTGCAGGCGCTGCTGAATTTCTGCAGCGTCGACCTGGGCTCGCTGTACCTGGACGTCACCAAGGACCGCCTGTACACCATGCGCGAGGATTCGCGCGGCCGTCGCAGCGCGCAGAGCGCCATGTTCCACATCGCCGAAGCCTTCGTGCGCTGGATCGCCCCGGTGCTCAGCTTCACCGCCGATGAAATGTGGGGCTACCTGCCGGGCGAGCGCACGGGCAACGTGCTGTTCGCCACCTGGTACGACGGCCTGGCGCCGCTGCCGGAAGGCGCCGCGCTGAACGCCGCCGATTTCGACCAGCTGCTGGCGCTGCGCGAGCAGGTCGCCAAGGTGCTGGAGCCGATGCGCGCCAACGGCCTGATCGGTGCCGCGCTGGAAGCGGAGATCGCCGTGTCGGTGAACGCGCTGACCGCCGCCAAGTGGCAGCCGCTGGCCGAGGAACTGCGCTTCTTCTTCATCAGCGGCGACGTCACCGTCAGCGAAGTCAGCGCCGACGAGATCTTCGTGCTGGCCACGCCCACCACCAAGACCAAGTGCGTGCGCTGCTGGCATTACCGCGCCGATGTCGGCCAGCACGCCGCGCATCCGGAACTGTGCGGCCGCTGCGTCAGCAACATCGACGGCGCCGGCGAAGACCGGGTGTGGTTCTGATGGTCGCCAAGCCGAAACCCAACGCGCTGGTCTGGCTGCTGCTGTCGGTCGTCGTCATCGCGCTGGACCAGTGGTCGAAGGCATGGGTGCTGGCCTCGCTGCCGGAGTACACCGCCATCCCCGTGATCGAGGGCTTCTGGAACTGGTTCCGCACCTACAACACCGGCGCGGCGTTCAGCTTCCTGGCCGATGCCGGCGGCTGGCAGCTTTGGTTCTTCACCGCGCTGGCGGTGGGCATCAGCGGCCTGCTGGGCTTCTGGCTGTCGCGCACCGCGCGCGGCGACTGGCGCCAGGCGCTGCCGTACGCGCTGGTGATCGGCGGCGCGCTGGGCAACGTCATCGACCGCCAGATCCACGGCCACGTGATCGACTTCATCCAGTGGCACTGGCGCGACTACTACTGGCCGGCGTTCAACATCGCCGACTGCGCGGTGGTGGGCGGCGCCATCGGCATCGCGGTGTTCGGGTTGTTCGACGGCAAGAAGAAAGGCGGTTGAGTCGGGTGGCATCGCGGCGGCCAGCCCTCACCCCGTTCCCCTCTCCCGCAAGCGGGCGAGGGGCGAAGGTGTCAGGCGGGTCTGTCTCCGGATGCCGGTTCATCTCCCTCCGTTCCCGCCTTCGGTAGAATTCGATCCTATGGACGTCCTGCTCGCCAATCCCCGTGGTTTCTGCGCCGGTGTCGACCGCGCCATCGAGATCGTCAAGCGCGCCATCGAAACGCTGGGCGCGCCGATCTACGTGCGGCACGAGGTGGTGCACAACCGCTTCGTGGTCGATGACCTGAAGCAGCGCGGCGCGGTGTTCGTGGAAGAACTGGACGAAGTGCCGGACGGCGCCACCGTCATCTTCAGCGCGCACGGCGTGGCCAAGTCGGTGCGCAACGAGGCCGACCGCCGTGGCCTGAAAGTGTTCGACGCCACCTGTCCGCTGGTCACCAAGGTGCACCTGGAAGTGGCGCGCCACTGCCGCGCCGGCCGCGACGTAGTGCTGATCGGCCACGCCGGGCATCCGGAAGTGGAAGGCACGATGGGCCAGTGGAACCGCGAGGGCGGGGAAGGGCACATCTACCTGGTGGAAGACATCGACGGCGTCGCCACGCTGGAAGTGAGCCAGCCGGAAAACCTGTTCTACACCACCCAGACCACGCTGTCGGTCGACGACACGGTGGGCATCATCCAGGCGTTGCAGCAGCGCTTCCCGGCCATCCAGGGGCCGAAGAACGACGACATCTGTTACGCCACGCAGAACCGCCAGGACGCCGTGCGTGATCTGGCCAAGCAGTGCGACCTGGTGCTGGTGGTCGGCTCGCCCAACAGCTCCAACTCCAACCGCCTGCGCGAGCTGGCCGAGCGCGATGGCGTGGAGTCGTACCTGATCGACGGCGCACACGAGATCGACCCGCGCTGGATCGACGGCAAGCAGCGCATCGGCGTCACCGCCGGCGCCTCCGCCCCCGACGTGCTGATCGACGGCGTCATCCAGCGCCTGCGCGACCTGGGCGCCGCCGGCATCAGCGAACTCGACGGCGAACCCGAGAACATGGTCTTCGCCCTGCCGAAGGAACTGCGGCTGCAGCTGGTGAGCTGAGGCCGCGGCATCACGCAAGGCGTCAGAGCGCCTTGCGCACCACGAAGAACCAGCTCAGGCCGCCAAGCAGGCCAAGCAGCGCTAGTAGCTTGAGTAAGACGCGATGTCGCAACGCGGGGCTGACTTCCGCATCTTCCCGCGAGCGGGCGTCATGTCGAGCGTCTGCCAAGGAGGCAGCACCGGCTCGGCTACCCATTCCCAGCGGTGGAACCAAGCCGTTTTCCTGTCCGTTCCAAGCTTGCCGGGCAATGCCCGTCGCGGCTAGTGATCCCCAGCCGCCGGAGATCAATGGCTGCGAACCGTTGGCGCGAATCATGCAGTTGCGACCCTCAAGCACCACCAGGCCGTAATTCCGGTCGGACATCGCCACGTCGCGGCAACCATCGCCATTGAGGTCGCCTACGGCCAGCGCGGGCATGGCTGAATTACCGGATTGCTCCACTTCGTATTTGATCTCGACATCCAGGCCGCCCGTCGGCAATTGCTGCATATAGCCGATGGAACTCCAGCCGTCGTGGATGACCAGCAGATCATCGCGACCGTCGTTGTTCATGTCGGCGCTCAACAGTTCTGCCGGTACATCGAAGCCGGGCCACGTCGCCACTTCGAGGAACCCGCCATCTGGCGTCTGTTTGAACTGGGCATACTTGGCCAAGGGCGTATTGTATGAATGCGCCACCACGACGTCCTTCCTGCCATCACCGTCGAAGTCGCCCAGAGCATAGCCGGGCCCCCAGAAAAGCGTCTCGGCGGGATGCCAGCGCTGGACCGGCCCGAAGTTCGATCCGGTGTCATGCGGCGTTATCTCGAATCCGCCGCGTGGGTAACCACCGACGAAGTCGCTCCAGGGACTCGTCAGGTCAAGCAAGCCATCATTGTTGACATCGGTCGCACGCAACTGGCCCCAATTCACGTTCGCTGGACGCGCACGAAAGCTCTGGCGCGCAATGCCACCCCTGCCATTTCCAAAGTAGATCAGCATGCCTACCTTGTCGTCCGGGCCGGTGCCGCCTTCGCTCTTGCCTGCACTCAGCGTGACCACATCCAGGCGGCCGTCGCGATCCACATCCAGTACCGTAAGACTCTGTACGGCCTGCGCACCAGCGGTCTGCGAGTGATAGGCCAAGCCGGGCCCCAAGCCGGAGGATGAGCCGAGAAAAACGGTAATCCCGCTCAGCGTACCGACCACCACGTCTTCGAATCCGTCGCCGTTGAAGTCGCCGGTATCCAGGCCGCTGCCAGTCCGTCCTCCGTTCGCATCACCTTCGAACGGGTAGCCTTTTGGAGACGCCAGAGTGCCATCGGGTTGCTGCACGAACAGCCAGACCCGGAGATCCTTGTCGGGCTCGACGTAAGGCCCTGACCAGCTTGAGGTAGTAAGCAGTGCGTCCTGGCGACCATCGCCGGTGATGTCGCCGATGGCCACGTGCCTGACGAAACTGCCGACACCGTAGATCTTTTGTGGTGCGAAGGCATTCAAGCCGGCGGGTGTCCGGGGCGTCGGAATGCGCGTGACTTTCCGGATGCGGTGGTTGCGGGTGTCCGCGATGTAAAGATTGTCCTGCCCATCGATCGCGATGGCTTCCGGCTCGTAGAGCAGGGCGTCGAGTGCGGGGCCACCATCCCCCCTGAATCCGGCGGGGGCACCGGTCACCATGCCGCCCTCGTCGATGGTCCTGACCACGGCATCGCCAATGATGCCGGCAGGGCTGACGACGCGTACCTGATTGCCGCTCAGGGCAATGTAGGTGTTGCCTCGCGAATCCACGGCGGCGCCCGTGGCCATGTGAATCCTGGAGCTGAGGGCCACGGGGTCGATCCGGAAGGGTCCCGCGCCAGCGATGGTCGAGATCCTGCCATCGAGACCGACGCGCCGGATGCGGTCAGTGTTGTCGACGATGTACAGCCGACCGCTACGGTCAAAGGCCAAGGCCCTGGGATTGGCCAACTGGGCGGCGGTAGCGGGGCCGCCATCGCCCGCCGACCCATACTCGCCTGTGCCTGCCACGAGTTGGAGGCCGGACGTAACGACCTTCCATATCCGCAACTGATCGAGGACATACACCTCGCCAGTGGGGCTCACCGACAGGTGGGTGGGAGATGCCAGCCCGCTGGCGACCACGCTGGTGATGACGCCATTGGGCGCCACTTTGCGGATCCGGCGATTGCCACGATCGGCGATGTACAGATTCCCTGCCGCGTCTACGGCTAGACCACTCACATCGATGCCGGCGGAGATGGTCGGCTTCCCGTCGCCGTCGTAGAGCTGCTGGCCGTTGCCGGCCACCGTGGTGATGATCCCGTTGGCGCCGATCCTGCGCACCTTGAAGGTGAAGCGTTCAGCGACGAAGACATTGCCCAGCGGATCGGCCGCCACGGCGATGGGCTCTACCAGTCGGGCCTGTGTTGCTGGACCGCCATCGCCATTGCCTGAAGCGGGATTGCCGCCGCCAGCAATGGTCGTGATGATCGGCGTGGCCGCGTATACGGACGACCACGGAAGGCAGGCGATGCCGGCCAGTAATCCACGTGCCAGCCATCGCAAGCGTGACACGCGCATGCATGAAGTCCCCTGTGCCTGTTCCATGGCGTGTCTCCCCTTGAGTGCCTTGTGGATGAACGTGGCGTTGCGCGCGCGTCGCGGCCGCATGGGCCGCAATGCTACCCGGGCGCCATCATGCATGATCCCCGGCCGGGTCGCGATGTCCGGTCGTTTGACGGCGGCAGGGATAGAATCAGGGGGCTGGTGGAGGAGGCGTCATGTCCGAATGCTGTGGCTGCGGGAAGGTTGTCGATGTCGCCGCGTTGCAGGCGAAGCAGCGCCGCGTGCTGCGCATCGTGCTGGCGATCAACCTGGTGACGTTCGCGATGATGCTGTTCGCGGCCTGGCGCTCGCATTCGTCCTCGCTGCTGTCGGGCAGCCTGGACAACCTGGGCGATGCATTGACCTACGCCGTCAGCCTGGCGGTGGTGGGTGCGTCGCTGCAGGCCAAGGCGAAGGTCGCCTTCTTCAAGGGGCTGCTGATCCTGGGCGCGGCGGTGGCGGTGGGCGTGCAGATCGCGTGGCGGCTGGCCAACCCCGCGGTGCCGCTGTTCGAAGGCATGGGCATCGCCGCCGCGCTCAACCTGGCGGCCAATGCCGTCTGTCTGTGGCTGCTGACCCCGCACCGCACGGGCGACGTGAACATGGCCTCGGCCTGGGAATGCTCGCGGAACGACATTTTCGAAGGCGGCGCGGTGCTGCTGGCGGCGGCGCTGGTGTGGGTCTTCGGGGCCGGCTGGCCCGACCTGCTGATCGCGGCCGCGCTGCTGGTGATGTTCCTGCGCTCGTCCGCGCGCGTGCTTCGCGCCGCCTGGCGTGATTTGAAAGTGAGTCCGCTGGCGACGATGTCTGCGTCGCACTGATTCCGGCGAATAGCCCGGTCGAAGAAAATTTCCTCGCTTGCGAAGCAGATAAGTTCGATGCCGAACCAGACTGGTGCGCGCGCGAGGAAAATAGCTTCGTCATCGCACAGTAACGCGTCGACGCCGAGGCGGATTTCCTCGGCATCAGACCGGTGAGGCCTTGAGCGCGAACCTTTTTTCTTCGACGTCGAAGCAGAAAGCGATGCGGTCGAAGCAGAAAGGGTCGGCGTCGAGCCTCCGGGGCTTGGCATCGAGGTTATTTACTTCGCCATCGAACAAAAAAACCTTGCGCGCGCACCTTTCTGGTTCGGAATCTCACAATAGAGGTGGGGTGCCCGGCGATTTCCCCTCGTCATCTCACCTGAGCGCGTCGACCGGGACGTCAGGTCACGGTCTTCCGGTCTCAGGAAACCGCACGTAGCGGTTCGCTGATCTGCTCCGTCTCATCCCGCGCGACGCCCCCCGACCACACTGTCCGTCACGGACCGAGGGGAGCACCGATGACGCGCATGCACTGGATGGCTTTCAGGATGTACCTGCCCACGCTGGCCTGTCTGCTGCTGGCGTTCGTGTCGACGTGGCTGCTGACCAGCGCGCCACCGACCACGTTCCTTGCACCGCTCGGCGACACGCTGCGCTGGATCCCGTATGGCCTGCTGGGACTGGCCGCACTGCTGGGCGTCATCGCCAGCGTCCGCCTGCTGCGCTGGGAAACCGGCGATGCATTGATCTGCCTGTGCGGTGGACTGCTGGGCAGTGAACGGCAGGGACGGTTTGGTGTGTATCGGAAGTGCGCCACGTGTGGGCGGAGCCATGCGTTGGCGCGGTAGGGTGGCAAGCGGCGGGCGGATCGCGGGATCAGGCCATAGGTTGGGGTGAGCGAAGCGAACCCCAACACACGGGCCGGTTCTGGCAACGCCTGGTTGCCGATGATGTACGTGCACATCAACCCGGTGAAGCATGGGCGCATGGCGCAGGCATCGGACTGGCCGTACAGTTCGATCCACCGCTACATCGCGCGTGGCCTGATGCCAGCGGATTGGGCGGCTCAGGTGAATCAGGCTTTACATGCAGGTGAAGGCTGAGGACGTTGGGGTTCGCTTTGCTCACCCCAACCTGTGGTCTGAGTTGAGAGGGGGCATGGAATGAGGTTATGGCTATTTCTATTCGCTATTTCCTTGGCGCCAGCCTGCGATGCGCAAGGTGGAAGTGGGGACTGCCATCTGACGAAGGATGCTCTTGCTAGGGCGATCTCTCAAAGCGCTTCCTGGAATCTGGTCGAGGGTGGCCAGTGGAGTGAGTTAGGAGGCGTTGAATCTAACGGACCACGCGTTTGTGTTTTCCATTACAAGGCAGTGGCCGGGTCTGGCGAACGAGGTTTAGACAGGTTGGTCGTGTTTCGCGTGGGCGGCAGATACTTGGGCTCGTATCGAGTGACGGCGCCGAAGAAGATTGACATTGTTGGCAATCATGTTCGCGTCCAGTCTTCCGACACCAGGTTTGACTTGATTGATTTTGGTTCTGGGGAACTGCCGAACAGCATTTTCGTGGACGGTGAGATGATTCCCGTAACGCGTTGACGCGTGAGTCGGTGGACGCACTTCCCAGGTCATAGGTTGGGATGAGCCTGCGAATCCCAGCATGCCGTGATGATGGTGCGCCACGGAGTGTCGGCGTAGCGCTCGGTCTGGCGTCGTGAGACTGGGTGGCTTGGTTGTATCAGGCTCTACAGTCGACTGAAGGATGACGATGTTGGGGTTCGCTTTGCTCACCCCAACCTATGGTCTGCAGAGGCGGTGGGTTGTAACTGCGCATGTCCAAAGAAGTGACGAGGATCGAATGATGAGGTTGGCCCTTCTCTGCATGTTTCTTTCTCTATCGCCGGTAGTCGCATGCCCCCAAGACTCTTGGGTGGAACCTCTCGCGCGCGATCATGCTCAAATGCGGTTGGAGTGGCTTGACGCTGAATCAATCAAAAGAGTCGACGATGCGGATAGGCTGCGTGCCATTGAGTTATTGACGTCCAGGCAGTCGCTGTCGTTGACGGGGCGTGAGCTGGTGAAGTTGCTTCCGCGCAGCGGATCGGATGTGGACCCGTCGCAGCGGTACTTGCTGCTCAGGGCAACGACGGATAGCTATAACAACTCATATTCGCTCGGATTCGATGGAGCCTCTGCATATTCCGTTTTCGTCCCGCTTGGCGTATGCCGAGAACTGATGAATACCGCGGTGATAGTGAAGTCCGAACGCACGGCGGATAGTGTTCATGTACTTTGCGCGCCAACCATCTAGGACCATGGGTTGGAGTGAGCCTGCGAACTCCAACGTTGGGGCGTCGGAAGAAATGCGATGTCGGGGGTTGCGTCGTTCACCCCGACTTGTCGTGCGGCGAGAATTGACAACGATGAGGGTGAAGCTTGTTTGTGAGTTCTTGCTAAGGCGACTCTTAGGCGGGTGGGGGTGTCCCCTCCAAACCCCAGCTTTCCCACCCCCGGGCTTCCCAACGGCTTATCGCCCCATCCGCAACACCCCCGCATTGACCCGCCCCCACCCCAACCCCTAAAATTCGCGGCTCCGCCGGAATAGCTCAGTTGGTAGAGCGGCGCATTCGTAACACTTCCGGGAATACACCCGAATCGGCGAAAATTGCTAGATTGCACAAGGCCCGCAAATGCGGGCCTTTGTTTTTTCAGGTGTTTCCAGTCAATACGGATGATATGCGTCCAAGCGCAGAATCGACGTTTGGGGCGTAAGTTGGCTTAGTTCCGGCTTCGGCCACTTGACTGCTTCCGGCCCCAAAGCGGACATCCGTCGGGGGCGCACGCTCTGCACCCTGCGGGGTCCGGTTATACATCGGCTTGTTAGTCGGACCGAGCGGCCCTAAGATCGATCTGCATCAAGGGGATAGCCCATCACACGGTGCGCTAAGGGTAACTCGCACAACCGGACGCAGGGATCTGGCTATTAGGTAGTGGCCCTACAAGGAGAGATCATGAGATCAGATGTAAGAGCTTGTGCCGCATACGTCGCAATGCGACTGATCTCGGGCCGCGACGCGTCGGCTGTCTACGACTACTCTGTCTCCGGGTACGTCAGCATTGATGGGCCGATTACAGCAACAAACGTTGACGTATACGACTACAGCCGCGGCGCGCATTTCGGCGGCAATGGGTCCGGCGGCCGATTTAGCTTGTACGACTATGGCCACTCACACCATATCGATCTTCAGATCAGCGGCAACAACTACGAGGGATATGACTATGGATCGTCGTGTCACTTTAGCGGAACAGTCAACGGCACATCCACATCACTCTACGACTATGGCAGCAGTGGATACTTCGACTACTCGTTGTAGGTCTAACTATTAGTTCAAGCCGAGCCCGTTTAGGGGCTCGGCTTAATCCGGGTGTCGGACCACTACATTGGAGATTGTGTGTACTCGTACGATCAGAAGCCGAACACCCAGTTTTCTGACGCCGCTCAGGCGAGCATTCAGGCAATTCGCGAGTCGGAGTACTCGGTGCTCGTTGGTCGCAACAATTGCGGCAAATCGTTCTTTCTCAAGAATCTGGCTCAGCAGTGGGGAGTCAAGGCGTCGTACATAGGGCCGGCCCGCTACCAGAATTTCAATGTACTCGGAAGCTACGCGCCGAACCGGAATCGGTTGAACGAGCGATACAGCCAGTTCTTGAACATGTTCACGCAGCAACAGCAGAACATGGACAACTCGCCGATCAACCTTCAGCAAGCAGTTGCCGAGCTGTCCGATGTCCAACGCGCCAAACTAATAGAGATTGTCGACCTCTTGCTGGGGGCAAAGCTAGAGATCTTGCATACCGTCGCTGGCAACTCGATGTCCCAGCAGTACATCTCATGCAACGGCCACAATCTTTCGTACACAAGCTCTGGCTTTCGACTTATCGCTACTCTACTCACGAGTCTTCTTGACACGGAATACGACACGTTTCTCATTGACGAACCGGAACTTGGCATTAGCCCAGAAGCACAGGGCGTGCTTGCCGACTTCCTGTTTGATCGCCAGCACCGTGAACGCTTCTTCTCGCACATCCGCACGATTGTCTTTGCCACCCATTCTACTGTCTTCCTAGACCGTCGAAACGTGAGCAATAACTACATGGTTTCGAAGGTTGGCGACATCATTGACGTTGATCGAGTCGCGACACAGGCAGAACTAAACAAAATTCACTTCTTTTTGCTCGGCAACCGATTCGAGACTCTGTATTTGCCTTCGGCAATCGTCCTCGTCGAGGGAAAAACTGACCACAAGTTCATTGAGAGAACTGCGGCCCTAAGGTTTCCTACTGCACAGATCAGCGTCATCCAGGCCAACTCCGATTCGCGAATTAAGGAAGTCCTTAACATCGCGAAGGGAATTTTCGGAGACCTGCAGAAGAGCCCGTACAAGGATCGCGTCTTCGTGGTTCTTGATGCAGTTCATGGGGCTGGACTCCCCGAGCAATTACAGCAAATGGGGATTGAGCGCGCCAACGTCGTTAAGTGGCCCCTCAACGGCATTGAGTACTACTACCCGCCATCTATCATCGAGTCCGTTTACGGCATAGGCGGCGAACTACAGATTTCTGGCGACATAATTTCCAAGAACGGCATTTCGTACACGAAGAACGAATTGGCAGATAAGGTTTGTGCCGTACTAACGCCAGCCACGGCTCATCATCCAGACTTCCAGAATCTGCTCCTTGAGCCCCTTAACGCAATACTGGTCTAACAATTCGTCCAAACAGACTCCACTCCGTGGCGCCGCTTAACTCAGACGATGCTTGATGTCCGCTTCTGGCTCGCAGGCGATTGGCGAGCTGATCGAGCCAACAGATCTGGGAGTGTCGAGGCGGAACGCTTCTGTCGTTGAGTGGTGGGGAGGCGTCGACCCGATGGCTAACGGACATTGTGATCGCTGCAACAGCATCGAGACCGACCCCGGCCGGAACTGGCCGCCTATGCATATGAATCGAACTGTCGCGGGTCGGGATGACAGTGGGGCGGTGCTTGAAGTGTTCGAGTGCGAGGACTGTCCTGCCACTTGGCGCCGGCGGTGGAGTAGGGAAGCGCGGAGCATTGGCTGGCGCCTCATGGCGTAATCGTCCGAGGCGGGACCCGACAAGGCCTTATCGCTTAGGACGCCGGTGGCTGGCGCTTGCGATCCGATAGAATCTGCCCGAGAGTCACCTTTCAAGTTCGCAATAGCACAAGGTATCAGCTGAATGACCAAACCAACCCTCGACTCCATCGCAACGGCTAAGGCCAAATTGGAGGAGGAACTCCGCAAGCTGGAAGAACAGGAAGTGCAGTTACGGCAGCAACAGTCAGCTGACGCGTATACCGAGATCATGGGCTTGTTGGCCCAATACGGGGCATTGTTCACAGCCAAGCAAAAGGCCGAGATCATTGCGGCCATCGGTGCGAGCAGCCCAAGTCGACCCAAGAAGGCTGCTGTGACCAAGGAGGTCGCGCCCAAGTACTGGCTGCCGCACTCTGGGGAGACATGGACCGGACGCGGACGTCCGCCCCGCGCGTTCACGGCTTGGGAAGGGACGGCAGCCTACAAGGAATGGAAGGCAAAGCATCCCAACGAGAAGTTTCCGAAGTTCCCAGGATAAAAGTCTAGAGGCAACCAGTATGAGAAAGCGCCTAATTGCATTGCGGGGGAAAAGTAATGTCGGGAAGACCACGGCTTTGCATAATTTGAATCGGCTGCTTCTGTCAGAGCCAACGGCAAAGACCGTGAAGTTTCAGAAGTACGGTCACAAGCTGGACTTCTCCACCATCATAGATTTCAAAGGAAACCGTGTTGGTATTGTAAGTCGGGGAGATGTTGCCGAGGACCTTGACGACTTCATGTCGGAACTTGAGTCGAATAGTTGCCGCATCATCGTATGCGCAGCGCGAACTAAAGGCGAGATCGAGGGCGTGCTAGCTTTGTACGCACGTCGATACGAGGTGATAGAGGTCAAGAAGTTCGAGTGTATGGAAGGCTACTATGATGCTTCAAACCTTGAGGCAGCCCACCAGCTTGCAGCGTACGTCTATGGATCGATGGTCCCATAGTCATGTGGCGATGGATGGGATGGCGCTTCTGTCCCGTTTCACTTTGTCCTAGGAGAGGACGTCATCCGTTGCTGCCGCGCTCTGGCGCAAACAAGATTAGCTGTAGTTTCCTCGTCATGCTGGCGGACTGAAAGGCAATCGCGTTTTCTTCCGTTGGGAGATACGGCTCATCGCATTGCATGTGGACGTACGTGTGCTTGTTTTATCAAATCTGTGGGTGGAAGGACATGACTCAGGAAGATCAGGCGCCTGACGATGTGGGCGCACAGCCAGTCGATGCGGCCGAGAAGCCGAAGAAGGATGCGTTGTCTTCACTCGACCTTGAGGTGAAGCTTACGGACTTGAAGCACCTTGGCGTACAGAAGCTAGTTCTTGATCGGCTTAACAAGGCAGAGTCGAGAATAAGGGTGCTGGAGGAAACAGCCGTTGGTTTCAATGATCTGCGCGTTAAGCATGCTAAGGAAGAGGCGAGGGTGGATCACCTTCTGGAAGCAGATCTGTTGCAATCGGTAATGCTTGCGTTCGGATCGTTAATTGTTGGTTTTCTTCCTGCGCTCTGGGGGAATGAATTGTATGCTTCGCTCGCAGTGATTCTGGGCGGAGCACTGGTGCTTGGAAGCGTCAGTTCTAAAAGGAGGTCCCGGAAATGAGCCTGTCGATTGAATCCTTCACGGGTGAGGGGGACTTGAAGAATGAGCGCATTCTTATACGAGCCAATGATGAAGTGGATATTGGTGACTATGTTTTGATGCGCTCTAAAAAGAATCTGAGTGGGGATGCGACTTCAGGTCCAAAGAGCGCCTTTTGGTTTCCGGACGTTACAATTAATAAGGGAGATTTGGTTGTTGTTTACACAAGGGCCGGAAACCCAAGCGTAAAGAGGTTGAAAAGTGGAGTAGACGCCCATTTTTTCTATTGGCGTAAAGAACGGCCTATATGGGGTAAGGAGGATGCAAACATTGCGGTTCTTCTGGAAGCTCCTCATTGGGAGTCAAGGGCGCCCAGCTACGACTGATTTTGGCCGCTTCTGGATGCGGACCATCCGTATCCAATCACCGTAAGCCGGGCCATCCTACGCTCTGGGCATCGACCCTACATCGGTGCCCAGTATGCGTATCACCCTGACAAAGCGTCTAGTCGCCCAAGCGCAGCCCCAGCCCAAACCCTACGAGATGCGGGACATCCTCGTTAGGGGATTGATCCTGCGTGTCCAGCCCAGTGGGCACAAAGCGTGGGTCGTCACCTGGCAGCATGGCAAGCGCCGTACGCTCGGTTCGATTGAACACCTCACGCTGGAGCAAGCTCGGGCGCACGCGGCTCAGGCCGTCGCTGAGGCCGTTCAGCAGCGTTTGCCAGCCCTGGCGACTATCAAGCAACGGGCCTGCACCCTGCGCGAGTTCCTTGACGACCACTACGCCCCTTGGGCTGCTACTGAGCTACGCCGGGGTAGCAAGTACGTCATGCGGATCAAGACGCACTTTGCTGATCTATTGGACCGCTCCATGTCCGACATCGACGTAGCGACGATCAATCGCTGGTGGTCCGATCGCCTGACGCCCGTAGACGGCAAGCGTGCCGTTGAACGCATCACGGCCCATCGGGACTTTTCGACGCTACGGGCTGCAATGTCATACGCAGTGGAATGGCGCTTGTTGGATCGCAACCCGTTGCTGGGGATGCGCCAGAAGTCGGTACAGGGCCGCAAGGTGGTCCGATTCCTGTCGCCTGATGAAGAGTCCCGGCTACGGGCTGCGCTTACAGCGCGCGATAAGCGGGGTGTGCAGGGCAGGGCGAACGCAAATGCCGACCGTAGGCGCTACGGACAAGCAGTACTGCCCGATCTGCCCCAGAACGGGTACACGGACCATCTGACGCCTGTAGTACTACTTGCGATGAACACCGGCATGCGTCGGGGTGAACTGCTTTCGTTGGAATGGTCTGATATCGACCTTGGGGCTAAGATCATCACGGTACAAGCCCGCAAAGCCAAAAGCGGCAAGCAGCGTCATATCCCCCTGAACGCCGAGGCATTACGTGTCGTGACCCGGTGGCGCGAGCAATGCGAAGGGCTGGGGCAGGTGTTCGAACCGCAGGACGTCAAGAAGGGCTGGGGTGCTTTGCTGACAGCAGCCAAGATCACGGGGTTCCGGTTCCATGACCTGCGGCATCATTTCGCCAGCAAGTTGGTCATGGCTGGCGTGGACTTGAACACGGTCCGTGAGCTATTAGGCCATTCGGACATCACGATGACCCTGCGTTATGCCCATTTGGGGCCGGAACATCTAGCAGCAGCGGTCGAGAAGCTTGCTGCGTAGAGACTGGCTGACAGTGGAGTCCGTCAGCCAGTGTCCAGCGTGCAGCTAGGTCTGATCGTCTACTGGTGCTGTCGGTCCATTCACCTTGACGGACGCGATGCCACCTTCGCGAGCCGCCGTAGTCGAGTATGTCTCGCTGGTGCCGATCCGCTCACCATTGGCTGCTTTCAGGTTGAACATCGGGCTGCCGTTTGACGCGTTCTTGCGTTCGTACCGTTCGTCGTACGGCGAGTTGTTCTTAACGGACTGGATGCCCCCTTGGGCTCCGGCCTTTGTTGTATACAACTCGCTGGTGAGGATGGTCTCGTTGTTTCCCGCTTTCAAGACGAATCGGAACTGCGTGCCTGACCGACTAAGAACATATCGTGCTGCCATAGAGTTTTCTCCCTTACCAAGGTAGATGGTCGATGGGCCCGGCGAGCTCCATCACTGTGTTCGTCTCTTCCACGCTGTACACCGATAGATGCATGCATTCACCCGCCCAGATAGTTACGCCCATAACGGTGACCATTGTCTTTCCGTCGTCATAGCGGTCTAGGAGCCCTCCCGCCATTTTGTTGCGGGCCTTAAGCCGAGTGGCGCCAGTCGTTGTATGGATAAGATGGGTTGCTCCATCCATGCAGAAGCTGAGCTCTCCCAGCCTTGCTAGATAGCCAGATACCCCGCTTGGAACGGAAATGCCAGTTTTCATTTCGTTCTCCCTCTGAGTCGTGATCTTCAAGGTCTACCGAGGCCAACTGTCTATGGGTCCGGCTTGTGTTACATACGTAGTTGCCGGCTCGACGCTATATACCGAGAGATGCATGCACTCCGGCCCCCAGCCGGTGATCCCCATTACAGTGACCGGTGTCTTGCCGTCTTCGTATGCTTTGAGTTGTTCGTCGGCCTGTTTGTTTCGCGGTTTGAGCCTGGTTGCTCCTGTGAGCGTGTGGATTAGGTGCGTTACACCATCCATGCAGAAGCCGATTGGCTCTGCTTTGCTCAGGTAGCCAGTTAGGCCCAAGGGCACTTCAACGTTTGTAACCATGGTCCACCCCTCCCGGGTACAAGGTGGACGCCAAGGAGTCGGCGATTGGTCGATTCAACGAGGGCCCACGACCCGGCTAACGCTCGGGGATTGCGACTGCGGCCAGGTAAATAAGTGAATCTGACCGCTGGCGTTTGGACGCACTCAGCGATCAGGTAAGTAGAGCTGTCGCCATTCCAGTGACGAATCAATACTGCCTTGTTAGGGCACCAGTAGTCACCGCGTCACGAACTCGACGTGTCAGGAAGATCCTCGTCCTTCCCCAAGTTCAGCGCTGCGGCCGTCTTGCCCAGCACAGCACGCCGTTCGGCTGGCAGCTTCCAATAGTCGAGAATCAGCTTGGCCAGCTGATCGTCATCAGCGAACAAGTACGCCACGGGCACATCAAGCGCCTTTGCCATTTCGGCAGCTGATTCCATGTCAGCACGGTTGACCTGCTGTTCGTATCGATTGACCCGAACCGCACCCTTGTTCTTGGCCTGATCTTTATCCACCAGAGCCCCCAGCGCGCGCTGCGAAAGGCCCCGCATTGCACGGGCTTCCTTCAAGCGCTTGGCGAATGTCGCCGTGATCGTGTCGGGGTGGGACAAGCGGAGGTAACGGTGTATGAACCTTCGAAAGCATGACCCATGTACTCCGCTGGTAACATCCATTACCGTATCGGTATATAGCATTCCATGGGGGTGCAACCGGTCGCAAGGGGATGCTGCGACGACCGGCTAAGCCCTTGATCCGTCGACCAAGGGGGTCTGCCTATGAAGCGTTTCGCCGTGTTCTGCTTGATACCTGTGCTGGTTGCAGCCTGTGCCACCAGCCCTGTCGCCCTGACCGATGCCAAGCCGGTCCCAGCTGATCGTGTGTTCGCCTACGGGCAGCCCATCGAAGGTCCCAGCGGACAGCTGGTCGTCGTGCGCGATCAGGGCGCATTCGGTGCTCCTTGTCCCATCGCCCTGTACGTGGACGGGGTCATCGCAGCCCACTTCCGGACTTCCGAAGTGCTGACCGTCCACCTGACACCAGGTCAGCACGTCATCGGAGCCGGTCCGTCGGGTAGTGGCATGTGCTCGTGGAGCAACGAAGCAGCCCATCGCCGTGAGATAGCCCACACGGTCGAAGCTGCCACCCAAGCCAAGATGCGCCTGTCCATCACGCAGCAGGGCTTGTACCAGATCACGCCTACGGGCTTCTAAGGGGACATGCCGTGAACTTCGGAAAGCTCGGCTTGGTGTTGTTCCTGGTCGGATTCGTCATCGCTGCCGGTGCCGGCATGAACTGGATGCGGCTGGACGGTCGCTCAACGTACGCCAGTGTCGGCGCGATCCTCGCCAACAACCCGTATGACAGGATGGAGAAGCAGGTGCTCGGTCTATCCCTGCGCGACGACAAAGACACGATGAAGCTGTGGATGATCGGAGGCTCCATCGCTGCGGTGCTGGGGCTGGGCATCATCTTCGCAGCTGGTGGTGCTACCCCTGCGACCCGCACATGTCCCAAGTGTGCCGAATCCGTGCGAGTGGCTGCTGTCGTCTGCAAGCACTGTGGAGCCGAACTGCAGCCAATAGATTCCGATCCAGACTACCCGGCCAACGATGCCGGGCAGGGCGACCGAAAGTATTCCTACAGGGCGCTGGCGAAGGCTGCGGAAGATGCGGAACGTGCCGCACGAGGCAAGTAGGGCCGCTACTTCGCCGGTTGACCTCGATACTTGATCGCCAAGCTACGCGTCTTGTGCAGGCGCAGCGACTTCAGATACTGCTCGGCCCTTGCATCTAGGGCGCGCTGATCGAACTTATCGTTCAATGCCCCCAGCGCGCTGAACAGGTCAGCGCGCCGCTTGCTGGACACGGTCCCGAACCAGACATCAGCGATGTCATCCCAACCGACCAAACCCTGATACATCGCTTGTGTGCCTAGTTTGGTCAGGTGCATGGCAACCGCCTTGCTGTCCAACTGGTCCTGATCTGGCTCGACGTAGCCGATTCGAACCAGTCGACCCATCAGTACCGACATCGAACCATTGGTGAGCCCCAGCTGCTCGCCAAGGCGAGCACGGGTGCGCTCTATCGGATGCTTGGCCCGTGATATGCCAATCAGCGCCTGCAACCCAGTCAGGGTCAGATCAAGTGGTTTGAGCCTGCGTTCCATGTCCCGGTGCAGCCGGTTGTAGAACAGGAACAGGCTTTCGAGGTCACTGTGTTCGGCGCGGACTGTCATGGCTCGCATGATAGTTTGAATTCAACTATTCCACCATATTTCAGGCGCGCACCATTTCCTCGCCGGCAGCAATCACGCGGCCGGACCGGCGACCACAGGGTCGTCGTCACACACCACGAGGAATTTCCAGTGACTACACAATTTGATATCACCCGTCTCAAGTGCCTGATGGACGCTCGCGCCATCGCTCCAGCTGTTGGGATGCTGGCAGAAGAAACGATTGCCCGCGAGCTAATTCCTGCCGATCTGGTACTGAAAGATCAAGAGTGTCGGCATGACGCGCATCCCGACTCAAAGTCGCTGACGCCCTTCCAAGCTGCCGAGGTGCTGGGCGAGGCATTGGAAAAGTACCTGCCGGTTGAATACAAGGGCAAGTATGACCCGAAGTTTGCGCCGACACGCACTGTCATCGATCTGTGGAAGTTGCGTCAGTTGATTGACTTGCTCGGACTGCCTTATGAGCTCTATGTGGCTACTGCAGCAGCTTACGTTGGCAAGCCCAAGGGGCGAGCTCCCCGCCTGTCCCAGCTGATGCACCGTGACGTGATCGCCCACGTTGCCCGTGAATGGGCAGGTCGTAGCTAACCCCGTTGTATTGGGTCCGTAGCTGATTTGCGCAGATCGCTACGAACTGAAAACGACCGATAGGCGCCTATCGGTTCCTTCTCTTCCCGCCCATTCCTCTGGACCAACCGGAGTCCGTCGTTGATCGCGGGCCTATGAAAGATTGAACATCGATGAAAACCAAAGTAACCAAGCCAAAGAAGCCAAAGAAGCAAGGTCGCCCACGTAGGAAGTCCGCGCAGGAAATAAAGGCGGCCGTCAAGCGGGCAGGTGAACTTTCGGCAATCCTGTGGATGCCGGATTCCCCCGAACGGCAGCTGGCAGACGCAATGTTCCAACGAACCTACATCAATAAGGACCTACTGGCGAAGGAGCCGTCCGTACAGCAGACCGTTTGGCCCGAATACGGATACATGACGCCACTGGAGCGCACGCATCGCTTTGGTCAAGAGTACATTGCGGCCTATCGTCGCCAATGGGCGCTTACAGACCCTCACCAAGCAAGGAAGGCGAAGCCTCTGTATCCGAACCTCGGGGGAAACGATATTGGCGATATGAATTGCCTCTGGAAGGCGCGGCAGGCTGCCGATGAGCGTGGAATACCGTATGACCTGTTCCTAGATGCACTGATGGCTCGCAAAGTAGGTACCAAGCAGGAACTGCATCTGCCGCGGCCCAATCAGCTTCTGTCCGACAAGTTGATGGAACCGCGACTTCGCTGCTTACCTAACCATCAGCAGGTCTCTGAACGCCTTCTAGGTCCATCGTGGGATCGGCGGTTCTTCCATCCTAGGGATCAGGACGACCCCGTGCAGGCGGCGGCCATGAAGCTACTGCGGATCGACGTGTTGATGGCACCTTCGCCGAAAGATCGGCTTGCAAAGTATCTAGGTCAACGCGGGCTACTTAGCACCTGGAGTGCACACAGCGTGTTTGCTGACAATGGTGATCTCGTCGACGAGGCACTAAAGTTGGTGAAGGCGCCGATTGAGCCGACTGATGATGTTGTTGAATATCGCCCCAAGTGTTTCGGGAACCGAAACCCCGAACTTCCCGATATCTGCGGGAAGTGTCCTGTCACCAATGAGTGCAAGGCTTACAAGATCAAAGTAGCTCACGCGCTGCGCAAGAAGACCGGCACCAGTGACCCAAGGCTTGAGCGCCGTCGCCAGTTGGATCGCGAGCGCCAACGCAAGCGTCGAGAAGGCCTTCGCAACGGTGCTGTCACGCACCCCTTAAAAGCGTAAACCAAGCAAGATCTACATCCTCTGCTTCGCAGAAGATATAAATCTTATACGGCGAGGCTCCGTAAAGCGTGGCACGGACCATCGGTTCTCGGGCCTTCGGCCCTCGTCCCTTCGGTCCGTGTTCGCGCCTTCGGCGCGAAGTATTTATACCGGTACCGGTGATGAGAAAGATAACCTCATCCCAAAACAATGGGGGCGCACAGCCTTCGGTGTCATCGGGGCCTTCGGCCCCTTCGACACCTCTCGGCTGTGCATGCGGGGGCCTTGCCCCCGCAACTGATAAAACCATATCCCGGGATCACATCAATTGGGAACACAGCCGGCTCCGAGTTTGATGTCTACTTCCGGGATGCCGTCAAAAACGCACCCAATAGCTCTAGGAGCTCAATGCGGCTTTTCAAGCTGAATGCGTCCGCGTTTTCTCGTGTCGCGCGTAGAGGGCCGGATATTGCGTTCTAGATATAAAGTTCTCGGGCGGGTTTTGAGCCTGACGGATACCCATACCAAGCCCAAAGGAACCCCATGCTTGCGGGAAGCATGCTGCAACGTTGCAACTTGACTATGCGGCAGCATTTGCTGTGGCAGCCAAGCCGGTCAAGCTCTGCCCGAAACACTCGGTCCTGTATGAAGTGCTAGGCCGTGTTTCGCCTTACACAAGCGGCGTTGTCTGTCACGTCCTAAAGTTTACCTGCGACGCTTGCGTCGCTTTGGCTTGCCGGGATGCTTGGGCGGTTCCGGTGGCTCAGCAACCCAAACCCTGGGTTCGCCTACAGGCAGCGCGGGCAATCCAGCTCGTCGAGGCAATGCGGCTATCTCGGCCCGCAATCGATCCAAGTTCATCCGGGCCCATCGCTCGATCATCCGCTTGCCGTGTGCAACGGTAGGGGATACGCCAGTACAGCGCATCCCGGGTTTCCATTCCCTGTGTCGATTCACATGGACCAGCCAGTCTCCCGGTACACGCTTGGATATCAGGGCTACCTCGCGGCCGTCGATCTTCAACCAATGCTGGTCGTACCGTTCCAAGTAGGTCCAGCCCATGGGTTCTTCGTCCATGCGGTCATCGTACGTGGCCTAGTCACATTAACTGCGACAAGGGGGCTGAAGGTGACGACGAGGAACTCCCCCGGTATCGTTCTGGAGTCCACTTGGAGGGGTACGTAATGGCAGAAGCGGGAACTGGCTGGAACGACCGCGAGCTTGCTGCAGCTGTTGTTGCCTATCGAAAGATGCAGGAGCTTGATGCATCGGGCGTCTCGTACAACAAGAGCAAGGTCTATAGAGACTTGGGGGCTACGTTCGGGCGTGATGCCGGCGCGTTCGAGCGGAGGATGCAGAACATATCCGCTGTGCTATCTGATATGGGTCGGCCGTGGCTGAAGGGGCTCGCTCCTCAAGCCAACGTGGGTCCTCGGGTCATGCCGAAGCTACGTAAATTGCTTGAACCGAATGCCATAGCGCCATATCACGCGAAGCTCCCAGCGATGCGGCAGTGGCTGATCGAAGTTGCACGTGTAGCCGACACAACGACCTATGGTGCTTTGATGGCTGGTTTCTCCCTGGATCGGTTCAATCTTCGCGCGGCATTGGGCGCACTTGGGCACGAAGCGCATCGAAGGGGCGAGCCGATCCTTACGGCGCTGGTGGTCAATGCGGCCACAAGACGTTGTTCTGCCGGCCTTGAAAGAGAGTTTGGCGTGGTTGACGACGATGCTGAGCGTCAAAGGCTTTACCAGTACTGGCGTCGAACCCCAGATACGTCGATGACCGACCTTGAGCCCGAAGACAATTCGCTAGGGCAGCGTGCGAGCAAGTTTTCTAGGCAGGCTGTTCGCCCGGAACAAGTGGCTTTCCGGAAGCGTGTCTTCCTTGCCAGCAATGGCATGTGTACGGTCAGCGGGTGCAGCATTCCGCGCGCTCTTGATGCCGCTCATATCAAGGGCAGGGATTGGCGCAAGGGGCACAACAAAGCCAGCGACGGTCTTCTGCTACGGAAGGATCTGCATGCGCTCTACGACTGCGGGCTGCTGGAGATCGACAAGGCGGGTGTCGTGTCATTGGGAGATGCTGCTCGGGACCACTATTGCAGCTACGAAGGGAAGCCCATTGCTACGGTGGCTAAGGCGAAGAAGTAGGCTGTGCACCAGGCGCTCTCAATGACGCCTGGTGAGTCTCGGACGCTTCTGCGCTGTCAGCCTAGCGGTTGACCGGGGAGCCAGCCAGGCAGCGTCCCTCGCAGCTGTGGAGATAAGTCGGTCCCGGCTTAAGGGATGTCACCCAAGACGGGCAGGGGCGCTGGGTCGCTACGGTAGTGCTTGATCCGCAAGGGGATCAGTGTCGGACCCAGCCACAGGGGCGACGCATGGTCAATGCGCCGCTCCCCGACACGACCCCAATGCGGGTTATCCGCATTACGGGCATGGAAGTCCTAGAACTGTGCTGGAAACGCTGCTCCGAGCGAGCCGAAGTGGAGGGCGGGGTAGGGGCACTCCATACAGGCATGCGACAAGGCATCAGTTATCCGCTTTCCTGGGAATGAGAGCCAAGATGTCTTCGACCTCCGCCGCATATTGATGTCCGTTGTACTCACTCAATGCGTAGTTGATGGCTTGCCAGCTCGATGACTGCTCGTGACTCCCTAGGAATTCACGGTACGACGAGAGTAGTCTTTCTGCGCCGATAGAAACACTGGTCTCATCGCTAATTGGCGTGGTTGTCGCCACTTGCATAGGGCCCATTGTCACGCGAGTCTTGAAGAGGAGCAGGATTGGCTCCAATCGACGAACAATCGCGGGTCTGTTGAAGCCCTCGTAGATGAGGACGGCCATGACCAGATTGTATTCATCATCGTCTATGGCGTACTGGCGTATCTGTTTCGCGTAGCGTTCTGTGTACTTGCTGGCTTGCTTCGTTACGTACAGTACTCTCCTTCTGCGTGCTTTGACTTCGGATGTTTCAATGCTGTTGATCGTCTTATAGATGAAAGCGGCAAGAGATAGCCACAACGCCGTGCCGACATCTTGAGGGTCAGGTATGAATAGATCTTTCTTTGTAACTACAAGTTCGTGCAGAGCAAGATACGTGATGACGGAGGCGACCGATGTAAGGATGAACTCTGGAAAATTCACTAGTTCGATTCGATCTGTCGCAAAATTGAAGACAAGCCTGAGCGCAAAGTATAGATACAGGGCGTACGGTAGGGTCTGGACGAATGCATCGTGATTCGTCCAGTACAGGATGATGGCTATGACGCATAGAAAAGCGATTGGCGCAAATATCCGGTACATCGCGCTGAATGCATATGACCCGGATATCTGCGAGAACTGGCCAAGTTGGAAATAGCCAGAACTTATCGAATGTTTTCCTATCCAGTTCGTGGCAAAGAACATCGCGACAGCGATAACGATGGGAAAGGTGTAGAGCATGATGTGGCCGAGAACCTCTTCTCGTATGATGGTGTGCGCGGCAGGGTTGGGGTGGGCCCAGTGTGGTGTTTGAACTTAGGCGGTCGTTCTCGCCGAATTTAGGGCGAACTGCTCGGTGGCAGAGCTTTCGTGGAAGCCACGGGTCTTTCGACATCGACGCCCTTGTCATGTCCGACTGGAACCCAGTAGGCGTAAGCTGCGAAAGCTAGGCCAAGAACGCCTAGTGCGAAACCGCCGACTGAGTAGTACTTCTGGACGCGATACTCCCTGCTTTTGACGGCTACAAGCTCACGAATCTGGATCGTCAGCGGTTCCAGCCGCTCCGGGGTTTGGTGCAGGTCGTCGCGTAGTCGTTCTAGATGAATGCGAAGCTCATTAGGAAGTCCATCGAATGGCTCGCGAATCTTCATCTCCTTGATGAGTCCCTCTATGTGCGGTTGGTGCTCTTGAAGGCTAAGGTTACGTTGCGCCAGAACTTCCCTCAGTAAGATCTTCAGGCAGCGCTGAATGTCATGCTGCGTAACGCCACGCGTTTCGGCGACTTGTTGAATTTGCTGAAGTGACAGAGCTTTTCCCTTATGAATAAGGGTTAGCGTCAGATCTTCCATGAAGACCTTGCGTTGCTTCAGTCGAAGTAATTCGTCGATTAGTGTGTTGCCCTGATAAAGCAGGTAACAGAACCCTCCGGCTAAGAGTGTTAGCAGGGCAATAGAAAGCCACTGTGGAATAGTTGACTGCATGGTTGCTCCCCAGCAACATTTGCGCCTTCACACCCTCAAGCGCCCAAGCTGATCCTCCGCCCGAATGTGATAGGCGTCAAGTGCGTTCAGGGTTTAGTAAACGCGTTTAGTGCCGAGGCGTGTCAGCTACTCATTTAAGGCGATGCACCGGTACGGATTCAGGCATTGCGGACCATTGGTCTTCCTGCTGGTGTTGGCTTGAAGCGTGGCTTTAGTTGGCGACGATCACAAAGAGTCCTCGGAACCCTTCATAAGTATTTCGGCTGCTTTCAGGGACACGCGCTTGTTGACAGTGAGGCTGATAGCAAACTGATGGCTAAGTTCGTTGAGAGAAGTGAACCAGCGATCCATGTGATGTCTCATCAACTCTGGATCCAGTTCGACCCGTCCAGCTTCAGTTTTAACTGGATTGCTCAGGCACACGAACAACATCTGAATCCACCGACATTCCGGGTGCTGAAAAAGCATCCAATATGACCACTCCCTGTCGAGCGCTTGCAGGAACGAAACCACTTCCGGAATCTCATAGAGCTCTCTCGGATCATCGTTGTAGCCGTGGATCGATATTTCGAGCCGCTCAGCCAGCCCCATACAAACTTCTCTGGATGAAACCAGGTCATTGAGAAAAGATAGAGTGTCTCCAATGGTCTGGGCTTCAATGTCCGAGCGGTCTATCCAGTAGTTGATAAGTCTATCTTTTTCTTCCAGCGCAGCCTTGATCGTGTCACTTTCGACAAGGTCGTACGTGAATGGAAAGTTGCCGAGATGGGTCAAGTTGTAATTGATGGAGCTGGTGATAGGTTCCGGGACTGCCATACTTCCACTATGGTCGACGAGAATTGATTCATCGGCTTCCTGATCTATCGCTCTGCGAATGCTGACAATGTCTTCAATAGCTTCTGACGATTCGGATATGTCAGGGACGAAGAGCAGAAAGCTATAGGAGTTTATGGTTATCTGGCGGAATGACCAGTACATGCTGTCGAAGCTTCTGGGTCTAAAGACGCCAACCCTAAACCAGTCGGGGTGATCAACAATCGGTGATTGTTTTTTTGCTGGGGCGATGTCGTACACGCCGCCAGTAGTTGGTGCGATGGTCCGGAGTCTGAGAATTAGGTGTTCTGGTATTGCTTGGTTGCCAAGCACAACATTCTTGTACTGGCCGAGAATTTCAGTGTCGCTGTTATGGGCTCTGGCTGAGTTGTAAGAGATCTTCAAGAGCCAGCGAACAAGTAGACTGTAGTCATATGAAAGTTCAGTCTTGCTATCTACATAGACGTAATTTACTAGGCTGGAGAAGAAAAGATCTCTACCATACGAGTCCAAGTCTGATAGCGCTCCGCTGTTGCAGCCTTCGCATACATCCCGTATGGCTAGCTCTGTCTTTACTATCTTTCCTTTGGCTCTCTCATTAAACCCAACATCGTTAGGGCTTGGGTCATATTTGTAGTACCAGCTTGGAATTATGTGTTCTCTTGTGGCCGGCTTATCGTTTCCGCAGTACGCGCAGATTGCCATCTTTCAATCTCCAGTTCGACGTTAAAGCTCTGGCGAGTCCGGGCTTTTTGGTCAACAAAGGCAGCTTAGTTGCAAGTCGTAGTCGCCGTATTGCCATAACCCACCGTTCGGCAAGTAGTCGTCTTAAGGCTGCGCAGGAAGTTCTGGAAGTTGGCTTGTTGTTGCGCGCGTGCTTGTGCCTGCATGGCAGCAGCTTGATCCTGCATCGCCATTACCTTGCCCTGTTCGGCAGCAATTAGCCCCCGTTCGAACATCTGCTTCTGCTGGATGGCGTCCTGCTGGTCCCTGATATCGGCTTCCTTCTCGATAGCGAGGTAGTCGAATTCCTCGACCGAAATTTCCTTCTTGGCGAGCCGGGACGCCAACAGGCGGTAGTACGTGACCAGCTGCTTCTTGCGATGGGCTTCCAATGCCTGGGAGAAGTCGAGTTCGGCTTCTTTGTACTCGACCGCAGCTTGGCCGTAGGAGATTTGCCCGGATGCATGCCTTTGGCTGATTAGCTCGCCTTGGATGTTCAACTTGGCCAGAGCAGCAGTTCCACCATAGGCATCGGTAAGCTTGTCGTCGCGGAAGACGGCGACCACCGGTCCGCAGTTGTAGGGCAGTCCATTCGCCAGAAAGCCGGTGTACTCGCGGATGACGAAACCCGTGCCGGGAATCTGCTCGGTTGTGCGTGGCATGCGTGCAAGCGGCTGGCTTGCTGATATCGCCACATAGGGCGTGTCTTTCGAGTTCTGCAGGAAGCTGTAGTCGCTGCACATGGTCGAAAGCGACGCGGCGATCTCGTTGGTCAGCAGCTTGGTGAAGTCGTTGTATGAGCCGTGGATCTTGCGTTCGCCGTTTGAGCCCTGCTTGAAATCCAGTTCCCTACTGTCAGCATAGGTAATGGACACCGACTGGGGCGTGGTCGTCAGGTAGGCATAGATGACATGTCGGTTGTTCCATTCCTTGGTGACCCGCATCCGGTAGCCGCCCGGAACTTCCGTCATGCCGTACGAGCCATCAACCTTCCAATCGTTCTTGGACGACTTTACGGCTTCGAGGGCAACACCCAGCAGCTGCAATGGGTGCCGTTGCGGATTTATCGAGATCGGGGCGGGTTCCTTCAGCGTGGCTGCAATGGCGGGCAACGAGCCCAACGCAATCGAGAGCCCCACGGCAAAGGCAGTGAATCTGGCACGCATCCTTGTTGTCCCCTTACTGATCAGTACTTTGGCCCTATGGCATGCAATTGCTGGGCCACCCCGGGCTAATGATGCTCCTTTCGGGGCCTGATTGGATGATCCGGAGCCCCTGATGGATACTTCCGGGACGACGAGGGGGAAGGGTATGGGCTACGCGCCAAAAGCGATCTTGATGGGGGTGCTCGCTTGGCCTTTTGCTGGCCTTGCGGCTGGCCCCAACGAGGCCATTACGGGTGGGCAGTGCCCGAGCAATGAAGGTTTGGCCAGCCTGTGCACTGCCGTCAGTCTGCTGCAGGAAGATCGGGATCCTGATAGTCCTTACGTGTACGCATACCAGCGCATCGTGGACAAGGCGGCGTGTGCCGACTACGAGCACGATGAGGCGGACCGGTACTCGCAAAAAGTGCGCGATCTTTGGGTGGCCCATCCTAGCGCCTTCATCTGCAAGAACATCCCAGGGTTCGACGTCAATCCGGGCAGCATCTTGAAGTTGGCCGCCCGCTATCAGTTCAAGGACTTCCTTGTGATGTCGGCCCAAGTGTGGAAGGTAGATCTCAACCAAGTAGACGATGCAGACGGAAGAACCCTGCTGGACTACGTCGACAAGGAGTTGGAGCTCAAGCGTGGAACGGTCAACGAGCCATCGTTGCGGCAGTACCACGACATGCTGAGAAAGGCGGGCGCAAAACGCGCCTCAGAGTTGTAGGCGCAGTGAGCTAAAGCTCCGGCCTGTGCTTGGCGCCAGCGGTGCGCAACATGTCGTAGTAGGACTTCAGCTTACTTTCGATGGAAGTCCCTCTATTGCGTTCGATTTCTTTCTGGACATAGTCCAAGACCGTGCGTCCATCGCTGGGGTCGACCCTATTCAAGTTGACCTTCCAGATCATTGAGGCGTCGAACAGGAAGTCCTCGAATCTGGCGCTCGCCGCAAACTTCAGCATGCTGCCGTTTTGTACGTCGAACCGCGTGTTGTTGCAGATCAGTTTGTCTTCGTACTTGGTCCACATTGCACGGATCTTTCGGCCCGCTTCTTCTTCCGAGTCTTCGGGGGTCACGCAAGCCGCATCCGAAATGATCCTTTGGTACGTGAACTGATACCTGCCTGTGTTGTCCGTCGAGGCCGTCCCTATCGCCATGCAGATATTGGGCAGCTTGTCGCCGTTCGGGCAGACGGGGGCCTTCTGGGCAAGGCAGGTAACGGGAGTTGCGATCATTAGGAACAGTGGCGCCAAGCGCCTTAGATTCCCCTTCGCGGTCTCGGTGGCTGACTTGGGTGTCATAGCTCCGACCTGTGCTTGGCGCCAGATACCCGCAACATGTCGTAGTAGGACTTCAGCTTCGGCTCGATGGCGTTTCCCTTGTTCCGATCGATTTCCTTGCTCACGTAGTCGAGCAATGTTCGGCCGTCAGACGCATCAATACGATTCAGGTCGACCTTCCAGACCATCGCAGCGTCGAACAATAAATCCTCGAAGCGAGCACTCGCCGCGTACTTCAGTAGACTTCCATTCTGAACATCGAACCGAACGTGATTGCACGTTAGGCGATCCTCGAACTGTTTCCACATCGCGCGAATCTTCTCCGCTGCGACGGACTCCGAATCGGACGGGCTGGCGCAAGCGGCGTCTGACACGATCTTTTGATAGCGGAACTGATATTCGCCAGTGGGATCTCTCTGCGCATCCATGACTGCGATGCACAGCTGACCCAGATTGTTCCCATTCGGGCACGTAGGAGCCTTCTGCTGCGCCAGACAGGGCAGGGCGCTGCCAAGCATCAGTATCAGAAGCACCAATCGCACGTGTTAGCCCCTTGCCCAGTTGTCGGTCATTGTCTGACTGGCTCGCCTTCCCGGCTTACCAGAGGCTTATCCCAGTCCAGTCTCATGCCGGCAGTACCCCTTCCACCCTAGATCCATCATGCCCGTGGACTAGTCGCAGGACTACTTCCACAACATCGGGCCGTACCCCCCGCATTGACCCGCCCCCACCCCAGCCCCTAAAATTCGCGGCTCCGCCGGAATAGCTCAGTTGGTAGAGCGGCGCATTCGTAATGCGTAGGTCGTAGGTTCGATTCCTATTTCCGGCACCAGTCGTGACAAGGCCCCGCTTCGGCGGGGCTTTGTTTTTTCCGGGTCTCGCCCGCGGAGACGGCGGGCCGATACAGTAGCCGCTCGCCGTCCCGACAGGTTCCCCGTGGCCAAGACCTCCGCCAAGTCCCGTACCGCCTACGTTTGCACCGAATGCGGGGCCGAGCACAGCAAGTGGCAGGGCCAGTGCGCCGACTGCGGGGCCTGGAACTCGCTCAGCGAGATCGTGCTGGAGACCGCCGCCGGCGCACCCGCCGCTGCCCGCCGTTCCGGCTGGGCCGGGAAGGCCGAAGCGCCCAAGATCACCGCGCTGAAGGACGTCCGCCACAGCGAAGAGGCGCGGGTGACCACCGGCATCGGCGAGTTCGACCGCGTGCTGGGTGGCGGTCTGGTGGAAGGCGCCGTGGTGCTGGTGGGCGGCGATCCCGGCATCGGCAAGTCGACCCTGCTGCTGCAGGCCCTGGCCCGCATGTCGGCCAGCCTGCCGGCGCTGTATGTCACCGGCGAAGAGTCGCTGGCCCAGGTCGCCGGCCGTGCCGTGCGCCTGGACCTGCCGCTGGACAACCTGCAGGCGTTGGCCGAGACCGGCATCGAGAGCATCCTGCAGCACGCCTCCGTCGCCCGGCCCAAGCTGATCGTCGCCGACTCCGTGCAGACCCTGTGGACCGAATCACTGACCGCCGCGCCCGGTTCCGTCAGCCAGGTGCGCGAGAGCGCCGCCCGGCTGGTGCGCTACGCCAAGGAGACCGGCACGGCCGTGTTCCTGGTGGGCCACGTGACCAAGGAAGGCGGCATCGCCGGCCCGCGCGTGCTGGAGCACATGGTCGATGCCGTGCTGTATTTCGAAGGCGAGAGCGGCAGCCGCTTCCGCGTGCTGCGCGCCTTCAAGAACCGCTTTGGCGCGGTGAACGAACTGGGCGTGTTCGCGATGGGCGAGAAGGGCCTGAAGGAAGTGCCCAACCCGTCGGCGATCTTCCTGTCCGGCAGCGCCCAGCAACCCGGCAGCTGCGTGATGGTCACCCGCGAAGGCACGCGTCCGCTGCTGGTGGAAGTGCAGGCGCTGGTGGACAGCTCACCGCTCTCCAACCCGCGCCGCGTGGCGGTGGGCCTGGAGCAGAACCGCCTGGCGATGCTGCTGGCCGTGCTGCACCGGCACGGCGGCGTGGTGGTGGGCGACCAGGACGTGTTCGTCAATGTCGTCGGTGGCATCCGCGTGCAGGAGACCGCCGCCGACCTGCCGGTGCTGCTGGCCGTGCTGTCCTCGCTGCGCGACCGCCCGTTGGCCGAGAAGACCGTGGCCTTCGGCGAAGTAGGCCTGTCGGGCGAGATCCGCCCCGTGCCCAACGGCGAGGAGCGCCTGCGCGAAGCCGCGACACACGGCTTCAAGCGTGCCATCGTGCCCAAGGGCAACGCGCCGAAGTCGGGCACGTTCAAGGGCCTGGAGGTGGTGGCGGTAGAACGGCTGTCGCAGGCGCTGGAAGCGGCGGCGGAGTAGGGCGGAGCCGTTGTAGGAGAGACGTGAGTCGCGACCGCACGGCTCGCGCACGCGATGACGTTTCAAGACAAGTCGATCGTGCGGTCGCGACTTACGTCGCTCCTACAGGAAGCGGGTTGCGCGCGTTGTCAGAGGCGCATGCCCAGCCAGATGACGGCTTCGGTCGACACGCGCACGATGGGGGTCAGGAGCGGTGGCCAGAAGGCGCCCGCCTGCATGGCGTCGCGTCCGTGGTCGTGATGCTCCTGTTCTTCGGCCACGATGCGCGAGACCGCGTCGAATGCCTCCCGATCGGTGTCGCGCAGCTGTTGTTGCTGCTCCAGCAGATGCGCCAGCACGACGCTTTCGACCGCATAGGTGGTGGCGGCGATGGCGGACGATCCCAACGCGCCGGTCAGCAGGCCCAGCGTCCAGCCGCCGATACCGCACAGAACGTAGCTGCGGCAGCGGCGCACACCGCGCGCCTGCAGACGATCGCGGAACAGCGCGCGGTGGCCGAGTTCATGGTCGAGGAAATGCCGCAGCAGCGGCGTCAGCTGCGGCGCGGTCCAGCTCGACACCAGGATCTGCGCGCGATAGATGTTGACGGCGCCGTGCTCGCCCGCATGATCGACCTTCAGGATCCGGTCGCCCAGGCGCGTACTCAACCGCGCCTCAGCACCATTTCATAGACGAACTTGCTGCCGAAGAACGCCAGCAGCAGCAGCGCCATCGCGGTCAGTGTCCAATGCACGGCCTTGGCGCCGCGCCAGCCGTAACGCCAGCGGCCGACCAGCAGGGCGCCGAAGGTCAGCCACGACAGCACGCTCAGCACCGTCTTGTGGGTGAGCTTCTGGACCAGGAAGTCTTCGACGAACAGCACGCCGGTCAGCAGCGTGGCGGTCAGCAGGATGAAGCCGACCGTGATCGTGCGGAACAGCAGGTCTTCCAGTTCGGTCAGCGGCGGCAGCGCGCGCAGCCAGACGTGGAATTCGCGCCGGCGCAGGGCGCGCTCCTGGGCCGACAGCATCACCGCCAGCAGCGCGGCGATCGCCAGCGCGGCATACGCCAGCAACGCCAGCCAGGCGTGCAACTGCACGCGCCAGTCCAGCCCGACCGACGTCTGGTGCCCGTAGACGTGGTAGAGCGTCAGCATCAGCGAGGCCAGCGGGAAGGCCACCACGCCCAGGGCGGCCATCCGGCCGCGGACCGCGACCAGCAGCGTCATCACGGCCATCCCCAGCGACACCAGCGACAGCGCGGCGAAGAAGTGCATGTCCGGCCCACCCGGCGTACGCCAGGCGACCAGCAGGTGGTAGGTGCCATGCAGGAGGACGGCGCCCAGGGCCGGCCAGACCCAGGGGCGCGGCGCATCGCCGGCGTCGCGGGTCACGGAACGGACCAGCAGGGCGGCAGCCAGCAGGTAAAGCGCGACGGCGATGAGAATGACTGTCATCGGAGGAGTGTCGCACAGCGGACGGCGCGGGCGCAGGGGCGAAGACGGCCTGCAGGGGAGCGCGACGGAGGCGCACGGCGGGGCCGCTATAATCGCCGTCCGTTTTCCCTGGTCCTGCCTGCCCCATGTTCGAATCCCTGACCCAGCGACTCTCCGGCACCATCGAACGCCTGCGCGGCCGTGGCCGCCTGAGCGAGGAGAACATCCGCGAGGCCACCCGCGAAGTGCGCATCGCCCTGCTGGAAGCCGACGTGGCCCTGCCGGTGGTGCAGGCGCTGATCGAACGCATCAAGGTGCGTGCGGTCGGCCAGGAAGTGCTGAAGTCGCTGACGCCCGGCCAGGCGCTGATCAAGGTGGTCCGCGACGAGCTGACCGCGGTGATGGGCTCGCAGGCCAGCGACCTCAACCTCAACGTGCCCGCGCCCGCCGTCATCCTGATGGCCGGCCTGCAGGGCGCCGGCAAGACCACCACGGTCGGCAAGCTGGCCAAGCACCTGCGCGAGAAGCGCAAGAAGAAGGTCATGGTGGTCAGCGCCGACGTGTACCGTCCGGCCGCCATCGAGCAGTTGAAGACGCTGGCGCAGCAGGTCGACGTGCTGTTCTTCCCGTCCGATGCCGGGCAGAAGCCCGAAGCCATCGTCCGCGCCGCCATCGACGACGCGAAGAAGTCCTTCGTCGACGTGCTGCTGGTCGACACCGCCGGCCGCCTGGCGATCGACGAGGCCATGATGGCCGAGATCAAGGCGCTGCACGCGGCGGTCAAGCCGGTCGAGACGCTGTTCGTCGTCGACGCGATGACCGGCCAGGACGCGGCCAACACCGCCAAGGCCTTCAGCGAAGCGCTGCCGCTGACCGGCGTGGTGCTGACCAAGACCGACGGTGACGCACGCGGTGGCGCCGCACTGTCCGTGCGCTACATCACCGGCAAGCCGATCAAGTTCATCGGCGTGGGCGAGAAGCCCGACGGCCTGGACGTGTTCCATCCGGAGCGCGTGGCCAACCGCATCCTCGACATGGGCGACGTGCTGTCGCTGGTCGAGCAGGTCGAGCAGAACGTCGACCGCGAGAAGGCCGAGAAGCTGGCCGCGAAGGTCATCAAGGGCAAGAAGTTCGACCTCAACGACATGCGCGACCAGCTGGAGCAGATGCAGAACATGGGCGGCATCGGCGGCCTGATGGACAAGCTGCCGGGCATGGGCCAGATCCCCGAGCACGTGAAGCAGCAGGTGCAACAGGGCAAGGAAGTGCCGCGCATGATCGCCATCATCAATTCGATGACGAAGAAGGAGCGTCGCAATCCGGCGCTACTCAACGGCTCGCGCCGCGCGCGCATCGCCAAGGGCGCCGGGCTGACGCCGGCCGACGTCAACAAGCTGATGAAGCAGTATCAGCAGATGGAAAAGATGATGGGCAAGCTGGCCGGCGGCGGCATGAAGGGCCTGATGCGCAACATGAAGGGCATGATGGGCGGCCGCGGCGGGATGCCGTTCCGCTGAGTCGCGGCGCTCTTTCCTGTGGGAGCGACGTCAGTCGCGATCTTGTCTCCGTTCATCGCGACTGACGTCGCTCCCACATTCGACTGAAGCGTAGATCCGGCCCGCATGACATCCGCCTTCCTCAACGGCAAACCCGCTACCGCCGACGACCTGCGCGCACTGGCACTGGCCAACTACGGTCACTTCACCTCGATGCAGGTGCGCGACGGCGCCGTGCAGGGGCGCACGTTGCACGTGCAGCGCCTGCAAGAGGCGACGCTCGCGTTGTTCGGTGCCACGCTGGATGGCGAAGATGCGTTGAAGTTGGCCGCAAGCGCGATGCGCGAGGCAGGCCTGCGCGATGCCTCGGTGCGGATCACCGTGTTCTCCACCCGGTTCGACTACCGCGATCCCGCACGCAGCGTTGTACCCGACGTGCTGGTGTCGCTGTCGCCCGCGTCGTCGCCGGACAAGCCGGCGCTGCGGGTGAAGTCGTATCCGTTCGTGCGCCCGCTGCCGCAGTACAAGCACGTGGGCACGTTTCCGCTGTTCCACTATCGCCGGCAGGCACTGGCCGACGGCTACGACGACGCGTTGTTCGTCGATCCGGCGGGGCAGGTGGTCGAGGGTTCGATCTGGAACCTGGGCCTGTGGGATGGCCAGTCCGTCGTCTGGCCCGAGGGGCCGGCCCTGCGGGGTACGGCGGAGCGGCTGCTTCAGGCCGCGCTGGACGAGGCGGGCATCCCCCATCGGTCCGCCCCGGTCAATCTGGCCGACGTGGCGGGCTTCCGCGCCGGATTTGCCTGCAATGCCAGTGGCTTGCAGCCGGTGGTGGCCGTGGACGCTGTCGCATGGGGAACTGATACCGCCCTGATGACCCGGCTTAAAGCGGCGCTGGACGCCGTGGCGTGGGAGCCGCTGGCCTGAGCCCGTGCGGTATCGGAGCCGGGGTGGGTTTTCCTGAGCGATTCAATGGCTTAGAATAGCCGGCTTACCTCGCCATTCTGGCGACTGGGCAACACTGGAAAACACCATGGTCAAGATCCGTCTCACCCGCGGCGGCGCGAAGAAGCGCCCCTTCTACCACATCATCGTCACCGACTCGCGCAGCGCGCGCGACGGTCGCAACATCGAGCGCGTGGGTTACTACAACCCGGTCGCCGCCGGTAACGAAAAGCGCGTCGAACTCGACGTGGCCCGCGTCGACCATTGGGTCGGCAACGGCGCCCAGCTGACCGAAAAGGTCCGCAACCTGTACAAGGAAGTCGCCAAGTCCGCTTCCGCGGCCTGAGTGACCAGGCCGCGCACATCGCGCGGCCTTCTGTTCGCATGAACACCGAGCGCCCACCGACTCCGCAGAAAATGATTCTGCTGGGAAGGCTTCTGGGCGCTTTTGGTGTGCGCGGCCAGATCAAGATCGAATCCTGGACGGAGCCGCGCGAGGCCATCTTCCGCTACCAGCCGTGGATTCTTCGCGATGCCAGCGGCGCCGAGCGTGAGCTCAGCGGTGCGCGTGGCAAGGCCTCGGGCAAGCATCTGGTGGCGACCCTGCCGGGTGTTGAGGATCGCGACCAGGTGGAGGCGATGCACGGGCAGGAGATCCTCGTCCCGCGCTCCGCGCTGCCGCCGCCGAGTGCCGGCGAGTTCTACTGGGTCGATCTGGAAGGCCTGCGCGTCATCAATGCCGACGGCACCGATTTCGGCACCGTCTCGCACCTGTTTTCGACCGGCGCCAACGATGTGCTGGTGGCGCGCGGGGATCGCGAGCGGCTGATTCCGTTCGTGGACCCCGATTACGTCCGATCCGTGGATTTCGAGGCCGGCGTGGTCACCGTGGACTGGGATCCCGAGTTCTAGCCGTTTCGCAGGCGACCGCTCGCGCGGGTACCCTGCATCCTCACCGACTTGCAGCCGATCGCCATGCGCATCGACGTCATGACCCTGTTCCCCGACTTCATCGCCCAGGCCGCCGCCGTGGGCGTGGTAGGGCGTGCGCAGGAGCGGGGCCTGTTGTCGCTGCACGGCTGGAATCCTCGCGACTACGCCAGCGGCGGCTACCGGCGCGTCGACGACCGTCCCTTCGGCGGCGGGCCCGGCATGGTGATGATGATCGAGCCCCTGCAGGCCTGTCTGGCGGCCGCACGCGCTGCGGATCCGGCCCCGGCGCCGGTGATCTACATGAGCCCCCAGGGCGCGCCGCTGACCCAGAAGAGGGCGCGCGAACTGGCGGCGCTGCCACGGATGATCCTGCTGTGCGGCCGCTATGAAGGCGTGGACGAGCGCTTCCTCGACGCCGAAGTCGACGAGGAAATCTCCATCGGCGACTACGTGCTGTCCGGTGGCGAATTGGCTGCCGCGGTGCTGATCGACGCGGTCGGCCGCTTGCAGGACGGTGCGCTGAATGATGCCGATTCGGCCGTCCAGGACAGTTTCGAAGGCGATGGGCTGCTGGATTGCCCCCATTTCACCCATCCGTCCAGCCATCCGCTGGGCGAGGTGCCGGCGGTGCTGCGGTCTGGCGACCATGCCGCCATCGCCCGCTGGCGCCGGCAGCAGTCGCTGGGCCGGACCTGGTTACGACGGCCGGACCTGCTGGACGAGACAGCCCTGTCCAAGGCGGACAAAGCCCTGCTGGCGGCCTTCCGGGCGAGTCTCACGGGCGGGGAAGGGGCAGGGTAGCCAGCCCGGCCGGGAATCCGGTAGAATGCGCGACCCTTGGGCGGTTCTCGCCCCCGGATCCCATAACAATATCGTGCAGCGCAATCCGGCGACTGCATCAGTTTCAGCTGTCGCAAGACACGATCACGCATACAAGCATTGGTGCCAACATGAGCAAGCTCC
This sequence comes from Pseudoxanthomonas sp. PXM02, assembly GCF_014851805.1. Taxonomy (GTDB): domain Bacteria; phylum Pseudomonadota; class Gammaproteobacteria; order Xanthomonadales; family Xanthomonadaceae; genus Pseudoxanthomonas_A. The sequence continues at coordinate 867,267 of NZ_JACVAK010000002.1, forward strand.
TCCAGGAATTCGAAGCCTCCCAGATCACGCGCGAGCTGCCCGCGTTCGGCCCCGGTGACACCGTGGTCGTCAACGTGAAGGTCAAGGAAGGCAACCGCGAGCGCGTGCAGGCGTACGAAGGCGTCGTCATCGCCAAGAAGAACGCCGGCCTGAACTCGGCCTTCACCGTCCGCAAGATCTCGCACGGTTACGGCGTCGAGCGCGTCTTCCAGACCCACAGCGCCTCCATCGACTCGGTCGAAGTGAAGCGTCGCGGCAAGGTCCGCGCCGGCAAGCTTTACTACCTGCGTGACCTGGAAGGCAAGGCTGCCCGCATCAAGGAAGATCTGGCCGCGAACGCCGCCGCCAAGATCGCCCGCCAGGCTGCCGCCGCTGCTGCTGCCGAGTAATTCCGGCACAAGCACGTCGCACGAACGGCCACCTTCGGGTGGCCGTTTGCGTTTCCGGTGATGGCACAAGAAGGCACACTGCCTGCACCTCCCTCCGCGCCGTGGCGCGAAACTGAAGTTTTCCGTCAATCGCGATGATCGAATCTCCGCTCTCCTCCGTCCGCCTGGACCTGTGGCTCTGGGCGGCGCGCTTTTTCAGGACCCGCAGCCTGGCCAAGCAGGCCATCGAGACCGGCAAGGTTGATGCCGCGGGCCAGCGCGCGAAATCATCGCGCGCGGTGCGGGTGGGTGATGTCCTGACGATCACGCGCGGCGAAGACGTCTTCGAGATCGAGGTGCAGGCACTCAGCGAGCAGCGGGGACCGGCGTCGGTTGCGCAGGCGCTGTACACGGAATCGGAGGCGTCCCGGCAGCGGCGCGAAGCTGCGCTGGCGGCCCGGCGGGCGGAACGTGCGGGTTATCAGGCACCACAGTCGCGTCCTGACAAGCGGGCGCGCCGGTTGATCCGCGCGCTGGGCGACATCGACGCGCTGTAACGGCTGCGGAAACAAAGAAGGGCGCCCTTGGCGCCCTTCTTCTTCATCGCATCGATGTCCGCGGAAGGCTCAGCGTCCTCCACCGAACATGCCGCTGCCGATCTTGAGGATGTCGCCCAGTCCCAGCTGGCCGTCGCCATCCTGGTCCAGCACGGCGCCGAGCAGACCTCCGCCCAATCCGCCCTGCTGCTGTACCTGACGCTGCTCCTGCCCCAGCACTTCGGCCAGGCCCAGTGGGTTGTTCTGTGCGCTGCGCTGGCCCATGCGCTGGGCCAGGAAAGCGAGCACGATCGGGGCGAGGATTTTGAGCAACTGGCCGGCGCGTTCGCCGCCCAGGCCGGTCGCCTGGCCAAGGCCCAGTTCTGCGCGATTCTGCTGTCCACCGAACACATGGCCGAGGATGCCGGCGCCATTGGCCTGCGGTGACGAGGCGCCACCGAGCACCGCGCCCAGCACGCTGCCGATATCAAGACCGTTGTGGTTGCGCTGCAGCGCACCGAACAGGGCTTCCGCTCCCTGCGGCTGCGACGCGTTGCGGCCCAGGGCACCCAGCAGCAGGGGAAGGGCGGCACCGACGGCACTGGAGGCCTGCATCTGCCCGATACCCAGCTGTTGCGACACCTGCTGCAGCGGCGCGCCCTGCAATTGGGCGAAGAGGTCTTCGGCGAGGGAAGCGTTGCTCATGGTGCGTTCGTCCTCCTGGACGCGTTGGGAAGCGGCGCATCATGCTAGCGCCAATCTGAGCGCTCTCCGACTCACAATAACGTCCGCCCGACCGGCGGAAACAACGACGCCGCATGCCCGAGGGGACATGCGGCGCCGGAGTCGCACCCAACGTTAGTGCAGGTCGAAGCGGTCCAGTTCCATCACCTTGGTCCAGGCGCCCACGAAATCGTCGACGAACTTCGCCTTGCCGTCATGGCTGGCATACACCTCGGCCAGTGCTCGCAGGACCGAGTTGGAGCCGAACACCAGGTCGGCGCGCGAACCCGACCACTTCACGTCGCCGCTCTTGCGATCGCGACCCTCGTAGCTGTTCGCACCGGTGGGCTTCCACTCCGTGCCCATGTCGAGCAGGTTGACGAAGAAGTCGTTGCTCAGCGTGCCCGGTGCGTCGGTGAAGACGCCCTGCTTGCCGCCATCGGCGCCCGCTCCCAGCACGCGCAGACCACCGACCAGCGCGGTCATCTCGGGCGCCGTCAGCGTCAGCAACTGCGCGCGATCCACCAGCAGGTGTTCCGCGGGCACCGCCGAGCGGCCCTTGAGGTAGTTGCGGAAACCGTCGGCGAACGGTTCCAGCACGGCGAACGATTCGACATCGGTCTGGTCAGCCCGTGCGTCGGTACGGCCCGCGCGGAACGGCACGGTGATGTCGCGGCCACCGGCCTTCGCGGCCTGCTCCACGCCGACGCCACCGGCCAGCACGATCAGGTCGGCCAGCGACACCTTCTTGCCGCCGGAGGCGTCCAGGTTGAATTCCATCTGGATGCGTTCCAGTGCCTTCAGCACCTTCGCCAGTTGCTCGGGCTGGTTGACCGCCCAGTCCTTCTGCGGAGCCAGGCGGATGCGCGCACCGTTGGCGCCGCCGCGCTTGTCGCCACCGCGGAACGTCGAGGCCGATGCCCAGGCGGTCGACACAAGTTCGGCGACCGACAGGCCGGAGGCGGCGATCTTCTGCTTCAGCGCGTCGACGTCACCGGCATCGATCTGTGCGTAGTCCGCCTTCGGCAACGGGTCCTGCCACACCAGTTCTTCCTTCGGCACTTCCGGGCCGAGGTAGCGCACGCGCGGACCCATGTCGCGATGGGTCAGCTTGAACCAGGCACGCGCGAAGGCTTCGGCGAACGCCTGCGGGTTCTCCAGGAAGCGCTTGGAGATCGGGCCATAGATCGGGTCGAAGCGCAGCGAGAGGTCGGTGGTCAGCATCTTCGGACGCTGCTTCTTCGTCTTGTCGTGCGCAAACGGCACGTCTTCCGGCGCATCCTTCGCCACCCACTGGTGGGCGCCGGCCGGCGATTTCTCGAGTTCCCACTCGAAGCCGAACAGGTTTTCGAAGAACTTGTTGCTCCACAGCGTCGGTGTCTGTGTCCACGTCACTTCGATGCCGGAAGTGATGGTGTCGCCGCCCTTGCCGCTGCCGAACTTGTTGTGCCAGCCGAAGCCCTGCGCTTCGAGTTCGTCGGCTTCGGGCTCGGCGCCCACGTTGTCGGCCGGGCCGGCGCCGTGGGTCTTGCCGAAGGTGTGGCCACCGGCGATCAGGGCGACGGTTTCCTCGTCGTCCATGGCCATGCGACCGAAGGTGTCGCGGATGTCTTTCGCTGCGAGCAGCGGATCGGGGTTGCCGTCCGGGCCTTCCGGATTCACGTAGATCAGGCCCATCTGCACGGCGGCGAGCGGGTTCTCCAGCCGACGCGAGTGCACGTCGCCGTCAGCGTCGTCATCGGAAACCAGCACGCCCTTGTCGCCCGGCTTCTCGACACCTTCCGAACCGTGCGCGTAGCGGATGTCGCCACCCAGCCACGTCGTTTCGCGCCCCCAGTACACGTCCTGGTCGGGTTCCCACACATCCTCGCGGCCACCACCGAAACCGAAGGTGCGGAAGCCCATCGTTTCCAACGCCACGTTGCCGGCCAGGATCATCAGGTCGGCCCATGAGATGGCCTGGCCATACTTCTGCTTGATCGGCCACAGCAGGCGGCGCGCCTTGTCCAGGCTGACGTTGTCCGGCCAGCTGTTGAGCGGCGCGAAGCGCTGCTGGCCACGTCCGCCACCGCCGCGCCCGTCGCCGATGCGGTAGGTGCCTGCGCTGTGCCAAGCCATGCGGATGAAGAGGCCACCGTAGTGCCCGAAGTCGGCCGGCCACCAGTCCTGCGAATCCGTCATCAGGTCACGCAGGTCCTTCTTCAGTGCGTGGTAGTCCAGCTTGTTGAAGGCCTCGGCGTAGTCGAAGTCGCCCGCCAGCGGATTGGAGCGCGAGGAATGCTGGTTCAGCAGGTCCACGCGCAGCTGGTTGGGCCACCAGTCGCGGTTGCCGGTGCCGCCGCCTGCGGTCTGGTGGAACGGGCACTTCGATTCGGTGGTCATGGATTTCCTTCCTTTGGCCGTCGGGTCTGTGGGTGGGAATGTCGATGGAACAGGGGATGCGCAAGGCGATGCAGCACGACGGGACCTCAGTCGCGCACACCATGGAAGAAGAGGGGCGGGGGATGCCGGTGGTCCGGCGGCGGGGGCGCTTGCATGGCTGACGTCCTTGAAGGGCGTTGGCGGATGGCGACCAGACTAGAGAGTGCGAACGATCAATGAAAATCGTTTGTGACGAAGAGTTCGATAGCGCTGTTCAATGGTGCGTTGCGCCATCAGTGGCGCTCTCCGTCGCTGGCGTCACGATACTCCGCGAGCGTTACGCGGATGTTGTAGATGCGTGCGCAGGCAGATGCCGCGGCCTTCGCCGCGACATCCGGAGACGTGTGCGGTGCGCGCAGGCGCGTCCGGTCAGAGCAGGGCCTTGAGCCGGTAGACGGCTTCCAGCGCCTGCTTCGGTGTCAGCTCGTCCGGATCGATCGCCGCGAGCGCTTCCTGCGCCGCCGATGGCGCCGCAGCGAACAGGCCGAACTGCTGCGGTGCGTCGAGAGCTTGCGGCGCCATGTCGGAGGCATGCGTTTCGCGACCGCGCTGCTCCAGTTCCGCCAGACGGCGACGTGCCTGCTGCAGCGTCGTCCTGGGCAGGCCGGCCAGCGCCGCGACCTGCAGGCCGAAGCTGCGGTCGGCCGCGCCGTCCTTCACCGCATGCATGAAGACCAGCGTGTCGCCGTGCTCCACGGCATCCAGGTGCACGTTGGCGATGCCGCTGGCGGGTTCGCTCGCCAGTGCGGTCAGCTCGAAGTAATGCGTGGCGAACAGCGTGTAGCAGCGGTTGCTGGCAGCCAGGTGGCGCGCCACCGCATCGGCCAGGGCCAGGCCGTCGTAGGTCGAGGTACCACGGCCGATCTCGTCCATCAGCACCAGCGACTGCGCGGTGGCGTGGTGCAGGATGTAGCTGGTCTCGGCCATTTCCACCATGAAGGTGGATTGCCCGCGCGCAAGATCGTCGCCGGCGCCGATGCGGGTGAGGATGCGGTCGATCGGACCGATAACCGCGCGCGAGGCGGGCACGAAGCTGCCGATGTGCGCGAGCAGCACGATCAGCGCGTTCTGCCGCATGTAGGTCGACTTGCCGCCCATGTTCGGGCCGGTGATCACCAGCATGCGGCGGCCGTCGTCCAGCCGCAGGTCGTTCGGTTCGAACGGCTCCTTGCGGACAGCTTCCACCACCGGATGGCGGCCGCGCTCGATGCACAGGCCCGGCGCGTCGCCGAGTTCGGGTTGCGCCCAGTCCAGCTCCTGCGCGCGCTCGGCGAACGACGCCAGCACATCGAGTTCGCTCAGCGCGCCGGCGCAGCGCTTCAGCGGCTCCAGGCGTGCATTGAGCGTGTCCAGCAATGCGTCGTAGAGCAGCTTCTCGCGCGACAGCGAGCGCTCCCGCGCCGACAGCACCTTGTCCTCGAACTGCTTGAGTTCCTCGGTGATGTAGCGCTCGGCGCCGGTCAGCGTCTGCCGGCGGGTGTAGTGCACGGGCGCCTTGTCGGCCTGGCCCTTGCTGATCTCGATGTAATAGCCGTGCACGCGGTTGTAGCCGACCTTCAGCGTGGCGATGCCGCTGCTCGCGCGCTCACGCGCTTCCAGATCGACCAGGAACTGGTCGGCGTTGGTGCTGAGCCGGCGAAGCTCGTCGAGTTCGGCATCGTAACCATCGGCCAGCACACCGCCATCGGTGAGCTTGAGCGGCGGCTGCGGCGCCACGGCGGCCAGCAGCAGCGCCGCAGTGTCGTCGTGTTCCCCCAGTTCGGCCGCCAGCGCCTGCAGGCGTGGCGAGTCGAGCGGCTGCAGGTGGTGGCGGACGTCGGGCAGCAGCGCGAGGCCGTCGCGCAGCGTGGACAGGTCGCGCGGCCGCGCCGAGCGCAGCGCCACGCGGGTGAGGATGCGTTCCAGGTCGCCCAGCGCACGGAAGCCGGTACGCAGGTCGCGGTCCGTGCCATGTCCGATCAGCGTCGCCACGGCGTGGTGACGTCCACCCAGCACGGCGCGATCGCGCAACGGCCGGTGCAGCCAGCGGCGCAGCAGGCGGCCCCCCATCGGCGTGACGGTGGTGTCCAGCACGCCAAGCAGGGTGTGCTTCGTGTCGCCGTCGACGCGGGTGTCGAGTTCCAGGTGCCGGCGCGTGGCCGCATTCATTGCGATGGCGTCGCCGGCGGACTCCAGGGCGATCGCGGTCAGGTGGGGCAGGCGCTGCTTCTGGGTTTCCTCGACATAGCCGAGCAGGGCACCGGCCGCACCGGTGGCCAAGGCCTTGTCGTCAATGCCGAAGCCGGTCAGGTCATGCAGGCCGAAGAAGGCGAGCAACTGCCGGCGTCCGCTGTCCGGATCGAACAGCCACGGTGCGCGCCGCCGGATACCGGTGCGCTGCTGCAGGAATGCCGGCAGGCCTTCTTCGTCGGGGATCAGCAGTTCGGCCGGTTCCAGTCGTGCGAGCTCGGCTTCCAGCGCATCGTCGCTGTCCACCTCGTTGACCATGAAGCGTCCGCCGGCCAGGTCGGCCCAGGCCAGGCCGTAGCCCGAGCGTCCACGGCTCACCGTCATCAGCAGGGTGTCGCGACGTTCGTTGAGCAGGGCCTCGTCGGTCACCGTACCCGGCGTCACGACACGCACCACCTTGCGTTCCACCAGACCCTTGGCCAGCGCCGGGTCGCCGATCTGTTCGCAGATCGCCACCGATTCGCCCAGCGCGACCAGCCGCGCCAGATAGCCCTCGCAGGCATGCACCGGCACGCCTGCCATGGGGATCGGCGCTCCGCCGGAACTGCCGCGCTGGGTCAGCGTGATATCCAGCAGTCGTGCGGCCTTGCGCGCGTCGTCGTAGAACAGCTCGTAGAAATCCCCCATCCGGAAGAACACCAGCAGGTCCGGATACTCCGCCTTGGCGGCGAAGAACTGCTTCATCAGGGGCGTGTGTTCCGACTTGTCTTTGCTCACGAGGCCAGCGGGGAAAGGAAGGCAAAAGGGCGTTGATTGTAGCGGTTGGCGATCGGCACTCACGGTGCTTCGTAGATGGTCTGCGGTATGTGCGTGACACCCACCGGTATGCAGGAAAGGCGTGATCGTCATGCCGGCGTAATCCCACTTCCGCACGATCGTTCGAAAAATCAGTGGCTTATCCGTGCCAAAGTCACGTGCGGCGTATCGACGCAGTGCAGAATGCTGCATTGTGAAGCGGATGTTAGTTTCGCGTTGACGCAAGGGGAGTTGCGTTCGTCGTCAGCGGCATCGCCGCACGTCACATCGGGAACCACACAGGCACCAACCGCCAGAACATGACCCTTGGGAGGGGAGAACATGGTCAACGCATTGCCCAGGCACAAAGCGCTTTCGCTCGCCGTTTTCACCGCGCTCTGCGCCAGCTCGCATGCCTACGCGCAACAGGCGGCCGCGCCAGCCGGCGAAGACGAGCCCACGACGCTGGGGACCATGACGGTGACTGCGCAGAAGCGCGAGGAAGTGCTGCAGGACGTGCCGATCACGGTGGCCGTCATCTCCGAGGAGCTGCTGCAGGACACCGGCGTCCGTGACATCAAGGACCTGCAGGTCCTGGTGCCGGGCCTAACCGTGACCAGCACGCAGAACGAAGCCATCACCACGGCGCGTATCCGTGGCATCGGCACGGTGGGCGACAACGTCGGCCTGGAGTCGTCGGTGGGCGTGGTGATCGACGGCGTGTACCGGCCGCGCAACAGCGTCGGCTTCGGCGACCTCGGCCAGCTCGAGCGCATTGAAGTGCTGAAGGGGCCGCAGGGCACGGTGTTCGGCAAGAACACCTCGGCCGGTGTGATCAACGTGGTGACGCGTCGCCCGAGCTATACGCAGAGCGCCGAGGGCGAGGTCACCGTCGGCAACTACGGTGCGGTCGGCGTGTCCGGCAGCTACAACGATTCGCTGTCCGACAACTCGGCTTTCAGCATCTTCGCCGCCAAGCGCAAGCGTGACGGCTGGATGGACGTGCGCACCGGCAACGGGCCGCGCCAGGAGACCGACGACTACGACCAGAACTTCCACACCCTGCGCGGCAAGCTGCTGCTGGAGCCGACCGAAAACCTGGAGATCCTGCTGTCGGGCGACTTCACCAGCCGCGACGAGAATTGCTGCACGGCCGTGCAGACCACCGTCGGCGGGACTGCCGCGATCCTCAACGCGCTGGCCGGTGGCCAGGCGGTCGCCCGCCCGGGTGACGATCCGTTCGATCGCGTGGCCTACAGCAACCGCCCCACCACACAGGAAATCGAGGACAAGGGTCTGTCCGCCGAGATCAACTGGGATACGCCCTGGTTCGGTGGCGCGACCCTGACGTCGATCACCGCCTCGCGACAATGGGAGGCGATCAACGGCCTCGACTATGACTTCAGTACGGCTGACCTGCTCTATCGCAATGCCGACAAGGACGAGTCGTTCACCGGTTTCGACACCTTCAGCCAGGAATTCCGCCTGACGGGTTCCAGCGAGCGCATCGACTGGATGGTGGGCGCTTTCTACTCGGATGAGGAACTGACCCGCAACGAGACCTACCGCATCGGTCCGCATTACGAACCCTACGTGTCCACGCTGGTGTACCAGCTGGTCGGCCAGAGCCTCGGTGCGGCGGGCGTCCCGCTGAACAATCCGAACAACATCTCGCCGGCCGCGTTCCTGGCGCAGGTGGGTGGACGTCCCTACGGCACCGGCTTCACCGGCCTGGGGTCGCTGGACCGCTACAAGCAGAACGCCAAGAGCCTGGCGCTGTTCACCAACAACACCTGGCACGCCACGGACGCGCTGGACCTGACGCTGGGCCTGCGTTACACCCGGGAGAAGAAGGATCTGACCTCGTCCTACACCAACCCGAACGGCAGCCTGGCCTGCGGTGGCACCCTGGCCGACCAGAGCGCGGCGAACCCCAACCGCTTCGCGCTGCTGCGGGCGGCGCTGGCATCGCGCAGCTCGGTGTTCGCCTCGCTGCCGACCGCAAACCAGAACGCGATCCTGGCGTCCGTGGGACCGACCATTGCCGGCTACATGTGCTTGCCTTGGGCCAACGCGTTGCATAACGGTCGCAACACGTTCCAGGAGATGGAAGACAAGGAATGGTCGGGCACGGTGAAGGCCGCCTACCGCTGGAACGAGAACGTGATGACTTACGCGTCCTACGCCCGCGGCTACAAGGGCGGCGGCTTCAACCTGGACCGCGTGCAGTCGGCTGACGGCCTGTCGAGCAGCGGGCAGGGCATCCGCCCGGTGAACGACACCTCGTTCGGCGGTGAGTTCGTCGACAGCTTCGAGCTGGGCACCAAGACCACCTGGGCAGACGGCACGCTGCTGTTGAACGCCACGCTGTTCCACCAGGAGTACGAGGACTTCCAACTCAACAGCTTCCTCGGCACCAGCTTCGTGGTGCGGTCGATCCCGGAAGTGACCTCCTCGGGCCTGGATGCGGAAATCCTGTGGCAGCCGCGCGCCGTGCAGGGCCTGATGCTGCAGGGCGGCCTGATGTATGCCAAGACCGAGTTCGGTGACGACATCCCGGGTGGCGACTTCGTGGAGCGTACCCCGCTGAGCACGTCGGGCGCGCTGTACAAGCTGCCGGGCGCGACGATGCCGTTCGCACCGGAATGGTCCGGTTCGCTGTCCGCCACGTACGAGTGGGACTTCGGCGCCGACCACATCGGCCGGTTCAACATTGGCGGCAAGTACATGGGCGACTACAACACCGGCTCGGACCTGGACGTCGAGAAGCACCAGAGCGCCTACACGGTGTTCAATGCCCGCCTCGGCTTCGGCCGCGCCGACGGTCGCTGGATGCTCGAACTGTGGGGCACCAATCTCACCGACGAGGACTACGTGCAGGTCGGCTTCGATGGTCCGCTGCAGGGCCTGTTCCCGGATCCGAACAACCCGCTCAACACGTTCAACGCGTTCCTCGGTGCACCGCGCATGTACGGCATGACGCTGCGCGTCCGGTACTGATCCCCTTCGCTCGCTGGAGCGAACGGCCCGCCCGTCCAGGCGGGCCGTTTTCTTTCCGGCCGCCGGCAGGGCGACAGCGCCGGGCAAATCAGCTACAACACGCACGCCCCCCTGTCGGAACCGATGATGTCCGTGCCCAACGATGAAGCGCTACGCGTCCTGGCCCAGCATGTCGGCGAACGCCTCCGGCAGGGGCGCGATCATCTGGTCACCGCGGAGAGCTGCACCGGCGGCTGGATCGCCAAATGCGTTACCGACATCGCGGGATCGTCGGACTGGTTCGATTGCGGGATGGCCGCCTACAGCTATGAGGCCAAGCAAGCCCTGCTGGGCGTGCGCCCGCAGACGCTGGAAACGCACGGCGCGGTCAGCCGCGAGACCGTCATCGAGATGGTCTCCGGGGCACTGGTGAATTCCGGCGCCAGTGTTGCGGTGGCGGTGACGGGCATTGCCGGTCCAGGCGGCGGCAGCCCGGACAAGCCGGTGGGCACGGTGTGGATCGGCTGGAAGCGGCGCGGAGGCTATGCGCGGGCAGAGGTCTTCCTGTTCGACGGAGATCGCGAGGCGGTGCGCCGACAGACGGTCGAGAGCGCCCTCAAGGGTCTGGAAGGCCTCTGATACAGCGTCAGTAACGAAGGACGGCCGCCGGGTAGTTGCCAGTCGCTCAAGTTAGTAGTATTACTACTAATCATGGACCTGACCGATACCCAGCACGCCATCCTCGCCCTGATCGCCGAACGGCTGGAAGCCGAAGGCATGCCGCCCTCGCAGGCGGAAATCGCCAAGGCCTTCGGCTTCAAGGGCGTTCGTGCCGCGCAATACCACCTGGAGGCGCTGGAGCAGGCGGGCGCCATCGAGCGCGTCCCGGGCCGTGCCCGCGGCATCCGGCTGTTGAAGGCGCCGCCGTCCGCGCAGCCGGATCTGGCGTTCCCATCCGCCAACGACGACGGACTTCGCGTGCCGGTACTCGGGCAGGTGGCGGCCGGTGCACCGATAGGTGCCGATGCGGACCATCATGATTACGTACTGCTCGACCGTGCCTTTTTTGCCCCTGCGCCGGATTACCTGTTGAAGGTGAAGGGTGACTCGATGCGCGACGAGGGCATCTTCGACGGTGACCTGATCGGCGTGCATCGCACGCGGGACGCGCGCTCCGGGCAGATCGTCGTGGCGCGCGTCGACGACGCGATTACCGTCAAATTGCTGAAGATCGGCAAGGACCGCATCCGTCTGCTGCCGCGCAACCCGGACTATGCCCCCATCGAAGTCCAGCCCGACCAGGACTTCGCCATCGAAGGTCTGTATTGCGGGCTGGTGAGGCCGAACCGGTGATGCCCACGGACGCATCCGATGCCGCCGGGCGGCGTTTTCCGATGTCCGGTTACGGCACAAGCCGATCCCCATGCATCGCAGCGACGATTAATTTCACTCCTCCCCGTCCTGTCGCAGCCTGTGCGATGGACGTTCCCCACACTGATCGCACCTGACCACATTGACTACTAGGACTACGACGATGGACGAGAACAAGAAGCGCGCCCTTTCCGCCGCACTGACCCAGATCGAGCGCCAGTTCGGCAAGGGCTCGGTGATGCGCATGGGTGACCGGGTCATCGAACCCGTCGACGTCATCCCCACCGGCTCGCTGATGCTCGACATCGCGCTAGGCATCGGCGGCCTGCCCAAGGGCCGTGTGGTCGAAATCTATGGTCCGGAGTCCTCCGGCAAGACCACGCTGACCCTGCAGGCGATCGCCGAGTGCCAGAAACAGGGCGGCACGGCTGCGTTCATCGACGCAGAGCACGCGCTGGACCCGATCTACGCCGCCAAGCTGGGCGTGAACGTGGACGACCTGCTGCTGTCACAGCCCGATACCGGCGAGCAGGCGCTGGAAATCGCCGACATGCTGGTCCGCTCGGGCTCGATCGACATCGTGGTGATCGACTCCGTGGCGGCACTGACGCCGAAGGCCGAAATCGAGGGCGAAATGGGCGACCAGCTGCCTGGTCTGCAGGCGCGCCTGATGAGCCAGGCGCTGCGCAAGCTGACCGGTAACATCAAGCGTTCCAACACGCTGGTGGTCTTCATCAATCAGTTGCGCATGAAGATCGGCGTGATGATGCCTGGCCAGAGCCCGGAAACCACCACCGGTGGCAATGCGTTGAAGTTCTACGCTTCGGTGCGCCTCGATATCCGCCGCATCGGTGCGATCAAGAAGGGCGACGAGATCATCGGTAACCAGACCAAGATCAAGGTCGTCAAGAACAAGCTGGCTCCCCCCTTCAAGCAGGTGGTTACCGAGATCCTGTACGGCGAGGGCATCAGTCGCGAGGGTGAGCTGATCGACATGGGTGTGGACGCCAAGCTGGTCGATAAGGCAGGCGCCTGGTACAGCTACGGCAGCGAGCGCATCGGCCAGGGCAAGGACAACTCGCGGACCTTCCTGCGCGAGAACCCTGCCATTGCCGCGAAGCTGGAGGCGGAACTGCGTGAGAAGTTCCAGCCCGCCGAAGCGCAGCGTGACGAGAACGCCGACGACGACAGCGACGATTGATTGGTCTGCGGCGACGCACGATGACCGAAGAGAGCCGCCAGGCAGAAAAAAGAGCGGGGCGGCGGCGCAAGCCGGTTGAACAGACAGCCCTGCAACGCGCGCTTGGCCTGCTGACCCGGCGGGAACATTCCCGCCGGGAGTTGTCCCGGAAACTGGCGTCCCGCGGTGTGGATGCGGCCGATGTGCGATCGGCTGTGGACCGGTTGACAGATGAGGGCTGGCAAAGCGACACGCGCTTTGCCGAAGCCCTTGTCAGGAGCCGGGTATCGGGGGGTTACGGCCCGCTGCGCATCAAGGCTGAGCTGTCTACCCACGGGTTGGATCGCGAGGCGGTCGCGGCGGCCATGGCCACCTTCGATGGCGACTGGACCGAAACGGCGTGCGACCTCGTCCGCCGGCGTTTCGGTCCAGCCCGCCGGATCGATCCGGCGCAGGCCCGGAAGATCGCGGATTTCCTGGTTCGGCGCGGCTTCGACGCGGCCGCGGTTCGCGCCGCCAGCCAGCTTGACCCGGAGGACTGGGGCGGGGCGGCCTGATAATCTAGCGCATTGGGTTGCTTCTCCCGGCCGCATCCGCATCTAGGTGGATGGAGCGGCGCAATGGAGCGCCTTCCAGCCAATGCCTGCCAGATGACCACTTCCAAGACCCTCAGCACCCGCCAGATCCGCCAGGATTTCCTCGATTTCTTTGCCGGCAAGGGCCACACCATCGTGCCCTCGGCCTCGCTCGTGCCCGGCAACGACCCCACGCTGCTGTTCACCAACTCCGGCATGGTGCAGTTCAAGGACGTGTTTCTGGGAGCCGAGAAGCGCAGCTACGTGCGCGCGGCAGACGTGCAGCGGTGCCTGCGTGCGGGCGGTAAGCACAACGACCTGGACTCGGTCGGCTACACGGCGCGCCACCACACGTTCTTCGAAATGCTGGGCAACTGGTCCTTCGGCGACTACTTCAAGAAGGAAGCCATCGGCTGGGCCTGGGAACTGCTGACCGAGGTCTGGAAGCTGCCAAAAGAGCGCCTGCTCGTTACGGTGTACCACACCGATGACGAAGCCTACGATCTCTGGCACAACATGATCGGCCTGCCCGCCGAGCGCATCGTCCGCATCGGCGACAACAAGGGTGCTCCCTACGCATCGGACAATTTCTGGCAGATGGCCGACACCGGCCCGTGCGGGCCATGCACCGAAATCTTCTACGACCATGGCGACCACATCGCCGGTGGTCCGCCGGGTTCGCCCGATGAGGACGGCGATCGCTACATCGAGATCTGGAACAACGTCTTCATGCAGTTCGACCGGCAGCCGGACGGGACGCTGGTGCCGCTGCCGGCGCCCTGTGTCGATACCGGCATGGGCCTCGAGCGCCTGGCCGCAGTGCTCCAGCATGTCCACACCAATTACGAGATCGACCTGTTCCAGGGCCTGATCCGCAAAGCGGCCGAGCTGACGGGCACGGCGGATCTCGAAAACAAGTCGCTGCGCGTCATCGCCGACCATATCCGTGCCTGTAGCTTCCTGATCGTCGATGGCGTGCTGCCGTCGAACGAAGGCCGGGGCTACGTGCTGCGTCGGATCATCCGTCGCGCATTGCGTCACGGCTGGATGCTCGGCGTCCGCCAGTCGTTCTTCCACAAGATGGTGGGCACGCTGTCCGAACTGATGGGCGATGCCTATCCGGAGCTGCCGGCTGCACGTGAACTGGTGGAGCGTGCGCTCAAGGCCGAAGAAGAACGCTTCGCCGAGACGCTGGACTCCGGCATGCGCATCTTCGACGACGTTGCATCCCGCGTTGCCGATGGTGTGATCCCCGGCGGCGATGCGTTCCGTCTGTACGACACCTACGGCTTCCCGGTCGATCTGACCGCCGATATCGCGCGCGAGCGCGGGCTCACGGTGGATATGGCCGGTTTCGACGCTGCGATGGAGCAGCAGCGCGAAACCGCGCGCGCCGCCGGCAAGTTCACGTCCAACACCGGCCTGCCGGCGGACCTGGTGGCCCAGCTGTCGCCGACGGTGTTCCTTGGCTACGACCAGCTCGATGCCGGCGGCCTGCAGGTCGTCGCACTGCTGAAGGACGGTCGCCCCGTGCCTTCCGTGGAAGCGGGAGACGAGGCGGTGGTCATCCTGGACCGCACCCCGTTTTACGCGGAATCCGGTGGTCAGGTCGGCGACATGGGGGTGCTGGCCGAACAGGGCGTCGAGTTCGATGTCGCGGACACGCTGAAGTTCGCGGGCCAGTTCCATGGTCACGCCGGTCGTGTCGCCAAGGGCGCCTTGAAGCTGGGTGACCACGTGGTGGCTTCGGTGGACGCCGCGCGCCGCGCCAGCACCATCCTCAATCATTCCGCCACCCACCTGTTGCATGCGGCGTTGCGCGAAGTGCTGGGTACGCACGTACAGCAGAAGGGCTCGCTCGTCGCGCCGGACCGCCTGCGTTTCGACTTTTCCCACTTCCAGCCGATGACGACAGCCGAGCTGGCCGAGATCGAGCGCCGCGTCAACGCGCAGATCCGCGCGAACAGTGCGGCCGAAGTGCATCACATGGGCATGCAGGAGGCGCTGGATTTCGGCGCCATGGCCCTGTTCGGCGAGAAGTACGGCGAGAACGTCCGCGTCCTGAAAATGGGCGACTACTCCACCGAGTTGTGCGGTGGCACCCACGTCGGCCGTACGGGTGACATCGGGCTGTTCAAGCTGGTCGGCGAGAGCGGCGTGTCCGCCGGCGTCCGGCGAATCGAGGCGGTGACGGGGCAGGGCGCCCTGGATTACGTGGCTGACGAGGAGCGGCGGCTGTCCGAAGCCGCTGGTCTGTTGGGTGGGAACACCGGCGACGTGGTCGAGAAGATCCGTGCGCTGGCCGACCGGCAGAAGAAGCTCGAGCGCGAGCTGGAATCGCTGAAGGCCAAGGCGGCCTCCAGCGCTACCTCGGATCTCGGCAGTGCCGCTGTCGAGGTCGGGGGTATCCGCGTGCTCGCCTCGCGCCTGGAAGGTTTTGATGCCAAGGCTCTGCGCGACGCGGTGGACCGTCTGAAGCAGCAACTGGGAGACGCGGTGATCGTCCTGGCAGGCACCGCGGACGGCAAGGCTGCCTTGGTGGCGGGTGTGAACGGAGCCGCAACCGGCCGGGTCAAGGCGGGGGAACTCCTCTCACATATCGCGGGTCAGATCGGCGGCAAGGGCGGTGGCCGCCCGGATCTCGCCCAGGGTGGTGGCGAGGACGGGCCCGCCCTTGCGACGGCCCTGCAGGGTGTTCCGGAGTGGGTCCAGCAGCGTCTCGGCTGACCCGGAATTGGACCAATCGGCGCTTGCGGCCGTGTACCTCCGGCCGCTACCATGCTTTAGGTTCATGAATGTACCAGGAAGCCGCTAAACCGTTTTCACGGAACCAGCGCGCCCCCGGCACTATCCTTTGCCGGATTACGGAGAAGAAACATGTTGATCTTGACCCGCCGTGTCGGCGAAACCCTGATGATCGGCGATTCGGTCACGGTGACCGTGCTTGGCGTCAAAGGCAACCAGGTGCGCATCGGCATCACCGCGCCCAAGGATGTGGCCGTGCATCGCGAAGAAATCTATCAGCGCATCCAGCGTGGCGAAGAGATCTCATCGCCCGCATCGTCGGAGAACGTCACTTCCGAGTGATTTTGTTTGCCGCCTGCGCAGTGAGCCGCTATCCTATGCGGCCGCTGCAGCTTGGCTGCAACGGCGACAAACCGGAGTGATGCCCGAGTGGCCGAAGGGGCTCCCCTGCTAAGGGAGTATAGGGTCAAAAGCCTTATCGAGGGTTCGAATCCCTCTCACTCCGCCAGTTTGAAATCCGTCGTTCCGCATCCATCGGATGCGTATGCGCCAGGTTGGTGGTGACAGTGTTGCAGGGAAGGTTTCCTGCTCACTGCGTTGTCCGGAAGCGTTGTCTACTGCGCCAAGGCAAGCGGTAAAGAAGTAGAAAAAAGATTGACGAGTGGAAAACGCTTCACGCATAATTCCGCTCCTCACGCGCCCGTAGCTCAGCTGGATAGAGTACCTGGCTACGAACCAGGCGGTCGGGAGTTCGAATCTCTCCGGGCGCGCCATTACAACGCAAAGAGCCAGCGGTCATCCGCTGGCTCTTTGCGTTTCCGCGTCCCGACAACGCGCTTTTCCCTCTGGAATGGCCTGTTCCCGTCGCGGCTTGCGTGACAAGGAGTGATCGCGCCGTTGGGCGCACATGGCCTCGGCATGTCTCTGGTATCCGCACAGCCGCCGATGTCTGTTTCCGATAATGCCAAGCCGGGGATGAAGACATCGATCGCGTCGATGTTTCCGCGTGCGCTCGACGGCCAAGCTTTCGACCGGCTGCTCGCACGCCATGTCGTGGTGTTGGCGTTCGCACTTGCGGACTGGTGGCCGTGGATGGTCGATGCGTTCGACATCCTGGATGCGCGTGAGCGTGAGGCTGTGCAGCGTCAGCGACAAACAGGGCACCGGAACGATCTGGCGGTGGCCTACGCCCTGCATAGGCTTTTCCTTTCGCGGGCACTGGGCATGCCGCCATCGCAGGTACCGCTGCAGCGCGATCCACGAGGTCGCCCGATGCTGCAGGGTCTGGCAGCCGACACCAGCCTGAGTCATGCCGAGGGTTTCGTTGCCGTGGCGCTGAGCCTGCATGGGCCTGTCGGCGTGGATGTCGAGCCCGCGAGCCGCGTTGGGATGATGCGGGAAATCGCCGACCGGATATGCCACCCCGATGAGCGGGCTCGCATTGCCGCGCACAGTGAAGGGGAGCGGGGGATGGGACTGCTCGAACTCTGGGTGCGGAAGGAGGCGTTCCTCAAGGCGGCCGGCGTCGGTCTCGGGCGCGAGATGGATACCTTCGTCCTGCCTGAAGGGGAGGCGCTGGCTTTGCATCCTGGTGAGGCGGAGGAAGTCACCGCCGACGTGCTGAGCCTCGGCCCTGGGGTCGTGTGCGCGGTTGCTCGGAGGCCTGACGTGGCGTGCGTCGCCGGCTGGGCAAGGCCAGCGGAAACGGCGGACGGAGCGTAGGACCCGGACGTCGTGTCCGGATATGTCACGTTTTGCGTTTTTGGGTGAAAGAGAGGCACCGGGGCCGGGTGCTTGCTCATGCGGCAGGGCCGCGTGACGGGGTGCAGTCGGGCCCGGTGAACTAACGGGGGAAGCCATGAAATCGACCCATGCCAGCCACAAGTCCAGGGCCATCCGGTTCCTGTGGCTTCTGGAAGTAGTGATCATCGTGCTCGCGGTGCTGGGCTCGGCCTGGCTCCGGTTCCTGAACGATCAGGAGACACACCTGGAGTTCGTCGAGCATGCGCCGGCGCGCGCGTTGCTGGTGGCGCTCAGCCTGACCGGCGCGATGGCGGCATTTGGCTTGTATCAGGTGCACATGCGCCACAGCCGCATGGATTTCTTCCTGCGCTTCCTGATGTCGTTCGTCCTGGGCGGCATCGCGCTGGTGGTCCTGTACTACCTCGTCCCGCAGGCCTACATCGGTCGCGGCGTCCTGGCGCTCTCGCTGGCGCTGTCCGCCGCCGGCATCGTCGCGGTCCGGATGCTGTCGGTCAGCCTGTTCCGTACCGACGTGCTGAAGCAGCGCATCCTCGTGCTGGGCGCCGGCAACAATGCCGACCTGATCAACAGCCGCATGCGGCGCCAGGCCGACCGGCGCAGCTTCCTCGTCGTGGGATTCGTGCCGGTCGCCGGACAGGCGGTGGTTGTCCGCGATGAGTTGCTGGTGAAGCCGAGCAGCACCCTCGCGGACCTGGTGGAAGAGTTGCAGATCGACGAGCTGGTGATCGCGCCGGACGAACGCCGCGGCGGCCTGCCGATGGAGGACATGCTGCAGTGCGTGCAGCACGGCGTGAACGTGATCGATCTGTCGACGTTCTTCGAGCGCGAAGCCGGCATGGTGCAGCTCAATATCGTCGATCCGTCATGGCTGGTGTTCTCGGGCGGCTTCGACTACTCCACGCCGCGTCGGCTCAGCAAGCGCTTCTTCGATCTGTTGGCTGCGGGCGCGTTGCTGCTGTTCGCCTGGCCGTTGATGCTGTTGACGGCGCTGGCGGTGTGGCTCGAATCCGGCGGCCCCATCCTCTACAGCCAGATCCGTGTCGGCGAACGTGGCAACCACTTCAAGCTGACCAAGTTCCGCAGCATGCGGACGGACGCGGAGAAGGGTGGTGTCGCGGTATGGGCAAGCAAGGACGACGATCGCACGACGCGTGTCGGCCGCTTCATCCGCAAGACGCGCCTGGACGAGCTGCCGCAGCTGTTCGCGGTGCTGCGCGGCGACATGAGTTTCGTGGGGCCGCGCCCCGAGCGCCCGCAGTTCGTCGACATGCTGAACGACGAAGTCCGCTACTACCGGGTGCGCCATTGCGTGAAGCCGGGCCTGACGGGGTGGGCGCAGTTGCGCTATCCGTACGGCGCCTCGGTCAAGGACGCCGAAGAGAAGCTGAAGTTCGACCTCTTCTACGTCAAGAACCACGGCCTCGTCTTCGACATGATGATCCTGCTGCAGACCGTCGAAGTGGTGCTGTTCGGCCGCGGCGCGCGCTGAGCGATCAGAAACGCGCCGCCGAAGCGGGCGGCGCGGAGAACACCAGATAGGCCGCGATGGCCATCAGCACGAGCAGCACGAACCAGCTGCGGCGCGATACGTTGGCGAAGCCGTCGCCGCTGGAGGGCGGAGCCCGCAGCGAATGCGAACCCGGGTAGCCGATCGTGGCGCGCGCGCGCGCCGCATGCAGGACGGGGCCGCCGGGCAGGCGACCGTGCTGCTTCAGGAACTGCATCGCCAACCCGTACAGCGACGTGAGTTCGGACAGGCTGAACTCGTCGTCGCCGATGACCGGCGCCCCGGCGCCACGCCGGTCGGGATGCAGTTCGGCGACACGCCGACGATACGCACGCTTGAACTCCTCCAGGCTGCAGTCGGGCCTGAGGTTCAATTCTGCGTAGAGGCGAGAGAAGTCTGGCGTCGTCATCCGGTGCTCCGGGCGACATCCTAGCCTGTGTCGGCGCGCATCGCGAGGCATCCCTGCACTGGCCGTCGGGCGGTGTTTCTTCCGTTGTCTGGAAAGCACACCCATGGGGATGGACGTACGGATGCAAGCTTCCAATGCCGGCAGTGACACGATGTCCCCGGGCAAGGTCCATGGGTCTTCGGCACTCGCAGGCGCGCCTGCCTTGATTGAGCTGCCGCTGGACCGCCCTCGTGGCGCGATCGCACCGCGAGTGGATGCGCATCTCTCTATCGGCATCGACGCCGCGTTGCAAAGCGCCATCGCGTCGTTCGCATCGCGCAGCGGTACGTCCGCCGCCCAGGTATCGCTGGCAGCCTGGATCCTGTTGCTGCATCGCATATCGGCCCAGGACGATCTGGTGTTGGCGGTGCCGTCGGGTGAACGGCTGCTGCCGTTGCGCGTGGAGCTGGATCCGGGCATCTCGTTCGCAGGTCTTGTCGGGCATGTCGTGGCAGCGCAACGCCAGATCGCCGAGGCCGCGTCCGCCGACGCGCCGCAGGTGGTCTTCGGTCCGCGTGCGGGCGAGGCGGCCGAACTCGCCCTGGTGGTGACCGGACAGGATCTGCCGACGGATGCGACGCTCCACTACGCCTCCTCGCTGCTGGAGCCCGGGACCGCGCGCCGCTTCCTGGGTTATTGGCGCCAACTGCTGTCCAATGCGCTGCGCGACCCGGAGATGACCATCGCGCGCGTGCCAATGATCGATGCGGACGAGCGCCGGGCGCTGCTCGAGCGCTGGAACGACACCCGGACGGACTACGATCTGGATGTCTGCCTGCACACGCTGATCGAAGCCCAGGTGCGGCGCACGCCGCACGCGCCCGCGGTGGTGGCCGGCGACGCGCAGCTGGATTTCGCGGCGCTCAATGCACGCGCCAACCAGCTCGCGCGCCATCTGCGCACGCTGGGCGTCCGCACCGAAACGCGCGTGGGCATCTGCGCCGAGCGCGGGCTGGACATGGTGGTCGGCTTGCTGGCGATCCTGAAGGCGGGCGGCGCCTATGTCCCGTTGGATCCGCACTATCCGCAGGACCGCCTGGCGCACATGCTGTCCGACAGCGCGCCGGTGGCGCTGCTGACGCAGGCGGCGCTGCGTCCGGTGCTGGCGTCGCTCGATGTGCGTTGTCCGGTGCTCGACCTGACCGAGGCATCGCCGCCGTGGGCGCGCGAATCCGCCGACGACATCGCGGTCGGCGAGAGCGGCGTGGGTCCGCGCAACCTGGCCTACATGATCTACACCTCGGGCTCGACAGGTCTGCCGAAGGGCGCGATGAACGAGCATCGCGGCATCGTCAATCGCCTGCTGTGGATGCAGGAAGCCTATGGCCTGGATGCGCACGACACCGTGCTGCAGAAGACGCCTTTCAGTTTCGACGTCTCGGTATGGGAATTCTTCTGGCCTCTGTTGACCGGCGCGCGGCTGGTGATGGCGCGGCCGGAAGGCCACAAGGATCCCGCCTATCTTGCGCAGCTAATCCGCTCACAGCGGGTGACCACGCTGCATTTCGTGCCCTCCATGCTGCACGCGTTCCTCGAACATCCCGATGCCGGCAGCTGCGCCGGTGTCCTCGAGCGCGTGATGTGCAGCGGCGAGGCGCTGCCGGCCTCGCTGGTGGATCGCTTCCACCAGGTGCTGCCCGGTGTCGAGCTGCACAATCTTTACGGCCCCACGGAAGCGGCCGTCGACGTCACCGCATTCGCCTGCACGCCGGGCGTGGCGCGCGTCAGCATTCCGATTGGCAAGCCGATCGCCAACACGCGCATGTACGTGCTGGACGCGTGCGGTGAGCCGGTGCCGCAGGGCGTGGCGGGCGAACTGTTCATCGCCGGTGTGCAGGTGGGGCGTGGCTACCTCAATCGCGACGAGCTGACGGCCGAACGTTTCCTGCGCGACCCGTTTGCCGGTGACAACGACGCGCGCATGTACCGCACCGGCGACCTGGGTCGCTGGCTGCCGGACGGCAACATCGAATACCTCGGCCGCAACGACTTCCAGGTGAAGATCCGCGGCTTCCGCATCGAACTCGGCGAGATCGAGGCCCGCCTGCTGGCGCACCCGCAGGTGAGCGGCGGCGTGGTGCTGGCCATTCCGGGCGCGGATGGCGAACTGCGGCTGGTGGCGTACTACGTGCCGCGCCAGGGCGATGTGGCGATCAGCGTGCAGGATTTCCGTGCGCACCTGTCGCAACACTTGCCCGAGCACATGGTGCCCGCGCTGTTCGTTCGCCTGGAGACGTTGCCTGTCACGCCGAACGGCAAGCTGGACCGCCGCGCGCTGCCGGCGCCGGACAACGCGCGTCCCGAACTCGCGACGGCGTATGAGCCGCCGGCCACGGCGACCGAACGCAGCCTCTGCGAGGCCTTCACCGCCATCCTCGGCGTGGCGACGGTGGGGCGGCACGACAATTTCTTCGACCTGGGCGGCAACTCGCTGCTGGCGATGCGCCTGCTCGAACGCGTCCGTCGCGACCGCGCCTCGGCGGAGAGCGACGCGGCGGCCGTTCCCGCCACCGTGTTCTTCCGCGATCCCACGCCGGCAGGGCTGGCGATGGCGCTCGACGGACAGGGCGGTGCCGGGCTGGATGCGGCGCGCCTGGGGCGTGGCCGCAATGAGGCGAGCGCACGCGAGCCCATCGCGCTGATCGCGATGGCCGGGCGTTTCCCGGGCGCGTCGACGGTCGAGGCGTTCTGGCAGAACCTGCTGGACGGCCGCGACACCATCACCCTGTTCAAGCCGGAAGAACTCGATCCCTCGATTCCCGCGAGCGAGCGTCAGGATCCTGCCTACGTCGCTGCGCGCGGCATCATCGACGGACTGGAGCAGTTCGACGCCGGCTTCTTCGGCATCAGCCCGCGCGAAGCGGAGCTGATGGATCCGCAGCAGCGGATCTTCCTGGAACTCTGCTGGGAATGCCTGGAGCGTGGCGGTTACGCACCGGATGCGACGCCGGGCCCGGTGGGCGTGTTCGCCGGCATGAACAACGCCACCTATTTCCAGCATCACCTGGCGCAGCGCCCCGACCTGATCGAGAAGCTCGGCGCGTTCCAGGTGATGGTCAACAACGAGAAGGACTACATCGCCACGCGCGTGGCGCACAAGCTCAACCTCACCGGGCCGGCGGTCAGCACGCACACCGCGTGTTCCACCTCGCTAGTGGCGATCTGCCAGGCCGTGGACAGCCTGCGCGCGGGGCAGTGCGACATGGCGCTGGCCGGCGCGGCGTCGGCGACGTGTCCGCCGAACAGCGGCTATCGCCACATCGAAGGCGCGATGCTGTCGCCGGATGGCCACACGCGTGCATTCGACGAGCAGGCACGTGGGACGGTCTTCAGCGATGGCGCAGCGGTCGTGTTGTTGAAGCGGCTGTCCGATGCGCTGGCCGATGGCGACACCATCCACGCGCTGATCCGTGGCGCGGCGATCAACAACGACGGTGGCCAGAAGGCCAGCTTCACGGCGCCGAGCAGCGATGGCCAGGCGGCGGTGATCGCCATGGCGCAGGCCGACGCGGGCGTGTCGCCGCGCGATATCGGGTATGTCGAAGCGCACGGCACGGCCACGCCGCTGGGCGATCCCATCGAGATCGAAGGCCTGACCAAGGCGTTCCGCCGCGGCACCGCCGACACCGGCTTCTGCCGGGTGGGTTCGGTGAAGAGCAATGTCGGGCACCTGGTCATCGCGGCAGGTGCCGCGGGCGTGATCAAGACGGCATGTGCGTTGCGCGAGGAGCGTATTCCCGCGACCGTGCACTTCACACGGCCCAATCCGACCATCGATTTCGCCAGCACGCCGTTCGTGGTCAACGGCGCGCTCACCGACTGGAAGCGCAACGAAACCGCACCGCGACTGGCCGGCGTCAGTTCGTTCGGCGTGGGCGGCACCAATGCCCACGTGGTGATGGAAGAAGCGCCGCCGGCGATGCCGACCGAGGCCGCGAGCGGTCCGCAGGTGCTGGTGCTGTCGGCACGCACGCCGACCGCGCTGGGACGCGCGGCGCAGGCGATGGCCGATCATTTCGACGTGCAGCGCGACATCAATCTTGCCGATGCGGCCTGGACGCTGGGTGTGGGCCGAAAGGCGTTTCCGCACCGCATCGCGGTGACGGCCGATGACGCGGCGCATGCCGTCAGCTTGCTGCGCAGCCCGGAGATTTCTGCGGCGATCGCGCGCGGACGCCCTGCACACGCGACCGGTACGGTCTTCCTGTTTCCCGGGCAGGGCTCGCAGTACGCCGGCATGGGGCGCGCGCTGTATGCGGCGGAACCGCATTTCCGCGAGGCGTTCGATGCCTGCGCCGACGGGCTGCGCAAGGAACTCGGCTTCGACCTGCGCGATGTGGTGTTCGGCGATGATGCCGATGCGCTGCTGCCGACCTCGGTGATGCAGCCGGCGATCTTTTCGATCGAATACTCACTGGCCCGGTTGTGGATGAGCCTGGGCGTGACGCCCTCGGCGATGCTGGGCCACAGCATCGGCGAGTTCGCCGCGGCGACGCTGGCGGGCGTGTTCTCGCTCGAGGATGCGCTGACGCTGGTGGCGCGTCGCGGACGCCTGATGCAGTCGCAGCCGACCGGTTCCATGCTGTCAGTGCGCATGCCGGCCGATGCGCTGGCCGCACGCCTGCCCGCGACCCTGTCGCTGGCTGCGGAAAACGCGCCGGGTGCGTGCGTGGTGTCCGGGCCGAGCGATGCCGTGGCCGCGTTCCAGGCCGTGCTGGAAGGCGAGGGCACCGCCTGCCGTCCGCTGCACACCTCGCATGCGTTCCACTCGGCCATGATGGATGCGGTGGTGGACCAGTTCCGTGCCGAAGTGGCCGCCGTACCGCGCCATGCGCCGCAACTGCCTGTGCTGTCCACGGCCACCGTGCAGTGGCTGGATGAAGCGACGGCCACCTCGCCCGACTACTGGGCGCAGCATCTGCGGCAACCCGTTCGCTTCTCCGCAGCACTGCTGGAAGCGTTGGCGCTGCCGGCGGGCGTGATGCTGGAGGTCGGCACGCGCACCACGCTGTCCGCGTTGTCGCGGCAGCATCCGCAGCTGGCCAAGGCGCAGAAGGTGGCCGTGTCCTCGCTCGCGGACTCGCCGCAGACCGAGCTGTCGCAGTTCCGCCAGGCGGCGGGTCAGTTGTGGGCGCACGGCGTCGCCATCGATCTGCACAGCCTGGATCGACGCACGCGCAAGCAGCGCATCTGCCTGCCGACCTACGCCTTCGAACGGCAGCGCTACTGGATTGAAGCCTCGCCTGCGGCGAGCGCCACCGTGCTGCCGCATCCTGCGGTCGCCGCGCAGGCACAGGAGAGTCAGGGCCTGCACCTGGTCGAGAGCGTTCCGGGCGACGCCGCGGCCGCGTCGGGCGAAGACCGCCTGGTCGTGCGCCTGCGCGCTCTTTTCGAAGATGCGGCAGGCCTCGAGGTCACCGATGCGGACACGCACTTCATCGAGGCCGGGCTGGACAGCCTGATGTTGACCCAGATCGCCCTGCGGTTGCAGAAGACGTTCGGCGTGAAGGTCACCTTCCGGCAGCTGATGGGTGAGTGCGCCACGCTGGCGACGTTGGCCGCCATGCTGGCGCCCCATGTGCCTGCCGAGGTGCAGCCGGCCGCGACACCGGTCGCGGTGGCCCCCGTGGCCCCGCCGCTTGAAGCAGCCGCACCTCGTGCGCCTGCCGATGACGATGCCGGCGTGCGTGCGGTGGTCGACCGGCAGCTGCAGCTGATGTCGCAGCAACTGGCGTTGCTGATGCAGGCGGGCACCGTCGATGCCGACACCGTGCGCAACGTCGTCCAGCAACAGCACGCGCTGATGGCGCGCCAGTTGTCGCTGGTGGCCGGCGGTGCCCGTGATGCCGTGCAGATGTCGTCTGTCGACAGCGCAGCGGCGGAGATGCCCGTGCAGCCGCAGTTGCCCGTGCCGTCGTCGCCCGCACCGCTGCCGCGTGCACTGATGGACGCGCGTCATCCGGTCGCGCCGGGTGCGCGCCTGGGTCGCTCGCCCGAGGGCGAGCCGGCGTGGTATGTACCCGATCCGGATCAGACCGGTCGTTATCTCAAGGTGGCAGGATGAACCCCGCGTTGCCGCAGTCCGCGTCGTCCCTGCTTGCCGTCGATTACGACCCGTTCGCCGGCGGTGAACTGGCCTGCGTCGTTCCCAGTACCGAGCCGCAGCGCGAGATCTGGCTCGCCGACCAGCTCGGCACCGATGCGTCGCTGTCGTTCAACCTGTCGGTGTCGCTGCGCCTGCAGGGCGAGCTGGACCGCGCCGCCCTGGCGGCCGCACTGCAGGCGCTGGTGGACCGCCACGAAGCGCTGCGCGCCGTGCTCGACCCCGCCGGTGAGCGCCTGTGCATCCGCCAACCGCTGCCGTTCGAGATGGTGGAGACCGATCTCGCGGCATTGCAGGGCGATGCACAGCGCGACGCGATAGCCGAGCGGGTACGCCATTCGGTGGAGACGCCCTTCCGTGTCTCGCACGACCTGCTGTTCCGTGCGGAACTGCTGCACCTGTCCGCGAACGATCACCAACTGGTGCTGAGTGCGCACCACGTCGCCTGCGATGGCTGGTCGTGGTGGGTCATCGTGCGCGAACTGGGCACCCTGTATGCCCGTCATGCGGGGCGCGACGTGCCGTTGCTGCCGCCCGCGCAGGCCTACAGCGACTATGCGATGGCCGAAGCCGCCAGTCCCGACCTGCAACAGCAGCAGGAAGACGAAGCGTTCTGGCTCGGCCGCTTCGCGACCGACATTCCGGTGCTCGACCTGCCGACCGATCATCCGCGGCCGGCACGCCGCACGTTCGCGTCGGCCCGCGTCGACCATGTGCTGGACGATGCGCTGACGTCGGCCTTGCGCCAGCTGGGCGCGCGCCGTGGCGCCAGCCTGTTCGCCACGCTGCTGGCCGGATTCTCCACGCTGCTGGGTCGCCTTGCGGGCCAGGACAGCGTGGTGGTCGGCATTCCCGCCGCCGGCCAGGCGGTCGGTGGACATGACACGCTCGTCGGCCACTGCGTCAACACGCTGCCGCTGCGCTTCGACCTGTCGGCGCGCCAGGCCTTCGGTGATGCGCTGGACAGCGCGCAGGGCGTGCTGCTGGATGCGCTTGAACACCAGCGTTACACGTTCGGCACGCTGCTCAAGAAGCTGCCGATCGCGCGCGATCCCAGCCGCATGCCGCTGGTCAGCGTGCTGTTCAACATCGACCAGGCGCTCGACAGCGAAGCACAGGCGTTCCCGGGCCTGGCGTTGGAGTTCTTCGACAACCCGCGTCGCTTCGACACGTTCGAGCTGTTCATCAACGCCGCGCAGGTGCATGGCACGCTGCGGCTGGAATGCCAGTACAACCGCGACCTGTTCGACGAGACCACGGTGCGCCGCTGGCTCGCCGGCTACGAGAGCCTGTTGCGTGCGGCGGTACGCGACAGCAGCCTTGCCATCGTGGAACTGCCGCTGGTCGATGCCGCGGGGCGCGCGGAACTGGCCGCCCTGCAGCCGCCACCGGTGCCGTACGACCGCGATGCACGCATGCACGAGCATTTCGAGCGGCAGAGCGACCTGACGCCCGACCGCATCGCGGTGCGCGACGCAACGAAGGCACTGACGTACGCGCAACTCGAAGCACGCGCCAACCGCATCGCGCACCTGCTGCGCGCGCAGGGTGCGCGCCGTGGCAGCCTGGTCGGGCTGTCCGTCGACCGCGACGCCGACATGCTGGCCGCGCTGCTTGGCATCCTCAAGACCGGGGCAGGTTACGTCCCGCTCGATCCGGGATTCCCCGCCGAACGCCTGACCTACATGGCCGCCGACGCCGGTCTCGCCGCGCTGGTGACGCAGCGGCGCCACGCCGCGCAATGCGCGCTGCCCGACCGTCCCGTGCTGGTGCTGGACGAACTGCAGGACGCGCTGGCGACGCAGCCGGCGACGCGCATCGGCCGCGACCTCGACGGCGCGCTGCCGGAATCGGCCGCGTACGTCATCTACACCTCCGGTTCCACCGGCAAGCCGAAGGGCGTGCAGGTGCAGCACCGTGCGGTATCCAACTTCCTCGTCGGCATGCAGGCCGAACCCGGTATCGGTGCGGACGATCGCCTGCTGGCGGTGACCACGCTGTCCTTCGATATCGCCGTGCTCGAACTGATGCTGCCGCTGTCGGTCGGTGCGCAGGTCGTCGTTGCCGACCGCGACACCGCGATCGACGCGGGCGCGCTTCGCGCACGCCTGCAGGAGGAACGGATCACCCTGATGCAGGCGACCCCGGCCACCTGGCGCCTGCTGCTGGAAGCGGGCTGGCAGGGCGGCGTGGGCTTCGTGGCGCTGTGCGGTGGCGAACCCATGGCGCCGGATCTCGCCCAGCAGCTGCTGCCGCGCTGCGCCGCGTTGTGGAATCTCTATGGCCCCACCGAAACCACGGTGTGGTCGACTTGTTCCCGCGTGGAGCAGGGCATGGGCGGCGTTCCCGATATCCACATCGGGCATCCCATCGCCAATACGCAGATCTGGATCCTCGACGAACAGGGCGGCCTGTGTCCGCGCGGCGTTCCCGGCGAGATCTGCATCGGCGGCGACGGCGTCACGCTCGGCTATCTCAACCGGCCGGAACTGACGGCAGACCGCTTCATTCCCGACCGGTACCACGCAGAGGCGCCGGAAGGCGCGCGCGTCTATCGCACCGGCGATCGCGGACGCTGGCGTCCCGACGGGCAGCTCGAACACCAGGGCCGCCTGGACTTCCAGGTCAAGGTGCGTGGCTACCGCATCGAACTGGGCGAAATCGAAGCGAACCTCGCTGCTCACCCCGCCGTCGCGCGTGTGGTCGCGATGGCACGCGAAGACCGCCCCGGCGATGTGCGCCTGGTGGCCTACGTGGTGCTGCAGTCCGGGACGACGCTGGACGAGACAGGCATGGCGGCGCACCTGCGCGGTAGCCTGCCGGACTACATGATTCCGCAGCATCTGGTGACGCTGCCGGCGATTCCGTTGCTGCCCAACGGCAAGGTGGACCGCAAGTCCTTGCCCGCGCCGCAGGGCGGTGACGCGCCGCGCGGTGAACGCCGCGCGCCACGCGGTGAGGTGGAGGAACAGGTGGCCGCGGTGATGGCCGATGTCCTCGGTGCGCCGTCGGTCGGTGCGGAAGACGATTTCTTCGCCATCGGTGGTCATTCGCTGCTGGCGGCGCGGCTGGCGTCGCGCCTGTCCGCCACTTTCGGTGTCGCCGTGCCGCTGCGCAGCCTGTTCGAAGCGCCGACGGTCGCGCAGTTGGCGACGCTGTTGGGCGGCGCGCAGGCGCCGGCCACGCCGGCGCCTGCCATCGCCGTGCCGCGACTGGACGATCCGTCGGTCGCGCCGCTGTCGCTGATGCAGCAGCGCCTGTGGGTGATGGACCACATGCAGCCCGGGTACACCGGCTACAACATCCAGTCCGCGCACCGGTTGCATGGTCCACTCGACCTGACGGCGCTGGAGGATGCCTTCGCCAAGGTGGTGCGTCGTCAGCCGGTGTTGCGCACGCGCCTGGAAACCGTCGGCGACGGTGCCGTGCAGCGCGTGCTCGAGGACGTGGTGCCGACGCTGCAGCCGGTGGAAGACTTGGCCTCGTTGCCGAAGGCCGAGCGCGAGGCGGTGCTGGCGCGGCGGATGGACGAACTGACCGCCGAAGTGATCCCGCTCGACCAGGCGCCGCTGTACCGTGCGCGCCTGTTCCGTCTGTCGCCGCAGGAGCACGTGCTGTTCTTCATGGTGCACCACACCGTGTGGGACGGCATGTCGATCAACCTGTTCTGCGATGAAATGGCCGCGCTGTACGCGACCTACACCGCCGGCGGGCTGTGTACGCTGCCCGATCCCGAACGCACCTACGCCGAGTACGCCGCCTGGAATGCCGGGCGCCGCGACTCGGATGCCATGCGGGCGCAGCTGCAGCACTGGACCGCACACCTGCAGGGCCATGCGGAGCCGCTGCACCTGCCGGAGGACCTGCCACGCCCGACGCAGCCGTCCGGGCGCGGCGGCGCGCAGCTCATGCAGATGGACGCCGCATTGACCAACGGCCTGCGTGCGGTGGGCGCGCAGGCCGACAGCACGCTCTTCATGACGCTGCTGGCCGCGTGGTACGTGCTGCTGCACCGGATCACCGGCCAGCGCGACCTGGTGGTCGGCCTGCCGGTGCGCAACGTGCCCGAAGGCATGGACGACGTGATGGGCTTCTTCGTCAACATCCTGCCCGTGCGCGTGCAGGTGGAACCGGACATGCCGTTCACCACGCTGGTGTCGCGCGTGCGTGCCGCCGTGCTGGACTGCTTCTCGCATCCCGACGTTCCGCTGGAGCAGCTGGTGCAGGCACTCGGCACGCCGCGCGATCCCAGCCGTCCGCCGATCTACCAGTCGGTGTTCTCGTTCCAGGACATCCGCGACCGCAAGGCGACGTGGGGCGGCCTGCGCTACGAACACGTGATGCTGCCGCACCACACCGCCAACCAGGACCTCGCGCTGTGGTGCTTCGAGGATGCCGACGGACTCACGGCCGACCTCAACTACAACGCCGACATCCTGTCGCCCGCGTCCGGCGAACGCCTGCACCGGCGGTTCCTGGCCTTGCTGGAAACGGTGCGGCGCGATCCCTCGATCGGTGTCGGAGACGCGCACCTGCTCAGCGATGAAGACCGCACGTCGCTCGCGGTGTGGAACTCCACGGCCGCTGACTGGCCCGCACAGCGCACGCTGCATGGCCTGTTGCAGGCACAGGCGACCGCCGCACCCCGGCGCACCGCGCTGCGTTTCGGTGCGCAGGCGCTGACGTACGCCGAGCTGCACGCGCGCGCCGACCGCATCGCCGATGCCCTGCATGCGCGAGGCGTGCGCGCTGGCGATCTGGTCGGCGTCTGCCTGGATCGCCATCCCGACCTGGTCGCCGGCATGCTGGCGGTGCTCAAGTGCGGTGCGGCCTACGTGCCGCTGGATCCTGCGTATCCCGGCGACCGCCTGCAGTTCATGGCCGAAGACGCCGGGCTCGCGCTGGTGCTGTCGGAGGGCGAGCTGGCGGCACCACTCGCATGGCCGCGCGCCAAACTGCTGCTGATCGATGCGGACGCGGCCGAGATCGGCGCGGCGCCCGCGACGGTATCGGTACTGAAGGACGATCCGGCGTCGCCGGCATCGCCTGCGTATGTCATCTACACCTCGGGCTCGACCGGCAAGCCGAAGGGCGTGCAGGTGCCGCATGGTGCAGTGGTCAACTTCCTGCACAGTATGCGGCGCGAGCCGGGCCTGGCGCCCGACGATCGCCTGCTGGCGGTCACCACCACCTCGTTCGACATTGCCGTGCTGGAACTCTTCCTGCCGCTCAGCGTGGGTGCGGAAGTGGTGCTCGCCTCGCGTGAGGCGGCGATGGAAGGCACCGAGATCGCGGCGCTACTGCAGCGCACGGGCGCCAACGTCATGCAGGCCACGCCGGCCAGCTGGCGCATGCTGGTCGAAGCCGGCTGGCGTGCGCGCGGGCCGTTCAAGGGCCTGTGCGGCGGCGAACCGCTGCCGGCGGACTTGGCGATCCAGTTGCTCGAGCGCGGCGTGGAGCTCTGGAACATGTACGGCCCTACCGAAACCACGGTGTGGTCGACCTGCATGCGCGTGCAGCGCCCGGACGACGGCGGCGCGCCCGACATCCACATCGGCCGTCCGATCAACAACACCACGGTGTGGGTGCTCGACGAGCGCGGGCAGATCTGTCCGCCCGGTGTGTCGGGCGAAATCCACATCGGCGGTGATGGCGTCACCCTGGGTTACCTGCATCGCCCGGAACTCACGGCGGAGCGTTTCATCCCGGATACCTGCGTCCAGCCGACGGGCGTGGGGCCGGTCGGCCTGCCGCCGCGCCTGTACCGCACCGGCGACCGCGGGCGCTGGCGGCACGATGGCGTGCTGGAACACCAGGGCCGCCTCGACTTCCAGGTGAAGGTGCGCGGACACCGCATCGAGCTGGGCGAGATCGAACACGCGCTCGCCGTGCAGCCGGGGGTCGCGCGCACCGTAGTGATGGTGCGCGAGGACCGGCCGGGCGACGTGCGCCTGGTGGCCTACGTGGTGCCCGCGCCGCAGGCCGTGCTCGACGACGCAACGCTGCTGGGGGCGCTGCGCGGTGCGCTGCCGCACTACATGGTGCCGCAGCACATCGTGCACCTCGCGGCGGTGCCGCTGCTGCCGAACGGGAAGACCGACCGCAAGGCATTGCCGGCGCTGGCGCATGCACCTGCCGAGACGGGCACGCCGGCGCGTGCTGCACTGCCACGACATGCCGATGCGCGCGTGGCCTACCTGATGGAGGTATGGAGCGAGCTGCTGGGGACCGACGCAGGCCCGGACGACAACTTCTTCGAGTTGGGCGGGCATTCGATGCTGGCGGTGCAGATGGCCAACCGCGTGGCACGCGACACCGGCGTGCGCCTGCGGCTGCTCGCACTGGCGACGCAGACGCTGGCGCAGGCGGCGGGCGAGCTACCGCTGACGACCACGGCGCGCGCAACGCCCTCCCACGGCCCATCGCGTGGTTGGTGGGGACGCGTGCGGCGATGGCTGGGCAGCGCGGATACCGGCACATGACGCCGTCAGGAAACACGTTGGCCGCCGGTGCCGTTTGCGCCGGGCAAGGGTCGGACATGCGGCCGCGGCGCGGGAGAACTGCGTGCTAGGCTTGCTTCCAGGGGATCACGCGGCCCGGCCTGTGGCGGGTGCGGCGGATATTGATGCGGGGATGACGGATGGACGGCAAGGCGGACGTGCTGGCAGCGTGGCCACGCTCGACGGGCGGGCATGGACGGCGCATGGCGATCCTGCCGCGCACGGTGCCAGGAAGGTCGTGCACATGGTGAAGGACGTACAGATGGTGCCGGCGTTCTTCGGTCCGCAGGAGCGCCGCCTGTTCGGGGTTCGCCACCTGCCCGCCGAGGGCGTGCGCGCGGCGCTGCTGATGTGTCCTCCGTTGCTGCACGAACAGATGCGCAGCTACCGCTTCTTCTCGCAGGTTGCCTCGCAACTGGCGGGTGCGGGCATCGCCTGCCTGCGTTTCGATTACTACGGCACGGGCGATTCGGAAGGCGATGACGGCCAGTTCCGGCCCGAAGCGACGACGCAGGATCTGACGCTGGCCGCCGCAGAGCTGCAGCGCATCGCGCCCGACGTGCCCCTGATCGTCATGGGCGCACGCGCCTCGGCGCTGTTCGCGTGGCGCGACGCCGCAGCACTTGGTGCCTCGGCGCTGTGGCTGTGGCAGCCGGTGGTCGATGGGGAGCGCTACGTTCAGACGCTGGTGGCACGCGACAACGATGAGCGCGCGTCGAACCATCGTTATCCATTGTTGAAGGGCAAGGCACCGGCAATGCCGGATGACCTGATGGGCTTCCGCCTGTCACCGGGCGCACGCGAAGCGTTGGCGTCGCTGACGCTCGAAGGACCGGGTCCGGGCCTGCCGCTGTCGGTGGTGGATACGGCGGACGGCGAGGGCCGTGCAATCACAGCCGATGCGCACCTCACCCTGCCGGCCACGTTGTCGGCATGGACGAACGAGATCGACCTGGACGGCCTGATCCCGTTGCGTGATGCACGCGATGCACTCGAAGGACTGCTTGCGCGCCTGGCGAAGGGAGGTGCCCGTGGATGAGGTGATCGCGCTGGATGGCGGGCGTGCCTTCGGTCTGCTGACGCGCGCACAGGGCACGCCGAAAGGACGCGCCGTCGTGCTGTTCAACGCCGGCCTCATCCACCGGATGGGACCGCTTCGCCTGCACGTGCATCTGGCGAGGCGTCTCGCGGCGCAGGGACTGGATGTCGTCCGCTTCGACATGCCGCGCATCGGTGATGCACCGGCGGGCACCCACGCCGACGCGGAATC
Source organism: Pseudoxanthomonas sp. PXM02 (assembly GCF_014851805.1). Taxonomy (GTDB): domain Bacteria; phylum Pseudomonadota; class Gammaproteobacteria; order Xanthomonadales; family Xanthomonadaceae; genus Pseudoxanthomonas_A. Next base: position 900,721 of record NZ_JACVAK010000002.1, read on the forward strand.
CGTCGTCCGCGAAGTGCTGGACACGGTCCAGGCGATGACGGGCGCGCGCGGCTTCATCGTCGGTGGCATCTGCAGCGCTGCCGACCAGGGCTGGCGCACCGCGCTCGCCGACACGCGCGTGGACGGTGTGCTGCTGCTCGATGGCATGGCGGTCCAGGGCACATGGTTCCGCGCAGGCCAGCTCAAACTGATGCTCGCGCGTTCGCCGCTGCGGTGGCCGGGCATGCTGCTGCGCCTGCTCCGTCCGAAGCCCGACGATGCGCCGGGCATCAACGATTTCCGCGACTGGTCGACACACGGACAGTTCCTTGAACAGGCGGGCCAGCTGCTCGGCCGCGGCGTGAAGATCCTCGCGTTCTACACCGGCGGCGTGTCGTACTACCTGTTGCACCCGCGGCAGATCGACGCGACGTTCGGCCGGCATCGTCGCGATCGACGGCTCGAGGTGGAGTTCTGGCCGCAGATCGACCACATCCTGTTCTCGGCGAGTGATCGCGCGCGCGTGATCGATCGCATCAGCACATGGGCGGTGGCCTCGTGACGGCGCAGGTCCGCACACCGCTGTACCCGAACGTGCGCCCGACGCCGTTGCGAGTCGTGCTGGTCGGCCCGGCACGCGTGCCTCGCTGGCTGGCCTGTGCGTTCGAACTGGCGCGCGGCCGCGAGGACATCGACCTGATTGCCGTGTCGGCCGATCTGCGCGCGGAGCCCTCGCGGCGCCGCCTGCCGTTCGCCCTGTTTCCATTCTTCTGGCTTGAGCGCACGTTGCTGCGCCTGTTCCTGCGGCTGCGCGGGCGGCCGCTGGAAGGGCCGCTGACGAAAACGGAGTTGCCGGCAGACCTGCGCGCTGCGCCGGCCGATGGGCGCGCGGCGAGCGAAAGCCGTGAGGCCATCTGCGCACGCGTGTCCGCGCTGCAGCCGGACCTGGTGCTCTGCATCGGCCCCCATGACTGGGCGACCGCGCTGGCCGCGCTCGCGCCGCATGGCTGTTGGGTGCTGGATGGCGACCTCGTCGATCCGGTGCGCGCGGGCGCCGCGCTGTTGTCGCCGATCCTGGAAGAAGAGGACGCCACGCCGTTCACGCTGGAACTGCGCAAGGACGACGATCCGAAGCCCACGCTACTGGCCGGAAGTTGGGGTGCGACGCGCGCGGTGTCCTTCAGCCAGCATCGCGACATGGCGTTCCTGAAGTTGCCGGCGCTGCTGCTGCGTGCGATCCGTCGCTTGCCGGAAGCCGGAACGTCGTCCGTGGCGCGCCTGCAGGTGGGGCCGGATCCCATCCGCTGGAACATGGCGATGTGCGTCCATGCAGCCTGGATCGCGCTGCGGCTGTTGCTGCAGTCCGGCGCGCGACGCCGTGCGACCCATCAGCCGTGGTACGTGCTGCTGCCGGCGGCGGAAACGCCGCTGGATCCGGCGACGCCGCGCGTGGACGCGTGGCGTGCGCTGGTGGCGCCGGGCAGGAACTACTGGGCGGATCCGTTCCTGGTTGAAGAGGGCGGCCGCTGCCTGCTGTTCGTCGAGGAGTTCGTCGATGCCCGCAACCAGGGCGTGATCGCGTGCCTGCAACTGCAGGACGACGGTACGGCGATCAACCTGGGCACGATCGTGGACGAGCCATTCCATCTCTCCTATCCCCAGGTCTTCCGCTGGAACGATGTCTGGTACATGACCGTGGAGTCCTACGAGGCGGACCGCGTCAGCCTCTACCGTGCGACCGATTTCCCGCGCGACTGGACGCGCGTGGCCGATCTGCTGGACGGCTGCGCCTGCGTGGATCCGACGCTCCATCACCACGACGGGCGGTGGTACCTGTTCGGCAACGTGTCCGAGAGCGGTGGCAATCCGTCCGACGAGCTGTTCCTGTTCGTGGCCGATGCGCTGGAAGGGCCCTATCGCCCGCATCCGGCCAATCCGCTGCTGGCGGATGTACGCAGTGCGCGTCCCGCGGGCCAACTGTTCGAACGCGACGGCCGGCTCTACCGGCCCGCGCAATGCTGCGCGCCCATCTATGGCGCTGCCGTGGTGTTCAACGAGGTCGTCGAACTGACCCCGGAGCAGTATCGCGAGCGGCAGGTCGCGCGCCTGGATCCGACATGGACGCCGGGGCAGGACGGTTGCCACACCTTCAATGCGGCCGGACGATGGCAGGTGCTGGACGCGCATGGCGTGCCGCCACCGCCGGCGCAGCGGATACGCGTGGAGGATGATCCGGACGCGCGTCCGCCTCGTATGCCGGCCGGCATGCAACGCGTGATGCAGCAGTCCCGCCTGGGTCTGCTATGGGGCGCATCGCTGTGGCCGTGGTACCTGTAAGCACCCTCTGAAAACAGAAAGGCCGGAGAACCACGCGGTTCCCCGGCCTTGATGTCATCGTGCTGCGGCATGCCGCCGCTGACGACTTACTTCTTGGTGTCGAGCTCCCACTCCTGGTCGATCCAGTAGACCAGGGGCAGCGAAAGCAGCGCGGTGGTGAGCTTCGGGCTGGTGGCCCGGAGCGCCGCCACGGCGCGGCGCGTATTCGACTGGATGCTCTGCGCCGTCCGCGAGGCGACGCTGGTGCCGGTAGGCGTGGTCACCGCGGAACCCGTAGTGCCCGTGCTAACGACCGGGCTGCTGCCCACCGCGATCGGCTGGCTGCCCGAGGACGTGGTGCCCGGGTTCACCAGCGGCGGCAGCGTACCGCCGGTCACGCGGCCGCCGCTCGTCGGGGGCGGCGTGGTCGTGGTGCCGCCCGGCAGGGCCGAAGACGGGATGTGGATGATGTAGGTGTCGATGTTGTTGGCATCGGCCACGGCCCAGTTGCTGTTGAAGGCGATGCGGGTGAAGTCGCGGCTCACCGTGGCGTGCGGCTCGGACCAGTAACCACCGGCGGACTCCGCACGGCGGGTGTAGGCCAGGGCGTAGACGCGCGGGCTGGCCTTCAGTTCCACCGCGTAGATCTTGTTGGTGAACCACGGACGGCTGCCATCGCGGGACGCGGCGCTGGCGTAGGTGCTCCACACCATCCAGCCCGGCTTCTTGAAGCCCTTGCCGGAGAAGTGCATCGCCGTGGTGGCGCCGTTGGCGTAGCTGGGGAACAGCACGGTACGCGGGCACACCGGCGCGCTGGTGGCGCTGGCGGCGACGGCCGGGCAGGCATCGACGTCGGTGAAGAACACGTCGCCCGCCGAGCTCTGGTAATCGACCGAGACGTAGTAGTCCTGGTTGGCGGGACCGAACGCCATGTCGGAGTGCTCGCTCTTCGCGTGCAGCTTCTTCTTCTGGGTGAAGTCACGCGACCACGCCCAGGTGCCGGTGCTGTCGGACGAGGTGATGTACCAGCGGCCCGAGGCGGACATGCTGGAGTGGTCGGGACGGCTGCTGTCCTGGCGGCTGCCGACCAGACGGTTTTCCTGCATGTCCCACACGATGTAGCCCAGCAGGCCGAAGTTGCTGTTCTCGACCTGGAAGCCCCAGTAGCGGGCATCGGCCGACGGCGAGCCTTCCGACTTGGTCCAGATGTGCGCGGCCGAGGACGCCCACGAAGGCAGCTTGCCGTTGAAGTCGGCGGCCACGGTGTGCGTGTTGGTGCGCACGTCGAGCGACAGCACGCGCATGCCACCGTTGGTGGGCAGGTAGTACAGCAGGTTGGGGTTGGTGGGGTGCCACTGCGGCTCGGCGTCGCCGGCCATGTGGTACGCCGACGACACGTTGGCATTGGCGACCTTCGGCGACAGCGCGCGCAGGTGCTTCAGCGTGTTCGCGTCATAGAGGTGCCACCAACCATCGTTGGAGTAGACGATGAAGTAGGTGTTGTCCGCGTTGAACGCCTGGCGGCGCGAATAGTCGTTGCGGGCAAAGGTGCTGGGCGGCTCGGCGGCATGGTCGGTGGCGCGGACCAGGCAGGTGTTGAAGTTCGGTTCCTTCAGCACGACGCCCTTGGCAGGCTTGGCCAGGGTCGGCATGGTCGGGTTGACCTTGCCCTCGGGCAGGGTGAAGCCGGCGGTGTAGAAGGAGTTGCAGACGCCCAGCGACTGGGCGTGGGCAGCGGATGCCATCAGTCCCAGCGGGACCAGGACCAGGCCCAGCAGGGAACGGGGGGAGAAAATTCGGGATGCAGTCATCTAGAACGGCTCCTGTCGGCCGTTGTATATCGAGAATAACGAGGACCCCCTGTCCGGTTCCCAGTCTATACGACGTTATGCCCGTGGCTGCCGATTGGTTCACGGATTCACCAATCGCGGCGGGCTGGATTCAAACGGGATTCACGCTTTCGCGAAGTCGCCGGCTTGCATACAGCGGAAAAACAGGGTCGTGAAGGGGGTCTTCACGCCTGCGGCAGGGACGATGCCGTCGATGCAGTGTCATGGAGTATGTCGTCAGCAGCGAGGGGATGCCCGGCCAAACCGGGTCGTACGTCTCACAATCTGCCTATACTCCGAGTGAGCGGATGGAAAGGCCATCAGGGGGCCGTTCTTGGGGATGGATGTGCAAGCGGATGCGCTTGCGCGGGACGTGGCGGGAGCGTTGCCGGACGGCATCCGCTTCCCGTTGACGGATGCGCAGGCCGAAAAGTGGCTGGGCAGTCGCTACAGCGATGACGCCACGCTGGCGTTCGGCGAGGCCTTCGAGTTGCTGCTCGATGGATCGCTGGATGTCGCGCGGTTCGAGCAGGCTGTCGCGTCGGTGGTGGCGCGCCACCAGGCGCTGGCCGTGGCGTTTTCCGACGACGGCACCGCGCAGATCCATCATCCGGCGTCGGCCGTCCGCCTGCAGCATGAGGATCTGTCCTCCCGCACCGATCCGCTCGAGGCCTACCACCAAGCGTGCGCCCGCTGGCGTGCGACGCCATTCGATACCGCCACCGCGCCGCTGGTGCGGGGCGTGCTGTACCGGTTCGGACCCGATCACCATCGCTTGTTCATGGCGGCGCACCATCTGGTCATGGACGGGTGGTCGATGCGGGTCGTGCTGAAAGACCTGATGGACCACTACAACGCGACCACGCCGGACGCGATCGCGCGGATTCCTGCCGCCGATTCATGGCGCGAGTTCGTGCTGGCAGAGCGTGCGCGTCGCGATGGGCCGGAGGGTGATCGCAGTCTGGCTTACTGGCGTGACCGCTTCGCGACACTGCCGGAGCCACTGCGCCTGCCGACTGACCGGCCGCGTGCCGGTCGGATCAGCTTCGAGGCCGCCAGCTTCACCATCGACATGCCGGCGGGCCGCTGGCAGCAGTTGCGCGATCGCGCGCGGCAGACGAAGACGACCCGCTTCGTCCTGCTGCTGACCGCCTATTTCGCGCTGCTGCATCGCCTGAGCGGGCAGACCGATCTGGTCTGCGGCATTCCGTTCGCCGGCGCCGCGCGCGGCAGCGGTGCGCGCGTGGTCGGCGATACCGACAACACCCTGCCGTTGCGCGTCGAGGTGGATCCGCAGGCTCCGCTCACCGCACTGGCCACGCAGGTGCAGGCGCGCCTCGACGAAGCGGCGGACCACCAGGACATCTCGCTGGGCCGCATCGTCGATGCGCTGCAGGTGCCGCGGCATGCGGGACGCATGCTGTTGCTGGAGTCGGTCCTGACCCTGGTGCCGTCGCTCGAGCGACTGCGCATGGACGGCGTGCGCTGCGAATTGAACCTGTTGCCCCGCACGGCGGCAGCATGGGAACTGGGGCTCTACTGGCACCAGGTGACGTCCGGGCTGGTGCTGGAGGTGCAGTACCAGACCGCGCTCTACGACGAGGACACGATCCGGGACTGGGCAGGTCTCTACCTCCGGCTGCTGGAGGCACTGGCCGACGGCAGCGAGCTCCCTGTTCGCGATCTGGACCTTGGCGCGTCGCAGTCAGACGCGGCCTTCTCGCTTGCGTGCGAGGACACGCCCCGCGATGGCGATGCATCGTCGCTCGTGGCGCTGCTGGAACGCGCCTTCGCCACGCACGGCCCACGCACTGCGGCGGCCTGCGGCGCGCATACCATCGATTACGCCACGCTGGACCAGCGCAGCCGCCAGGCCGCGGCTGGACTGCGTGGGCGCGGCGTGGGGCAGGGCGATCTGGTCGGCATCGCGCTGCCGCGGTCGCTGGACATGCTGGTGGCCGTCATCGCCGTGCTGCGCGCCGGCGCGGCCTATGTGCCGCTCGACCTGGCGTTTCCGCCGCAACGCCTGCTGCACATGGCGACGCATGCGCGCCTGCCGACCATCCTGACGGCCGACGGCGTTGCGTTGCCCGCCGGGTTGGGCGACGGCAGGGCATTGCTGACGCTGCCGGAGCTGGAGGCGGTGGACGCCCACGCGACGTTGCCCGACGTCCATCCGGACGACCTGGCCTATGTGCTGTACACGTCGGGCTCGACGGGCGAGCCGAAGGGCGTGCGCATCCTGCATCGCAACCTGGTCAATTTCCTGTGTTCGATGCGCGAGGCGCCTGGCTGCGCACGCGATGACGTGCTCTGCTCCGCCACCACGCTGTCCTTCGACATCGCGGCGCTGGAGCTGTATCTGCCGTTGATCTGCGGGGCGCAGGTGGTCATCGCGGACGACGGCGAGCATCGTGATCCCGAAGCGCTGTGCCGCCTGATCGAACGCCACCGCTGCACCATGTTCCAGACCACGCCGTCGTTGATGGCGCTGTTGCAGGAAGTCGGCCGCACGCAGGTGCTGGCGCCGTTGCGCCTGCTGGTCGGCGGTGAAGCATTGCCTTTGCCGCTGGCGCGGACGCTGCACGGGCAGTGCCGCGAACTTTGGAACATGTACGGCCCCACCGAGACCACCGTGTGGTCCAGCCTCCATCGCATCGATGGCGGCGAGAACGCGGTGCCGCTGGGCCAGCCGATCGCACGCACGCGCTTCTACCTGCTCGACGACCGGCAGCGGCCGGCCTTGCCGCATGCGCTCGGGGAAATCTGGATCGGGGGTGCGGGCGTGGCCGATGGCTACCTGCACCGTCCCGACCTGAGCGGCGAGCGGTTCGTGCCGGATCCCTTCGCGGCAGACGGATCGCGCATGTACCGCACCGGCGACCTCGGCCGCCTGCATGCGGGTCAACTGCATTTCAACGGGCGCGCGGACGAGCAGATCAAGCTGCGCGGCTACCGCATCGAACCCGGCGACATCGAAGCTGCCGCGGCCGGCGATCCCGGCGTGGCGGAATGCGTGGCGGTCGTGCGCGCACTCGAGGGTGGCGATGCGGTGCTGGTGCTGTACGTCGGCAGCGCGACGCCGCCTGCCGTGCTGGCGCAGCGGCTGCGCGAACGCCTGGCGGAGGCGCTGCCCGCCTACATGCGGCCCCAGTACATCGAGGTGGTCCAGCGCCTGCCCAAGACGCCGAACGGCAAGATCGACCGGCGTGCATTGCCGCCGCCCACCCTGGATGCGCCAACCGACGCGCACCGTCGTACGCCTCCGCGTACCGCGATGGAGCGCGACCTGCGCGAGCTGTGGATCCGCCTGCTGCAGCGGCAGGACATCGGGATCGACGACGATTTCTTCGCACTGGGGGGCTACTCGCTGCTCGCGGTGCGCATGTTCAACGAATTGCATCGGCGCCATGGCGTCGACCTGCCGCTGGCCACGCTGATCGCGAATCCCACGATCGCGGCGCTGGCGCAGGCGATCGACGCGGCGGCCGGCGGCAAGGCCCCGGCGACGACGGCCTCCTGGCAACCGCTGGTGCGGTTGCGCCAAGGCGACGGTCTGGCGCCGCTGTTCCTGATGCATGCGGTGGGAGGCAACGTCCTCAACTATCTGCCGCTGCTGGAGTCGCTGGACGCCGGCCAGCCCGTGTTCGGATTGCAGGCGGCAGGGCTGGATGGCGTGTCCGTGCCGTCGGACAGCATCGACGCCATGGCCGACGTGTACGCCGACGTGATCCGCGATGCTCACCCGCATGGCCCGGTACTGCTCGCCGGTGGATCGATGGGCGGCATCCTGGCGCTGGAAACGGCGCGCCGGTTGCGCGAAGAGAGGCGCGACGTCGCGCTGCTGGCGATGTTCGACACGTTCGGCCCCGAACGGCTGCGGCAGCGTCGGAAGCTGCGCTGGTCCCTGTCGCTGGCCGCGCTGGTGCAGGTGCCGTGGCGCGAACTGGCGCGGCGGCTGCGCGTGCGGCTGTGGGACGTGCCGATCGCGATGCGGCGCGGCAAGAAGGATCCTGACGCCGCGCTGCCGCAGCAGGTCCGGCTGCAGCAGGTGGAGCGCGCCAACCATCGCGCGCTTGCCGCCTATCACCCGCAACGCTACCGCGGCGATGTCGAACTGTTCCGCACACCGGTCCGTAGCAAGGGCGAGGACGCGACGCTGGGATGGCGGGACTGGATCGACGGACGCATCAACCTCCACGCGCTGGCCGGCAACCATCACGACTTCATCGACCAGCCGGCGCTGGCGCAGCGCTTCGCCGAGAGCGTCGCCGCGGCGCAGGCGGCACGGCGATGACCTGCCGGCGTGCCGTTTCGCGTTGAACTGACGATGCCCGCCTTCGTTTTCGCCATGCCTGACGCCGTTTCCCGGGCCGGAATGCCCACTCCATGAGCCGCGACGACGGCAAGGGCGTCTCCCGCAAGCGCGGGGTGGGCGCGCACTACCTGCGTTACTCATCGGCCAGCGTCCTGGTGATGCTGGCCGGGCTGGTGTCGTTCCCGCTGCTGACACGGCTGCTGGACAACACCCAGTACGGCATCCTGGGTTACTACGAAACGTGGTTGATGATCGGCGTCGCGGTGGCGAAGCTCGGTGCGCAGCACGCCATCCTGCGGTTCTATCCCTACCAGGACGAAGCCAACGCGCTGCCCGGCTTCGCCACCAACATGTTCCTGTTGCCGCTGCTGGTGTCGTGCGGCATCTGGGCGGTCGGCATCACGATATTCGCCTGCGTGGACTGGTTCGGCGGCGCCTCGTTCTCGCCGGTGCTGTGGATGGCGGTGATGACGGTGCCGCTGCAGGTCTTCGTTAGCCTGGTGCAGATGGTGCTGCGCGCGGGCGAGCACTCCGGCACGCTGATGGTCACGCGGGTGGCGTGGCGCTGGCTGGAACTGGTGCTGATGGTGGGCGCGGTGGCCTGGCTGGAGCGGTCCGCGGTGGCCGCCTATGGCGGCAAAATGCTCGCGGCCGGCATCGTCGTGGCTTTCTATGTGTACTGGGTGCGCCGCAACCTGACCTTCTCGCGCCAGCTCGACTGGTCGCAGATGCGCAAGACGCTGAGCTACGGCATGCCGCTGGTGGTGAACGAGATCGCCACCGTGCTGCTCATCTCGATCGGCCGTCTGATGCTGAAGGGCATGACCGGCGACTTCGCCGCGGTCGGCATCTTCACCATCGGCTATTCGCTGGCGCTGCAGGTCAGCATGCTGATGAGCACGGCCCTGTCCGAGTCCTTCATTCCCGTCGCGAATCGCAGCTGGGAAACCGGTGGCGCGGACGCGGTGCGCGCGCTGAAGGCCAAGGTCCTGTTCCCGATGACTTACGCGGCGATAGGCGTGGCGGTGGCGATCGGCTGTGTCGGCAGCGAAGCGGTGCAGGCGATCAGCGGTGCCGACAAGACCGCATCCGGCCCGGTGTTCGCCTGGATGGGCGCGCTGTACGCGCTGTATCCGTTGCTGGAGATCGGCGGCTACGGTCTGCTGCTGCACAAGCGTTCGCGTACCGTGCTGTACATGACGCTCGCGGCCACGGTGCTGAACACCGCGCTGAATTTCTGGTTGATCCCGGACCATGGCTACATGGGCGCGACCTGGGCGGCCGTGGGCAGTTTCGCGATGCTCGGCGTGGGCATCTACGTGCTGTGTCCGCGCGACCTGCGCTATCGGCCGGACCTGCGCGCGTGGAGCGTGGCGGGCGGAGCGGGGCTGGCGTTCGTGCTGGCCGTGGAAGGCAGCGACCTGTTCGGCCTGGTCTCGCCGTGGGCGCGCCTGTTCACCGCCGGCGGTTTGTGGGTGCTGTTGTACGTCGTGCCGGTGCTGGCGCTGGATGCCCGCCTGCGCGATCTTGTACGCCATTGGCGGACGCGGAGCGCGGCATGATCGAGGCAGTACGGGGAGCCTGTCCCTGATGTGGTGGCTATCCCCCTTGTCCTGGTTGTTGCTGGCGCTCGCGGCGCTGGTCGTATCGATGTGGTGGGGCCCGCGCCTGCGTCTCTGGCGCGCCGGCTGCGTGGGCGTGATCGTGCTGTCGATCGTGGCGATGACGCCGCTGGTCGCCAACCTGCTGGTGCGTTCGCTGGAGGGACGGGAGAAGCCGTCCGCCGCCTGCCGCGCGCAATCGCCGACGGTGGCCGTGGTGCTGGCCGGGGGTGTGGACCGCAAGGCGCACGACGTGGAGAACTACAGCGTGCTGACCCAGGCCAGCCGCCGCCGTGCCGAGGCCGCGGCGCGCTGGTGGCGCGAGGCGCCGGGCAGGCAGCTGGTGCTTTCGGGTGGCAGCGGGTGGTCGTCGAGCCCGCCTGAGGCGCTGCTGATGTCGGCCTACCTGCGTGCGATGGGCGTGCCGGATGCGGCCATGCGGCTGGAGACGCACTCGCGCACGACGTGGGAGAACGCACGCCAGCTTGCCGCCATGAAGCCGGCACTGCCGCGCGACGTGGTGCTCGTCACCTCCGCGCTGCACATGCCCAGGGCCTATTTTTCGCTGCAGCACGCAGGGTTCCGCGCGTGCCCGTTGCCGACGGACGAGCGCTACGTGGCCTATCAGCACGCGGGCTTTCTGGTCCCCGACAGTGGTGGCCTGGCCAAGACCGAGGCCGCGCTGCACGAATGGGTGGGTCTGCTGGCATACCGCCTGTACGACCGCGACGCGACGTTGCCGGCCGAGGACGGCACGTTCCCCGACGCCGGCAAGTGATTCAGTCCTTGTCCTTGCCGTAGCGGCGGGGCGCCATGCGCGCCGCCAGCGGGAACCGGTCACCGATGCCCTGCATCGCGGGTGCCGGGGCGCCGGCGGCAGCGCCGGGCACGAGCGCCGCACCCGGTGCGGGCGCCCGGCGCTTCAGTGCGAAGTAGTGCTCCATCAATCCGCACAGCGCCCAGAAGTTGGCCATCACGGCGCCTTCGAAGAACGGGCTGCCGTAGACGTTACCGAGTCCCGTCGAAACGGCGAGCAGGATGAAGCCCAACGACAGCGCCTTGCCCTCCGCATCGCTGGCGGGCACCGAGCGGGTGAAGCGCACACCCATCCACAGCACGCGCCACAGCAGGAACAGCAGGGCCAGCAGTCCCAGGGGGCCGCATTCGGCCAGCATCAGGAAGTAGATGCTGTGCGCGTCGTAGCCGGCATAGCGCGGCACGTAAGTGCCGATGTGCTGCTTGAAGCGGTTGAGGCCCACGCCGATGGGATGCTCGGTCCACATCTGCGTGGCGCCGCCCCAGATCTCGAAGCGGCTGGCGGTACTGACGTCGAGCTGTTCTTCGCCGACGGAGTCCTGTTGCTCGGTTTCGGCCACACGCTGGGTCACGCTCTCCGGCAGCAGGCCGATCGCCGGCACCATCAGCGCGGCGATGATGACCGCCAGCACCACGTTGCGGCGGACCAGCAGCAGCGCGAAGGCGACCAGCGCGATCAGGTAGGACTGGCGCGAGTAGGTCGCCATGATGGCGATCACCATGATCCCGCAGCCGCCGATCGCCGCCAGCCGCCAGAACTTCTGCTTGCGGAAGAACAGCGCCATCGCGATGAACATCGGCAGGAACATCGCGTAGAACACGCCCGCGCGATTGGCGGTCGAGTAGTCGGTACCGAACGGACCCGAGGCGCGCCGTGATTCGTTGTAGTTGCCGAAGCCGTAGTCCAGGCCTTCGCGGATCGCCTCCAGGCCGGCGACGGCGGCCACGATCATCACGAAGATGATGAGCTGCCGCGTGCCCTTCGCATCCTGTCCGCAGCGCCGGTACACGAAGTACAGCAGCGGATAGAAGATCAGGTTCTTGAGGTAGGTGAAGTCCTCCATGAAGTTGCGCGGCATGGTGGCCTGCGCGATCAGGAAGGCGATGGTCAGGGCGGCGAACAGCAGCAGCAGCGCAGGCGTCAGGTAGCCGCGCGGTTCCAGCGGTGCATAGCGCTTGCCGCCCATCAGCAGTGCGCCGAGCACGATGATGAAGATGATGTTGGCGAGGTTCAGGCCCGGGATGCCGGTCTCCACCGACAGGTGGAGCATGTTCGGCATGAACAGCAGGGGCACCGCCAGCAGCAGCCGCATCCACATGGCTCAGGCTCCGGCGGCGGCGTCGCCGTCCAGGAAGCGCTGTGCCCACAGTTCCAGGCAGAGCGATTGCCACAGCGCTTCGCTGCGGTCGATGTTACGTTCCACGTGGTCGTGCAACAGTGCCTGCGCGGCGGCAGGTTGCAGCAGGCCGCGTTCGCGGAACGCGCGGCTGCCGAACGTGTCGGCGGCCAGGGTGCGCAACGGGCCGCGGAACCAGTCCGCCAGCGGAATCGCGAAACCCTGCTTGGGCTTGGTGATCGCACGTGGCGGCAGCCACTTGCCCGCCACTTCGCGCAGCAGGTGCTTGCCACGACCGTCGCGGACACGGAGGTGCACGGGCAGCGACAGCGCGAACTGCACCAGGTCCGGCTGCAGGAACGGCGAGCGCCCTTCCAGCGATGCGGCCATCGCCATCCGGTCGAGCTTCACCAGGATGTCGTCGGGCAGGTAGCTCTGCAGGTCGATGGCGACGGCGCGATCCAGCGTTTCGTCGCCGGCGCCGAGGTCGCTGCCGGGCTGTTCGAGCGCCGGCAGGCGGAAATGGTCCTTGCCGCCGGCTTGCGGGCGCAGGCGTTGCGCGATGTCGGGCCGCATGACGGCCACGCCACTCAGGTAGCGTTCGTCGAACGGCAGGCGGAGACGTTCACCCACGCGCGCCATGCGTTCGCCGTAGGGATTGGGTGCCAGCGCGCCAGCCAACGACAGTCCTGCCGCGACCGGTCCACGCATCGCGCCCAGGCTCTCAAGCTTCATCAGCTTGAGATAGCGGTCGTAGCCACCGAACATCTCGTCGCCACCGTCGCCGGTGAGCACCATCTTCACGTGCTCGCGGGCCAGCTGCGACACCAGGAAAGTCGGTACCGCGGAGGAGTCGGCGAACGGCTCGTCGAAATGCCAGACCAGGGTCTGCAGCAGGTCGACGGCATCCGGTTCGACCACCAGTTCGTGGTGTTCGGTGCCCAGGTGTTTCGCGACGCGGCGCGCGTCGTCGAGTTCGTTGTAGGCCGCTTCCTTGAAGCCGATGGTGAAGGTCTTCACCGGCTGGCCCAGGTGACGCGCCATCAGCGCGACGACGGTGCTGGAATCCAGGCCGCCGCTGAGGAAGGCGCCGAACGGAACATCGGAGACCAGCCGGCTCGCGACCGCGCGGTCGAGCAGCTCTTCCAGCTGCTGCGAGGCTTCGGCTTCGTCGAGCGTGATCTTCGGCGACAGGCTGGGCTGCCAGTAGCGCTGCAGGCTGACCTGGCCGTCGCGATAGCGCAGGAAGTGCGCGGGCGGCAGCTTGTGGACACCGGAAAACACGCTGTGCGGGCAGGGCACGTAGCCGTACGTCAGGTACGCACGCAGCGCATCGTTGTTGAGGTCGCGCGGGCAGTCGGGCGATTGCAGCAGCGACTTCAGTTCCGACCCGAACAGCACGCGGCGATCGTCGTGCGCGTAGTAGAGCGGCTTCTCGCCCAGGCGGTCGCGGGCGAGCACCAGCTCCTGCGTGCGGCGGTCCCAGATGGCGACACCGAACATACCGTCCAGCTTGGCGAAAATGCCGACGCCATCGCGCAGGTAGCCCTGCAGGATCACCTCGGTGTCGCTCTGGCTGGCGAAGCCATGGCCGTCGCGTTCCAGGCCTTCGCGCAGTTCGCGGTAGTTGTAGATCTCGCCGTTGAAGACGATGCAGACCTGACGATCGGCGCCGTACATGGGCTGGTGGCCGCCGCCGACATCGATGATCGACAGGCGGCGCATGCCCAGCAGGGCGCGCTCGTCGTGGTGCAGCCCTTCGTCGTCGGGGCCGCGATGATGGATGACGGTGTTCATGCGCCGGCCCAGCGCCGGGTCGGGCGCGGGCTGGCCGGGAGCGACCACGAGGCCTGCGATGCCGCACATGTCAGGCGTTCCCGTTGGGCGCGGGGGCACCGTGGGCGACGTGGCGCTCGCCGCGATACAGCTGCACCAGGCGGTTGAGCACCTGGTCCAGTCCCGCGGTGTTGCGCACGGTCGCGCGCGCGGCCTCGCCCATGGCGCTGCGTGCGGTGCCGTCCAGCGCGGCGGCCTGGTCGAGGCAGGCCGACAGGCCGGCGCGATCGCCGGGTTCGAACAGCCAGCCGTTCTCGCCCGGGCGCACGAAGTCCTCGTTGCCGCTGATGCGGCTGGCGATCATCGGCAGGCCCGAGGCCATCGATTCCAGCAGGGTGTTGGACAGGCCTTCGATGCGCGAGGTCAGCACGCCGATGTTGCCTTCGGCCAGCGGCCGCTCGATGTCGTCGCGATGACCGGCGAAGTCGACGCGGCCCTCAAGGCCGAGCGCGCTGACGCGCTCCTTCAGCGTCGATTCCAGCCGGCCCGTGCCGACCAGCAGCAGGCTGGCCTGGGGATGGCTGTGGGCGATATCCGAAAAGGCGTCCAGCAGTACGTTCAATCCCTTCTCCGCTTCCAGGCGACCGATGAACACGAAACGCGCGGGCAGGGCGGCATCGCGCTGGATGTCGGCGAACCGGCGGGTGTCCACCGCATTGGGCAGGGCGATGATGCGTTCGGGCGGAATGCCACGCGCTTCCAGCGTGCGCGCGATGCGCCGGCTGATGGCCTGCCAGCTTTCGGTGCGGCGCAGGGCATGCTGGGCCAGTGTGTCGACCAGCCCGGTGCGCGGGGCCAGCGTGCCCTTCTCGAGCTCCCACCAGCCGGACACCTTGGTCAGCACGCGCTTGTCCAGCCACTGTCCCATCACGGCGCAGATCGCGGCCATGCGGTGGGCGATGTGGACATGCCAGGCGTCGTAGCGATGGCGGCGGGCGTAGAGGAACGCGATCGTGCGCAGCCACAGCAACGGACTGGCCAGCAGCGGCAGGCGCGGGAACGACAGGCGGCAGACGACCGCACCGTCCACGCGTTCGACCTTCGCCGGCGATGCCCACGGCAACCGCGGCACGAGGATGGTCACGCGATGACCGCGCGCGCGCAGGCCGCGCGACAGCGTACGCACCTGCGCTTCCGCGCCACCGCCCTTGTGCGCCGGATACGCGGCTTCCATCACCATCAGCACGCGCAGCGCCTCAGCGGCCATCCATGTACCTCCGCATCCACAACTCCAGTACCAGCAGTTGCCAGAGCGCGTTGGAGTGGTCCCAGCCGCCGGCCATGTGCAGGTTGACCAGGCGTTCGATGAAGGCCGGGTTGACCCAGCCGCGCTCGCGCGTGCGCTCATCCAGCAGCACGTCGCGGACGCGCGCCTGCAGGGCGGGGTCTTCCTTCATCCAGATGGCGATCGGCAGGCCGAAGCCCTGCTTGCGCTTGCGCAGGATCTCGGTCGGCAGGATGTCGGCGACGGCCTGCTTGAACAGGTAGCGCTTCTTCAGGCCGCGCACCTTGTAGTGCGCCGCCAGGCGGCCGCAGTAGTCGACCAGAGCCGGGTCCAGGTACGGGAAGCGCACCGACACGCCATGGTGGCGGCAGGCGCGATGGACCTTGACCAGATCGTTCTGCGCGATGGCCATCAGCAGGTCCAGGCGCATGATCTGGTGCAGCGGTTCGGTGCGCGGACCGGTCGCATACACGCCGCGCATGAAATCCAGCGACGCGTCCTGCGGCACCTGTGCGCGGAACGTGGGCGTCAGCAGGTCGCCATAGAAATCCGAGGCGAAGGAATCGTCCGTGTAGAACCGGTCCGGATTCGGCAGCGAGCCGCGACGGGTGAAGTTCTGAACGCGGTTGAGCACGTGCACGTGTCCGCCGCCGACGGTGTCGCCGATGGCGCGCGCGGCGGCTTTCAGCGGCGACGGAAGCCGGTAGAACGCCTCCATCACCTTGTCCTTCGCGTAGCGCTGGTTGCCGCCGAAGATTTCGTCGCCGCCGTCGCCGCCCAGCATGGTGGCGAAGCCCTGGCTCTGGCCGAGTTCCGCGCAGGCCAGCGTCGGCACCGCCGAGGCATTGCCGAACGGCTGGTCGTAGGCGTCGATCACCGAATCCAGCAGGCCGAGCGCGCGGTGGCGGTCGACCTTGGCCAGGTGCGGCTGCGCACCGCAGGCCTCGCTGGCCAGGCGCGCGAAATCCAGTTCGTCGTAACCGGCTTCGGGGAAGCCGATGGAGCAGCTGTGCACCTGCGAGCCGCCCTGGCGCGCCAGGATGCTGACGATGCTGCTGCTGTCGGTGCCGCCGCTGAGGAAGCAGCCCCAGTCGCCGTCGGTGTGCGGACGGAAGTCCTGCACGGTCGCGATCATGCGGTCGCGCAGATCGTGCGCGAGCTGTGTGTCGCTACCCTGCAGGTCGGCCGGGTATTCCGGCAGGTAGTAGCGCTCGCTGCGTTCGGCCGCATGGTCGAGCGTCAGCACCGATCCCGGCTCGACGCGGCGGATGTCGCGGTGGATCGTCAGCGGCGCCGGGATGCAGGTGAAGTTGAGGTAGTGATAGACCGCGGTCAGGTCCACGTCGTTGCCGATGCCGGGGGCATCCAGCAGCAGGCGGAGATCGGTGGCCACGGCGAAGTGGCCGTCGCGGCGGTACCAGAACAGCGGCAACGAACCGAAGTGATCAATGAACGCGCTGACGCCAGCCTGTCCGGGCTGCCAGCTGGCGAACGCGAAGCGGCCACGCCAGTGGCGCTGCGGGGCGGTCGACGCACTGTCGCCGGCGGCGTCGTCCAGCTGGCCGGTCACCAGGTCGGCGATCGCCAGCCAGTGACGGCCGTTCGCGTGGCGTCCGTGGCGGACGCCCGCACTGACCGCGGCGTGCAACGTGCCATCGCCCAGCGCCAGCGTCTGCAGACCCGCCTTGCCGGCCAGCCACGCCTCGGCCTGCGGTCCGCTCGCCAGGATGAAGTCTTCGCACAGGGAACCGGCAGAGCTCATGCGTCGTCCCGGGTGGAGCCGAGGGTGGACAGCGGCACATCGCCGGCGCGCGGGGCGCGCGCATCCAGGCAACGCTCGTAGACGCGGGTCGTCGAGCGCACGAGCTGCTCCACCGAATAGCGTTGGCGGGCGACCTGTGCGGCCTGCTGCGACAGGCGCAGGCGCAGCGCCTTGTCGCTGCCCATCGTCTGCAGGCAACGCGCGAGCGCGTCGGCGTCGTCGCTGGGGAAGAGCAGGCCGGTGACGCCATCCTCGACCAGCTCGGGATTGCCGCCCACATCGGACGCGACCACCGGGCATCCGGCCGCCATGGCTTCCATGAGAACGTTCGACATGCCTTCGTAGGAGGAGGGGAGGACCAGGAAATCGGCGGATTGCATCAGTGCGGCAGTGTCCTTGCGTTCGCCTAGGAAACGTACATCGGCGTCCAGACCGGCCGCCTCGCGCATCGCATCGATGTCGCCACGCAGCGGACCGTTGCCGGCCAATGCCACCCATGGTCGTTGGTCCGTGGGGATCCGGGCAAGCGCGCGCATCAGGCAGGCCAGGTTCTTTTCCTTCACCAGGCGACCGACGAACAGCGCAAACGGGCGTTCCGCCGGCACGCCGATGGCCTGGCGCAGGAGGTCGCGCTGGCCGGGCGGCAGGGCGTCCGGCGGGATCAGTCCGTTCGGCACGACGTCGATGTTGGTCACCGGCACGCCCGCGCGTTTCGCCGCGGCGACCGCGCCGGCCCGCGCGTTGGCGATCACCGCCGCGGAGCGCGACAGGATGAAGCGCTTGATGCGCCAGAAGCGCTCGGACTCGTCCAGGTACAGGCCGCGGATCGACGCCACCAGCGGCGACCGACGGCGTGCCAGCCAGCCCGCCACGATCGTCCACAGTTCGGCGGTGAGCGAGAACGCATGCACCAGGTCGTAACGCTCGCGCCGCAGCAGCGCCGCGTAGGCCAGCACGAAGCGCAGGTCCAGCCGGCCGCGCTTGGGGACGTGGTGGACCACGATGCCCTGCGCGCGCAGATCGCGCACCAGGAACGATTCCTTGCGGAAGAACACCAGTTCCGGCTGCCACTGCCGCCGGTCCAGGCCGCCGAGCAGGTAGGTGATCTGGCGCTGGCTGCCGCCCACTTCCATTTCGTCGCTCACGACGAGCAATTTCCTAGGTTGCATGCGCGATGCCCTCCATCAGGTCCTGCAGGCGACGGGCTTCCTTGCGGGCGTCGAACTCGCGCTCGACCTTCTCGCGCGCACCGCCGACGACCTGCCGGCGCAGCGCGGCGTCCTCGAGCAGACGCTGCATCGCATCGGCCAGCGCGACCGGTTGCTTCTCATCGACCAGCAGGCCGCTGGTCTCGTGTTCCACCAGTTCGGGAATGCCCGACACGCGGGTGCTGACGACCGGGCAGCCCGTGGCCATGGCTTCCATCAGGGCCACCGGGATGCCGTCGCGGTTGCCATCCGGCGCGACTTCCGACGGCAGCACGAACAGCGACGCCTCGCCCATCCAGCGACGCACCACGTCCTGCGGCTGCGCGCCGCAGAACTCGATCCGGTCCGCCACGCCGCGCGCCTGCGCGAGCGAACGGAGCGACGCATCCAGCGGGCCGGACCCCAGCAGGCGGCACTGGAAGTCGACGCCGCGCTGGGCCAGCAGGGCCAGTGCCTCCACCAGCGTGGCGAAGCCCTTGATAGGGTCCAGCCGGCCGACGGTGAGGATCTGCTGCGGCGCACGTCCGTCCGGCTGCCACGGATTGGCGCGCAGGTCCACGCCGCAGTGGATGACCTGCAGCTTTTCGCGCGCCTGCGCGGTTTCGCGTTGGCTGAGCCAGTCCACATTGAAGCGCGAGATGGTCACCGCGACCGCGGCATCCTGGATCTTGCGCGCGATCAGTTGCCGTTCGATGAAGATGTCGTGGGCGTGGCAGGTGAAACCGAACGGCAGTCGCAGCACGCGCGACAGCGTCCAGGCCGCCGTGGACGGATAGGTGGCCCAGTGCGCGTGCAGGACCTGCGGATCGAAGTCGCGCAGCCAGTCGATGTGTTCCAGTCCGCGCAGCCATGCCGCCAGCGACTTGGCCAGCACCGACGGCGAGCGCCACGTGCCGGCGACCACGGTCGCCAGGGTGGACAGCACGGCGGCCGGGTTGCGCACGAACGCCTTCGCCGCACCCCAGAGCGCGTGCAACGGCGAGCCGGGATGCCGCACCCGGTCCATCAGCGCCTGCGCATCGGCCTGCACCAGCGTTTCGGAGGGCTTCTTGAGCGAGATGATCCGCACGTCCACGCCGTTCTCGATCAGCGCAGTGATCTCGCGGACGATGAACGTCTCCGACCAGCAGGGAAACAACGACACCACGTAGACGGCGCGTTGCAGGGGAGGTGTCGCAGTCATCGGCGAGCGTCTTCCAATCGGGTGGTCTGCCACAGGTGCGCCTCGGGGTCACGCAGGTAATCGGCGAGGGCGAGCATGGCACTGGTGTTGAGGCTGAGGAACGCCACCGCCAGCCGTACCGGCAGCAGGGTGGCCAGGCGGGGCCAGCCGCGCCCCAGCAGGGCGGTCGCGTAGCCGGCGAGCTGCAGTGCGAGCAGCAGCGGGTACAGCACGCCACCGCGCAAGGCGAGGAACACGTTCGCGAGCAGCGCGAGCGCGAGCAGCCAGGGCGCCAGCAGGCGCAGCCACTTGTGGCCCCACAGGCGCCAAGCCAGCGGATGCGCACCCGGAATGGCAAGCGCGGGGCGCAGGTGCATCAGCTGGAAATTGCCGGCCAGCGTGCGCCGCTTGCGCCGCTCTTCGTCGGCCGGGTTGTCGGAGGTGCGGTCGAAGGCCAGCGCGGTCGGCACGAATACCGTGCGATGGCCCGACGCCGCGATGCCCAGCGGAATCCACATGTCGTCCAGCACGATGCCGGGCGGGACGGCCGGGATCAGCGTGCGTCGCGCGGCATACAGGGCACCGGTGGCGCCGACCAGCGAACCGCTGGCGCTCTCCAGTCGCCGGATCGCCTTTTCGTAGCGCCAGTAGGCATCGACCCCTTGGCCATAGCCGTCACGGGCTTCCAGCACCAGCTCGCCGCTGGCCGCGCCCACCGTCGGGTCGGCCAGCACCGCCACCAGCGCGCGCGCGGCACCGGCATCGATCCGCTGCCGCACGTCGTTGAACAGCACGATCTCCGCATCGAGCAGCGGCACCACGTTGCCGAGGCACGCCGACTTGCCGCGCCGTTCCGAAAACGCGAAGACCCGGATCCGCGCGGGATCGCGCTCGGCGGCGAAGCGGTCGCTGCCGTCGGTGCAGCCATCGCAGGCCACGTTGATGCGCAGGCGGTCGGCCGGATAGTCCAGCGCCAGCAGGTTGTCGAGCTTCGCGGGAAGTTCGCGCATGCCGTTGTGCACGACCAGCAGCACGTCGATCATCGGCAGCGCGCCACCGGCCTTCACCGGACGTGGCCGGAGGCGGGCCAGCAGCGCCATCAGCAGCGGGTAGCCGGCATAGGCGAACGCGACCAGCGCCAGCGACGCCCAGAACACGATCGTCACGCGCCCCTCCCCAGTGCACTCAGTGCCACCGCGCGCAGGCGCTCGTACCCGGTGTCGCCCAGCATCCGCTTGGCGAAGGCGAGTCCGCGGTAGCGCAAGCGCTCGTGACCGATCGCGACGTGATCGCGGCGGATCCAGCGCTGGAACGTCAGGTGCCCGGTGGCCGCCGTCATCGCCATGCGTGGCAGCGGGCGGCTGGCGCCATCGGCCGCGGCCAGCACGCCGGGTTCGGAAGACAGCACATGCGTGTACCCGCATTCCTGCGCAATGGACAGCAGGTCACGGGGCATGCGTCCACCAGGCGGTGCCAGCAGGGTCACGGCGGCGCCGACCTGCTGTTCGATCTCGTCGCGCGCGGCCTTCAGCGTCTGCCGCAGGCGCTGTCCGTCGAGCTGCGTAAGGTAGACGTGGTCGTAGCCGTGCGACTGGATCGACATGCCGGCGTCGTTCATCTCGCGCAGCTGGTTCCAGTCCAGGAAGCCGGCGGTGCCGACGGTGGCGGGATTGATGAAGAAGTCGGCGCTGATGCCGTGGCGGGTCAGCAGCGGCAGCGCGACGGCATGGTTGCTGACGTGGCCGTCATCGAAGGTCACCACGATGCGCGCACGCGACGTGCCCTGCAGCAGCGTCGCGGCGCTGCTGCCGCCACCGGACGCGGCGATCTCCTGCATCTGCAGGTCGAAGTCGTCCGCCGCGAGCGTGTAGTGCGGATCCTGCCCGGCGGGTGTCGCGCCCGTGTGCAGCGCGTGGTACATCAGCGCGACGACAGGGCCGGGTTCTGCGGCGATAGGCGTGGGAGAGGGCATCGCGCGGCCGTGTCAACGGTAGTACGTGACCGACAGCACCACCACGTTCTCGACATAGTCCTGGCTGCCGATCGAGCTGTCGCGCTTGCGGTGGCGGTAGTCGAACTGCGCACCCCAGTGGCGACTGAAGCGCATGGCCAGTCCCGCCCCGAGGATGGTGTCGGCGTCGTCGCGCGCGATGTTGGTGAACTCGCGCTTGTAGCGCTGCGCCACGCCGGTCAGGCTCAGGCGCGCCGTCAGCCCGTAGCGCGCGCTGATCGAGATGCCGGAATTCTCGGCATCGAAGCTGTCGTCGCGGATATAGCGCAACTGTTCGAAGTACGGTTCCGCCAGCACCGACAGGCGTTCGCCGGTGAATTCGTAGCCCAGGCTCACGCGGCGCTGCTTGAAGGTGTCCGGGATGATCTGCAGGTTGGGATCGCCGGGCTGGCCGACGATGGGACCGCCCGGATCGCCGGGATCGGTCGGCTCGCCCGGGGCGCCGACGCGCTGGATCAAGTCCTGCGAGGCGTCGCCGAACTGGTAGCTGGCGCGCGCACTCAGCTGGCTGCGCGGCGCGACCTGCCAGCCCGCGTAACCGCGGAAGAGCGCGCTGGAGGTGCCGTCGGCGCCTTCCGGTTTCAGGCGCGAGTAACCGGCGCTGATGTCCAGGCTGAGCTTGGACAGCTCGCTCATGTAGGTGGCGTAGGCGTCGTAGCGCTTGTAGTTGTAGAACTCGGCGATGGTGTCGTATTCGGTCTGGCTGGCTTCCAGGTTGAACACCAGCGCATCGGTCGCGCCGAGTGCGCGTGCCAGCCGCGCCGCGGCCGAAAAACGGTCGCTGTTGAAGGTCTCGGTCTCTTCCGCCCAGCTGTTGGTGTAGCGCAGGTCGATCTGGCCGCGCATGTTCTCGCCGAAGCGGGCCATCAGCGTGGGGCCACCTTCGAAGACGTTGATCTTCTGCTGGTTGCCCGGGGTGAACGCGGCCAGCGAATCCACCGACTGCTCGCTCAGCGAGTCGCGTGCGTAGAACATCAGGCGTTCGGGCAGGACGGTCCACTCCAGTTCGCCGGCGAACTCGCCACGGGTGTCGTCCTCGTAGACGTCGTCCATGTAGTCCAGGTACTGCACGTTGCCGCGCAGGCGCGTGGTGAGCACGGAGCTGTCGTGGGTCAGGTCGAACCGGACCTGCGGCGACAGGATGTCCTCACTGATCTCGTTGGCCGCCTGCAGCACGATGTTGTCGCTGTGCATGTAGCGCATGCTGATGTCGTATTCCAGGCGCGCGGCCTGCGCGCCCACCGGCAGGGCGGTCGCGAGCGCCGCGCACAGGACGCGCTTGCGTGCGGAAAGGGAACGGCGAGTGCTGTGGCGGGACATGGCCATGGTTTCCTCCGTACGCAGTGGTGTCAGACGCCTTCGTTGAACACGACGCCGGCGAACTTCTTGGGATCGAAGTTCGCCGCGGCCTGCGCGATGGCCGCCGGCGTATCGCGCCCGTAGCCGGCGACCAGCACCACCACGTCGGCGAGCTCCGACAGGATGCGGGCGTCCGGCGCGCCGCGTACCGGCGGCGCGTCGAGGAACAGGTGGCAGTTCGGATAGCGGCTGCGCAGCGAGTCCAGCAGCAGGCGCATGCGGAACGACGAGAAGTACTCCGCGCCGGTTTCGCGCGTACGGCCGGCCGGCAGCAGCCGCAGGCGCGGCACGCCGGTGTCGTACAGCACGCTTTCGGTG
Source organism: Pseudoxanthomonas sp. PXM02 (assembly GCF_014851805.1). Classification (GTDB taxonomy): domain Bacteria; phylum Pseudomonadota; class Gammaproteobacteria; order Xanthomonadales; family Xanthomonadaceae; genus Pseudoxanthomonas_A. The sequence continues at coordinate 923,798 of NZ_JACVAK010000002.1, forward strand.
GTGCGTTCCTGGTCTTCCAGGTAGTCGACCAGCCCGCCGCCTTCCGCGGCCAGCTTCATGGTGCGGTCCTGGGTGGGCTGGCGCAGGTCGCAGTCGATCAGCAGCGCGCTCTTCGTCTCGTCGAACGCGACCGCCACGGCCAGGTTGCGGGCGACGAAGCTGCCGCCGCTGCCGGGACTCACGGGCGTGACCAGGGTGATGAAGTTGCCTTCGGCCACCGAGAGCAGCTGCGTGCGCAGTTCGCGGAAGGCATCCACCTCGCGACGGGCGGCATCGCTGCGGTAGATGGTGGCGCGGTCTTCCAGCTGCAGCGGGCTCAGCGCGGTGGCGGGCGTACGCGGCGCGATGGAGCGGCTCGCCACGTGACCGTCATGGTCGCCCTGGGGCTCGTCGCTGAGCGGGCGGATCGAGTTGCTCATAGGACTTCCATCACCTTCAGCGTATAGGTCAGGCCGTACAGCAGTGGCACGGCGAGGAACAGCGAAGCGGCCAGGCTGTAGCGGCGCAGCGCCTTGCGGCGGCGGCGGCCGGTCAGGTAGGCCGGCATCGTGCCGAGGACGGGCAGGCCGGCCTCGCGTTCGATCTGCAGCGGCGAGCGCACGCGCGGGTCCAGCTTGATCAGCGCGAACAGCACGCCCAGCGGCACCAGCAGCGCCAGCGCCAGGCCGGCACCGGCCACGTGCATGACACGCAGGCCGCTGGGACGCAGCGGCATCTGCGCCGGCTCCTGGATGCGGAAGCTCAGGCCGCGCTGCTCGGCGTCGAGGTTCATCGACACGCGTGCGTTCTCGCGGCGCTTCAGCAGGTCCTGGTACAGGTCGCGGTTGACCTCGTAGTCGCGGGTCAGCTCGGCCAGCGTGCTTTCGGACGAGGCGATGCGGTTGCTCCGCGTCATCTCGCTGGCCAGCATCTGCTCGGCCGTGGCGATGCGTGCGGCGGTGGCGCCACTGCGGCGGCGCGCTTCGGCCAGCTTGCTGCGGAGTTCGCCGTACAGCGGATTGAAGGCCGCCGGACCGTCCAGCGCGGTACCGGCGGTGCGCGGCGCGGATTCCTCGCGGCGCAAGTCCTCTTCCACGTCGCGAATCTGGTGCTGCACGCGGACCACGTCCGGATGCTGCTCGGTGTACTGCAGCAGCAGGCGGTCGCGCTCGGACTGCAGCTCGGCCAGGCGGGCACGGAACTGGCCGGCACGGGTCTGCACCAGCGTGATCTCGCTTTCGCCGGACAGCTGCGACTGCAGGGCGGCTTCCTGCGAACGCAGGTCGATCAGCTCCATGCGCGCGCCTTCGATGATGCGGCGCAGTTCGCCGATGCGGGCGTTGACGTCCACGTCGGTGCCGGGCCGCGCGTCGGGCGTGTTCTGGCGGAAGTCTTCCAGACCGGTTTCCGCGCTGGTCAGCTTGGCGTGGTACTGGTTCACCTGCGAATCGATGAACGCATAGGCCTCGCTGCTCTCGCGCTCCTTGGTGGCCAGGCTTTCCTGGATGACCAGTTCGGCGAAGCGACGGGTGATCTCGTAGGCGCGTTCGGCATCGGAATCGCTGTAGGCGATCTCGATCAGGTTGGCGCGCGGATTGCTGATGCTGGTGCGGTCGATGATCTTCTCGATCAGCTTGTCCTGCTCCAGCGGGGTGGGGTTGTCCACCATCCAGCCACCGGTCTTGAGGATCTCCTCCATGACGCGGCGGCTGAAGGCGACCTCGCGCAGGATGCTGGCGCGGTCGACCACGCTGGTGGCCACGGCGCGGCCTTCCATCAGCGGCGCGATGATGTTGCGGTCCTCGACCAGGATGATCGTCGAGGAGGTGTACTTCTTGGGCAGCATCATGCCGAGGACCAGCCCGAGCAGGGCGATGCCGGCGAACAGGCCCGCCAGCAGCACGGCGCGGCGCTTGAACTCCTTGCTGGCCACGGGCACGACATCGAACATGGAGCGCCCCTCTTCGGGCGCTCCCCAGGCAGCAGACTGGTTCACAGGACGCGTTCCGGTACGGTGATCACGTCGCCGGGGGCGACCGTGAAGTTGGTGCTCAGGTCACCCCGGTTGAGGATGCGGTCCAGCCGCACCGCATAGCTCTGGGTGGCGTTGGGGGTCTTGCGGTACAGGTTGGAGCGGTCCGGCGCGGCGAACTCGGTGACGCCACCGGCGGCGAGCACGGCATCCAGCACCGTCATGCCCGGGCGGTAGGGGATCGAGACCGGCTGGCGGACCGCACCGGTGACGCGCACGCGGGACAGGTACTCGTGGCTGCGCAGTTCGGTCAGGATCACCGCCACCTGCGGGTCGCGCACGAAGGCGGACAGCTTGCCCTGGATGTCCTGGGCCACTTCGGCGGGGCTGCGGCCGGCGGCGGCGATGTCGCCCACCAGCGGGACCGAGATCATGCCGTCCGGGCGCACCGGCACGGTGATGCCCAGTTCCGGGTTGCGCCAGACCGAGACCTGGACGATGTCGTCCACGCCGATCTGGTAGTTCTCGACGGCGGTGCTCGCCTGTTGCGGCGGAGCGGTCTTGCTGCCGGCGTTGCCGGAGGCGCAGCCGGCGAGCAGGAGCGCCAGGACGACGGCCAGAAGGCCGGCGAAAGTGCGGTTCATCGATCATCCCCTGGGTTGTTGCGGATTGCCTTCTATAACGCAGGCAACGCCCGCGCCCGGCCACCCGGGCACAGGGGATTTCGATCAGACCCGGTAGAACTCCCGGTACCAGTCCACGAACCGGCGCACGCCGGTTTCGATCGACGTGGACGGGTGGTAGCCGGTATCGCGGCGGAGCGCCTCGACGTCGGCGCAGGTATCCGGGACGTCGCCGGGCTGCATGGGCAGCAGGCGCTTCTCGGCCTTGCGGCCCAGGCACTCCTCGAGCACCTCGATGTAGCGGAGCAGTTCGACTGGCTGGTGGTTGCCGATGTTGTACACGCGCCACGGCGCGCTGGACGAGCCGGGGTTCGGCAGCAGCGGGTCGTAGGTCGGGTCGGGGCCGGGCACGGTGTCCAGCGTGCGGATCACGCCCTCGACGATGTCGTCGACGAAGGTGAAGTCGCGCGTGTGGCGGCCGTGGTTGAACACGTCGATGGGCTTGCCTTCGAGGATGTTCTTGGTGAACAAGAACAGCGCCATGTCCGGACGGCCCCACGGGCCGTACACGGTGAAGAAGCGCAGCCCCGTGGTCGGCAGCCCGAACAGATGGCTGTAGGTATGCGCCATCAGCTCATTGGCCTTCTTGGTGGCGGCGTACAGGCTGACCGGATGGTCGACGCTGTCCTCCACCGCGAACGGCAGTTTGCGGTTCGCGCCGTAGACCGAGCTGGACGAGGCATAGACCAGGTGCTCGACGCCACGATGACGGCAGGCTTCCAGGATGTTGGTGAAGCCGACGATGTTGCTGTCGATGTACGCGTGTGGATTCTCCAGCGAATAGCGCACGCCAGCCTGCGCGGCCAGGTTCACCACGCGCTGGGGCTTGAACTCGTCGAACGCGGCCTCCAGTGCGGCGCGGTCCTCCAGCGAGTCGCGCACGAAGCGGAACCCGTCCTTCGGCAGCAGCCGTGCCAGGCGCGCTTCCTTCAGCGTGGGGTCGTAGTAGTCGTTGAGGTTGTCGTAGCCCAGCACTTCATCGCCGCGGTCGAGCAGGCGATGGCTGAGATGGGAGCCGATGAAGCCGGCGGCGCCGGTGACCAGAACGCGCATCAGGAGTCTCGTGCAGGGGGAAGGATTACAGGCAGTCGTCGACGGCGTGGCGGGGCAGGGTCCGCTTCACGTCGAAGACCACGGCGCCGGGCTTGCCAAGGGCACGAACGCCATCGGCACCGCGCTCGGTGAATTCCCGGTGCGCGACCGCCAGGATCACCGCATCGTACTGTCCCGCCTGTGGCTCTGCCACCAACTCCAGCCCGTATTCGTGGCGTGCCTCGTCCGCGTTCACCCATGGGTCATGCACGTCAACCTGCGCGTTGTAGCTGCGCAGTTCGGACACGATGTCCACCACGCGCGTGTTGCGTACGTCCGGGCAGTTCTCCTTGAACGCCAGGCCCAGCACCAGCACCTTGGCGCCGGCGGTGGGCAGGTTCTGCCGGGCCATCAGCTTGGCCACGCGGCGCGCGACATGGCTGCCCATGCCGTCGTTGATGCGGCGTCCGGCCAGGATGACGTCCGGGTGGTAACCGATCTGCTGCGCCTTGTGGGTCAGGTAGTAGGGATCCACGCCGATGCAGTGGCCACCGACCAAACCGGGACGGAACGGCAGGAAGTTCCACTTGGTGCCTGCGGCTTCCAGTACCTCGTGGGTGTCGATGCCCAGTCGGTGGAAGATCAGCGCCAGTTCGTTGATCAGCGCGATGTTGACGTCGCGCTGGGTGTTCTCGATGACCTTGGCGGCTTCGGCCACGCGGATGCTGCTGGCCTTGTGCGTGCCGGCGGTGATGATGCTGCCGTACAGCGCGTCGACGAAGTCGGCGACTTCGGGGGTGGAGCCCGAGGTGACCTTCATGATGGTTTCCAGGCGGTGCTGCTTGTCGCCGGGATTGATGCGCTCGGGGCTGTAGCCGGCGTAGAAGTCCTGGTTGAAGCGCAGGCCGGATTCGCGTTCGATGATCGGAACGCAGGTTTCCTCGGTCGCACCCGGGTACACGGTGGATTCGTAGATGGCGACCGCGCCCTTGCCGATGGCACGGCCGACCGTGCGGCTGGCTGACTCCAGCGGATGCAGGTCGGGACGCTTGTAGTCGTCGATCGGAGTGGGGACGGTGATGATGAACACATTGCAGCCGGCAAGGTCGGCCGGATCATCGCTGAAGGTCAGCAACGGGGTGTCGCGCAGTTCGTCGGCGCTGACTTCCAGCGTGTGGTCCTCGTGGTTGCGCAGCTCCGCCACGCGCTTGCGATTGATGTCGAAGCCGAGCGTGGGGTACTTGCGGCCGAAAGACGCGGCCAGCGGCAGCCCGACGTAGCCCAGTCCGATCACGGCGATCCTGGCCTGGTCCAGGGTGGGCAAAGGAGCGTTCATCAATGTGGGATCCCCTGTGTGCAGCTATTGGTTGAAGAGTCTATAGGGCGGCATGCCGAGGCGTTACCGCTGCCGGCCCGGTATCGAGTCGATCAACGTGCAAAGCCCCGCGCAGAGGACACGCCATGCGGATGGCCTGATTGCGTCGCCGCCTGCGTACCAGATCCATGACGGCCGGCCAGCGGGCCGGGCGACCAGCGACCGGGGAGTCGACATGCGGATCCTGTTGTGCGGTGGCGCAGGCTACATCGGCGCGCATACCTATGTTGTGCTCGTCGAGCGTGGCCACGATGTGGTGGTGGCCGACAATTTCAGCAACAGCGCGCCGGGCGTGCTTGCCCGCCTGCAGCAGATCACCGGCCACCCGGTGCCGTTCCAGCCGCTGGACCTGCGCGATCGCGAGGCCGTGACCGGGTTCTTCGCGCGGCAGCACTTCGATGCCGTGGTGCATTTCGCGGCGCTGAAGGCGGTGGGCGAATCCTGCGAACGTCCGCTGGACTATTTCCACAACAACATCAGCGGAACGCTCAACCTGCTGCACGGCATGCAGTCGGCGGGCGTCAAGCGCCTGGTGTTCAGCTCCTCCGCAACGGTCTATGGCGATCCCAGCAGCGTGCCGGTGCGCGAGGACGCACGCCTGCAGGTCACCAATCCCTACGGACGGACCAAGCTGGTGATGGAGGAGCTGATCGGCGACCTCTGCAGCAGCGATGCCGGATTCCACGCCGCCAACCTGCGCTACTTCAATCCGGTCGGCGCCCATGCGTCCGGCCTGATCGGCGAGGATCCCACCGGCATCCCCAACAACCTGATGCCGTACATCTGCCAGGTGGCCGTGGGGCGGCGCGACCATCTCAGCGTGTTCGGGGGCGACTGGCCCACGGCCGACGGTACCGGCGTGCGCGATTACATCCACGTGATGGACCTGGCGCGCGCGCACGCGGACGCACTGGACTTCCTGGTGCGCGAAAAGCGCAACCTGACGGTGAACCTGGGCACCGGCCAGGGCGTGAGCGTGCTGCAACTGGTGAAGGCGTTCGCCGGTGCCGCCGAGCGCGAGATTCCCTACCAGATCGTCGCGCGTCGCGCGGGCGACGTGGCCGAGGTCTACGCCGACCCGTCGTTGGCCAACCGGGTACTCGGCTGGCGTGCCGAACTGGGCGTCGATGCCATGTGCCGCGATGCCTGGCGCTGGCAGTCGCAGAATCCGCAGGGCTACCCCGCGGCGTGATCGCGAACGTGACCGGGTTGGCATAAGCGTCGGCGCGGCGGGGCGTCGCAGGCTGGCGACACGGAAGCGATTGGCCGAAAATCGGCGGATTCCACCTCGCCGGGATCCGCTTGCCTTCCGACGCTGCGCGCGACATGGCGGAACAGAACCGCTCACGCTACGGCCTGCGCATGTACCGGATGCGGGCGCTGGGGCTGGGGCTGGGCTTCCTGTGCGTGGGCGCCGTGCTGTACGAACACACGGCGTCGCCCGCCTTGTGGGCGCTGCTGGTCGCCAACGGCTTCCTGTGGCCGCACCTGGCCTACCTGCGGGTGAAGACGCAGCGCAGCGAGCCGCTGCGGGCCGAGTTCCAGAACCTGACCTTCGACGCGGCCATGGGTGGCTTCTGGATCGCGGCCATGCACTTCGACGCGCTGCCCAGCGTGCTGCTGGCGGTGATGCTGACGATGGACAAGGTGATCATCGGCGGTGGCCGCTTCGGCGTGCGCACGCTGGGTGCGATGGTGCTGACCTGCCTCGCGGCGAGCGCCGCGTGGGGGTTCGCGTTCGAGCCTTACACCAGCTATCCGGTAGTGCTGGCCTGCCTGCCGTTCCTGGCGATCTATCCGATGGCGATCGGCGTCGCCACGCATTCGCTGGCACGCAAGGCGCGGCAGCAGAAGGACCTGCTGGAAAAGATGGCGCGCTTCGATGCCGCCACGGGGCTGATGAACCGCCAGCAGTGGTTGCACGCGGCGACGAACGAACTCAAGCGCTACCAGCGCGTCGGGCGCACCGCCGTGCTGGTGCTGATCGACATCGACCGCTTCAAGGACATCAACGATGGCTATGGTCATACCGTCGGCGATGAAGTCGTGGAGGAGTTCGCGCGGCTGCTGAAAGCCTGCCTGCGCGACGTCGATACCGGCGGGCGCTACGGCGGCGACGAGTTCGGCGTGGTGATGCCGGATACGCGCTGGGAGGAGGCCATCGTCGCGGCGGAGCGCCTGCGGCGACAGGTCGCTGCCTGCGCGTTCTCCGCGCGGGGCCTGCGCTGCACGGTCAGCATCGGCCTGGCCGAGTCGCATGCGGGCATCGGCTCGGTGTCGGACTGGATCAACAGCGCCGACAGTGCCCTGTACCGGGCGAAGGCGCAGGGTCGTGACTGCATCGTGGTGGGCTGCTGACGCGTCTACTCAGGCGAGCAGGGCGTCGACCACCGCCTGCGGCTGTTTCATCCACGCGAAATGGTCGGCCCGCGTTCCCAGTGCGGCGTGATGCAGCATCGTGACGTGCGCGGGGCTGTTCGGCAGTTTCGCCATCAGTGCACGCAGCGAGCTTTCCGGCGCCAGCCAGTCGTCGTCGAACAGCACGCCGTGCACAGGGGCTTGCACCGTACGCATGCCGGCTTCCAGATCCACCGGCCAGCCGGCGGCGCGGTAACGTCCGCTGAGTCCCACCCGCGCCCAGTCGCGGATTAGGCCACGTGCTTCATCGCCGCCGAAACCCAGCCGCCGGCCGGGCAATGCGCCGCAGGCGCGCGCGAGCCACGGCGCGAACTGGTAGAAGAACGGCAACGCGTAACCCTGCGGTGCCGGAAACGTGCGCCAGTACGGCGTGCCGCTGCCGACAAGCCAGATCGCGGCGAAGTCGTCCGGCACCTGGCCTGCATGGCAGGCCGCCAATTGTCCGCCCAGGCTGTGTCCACCGATGCGATGCGGCACGCCGGGCAGCCGGTTGCGCAGCGCCTGGTGACTGAGCGGCAGGTCCGTGCCCACCAGGTCGCGGTAGCCCCAGTCGGCGCGTCGGCCGGCCCGCAGTGAACTGCTGCCGTTACCGCGCCATTCGTGCACGAACACCGCGACGCCGCTTGACGCGAGCGCGTCCGCGAACGGCAGGTAATGGCGCGCGGCAACGCCCAAGGCGGGAACCCAGAGCAGGGCGGACGACGCGTCGGCCGGAATGCGGGCGATCAGCGTGTAGGCGTGACCGTCCTGCGACTGCAGGGGAATCTCTTCGTGGAGGACGGGCTGATCGATGGCGTTCATGCGAGGGGCGCCGCGCCGATGTGGTCCAGCACGACGATGTCGCTGCGTCCTGGCCGATAGCCGCCGCGCAGCGCGGCGTGCACATAGTCGGACGCAGCCAGGCAGGCCTCCTTCATCGACATGCCCTGCGCACGACGCGCGGCGATGGCGGAGGCCAGCGTGCACCCCGTGCCATGGGCTTCAAGCGACAGGCGCGGGTGCGCTGTTTCCGTCAGGCCCTCCGCATCGACGTAGAGGTCCACCACGTCACCGTCATCGGGTAGGTGGCCCCCTTTGAGGAACACCGCGCGTGCGCCCAGCGCCAGCAGGTCGTTCGCGGCCGTGCGCATCGCCGGCGCATCGGTGATGGCGCGGCCCAGCAGCAGTTCGGCCTCGGGCAGGTTGGGTGTCACTACATCCGCGAGCGGCAACACTTGCGTTCGCAACGCGTGCAATGCGCTGTCTTCAAGCAGCTTGGCGCCGCTGGTGGCGACCATCACGGGATCGACCACGATGGCCATCGGCGCATGGGCGCGCAACGCGTCCGCCACGACGCCGATCACCTCGGCGGTGGCCAGCATGCCCAGCTTCACTGCGTGGATATCGAAGTCGTCGAAACAGGCATCCAGTTGTGCCCGCAGGAAGTCCATCGACGGCACGTTCACCGCGGTCACGCCACGGGTGTGCTGCGCGGTGAGTGCGGCGATGGCCGAGAGGCCGTGCACCCGATGCGCGGCGAAGGTCTTGAGGTCGGCCTGGATGCCGGCGCCACCACCGGAATCGGAACCGGCGATGGTCAGGGCGGAAACCACGGAGGGAGCTGTCATGCGCGGATTGTGCCATCCGTACGCGGGCGTGTGGCGCCGCCGGCTCAGGGGGCGGGCGTCCTCGAACGTTGCCATTGGCGAAACAGCACGTAGCCGACGCCGGTGCCGCCGGTCAGCAGGGCAGGGGCCAGCAACGCGTCGTACGCGAAGTGGCGGTACAGCCATGCGCCGAGCACGCCGCCGCCGAGGAAGCCGCTGATGATGAGGCCGCTCAGCGTCAGGCGGCGCACCTGCAGTGGCATGCCGCGCAACAGGTGACCCAGCCCGATGCCGAGGTCGGTGAACATGCCGCTCAGGTGTGTCGTGCGCACGGCGGCGCCGCTGTAGGTGGTGACCATGGCGTTCTGCAGGCCGCAAGCCACGGCGGCCAACAAAGCGCCCCAGATCTGTTCCTGTTTGAACAGCGGGATCGCCGCCAGCAGCAGGGCGGCTTCCAGCGCCAGCACCACGCCGTAGCGGCGGCCCAGCTGCAAGGTCTGGTCCTGGATGATCAGGCCGCTGAGCATGGCGCCGAAGCAGAACGCGATCAGCACGCCCCACAGGTGCATCACGGCGCGCAGATCGCCGTGCGCGATCGCCGCTCCCAGCAGACTGGTGGTGCCGGTGAGGTGGCTGACCGCCTGGTGCTCGAACCCCAGGTAGCCGATGACGTTGACCATGCCCGCCACGCAGGCCAGCGTCACCGCGCCGATCCAGACCCAACGGGGAAGGTGGAGGCCCATGATGAGGTTACCGGCGGAAACGCAGAGGGGGATTACTGCGCCCGGGCCACCAGCGTGTCAGCGCCCAGCCCGCCAGGACCGGCATCACTACGGGCACCCAGTAATTCCAGCCCCGGTAATCGAGAGACCGATCCACCAGAATCCACAAAAGGGCGCCACCCATCGCCTGTGCCCAGCCACAGGCCAGTAGCACATGTAGCAGGCGCCACCGGCGGATGCTCGCCGAGAACGCCCAATACGCGAACGTGGCAAACAAGAAATCGGCGATCATCCTGACGATGGTGGCGCTGCCGAACTCACCACGATCCAGCACAGCTTCGATCGCCAGCATTGATGTCAGAAAGGCGGCAACGGTATGCCAGGTCGTCAGCACTACGAACAGCACGAGTCCGCCGATGAAGATCCGCCACCACTGCATGCCAACGGCCGCCGACACGACATCCTCCGTCCGTACGGCATCGGAAGCGTAGCGTGTCGGGGTGTAGGGATCGTGCATTCCAGCCTTCGGTGCTCACGCCGCAGGGCAGGCCGGAGTGGCCTGCCCCGCAATGGCGTACCGCTACAGCACTTCCGACGCGTAATCCGCCAGACGCGAACGCTCGCCACGGCGCAGCGTGATGTGCGCGCTGTGCGCCCAGTTCTTGAAACGGTCCACCGCGTAGGTCAGGCCGGACGTCGTTTCCGTCAGATAGGGCGTATCGATCTGCTCCACGTTGCCGAGGCAGACGATCTTGGTGCCCGGGCCGGCGCGGGTGATCAGCGTCTTCATCTGCTTCGGCGTCAGGTTCTGCGCCTCGTCGAGAATCAGGTAGCGCGACAGGAACGTGCGGCCACGCATGAAGTTCATCGACCGGATCTTGATGCGCGACGCGAGCAGATCGTTGGTCGCCGCGCGTCCCCATGCGCCGCCTTCCTGGTTGTGCGTCAGCACTTCCAAGTTGTCGGTCAGCGCGCCCATCCACGGCGTCATCTTTTCCTCTTCGGTACCGGGCAGGAAGCCGATGTCCTCGCCGACGCTGACAGTGGCGCGGGTCATGATGATCTCGCGGTAACGCTGCTGGTCCATCGTCTGTGCCAGGCCGGCGGCGAGTGCAAGCAGCGTCTTGCCCGTGCCGGCGGTGCCGAGCAGGGTGACGAAGTCGATGTCCGGATCCATCAGCGCATTGAGTGCGAAGTTCTGTTCGCGGTTGCGCGCATTGATGCCCCACACCGCGTGCTGGCTGTGACGGAAATCATCGACGATCTGCAGCGTCGCCTTGTCGCCCTCCACCTTGCTGACGCGGAACTCCGATTCATCGTCGCCCGGCAGGTAGAGGAACTGGTTGGGATACCAGCCGGCGTCCTTGGCCATGAGGACTTCGTAGTAGGTGCGGCCCTTGTCGGTCCAGGAGCGCAGGTCCTTGCCATGACGCTGCCAGAAGTCCTCCGGCAGCGGATCGGCGCCGGTGTACAGCAGGCTGAAGTCGTCGAGCGCGCGATCGTTCTCGTAGTCCTCCGACACGATGCCTGCGATCGCCGCCTTGATGCGCAGGTTGATGTCCTTGGAGACGAACACCACCGGGATTTCCGGCTCCTGCTCCTTCAGCGCGAGGATCGCGCCGAGGATCGCGTTGTCCGGGATGACCGCGCCGAAGCTCTTGCCGGCTTCGAAATGGCTGGTCTGGAAGCGCAGCAGGCCGGCGCTCTGCGAGCCGCGCAACTGCAGGCTGTTGGGCTGGATCAGCGGGATGCCGGCCGCCAGGTTGTCCAGGCCGGAGGCTTCGACCAGTTCGTTGAGGAAGCGGCTGACCTGCCGCGCATTGCGACTCGCTTCCGAGGTGCCCTTCTTGCCGTTGTCGAGTTCCTCGATCACCTGCATCGGCAGGTAGACGTCGTGCTCCTCGAACTTGAACAACGCAGTGGGGTCGTGCATCAGCACGTTGGTGTCCAACACATAGATACGCTTGCTACGGGTCATTCGGGCAACCTCATCGAGGAAGATGTGTGAACACGGGCGACTTTTCCGCGGACAGCAGCGAACCACCATGACCCGCCGCGGCGCGGGATGGTGGGTGGAGTGGAAGAGGATTCCGTCACTGGGACTGGTGGGCCTTCAGCGCGTCCAGCACGGCATCGGCATGGCCGGGAACCTTCACGCCGCGCCATTCCTGCGCGATACGGCTGTCGGGCGAGATCAGGAAGGTGCTGCGCACCACGCCCAGCACCTTGCGGCCGTACATGTTCTTTTCGTGGATCACGTCGAAGGCCTTGCAGAGCGCTTCGTCGGCATCGCTGACCAGCGGGAACTTGAATCCCTGCTTGGCGCAGAAGTTGTCGTGCGATTTCACCGAGTCGCGCGAAACGCCCAGCACCGTCGCATTCAATTTCTTGAACTTCGGCAGCAGGGCGTTGAAATCCAGGCCTTCGGTGGTGCAGCCGGGCGTGCTGTCTTTCGGATAGAAGTAGAGAACCAGCCAGGTGCCGGCGTAATCGGCGAGGGTGGCAGCGCCTGCGGCAGATGGGGAATGTTCGCCGCCGGACAGCGCCAGCGGCAGTTTCAATGTCGACTTGGGCAGGGCTTTCGCGCTTTTCGCCGTCATCGTCAGAACTTCATCGGATCCATGATCGCGTCCAGGTTCAGATGGTCGCAGAATTCGAGGAAATCGTCGCGCAGCGCGGCGATGTGCATGTTCGCGGGAACGCCGATCGTCACTTGGGCGGAGAACATTTCCGCACCGGTCTGCATCGCGCGGTAGCGCGTGCTCTGCAGGTTCTCGATGGTGATGCCCTGGCGGTCGAAGAAGTCGGCTAGCTGGAACAGGATGCCCGGCTTGTCGGCGGCCACCACTTCCACGATGTAGGGCAGCAGGTTCGACTGCACGACCTTCGGGCCGGTGCGGTAGAACACCAGCTTCAGGCCGTCGTCGCGTTCCAGCCGCGACAGCATGGCCTCGAGCTTCGCCACCGCGTCCCACGAACCGGTCGCGAGTGCCGTCACCGATACGTCACGCCCCACCGTGGACAGCCGCGCGTCCACCAGATTGCAGCCGCTGTCCGCGATCCGGCGCGTCACCGACAGGAGCGGCGATTCCGGATGCGTCGTATAGGCGGTGATCAGGAGGTGGTTTTCGGTCGGCGAAGGCCGGGGCGTGGAATCGGTCAAGAGAGCTTCCGGCGTTGCGGTCTGGCTGAATGGCGGCCGGGCTGCGGCCCGACGACGTTGGCAGCATACTTGCCCGCCCTTTGAGCCCGCAAGTAACATGCGGCCGACATTGCAGGCGGACCGGGATAACTGCGCTTACGGGCGCTCCCGGCCGCCGGATCCCCACCGAGAGCCTCCACCTTGCACCTTTCCGGCAGCATCACCGCACTGGCCACGCCGTTCCTGGCGTCGGGCGAACTCGATCTGGAAGCCTGGCGCGCGCTGCTCAAACAGCAGCTCGACGGCGGCACCCAGGGCGTGGTGGTGGCGGGCTCCACCGGTGAAGCGGCGGCGCTGTCCGACGACGAGTACGACACTGTGCTGCGGATCGCCGTGGAGGAGGTACGCGGACGCGTTCCCGTGCTGGCCGGCACCGGCCAGATGAACACCGCCAAGACCATCGCCGCCACGCGCCGCGCCGCGGCCGGTGGTGCGCAGCTCGCGCTGGTGGTCACGCCGCCTTACGTGCGTCCGACGCAGGCCGGCCTGGTAGCGCACTACCGCGCCGTCGCGGATCAAGGCGGGTTGCCGGTCGTGCTGTACAACGTGCCCGGCCGCACCGGCTGCGATCTGCTGCCGGAGACGGTGGCAGAGCTGGTCGACCATCCGAATATCGTCGGCATCAAGGAAGCGCGTGCCGAGCCCGAGCGAATGGCTGCGCTGCTCGCGCTGCGCACGGACAGCTTCGCCATCCTCAGCGGCGACGATCCGACCGCCTCGCGCGCGATGCTGGCTGGCGCGGATGGGCTCATTTCGGTTGGTTCGAATGCGTTGCCGCGTACGTTCCGCCGCCTGTGCGACCTGTCCCGATCCGGTGATGCCGTCGCTGCTGCTGCGCTGGATGCGCAACTGCAGGAGATCTACGGCTTCCTCGGCGTGGAATCCAATCCCATTCCGGTGAAGGCGCTGCTGCAGCGCGCAGGGTTCGGCCACGGCCTGCGCCTGCCGCTGCTCTCGCTGTCCGACGCCCATACCGACACCGCCGACCGCCTCGCCACCGTGGCGCAGGCGCTGGAAGCACAATCCAGCCGCGACAGCCTCGCGGCCTGAACCCAGGAGAACCTCATGCGTCTTTCGTCTTCCCTCGTGCGTCCGCTTGCCCTCGTGCTGCTGGTCGTGTCCGTCGCCGGCTGCTCGTGGTTCAAGAAGGGCGCGAAGGGCGACTACGCGCTGGCGCCGGAAGCGCGCCCGCTGGAAGTCCCGCCGGACCTCAACCTGCCCAACACCAGCGGCGCCATGCAGGTTCCCTCGGCCGGTCAGGTGGGTCCGACGGCCGCGCCGGCGGCGGGTGGTTTCAACGTCGCGGGTTCGCGCGATGAAGCGTTCACGCGCGTCGGCGAGGCGCTCGCGGGTGTCGACGGCGTGACCGTCGCCAGCCGTGCGCAGCTGCTGGGCACCTATGACGTGAGCTACGAAGGCACGAGCTTCCTGGTGCGCGTGTCGGCCGTCGAGGCGGGCGCCTATGTGGCGGCCGTCGATCCGCGCGGCCTGCCGGCCACGTCGCCGGCCGCCGTGAAGTTGCTGGCCGCGCTGAAGGCCAAGCTGGGCGGCTGATCCGCCACACCCGGGTAAAGAAAAAGGGCGCCTTGCGGCGCCCTTTTTCATGGGTGGACAGCGGTGGCCGTTGAGGTCAACGCTCCAGCAGCGGCAGCTTGTCCGGTTTGCCTTCCCATTCCTTAGCGTCCGGCAGCGGGTCCTTGCGCGTGGTGATCACCGGCCAGGCGCGCGACAGTTCCGCGTTGAGCGCCACATAGCCTTCCTGTCCGGCGGGTACGTCGTCCTCGGGGTAGATGGCGTTGATGGGGCACTCCGGTTCGCACAGGGTGCAGTCGATGCATTCGTCCGGATCGATCACCAGGAAGTTCGGGCCTTCGTGGAAACAGTCCACGGGACAGACTTCCACGCAGTCGGTGTACTTGCACTTGATGCAGTTTTCGGTAACGACGAAGGGCATGAGGCTCTGTGTGCAGCGGAAAGAACCGCGCAAGTTTAAATCACCGCGTCAGTCGAGTTGGGAATCTTTCTTGTCCGTTGGCGGTGGCGGGTGATCACCTCGCGTGCGCGATGACGGAACGGGGCGGCGAGTCCTCAAGGGTGGGGCGGCCGTGTGCCGGGCGGCGCATCGTTCCAGGCGCATGTCGCAAGGGAGTGAGGCGCCCGATCTACTGTCGTAAATAGAACAATCAGTTAGTCGATGCCTGCTTTATTCTATTTTTGTACGGGATCATGCTGCGCGCCTCACCACAGCCAGGAGCTTCGCCATGATCACCCTTCGTCCTGCCCAGGCCCGCGGCCACGCCAACCATGGCTGGCTCGACTCCTGGCACAGCTTCTCCTTCGCCAATTACTTCGACGACAAGCACGTCCACTGGGGTCCCCTGCGCGTGATCAATGAGGATCGCGTGGCGGCTGGCCGCGGGTTCGGCGAGCACGGCCATCGCGACATGGAGATCATCAGCTACGTGCTGGAAGGTGCGCTGGGGCACAAGGATTCGATGGGCAACAGCTCGAGCATCGTGCCGGGCGACGTGCAGCGCATGAGCGCCGGCACCGGCGTACAGCACTCCGAGTTCAACTACAGCGAATCCGGCACCACGCATTTCCTGCAGATCTGGATCATCCCCGATCGCCAGGGCGTGAAGCCGTCGTATGAAGAAAAGACCTTCCCCGCGACGGAGAAGCAGGGTCGCCTGCGCCTGGTGGTAAGCCCGGACGGTGCCGACGGTTCGGTCAGCATCCACCAGGATGCGCGCATGTACGTGGGCCTGTTCGACGGCAGCGAGAAGGCGGAGCTGGGCTTGGCCGAAGGCCGGCTCGGCTACGTGCACGTCGCGCGTGGCGAAGCCACCGTCAACGGCAAGCCGCTCAAGGCGGGCGATGCGCTGCTGTACGACGCCGAGCCGCTGGTCAGCATCGAGCGCGGCATCGGCGCGGAAGTGCTGGTGTTCGACCTGCCGCGGATGCAGTAGTCCTGCTGGCTGGCAAAGGGCGGTCGACGCGAGCCGCGCCGACCGTCGCCGTGCTTAAGGAGTTCTTAAAGAGCAGGCGCGAGCATGACGGGGTCGGACATCCCCCACCCCCATGCCGAGGTCTCCATGCTAGCGCTGCGTGCCTGTACGCCCCTGTTGTTGCTGTTGCCGTTCTCCGTTGCCGCCCAGGTCGTCGAGCGCACCGACGCGAAAGCGCAGGACCAGTTGCCGAGCCGCTGGAGCGCCGGTCTCGCGGTCGTGCATCGCGACAGTGAATACGCAGGGGAGGGCACGCGCACGCGCCTGTATCCCAACATCGCCTACGACGGCGACCGCTTCTACCTGCGCGGCGCCGCGCTCGGGTACCGCGCCTACAAGGATGAACGCTTCGAGCTGCGTACGTTCGTTGCCGGTCGCCTGGATGGCATGGATGCCGATGACTTCGGCGCGGCGGCCCTGGCACGGCGTGGCGTGGACCGCAGCCTCTTGTCCGATCGCGACGACAGCGTCGATCTTGGCGTCGGCGCCAGCTGGAAGGGTAGTGCCGGCAAACTCGATCTCGACGTGCGTTTCGATGTCAGTGGCGCCAGCGAGGGCTACGCCGCTTCACTGGACTACAGCTATCCGCTGACGCTGGGCCGTACGACGCTGGTGCCCTCCGTGGGGGCGGTGCGCCTGTCCGTCGACATGGCGGACTACTACTACGGCATCCTCGACGAAGAAGTCGCGCGGGGCGTGGCAGCCTACCGACCCGGCGCCGCCACGGTGCCGCGCGTAGGCCTGAGCCTGATCCACCCCTTCGCCAAGCGTTGGGCGCTGCTGGGCAACCTCGAGTACCGGGCGTTGCCGGATGCACTGAAGGACAGTCCCCTTGTCGACGTCGACAAGGACAACAGCACCTCCCTGTTCGTCGGTATCTCCCGCGGCTTCTGACGCGCTTGCCCTCTTTTCCTCTTCCTGGAGTTGCCCATGACTGCACGACTCTTGCGCGCCGAGAAGGTGACCCTGCCGTTGCCCGGGGCATATCTGCCCGCAGCGGATGATCCGGCCTGGGCGGAGATGTTGGTCCGTGACGAGGTCGATGTCCGCCGCGTTACCCGAGCGCACGCCGCTGCGCTGATGCAGTTGTGCGATCGGCAGATGGCGGAGCTGCCGGAAACATCGGGCACGCGCCCGGGCACCGGCGTGCTGGAGTTGATGGAGGCGCTGTTCGAGCCTCCGCTGCGTGCTTGGGCGTGGATCGCCGAGCGTCGTGGCGAACCGGCCGGTTATGCGTTCGCCACGGTGGGGTTCTCGATGATCGAGCGTGCGTACTACTTCAATCTCGAGACGCTGTTCGTGCCAGCCAGTGCGCGGCCTTCCGACATCGCCGCGCGCCTGTTCGCCGAAGCGCGCCGCATGGCGTCGGACCTGGGCTGCGTGGACCTGCGCTGGCAGGTGCCGGTGGGGCAGAGCGGTGCGCTGATGGCGATGCCGGGCCAGACCGGTGCGGCGACGATGATCCAGTACGTGTTCCCCACGCTGCGGAGCGACCAGGATGACTGAGATGCCGAAAGCACCCTCGCCACGGAGGAAGCGGCTGAAGCGTCTTGCGGCCGCCGCATGCGTATCGGCGGGCGCCGTCGCCTACGCCGGCACCTCCGGTTGCAGCACGCTGTCGTACCCGCAGTCGCCGCAGTTCGGCGAAGACGGCTTCCAGAACGAACGCAAGCCGCGTCCGTTGGGCTGGCGCGAGACCAGCAAACTCTGGTGGGACTTCCTGGTCGGCGGCAAGCCGGCGGGTACCGTCCCGAGTACCGCCATTCCCGTGCAGGCATTGACGCGCGCACAGCTCGACGAGGCGCCGGACGGCACGTTGTACCGCCTCGGCCACTCCACCGTGCTGTTGAAACTGGAAGGCCGCTACTGGCTCACCGATCCGGTGTTCTCCGAGCGCGCCTCGCCGGTGCAGTGGGCCGGGCCAAAGCGTTTCCATACGCCGCCCATCGCCATCGACGACCTGCCGGTGCTGTCCGCGGTGGTGCTGTCGCACGACCACTACGACCATCTGGATCGCGACACGGTGCGCGCGCTGGCCGAGAAGACGGAGATCTTCCTGACCCCGCTAGGCGTGGGCGATCGGCTCATCCGCTGGGGCGTGCCGCGCGACAAGGTGCGCCAGCTCGACTGGTGGGAGGACGTACAGGTGCAAGGCGTCCATTTCACCGCGACACCGTCACAGCACTTCTCGGGCCGTGGTCTGTTCGATCGCAACGCCACGCTGTGGGCGTCGTGGGTGATCCGGACCGACGACCTGAAGGTGTTCTTCAGTGGCGACACCGGTTACTTCGATGGTTTCCGCACCATTGGCGAGCGCCTGGGGCCGTTCGATCTGACCCTGCTCGAATGCGGTGCCTACGACCGTCGCTGGCAGGACGTGCACATGCTGCCGTCGCAGACGCTGCAGGCGCACCGCGACCTGGGTGGCAAGTGGATGGTGCCGATCCACAACAGCACCTTCGACCTGGCATTCCATGGCTGGAGCGAGCCGATGGAAACGCTTTACACGTTGTCGCAACAGGCGGGCGTCGATATCGCCACGCCGGTGATCGGCACGCCGCTGGCGATCACCCGGCCCGACGGCACACAGCCCTGGTGGCGCGGCGAATAATCGCCGCGTTCGGGATCAAACGTCAGGCGCCGCGACGAACTCGACGCGGCAACCGAAGCCGCGTCCGGCGATGCCTTCTTCCACCGTGATGCGTGCGTCGTGTGCGCGGGCGATGCGGTCGACCAGCGACAGGCCGATACCGCTGCCACGCTCGCCATTGCCCTGGCTGCCCCGGAAGAAACGTTCGAAGATACGTTCGCGCTCTTCCACGGGCACGCCGGGGCCGCTGTCGCGCACGACCAGCCACGCGGTCTGTTCGTCGCCACCGCAGGCGATCTCGATGCGCGCCTGCTCACCGCTGTAGCGGACCGCGTTGTCCAGCAGGTTGCGGACGAGAATCCCGAGGTCGTCCAGATCGCCGCGGACGCTCGCCGGCTCGGCATGGATCGCGAGCACCTGCTGCCGGCGGGTCGCCATCGATTCGAATTCGCGCGCCACCATCGTCACCACATCCGGCAGCGCGACGACCGGTCGGTCCTCGCGCAGCGGGGACGCATCGACCCGCGCGGAATCCAATAACTGCTGCGCCAGACGCGACGTACGCTGGATGCCTTGCGCCAGCTGTGTCAGCGCGGCCTGCGCATCCGCCTGGCTGCCCGCACGCATGGCCACCTGGGTCTGGGTGAGCAGGGCAGCCAAGGGTGTGCGCAACTCGTGCGCGGCATCGGCGAGGAACTGGCGCTCGCCGCGCATCGCCTCGGACAGACGTCCAAGCAGCAGGTTGAACGAATCCACCAGCGGCCGGATTTCACGCGGCAGGCCGGACGCCGGCAACGGCGCAAGATCGTGGGGATCGCGAAGCGCCATATCCTGGCGCAGGCGATTCATCGGCCGCAGGCTCCAGTGGATCGCGAATCCGACCGAGGCTCCCAGCACCAGCAGGATGCCGACGCCGCTCCACAGACTGATCTTCACCCAGTGCGCGAGTTCGGCCTTCATCGCGGACTGCGACATGCCGGCCTGCACCTGGATGCGGCCGGTCGCATCGGTGACCGCGTAGACGCGCCAAGGTTCGCCGGCGACCTCGCTGACCACGAAGCCCGGTTTGAAGTCCGCGCGCAACGGCTGCATGGGAGCGCCATTCGACGCCACCACGGGCGTGCGGCGACCGAGGATCCACACCTGGTAGCGCAGGGTCTCGAATTTCTTGCCCGCCCGGCTGGGCTGCGTCGGCAGGCGCAGGCGCGGGCCTTCGTCCAGCGCATCGAGAGTGCCGGGCATCGACAGCAGGATCTGTTCGCTGACCTCCTGCAGGAACAGGTCGTCATGGCCTTTCTGCTGTCGCGTCATCTGGAAGTGCTGGCCACCCAGCCAGCAGGTCCAGCCGAGGGCGAGTGGTGTCATCACCGCGATCAACAGCTTCGATTTCAGCGAGTGGCTCATTCGCCTTCTCCCAAGCGGTAGCCGAAACCGTGCACGGTGGTGATCACGCCGTCTCCAAGCTTTTTGCGCAACTGGTGGATATAGACCGCGATGGTGTTGCTCTCGATCGCGCCGTCGCCGCCATAGACCAGCGATTCCAGGGTGTCGCGTGCGATCACGCGGCCGGGACGTTCCATCAGGGCGAGCAGGGTGCGGTACTCGTGTACGCCCAGGCGAACGGGGCGATCACCTAGGCGTACCGAGCGATCGGCGGGGTCCAGCACGATGTCGCCGTGGCGAAGTACGGGT
Source organism: Pseudoxanthomonas sp. PXM02 (assembly GCF_014851805.1). Taxonomy (GTDB): domain Bacteria; phylum Pseudomonadota; class Gammaproteobacteria; order Xanthomonadales; family Xanthomonadaceae; genus Pseudoxanthomonas_A. The sequence goes on from NZ_JACVAK010000002.1 coordinate 944,057, forward strand.
GCCACGCGTCCCTGCGTGCGGCGGACCACAGCGCGCAGGCGTGCGCCCAGTTCGCCGGCTTCGAACGGTTTGACGATGTAGTCGTCGGCGCCGGCATCCAGGCCGCGCACGCGGTCGCTCAGCTGGTCGCGGGCGGTGATGATCAGCACCGGCGTGGTGTCGTAGCGCTGGCGCAGCGCGGCCAACACGTCCAGTCCGGAGCCGCGCGGCAGGCCCAGGTCGAGCAGGATGGCGGTGTAGCCGTGGTCGACCAGGGCCAGGCGCGCGGACGCAACGTCCTCGGCGCGGTCGATCGACCAGCCATCCTGCGCCAGCGCGGCAGCCAGCGCGTCACCGAGCATGCGATCGTCTTCAACCAGGAGCAGGCGCGACACGGGCGACCCTCGGGGTGGCGGGACCACCATGCTAGGGGGAAGCGATTAAAGCGGTTTTAATGCATTTCCGGCCAGGCCAGCAAACGCAAAACCCCGCCGGAGCGGGGTCTTGGTCGTTCCACCGAATTGCGGATCTCAACCCGCAATCTCGACCGGATGGCGCTCCCTAGGGGACTCGAACCCCTGTTTTAGCCTTGAGAGGGCCACGTCCTAACCACTAGACGAAGGGAGCGTTTTTGGTGAAACCGGCGTAGCGGATTAGTATAGGCGGCGGTCAGGCAGAGGGCAATCCACCCCGCCGGCCGCGTGACCCTCCTGCATGGAACTGCCGCTATTACGCCCGTCACCGCTCTGCGAACCATCCCGCGCGACCAGCACACCATTTCGCGCAAGGACATCAGCCCGAACGCGCTGCGCGTGCTCTACCGCCTGCGGGATGCCGGCTTCCAGGCCTATCTGGTCGGTGGCGCGGTGCGCGACCTGCTGGTCGGTGGCCATCCCAAGGATTTCGACGTCGCCACCGACGCCACCCCGGAACAGGTCCGCCAGCAGTTCCGCAATTGCCGGCTGATCGGTCGCCGCTTCCGGCTGGCGCATGTGGTGTTCGGCCGCGAGATCATCGAAGTCGCCACGTTCCGCGCCAACAGCGACGACGGCAGCGGCGACCGCGAAATGGACAACGGCCGGCTGGTCCGCGACAACGTCTACGGCACCGTGGAGGACGACGCAGTACGTCGCGACTTCACCGCCAACGCGCTGTATTACGCGATCGATGATTTCTCGGTCCGCGATTACGTCGGCGGCTTCGAGGACGTCATGGCGCGGCGCCTGAAGCTGATCGGCGATCCCGAACAGCGCTACCGCGAAGACCCCGTGCGCATGCTGCGCGCCGTGCGCCTGGCGGCCAAGCTGGGTTTCGAGATCGAAGCGGATACCGCCGCGCCGATCGCGCCACTGGCGCCGCTGCTGGCCGAAGCCGCACCGGCCCGCCTGTTCGAAGAGATCCTGAAGCTGTTCCTCTCCGGCCATAGCGTCGCCAGCTTCGAAGGGCTGGAGCGTTTCGGCCTGTTGAAGGTGCTGTTCCCCGAAAGCGCGGCCGCCCTCGCGTCCAACCGTAGCGGCGCGTTGCGCCGGATGGTGCTGGCGGGTCTGACGGGCACCGATCAGCGCGTCGCCAATGACGAGCCGGTCTCGCCGGCGTTCCTGTTCGCCCTGCTGCTGTGGCCGGCGTATTGCCGTGCACTGATGGGCTTGCAGGCGCAGGGCGTGCATGCCGAAGAAGCGCAGCGTCGTGCCGCCGACCGCGTCACGCTGCACCAGTTGAACACGGTCGCGCTGCCGCGCCGTTTCTCGCTGCCGATGCAGGAGATCTGGTTGCTGCAGACGCGCTTCGGCAACCGCCAGCGCAAGCGGGTGACGCGCCTGCTGACCCATCCGCGCTTCCGTGCTGCCTTCGATTTCCTGGTCCTGCGGCTCGCGGCATCGCCCGAGCATGCGGAGGACGTCGCGTTCTGGCGCGAGGCGCAGACCCAGTCCGGTGAAGAACTGGCAGCCACGCTCGGCGTCGCACCGGCGGATGCCTTCAGCGACGAGGACGCGCCTCCTTCGAAGCGCCGCCGTCGCCGTCGCCGCCGTACGGGCGGTCCGTCGTCGGAATGACGCCGGTCGTCCAGGCCTGCGTTGGCCTGGGAGCCAATCTGGGCGATGCCGCCGACACGCTGCGTAAAGCGCTCGATGCGCTTGAGCGCCGCGAACACACCGCCGTTCGTGCCGTGTCGCGCTTCTACCGGACGCCGGCCTGGGGCAGGGAAGACCAGCCCGACTTCATCAATGCCGTCGCGTTGCTGGACACGTCGCTGGCGCCCCGCGCGCTGCTGGACCTGTTGCTGACGGTGGAAGCCGAGTTCGGCCGGCATCGCGTGGAGGGCGAGCGCTGGGGGCCGCGCACGCTGGATCTGGACCTGTTGCTGTACGGGGACGCGGTGATCGACGAGCCCGGCCTGCGCGTGCCGCATCCGCACCTCCATGAACGCGCTTTTGCACTGGTTCCGCTGCTCGACGTGCTGCCGGCGGCCCGAATCCCGGGTTACGGCGCTGCGCAGGACGCTGTGTCTGCGCTGGAAATGTCCAACATCCATCCGTTATGAGTGGATAATACGGCGCTATGAGCACGCATGCCGACAGCAAACCCTGGACCGTTCCCGCCCTCGCCGACGCCAAGCGCGACGGTCGCAAGCTGGTGATGCTGACGGCGTACGACAACAGTTTCGCCCGCGTGCTGGACGCCAATGGCGTGGATCTGGTGTTGATCGGCGACTCGTTGGGCATGGTGGTGCAAGGGCATGACTCCACGCTGCCGGTGACGGTGGACGACATCGTCTACCACACGCGCGTGGTGTCCCGCGGCCTTGACCGTGCGCTGCTGGTGTCCGACCTGCCGTTCCAGTCCGATGCCACGCCCGAGCGTGCGCTGGACGCGGCGATCGCGCTGCTGCAGGCCGGTGCCGAGATGGTCAAGCTGGAGGGGGCTGGACACAAGCTCGATGTCATCCGCTTCCTGGTCGAACGCGACATTCCGGTGTGCGCGCACCTCGGCCTGACGCCGCAGTCCGTGCTGAAGTTCGGCGGTTACCGCGTGCAGGGCCGCGACGAAGCGGCCGCCGCACGCCTGCGCGAGGATGCGCGCGCCGTGGCAGCAGCGGGCGCGCAGCTGCTGGTGCTGGAGTGCGTGCCGTCGTCGCTGGCGGCCACGATCACCGCCGACCTCGCCATTCCCACCATCGGCATCGGCGCTGGCCCCGGCTGCGACGGACAGGTGCTGGTGCTGCATGATTTCCTTGGCCTCGATACGGGCCACCGGCGGCCGAAGTTCGTCAAGGATTTCCTTGCCGACGGCGGCTCCGTGGCGGGCGCGGTGCGCGCTTACGCCGACGCGGTGCGCAGCGGGGCATTCCCCGACAGCGCCCATTCCTACTGACCGCGCCGCGCGCAACGACACGCCACAGGGGCCACGATGATCGAGACCATCACCGAACTGGAGGCGCTGCGCGCGCGCGTCAGGGAGTGGAAGCAGCAGGGTCTGCGTGTCGGGTTTGTGCCTACGATGGGCAACCTGCATGCCGGTCATTACTCGCTGGTGATGCTGGCGCGGCAGTACGCGGACCGCGTGGTGTCCAGTGTGTTCGTCAATCCGACCCAGTTCGGTCCCAACGAAGACTTCACCCGTTACCCGCGTACTCCGGAAGCGGACATGAGCGGTCTCGAAGGTGCGGGCTGCGATGTCCTGTGGTTGCCCACCGTGGAGTCCATGTACCCGTTCGGTGTCGAACTGGCCGCAAACGTGCACGTCCCCGGCGTCAGCGGCGTGCTTGAGGGGGCCCATCGTCCCGGGCATTTCGATGGTGTCTGCACGGTGGTCAGCCGCCTGTTCAACCAGGTGCAGCCCGACGTCGCCGCCTTCGGCAAGAAGGACTACCAGCAGCTCGCGGTGATCCGCCAACTGGTCACGGACCTGGCGTTTCCCGTACAGATCCTCGCAGGCAGCATTGTGCGAGAAGGCGACGGCCTGGCAATGAGTTCGCGCAACCAGTACCTCTCGGCGGACGAGCGGCCGCGCGCCGCGGAGATCCGCAAGACGCTGCTCGCCATGCGCGACGGCGTCCTGGCCGGGCATCCGCTCGCACAGGTCGAAGCTGCGGCCGCGCAGCAACTCACTGCCGCGGGATATGACGTCGACTACACCGTCGTGCGCCGACCGGACCTGTCCACGCCGGAAGACGGCGAGCAGGTGGCCAAGGTGGCGCTGATCGCCGCCCGCCTGGGCCGCACGCGGCTGATCGACAACCTGGAATTCTGATCGCGGCGCCGTACGGCCGTGCGCACCGCGGCGGGCATGAGGGGCTACACTTCGCGTCCCCGCTCACGACCCCGCCGACATGCACCTCAGCCTGCTCAAGACCAAGATCCACCGCGCGACCGTCACCCATTCCGAGCTGAACTACGAAGGCTCGATCGCCATTGACGGCTTGCTGCTGGATGCCACGGGCATCCGTGAGTTCGAACAGGTGCACATCTGGGACGTCACCAACGGTGCCCGCTTCTCCACGTACGCGATCCGCGCCGATGAAGGCAGCGGCGTCGTGTCGCTCAATGGCGGCGCCGCGCGCCACGTGCAGGTCGGCGACCTGATCATCATCGCCGCCTTCGCCTCGATGAGCGAGCAGGAAGCCGATGCGTTCCAGCCCACGCTCGTCTACGTCGATGGCCAGAATCGCATCACGCACACCAACCGCAGCATCCCCAAGCAGGCGGCCTGACATGAGCCAGGGTTTCGACGCATTGCAATCCCACGCCGCGCGCCTGCGCACGGATTCGCTGAGCGCACTGCTGGCGCGCGAACCCGATCGCATCGCCGCCCAGACGTTACGCAGCGGCCCGCTGTACTTCAACTTCGCACGCCAGTCTTACGATGCACCGGCATGGCTGGCCCTGCTGGCGCAGGGTGAAGCTGTCGACCTGGCGGGCGCATTCCGTTGCCTGTTCAATGGCGAGAAGGTCAATGTCACCGAAGGCCGCGCGGCGCTCCACACCGCGCTGCGCGGGCAGAACTCCGATGCCGTCGTTGCCCGTGAGGCCTTCGCCACCGCGGCCGACGTTCGCCAGCGCATGGCGGCGTTGATCGCGCAGTTGGAAGCGAGCGACGTCACCGACATCGTCAGCGTTGGCATCGGTGGCTCGGACCTCGGGCCGCGGCTGGTGGCCGATGCGCTGCGCGGTCCGCTGCCGGGTCGGTTCCGTGTGCACTTCCTGTCCAACGTCGATGGCGCAGCCGCGCAGCGCACGCTGGCGCCGTTGGATCCGGCGCGCACGGCGGCGGTGCTGATCTCCAAGACGTTCGGCACCCAGGAGACGCTGCTCAATGGCGGCATCCTGCGTGACTGGCTGGGCGGCAGCGAACGGCTGTACGCGGTCAGCGCGAATCCCGAGCGTGCCGCCGCGGCGTTCGCCATCGCGCCCGAGCGCGTGCTGCCGATGTGGGACTGGGTGGGTGGCCGCTATTCGCTGTGGTCCGCCGTTGGCCTGCCAATCGCGCTGGCGATCGGCTTCGACCGTTTCGAGCAGCTGCTGGAAGGCGCGTCCGCGTTCGACGCGCATGTCATCGGTACGCCACTGGCGGACAACATCGCCGTCCGCCATGCGTTGACGGCAGTGTGGAACCGCAACGTCCTCGGCCATGCCGCGCATGGCGTGATGACCTACGACCAGCGTCTGGCGCTGCTGCCGGCCTATCTGCAGCAGCTGGTGATGGAAAGCCTGGGCAAGTCGGTGAAGCTGGATGGCAGCCCGGTCGATGTCGACACGGTGCCGGTGTGGTGGGGCGGCGCGGGCACCGATGTGCAGCACAGCTTCTTCCAGGCGCTGCACCAGGGCACACAGATCGTGCCGTTGGACTTCGTCGGTACCGTGCGCAACGACGATCCCTATGCCGAGAATCACCTCGCGCTGATGTCCAACCTGCTGGCGCAGAGCGAAGCCCTCGCCAATGGCCAGGCCAGCGACGATCCACACCGCAGCTATGCCGGCGGTCGTCCGAGCACGATGATCCTGCTCGACGCGCTAACCCCGCAGTCGCTCGGTGGGCTGATCGCGATGTACGAACACAGCGTCTACGCGCAGTCGGTGCTGTGGGGCATCAACGCGTTCGACCAGTTCGGCGTCGAGCTCGGCAAACAGCTCGCCAATGGACTGTTGCCGGCGTTGAAGGGTCAGGGCGAGGCGCAGGATCCGGTGACGCGCGCGCTGCTGGCAGAGCTGAAGGCGCGCGGCTGAGGTCCGCGCGTCGACCTGCTTTTCCTGTAGGAGCGACGTAAGTCGCGACCGGAAAAGCCAAGCGTCATCGGTCAGGCATCGCGCGAGCTGCTGCACCAGCGGTTCGCGCGAGATGTTTCCTGTCATCCGCATGATGCGGGATCTGCATTGTTTCGGTTCGTCCGGTCGCGACTTACGTCGCTCCTACAACGACATGTGCCTGTCCAATGCCCAGGCAACGTGCTCGCGTACGAGCGGTGAGGGATCCTCGCGTCGGCTCGCCAGTGCGGTGAGCACGTCGGGCGTCGACGGCGCATTGCCCAGCGCGACCGCGATATTGCGCAGCCAGCGCTCATGCCCGCTGCGGCGGATCGCCGAGCCTTCCGTACGCCGCAGGAACTCTGCTTCGTCCCACGCGAACAGCTGGGGCAGTGTGGCGACATCAAGTTCGTTGCGCGCGCGGAAATCCGGCTCATCGGTGCGCTTGGCGAACTTGTTCCAGGGGCAGACCAGTTGGCAATCGTCGCAGCCGAAAATCCGGTTGCCAATCGCGGGTCGCAGGTCTTCCGGGATCGCACCTTCGTGCTCGATGGTCAGGTAGGAGATGCAGCGGCGCGCATCCAGCCGGTACGGCGCCGTGATCGCCTGCGTTGGGCAGACGTCGATGCAGCGGGTGCAGGTGCCGCAGTGCGCGCTGGCCGGCGCATCGATCGGCAGCGGCAGGTCCACGTAGATCTCGCCGAGGAAGAACCAGGAACCGCCGTCCTTGTCGATCAGGCAGGTGTGCTTGCCGATCCAGCCCAGTCCCGCATTACGTGCCAATGCGCGCTCCAGGACCGGTGCGGAATCCACGAACACGCGATGGCCGAACGCGCCGACTTCCTGCTGCAGGCGCTCGGCCAGCTTCTGCAGGCGGTTGCGCATCAGCTTGTGGTAGTCGCGGCCCAATGCGTAGCGCGCGACGTACGCGCGTTGTCCGTCGTGCAGCGTGTCCCAGGCGTCATCGCTGTCGTTGCGCCCGTAGTCGAGTCCTACCGAAATGACGCGCAGCGTGCCGGGGATCAGCTCCTGCGGGCGCGAGCGCTTGTCACCGTGTTGCGCCATCCAGGCCATCGAACCGTAAAGGCCTTCAGCCAGCCACTCGCGCAGGTGCCGTTCGTCATCATCCAGCTCGACGCCGGCGATGCCGCAGCGTTGGAAGCCGAACTCGCGCGCCAGTGTCCGCACGCGCCGGGCAAGCGCGGCGGGGTCGGGCAGGGGCGCGGCAGGGACGAGGACGGACATGCGGGGATTATAGGAGGACGCCCCGGATTCACTTCCCCGCAACCTGGGCGGGACCTAGAATCCGCGCATGTCAGGCACCTGGCCCCTGTATTCCACGCATGCCGCTCGCGCACTGGATGCGCGCGCCACGCAGGCCCTCGGCGGCGACCCCTACGTACTGATGCAGCGCGCTGGCCTGTCGGCCTGGCAGCAGGTGCTGCTGCATTGGCCCGAGGCGCACCGCATCGTCGTGGTGTGCGGACCTGGCAGCAACGGCGGCGATGGCTACGTACTGGCACGGCACGCGCATCGCGCGGGGCGCCACGTCGAGGTGGTCCACCTGCCGGTGCACGTGCCGGGTAATCCTGTCGCGCAGCGCGCCTGCACCGAGTACGTCGCGGGCGGAGGACAGGTCACGCTGTTCGGCGACGTGCTGCCCAGGGCGGACATCGTGGTGGATGCGCTGTTCGGCATCGGACTGTCGAGGGCGCCGGAGACGGACGTGCGCGCGTTGATCGACGCGATCAATGCACAGGCCGCGCCGGTGTTTTCGCTCGATGTGCCCAGTGGCGTGGACGCGGACCGCGGTTGTGCGCCGGGCGTCGCGGTACTGGCGACGCGGACGCTGCAGTTCATCGCGCGTCATGCGGGGCTGTATACCGGTGATGCGCTGGAGTACACCGGCGTGCTTGCGATGGAATATCTGGATGTTCCGGCCGATGCCTTCGACGGCGCAGTGACGAGCGGCGTGTTGCTGGATCACGACGCGCTGGCACGATGGCTGCTCCCACGCCGCCGCAACACGCACAAGGGTGAGTCCGGGCACGTGCTCTGCATCGGCGGAGACGAAGGCGGTGGCGGCGCGATCGCGCTGTGCGCCGAGGCAGCGTTGCGCGCTGGCGCCGGGCTGGTGAGCGTGGCCACGCGGCCATCCCACGTCCCGGCGTTGCTGGCGCGCAGGCCCGAAGCGATGGTGCGGGCGGTGGAATCGACGGACGAACTGACACCGCTGCTGGAGCGCGCACGCGTGGTTGCGCTGGGTCCCGGCATGGGGCAGGGCGAGTGGGGGAGTGCACTATTTCGTTGTGCGATGCGCAGCGGAAAACCGAAGGTGCTGGATGCCGACGCGCTTAATTTGCTGGCAATGTCGCCGCAGGCGCTCGAGGACGCGATCCTCACGCCGCATCCGGGCGAGGCCGCGCGCCTGCTCGATTGCACGACGGCCGACGTGCAGCAGGATCGTTTCTCCGCAGCGAGGGCGATCGCGCAACGCTACGCCTGCGCGGTGGTTCTGAAGGGGGCAGGCACCGTCGTGGCGGCGCCCGGAGAGGTGGCGCGTGTGCTCGATGCCGGGAATCCCGGCATGGCCGTCGGCGGCATGGGCGACGTGCTGACCGGCGTCATTGCCGCGTTGCGGGCGCAAGGACTTTCCGCCTTCGATGCCGCCAGCGCAGGTGCGCTGCTGCATTCGCTTGCGGGCGACGCCGCGGCCTGGGACGGCCAGCGTGGCCTGCTGCCTTCGGACCTGTTCGCACACCTGCGACGGTTAGCCAATCCGTAAGCGTGTCGGCACCGCGTGGCATGCCCCGCGCAAGCACTTAGAATCGCGGTATGCACATGTTCCTTCCCGACGACGAAGCCACGGGTGCGCTGGGCCAGGCGCTTGCACGCACGCGTCCTGCCTCCGCCGTCGTGCACTTGCAGGGCGATCTGGGGGCCGGCAAATCCACGCTGGCGCGTGCGCTGCTGCGAACGCTGGGCGTGGCGGGCGCTATCCGCAGTCCCACCTACACGTTGGTGGAGCGCTATCCGGTGGCAGGAGGAGAGGCCTGGCACCTGGATCTGTACCGCATCGGCAATGCAGGCGAGTTGGAGTTCCTCGGACTGGACGAGGGCGCTGCGGTGCTCTGGCTGGTGGAATGGCCTGAGCGGGGCGCCGCCGCGCTGCCACCGGCAGACCTGCATGTGGTGCTGGCGGTTGATGGGCGGGGTCGCTTCGCCGACCTTACGGGGGTATCCCCCGTCGGCGAGGCGTGGCTTGCCCGGCTGGCCATGGAGGGTCAGTTGCAGGCGTCTTCTCTCCAGCTCGGTTAGGAACATCTGCCAGGTTGCGGATTATTAAGGGAAAACGCCTTGCATTCGTTGGCGGATGGTGCTTGAATCCGCGGCATGAACCTGGGGAAGCCCACCATCGCCACGCTGCGCCTCGCCCTTGCAGGCGTGATGGCGCTGGCGCCGTGTACGGTGATGGCCGGTGAGGTCACCAGCGTCACCGTCGCCCAGGGCAGTACCGGTACCCGGGCGGAAATCCAGCTCGCGGGTGCCGGCCAGTACAAGACCCTCACCCTGAAAGGTCCGGACCGGCTGGTCGTCGATCTGCCCGCCTCGAAGGCGAAGGCCGGACTGCGCTTGCCGACGGCTGTGGGCATCGTGCGCGCCGTGCGTACCGGCCAGCCTGATCCGAACACGTTGCGTATCGTCTTCGACCTGGCATCGCCGGTCGCCGCGCTCAAGCCGCGCATGGAGCAGGAAGGCGCAGCCTCACGGCTGGTGATCGAGTGGCCCGGCGACGGTGCCGTCGGCCCCGCGGCATCCGCTGCTGCTACCACTGCTTCGCCTCCGCCGGCCGCAGCGGCCACTCCCTCGACCTCGCCGCAGGCGGATGCGGCACGCGCTACCGCACTGCTGACGGCGCAGGTGGTGCAGGCCGGGTCGGTCCCTGCCGCCGCCGCTCCCACCCAGACGTCGCCTTCGCCGCAAGCCATCCTCAATGGCCAGGCGACACTCGCTACGGTGCCGGCGCAGACCGCTGCCGCCGACCGTCCGACCTACACCATCGCCACTGGCCAGCCGACGCCGATGCCGGGCGCGTCCGCCGCCACGGCAACAGATACGGCGCCCGCCGCGGAAGCACCGAAGCCGCCAGCCGCTGTCGCCGCCGGCACGCGGCCACTGGTCATCGCCATCGATCCCGGCCACGGCGGCCAGGATCCGGGCGCCATCGGACCCAGCGGTCGTTACGAGAAGCACGCGGTCCTGGCGATCTCCAAGGAACTGGCGCGCCAGATCAACGCCACGCCCGGTATGAAGGCCTATCTGGTCCGCGACACCGACGTGTATGTCGAGCGCCCGCAGCGCGCCCGCAAGGCGCGCACGGCGAAGGCCGACATGTTCGTCTCGATCCACGCCGATGCCGCGGAAAACCGCAGTGCCTGGGGTTCATCCGTCTACGTGCTGTCGCTGCGTGGCGCGTCGTCGCAGCATGCCCGTTGGCTGGCCGACAAGGAAAACGCCTCCGATCTGGTCGGTGGCGTTCGCCTCAGCAAGGACACGCTGTCCAACGTATTGCTCGATCTCGCCCAGAGCGGCCACATGAAGGCGTCGCAGGATGCCGCCGGCCACGTGCTGACCTCACTGAAGGGGCTGGGCAAGACCCACAAGCCGCAGATCGAGTTCGCCAATTTCGAAGTGCTGCGCAACTCCGACATGCCGGCGATGCTGGTGGAGACGGGCTTCATCTCCAATGCGGACGAAGAAAAGCGCCTGTTCGATCCTGCCCACCAGCGCAAGGTGGCGGGCGCGGTGCTTGAAGGCATCCAGTCCTATTTCACCCGGCAGCCCCCGCCGGGCACGCTCTTCGCCGCACGTGCGCAGGCCGAGGCCGACGCACGCACCGTTGCGGCCGGCGGAGCCGCTGGCGCGCCCTGATGGCGCACCTGCTCGGCTATCATCACGGCTGAATTCTCCGAGACGGTGCCACGGCGCCGCCAGCACGTGCCGATCCGCCAGCTTCCCGACACCCTCATCAACCAGATCGCTGCCGGCGAAGTCGTCGAACGCCCGGCTTCTGTCGTCAAGGAACTGGTCGAAAACGCCCTGGACGCCGGCGCGCGGCGCGTCGACATCGATCTGGAAGAGGGCGGCGTCCGCCTGATCCGCATCCGCGATGACGGTGGTGGCATTGCGCCCGAGGAACTGCCGTTGGCGGTGTCGCGCCATGCCACCAGCAAGATCGCATCGCTGGACGACCTGGAAGCGGTTGCGACGCTGGGTTTCCGTGGCGAAGCGCTGCCGTCGATCGCCTCGGTCAGCCGATTCGCGCTGACCTCGCGGCGTGCGCAGGACGAGCACGGCGCCACGCTGCAGGTCGAAGGTGGCAAGGTCGGCGACGTCGCGCCCAAGCCGCATGCGGTTGGCACCACGGTGGAAGTCCGCGAACTGTTCTACAACGTGCCGGCGCGCCGCAAGTTCCTGCGTGCCGAGCGCACCGAGATGGGCCATATCGAGGAATGGCTGCGCTCGCTGGCGCTGGCACGGCCGGACATCGAACTGCGGGTGTCGCACAACGGTCGTCCGTCGCGCCGCTACAAGGCGGACGAACTGGAGTCACTCGCCCGCCTGAGCGAAACACTCGGCGAAGACTTCGCGCGCAGCGCGTTGCGCGTGGACCACGCGGCGGCCGGTCTGCGCCTGCACGGCTGGATTGCGCAGCCGAGTTACTCGCGCGCGAGTGCCGACCAGCAGTATGTCTACGTCAATGGGCGCTCGGTGCGCGACCGCAACATCGCGCACGCGGTGAAGATGGCGTACCAGGATGTGCTGTTCCATGGTCGCCAGCCTGCGTATGTGCTGTTCCTCGAGCTGGATCCGACCCGCGTCGACGTCAACGTCCATCCGGCCAAGCACGAAGTACGGTTCCGCGATACGCGACTGATCCACGACTTCGTCTACCGCACTCTGCACGAAGCCCTTGCGGAAACCCGCGCCGGCGCGTTGCCGCAGGACATCGCGCCGTCGCCCTACAGCGTGCGGCCTGCGACATCCGTGCCGTCGGCCTGGATGCCCACGCAGCAGTCCCCGCTGGGACTCAACGTAGCGGAGGCGCCGGCTGCGTACGCCGCGCTGTATGCCACCGCACCCTCAGGCACGCTGCAGACCAGCGCGATGCCGTTGCCGTCTTCCGCACAGGCGATGCCGGCCGCCGATACCGATGGCATTCCGCCGCTGGGGTTCGCGATTGCGCAGTTGCACGGCATCTACATCCTGGCGGAGAACGCCGACGGCCTGATCGTGGTGGACATGCATGCGGCCCACGAACGTATCGGCTACGAGAAGCTCAAGGGCGCGCACGACAGTATCGGCCTGCGCGCGCAGCCGTTGCTGGTTCCGATGGCGCTGGCAGTGGCCGAACGCGAGGCGGACGTGGCCGAACGCGAAGCCGCGACGCTGGCGACGCTCGGTTTCGACATCACCCGCAGTGGCCCGCAGTCGTTGAACGTGCGCAGCATTCCCGCGTTGTTGTCGAACGCCGAACCCGAAGCCCTGCTGCGCGACGTGCTGGCCGACCTGCGCGAGCACGGCGAGAGCCGGCGCGTCGCCGCGGCACGCGACGAACTGCTGGCGACGATGGCCTGCCACGGCGCCGTGCGCGCAAACCGGCGGCTGACCCTGCCCGAAATGAACGCCCTGCTGCGCGAGATGGAAGCCACCGAGCGCTCCGGGCAATGCAACCACGGCCGCCCGACCTGGGCGCGCTTTTCCTTGAACGAGATCGACCGCTGGTTCCTGCGAGGACGTTGACATGGGGAAGAACAGGGGATGGCTGGGGATGGCCATGCTGTTGGGGCTGCTGGCAGCGTGTGGAGGTGACGACAAGGCCGCCTCCACTGGCAAGGTGGCCGACGCTCGTTTCCTGGCCGACAACGCGGCCTGGCGCGAGCAACGCAAGAACGAACTGATCGCACCCGATGGCTGGACCAGCCTGGTCGGCCTGCACTGGATCGAACTGAAGTCGCACTTCATCGGCAGCGGCCCGGGCAGTGGCATCAAGCTTGCTGTCGGCCCGGCGAAGATGGGCATGATCACGCAGCAGGATGCGCGCGTGTTCCTGACGCCCGAACGCGGCGCCGAACTGACGTACAACGGGGAACCGTTGAAGGGGCGCGTGGAACTGGAAAGCGACCGCGATGCCCATCCCTCGACGATCGGCTTCGACGAAGGCAAGGGCCTGCTGACGGTGATCGAGCGCGGTGGTCGGCACGCGCTGCGGGTGAAGCACGCGGACGCCGAGTCGCGTACGCAGTTCATCGGGCTGGACTATTGGCCCACGCAGGAGGACTGGCGCATCGAAGGGCGTTTCATTCCACATCCCCCGGGCAAGACGCTGACCATCATCGACGTGATCGGCGTGGCGAACGAATCGCCCAACCCTGGCGTGGTCGAATTCCAGCGGGATGGCAAGACCTTCCAACTGGAAGCGTTGGGCCAGGCGGGCGGACCGTTGTTCTTCGTGCTGGCCGACCGCACCAGCGGCCATGGCAGCTATCCGGCCGGTCGTTTCCTGGATGCCGACGCACCCCAGGCGGGGAAGGTGGTGCTGGACTTCAATCGCGCCTACAACCCGCCGTGCGCCTTCACGCCTTACGCGACCTGTCCGTTGCCGCCAGCGGAAAACCGCCTGGACCTGCTGGTCGACGCGGGCGAGAAGGCCTACGCGAAACCCATCAAAGTGCTCTGAAGGAAGGGACACCATGCCGTTGCGCCGCTCGCTGAAAGTCCTGGTCGTCGCCGCGCTGCTGGGGAGCGCCACCGTCCTCGCGGCCGATGCGCCGAAGGCGACGGATGCCCCGGTGCCGTTGCTGTGGAAGGTGTCCGACAAGGACAACGCTGTCTACCTGCTCGGCTCGTTCCATCTGCTGCGGCCGAGCGACTACCCGCTGTCGGGCGACGTCGATGCCGCCTTTGCGGATGCCGAGCGCGTGATGTTCGAACTGTCGCCCGATGAGATGCGCTCACCCGCCATGCCGCAGTTGATGATGCAGGCGGCCATGCGCACCGATGGCAAGTCGCTGCAGCAGGACCTGGACGCCGCCACCTGGACGCGGCTGAACGCGTGGGCAGGCAAGAACGGCGTTCCGCTGACATCGTTCAGCAGTTTCGAGCCGTGGTTCGTCGGCCTTACGATCAGCATCGTCGAGATGACCAAGCAGGGATTGGATCCCAAACTCGGCCTCGACAATCACTTCATGGACAAGGCGCTGGCGGCCGGCAAGCCGACCGACGGACTGGAGCGCGCGCAGGAGCAGATCGCGGTGCTGGACGGCATGGATCAGGTCGAGCAGCGCCAATTCATCGTCGAGGCACTGGAAGAAGCGGAGAAAGGCGCGGCGGAAACCCAGCGCCTGCATGATGCCTGGCGTCGCGGTGATGCGCAGGGCCTGTGGAAGAGCATGGCGTCGGACATGCGCAAGCAGTACCCCCGCCTGTACCAGCGCATCAACGTGGATCGTAACGATGCATGGGTGCCAAAGATCCGGCAGCTACTCGACCAGTCTGGCGACGACGATACACTGGTCGTCGTCGGCGCGCTGCATCTGCTCGGCAAGGATGGCGTGGTGGAGAAGCTGCGCGCGCACGGTTACACCGTCGAACGCGTGTGTTCGGCTTGCGCGGCGGGCAGTCGCTGACGTCTTCTCGCGGGCTGCTCGCCGATAGCGGCGTCAGGCCGGCTCCATCACGATGCAATCCACCGGGCAGGCGGGCACGCACAGTTCGCAGCCCGTGCAGAGCGGATCGATCACCACATGCATGTGCTTGGCGCCGCCGATGATGGCGTCCACCGGGCACGCCTGGATGCATTTCGTACAGCCGATGCAGTCGGCTTCCACCACCACCGCGACGATCGCCGGTTTGTACGTCCCGCGCGTGCGGTCGTAGGGCAGCGGCGGTACCTGCAGCACGCGGGCGAGGGAACGTGCACCTTCATCACCGCCCGGCGGGCAATGGTCCACGCCGGCGTCACCGCGTGCCATCGCCTGCGCGTAAGGCAGGCAGCCGGCAAAGCCACACTGACCGCATTGGGTCTGCGGCAGCAGGCGGTCGAGGCGTTCGACGAGATCGGCGTTCATCGCCGCGGCGCGGGTGGCCGTGTCAGCGGACCGGCATGCCGGGCTGGGCGCCGGCATCGGCGTCCAGCAGCGCCAGCGCGCCGCCGTCGAACCCGGCCGACAAGATCATGCCCTCGCTCAGGCCGAAGCGCATCTTGCGCGGCGCCAGGTTGGCGATGAACACCACGCTGCGACCCACCAGCTTTTCCGGCTCGCCGTAGCTGGCGCGGATGCCGGAGAAGATCTGCCGCTGGCCCAAGTCGCCGGCGTCCAGCAGGAAGCGCAGCAGCTTGTCCGAACCGTCCACGAACCCGCACTCCAGCACCTTGCCGATGCGCAGGTCGAGCTTGGCGAAATCCTCGATGCCGATGGTGCCGTCGGTGTCCTTGGTTTCCGCGGGCGTCGCGGACTTCGCTTCGACCTTTTTCACGGGAGCGGCGGTGGGCGCCGTTGCGGCGAGGGTGTCCTTGGAAGCGTCGGTCATGGCGTCGATCAGTTTCGGGTCGATACGGGTGAAGAGGGGTGCGTACGGCTGGATGGTGTGCGCCTGCAGCGGCGCGGCGACATCGGCCCAGGTTTCGACCGGCGCGCCGAGGAAGGCCTCCGCCTCCGCCGCCGTGCGCGGCAGTACCGGCTTCAGCGCGGTGGCGAGGATGCGGAACAGGTTCAGCCCCTGCGTGCAGACCGACTGCAGCTCGGCGTCGGCGCCTTCCTGCTTGGCGATCACCCAGGGCTTGGTCTCGTCGATGTACTTGTTGGCCTCGTCGGCCAGTGCCATCGTCAGGCGCAGTGCGGTGGCGGGCTCGTTGCGTTCGTAGGCGTCGGTAATCGGACCGAGTGCATCGACGAAGCGCTGGTACATCGCCGCATCCGGCAATGTGTCGGCGAGCCTGCCGCCGAAGCGCTTGTCGATGAAGCCCGCGCAGCGGCTGGCCAGGTTGACGAACTTGCCAACCAGGTCCGCATTGACGCGCGCGACGAAGTCGCCAAGGTTGAGATCCAGGTCGTCGACACCGCCGGACGACTTGGCCGCGTAGTAATAGCGCAGCGCCTCGGGCTCCAGGCCGACATCCAGATAGGTGCGCGCCATGATGAAGGTGCCGCGCGACTTCGACATCTTCGCGCCGTCCACGGTCAGGTAGCCGTTGACGTGCAGGCGCGTCGGCGCGCGATGGCCGGTGCCATGCAGCACGGCCGGCCAGAACAAGCCATGGAAATTGACGATGTCCTTGCCGATGAAGTGGTGCAGCTCGACGTCGGTACCGGCCTCGAGGTGCGGTTCGAAGGCGATCCCACGTTCGGCGCACAGATTCTGGAAGCTGCTCAGGTAGCCGATCGGCGCATCCAGCCAGACATAAAAGTACTTGCCCGGGGCGCCGGGGATCTCGAAGCCGAAGTAGGGCGCGTCACGCGAGATGTCCCAAGCGCGCAGGCCGCCCTCGGCGTCCAGCCACTCACGCAGCTTGGCCTTGACGCCCGAAATGGCGACATCGCCCGCCAACCACTCACGCAGGAAGGAATCGAAGCGGCCGACTTCGAAGAAGTAGTGCTCCGAATCGCGGATTTCCGGCGTGCTGCCGGACAGGATGGACTTCGGTTCCTTGAGGTCCGTCGGTGCGTAGGTGGCGCCACAGACCTCGCAGTTGTCGCCGTACTGGTCGGCCGAACCGCAGTTGGGGCAGATGCCCTTGATATAGCGGTCGGGCAGGAACATGCCCTTGGCCGGATCGTAAAACTGCGCCACGGTGCGGCGGCTGATGTGGCCACCCGCCTCCAGGCGCTGGTAGAACTGCTCGGTCAGTTCGCGGTTCGCGGCGGAGTTGGTCGAGTCGTAACGGTCGAACGCCACGCCAAAGGCGGCGAAGTCGCGCTCGTGGCTGGCCTGGATGCCGGCGATGAAGGCTTCAGGCGTGACGCCGGCCTTTTCCGCCGCCAGCATGATCGGCGTGCCGTGGGTGTCGTCGGCGCAGACGAAGTGCACCGTGTCGCCGCGCATGCGCCGCGCCCGCACCCAGATGTCGCCTTGGATGTAGCCCACCAGGTGACCCAGGTGCAGCGGGCCGTTGGCGTAGGGCAGGGCGTTGGTGACGAGGGCAGTACGGCTCATGACGGGCTTCGCGACAGGGGAATGCAAGTATCGCATGGACCGCCGGAGGGCCTTTCCCCGTCCTTGAAATGCAACAGGCCCGGCAATGCCGGGCCTGTCTGACAACCGAAGCCGCTGGAAATTACTGACGGATCCAAGTCTGCGATTTGCAGATGAACGCGATGCAGCCGGAAACCTCCAGCTTCTTGCCGCCTTCGATCAGTTCCATCTTCGACTTGTAGATCTTGCCCTCGTCGGGCTTGAGGATGGTGCCGCCGGCGTATTGTCCGCCGCCCTCGGCCTTCATGCCGCGGATGATCTCCATGCCGGTGATCGGCTTGTTCTTGCGGTCGTCCTTGCACTTGTCGCAGGCCGGGTTCGGCTTGCTCGGGTTGATCAGCTCGACGATCCGGCCGGTGATCGTGCCATTGGCGGCCTGGGTGATCTCGACAAAGGACTTCGGCTTGCCGGTCTCGCTGTCGATGGTCTTCCAGCGGCCCACCACCGGGTCGGCGGCCGACGCCACCAGCGACAGGGCCATCAGCGGAGCGGCCAGCATCACGGCCATCAGGGTCTTGCGCATGTTCCCCTCCCAGGGATGTAGGTCAGGCCCGCCGGCAACGACCGGCGGGATGACGCCTGTTATACCGCATCCGCTGGCGTATGGAAGATGCCCAAAAAGAAACCCGGCGCATGGCCGGGTTTCGTTCACACAGCAGGTCGAAACCGGATCAGAGTCCGCCGCCGCCACAGTCCTTGGTCAGGTAATCGTCAATGACCCGCAACTGGTCACCCATGATCGCGCGCGTCCATGCCGGGCCGTGCGCGTAGTCCTTGATCTCGTGGTAGACCACCGGCTTGCCCGCGGCCTTTGCCTTCCGCACAAACCACTCCGATTGTTCGATCGGGACGATCTGGTCGCGATCGCCGTGGTAGACCATCAGTGGGATCTGGATCTGGTCGGCCTTGTCCAGCGGGCTGAGGCCTTCGACGGTGGGTGCCTGAGCCTGACGGAAGAACGGGTTGGTGTAGTAACGGGCCCAGATGCGCTTGATGTCGGATACGCCCGCACCTGCGATGGAGCACTTGTAGATGCCGTTGGGGCGCACGGCCGCCGCGAAGCTCGAGTAGCCACCGTAGGAAAAACCGAACATGGCAATGTGCCCCGGCTGCGCGATCTTCTGCTCGATCAGCCACTTCGCGCCGTCGTCCTTGTCGTCCTGCATCTTCTGGCCCCACTCAGCGTCGCCAGCCATCCAGAGCTTGCGACCCCAGTCAGCGGAGCCGCGGAACTGCGGTTGCAGCACCGCCATGCAGCGCGACACCATCAACGGCACCCACATGGAACCGTCGAAATCCAGGTTGTCGCGTCCCCACGGACCGCCATGCGGGTGGATGACCGTCTTCCAGGGGCCCGCGCCGCACAGCTCGGTGTTCGGCGTGGTCAGGATGCCGGGAATGTCCAAACCGTCACGTGCCTTGTAATACACCATCTTGCCGGTGCCGAGCGCGCGAGGGTCCAGCTGGGGATAGGCCTTGGCCAGCAGCGAGAGCTGGCCGTTCCGTGCCAGGTAGTATTCCGGCGGGCGGGCAGGGCCCGTCACGGCGATCAGCAACGTCTTCATGTCGCGGCTGCGGCTGACCAGGCGATAGTTGGCTTCGCTGTCGTAGGCGATGTTGGCGGATTCACCGGTTGCCGTGTCGACCACGCGCAGTGGAGCCGGCGTGATCTTGAGCGCCTGGCGCAACCCCTGGTCCAGCGCCTTCATGTAACCCGACGTCCAGATGATGTCGTCGCCGCGCGGACCTGCATAGCTGAGACCCATGATCTCGCCGTAGCCCAGGCCTTCGACGCCGCGGTGACGATTGATCAATACGTTGCTGGCGTCGAACATCTTGTTTTCGAACAGGATCTCCTTCCGCTTCCGCGCCGCGATGTCGTACTCGTAGACCACGGCCTTGTCACGGCCCGTGTTACTCAACAGGAACGCGACGTTCGCGTCGTCGGCAAAGCCGATGACCTGGTTGATGTCGCGGTCCTTGACGTGGGAACGGAAGTGCTCTTCCCAGGCATTCGTCGCGAGATTGCGGAATTCGGTGGAAATGTAGGCGCCTGTGCCATCGATGTCGTTGCGCAGGCGGGCGCGCAGCTCGCCGTTGAGATCGGTGATGTAGCCGGCCACGCGCTCTTCGGTTTTCTGGATGCGGCGCGACGTGAAGTTGCGCACATTGACCTTGTACACGTCGCCCGAGTTGTTGCCCGAGCCGCTGATCACCAGGATATGGTCCGGATCATTGGGCAGGGTATCGAGGACGCTGGCGTTCGAGAGCGCCTGCCAGAGTTCTTCGGAGCGGCTAGTAGCGCGCTCCTGCGGGAGTGGCTCCTTCCATTGCTTGCCCTCGATATCGGTGATGAAGAACTTGTTGACGAAGGTCTTCGTGACGCGATCCACGCGGAGGTCGTACGGCTGCCACAGCGAGACCGCCAGCAGTCCGTCCTTGATGAATGACACCGAGGAGAACTTCATCCGATCGCTGCCGATCCGGGTCGGCGGCTTGTCGAGCGCGTCAGTCCGATAGACGACGATCACGCGGTTCTCGCCATTGGCTTCGAGGCCTGCGATGCGCGAACCGTCGGGAGAAACCGTGAGACTGGTGAGCGCAGGAAAGGCGGCCAGTTGATCGATGGTGGGCACAGCAGGTGGTGCCGCGTGCGCCGGGCTCGCGAACAGGGCGGCTGCGCCTGCTGCAAGGGCAATAACGACTGCTCTCATAGCGAATGTATCCCCATGGATGGTGCTGGCTAGATTAAACGGAAATTGAAGGGTGTGCGCTGTTCACGGCGGACATTCTTGATGTGAGAGCGCCGGCTTCCACGGACCTTCTGCAGGATGACGTCGGTTGGAAACGTGCATGCGTGAACGACGGACAAAAAAAACCGCCGCTCCTGAGAGCGGCGGTTCCACTGCTTGCCTAGCGCTGGATCAGAAGTCCTTGGTGAAGTTCACGAAGAACGTACGGCCCAGGTAATCAACGCCGCTGTACAGAGGCGCATTGCCGATCATATTGACCGCGCCGCTGACGGAGATCCGCGGCGGTTCCTTGTCGGCGATATTGCGGACGCCACCGGTGATGGCCCAATCGTCCCCGGTGTACTGCAGCGATGCGCTGTGCAGGAAGTAATCGTCCGTCTTCATCTGGTAGGTGTCGCGATAGTCGGTGTTGAAGTACTTTTCGTAGTACTCATAGCCGTTGATCCCGTCCACCCAGTCCAGGCCATAGCGCATGCGCCAGTTGCGCAGCTTGTAGGACAGGTCGAGCACGCCGGTAAATTCCGGAGCGTTGAGCGTGCCTGCGTAGTCGCGCACCGGATCGTTCGGGAACACACGGCCCGACTGCTCGAGGTAATGCGACACCTGCGCCGTGGCACGGAACTCGCCCTGACCGATATCACGGACGTAGCGAGCGGTGAAGTCCCAGCCGCGAACCTTGTCCGTCGATACGTTGACGTACTGCGTGATGACGCTGAGCGAGTTGTTCGCATTGCGCGTGACGAAGTTGCAATAGCCCGTGCCGGCATTGAAGTCGGCCGGTTCACTGCCATAGCACAGGTTCAGCACTTGGCCGCCGGTCAGTCGGGAAACGCCATTCTTCACTTCGACGTCGTAATAGTCTGCCGCGAAGGACAGATCACCGAACCATTCCGGGAACTCGGGCTGCAGGATGATGCCGGCAGTCAAAGCGTTGGACGTTTCTGCAGCCAGATTCGCGTCGGCGCCACCCTTGGTGATAACCGTGACGCTCTGCGTCTGGTTGAAGTTGTTCGGCAATCCCAGCGTGCCGCAGTTGGTGCGTACGTTGCCGGTCTTGGATGCCCAGTTGATGCACGGATCGTTGCTGCTCTGAATGAAGCCGGAGGTGGCGCCCAAGAACTGCTCGAACAGCGCAGGTGCACGGAAGGAGGTGCCACGCGATGCGCGCAACGACAGCCAGCTGACCGGCGTATACAGCATGCCGAGCTTCCACGTGGTGTCGTCACCGTAGGAATCGTAGTCGGTATAGCGGGCGGAGACGTTGAAGGTCAGCTCTTCCGCACCCGGCAAGCCGGACAGCACCGGAATCTCGACTTCCGCGAAAGCCTCGGACACCGAGTCCTTGCCGCGGGTCGGCGCCGACGCTGTGAAACCATACAGGTTGTTGGCAGCCGAATTCGGATCCGGAGTGTCGTCGATCTCCGCACGGCGATACTCAACACCCAGTGCCGAACTCACGGTGCCGTACGGCAGGTCGAACAGCGGGCCATTGACGCCGAAATTGAACGTCGATTCGGTGTACACGGTGTTGCCGTGCGTCACCTGCATGATGTAGTCCTTGTATGCCTGCGGCAGGTTGCCCGCAAGCACATCGGCGGTCAGCATGGGCGCTGCGACGCAGCCATCGGAAGTGTCACGGCAGCGGAAGCCACCTGCGCCATCAGACACCACATCGAGCGACTTGGCGTAGCGGTCGGTCAGGCGATTCTCGGTGAAGTAATCCGCTTCGGAACGCGCATGGCTGAAGTAGGTGTCATAGCTCCATTCAGAGCTCAGATTGCCACGCAGACCGGCGGTCGCACGGTAGAAATCGACCTCCTGCCAGTTGTTGTACAGCCCCCATCCGACGAACGCACGGGCTGCGACGTTCTGGCCATTAGTAGAGCCATCTGCCGGAGCGGCCATGTACGCGGGAAGGAAGGAGTATGCGCCGAGCAGCGGACTGTTGGCGGCATAGTCGATGGTGTGCTGCAGGTAGCCGGTCTGACGCGATTCGCGACGGGTGGCCAGCAACTCGAAATAAAGCTCCGCATCGCCCATCGCATTCAGATCGACGCCACCTTGCAGGAAGCCGGTGTAATTGGTCGTCGGCGAGATCAGCGACTCCTTCTTCATGCGTGGGTCGTAGCTGTCGCGACCAAAGTAGTCGACGCCTTCGAAGCCGGGCAGGTCGCCGTCGGTAATGGACGCATTCGGGCGCCAGCGATTGAAGTAGTCGAAGCCAGGAGGCAGGAACTCAAGCATCTCGGGGGCGTAGGTACCGTAGTAGCCCAAGTTGCCCAGGCCGGGGCGCCCCAGCAAATAGGCAGTGCCCAGCGTGTTAATGGTGACGCCGCCGGCATCCAGACCCCAGCACTTCGGTTCGCCCGTCACCGGGTCGATGTAATCGTCCGCACCGTACCGACCATCCGCGCCGCGCCCGACGAGCGGAAGGGGGCAGTTGCTGGCCCAGCCGCGGTCACCGACGATCAGTTCGCTCCGATCGTAGATTTCGAACGAACCGGACACGCGCCAGTTGTCACCGGTCTTGCCCATCATGATCGACCAGCGGGTTTCGTCACCGCCGCCGTTCTGGGTCGCGTTGTGCTGGAACTCGACGCTGGCGCCATCGACCTTCGTCTTGGTGATGACGTTGACCACGCCGGCCACGGCGTCGGAACCGTAGATGGACGAAGCGCCGTCCTTCAGGATCTCGATGCGGTCAATCATGATGTTCGGCAGCACGTTCAAATCGGCCGAGCCGACCGAACCGCGCGAACCGGCCGGCGCCACGCGGCGTCCGTTCAGCAGCAGCAGTGTGCGGGTCGGGCCCAGGCCGCGCAGCGAAAGCGTGTTGGCGCCGGGGCCGCCATCGGTGACGTAGCCGCCGAATGCGTTGTTGATCTGCTCGGAGCCACCGGTGACGGTGTTGCTCTGCAGGACCGCAGCCGTGGAGTTGAAGCCGGCCAGGGTGGTCTCTTCACGGCTGATGAACTGCACCGGCGACACGGAGTTGAACGTGTCCTTGGCGATGCGCGAACCAGTGACCGTCACGTTCTGCAGCGTGGTGGTCTTGGAAGAGGTCTCTTCCTTCTTTTCTTCAGTCTGGTCGGCGCTGTCCGTAGCGTTTTGCGCGTATGCGGCGCCTACGGGCAGCAGCAGCGCGGTGGCAAGTGCCAAAGAGAGAGGGTTCTTATGGGGCCGGTTCTTGAGGCGGCTGCTCGTGGACATCGGAATCTCCATTGAAATCAGCGAGTTAATGGACTTTCAGGCTCATCGCTCGAGCGCTGGTGACCGACTGTAACACTAAATTCACGCTGAACACCATGATCTGTTAACAATATTTTGCCTACCTGTGAACGCTCTCAAATGTGACAGACGTCTCGTGCGGCGCGGGCATGCCGGGCTGGAGGGGGCGGTGCGCGCCGTATAGACTCGTTCACATGAGTAATCGATCCAGCAGTTCCGCGGCCGCGACGGCCGTCATGCAGCACATCACCGAGGGAAACGCTCTGCTGAGGCAGGGCAAGGCAGATGGGGCAATCGCACTGGGAGAATCGCTCGCCCAGACCTACCCCGACGAAGCCCGCGTCCTCGCCTTTCTGGCAGAGGCCAACCGTGTCAAGGGAGACCTTGACAGCGCTATCGGCTGGATTGAGCGTGCGGTCCAGGCCAGCCCTGACCCGCAGCTTAAGATCAAGAAGGCGTGGCTCCTGTCGCGACAGCTCCGACGTGACGAAATTCAGTCGCTGGCCGAGCAGATTGCCGCGCAGGCAGGCGACGACCGGATGCTGCGCTGGCAACTGGGCAAGCTTTACTACCACCATAACTTCCTCAGGGAAGCGATCGGCCAGTACGAAAAAGCGCTCGCCACCGGACCCGACAACCCCAGCTGGCGGTACGATTTGGCCATCGCACGCTTCTATGCCGGTGATGCCGACGATGCGGAAAAGGACCTCAATAGCGTGCTGCAGGCGTCTCCCCAGGCGGGAGCGGTCATCTACCTGCGTTCCACCCTGCGCCGCCAGCGTCAGGACCGAAACCATGTGGCGGACATCGAGTCGCGGCTGAAATCGCCCTTCCGCACGGCGGAAGACGAGGCTGGCGCCCTGTATGCCTTGGCCAAGGAGCTGGAGGACCTCGGCGAGCATGAGCGGGCCTTTGCCTCGCTGTTGGCCGGTGCAAAGAAAAAGCGCAGCGCCATCCAGTACGACGCCGCTGCCTTCAGCAAGATGACGGAAGAGATCCGTGCTGCCCAGAGCGCTTCCGCGATGGCAGCACCTGTCACCGGTCACGATGAAGAGGGGGCGATCTTCATCCTTGGACTGCCCCGCACGGGCACCACGTTGGCGGAACGAATCCTGCTGCAGTCTGGAAAGGTGAAGGACGCCGGCGAACTGATGGACTTCGGTTTCCATCTTTCCGGCGCGACACAACGTGTCCGTAAGGTCATGCCCGACGTTTCCCCCATTGACGCGACCATGAAGGTCGATTTCGCTGCGATTGGCAGCAACTACATGCGGGGCGCCCGGCAGATGGCGTCGGGAAGCAAGCTCTTCATCGACAAGCTGCCCGCCAACTATCTGTACTGCGGCATGATCCACAAGGCGCTGCCCAACGCGAAGATCATCCATCTGGTACGCGATCCACTGGATAGCTGTTATGCGATCTTCAAGACGCTGTTCTTCAACGCCTACGATTTTTCCTACGATCTGGACGAACTGGCGGATTACTACATCGCCTATCGCCGCATGATGCAGCACTGGCACGACGTCATGCCGGGAGTGATCCTGGATGTGCGCTACGAGGATCTGGTGACCGATACGGAAGCCCAGGCCAAGCGCATCTATGACTGGTGCGGGCTGGAATGGACACCGGATGCGCTCAGCGTGCCGGACAGCAAGGCAGTATTCGCCACCGCAAGTGCGGCACAGGTGCGCGAGCCCGTCCATACCCGTTCGGTCAACAGTTCACGCAAACACGCCGACGGATTGGCTCCGTTGGTCAGGCGGCTGAAGGAAGCAGGCCTGATCGAGGCTTGATAGCCTTCGAAAGCGTGCTTGCGATCGCCCGAAGAAGATGAGTTTTTGATGGCAGCTATCATTTCCCATGCTGTGCAGGGCAACCTCCGCCCGCACCCCCGCGTCCGCAACGTCATTGCCGTCGGTTCCGGCAAGGGCGGGGTGGGGAAGTCGACCACCTCGGTGAATCTGGCGCTGGCGCTGGCGGCCGAGGGCGCCCGAGTCGGCGTGCTCGACGCCGACGTCTATGGTCCCAGCGTGCCCGCCATGCTGGGCCTGTCGGGGCGGCCGGACAGCCCGGACAACAAGTCCATCGAGCCGATGCGGGCGTTCGGGGTGGAGGCGATGTCGATCGGGTTGCTGGTGGACCAGGACACGCCGATGATCTGGCGTGGCCCGATGGCCACCTCGGCGCTGATGCAACTGTTCACCGACACCCTGTGGGGTGACCTGGATTACCTGCTGATCGATCTGCCGCCGGGAACCGGCGACATCCAGCTGACCCTGGCGCAGAAGATCCCGGTGGCCGGGGCGGTCATCGTCACCACGCCGCAGGACATCGCCACGCTGGATGCCAAGAAGGCGTTGAAGATGTTCGAGAAGGTCGAGGTGCCGGTGCTGGGCATCGTGGAGAACATGGCCGTCCACACCTGCTCCAACTGCGGCCACGTCGAGCATCTGTTCGGCCAGGGCGGCGGCGAGCGGATGGCGGCCCAGTACGGCGTGCCGCTGCTTGGCTCGCTGCCGCTGGACATCACCATCCGCGAGCAGGGTGACGCTGGCCAGCCTGTCGTGGTCGCGGCGCCGGATTCGCCGGTGGCGCAGGCTTACCGGCAGACCGCCCGTGTGCTGGCGGCCACGCTGGCGCAACGGCCGCGGGCTTCCATGTCCATTCTCTCGTCGCTGGTCTGACCGGCCGGCGCAGACGGCGGGCCGGGGCCCGCCCTACAATTCCCCGTCCGCCGCGCGCCAGCCCGCGCGGCCTTCGCCCCACCAGACCAGGATTTGCATGAGCATCAAGAGCGACCGTTGGATCCGCCGCATGGCCGAGCAGCAGGGCATGATCGAGCCGTTCGAGCCGGGACAGGTCAAGCAGGCCAATGGCCAGCGCATCGTCAGCTACGGCACCTCCAGCTACGGCTACGACGTGCGCTGCTCGCGCGAGTTCAAGGTGTTCACCAACATCAACTCCACGATCGTCGATCCGAAGCACTTCGACCCGAAGAGCTTCGTGGACATCGAAGCCGACGAATGCATCATCCCGCCGAACAGCTTCGCGCTGGCACGCACCGTGGAGTTCTTCCGTATCCCGCGCGACACGCTGGTGGTCTGCCTGGGCAAGAGCACGTATGCGCGCTGCGGCATCATCGTCAACGTCACGCCGCTGGAACCGGAATGGGAAGGCCACGTGACGCTGGAATTCAGCAACACCACACCGCTGCCGGCGCGCATCTATGCCAACGAGGGCGTGGCGCAGATGCTGTTCTTCCAGTCTGATGCCGACGACGTCTGCGAGACCAGCTACAAGGATCGCGGTGGCAAGTACCAGGGCCAGACGGGCGTGACGCTGCCGCGTACCTGAGTCTCCACCCGCCGCATTGAAGGGAATCACGATGCAGACACCGCCGCCGATGCCGCAGGATCCCTATCGCAGTCCCGATGCGGACCTGGCCGGCACGCAGGGTCCGGTGGCGCCGGCCCCCGATCTCCGCTGGCTCCGTCTTGCGGCGGCGCTGATCGATGGCTGCATCGCGATGGTGTTGATCGTGCCGCTGATGTTTGTCGGGGGCTACTGGCAGGCAGCGTTCGAAGCGGGACGGTCCGGTGGCCTGGGGTTGATGCCACTTGGCACGACCCTGCTATGGGCCGTGATCGGTTTTGTCGTGTTCGCGCTTGTCCAGGCTTATCCGTTGAACGCGACGGGCCAGACCTGGGGCAAGAAGCTGTTGTCCATCAGGATTGTCGACCTGCAGGGCAACAAGCCCTCGCTGGTGGATCTGCTGGTCAAGCGCTACCTGCCGACGCATGCCATCGCCAATCTTCCGTGCGTGGGTCTGCTGTACGTGCTCGTCGATTCGCTGATGATCTTCCGCCAGGACCAGCGGTGCGTGCATGACCTGATCGCAGGCACGCGAGTGGTCAGGGCGGACTAGCTCGTCGCGAACCGTCAGTGTTCCGCGCCTGCGGCGATGCGGGCGTCATCGCGGGTGGCGAGCGCCACGCGCACCACTTCACGCAGGGCCTGGGTCACCGTTTCCACCGCCAGGCTGGGCGCCCCCGGATGCGCGCTGGCCTGCGCGGGCGAGTAAGGGATATGGATGAAGCCCGCCCGCACGGCACGCTGACGCCGTAATGCATGCATCAGGCCGTAGAACACGTGATTGCAGACATAGGTACCCGCCGTCTGTGATATCTCGGCGGGGAAGCCCGCCGTGTGCAGCGCTTCGCGCATGGCCTTGATGGGCAGGGTGGTGAAGTAGGCCGCGGGTCCATCCCCGATCACGGGCATGTCGACCGGTTGCTGATCACGGTTGTCGGGAATGCGGGCGTCATCGACATTGATCGCCACGCGTTCCAGCGAAAGCTGCGCGCGACCGCCCGCCTGTCCGACGCAGATCACGAGCGCGGGCTGCATCTCCTTCAATGCAGCACGCAGCGCCTTCAACGACGTGCCGAAGGCGACTGGCAGTTCGCGTGCCACTACACGATGTCCCGCGATGCGAGCGCCCTGCAGGGCCGAAACCGCCTGCCAACTGGGATTGACCTGCTCGCCCCCGAAGGGCTGGAAGCCGGTGAGAAGCACGGTGCGTCTTGCGGTCATCGGATATCCCGGAGCAGCGTCAACGGAAGCACAGCCACGCCATCAGCAGCACGTTGGTGCCCATCAGCCACAGGCCGGTCGCGGCCTGCGCGCGGATCACGCCGTACTGGTCGTCCAATTCCAGCAGCACCGCCGGCACGATGTTGAAGTTGGCCGCCATCGGCGTGAGCAGGGTGCCGCAGTAGCCGGTCAGCATGCCGATGGCGCCGAGGCTGGCCGGATCCGCGCCATGGCGCTGCACCAGCAGCGGCAGGCCGATGCCGGCCATCATCACCGGGAACGCGGCGAACGCATTGCCCATGATGATGGTGAACACCACCATGCCTGCCGCAAAGGCGAGCAGGCAGGCCATGCGGTTGTCGGCGGGGATCACCATCGATACCAGCGAGGCGATCGATTCGCCCACGCCGCTGGCCGCAAACACGCCACCCAGCGTGGCGAGCACCAGCGGCAGCAACGCGGCCCAGCCCATCGTATCGAGTAGACGCCTGCCTTCATCGGCTGCCCGCAGCGGAGGCTGGCGCGTCACCACGATCGCCGCCATCGCCGAGATCACGCAGGCCAGCGCCAGCCCGGTCAGCGTCAGTCCGCTCTGGCCGAATACGGGCGTGTCGCCGAATGCCAGATGGGGACCTGCGAGCACGACCGTGATGGTCAGCGCCGGAATCAGCAGGGCCGGCAGGAAAAGTCGGTGACCCAGCCGCAGCGCGGACGCCAGCCGCTCCGCTTCGGGCGCTTCCTCCAGCGGCTCACGACGCATGCGCGTGGCCAGCAGCGCGAGCACAAGCACCGCGCCACCGGCGAGCTGTGCCGGCAGCGGGTCGCCGGCCTTGCTGGCGCGCAATACGGCGTCGCCACCGGCGAACAAGGCTGCGATCAGGCCCCAGAACGCCGCGTTCGCGTAGCGCCGCTGGCGCAGGTTGCGCCAGCCGGCATAGGCGAGGAACGCAGCCAGTACCCAGTAGAAGTGCTCAATCGACAGCATCGGGACGCGCCTCCGAGGCCGGCGCTGCGCGATCCAGCCGGCGCTGGAGCAGCACGATGCGCACCGCGTGGATGATGAAGGCGGCGATCGCCGTCGGCAGCGCCCACAGCGCGATCTGCAACGGTTCCAGATGGATGCCGTGCTGCGCGTAGAAGCCCTGGATCAGCAGCACGGCGCCGAACGCGAGGAACACGTCCTCGCCGAAGAAGCGCCCGATGTTGTCGGTGGCTGCCGCCATCGCATGCACGCGCTGCGCTTCGTCCCGCGCCAGCGGCGCACGTGTTTTCCCCGCGGCGGACTCGGCCATCGGCGCCAGCAGTGGGCGGACGGTCTGCGCATGACCGGCGATGTCGATCAGGCCCACCATGCTCAATCCCTGTCGCACCAGCAGGTAACCGGCGAGCAGGCGGGAGAGTGTCAATCCACGCAGCCGCTCGATCCAGCGCAGGGCGTGCTCGCGCAGGCCGGCGCGTTCCAGCAGGCCGATCGTCGGCAGCGTCAGCGCGAACATCAGCAGCGCACGGTTGGAGACGAAGCTTTCGCCCAGCAGGGCGAGCAGGTCCGGGATCGATTTGCCGGCCGCCAGTCCGCTGACCAGGCCGGCGCAGACGACCACGATGACCGGATTGAAACGCAGGACGAAGCCCGCCACCACCACGGCGATGCCCAGCAGGGGCCAGTAACTCATGCGCAACGCTCCAGGGGGCGAATGGCGAATCCCGAGGCTTCGATCGTCTCGCGGAGTCCGCGGGCGAACGCGACGGCGTCGGGACGATCGCCGTGCAGGCAGATGCTGTCCGCCTGCAGGGGAATCCGTTCTCCCGTGCGTGCCACGACGAGGCCTTCATCCAGCAGGCGGGTCACCTGCCGCGCGGCGGTCGGCAGGTCATCGATGCTGGCATCCGCATGCGTACGCGGTGTAAGCGCGCCGTCGATCTCGTAGCGACGCTCGGCGAAGGCTTCGTGCGCGACGCTCAGGCCGAGCCGCTCGCCTGCCGCCGTCAGTGCACTGCCGGACAGGCCGTACAGCACCAGCCCCGCGTCGTGGTCACGGACCGCGCGTGCCAGCGCGTCGGCCAGCACGGCATCGCGTGCCGCCTGGTTGTACAGGGCACCATGCGGCTTCACATGGTGCAGGCGTCCGCCGGCGGCACGCACGAAGCCGTCCAGCGCCGCCACCTGGTACAGCGTCAGCGCGTACGCCTCGTCGGGCGTGAGCGCGTGCGCGACGCGGCCGAAGTTCTCGCGATCCGCATGCGACGGGTGCGCGCCGATCGCGACGCCATGCGCCAGGCACAGGGCCACCGTGCGCCGCATGGTGTCCGGCGAACCGGCATGGAATCCGCAGGCGATGCTGGCCGAGCTGATATAGGGGAGGATCGCGGCATCGTCGCCACAGTCTTCGCCCAGGTCGCAGTTGAAGTCGATGGTGCGCATGGTGGTGAGCCTACCGCGCCTCACCGCCGCTGCGCGATGGCCAGGCGCACGCGCGCGTAACGATGGGCGTGGTCGCGCACCAGCGTTTGGGCCTTCTGCGCGGTGACGGGCTCGAAGTGCACCGGCTCGCCTGGACGAAGTTGCGCGGCGCGTCCGAGATCGCAGGCGAGCACGTGGCCGAGCCGCGGATAGCCGCCCACGGTCTGGGCGTCGGCCAGCAGCAGGATCGGTTGTCCGTCCGGCGGCAGTTGCAGGGTGCCGATGGCGACCGGCTCGGACACGCCGTTGGCCTCGCCTGCGGGCAGGGAAGCGCCCGTCAGCCGCAGGCCCTGCCGGTTGCTGTTCGCATGCGCGTGCCACGCATGCGCCGCAAGGCTTTCCGCCGCGGCATGGGAGGAGGGGAGATAGCGCAGCACGTGGCGATCGAATGTCCAGGCGTCGTCCATGTCGACCCACCATGACGGAAACGTCGGGCGGCGCACGGACGGCGTCGTGGTGCCGTCGCCCAGCGGCAGACGATCGCCGGTCACCAACGCCCGTCCTTCAAGACCGCCGAAGCCGCCGCGCAGATCGGTACTGCGGCTGCCCAACACTGACGGCGCGGCGATACCGCCTGCGATCGCCAGCCATGCACGCAGCCCGTCGCGCAGCGTGCCGAAGCGGAGTTCGCCGGCAGGCAGGTCGAGCGGGCGTCCGGCAGGGAGCGGTACATCGTTCCACCATGCCGGCACCGCGGCGCCGGTGAGCGCGATGCGACACGCGCGTGGCAGCCGCAGGCGCGGACCCTGCAGGGCCATTTCCAGTCCTGCCGCCGTTTCATCGTTGCCGACCAGCAGGTTCGCCACTGCCAGTGCGGAGGTATCCAGTGCGCCTGCGCGACCGACGCCGAGATGACGCCAGCCATGGCGCCCCTGGTCTTGCACGGTGGTCTGGGCACCGGCGGCGAGGACCTGCCACGCCGTCATGGCGTGCGCTCCAGGCGCGTGAAGTCATCTGCACCGATGGGGACGAACCGCACGCGATCACCCGGTTGCAGCAGCGAGGGCCGGGCGCGAGCCGGATCGAACAGCATGAGCGGCGTGCGCCCCAGCAGCCGCCAGCCGCCCGGACTCTCGCGGGGATAGATGCCAGCCTGCGCACCGGCGATGGCGACGGAACCGGCCGGCACGCGCGTCCGCGGCGTGGCCAGGCGGGGCAGGGTCAATCCTGGATCCAGTCCCAGCAGATACGGAAACCCCGGAGCGAAACCGATCATCGCCACGGTGTAGATCGCCGCGCTGTGGCGCGCGATCAACGTCGCCTCGTCCACGCCCAGTGTGCTGGCCGCATCCGCGAGATCCTCGCCATGTGTACCGCCGTAGCAGACGGGAACCTCAAGCAGCGCACCCGGGCTCTCCTTCGTGGTCGTCATGCCGGCGAGCAGACGATGGACCAGGTCGCTGACGGTCCGCGCCGGATCGTCCAGCTGTGCCGCATCGAAGAACACCGCGAGGCTGGCGTATGCCGGCACCAGGTCGCGCAGCCAGGGCAGGTCAAGGTTTCGCAGGGCGGCCGTCAGGGCATGGACGCGCGCGTTGATTGCCGGATCAACGCCTTCGCCAAGATGCACGAGCACGGCATCGTCGCCGAGTGGCTCGAAACGCGGCGCGCTCATGCCAGACGCTGACGCCAGCGTTCGATTTCCATACCCAACTGGTCGGGCGAATGGCGCACGGCGTGGCCGTGACCCCAGACGGGTCCGGGCCACGCGGCATCGCCCTCGTGACGTCCCACCAGATGGACGTGCAACTGGCGCACGATGTTGCCCAGGGCGCCGATGTTGAGCTTTTCGACGCCGGGCGCCGAACGGATCAGCTGCCCGGCCTGGTTGATTTCGGCCAGCAACAGGCGCTGCTGTCCGCCGTCCAGCTCCAGCCATTCGCTGACGTCGTTGACGCGCGGCACCAGCACCAGCCACGGGTACCGCGTGTCATCCATCAGCCGGACCTGCGACAGCGGGCCGTCGGCGATGAAGGCGCTGTCGGCGGCCAGGCGTGGGTCGAGCAGGAAGTCGGTCATGCGAGATTCCGGGTGAAGAAGTCGAGCGTGCGGTCGCGTGCCAGCCGTGCGCTGGAAGGTTCGTAGTCCGCGCGCAGATCGTTGTTGAAGCCGTGCTCAGCCGGATAGGTGAAGACGTCCATCTGCGGCAGCAGGTCGCGATGCTGCTGCACCATCTTCGGCGGAATGGATGCATCGCGGTCGCCGAAGTGGAACATCACCGGCGCGAGCGGCGTCTCGGTCAGGAACGGCGCATTGCGCGCGCCGTAGTAGCTGACCGACGGCAGGCCCAGCCGCGTTGCCGCCAGCAGCGCCACGGTGCCGCCCCAGCAGTAGCCCACGCAACCGACCTTGCCGGCCCCGGCGATGGCATCGGCCGCGCTGGCGGTGATGTCCACGGCTGCATCGAGCCCAAGTCGCGTGATCAGCTCGCGCCCGCGTGCGAAGCCGGTGTCGTTGTAGTCCAGTTCCACGCGCGGCTCGATGACATCGAAGTAGGCCGGTGCGAGGGCGACATAGCCGTCGATGGCGAAGCCCTCGGCCACGCTGCGGATGTGCGCGTTCACGCCGAAGATCTCCTGCACGACCACCAGTGCGCCGCGCGGCGTGTCGGCGGGGTCCGCGCGCCAGGCACCGATGCGGCCCCGTGGCGTGTCGATCTGTATCCAGTGGCCCATCGGCGGGATTCCGGCGAAACGGCGTCCAGTGTATGCGCAGGTGGCCCCGCGGGCCGAATGGCCGGGCCGGGTCCGGACGGCCGGGAGGCTATAATCCGCGCCCCGTACACGCCGCCGCCGTACAGCCCCATGTCCCTGCAGAACCCCAAAGTCGGCTTCGTCAGCCTCGGCTGCCCGAAGGCCCTGGTCGATTCCGAGCGCATCCTCACCCAGCTCCGCGTGGAGGGATACGACATCGTGCCGACCTACGACGCGGCGGACGTGGTGGTGGTGAACACCTGCGGCTTCATCGATTCCGCTGTGGCCGAGTCGCTGGACGCCATCGGCGAAGCGATGAACGAGAACGGCAAGGTCATCGTCACCGGCTGCCTGGGCAAGCGTCCGGAGCAGATCCGCGAGCAGTATCCCGACGTGCTGTCGATCAGCGGTCCGCAGGACTACCAGAGCGTGATGGAAGCGCTGCATGCGGCGCTGCCGCCGAAGCACGATCCCTTCATCGACCTGGTGCCGGACTACGGCGTCAAACTGACGCCGCGGCACTTCGCCTACCTGAAGATTTCCGAGGGCTGCAACCACCGTTGCAGCTTCTGCATCATCCCGTCGATGCGTGGCGACCTGGTGTCGCGCCCGGTCGACGACGTGCTGCGTGAAGCCGAGCGTCTGGTACGCGGCGGCGTGAAGGAATTGCTGGTCGTCTCGCAGGACACCTCCGCCTACGGCGTGGACGTGAAGTACGCCGAGCGCGAGTGGCGCGGCAAGGCCTATCAGACGCGGATGAAGGCGTTGTGCGAAGGCCTGGGCGAACTGGATGCCTGGGTGCGCCTGCACTACGTGTATCCGTATCCGCACGTCGACGACGTCGTGCCGCTGATGGCCGAGGGCAAGGTGCTGCCGTACCTCGACATCCCGTTCCAGCACGCCAGCCCGCGCATCCTCAAGCTGATGAAGCGTCCCGGCGCCGTCGACAAGACGCTGGAGCGCGTGAAGCGCTGGCGTTCGATCTGCCCCGACATCACCCTGCGTTCGACCTTCATCGTCGGCTTCCCCGGCGAGACGGACCAGGAGTTCGAGGACCTGCTGCAGTTCCTGGACGAAGCGCAGCTGGATCGCGTGGGCGCGTTCGCCTACTCGCCGGTCGAAGGTGCCGCCGCCAACCTGCTGCCGGATCCGGTGCCGGAAGAGGTCAAGCAGGAGCGTCTGGCGCGCTTCATGCAGAAGCAGGCCGAGATTTCCGCCGCACGACTCGAGGCGAAGATCGGTACGGTGCAGCAGTGCCTGGTCGACCTGATCGAGGACGACATCGCCGTCGCGCGTTCCAAGTCGGACGCGCCGGAGATCGATGGTCTGGTGCACATCCAGAACGGCGGTGAGCTGGGTCTGCGCGTCGGCCAGTTCGTCGATGTCGAGATCACCGAGAGCGACGAGCACGACCTGTTCGGCGATGCCATCGTGCCGGCAGCCAGGCCGCTCGACGTCAAGGTGCTGTGACCGCACCCGCGACGGAAACCCATGTCGGCCCTGGACGGCGTCGTTTCATCGCGCCCTTGCGCGGACAGGTGGATGCCATGTGTTTCCGGCATCCGCTGTTCGACGGCTACGCCGAGCATCTGGATCTGGCGACGGCGGCACGCTGGCCGGACATCGAAACGCTCAACGCGCGCATGCCGGCGTCGGCGCCTCGCTTCGTCAGGCAGGACGCGGACCTGCTGGCCGACGGATTGCACTTTGAAGCCCGCATCGCGCAGGGACACATCGCCACGCGGACCGAGAACTGGCATGACCTGTTCAACGCCATGGTGTGGCTGCGTCACCCGGCGCTCAAGCACGCCCTCAACCGGCAGCAGTGCCGGCATATCGACCGGATCGGCGCTCGCGAACGCAATCCGGCACAGCAAGCGCTGACCCAGTTCGATGAAAGCGGGGTCATCGTGCAGGTGCGCGACGCCACGCTGCTGGAGGTGTGGGATCGGCACGACTGGACGGCACTGTTTCTTGCGAGCGCAGATCGCTGGCGGAACGGTGACATCGCGGTTGCAGCGGTGGTCGGCCATGCGTTGATGGAGCAGGCGCTTGTGCCGGGTCGCCTGCTGGTCGGCAAGTGCCTGGTGGTACTCGGCGATGCCAGTGACGCTATCGCGACGGTGACCGAATCGATTTCCGCGGGTATGTGCCTTGCCGCGTCGGCCGAGTTGCGCCCGCTGCCACTGGCGGGCATCCCGGGGTGGCATGCAGGGCAGGATGCGGCCTTCTACAGGCAGGCGGACTACTTCCGGCCGCTGCGCGAGGGGCGCGTGTACCCGCGACCGCAGTGAGCATCAGCTCGCGTAGCTGACGTCCACCAGTGCGAACTGGGTGATGCCGCCGGGGAGCTCCACGCTGAACTCGTCATCGATGCGCTTCTTCAGCAGCGCACGCGCCAGCGGCGAATCGATGCTGATCCAGCCGCGCTGGGCATCCGTTTCATCCGGGCCGACGATGCGGTAGCGCGACATCTCGCCGCTGGCGATGTTCTCCAGTTCGACCGTTGCGCCGAAGAACACCGCCTCCGGATCGCTGGGCGCGGTGTCGACCACGCGCAGTGCCTCCAGGCGCTTGCTCAGGTAGCGCACGCGCCGGTCGATCTCGCCGAGCTGCTTCTTGCGATAGGTGTACTCGGCATTTTCCGAGCGGTCCCCTTCGGCCGCAGCGGCCGCCAGCGCCTTCACCACCTCGGGACGGCGCACGCGCCACAGATCGTCCAGCTCCGCCTTCAGACGGTCGTGGCCTTCGCGCGTGATCAGCGCCGTGCTCTTCTCGCCCGGCGGGCGCCAGCGGGACATCTCAGTCTTTCCTTCCGTCTTCCGCGTCACGGCGCAGGGTGCGGCCGCGTGGGTCCTCGACCGGTTCCATGCAACTGCCGGTGGTCAGCACGAGCAGGCCGTCATCGTGGATGGCGAACTCGCGTCGCGGCTGTGCGTGGTCCTGCGGATCGAGGTCGACGCAGGTGCCGTTCCAGGTCACCGTCCAGGTGCGGCGGACCGTCCAGGACACCAGTTCATCCTGGCAGTAGAACTGCAGGACGTAACTCCCATCGACATTCAGGGTGAGCAGCGCATCCAGCGAGGAGCAGGTTCCGGGAGTATCGGAGGGCAGGGTGCCGAAGTAGCGACCCGCCAACGCCTTGCTGGTCGCCCCTGCGTCCGAGGCGACGTCGGCAGATGCGTTTGGTGCGATCAGCACTGCTGCAAGCAGCAGCGCTGATCGAACGGCATTGTTGCGCAAGCTCAACGCTTGCCGCCGAAGATGCTGCCCAGGATGCCGCGCACGATCTGGTTGCCCAGCTTGGTGCCGATGGTGCGCGTGGTCTGCTTGGCCATCGTTTCGATCATGCCCTGGCGGCGCTTGGTGCCGAACACCGCATCCTTCACCGTCTGGCCGAAACCGCCGGCATCCGGATCGTCCTTCTCCGTCTTCGCCGCCGGTGCGTTGGCAGCCTGCGTCGCGGTCTCAGCGCGCTTGGCCAGCATTTCCGCCGCCGATTCACGGTTCACGGCCGTGTCGTACTTGCCGCCAACCGGACTGCCGTTGCGCACCTGCTGGCGTTCGGCCTCGTTGATCGCGCCCATCCGGCAGCGCGGCGGCGAGACCAAGGTCTGCTGCACCGGCGACGGAATGCCCTTGTCCTGCAGCGTGGACACCAGCGCCTCGCCGGTGCCGAGCGTGGAGATGGCCTGGGCCACGTCCAGCTTCGGATTCGGTACGAAGGTCTGCGCCGCGGTCTTGACCGCCTTCTGGTCGCGCGGGGTGAAGGCACGCAGCGCGTGCTGCACGCGGTTGCCGAGCTGACCCAGGATGTTGTCCGGCACGTCGTCGGGGAACTGCGAGCAGAAGTACACGCCCACGCCCTTGGAACGGATCAGGCGCACGACCTGCTCGATGCGCTGCTGGAGCGCCGGCGGTGCGTCGTCGAACAGCAGGTGCGCTTCGTCGAACACGAACACCAGCTTGGGTTTGTCCAGATCGCCGACTTCCGGCAGCGTCTCGAACAGTTCCGACAGCAGCCACAGCAGGAAGCTGGAGTAGAGGCGCGGTTTCAGAATCAACTGGTCGGCGGCAAGGATGCCGATGACGCCGCGGCCATCCGTGTTCGTGCGCATCAGGTCGGCCAGTTCCAGCGCGGGCTCGCCGAAGAACATCTCGCCGCCTTCCTGTTCCAGCCGCAGCAGCGCGCGCTGGATGGCGCCCACCGACTGCGTGCTGACCAGGCCGTAGCTGGTGGAGATGTCCTTGCGCTCGGCTGCGACCAGGCCCAGCAGCGCGCGCAGGTCTTCCAGATCGAGCAGCAGCAGGCCGCGGTCGTCGGCGAGCTTGAACACGATGTCCAGCACGCCGCTCTGGGTGTCGTTCAATTCGAGGATGCGCGCCAGCAGGGTGGGGCCCATCTCGCTGACGGTGGTGCGGACCGGATGGCCGAGCTTGCCGTACAGGTCCCAGAAGATCACCGGACTGGCGATGGGGGCGTAGTCGGCGATGCCGATGTCCTTCGCCCGCTGCAGCACCTTCTCGCTGCCGTCTCCGGCAGCGGCCAGGCCGGCGACGTCGCCCTTCACGTCGGCCATGAACACGGGGACGCCCATGCGCGAGAAGCCCTCGGCCAGCGTCATCAGCGTCACGGTTTTGCCGGTGCCGGTGGCCCCGGCCACCAGGCCATGGCGGTTGCCGAACTTCGGCTGCAGCGTGACCGGAACATCGTCCGTGACGCCCTTGCCCAGCAGGATCGGATCCATGTGCAACCTCGCGTGGTGATGCCGGGATTCTAGCGGCTGGAAACCGCCTCCGGGATAAAGGACCGCGACGTGCGACCTTGCCCCGGCCGCGCGGGCAGGGCTACCCTCCCGGCTCACACTCTGGATGCCCACCTGATGTCGTTTGCGGTTCCTGCCTGTCTGCGTCTCTGGCCCGTTGCGGTCGCTCTGTCCCTGTTGCTGGTGTCGCCGGTATCGCTGGCCCAGCGTGTTTCCGCGAAAGACCGCGCCGCTGCCGAAGCACTGGAACAGCGCATGGCCGCCGCCGAGAAGCGCTACCGCGATGGCCTGGTGCTGGTGACGAACAGCGATCCGCGCGGTGCGACCGAGAGTGACGCCGCGCTCGAGGACATGGAGGACGTGCTGGCAGCGTGCGTGCAGCAGCGCGGCTGCCAGGTGCCCACCTTGCTGGCGACCTACAAGCGCCTGCTGAAGGGCAATGCCGACGCACAGGGCGAAGACGATGCGGCCGAGGGCGAGACCATCGACGCGCTCGATGATGGCTCCGACCACTCGGTCCCCGGCGCCGCTGCGATTCCCGAAACGGCCCGTACGGCGGCACTGCTGAACGACCAGCGCCACGCCTTCGACCGCATGGTGGAGTACAACCCGGCGATCCAGGCCGGCATCCGCCGCTGGCTGACCGACATGCGCCCGGCGCTGATCGACAGCTACGAGAACTACCAGAACATGCGCGCCGAGCTGTATCCGGCGTGGGAGCGCAGCGGCCTGCCGGAAGCGCTGCTGTTCGGCATCATGGCAAAGGAGTCGAACGGGCGCGTGCATTCCACTTCGCGCGCGGGCGCGGCGGGGCCGATGCAGTTCATGTTCCACACCGGTGCGCGCTTCGGTCTGGGCCGCGACGCGAGCGGCTTCGACACGCGCTACGACCCGTACGCCTCCGGCCAGGCCAGCGCCGAATACATGAACGAGCGCATGCGCGGCCTCAACAACAACATCGAACTGGCGCTGGCGGCCTACAACGGTGGCGAAGGGCGTGCGGCCCGCGTGTATCGCGAGAACAGCGGCCTGGGCTTCTGGGACGACGTGGTCTACAGCCAGTTCCCCGGCGAGACGCGCGACTACGTGCCGATGGTGATTGCGGCCGCGTGGCTGTTCCTGCACCCGCGCCAGTACGGGCTGGAGTTCCCGAAGGTCACCGCGCAGCCGGCGTCGCTGAAGCTGGCGCGCGATGCATCGATCTACGAACTGACGATCTGCCTGGGCAACGGCGGCACGCGCGAGGGCTACATGCGCACGCTGCGCAACCTCAATCCGCGCTACCAGCCGGAAGCCTGGATTCCCGCCGGCACCACGCTCAAGGCCAATGCGCGCATCGCAGGCCTCTACACGCGCTACTGCGTGAACGGGCCGCGTGCGGAACTGGCACGCACGCTGGTGAGCGCGGATCCCGCCGCCGCGATCCGCCGCGCGTCGCGGTCGGGCAGCGTGGCCGTGGGCGACGTGACCCCGGTCGCGGGCGTGCCGACCACGGTCGCCTCCGGCGAACCGCAGCTTGCCGAACCGAAGGCCAAGCAGGCGCGCGAATACCGCGTCGCCAAGGGCGATACGCTGGGCCGTATCTCGCAGCGCTTCCAGTGCGACCTGAAGAAGCTGGCACAGGCCAACCGGCTGAAGGCGCCGGCGTACGCGGTGCGTCCGGGCCAGGAGCTCAAGCTGGAAAGCTGCAGGAAGTAGGGCGAACGATGGCCAGGGACGGCAGCCGATACCTCTGGACCTCCGCGATCGTCGCCAGCGCCGTGCTGGCGATCGTCGGCGCGGAGATCGCCGCCCTGCGCGGGCTGCATTACGCCTTCAAGCCGCTGACGACGCTGCTGATCCTGGCGATGGCGTTTCGATTGTCGCCCGCCGGGTCGGCAGGCTACCGGCGTCTGATCGTGGTCGGCCTGCTGTTGTCCACACTGGGCGACGTCTTCCTGATGCTGCCGTTCGATGGCTTCGTCTTCGGGCTGGGCAGTTTCCTGCTGGCGCACATCGCCTACCTGGTCGCATTGCGGAAGCGGGGTGGATGGTGGCGCGTACGTTGGCCGTTGTTCGCCTATGCGGTGGTCGCGTCACTCGTGTTGACGCAGCTGTGGCCCGGGCTGCCGGGCGACTTGAAGCTGCCGGTGATCGTCTACGTCATCGCGCTGGCCGGCATGGCGGCGCAGGCGGCCAGCGTGTGGCGGGAACATCCGGGTCGTGCGACACGCGTCGCGGCCATCGGTGGCGCGTTCTTCGTCGCATCCGATGCGCTGCTCGCGCTGGATCGCTTCAGTGCGTCGATCCCGATGGCGAGTGTTTGGGTGCTGACGACTTACTGGGTCGCGCAGTGGTGCATTGCATGCTCGGTGCGGAGCGGCGAACGACGACCTTGAGGAGGCATCGTCCGAAGCGGTGCAGGGGCGGGAGCTCGAGCTGCATAACTGCAGGATGCAGTCAGCGAAGGCATGCGAATCGCACAAGCCGGTCTTCGTACGTCTTTGTTACAAAACTAACATTAAGCATGCCAGTGATCCTGGGCGCCATGGCGTGACCTAGACTGCGCGGCATTTCCTCGAACGAAGGTCATGCCATGCAGTCGATCCGCTCCCTTGCTCTTTTCTCCATCGCGTACCTGTTGGTTGCGTGCTCCGGCGACAACGCGGAGAAGGCAGCGTCTGGCGCCGTGTCCAAAGCGGTGGAGCTCGCCAAGGGGGCTGCCACCGGCGCCAGCAAAGGTGTCGAGGAAGGTCGCAAGGCCAGCACCAGCATCGACGGCGCGGTGATCGTCAGCAGTGGCGACGAACTGAAGGCCGCGCTCACCGGCACGGTGCTGTCGGCGGACAAGGATGAATCTGCGCGGGTGACGCTGGGCTTCGCCAACGACGGCGATGCGCCGGTGCGCGTTACCGAGCTGTCGCAGGGCAACCACGTCACCGGACTGGATAGCGAAGGCTATGCCTGCAGCACTGTGCAGGCTGTCGACGAGTTCACGGTACCGGCCAAGGCCAAGCTCAAGGTGGAGTTCGGTTTCCAGTGCACTGGAAAGGCGCTCGCCACGGTGCGCCTGTACGACGTCGAGTACGCCGTCGCTCGCTGACTCCGGATTTCACCGGGTCGGCAAATCAGCCCAGCGTCGCCAGCCGCTGACCCAGCCGCACCGGCGATTCCGACTGCAGCTCCGGCGACAACGCCGCGACGCCCGGCGGCAGCAGCACGATCACGGTCGAGCCGTAGTTGAAGCGCGCCATCTCCGCGAAGCGTTCGAGCGTGATGCCCTTGCCGCGGTAGTCCTTGCGGGTGATCGCGGTGCCGTAGGCGGGAATCTCTTCGCCGCTCCACACCGTCTCCACGCCGGAGACCAGCAGCGCGCCGACCATCACCGAAACCATCGGGCCGAAGTCGGTGTCGAAGTGGCAGACCAGCCGCTCGTTGCGCGCGAACAGGCGCGGCACGTTCGCCACCGCATCGGTGCCCACGCTGAAGAGGCGGCCGGGTACGTGCACGGTCTCGCGCAGCGTACCGGTCCACGGCATGTGCACGCGGTGGTAGTCGCGCGGCGACAGATACACCGTCGCGAACAGGCCGTTGTGGAACGGCTTCGCGGCCTCGGCATCGCCCAGCAGTTCGGCGGCGGTGAACGACTGCCCCTTGGCCTGGAAGATGCGGCCGTCCTCGATGGGACCGCACTGGCTGATGTGGCCGTCGGCCGGCATCAGCAGCGCGCGCGGATCGGCGTCGGCGACGCGCGCGCCGGGCTTCAGCGCGCGGGTGAAGAAGGCATTGAAGCTGGGATAGGCCTTCGGATCGGGCTCGGCGGCTTCGCCCAGGTCGACGTTGAACTTCTTCGTCACCGTATCGATCAGCCACTGCTTGGTGCCGGGCGAGGTGGAATACGCCAGCCGGCGCGCCAGCGACGACAGGAAGCGGTGCGGCAGGACGTAGGTCAGCGAGGTCAGCAGGCTCATTTCGTCGACGCCTCGGTCAGCGCGCGCATGTCGGCGGCGATCGCCTTCGGCTGGAAGGGCGGACGGATCAGGCCGGCCAGCCGGCCCTGCGGGTCCAGCACGCCGATCGCGGAGGAGTGGTCCATGCTGTAGTCGTTCGGGTTCTGCTCGAAACCGTCGCCCGGCACCTTCATGAAGACGAAGCCCAGCGACTTGGCGAAATTCTCCAGCGTCGGGACGTCGGCCGTGGCCGCCATCGTGTCGGGGTGGAATGCGTGGGCGTACTCGCCGATGCGGGTGGGCGTGTCGCGTTCCGGATCCACCGAGACGAACAGCACGCGCGGGCGGGTGGAGTCGGGCAGGTCCTTCCACTGGTTCTGCGCCTGCGCCAGTTCGGCCAGCGTGGTCGGGCAGACGTCGGGGCAGAAGGTGAAGCCGAGGAACACCAGCGTCCAGTGGCCTTTCAGTTCACCGTCGGCCAACTGGGTGCCGTCGGACTGGCGCAGCGAGAACGGCGGCAGCGGACGCGCCTGCGGGAACAGGGTGACGGTCTGGGTGGCCGGCCATTGCGTGGCGGGCGTGACCGGACCGAAGAACTTCTGCGCGGCCAGCAGACCCAGCCCGGCGGCCAGCGCCAGGACGAGGATGAGGCCGATCTTCTTGTTGAACATGCGCTGGAATTCCCACGAAAAGGAGGGCACGGCGAGCGGGCCGGGGCCGCATGGGCGCGGCGGGAAGGCCGCCATGATACCGGGGCAGCCCCTATAATCGGCGGCCCTCGCCGTTCCGGCGTCTTCACAAGCCTTGCCATGACCGCCGACGTCGCCGCCGAGCTGCACACCATCATCGACCTGATCCGCTACGGCGCCAGCCGCTTCAACGGGGCGGGCCTGACCTTCGGCCACAGCTACGACAACGCGCTGGACGAGGCCTCGCACCTGGTGCTGCACACGCTGCACCTGCCGCCGGACCTGGGCCCGGCCTACGGCCAGGCGCGCGTCACGGGTGCGGAGAAGGCGCAGGTGCTGGCGCTGTTCGAGCGCCGTGTCAACGAACGCGTCCCGGTCGCCTACCTGACCGGTGAAGCCTGGTTCGCCGGCCTGAGCTTCAAGAGCGACTCGCGTGCACTGGTGCCGCGCTCGCCCATCGCCGAGCTGATCGAAGCCGGCTTCGAGCCGTGGCTGGGCGGCCGCGACGTCAACCATGCGCTGGACCTGTGCACCGGCTCCGGCTGCATCGCCATCGCGATGGGCCACTACAACCCGGACTGGCAGGTCGACGGCGTCGACATCAGCGACGACGCGCTGGCGCTGTCGGCCGAGAACAAGGCGCGCCTGCTGGCCGACAACGTGCAGTTCATCAAGTCGGACCTGTTCGCCGGCCTGACCGGTCGCCATTACGACCTGATCGTCACCAACCCGCCGTACGTCACCAACGACGAGACCGATGCGCTGCCGAAGGAGTACTCCTTCGAACCCGAACTCGGCCTGCGTGCCGGCGACGACGGCCTGGACCTGGTGCTGAAGATCCTGCGCGATGCGCCGCTGCACCTGAGCCAGGACGGCCTGCTGATCTGCGAGGTGGGCGAGTCCGAGCGCGCGCTGGTGAAGTTGCTGCCGGACGTCGAATTCGCCTGGATCGAGTTCAAGGTCGGGCAGATGGGCATCTTCGCGGTCGAGTGCGCCGAACTGATCCGCCACAACGCGCACATCACCGAACTCGCTGCCGCCCGAAAATAAGGCACCACGCGTCGTGCGCTGTCGGCAGCGGTTGCGCCTGCAACCGTCGCGAACAGCGATGGCGCGCTGCACAATAGGGCGGCCGGTATGCGATCCTTCGAGGCCCGGCACCGGTAGTTCCATCCGCGGAGCGGCGCTTGAGCAGCAACAGTTTCGGAAAACTCCTCACGGTCACCACGTTCGGCGAATCGCACGGGCCGGCCATCGGCTGCGTGATCGACGGCTGCCCACCGGGCCTGGAGATCGCGCCCGAGGAGTTCCGCCACGACCTGGAGCGCCGCGCCACAGGCAAGTCGCGGCACACATCCGCGCGCCGCGAGGCAGACGAGGTCGAGATCCTCAGCGGCGTATACGAAGGCCGCACCACCGGCACGCCGATCGCGCTGCTGATCCGCAACACCGACCAGCGCAGCAAGGACTACGCCGACATCGCGCGGCAGTTCCGCCCCGGCCATGCCGATTACACCTACTGGCAGAAGTACGGCATCCGCGATCCGCGTGGCGGCGGACGTTCGTCCGCGCGCGAGACCACGATGCGCGTCGCCGCTGGCGTGATCGCGAAGAAGTGGCTGCAGCAGCGGTATGGCGTGAGTGTGCGCGGCTACCTGTCGCAGCTCGGGCCGATCACGCCGGACGGCTTCGACTGGAGCGCGGTGGAAGATAACCCGTTCTTCTGGCCGCACGCCGAACAGGTGCCGGCGCTGGAAACCTACATGGACGCGCTGCGCAAGTCGGGCGATTCCATCGGCGCACGCGTCAATGTCGTCGCCGACGGTGTGCCCGCGGGCTGGGGCGAACCGATCTACGGCAAGCTCGACGGTGATCTCGCCGCCGCGCTGATGAGCATCAATGCGGTGAAGGGCGTGGAGATCGGCGACGGTTTCGCGGCGGTCACCCAGAAGGGCACCGAGCACCGCG
This sequence comes from Pseudoxanthomonas sp. PXM02, assembly GCF_014851805.1. Lineage (GTDB taxonomy): Bacteria > Pseudomonadota > Gammaproteobacteria > Xanthomonadales > Xanthomonadaceae > Pseudoxanthomonas_A. The sequence goes on from NZ_JACVAK010000002.1 coordinate 988,614, forward strand.
ACCTGATGACGCCGGACGGCTTCCTGTCCAACCATGCCGGCGGCATCCTCGGCGGCATTTCCACCGGGCAGCAGGTCACCGCGTCCATCGTGCTGAAGCCGACCTCCAGCCTGCGCCTGCCCGGCGCGACGGTGGATGTGGACGGCAATACGGTCGACGTCATCACCACCGGCCGCCACGACCCCTGCGTCGGCATCCGTGCCACGCCGATCGCCGAGGCGATGATGGCGCTGGTGCTGATGGACCAGGCGCTGCGCCACCGCGCGCAGTGCGGCGATGTCGGCCAGGTGCCGCCCCATGTTCCCGGCAGTGTCGATGGCTGAGTCGCGGCCGCGCGTGTGGGTGTCGCAGCCGCTGTTCGACGACATCGTCGGACGGCTGGCGGCGCATTTCGACGTGCGCGCGACCGACGAGGTCACCGAACACGCGCCGCAGGCGATTGCCGATGCGTTGCGCGACAGTGCGGGCGCGCTCATTACGCTCAACGAGCGCATCGGTGCGCAGCAGATTGCCGAAGCTGCTTCGCTGCGTGCCATCGCCAACGTCGGCGTGGGTTACAACAATCTCGATGTCGCCGCGCTGACGCAGGCCGGCATCGTCGCCACCAACACGCCGGACGTACTGACCGAAACGACCGCGGACTTCGGTTTCGCGCTGCTGATGGCCACGGCCCGCCGCGTGACCGAGGCCGAGCGCTGGCTGCGCGAGGGCCAGTGGCAGCAGTGGTCGTTCAGCACGTTGCTGGGCGCCGACCTGCATGGCAGTACGTTGGGCATCGTCGGCATGGGCCGGATCGGGCAGGGCATCGCGCGCCGCGCGCACGGCTTCGACATGCGCGTGCTGTACCACAACCGCAGCCGGTTGCCGGAGGCCGTGGAACTGGAGTGTGGCGCGCACTACGCCAGCTTTGACGACGTGTTCGCGCTGGCCGACCACGTGGTGCTGGTGCTGCCGTACTCGCCGCAGGTACATCACCTGGTCGACGCCGCTGCGCTGGCGAAGATGAAGCCGACCGCCACGCTGGTGAACATCGCGCGCGGCGGCATTGTCGACGAGATCGCGCTGGCCGATGCGCTGGCGAACGGCCGCCTGGCCGCGGCCGGTCTGGACGTCTACGAAGGCGAACCCGCCGTACGGCCGGAGCTGCTGGCGCTGCGCAACGTGGTGCTGACGCCGCATATCGCCAGCGCCAGCCTGGCCACGCGCCGCGCGATGGTGTCGCTGGCGGTGGACAACCTGATCGCCGTGCTGGGCGAAGGCCCGGATGCGGGCAATCCGCCGACGCCGGTGAATCCGGACGTGCTGGCCACGGCCACCACCATCAAAACCATCACCGCCAAACGACAGGGAGCCTGAGGCGCGTCCGCAGGTTCCCCGAACACAGCCTTCTCCTGTCTGCTGTCTTCACTCATTTATTCGCGAAACCCATCCATGAGCAACCAGAACCGTAGCTTCAACGTCGCTGTCGTGGGCGCCACCGGCGCCGTCGGCGAAACCATGCTGTCCATCCTCGCTGAGCGCGACTTCCCGATCGGAAAGCTCGTCGCACTGGCATCCGAGCGTTCCGCCGGCACCAGCGTCGAGTTCAAGGGCGAGAAGATCACCGTGCAGGATCTCGCCACGTTCGATCCGTCCGGCATCGACATCGCCCTGTTCTCCGCCGGCGGCAGCATTTCCAAGGAGTTCGCGCCGAAGTTCGCCGCGGCCGGCGCCGTGGTCATCGACAACTCCTCGGCCTTCCGTTACGACGCCGACATCCCGTTGGTGGTCAGCGAAGTCAATCCGGAGCAGGTGCAGAACCGCCCGCGCGGCATCATCGCCAACCCGAACTGCTCGACCATGCAGATGCTGGTCGCGCTGGCGCCGCTGCATCGCAAGTACGGCATCGAGCGCATCAACGTCGCGACCTACCAATCCGTCTCGGGCGCCGGTCGCTCCGCGCTGGAGGAACTCGGCCGCCAGACCGGCGCGCTGCTGAACTTCCAGGATCCGGATCCGCAGCGCTTCCCGGTGCAGATCGCCTTCAACCTGATCCCGCAGATCGATGACTTCCTCGACAACGGTTTCACCAAGGAAGAAATGAAGCTGGTGTGGGAGACCCGAAAGATCCTGGGCGACGACAGCATCCAGGTGAATCCCACCGCGGTGCGCGTGCCGGTGTTCTACGGCCACTCCGAAGCGGTCGCCATCGAGACGCGCGAAAAGGTCACCGCGGCCGAGGCGCGCGCGCTACTGGAAGCCGCACCGGGCGTCGAAGTCGTCGACGACCGTGCACCCGGCGGCTATCCGACGCCGGTGACGCATGCGTCCGGCACCGACCCGGTCTACGTCGGCCGCATCCGCGAGGACATCTCGCATCCGCGCGGCCTCAACCTGTGGATCGTCTCCGACAACATCCGCAAGGGCGCCGCCCTGAACGCCGTGCAGGTGGCCGAGCTGGTGGCGAAAAACGGCTGAGCCGCTATAGTCGTGGCCGGGAAAACTTGGGGAAGGGCCGTGAAACCGAAGCACAGACCTCGGACGGCGAGACTCCGCCTGGCCAGCATGATCGGGCTGGGGCTGGCGTTGCTGAGCAACGTCGCCCTGGCGCTTGGCCTGGGGGAGATCAGGGTCAGATCGCAACCCGGCCAGCCGCTGCTGGCCGAGATTCCGATCATTTCCAGCGAGCCGGGCGAACTGGAGCAGCTGCGCGCGCGCCTCGCCTCGCCGGTGACGTTCGAGCGCGTCGGCCTGCCGCGCCCGCAGGGCCTGGTCAACGAACTGGATTTCGCGGTCGCGCTGGACGATGCCGGACGCCCGGTCGTGCGCGTCACCAGCCGCACGCCGGTGGACGTGCCGGCGGTGAACTTCCTCATTGAAGTGGACTGGGGCCAGGGTCGGCTGGTGCGCGAGTACTCGGCGCTGGTCAGCGCCCCGGGCACACTGGCGGCCGCCGAGCAGCCGGTGATCGATGCGCCGGCCGCCGCGCCGACGGACATCATCACGCGGCCGGCGGAGCCGATCGTTACCGCACCCGCAGAACCGGAACCCGCGCCGCAGACAACGCCACAGGCGCCTGCGCAACCCGCGCCCGCGCCGACAGTCGCGGCGGCTCCGGCTCCCCAGATCGCGCCCGGCGGCACGCTCGCGCCGGTGCGCCGTGGGCAGTCGCTGTCGCAGATCGCCGCGCCATTGGCGCGCGAGCAGGGTTACACGCTGGACCAGGCGATGGTCGCGCTGTTGCGCGCCAATCCAGAGGCCTTCATCAACGGCAACCTGAACCTGCTCAAGCAGGGCGCGGTGCTGCGCGTGCCGGAGGCTGCAGAGGCGCAGACGCTTCTCGAGAGCGAGGCCGCGGCGCTGGTGCGCAGCCAGATCGCCGAATGGCGTCGCGCGCGCGCGCCGATTCCGCAGCCGGCCGCGGTCGTCGAGCCGGCGCCGCGCACGGCGTCCATCACGCCGGCGCCCACGCCGGCCGTGGCGGATGCGCGCTTGGAAATCGCACCTGCGGCCACGGGCACGTCGGGTTCTGGAACGCAGTCCGGCGTCAGTGCCGGCGGTGAGGGCGAGATGTTGGCGAACGAACAATTGCAGCAGTCGAAAGAAGACCTGGCCGCGCGCGAAGCCGAAGTGCAGGAACTGCGCTCGCAGGTCACCGAACTGGAAAAGCTCAAGGCGCAACAGGAGAAGTTGCTGGCCATGAAGGACAGCGACCTGGCCGCCGCGCAGCAGCGTCTGGCGCAGAGCAATGGCAGCGACGGTGGCGTGCCGGTCTGGGCATGGGCGGGCTTCGGCCTGCTGTTTGTCGGGGCCTTGGCGTGGGGCTTCGCTCAGCGTCGGCAGCGCGTGGCGCCCACGCCGGTGCCGCGCAACCCGGTATTCGGCAAGGCACCGGCCGACAGTCGCGCCGCGGAACTCGCCGCCGCCATGCCGCAAACGACGCCGGAGCCCGAGCCTGCACCCGCGCCCAGCCCCGTGCTGGAGCCGGCCGTCGTGGTGCCCAAGCCCGCGCCGAAGGCTGCACCGGCACCGGCGCCGGGCCCCACCTGGCATGCGGGTGGCAGCGCAGCGCCGGCCGCGCCGTCGCCAGCCCCGGCGGGTCGCGATCGCCTGGAACTGGCCGTGGCCTATCTCGACCTGGGCGATGTCGCCACCGCACGCGACCTGTTGAACGAGGTCGCCGCCGGCAACGACGCGACGGCGCGCGACGAGGCCCTGCAGTTGCTGCGCGATATCGGATGACGGACGCGGAGTGATGTCGTGACGCGCTACGTGCTGGGCGTCGAGTACGACGGCAGTGAATTCCTGGGGTGGCAGCGGCTGAGCAAGTCCGGCACGCCGGACGACACCACCGTGCAGGCGGCGCTGGAAGGTGCGCTGTCGTCGGTCGCCAATGCCCGGGTCGATACGATCTGTGCCGGTCGCACCGACGCCGGCGTGCATGCGCAGTGCCAGGTGGTGCACTTCGACAGCCACGCCGCGCGCACGCCGCGCGGCTGGTTGCTGGGCGCCACGGCGCGGCTGCCACCTGCGGTCTGCGTGCGCTGGTGCCAGCCGGTGGCCGACGATTTCCACGCGCGTTTCTCCGCGCGGGCGCGCCGCTACCGTTATTCCCTGGTCAACCGGCTCGCGCGACCCGCGCTGGAGCGGCAGTACCTGAGTTGGGAGCGGATGCCGCTGGATGCGGATGCCATGCATCGCGCGGCGCAGGTGCTGCTGGGTGAGAACGACTTCAGCGCGTTCCGCACGGTGCACTGCCAGTCGCCGCATGCCATGCGCAACCTGCACGCGATTTCGGTCACGCGGCAGGGCGAGAAGGTGATCGTCGAGGTGCAGGCCAATGCCTTCCTCCACCACATGGTGCGCAACATCGTCGGTTCGCTGCTGGTGGTCGGGCGCGGCGAGCAGCCGGAAGCGTGGATCGCCGACCTGCTGGCCGGGCGCGACCGCACCGTGGCGGGACCGACCGCGCCGCCGGACGGCCTGGTCTTCGTCAGTCCGCTGTACCCGGCGGAATGGGGCCTGCCGTCGGAAGTCACTCTGCCTGCCGCCATCGGCTGAGCGGGCGGGTTACCCTTCGGGCATGCATACGCGCATCAAGTTCTGCGGGCTGACCCGTGGCGAGGACGTCCGCCTGGCGGTGGAGCTGGGCGTCGATTACGTGGGCCTGGTGTTCGCGCCGCGCAGTCCGCGCCGGCTGCTGCTGGGCCAGGCGCGCATGCTGCGCGAACTGGTGCCGGAAGAGATCGCAGTGGTGGCGCTGGTGATGGACAACACGCGCAGCGACATCGAGCACATCGTCGAATCGCTGCAGCCGGACCTGTTGCAGTTCCATGGCGCGGAGGACGATGCCGTCGCCGGCTCGTTCGGCAAGCCGTTCTGGAAGGCGATCGCGATGGGGGGCCAGCAGGACAGCGCCTTCACCAGCCTGGCGGACTATCCGAGCGCCAGCGGCTTCCTGTTCGACGGCCATGCGGCGGGCGAGCAGGGCGGCAGCGGCCAGCGCTTCGACTGGCGGCAGATGCCGCGCGCGACCGACAAACCCTTTCTGCTGGCAGGCGGCCTGACGCCGGAGAACGTGGCACTGGCGGTGCGGACGGCGCGGCCGACCGGCGTGGACGTGTCCAGCGGTATCGAGACCGCGCCGGGCGTGAAGGATGCGGAGAAGATGCGCCGCTTCGTCGAGGCCGTGCGCGAGGCCGACGCCCGCGCCTGAGTCAGGCGAGTGCGGCGCGCAGCCACGCAGCCAGCGCCGGGATCCGCAGATCCGCGTTGCCTCGGCGGGCGCACAGCGCCCATTCGCCGCCGGTGTCCACGAAGCCCCAGGGCGCAACCAGGCGACCGCTGTCCAGGTCGGCCTGCACCAGTTCCTGCGGGGCAATGGCCACGCCCAGGCCGGCGACGGCGGCTTCCAGCAGATAGGTCAGGTGATCGAAGCCGGCGCCCAGGCGCAGACTGGCCGCGTCGACGCCCTGGGTCTGGAACCAGCGAGGCCAGGCTTGCGGACGGGAGACGGTATGCAGCACGGCTTCGCCGGCCAAGGCTTCGGCCGGCGCCTGCTCCAGTCGCGCGAAGCCGGTATGGCGCGGGCTGACGACGGGTCCGATCCGTTCCGGTGCCAGTGCGTGTACCTCCCAGCCAGGCGGCCAGGGCGCCTCGCCGACCAGCAGGGCGGCATCGAGTCCGGTGAGCGCGTCGTCGAAGCCGCTCTCCTGCGCGGACAGGTGCAGGGTCAGCTCGGGCAGGTCGTGGGCCAGCCGTTCCAGCCGTGGGATCACCCAGCGCGCCAGCAGACTGCCGGGGCAACCCAGCACGAAGGCTGCCGGTCGCCTGTCACGCTGCATCGCGGCCCAGCCGGCCTGCAGCGTGGAAAACGCATCGCCGGCCAGGTCCCGCAGGCGCATGCCGTCGGCGGTCAGGGCCAGGCCGCGGCCCTCCCGGACGAACAGCGCCCTGCCCAGCGCATCTTCCAGCGTGCGGATATGTCGGCTGATGGCGCCGTGGGTGACGTGCAGTTCGGCGGCGGCCCGGCTGACACTGCCCAGACGGGCGGCCGCCTCGAAGGCACGCAGGGCATTGAGCGGAGGCAGCGGGCGCGACATGGCGTGAGTTTAAGTCACAAGTTGGTGATATTTCATCGATGTTCTGGCTTGAACCTGTGCGCTAGAGTGACGGCTCACCCGTTGAAACCCGACCCGCCATGGCCGCACCCGCCGACTACCACGCCTATCCCGATGCCGCCGGCCACTTCGGCCGCCATGGCGGCCGTTTCGTCGCCGAAACCCTGATCGGACCGCTGCAGGAGCTGTCGGCCGCCTATGACACCGCGCGCGTGGACCCGGCCTTCATCGCGGCCTTCGACAAGGACCTGAAGCACTACGTTGGCCGGCCCAGCCCGATCTACCACGCCGAGCGCCTGAGCCGCGAAGTTGGCGGCGCGCAGATCCTGCTCAAGCGCGAGGACCTGAACCACACCGGCGCGCACAAGATCAACAACACCATCGGGCAGGCTCTGCTGGCCAGCCGGATGGGCAAGAAGCGGATCATCGCCGAGACCGGTGCCGGCCAGCACGGCGTCGCCAGCGCCACCGTCGCCACCCGGCTGGGCCTGGAATGCGTGGTCTACATGGGCGCCACCGACATTGAGCGCCAGAAGATCAACGTCTACAGGATGAAGCTGCTCGGCGCGACCGTGGTGCCGGTGACCAGCGGTTCGGCCACGCTGAAGGACGCGCTGAACGAAGCGATGCGCGACTGGGTGACCAACGTGCACGACACCTTCTACATCATCGGCACGGTCGCCGGTCCCGACCCGTATCCGCGCATGGTGCGCGACTTCAACGCCGTCGTCGGTCGCGAGGCGAGGGCGCAGATGCTGGCCGACTACGGGCGCCTGCCCGATGCGATCACCGCCTGCGTCGGCGGCGGCAGCAATGCGATCGGCCTGTTCCATGCCTTCCTCAACGATCCCGGCGTGCGGATCGTCGGCGCCGAAGCCGCCGGCGACGGCATCGAGACCGGACGCCATGCCTCGTCGCTGTCGGCAGGCCGCGTGGGCGTATTGCATGGCAACCGCACCTACGTGATCTGCGACGACGATGGACAGATCATCGAAACGCATTCGATCTCCGCCGGCCTGGACTATCCGGGCGTCGGTCCGGAGCACGCCTTCCTGAAGGACAGCGGGCGCGCCGAATATGTCGGCGTCACCGACGAGGAGGCGCTGGCCGCCTTCCATCGCCTGACGCGCACCGAGGGCATCCTGCCGGCGCTGGAATCCAGCCACGCCGTCGCCCAGGCGATCAAGCTGGCGCGTGAGTTGCCGAAGGACCAGCTGGTGCTGTGCAACCTGTCCGGCCGCGGCGACAAGGATGTCCATACGATCGCCGCGCGCGAGGGGATCAGCCTGTGAGCCGTTTCGAATCGAAGTTTGCCGAACTGAAGGCCGCCGGCCGCAAGGCCCTGGTGCCGTTCATCACCGCCGGCGACCCGTCGCTGGAATCGACCGTGCCGGTGATGCACGCGCTGGTCGCGGCTGGCGCGGACGTCATCGAACTCGGCGTGCCTTTCTCCGACCCGATGGCCGACGGTCCGGTCATCCAGCGCAGCTCCGAGCGCGCGCTGGCCCGCGGCGCCGGCCTTCGCTACGTGCTGGAGGCGGTGGAGGTGTTCCGCCAGCAGGACGACGGCACCCCGATCGTGCTGATGGGTTACCTGAACCCGGTGGAGATCCACGGGGCCGAGCGATTCGCCCGTGAAGCCGTGGCGGCCGGCGTGGACGGCGTGCTGCTGGTCGACCTGCCGCCGGAGGAAGCCGCGGAAACGCGCGCGGTGTTCAACCGGGAGGGGTTGGCGCTGATTGCGCTGGCATCGCCGACGACCTCGCCCGAACGCCTGCGGATGCTGTGCGACACCGCGCAGGGCTACCTTTATTACGTCAGTTTCGCCGGGGTGACCGGTGCGTCCGACCGCTTGGACACGGCCGCGGCGGGCGAGCGACTGAAGCTGCTGCGGGCCGCTTCGCGCGCGCCGGTGGTGGCGGGATTCGGCATCAAGGACGCCGCCAGCGCCCGCGCGATGGCGACGGATGCGGAAGGCGTGGTGGTCGGCAGCGCGCTGGTGGCAGCACTTGCCGAAGCCGGTGGCGACGCCGCGGCACGGGCCTCGGCGTTCCTGGCGCCATTGCGGGCGGCGCTGGACGGCTGAGGCACCGTACGGCTGTGCATGGACGACTGAGCTAAACTGCCGCGCTAATCCATGAGGCCCCCTCCGGGGCAGGCAGCAAGACCACGCATGAGCTGGCTCAGCAAACTGATGCCGTCGGGCATCCGCACCGAAGGCAACGCAGGCAAGAGCAAACGCAGCGTCCCCGAGGGCCTGTGGGAAAAATGCGACCGTTGCGGCGCGGTGCTGTACCGGCCGGAACTGGAAGAGAACCTGGAGGTCTGCCCGAAGTGCAGCTTCCACATGCCGATCCGCGCCCGTGCCCGCATGGCGGCGCTGTTCGACCCGGGCAGCACCCGCGAGATCGGTGCGGCCCTCGGCCCGACCGACGTGCTGAAGTTCAAGGATCAGAAGAAGTACGCCGACCGCATCAAGGCCGCGCAGAAGAGCACCGGCGAACGCGATGCGCTGATCACGCTGCAGGGCCAGCTGAAGGGTCGCGACCTGGTCGCCAGCTGCTTCGACTTCGCTTACATGGGCGGCTCGATGGGCTCGGTCGTCGGTGAGCGTTTCTCGCTGGGCGCGGAGAAGGCGCTGGAGATCGGTTCACCGTTCGTGTGCTTCTCCGCCAGCGGCGGCGCGCGCATGCAGGAGAGCCTGTTCTCGCTGATGCAGATGGCCAAGACCTCCGCCGCACTGGGCAAATTGCGCGAGGCGGGACTGCCGTACATCTCGGTGATGACGCACCCCACCACCGGCGGTGTGTCGGCCAGCTTCGCCATGCTGGGCGACATCAACTTGGCCGAGCCGGAAGCGCTGATCGGCTTCGCCGGCCCGCGCGTGATCGAGCAGACCGTGCGCGAGACGTTGCCGGAAGGCTTCCAGCGTTCCGAGTTCCTGCTGGCGCATGGTGCCGTCGACCAGATCTGCGATCGCCGCGAGATGCGTGACCGCCTGGCCGACCTGCTGGCGTTGATGATGCGACAGCCCAAGCCAGAAGACGCGCTGGACGTGGTCGGCTGAGCATCCGCCCTTCTCCGGGCCGCGCGACGCAGCAATGGATCGCGCGGTCCCACGACATTCGACAGGTAAAGGAATGACACGCAAGTATTTCGGGACCGATGGCATCCGCGGGCGCGTGGGCAGCGCGACCATTTCGGCAGACTTCGTGCTGCGGCTGGGCAACGCATTGGGCCGCGTGCTGTGCCAGAACAGCAACGGCGCGCGACCGGTGGTGGTGATCGGCAAGGACACGCGCATCTCCGGCTACATGTTCGAGGCCGCCCTGGAAGCGGGCCTGGTCGCCGCCGGCGCCGACGTGCAGCTGATGGGCCCGATGCCGACGCCGGCCGTCGCCTTCCTCACCCGTACGCTGGGCGCCGATGCCGGCATCGTGATCAGTGCGTCGCACAACCCGCACTACGACAACGGCATCAAGTTCTTCTCGGCCGAAGGCGAGAAGCTCGACGACGCGACCGAAGCCGCGATCGAGGCCGCGCTGGACGGTGAGTTCGTCACCGTCGAATCGGAAAAGCTGGGCAAGGCGATCCGCACGCGCGACGCGGTCGGCCGCTACATCGAGTTCTGCAAGGCCAGCGTGCCGCGCCGCTTCGACCTGAAGGGCATGAAGCTGGTGCTGGATTGCGCGCATGGCGCGACCTACCACATCGCCCCGCTGCTGTTCCGAGAGCTGGGTGCCGACGTAGTCACCATCGGCGACGAGCCGGACGGCATCAACATCAACGATGGCGTGGGCTCCATGCACATCGACAACCTGGCCGCGAAGGTCCGCGAGACAGGTGCGCAGCTTGGCATCGCGTTCGACGGCGACGGCGACCGCGTGCTGATGGCGGATGGGCAGGGCACGCCGGTGGATGGCGACCAGCTGATCTACCTGCTGGCCCGCGACTGGCAGACCATCGGGCGCCTGCGCGGCCCGGTCGTCGGCACGCTGATGACCAACTACGGCCTGGAACGCGCGTTGGGCAAGCTCGAGATTCCGTTCGTCCGCACCAAGGTCGGCGACCGTTACGTGCATCAGGCGCTGGTCGAAGGCAACGCGGTGCTCGGTGGCGAAGCGTCCGGACACCTGCTGTGCCTGGACCGCACCACGACCGGTGACGCCATCATCGCTGCGCTGCAGGTGCTGGAGGCGCTCAAGCGCCGCAAGGTGACGCTGCGCGACGCGCTGGACGGCCTGACGATGCTGCCGCAGAAGACCATCAACGTGAAGCTGGCGAACGGTGCCAGACCGACCGAAGCGGCCAGCGTGCAGGCAGCGCTGGTCCAGGCGCAGGCCGCGGTGTCCGGGCGCGGCCGGGCGTTCCTGCGTCCGTCCGGCACCGAGCCGGTGGTACGCGTCACGGTGGAAGCCGACGACGACGCGCTGGTGAAGAGCACGCTGGAAACGCTGGCCGAGGCCGTGCGCGCCGCCGCCACGGCCTGAGCCGGATCAGAATGCCCCGGCGCGACGACCTCCGCATGGCCGTCCGCGCCTTTCCCCTGTTGGAGCAGATTGAATGAGTGCCCGAATCCCCACGCTGGACATCACCCGTTTCGATACCGACCGCGAGGCCTTCGTCGCCGAGCTGGGCGCGGCGTATCGCGAATGGGGTTTCGCCGGCATCCGCAACCACGGCATCCCGCAGGCGCAGATCGACGCGGCCTACGACGTGTTCAAGCGTTTCTTCGCGCTGCCCGACGATGCCAAGAAGCGCTACCACGTGCCCGGCAGTGGCGGTGCGCGCGGCTATACGGCCTTCGGCGTGGAAACCGCGAAGGACTCCAAGCATTTCGACCTGAAGGAGTTCTGGCATATCGGCCGTGAGATCCCGGACGATTCGAAGTACCGCGAGGTGATGCCGCCGAACCTGTGGCCGGATGAAGTGCCCGGCTTCCGCGAACACGGCTATGGCCTGTATCAGGCGCTGGACCAGCTCGGTTCGCGCGTGCTGTCGGCGCTGGCCCTGCACATCGGCCTGCCGGAGACCTACTTCGCCGACAAGACCGATTCCGGCAATTCGATCCTGCGCCCGATCCACTACCCGCCAATCACCGCCGACGACATCCCGAACGTGCGTGCCGGTGCGCATGAAGACATCAATCTGATCACGTTGCTGGTCGGCGCCAGTGCCGCCGGCCTGGAAGTGCGCTCGAAGCAGGGCGAGTGGGTGCCTTTCACGTCGGACGCCGACACCATCGTGGTCAACATCGGCGACATGCTGCAACGCCTGACCAACCACGTGTATCCGTCGACCACGCATCGCGTGACCAACCCGCCGGGCGAACAGGCGCGCCAGCCGCGCTATTCGGTGCCGTTCTTCCTGCATCCGAACCCGGACTTCCTGATCGACGTGCTGCCGTCCACGATTACGTCCGACAATCCGAAGCGTTACCCCGAGCCGATCACGGCACAGGGCTATCTGGAAGAGCGCCTGCGCGAGATCAAGCTGAAGTAGGGCGGGTCCAGGTTCGCCATCGCGACGCCCCACGACGCCGGGATCTCCCGGCGTCTTGCGTTTCCGGATACATCAGTCCAGTGGCCGCACCTTGCGCGAGTTGCGCGCCATCATGCCCAGCGCCAGGCGGTGCGGCAGCAGTTTCACGATGGCGTGCATCAGCCGGTAGCGCCAGCCGGGGACCACCAGCACGTCGCCGCGCTCGTTGCCCTCGATGCCGGCGCGCGCCACGTCGGTCGCCTGCAGCCACATCGTCGGCGACACCCGCATGCGCGCGCGCGTGCCGGTGACGTCATGGAACTCGGAATAGGTGAAGCCCGGGCACAGCGCGGTGGCGTGCACGCCGCGGTCCGCATTCTCCAGGGCCAGCGCTTCGCTGAACTTCAGCAGGAAGCTCTTGGCTGGGGCATACAGGGTCTGTCCATCGGCGGCCGGCATCAGGGCGGCAAACGAGGCGACGTTGAGGATGCGGCCCTGGCCCGACTTGCGGATGGAGGGGAGCAATCGCCAGGTCAGTTCGCAGACCGCCGTCACCATCACCTGCAGAAAGGCGGCATGGTCCTCCCACGCGCTGCTGCGGTAGCGTCCGGGCACGCCATAGCCGGCGTTGTTGACCAGGATGCGGATCGCCACGCCGCGCCGCTCAAGTTCGGCCACCAACGCCGCGGGCGCCGCCGGATCGGCGAGGTCCGCCGCCACGATCTCCACCGGCACCTGTGCCTGCAGTTCCGTCGCCAGCGCCTGCAGGCGCTCCGCACGGCGCGCCGTCAGCACCAGCGGAACCCCGCGCTTCGCGTACTCCCGCGCGATCTGCTCGCCGATGCCGCTGGAAGCGCCGGTGACCAGGGCGTAGCCGGCGGGAGAGGTGGGGCGGTCGTCTGGCATGGTGGGTCCTGGCTGGATGGCGTGTCGCAGCGCACGATAGCGCGCCGGGTAGGTCCGCCGGACAACATCGGCTAGACTGCGCGACCCGAACTGGACAGGAATTGGTCTTATGCGTCGCAAGCTCGTGGCCGGCAACTGGAAGCTCCATGGCTCTCGCGGTTTTGCGACGGCGCTGATGGACGAACTGGTCGCGGGTCTGCCGCTGGACGGCGTGGATCTGCTGATCCTGCCCCCGCTGCCCTACCTGGGCGAGTTGATCGAGGACTACGGTGACCGCGGCGTGGCCTTCGGCGCGCAGGATGTCAGCAGCAACGAGAAGGGCGCCTACACGGGTGAAGTGTGCGCGGCCATGCTGGTGGACGTGGGCGCGCGCTACGGCTTGGTCGGCCACTCGGAGCGTCGCCAGTACCACAACGAAAGCAGCGAATTCGTCGCGAAAAAGTTCGTCGCGGCCAAGAATGCCGGCCTCATTCCGGTCCTTTGCGTGGGCGAGACCGAACAGCAGCGCAAGGACGGGCAGACCGAGTTCCGCATCCAGAAGCAGCTGCAGGCCGTGTTCGACCTGGCCGGTCCGCAGGCCTTCGACGGGGCCGTGGTGGCCTACGAGCCGGTCTGGGCCATCGGTACCGGCCTGACCGCCACGCCGGCCCAGGCGCAGGCGGTGCACGCGTTCATCCGTGGCGAAGTCGCCGCGCGCGATGCTAGAATCGCCGGCTCGTTGCCCGTCCTGTACGGTGGCAGCGTCAAGCCCGACAACGCCGCGGAACTGTTCTCGCAGCCCGATGTCGATGGAGGGCTGGTGGGCGGCGCTTCCCTGGTCGCCCGGGATTTCCTGGCCATCGCGCAGGCGGCGGCCGGTCGGGGGTGACCCCGGCACGACCGGCCCATCGGGGCCGGGCGACTCAACCGGTTGAGACTGATTCCAAATGTGGATGTTGATCCTGAATGTGGTGTACGTGCTGGTGGCCATCGCCATCATCGCGTTGGTGCTGATGCAGCGTGGTTCCGGCGCGCAGGCCGGCTCGGGCTTTGGTGGTGGCGCGTCCGGCACGGTGTTCGGTGCCCGCGGCGCATCGAACTTCCTGTCCAAGAGCACCAAGTGGCTGGCCATCGCGTTCTTCGGCATCAGCCTCTTCATGGCCTGGTACGCGACGCATAGCGCGCGTCCGACCACGCAGCAGAACCTTGGCGTGATGTCCGAACTGCCGGCGGCTCCCGCCGCGCCGGTGGGCGAACTGCCGAAGCCGTCGACGGTTCCGAGCACGCCAATCCAGCAGGCACCGGCGGCCCCGGCCGACAGCGTGCCCGCCGCACCGCAGGAAGCGGCGCCGGCGACCGAGACGCCGCCGGTGACGCCGCCGCAGGGCGGCTGATCACGGCTACAATGGCGGGGCGCGCTGAAAGCGTCGCGCAGGTTTCAAAGCCCAGGTGGCGGAATTGGTAGACGCACTACCTTGAGGTGGTAGCGGCGAAAGTCGTAGGGGTTCGAGTCCCCTCTTGGGCACCAATACGGCGGGTCGACGGCAACGTTGATCCCGCAACGGAAAAACCCGCCTTCTGGCGGGTTTTTTCTTTTGCCAAGTGCGGCGATAAAGGCCGGTAATCGTTTACTAGCAAGTTCACAAACCGTTACAATCCCGCCGATTCATCGGGTGCCCGGTACGTGTTGCGGAAGGGCTCCCGCCGAAGATGGGCCCGGTGGTTGCGCCACGAGTCGTTCACGGCGCAGGCCGTGGGCGGGCGATGCAAGCCCCATTCATGCCGTGCCGCGTCGTGCGCGCCGGCGGATAGGACAAGAAGAGACAAGCGAGTGCTGGCCAATTACCTGCCCACCCTGTTGTTCCTGATCGTCGCCACCGGCATCGGCATCGCGCTGATGGTGGCCGGTCGCTTCCTCGGCCCGCGTCGCCCCGACGCCCAGAAGCTGTCCCCGTACGAATGCGGCTTCGAGGCCTTCGAAGACGCGCGCATGAAGTTCGACGTGCGCTACTACCTGATCGCCATCCAGTTCATCGTCTTCGATCTGGAAATCATCTTCATTGTTCCGTGGACGCTGGTGTTCCAGGAGCTGGGTCCGCGTGCGTTGGTCACGATGGGCCTGTTCGTGGGCATGCTGTTCCTCGGCTTCATTTACGTTTGGAAGAAGGGAGCGCTCGAATGGGAGTGATCCAGACCGTCGACCGTCTGATGAACAACCCGATCCCGGAAGGGCGGGTGGACGACATCCTGCGCCCCGAGGGCGACAACCCGCTGCTGGAAAAGGGCTACGTCACCACCAGCGTCGATGCGCTGATGAACTGGGCACGCACCGGCTCGATGTGGCCGATGACCTTCGGCCTGGCCTGCTGCGCCGTGGAGATGATGCACGCCGGCACGTCGCGCCTGGACCTGGACCGCTACGGCGTGGTGTTCCGCCCGTCGCCGCGCCAGTCGGACGTGATGATCGTCGCCGGCACGCTGGTCAACAAGATGGCCCCCGCGCTGCGCAAGGTCTACGACCAGATGCCGGAGCCGAAGTGGGTCATCTCGATGGGCAGCTGCGCCAATGGCGGCGGCTACTACCACTACTCGTACTCGGTGGTGCGCGGTTGCGACCGCGTGGTGCCGGTGGACGTGTACGTGCCGGGTTGCCCGCCGACGGCCGAGGCGCTGGTGTACGGCATCCTGCAGTTGCAGAAGAAGATCTGGCGCACGCAGACCATCGCGCGCTGATCCTCTTTCCTCCCCCGAATCCTTTCTAGAGCACGCCACGCCCCATGGCTGAGCAAGCTGCAAACTTCACCGACCAGCTGCGCGCCCGTTTTGCGGACGGCACGGTCAGCGTGGCCGAGCCGCGCGGCGAAATCACCCTGGAAGTGCCGTCGGCCTCGTGGCATGCGGTCGCCCTGGCGCTGCGCGACGAGTTCGGTTTCGAACAGGCGGTCGACGTCAGCGGCGTCGACTACCTGGGCTACGGCGACGCCGAGTGGGATACCGCCGACGTGTCGTCCGAAGGCTTCAGCCGTGGCGTCGAGGGCTTCGGCCCCGGTCGTTTCAGCTGGGAGCAGCGTCCGCGCGACGCCGCCCGCCCGAACCGTTTCGCCGTGGTCCTGCACCTGCTGTCGTACCAGCACAACCGTCGCCTGCGCGTGCGCTGCTTCGCGCCCGACGATGGCCTGCCGGTGGTGGCCTCGGTTTGCGACGTGTGGCCGGGCATGAACTGGTTCGAGCGCGAAGCGTTCGACCTGTACGGCATCATCTTCGAAGGCCATCCGGACCTGCGCCGCATCCTCACCGACTACGGTTTCGTCGGCCATCCGTTCCGCAAGGACTTCCCGCTGATCGGCAACGTCGAAGTCCGCTACGACGAAGAGAAGAAGCGCGTGGTGTACGAGCCGGTCACCTCGGTGGAGCCGCGCGTCGGTGTGCCGCGCGTGATCCGCGATGACGCGCGTTACCAGACCGCCGCCGGCGAAGCCGCCGCGCGCGAGGGCAAGGCATGAGCAATCCGCAATCCGGCGTCGCGTTCGCCAGCAGTCCTGCCGAAGCCAAGCAGGAAATCCGCAACTACACGTTGAACTTCGGTCCCCAGCATCCGGCCGCGCACGGCGTGTTGCGCCTGATCCTGGAGATGGACGGCGAGACCATCGTGCGTGCCGATCCGCACGTCGGCCTGCTGCACCGGGGCACCGAGAAGCTGGCCGAGTCGAAGCCGTTCAACCAGTCGATCGGTTACATGGACCGCCTCGACTACGTGTCGATGATGTGCAACGAGCACGCCTACGTGCGCGCCATCGAGACCCTGATGGGGATCGAGGCGCCGGAGCGCGCGCAGTACATCCGCACGATGTACGACGAAATCACCCGCATCCTGAACCACCTGATGTGGATCGGCTCCAACGCGCTCGACCTCGGCGCGATGGCGGTCATGCTGTATGCCTTCCGCGAGCGCGAAGAGCTGATGGACTGCTACGAAGCGGTCAGCGGCGCGCGCATGCACGCGGCGTACTACCGTCCGGGCGGCGTGTACCGCGACCTGCCGGACCACATGCCGAAGTACAAGGAATCGCCCTGGCGCAAGGGCAAGGCGCTGAAGCAGTTCAACCAGGCGCGCGAAGGTTCGCTGCTCGACTTCCTGGAAGACTTCACCAACGAATTCCCCAAGCGCGTCGACGAATACGAGACGCTGCTGACCGACAATCGTATCTGGAAGCAGCGCACCGTCGGCATCGGCGTGGTCGCGCCGGAGCAGGCGCGCGCGTGGGGCATGACCGGCGCGATGCTGCGCGGTTCGGGCATTGCGTGGGATTTGCGCAAGAAGCAGCCGTACGCCAAGTACGACGTGGTTGATTTCGATATCCCGGTCGGCGTCAACGGCGACTGCTACGACCGCTACCTGGTCCGCGTCGCCGAGATGCGCCAGTCCAACCGCATCATCCAGCAGTGCGTGAAGTGGCTGAAGGCCAACCCCGGCCCGGTCATGGTGCAGAACTTCAAGGTCGCGCCGCCCTCCCGCGAGGAGATGAAGGACGACATGGAAGCGCTGATCCACCACTTCAAGCTCTTCAGCGAAGGCTACTGCGTGCCGGCCGGCGAGACCTACGCCGCGGTCGAAGCGCCGAAGGGCGAGTTCGGTTGCTACCTGGTGTCCGACGGCGCCAACAAGCCTTTCCGCGTGAAGTTGCGCGCGCCGGGCTTCGCGCACCTGTCCTCGATGGACGAGATCGTGCGCGGCCACATGCTCCCCGACGTCGTCGCGATGATCGGTACCTATGATCTTGTCTTTGGTGAGGTGGACCGATGAGGGCCACGGGTAATTTCGAGGCGGCGCAGAACGTCGATCCGTTGGTGGCGTTGAGCGACAAGACGCGCGCGCACATCGATCATTGGCTGACCAAGTTCCCGCCGGACCGCAAGCGTTCCGCGGTGCTGCAGGGCCTGCATGCCGCGCAGGAACAGAACGAGGGCTGGCTGACTGACGAGCTGATCGCCGCGGTCGCCAAGTACCTGGACCTGCCTCCAGTCTGGGCGTACGAAGTCGCCAGCTTCTACTCGATGTTCGAGACCGAGAAGGTCGGCCGCAACAACGTCGCGTTCTGCACCAACATCAGCTGCTGGCTCAACGGTGCCCAGGATCTGGTCGCGCACGCGGAGAAAAAGCTGGGCTGCAAGCTGGGCGAATCCACCGCCGATGGCCGCGTGTTCCTGAAGCGCGAAGAAGAGTGCGTGGCCGCGTGCTGCGGCGCGCCGGTGGTCGTGATCAACGGCCACTACCACGAGAACCTCACGCCGGCGAAGGTCGACGAGCTGCTGGACGGGCTGGAGTAAGCGCATGGCAGGCCATTCCCACTATTCTGAAGGCTACGGTCCCGTCGGCCCGGCTCCCAAGGAGCACCAGGCCGTCTACACCACGCTGCACTTCGACAAGCCCTGGTCGTACGAGAACTACCTGAAGACCGGCGGTTACGCCGCGCTGCGCAAGATCATCGAAGAGAAGATCCCGCCGGCCGACGTCGTCGAGATGGTCAAGCAGTCCGGCCTGCGTGGCCGCGGCGGCGCGGGTTTCCCGACCGGCCTGAAGTGGAGCTTCATGCCCAAGGGCGACATGCAGAAGTACATCCTCTGCAACTCGGACGAATCCGAGCCGGGTACCGCAAAGGATCGCGACATCCTGCGCTACAACCCGCACGCGGTGATCGAGGGCATGGCGATCGCCTGCTACGCCACCGGTTCCACCGTGGGCTACAACTACCTGCGCGGCGAGTTCCACCACGAGCCGTTCGAGCACCTGGAAGAAGCCACCGCCGAGGCCTACAAGCACGGCTGGCTGGGCAAGAACATCCTCGGCTCCGGCGTCGACATCGACCTGTACAACGCGCTTGGCGCGGGCGCCTACATCTGCGGCGAAGAAACCGCGCTGATGGAGTCGCTGGAAGGCAAGAAGGGCCAGCCGCGTTTCAAGCCGCCGTTCCCGGCCAACTTCGGTCTGTACGGCAAGCCGACCACGATCAACAACACCGAGACCTACGCCTCGGTGCCCGCCATCGTGCGCAATGGCGCCGAGTGGTTCATGAACCTGGGCAAGCCCAACAACGGCGGCTGCAAGATCTTCTCGGTCTCCGGCCACGTCGCGAAGCCGGGCAACCACGAGATCCGCCTGGGCACCTCGTTCGCCGACCTGCTGGAACTCTGCGGCGGCATGCGCGAGGGCCGCAAGCTCAAGGCGGTGATCCCGGGCGGCTCCTCGATGCCGGTGCTGCCGGGCGAGGTGATGATGGGCCTGACGATGGATTACGACAGCATCCAGAAGGCCGGCTCCGGCCTGGGTTCCGGTGCCGTCGTGGTGATGGACGACACCACCTGCATGGTGCGTGCGTGCCAGCGCATCGCGCGCTTCTACTACAAGGAAAGCTGCGGCCAATGCACGCCGTGCCGCGAAGGCACCGGCTGGATGTACCGCATGCTGACCCGCGTGGCCGAGCACAAGGCGACGATCGAAGACCTGCAGACGCTGCGCGCGGCGGCGGGACAGATCGAAGGCCACACCATCTGCGCGTTCGGCGAAGCCGCGGCGTGGCCGGTGCAGGGCATGCTGCGCCACTTCTGGCACGAATTCGAATACGCGATCGTCAACAAGCGTTTCCTCGTCGATGACGAGCGCGACGGCACGGTGGTCCGTTCCAACCTGGAGGTGGCCGCGTGAGTGCGCAGCCCGTGAATCCGAACCTGCCGCCGGACCATGTCACCGTCTTCATCGATGGCGTGGAGATGGCCGCACCGAAGGGTTCGATGATCATCCAGGCCGCCGACAAGGCCGGCATTCCGATCCCGCGCTTCTGCTACCACGAGAAGCTGCCGATCGCGGCCAACTGCCGCATGTGCCTGGTCGAAGTCGAGAAGATGCCGAAGCCGGCGCCGGCTTGCGCCACGCCGGTGATGGACGGCATGAAGATCGCCACGCGCAGCGACAAGGCGTTGAAGTCGCAGCGCAACGTGATGGAATTCCTGCTGATCAACCATCCGCTGGACTGCCCGATCTGCGACCAGGGCGGCGAATGCGAACTGCAGGATCTGTCGCTGGGTTACGGCCGTTCGGTCAGCCGTTTCCAGGAACGCAAGCGCGTGGTGCCGGACGAGGACATCGGTCCGCTGGTCGCCACCGAGATGACCCGCTGCATCCAGTGCACGCGTTGCGTCCGCTTCACCGCGGACGTCGCCGGCACCTACGAGCTGGGAGGCATGTACCGCGGCGAGAACCTGCAGATCGGCACCTATGACGGCAAGCCGCTGACCACCGAGATTTCCGGCAACGTCATCGACGTCTGCCCGGTGGGCGCGCTGACCAACAAGGTGTTCCAGTTCCGCGCCCGTCCGTGGGAATTGATCGCACGCGAATCCGTCGGCTTCCACGATGCGATGGGTTCCAACGTGTTCTACCACTCGCGCCGTGGACAGGTGCTGCGCACCGTCCCGCGCGAGAACGAAGCGGTCAACGAGTGCTGGCTGTCGGATCGCGACCGCTACTCGCACCAAGGGCTGTACGCCGACGACCGTGCGGTGAAGCCGCTGCAGAAGGTCAATGGCGAGTGGCGCGAAGTGTCTTGGGCCGAAGGTCTGGCCGCCGCTGCTGAGATTCTGCGCGCGAACCGTGGCGACAGCCTGGGCGTGCTGGTGCATCCGGCGGTGTCGAACGAGGAGGGCGGCCTGCTGGCCAAGCTCGCCGACGGCCTCGGTACCGGCAACCTGGACCACCGCATCAACAACCGCGACTTCTCCGATGGCGCTGTGGCCGAACCGTTCGCGCTGCCGCTGGCGGAGATCGAGCAGGCCGACGTCATCGTGCTGTACGGCACCAACCTGCGCCACGAATTGCCGCTGCTGCACCAGCGCCTGCGCAAGGCGGTCCGCAAGGGCGCCAAGGTGCACGTGGTCAATCCGGTCGATTTCGATTTCGCCTTCGGCATCGCCGGCAAGCACATCGTGGCGCCGTCGAAGCTGGGCAGCGCGCTGAACGACGCGGCGCTGCGTGACGCTGGCAAGGCCGCCAACCGTGCAGTCGTGATCGTCGGCGGCATCGTCGAGAACCATCCGCAGGCCGCTTCGCTGCGTGCCGCTGCGACGGACTACGCGTCCGCGACGGGTGCTTCGCTGTGCCGCATCCCGCAAGGCGCGAATGCCGTGGGCCTGGCACGCCAGGGCGTGCTGCCGAGCGGTCGCGACGTGGCCGGCATGTTCGCCGAGCCGCGCAGCGCCTATGTCATCTACGGCATCGAGCCGGGCCTGGATTTCGCTGATACCCCGGGTGCCAGCCGTGCACTCGCCTCGGCCAAGGTCGTGGCGTTCAGCCACTTCGCCTGCAAGTCGACGCGCGATGTGGCGGACGTGATCCTGCCGATCGGTCTGCTGCCGGAAATCGATGCGACGCTGACCAATCTCGATGGCAAGGACCAGCGCACGCAGGCCGCCGGCAAGCTGCCGGGCGAGGCGCGCGAAGGCTGGAAGGTGCTGCGCGCAATGGGTGGCGAACTGCAGTTGGCCGGCTTCGAATTCGCAGACGCCGCCGGCATGCGTGACGCCATCGGCACCGCCAAGACCGTCGCCATCGCCAAGTCCGCGGCACCCGCCGTCGCCGGCGAGGGTCTCGAGCTGGCCGTGACGGCTGCGATCTACCGCACCGACGGCACCGTCCGCCGCGCCGAGGCGCTGCAGGCGCATCCGCTGAACGTGGGCGACCGGATCGTGCTGAACCCTGCGGATGCACAGGCCGCCGGTGTCGCCGAAGGCCAGGTGGCCAAGGTGGGCAATGGCATCGGCACCGCCGCACTGCCGGTGGTGGTGGACGCCCGCGTCGCCGCAGGCGCCGCCTGGATCGAGAGTGGCTACGGCGCCACGGCACCGCTGGGTGCCGGACGCGTCACGGTGGTGAGCGCATGAACGAGATGTTGATCAACGCGGTCGGCCCCCTGCGCGAGTGGTTCTTCGGGCTGGGCGACATCGGCATGATCCTGTGGATCGTGCTGAAGATCCTGGTGATCACCATGCCGGTGATCATCTCGGTGGCGTTCTACGTGGTGTGGGAGCGCAAGCTGATCGGCTGGATGCACGTGCGCCACGGGCCGATGTACGTGGGCATGGGCATCTTCCAGGCCTTCGCCGACGTCTTCAAGCTGCTGTTCAAGGAAATCATCCAGCCCAGCAGCGCGCAGAAGACGATGTATATCCTGGCGCCGCTGATCACGCTGGCGCCGGCCTTCGCCGCGTGGGCGGTGGTGCCGTTCGACTACCAGCTGGTGCTGTCGAACGCCAATGCCGGCCTGCTGTACCTGCTGGCGATGACCTCGCTGGGCGTGTACGGCATCATCATTGCCGGCTGGGCGTCGAACTCGAAGTACGCCTTCCTCGGTGCGATGCGATCCGCCGCGCAGGTCGTCAGCTACGAAATCGCCATGGGCTTTGCGCTGGTCGGCGTGCTGATCGCGGCTGGCAGCCTCAACCTGACCGACATCGTGATGGCGCAGGCGGGTGATTCCGGCTTCTTCGAGTGGTTCTGGCTGCCGCTGTTCCCGCTCTTCATCGTGTACTGGGTGTCCGGCGTCGCCGAAACCAACCGCTCGCCGTTCGACGTGGTGGAAGGCGAATCGGAAATCGTGGCCGGCCACATGGTCGAGTATTCGGGTGCGGCGTTCGCGCTGTTCTTCCTGGCCGAATACGCCAACATGATCCTGGTCAGCTTCCTGGTGTCGCTGTTCTTCCTGGGCGGCTGGCTGAGCCCGCTGCAGGGCTGGATCACCGCCGACGTGTCGCCCTGGATCAACTGGATCTGGACCGGCGGCTGGCCGTGGCTGCTTCTGAAGGTCCTGTTCTTCGCCAGCGCCTACATCTGGTTCCGTGCCAGCTTCCCGCGCTACCGCTACGACCAGATCATGCGGCTGGGCTGGAAGGTGTTCATTCCGCTGACCATCGTGTGGATCGCGGTGACGGCGCTGCTGGTGTTCTTCGGCGTGTTCGAGAAGGGTGTGTAAGACATGAGCAAGGTTGTGCACTACTTCAAGAGCCTGATGCTGCTGGAACTGCTGCAAGGCCTGTGGCTGACGCTGAAGTACACCTTCAAGCCGAAGTACACGCTGATGTACCCGATGGAGAAGTTCCCGCAGTCGCCGCGCTTCCGCGGCCTGCACGCGCTGCGCCGCTATCCGAACGGCGAAGAGCGCTGCATCGCCTGCAAGCTGTGCGAGGCGGTCTGCCCGGCGCTGGCGATCACCATCGATTCGGCCCCGCGAGAGGACGGCACCCGCCGCACCACGCGCTACGACATCGACCTGTTCAAGTGCATCTACTGCGGCTTCTGCGAGGAAAGCTGCCCGGTGGACTCGATCGTGGAAACGCACGTGCTGGAGTACCACTTCGACAAGCGCGGGCAGAACATCGTCACCAAGCCGCAGCTGCTGGCGATCGGAGACCGGCTGGAAGCCGAGATCGCCGAGCGCCGCGCCGCCGACGCCGCCTTCCGTTGAGGTCCGAAGAATGGATTGGGTCCTGATCAGCTTCTACACTTTCGCCACCGTCGCGGTCATCGCCGCCGGCGCGGTGATCAGCGTGCGCAACCCGGTGCATGCCGTGCTGTGCCTCATCCTGACGTTCTTCTCGGTGGCCTGCATCTGGCTGCTGGTCGGTGCGGAGTTCCTGGGCGTGGCCCTGATCCTCGTCTACGTGGGCGCGGTGATGGTGCTGTTCCTGTTCGTGGTGATGATGCTCGACATCGACGTCACCGCCATGCGCGAAGGCTGGGTCAGGTTCCTGCCGGTCGGCCTGCTGGTGGCCATCGTCATGCTGGCGCAGATGCTGGTGCTGATCGGCATCAAGGCGAAGATGGCGGTGCCGTTCCAGGACAATGCCGCGTCCGCCGCGGCGGACGTGTCCAACACGGCCTGGCTGGCGCGGACGCTGTTCACCGAATTCCTGCTGCCGTTCGAGTTCGCCGCCGTCATCCTGACCGTGGCCGTCGTGGCCGCCGTGATGCTGACGCTGCGCAAGCGCACCGGCATCAAGACGCAGGATCCGGGAGAGCAGTCGCGGGTCAAGGCGCGCGACCGCATCCGCATCGTGTCGATGCCGGCCGAGAAGCCGGTGCGCGAAACGCCGGCCAGCGCGCCGGTGGAAGGGGAGGGCAAGGCATGATTTCCGTAGGCCATCTGCTGGCGCTCGGCGCCGTGTTGTTCTGCATCAGCCTTGCGGGCATCTTCCTCAACCGGAAGAACGTCATCGTGCTGCTGATGTCGATCGAACTGATGCTGCTGTCGGTGAACATCAACTTCGTCGCGTTCTCGCGCGAACTGGGTGACGCGGCCGGCCAGATCTTCGTCTTCTTCATCCTGACCGTGGCCGCAGCCGAGGCCGCCATCGGCCTGGCGATCCTGGTCACCCTGTTCCGCACCCGGCGCACGATCAACGTGGCCGAAGTCGATACGCTCAAAGGCTGATGCACCGATGACCGGTATGGAAGTCCTCCTCTCCAAGAACGTGCTGCTGGCCATCGTGCTGGCGCCGCTGCTGGGCAGCATCATCGCCGGCCTGTTCGGACGCATCGTCGGTCGGGCGGGTGCCCACACGGCGACCATCCTCGGCGTGGCCACCAGCTGCGCGCTGTCGTGCTGGGTGCTCTACCAGTTGGTCGCGCAGGGCGCGTCGCCGTTCAACGAGAACCTGTACACCTTCTTTGAGGTGGGCAACATCAGCGGCCACGTCGGCTTCATGATCGACAAGCTGACCGCGATGATGATGGTCGTGGTGACCTTCGTATCGCTGCTCGTGCACCTGTACACGATCGGCTACATGGCCGAGGATCCGGGCTACCAGCGCTTCTTCAGCTACATCTCGCTTTTCACCTTCAGCATGCTGATGCTGGTGATGAGCAACAACTTCCTGCAGCTGTTCTTCGGCTGGGAAGCCGTGGGCCTGGTCTCTTACCTGCTGATCGGTTTCTGGTTCAAGCGCCCGACGGCGATCTTCGCCAACATGAAGGCGTTCCTGGTCAACCGCGTGGGTGACTTCGGCTTCCTGCTCGGTATCGGCTGCGTCCTGCTGATGTTCGGCACGCTGGACTACGCTACCGTGTTCGCCAACGCGTCGCTGCTGGTGGGCAAGGCCGTGCCGGTGTGGTCGGGCGCGATCACCTTCTTCGGTCACACGACGCAGCTGCTGGACCAGCCGGTGATCTGGTCGATGGCCACGCTGACCTGCATCTGCCTGTTCATCGGTGCCATGGGCAAGTCGGCGCAGGTGCCGCTGCACGTGTGGCTGCCGGATTCGATGGAAGGCCCGACCCCGATCTCTGCGCTGATCCACGCGGCGACCATGGTGACCGCGGGCATCTTCATGGTGGCGCGCATGTCGCCGCTGTTCGAACTGTCGCAGACGGCGCTGGACTTCGTGCTGTTCATCGGTGCGACCACAGCGCTGTTCACGGGCCTCATCGGCATCGTGCAGAACGACATCAAGCGCGTGGTGGCCTATTCCACGTTGTCGCAGCTCGGCTACATGACCGTCGCGCTGGGCGTGTCGGCGTATTCGGCCGCCGTGTTCCACCTGATGACGCACGCGTTCTTCAAGGCGCTGCTGTTCCTGGCTGCCGGCAGCGTGATCATCGGCATGCACCACGAGCAGGACATGCGGAAGATGGGTGGCCTGCGCAAGTACATGCCCGTCACCTGGATCACCAGCCTGATCGGCACGCTGGCGCTGGTCGGTACGCCGTTCTTCTCGGGCTTCTACTCGAAGGACACCATCATCGAGGCCGCCAAGCACCACCAGCATGTGGCGCACGAGGTCGGCAAGGAAATGACCGAGATGGGTGTGATGGCCGCACAGGGCTACCAGGGGCCGAGCGAGTGGATCGCGACCTATGGCTATTGGGCGGTCATGCTGGGCGTGTTCGTCACCAGTTTCTACAGCTTCCGCCTGCTGTACCTGACCTTCCACGGCAAGGAGCGCTTCCGTGATGCGCACGCCGATCATGGGCACGGTCACGACGCGCACCACGATGCCGCGCACGACGATCACGGTCATGACGACCATGGTCACCACGGTGCCCACGAGCCGCACGAATCCCCCTGGGTGGTGACGGTGCCGCTGGTGCTGCTGGCGATCCCGTCGATCTTCGTCGGCTTCTTCACTATCGGTCCGATGCTGTTCGGTACCGACTGGAGCGGCCACCACGAGGCCACGCCGTTCTTCCTGGGCGCGATCGACTTCCTGCGCCTGGATCCGAACACCGCGATCTCGGCGCGCGACACGGTGATGTCGCTGAAGGAAGAGTTCTGGCACGGCCCGATCGATTACGCGATCCATGGCATGAAGATGCCGCCGTTCTGGCTGGCGCTGGGCGGCTTCCTGCTGGCGACGTTCCTGTACCTGTTCAAGCCCGAACTGCCCGGCAAGATGCGCCACAGCAAGGTCGGCGCCTTCCTGACCAACATCCTGGACAAGAAGTACTGGGCCGACCACCTGTGGATCAACGGGTTCGCCGGCGGTGGCGTGAAGCTGGGCAAGGCGTCCCGCGCCTTCGACAGCCACGTGATCGATGGCGCCGCGGTGAACGGCACGGCGAAGCTGGTCGACCTAGGCTCGCAGCTGCTGCGCAAGACCCAGTCCGGCTACCTGTACCACTACGCGTTCGCGATGATCGTCGGCCTGATCCTGCTGTTGGGCGTCGTCATCAAGTTTTGGCAGTAACGACCTGGCGCCGCCCCGAGCGGAGCGTCCTGGCGAAGAACTCAACGGATAACACAACGTGTCGAACTGGCCCCTGCTTAGTGTTCTGATCTGGCTGCCCATCCTGGGTGGCGCGCTGGTGCTCGCCGTAGGCAACGCCCGCGCCGATGCGGCCCGCTGGCTGGGCCTGGCGGTCGCGGTGCTGACCTTCGTCTTCAGTATCGGACTGCTGACCGGATTCGATTACGCGAACCCGGGCCTGCAATTCATCGAGACCCGCGCCTGGATCCCCAGCTTCGACATCCACTACAACCTGGGTGCCGACGGCATCGCGGTCGCGTTGCTGCTGCTCAATACGTTGATTACCGTGCTGACACTGGCGGGTGCGTGGGGTTCGGTGAACAAGCGCGTGGCCCAGTACGTGGCTGCGTTCCTGATCCTGGAAGGCCTGACCAACGGCATCTTCGCGGCCAGCGATGCGGTGCTGTTCTACGTGTTCTTCGAGGCGATGCTGATCCCGATGTTCCTGATCATCGGTGTATGGGGCGGTCCGCGCCGCATCTACGCATCGCTGAAGTTCTTCCTGTACACCTTCCTCGGCTCGGTGCTGATGCTGGTCGGCCTGGTATACCTGTACATCAAGGGTGGCAGCTTCCAGCTGGCTGATCTGTACGCGATGCCGCTCAATGCGAAGGAACAGACCTGGCTGTTCTTCGCTTTCCTGATCGCGTTCGCGGTCAAGATCCCGATGTTCCCGGTGCACACCTGGCTGCCGGACGCGCACGTCGAAGCGCCGACCGCCGGTTCGGTGATCCTGGCGGCGATCGCGCTGAAGATCGGCGGCTACGGCCTGCTGCGCTTCAGCCTGCCGATCGTGCCCGACGCCGGCCACGAGTGGGCGATGTTCATCATCGTGCTGTCGCTGATCGCGGTGGTCTACGTGGGCCTGGTGGCACTGGTGCAGGACGACATGAAGAAGCTGATCGCCTATTCGTCGGTCTCGCACATGGGCTTCGTCACCCTCGGCATCTTCATCGCCTTCAGCCTGGTGCGCGACTACGGCAACCTCGATGGTGCACGCCTCGGCCTGCAGGGCGCGATGGTGCAGATGATCAGTCACGGTTTCATTTCCGGCGCGATGTTCACCTGCGTCGGCGTGCTCTACGACCGCATGCACACCCGCATGATCAAGGACTACGGTGGCGTCATCAACACGATGCCGTGGTTCGGTGCCTTCTTCATCCTGTTCGGCATGGCCAACTCCGGCCTGCCGGGCACCAGCGGTTTCGTCGGCGAGTTCATGGTCATCCTGGCCAGCTTCCAGCAGCACCCGCTGATCGCGTTCTTCGCGGCCACCACGCTGGTGATCGGTGCGGCCTACACGCTGTGGCTGGTCAAGCGCGTGATCCTCGGCGATGTAGCCAACGCGCACGTGGCCGAACTGAAGGACGTCTCCCTGCGCGAGGCGGCGGTGCTGGGTGGTTTCGCGGTCTGCGTCCTCGCGCTGGGCGTCTATCCCAAGCCGCTGACGGACCTGATGGAGCCGTCGATCGCGCAACTGGCGATGCAGCTCGCCAACAGCAAGCTGTAAGGAAGAATCATGACGACGCCGATGCCCATCTCCGCCGCCGACCTGCAGCCGCTGCTGCCCGAACTGACCCTGATCGGCGGTGCGTTCGCGCTGCTGATGCTGGACCTGTTCCTGGACAATTCCCGCCGCATCATCACTCATGCCATTGCGCTCGTCGTCATGGCCGTCGTGGTGTGGATGCTGGCCACGGGCGTGGGCGGGCAGGGCACCGTGTTCAGCGGCATGTTCGTGCGCGACACGCTGGCCGACGTGAGCAAGGTGGTGATCGTCGCGGTCAGCGCGCTGTCGCTGGTGTACGGCTGGCCCTACCTGCGCGAGCGCAACCTGTATCCGGGCGAAGCGCCGGTGCTGGTGATGTTCGCCACGGCCGGCATGATGATGATGGTGTCCGCCGGTAGCCTGGTGATGGTCTATCTGGGTCTGGAACTGCTGGCCCTGTGTTCCTACGCGCTGGTCGCGCTGAACCGCGACGACGGTCTGTCGACGGAAGCGGCGATGAAGTACATCGTGCTCGGTTCGCTGGCCTCGGGCCTGCTGCTCTATGGCATGTCGCTCGTGTACGGTGCGACCGGCTCGCTGCACCTGCCGGCCATCTTCGACGCCACGGGTGCCGCACTGGGGGGCAGCAGCGATGCGCGCATGCTCCTGCTCACGGGCGTGGTGTTCATGGTGGCGGGCGTGGCGTTCAAGCTGGGCGCAGCGCCGTTCCACATGTGGCTGCCCGACGTCTATCACGGCGCCCCGACACCGGTGACCCTGTTCATCAGCGCGGCGCCGAAGCTGGCCGCGTTCGGCATGGCGTTCCGCCTGCTGCAGGACGGCCTCGGCCCGGCCGCGGCGCAGTGGCAGTGGCTGCTCGCCGGCCTGGCGGCCGCGTCGCTGGTGATCGGCAACGTCATCGCCATCGCGCAGACCAACCTCAAGCGCATGCTCGCGTATTCCACGGTGTCGCACGTTGGCTTCCTGCTGGTCGGCTTCGCCGGCGGTGGCGAAGTCGGCTATTCGGCCGCGCTGTTCTATGCGATCAGCTACTCCATCATGTCGGCGGCGGCGTTCGGCGCGATCATCGTGCTGTCGCGCCAGGGGTTCGAAGCCGACAGGATCGACGACTTCAAGGGCCTCAACGCCCGCAACCCGTGGCAGGCAGGACTGGTGCTGTGCGTGATGGCCTCGCTGGCCGGCGTGCCGCCGTTCCTGGGCTTCTGGGCCAAGCTCGTGGTGCTGGGCGCGGCCGTCAATGGCGGCTTCCTGTGGCTGGCCATCGTCGGCGTGCTGTGCGCCGTGATCGGCGCGTTCTACTACCTGCGCGTGATCAAGGTGATGTACTTCGACGAGCCGGTAGGCGAGGTTCCGCCGCCGCGCACCGACCGCGTGGTGCCGATGGTGTTCGGCGTCAACGCGCTGGCCCTGCTGGCATTGGGCATCGCCTGGAACCCGATCATGGCGTGGTGCAAGCTGGCCTTCGCCGGCTGAGGCGTAAAACCCTCCGTTTTTCCTGCCGGCAGGGTGCTGCCGGCTCGCGCGATGAACGCGATGTTTCAAGTTGGTGCATGACAAGGCTTGCAATGCACCGGCGTATTCATCATAATTTCGCTTCTGCTGCGGGGTGGAGCAGTCTGGCAGCTCGTCGGGCTCATAACCCGAAGGTCGCAGGTTCAAATCCTGCCCCCGCTACCATGTTTATCCGAGGTCGCCGACAGCGGCGACCGACGAAAAGCCTGGGCACGCAACGACGCATGTTCCCGTCGTTGCACCGACATCCAGCGTATCGGACAAGGGGCCCATCGGGCCCCTTGTTTGTTTCAGCGATATGCAGAACCACGAACCATCGGCAGCGAATCCGTGAGCGACAAGGCCAACGACATCGCCAACCTGCTGGCACCCACCGTCCAGGCACTGGGCGTTGAACTGCTGGGCATCGAATACCTGCCGGCACCCGGCGGCGCCACCGTGCGCCTGTACATCGACGTGCAGGAAGCCGAACGCGCCACGCGCCACGTCAATATCGAAGACTGCGAAGCGGTGAGCCGCGAAGTATCCGCGCAGCTCGACGTCGAGGATCCGATCTCCGGCAACTACACGCTGGAGGTCTCCTCGCCCGGCGTGGATCGTCCGCTGTTCCGACTGGAGCACTACGCGCGCTTCGTCGGCGAGTCGGCGAAAGTCGTATTGAAGCTGCCGCAGGATCGCCGCCGGCGCCTGCAGGGCGTGATCAGCCGCATCGAGGGCGACAGCATCGTGTTCACCGTGGACGACGCGGACATGACCGTGGCGTTCGATAACATCGACAAGGCGCGGCTGGTCCCGGACTGGGCTGCGCTGGGCCTGGCGCCCGAGAAACCCGGTGGCGGCCGCAAGGCCGGTGCCAAGAAGGCCGGCGATGCCAAGCGTGCGCCCGCCAAACAAGCCAAGAAAAAACCCAACCAACCGGCGGCCCGCAAGCCGCGCGCGGAGTGATCAATGAGTAAGGAACTGTTGCTGGTCGTGGATGCGGTGGCCAACGAGAAGGGCGTGCCGCGCGAAGTCATCTTCGACGCCATCGAAGCCGCCCTGGCGTCCGCCGCCAAGAAGCGCTACCTGGACCAGGACGTGCAGGTGCGCGTCACCATCGACCACAAGGACGGCAGCTACGAAACGTTCCGTCGCTGGGAAGTGGTGGCCGACGACGTGGTGATGGAATCACCCGATCGCCAGATCCGCCTGATGGACGCCGAGGACGAAGCCGAAGGCGCCGAAGTGGGCGACTGGATCGAAGAGAAGATCGAGAACCCGGATTTCGGCCGCATCGCGGCGCAGGCCGCCAAGCAGGTCATCGTGCAGCGCGTCCGCGAAGCGGAGCGCGCGCAGGTGGTCGACGCCTGGAAGGACCGTGTCGGCGAACTGGTCACCGGCGTGGTCAAGCGTGCCGAGCGCGGCAACATCTACGTGGACCTGGGCGGCAACGCCGAGGCCTTTATCCCGAAGGACAAGGGCATTCCGCGCGACGTGCTGCGCGCCGGCGACCGCGTCCGCGGTTACCTGTTCGACGTGCGCTACGAACCGCGCGGCCCGCAGCTGTTCATCAGCCGCGCTGCACCCGAATTCATGATCGAGCTGTTCAAGCTCGAAGTGCCGGAAGTGGGCCAGGGCCTGGTCGAGATCAAGGCCTGCGCACGCGATCCGGGCGATCGCGCCAAGATCGCCGTGCTCGCGCACGACACCCGCACCGATCCGATCGGCGCCTGCATCGGCATGCGCGGTTCGCGCGTGCAGGCCGTGAGCAACGAGCTCAACGGCGAGCGCGTGGACATCGTGCTGTGGAACGACAATCCGGCCACCTTCGTCATCAACGCGATGGCGCCGGCGGAAGTGCAGTCGATCATCGTCGATGAAGAGAAGCACTCGATGGACCTGGCCGTGGCGGAAGACCGCCTGGCGCAGGCGATCGGCAAGGGCGGCCAGAACGTGCGTCTGGCCAGCCGTCTGACCGGCTGGCAGCTCAACGTCATGACCGCCGACCAGGTGCAGGCCAAGAGCGAGGCCGAGCAGGCCGTCGCCCGCCAGCTGTTCATGGACAAGCTGGAAGTGGACGAGGAAATCGCCGCCATCCTGGTCGCCGAGGGTTTCAGCACGGTCGAGGAAATCGCCTACGTGCCGGTCGGCGAACTGCTGGCCGTCGAGGGCTTCGACGAGGACATCGTCGAAGAACTGCGTTCGCGCGCCCGCGACGCCCTGCTGAACGAGGCGCTGGCCGAGGAAGAAGGCCTGGAAGAGGACCACCCGGCGGAGGACCTGCTGGCGCTGGAAGGCATGGACGAGGAGACCGCGTTCGCGCTGGCCTCGCACGGCGTCCGCACCAGCGAGGACCTGTCCGACCTGGCCGCCGACGAAGTGGTCGAGTTCGGCATCGAGGGCCTGGACGAGGGCCGCGCCGCGGCGCTGATCCTGGCCGCCCGTGCCGAAGAGATCGCTCGTCTGGAACGCGGCGCATGAGCCACCCATGAACACCGCCCTGGTGTCCGCAGGGCTTAGAATTCCCCCTTTCCAACAGGGTTGCCCCTCCACCACAGGGGGGGCGCAACACCCAACCTAGGATCCGAATGTCGCAGCAAACCACCATCCGCAAGCTCGCTGAACTGGTCAATACGCCGGTCGAGAAACTCCTGGAGCAGCTGGCCGAGGCCGGCATGAGCTTCAGTGGTCCCGACCAGGTCGTGACCAGCATGGAAAAAGTGAAGCTGCTCGGCTTCCTCAAGCGCTCGCACGGCAAGAGCGATGCCGCAACGGATGAGGCTGCGCCGAAGAAGATCACGCTGAACCGTCGCAAGGTGCAGGAAGTTACCGTTGCCGCCGGCCGCAGCAAGACCACGGTCAACGTGGAAGTGCGCCAGAAGCGCACCTATACGAAGCCGACCGACGCCGAGTCCGTCAGCACCAACTGGCAGAACGAAGCCGATCCGGAACGCGCCGAGATCCTGCGCAAGCTGGAGGAATCCCGCCAGCGCAACCTCGATGAGCAGCAGCGCCTGGCGCAGGAAGACGCCAAGCGCGCCGAGGAACTGGAGCGCCGTCGCCAGGAAGAGGCCGCGGTGCGTGCCGAAGCCGAAGCCGCGCGTGCGCAGGCCGATGCCGAAGCCGCTGCGCTGGCCGCCGGTGCCGTCGCCGTGGATGGTGACGAGACCGCGCGCCCGGCCAAGCCGGCCACGCAGGGCCACCACGTGCCCAAGCTGGTCGTGCGCAAGGATCCGCCGCGCACCGACGACCGCAACAATGCGGCCGCTGCCAAGCACAAGACCCGCGGTTCGCACGCGATGGTCGCCGGCGTCGAAGACGACGACAACACCAGCCGTTTCGCCGGCCAGCTGCACTTGTCCGCTGCCGACCGCGCCCGTCGCGGCGCTTCGCGCGGCAAGCCCAAGCCGCCGCGTCGCCATGAGCAGAGCCGCGGTGGCGGTGGTGCGCATGGCTTCGAGCGTCCGACCGCACCGATCGTGCGTGAAGTGGCGATCGGCGAGACGATCACCGTGGCCGACCTGGCGCAGAAGCTCGCGCTGAAGGGCGGCGACGTGGTGAAGGCGCTGTTCAAGATGGGCGTGATGGCCACCATCACCCAGACCATCGACCACGACACCGCCGCACTGATCACCGAAGAGCTGGGCCACAAGGCCGTGCGTGCCGACGCCAACGACGTCGAGAACGAACTGCTGGCGCACTCGGAAGAGCAGCAGGGCGACAAGGTCGCGCGTCCGCCGGTGGTCACCATCATGGGTCACGTCGACCACGGCAAGACCTCGCTGCTGGACTACATCCGTCGCACCAAGATCGCCAGCGGCGAAGCCGGCGGCATCACCCAGCACATCGGCGCCTACCACGTGGAAACGCCGAAGGGCGTCATCAGCTTCCTCGACACCCCGGGCCACGCCGCGTTCACCGCGATGCGCGCCCGCGGCGCCAAGCTGACCGACATCGTGGTGCTGGTCGTCGCTGCCGATGACGGCGTGATGCCGCAGACCCGCGAAGCCATCCAGCACGCCAAGGCGGCGAAGGTGCCGCTGATCGTGGCGGTCAACAAGATCGACAAGTCCGACGCCGACCCGCTGCGCGTGAAGAACGAACTGCTGGCCGAGGAAGTCGTCGCAGAAGATTTCGGTGGCGACACCCAGATGGTCGAAATCTCGGCCAAGACGGGCCAAGGCGTGGACAACCTGCTGGACGCCATCTCCATCCAGGCCGAACTGCTGGAACTGAAGGCCGTGGAAGACGGTCGCGCCAGCGGCGTGGTCATCGAATCCTCGCTGGACAAGGGCCGTGGCCCGGTCGCGACGGTGCTGGTGCAGCAGGGCACGCTGAAGAAGGGCGACTACCTGGTCTGCGGCATCCAGTACGGCCGCGTGCGTGCCCTGTTCGACGAAACCGGCAGCCAGCCGCCGTCGGCCGGTCCGTCCATCCCGGTGCAGGTCCTGGGCCTGTCCGGCGTGCCGGAAGCGGGCGACGACTTCGTGGTGGTCGCCGACGAACGCCTGGCCAAGGACGTGGCGCAGCAGCGCGACGCCAAGCGCCGCGAGTCGCGTCTGGTGCAGTCCGCCGGCAGCCGCATGGAAGACATCATGGCGCAGCTGGGCAAGGGCGAAGGCCAGCTCAGCCTCAACCTGATCGTCAAGGCCGACGTGCAGGGTTCCGTGGAAGCGCTGCGTCATTCGCTGACCGCGCTGTCCAACGAATCGATCCGCATCAACATCATCAACTCCGGCGTGGGCGGCATCACCGAGTCCGACGCCAACTCCGCGGTCACCTCCAAGGCCACCGTCATCGGCTTCAACGTCCGTGCCGACGCCTCCGCGCGTCGCATCATCGAAGCCAACGGCGTGGACCTGCGCTACTTCTCGATCATCTATGACGTGATCGACCAGGTGAAGCAGGTGGCGTCCGGCCTGCTGGGCGTGGAGATCCGCGAAGAGATCATCGGTATCGCCGAAGTGCGCGACGTGTTCCGCAGCTCCAAGTTCGGCGCGGTCGCGGGCTGCATGGTGGTCGAAGGCACGGTCAAGCGGAACAAGCCGATCCGCGTGCTGCGTGCCAGCACCGTGGTGTTCGAGGGCGAACTGGAATCGCTGCGCCGCTTCAAGGAGAACGTCGACGAAGTGCGTAACGGCACCGAGTGCGGCATCGGCGTGAAGGCGTACAACGACGTGCAGCCGGGCGACCAGATCGAGTGCTTCGAGCGCATCGAAGTCCAGCGCACGCTCTGATCATGCCGACCAAGTCGTTCCATCGCACCGACCGCGTTTCCGCCCAGCTCCGTCGCGAGCTGGGCACGCTGGTGCACGAGGCCGTGCGTGAGCACGGCCTGCCGTCGGTCAGCGTGTCCGACGTCGAGGTCACCCGCGACATGGCGCATGCCAAGGTGTTCGTCACTGCGCTGATGCAGGAACGTTCCGCTGAGGCGGTGAAGGGCTTGAAGGAACTCGCCTGGGGTCTCCGCATGGAACTGGCGCGTCGCGTGAAGATGCGCCACGTGCCGGAACTGCATTTCCACTACGACGACTCCGTCGATCGTGGCGAGCGCATCGAGACCCTGCTGCGCTACAACCCGCCGGTCCCCGAGTCCGACGACGAGACCTGATACGTCAGGCTGTAGAGCGGAGCTTGCTCCGCTGAAGTCCGGACGCGGGCCGCGTGAAGACGTCACGCAAGCTCGACGCTACGATGCGGCGACTCCCCGCCAAACCACCTAACCTGGACTGTATGGCAGGACGCACCCAATTCCGCCCGCTGGACGGCCTGCTGCTGCTCGACAAGCCGCAGGGCATGAGTTCGAACGGCGCCCTGCAGGTCGCGCGGCGCCTGTTCCGCGCGGAGAAGGGTGGACACACCGGCAGCCTCGACCCGCTCGCGACCGGCCTGCTGCCGCTGTGCTTCGGCGAGG
This sequence comes from Pseudoxanthomonas sp. PXM02, assembly GCF_014851805.1. Taxonomy (GTDB): domain Bacteria; phylum Pseudomonadota; class Gammaproteobacteria; order Xanthomonadales; family Xanthomonadaceae; genus Pseudoxanthomonas_A. Next base: position 1,024,285 of record NZ_JACVAK010000002.1, read on the forward strand.
CGACCAAGATCGCCGGGCTGTTGCTGGGCTCGCGCAAGGCCTACGACACCATCGCCGTGCTGGGCAGCACTACCGATACCGACGACGCGGACGGCGCGCCGCTGCGGGAGCGTCCGGTGCCGACGCTGGACATCGCCACGATCGAAGCCGCGCTGGCGCCCCTGACCGGCAGGATCCGCCAGCGCGCCCCGATCTACTCCGCGCTGAAACAGGGCGGGGAGCCGCTCTATACCAAGGCGCGCCGGGGAGACGTCATCGAGGCCCCCGAGCGCGATGTCGAGGTCCACGGGATCGAGATTCTCGAGATCGCCCCCGACCGCCTGTCGCTGCGGGTGGCATGCGGCTCCGGCACCTACGTGCGCAGCCTGGTCCGCGACCTCGGCGAGGCGCTCGGCTGCGGCGCTCATGTCGGGGCCCTGCGGCGCCTCTGGGTCGATCCGTTCATGCAGCCACGCATGTACACGCTGGAGGCGCTGCAGACCCTGGCTGAACAGGGTGGAGAAGCCGCGCTGGAAGCCTGCCTGTTGCCGGTCGACGCCGGCCTGAGCGGGTTCCCGAGGGTCGACGTCGACGCCGCCGGAGGACGTCGGCTCGCCCAGGGCCAGCGGCTGCGCGGCTACCCGCCCAGCGAGGGTCCGGTGGCGATCCATGGTCCGGAAGCGCGGGTCCTGGGGCTCGGTACGGTGGACGCAGACGGCACGCTTTTGCCCCAGCGATTGTTCGCGTGGGCGGTCGCGGGCACCGCCACCAAGGCCGGGCACGATCAATAAAACCTTGTTTCACAAGGCCCCCGGGGCTACACTACGCCGCCGGTTTTCACCGGTGGTTTACATTCCCCAGCTTCATCAACGGCGAGCCAGGCGGTGCGCGCGGAGGACAGCCCGCGTTCCTGCAGGCCACGCATCCAACAGAGAGAAACCATGTCCGTCGATACCCAGAAAGTGATTGCCGATAACGCCCGTGGCGCCAACGACACCGGCTCCCCGGAAGTGCAGGTCGCCCTGCTGACCGCCCGCATCGAGCACCTGAGCGGCCACTTCAAGACCCACAAGAAGGATCACCACAGCCGTCGTGGTCTGCTGCAGCTGGTCAACCGCCGCCGCAGCCTGCTTGATTACCTCAAGAAGAAAGACAACGAGCGCTACAAGACCCTGATCGAAAAGCTCGGTCTGCGTCGCTGATATACCCCCGACCGCGGCGCAGAGATGCGCCGCGGTTTGCATTTCAGGGAACGGAATGCGCTGCATCCGCTGGCCGCACCGGGCCCGCCTCCCTCAGCACAACCGGCCGGACGCATCCGGCCAGCCACACGCGACAAGGGTCGCGTGAGGTCCAACCCGCACAAGGCATCCCAAGGAAACCCCCGTGGCAAAAATCACCAAAACCTTCCAGTACGGCAAGCACCAGGTCACTCTGGAAACCGGCGAAATCGCCCGTCAGGCCGGCGGCGCCGTCATCGTCAAGTTCGACGACACCGTGCTGCTGGTCACCGCCGTGGCGGCGAAGTCGGCCCGCGAAGGCCAGGACTTCTTCCCGCTGACGGTCGACTACCAGGAGAAGTTCTACGCCGGCGGCCGCATCCCCGGTGGCTTCTTCAAGCGTGAAGGTCGCGCGACCGAGAAGGAGACGCTGATCTCCCGCCTGATCGATCGCCCGCTGCGTCCGCTGTTCCCGGAAGAATTCCGCAACGAAGTGCAGGTCATCGCCACGGTGATGTCGCTGAACCCGGAAATCGACGGTGACATCCCGGCGCTGATCGGTGCCTCCGCCGCCGTCGCCCTGACCGGCGCGCCGTTCAACGGCCCGATCGGTGCGGCCAAGGTCGGCTACATCAACGGCGAGTACGTGCTCAACCCGACCGTCAGCGAACTGAAGGACTCCAAGCTGGAGCTCGTCGTCGCCGGTACCTCGAATGCCGTGCTGATGGTCGAATCCGAAGCCGCCGAGCTGTCGGAAGACGTGATGCTGGGCGCCGTGATGTTCGGCCACCGCGAAATGCAGAAGGTCATCCACATCATCAACGAACTGGTGGTGGAAGCCGGTACCAAGAACTGGGACTGGTCCGCCCCGGCCAAGAACGAAGTGTTGATCTCCGCGCTGAAGGAAGCCGTGGGCACGCAGCTCGACGGCGCCTTCCAGGTGCGCGACAAGCTGCAGCGCCGCGACGCCATCTCGGCGATCAAGAAGGACGTGCTGGCGCAGCTGGCCGGCCGTGCGGAATCGGAAGGCTGGGCCGCTGGCGCGCTGTCGAAGGAATTCGGCGAGCTGGAATACCAGACCATGCGCGGCTCCGTGCTGGCCACCAAGGTCCGCATCGACGGCCGTGCGCTGGACACCGTCCGCCCGATCTCCTCCAAGGTCAGCGTGCTGCCCCGCGTGCACGGCTCCTCGCTGTTCACCCGCGGTGAAACGCAGGCGATCGTCGCCGTCACCCTCGGCACCGCGCGCGATGGCCAGGTGATCGACGCCGTCGGCGGCGAGTGGAAGGACCACTTCCTGTTCCACTACAACTTCCCCCCGTTCTCGGTGGGCGAAGCCGGCCGCATGATGGGTCCGAAGCGTCGCGAAATCGGCCACGGCCGCCTCGCCAAGCGCGGCGTGCTCGCCGTCATGCCGACGATGGAATCCTTCCCGTACACGATCCGCGTGGTCTCGGAAATCACCGAGTCGAACGGTTCCTCGTCGATGGCTTCGGTCTGCGGCAGCTCGCTGGCGCTGATGGATGCCGGCGTGCCGATCACCGCACCGGTCGCGGGCATCGCGATGGGCCTGGTGAAGGAAGGTAACGACTTCGTCGTGCTGAGCGACATCCTGGGTGACGAAGACCACCTGGGTGACATGGACTTCAAGGTGGCCGGTACCGCCAACGGCGTGTCCGCGCTGCAGATGGACATCAAGATCGAAGGCATCACCGAAGAGATCATGAAGCAGGCGCTGACGCAGGCGAAGGCCGGCCGACTGCACATCCTGGGCGAGATGGCCCATGCGATGACCGCACCGCGCCAGGAACTGAGCGAGTTCGCGCCGCGCCTGATCACCATCAAGATCCACCCCGACAAGATCCGCGAAGTGATCGGCAAGGGCGGTTCGGTGATCCAGGCGATCACCAAGGAAACCGGCACGCAGATCGACATCCAGGACGACGGCACCATCACCATCGCTTCGGTGAACGGCGCTGCCGGCCAGGCCGCCAAGGCCCGCATCGAGCAGATCACGTCCGACGTCGAGCCGGGCCGCATCTACGAAGGCAAGGTCGCCAAGATCATGGACTTCGGTGCGTTCGTCACCATCCTGCCGGGCAAGGACGGCCTGGTGCACGTGTCGCAGATCTCCAACGATCGCGTCGAGAAGGTCAGCGACGCGCTGAAGGAAGGCGACGTGGTCAAGGTCAAGGTGCTGGAAGTCGACAAGCAGGGCCGTATCCGCCTGTCGATCAAGGCCGTGGAAGAAGGCGAGGGCGTGTCGGCCGAGTAAGCCGCACGACATCGCAACGCGTGATGGAAAAGCGGGCTTCGGCCCGCTTTTTCTTTGCGGCCGAGTAAGCCGCACGACATTGCAACACGTGATGGAAAGACGGGCTTCGGCCCGTTTTTCTTTGCGTCACTTGTTGCCCCATTGCGGCAGATCGCGCTTGCATGCGTCCGTCGCGCGCTGCTCTCGCGTGCCGTCGGCATCCTGTCGGTGAGCGCGTCGTTTTTTTGGCTTCCGCAACGGAGGCCGTGTCCGCGTTCCGGTCCTGTGTCTGCCGAGCGCATGAAGACCCGCCCGATCCGCGCGGTGCTGTCGTACGGAAATCCCTGCCCTCCGTTGTTCCCGCTCACCCACGGCGTTGCTTGCAACCGTCGCAGCAGCGCTTCGTTGCTGTTCTGGCACGGGAGTTGCACGGGGGTACGCGCTTCACAGAAATTGAGAAATCCAGATTTCAGTTTCGGGTCGGCCAGCCGATAAGGAACGGGAGAAGGTCGAGGACGTGCAGCGGGGAAGCTGCACTGCTTCAGCAGGGGAAACATCCGCTTCGGGTAGTCGCGAATTCCCTTCGGGGAGCCGCAGCGGAGATGCGTCATGGGGATTCGTCTGGCGACGTCCGGGCGATGGCGGCAACGAACGGGTTTTCGGGAACCTCGGGGAAATCGATGGATGCGATGTCAGGCACGTTCGCGCGTGCCAGGGCCGGCGTGATGCGCGCGGCATACACCAGACCTTCCGCCTACGTGTGCGGGCTGTTCAATCTGCTGCTCGCGCTGGCCATGCTGCCTGTCGTCGCGCAGGCCAGCGGCGCCCATGCCAACGCCTACACCGACCTGCCGGTGCGCAAGGCTGGCCTGTGGCAGGTCACGATCCAGGCGCACGCGCCTGCCGGAATGGGCGGTCGTGTGCAGCCCGCGATGACGCTCCTGCAATGCACCGACGCCCAGGCGGAGCGCGTGGTGCCGCTGTTCCTCCTTCCCGCGCGCGAAGGATGCCAACGCATCACGGTCAAGAAGGACGCTGTGCGAGGCAGTCACGACGTCAGCACCGTCTGCCAGACCCATGGCCAGCGCGTGGACATGCAACTGACGCTGCGCGGCGACATGCAGGCCCGTTACAGCGGGACGTATCGCGTCCAGCATCCAGGCTCTCCATCGAACAACACCGCTTCCGTGCCGTTCGAAGGGCGCTGGCTGGGCCGCTGCAAGCCGGGCCAGCGCGCCGGCGACATGGTGCTGCCCAACGGCGTCACGGTGAACACGGTCGACGACGCGCGCCGCGCCAGCGAGCACGTGCATTGAATGGCATCCGGGCCTCCGACGGCGCGCGTAAAGCGCAGCGCCGTCCCTATCGCTGCGCGAGCACGGCGCCATTCCCCTCAGTTTCCGCATTCGAATCACGGGTACTCCCCATGAAGCCTTCAAGTCTTTTCGCAACCGCAACGGGATGGATCATGCAGATGGCCTCGGCATTGCACGGAAGAAACGCCGATACGGCCAATCGATGGAACGACAGGAAGGGCATCGTTGCGATGCTGGGCATGGCGTTGTTGATGCTGTTCGTGCCGACGGTACAGGCGCAGATCAAGAACGGCGGTTTTGAAACGCAGAACTTTTCCGAGTGGAAGCTGGAAAGCTATACCCGCTCCACCTCGGCGATCTCGACGGTACCGCCAACCAACAGCAGTCAGCTGACGCTCGGTTCGCCCACCGCCACCGTCGCCAGCACCAATACGGTCAACACCGCGTTCTCCAACAACGTGCGCGTGCTGAACACACCCGGCACCGCCGCCAACACCAACAACAATGGTGCCCGATACCCATTCTCGGGCGTAGCGTCGGCCCTGCTGGGCGGCAGCGGTGCGCGATCCGCGTACGCGATGGAGCAGGAAGCGACCATGGCGTTGAGCGACGTCGACCCGGTCGATGGCAAGGTGCACATCCGCTTCGCGATGGCGCCGGTACTGAACAACCCGGGCCATAACCCGGGCGAACAGCCGTTCTTCTTCGTCGAGGTCATCAACCTCACCAAGGGCAACACCCAGCTCTTCAATACGTTCAACTACTCGAACCAGCCGGGCATTCCCTGGCAGCAGTACTCGACCGGCGGCAACAACTACCAGTTCACCAACTGGCAGGGCTTCGACATCGCGCCAGGCAACGGGCGACTGGACGTGGGCGACCAGATCCGGCTGAAGGTCTACGTGGCCAACTGCTCCCTGGGTGCAGCCAACCACACGGCCCAGATCTACATGGACGTGTTCGGCTCCAAGATGCCGGGCCTCAGCGTCGCCGCCACCGGTCCCTCCACGACCAAGCCTGGCGAGCAGGTCACTTACACGTACAACTACGTCAACAACTCCGGCGTCTATGCGCTCGGTTCGACGGTGCGCCTCGCCGCGCCGATCACCGAGAACGGCCTCCACCTGTCGTTCGTGCAGAACTCCTGGCCGGCCACTTGCACCGGCCCGCATGCCGGTACCGCGCCGCGCGCCGAGTACATCGAATGCCCGGTGGGTGATCTGGTCGCGGGCGCGGGTGGCAGCTTTCCGGTGACGTTCACCGTGCCCGCAGGCGCGGCCACCACGGGACCCAACAACGTCATCAACAACGGTGACTACGACGTCAGGGCGAACACGGTCAGTCCGTTCATCGGGCCGCTCGTGAAGACCACCATTTCGCCGGGCACAACGACGCTGGTGGATCTCGGTATTACCGTCAGCAACGGCAGCGTGCCGTCCTACCTGGTGGGTGGCGCGGTGGCCTATACGGTCACGGTAACCAACCACGGTCCGGTCGCTGCCAACGGCGCGACCGTTTCACAGACGCTGAGCGGCGCGAACGGCACGGCGAGCTGGAGTTGCGCCGTGCCCGGCGGCAGCACGGCGAGTTGCGGTGCGACCAGCAGCGGTTCCGGCCCGATCTCGACCGCGACGGCCAACCTGCCTGTGGGCCAGTCGCTGGTCTACACCGTCAACGGCATCACCGCTGCAGCGGCGGGTACGCCGGTCGTGACGGTGGTCAGCGTCGCGACGCCGGCCGGCATGTCCGACAGCGTCTCGGCCAACAACACCGACGGCCTCAGCACACCGGTCACCGCGGTCCAGCATCGGCTCACCGCCCATACCATCGGTGCGGGCATGGGTCGCATCAACGCGATTCCTGCGGCGTTCGCATGTCCGTCGGGTGGCGCAAGAACCGCCTGCAGCACGGACAACCTCGGCGAGAACCAGGAGGCCTATCTCAACGCCATCGCCGACAACGGTTCGCTGTTCAAGGGCTGGACCGGCGGTTGCACCACGGTCACCGGCAACGAGTGCTACGTGCAGATGGGCACCCAGGACCTCAACGTCACCGCGGAGTTCGCCAAGGTCTGGATCGTGACGCCCAGCATCACCGGCGGCACCTTGAACAATCCGTCCCCGCAGGTCGTGGAAGACGGGCAGGGCACCAGCTTCACCCTCACGCCGACGACGCCGGGGCACATCCCCGCCATCACCACGCCCGGCGGTGCGAATACCTGCCCGGGCACGTTGAGCGGCCCCTCGGCAGGTGTCTACACCTACACGGTGACGCCGGTGACGGAGGACTGCGCGTTCCACGTGACGTTCGCCAGCCAGCCGCGCCTGACGATCAGCAAGACCGCATCGGTCGTGGCGCCGGCCTCGGTCGCCGTCGGTGTGCCCTTCGACTACACCGTCACCGTGACCAACACCGGCACCGTCGCGACGTCGGCAACGGCGACGGTGACCGACGTGGTGCCGACCGGTCTGACCATCGGCTCGCTGCCCGCCGGCTGCGTGACCAACCCGGGCGGCAGCCAGACCGTGGTCTGCACGATCGCGTCCGGCCTGTCGAACGTATCGCCCATCAATGTGGTGAGCTTCGTCATTCCGGTGACGCCGCAAGGCGTCGTCGCCAACACGACGGTATCGAACTCGGCGACGGTGACGGGCGGTGGCGATCCGACCTGCGCAAGCGCGGGCAACTGCGTCAGCACCACGGTGGATACGCCGGTCGCCGCCTCCAGCCTGGCGATCACGAAGACGGCGCCGGCTACTGCTACGGCTGCCGTGCCGTACGACTACACCCTCACCGTGACCAACAGCGGTACGGCGGCCACGTCGGCGGCTGCCACGGTCACCGACGTGATCCCGACCGGCCTGACCATCGGCACGCTGCCGGCAGGCTGCGTGGTGAATCCGTCCGGCAGCCAGACCGTGGAGTGCACGATCGCCTCCGGCCTGTCGAACGTGGCGCCTGCCAACACGGTGACCTATGTGATCCCCGTGACGCCGATGGTGAACGGTACCGTGAGCAACACGGCCACCGTGACCGGCGGCGGTGATCCCGACTGTGCGTCGGGGTGCGACAGCGCGACCGTGGATACGTGGGTCAACGCGGCCCAGCTGAACATCTACAAGAGTGGCCCGGCCGCTGCCGTCGTCGGCGCTCCGTTCGACTACACCCTCCGCGTGGAGAACATGGGCAACGCCGATGCTTCGGTGGATGCCACGGTGACCGACACCGTGCCGGGCAATGTCGTGGTCAACAGCGCCACGCCGAATTGCACCATTGTCGGCAGGGATGTGAGTTGCGTCGTGGCAATGGCGGACCTGCCGAGGGGAGGCGAGGTCACCATCACGATCAACGTGACGCCGATCGCCGCGGGCAATGCGAGCAACACGGCGACGGTCACCGGTGGCGGCGATCCCGTCTGTGTGTCCGGTTGCGACACCCCGCCGGTCACGACCACGATCGCCGACCAGGCACCGTCGATGACGGTGGTGAAGTCGGTGACCTCGACCGGTCCGTACGGCGTGGGCAGCGTGATCGCCTACCAGTTCATCGTGACCAACACCGGCAACGTGACCCTGACGGGCATCGTGGTGAACGACGCGCAGCTGGATGCACCCGCCGTGTGTGCGGCGACGACGCTGGCCGTGGGTGCCAGCACGACCTGCACGGGCGCGCACACGGTGACCGCTGCGGAAGTGGCGACGGGCAACGTGCACAACAGTGCGACGGTGACCGGCCAGCCGCCGACGCCGCCGGGTGGCCCGACGCCGCCGACGGTGACCAGTCCGCCGAGCGAAGTGGATACCGCGACCGCACAGGCGCCGTCGATGACGGTGGTCAAGTCGGTGACCTCGACCGGTCCGTACGGCGTGGGCAGCGTGATCGCCTACCAGTTCCTGGTGACCAACACCGGCGACGTGACGTTGAGCGGCATCGTGGTGAACGATGCGCTGCTCGATACGCCAGCCGTGTGTGTGGCAACGACGCTGGTGCCGGGCGCCAACACGACGTGCACGGGCGTGCACACCGTGACTGCGGCCGACGTGGCGGTCGGCCACGTGCACAACAGCGCCACGGTGACCGGCCAACCGCCGACCCCGCCGGGTGGCCCGACGCCGCCGACCGTGACCAGCCCGCCGAGCGAGGTGGATACCGCGACGGCACAGAATCCCGCGCTGAGCGTGGTGAAGTCGGTGACCTCGACCGGCCCGTACGGTGTGGGCAGCGCGATTGCCTATCAGTTCCTGGTGACCAACACCGGTGACGTGACCTTGAGCGGCATCGTGGTGAACGATGCACAGCTGGATGCAGCGGCCGTGTGTCCGTCGACGACGTTGGCACCGGGCGCCAGCACGGCCTGCACGGGCGTGCACACGGTGACCGCGGCGGAAGTGGCCGTGGGCAACGTGCACAACAGTGCGACGGTGACCGGCCAGCCGCCGACACCGCCAGGTGGTCCGACGCCGCCCACCGTGACCAGTCCGCCGAGCACGGTGGACACCGCGACGGAACAGGCGGCTGCGCTGAGCGTGGTGAAGTCGGTGACCTCGACCGGTCCGTACGGCGTGGGCAGCGTGATCGCCTACCAGTTCATCGTGACCAACACCGGCAACGTGACCTTGAGCGGTGTCGTGGTGAACGACGCGCAGCTGGATGCGCCGGCGGTGTGTCCGTCGACGACGCTGCTGCCGGGTACCAGCACGGCTTGCACGGGCGTGCACACGGTGACGGCGGCGGAAGTCGCCGCGGGCAACGTGCACAACAGCGCCACGGCGACCGGCCAGCCGCCGACGCCGCCGGGTGGTGTACCGCCGACGCCGATCACCAGTCCGCCGAGCACGGTGGATACGCCGACGGCACAGGCGCCGTCGATGACGGTGGTGAAGTCGGTGACCTCGACCGGTCCCTACGGCGTGGGCAGCGTGATCGCCTACCAGTTCGTGGTGACCAACACCGGCGACGTGATCTTGAGTGGCGTCGTGGTGAACGATGCGCTGCTGGATGCGCCGGCCACGTGCGTGGCAACAACGCTGGCGCCGGGGGCCAACACGACCTGCACGGGCGTGCACACGGTGACCGCGGCCGACGTGGCGGTGGGCCACGTGCACAACAGCGCCACGGTGACCGGCCAACCGCCGACGCCGCCGGGTGGCCCCACGCCGCCGACCGTGACCAGTCCGCCGAGCACGGTGGATACCGCGACCGCGCAGAATCCCGCGCTGAGCGTGGTGAAGTCGGTGACCTCGACCGGTCCTTACGGCGTGGGCAGCGTGATCGCCTACCAGTTCCTGGTGACCAACACCGGTGACGTGACGTTGAGCGGTGTCGTGGTGAACGACGCACAGCTGGATACAGCGGCCGTGTGTCCGTCGACGACGCTGTCGCCGGGCGCGAGCACGGCGTGCACGGGCACGTATACGGTGACCGCGGCCGATGTGGCCGTCGGCAACGTGCACAACAGTGCGACGGTGACCGGCCAGCCGCCGACCCCGCCGGGTGGCCCGACGCCGCCGACGGTGACCAGTCCGCCGAGCGAGGTGGATACGGCGACCGCGCAGAATCCCGCGCTGAGCGTGGTGAAGTCGGTGACCTCGACCGGTCCGTACGGCGTGGGCAGCGTGATCGCCTACCAGTTCGCAGTGACCAACACCGGCAACGTGATCCTCACCGGTGTCGTGGTGAATGACGCGCAGCTGGATGCGCCGGCCGTGTGTGCGGCGACGACCCTGGCACCGGGCGCCGGCACGACCTGCACGGGCGTGCACACGGTGACCGCAGCGGAAGTGGCGGTAGGCAACGTGCACAACAGTGCGACGGTGACCGGCCAGCCGCCGACCCCGCCGGGTGGCCCGACGCCGCCGACGGTGACCAGTCCGCCGAGCACGGTGGATACGGCTACCGAGCAGTCGCCCGCCGTGACGCTGTCGAAGTCGGTCACCTCGACCGGCCCGTATCGCGCCGGCAGCGTGATCGCCTACCAGTTCGATGTGGAGAACACCGGCAACGTGATCCTGACCGACGTGTCGGTGATCGACACGCTGTCCGGCCTGAGTCCGCTGACCTATGCCTGGCCGGGGACTGCTGGCCAGCTGCAGCCCGGTGAGCGGGTGGTGGCGAATGCGACCTACACCGTGACGTCCGCCGATGTGCTGGCGGGCCAGGTCCACAACAGCGCGACAGCGACCGGCCGGCCGCCGACGCCGCCCGGTGGTACGTCGCCGCCGGATGTCAGCAGCCCGCCCAGCGTGGTGGATACCGTCATCCTGCCGATGGTCGATGCCGTGGACGATGTGCTGGCAGCCGTGGACGGCGCCAGCGGCAATCCGTCGGCCGGCAACGCGTACGACAACGATGTGATCAACGGTGTGGTGGTCGATCCGGCCAGGATCACCGGCACGGTGACGACCCCGGCCACCGCCATCAATGGCGGACCGGTGCCGACGCTGGATCCGGCATCGGGCGTGGTGAGCGTGCCGGCGGGAACGCCTGCCGGCACCTACACCATCGGCTACCGCATCTGCGAAACGCTGACGCCGGACAACTGCGATGACGCAGTGGTCACGGTGACCGTGGTGGCCACGACGCTCGACGCCGTGGACGACACGTTCGTGCCGATCCGCAGCGGCACGGGGGGTACGTCGCCCAGCGTCCTGGGCAACGACACCCTGGGCGGTGGTCCCGCGCAGATCGGCGAGGTCACGCTGGTGCCGGGCAGCTCGCCGCACGCGGGCCTGGTGATGAACCCGGACGGCACGGTGACGATCGCCGTCGGTACGCCGCCCGGTACGTATCGCTATCCGTACACGCTTTGCGAGGTGCTGAATCCGAGCAACTGCGACACGGCGGACGCCATCGTGGTGGTCGACGGCGAAGCGCTGCTGCGCGTGACCAAGACGGCAGGTGTGCGTGATGTCCGGACCGGCGACCTGGTGCGTTACACCGTGTCGGTCGAGAACCTGGGCGATGGCCCGGTGGTCGACGGCAGCATCGTCGACACGCCGCCCGCGGGTTTCAGCTATGTGGAAGGGTCGCTGACGGTCAGCGATGGCGACAATGCCGCCACCGTGTCCGGCCAGCATCCCGTGCGGTTCGAGGGCCTCGACATTCCCGTCGGTGGCAACGCCACGCTGATGTATGCGATGCGCGTGGGTGCAGGTGCGCGTGCGGGCACGCTGGTCAACCAGGCGCAGGCGGTGTCCTCGTCCGGTGAGCCGCTGTCCAACGTGGCCACGGCCGATGTGATGCTGGTGGCCGACACGATGGTCGAGGACAGCCTGCTGTTCGGCACGGTCTTCAACGACCGCGACGGCGACGGCTGGCAGGACGGCGCCACATTGAGCGGCGTCCGCGTGCAGGGTGGCTTCGCGCCGGAGACCTATGTCGCCGGTTCGACCACGCTGGATCGCGGCACCGGTCCGCAGTCGCAGGCCGATGCCAGCGCCCCGCTGTTGCACGGCATCGCGTTGGGCATGGTGGAAGGCCGCCAGTCCGACGCCGATCCGGTGCGTGGTCGCCAGGTGGTGATCCGCCAGACGCTGCGTGAGCTGTCCTTCACCGACGACTTCGTGCTGACCAGCGACCAGGGCGTGACGCTGCGGATGGATCGCAACGGCGTGACCTCGCTGGAGACCACGGGCGACGCCGCCAAGGGACTCACGGCCGCGATGCCGACGGTGGAGCGCAGGGTCGCGCAGGGCGACGGGGGTTACATCGTCGACTACCTCATCGGCAATGCCGGTATCGAGGAACGCGGCGTCCCGGGCGTGCGCATCGCCACGGTGGAAGGCTTGCTGATCGAAACCGATCAGTTCGGTCGCTATCACCTGGCCGGCATGTCCGGCGGCACCTGGGAGCGCGGACGCAACGTCGTCATGAAGGTGGATCCGTCCACGCTGCCTGCCGGTACCCGGATGACGACCGACAACCCGCTGCTGCGTCGTGTCACGCCGGGCGTGCCGGTGCGCTTCGACTGGGGCGTGGTGCTGCCCGAACAGGTGATCGACGGTGGCCGCGAACAGCTCGAACTCGAACTGGGCGAGGTGCACTTCGCGCCGGGCAGCGCTGCGCTGCCCCCGCGCTACCAGTCGCTGGTCGGCGCCATGGCCGACAAGGTGCGCGAGCACCACGGCGGCGAGGTGGTGATCCAGGCCGAGGGCGACAGCGAAGGCCTGGCCTTCGACCGCGCCAACGCGGTCAAGGACGCGTTGCTGGCACTGCTCGACGGTGCGACGGCGAAGGCACTGACGGTGAGCGTGCGTGCCCGCCCGGAAGCACCGGCGTCGCTGGTGACCGGCGTGCGCGATGACACGGCCTTGCTGGGCACGGTGCTGTTCGACACCGACAAGGCGACGGTGCGCGCGGAGTTCGCGCCGCTGCTGGACGCGATCGCCGCCGCGCTGGAGCGCAAGGGCGGAGGCAGCGTCGTCATCGTCGGTCATGCCGACCGGCGCGGCTCGCATGCCTACAACAGCGTGCTGGGAATGCAACGCGCGAAGGCGGTGTTCGACGCCCTGGCCGGACGACTCAGTGCATCGGCCCGTGCCGCATTGCGGGTGGAAATCGAAAACGACCCGGTTGCGCCCAACGGCGCACGGAAATGAGGGGGCGGGTCATGGACAAGCGCATGAAGATGAAGCTGTTGGATTACACGTTGATCTCCCTGCTCGCCGGTGCGGCACCGATGGTGGCCGCGCAGGAAGCGACGCCGCCGTCCGCCGATACGGCGGCGGAAGGCGAGGGCACGACCGTGACCTGCGATGCGGAACGCTGCACCGGCGAGGACGGGTTGTTCTTCCGCCTGCGCACGCGCAGCTACGACGAGCCGGTCACCCGCACCAGCGGCACGCAGGCGACGTCGGCGTCGCTGCAGCCCGACCGTCGCGTCACGGTGGAAACGGCGTCGCCGGCCAAGGCCGTGGTGACCGGTAAGTTCTCGATCGACCTGCCGGGTGGCGGCGTGATCTGGGCGACCGAAGACCCCACGCTCGGCCAGCCGGAACTGTCCGTGTCGGCGCCGACGTTCGCGTCGTTCGACGGATCGCGCATCCTCAAGCCCGTGCAGTTCTACGTGCGCGGCAACTATCCGGCCTTCATCGAGCGGATGGAGATCAGCCTGTATCGCGCCAGCGATGCGGACCTGATCGAGCCGCTGGCGACCGTGCCGGTGGACGTGGCGGCGGTGAGCCGTGCCGACTGGGAAGGCGCGTTGCCGGCGAAGTACCGTTTCCGCAAGGGCGACGAGCTGGTCTACGTGCTGCGCGCCACCGGCGCCAATGGCCAGATCGACGAAACCCTGCCGCGCACGCTGCAGCTGGTGTCGCCGGAGGAAGCCGAACGCGGCGCCACTGCGCTGCGTACCAGCACCGAGCGTCAGCTGGGCAATGCGCTGAGCAACGAACAGGCGCAGACGCAGAGCCTGATCGACAGCGTGTTCGCCGAGAACGGCCTGCGCCAGCAGAACATCCCGCTGTACGGCTCGCGCATCCGCATCCAGGGCCGCAACCTGCCGGGCGAAGCCTCGCTGCGCATCAACGGCCAGGATTATCCGGTGGACCTGGAGCGCAAGTTCGTCGCCGAATACCTGGTGCCGGTGGGACGTCACCGTTTCGACATCGCACTGGGCGGCCGCGCCAATGACAGCGCCCAGGCATCGTCGGGCCACACGCTGGACGTCGACGTCACCGGTCGCTACTTCTTCGGCGTCGGCCTGGCCGACGTCACCATCGCGCAGAACAAGGTCAGTGGTTCGGGTGCCGCGTTCGCCAACGACACGCGCTATCAGGACGACGTGATCAGCGATGGCCGGCTGGCGTTCTACGGCAAGGCCAAGTGGCGCGGCAAATATCTGGTGACGGCGCAGGCCGATACCACCGAACGCGACCTGGAGCGTCTGTTCGACGGCTTCACCAAGGCCGATCCGCAGGACATCTTCCGCCGCCTCGATCCGGACCTGTACTACCCGGTCTACGGTGACGATTCCACCACCTATCGCGATGTCGACACGATGGGACGCTTCTACCTGCGCGTGGACTGGGACAAGAACCAGGCACTGTGGGGCAACTACAGCACCGGCATCACCGGCACCGAGTTCGCCCAGTACCAGCGTTCGCTGTACGGCGCGGCGCTGAACTGGCGCTCCAACGCCAGCAACCGCTGGGGCGATGCCGGCAGCGAGCTGCGCGTGTTCGGTTCGCAGCCGGAAAGCGCGCCGGGCCACAACGAATTCATCGGCACCGGCGGCAGCCTCTATTACCTGCGCCATACCGATCTGTTGCCCGGATCGGATGTGGTGACGCTGGAGACGCGCGACCGCACCACCGGCCGCACGGAAAACCGCGTGGTCCTGCAGCGGGGCACCGACTACGAGATCGACGAACTGCAGGGCCGCCTGCTGTTGACGCGTCCGCTCGCGCAGATCAGTCGCGACAACAACCCCACGCTGACCCGCGATACCCCGCTGGACGGCCTGGAACAGCGCCTGCTGGTGGACTACGAATGGGTGCCGTCCGGCTTCGACGCCGACGAACTTACCGTCGGCCTGCGCGGCAAGCACTGGTTCGGCGACCACGTCGGTGTCGGCGCGACCTACATCGATGAGAGCCGCGCGGGCGAGGACTACACGCTGAAGGGTGGCGACCTCACCCTGCAGGCGGGCAAGGGCACGTTCGTGAAGGCCGAGTACGCACGCAGCGAATCCTTCGGTCTGCCGGCGTTCTTCTCCGACAACGGCGGCCTGAGCTTCATCCAGCAGAACGACACCGCCCTCAACCGCGAGGGCGAGGCGAAGTCGCTGGAGGCGCGCGCCAACTTCAAGGAACTGGGCTGGACCGAGCAGGACTGGAGCGCGGGCGCATGGTGGCGTCGCACCGATGCCGGTTACTCCATCTCCCGCTACGACAACGGCCTGCCGGTCACCGAGTACGGCGCTGAAGTGCTGGGCCAGTTCAACGAGAGCCTCCGCCTGTACAGCCGCTACACCCGCGCCGAACGCGGTGCGGACGTGCTGACGCAGGCGCAGGCGACGCTGGAATGGCGCCTCAACGACGACGGCACGCTGGGTCTGGAAGTGCGTCGCGTCGATGAGGAAAGCGGTGCACTCGATGCCGTCGGCACACTGGCGGCGCTGAAGTACCAGCACCGCATCGGCAGCGCCTGGGAAGTGTATGGCGTGGCCCAGCTCACCGTGGACGACGACAGCGGCCGCTACGCGGACAACGACGCCTTCACCCTGGGCGCCAAGCACCTGTTCGGCGACAACTCGTCGGTGGGTGCGGAGGTGACCGACGGTGATCGCGGCAATGCGGCGACCGTCAATGCCGAGTACCGCATCACGCCCGAGCACACGTTCTACGGTGGCTACACCCATTCCACCGACACCACCGGCTACGACTCGCTGTTCAACCCGCAGGGGCAGAACGGCTGGACGCTGGGCCAGCGCTGGCGCATCTCCAGCCAGGTCAACGTGTTCAACGAAAGCCAGTTCCTGAAGGAACGCAACGAGTCCGGCCTGGCGCATACCTTCGGCATGGACTTCTATCCGGCCCGCGGCTGGAACACCGGCTTCACCCTGTCCGAGGGCGAACTGGAGAACGCGCAGTCCGGCGGCGTGGTGGATCGTCGTGCGGTCAGCGTTTCCGGCGGACATACCTCGCCGGAAACCGATTGGCAGAGCAAGATCGAGTGGCGCGAAGACACCGGTGCCGAGCAGCGCGAGCAGTGGGTCAGCACCACGCGCCTGACCCATCGCTTCAGCGATAGCTGGCGCATCGCCGCCCGCCTCAACTACGCGGATACCGACGACAGGCTCAATCCGCAGGAAGGCGCGAAGTTCATCGAGGGCAGCGTGGGCTTCGCCTACCGTCCCTGGAACAGCGAGCGCTGGGGCGTGTTCGGTCGTTACACCTACCTGTACGACCTGGCGAGCATGGGCCAGCTGGGCGGTGCGGAGTACGACCAGCGTTCCCAGGTCGTCTCGCTGGAAGGCGTGTACAAGCACGACCAGCACTGGGAGTTCGCGGGCAAGCTGGCGCGTCGCGAAGGCGAAGTGCGCATGGGGCGGGGCACGGGCGTGTGGCTGGACTCGGCCACCACGTTCGCCGCGGTGCAGGCGCGCTACGAACTTCGCGCCAAGTGGCATGCGCTGGGCGAGTACCGCTGGCTGGACGTCAAGGACGGCGGTGCACGCCACGGCTTCCTGGCCGGCGTGGACCGCGACCTCAACAAGCACTTCCGCATCGGTGCGGGCTACAACTTCACCCGCTTCAGCGACGACCTGACCGACTTCGACTACGACCACCGCGGCTGGTTCATCAACATGACCGGTACCTACTGACCGGTCGAGGGGTGGCGGCATCGAAGGGCAACACGGAAAAGCGGGCTTCGGCCCGCTTTTTCCTTGTGCGCGGACCGGGCAATCCGACGAGGCAGGACACACCATCCCCGTGGCTGCGACGCCTTGTCGCACGTCATCGCCGATAATGGCGGGCATGGATTCCATGAAGATTCGATCGACCGCGCCAGCCTCGCTGTGGAGCGGCCGCGGACTGGTGCTGCTCGGCATCGTGCTTTCCGCCTTCAACCTGCGCACTGCGGTGACCTCGCTGACGCCGCTGCTGGGCACGCTGGGCGACACGTTCGGTTTCGGCGCCACCATGACGGGCGTGTTCGGCATGCTGCCGACCGCGGCGTTCGCGCTGTTCGGTGCGGCCACGCCGGCGCTGGCGCATCGCATCGGCCTGGAGCGCACGGCATT
Organism: Pseudoxanthomonas sp. PXM02; assembly: GCF_014851805.1. Lineage (GTDB taxonomy): Bacteria > Pseudomonadota > Gammaproteobacteria > Xanthomonadales > Xanthomonadaceae > Pseudoxanthomonas_A. The sequence continues at coordinate 1,041,802 of NZ_JACVAK010000002.1, forward strand.
GCTGGCCATGCTGCTGGCGATGCTGGGCCTGCTGCTGCGCAGTGCGGCTGGCGATACGACGGCGCTGATGGCGGCGTCGCTGACCGCGCTGGCCGGCATGGGCATCGGCAACATCGTGCTGCCGCCGCTGGTGAAGCGCTACTTCGCCGATCGCGTGGGTACCGTCAGCACGCTGTACATCACCGTGCTGCAGGCGGGCACCATCCTGCCCGCACTGGTGGCCGTGCCAGTGATGGAAGCGGCCGGCTGGCGCCTGTCGCTGGGCCTGTGGGCCGTGTTCGCCGCGGCGTCGGCGGTACCGTGGTGCCTGCTGCTGTGGCAGGAACGCGCACACCGTTCGCCGTCGGCGCGCGTGCACGATGCGGCGGTCACCGTCGACGACGAAGCGCCCGAACTCACTGCACCGCGTCCCACCGGCCGTGCCTGGCGCTCGCCGGTGGCGTGGGGCATGGCGCTGATGTTCGGCATGACGTCGCTGGTGACGTATTCGATGTTCACCTGGCTACCGAAGCTGCTGGTCGAAGCCGGCGGTACGCCCGCGCTCGGCGGCACGATGGTGGCGCTGTTCTCGGCGCTGGGGCTGGTCGCCTCGCTGACGATGCCGCAGATCGCGGTGCGCATGCGCAATCCCTTCATCGTGGTGGTGATCTGCGCGGGTTTCTATGCCGTCGCGTTCACCGGCCTGCTGCTGGCACCGATGGCAGCTCCCGCACTGTGGGTGGCGCTGCTCGGCCTGGGCCCCAGCACGTTCCCGCTGTCGTTGACGATGATCAACCTGCGCACGCGCACGCCCGAAGGTTCGGCATCGCTGTCCGGCTTCATGCAGGGCGTGGGCTACTCGCTTTCATGTGCGGGTCCGCTCGCGTTCGGCCTGCTGCACGACTACACGCACGGCTGGGCGCTGCCGATGGCCTTCCTGTCGGCCTGCATCGTGGTACTGGTGATCGGTGGTTACCTGGCGTGCCGGCCGCGGTATCTGGAAGATACTTGGCACTAGCCGTCGTCGTTCAAGCCGTCCCTCGTTGACATGGTTTCGATGTCGGCGAAATATTCGACTCCGTCTCGTTCGGCAGGGAGCCGCCAGTGAAGATCATCGGTGTATGGGCTTGCATGGCGTCCTCCATTCTCTGGAGCGCTTCCGCCATGGCGTCCCCGTCGGCGCTCGGGTCGTTTGAGGGTGAGGCGGTCGCACAGCTTCTCACCCTCCAGTCGCTCATCGACAACGATGCCGAACCTGTTTCGGAAGCGCTGCTTGAGTCCGACGCCTGCGCTGTCAGGTTGCTGTCGGGTGTACTGCTCTACCGTCGGGATCCGGACAGGTACCGCAACGCGTTGTTCGCCGAGCTCGTCGTTGATGACTACGCGGAAAGGTCGGCAGGTAAATACAACGACATCGGTGCCGATGAAGTCGTGTCCGTCATGGACGCCGCCGCATCCGTGCCACAGGGAATTACCGATCAGCGCATTCAGATGGTGGCCGGCTTCTGCGCTCTCAAGGAAAAGAATCTCTGGACGAGAACAGGGGATGGAAACCGCCTTTCGTTGGCCCGCTTTCTTCGCGGTGCGGCGCTGTCCTCGCTCCTCAAAGGGACGGACGAAGACACCGTAAGCATCACGAGTGCGATCGACGCCCATACCGCCAGCCGCCATGACTCCGTAGCACCGTAGGATGGGTTGAGCCGCAGGCGATACCCATCATCGCCGCAGCGGACAGTCCACGCGATGGGTATCGCCTTCGGCTCCACCCATCCTACAAATTGCGTCGCCCAACCCAGCGGTCAGGATTGATATGAAAGAAGGCATCGTGTTCGTGGACGTGGACGACACCCTTGTCCGCTCCGTAGGCTCCAAACGCATCCCCATGCCCTCGGCTGTTGAAAGAGTCCGTGAGCTTCATCGCCAAGGCCGTTCGCTCTATCTCTGGAGCTCGGGTGGGGCCGAGTACGCGCGAGCATCTGCCTTGGAGCTGGGCATCGAGGACTGTTTCATTGCGTTCCTTCCAAAGCCTGATGTCTACCTGGACGATCAGCCCGTCCATGAGTGGCGCTACTGCAGGCATGTGCTGCCCGCGAACGCGGACGACGTCTAGTCCTTGGGTTCACCTTATGGGTAGACCGGCTACGCCGATGAAAGCCGCTGCGCTCCACCCATCCTACGAAGCCGCGTAGCACCTCACCCCAACTTGATCTCCAGCTTCGCCCGCATCTGCTGACGGAACTTGGTCGCCAGCGCCGCGAATCCAGCGCCGGTCGGATGCATCTCGTCGAACCACTGGTTGCTGCTGGTCAGCACGCCACGCAGGTCGACGAAGTCGAAGACCTTGCCGGTAGTGCGGTCGTCGCGCAGCGGCACCAGCACGTGGTCGACGAAGCCGTCGATCAGCAGGCGGGCGAATTCGCGTTGCTGTTCGATCCGCGGCAGCACGTGCGCCACCTTGTTGCCGATCCATGGGCCGACGCCCTTCTTCAACAGCGCCGCCGCGCCCAGGTTGCCCAGCGTCAGCTGCGCAGGCCGGCCCAGCTCGCGCGGGTAGTCGTAGGTGTGCGCGAGGATCGGGGTGTTCGGCCGGATGGCCTGGAACGCGGTGACGAAGGCGCGGTAGCGGTCCAGCACCTCCGCGTAGCGTCCGGTATCGACCACGCGCTGGAAGGCGGCGGCAGGACTCATGGGCGTGGCGCCGCGGAACGTGGTCTGCAAGAAGCTGTCGACAAAATCATTGCCGCCGGCGCTGATCAGCACCAGGTCGAACTCGAAGCCGCGATACCACGTCGATAGATCACGGATGCCGCGCGCGGTGAACATGTCCACCGCCAGGTCGCCGCTGTCCTCGGTGCGGAAGAACAGGCCGCCGGCACCGAACAGCGGCACGCCTTTCCTCTCGTCTTCCGGCGCCGGGAACACCAGCCAGTCCAGCAGGTTCATCGACAGCGGCGTGGAGAACCACGAATCGCCTTCGCAGAACACGATGGGCGTGGAAGCGAAGGCAGCGGGCTTGCGGGCGAGGGCGCGGTACAGCGTGCGGAATTCGCCGCGGCGGGTGGTCATCAATGACTGCGAAGCGGGCATCGCGTAACTCCTGTTGTCGGGATCCCCTTATCGGATCAACGCACTTGATGGGCGAGGGCGGCCGCCGCGAGAAGAATGGCATTGCGATGCGGGACAAACGTGTCATGTCGGTGTTGCCTGTCTCCACCCGCCGATCGCGGTTCAGCGGGTGCTGTTTGACCGTGTTCCCGTTCGAACGGAATACTCTCCGTGCACGAGCGTCCACCGGGACGCGTGATCAGGGTGTCAGGGAGAGGGGATGGACCGGAAGTCGATCGTCCTGGTGGCGGGTGCGGTGCTGGCGCTGGTGGCGGGCATGGCCGCCCAGTATTTCTATCCGACCGCAGAGAGCAGTCCGGTGGACGTGGTGGTCACCCTGCTCGGTGCGCTGCTGGTCTTTTCCTGGTATCACTTCGACAGCACCCGGGCGGGCTACCGCCGCAGCAAGGGGCTGAACATCGCGGTCATCCTGATCGCCATCATTGCGCTTCCCTACTACTTCTTCCGCTCCCGTGGTGCGAAGCGCGGACTGGTCGCGACGGGCCTGTTCCTGGTGACGCTCCTGGCATTCGGCCTGTTGAGCTTCGTGGGTCAGTTGATCGTGCATTTCGGCTTCCAGCGCTGAAGCGCAGGCCGGCGCGCAGGCAGGAAAGATTTGCCGGCGACACTCCGATTCCCGGCCTCGACATGCGCGAGCCTTGCGCGCGAGTCTTTCGATCTTGCGCGCAAGCTGCTGGGTGTTGCGGTGCGAGCCGCCAAGACTCGGCCGCAAGTCTTCGAGGGTCGGCCGCAAGTCCCGGAGACTCGCGCTTCTCACATTGAGGCTCGTCCGCGACTCGCCGGGGCTTGCCGCGACAAGCCTCGTCGCCTTGCGCGCGAGGCTCAGGGTGTTGCCGGCGACTCTCCGGGGCTTGCGCGCAAGACGTCGGGGGTGGAGGCCGGCATTCCGAGGCTTGCCGAAGGGTATTTCCCGGCCCGCGGTGGGCCCGCGGACGTGGCCCATGACGCGATCCGGGCGGTTCACGGAAGTCACAACGACTTCCGGCAGGGGTAGGGGGCCGCCCGCGGTGCTATCTAGTCACGTTCCTGACCGATGCTGGGGAGCACTCGCATGACCACCCGTCGTGACCTGTTCAAGCTGGGCGCGCTGGCCGCGGCCGCCGCCGCACTGCCGTCGTTCGCCTCCGCCGCCAATGAAGCGAAGCCGGTCGGCAAGGCGGCCAAGCCGCTGAACATCCTGATCCTCGGCGGCACCGGCTTCACCGGCCCGTTCCAGGTCGAGTACGCGCTGAAGCGCGGCCACAAGGTCACCCTGTTCAACCGCGGCAAGCGGCCGTCGCCGGAGTGGCCGGCCGATGTCGAACAGCTGCATGGCGACCGCAACACCGGCGACCTGTCCGCGCTGAAGGGCCGCAAGTGGGACGTCTGCATCGACAACCCCACCAGCCTGCCGTTCTGGGTGCGCGATGCCGGCAAGGTGCTGAAGGGCAACGTGGGGCACTACCTCTTCATCTCCACCATTTCGGTGTATGCCGACGGCAGCAAGCCCGGCATCACCGAGACCTCGGCGCTGGCGCAGTACAAGGGCAAGGACGCGATGGCGGAAACGCAGGAATCGCTGCGTGCCGACATCGGCAACCTGTATGGCCCGCTGAAGGCGCTGAGCGAAGCCGAGGCGCACAAGCAGTTCGGCAAGAACGTCACCATCGTGCGGCCGGGTTACATCGTCGGCCCGCGCGACGAGACCGACCGCTTCACCTACTGGCCGCACCGCGTGGCGCAGGGCGGCGAGATCCTGGTGCCGGGCGATGGCAACGACCCCATCCAGATCATCGACGGCCGCGACCTGGGCGAGTGGATGATCCGGTTGGCCGAAGCGAAGACCACCGGCGTCTTCAACGCCTGCGGCCCGGATTACACGCTGTCGATGGACGCCATGCTGCACGGCTGCCAGGCCGTCACCGGCGGCGGCATGACGCTGACGCACGTGACGCCGAAATTCCTGGAAGAGCAGGAGGTCGGCCTGCCGATCTGGGTGCCGTCCAAGGACAGCGAGTACGCCGGCTATGGGTCTGTCAGCAACCAGCGTGCGATCGCCGCCGGCCTGACCTTCCGCCCGCTGGCGACCACGGTGCAGGATTTGCTGGCGTGGTTCCGCAGCCTGCCCGCCGAGCGCCAGGCCAAGCTCAATGCGGGCATCACCCGCGAGAAGGAAACCGAACTGCTGAAGGCGTGGCACGCGCGCGGCGCGTGACGGCACTTCTGTCTTGGTAAGGGGAGCGCGTCAGCGCTCCCGTCGTACCAGCATGCGGTCCACCGGACCGCGGCGCTGCCAGTCGGGCACCACGCGTTGGTCGGACCCGACGGTGGCCGGCGTGGCCGCCGACGATCCGGCCGGCACGAGCAGTGCGGGAATCGGTGCGGCGACCGTGGCCCGGCTCGACGCCGTGGGCGTCAGGTCGGTGCCCTGCATGATGCCGAGCGGCGCATAGCCGGTGTAACCGGGGAAGACCTGGCTGAGGTTGGCGTTGCCCATGCGGCGGATCAGGATCTCCGACATCACGCGGCGGTAGTCGGTGGTCACTGGCACGTCGCCGAAGGTGGGCGACAGCGTTTCCGGATTCAGGCCGGGCCAGCTGCCGTAGAAGCGGCGGCCGTTCACCGGGCCACCGAGCACCAGCATCGGGTTGCCGTAACCATGGTCGGTGCCGCCATTGGCGTTCGCCCGCACGCGGCGGCCGAACTCCGACTGCACCACCACCGTCACGCGTGCCATTTCGCCGGTGCCGTTGAGTTCGGCGTAGAACGCGGCGAGGGCGGCCGACAGTTCGTTGATCTTGTTCTGGTAGTAGTGGTAACCGCTGCCGGCCGTGCCCTGGCCTTCATGGGTATCCCAACCGCCCAGGTCCAGCGTGGCGTAGCGCAGGCCCAGGTTGAAGCGGATGGTCTGCGCGATGGTCCACAGCTGCTGCGCGAAGTTGCCCGTCGGCCAGCTGGCGGGCAGGCTGGCGTAGCCCTGCTGGCCGATCAGGCGCAGCGCACCATCGGCGCTGCGGCCGCTGCTCTCCATGCCGGTCTGGCCATTCCACAGCGAGGCCACCGTTTCGGCCACGCCGCGGAAACCGGCGGGGGAATCGGCGCGCGTGCGCTGCCAGCTCCACGCCGTGGTGTTGAGCGAGAAGTCGGAGGGACTGCTCATCGTCATCGCCTCGACCGCGCCCATCAGGCCGGCCGGCTGCGTACCGCCCACGCCCAGGGCGGGCAGGGTGCCGGTGCCGCTGGGTCGCGTCTCCCAGGCGCGCGTCATCCAGCCCGACGGCGAGCCGTACTTCCCGGGTGTTCCCAGGTCGATGTACAACTGCGCGTCGAAGTGGCTGCGCGTCACCGTGGTCGCCATGCCGCAGGCATGCACGATGGCCATCTTGCCGTCGTTCCACAGGTCGCGCAGGCCGGTGGCCGAGGGATGCAGGCCGAAGCCGGTGGCACTGCCGCCGGACAGCGTCAGCGGCAGCGCGCCATAGGCGCCGCTGGTCTCGATCTTCAGGCTGGGACGCGCTTCTTCGTAGAAGCCGCGGTCCGCGCCGTCGACCGGCACCACCAGGTTCAGGCCATCCAGGCCGCCGCGCAGGAACAGGTGCACGACGGTGTCGTAGTTGTTGACGGCAGCGTCGACGGGGTCGGCGAACATCAGGCTGCCGCCGGCGGTGCCGACGATGGCGGCCGCGCCGCAGCCTTTGACGAATTCGCGTCGGGTCAGTCGGAAGTCGGTCATCGGGGCCTCAGCGGCTCAGGAATTCGGGAGTCATCAGGATCAGCGCCACCACGCTGCGCAGGCGCTCGTGGTTGTAGTGCCGCTTCAGGTCGCCGGCCTGCCAGGCGTTGTTGTCGGCGATGACGTAGGTGTCGGGATCACCGTTCTGCGCCATGAAGGCGACCAGTGCCTGCTTGCGTGCCGCCTCGGGCTGGTAGCCGAGGATGCGCGTGCACCAGAAGGTCACCAGCCGGCTCGCCGTCCAGTTCGCCGTTGGCACGCCGGCGCGCGTGGTGTCGACGATCGGGTGCAGCGGCACGTCGTTGTCCTTGCTCTCGGTCAGCCAGCCCAGCAGGCGCCAGGTCATCGCATACGAGTTGGAGCCGGACCAGGCCAGGCCGGTGTCGGGGTAGCCATTCGGCGCCGGCCAGTTGTACGGCGTGTGGCCGGTGAAGCCGTACAGCCACATGAAGTCGCCGCTGCGGCCATGGTCCAGGCGGATCGTCCAGTCGCCGCCGAGCGTGCGCATCGCGGCGACGGCGGCATCGAACGGGCGGCGGTTCTTCTGGCCGAAGCTGTTGAACAGATCATCGGACGTCAGGATGTGGCGCAGCACCAGCTCGATCTGGTTCGACGCGCGCCAGTTGGCGCGGAAGATCGCCGCGGCGCTGTCGATCAGCGCCTGCTTCGGCGTATCGCTGATGAAGCGGCGGATCAGCTTCTTGCAGATGAACTTGGCCACGCGCGGATGGCTGGCCAGCCGATCCAGGACGTCACGACCGTCCTTCAGGGCGGGCTGTTCGGGGTAGATCAGCATGCCGAGCAGGAACTTCGGGCCGGCGTCGTGCCACGACTGCCGGTAGACGAAGGTGCCGTCGTTCTCCGAGGGGAACTGCCAGTGGCCGTTCTTGGCCGACCAGCCGGTGAACGCGGCCGAGGTCTCGTACACGTCGATGTCGGTATAGCCGATCGGATAGCTGGGGTCTTCCGGGCACGGCGGCACCTGGAACGGATCCATGAAGCCCAGGTAGTTCTCGGCGCCGAAGGTGTGCAACTCCAGCAGTTCGCGCGCGAAGTTCTCGTTCGGGCCCGAGCGCGAGTTGTTGATGTTGTCCAGGTAGTAGAGCATCGCCGTGCTCTTGGCGACCTCCTCCAGCATGGCGCGGAAGTTGCCCTTGGCATGGGCGCGGATCACGTCGCGGTCGTAGTGCGCGAACACCGGGCCGGTGCTGAAGTCGTTGCCCAGCACGTTGAAATGGTCGTGCCAGAAGTTGACCAGCACCTCGCGCAACTGGCGGCGCGAGTACACGGCACGCACGAATGCGGCACGCTGCACTTCGTTGGCCGGGCGGATGCGGATGCTGTATTCCGGATCGGCCACCACGTGGTCGGCCCACAGCTGCGTCAGCGATTTGCCCAGCGTGGTGTAACCGGCGGTCGTCAGGCGGTTGGTGACGGCATTGTCGTCAATCGCGTCCCAGTCGAGCTGCCAGTCCACGTAGTTCGCCAGTCGCTGCGCGTCGGTGCTGCCCAGCGCGTTGAACTCGGCGACGGTCGTGGTGGTGGCACCGTAGCTCAGGTGGTTGAGGACGCGCACCGCGAACGGAGGCGGCGCCATCGTCACCAGTTGCGGATTCGAATGACCCTGCATCGTGCGGCCGCCGCTCTGCGCGGCGACGGCCTGCGGTGCCGGCGTGGTGTCCTTGGGGGTGGCGCGCTCGCCGCCCTTCCAGCCGTACAGGCGGTTCAGTCGTTGGCGGACCTGGGTATCGAGATTGGGCAGTGCAGCCTGCCGTGGTCTCGCCGGGACCTGGGCGTCGAGGCGGGCACGCGTGCCGACGGTCTTGCGCCGCCATTGGCCGCGCGCGAAAAGCCGACGCCACGGGACGGTGTAGTACGCCATGCGGATTTCCCTGACTTCCCCGGAATGCGGGAAGTATTGGGCATGAGCAGCACGCGGTTTGCGACCGCGCGCACAGGCCGGTCACGCCATTGGGCGGCTCAGACCCAACCTGTGGCGTAGAACACACCGATGATGACGAACACCGCGGTGGTCTTGATCAGGGTGATGGCGAAGATGTCCTTGTAGGACTGCCGGTGGCTGAGGCCGGTCACGGCCAGCAGGGTGATCACCGCCCCGTTGTGGGGCAGGGTGTCCATGCCGCCGGAGGCCATCGACGCCACGCGGTGCAGCACGTCCATCGGGATGCCCGCCGCATTGGCGTTGGCGATGAAACTGTCGGCCATCGCCGCCAGCGCGATGCTCATGCCGCCCGATGCCGAGCCGGTGATGCCGGCCAGCGCGGTGACCGAGATGGCCTCGTTCACCAGTGGATTCGGGATGGCCTGCAGCGCGTTGGCGACCACCAGGAAGCCGGGCAGGGCGGCGATGACGGCACCGAACCCATACTCCGAGGCCGTGTTCATCGAGGCCAGCAGTGCGCCGCCGATGGCGCTCTTGGTGCCTTCGGCGAAGCTGGCGAGCACCGGCTTCCACGCGAACAGGATGACCGAGGCGATGCCGACCAGCAGCGCGCCCTGCACGGCCCAGATGGCCGCGACCTTGGAGACTTCCTGCACCACCGGCGCCGGATTGCCGATCACCGCGGGCACGAACGACTGGCTTTCGCCGTAGAAGCCGGGAATCCAGCGGGTGAACAGGAAGTTGGCCACGCCGACCAGCAGCAGCGGCAAGATCGCCACCAGCGGATGGGCGAGCTTGTCGCCCTTGAAGGGTTCGGGCTCGTTGCGCAGTTCGTCGGTGCCGGCATAGCCCTCGCCATTGCGCGCGGCCACGCGGCGCCGCCATTCCAGGTAGCTCATGCCGACGATCAGGATGAACACGCCGCCCAGCGTGCCCAGCACCGGCGCGGCCCAGCCGGTGGTGCCGAAGAACGAAGTGGGGATGATGTTCTGGATCTGCGGCGTGCCCGGCAGTGCGTCCATGGTGAAGGTGAAGGCACCCAGCGCGATCGTGCCCGGCACCAACCGCTTGGGGATGTCGCTCTGGCGGAACAGTTCCGCCGCGAACGGATACACCGCGAACACCACCACGAACAGCGACACGCCGCCGTAGGTCAGCAGCGCGCACACCAGCACGATCGACAGCATGGCGCGCTGCGCGCCGACCACCTTGATGGTCGCGGCGACGATCGCCTTGGAGAAGCCGGACACCTCGATCAGCTTGCCGAACACCGCGCCCAGCAGGAACACGGGGAAATACAGCTTCAGGAAGCCGACCATCTTGTCCATGAACAGGCCGGTGAACATCGGCGCGACCAGCGATGGATCGGTCAGCAGCACCGCGCCCAGCGCCGCGATGGGCGCGAACAGGATGACGCTGTAGCCGCGGTAGGCCACGAACATCAGGAAGCACAGCGCGGCCAGCACGATCAGGAACGACATCCACCACTCCTCGGCCTGGGCCGGTTTCAGTGCGGCGAGTATCGGCAGCGGCGCGCCGCCCGTCCCACTGTACGAAGGTACGATGCCGTCCGCGCGGCCCGCCCCCTAGTGTTCGCTTCAATCGGCGGCATCCGTCCGCCGCCAACGTCATACCCGGGAGGGGGAGACCCATGAAGCGCAAGCACCTGAGCCTGGCCATCGGCTGTGTCCTGTTGTCGTCCATGCCCTTGGCATGGGCGCAGGACGCCGCCCCGGCCACCGCGTCGCCAGCCACCAACGCCACCACGCTCGACTCGGTCAAGGTGACCGCGCGCAAGCGCGAGGAAACCCTGCAGGACGTGCCGGTGGCGGTCACTGCGTTCACCGCGGAGACGCTGGACAAGATGGCCATCGAGGACATCGGTGACCTCGACGCGCAGGTGCCCAACCTGACCATCTACGCCGCGCGTGGTTCCACCAGCACCGTGACGGCCTACATCCGCGGCGTGGGCCAGGCCGATCCGCTGTGGGGCGTGGACCCGGGCGTGGGCATTTATCTGGACGACGTCTACATCGCCCGCCCCCAGGGCGCGTTGCTGGACGTGTTCGACGTGGAGCGCATCGAAGTGCTGCGCGGCCCGCAGGGCACGCTGTACGGCAAGAACACCATCGGCGGCGCGATCAAGTACATCTCGCGCGGCCTGCCGCAGGAGACCACCGGTTTCGCCTCGGTCACCGTGGGCAACTACAACCAGCTGGACGTGAAGGCCGCGCTGGGCGGCGCGATCGGCGGCAAGGACAGCGGCCTGCGGGGCCGTGTGTCGGTGGCCAGCATGAATCGCGATGGCTTCGGCACCAACACGTACACCGGACAGGAAGTCAGCGACAAGGAGATCAACGCGGTCCGCATGCAGCTGGGTGCGTACTCGCAGGATGATTTCGACGTGCAGTTCGCGTTCGACTACATGGACGACCAGTCCGGCGTTCGCGGCGCGAAGATGCTGGCGGCCAATCCGCTGGCCCCGACCTATCCGCCCACCGACGACCGCTACGACATCCGTAGCGGCATGAAGAACATCAACGACACCGAGATGAAGGGCGCTTCGATCACCGCCAACTGGCGGCCGAACGAGGACTGGGCGTTCAAGTACGTGGCCGCCAAGCGCGAGTCGGATACCGAGACCAATATCGACTTCGATACCGTCCCGCTGCCGCTGGTCGATGTGCGCGCGTTCTACAGCGACAGCCAGGTCAGCCAGGAACTGCAGGCCAACTACGACGGCGGTGGCCGCGCGCGCGGCGTGATGGGCTTGTACTGGTTCAACGGCGACGCCGGTGGCCAGGTGCTGAACTACTTCTGGAACCCGCTGCTGGCCACCGGCCTGACCAACCCGCTGTTCGGCGACACCCAGGGCGTGGTCAACACCAAGAGCCTCGCGCTGTACGCGGACTGGACCTTCGACCTGACCGACCGCCTGAAGCTCGATGTCGGTGCGCGCTACACCGACGAAGACAAGCACGCCGTCGCGTTGAACCGGTTCTACACCAACAACCAGTACGAAACCTCGTGGGGCACGGCGGCCAACTTCGACAAGACGGTCAACTTCAAGAACGTCTCGCCGAAGGTCTCGCTGGATTACCAGGTCACCCCGGACATCATGATCTACGGCCTGGCCTCGCGCGGCTTCAAGTCCGGCGGTTACAACATCCGCGCCAACACCACCTCGGTGCCGCGCTCGGGCGAGCCGTTCGATGACGAGCAGGTCGACAGCTTCGAGATCGGCAGCAAGATGTCGTTCCTCGACCAGCGCATGTTCCTGAACCTGTCCGCGTTCCACAACAAGTACGAAGACATCCAGCTGTCGGTGTTCACCTCGTACACGCTGCCGAACGGTTCGCAGAGCTTCTTCGGCGACTTCACCAACGCCGGCAAGGGCACGGTCAATGGCGTGGAAGTGGAGTACCAGTTCCTGCCGACCGCCAACTGGCTGATCAGCGGCAACCTGGCCTGGCTGGATGCGAAGTACGACGAGTTCTTCAGCAGCGGCGTCAACATCGCCGACACGCAGTACTTCACCAACGCGCCCGAGTTCTCCGGTGCGTTGAATGTGGAGTACCGCACCGACCTGGCCAACGGCGGCAACCTGTCCGCGCGCGTCGGCTATTCGTACCAGTCGGAAGTGTGGCCGACCACGGACCTGAGCCCGGTGATCAAGCAGGAGGGCTATGGCCTGGTCAACGCCGGCGTGATCTGGAAGGTCAACGACGCGTGGAGCCTGTCGCTGCAGGGCACCAACCTGGCCGACGAGGAGTACCGGACCACCGGCTATAACATCGCCGCCTACGGCGTGCTGACCGGCTTCTACGGTCCGCCGCGCCAGTACAGCCTGACCGCGCGCTACGATTTCTGAGCGCATCGGCGACCTTGACGGGGACACGGCAACGGCGGGCGAAAGCCCGCCGTTGCTGCGTTATGCTCGCCGCATGCCACGCCATGCGCACCACGCCGGGGAATTGACGGGATGCTGAGCGTCGGCATGGTGGTGTTCGCCGGCCTGCTGTGGCTGGGCGTGCTGTTCGGCTCCGCGCTGTATGCGGAGCGGCATCCGCGCGTACTGGCGGTGCAGTGGCCGTACATCTATGCGCTGTCGCTGGCGGTGTACTGCACGTCGTGGACGTTCTTCGGCACGGTGACGCAGGCGGCGCGCTACGGCTGGCCGCTGCCGCCGACCTTCGTGGGCACCATCCTGCTGTACGTGTTCGGCGCGTTCCTGCTGGTGCGGCTGGTGCGCATGGCGCGCGAGTCGAATGCGACGTCGCTGGCCGACCTGATCGCCACGCGGCTCGGCAAGGACGGCTGGCTGGCCGCGACGGTGACGATGGTCGCCGCGCTGGGCCTGATTCCCTACATCGCGCTGCAGCTGAAAGCCGTGGCGATGAGTTTCGCGCTGCTGACGCGCTCGCCCGGCAACGACGCGCTGCCCGCCTGGCAGGACAGTGCGCTGTACGTGGCGCTGGCGATGGCGGTGTTCGCCATGCTGTTCGGCACGCGCCGTGCGAGCGCGGTGGAACACAACCGTGGCCTGATCCTGGCGATGGCGTTCGAGTCGCTGTTCAAGCTGGCGGCGATGCTGGCGCTGGGGCTGTTCGTCTGGTTCGGGCTGCCCGACTTGCCGGTGGTCGCGCCCGTGCAGGCGCCGGCCTCCACCACGTATGGCTTCCTGCCGCTGGTGGCGCTGGGCGTGCTGGCGATGTTCACCCTGCCGCACCAGGTGCACGTGGGCGTGGTCGAGTGCCGCGATGAGCGCCACGTGCGCACCGCGCGCTGGCTGTTTCCGCTGTACATGGTGCTGATGGCCGCGCCCTTGCTGCCGCTGGCGCGTGCCGGCGGTGCGATGTTCGGCGACGCGGTGCCGTCGGATCTCTACGTGCTGGCGCTGCCGCTGTCGCAGGGTCACCAGGGATTGGCGCTGCTGGCCTTCCTCGGCGGGCTGAGCGCGGCCACCGGCATGGTGGTGGTCAGCACGCTGACGCTGAGCCTGATGATCGGCAACCACTGGCTGGCGCCCGGCCTGTTGCGCGGTGGCTGGCTGCGCGGCAGCGGCGGCGACCTGCGCGGGGCCGTGCTGACGCAGCGCCGGGTCGGCATCGTGGCGGTGATGCTGCTGGCATGGGCGTACAGCCGGCTCGTCGCCGGCAACGACGCGCTCGCCGACGTCGGCGCGGTGTCGTTCTCGGCCTTGGCCACGCTGGCGCCCGCATTGGGCTTCGCCATCTGGCGGCCGCAGACGCCGCCGCGCGCGGTGATCGCCGGCATCGTCGCCGGCTTCGCGGTCTGGGTCTGGCTGTTGTTGTTGCCGGTGACGATGGATGCACGCGGCGTCGCGCCGGCCTGGTTGCAGGCGGGACCGTTCGGAGTCGCAGGTCTGTCGCCTGACGGCTTCTTCGGGCTCACCGGCTGGAGTCGCCTGGGTCGTGCGGTGGGCGTCAGCCTGTTCGCCGGCACGGTGGTGACGCTGCTGGTGATGGGCTGGCGCGGCAGCGCACCGCGGCGTGCCGACAGTCGCGGCTTCGATGCCAAGACGCTGCGCGATGCGGGCCGCCGCTTCCTGCCGCGTGAGCGGGTGGAGGAACTGTTGGTCGACGCACCGCGCAGTGGACCGGTGCCGGTACTGATCGAAGCGCGGCTCGAACGCGAGCTGGCGGCCGTGCTGGGTTCGGCGTCCGCGCGCCTGTTGCTGGATGCGGCGCGACGCGAAAGTGGCGATCTGGAAACCGTCGCTGCCATCGTCGGCGAGGTCTCGCAGGATCTGCGCTTCAACCAGCAGGTGCTGGAAGCGGCACTGCAGAACATGAGCCAGGGTATCAGCGTGATCGACCGCGACCAGCGGCTGGTGGCGTGGAACCGGCGCTATGCGCAGATGTTCGGTTTCCCGGCCGACGTGTTGCAGGTGGGGCGGCCGATCGCCGACCTGACCCGCTGGGCGTTGCACCGCATGCCGCAACGTGGCGATGACGAGCGCGCGCTGGAGCGACGGCTCGCTTTCATGCGCGCCGGTACGCCGCACCTGACGGAACGGGTGTTCCCCGATGGCAGCATCGTCGAGATCCGCGGCAATCCGATGCCGGGCGGCGGCTTCGTGGCCACGTACACCGACGTGACCGCCTCGCGCCAGGCCGAGCGCGAACTGAAGCAGGCCAACGAGACGCTGGAGCAGCGCGTGGTCGAACGCACCACGCTGCTGGAAACCGCCAAGCGCGAAGCCGAGCACGCGAACGATGCGAAGAGCCGGTTCCTGACCGCGATCGGCCATGACCTGCTGCAACCCTTGCACGCGGCGCAACTTTTCACCGATGCGCTGTCGCAGCAGCTGCCGGAGACGCACCAGCGCGAGACCGCGTTGCAGGTGCGGGGCGCGCTGGACTCCACCACCGACCTGTTGACCGGGCTGCTCGACATGTCGCGCCTGGAGGCGGGCGGGCTGGTGCCGGAGCCGCGCGATCTGCCGTTGATGGAAGTGCTGGAACCGCTGGCGTCCGAATTCCGCGTGCTGGCGAACGAGCGTGGACTGTCGTTCGCCATGGTGCCGACGCGCGCGTGGGTGCACACCGATCCGCAGTTGTTGCGACGCATCCTGCAGAACTTCCTCGCCAACGCGGTGCGCTACACGGTGCGGGGGGGCGTGCTGATGGGCGTGCGCCGGATCGGCGATCGCCTGCGCGTGGAGGTGTGGGATACGGGGCCTGGCATTGCCGACGCGGACCAGCGCCGGATTTTCGAGGAGTTCCGTCGCGGCGACGACGTACCGGGGCAGGGGCTGGGACTGGGTCTGTCGATCGCCGATCG
This sequence comes from Pseudoxanthomonas sp. PXM02, assembly GCF_014851805.1. Lineage (GTDB taxonomy): Bacteria > Pseudomonadota > Gammaproteobacteria > Xanthomonadales > Xanthomonadaceae > Pseudoxanthomonas_A. The sequence continues at coordinate 1,057,329 of NZ_JACVAK010000002.1, forward strand.
CATCGCCGTGCTGCTCGCGGCGCCACTGTCGCTGCGCAGCCGGGTGGGGCGCGGTGCGGTGTTCGCGGTCGATCTGCCGCGGGTGGCGACGCCTGCGCCGGCCCCGGCGGCATTCGGCAAACCGGGACTCGCGGGTCGGCATGTACTGGCTGTGGACAACGATCCGGTCGCGCTGTCCGCGTTGCGGCAGGTGCTGGAAGGCTGGGGTTGTCGTGTCGCCACGGCAGGCGACGGCGTGGCGGCGGATGCCGCGTTGCGCATGCAGGTCGCGGATCTCTGGCTGTTCGACTACCACCTGGACGACGGCGACACCGGCGTCGCGCTGGCCGAACGCCTGCGCGAATCGCATGGCCCTCGTCCCTGCCTGATCCTCACCGCCGACCAGACCGAGGCCGTGCGCCGCGCGGTTCGCGACGCAGACCTGCCATTGCTCGCCAAGCCGGTGCGGCCGCTGGCGCTGAAGTCGGTGCTGGATCGATTGCTCTCTGCGAGAGTCTCCGGTGTGGGAGCGACGTAAGTCGCGATTCCGGGTTTGTCGGTGGCCCATCGCGACTCACGTCGCTCCCACGACAGCCAAGGCTAGAATGCGCGCCTGCATTCCGGAACCCTCGCATGCCCTACACCCCCATCGTCGCCACGCTCGGTTATGTGCTGTCCCCCGATCGTTCGCAGGTCCTGCTGATCCACCGCAACGCGCGCCCCGATGACCAGCATCTGGGCAAGTACAACGGGTTGGGTGGCAAGATCGAACGCGACGAAGACGTCGTGGCCGGCATGCGCCGCGAGATCCACGAGGAAGCCGGCATCGACTGCGACGCGATGACGCTGCGCGGCACGATCAGCTGGCCGGGCTTCGGCAAGAACGGCGAGGACTGGCTGGGCTTCGTCTTCGTCATCACCGCCTACAGCGGCACGCCGTTTGAGACCAATCCCGAAGGCACGCTGGAGTGGGTGCCGGTGGAGAAGATCATGGAGCTGCCCCTGTGGGATGGCGACCGCCACTTCCTGCCGCTGGTGTTCGACGACGATCCGCGCGGCTTCCACGGCGTCATGCCGTACCGCGATGGCCGCATGGTGTCGTGGAACTTCTCGCGCATCTAGGCATCGGATACGCAGTTGTGTGGAGGGGATGTCAGTAACTTACTGCCACGGCATCGCGTGGCACGTGCCTGCCGTTGATAGGCATGTCGAGCAGTTGCGGCCAGTTGAGCCTGATGACCTCCAGGAAGACCGAGCCGTCGTGTCGCGCCTGCACAGGAACCGCGAGCAACGCCTCCAGTATCTCCCTGCAGTTGTAAGCCACGTGGGTGTCCATTGCGATGTCGCTTTCCGCGGCGATCCCGGAGAGCCATGCCCCCATCCTGTGTTCCCAGTTGAAGAGATCGAACCGGTTCATCCCTTCGACACGCCAGAAACCGACACGCTCAGCCCATTCCGCGAAGGCCGCTTCGTCGTGCTCGCGATTCTCGGGCATGCCGCACCAGCCCTTGGCCAGATCCCTTGCACGCTGGAGCGGGAAGCAGCGATTCGGGTCCCGGTAGAAGCAGCGCCCCACTTCACCGAGGCTTGATCTCAGGTGGAGGGCACGGGGTGGGAAATGCCGGAGGTATGCATAGGCGCCGCGCCAGAAGTGGGGGCGGGGGGCGTTGAGGAACATCAGTTCGCGCAGCTGACGCGGCAGTGCTTCATGCGTGGGAAGCACGATATGGCGCAGATCGAGTCGCTTTGCCGCCGCGGTGCCGAAGTCCACGTCCACGAGGTGGTGGTTGCCGTTGGAGTAGGTGAAGTAGTGGAATCGATCTCGAAACTCCCGGCACGCGGACAACATCGTCCGGCTGTCCAGTCCGGCGGTAAGCGAGAACAGCAGGTCGTCACGCGCGTGCGCGAGACCGCGTGCGGTTGCCCTCAACATGGCGGCTACCTTGTCGGCAGCCTCGTCAACCGAGTAGACGGGAAGTCCTGCCCGTGGCCAGAAGCGCGTCAGGCCGCCCGTCGCGACATCGAGCAGCTGGTTGGGCGTCAGGATGTGTACGTGCTTCCAGAGCGTCGCATCGCCGGGCAGGCCATACATGCCACGGCGCGCAAGTTGCGCCTCCACCCCGGGGCGGGGCGTGTCGCCGATGACCTTCGCCACGAGGGATGCGTGGGAAGCTGCGATATCCGGTGCTGTGGGGGCATAGAACACGGATCGGGTTGCCGCGGCATCGGCGGCGATCAGGATGCTTCCTACTTCAACACGCACGATGACGAAGCGCCCGGACCACCCGTCGGATCGAGCCAGCATTGCATCCAGATCGAGATTGGCAGCCTCCTCGACCAGGCTTTGCGGCGCATGGGCGGGTCGTCGGATATCGAAGACATGGCCAAGGATGCAGACCTGCCCCTTCTCGCCGGCTGCCGCATGTACTTCCAGGCGGGGATCGCGCCAAAGCACCAGTCTTCCGATCTGCATGCGGACCCAGTCGGGCCTCGGCGGCAGAAGTCCGGGAGGGCCGAGCAGGAAGCCCCGCGCATAGAGGGCATCGTCGTGTCCGGTGTCCATCGGCTATGGCGTGTTGCACGCGACTGCGTGCGGCAGGAAGGTCAACGGGACCGGATGAGCTCGTTTTCTAAGGTCCACCGGATGTCGCCTCGATGCGGATCGCGCGTGCTTGGCGTCAGGAGCTGTTGGCGCATTGTCGCGTGCTTTGAAGGACGTCTGTCAAGGTGTTCTGCTCCGCGTTTCGCGGGCCCCCGCCGACTGTCCACAGGGCGTGTGGATGGTCTGTCGATCAACATGTGGATAAGCCGCGGCACGCCTTGCAGCGCAACGCTGTCAAGGTGGGTGGCGAAAAAATGGCCAGTGTGGGATTGGCCCCGGCCACGAGTTGTCCACACCCGGTGTGGATGGTCTGTCGATCAACATGTGGATAAGCACCGGCATGCCTTACGGCGCAATGCTGTCAAGCGGGGTGGCGAAAAAATGACCGCGCCGCGACATGACAGGTCCACGCCAGATTCGACCTCATCACGACATCGCCGACAGAGATCGTTGAATCTCAGCCTTCGATCTGCCGCGCCGGATCCGCCAGTTCCAGTTCGCGCAGCACCACGCCGGCCTGGGTGCGGTTGCGCACGCCCAGGCGGTCGAAGATCGCGGAGAGGTGCGCCTTGACGGTGCGTTCCTGCACGTCGAGACGATCGGCGATCTGCTTGTTCAACAGGCCTTGCGCCACCAGGGTCAGCACGCGGAACTGCTGCGGCGAAAGGCTCGCCAGGCGACCGGCGAGCTCGGTGTCGTGTTCGGAGGACTGCGAGCGCGCGACCGCGCCGCGCAGCGAGGCCGGAAGCCACTGCTCGCAGGCCAGCACGCTGCGGATCGCGTCGCGCAGCTCGTCCAGTCCCGAGCTCTTCGGCAGATAGCCCGCCGCGCCGTGGTCCAGTGCCCGGCGGACCACGCGCGGATCGTCGTTCGCGGACACCACCACCACCGCGACTGCCGGAAACTGCGCGCGGATCGCCGCCAGGCCGGCGAGCCCGTGGTTGCCGGGCATGTGCAGGTCCAGCAGCACCAGGTCGATGTCGTCGTGCGCTTCCAGCGTGGCGATAACGCCGTCCAGCGACTCGGCCTCGCGCACCGACAGCTGCGCCACGGCGTCCGCGGCCGCGCCACGCAACGCGGCACGGAACAGCGGATGGTCGTCGGCAATCAGGAGGTTGGGCATGCGATGTTGCTTACTGCACCGTCCAGCCGCCATCCACCACGATCGTCTGGCCGGTGATGTTGCGCGCGGCGGGCGAGGTGAGGAAGGCGGTGATGCCGGCCAGTTCGTCCAGGCCGATGAACACGCCCTTCGGCATCGGCTTCAGCATCACCTGGGTGACCACGTCGGCCTCGGAGATGCCGCGTGTGCGGGCTTGGTCGGCGATCTGCTTGTCGACCAGCGGCGTCTTCACGTAGCTGGGGCAGACCGTGTTGATGGTGATGTCGGTGTCGGCGGTTTCCAGCGCCAGCACCTTGGAGAACCCGACCAGACCGTGCTTGGCTGCGACATACGCGCTCTTGTACGGACTGGCGACCAATGCGTGGATGCTGCCGATGTTGACGATGCGGCCGAAACCGCGTTCGCGCATGCCGGGCAGCACCGCGCGGGTCAGGCGGGCGACGCCCACCAGCATCACCTGCACCAGGAAGTCCCATTTCTCGATGGGGAAATCCTCCAGCGGCGAAACATGCTGCAGACCGGCGTTGTTGACCAGCACGTCGATGGGGCGCGAGATCGTCGCCAGTGCCGCGTCGATGCTGTCCTGCGAGGTGACGTCCAGCGCGACCGCCTCGGCGGAGCCGCCTTCGGTGCGGATCTGCGTGGCGACCGCTTCGGCGGCGTCGAGATTGAGGTCGCTGACGATGACGTGGCGACCGGCTTCGGCCAACTGCGCGGCGATGCCGGCGCCGATGCCGCTGGCCGCGCCAGTGATGAGGAGGGTGTGGGTAGGTTGCATGGGGGGGACTCCTGCGTGTCGTCGCTAGCGTAGCAGGCAGCCGCGCGCGGTTCGTGGTACCAAAGTACGATGACGGCGCTTTCCCCGGAGGGTAGTTTCGTGGCACTGACCGGAACCCTGGACGCTTTCCACGCATGAACGCGACGACGCGCATTTCCTGCGGCCTCCTGCTCGGCGCGGCACTCGCCGCCTGCAGCAGCACGCCGCCCAAGCCTGAAGCGGTGGCCCACATGATCCAGCCCCAGCGCGTCACCGAGCATCGTGGCGACGACGATTTGCTCACCGCCGGCCTGGGCCTCGACGGCCTGCGCGCGATGGCGGCGCCCGCATTCGCCGATCCCGCGAACCCGACGCCGGCCGAACTGCGTCGTCGCGCGATCTGGGCGAACTGGCGCGGCATCGCCGACCTGTCGCTGACGGGTGGCTATGGCCAGGCCTACGGCAGCGTGGCCGGCGTGCCGGGGCGCGAGTACTCGGCGCTGGCGAAGGTGGCCGGTGCCACGCAACCGCATCGCGTACTGGTGCAGGTGCCGGACAGCTTCGATGCGACCAAGCGTTGCATCGTCGTCACTGCGTCGTCCGGCTCGCGTGGCGTATACGGCGCCATCGCCGTCGCCGCACCGTGGGCGCTGCCGAAGGGCTGTGCGGTGGCCTACACCGACAAGGGCGCGGGGACGGACTACTTCGATCTGGACGAACAGCGTGGTGCGCGCGAAGACGGCACGGTCGGTGCACTCGGGACCGATGCGCTGGCGTTCGCGCCCGACGCCCCGGTCGGCGCCAGCGGGGTGGCGGTCAAGCACGCGCATTCCAAGGACAATCCGGAGGCCGACTGGGGTCGGCACGTGAAGCAGGCGGCGGAGTTCGCGCTGGCCGCGCTGGACGAGGCCTTTCCGCAGGCGGCGCCGTTCCGTTTCGACAACACGCGTGTCATCGCGGTCGGCATCTCCAATGGCGGTGGCGCCGTGCTGCGCGCCAGCGAAGAGGAAGGCGGTTGGCTGGATGCGGTGGTCGCCGGCGAACCCAACATCTATGCCGCCGATGCGCCCGGCGCGCGTTCGCTGTACGACTACACGACCGAAGCCGCGCTGCTGATGCCGTGCGCGCTGCTCGACCTGCCGGCGGCGTCACTGCCGCAGCCGCCGCTGCGCGCGCAGGTCGAACCGCTGTGGACGGCGCGCTGCGCCACGCTGAAAGCGGCGGGTCTGGTGACCGGCGCGGACGCCAAGGCACAAGCCGCATCCGCGCACGCGCAACTGAAGGCCAACGGCTGGACGGACGAGGCGCTGGTGGCCGGTGCGCTGAGCGTGGGCTTCGATCTGTGGCGCGCGGTCGCGGTGACGTATGCGTCGGCGTACGGGCGTTATGGCGTGGGTGAGCATCCCTGCGGCTTCGCGTTCTCCGCGCAGAACGCCGACTTCTCCGCGCGCACAGCCACGGCGGCCGAACGTGCTGCCTGGTGGTCCGAAGGCAGTGGCATCCCGCCGGGGGCGGGGGTCGGCATCGTCGACACGAAGCTCGCGCCGCCGGATTTCACCCTGCCAGGGCTGCAGTGCCTGCGTGCCCTGCAGACCGGCAGTGGCGACGACGCGCGCCGCGTGCAGTCCGGGATCGCGCAGACGGCGGCGCGTTTCCCGAAGACGCGTCGCCCGGTGGTGGTGATCCATGGCCTGGATGACGGCCTGGTGCCGCCGGCGTTCTCCAGCGCGCCGTACGTGGCGGCCGCGCGTGCGGCGAATCCGGACGTGCGCTACTGGCAGGTGCGCCATGCGCAGCACTTCGACGGCTTCCTGGCGCTGCCGGCGTACGGCGCGCGCTACGTGCCGCTGCTGCCGTATGTCTACGCCGCGCTCGACCAGGTCAACGCCACGCTGGATGGCAGCCGCGAGCTGCCCGCCAATGCGTTGATCAGTGCGCAGCCGCGCGGCACGGGCAGCGTGGAGGCGAGCCAGCTGGCGATTCCGCGGTAGCGGATGGTGGTTGTGGGAGCGACGTAAGTCGCGAACGGATCGTCGGTGTTGCGGGAGGCATCTGGAGGGATTCCATCCATCCGGACTTCGTTCGATCGCGACTTACGTCGCTCCCACACCAGAAAAACAGGGTACCCACGACGGTTTCACCCGGTTCGGCTTACCCTGTAGGCCGTCCCTGGTCACGCGTGCCGCCATGTCCCGACATTTCTCGATGATCCGCGACTTCCAGCTGGCCGACTGGTTCACGCTGGGCAACGCGTTCTGCGGCACCGGCGCGATCTTCGCGTCGATGCGCTTCCTGCAGGAGGGCATCCTGCGCGACTTGATGATCGGCATGGCGTTGATCCCGCTGGCCTTCATCTTCGACGCGCTGGACGGGCGCGTGGCGCGCTGGCGTAACCAGGCCTCGGTGCTGGGGCGCGAGCTCGATTCGCTGGCGGATGTCATCTCCTTTGGCGTGGCGCCGGCGGCGCTGGCCTATGCCTGCGGCATGCAGGGCGGCTGGGACTGGCTGGTGCTGTCGTACTTCGTCGCTTGCGGGGTCAGCCGGCTAGCGCGCTACAACGTCACCGCCGAGTCACTGGCCGAGGGCGGCGACAAGGTGAAGTTTTTCGAGGGCACGCCGATTCCCACCAGCCTGTTGCTGGTGATCCTGCTCGCCATCGCCGCCTACCTGGGGCACGTGGGTCCGGCGCTGTGGCTGGGTGCGGTGAAGCTGGGGCCGTGGCTGCTGCATCCGCTGGTGCTGCTGTACGCCGCGTCTGGTACGTTGATGATCAGCAAGACACTGCGTATTCCCAAGCCTTGACCGTGAGGCGAGGCGCGTCATGCACGCGCCGCCAGCCGCGGCTAGAATCGGTCGGGAAGGGAGGACACATGGCAAATTCCGTTCCACCGTGGCCGGGCGATTTCGAATCGGTGGCCCAGCAGTACTGGAGCCTGTGGGGCGACGCCCTGCGGCAGGCCGGCGCGACACCCGCGATGTCCATGCCAGGCAGCGCGCCGGGCTGGCAGCAGACGGTCGACTGGTGGTCGAAGCTGGTACCCGGCGGGCAGCCGCAGGTGGATGAGGCCGTCGGCCGCTTCCAGCGCCAGGCCAGCCAGTGGTTCGGGCAGATGCAGCAGGTCGCCGCGAAGTTCACCGGGCGCGATCATGACGCCACCGACATCGGCAGCGCCTGGCGCTCCGCGCTCGGCATGGCCGATCCCACACCGGCCCACAATCCGTTCGCGGACATCTTCCGCCACATGCAGGGCGGCGCGCATGGGCTGGACGGCTGGATCCAGCAGGTACGCCCGTGGCTGGAGAACCTGCAGCGCGATGGCGATCGCTGGATGCACCTGCCGACCTTCGGCCTGTCGCGGGAGCACCAGGAACGCTGGCAGCACCTCGGACAGGCGTATCAGGACTACCAGCGGCAGGTCGGCGAGTACGACCAGCTGATGCTCAAGGTGGCGCAGGACGCCTTCACCCGGTTCGAGCGCAAGCTTGAAGAACACGCCGAGCCGGGCCGCCAGTTGCAGAACGCACGTGCGCTGTTCGACCTGTGGATCGATGCCGCGGAAGAGGCGTACGCGCAGGTGGCCATGTCCAGCGATTTCCGCCATGCCTATGGCGGTCTGGCGAACGCGCAGGCCCGGTTGAGGCTCGGTGTACAGCGCGAAGTCGAGCAGGTCTGTTCGCAGTTCGGCATGCCGACGCGGACGGAGGTCGATTCCGCCCATCGCAAGATCGCCGAATTGGAGCGCGCGCTACGCAAGCTGACGCGCGCGCAGGCGGCGCCCGCCCGGCGTGCGCCGGCGACTCGCGCTGCTGCGCCGGTGGAAGCACCCGTTGTCGCTGAAGTGCCGCCGACAGCGCCTGTACCGGCGAAGCCGAAGGCGGCGAAGAAGCGTCCGCCCGCCCGTCGCAAGCCGGCACCGGCGCCGAAGGCCGCGCCCAAGAAGCGCGTTGCGGCCAAGAAGACGGCAGCCAAGAAGCGTGTGCGACGCGCGGTAGCCGCCGCAGCACCGGCTGCCACCAAGCAGGAACGCGTGCCTGCAGCGGCCAAACCGGCCGCGCGCAAGCCGACCAAGGTCAAGAAGCCGGCCGCCAAGACGGCGGCCAAGGCCGCTGCCCCGAAAGCGCCGAAGAAGGCCGCTGCACCCATCGCCAAAACGATGTCGGTCGTCTCGATGAAGGACTGGGTGGCGCGCAATGCCACGCGTGGTGCGGTCGTCGAAGCACCGGGTGCCGACAGGAAGACGAAGCGGGGTAAAGGCAAATGAACGGACCGCTCAACTTCAGCGCTGAAGCCCTGGCGCAGGAAGCCTCCACGCTGACGCAGAAACTCTCCGCCGGCCTGCATACGCTGCCGGAGGTCGAGGAGGTCCACTACGGCGCCACCCAGAAGCAGGAAGTCTGGCGCGACGGCAAGGTCGTGCTGTACCGCTTCATCGGCGAGAAGGCGCCAACGGCGAAGATCCCGCTGTTGATCGTCTATGCGCTGGTCAACCGTCCGTACATGGTGGACCTGCAGCACGACCGCTCGCTGGTGAAGGGGCTGCTGGCGCAGGGCGAGGACGTCTATGTCATCGACTGGGGTTACCCGGACCGCTCCGACCGCTTCCTCGAACTTGACGACTACATCAATCGTTTCATCGACGGCGCGGTGGATCACCTGCGCGACAGCAGTGGCCGTGAGGCGGTCAACGTGCTGGGCATCTGCCAGGGCGGCGCGTTCTCGTTGTGCTATTCGTCGCTGCACCCCGAGAAGGTCAAGAACCTGATCACCATGGTCACGCCAGTGGATTTCCACACCCCGGACAACATGCTGTCGCACTGGACACGCGAACTCGATGTGGACCTGTTCGTCGATGCGCTGGGCAACGTGCCCGCCGACATGATGAACGCCTGCTACCTGATGCTGAAGCCGTTCCGCTTGAACCTGCAAAAGTACGTGGGGCTAGTCGACATCCTCGACGACAAGCGTGCGATCGAGGACTTCCTGCGCATGGAGAAGTGGATCTTCGATTCGCCGGACCTGGCGGGCGAGGCGTTCAAGCAGTTCATTACCCAGTTCTACCAGCGCAACGGCTTCATCAAGGGCGGGATAGAGATCGGCGGTGAAGCCGTGGACCTGGGTTTCGTCGACATGCCGGTGCTGAACATCTACGCCGAACAGGATCATCTGGTGCCGCCGGATGCCTCGCGCGCATTGAAAGATGTCGTGGGAACGTCCGACTACACCGAGCTGAGCTTCAAGGGCGGGCATATCGGCATCTACGTCTCCAGCCGCGCGCAGCGCGAGGTGCCGACGGCGATCCACCACTGGCTGGGCCAGCGCACACGGTGATCGCGCGCATCGCCACCGCAGTCGTCCTGTCGCTGCTGCTGTCCATGTCGGTGCAGGCGGCCCCATCCGCGCAGGCCCGGCGCGAGATCCAGGGCCTGATGGAGGCGCTCTCCACGTCGTCGTGCGAGTTCCAGCGCAACGGCACGTGGCACGGGCGCGAAGAAGCACGCAAGCACCTGCAACGCAAGTACGACTACCTGTTGAAGAAGAACCTCGTCGACACCGCAGAGCAGTTCATCGAGCGCGCCGCCAGCAAGAGCAGCATCAGCGGGCGTGCCTACCAGGTACGGTGTCCCGGCCAGCCGGCGCAGCCGGCCGCCGTGTGGTTCAAGGCGAAGCTGGACGCGTCGCGCGGTTCAGGTGCGCCCGGTCGCTGACGCGCTAGACTCGGGCCGGACAACCGAGGGGAGTGGCAGGCGATGAACAATACTGCGTCCAAACCGTTCTCGCGCTCACTGAACGACCGCATGATCGCCGGCGTGATGGGGGGCATCGCGCACCGCTATGGTTGGAGCGCCACGCTGCTGCGGGTGATCTTCGTGATCGTGTCGATCGCCTCGGCCGCATTCCCCGGCATCCTGGTCTACCTGATCCTCTGGCTGCTGATGCCCAACGAACAGGATTGATCCATGGCGCCGGCAGGACTGTGGATCGCGTGCGTACTCGGCGTCGTCTGGGCGGTGCCCAACACGCTGATCGGCCTGCTGGCCGGCGCCGCAGGCATGGCGTTCGGTGCGCGCGCTGAGTGGAGCCGGCGTGATTTCGCACTCGTCTTCCATCGTTGGCCTTGGGGTCCCGGCGGCGCGATCACCTTCGGCAACAGCATCCTGCATACCGGCGACACGCTGGAGTCCGAATGCATCACCTACGAGCACCGCGCCGGTCACACGCAGCACCCGCGCATCCGGCTGGGTGACCACGAGCGCGCGCACGTCTACCAGTACATGGTGCTGGGGCCGCTGTTCCTGCCGGTCTACCTGCTATGCGGCGGCGTCAGCGTGCGCAATCCGTTCGAGCGCGCAGCGGATCGCTACGCACTGACGGGCAAAGGGTGGTGGCCGGGCGGCTGACCGACGGACGGTTGCAGTGTTTTCACTCGTTGCGGACGTCGGCAGGAGTAACCTGATGCACGTCCGGACAACGCACCGAATACGCGTCGATGCGACCCGGCAAGGAGGGCCCAGCCACCCGGGGAAACAGCCCGACGTGACTGGGCCTTCTCATTGGGCATGATCATTGACTGCGTGAAGTCTTCTTCGCCGCCTTCTTCGTGGCTTTCTTTGTCGCCGTCTTGCGCCCGGAACCGCTCTTCTTGCCACCACCATCCTGCTTGTTGACGGTGGCCCAGGCGATGCGTTCGGCGGCCTCGCGCGAACGGCCCTGCTCCAATGCGCTTTCCTCGATGTGCGCAGCCTGGCGCTTCTGCTTGTCGGTATAGGCCGACTTGTCTCCGCGTGGCATGGGGCTGTCTCCCCGTGGATACGGACGCGCAGCTTCGCGCGCCCGACATGAGGATGCCGTCAATGCATCCTCAGCGCTCCATCCGCCGGAACGAGAACAACGGCCATAGCGGGTGCCGGCGACGCTCGATCAGTGCGCGCAGCAGTCCGGCGCCCAGCATGCTGTAGGTGATGCCGTTGCCGCCGTACGCCATAGCGAAGTGCACGCGCGGTCCCCACTGCCGATGCGGGCCGAAGAACGGCAGGCCGTCCTCCGTTTCCGCGAACGTGCCGGCCCACGAGAACGCCGGGGTGACGGCGAGTCCAGGGAACAGATCGTGCAGGCGCTTCAGTAGCGTGCGGGCCTTCTTCCCTACGCGGGCATCGCGCTTGGCAGGGATGTCCATTGCATCGTCTTCACCTCCCAGCAGCAGGCGACTGTCGGATGTGCTGCGTGCGTACAGGTAGGGGCGGGCGGTTTCCCAAAGCAGCGTGTCGGCGAGGAAGCCAAGCTGGTCTTGCGGTAGCGGATCGCTGATGACGGCATAGCTGCTGCGGTTGCGTGCCACGCGCTGTTTGAGCCAGTGTTGGCTCGCGTAGCCGGCGGCGACCACCAGATGCGCGGCCCGCACATTGAATCCCGTGTCGGTGCGCAGTGTCACGCCGCGCGAGGTGGTTTCGATGTCGGCGATGCAGGTGCGGTCGAAGACCGCGGCGCCCTGTTTCTGCAGCCGTTGCAGCAGGCGATGGGTCAGGCGGTAGGGGTCCACGCGCGCCGCCTGCGTGCTGAGCAGGGCAGCAGGCGCGTCGAAGCCATAGTCCTCGCGCACGCGCGCTCTAGACAGCAGCTCGACGTCCAGTCCGTGGCGCTGGCGTGCCGCGTGCTCCTGCTCCAGCGCACGCACGTCGCGCCGGCGGCTGGCGTAGTACAGGCTGCGGTTTCGCGCGAAGCCGACGTCGCGCCAGGCCGACGCGACGTCCTGCAACCCGTCGATGGCGTCAGCACAGGCCCGGTAGGCGAGCGCGGCATCGGCTTCGCCATGGCGTTTCGCCAGGTCGACCAGATGCGTGTCGATCTCGTACTGCAACAGCGCCGTGCTGGCGGCCGTGCTACCCCAGCCGATATCGCGCTGTTCCAGGACGGTCACGTCGAAGCCATGGCGTGCGAGCTCGTCGGCGATCAGCGCCCCGGTGATACCGCCCCCGAGCACAGCGACGTCGCAGCGCAGGTCGGCATCAAGACGAGGGAAGGCCTGCATCAGGCCGTTGCTGACGGCCCAGAAGGGATAGCCGCTTTTCAGGTCCATGGGCACCCGGTTTCGTCACCAGGCGGCCATGCTCGCAGGCCATCCGGCAGGGACGGGTGAAGAACCTCGGGTCAGCGCGGTAGCGCGCCCTGCAGGAACAGGTCGACGGCCGCCAGCGCTTGCGCTTCCAGCGTGTCGACATCGGGCAGATGCGGGCCGCCTGCGGCCAGGCGCAGCACCTGGTCGCCGAACAGGCTCATGTAGAACTGGCCGGCAGCGGCCTTGGGCGAGGGCAACTGGAGACGACCGATTGCGACCTGCTGCTCGAAGTAGTCCTCGAGCGTGCGGCGGATCGAGGCCACCACGTGGTCGAAGAACCAGTCGCGCAGCGCGGGGAAGGACTGGCCTTCGCCGATCACGATGCGGTAGACCACCTGCGAGTCGGTACCCGCCATCAGCTGCGCCATGCGGATCGCCACGCGACGCAGTGCCTGTTCCGGCGACAGTTCCGTGAGGTTGAGGTCGCTGAGCACATGGATGTGAAGGTCCATGCGGCGCTCGAGGATGGCGCAGGCCAGGCCTTCCTTGTCGCCGAAGATCCGGTACAGCGTGGCCAGCGAACCGCCGGCGCGCGCCACGATCTCGCTGAGGCGCGCGTGCTGGTAGCCCTTCTCGGCGAACACCTCGGTGGCCGCGTCGAGGAACTTCTCCGCCCGGATTTCGCCGCGACGGCACAGTTCCACCTGCGGGCGCTGCCGCAGGGGCAGGCTGCCGTGGGAGGCATCGCTGAAAACGTTTTCCAGATAGTCGGAGGGAATGCTCACGGAAGTCCCTGCACTGGGCTGGGTAATGATGTTGCGCCCAGCCTAGCAAAAAGGTCGTATCACTGTGGCAACGATATGACGGTCGGTTGACGTCGCCGGCTACAGGTAACGCGTGAAGGCGGGAGTCTCCTGCCAGCGATCGTGCGCGCCGTCGACGAAAGTGACGGGAGCGGCGTCCAGTTCCTCGGGCGTGGCGTTCTCCAGGCACCCCAGGTTGATGCCGTAGACGCGCTCTTCACCCGGCATGTCATTGCCGATCCCGAACGGGCGCACGCCACAGGTCCGGCAGAAGTGATGGGAATTGCGCAGGGTGTTGAAGCGGTACTCGGTCAACTCGCCTTCCCCGGCCAGCAGGCGGAACCGGTCGGGCGTGACGATGGCCGGCCAGAACCGGTTGCGCCGGCAGACCGAGCAGTTGCACCGGTAGGTGGGCAGGGTCAGGTCGATGTCCGCCTCGAAGCGGACCGCGCCGCAATGGCAACTCCCCTGGTAGGTCTTCAGCATGTGCCCTCCGGTGCCGATATCGATCCGGGGGCTGACGGGGTCGCCCCGCCGCTCCCGGCCCAGGGGGTGAGCTTATCGGACCCTTCCACCCGCCGGAGCGATGCATGCTGCAGACCGTCGATGTCGCCGACCTCCGGCCCGGCATGTACGTGCACAAGCTGCTCGGCCCGTGGATGCAGCATCCGTTCTGGCGCACGTCGTTCCTGCTGGACGCCGAGCGCGTCGCCGAACTGCAGGACAGCGGGGTGGAGCAGGTGGTGGTGGACCTCTCGCGCAGCGAGCTGGAGGCTGCCCCGGCCGACACGCCGGACGCCGTTCTTCCCGCGCTGGCGGGAGACGAGGCGCCGCCGGACAGCGCTTCCGAGACGGACACCGACCGTCGCCGGGTGATCGTGGTCGACGGTACCGTCAGCCTGGCGTCCGAACTCTCCCGTGCCCGGCGCATCTGCGACGAAGGCCGCGATGCGGTGGAGGCGATGTTCCGCGAGGTGCGCCTGGGGCGCGGGGTCGACGCCGCTCACGTGATGCCGCTGCTGGACGAGATCACGGGGTCCATCGACCGCCATCCCACCGCGCTCGTCAGCGTGGCGCGGCTGAAGGATGCCGACAGCTATACCTACCTGCACTGCGTGGCCGTCAGTGCGTTGATGACGATGCTGGCCCGCCAGTTGAAGCTGCCTGATGACCAGGTGCGCGAGGCTGCCCTGGGTGGCCTGCTACACGACATGGGCAAGGCCATGCTGCCGATCGAGGTGCTCAACAAGCCGGGCAAGCTGACCGACGAGGAATTCGCCATCGTCCGCCAGCACCCGGTGCATGGCGAACGCCTGTTGCGCGACGGCGGCGTCACCCAGGAAGCAGTGCTGCACATCGCCCGCCACCACCACGAGAAGGTCAACGGCGCCGGCTATCCCCAGCGCTTGTCCGGTGCCGAGCTCCCGCTGCTCACCCGCATGAGCGCCATCTGCGACGTCTACGACGCCATCACGTCGAACCGTCCCTACAAGGCCGGCTGGGATCCCGCTGAATCCCTGCGCCGCATGGCCAGCTGGCAGGGGCACTTCGACGAGACATTGATGAAGTCCTTCGTGCGTAGCGTCGGCATCTATCCGATCGGGGCGCTGGTGCGGCTGTCCAGCGACCGCCTGGCGGTGGTGGTCGAACAGAATCCCGCAACGCTGCTGGCTCCCCGCGTGCGCGTGTTCTACTCGGCCAAGCAGCGCAAGCACGTGCTGATGACCGATCTGGATCTGGCCACGGCCGGCGACCGGGAACGCATCGTCGGCGTCGAGTCGCCGGAGAAGTGGGGCTTCCGCGATCTGGAAAAGGTCTGGTTGCCCTGAGTACGGCGGCTGTCGATGTCCGGCCTTCCCGTTCGTCGCCTGCATGGATCCCGAAGGAGTGACCCATGCAGACCCATACCGGTAGCTGCCATTGCGGCGCCGTCCGCTACGAATGCGATGTCGATCTGTCCGCCGGCACGCGGCGCTGCAACTGCAGCTTCTGCCTGAAGACCCGCATGTGGAAGCTGTTCGTGCTGGGCGAAGGCAGTTTCCGCCTGCTGCAGGGCGCCGACGCGCTGTCCGATTACCGGGCGCGTGATTCGGAATGGCCGCAGGGCCATGTGCACCACTACTTCTGTCGCCATTGCGGCGTGCGTGGCTTCAGCAAGGGCTATCTGGAGATGGCGCCGTTCAACGGCTGGTTCCATGCGGTGAATGTCGCCACCCTGGATGGCCTGGACGACGCGCGGTTCGCCGCCATCCCGGTGCAGTACGAGGATGGCCGCCACGACGACTGGGACCGTCCGCCCGCGCATCCCGGCTACCTGTAGGGCGCGGACTTCCGGCACGTGCCAGCAGGCGGAGGGCGGGCGAGGATGGCCCGTCGGCAGGCTCGTTCCCGTGTCAGGAGACAGGCTGCGCGCCCGGCGCTAGCGCATACAAAGGAGTTCTGATGTCCCTGTTGTCCCTGGTCATGGCGGCGTCTGCCGCCACCGCGCCGGCGCCGCTGGCCGATGCCGCCACGCTGGCGGCGATCGAGGCGACCTGCCTCGACTACGTCGATGGCCAATTGGAGGGTGATCCCGCGCGCGTCGCGCGCGCGCTACATCCCGACCTGGCCAAGCGCGCCGTCACCGGCGACACGCCGGACGAACGCCTCGGCCTGCGCCGCATGTCGAAGGAGGAACTGGTGTCGCTGACGCGGCAGGGCGTGCTGAAGACGCCGAAGGACCAGTGGAACCGCACCTGCCGCATCCTGGATGTCACCGCCGAGACCGCCGCGGTGCGGCTGGAAACACCATGGTTCGTCGACCACTTCCACATGGGCCGCTATGGCGAGCGCTGGATCATCGTCAACGCGTTGTGGCACATGAAGCCGCGGTGATCAGCCGCTGACGCGCACCTTCGCCGCCTTGCGGAACAGCAGGGCGGAGGAGAGCCATGCCACGATATACAGGCCGGTGAAGGCCAGCACGAACGTCGACGACTCCTGCGTGTCCATGCGCATCGCGATGCCGCCCGCCATGGCCTGTGCCGTCGCCATCGCCGCCAGCACGTAGGACATGCCGCGAGCATGCAGGCGCACGAGTCCCGCACCGACCGCGCCGACGACCAGCACGCCCAGGAACAGCAGGTTGGCAGGATGTTCGGGCGCATCTACGATGCCCACCGCCAGGTTCGCCCACAGCAGCAGGAAGGCCGCGCCGATCGCGATCATGCTCGCCAGCAGGTAGCTGGGGACGCGGGCCACCCGCGTGATGGTCTCGAATGCCACGCAGGCGACCAGCAGCATCGCGCCGAAGACCACGAAGTCGCTGCCGGTCCAGGCGACTTCGTCCGTGAAGCGCATCGCCAGCCATGGCGTCAGCAGCAACAGGGCCGCGCCAGCCCAGACAAGAGGACGCAGCACGCGGATCCACGCGACGGCGTTGGGGTAGGTGTCGTGTGTCATGGCCGTGTCTCCGGTGGGGTGTGGCGGAGGCAGGATCGGCTGCCGGCGTGCGCCGGCGACGGGGCGTATGTGAAGTGAGTGCGAAGTCCCGGCGGACTCAGGGCGTGGGGGCCGTCGGCCGGTGCGCGTAACTCAGTACACGGGTGACCTGCCATTGGCCGTCGCGCTCGCGCCAGATCATCACGAAGTCGGCCTCGCCGGCACAGTCTTTCTCCGACAACGCGCAGAATCGATGCGTGCCTTGCGCGATCGCGCCGAATCCCTTGATCGGAAACACCGCCAGCGTGCCCGGTACGCGTTCACGCCGATAGTTCCCGCAAACGTTGGCGCGCGTGCGCTCGATCATCTCGTCGCGCGTCCAGGTGACGCCACCGTTGTCGTGGTAGAACTCCACCGCCTCATCGAAGTAGGTCGCGTGCTTCGCCAGCTGCGCGGGGTCGGCGCAGGTGTTGAAGGCATCGAACACGGCGGTATCCAACGCATCGACCACCTGCGTGAGCTGCTCCGGCGTGCGTTCGGTCGAGGCGGTCGCTTCCACCGCGCCACACAGCAGCACGGTGCCGAGCAGGCCCGACAGTGCGGTCTTCGTCAGTCGCGAACGCACGGCATTCATGCCGTCACCGGGGCGGCGCGCGGACGCCCGCCCAGCAGGCGCGCCGGCAGCATCAGCACCGCATGCAGGAACGCGAACAGCGCCGAGAAGGTGATGCCGACCAGCCGGAACGGCAGCGACAGCAGCCACACCAGCGGCCACGCCACCAGCGCGAGCAGCGCGAGCGGCCAGCACAGTACGAACAGCACGCACCAGGCGAGCAGGGCGATGAGGGTCTTCATGTTCCGGGTCCTCGGGGAAGGCGGGCATCGGCCAGCGGTCGGGACGATGCTGGTGTCCTGGTCCATCGGGGGCAACCGGCGTGCGACGAAACCGGGTCGCCGGCGACCAACCGACCGCCTGCCTGCGTGAATCAGTCCACGCCCATCAGGTCCCGCGTCACCTGCGCGGCGGTGCGTCCTGACAGCGTGCCGGGTCGCGACCCCGACCACAGCGGCGAGAAGTCGTCCCGGCCGCGCGCCTCGGCCGCCGCGCGCAACGGCGCAAGCGCCTGCGAGGCCCAGGGAAAGGACGGCGCCAGATCGGAGAGCGGCCCAAGCTCGCGCATCAGCCGATTGACCAGTCCGCGTGCGGGCCGGCCACTGAAGAGGTTGGTAATCGCGGCGGCGCGCTCCGTCTGCTGCAACGCCGTCCGGTGCACGGGCGAGGTCGTGGCTTCTGGGCAGAGCAGGTAGGCGGTGCCGGCCTGCACCGCGCTGGCGCCGGCCGCGAACAGCGCCTGCACATCGGCCCGATCACCCACGCCCCCGGCGGCGATCACCGGCACGGTCAGCGTCTTCGACAGCATCCCGACCAGTTCACGCGCACCGGTCTGCAACGCCAGGTCCACGGAAAGGAAATGGCCACGGTGGCCCCCCGCGTCGGTGCCCTGGGCGATCACCGCATCCACCCCGCGCGCCTGCAGCCAGCGACCTTCCTCAGCCGTCGTCGCGGACGACAGCACCGTCGCCCCCCAGCCCTTGATCCGCGCCAGCAATGCCGCATCGGGCAGGCCGAAGTGGAAACTCACGACCCTTGGCCGATACGCCTCCAGCAGGTCCACCGTCGCGGCATCGAGCGGGCGGCGGGCGCCTGCCGTGGACATCGGCGGCGGCACGATGCCGTACTCGTCGAAGTACGGTGCGAGTGCATCGCGCCAGCGTTGTTCATCGCCGGCATCGGGCTCCGCCATCGTGTGGCAGAAGAAGTTGAGGTTGACCGGCTGCGGCAACGTGGCGAACGTCTGCAGCGCCGCTTCCAACTGCGCAGGTCCGAGCAGCGCACAAGGCAGGGAGCCCAGTCCGCCGGCTTGCGCGACCGCGATGGCCAGGGCCTCGTCCTGCACGCCTGCCATCGGCGCCTGGATCAGCGGGAGCGGGGTGCCGAGCAGGGAAGCGAGTGATTCCATGGCACCAGCTTACGCCTGCCATGGTGCGCGACGGTGATCCGTGCGTCATCCGCCCGTACATGGCGAGGTGCGTGATGACGGCGCGGCATGTCGCGATAACCACACGCTTGCAGCGGCCCGCCTGTTTTTAACCCGTGGGTAACAGCGCGTTTGGCACGTTGCCATCGCCCACTCCGGAGCATGCCGCCATGCCACACGCTGTCTTCAGATCGCGCGAGGAACTCGATGCGATGGTCGAGCAGATCGACCGGCAACTGGACGTGCTGTACCGCGCATCCGCCGCGGCATCGCGGGCCGAAGTGTGGAATCACCTCGCCGCCGCCGCGCTCAAGCTGGCAGCACCGGAAGACCATGAGTATGTGTATGAGCGCCTGCATGCGGTGTTCAGGACGCATGCGCCCGCAACAGGCGCGCCGTCCGCCGCGTGATGCTATCCGGCGCAACAGAACCGCCCGCTCCAGCCTTGCCTCCTCGCATCGTCCCTGGAGCGTCGAAAGGGTAAGACGCTTCATGTGGACGACACGCTGGCCGGGTCCCGTCACCCGGTCATCGAAGCACGCCGGCGGCTGGAGCGGGCGCACCAGATGTAACGCCGCCGGCCAGGCATGCGAAGTGGCGGCGCGTCATGTCGTCATGCATCGCTGGCATGAGAGCGCCGATGGCAGGCGACGGCGTCCGCAGGCACGGCCTGCGGAACCGTCTCGCGCACATGCAGTCCGGGTCAGAACTGCTTGCTGAGGCTGATGTAGAGGTTGCGCCCCAACCCGGTACGCGTGCTGGTCTCCACGCTCGAGGCGGTCAGCCGTTCCTGGTTGAACACGTTGTTGATGCCCATCAGGAACTGCGTGCTGCCGTCGAAGAACGGCACGTGCGAGCTCGTCGGCCGCCACCGCAACTGCACGTTGGTCTGGGTGAACGACTCGCGCACGTACCAGTACGTGGTGCCCGCAGAGACCAGCGTTTCCGGATCCTGGTCCGGTTTGAACCAGTGGGTCACGTCGGCCGACAGGGTGAAGTCGTCGGCGAACGGCCGCCAGCGCAGGCCCAACCGTGCACGGTCGGCGAACGCGGAGGGACTCTTGCGGCCGGTGACCACGTCGGTCATGTCCAGCGACTCGTAACTGAAGTAGCCACCCCAGCGGTCGCGGTCGTAGGACATCTCCAGTTCGAAGCCTTCGCGGTCCACGCCGTCCACGTTCTCGTAGCGCACGTATTCGCTGTCGGCCGGCGACACCGAACCGTAGTCCACCACCAGCCGGATCATGTCGTCGATACGGCCGGTGAAGTACATCAGCTTGGTGTCGAAGCGGTCGTTGGCGGTCAGCAGTCCGCGCCGGCTCCACGAGAAGCCCGCCTCGTACTCCGACGAGGTTTCCGACTTCAGGTCGGGATTGGGCTGGTACCAGTAGTAGATGTTCAAGGGACCTTCCGATGAGGTCTCGTGCGGGGTCGGCGCGCGGAACGCCTCCGAGTAGTTCGCCAGCAGGGTGAAGCCGTCCGTCACCGCATAGCTCACGCCGACGCGCGGCGAGAAGCGGTTGTTGTCGTAGTCCTCGGAGACGTTCTGCACTTCACGGTCGAAGCGGTCGTAACGGCCGCCCAGCTGCACGGCCAGGCGGTCGTCCAGCCAGCGCGACTCATGCTGCAGGAAGAGGCCCAGGTCGCGATAGCGGTTGGGCATCGAGTTGAAGCTGGTGCGCACGCCATCCAGGATGTAGATGCCGTCCTCTTCGCGGTTCTCGAAGTCGGCGCCGACCAGCAGGCGGTGGCCGATCGTCCCCGTGTCGAACTGCATCAGGTTTTGCAGGCTCAGGCCCCAGCGTTCGTCCAGGTTCTTGTAGTACAGGTCCACGCCGCGCTCGTAACCGCGTTCGTAGAAGCCTTCGGTGCGGTAGGCGCGCGCGGTCAGGTCCAGCCAGGGGTTGCCGGCCGGGTTCAACGTGTAGGCGAGCACCGTGTCCTTCTGGATGCGCTCACCCAGCACGTCGCCATTGGCCGGGCTGGTGGTGGCGTGGTACAGGCTGTTCCAGCCGGTGCGCGCGTCGATGCGGTAATCGAAGTGGCTCAGCGATAGTTTGTGGCCCTCGCCAATGTTCCAGCCCAGCTTCACGAACGTGGTGTCGATTTCCTCGTGGTTGTCGGCCACGTTGTCGCGGGTCCCGTTGGCGTCGGTGATGCGGCCGACCTGTTCCAGGTCCCCGCGCTCGGCGTACTTGGCGAAGGCCAGAAATTCGAAGCGCCCGTTCTGCGGCGCGGCGGCGAAGGCGGCATGCGCCTGGTACTGGTTGTTGGAATCGAAGCGGTAGTTCGTCGCCACGCCCCAGTCGCGTCCCGGCAGGATGAAGTCGGTCGCGTCCTTGGTGGTGCTGCCCACCACGCCGCCGATTGCGCCACCGCCATAGGTGATGCCGGACGAACCGCGCACCACGTCGACCTGCTTCAGCAGGTCGCTGTCCATGCTGAAGCCGGCTACCTGGTTGGCGAACAGGTTGGCGGATCGGCGCACGCCGTCCTGCATCAGGATCACGCGGCTCTCCGAACCATGGCCGAAGCCGCGGATCGAGAATCCCTGGCCGATCGCACGGCCGTTGTCATTGCCGGTATCCACGCCGGGCACCTTCGCCAGCGCCTGAATGATGTCGACATGGTCGTCGAGGTCTTCCGGCACCAGCACCGAGGCCGAGCCCGGATACTTCTGCACATCGATGCCGAAGCGGGTACCGACCACGGTGATGCGTTCCAGTTCGCTGGGCGCGTTCGCCGCGAACGTGGAAGGAGCAGGGCAATCGTCCGGCAGCCGTTGCGTGATGCACGCGGCATCATCGCTGGCACGACACGCTTCGCGTGCCTTCGCCAGCGCATCGGCGCAAGGGGTGGTGTCGTCCTGCGCGCGGGCAGGGGTGGAAAAACTCAGGGCGAGCGCAATCGCTGCGGCAAGCGCAGTGCATTTCATCAGGGATCTCCAGTGAGGTAAGTGTCAGGCGTCGCTGGCTTACGCTCGCTGGCGGCGCGTATGTTACACGCCTGTGATGCTTGTGCCTCATTCCGGTGCAGATGTGTGTGTGCGAACACCTGCGCTTTTTTGCGCAGGCGTTCGCACGGAGGCGATGGCACTATGCAGCTTCACCAGGTGCCGTGATGCCGGAGCCGACGATGACCAATCCGTATTCCGCACCGGAAAGCACCGAAGAGCTGCCTCCGGGCGAACGCTGGCCTTCCACGTTGCTGGCGCCTTTTCTCTCCGCCATCGTGACCATCCCCATCGGTCTGATACTGCTGGGGATGTTCAGGCTGAGACCCGATTTTCTCGTCAGGCTCGACTTCATCCTGCCGTTGATCGCCGGCGCCGCAGTGTCTGCGGTCGTGCTGCGTGGCTATACCAGTGCGAACTGGCTGGTGCGGGTCATCCTGGCGCCGCCGCTGGCCTTTCTCGTGTACTTCCCCATCGACATCGCGGTGATGTACGCATTGAGGTGACCTTCCCGCGATGCCCGCCCATGGCCCGGGTCGATCCGGACAGGGCTGCATCCGTTGCATGCAGCCGCCGGGACGTGCCATTCGGGGGCATTGACCCCGATCAATGGCGGCTCGTTATCATTTGGTAAACTAGCGCCCGTCAGCCGCTGCGACACGCAGTCAGCCACTCCTTCTCTGCATCGCAGGCTGATTCCGTGTTCCCGAGCCGTCCTCTGCGCCGTCATGCGCGCACGCCCCTGTTCCTCTCTCTCGCCGTCCTGTTCGCCCTGCCATCCGTCGCGCTGGCCCAGCAGACCGATGCCGCCACGCAGGAAGCGTCCACCGATCCCGCCACCCTCGATGCCGTGCAGGTCAAGGGCGAGCGGCTGGGGCTGAACCTCAATCTCGACGCCAGTTCCGGCGCACTTGGCACCAAGCGGCTGCTGGACACGCCGTTCTCGGTCACCGTGGTCGAGCAGGACGACATCGAGCGGCGCGGCGCCACCACGCTCGGCCAGGTCTTCATCAACGACCCCTCGGTCTACGCTGCCGAACCGTCGGCCACGACGGCCTGGTGGGGCACGCAGATCCGCGGCATCGGCGTGACCAACCACTACGTCGACGGCGTGCCGATGCTGATGGAGTGGGGTGGGGAATACCCGCTCGAAGCCGTGGAGTCGGTGCAGGCGCTCAAGGGCCTGGGCGGCTTCATGTACGGATTCGGCGCACCCGGCGGCATCATCAGTTACCGCAGCAAGCGGCCTACCGCCTCACCGCTGTTCTCCACCGCGCTCGGCTGGCGCAACGACAATGCGCTCTCGCTGCATGTCGATGCCAGCGATCACCTGGGTGGGCCGGATTCGCTGGGCTACCGCGTGAACCTGGTGAAGGAGGGCGGCGACGCCTACAACGGCGCCGGCATCGACCGCACGCTGATCGCGCTGGCCGTCGACCAGCCCATCGGTGACTCCCTGCTCTGGCACGCGGAAGTGCTGCGCGAAGACAACAAGCTCAAGCACGAGCCGCTGTACTTCTACTGGGACACGTATGCCGGTGACCGCCTGCCCACGCCGACCTACGACTACGAGAACGTCCGCGTCCGCAATTCCTACTACAAGGCGGTGACCAGCCAGGTCACCACCGGCCTGGAATGGCGCATCAACGAACGCTGGAACGTCGACTTCACCGTCGGTGCCGGCCGGCGCGAGCACTACTCCAACAAGATGTTCGCCAACCTGCTCAACGAAGCCGGCGACTACGAAGGCAGCGTGTACAACTTTGCCGGCGATCTGCGCAACAGCGTGGCGCAGGTGCTGGTTACCGGCCACGTCTGGACCGGCAGCCTCCGCCACGACGTGGTGTTCGGCGTGTCGGCCCTGCGCACGTGGGAGCGCTGGGGCAACGACTGGTACTGGAGCAACGATTTCAACGGCAACTTGTACCAGCGGCTGGATTTCCTCTCCACCCACGTGCCGGACTTCAGCTGGGCGCCTTTCAGTTACGACGAGCGCCAGCAGGCGGTGTTCGCCAGCGACACGATCCACTTCGGCGAGCAGTGGCAGGCCATCCTGGGCGCGCGCTACGTGGACTACGAACAGCGCGACCGCGACGGCGATCCCTCCGTCGATTCGCGTTACCACACCTCGGCACTCACGCCGACCGTGGCGGTGATCTACAAGCCGGTGGACGCGGTATCGATCTACGGCAGCTACGTGGAGTCGCTCGAATCCGCCGGCCGCGTCGGTTTCGACAGCGAGCCGCCGTACGCCAATGCCGGCGAGGTGCTGGATGCCACCACCAGCAAGCAGTACGAAATCGGCGCCAAGTACGAGAGCGGCCGCTTCGGTTTCACCGCCGCGGCCTTCCGTGTCGAGCGCGCTGCACAGATCGACCAGTGGCGTGGCGAAGAGCGTTATCTCGTCCAGGACGGCCTGACGCTTTATCGCGGCTTCGAGGCGATCGCCAGCATCGGCATCACCGACCGTCTGGATGTCGGCGTCGGCGGGTTGTGGATGGATGCCAGCCTGGAAGACCTGTCGCCCGAGAGTGCGGACCTGGTCGGCAACCGGCCGGCCGGTTCGTCGCGCCGGCAGTACGTCGCCAACGTCGAATACCGCCCCGCCGTGCTGCATGGCCTCAGCCTGCACGGCAACGTGCGCTACTCCGGCGACCAGTACTACGAAGACGCCAACCGGGTGCTGATCCCCGGCCGCACCGTCGCCGATGCCGGCTTCCAGTACGCCACGACGATCGGCGGCCGCGGCGCCACGCTCACCGGCAACGTCAACAACCTGTTCAACCGCAAGTACTGGAACCTCGACATGCTCGGTGAGGCGCGCAACGTCTCCCTCGACCTGCGTATCGACTGGTAGTCCGTGCGGCGACCGCATCTCTTGCCCGATCCCATTTCTCCCCAGGAACCCACCATGACCCCATCGCTCCGATCCCCGTTCCCCCGTCGCACCGCCTTGGCACTGCATGTCGGCCTGCTGCTCGTCACCCCGATGGCGTGGGCGCAGGAGGCGGACAGCACCGCCGCCGCCACCGAACTCGACAAGGTCGTCGTGGTCGGCGCGATGACGGACATGGAACTCGATCGCCAGGCCATCGAGCGCACGCAGGCGGCGACGCTCGCCGACCTGTTCCGCTCGGTGCCGTCGGTTTCGGTCGGTGGCGGTGTCGGCATCGCGCAGAAAATCTACGTACGCGGCCTTGAAGACTCCATGCTCAACGTCACCGTCGACGGCGCACCGCAGCGAGGCACGCTGTTCCACCACGTCGGCCGCGTGTCGATCGAACCCGAGTTGCTGGAAAGCGTGGATGTACAGGCCGGTGCCGGCGAAGCGACGTCCGGCTTCGGTGCCATCGGCGGCGCGATCCGCTTCCGCACGCGCGATGCGACCGACCTGCTGGAGGAGGGTGAGAACGCCGGCGCCATCATCAAGGCCGGCTGGGCCAGCAACGACGGCTACCGCGTCAGCACCACCGGTTTCGCGCGCCTGCATGGCGACATCGGCCTGCTGGCTTCGTTCGTGCACGTGGACAACGACGACTACGAGGATGGCGACGGCAACACGCTGCGCGGCACCGGCGCGCGCCAGCGCCTGGGCTTCATCAAGGTCGGCGGCGATATCAACGACACCCAACGCTTCACGGCGAGCTATGAAGTGCGTCGCGAAGACGGCGAGTTCGGCCAGCGTCCGAACTGGCCGGTCCGCGAGGGTGAGCGCCTGTTCCCGGTGGAAGGCGAGCGCCGGACCGGCGCGCTGAACTACGGCCACGTGCTGTCCGATGCGCTGGAACTGGAAGCCACCGCGTACTCCACGAAGACCGAGTTCACCCAGGACCGCTATGACCGCTGGGGCCTGTACGGCGCGGACATCGACACCTGGGGCTTCGATCTGCGCGGCACCTGGCGCACCGATGCGCACCGCGTGGTGTTCGGTGTCGAGCACCGCGACGATGAGGTCGTCAGCCGTTATCTGGCGCCGGCCTCGCAGTGGCAGCCGTGGGCGTGGGATCCGGCGATCGGCCGTTTCGTCGAGTCCGGCCAGGTGTGGGGTGTCTACGTGCAGGACCAGTGGCAGGCCACCGATGCGCTGCTGCTCAGTGCCGGTGCGCGCTACGACGCGTACGACCTGGACCTGGATACCTACGGCGGCGGCACCGACAGCGACCACGTCAGCTTCAATGCCGGCGGCAGCTACCGCATCAGCGATGCGTGGACCTTCAACCTGTCGTATGCCGAGGCCTTCCGCGGCAAGGAGATCGGCGATGCCTTCACGCTGGAACAGCGCCCCGGCCGACTGACGCTGGCGCCGGGCCTGCAGCCGGAAACCGTGGACAACGCGGAGATCGGCCTGCAGTACGACAGCGGTGGTTTCAGCGCCTCGGCGGTGTACTACCAGATGACCATCGACGACGTGATCCTCGACCAGCTGGGCAGCGGGCCAGCACCGCAGGGCGCCACCTACTAC
The DNA here is from genome assembly GCF_014851805.1 of Pseudoxanthomonas sp. PXM02. GTDB lineage: Bacteria > Pseudomonadota > Gammaproteobacteria > Xanthomonadales > Xanthomonadaceae > Pseudoxanthomonas_A. Next base: position 1,083,521 of record NZ_JACVAK010000002.1, read on the forward strand.
GAGAACGTCGGCCGCTTCCGCTCCGACGGCATCGAGCTGCGTGCCGGCTACCGCAGTGGCGCGTTCGGCATCGACGGTTACTACAACCGCTACGATTCGAAGCTCAACGGCCATCGCATCGAAGGCTATGAGCACATCGCACTGGGCAACTCGATGGGCGACAACTGGAACCTCACCCTGCGTTACGACCCCAGCACCCGCTTCGGTGTACAGGCCAGCGTGACCCGCGTGGAAGACCTGGACAATATCGAGGTGCTGTTCCGCGAAGCCGAACTGGGCTGGATCGACGGCACGCGCCGCGTGGACAAGCCCGGCTACACGGTGGTCGACGTGTTCGCGCACTGGCAGCCGTTCGCGTCGCAGCGGTTCGAACTGGCGGCGGGCGTCTACAACCTGTTCGACCGCACCTACCGCTCGCATGCCAGCGTCGCCGACTACAGCGGCATTCCCGACTACGAGATCGTGTCCGGTCTCAACGAACCGGGCCGCAACGTCCGCCTGACCGCGTCGTACCGCTTCTGAGCACCCCCTTGCCGCGATCGACCGACACACGCGCGGCGCGCTGGCGCCCGGCGCTGCGCGTGTGGCATCGCTGGTTCGGATTGGGGGCCACGGTGTGGCTGGTGCTGCTGTCGTTGAGCGGCTGCGCCATCGCCTACTACGACGCGCTGGACACCTGGCTCAACCCGGACCTGCGACGCATCGAGGAAACCCGCGTGCTGACGGCACGCGAGATCCCGCTGGCGCACGCACTGGACCAGGCACGGCGCGCGCTGCCGGGCTTCGAACCAAGGCAGGTGCATCTGCCGGAGGCCGGCGGCACGCTGTGGATGCTCGGCCGTGCCAACGATGTGTCGATGCAGCTGTTCGCCGATCCACGCGATGGCCGCGTGCTGGGCTGGCGCGAGAGCGGCAAGCTCGCGCTGGACCGTCGTCACGTGATGGACGTGCTGTACGGCCTGCACGTGGACCTGCTGCTGGGTGCATGGATGACCGCGCTGCTCGGCTTCGTCTCGCTGCTGTGGCTGATCGACCACCTGTTCGCGGTGATGCTGGCGGTGCCGCGCCTGTCGCGCTGGCGCGAGGCCTTCCTGCTGGGCGGTGTGCCCGGCAGCGGGCGGCGACGCTTCGACTGGCACCGGGCACCGGCGATGTGGGCGCTGCCGATCACGCTGGTGCTGGCCTTGACCGGGGTGACGCTGGCCTGGCCCGACGCGAGCCGCGATGCGGTGCGGCTGGTGAGTCCAGTCAGCGAACGACTGGATGAGGACTTTCCGGATCGCGAACCCGCTGCCGCACGGATCAGCGTGGACCACGCCATCGTGCTGGCCGCCGGCGACGCACGCGTGCACAGCGTGCGCCTGCTACCCGACAAGCACGCGTACGCGGTGCGCACCTTCGATGCGCGCGACGTGGACAACCAGGGCCGCCTGTGGACCTACGTCGCGATGGACGACGGCCGCCTGCTTGGCGAGCGCCACGACGTCGGCGACAGTGCGGGCGACACGTTCTTCGCCTGGCAGTACGCGCTGCATTCCGGCCATGCGTTCGGCGCGACCGGGCAGACGCTGGTGTTCCTCGGCGGCGTGGTGACGATCGCCTCGTGCGTGACCGGCTTCGTGCTGTGGTGGCGGAGGAGAGCACGACGGCAGGGGTAGGCGCTTTCATGGGGGCCGAGGCTGGACATGCAGCCTGCGGCGCAACGCCGGTGGTGGAGTGGCCCCCGCAAGAAGCTTCTTCCTCACCCGTCCATGTTGCGACGCACTAGGGACATGCGGTTTTACGGGGCGACGCTTTAGACTCCGCCCATGCGGACCCCGCCCCCCGAACCCCATGCAGACGCGCCGAACCTGGCCCTCGAAGACGAGGTGCGCCAGTTCCGGCTGCTGTTGAACGGCGTTACGGACTACGCGATCTACATGCTGGATCGCGATGGCTACATCAAGACCTGGAACGAGGGCGGCCAGCGCATCAAGGGCTACGCCTCCAGCGAGATCGTCGGCAGCCATTTCTCGCGGTTCTACACCCCCGAGGACATCGACACCGGCGCGCCGCAGCGCGGCCTGGACACGGCCCGTGAGCAGGGGCGCTTTTCCGCGGAAGGCTGGCGACTGCGCAAGGACGGCACCCGCTTCTTCGCCAGCGTGGTGATCGATCCCATCTGGTCGGAGGGCGAACTGATCGGCTACGCCAAGGTGACGCGCGACATCACCGAGCGTGTCGATGCACAACGGCAGATCCACGATGGCCAGCTGGCACTGCTGCAGGCCCAGAAGATGGAAGCCATCGGCAAGCTCACCCTCGGGTTGTCGCACGACTTCAACAACCTGCTCGCGGTGGTGATCAACGCGCTGGACCTGATCGCCATGCGCGTGACCGACGATCCGCGCGTTACCCGCAACGTGGAAGCGGCGCTCAGGGCGGCCGAGCGTGGCGCCCTGCTGACGCGGCAACTGCTGACGTTCGGCCGGGGCCAGAACCTCACGCCGCAGACCACCGACGTCAACCGGGTGCTGCTGGACCTGTCGGAGCTGATGCGTCGCAGCTGTCCCGAGAACATCGCCATCGAATTCTCCTTGTCGCAGGACCTGCCGGCGATCGACGTCGATCGCACGCAACTGGAGGCCGCCGTGCTGAACATGGTGGTCAACAGTCGCGACGCCATGCCGCGCGGCGGCCGTCTCGTCATCGCAACGGGTTCACGGCGGGTGGCGGATCCTTCCACACCGGGCGCACCCGAGCAGAACATGCTGTGCGTCAGCGTCGCCGACGATGGCGAGGGCATCCCGCCCGAACTCCAGCAGCGCGTCTTCGAGCCGTTCTTCACGACCAAGGACATCGGAAAGGGCAGCGGTCTGGGTCTCAGCCAGATCTTCGGTTTCGCCCTGCAGTCGGGCGGGCATGCCGCCCTCAGCAGTACGCCCGGGGAGGGAACAACGGTGTCCGTCTATCTGCCCATGTCGAGCAACGAATCATGACCAAGGTGCTACTGGTGGAAGACGAGCCGGACCTGCTCGCCATGGTGTCCGAGGCGTTGACGCACCACGGGGTCGACGTGATCGAGGCGGAATCCGGCCTGCGGGCCATCGAGCGCCTGCGCACCGACGGCCCGTTCGACCTGCTGGTGTCGGACATCGCCATGCCCGGTGATGTCTCCGGTATCGACGTGGCCAACGCCGTGGTCGATGCCTATCCGCACATGCGGGTGGTGCTGACGTCGGGCCACCCGCTGTCGCACTTTCCTCCGCTGCCGCAGAACGTCCGCTTCCTGCCCAAGCCTTACCGGGTGAAGCAGTTGATGGAGATCGTCCGCACGCTCGCCCCCTGAGCGTCACGGAGGCGGTGTTCCTGACTCAGCAGGGCGGCGGTGCCGCGAACATCCGGCCGGCCACCGCAGGCGTGTAGAAGTCGAGGTAGCGCTGCAGGCCGTGCGGCGGCAGCACTTCCAGCATGAAGCGGTTCTCCACCCAGACTTCCACCAGGTCGAAGACGCCGCCGCGTTCGCAACAGACGCTGCGCCAGCCTTCGGCGCGGCCGATGGCCAGGATCTCCTCGGTGCTCAGCGGGCTGCTCAGCGCCACGTGGAAACCGCTGTGCTGCTGCAGGTCGCCCTCCTGCCGGATCTGCACCTCCCACGGCATCACCTCGGGACCCTGCGCTACGCGGGCCGGGTCCGGCTCGCCTTCGCCGGGCGTATGCGCCGACGCATGAGGCAATACCTCCACGCCACAGCCGGAGCCGTCACGCGCAATGGCGACCCATGCGCCGGGCACCACGGGGAACGGCATCGCCTCGCCGTCGATCAGGCGGGCGAACACTTGGGCGACGCGCTGGGGGTCGCGTGCCGGGAGAGAGAAATGGGCAATCATCGGGTCGTCGTCTTCTGGGGGTGATCAAGGGGCAGGTCGCCGCGGGTGCGGAGATCCCGGGACAGTGTTTCCAGGGCCCAGCCGACGGCGCGCGCTGCCTCCGCGCCGCTCAATCCCCATTGCTCACGCAGGGAGAGCCAGGAATAGGCCGAGTAGAGCAGTTGCAGCACCGCGGCCGCCTGCACGCGGTCGGTGTCCGCCAGCGCCGGGTTGTCGGACTGGACGGCGCGCAGGAACGCCTCGCAGCGCACCTCGTTCTGACTGCTGCGCATGTCGCGGCCGGTCGGACTGACCAGGGTGTTGAGGATGTGGGCGGGCGTAGTGTCGAACGAGGTGAATAGCGGGACCAAACGTTGCGGCATCTCGGCCAGCGTGGCGGGGAATCCGCCGGCCACGCCCTGCTGGTCGTTCATGTGCTGCCACAGCGCCTGGTTGAGGTCCGCACGGCTGGGGAAGTGCCGGTACAGGGTGACCTCGGTGATGCCGGCTTCCTCCGCGATGCGCTTGGTTGTGACGGAAGCGGCCCCGTCCGGGCTGGCTTCCATCAGCGCGGCGGCCGCGTCCAGGATGCGGGCGCGGGTGGCATCGGCCTGCTGGCGTCGCAGGTCGGACGTGTAGGAACGGGTCGGCTTATTCATGTAAGTAAGACTTACATCAATATCATGAGCGGAGCATGAACCCTCCGCTGGTGGCTCATGCGTGGCCGCATGCCCATCGGATCCCGAAGGGCGTTCATCGCAGGCCGCCCGCCACTGCCTTGAGCACCGGTACCTGCAAACCTAAGATGAGGCGGTATCAATGCATGGCATCGCATGTCATGCCCGGTGCCGGACGAACCGGCAGGACCACCGGATGCCGGTCATCCGCCACGCCGGCAGCACAAGGACAGGACGCATGGGTATCGCGACACTCGAACCGCGGCAATGGCTGTCGAAGCACTGGGTCATCCCCGTCATCCTCGCCGTAGTGGCCGGTGATCTGGCCTCGGTCTTCTTTGCCGGCTGGACGGATGCCCGGTTCGTCGAAGCCGCATTGCTGTTCGACTTCGTGGTGCTGCTGCCCTGTCTTTACTGGTGGTGCTACCGCAGCAAGGGTCGGGCGGCGATCGTGCAGGCGGTCGCGCTCGCGTGTTTCGGCGCCTGGTGCATGGGCAAGCTCGTGCCGGTGGAGCACCGGCATCTGGTCGACTGGGTCGGCCGCCTGCGGTATGTCGGCCTGGCTGCCCTGTTGCTGCTGGAGATCAAGCTGGGCGTGATGGTCTACAAGGCCGTCGTCTTTTCCGGCCAATCGAAGCAGGACGCGCAACGCACGTTCGAGTCCGAAGGCATGCCGCGCTGGCTGGCGACGTTCATGGCCTTCGAGGCGTCGCTATGGCGCCGGCTGTGGCTGTTCGTGCAGCGAATCTTTTCCCGCAGCACCCCGTGACCGCGTGGCCGCGCCGGCGCGTCATGCGACGATCGCGCAGCGCATGAGGTAACCGGCGTCGGCGATGACCTCATGGTGCCAGCGCGGCGTCCACGGCGGCGCCGGCATGCAGCGCAGTGGTGTCGAACAGGGGCACGCGCGCATCCTGTGGACCCACCAGCAGGCCGATCTCGGTACAGCCCAGGATGATGGCCTGTGCGCCGCGGGCGACCAGGTCCTCCATGATGCGGCGGTAGGTATCGCGCGACGCATCGCGGATCACGCCGCGACACAGTTCGTCATAGATCACGTCATGCACCACGGTGCGGTCCTCGGCGTCCGGCACGAGCACCCGTAGGCCGTGCCGATCCTGCAGGCGCTGACGATAGAAATCCTGTTCCATCGTGAAGCGCGTGCCCAGCAGGCCGACGGTGCCATGGCCGGCGGTCGTGATGGCGGCGGCGGTGGCATCGGCGATGTGCAGCAGTGGAATCGACACCGCGGCTTCCATCTGCGGGGCCACCTTGTGCATGGTGTTGGTGCACAGCACCAGCAGGTCGGCACCGGCAGCCTGCACGCGACGTGCGGCATCGGCCAGCAGCTCGCCCGCGGTCTGCCAGTCGCCGTCGCGCTGCAATTGCTCGACATCATGGAAGTCGACGCTGTACAGCACCACCTTGGCCGAATGCAGCCCGCCCAGCCGCGCCTTGATGCCCTCGTTGACCAGGCGGTAGTAGGGCACCGTCGATTCCCAGCTCATCCCGCCAATCAGGCCGATCGTCTTCATGCGTGTCCTGCCGCCCATGGATATGGGAAGGGATTATGCGGGCGTCGCACGCCGTGGAGGCTTGAGCGGTTTGACGGGTGAGGGTAGGTTGCGTTGCACGCGCCGCAGCCCGCGGATGTCGAGCCTGATCCCGCCACCCCATTCCATCGAGGATGCGCCGATGAAATATCTGATCTCCTTTCCCAGTGCGGCGATGGTGGTGACCGGCGATGCGCTGGAAGCAGCCAGTCGTGATTCGCATGCGGTGATCGAGGATGCGAAAGCCGCGGGGGTCTACGTCTTTGGCGGCGGCATCGACGAGCGCGTGCCGCCGGTGCTCGTCTCCGGTGACGGTCGCGTGGCCGAGGGAGGCTATCCGTGGGCGCCGCCGCTCAACGGCGGCTTTGCGGTGTTCGAACTGCCTTCGCGCGATGACGCCATCGCCTGGGCCGCACGTATCGCGCAAGCCTGCCGCTGCGATCAGGAACTGCGGGTGTTCGGGTTCGATCCGGCCTCGTGAGGGTAGTGGTGGGAGGCGCACTACGTCGCGCGCCACAGGGCGCGCGGTGATGAAGCAGTTCATCGGATCCCCGCCCACTTCGCGGGGGCACTCAATTCCTACGTGGGGTTTCTATGGATACGGCGAAGCGCTTAAGACATCGAAAGGCGATGCGGGGCTGCCTTGTTGCCGTCGTCGCCCTTGGTCTCGTCGGCTGCAAGATGCGTCCGGCTCTCCTGTCTGCGCGTTCGCACAGCGAACCACAGGAAGAAGTTGTGCAGGTCACGTTGCGGTCTGCCGACGCCGAGAGCATCAAGCGTCGACAGATGCATTTCTCGCTCGTGATCGTCAATTGCACGGGGGCGGAAGATCGCTACCCCGCAGAGGCCAGGATCAGCGGCCAGCGCATCGATGAGTTTCGTTACCCAACGGACGGGGATACTGTGCAGATAACGGGTCGGATTCCCTTAGGGATTTTTGCCCGGTATGCCCAGCCTTGCGCGCTTCTGCAGGGCGGCGGCTACTTCACGGGCACCATCAAGTCGAGCAGGGTGCCCATCGATCGCAGATAGGGGTGTACTGTTCATCCACGCCGGACCACGCTTCGCGGATCGGTCTGACTCAGGCGCCAGGTACCCTATGAAACTTGCCGTAACACTGCTGCTGGCGTCGGTGGCCTGGTCCGCTCAGGCGGCCGGGCCGGCCACACCCCCGTCCGGACTGGTGGAGACATCGTGCTCCTTCATGTTCTCCACGGACGAAGGGGAGTCCAGATTCGTGGAGGTGCCAGGATTGAGCGTGCTGCATCCGCCGGCATCGCAACCGAAGTTGGACGTACAGCTCGATCCGGGCATATCCATGGACGGCGTTGTCTGCTGGCGCTCGCGGGCGGAGATAGGGCCCAATGACGACTGGGCTGCCGGAACCGGCGTTCCTCTGTACATCAAACAGGAAGGCGATGCTGCCGACAGCACCGTTCTTGTGCTGGAGCTCACGGAGGTGGGTTATCGGGTACGCGTTGTTTCCGGGCCGGAACTCTCCAGCGAACAGGCTGACCAGACCGTCTCTCATATTGAGCGCTTCAACTTGCGTCGCTAGAGTGGCGCCGTCAGCCCGTTCGACCCGACGCCGCCTCGTGGGCCGGCATGGTCCAGGCGCTGGCATGCTTTACCCATGGCTTCTACGGAAAGGAACAATGAGCAGGAATCTCGGACTCTCGAACATCTATCTCGGGGTGGGTGCCGCGCTGATCGCCATGGCAGTGATCGCACTGGTCGCCGCGTTTGTTGTTCCATCGGAGGCCGCTTTCTTTGCGATCGGCCAGATAGCCGGTTTCTGTTTCGTCTCGGGCGCGGTGCTGTATGTCATTGGTCGCATTGCGCGAGTCAGGCGCCCGGGTGCCCAGGCCTGACATGTCATTGATGTCGAAGCAGATGGGTCTTCCACTGAAGCCGCTTCTTGGCTCGGCTTGATTCAGGAGTCAGGTGCTTATGAATCTCTCTGACTATTTGATAGACCAACAAGGTCATGACTGGAGCACGATCCTGGCGGACTGGGCGTGGCTGCTGCCAACCGATCTGACGGTGTGGATGGTCAACCGGTTCGGTGATCTGATCTTTGTTCCGGAAGACGGGACTGTCCATTTCCTGGACATCGGTGCCGGTTCGGTCACCCAGCTTGCGCAAAGTCGCGAAGACTTCTCGATGCTCGTTGACCTCTGGGAAAATGCGGACAACTGGCTGTTGATCTCGCTCACTGACGGGTGCGTTGCAGCGGGCCACATGCTCGGTCCCGGTCAGTGCTACACGTTCAAACTCGCGCCGGTCTTTGGCGGCCAATACGCCCTCGACAACATTGCGGTCGGCGACCTGGTCGTCAACTACAGTCTGCTCGCGCAGATTCATAGACAGATAAAGGACCTTCCTGACGGCGCCCAGATCAAGCTTGTGCTGGATGCCTGAGCACGCATTCAGACAGACTGCTGGCCCGACGATCTTGATATCAGGTGCAGCGTTGTCTTCGCCGAAGTGGTTCACGTTATTCAAGCCGAGGTCGCTCTTTGGCGAGGTTTACACTTCAAGTCGTTCGCCACTGATCGGCGTTTTCCCGTCCTGAGTGAGGCGTGCTGCATGCGCAAAGTCGTCCGACCTGTCGCGATCTTCGTCCTGCTTTACCTGATCGCCAGCCTGATCCTCTATCTCGGGATGCCTCATCTCTTGGCGTGGCACGAGGCGGCCTGCGCCTCACCTTCCAGACTGTGTTCGTCTTCCACCCTGTTCCTTTCCTACTGGTGGCTGGCCTGGTTACCCATGCTTGCCATCGTTACCCTACTGATAGACAGGATTCTTGCCAGGCGGCGCGTGGCCTGACATCCAAACAAGTCTGTCCATTGCACTATTCGGTTCAATACAGAAATCAGGTGCCCATGACGGATCCCCGCAAACTTCTGGAAGAACTGGAGCTGGCCTTGCTCGATCCTTCCGGTCGGTCAGACGTATCGCTACTGGACCGGCTGGTTGCCGATGAGTTTGTTGAGGTAGCGGCCAGCGGAAGAACCTTCGGCAAGGACGAGGTGCTCGCCCGCCTGCCATTGGAGACGGGCGTGTCATTCCGTGCGGACGACGTCTCCGTCAATCTGCTCTCGCCGACCGTTGGGCTGGTCACTTACACCACGACACGCACGGCGGATGGCGTGGCGGTTTCCTCACGGCGCTGTTCGATCTGGCGCCTTGCGGGAGACCAGTGGCAGATGGTCTACCATCAGGGGACGCTGGCATAGAAGGCGGATGCCATCCGGGAATTCATCCGGTCTGAACCTGTGTTGCGAATCAACCTGGTCCAGACATCGGTCCACAAACAGGAGGTGGGTATGGTCAGGGCCGTTTTCGTTGCACTCTGCATGTGCTTCCCGCTGTCGGCGATGGCGCAGTCCGCGCCCGATTTCGCCCGGGCCGACGCGCGCGCCGATGCGCAGTGGGAGGATCGCCGCGAAGAGACGTCGGCCTACGCCGAAGCCTGGGCGGCATTCAACAACGCCCATCATCTCGATGAGCGTGACGGCTGCTACTTCAGGGCCGACGGACAACTGACCCAGGTGCTCGAGATCGATGCCAATGGGAAGGTGGTCGGCTACTTCACGGACCAGGACAACGGCCGCTCCCAGTGCTGGCGTACGACGTATCTGGGCGTGGTGTTCCCCAAGCCGCCGTTCGCACCGTACTGGCACAAGCTGGTGATGCAGTGATATCCCATCGGCCCGTCAGTCCGGGCGAGTCGCGCGTCGCGGCTCGTATCAGGCCCCAGCATTGATGGGCATCGAAGATCGCATCATCCAGGCCAGGGGCGGTGGCGTCATCGTGGGGATTCGCGCTGTGCAGGGATGCACGCTTGAAGACGCAGCCGGCCACTTCGGCCTGTTTCCAGAACGTGCGCACTACTTCGAGATCGATGCAGCGGAAGCGCAGGCGGTGCTGGTGGCCGTGCTTTCCCGGGACATGGCGTACGGCATCAATCTTGTTCCGCCGGATGAAGCACAGGCGCTGGCGGCGGCGTTCGTGGGCCAGTTCGCGAAGGAGTCAGCCGGGTACTACACCAACGGCGACTATGGAAAGCCGAAGACCACATCCGGCGTTGGTCCGGGCTGGAATCCGGTAACGGACGCCACGTTCGATACGGGCGTGCTTGTGGTCTCGCCCTCGCGGATCGCGTGCGCATGGTTCATGGATGAGGACTAGCGCCTCGTGTTGGCGCGGCGCCCAGATAGTGGGTGTACCCCGGATGAGTCGATCCAGCGCATCGCGTGGCGGGTAGAATCGGGCCTCCTGTGCGAGAGGTCGTCATGAAGAAGGATCTACCTTGGACTGCCGTGGAACCGGCCGGGGACCGATACTTGGGAAATGTCGCCCGGGAGTACCTGGCAGAGCGCGTCGACAAGCCGGTGTGGGCTGCTGAAGACCGGGCGGTTCGCGACTATCTTTCTTCGCTGTCGCCCGGCGCTCGCGTCCTGGACGTCCCGTTCGGCACTGGTCGTTTCGCCCCCGTCTATCTCGAGCGTGGCTTGCAGGTCGCCGGGATCGATATTTCGGCTGACATGCTCTCGGTCGCACGCGAGGAGTTCGGTCCTGCGATCGACCATATGGATATCCGGGTGGGCGACGCGCTGAGCCTGCCATTTGAGGATGGAGTGTTCGATGCCGTTGTGTCGATCCGTTTCCTTGAGTCGATCATCCCTTGGGCAGACGTCGAAGCTTGCCTGCGCGAGTTCGCGCGCGTCTGCCGTGGTATCGCGGTCGTGCGCCTCAACAATCGGCTCGACACCCAGCCGCCCGCAGTGGCGCCTGCTCCGTCCGAACGCATGGGATCGAGGTTCTATCTCCCCGAAGTCACCGCCCTTGTCGAGCGCTGCGGCTGGCGTCTTGCCGACAGTGTCGTCGTGCAGATGGACAAGGACGGAAAGGGCGAGAAGCGCGTGGCGCTTCTGCAGCGACTCACCCCCTGACCTGGCCGGATGCGTAATGACGGCGTGCTGATCTGGGGCTCGGGCCGGTTTGCTCCGTGCAGCCTGCTGTAGGACCGGGAGCACTTCATCCTGGCTTGTCGAGCCCGTGCCGGGGATGGTCGTCCGACAGCGCATCGCGGGATAGCTTGACCAGGTGCGGCACTGTCCTGCCCACGGCACGCATCGACGGCGACTGCGCAAAAAATGCATAGCCCGGAAACGACGAAGGCCCGAAAACGGGCCTAAGTCACTGGTGCCGAAGGTGGGACTCGAACCCACACGCTTTTAAGGGCGGCGGATTTTGAGTCCGCTGCGTCTACCATTCCGCCACTTCGGCGCGGAGGCGGAGTATAGCTGAGCCCGGCCCCCCACCGACAGGGGCACGGTCCCGAAGCGCTTCAGTTGACCTGGTCGGTGCCCAGCAGGCGCTCGCCGCGACGCTGCCAGCCGTCCTTGCCAGCCTCTTCCTCCGGCGTGAAGATCCCGCAGCGGACCATCGTGCGCTGGTAGACGTGCAGGCTGACCGCGATCGCCTTGTCGCTGGGATTGCGAATGGTGTGGTACTCGTGCGGCGGAATCAGGCTGCCTGCCGATCCCGTGCCGGCCTCGATGGTGCCGGCGGGAACGAAGCGGTAACGCACGTCATCGTGCTCGGCCAGTTCGTACTGGGTGATCTCCAGCCGGCCGCGCCACACGCCCTCCACGCACCACATGCCCGAATGGTCGTGGATCTTGGTGCCCTGGCCCGGGCCCCAGGTCATCGCGATGACGCTGTAGCCGTGCTCCGGGCTGGTGTACAGCTCGCGCCGCGCGTAGTGGTCGGAGATGGGCTCCAGCACGCAGGACGGCAGGCTGACCTCTTCGTCGCAGATCAGTTCGCACAGCGACTTGCGCAGCGCATCGGTGACGGCGCGGTCGTCGCCCAGGGTGACGGCGGCGTCCAGCGAGGCGATCAGCTTGTCGGCGCCGGGGAAATCGAGGGTCATGGCACGGCCCGCAGAAGAATGTGGGGCCATTTTAGCCGGCTGGGCCGAGGAGGGTGTCGTGCGCTGCGGAATGGTCGGCTTTTCCCCTCTCCCCGCGCGCGGGGAGAGGGTGCCGAAGGCGGGTGAGGGGCGAACGGAGTGGGAACGCGTCGTTTGCAGCGGCAGATACCGCGCTCGCCCCTCATCCGTCCTCCGGGCACCTTCTCCCCGCCTGGCGGGGAGAAGGGAGCAACAGCGGTCAGATCCCGCCCAGGAACTCCGCCACCGCCGGCCCGAACCGCTCGAAATCCACCAGGAAGGCGTCATGGCCCTGCGGCGACTCCAGCGGCAGGAACTCCGCCTGCGCCCCGCCGGCCGCCAGGCCCTCGGCGATCTGCTGCTGTTGCTGCAGCGGGAACAGGATATCGGTGGTGGCGCCGATGGCCAGCGCCCGCTGCACGCGGATCTTCGCCAGCCCCTTCACCACGTCGCCGTCCGCCCGCTCTTCACCGGCATAGTCGGCCAGATCGAACCAGTCCATCGACCGGCTGAGATAGAGATAGCAGTTGGGGTCGAAGCGGCGCACGAAGCGGCGTGCATGGCCTTCCAGATAGCTTTCCACCTGGAATTCCAGGCCGAACGGTTCCTCATCCGGACGATCCGATTCCAGCCGCACGCGGCCGAAGCGGCCATCCCATTCAAGCGCCGAGCGGTAGGTGATCACGCCCAGCTTGCGGGCCATGCGCATGCCGGATTCCGGATACGTCTCGTCGTCGTACTGGCCGTGGTTCCAGTTGGGATCCAGCCGGATCGCCTCGCGCTGCAGCGAACGGATCGCGATGGAGAACGGCAACGCCTGCGCGCTGCCGGAGATGTTGATGTGCGTGCGCGCGGCACCGGGATGCAGCAACAGGTAGGCCAGCGCCGTCATGCCGCCCATCGAGTTGCCGATGATGCAGGCCAGTTGTTCGACGCCGAGCCCGCGCACCACGTCGAACGCCGCCTTGGCGCCGTCTTCCACCGACAGCTCGGGGAAGTCGAGGCGGTACAGCGCGCCGGTATCCGGATTGATCGAGGCAGGACCGGTCGACCCTTTGCAGCTGCCCAGCGAATTCACGCAGATCACGAACCAGCGGTCGGTGTCGATCGGCTTGCCCGGACCGAGCATCGCCTCCCACCAGCCTTCGGCTTCGTTGCCGGCATTGCGTGCGGCATGCGCGTCCGGCGACAGGCCGGTGACGATCAGCACGGCGTTGTCGCGGCGTTCGTTGAGCGTGCCCCAGGTCTCGTACGCCATCCGCGCGCCATGCAGCGCGCCGCCGCGTTTCATGCGGAACGGCGAGGGCAGGGGATGGAAGCGGGTGCCGGGGGGGATGAATTCGGTCATCGGACAAGTGTAGCGATCCGGGGGACGCTATTCGCCCTGCCAGCGCAGTCCGACGCGGACGGGCAGGTGGTCGGAGCCGATATCGGGACCACGTTCCGCGCCGGTTTGCGCGAAGCCGGACGAGACCAGGACGTGATCGATGCCGATGCCGAACACGCCCGCCCCCTCGCTAGGGTACGTCGGCGCCCCGCCGGTGGTGCGGCGCAGGGCGCGCATGTCCGCACCCAGCAAGGCGCTGGACCAGGGGGTGGCATTGAGATCGCCGGCCACGATCATCGGCTCATTCGTGGCCGATACCGCCAGTTCGCGCATCAGCTTGTCGCGTGCGCGGTACTTGCGCGTGGCCATCGGCGGCTTGGGGTGTGCGGCGACGAAGCGGACGCGATGTCCGTCGATGTCCAGGCCGGCCTCCATCCGCAACGCGCCGAGACGATCCTCCACCAGCCGCACGTCGTGCAGGGGTCGGTCCGACAGGATACCCAGGCCCGGAGGCGATACGAGCGGATGCAGCGCGCGATGCGCGAATCCGCCGTAGCTCCGTCGTGCCAATGGGTCCGCATAGTCGGGGGACAGTTCGGTCAGCACGACGATGTCGGCAGGTTGGTGTTGCAGCCAAGCGAGGAGCGCGGCAGGGTCGCGTTGGCGGATGTTGACGTTGGCCACCGCCATCACGAGATCCGGTGGTCCTTCCGAGCGTGGCGCCTTGGGGCTGGCGGTGAACCACGGCAATGCCAGCAGCGGCAGGCAAAGCAGCCAGCGCCTGTCGCGCAGCGCCCCGATCCCGCAGGCAATCAACCACGCCAGAACGTAGAGCGGCTGCCAGTGAGCGAACAGGTCCAATGCCCAGCCGAGGGACCCCTGACCGGGCATTCACGCGCGTTGCAGGGGCAGCAGCAAGCCGAGCAGGGCGGGCACGGCGATCCACGGAGCGAGCCGGGACAGGTTGCGTGCGAGGCTCATGCGGCAGGCGGGGATTGGATCATCGCTGAAGTTTAAGAGACGACGCCACGCCATGCAGGCGCCGCGCATGTGGCGCTACCCGCGATGCGTGATCGACATCCCTCGCCCTGCGAAGCGGCGAGAGGGTGCCCGGAGGGCGGGTGAGGGGCGAACGGAGTAGAGATACTGACGTTGCGATCAGCGTCAACGTGCGTCTAGAGGGGGGCGAAGGGCTCGCGCGAAGAGCGCCCCTCATCCGCCCCCGGGCACCTTCTCCCCGCAGGCGGGGAGAAGGGATCGACACACTGCGCCTTACGGCACCACGCGATCGATGGTCAGCGTGTAGGTGTTGCCGGCCTTGACGTCGGCGGTGACGGCTTCGGCTTCCAGGTCGCCGGATTGCGCGGTGGGGCCGTTGCCCTTGGCGATGCGGGCGACCAGTTGCACCTGCGGGAGTTGCGAGAGCTTCAGCGTGGGCATCGGGCTGTCGCCGTCGCCCAGCGGCACGGTCACCGGGAACGCGGACACCGGCAGGCGCTTGGCGGCGACCGGCATCGGCGGGCCGTCCATCTGGCGGGCGAACACGAACAGCGTGTCGTCGGGCGCCAGCTTGTCCTTCAGCGCGGGCGCCAGGTCCACCGTCACCGTCAGCAGGGCTGGCGGGGCGTCCGCGGCCGACGTGGGCGCGGTGTCGGCCAGGGGCGGCAGGCCGGCGTCGGCGCGGGCCTCGTTGATCTGCGTGCGCAGGGTGGCGGCGGTGTTCGGATCGACCTTGGCGAGCAGCGGCTCCCACGTCTTCGCCGCTTCCGCGTGCTTGCCTTCCTGGCGCTGCGCCAGGCCGACGAACCACAGCGCACGCTGGTGATCGGGATTGATCGCGATGGCCTTGTCCAGCAGCGCGATGGCCTGCGTATCCAGCTTGCGCTCGGCGTTGTTGAACAGCCGTGCCTGCGCTGCTTCGACCAGCAGGTCGGCGTCGGTGGGCAGCAACTGCACCGCGCGCTCGAACGCCTTCTGTGCGTCGTCGTAGCGCTGCAGGGCGGCGTAGGACTTGCCGAGTAGGCGCCAGCCTTCCGGTTCGTTCGGCTGCTTCTTCAGCTCGGCTTCCAGCTGCGCCACCGCCTCGTCCAGCGTGGCCGGCATGGGCGTGGTCGCCTGCGGCTCCAGCGCGGCCGGGGTGCCGACCACGCGGTACAGCGCGAACGTGGCGATGCCCAGCGTCGCCACGCCGGCCAGCACCAGCGTGCGCGCATCGCGCCGGAGCGGCCACAGCACCGCCAGCAGCACGGCCAGCGACAGCACGATGGCGAGGATCACGAAAGCGGTCATCACCACTCCTGGTCGGTGTCGTCGGTGGCGGGCGCCGGCTGCTTCGCGCGCTTGGCCACGATCAGGCCGACCCACACGCCGCCGGCGAGCAGCAGGAACAGCGGGCCGAACCAGAGGATGTAGGT
Source organism: Pseudoxanthomonas sp. PXM02 (assembly GCF_014851805.1). Taxonomy (GTDB): domain Bacteria; phylum Pseudomonadota; class Gammaproteobacteria; order Xanthomonadales; family Xanthomonadaceae; genus Pseudoxanthomonas_A. The sequence goes on from NZ_JACVAK010000002.1 coordinate 1,099,302, forward strand.
GCCGGGCGCGACGTCGGGCTTGTACAGCACGAACTCGCCGTAACGGTCGACCAGGAAGCGCTTCACCTGTGCGTCGTCCTTGCCCTGGCGCATCAGGTCCAGCACCTCGCGACGCAGGTCGTGCGCGATCTGGGCGTTGGAGTCGGCCAGCGACTGGTTCTGGCACATCACGCAGCGCAGTTCGGCAGTGAGCTTGTGGAAGCGGACTTCCTCGGCGTCATCGCGGAACTGCAGCGGGGTGGGATCGCTGGCCTGCGCGAACACGGGCGCGGCGGTGGCGACCAGCATCGTCAGCAGCAAAGCGCGCAGCAACGCGGGCAGGCGAAGGGTCATGGCGCGGCTTCGATCTTTTCCAGCGCCGGAATCAGCTGGTGGTCGATGATGGCCTGGTCGATGGCGCCGACATGCTTCCAGCGGATGATGCCCTTGCCGTCGACGAGGAAGGTTTCCGGCGCGCCGTAGATGCCCCAGTCGATCGCGGTACGGCCTTCCAGGTCGGCGACGACCATCATGTACGGATTGCCGAACTGCTCCAGCCAGCGCAGCGCGTCCTCGCGTTCGTCCTTGAGGTTGTAGCCGATGAAGCGCACGCGCTTGGTCAGCGCGAACTGCGTCAGGATGGGGTGCTCGACGCGGCACTCGGGGCACCAGCTGCCCCAGACATTCATCACGTAGGGCTGGCCGGCGAGGTCGGCGTTGGTGACGCGCTTGGCCGGGTCGTGCAGCAGCGGCAGATCGAAGGCCGGTGCCGGCTTGCCGATCAGCGGCGACGGCAGCGCGTCGCGCCCGGCGCGGTCGGACTGCGACACGCCGTAATACAGCAGGCCCATCAGGCCGACGAAGAACAGGCCGATGATGACCAGCGCGAACGTCAGCGCACCGCGCGAGCGCGGCGGCGAAGGCGGGAGTTCGGAAGCGTTGTTCATGCGGGACGCGCCTCGGATTTCTTGTGGTTCCGGAACCGGCGGTCGGCGGCGGTGACGAAGCCGCCCAGCGCCATCAGCGCAGCGCCGAGCCAGATCCAGCGGATGAAGGGTTTGATGTGCACGCGCAGCGCCCAGGCCCCGTTGCCGAGCGGCTCGCCGATGGCGACGAACACATCGCCCAGCAAGCCCGGTTTGATACCGGCTTCGGTCATCACCTGGCCGCCACTGGCATAGGCACGCTTCTCCGGGTGCAGCAGCGTCACCGGCTTGCCGTCGCGCAGGATCTGCACATGGCCGCGGTCGGACAGGTAGTTGGGACCCTGGGTTTCATCGACGCCCTGGAAGTGGAAGCCCCAGCGGCCGACTTCGACAGTCTGGCCGGGTTTCACCGCCAGTTCGCGCTGCACGTTCAAGCCTTCGACCAGCAGTGCGCCGACCAGGAACACGGCGACGCCGGTGTGCGCCAGCGTCATGCCGAGCATTTCGGGCGTGAAGCGTCCGTTGGCGCGCAGGCGCTGCCAGAGGAAGCGCAGCGTGCCCAGGCCGACCCAGGCCGCACCGAGGATGCCGGCGGCGACCTTCAGCTTGCCCTGCGGCGCCATGAAGTACGCGATGACGGCGAGCACGAGCGACAGACCGGCCCACGGCAGCAGCATCGCGAACGGCTTGGCCAGGTTGTCGCGCTGCCACTTGGTGATCGGCCCGAACGGCACCAGCGCCACCAGTGGCGCCATCAGCACGATGAAGAGCAGGCTGAAGTAGGGGGGGCCCACGGAGATCTTGCCGAGGTCCAGCGCGTCGGCGATCAACGGATACAGCGTGCCCAGCAGCACCATCGCGCAGGCGGCGGTCAGCAGCAGGTTGTTGGCCAGCAGTAGCGTCTCGCGCGAGCTGGCGGCGAAGTACGACTTCTCCGATTCGCCATCGGCCAGCTGAGGCGCGCGCAGCGCATACAGCAGCAGCGAGCTGCCGATCACGAGGCCGAGGAAGATCAGGATGAAGACGCCGCGGGTGGGGTCGGCGGCAAAGGCATGCACGCTGGTGATCACGCCGGAGCGGACCAGGAAGGTGCCGAGCAGCGACAGCGAGAACGCGGCGATCGCGAGCAGCAGGGTCCAGCCACGGAACGCACCGCGCTTCTCGGTGACCGCCTGCGAATGGATCAGCGCCGCGCCGACCAGCCACGGCATGAAGCTGGCGTTCTCGACCGGATCCCAGAACCACCAGCCGCCCCAGCCGAGTTCGTAGTACGCCCACCAGCTGCCCAGCGCGATGCCCAGCGTCAGGAAGCCCCAAGCCACGTTCGTCCACGGCCGTGTCCAGCGCAGCCAGCGCGCATCCACGTGGCCATCGAGCAGGGCGGCGATGGCGAACGCGAACGGGACCACGAAGCCCACGTAGCCGACGTACAGCAGCGGCGGATGGATGATCATCCCCGGGTCCTGCAGTAGCGGGTTGAGGTCGCGACCTTCGCCGGGCGACGGCAACAGGCGGACAAAGGGATTGGAGGTGAAGATCAGGAAGGCGAGGAAGCCGATGGCCACGATGCCCATCACGCCCAGCACGCGTGCCATCACCACGTCGGGCAGGCCCCGCGAGAACAGCGCCACGGCGCCGGTCCACAACGCGAGCACCAGCGCCCACAGCAGCAGCGAGCCTTCGTGCGAGCCCCACACCGCGGTGTAGCGGTAGACCATGGGCAGCAGCGAGTTGGAGTTGTCGGCCACGTACTTGACCGAGAAATCCTGCGTCACGAACGCCACCGTCAGCGCGATAAAGGCCAGCATCACCAGCCACAGCTGCGCGTACGCCGCCGGGCGTGCCACGTCCATCCACGCGGCCTTGTTGCGCTGTGCGCCGGCCAGCGGCAGCACCGCCTGCAGGACCGCGACCAGCAGCGCGAGGATCAGCGCGATTTGTCCGATTTCAGGGAGCATCAGGAATCCATTGCCTCGTCCCGGAACGGGAGTGGGTGAAAACACGGATCGGGCGGGCAGCGTCGCCGGTGGTCGGGCGCACGCGCGGGACAGGCGCGACGATCAATACGCCGACTCCGCCGGCGTGGCCTGGACGTCGTGCTTCTGGTGCGCCTTGCCCATCTTGTCGGCGACTTCCTTCGGCATGTAGGCCTCGTCGTGCTTGGCCAGCACATCGGTGGCGACGAACACGCCGTCCTGCATCGAACCCGTCGCGACCACGGCCTGCCCTTCGCGGAACAGATCGGGCAGGATCTTGTCGTAGCGCACGGTCAGCTGCGCATCGCCGTCGGTCACGCCGAACTGCGAGACCAGCGAACCGGGTTCGCGCTTGAACGAGCCTTTCTCCACCATGCCACCGAGGCGGAAGCGGGATTCGCCCGCTTCGCCGCGCAGTACTTCCGCCGGGGTGTATAGGTAGGCCACGTTGCGCTGCAGGGCCATCGCGATCAGCGCGGTGGCGATGCCCGCCACCACGACGGCGAGCAGTACGAACAGCAGGCGACGGCGTCGAACGGGATTCATCGGTCAGCGTTCCAGGTCGGCGGGGGCGGCACTGCGGCGCGCATCGCGCGCCACGCGTTGGCGGACGGCGCGAAGTTCGCGGCGTATCTGCAGGCGCGGCGCCAGGAAGTCCCAGCCCAGCACCACGGCGAACACGGCGTAGGCGCCGATGACGTATTCGAGGTAGCTCACGGCGTGGCCTCCTTCGCGGCGGCCAGTTTCGCCACCCAGTCCTTGCCGGCCTCGCGGCGCAGGTTGTCGGCGCGAGCACGCGCCAGCAGCGAACCGGCGAACCAGAACTTCGTTGCGATCACCATCAGCACCAGCGGCAGGATCATGCTGTCGTCAATGCTGGATTCGCCGAACACGCGGATGGTCTGGCCCTGGTGCAGCGAGTTCCACCACACCACCGAGTAGCGGATCACCGGCAGGATCGCCACACCGACGATGGCCAGCAGGCTGGCCGCACGCGCGGCGCTGCGGCGGTCGTCGATGGCGCCGTACAGGCCCATCACGCCGAGGTAGAGGAACAGCAGGATCAGTTCGGTGGTCAGGCGCGGATCCCAGTCCCACCACGTGCCCCACATCGGCTTGCCCCAGATGCTGCCGGTGGCGAGCGTGATGAGGGTGAAGGCGGCACCGGTCGGCGCGCAGGCCATGGCCAGGATCTCGCACAGCTTGATGCGCCAGACCAGCGCGATGGCGGCGTAGAAGGCCATCAGGCCGAACACGAACATGCTCATCCACGCGCTGGGCACGTGGATGTAGAGGATGCGGAAGCTGTCGCCCTGCTGGTAATCGGCCGGGACCACAAACAGTGCCTGCCACAGGCCCACGCCGAGCAACACGATCGCCGCCAGGTAGCACCACGGCGTCCAGCGCGCCGCGAAGCGGTCGAAGTACGGGGGCGAACCGAGTTGGTGGAACCAGCGGACGAGAGGATTCATGCGGCGGCGGTCTTCAGGTCAGGGCGATGCGGATCGCCGCGGCGGCTGCCAGCGGCGCCAGCAGCAGCGAGAGCAGCAGGCCGGCGGCCAGCCAGAGGAGGGCGCCGGAGGCATCCAGCCCTTGTGCGCTGGCGGCGACGGCACCGGCGCCGAACACCAGCACGGGCACGTACAGCGGCAGCGCCAGCAGCGCAACAAGGATACCAGAGCGCCTCATGCCCACTGTCAGCGCAGCAACCACCGCGCCCAGCAGGCTCAGCAATGGCGTGCCCAGCGCGAGCGTGGCCAGCAGCATCGGCAACTCGCTGCGCGGCAGGTGCAGCATCTCGCCGAGCAGCGGTGCCGCCAGCACCATGGGCAGTGCGGTGGTGGCCCAGTGCGTCAGCACGCGGACCAGCACCAGCCACGCCAGCGGAACCGGCGCGAGAATCCATTGTTCGAGCGAGCCGTCTTCGGCATCGCCCCGGAACAGCGTGTCCAGCGACAGCAGTCCGGCGAGCAGCACCGCGACCCAGATCACCGCGGGCGCGACCTTCGACAGCACCAGCGGCGCGGTGCCCAGGCCGAGGGCGAACAGCACCACCACCAGCAGCGCGAACAGCGCAGGCTGCAGCGCGTCGCCACGACGGCGCCACAACAACTGCACGTCGCGTACGACCAGGGCACGCGCGGTCTGGAACAGGGAAGGCGCGGTGTTCATGCCGGACGCTCCATCACCAGCATGCGGGTCTGCACCGGCGGCGCGGCGTAAGCACCGTGGGTGGTCACCAGCGCGGCACCGCCATCGCGCAGGTGCGCGTGGATCATCCGGTTCACCAGATTGATGCCGTCCAGGTCGAGGTTGGCGTAGGGCTCGTCCAGCAGCCACAGCGGCGACGGCGACAGCCACAGGCGGGCGAGCGACAGTCGCTTCTTCTGCCCGGCGGACAGCTGGCGGGCGAGGGCGTCCTCGTAGCCGGCCAGGCCGACCATCGCCAGTGCGTTGCCCGGCATCTGGCGCGCGCGGCGACCGTGCAGACCACAGAGGAAGTTGAGGTTCTCCAGCGTGCTCAGGTCGGCCTTCAGCGCCGGCAGGTGGCCCAGATAGGCCATGGCATGCGCCCGGCGCGAGGGACCTGCCGGCTGGCCGTCGATGTCGATCTCGCCGGCATCGGCGCGCAGCAGTCCGGCCAGCACCCTCAGCAGCGTGGTCTTGCCGACCCCGTTCCCACCCTGTACCAGCAGCGCCTCGCCGGCATCCACGGCGAACGCGAGCGGCCCGAACACCGGTTCGTCGTTGCGCGAGAACGCCAGGCCGCGGGCGGCCAGCAACGGCGGGTGGTGGGGAGCAGCGTCGGTCATCGGATCGGGCGTTCCCGTGAGGGAGGCTGGGGTGTCCAGAGGGCTCAGCCGCCCATTCTAAACGGAGGCGTGCGTCCGGCCGCCTGCGACATACCGTCGCGGCCGTTCAGCCGACCCAATCGGTGTGCGGATCGCCGTCGGCCTGCGGTGGGCGCGGCCACATCATCCGCAGGCGCACGGGGGCTTCGGATTCCCAGAACAGGGTGCCGCCCTGGCCGAATTCGCGTGCCAGCGCGTCGGCCTGGTCCAGCGAGGCATCCAGCACCAGGCAACCGTGTTCGACCATGCCGCCCTGGTTGTTGCAGCCCAACGCAGGATGGAAGGCCAGTTCGAGCGTGTGCAGGCGGGCGTGCAGGCGCTCCTGTGCGGCGTCGTTGAGGTGGCGGGGCGTGTCGCCGGGCGGGGGATTCCAGGCCGTGATGAACAGATAGCGGGAGGCCATGACCTGCCGCTCGACATCCTCGGCGGTCGTGCCGGTGCGGAACAGCCACTCCTGCCGGCCCACGGTGACGAAGTAATGCGCGGCGGCCCAGGCAATGGCCAGCCGCGCGCGTTCCGCGTCGGGCACATCCCCCGTTCCGTTGCCGTTGGCGGGAACACTGTGTTCAGCCATGGCCGCATCATCGCGCGTAACGGCCAGCGCGTACACTCCGTCCTCCCCCTGTCCGAGTACCTGAACCAGGATGTCCCAGCTCCAGACCAAGCTGCCCAAGGTGGGCACGACCATCTTCACCGTGATGTCGCAACTGGCCGCCGAGCACGGTGCGGTCAACCTGGGACAGGGGTTCCCGGACTTCGCGGTGCCGCAGCGGCTGGTGGATGAGCTGGATGCCGCCATGCGGGCCGGACACAACCAGTACGCTCCGATGACCGGCGTGGCACCGCTGCGCCAGGCCATCGCCGAGAAAGTGCTGCGCTGCTATGGCCGGGAAGTGAACCCGGACACCGAGATCACCGTGACCAGCGGCGCCACCGAGGCGCTGTTCAACGCGATCCACGCGGTGGTGCGCCCGGGCGAAGAGGTCATCGTGCTGGACCCGGCCTACGACAGCTACGAGCCCGCGATCGACCTGGCCGGCGCACGCGCCGTGCACGTGCCGCTGGACCCGCAGACCTTCGCAGTGGACTGGGACCGCGTGCGCGCGGCGATCACGCCGAGGACGCGCCTGCTGATCGTCAACAGCCCGCACAACCCCTCGGGTGCGATGTTCGACGAAGCTGACATCCGCGCGCTGTCCGCGCTGCTGGAAGGCACCGGCATCTACCTGATCTCGGACGAGGTGTACGAACACATCGTCTTCGACGGTCGCCGCCACGAATCCATCCTGCGTTATCCCGAACTGGCCGCACGTGCCTTTGTAGTGTCCAGCTTCGGCAAGACCTACCACTGCACCGGCTGGAAGATAGGCTACGCCATCGCCCCACCCGCGCTGAGCGCGGAGTTCCGCAAGGTGCACCAGTACAACGTGTTCTGCACGTTCGCCCCGGCGCAGCACGCCTTCGCCGCGATGATCCGGCAGGAACCCGAGCACTACGAACAACTGGGCGCGTTCTACCAGGAGAAGCGCGACCGCTTCCGCGAACAGCTGCTGGGCACGAAGTTCAAGCCGCTGCCGGTGCCGGGCGGTTACTTCCAACTGGTCGACTATTCGGCGGTCAGCGACCTGCCGGATGCCGAGTTCGTGAAGTGGCTGACCATCGAGCACGGCGTCACCGCGATTCCGCTGTCGCCGTTCTACGAGGCTGCGCCGGCGGGACAGCGACTGGCGCGGTTGTGCTTCGCCAAGAACGAAGCGACGCTGGATGCGGCGATCGAACGATTGAAGAAGCTGTGATGAGCGAGTCGGTGCCGATGCAGGATCTGCGCATTTCCCTCGTCCAGGGCGAGACGCGCTGGCATGATCCGGCCGGAAACCGTGACTACTACGGCGGCCTGATCGCACCGCTGGCTGGCACCACCGATCTGGTCATCCTGCCGGAGACCTTCACCAGCGGCTTCAGCAACGAGGCGATCGACCAGGCCGAAGGCATGGACGGTCCCACGATCAGTTGGATCCGCGAGCAGGCCAAGACGCTCGATGCGGCGATCACCGGCAGCGTGCAGTTGCGTACGGCGGAAGGCGTGTTCAACCGCCTGCTGTTCGCGACGCCCGACGGCGCATTGCAGCACTACGACAAGCGCCATCTGTTCCGTTACGCCAACGAGCACAAACGCTATGCCGCCGGTCGCGACCGGCTGACGGTGGAATGGAAGGGCTGGCGGATCAATCCGCTGGTCTGCTACGACCTGCGGTTCCCGGTGTTCGCGCGCAACCGTTACGACGTGGAGCGTCCGGAACAGCTGGACTTCGACCTGCAGATCTTCGTCGCCAACTGGCCTGCACCGCGCGCGTATCCGTGGAAGACGTTGCTGCGTGCGCGGGCGATCGAGAACCTGTGCTACGTGGCGGCGGTGAATCGCGCGGGCACGGACGGCAACGGGCATGAGTACAGCGGCGACAGCGCAGTGATCGACATGCTCGGGCAGCCGGTGGTGGAGTTGCCGGCGGGCGAGGGCGTGGTAACGACGACGATCTCGGCGGAGGCGCTGGCGGCGCATCGGGAGCGGTTTCCGGCGATGCTGGATGGGGATCGGTTCGAATTGCTTTGAGCTGTAGAACCCCTCTCCCTGCGGGAGAGGGGTTGGGGTGAGGGGCGACGAAGTCCGTTGCCCGTGAGAGCCGTTGGTCCGTCCAAGCCATCGCGTTGAACTCCAAGGCCTGTCGGCATGCTCTCTCTTGAGCGCAGGCAGGGTGCCGCTGGCCGCGGGGGCCTTACTTTTCTTTGCTTGTGCAAAGAAAAGTAAGCAAAAGAAACACCCCCCGGCGGTCCGCCCGCCGCTGCGCGGCGGGTTCGCAGTCCCAGCGGGAATTTTCGGACGGGGCATCCTGCCCCGGCCGAAAACGGCGCACGTCCTGTGCGCCGCCCTGCGGGTTTACCCGCCGTGACTGCCGGACCTCAGGGGCCCCGGAAGCCGACACGGAAAAATTCGGTGTGCACGCTTTTGACGTGGCTTCTTGGGTCCCCATGAGGCACGGCGAGGAGGGTGGGTAAAACCCGAAGGGCGCCGTCATGGATGACGGCGTTTCCGTATGGCACAGGGATGTGCCTTACGGAAATTCCCGCCCTGCTCGCGGACCCGGAGCGAAGCGGAGGGCGTGCCGCCTGGGGTGTGTTTCTTTGATTCTTTCTTTGCACAAGCAAAGAAAGAATGCCTCCGCGGCGAGCGGCGCCATCTATGCAGAGAAGAAGAGTCATACCGTAAGGCCATCAAACCAATGGCATCGCGGACGCGGTTCCAAGGATAGGGCGCGAGGAATGCGGACTCCGTTGCCCCTCACCCCAACCCCTCTCCCGATGGGAGAGGGGCTCTAAAGCATCAGCCGCTCTTCTGCGGCAGGATCTGGCACACCGCCTGGCACATCACCAGCATGCGTCCCGCGTCGTCGCGTACTTCGCCAGCGAGGAACAACTGGTTGCGCGTGCGCTCCACCAACTTCGCATGACAGGTGATGTGTGACATCTCCGGCGTCACCGGTCGCAGATACTGCGTGTTGAGCGACGTGGTGACGCTGGGTGGCGCGATCAGGTACGAGAACGGCCCCAGCGTATTGTCCAGCGCCGCCACGATGAAACCGCCCTGCATGTGCCCGATCGGATTCTGGTAGCGCGACAGTACCGGAAAGCGCATCGCCAGCGACTGGCCTTCCACGTACTCCACCGGTTCGCCCTGCATGTCGAGCAGGCAGGGCGGTGGGATCTGCAGGGGCACGCCCGCAGGCAGTCGGGCGCGCAGCAGGGCGTTGATGTCGGTGGCGGTGTCGCTCATCGGGTGAAGCTCAGTTCGAACGAGGTGAAGAACGGCGCCCGCGGCGGCGGAGCGAGTGCGCTGCCGTTGATCTGCTTCTGCACGCAGATCGCCAGCGGGGTGCTGCCTTCGCGCCAGGTACGGACCACCTTGCCGGCAGCATTCAGTTCCGCCACTACCACGAACGGCGAGGTGTCGGCCGTCGGCGTCGCGCAGCCGGCAATGGCGGCCTCCAGCGCAACGCCCTGCGCGTCGCGCATGGCGTCGGCCTCGGCAGCGGGCAGGGAGGCTTCGTCGGCATCCGCGCGCTGCTTGGCCGTCGTGTAGTCGCCGGGCGACTGCGCATGCGCCAGCGAGGCGCAGCACAGGCCGAAGGCAAGCAGGATGTTTCGCATCGTCGTCCTCATGGCGCCTGCGGCGCTTCGATGCGCCAGATCTTGCCGTCGTCTTCGTCGGTGAGGACGTAGACCTTGCCATCCGCGCTGACGCGGACGTCGCGCACGCGCTCGCCGATCTCGTTGAGCAGGCGCTCCTCGCCGACGATCTTGTTGCCGTCCAGGGTCAGGCGGATCAGGTTGCGCTCGGCCAGTGCGCCCAGGAACAGGCTGTTGTTCCACGAGTTGTCAGGTGCGTTGACGAGGAAGGCCATGCCGGACACGCCGGGTGACTTCTCCCACAGGTGGTACGGCTGCTCCATGCCGTCCTTCGCCTTGCCTTCGGCTTCGGGAATCGGCTGGCCGGAATAGTTGATGCCATAGGTGATGGTGGGCCAGCCGTAGTTCTTGCCGGCTTCCGGCAGGTTGATCTCGTCGCCACCGCGCGGGCCGTGCTCGCTCTGCCAGAGCGTGCCGGTGCGCGGATCGCGCGCCATGCCCTGCATGTTGCGGTGGCCGTAGCTGTAGATCTCGGGGCGCGCATCGGCACGGCCCACGAAAGGATTGTCCTGCGGCACGCTGCCATCCAGGTTCAACCGCACCAGCTTGCCCTGCAGCTTGTCGAGTTCCTGTGCGGTGGGGCGCTGGTTGCGCTCGCCCTGGCTGATGAAGACGTGGCCTGCGTCGTCGAACACGATGCGCGAACCGAAATGGTTCGGGCCTTCGAGCTTCGGCTCCTGCCGGTAGATCACCTTGACGTCCGTCAGCACATCACCCGACAGCGTGCCGTAGGCAACCGCCGTACCTGCGGTGCCGTTGTCGCCGGGCTCGGCATAGCTCAGGTAGATGCGCTGGCTGCTGGCGTAGTCCGGTGCGAGCACGACATCCAGCAGGCCGCCCTGGCCGGGGGCGAAGACCTTCGGCACGCCGGTGATCGGTGCGGACACCGCGCCGTCGGCACCCACGCGGCGCAACTGGCCGCTGCGTTCGGTGACCAGCATCGCGCCATCGGGCAGGAACGCCAGGCTCCACGGATGGTCCAGGCCGCTGGCCACGCGCGTGACGCGGATCTGGCCTTGCGCGCTGGCCAGTGTCTGCGCCGGCTGTTCGACGGGAGCAGCCGGGGCTGCAGCCGGTGCCGCGGGCTTCGCGGCGTCGCCATTGGCGGAGGAATTGCAGGCGGCCAGGGGCAGTGCGAGGAGGAGGGCGGTGGCGAGTCGGTGGGGGGCGTGGCGCAACATCGTGTCTCCTGTGAGGGGGAAGTTCAGCGGTAACCGGCGGCCTGCAGTTCGAACAGTTCGGCGTAGCGGCCGCCGGCGGCCATGAGTTGTTCGTGCGTGCCGCTGGCCTCCAGGCGGCCCTGGTCGAGGACCAGGATGCGATCGGCCATGCGGACGCTGGAGAAACGGTGCGAGATCAGCACCGCGGTCCGATTGTCCGACAATTCCTTGAAGCGTTGGAAGACCTCGAACTCGGAGCGCGCATCGAGTGCGGCGGTCGGTTCATCCAGGATCATCACCTGCGCATCGCGCATGTAGGCGCGCGCGATGGCGATCTTCTGCCATTGGCCACCCGACAGGTCGACGCTGTTCTTGAAGCGGCGGCCCACCAACTGGTCGTAACCGCGCGGCAGGCCGGCGATCACTTCGTCGGCCATCGCGCGCGCCGCCGCATCGCGGATACGCGCGTCGTCGTTCATGGCATCGATGCGGCCCACGCCGATGTTCTCGCCGGCCGTCAAGTGGTAGCGCACGAAATCCTGGAAGATCACGCCGATGTTGGCGCGCAGGTCGTCGATGTCGTAGTCACGCAGATCGCGTCCGTCCAGCAGGATACGGCCTTCGTCCGGATCGTAGAGCCGCGCGAGCAGCTTCACCAGCGTGGTCTTGCCGGCCCCGTTCTCGCCGACCAGCGCCAGCACTTCGCCGGCATGCAACTGGAAATCGAGATGGCGCACCGCCCAGCGTTCGGCATCGGGATAGCGGAAGCCGACGTTCTCGAACACGAAACCCTGTGTGATCGGTCGCGGGATCGGTACGGCGTCGGCGGGTGAGGTGATCTCCGGCTCGATCTCGAAGAACGAGAACAGGTCGTCCAGGTACAGCGCCTGGCCGGCGACCTGCGAGAAGCCGATCAGCAGTCCTTCCAGCAATTGGCGCAGGCGCAGGAAACTGCCCGCGAGGAACGTAAGGTCGCCGATGGTGAAATCACCGCGCACCGTGCGCCAGGCGATATAGCCGTACGCGACGTAGTAGCCCAGCGTGCCCAGCGCCGCGAGCACCGTGCCCCACAGGGCACGTCGGCGAGCCAGCGCACGGTTGGCGAGGAAGAATTTCTCCGCCAGTCCGCGATAGCGCTCGATCAGGAACCGGTGGAGGTTGAAGATCTTCACCTCCTTGGCCGTTTCCACGCTGGCGCCCATCTGGCGCAGGTATTCCAGCTGCCGACGCTCGGGTGTCCACTGGAAGTTCAGCGAGTAGCCCAGCGCGTTGAAATGCGCTTCGCCGACGAAAGCGGGGATCAGCGCCAGTGCCAGCAGTGCGATCAGCCAGGGCGCATACACCAGCAGGCCGGCCGCGAACGCGACGACGGTGATCGCGTCCTGCACCTGGCCGAACAGCTGGCTCATCAGGTTCATGCGCCCCATCGTCTGGCGGCGCGCGCGATCGAGCTTGTCCTGCAGGTCGGGGTCTTCGAAGTCCTCCAGGTCCAACGTGGCGGCGTGCTCCATCAGCCGCACGCTGGTCGCATTGGTGAACAGTTCCGACAGCAGCGCATCGGCATAGCTGATCAGCCGGCCGAGCAGGTCGGAACCGATGGCGAGTGCGAACTCCAGCGCCAGCAGCGTCGCCAGCGTGTCGAGCTGTCCGCTGCGCCACGCCTCGCCCAGCGAACCGAAATCGAGGCCCAGCCCGACCAGGCGGATGGCTTCGTCGATGATCAGCTTGGCGATGTACAGCGTCACCACGGGAACGAACGCCCGTATCAGCCGCAGCCCGAGGCTTGCCAGCGTCAGGACGCGGCTGGTCTGCCAGATCTGGCGCAGGAACGGCCCGAGGTTGCGCATCGCATCGAAGCGCTCGCGCAGGTTGGGCGTGGGATTGCGTGCGGGCGCGGCGTGCGGGGAGGGCGACGACATGGCGGGATTGTGCCCGTTCACGGCGTTGCCGTCAGTGAAGGCAAGGGCGCGTGGTGCCTGCCTTCACCTCTGACTGTCATCGCATTGCAATGGCGGGACCCAGCGGCTGGATGTCGAGCGGCTGGCCGGCTTCGACGCGTTCGCCGCCACGCACGATCAGGCGGTCGCCGGCGCTGACGCTGCCGCTGACTTCGACCAGTCCTTCCACTTCGGCACCGGTCTTGACCGGCACGCGCTCGGCCTTGCCGGCCGCGTCCACGCGCATGACGAAGTCGCCTTCGCGGCGCAGGATCACCGCATCGCGCGGAACGGCCACCACGGTGCGCGTCTCGGCGCTGGGCAGGCCCACGTCCACCGCGGTGCCGACCGGAATGTCCAGGCCTTGCACGGCGATGCGCAGCTCCAGTTGCCGTGAGGCTTCGTCGCCTACCGGAACCAGCGCGCTGACCGGATAAGTGCGCTCCTGGCCGGCGTTGCGCACGCGCACCTCGGTGCCGGAACCCAGGTGCCGGGCCAGATCGACGGGCGCGCGAACGCGCACTTCCTGCGCGCCCGTGTCCACCAGGCGTGCGACCGAACCGCCGATGACCAGATACTCGCCAATCTGCGTCAGCCGCTCGGCGACGATGCCGTCGAACGGGGCGCGGATCACCATCTGCGTGCGCTGGTGACGGGTCTGCGCCAGTTGCGCCAGCACGCGCGCACGGTCCTGTACCAGCACGTCGCGGTCGGCACGCAACTGCTCGTACTGCGCGCGGGCGATGTTCTGCTCCGCTGCCAACTGCGCGTAGCGCTGTTCCTGCCGGTTGGCGAGTGCCAGTTGCGCCTGGATACGCGCCAGGTCGGCCTGACCTTCCTGCTCGCGCAGGCGTAGCGCGGTGTCGTCGAGCACCGCCAGAGCCTGGCCCCGACGCACGCGCTGCCCGACCTCCGCCACCTCGACGACGCGACCATCCTGTTCGCCGGCCACGCGCGCGTCGCGCCGGCTGATGACGCTGCCCGGCGACCAGTGGCGCGGCGCGAACGCGGTGCGGACGGCGGGCGCAACGCTGACGATGGCGGGTGGCGCATCGACCTTCCCGGTGGGTGCGCTGGCATCGGCGTCCCGTTTCACCAGGGGGAGGGTGAGGACGCCGGCCAGCGCGGAAGCGATCAGCAGTTTGGGCAAGGTACGCATGGGGTTCTCCGGAGCAGGGGTCAGGAAGCGAGCGGGGATGGGACGACGGAAGCGGTATCGGGGGCGGAACGCGGCGTGCGTTCGCCCGCCAGGCGCAGCAGCGCCGGCACCAGCACGACCGTGAACAGCAGGCTCAGGGCGACGCCGCCGACGGACACCGCGGCGAGTCCGCGATAGATCACCGCGCCCGGACCGGGATTGATGGCCATCGGCAGCGCACCGAGGACGCCGGTGAGCGCGGCGATCAGGATGGGTCGCAGGCGCTGGTCGAGCGCCTGCTTCAGCGCGCCGTCCAGTGACGCACCGGCGGCCTGCGCTTCACGGGCCTGCGCGACCAGCAGGATCGCGTTGTTGATCACCATGCCCAACAGCATGATGAAGCCGATCATCGACAGCAGGTCCAGCGTCTGCCCGGCCGCGAGATCCAGTACGCGCAGGCCCGCGACCCCACCCAGCACCGCCATCGGCAGGGTCGCCATGACGAAGGCGCTGTCGCGCAGCGACTTGAACATCGCCGCCATCAGCATGAACAGCACGACCAGCGCGAGCGCGAAGTTCGTGCCCATGCTGCGCACCACTTCGCCCAACCGGTCGGCGCTGCCGGAGATGCGGATCGCGGCGTCGGGCGGCAGCGCATCGCGCAGCGACGGCACGATCTCGCCGTTGACGATGTCCAGCGCCTCTTCCAGCGACATGGCGGCAGGCGGATCGACCGTGAGCGTCACCGTGCGGCGACGGTCGATGCGGCGCAGCTGGTTCGGCGCGAGCACGGTATCCACCTGCGCCAGATCGGCCAGGCTCAGCACGCCGCCCTGCGGCGTCGCCAGCGGCGCAGCGCCGAGGCGTTCGACATCGTCGCCGCGGTTGCTGCGCAGGATGATGGCCAGGCGGCGGTCGCCGTCGAAGTACTCGCCCAGCCATTGGCCGTCGCCGAGTGCGCGCACCACGGTACCGAGTTCCGGGCGGCGCCAGCCGACTTCGGCCAGGCGGCGGTCGTCCGGATTGACGCGAAGTTCCGGTGTGCCGGCATCGGCATTCGGCCAAGCCTGCACGTTGGCGCCAGCGAACCGGTCGGACAACAGCTTGCGCCCGGCTTCCGCCGCACGGGTCAGTGCGTCACCGTCGCCGTGCTGCAGGTGGATGGCGATGGCGCGTGCCGACCCGCCGAAACTTCCGAACAGCTCGCCCTCGCTGGCGAAGGCGCGCGTATCCGGAAACCCGACGACGATCTCGTCGCGGACGATGCGCTCCAGTTCGCCGATGTCGTCCGGATCGACCACGCGTGCGCCCAGCGATCCGCCACCGGGCCACAGGTTGAGATACCAGTTGCTCAGCTGCGGACCTTTCGCGCCATCCATGTAGGGGCGCATGCGCTCCAGGATGACGGGGGCGATCTCGCGGTTGACGCGTTCGGGACTCATGCCGGGTGGGAAGTTGAAGAACGCATCCACCGCCGCGCGCTTTACCGGTGGCAGGTAATCGATCTGCGGCATCAGCAATGCCGCCAGCAGCGCCGGCGCCAGCACGAGACCGCCGACCCACGCCCACTGGCGCCTGCGGCCCGCGGTGACGTGCAGCGCCCAGTCGCTGATGCGCGACCAGGCGCGGTGCTGCGCGGCATCGCCCGGCCGCGTGCGCAACCATGTGCCGGCGGCGGCCGGCAGTACGGTGACCGCGACCAGCAGCGAGATGCCCACGGCGATCGAGATGGTCAGCGCGAGGTCGGCGAACAGCTGGCCTTCCACGTCGTCCATGAAGATCACCGGCAGGAAGACGGCGACCGTGGTCAACGTGGAAGCGACCAGCGCACCGCCGACCTGGCGCGTACCTTCCAGCGCGGCCCGTCCCGCCGGCATGCCTTCCTCGCGCAGGCGCACGATGTTCTCGGCCACCACGACGGCGGCGTCCATCACCATGCCCACGGCGAACGCGAGTCCAGCCAGCGAGATCACGTTGAGGCTGCGTCCGGTCAGCTGCAGCACGATGAAAGTCGCCAGCAGCGAGATGGGAATCGCGCAGGCGATCAGCGCGGTGGCACGCACGTCGCGCAGGAACCACCACAGGCAGCCGATGGCAAGCAGTACGCCGGCGGTCAGGCTGCCGGACAGCAGGCCGAGCGCGCGGTTGATGAACACCGAAGCATCAAAGCTCTGCGCGATGTCCAGCCCGAGCGGCTTGAGCTCCTGCTCGCGCACGTCGGCGACCACGCGCTTCACTTCGTCCAGCGTATCCAGCACGTTGGCACCGCTTTCGCGCAGGATGCGCAAGCCAATGGCGGGATTGCCGTTCTGGTAGGCGAAGAAGCGCTGTTCCGGACGCTTCACTTCCACCGCGGCGACATCGCCCAGGCGCACCGGGCGCCCATCGCGCCAGGCCAGGATCAGGTCGCCCATCGCCTCAGGCGAATAGCGGCCGGCGAAACGCAGCACGTACTCGCGACGACCGGCTTCGACCACGCCACCGGACACGTCGGTAGCGCGTGCGGCGACCGCGGCGACGTCGGGCACCTGGATGCCCAGCGCGGCCGCGCGCTCCAGATCCAGCGTGATGGTCAGCTCGTCTTCGGCGCCACCATTGATCTCCACGCCGGCCACGCCATCGACCGAGGTCAGTCGCGGCACGATGCGATCCTCGATCAGTTGCCGGTAGTCGAGGATGTCGCCCGAGGCGCCGGGCAGCTTCTGCACGAAGAAGTACGTCAACGAGTTGTTGGCATTGTCCGCGCCGGCCTGCACGACGGGTGGCGTGGCGTCGCGTGGCAGCGGCTGCAGGCGGTTCATCCGCGACAGCACTTCCACCAGCATCGCGTCCATGTCGCTGCCGACCGCGAAGGTCAGGTTGATGAAGCTGTTGCCGGCGTTGACGTTGGATGCCATCTCCTCAAGGCCTGGAAGTCCCTGCATGACGGCTTCGATGGGTTCGACGATTTCCGATTCCATCTCCTGCGGCGAGGCCGCGCGCCACGACGTCTGGATCGACATCTGCGGACGTTCGATGTCAGGGAACAGCTGCAGCGGCAGCTTCGTCAGGCTCATCAGGCCGAACGCGCAGACCATCGCGACGACGACCGCGACAGCGGCCGGATTGCGCAGGGAAGCGTCGGTGAGTTTCATCGTGCGGGTCCGCGTGGTGGTCGGCGGTGCGCACGATGCGCGCATGTTTTCTTGCGCTTATGAGCCGGAAGTCATGCGTTGCAAGGGATTGCGGCGAGCGGAGAACGCGGTAAGACGAACCGAGGGCTGAGAATTCGCGTTACACCGGGCAAGCAGTGCTGTTGTGGGAGCGACGTAAGTCGCGATCGCTGTCTGGCGATGCTGTGTCCCGGGTTCGCGACTTACGTCGCTCCCACAGGGCGGAATGCTGGCGTGTGTTAAAGCAGCATCGCCAGCTTGTCCCGATGGCTCCGCGACAGCTTCAGTTCCTGGCCGCAATCCAGACGAAGGAAGCTCTCGCCGTTGGTATGCGGACGCATTTCGATCACACGGCGCGCGTTGACGATGGTGGAGCGGTGGATGCGCGGGAAGCGCTGGGGATCCAGCTGCTTCTCCAGCTCGCGCATGGTGGCGCGCAGGATCAGCGTGTTGCCGTTCGGTGCGTCGCCATCGGTATGGATGCACATGTAGTCGCCGGCGGCGTCGATCCAGCGGATGCTGTGCAGGTCCACGCGCACGGTGCGGCCCCCATCGCGTACGGCGAGCTTTTCCTCGCGCCGCAGCAGGTCCAGTGCATCGGGCTTGAGCGCTTCATCGAGATCGAGGGGCGGGCGGCCGCTCAGTTCGCCCAGCAGACCGAGCAGGTGGGCGCAGTGGCCGCTGGCCTCGCGCTGCGCGCGCGCCTGGCGTACGCGCACCAGCGCCTGTGCGAGCCGGGACTCTTCCACCGGTTTCAGCAGGTAGTCGGTCGCCGACGCCTCGAAGGCGCGGATGGCGTAGTGGTCGTAAGCGGTCACGAAGACCACCAGCGGCATTTCGCTCGCGGGAATCGTGCGCAGGGTCTGGAAACCATCCATGCCCGGCATCTGCACGTCGAGGAACATCAGGTCCGGCCGGTGCTCGCGCAGGCCGGCGATGGCCGATTCGCCGTCGCCGTAGTGGCCGACGATCTCGACGTCAGGATAGGCGGCGAGCCGGATTTCCAGCCCGCGGCGGGCCAGCGGTTCGTCGTCGACGATGATGGCGCGCAAGGGTGCGGAAGCGCTGGCGTCCATGCGTCAGTCTCCCAGCGTCTGCGAGGTTTCGAACGGCAGCCGCAGCGTTACCTCGATACCGCGGTCATGGTTGCGCACCGAGAAGCCGCTCGCTTCGCCGTACAGCACATGCAGCCGTTCACGCGTATTGCGCAGCCCCACGCCCTTGCCGGGCGGCAACTGGTCGCCTTCGAGTGCGCTGCAGCCAGGACCGTCGTCGATCACGCGCAGTACCAGCTGGTCGCCCTCGCGTTCGGCCTCGATCCGCAGCAGGCCGCCGGCAACCTGCTTGGCGACGGCGTACTTGATGGCGTTCTCGACCAGCGGCTGCAGTAGCAAGCTGGGCAGCAGCGCACGCCAGCAGTCTTCTTCGATGGCGGTTTCGATGCGCAGGCGCTCGGCGAAACGGATCTTCTCGATGTCCAGGTACAGCGTCAAGGCGTCCAGTTCCTGCCTCAGCGTGACGCGCTGCATCGGGTCGTTGTCCAGCGAATGGCGCAGGAACGACGACAGGCTCTGCACCATACGGTTGGCGGTGGCGTTGTCGCGATCCAGGATCAGGGTGGAAATGGCATTGAGCGTGTTGAACAGGAAGTGGGGGTTCAACTGGTAGCGCAGCATCTTCAGCTGCGCCTGGTGCGCCATGCTGCGGGCGGCCAGGGCGCGCGCGGTTTCGTCCTGCAATTGCTGGTAGTACTTGATGCCCATGTAGGCGCCCACCCAGGCCAGCAACACGTAGATGTAACCCAGCGAATAGGCGATGAACTCCAGTTGCGTGGCCGGCTTGCAGGTTTCGCAGAAGTCGACCAGCACTTCGCGGGTGACGAAATCGATCAGCGCCGAACTGGCGAGCACCAGCGGGATCATCAGCGCCAGCAGCGGGCGTGGCGGCAGGCTCCAGTAGCGCTTCAGCACGAAGCGCAACCCCAGCGTGACCAGCGCACCCATGGTCGCGGCCGTGGCCGGCACCACCCAGTAACCCGAGGGTTTGCCGTGGGCAACGGCGTACAGGCAGCCCTGGGCGAAGTAGGCGCTCCAGCCTGTCAGGTGCAGCAGCCAGAAGATGTGCTGGCGGGGCAGGGCCAGCGGATGGGAGGTGGCGATGGCCATGATGTCGATCGGGACGCAGGTGGCGCCATGCTAACGCCCCGGTCGCCACGCGCCTGCACGGCTTGTCGGCGGCCCGGCACGCTTGGGCGCATCCGGGGCTACTTCAGCGGTCCCGGCGGTTCACCGTCGCCACCGGACTGCAGGGCAATCGGGAGATGCCACCCATAGGTCACTGCCATCATGCGCAGGCCGAAGCACAGTGCCGCGCCGACGAGCGCGCAGGGGACGACGGGCAACCCCATCCAATGCCCTCCGGCGACGACCAGTGCACCCGCCAGCGCCGCCACCGCGTACAACTCCGCGCGCAGCACCAGCGGCACCTGCGCCAGCAAGACGTCGCGAGCGATGCCGCCCCCGATGCCGGTCAGCATGCCCATGCCGGCGGCCATCGGCGGCGAGATGCCGTACTCCAGCGCTTTCTGCGTGCCGGCGACGGCGAACAGCGCCAGCCCCATCGCATCGAACAGGCGGACGGGGTGGTGGAGCTTCTCGATCAGCGGCACCCAGAAGAACGTCACGATGCCGGCCGCCAGGGAGGTCACCGGATAGCGCCAGTCGCTGAGCGCCGCCGGCGGCGTGGCGCCGATCAGCAGGTCGCGGGTGATGCCGCCGGCGGTGGCGGCGATGAACGACAGCACCAGCACCCCGAAGATGTCGAGGCGGCGGCGCACGCCCAGCGTCGCGCCGCTGAGTGCGAACACGAAGGTGCCGACCAGGTCGAGGAGGAGGACGAGGGTATCCATGCCGGCATTGTGCCGCCGGCATGGCGGCCCTGCGAGCGTCGACCGGTCAGGGCAGGATCGGCTGCATGCCCACGCCCAGCCGGTTCCAGGCGTTGATCGTCGCCACGGCCATCGTCAGTTCGGCGATGCCGTGTTCGTCGAAGTGGTCCTTCAGCGCCTCGTAGGTGGCGTCGGCCGGCGCACCGGACGGCAGCGTGGTGAGCTGTTCGGCCCAGGCCAGCGCAGCGCCTTCGCGCGCATCGAAGAACCGGCTGTCGCGCCAACCGGCGAGCGTGTCGAGCTTGCGCGTCTCCACGCCGGCCTTGCGCAACGCCGTGCTGTGCATGTCCATGCAGTAGGCGCAGCCGTTGATCTGCGAAACACGCAGGAACACCAGTTCCAGGAATTCCTTGCCCAGCGCGCCGTTGTGGAGCGCCGTGCTGGTGGCATACAGGCTGCGGAAGGCCTCGGGGACGTGCTTGGGGTAATCGACGCGGTGGAATTTCATGCTCATGTCAGTGCCTCAATGGCGGCCACGCTGGCCACCTTCACTACCAGGACGCGCCACCGCTGCCGGCCGTGACACTCGCGCCCAATTTGTCCGGGTTGGCCACGGTGTACAGCTCGGTGATGCGGTCGCCGTCGCTCACGGCCACCATCACCGCGACCAGCGCGCCATCGCGATAGCGCAGGATCGCGGGTTCGCCGTTGACAGTGCCCATGCGCCAGGCGATGGCGGGGTCCTGCCGGCGGTAGGCCGCCCAGAACAGCCGTGCGATGCGCACCGCGCCCAGCAACGGACGGATGACCGCCTGTCCCTTGCCGCCGCCGTCGGAGACCAGTTGCGCGTCTTCGCGCAGCAAGGCGGTGATGGCGGGCTGGTCGCCACGGCGCGCCGCCTGCATGAAACGCTCCAGCAGGCGGCGATGGTTCTCCGGGGGCACGTCGAAGCGCGGTCTGGCCGCCTGCACGCGTTCGCGGGCGCGGTGGACCATCTGCCGGCAGTTGGCTTCGCTCTGGCCCAGCAGCGGCGCGATCTGCGCATAGTCGTAGTCGAAGGCTTCCTTCAGCAGGAAGGCCGCACGTTCTTCCGGGCCCAGCCGCTCCAGCACCGCCAGGAAGGCCAGCGAGACCTGTTCGGCGACTTCGGCCGAGTGTTCCGGCGTGGGCGACTCATCGATCTCGGCCGGCTCGGGCAGCCAGGGGCCCGTGTAGCGCTCTCGCTGGATGCGGGCCGCGCGCAGCCGGTCGATGCCCAGGCGGGTGGCTGCGGTGACCAGCCAGGCCTCCGCGTCGCGGATGCCGCTGCGATCGGTCTGATGCCAGCGCAGCCAGGTGTCCTGGACAACATCTTCGGCGTCGCTGCGGCTGCCGAGCAGGCGGTAGGACAGCCCGAACAGGCGGGCGCGGTGGGTTTCGAAGGTGGTTTCGGCGTTCATGCGACCAAAGACGGGGCAGGGCGGCGTGGCGTGACAACCGGTCGAGGCGCCACTTTGGCCTAAAATGGCGGCTTCCGCCCGCTACCCCACCGGCAGCCCCCGGCTTTACGTCCCATGACCTCGATCAAGCAAGAAGACCTCATCCAATCCATCGCCGACGGCCTGCAGTACATCAGCTATTACCACCCGGTCGACTACATCCAGAACCTCGCCGCCGCCTACGAGCGCGAAGAGTCCCCGGCGGCCAAGGACGCCATCGCCCAGATCCTGATCAACTCGCGCATGTGCGCCGAGGGTCATCGCCCGATCTGCCAGGACACCGGCATCGTCACCGTGTTCCTCGAGATCGGCATGGACGTGCGCTGGGACGACGCCACGATGGGCGTGGAGGACATGGTCCACGAGGGCGTGCGCCGCGCTTACAACCACCCCGACAACAAGCTGCGCGCCAGCGTGCTGGCCGATCCGGCCGGCAAGCGCACCAACACCAAGGACAACACGCCGGGCGTGGTCAACGTGAAGGTGGTGCCGGGCAACACCGTCGACGTGATCGTCGCCGCCAAGGGCGGCGGTTCGGAGGCGAAGTCGAAGTTCGCGATGCTCAACCCGTCCGACTCCATCGTCGACTGGGTGCTGAAGACCGTGCCGACGATGGGCGCCGGCTGGTGCCCGCCGGGCATGCTCGGCATCGGCATCGGCGGCACGGCCGAGAAGGCGATGCTGTTGGCGAAGGAATCGCTGATGGAGCCTATCGACATCACCGACCTGCAGGCGCGCGGTGCCAGCAATCGCGCCGAGGAACTGCGGCTGGAGCTGTACGAGAAGGTCAACGCGCTCGGCATCGGCGCGCAGGGCCTGGGCGGCCTGACCACGGTGCTCGACATCAAGGTCAAGGATTATCCGACCCACGCGGCCAACCTGCCGGTCGCGATGATCCCGAACTGCGCCGCCACCCGCCATGCGCACTTCACCCTCGACGGCAGCGGTCCGGTGATGCTGGATCCGCCGTCGCTGGAAGACTGGCCGGAACTGACCTACGACGCCTCGAAGGGCCGCCGTGTCGATCTCGATACGCTGACCCCGGCCGATGTCGCCAGCTGGAAGCCGGGCGAAGTGCTGCTGCTCAACGGCAAGCTGCTGACCGGCCGCGATGCCGCGCACAAGCGCATGGTCGACATGCTCAACAAGGGCGAGTCGCTACCGGTCGACCTGAAGGGTCGTTTCATCTACTACGTGGGCCCGGTCGATCCGGTCCGCGACGAGGTCGTCGGCCCCGCAGGCCCGACCACCGCGACGCGCATGGACAAGTTCACCGAGCAGGTGCTGGCGCAGACCGGCCTGCTGGGCATGGTCGGCAAGGCCGAACGCGGCCCGACGGCGATCGAGGCGATCAAGAAGCACCAGTCGGCCTATCTGATGGCGGTCGGCGGCGCGGCCTACCTGGTGTCGAAGGCGATCAAGGCGGCGAAGGTCG
Organism: Pseudoxanthomonas sp. PXM02; assembly: GCF_014851805.1. GTDB lineage: Bacteria > Pseudomonadota > Gammaproteobacteria > Xanthomonadales > Xanthomonadaceae > Pseudoxanthomonas_A. Next base: position 1,122,464 of record NZ_JACVAK010000002.1, read on the forward strand.
TCGGCTTCGCCGACCTGGGCATGGAGGCGATCTACGAGTTCACCGTGCAGGACATGCCGGTCACCGTCGCGGTCGATTCGCAGGGCACGTCGGTCCACCAGACGGGACCGAAGGAATGGCAGGCGCGGATCGGGAAGATTCCGGTGATGGTGGCCTGAGATGAAGTACGTCCCCTGGCTGATCTGCGTGGTGTCGCTGGGGGCCGCCGCCCTGATGGGCTTCGCGTTGCTGAACGGTGGTTCCGCGCTGACCGATGCACGGTCGCAGGTCGGCTATCTGGAGGAGCGGAGCGAGCTGGCGCTGTCTTTCGTGCGTGAGCAATGGGTGGGACGCACGCGTGCGGACTTGCTGCAAGCTGCCGAAGCCGCGCGGAAGCGCGGCGTCATCGTCAAGGATCATCCCGAGGTCGTGGAGGTCGGTGACATCTCCTTCCACGTCGCCAACGACCGGATCACCGGCGTCACCTACTTCTGAGCGCATATGACCACGAAGCTCTACTACTCCCGCAGCACCGCCAGCCTAGTCGTGCACTGGCTGCTGATCGAACTCGGCATCCCGCATGAGCTGCACGAGCTGGACTTCGACAAGCGCGACCAGAAGTCGGACGACTACCTGAAGCTCAATCCGGCCGGTGTGGTCCCCACGCTGGTGATGGACGGACAGGTGATCACCGAGACCGCGGCCATTCTGATGCACCTGGCCGACACGCATCCGCGCGCGGAGCTGGCACCGGCCGTGGCGAGCACGCAGCGCGCGCAGTACTACCGCTGGATGCTGTTCTGCGCCAACACCCTGATGCCGGCCTACCGCGCCTGGTTCTATTCGGACGAGATCGCCGGCGAAGCCAACGTGCAGGCCACGCAGGATCACGCACGGGCGAAGCTGGAGAAGGCGTGGGGGCAGGTCGCCGACCATCTGCATACGCACGGCCCGTACCTGCTGGGTGCCCAGCGCACGGCGGCCGACTTCCTGCTGACCATGCTGATGCGCTGGTCGCGCAACATGCCGACGCCGACCGACACCTGGCCGGCGCTGCAGGCCTACGCGCAGCGCATGAAGGCATTGCCGAGCTTCAAGGAAGTCTATGCCCGTGAGGGCCTGACCGACTGGACATGAGCCGGGCGCCCTGTCGAAGTGCTCCGGTCAGCCGATGCGGTTTCCGGCCGCATCGACGACGGGTTCGCCGTCCTCTTTGCTGAAGGCGCCGCGTTGCGGCTGCGGCAGGATGTCCAGCACGACTTCCGAAGGGCGGCACAGCTTCGTTCCCAGCGTCGTGACGACCATCGGACGGTTGATCAGCACCGGGTGCGCGAGCATCGCCTCGACCAGTGCGTGGTCGTCGGCCTCGGCCAGACCGAGGTCGGCGTACAGCGGTTCCTTCGTGCGCACTACATCGCGCACCGGCACCTGCATGGCAGTGATCAGCGACAGCAGCGTGGCGCGGTCCGGTGGTGTTTTCAGGTACTCGATGACGCGCGGTTCGATGCCGGCGTTGCGGATCAGTCCCAGCGTGTTGCGCGAGGTGCCACAGGCGGGGTTGTGGTAGATCGTCACGTCGTCCATCAGTACCAGTCCAGCAGCGAGATGCCCAGGCCGACGTAGGTGGCCTTGTGGTTGTAGTCGATCAGGCTTTCGCCGTAGCCGTGGAAGACCTGCACGTGGCCACGGAAGGCGCGGTTGATCGGGAAACCGTAGTCCACCTGCAGCGCACCGTGCGACTGGTCGCCGCCGCGCAGCGAGTGCCGGCCGAGCACGGTGAAGACATGGCCGCCGCGCGCGTAGGTCAGCATCGCATCGCCGCGGCCGATGTAATCCTCGATGTCGGGATTGTCGTCGTCGTTGCCGTCCGGCACGCGGTACCACGGGCGCACCACGAAGGCCCAGTTCTCGCGGTCCAGGCCGATGGTGGCGATGACGCGGTTCCAGCTGCGCGACAGCGGGTCGCTGCGGCCGTTGGACTGGTGGTTGATGCCGATGCCGGCCATGCGGCCCTTCCAGCCGGCGATGCTGTAGTTGTTGCGGAACACCAGCATCACTTCCGGTTCGTAGTTGGTCTCGCGGAACGGCCGCGATTCCTCGCCGTTGTAGACCTGCCAGCGCGAGCTCTGGGTGTAGGCACCCCAGATGTCGCCGTTGTCGCCGAACACGTTCTCCGCGAACTTGGTCTTGAAACTCAGCTGGAACTTGGCCTCGATGTCCTGCAGGTCCTGGGCTTCGGTGACGGTGTTGTCGGGGTTGGGCGACGAAGGCGTCTCGTTGACCTGGCTGGTCCAGAAGGCCGGCAGGAGATACATCGGCTTGTAGGCACGCAGTTGGAACACGCCGAGCTTGGAGTCCTTGGCCAGTTCCCAACGGCTGTCGAGCAGCGAACCGCGGCCCGCGTTGGCGATCAGGTCGGCCTCGGCGGCCTCGTCGACGCGGAACCAGGCGCCCATGCGGCGGCGGGTGCGTTCGCTCAGCGGCAGGTCCGCGGCCTTGGCGGCTTCGGCCTGCGCACGTGCCTGCTCGCGGGCCTGCGCCCGTGCTTCTGCCTCGGCCTGCTTGGCGGCCAATGCTTCTTCGTCGGCGCGGCGCGTGTCGGCCGCCGTGCGGCCGAGTGCCCCGTCGTAACAGGCGAGGCGGGCGGCGTCGTTCTCAAGCAGGAAGCAGGCTTCGGCCGCGCTCGTCACCGGGGGACTCTCCTGCGCCTGGCTTGCGAACGACAGGGAGATGCCGATGGCCAGTGGCAGCAGTCGGATGCGATGCGTCATGCGAAGGCTCGAGCAGGAGGAGGCCGACATTCTGCCAGTCGATGGGGGCGGCACGTGCCGGGGTCGCTCAGAAAATCCAGGCGAACACGAACAGGCCGAGCATCGCGAAGGTCAGGCCCAGCTTCAGCACCACGCCCAGTGCGATGCCCAGCCAGGTCCCGAGACCGACCTTGGCAGCCTGTCCCAGTTCGCGCCCGTGCCACAGCTCGCCTACCAGTGCACCGACGAAGGGGCCGGCGAACAGGCCGATGGGCATGAAGAACAGGCCGGCGAACGTGCCGATCACGGTGCCCCACAGTGCCTTCCTGCTGGCGCCGACGCGCTGCGCCCCGACGGCAGTGGAGAAGATGTCGGCCGCGAACGACAGCGCCGTCAGCAGGCCAAGCACCACCAGCGTCACCCAGCCGATCTGCTGGAAGTCGCCCGCCCAGGCCGCCAGCAGCATGCCGGCGAACACCAGCGGCAGGCCGGGCAGGGCCGGCAGGATCACCCCGGCGATGCCCACCAGGATCAGCAACACGGCCAAGGTGTAGTAGAGCATCTGGATGTCCAATCAAATCTCCTAGGGAATCAATGGGTTGCTGGGGGCTTGACTTTTCCGTTCAAGCGTTTGCATTTTGCCAAATGCCGGGTTACTGTGCGGCCGCTGCCGTTGCCAAGGTCACCGTGAATCGTGGCCTGATGGGGTAGATCCATGATCCGCTGCATCGTTGTACCTCGCTTCCTCCTTGCAACCAGCCGCCCAGCAGGCGTAACCACCACCCGTTTCAAGGAGCAAGTAGATGTCTGATCGTGAAACCGGAACCGTCAAATGGTTCAACGATGCCAAGGGCTTCGGCTTCATCAGCCGCGAGAATGGTGAAGACGTGTTCGTGCATTTCCGCGCCATCCAGACCCAGGGCTTCAAGAGCCTGAAGGAAGGCCAGAAGGTCAGCTTCACCGTCGTGCAGGGCCAGAAGGGCCTGCAGGCCGACGCCGTGCAGCCGGTCTGAACTGAAGGAATCGCCGAACCGCGCTACGGCGCGTGCTCCGCAAGAAAAAGCCCGGCTGACGCCGGGCTTTTTCTTTGTGCTCGTAGAGGAGCGGATGATCAGCGGATCACCACGCGTCCGTTCTGGATGCGGACGTAGGTGTTCTCGCGCACGCCGCCCAGGTCGCGCTGGCTGATCGTCACGCGGCGACCATCGTCCATGCGGACGGTGACATTGTAGGTATCGCCGGTGGTGCGGTTCTGGATCGCATTACCGGCAGCGGCGCCCGCGACGGCACCCGCGACGGTGGAGACATTCTTGTTGCCTTCGCTGCCGCCCGTACGGTCGGAGATCTGGCGACCGGCGACGGCGCCGACGATGCCACCCAGTACCGCACCGGTGGCCGAAGGTGCGCTACGTCCCGACGGCACCACGTCGATGCGTTCGACGATGCCGCAGTCGGCACAGTAGCGACTGGCTGGGGCGCTGTTGTAGCCACCACCGTTATAGCCACCGCTGCTGTAGCCGGGCGACGTGCTGGCGCAACCCGCGAGGGCGACGGTGGCGGTCAGGCCGATGGCGAGAAGACGCATGTTCATGGGTGCCTCCTGGGATGGTGGGCCCGTCAATGTGATGCGGTCCCTTCGAGGCGCATGCTCCACATCGCCGCGTGAACATCACGACAATCGGGCCGCTTGCGCGGCCCGGATGTCAGGAGCGATTCAGTCGCGCGACCGGCTCAGCCGCGGAAGTCCTGGTGACACGCCTTGCAGTCGCCACCGACTTTTTCGACCAGCGCGCCGGCAGCAGCGCAATCCGTCGGCGGGGCGCTCAGGGCAGCGTCGAGGTCGGCGCGGAACTGGCTGGTATGCGTCTTGAACCGCGGGTCATCGGCGATGCCGGGGAACGCCATGTCCAGATCGTTCGCCATCGCGCGCAGGGTGCGCACATGCGGAATGGTGTCCGTGGCGGCACAGCGGTTCTGCTTGACCTTGTCCGCCAGTTGCCCGGAGTGCTTGGCCATCACGTGCATCACGCTGTCCGGGAACGGATCCTGTCTTGCCTGGATGGCGCGCAGCGCCATGACCGTGCAGATGGCGCCCACAACGAGGCCGATCAGGAACAGGAACAGGTAGCGCGATGCGGCGGAGGGCTTCTTTGTCTCGGGTTGGCTGGCCATGTGGCGGGCTCCGGGTGGATGACGCCGCGATGGTACGACGCCCGTCATCGTGTGCGCCACGGCTTAAACTACTGGCATGAAGAAAGAACTCAGGGACCGGTTCGCCGGCATCGACCGCCTTTACGGCGTCGGCTCGGTCGAGCGCCATGCGGCGGCGCGCGTGGCGGTGGTCGGGATGGGCGGTGTCGGCTCGTGGGTGGTGGAGGCGCTGGCGCGCTCGGGCATCGGTCATCTCACATTGATCGATGCCGACGACATTTGCGTGTCCAACACCAACCGTCAGCTGCCCGCACTCGAGGGTCATTACGGTCGCAACAAGGCCGAGGCCATGGCCGATCGCTGCCGCGCGATCAATCCGCTGATCGAGGTCGATGTCGTGCCGCAGTTCCTCACGTCCACCAATATGAGTGAACTGCTAGACCGTGGTTTCGATCTGGTGCTCGACGCTTGCGACAGTTTTCGCGTCAAGGTCGAAATGATCGCCTGGTGCCGCCGACGCAAGTTGCCGATCGTGGTATCGGGTTCGGCCGGAGGGCGCACCGATCCCACCCAGATCCGGCTGCGCGACCTGTCGCGCACCGAGCACGACGCACTGCTCGCCTTGGTGCGGAAGAAGTTGCGGTCGGATTTCAACTTCCCGAAGAACAAGGATCGCTACTTCGGCGTCCAGGCGGTCTATTCGCTGGAGAACGTCAAGTACCCGCAAGCCAACGGCAGCGTCTGCGGTCTGCGTCCGCAGTTGGGCGCGGACGCCGCACTGAAACTGGATTGCGGTGTCGGCCTCGGGGCGGCCACGCATATCACCGGTGCGTTCGCGTTCGCGATGGTAGGCAAGGCGCTGGAACTGCTGGGCAAGCCGCGCAGCAATCAGCCGGAGAGCTTGTAGGCGGCCATTGACGCTGGGCGGCATCGGTTCGCCGCAGCCGCACGACAGTTCGTCTCAACGGTCTTTCTCCGGAGCGATGTGGGGCAGATAGTGCCGCCCCCATCCCAGGTCATATCTGTCCATGCGCGGTCGCTTTCTCCCGATCCTGCTCCTCCTGCTGCCCCTCACCGCGACCGCGCAGGTCTGTGCGACGCTCCCTGGCGACATGCGTGCCGCGCGCCTGCACGTGGTCGGTGGGCCTGACGCTCTTCGGGTGGAGCGTGTCCCCGTGCCCTCGTTGCGCCCGGGCGAGATACTGGTGAAGGTCCATTACGCCAGCATCAACCCGGTCGACTGGAAGCTGCAGGAGGCCGGACGCCTGCCGCTGCCGGCGACGCCGGGGGGCGACTTTTCCGGTGAGATCGTGGGGGTGGCGCCCGGCGTCACCACGTTCGCATGCGGCGACCGGGTCGCCGGCATCGTGGACCCACGGGAGCGATCGGGAAGCTACGCGGAGTACGTCGCAGCGCCCGTCGATGCGGTCGTGCGCGCACCATCGGCCTTCACCTTGCAGGAAGCGGCGGCCTATCCCACGGTCGCCGTTGCCGCCTGGCGCTATCTGGTCGCGGGTGCGGACGTGCAGGCCGGCGAGCGCGTGCTGGTGCATGGCGGAGCGGGCGGTGTCGGTTCAATCGTCGTGCAGCTGGCGAAAGCCCGCGGTGCGTACGTCATCGCCACGGCATCTGCACGGAATCACGCCTACCTGAGAGCGTTGGGTGCAGATGAGGTGATCGACTATCGCGCCGTACGATTCGAAGATGTCGTGCGCGATGTCGATATCGTGGTGGATGCGGTGGGCGGTGACACATTGACCCGCTCGCCGCAGGTTCTGCGCATGGGCGGACGGCTGGTTTCGTTGGCCGGGCGCATGTCGGATGAGGTCTGCAGATCGGGCCGCATTGTCTGCCCCGCGACGGCGCCGTGGGATGTCCAGGCGGGTTTGAATGGAGTCGCCGACCTGATTGCCACGGGCAAGTTGGGTGTTCATATCGATGGCATTTACCCGTTGCACCAGATCACCCAGGCGCAACAGCACAATCGCGCAGGCAGTACTCGGGGCAAGGTCGTGGTGGCGATTGCCGGAGACCCGGTGCAAAGCGCCAGCGGCGAAGACGTACCTGCCGTGCGGCTGCCGCTGCAGGCTTACCTGGATGGTCATGCGACCGGCGGTCGCCGCCACTTCGAGCGCGCCTTCGCCTCCGACGCGATTCTCGTGGGCTACAAGGACGGCCGGTACCGGCAATGGCCGGCCAGCGACTACATCGCCGCCTCCGCCAGCGAGCGTCGCCCGGCGGACGAGCACGCACGACGCCGCACGATCCGGCAGATCACCGTGACCGGTGATGTGGCCACGGCGGTGATCGAGCTGGATTACCCCGACATGAAAGCCTTGGACCACATGACGCTGCTGCGTCATGACGGCGAATGGAGGATCGCGGTCAAGGCCTACCATGCCTGGACGCCGCCGGCGGCGCAGGCCGCACCCTGATGTTGATCAGGCCGGGGAGGGCGTCAGCCTGAAAAGCCGCTCGGCGTTGCGTGTGGTCGCCGTCGCGATGTCCATCGCCGAAACCCCACGCAGTTCCGCGATCACATCGCGCACCGCGGGAAGTCGCGAGGGTTCGTTGCGTTGCCCGCGAATGCCGGCATCGGGCTGGTCGGGCGCGTCGGTCTCCAGCAGCAGGTAATCGAGCGGCATCGTGCGGGCGAGGGCGCGAAGGCGATTCGCCCGCTCATAGGTCACGGGGCCGCCAAGTCCTATCAGGAAGCCCAGTTGCCAAAGCTGGCGAGCCTGCTCGGGGCTGCCGGAAAAGCTGTGCACCACGCCGCGCAGTCCGCCGATGCGCCGGATCGACGCGATCACGGTGTCCACCGCGCGGCGCGCATGCACGATCAAAGGCAGGTCGAATTCGCGCGCCAGCCGCAACTGGCCATCGAAGTAGTGCTGCTGCGCCTGTGCATCCAGTCCTTCCACGAAGAAGTCGAGTCCGCATTCGCCGACGGCCACGGGTTGCTCGCGTTCGATCCACGTGCGCAGCTCACCCAGATGCGCGGGCTCGTGCTCTTCGAGATACATGGGGTGCAGGCCGTAGGCTGCGAATAGCCCTGCATCGCCTGCGCAGATGTCGCGCAGTTTCGGCCAGCCGGTCGCTGCCACCGCGGGCACGACCTGGCGCGTGACGCCGGCTGCGCGTGCGCGCGCCAGCGCGGCGCTGCGGTCGGCATCGAACTCCGGTGCGTCGAAATGACTGTGGCTGTCGACCAGCATGGTGTCAGCGGCGTGCGTCAGGCGCTTCGATCGAGGACGGCGGATCTTTCCTGCGCTTCCAGTTGGCAAGCAGTAACGTGCCGAGTCCGAACAGCACTTCGTCGAGGAGCGGGATCGGGTCGAGGCCCGGAGGCAGCAGCACGCTGATCACGAACAGCGCGGCGGTGATCTTGAACAGCGTGGGATAACGCAGCCTGCGCGCCCACTCGAGCACGGGGAGCAGCAAGGGACTAGGCATCGTGGCGGCACCTCGGCCGGTATGGGATGAGCATCACGCTAGCATGATCGGCACGCGACGGAACCGTTCATTTTTCGTTGTTTTTCGTGGGCGTCCGCGGGTACTTGGTTCAGGTTCGCAGTGGTGCAATGATGACCAATGTGAACCGGGCAAGGCCCGACTTGGAGGCAGCGATGAAGAGCAATACCACAACGATTCTTGTCGCCGTCGGCGCGCTGCTGGTGGGCGGCGTGGCCACCGCCGCATTCCTCAAGGGCGGGGACAAGAGCCCCGCAGATCAGGGCGGTCTGGTCACTGCCGCGGATGGCACGCTGATCGCGGATGACACGGCAGCCACCGACAACGAGATCCCCACGGGTACCCTTCAGTACGCCACCGTGGTGAAGGCCGATCCCGTCACCAGCTCCGAGAAGCTCTATGCCACGGTGATCGGCACCGAAGCAGTGCGCGAAACCACCACCACCAGCACCCCGCGCGAGGTCTGCGAAGACGTCGTGGTGCAGGAGCGACTGGCGGAGCGCGATGGCAACGTCGGCGGCACGGTGGCGGGCGCAGTGATCGGCGGCCTGCTGGGCAACCAGGTGGGCAGTGGCAGTGGCAAGAAGGCCGCGACGGTGGCCGGCGCGGTGGCCGGTGGCGCCATTGGCAACCAGGTGGACAAGCGCCACGTGGGCGGCAAGGTGGTCAATCGCACCGAGCGCCAGTGCCATACCGAGAACGCGACGTCCGAGTCTTCGCGTGTCACGGGCTATAACGTCACGTACCGCAACCCGGATGGCTCCACCGGCACGATGCGCATGGACAGCAAGCCGGGTAACCGCATCGCCCTGGGCACCACCGACAAGGTCATCGGTTACGACGTGACCTACCGCTTCGAAGGCCAGGACAAGACCATCCGTCTGGACCAGAAGCCGGGTGACCGCCTGCCGGTGATCGACGGCCAGGTGGTGACGCAGACCGCCAGCGTCGATACGCCCGACAAGGGCTGACGCGGCGGCCCCACGGGGCCTGCGTTTCAACGTGACACCCCGCAAAGGCCGGCGTTTCGCCGGCCTTTGCTTTGCGGACTGGCGCTTACCGGTGCCAAGGGGCACCGCATACAATGCGGTGAATACCCGACGCCGGTTGAAGCGCAATGGCCCTGAACCCGTACGACCTGTTCGATGTCCGTTCCCTGCTGAGCGAAGAGGAGCGCGCCGTGCAGGACGCGGTGGCCCGCTTCACGGACGAGCGGGTGCGCCCGATCATCGGCGATGCCTTCGACCAGGGCCGGTTCCCGAAGGAACTGGTGCCGGAAATCGCCGAACTGGGCCTGCTGGGCTCGTCGCTCCCCGAGAAGTACGGCTGTGCCGGCCTCAACGCGGTCAGTTACGGCCTGATCTGCCAGGAACTGGAACGTGGTGACAGCGGCATCCGCAGCTTCGTCAGTGTGCAGTCCTCGCTGTGCATGTATCCCATCTACGCGTACGGCAGCGAAGAGCAGCGCCAGCGCTGGTTGCCCGACATGGCGGCCGGCAAGGTCATCGGCTGCTTCGGCCTGACCGAGCCGCACGGCGGTTCCGATCCGGCCAACATGAAGACGCACGCACGTCGCGATGGCGACGACTGGGTCATCAACGGCTCGAAGATGTGGATCACCAACGGCAACCTGGCCGATATCGCCATCGTCTGGGCACAGACCGACGACGGCATCCAGGGTTTCCTGCTCGAGAAGGGCATGGCGGGTTTCACTGCCCAGGAAATCAAGCACAAGATGAGCCTGCGTGCTTCGGTGACCAGCGCGCTGTTCTTCGACAACGTGCGCGTGCCGGACAGCAGCCGCCTACCGAACGTCAAGGGCCTGAAGGGGCCGCTGGGCTGCCTGACCCAGGCCCGCTACGGCATCACCTGGGGGCCGATCGGCGCCGCCATCGCCTGCCTGGACGAGGTGCTGGCCTACACGAAGGAGCGCATCCTGTTCGACCGCCCCGTCGCGGCCACGCAGAGCGCGCAGATCAAGATGGCCGAGATGGCCCGCCGCATCACGCTGGCACAGCTGCTGTCGCTGCAGCTGGGTCGCCTGAAGGACGCCGGCACCATGGCGCCGTCGCAGGTGTCGCTGGCGAAGTGGAACAACTGCCGCATGGCCATCGACATCGCGCGCGAATGCCGCGACTTGCTCGGCGGCGCTGGCATCACCACCGAGCACGCGGCCATCCGCCACGCGCTGAACCTGGAATCGGTGATTACCTATGAAGGCACGGAAACCGTGCACCAGTTGGTGATCGGTCGCGAGTTGACGGGCATCAACGCGTTCTGAGGAACGACATGCCATTGCGGCTGATGATGTTGTGTCTAGCCCTCTTTTCCAGCGGCGCGTTCGCCAAGGACAAGACGGGTCCGGGCTTCCTTCGTGAGCGACATGCAGGAATCCAGGCGACGGTCTCTTCCAGGCCGGTCGCCGAACTGTTTCCCGAGCTTCTTTCCGCGATCGAAGCTTGTTATGTAGGCACTACCGACCCATCTAAGGTAGGAGTTTACGGCGTCGTAGGATCCATGACGGCGGCTAGTCGCACAGTTCATGGTGAGCGTTCCGAGGACGGACGTTCTGCTTACATCCAGGTGCGTGCAAGAAGCGCGTTCGGCTGGATTGAGTCCGCTTTCCTGCAGGTCGATCTTGACTCGATCGAGCTGGGAACCCGAGTGACTGCCTACCACGAGCGCAATGTGGAGTTGCAGCGATCTTTCTTAACCCATGTCAATGACTGGGTTGCGGGAAACTCCAAATCTTGTCCACCCGATCCTTTCATGCGTAAACCCGTAGTGGAGACACCATGAGTCTGGCGCTGGACGCACTGCAGCTCGAAACCCCGCGCCTACTGCTGCGCCTGCCGCGGCTGGGCGACTACGAGTCCTGGGCGGCCTTCGGTGCGGACGAAGAAGCCACGCGCTACATCGGCGGCGTGCTGGCGCGTTCGCCTGCATGGCGCAGCCTGGCGGCAACGCTGGGCAGTTGGCACCTGCAGGGCTTCGGCATGTTCTCGGTGATCGAGAAGGCCAGTGGTCGCTGGATCGGCCGGGTAGGACCCTGGCAGCCGGAAGGCTGGCCGGGCACCGAGGTGGGCTGGAGCATCGCCCGTGAGGCCTGGGGGCGCGGCTACGCGCCGGAAGCGGCGACGGCCAGCATCGACTGGGCGTTCGATCAGCTGGGCTGGGATGAAGTGATCCATACCATCGATCCGCAGAACACCAACTCCAAGGCGGTTGCGTCGAAACTCGGGTCGGCCTACCTGCGGATGGATCGCCTGCCCGAGCCGCACCACGAGAAACCAGTGGAAGTCTGGGGGCAGACGCGCGCGGCGTGGCAGGCACGCAGGGCCGCGCATCCGTGACCTCGACGTCCGCGCTACATGCAGGCCTGCAACACGCCTTGCCTGAGTTGGCGCGGACCTTCCGCGATCCGTGGTGGATCATCGGCAGCGCCGCCATGAAGCTCGCCGGCGTTCCGGGCATCGAGCCTCGAGACATCGATGTACTGTGCAGCCGGAGCGATGCGCTCAGGCTGCGCGAGGCGTGGTCCGACGAGGTCGATCGATTGTTCCTGCCAGCGGACGAAGCACGCTTCCGCTCCACCTTCGCGCGCTTCACGCATCTGCCGATGCCACTCGAAGTCATGGGTGCTCTGGAAGTGATGACGGCCGCCGGCTGGCAGCAACTTCGCGTGCACGACGACCTGCAGATCGATATCGCCGGCTATGCCGTGCGTATCCCGACGCTGGCGGACCAGCGCCGCATCCTGATGGCGTTCGGTCGCGACAAGGACCTTGCCAAAGCCGCCCGTATTTCGCTGTCGCCGGAGCATCCCCATGTCGCCTGAGTCCGTCACCGTCTACGGCATGTCCACGTCGGGCAACTGCCACAAAGTGCGCCTGTTGCTTGAGCAACTCGGACGTCGCTTCGACTGGGTTGAGGTGGACAGTGCGAACGGCGCCACGCGCACCGCGGAGTACCTCTCAAAGAATCCCAACGGAAAGGTGCCGATGCTGGCGCGCGCCGACGGCGGCATCCTCGTCGAGTCGAACGCGATTCTGTGCTGGCTGGCCGAGGGCACGTCCTTCCTGCCCTCAGACGCGTGGCAGCGGGCGCAGGCGCTGAGCTGGCTGTTCTTCGAGCAGTACAGCCACGAGCCCTATATCGCAGTTGCGCGCTTCATCCGTGGCTGGACGCCGCTCGACTCCCCGCGTCGCACCGATCTGCCCCGGTTGCTGGAGCGGGGCGGGCAGGCGCTGGTCGTCATGGAGAAGCATCTGCAGGACGCGGCCTGGTTCACCGGCCCCGACTACGGCGTCGCCGACATCGCCCTGTTCGCCTACACGCACTGTGCGGACGATGGCGGCTTCGATCTGTCCACGTACCCCCGCATCACCGACTGGCTGGCGCGCGTGCGCGCCACGCAGGCTTTCGTTCCCATGCCGGGCGTCAGCGACGATGTCGCCGCACGCCTGGCGTCTTCCTGATCCTGAGCGAGCACATGACTGCAAACCCGATTCCGGCCCGCATGAAGGGCCTCAACCGTGCCGAGATCTGCGACCAGAACTTCATCGAGTTCGTGAAGGACTGGAATGGCCACGTCGGTACAAAGCCGTCTTCGGCTGATGCCATCCTGCCGGGAAGCGCGCTGGACGCGAAGGGCTTCATCGAACTGCTGGAATCGCAACTGATCTCGCGCCACCTCGACCTGATGGCGCGCGTGCTGCGTGTGCAGAACAAGGTCTTCTACACCATCGGCAGTTCCGGCCACGAAGGCAATGCGATGGTCGCGCGCTTGACGCGGCATACCGATCCGGCCTTCCTGCATTACCGCAGCGGCGGGTTCATGGCCGAGCGCTTCCGCAAATTGCCCGGCATGGATCCGGTGATGGACTCGGCGCTGAGCTTTGCGGCGAGCGCGGAGGATCCCGCCTCGGGTGGCCGCCACAAGGTCTGGGGCAGCAGGCCGTTGTGGGTGTTGCCGCAGACGTCGACCATCGCGTCGCACCTGCCCAAGGCGCTGGGCACCGCTGTGGCGATCGAGCAGGCGCGTCGCATCGGTCACGCGCTGCCGATTCCGGACGACAGCATCGCGATCTGCTCGTTCGGCGATGCGTCGAGCAACCACGCCACCGCGCAGACCGCGTTCAACGCCGCAGCGTGGACGGCCTATCAAAAGCTTCCCGCACCCGTGCTGTTCGTCTGCGAGGACAACGGCATCGGCATCTCGGTGAAGACGCCTGATGGCTGGATTGGTCGCAACTTCCGGGATCGCAAGGACCTGGACTATTTCCACGCCGACGGTCTGGATCTGGCGACGGGCTACGGCCAGGTGCAGGCGGCGGTCGAGCATTGCCGGCGCACGCGTCGCCCGACGTTCCTGCATCTGCGCACCACGCGGATCATGGGCCACGCCGGCACCGACTTCGAGATCGAATGGCGTCCGCTGGAGGAACTGTGCGCGGTCGAAGCCACCGATCCGCTGCTGCGCTCGGCGGCGATCGCGCTGGCGTCCGGACTGCTGTCGAAGGATGCCTTGCTCGCGCTGTACGAAGCCACGCGCAAGCGCTGCTTCGCGGCGGCGGAGGATGCCGATGGCCGTCCGCGCATCACCACGCTGGACCACGTAATGGCGCCGCTGGCCCCGTACACGCCTGAGGCCGTCGCCAAGGAAGCGGCGCGCACCGCGCCCCACGACACGCGCGTCGCGGCGTTCGGCAGCGAGGACAAGCTGCCGGAGAAACTGCCGCCGCGTCACCTGGCCATCCAGATCAACAACGCGCTGCACGACCTGTTCTGCAAATATCCGGAAACGCTGCTGTTCGGCGAGGACGTGGCGCAGAAGGGTGGTGTCTACACGGTGACCAAGGGCCTGCAGAAGGCGTTCAAGGGCACCCGCGTGTTCAACACGTTGCTGGACGAGACGATGATCCTCGGCCTGGCGCAGGGCTACGCCAATCTCGGCATGCTGCCGATCCCGGAGATCCAGTACCTGGCGTACTTCCACAACGCCTGTGACCAGATCCGCGGCGAGGCGGCCAGCCTGCAGTTCTTCAGCAATAACCAGTACCGCAACCCGATGGTGGTGCGCATCGCCGGTCTGGGCTATCAGCGTGGATTCGGCGGGCATTTCCACAACGACAACTCGATCACCGCGCTACGCGACATTCCGGGGCTCGTTGTCGGCTGCCCCTCTCGCGGTGACGACGCCGCCATGATGCTGCGCACGCTGGCGGCGTTGGCGAAGGTCGATGGCCGCGTGACCGTATTCCTGGAGCCGATCGCGCTGTACATGACCAAGGACCTGCACGAAGCCGGCGATGGCCAGTGGCTGTTCCCTTATCCGGCGCAGGAAGAGGCTATGTTGCTGGGCGAGGGGCGCGTGTATGGCGAGGATGCGGGTGATCTGGTCATCTTCACCTACGGCAATGGCGTGCCGATGAGCCTCCGTGCCGCGCGCAGCATCGAGAAGAAGCACGGCTGGAAGGTGCGCGTGGTGGATCTTCGCTGGCTGGTGCCCCTCAACGAGACCTTCATCGCAGAGCAGGCGAAGACGGCCAAGCGCATCCTGATCGTTGACGAAGGTCGCCATGCGGCCGGCGTGGGCGAGGGCGTCATTACGGCCATCGCCGAGGCGGGCTATCGTGCGCGGCCATTCCAGCGCGTGGTGGGCGCGGACACGTATACGCCGCTGGCCGGCGCGGCCTTCCTGGTGCTGCCAGGTGATGACGATATCGTCGCAGCGGCTGACCGGCTGGCATGATGGCGTCCATCATTCCCTGAGGAACGCACATGTCCACGCGCCGCATCGGCCTCATCATCGGCAGCCTTCGCGCTGGTTCGTTCAATCGGCAACTGGCGCGCGCCGTGCAAGCGTTGGCGGGTGACCGTTTCGCCTTCGAGGAGATCGGCATCGCCGAGCTGCCGCTGTACGATCAGGACGATGACGCCGACTTCCCCGCGGCGGGCGTCCGCTTCAAGCAGCAGGTGGAAGCCTGCGATGCGTTGCTGTTTATCACACCGGAGTACAACCGCTCGATCCCGGGCGTGCTGAAGAACGCCATCGACGTCGGCTCGCGGCCGGGCGGCAGCAATTCGTTCGGTGGCAAGCGGGCCGCGATCATCGGCACGTCGCCGGGCGCGCACGGCACGGTGTCGGCGCAACAGCACCTGCGCAATGTACTGGCGGCGGTCGATGTCGCGGTGCTGCCGCAACCCGAGATCGCCATCCAGTACCGCGAAGGTCAGATCGACGCGGAGGGCGCCATCACCGACGAGCGCCTGCGCAAACGACTGCAGTTGTTCCTCGATCGCTTCGAGGCCTGGCTGGTCTGATCCTCAGCCCGGGCGGAGCAACGCCAGGCCATCGCGCAGGCGTTGCAGCGGGTGCCGGTCCAGCGGTCGTTCGTCTGCCAGCGTGCGGGCGAGCACGCGCCGGAACGGCGTGAGCCGTCGTCCGGCACGCAGGACGGTTTCGCGTACCAAGCGGGCGGGTGCGGCGTCGTTGGTGTAGAGCTCCACGATGGCGCGGGTGGCGAGATACAGCGGTCGCGAGCCGTGGCGATGCCGGCGTTCGTAGCGATCCAATCCTTCGGCACACCCGATGTCGCTGCCACAACGAAGCGCTTCACGCGCGAGGTCGGCCAGCCTTTCCACGCTGCCGAGTCCCAGATTGAAACCATGCGCCGTGACCGGGTGCATGCCAACAGCCGCATCGCCCACCAGCGCGAAGCGGCGGCCGACGAAACGGCGCGCGTAGACGCCAACCAATGGATACACGTGGCGACTGCTCTCCAGTCGCATATGACCCAGGCGATGCCCGTAACGCTGCTCCATCTCGCGCGCGAAGCCGTCGACGTCCAGCGCCGCCAACCGCTTCGCCGCACTGTCGGGCAGGGTGACGACGACCGAGGCCAGGTGTTCCTGCAACGGCAGCAGCGCAAGCGTCTGGCCGTGGCCGAACCACTCCCACGCCACGCCGTGGTGCGGCTGTTCGTGATGCATGCGGCAGACGAGCATGCTCTTGCCGAAATCGTACTGGTCCGCGCCGATGCCCATCGCACGACGTGTCTCGGAGAAGCGGCTGTCGGCGGCGACCAGCAACGGTGCTTCCAGTCGCAGACCGTCGCCCAGGGTGACGCAGGCGTGGTCGTCGGTCGTGCGGACGGTCTGGATCCGTGCGCCGTCAAACAGGTCCAGCCCGGGAAGGTCGCAGACGGCTTTCCACGCCGCCTCGCGGATGCGGTGATTCGGCACCAGCATGCCCAGTTCCGCCTTGCCGGCCAGATCGGCATCGATGCGCATGTCGTGCAGGCATTCGCCTTCCATCACGCGAGCCGCGCGCAGCGGCGAACAGGCGTCTTCAGGCAGGTGCTGCCAGATACCAAGCTCGCGCAACAGCCGCATCGAGGCATGCGTCAGCGCGATCTCGCGGCCATCGAAGGCGGGTTCGGCGATCGCGGCACGCGGCTGTCGCTCGACCAGCGCAACCTTCAGTTCGAGATCACACAGTGCCTTGGCGAGGCACAGGCCAACCGGTCCAGCGCCGATGATGATGACGTCATGATGCATGCGCGTGCCTCCTGCGGGGTCACAGATCAGTCTAGGGTGGCGTTTGCGGGCGTCATTGACGTGGATCAATCGCCCACGGAAAGCGCTCAGCGGCGCAATCCGTCCAACAGAGGCTGCCGTGTCAGCAGGTGGCCATCAGCAACAAGATCGGTGCCCGCATGCTCCAGCGGCATCACGGCCAGCAGCACGCTGCCTCCGTGGTCCGGTGTGGTGCAGACGACTTCGCCGACCTCGCGGTCGTTCTCGCGCACGGGGGCACCGTCAGCAACCGGGTTATCAGAGGCGAAACACTGCAGCGACCGCTTCGCCTTGCCGAGGAAGTGCGTGCGCGCCACGATTTCCTGGCCGGGATAGCAGCCCTTCTTGACGCTGTAGGCGGCCAAGCGATCCAGTGCGAGCTGCTGCGGCGTCCATTGTTCGCGCTGCGAAGCAGGTAGACGGGGCAGGCCGTGGCGCAGGTCGGCGACCTGCCAGGCGGCCTGCGATGCCGGGTCCTCGGCGACGGCATTACCGATGCGCCAGGTACGCGGGCCGCCGTCGCCACCCAGATCGAGTTCGAGCGCGCCACCCGTCTCGTCCAGCACGGTGCCCGTTGCACGCGCAGGTGCGGAGAAAGTGGCGCTGACAGCGAGGTCCGTTGGGACTTCGATCTTCAACTTTCGTCTAAACACGAACCGGCGCAGCGTCTCCGCGAACAGACCGGCGGGATGATCAGGCAACACCAACCACAGGCTTCCGTCCGTGCGCTTGGCGAGCGCGAACACCGCGATCACCCGTCCCTTGGGCGTCAGCCACGCATTCCACTGCCAGTTTCCCGGCGCGAGCGAAACGACATCGTTGGCAAACTGGGCGTGGGCGAACGCCACGGCATCCGGGCCTTCCAGCACCACCAGTGCGTGGTCGGGCAGGGCGAAAACCGGCGTACTGGTACGGGAAAGGTTGTCAGCCAAGGGGGCGGGGATTAAAATTTTGTGCGTTGCGAGACCGCCATGATAGGTCAAACTCCCCCGATTCCCGACCCCGATCCCGGAACACAGCCGCCCGAAACCTCACCGCCCACAGTCGGCGAAGAGGCAGCAGGAACGGCCGTGCAGAAGGAGATCGGCGGCCGCGACGGGCCTGAGCCCACGCGTTACGGGGATTGGGAAAAGAACGGGCGCTGCATCGATTTCTGAGCAGTACACCCAAAAGCCAACGCGGTCTGACCGCCCAGCCGAGACAACGAGCGCAACGAATGGCGACTCCACAACGTCCGCTTTCACCCCATCTCCAGGTCTACCGGTGGCAGATCCAGATGGCGACGTCCATCCTGCACCGTGCCACGGGCATCATCCTCGCCGGCGGCGCCCTGCTGATCACGGCGGGCCTGGTGGCCCTGATGATCGGCCCGGATGCCTGGAACTGCGTCACCGACCTTGCGGGCGCCTGGTATGGCCAGCTGTTCCTGTTCGGCTGGACATGGGCCTTCGCCTACCACCTGTGCAACGGCCTCCGCCACATCGTGCAGGACTTCGCCATCGGCTACCGCATCGCCACGTTCGTGCGCACCAGTTGGATGTCGGTGATCGGCAGCCTGGTCATCACTGCGCTGGTGTGGGCCTATGTGCTGCTGGGAGGTGGCGCGTGAGCAAGTTCCGTACCCCCATCAAGAATGCGCGCGGCCTGGGTTCGGCCAAGACCGGCACCGAGCATTTCGTCCACCAGCGCCTGACCGCCACCGCGCTGGTGGCGCTGACGATCTGGTTCCTGGTATTCGTGCTGAGCCTGGCCGGTGCCGATTACGTCACCGCCACCGCCGCCATCGCCAAGCCGTGGAACGCCATGCTGCTGGTCGGCTTCCTGGTAGCCATGTTCTGGCACGCCCAGCTCGGCCTGCAGGTCGTGCTGGAAGACTACGTACACAACTCGCTGCTCGCCCTTGCGGTGCAGACCACCGTCAAGTTCATTGCCGTGCTGGGCGCCATCGTGAGCGTCTTCGCCGTGGCCCGCATCGCGTTGGGGAATTGAGCAACATGTCCGCTTACAAGATCACCGAACACAAGTACGACATGGTCGTGGTGGGCGCCGGCGGTGCCGGCCTGCGCGCGACCTTCGGCCTGGCCGCCAAGGGCCTGCAGACCGTCTGCCTGACCAAGGTCTTTCCGACCCGCTCGCACACCGTGGCGGCGCAGGGCGGCATCTCCGCCGCGCTGGGCAACATGGGCGAAGACGACTGGCGCTACCACTTCTACGACACCATCAAGGGTTCGGACTGGCTGGGCGACCAGGACGCCATCGAGTACATGTGCCGCGAGGCCATCCCGGCCATCATCGAGCTGGAGCACTACGGTGTGCCGTTTTCGCGCACCGAAGAAGGCAAGATCTACCAGCGCCCGTTCGGTGGCATGACCACCAAGTACGGCGAAGGCCCGCCGGCGCAGCGTACCTGCGCGGCCGCCGACCGTACCGGCCACGCCATGCTGCACACGCTGTACCAGCAGTCGCTGGCGCATGACGCGCGCTTCATGGTCGAGTACTTCGCGCTGGACCTGATCTTCGACGAAGAGGGTGCCTGCCGCGGCGTGCTCGCCCTGGACATGGCCACCGGCACGCTGCACCTGTTCCGCGCCCATGGCGTGGTGCTGGCGACGGGTGGCTACGGCCGCGCGTACTTCTCGGCGACGTCCGCCCATACCTGCACCGGCGACGGTGGCGGCATGGTGATGCGCGCCGGCCTGCCGATGCAGGACATGGAATTCGTGCAGTTCCACCCGACCGGTATTTACGGTGCGGGCTGCCTGATCACCGAGGGCGTCCGCGGTGAAGGCGGCATCCTGCGCAACAGCAATGGCGAGCGCTTCATGGAGCGCTACGCACCGCACTACAAGGATCTGGCCTCGCGCGACGTGGTCAGCCGCTCGATGACCATCGAGATCCGTGAAGGCCGCGGCGTCGGCGAGCACAAGGACCACATCCTGCTCGACCTGACCCACCTGGGCCCGGAAGTCATCAACGAGAAGCTGCCCGGCATCGCCGAGAGCGCCCACATCTTCGCAGGCGTGGACGTGACCAAGCAGCCGATACCGGTCATCCCGACCGTGCACTACAACATGGGCGGCATCCCGACCAACTACCACGGTGAAGTCGTGCGCAAGGTCGGCGACAACCCGGATGCCGTGGTGCCCGGCCTGTATGCGATCGGCGAAGCGGCCTGCGTGTCGGTGCATGGCGCCAACCGTCTGGGCTCCAACTCGCTGCTCGACCTGGTGGTGTTCGGCCGCGCGGTGGCCAACCGCTGCGCCGAAACCATCAAGAGCGGCGCGTCGCACAAGCCGCTGGCCGGCGACGCCTGCGACAAGGCGCTGTCGCATCTGGACAAGCTGCGCAACGCGAATGGCGACACGCCGACCTCGGTGATCCGCGACAACATGCAGCGCACGATGCAGGCCGACGCCGCCGTCTTCCGTACCAGCAAGACGCTGAAGGAAGGCTGCGACAAGATGGCCGACATCTTCTCCAGCTTCCAGGACGTCAAGGTCAGCGATCGTTCGCTGATCTGGAACTCGGACCTGATCGAGACCTACGAGCTGCACAACCTGCTGCTCAGCGCCGTCGCCACGATCAACTCGGCCGAACAGCGCCACGAGAGCCGCGGCGCGCACGCGCACGAGGACTTCCCGGAGCGCGACGACGTCAACTGGCAGAAGCACACGCTGGTCAATGTCGCCGACGACGGCAAGTGCAGCTTCGATTTCCGCCCTGTGCACATGTACACGCTCAGCAAGGACGTGGATGTGGTGCCGCCCAAGCCACGCGTTTACTGAGCCGGGAGACCTGACACATGGCCGAATTTTCACTCCCGAAGAACTCGCGCGTCACCAAGGGCAAGCACTTCCCCGCGAAGGGCGCCAAGAGCGTGCGCACCTTCAAGGTGTACCGCTGGAACCCGGACGACGGCGCCAATCCGCGCACCGACACTTACGAGATCGATCTTGAGAAGTGCGGTCCGATGGTCCTGGACGCGCTGATCAAGATCAAGAACGAGATCGATCCCACGCTGACGTTCCGTCGCTCGTGCCGCGAGGGCATCTGCGGTTCGTGCGCGATGAACATCGACGGCACCAACACGCTGGCCTGCACCAAGGCCATCGGCGACTGCACCAAGGCGGAAGTGCCGATCTATCCGCTGCCGCACATGGACGTGGTGAAGGACCTGGTACCGGACCTTACCCACTTCTACGCGCAGTACGCGTCGATCAAGCCGTGGATCCGCACGCAGACCCCGGCACCGCCGGACCGCGAGCGCCTGCAGTCGCCGGAAGACCGCAAGAAGCTGGACGGCCTGTACGAGTGCATCCTGTGCGCCTGCTGCTCGACCAGCTGCCCCAGCTACTGGTGGAACGGCGAGCGTTACCTGGGCCCGGCGATCCTGCTGCAGGCCTACCGCTGGATCATCGACTCGCGCGACGAGGACACCGGTGCCCGGCTGGACGATCTGGAAGATCCGTTCAAGCTGTACCGCTGCCACACCATCATGAACTGCGCGCGCACCTGCCCGAAGGGCCTGAACCCGGCGCTGGCGATCGCCGAGATCAAGAAGCTCATGATGGCGCGACGCGCCTGACGGCATGACCGACGCATCCGCCACCGCGATCCTCTGGCCGGCCGTGGCGATGGCCGGCCTGACCTTCCTCGTGTGGGTCAGGCTGTACCACCTGCGGCTGGGCGAAATGGCGCGCAAGCGCATCGATGCGCAGGACCTGGCCAACGCGGCCGATTCGGTCCGCCTGCTGGTCGACACGCGTGCGTCGGACAACTTCCGCAACCTGTTCGAACTGCCGGTGCTGTTCTACGCCGGCATCCTGCTGGCTGCGCAGATCGGCGTGTCGGATGCCGTTTCGCTCGCACTGGCCTGGGCCTTCGTCGGCCTGCGTGCGGTGCACAGCGTCGTCCACTGCAGCTACAACCACGTCATGACGCGCTTCGTGGCCTATGCGCTGGCGACGCTGGTGCTGATCGCGTTCTGGGTGCGGCTGGCGCTGGCCTTGGCCGCGGCATGACCGACGATCCCGAGCTCAAGCGAATCCGCTGGCGGTGCCGCCGCGGCATGCGGGAACTGGACCAGTTGTTCGGCCGTTATCTCGATCGCTGCTGGGCGACGGAATCCGAGGCGCAGCGCGTGGTTTTCCTACGGCTCCTCGATTGCGAGGACGATAAGCTCTGGCGCTGGTTCATGGGCTACGAGCACTGTCCCGATGCGGAACTCGCCGCGCTGGTCGAACGGATCCGTCAACTGCCGGCTTGAGTGGCAGCCGTCGCGGTTGCTGCAGGCACTTCTGATCGTGCTGGGTGTACTGGCGGCCGTATCGGTGCTGGCCAGCGAGATGCCCCGCCTGTTCGCCTGGCCCATCGCCGCCACGGCGCTTGCTTATGGTGCGTGGCGGGCACACAGGGAAGGGAAGAGCCCGCGCCCGGCCTTCTGGTTTCCCTGCAACGACCGCCCACCCACCGTCGACGGCCAGCCGATGTTCGACGTACGGCTGCACTGGCGGGGTCCGTTGGCCTTCCTGCGCTGGCGCGCGCGTGCCGGTGGACGTTGGTACCACGCAGCCTGGTGGCCGGACACGCTGCCGGCCGCGCAGCGGCGTGAACTCCGGCTTGCTGCGGGCGACGGGGACGCTGGGCGGGATCGGAGGGATCGGGCACCATAGGCCCATGTTCAAACCCATCCCCGTCGCCATCGGCCTGCGCTATCTCCGCGCCAAGCGCCGCAACGGTTTCATCTCCTTCATTTCGCTCGCATCGGTGGTCGGCATCGCGCTGGGCGTGATGATCCTGATCACCACGCTCTCCGTGATGAGCGGGTTCCAGCGCGAGATCCGCGACCGCCTGCTGCAGGCCACCGCGCACGCCACCGTCATGGGGGCAGGCGAAGCCATGCACGACTGGCCGCACGCGACGAAGATCGCCATGGACGATCCGCGCGTCTCCGGCGCAGCGCCTTTCATCAACGTACAGGCCATGCTGACCGGCAACGCCGATCCGCAGGGCGCGCTGGTGACCGGCATCCTGCCGGGCGAAGAGCCGAAGGTCTCGGTGATCGGCGACAAGATGAAGGCCGGCAAGCTGGACTCATTGCAGCCGGGTGAGTTCCACATCCTGCTCGGACAGGAACTGGCCGCGTGGCTGCGCGTCGGCGTCGGCGACAGCGTCGTCGTGACGGCCGGCGACTTCCAGGGCACGCCGATGGGCGCAATGCCCAAGATCAAGCGCTTCACCGTCAGCGGCATCTTCTCGGTCGGCCACAACGACGTCGACCGCAACCTGGCGCTGGTGCACATGGGCGACCTGCAGCGCGTGCTGCGGATGGGCGAGGGCGTCACCGGCGTGCGGCTGAAGCTGCACGACATGTACCAGTCCTGGGATGTCGCGCGCGACCTCGCGCTGCGTCTGCAGGGTCCGTACCGCATCAGCGACTGGACCAGCGAGAACGCCAACCTCTACCACTCGCTGAAGATGGAAAAGACGGTGATGGGCATCCTGCTGTCCTTCATCATCTTGATGGGCGCGTTCTCGCTGGTGAACTCGCAGGTGATGCTGGTGACCGACAAGCAGGCGGACATCGCCATCCTGCGCACGCTGGGCCTGACGCCGCGTGGCGTGATGCAGGTGTTCATGGTGCAGGGCGTGCTGATCGGTGTGATGGGTACGGTGCTGGGCGTGGTCGGCGGCATCCTGCTGACAATTAACCTGGAGTACATCCTCGCGGCCATCGAAGCCGTGTTCAAGGTGACGCTGTTGCCGCCGGATGTGTACTACATCACCGGCCTGCCTTACGAATTGAGTGGCAGCGAAGTCGTCACGATCGCGGCCGTGGCTTTGACGATGAGCTTCCTGGCCACGCTGTATCCGGCGTGGCGCGCCGCCCGCACCCAGCCCGCGGAGGCGCTGCGCTATGAATGAGGTCATCCGTTCCGCCGTCGTCCATGCCGAAGCGCTGGGCAAGACCTACGCCGAAGGCAAGCTGCGTACGCCGGTCTTCGATGGGCTGGAACTCAACGTGCAGCCGGGAGAAACCGTTGCCATCGTCGGTGCGTCCGGTGCCGGCAAGAGCACGCTGCTGCACCTGCTCGGTGGGCTTGATACGCCGACCTCAGGCGAGGTCTACGTCGCCGGGCAGAAGATGTCGTCGCTGTCCGATGCCGCGCGCGGCCAGTTGCGCAACAAGTCGCTCGGTTTCGTCTACCAGTTTCATCACCTGCTGCCCGAATTCACCGCGCTCGAGAACGTCATGATGCCGGTGATGCTCGGCGGCAGCGGTGCGGAGGCAGCATCCGGCAGGGCGAAGGCGTTGCTGGAATCGGTTGGTCTGGGCCACCGCCTGGCGCACAAGCCAGGTGAACTCTCGGGTGGCGAGCGCCAGCGTGCCGCGGTGGCGCGCGCGCTGGTCAACCAGCCCGCGTGCGTGCTGGGCGACGAGCCCACCGGCAACCTGGATGAGAAGACCGCGGCGACAGTGTTCGATCTGATGCTCGAACTCAATCGTGCGCAGAAGACCAGCCTGGTGCTGGTGACCCACGACCGCCGCCTCGCACGCCGGTTGGACCGCGTGCTGGAACTGCACGAAGGCAAGCTGCGCGAACTCGCGCACGACGCGGTCTGAGCGACGGCGGCGCGATCAGGCGCCGCCGTGTGTCATCAGGCAGAACGGGGACGCTGCGTGCGGGCGCCGATCACCGTCGCCAGCCACGCCATCGGCAGGTAGGCGAACAGCACGTCGACGGCCTTGAACCAGACCGGTGCGGGGATCATCGCGCTGGCTGCGATGCCGCCGCACAGGAACAGGACGCCAATCACCCAGGCGAACAGCGTCTTGCGGCTGCCGGCGATCCAGTACGCCGCCAGTGCGCCGACCAGCGTACCCAGTGCATGGGCAAGGAAGGGGGCGATGAAGTGCTTGGGCTGCAGCAGGGGCATGGCCTGTCGCAGGCCTTCGGCGGTGGTCATGTCCGCGCCGGCGGGCGAGGGGATCAGCATCGGACCCAGGGTCACGATCGCCATGTTGGCCAGGCTGCCGAGGACCAGGCCGGCGATGACGGCCGCGATGTTGCGCAGGATGATGGTCATGGCACGGCTCCCCGCGTGTGTGTGGGCGGATCTTACGCCTGATGGCCGCGGTGGTGCGGTCGCGGCGGGGTGACACCCCGGGTCCGGCCGGGCGCGATCCGGTGCCCCGGGTGCCGCGACACCGGAAAACATCCAACGTTCGATCAAAAAGACGCAACGTTGGGTCTTAATGAGAGAAGAGAGGGCGAAAGAGATCCAACGATGGATCGAAAAGATGCAACGTTGAGTCTTAATGAGAGAAGAGAGGGCGAAAAAGACCCAACGATGGATCGAAAAGACGCAACGTTGGGTCTTAGTGTGAGAAGAGAGGTCGTAAAAGACGCAACGGTGGATCGAAAAGACTCAACGATGGGTCTTGACGCCTGAATTAAGCCGCGCCGCGAAGCGGCGTCGGCTTTAACGAATTGTTAGGTGTTCTGTGTCCGTAGGCCACGGCTGTTGCCTCACCTTGCTCGAAACGCTCGCCGCTTTGCAGGAATGCCATGAGCCTGCTCCCTGATCCCTTCCAGCATAACCAGACGCTTGAAGAATGACTTTCGGCCCTGAGATGTACCGCCGTTCTCGTAGCCCCAAAGGCAACGGCCAATCTCATGGTTGAGCTCGCCCAGAGGCAACGCCGCCAGCAACTCTGGATCTTGCTCTTTGATGATTGGAGTTGTCATTGCACACCTAACGCCTGAGCTAAGCCGGCCTGCGTAAGTGGCCGGCGATAGGCGCTAGCGTAGTGCCGAGCGCACAGAGCCGCCACGAAGCAGGTTCGGCTTGAACGAATTGTTAGCAGTCACGCGTCTGAGATCGAACTGAAGACAGTGACATGCGGAGATTGCTCAAATCCTTGCTGCCGGTCAGCCAAATGCTCATGGCCGCAGGCCGCACCCATTTGCTCCATCTTGTCCGCAGTTGCAGCAAGGAATGCCGACAACTTCCGGATTTCGTCCGGCGCAGCGGTGATCGTGATCTCTGCGAGATCCAGGTGTTGAACGTCTTCCGGCGTAAGTCCGTTTTCGCTGTAACCGGTGATCTTCATTGAGTGACTGCTAACGCCTGAATTAAGCCGACCCGCGAAGCGGGTTCGGCTTGAATGAATTGTTAGGCCCCAAGCCTGACGGCCGAATCAAGATCGGGACTGCCCAAGGCCTGGGCCAATGCTAGCGCATTGGGACGAATCCAATCCGGTGAATCCTTGTCAAAGGGTGCTGGGAGTCCGCTCTTATGGAACAAATCGTGCCCCTCGGGCCAACGGTTTGGTTCGGCAGCCATCGTATCCAGAGCCAGTAAAGTCTCGCGGTCTTTGCAACGCGGCATAAACAACCAAACGAGATCGTTGGATCTCCGCTGCAGTTTGCGTTGCTGTCGCCATTGGGGCCTAACGCCTGAGTTAACCCGGCCCGCGAAGCGGGTTCGGCTTGAATGAATTGTTAGGGCTCAACTGCCGCATCCAGGCTCACCCCACAGAATGGACAGTAGTCAATTTTCTGCCTGCCCAGCATTGGCTTAAGCGGCAACGACCACTCGATTCGATTTGAGCAGCGCGGGCAGCGAATACTCCACATTAGCGCCAGGCCGGAGATGGCGATGCCACAGAAGCCCGCGAGCGCTGTCCATTGGCGCCAGCCAAGTATGGCTTGGCTAGTGACCAGCAGCGGTATCACCACGAACGCTACTGATACTGACGCAAATCCTAGCCAGATCCGCTTCTTGCGCCGCAACTGCTCGCGAATTGTCATTGAGTCCTAACACCTTAGTTAAGCCGACCCGCGAAGCGGGTTCGGCTTGAATGAATTGTTAGGTGCCAACCAGATTGCCCGGCACCACGATGGACGTACCAAACATTACACCGGAGAGCTGGGTTGCTGCAGCCAGGGCCCGCAGCGGACCGGGAAGATCGGAAAGACCTAGTGGGGTCTTCGGGCGACTCTGCAACTCGTACCCGCCTAAGTACTGCCGGGTAGTGCGATGGACGTCAGACCAGTCATAGGCAAAGAGACCTCGCTTGGAGAGGGTCACAAAGTCGTCCGGCCGAGAAAGAGTCACGAGCAGATCCACGCTGGATACTTCCGGCAATGAAAGGACAAGCTCCTCGACGGCATGTGCGGAGACGAGCGCTGTGGTTGGAATCGGCCCCTCGCCGCCGGTTGTAAAGATTGCTACTTGCCCAATGGCATCAATGGCGAGCCACGCAGCATCAACTCCTTGAAGATCGCGGGGTGTAACCATAGGCACCTAACGCCTGAATTAAGCCGCGCCGTGAAGCGGCGTCGGCTTGAATGAATTGTTAGGGCTCAAAAGGTGAACCCAATGAATGTGTAGAACCCAGCGCGTCCACCAGTTGGGAAGGTTGCCGACTGAAGCTCACGCTCAAAGCATTGTCCGAGAACGCTTGGTTTGTTGAGCCATGTTTGTGCGACACGCCCATGGACGTCGAGCCTCATTACTACCTTGAGACCAGATGCTTCTCGAGCTTCCTTTACGCCGCAGTTAGCAAGGGCCTTGCCCATGGCGTTACCTTGTTTATCGAAGAAGTCAGACTCCTCCTCGCCGTGCAAGGTTGCCTCATCACGCCTAGCAAGTGCCTCAGCTTGCTCGATCGAGATGTCGCTAGAAGCGAGCTGTAGGAGCGTTGCAATGAGAAGCGCTGACATATGGTTTGAGCCCTAACGCCTGAATTAAGCCGACCCGCGAAGCGGGTTCGGCTTGAATGAATTGTTAGGCCACGCCCGCAAGGAGCTTGGCGTACAAGGCCTGCCTATCACCATCACTTTGCAGCGATTCGAACCGATCAAGCAAGCTAAACGAATAGAGCCTTTCATTCATTGTCATGCCGCGAATGACCTCAATCGAGCTTTTCTGGAACGCAGACCACAGTGTAAGAACCTGCTGGTGATCGCTGTCGGAGCCGATCCAGACGTTGCCGATGTAGCGCTCCATTGTCATGGAAAGCTCGTCGGCCGTAGCCGGACTGTCTTTCCAGGCCGCGAGCTGATCTGCCACGCCCTGTACCGCAGGATCAGCTGATACGGCGCGAATTTTCTGTCCTAACTCTTCGAGATTCATCGCGGGGCCTAACGCCTGAATTAAGCCGACCCGCGAAGCGGGTTCGGCTTGAATGAATTGTTAGGTGTCGCCCGTCCGCCGCTTGGGCTTGCACCCCGTAAACTCTGGACTGTCCGGTTGCAGATTGCGATATGT
>NZ_JACVAK010000003.1:0-137500 GCF_014851805.1 Pseudoxanthomonas sp. PXM02
CAGCGATCCCACATCAGTGCCTTCTGGGTGTCGGTGTAGTAGATCCTTTTCCTGCGCTTCATCCGCAACACTCCTGCTGCCTACGCAGCTATCCGTGTGTTGCGTCGATCATATGAATCCGCGGTCGTTAGCGGGCATCAGGAAGCCGGGGCAGTGAGTTCAAAGCCGTCGCTGACGACGACGTTATTGCGACCGGCATTCTTAGCGTTGTAAAGCGCCCGGTCGGCCAGCTTCACCAGTGCCAGCGCGCTCCCTTCAGGCATTGCCCTGACGCTGGCCACACCCACGCTGATCGTCAGCATTACCGGTACATCGACTGCCACCGGCCCCATCCGCTCGACCGCCAACCGCATGTCCTCGCCGACCGCGCGAGCCTCGTCGGACGCCAAACCGGGCAGGATCACTGCAAACTCTTCTCCGCCATAGCGCGCCAGCATGCCACTCCCCCTGTGGAGACTGGACGCCAGCGTGCCCGCGACCAGTCGGATGCCCTGGTCGCCGGCGTGATGTCCCCATTGGTCGTTGAGCTTCTTGAAGTGGTCAATGTCCAGCAACAGCAAGGAGATCCAATCGCCGTTTCGCCTTGCCCGCATCCACTCGCGCGCCAGGCTGTCGTCGAACCGGCGTCGGTTGGCGACACCGGTCAGTCCATCGAGGTCAGACAGTCTGGCCAGATGTTCCTGCTCCTCGCTCGAGCGCATCTGCACGCGTATCGTGCGCACGCCATACCCAACGGTTGCCACCACAAAACCAACGCCAGCCAGCGCAGGGCGATGGGAGATGAGCATGGTCGCGACCGCGAGCAACGCCAGCGGCAGAATCAATGGGCTTGCAATACGAGCCACCTGCGTCCAGCGCTTGGGTACCAGCAAGCGCTTGCTGTCCAGATCCGGAGCACGCCGCAGCACATCGATCAGCAGGAGCAGAAAAGGCACGGGAATCACTGCGTCCATCCACTGGCCATAGGCGGAGTTATCCACGTGGTTCACGTAGGCAGCCACGAGCAAGTAAACCACGGCGTAGCGACCCAGCACTGCGAAGTATCGACGCCGCTCCGAATCCTCCGAAGTCACCCAGCGACCCAGTGCAAACAGCGCAAGGAAGAGGTTCTCAACATCGAACATGAAGCGGAGGTGCTCCACCCCCGCTGGATGGGTGCCCTGCACAGTGGAGAAGGTCAACGTATAGATCGCGAAGAGTCCGCCCAAGGCGAGTGCAAGCGCCGCATCGGTCCAGCGCACGAAACGGTCCTCGTGGTTCTCGCTGGCCAAGGCAAAGACCAATGGCACTGCATAGAGAACGAAGAGCAGAACACTGGGCGTTGTGGGCGTGTTGAACAAAGCATGTACTAGCTCATCGATGGATGTGCTGGCCATACCTGCCGCCCAAAGCATCATCGCCAAGCCCAGTGCATTCCACCGCCCTCGCATGACGCCTGACTGCCGGGCCAAAGCAAAGCTGGCCAGGCCGGCCAGCAGCGGGGCCAGAATAAGGAAAGCAAATGAAAGGAGCTTGATGTGTTCCGAACCCAGCGCCAGCAAGGTCACATGCAGGGCGACGCAAGCAAGTGCGCCGAGTACCAGTACCCATGTCCTTGGCCGGAGCATCTGCCCTCTCCCAGCTTCTTCCACACAGGTGGTGATATATCACTATTGCCTGGAGCAAGGTCAAAAACGCTTTCCAGTCGACTGACCTGCGTCGCAAAACGCGCTGCACGCTCAGCTGGCTTGTGACTCATCGCTCCCATTCTGGCAACCGGCAGACACCGGCCCCTCGGCCTCCCACGC
Organism: Pseudoxanthomonas sp. PXM02; assembly: GCF_014851805.1. Taxonomy (GTDB): domain Bacteria; phylum Pseudomonadota; class Gammaproteobacteria; order Xanthomonadales; family Xanthomonadaceae; genus Pseudoxanthomonas_A. The sequence goes on from NZ_JACVAK010000003.1 coordinate 1,788, forward strand.
AGTGATGTGGTGGACAGAGGCCGCGCTCCATTAGTTGAGGGGACGCTAGAGTTGACCCACCGCCACATGATGTCCGCTTCCGGCCAGAAGCAGACAACGTCTCGTAGAATGCAACACCACAGCGAAATCAAAATCCAGTGGCAGCCGCTTCGTCGCAGCTCATTCGCAGGAACTTCGCGGCGTACTCAATACGGTCGGCCAGTTCGGAATCACCCGGCACGAAGGACAGAATGTTCGTCGGAAAGGCTCGACCCTTCGCCCGCACGTCGATGCGACTGCCGTCGTTGCTGCGTACGACCTGCGCCTGCCGCCAGTCGACGAAGTGCGGACCGGCGAATTTCTTGAAGTCTTCCGTGTAGTTCCACGACTCGTTCTTCAGCACCGTTACCGAGGTCAGGAACCCGGGCTCCTCCCATGACGTGCTGTTGTGTTCGAAGACGTTCGCCGGCATCTGCACGCCGTCGATGCGGGTCGTGCAGGCATCGGCGGCGCCTTGGGCGTCGCCGTAGGACAGGTCGGGCACAGGGAACTCGCCCAGCGATTTCTCCACCGTGTCGGTGCTCTTCTCTTCCTTGATCGAAAGCTTGATGCGGCTGATCTCGACCGTGTGTGTGCCGGTGACATGGTTGGGGCGGCCTAGCGCATCGACGAACGTGGCGCGGGCGAAGCCTTGCTTGGCCATGGCCGCGAGAAACGCCTGCGCCCCCTCAGCCGTCTGCGCGGACTGGGCCAAGGCGACCGGCGATAGTGGCAGCGACACAGCGGAAAGCGCCATGCCAAGCACGAGGGCGGTTCTGATCATGGATCGTCTCGATGGGAAAAGAGGTCGGCGCGCGGTGTCACAGCGACACCGACACGTCTTCACGGAAGCGAGGTCGCACGCCCTGCAAGGTCTGCTCGTCGCTACTGGTCTGGTTCCAGACGTAGTTGAAGTTGCCATCGCTTGTGATCTCACGGCCACTGGCGCGGCAGCGGGCGATAAAGGCGTCCTTCAACGCGTAGACCGCCGCACGCGCCTGCTCGCCCGATCCCTGCGGGAGGAAACCTGGCGCACCCCATCCTGGCGGTCCCGGCCGGGTGATGACGTTGGAGTAGCAGGTGGGATTGACGGTATCGCCCGGCTTGTTGAGCAGGCCGATGGTCAGGATGAACCGCAGCGGCTTGACCGCTGCGGTGGCGGACGCGGTGCCCGACGACCCCGTCGTGGGCGCGGCCGTCTGCTGCTGCGCGCGCACCTGCTGCAGGCGTTGCCGTTCGGCCGCTGCCTGCGCGGCGAGTTCGCGGTCGCGTGCCGCGGCCTGGGCCTGCCGCGCCTGCGCGGCCGCGTCGGGCACCGCGGGCGCGGCCGGTGACGGGGCCTGTGCGTACTGCGTCTGGCGCGCGCGCTCGGCTTCCGCGCGCCGGCGTTGTTCTTCGCGCTCGCGGCGTTGGGCGGCGGCCGCCTGCTGGCGCTGGATGTCTTGGATGAAGGCATCCTGCGCTTCGCGCTCGGCCTGGTTTTTGGCCATCTCGTTGCCGAGCGTGGTCAGGAACACCTCGGCCAGGTTCGGTGCGGGTGCGGACGGCTCCTCGTCCTCCCAGGCTTCCTCCTCGACGGTGGCCATCTGCTCCATCTGCTGGCGCAGCTGTTCGGCCGCCGCCTGCTCCTGGCTCAACGCCTGCGCACGCCGCGCCTTGTCGCTCTGCATGCGCTCGCGCAGCCTCGCCAAGTCGGCCTCGGACAGGGTGCGCGGGCCCGACTTTGGCGCCGGTGGCGGGGAAGCGGACGGTGGAGCCGACGTCGCGGTGGGTGATCGTGCGGCGACCGTGCCCGCTGTCATGACATCGGCGGGTAACGACGCGGCCGGTGGCGGCACGACCACCGAGCGCTCCGTGGAGACCGGCGCCGATGCCGTCTGCGCGAGTGGCCCGTAGGTCCGCGTGCCGGTGACCTTCACCACCTGGCGGGCGTCATCGATCTTGACCGACTCCGCCACCACTCGGCCGTCCCTAAGCGACAGCCGCATCGGCGTCTTGAACGGGCCGCGCCGCAGCCACAGCACCGAGCCGTCCGCGGCGACATACCCGTCGTAGGTGTACAACGCGCCGCTTTCCTGGACCAGTTGGCCCGGCTGTTCGCCCAGCCGTATGACGCTGGTCGAGCCGGCGTCCGACTGCCTCAGCGTGCCGTCGGCCTCCCAAGCCCACGCGACGGCGCCCTGTTCCCCTTTCCAAGTCTTGCCCGCGACCTCGGCATACACGCCCCACGCCGCCGGATTGGCCGGTGCCTCCGCCGCCGCGCCCTGCGCGATGGCCACGATCCACAGCACAGCGGCCAGCCAGGGCCGGACCGCCTTCTTCGCTAACGACATGGCTCTCCCCAGAGCATCCCAACCCGCGCAGCTTAGCAACTGCGCGATGAGCATCGATAGCGCTCAGGTAGGTCGACGCAAAGGCGTCTCTCCGGGGCGATCCCGGCCCGATATCTGGGCATGTCTCCTTTGGGTCGAAAGCGGACATCAGCGTCGTCGAAGCTCGACAGAGAAGCGCTGATACGGGCGCCATAAAGAACCGAGGCCCGACGGTACGCGTCGGGCCTCGGCTGTCGTTCGTCCTCGCTACTGATCAGCGCAGGCTCAATGCGCCGCATCCTGTGGGATCAGCGCGTCGATCAGGAACGTCATGCGCAGTGCCATGAGTTCGGGATTGCGGAACGCATCGCTGACGCCGTGTCCGCCCTCCTCGTCCTCGAGGAAGTGGACGGGCGCGCCCACGTCGTACAGCCGCGAGGCGAGCTTGCGTGCGTGTCCCGGGCCGACCCGGTTGTCTTCGGTGGAGATGGTCACCAGGAACGGCGGGTATGTCGTGCCCTTGCGGACGTTCTGCATGGGCGAGTATGCGAGCATCGCCGCGGCTTCGTCGGGCTTGTCGGGATTGCCGTACTCGTTGATCCAGGCCGCGCCCATGCCCATGTGGCGCATGCGGATGAGATCGGTCAGCGGCACGTCGCTCACCACGGCCCCGAACAGGTCCGGCCGCTGCGTGCCCAGCGTGGCCGACAGCAGGCCGCCGTTCGACATGCCGAAGACGCCGATCTGCTTCGGCGTGGTGTAGCCGGTCGACACCAGCTGTTCGGCCACGGCGATGAAGTCGTCGTACGAGCGCTGGCGGTCCTTGCGGATCGCTGCCTGGTGCCAGGCTTCGCCACGTTCGCCACCGCCACGGATCGCGGGAATCGCCAGCGAACCGCCACGGTCCAGCCACAGCTTGAAGGCCGGTCCACCCACGGTGTAGTCGAAGTAGCCCGGGCGATACGAAATGCCGAAGGCGCCGTAGCCCGTCATGAAGAGCGGCTGCGTGCCGGCGGCAGGCGTCCTGGGATGGAGCAGGTAGTAGTCCACCTGGGTGCCGTCACGGGACGTCGCCGTGCGGATCTCCGTGACGTATCGACCTTCTTCGAACAACGATCGATCCTTCGCCAGCAACCTCGGCGCCTGGCCCGGACGGAACAGCTCCTGTCGACGCGGGCTGACGAAGCCGTTCGTAGCGACGATCAGATCGTCGTCGGAACTGCCGCCCCCGCGCACCGAGATGTTGTCACCCGGTTGTCCGGCCAACGCTTCCTCGACCGTCCATCCACCGGCGGACGGGCGGGCAAACAACACGCGCGGCACCAGCCTGCGATTGACCACGAACGCCAGCTTGCCCTGCGCGCTGGCAATATCGCTGCGCCCGCCCAGGTAATCGCCTTCGGACGGGGTGTAGATCCGCGTGACCTTCCTGCCTGCCGGCACCGCGGGGTCGCTGTTCCATGCAAGCAGGGTTTCGGCGGGATAGCGCGTGCCTTCGACGACTTCATCGGTGCCCAGCTGGACCACGACCTGGTCGCCCACCAGCGCCTGCACGGCCATCGGCTTGAGCGAACGCGGCAACGCCGCCTTTTCCAGGCGCCCCTCCGGGGTCACCGCGAAGATCTCGAACGTGGAGTAGTTGATCGCACGCACGATCACGCCGCGCCGTTGCGCGCCTTCGCCGACCGCGAACAGCTGCACGATGGCGTCGGTCGGTTCGGCGGCGTAGACCTCGCGCGCGTTCGCGAGCGGCTCGCCGCGCTTCCACAAGCGCACCGACGCCGGCCAGCCGGCCAGTGTCTTGGCGGCGCCTTGGGCGGTGTGTTCGACGATGATCTGGTCGGGACCCAGCCATTCGGCGAAGGCGCGCGCCTTCGGCGTCCTGAAGCCGCCTTCGACGAACGCGGCCTTGTCGAGATCGAACTCGCGGATCTCGACTTCGTCGCCGCCGGCCGGCGACAGGCGCAGCAGGCATCGGCTGAACGCTGGCGACAGGCAGGCACTGGAGAGGTCGTAGGCCTGCAGTTCCAGCGGCGCGCCTTCGGTCTTGCGCAGCTGGCCCACGTCCAGCACGGTGCGCCATGTCCCGGGCAGGCCTTCGCCATCGCGCGAGGCGAGCTGGAGCAGTCCGTAGGGATGCTCGGCATCGCGCAGGAAGCGCACCGCGCGCGGCCCCATCAAGGTGATGTCGGGTTCGGCCGCGCCGGTGGCCAGCGCCGTCGCCAGTTCCGTCTTGACCTTCGCATACGTGGGCAGGCTGCGGAGCGCTTCCTGTGATGCCGCCGTCTTCGCGCGCGCCCATTCCAGCGCTTGCTTGTCGTGCGGCGGTTCCAGCCATTGGGGATCGTCGGCGGTCTGCGACATCGCGGGGGATGCCACCGCCAGCGCGACCAGCGCCAGCGCGTGCAGGCGTGGCGTCTTGATATCGAGATGCATGGATTCTTTCCTGTCAAAGGGCCGGCAGCCATCGCGTGGCTGCCGGCAGGTCGGGTTAGAAGCTGTAGCGGAAGACCACGCCGTAGGTCCGCGGACGCAGACGGTTGGCGACGCCCAGCGTGGTGCGCGCATTCAGTGCGCCATCCTCGTTGGTGAGGTTCTCGCCATACAGGAACGCCGACCATCCGTTGTCGGACTCCACGCCGATGCGCGCGTCGAGCATCGTGATCTCATCGCCAGGCGAACCTGCGGTGAGCGCCGTCTCGCGCGCCGAGTCGTACACGACGCCCGAGCGCACCACGCCGCGCAGGTCGGCGGCGACGTCCCAGCTGTAAGCCGCCGACGCAGTGAAGCTGTTGCGCGGCACGTTGTAGACGTCGGTGCCCTTGTTCAGCGGTGTACCCGGCACGTCGGCCACGTAGGTCGCGTCGATGATCGAACCGCCCACCTGCAGCATCAGCGATGCGGTGGGCGTGTAGACGACGTTGACTTCCACGCCCTTGTTCTCGGTGCCCTTGGAGTTGGTCAGGCCGTTGATCGTGGAGGTGATCGGCACGCGCACCGCGACGTCCTTCCAGTCGCTGTAGAACACGGCGCCTTCCACCAGCAGACTGCCGTCGAGGAACAGCGACTTGGCGCCGACTTCATAGGTGGTGATCGAGTCCGGGCTGATCGTCGACGGCAGCTCGACGCCATTGGCCTCGGCCAGCAGGATCGACGAGATCGGCTGCAGCTGGCCGGAGCGGAAGCCGCGCGCGGCGCTCGCGTACAGCGTGGTGTCTTCCTGCGGCTTGTACGACAGCGAGACGCGCGGATTCCAGCTGTCGAACTTGGCATCGAGCGTCGAGGTGCGCGTGGTCGACACCGAGATCGCGTCCACGTCATCGCTGAAGTAGCGCAGGCCACCGGTCACCGCCCAACGCGGATCGGGCAGCTTGACGGTGACTTCGCCGAAGAACGCGTATGCGTCATTGGTCTGGGTGGAGCGGCTGGGCGGTGCGCCGCCGACCTGCGAGGCGTCGTTGCGCTCGGCCTCGCGCAGGTAGTAGCCCACGGTCCAGTCGACGGTGCGGTCGCCAGTGGAGGACCAGCGCAGTTCCTGCGTGCGGACCTGCAGGTTGATGTTGCTGACGTAGGTGGTCGTCGGATTCAGCATGCCGTCGTTGGCATAGTCCAGTTCCGCGTCGGCGAACGAGTAGAACAGTTCCGAACCGCCAAAGTCGTACGTGCTGACGAAGCTGGCGGTGTGCCACTCGTCGTCGTTGCTGTAGAACGAACTGGTGGTCAGGTCGTCGAGCGCGCCATTGCCGCCACCCGGGGCTTCGGACTTGTACTTCCAGTAGGCCAGGTCCATGGTCCACTGGTCGACCGGGGCGAAGCGCACTTTCACGCGGCCGGTCTTGACCCGCTGTTCGTTGATGTCCTTGTCGCCGGTGTTGTTGTCGTCGGTCCAGCCCGACAGCTTCTCGTCGGTCACCGCGACACGCGCCGCCAGGCGGTCGTCGATCAGCGGAATGTTGACCACGGCCTTGCCGCCCCAGCCATTGCTGCCGCCCTGGGTCGTGGAAGCCGACGCCTCGATGGCGCCTTCGAACACGTTGAAGTCGGGCTTGCGCGTGAGGATGCGGACCGTGCCACCCATCGAACCTTCGCCGAACAGCGTGCCCTGCGGTCCCTTGAGGATTTCGACACGGTCGATGTCCCACGAGCGCGCTTCGGGATACCACGGCACGCTGACGCCGGTGAAAGGGATTTCGTCGAGGTAGTAGCCGTTGTCGTTGCCGCCCAGCGAACTGGACACGCCGCGGATCTGCACCTGCGTGAAGCCACCGCCGTTGTCGACCGAACCGGCGCCCGGCGTCATGGCGATGATCTCGGCCACGTTGGTGATGCCGAAGGCGTCGATCTGTTCGCCGGTGACGGCGGACATCGCGATCGGTACGTCGAGCTGGCGCTCGTTGCGCTTGCGCGCGGTCACGGTCACAGAGCCCAGCTCCTTGACCCCCTCGGCCTTCGGCTGCGCACCGTCCGTGGTGGTGACGGTCGCGTTGTCGCCGCTCTCCTGAGCATGCACACCACTTGCGAACAACAACGCGGTGGCGATGCCGAGGCACAGGGCGGCGCGTGCGGGTCGGGGCGTGGACGGGAACGACGGGAAGCGGGCAATGCGATTCACGGGGGCTCTCCTGATGGCTCGATGGGGCGCGTATGCGCGAGCGAGAACCAGACGCCGGACGCCTGGCCCTCTCAGAAAGCCGTGACGATCAGGTGAACCAGAAATGAAATTTTCAATACAACAATTTTTGTTGCATCAGTAACGGACTTCGAGCTCCACGCCGAGTGTGCGTGGTCGCAGGCGCGTTGCCAGTCCACGCGTCGTGCGCGCATCGTCCGCGCCCTGTTCGTTGGTCAGGTTGTCACCATAGACCGCGACGCTCCATCCCGCTGCCGTCTCGATGCCCAGCCGCACGTTGGCCGACACGATGTCGTCGCCGGGCGTGCCCTGGATCAACGAGACCTGCCGTGCACTGTGGTAACGCAGTCCTGCGCGCGCCACGCCCTGCATGCCGCGAGCGAGTGTCCGGTGGTATTCGCCGGATGCACTCCAGGTCAGGCGCGGCGCGTTGTAGACCGGTGTGCCGCGGGCGATCGTGGTGCCTTCGACATCCGCCGTGTAGGCCGCATCGATCCACGCCGTTTCCAGTTGGAACGACAGGCTGTCGCCGGGTTGGTAGGTAAGCCCCACCTCCGCACCCCGGATCTCGGCGCCGTCGGAGTTGACCAGGCCATTGAAGACGTCCGTCACCGGCACACGCACCGGGACATCGCGCCAGCGACTGTGGAAGAGCGCGCCCTCCACCAGCAGCCGGCCATCGTAGGCCAGTGCCTTCGCGCCGAGTTCGGCGGTGAGGATGCGGTCGGAGTCGATGCGCGCCGGCAGCGTGATGCCAGCCTGTTCGGCCAGCAGCAGCGAGGTGATCGGCTGCAGCTGGCCGGAGCGGAAGCCCTTGGCGAGACTCGCGTAGACCGTCGCGTCGTCCGCAGGCTTCCACGACACGCCCAGGCGCGGATTCCAACTGTGGAAGCGTTCGTCCAGCGTGGCCTGCGCATCGCCGGTCAGCGACACGCCCGATACCCGGTCCTCGAAATAACGCAGTCCCAGGTTGATGCTCCACTCAGGCCGGGGCAGCAGCACCGTGAGATCGCCGAACAGTGCGCCACCGTCGTTCTCCTGGCGTGCCCGGCTCGGCGCGACATCGCCGATCGCGCTGGCATCGAACCGGCGCGCCTGGCGATGATAGGCGCCCCATGTCCACGACACCGTGCGCGGGCCCGTCGAACTCCAGCGCAGTTCGTGGGTGCGCACGCCGATGTCGATCGTGCTGTCGTAGGCTGTCTGCGGCAGGATCTCGCCTTGCTGGCGCTGCGCGAGGTCGGCTTCCGCGTAGGTGTAGGTGAGGATGGAGTCCTCGGCTTCGTACGTGCTCACCAGATTGGATGTGGTCCAGTCGGCATTGCGTCCGTAGTAGTAGGACACCTGCATGGCATCGTTGGCCGCATAGCCGCCACCGGGCGCGCTGGAGTCGTAGGACCAGTGCGCCGCGTCCACCTGCCAACGCGACGAAGGAAGGAACGTCGCGCGGATGCGACGGGTCCGGACATGCTGCGTATTGATGTTGCGGCGGCCATCCGTCGCATGGTCGACCCAGCCAGGGAGCGATTCATCGGTGGCCACGGCGCGTATCGCGAAGCGATCCTCCAGCAACGGGAGATTGAGCATCAGCTTCGCCGTCCAGCCGCTGCCGCCGCCACTGGCCGTCGACCATCCTCCCTGGGCCCGGAGCGCGAAGCGGTCCACCTCCGGCTTGCGGGTGAGGATGCGTACGGTGCCGCCCATCGAGCCTTCGCCGAACAACGTGCCTTGCGGCCCCCTGAGCACTTCGACCCGGTCCAGGTCGAAGGCGCGTGCATCGGGATGCCAGGGCACGGTGACGCCGGTGAAGGGAATCTCATCGAGGTAGTAGCCGTTGTCGTTACCGCCCAGCGAACTGGATACCCCGCGGATCTGCACCTGGGTGAAGCCACCACCCACATCCACCGATGAGGCGCCCGGCACCGAGTCGATCGCCTGCGCGGCATTGGCGACGCCCATGGCGTCGAGCTGGTCGCCATCCAGCGCCGTCACCGCCAGCGGCACGTCGATGCTGCGCTCCACGCGGCGCCGTGCGGTTACCTGCACGGTCGCCAGTTCGGTCGGTACGTGCGTGACCGGTGGCGCCGACGGTGCAGGACGCGGCGATACGGTTGCGGGTGAGATCGTGACCACGCCATTGGCGCGGAAGGCGTAGCCGAAGCCGCTGCGCGCAAGCAGTTGGCGAAGCGCTTCTTCATTGGCCAGCACGCCGCGCACGGCCGGCGTGCGGGGCGCCGTCTTCAGATCGCCGATCGCGACGAACTGGATGCCCGACTGCTCGGAGAACGCGATCAGCGCGTCCTCGAGGGGCTGCGCGCGAATGGAGAACGTGGAGGGTTGCCGCGAGCGGTCCTGCGCATTCGACGCTGCACCGAACGCGGCGAGCGCGAGCAGGAGTGCGATACGCAGCCAGCACAGGACCGTCCCCGACCGCTGCGCGCGGGGAACGCTCGCTCCTGCCCGGCCTGCACGTGCGCTCAAGATCCCCGATGGTCTCCCTAACGTCTAACGGCGGGAGGATTCGGCGCCGTCGCGCCTTGTCCGCCGGGCAGTCGGGAACGGGGGACGTTGGGCACCAGCAGGATCTCGTCCTGCTTGCGCACCACCGACAGCGAGAGCGCCTGGGCCACGCTGTCCAGCCACACGTCCAGGTCGGTCGTGCTCCAGCGACCGGTCACCCGCAGCTGCGCCAGTTGCTTGTCTTCGAGAACGATCGGTAGCCGCGAGTAGCGGTTGAGGTCGGCCACGACATTCCCCAGCGTCTCGCTGCGGTAAGTGACCTTGCCCTGCAGCCAGGCGAGCGTCGCCGTGGCGTCGAGGTCGACAGGACCTTCCAGCGGACCGTCTTCCGCCAGGGTGGCGCTCTGGTTGGCGACGAGCTGCACCACGTGGTTGGCGATGCCGCCGCGATTCGCACGCAGGTCACTTACTTGCACGCGCCCTTCGGTCACCACCACGCGCACGCCCTCGTTGCGGCGCGCGACGCTGAAGTGCGTGCCCAATGCCTGCGCCATGGCGCCGCCGGCACGCACTTCGAAGGGCTTGCCGGGATCCTTGGCGACCGAGAAATAGGCCTGGCCCCGCACCAGCTCCACCTGCCGGCGCTGGCTGCTGAACTGGACGACGACTTCGCTGCCGGCATCCAGGTCGAGGCGCGAGCCGTCGGGCAGCGTCATCTTCCTCGGCGCACCGGTCTCGGCCACCAGATGGAGTTCGGCCGGCGCACGCGGCGCTTCGTGCTTCCAGAGACCGACCATCATGGCCAGCACGGCGACGCTTGCGGCGACGGCGACCCACCGGCGAGCACGCGACCGCGGCCGGCGAGAGGGAACCGTCGTCGAACGCGGCCGGAAGCTCGCATCGGTGACGCCTGGCGGCGAGGATGCGGCATCGCGTGTCGCGTCGGCATCGGACGCGACATGCGCCTGCCGTGCGGCCACGACCTCTTCGGAACGGACGTCGGCCGCCGCGTCCCACAGCAGGTGCACGTCCTCGAAGGCCTGCGCATGCAGCGGCGAGGCTTCCATCCACGCATTCCACGCGTCGATGTCGGCATCCTGCAGGTCGTGTTCGCTCAGGCGCAGCAGCCATTCGGCGGCTTCCTGCAGCGCCTGTTCGCGTGCCGTATGGATCTGGTCACTCATGATCGGTGCCTTCCCGGTCGTCCCTGAGTTCATCGAAACGCATCTGGCAGAGGGCCAGCGCCCGTGCGACATGGATCCGCACCATCCTGTCCGTCAGATCCAGCCGTTCGCCCGCTTCCTTGAAACTGCATTGCTCCATGCGGACGAGACGGAAGGCTTCGGCGCACTTGGGCGGCAACTCGGCCAGCACGGCCGGCAACCGTTCGACCACCCAGCGCGCCCTGGCCGAGCGCTCGGGATCGGCGCCCGGGTCGGGCCACAGATCCAGCCCATCGGGTTCCGGCAGCTCGGTGTAGGCCCGGCGCCGCAGCAGGTCGGTGGCCAGGTTCTGGGCGATCTTGAACAGCAGGGCGCGCTGGAAACTGACGACCTGGTCGTTCCCGAGATTCAGCAGGCGGGCGTACGCCTCCTGTGCGACCTCGCGGGCATCCTCGTAGGACCCCAGCCTCAGCTGCAGCGACCGGATGAGCGTCGTATTGAGGTTCCTGACGAGCTCGGCGGCCTGGGACCCGGCCACCCCGGGCGCAGGCGATACGGAATCACCGGCAGGGACGGCCGGCCGGGTCGGCTCGACGGTGTCTTCAGCGGGTTGGCGGACAGGATCCATGAATGACTAGACGAGCGAAGCTGCCGAAAGTGAAACGGCTCGTCCCTGCCGCCGATGCGCATGAGTGGGTGTTTACCGAGTTAGCCAGATCCTTGTGCGGCGCGTCAATTCGACTTCGGCAGCAGGCAGCCGGGTTGCCGCTATCGGGCGGGAGTGGACATCCGCAGTCTGCGAGCGGGGAATTCAGCAACGGAGCACCGACCATGCTCTCCTTCATCCGCTGCCTTGGTCACCCAAGCGGCGCCGCGGTTTCTCGCGCCGCTACACGGACGGGGATGCGCGATGGCAACGAACAGGCACGCCCAATGATCCTTCCATCCACGGGTCTTCGTGCCGCCAGGTGAAGGACACCGCCATGACATTCGTCCGTCGACACGACGCAACGTTGTTTGCCACGATCGGGCACCGATGCCGACAGGAACGCTCCTCGCATGACGCTGCCGCTCCGCCTTGCCCTTCTTTCCGCGGGATTACTGATCGCTGCTGCACCTTCGGTCCTGGCATCCACCGCTCAGCCCACCTCCTCGCAGCAGGCGCCTACGCGCACGCCGGTGCCCACGCGCTTCGAGCATCAGCGCATCTTCGTCACGCCTCGATTCGCCGATGGCACGACGGTGCAGTTCTACACCGACAGCGGTGGCGGGTTGAACATGATCCGCGATGACGTCGTGCGGCGCCTGGACCTGGCCGCCGGCGCCGATGTGGAAGAGACGGGACAACCCCCGATCAAGACCGTGGAGTGGCCTGCCTTTGCTCTCGACGCCGCCATTCCTTCGCCCGACCAGGACCGCTTCCTGCAGGGCCGACTGGCGGTCGTTCCTGCGGAGGGCTTCGGCGAAGGCCCCATGCTCAACGAAGCGTTTCTGGGCAGTCGCTGGTTCGCAGGACGCGTATGGGAATTCGATTACCCCGCACGTTCGCTCACCGTGTTGCAGGGTTGGTCCGCGCCGACCGGCACCCCCAGCACACCGTTGACCATGTTGCCGGCGCGCAACATGTACTGGCCGCGCATCCAGGTCGAGATCGACGGTGAAATGCTCGACATGCTGTTCGATACCGGCGCGGAACTGCGCCTGGGTCCCGATGGTGCGAAAGCCCTCGGCCATGCCGAAGGCGCGCGCGTGGCGGGCAGCTTCATCACTGCCCGCCAGTACCGCACGTGGCGCGACGCGCACCCGGACTGGCCGGTCGCGCTGAAGGGCGATGGCGGCATGCCCATGATCCAGGTGCCCAACGTGCGCATCGCCGGCAAGGACACCGGGCCGGCATGGTTCGCTGCCCGGCCGGACCGCAACTTCACCGAGTACATGTCATCGATGACCGATGCCCCGGTCGAAGGCGCCATCGGGGGCTCGGCCTTCGCCCGCCTGCGGATGGTGGCCGACTATCCCGCGCAGAAGCTTTATGTGCTGCCCTGATTGAGAGGGCGTGCTGTCCGGTCTGGATGAAAAGAGGCAGATGCGGGGAAAGCCGCAGGATCAGAGCGGCAACCCGCGATCCCAGTAAGGCTCCGGCCCGAACCGTTCGACCATCCAGTCGATGAAGACCCGCACCTTCGGTGCCAGTTCGCGTGCGCTGGGATAGATCGCCCACAGCGTCTGCGTGGATACCAGTGGGTAGTCGCGCAGGATGGGGACCAGCGTGCCCGCGCGAAGTTCATCGGCAGCGGCCCACGTGGCCATCAGCGCGATCCCCAGTCCGTCGCGTGCTGCGTCGCATACCGCGCCGCCATCGTTGATGCGCAGCGCGGGCGTCACGCGCTTGGCCGTCACCCCGCCATCCGGGCCCTGGAACGTCCACAGATCGAGCGTGCCGACGACAAGGCAGGTGTGCGCATCCAGTTCGTCCGGTGACGACGGCTCGCCATGGCGTCCGAGGTACGCAGGCGATGCCACCAGCACGCGCCTGTCGGGCGCGATGCGCCGGGCGACGAACGAGGAATCGCCGAGATCCGCGTAGCGGACGGCGACGTCGAATCCACCCTCCACCAGATCGACCATGCTGTCGGAAATGCGCATGTCCAGCCTGAGGCCGGGATAGCGCGCGATGAAGTCGGGCAGGCCCGGCACGATGTGCATGCGTGCGAACGACGAAGGCGCGGCGATCCGCAGCACACCGCCCGGCGCGGCGTGTTCGCGCCCCAACGCAACGCGCGCCAGGTCGGCGGCCTCCAGCAGATGCTCGGCATGCGGCAGGAAGGCCTGACCGTCCTCCGTCAACGTGGTCGAGCGCGTGGTGCGATGGACGAGGCGCGCGCCGAGTTCCTTCTCGAACGAGGCCAGCCGCGCGCTCGCCGCGGCCGGCGTGATGCCCAGGTCGCGCGCCGCGGCGCTGATGCTGGCCAACCGCGCGATCCGCACGAACAGGGTCAAATCGTTGAAGTCCATCGCGCCGGCCTTGGGGTCGCCAGCGTGCATCTTCGCCGAAGGCGCGACGCGTCGCCACGCGACGCGCCAAACGCGCAATCGCCTACACCTGCGTGGGTGTCCACGCCTCGGCCGCGTGGCTTTCAAGCGTTGCTTGAAGCTGATTCACGCCGCACGCCGCTACTCCCGCACGGCAGCGGAACCCACGATAGCTCCTGTTGCAGGCCGATCCGTGCCGCACCCACCACCAGGAGACAGAACAATGAAAGACACCATGAAGGCCATGGTCCTTGGCCGCTTCGGAGGCACCGACGCCTTCGAACTGCGCGACGTGCCCGTACCCGATGTCGGCCCCCGCCAGGTGCGCGTGCGCGTGCATGCGACCGCCGTCAATCCGCTCGACTACCAGATCCGTCGCGGCGACTACGTCGACTACGTGCCGCTCCCCGCGATCATCGGGCACGACATTTCCGGCGTGATCGAGGAAGTCGGCTCCCACGTGACCGAGTTCGGCGTGGGCGACGCGGTGTACTACACGCCCAGGATCTTCGGTGGCGCAGGCTCGTACGCCGAGCAGCATGTCGCCGACGTGGATCTGGTGGGGCGGAAGCCGGAAAACCTCAGCCATCTGGAAGCCGCCAGCCTGACGCTTGTCGGCGGCACGGTGTGGGAGGCGTTCGTGACGCGCGCCCAACTCGCCGTGGGCGAGACGATCCTGATCCACGGTGGCGCGGGCGGCGTCGGCACCATCGCGATCCAGGTGGCGAAGGCCATCGGCGCACGCGTGATCACGACCGCACGCGCGGACGACCATGCCTTCGTGCGTTCACTGGGCGCGGACGAGGCGATCGATTTCACGTCGGAGGACTACGTCGATGCCGTGTCGACGATCACGCGAGGCCGCGGCGTCAACGTGGTGTTCGATACGATCGGCGGCGACACGCTGACCCGCAGCCCACTCGTGCTCGCGGACGCCGGACGCGTCGTCAGCCTGGTGGACATTGCGCAGCCGCAGAACCTCATCGACGCCTGGGGCCGGAACGCCAGCTACCACTTCGTCTTCACCCGCCAGAACCGCGGCAAGCTGGATGCGCTGACGGGTCTGGTCGAACGCGGGCTGGTGAAACCGGTCCTCGGCGCCACCCTGCCGCTGGCACGCATGGGCGACGCGCACGAACTGCTGGAGAACGGGGGCGCCTACGCGCTGCGCGGCAAGGTCGCCATCGACGTGGCCGGACAGGCGCTGGCACTGCCCGCGCGCTTCCAGGAGCGCCTGCTCAGCGGCGACGCGGCAGCAAGGTCATGAACGTGTCCACACGGGTCACGGAACTGGCCTTCCTGAGTATCCGGCCCGGTGCCGGTGAAGCGTTCGAGGCGGCGTTCACCAGCGTCGCCGGCCTCGTCGCCGAAGCCGAGGGTTACCTCGGCCACCGGCTCGTGCGGTCACTGGATCAGCCCGATGTCTACCTGCTCGATGTCGAGTGGAAGGATCTGGCGGCGCACGTGGAGGTGTTCGAACCCAGTGACGCGCATGCGCGCTTCATGGCGGCACTGACGCCCTTCCTCGCCGCCGAACCCCGCGTGATCCATGTGCCGAGCCACGGCATCGATGACTGACGCATCGACGTTCCCTGTTGCAGGCGATGCGGCGAGGTGTTGAAGCGCCGCATTGCAGCCTCGTTCTCCCACCCTATTCCCACTGAAGGATCAACTCCCATGAAATCCATCGCCACCACCCTGCTCTTCCTGCTGCTGGCAGCGACCTCCACCAGCACGCTCGCCGACGGTCCGAAAACCGGGCCTCATGCGGTGCGCACGGAACTGTCGGCGGATCGCAACGCTGCTGCGCCCACCACGGCATCGACACCGGAAGCCCGCACCTCGACACCGACGGAATCCCGCAAGCTCAAGCGCTGCCGCCAGTATTTCAAGACCGTCGGTATCGGTTGCCGGAAGCCTGCATCGCGCTGAGCGTCGCACGACGACGTGCGGATAGAGGCGATGTCGACGCGCGCTTCAGCGACGGGAACGTCGTTCGCGTTTTCCGCCGCTGCCCTGCGTCGTCGCGTGGCTCTGCGCGAACTCCGGGAAGGTCTCCGCGATCGAGTCCTTGTCCGGCAGGATGTAGAACACCCCACCCTTCTCGAACGTCGGCTGGATGATCTGCGCGTAGAACTCGGGCGAGACGTTGATGCAGCCGTGCGTGACGCGGTTGTCGTCCGGCGTGGCGGATGCCAGGCGTTCGACGCGCTTCTCTGCCGGGACACCCGTCGCGACCGGGTGGATGGAGACTGCGGATTCGTAGTCGACCCACAGCACGCGGCCTGCGTCGATCGATGGGCCGTAACCGCCCACGAAGCGGCCTGCAGGCGTCGTGCGATCGCGCCCGGGAATCTCGCGAAGCGCGAGACCGGCGACGCCGGGCGCCGTGTGATCGCCAACCGCCGAGCCGAAGAGCCCAGGCGCCGCCCCGCGAAGTCGTCCGTCGCCACCGAACACGAGGATCTGCGCGGCCGCCTTGTCGATGATCGCGAACGGATAGCCCTGGCTGTCCTTCGCGGCGACCACCCAGCCCGCCAGCTCGATCACCGTGGGGGACACTTCCTGCCCTTGCGGCAGACCGTCAGCTGCGGAGACCGGTGGCGCGTCGGTGTTCTTGTCCTTGGCACTGGCCACGCCGACGCTGGTGAACGCCAGCGCGAGCGCCAGTGCGCCAGAGACGGCCCGGATCCTGGGTTGCGAGTGCGTACGGATGGGAGAATTCCTTGGAGCGTTGGGGATAAAGAGGAGACCGGTGGCGGCCAAGGCCACCGGGTCCCGTTTCAGGTCGCCCGTCGCGACCTGGGCTGAGAGCGGTTAGCCGCGCGGCACGCGGCGGGGTGCCGACTCGAGCCGCTGCACGCGGCCTTCGATCTGGTCCAGCCGCTGGTTGGCCTGCTGCGCGGACTGGTTGGCGGACTCAGCGCTCTGGGCAGCGCCCTGCACCCGGGTGTCGAGCTGGTCGAGGCGGGAGTTGATGCCTGCGAACTCGTCGTCATAGGTGGCGCAACCGGACAGGGCCAGGGTGGCGAGCAGTGCGACGCCGAGCGTCAGGTGTTGTTTGTTCTGAAACATTCCAATCCTCCTTCGTCTGGGGGAATCGGAATATAGCGAGCTTTTCGCCGGATTCACGAAGCGCCTTCAGCTGGAATTGGCGTACGTGGAAGCGCTGTGAAGATAGCGCGGATAGCGTTCATTTCCGCCCAAAAATAGACGCCCGTCACGGGACTTTCGAACGGACAACGGTGACCCGGCAACCTCAGATGTCCAGATGGATCGCCGCGCTGTTCTTCACCTCTTCCATCACGGCATAGGTCCGCGTTTCGCGAACGCCCGGCAGCTTCCACAACACGCGCCCTGCGACCTCGCGATAGTCGGCCATGTCGGCAGCGCGCAGCTTGAGCAGATAGTCGAAGCCGCCGGCGACCAGGTGGCACTCCATCACCTCCTGGCGATCGCCTACCGCACGTCTGAAATCATCCAGGATGCCCGGCGTCGTGCGGTCGAGCAGGACCTCCACGAACACCAGCAGGCCCGCGCCAAGCTTCTGTGGATTCAGCACGGCGCGATAGCCGAGGACATAACCTTCCGCCGTCAGTCGACGGACGCGTTCAAGCGTCGCCGTGGGAGACAGATGCACGGCCTCGGCGAGCTTGAGGTTGGTCATGCGTCCGTCCTGCTGCAACAGCATGAGGATCCTGCGGTCAGTCCTGTCCAGCACCATCAAAGTCTCGCTTTCGCACGGGAACCGCCCGTGCAAACGGAGACTAATTCCCCGGGGTGGACTCGAAAATGGCGGACACACACCGCCTCTTCGCCAAAGCAGCCCACCATGCGACTTCCCAACCCGTACCGCCCCGAATCCGAGGTGGTCGCCGACCTCCTCGCCTCTCTGCAGGATCTCGACTGGGAGGTCGCCTGCCGCGATGCACTGACCTGGATCGCGCAGGTCAGGGCGCGGCCCGCGTCCGGCATGGCGCTGGAAACCCTGCTCCACGAGTATCCGCTCTCGTCCACCGAGGGCCTGGCGCTGATGCGGCTGGCCGAAGCGCTGCTGCGCGTGCCGGACACCGACACGGCGATGCTGCTGACGTCGGACCAGTTGTCGCGCGCTGATTTTTCCGGCGCGTCGCACTCCTGGTTGGCCACGCTGTCCAGCCAGGCGATGGGCCTGTCGAAGAAGTTGCTCGGGCAACAGGGATTCTTCGGGCGCATGGGCGCCAAGGCGGTGGTCGCTGCCGCCGTCCGCGCCGTGCAGCTGATGGGCAAGCAGTTCGTGATGGGCCAGACCCTGGCCGAAGCGCTGGACGACGCCCGCAGGCAGCGCAAGGAACGCGGCGACCTCTGCTTTTCCTACGACATGCTCGGCGAAGGCGCGCGCACCGATGCGGATGCACTCGACTACCTGGGGAAATACCGCGACGCCATCGCGGTGCTGGCCGCGCGGCGGAACCGCAGCATGCCGGTGGAGCAGGCGGACGGCATCTCGATCAAGCTGTCCGCGATCGATGCGCGCTTCGAACCGCTGCAGCGCGACCACGTCATGGCGGTACTGGTGCCGCGGGTGCTGTCGCTGGTCCGGGCCGCCGCGGCCGCTGACATCAACCTGACGATCGATGCGGAAGAGAGCGAGCGACTGGAGATGTCGCTCGACGTCTTCGACGCGGTGGCACGCGAGATCGCCGGCGAGTACCCGCAGTGGCGCGGGTTCGGACTGGCGGTGCAGGCCTACCAGACGCGCGCGCTGGAGGTGATCGGCGAGATCGCTCGCATCGCCCGGGCCAACCGGCAGCGCTTCATGGTCCGGCTGGTGAAAGGCGCGTACTGGGACTACGAGATCAAGCGTGCGCAAGAACTCGGCCTGGCTGCCTTCCCGGTCTTCACGCATCGCCACCATACCGACATCGCCTATCTCGCCTGCGCGAAGGCGATGCTGGCGACACCGGAGCTGATCTATCCCCAGTTTGCCGGCCACAACGCCGGCACCGTGGCCGCCGTGTTGCACATGGCACGCTCGACCGGCACGCCCTTCGAACTGCAGCGTCTGCACGGCATGGGCGATCCCGTGCATGCCGAAGTGCATCGCCAGTATCCCCAGGTCGCACTGCGCGTGTACGCACCGGTCGGCCCCCACAAGCGCCTTCTGGCCTACTTGGTCCGGCGACTGCTGGAGAACGGGGCGAATTCCTCGTTCGTGAACCAGTTGGCCGACCCGGCGATTCCGGTCGAAGACCTCGTCGTCACGCCACTGCGGCGGGAATCGGTCAGTGGCGTGACCTTGCCGCGCTATCTGTTGGAGGAACGCCGCAATACCGCAGGCCTCGATCCGACGTGCGCAGAGATGGGTCGTTCTCTTCTCGCCGCATGGGACGGAGCGAAGATCGAGGTGCCACCCGATACCGAGGCTGAAGCACTCCCCGCGCTCGTCGGTACGCTGGCGTCGGGCCAGCGCGCGTGGAACGCGCAGGGTGTGGAAGTACGCGCCGCCGCCCTCGACCGTGCCGCAGATGCCCTTGAACGCGACCTGCCGTACTGGTGC
Organism: Pseudoxanthomonas sp. PXM02; assembly: GCF_014851805.1. Taxonomy (GTDB): domain Bacteria; phylum Pseudomonadota; class Gammaproteobacteria; order Xanthomonadales; family Xanthomonadaceae; genus Pseudoxanthomonas_A. The sequence continues at coordinate 20,943 of NZ_JACVAK010000003.1, forward strand.
GCGCTGATCGTGCGCGAAGGCCATCGCACCTGGGCCGACGCCATCCCCGAAGTGCGCGAGGCCGCCGACTTCTGCCGCTATTACGCGCAACAGGCGCGTGGACTGATGGTGACGCGCACGCTGCGTGGCATCACCGGTGAGCGCAATACCTACCGCCTGCGCGGTCGTGGCGTATGGGCCTGCATCTCACCATGGAATTTTCCGCTGGCCATCTTCGTCGGCCAGGTGGCGGCAGCGCTGGTCACCGGCAATGCCGTCGTCGCCAAGCCCGCCGAACAGACACCCGGCGTGGCGGCCCGCCTGATCGCGCTGCTGCACGACTGCGGTGTGCCGCGCGATGTGCTGGCCGGCGTGTACGGCGACGGTCGCATCGGCGCTGCGCTGGTGGCGCAGCCCGGCATCGCCGGGGTGGCGTTCACCGGGTCGACCGCCGTCGCCAAAGCGATTGCGCGTGCGCTGGCGGACAAGGATGGCCCGATCGTGCCGCTCATCGCGGAGACGGGCGGCATCAACGCGATGATCGTGGATGCCACGGCGCTAGCGGAACAGGTCGTCGATGCCGTGGTGCAGAGCGCGTTCCGCAGCGCCGGCCAGCGTTGCTCGTCTTTGCGCGTGCTGTGCGTGCAGGAGGACATCGCGGACGATGTCCTCGCCATGCTGCGCGGTGCAATGGAACTGCTGCGTGTCGGCCCGGCTTCGACCTTGTCCACCGATGTGGGACCGGTCATCGATACCGAGGCCTTCGACCGGCTGCAGCAGCAGATCGCCGTGCTGGAACGGAACGCCACGCTGATCGCGCGGACGCCCTTGCCCGACGGCACGTTGACGGACACCTGTATCGCGCCCGTGGCCTTCGAGATCCCGGCGATCGAGGCGGCCACCGAAGAAATCTTCGGCCCGGTCCTGCAGGTCGTCCGCTGGCGTGGCGATGTCGATGCGCTGCTGGCACGCATCGATGCCCTCGGCTATGGGCTGACGCTGGGCGTGCAGACCCGGATCGACACGCGCGCGGAAGAGATCGCCGCCAACGCATGCGTGGGCAATGTCTACGTCAACCGAAGTACGGTCGGCGCCGTGGTCGGCGTGCAGCCGTTTGGCGGGGAGGGATTGTCGGGCACCGGACCCAAGGCTGGCGGACCGCTCTATCTGGCCCGGTTCTGTGCCGAGCAGTCTGTCAGCGTCAACACCGCGGCGGCGGGCGGCGACGTGGACCTCATGACGGCCGCCGGATGAACGCCGGCGGCGTCATCGCGGCGCGTAGGTGAGGACCACGAAGCTGTCGGGGTGGTACGTCGTGGACGTCTCGCCCTTGTCGTTGGGCGCGCTGCGGGTAAAGGCGGCGTTGACCACGAACAGGCGGCCATCGCGTTCGTCCAGCGCCATCATGCGGGCACCCGTGTGCGTGGCGACGGTGCCCAACGGCCGGAAGCCGTCGGCACCGTCCTGCGCGATGACGCTCAGCGTGCCGTCATAGTTGGAGGTCACGATGCGATGGCGCGACTCGTCGATCGCGAAACCATCCAGGCCGTAGCCGATCGGCAGCGTGGCGATCACGCGGCCGGTATCGGCATCCAGCGCGAAGAAGCTGGGCGTGTCGCTGGCGCAGGCGCCGAGCAGGCGACGCGTGTCCGCCTGATAGCGGACTTTCGACACCGCGCAGCCCACCGGCCAGCGTGCTTTTTCCTCCAGCGTGGCGGCGTCGAGCACCAGCACGATGCCGTCCTTGCGCGCGGGCGCGAACAACCGGCCTTGGCCATCGCTGGCGGGATCGTCCATCTTGCGGAACGGGAATACCGTCGTCTTCAGCAGCGTGCCGCTCGCGGCGTCGAGCGTGAACCAGGTCGATTCCAGCGGGCGGCTGCCGACGATGGCATGCACCTGCCGGGTGTGGGGATCGTAGATGGCGCTGTTGAGGCCGCCGTCCTTCGCCAGCGGCACGCGTCCCAGTGGCTTCAGCGTCTCCAGGTCGAGACTCAGCAACGAACCGTCGTCCATCGCCACGTAGCCGCGGTTGTACTCCGGCAGCAGCAATGGCCCGTTCGCGCCCCGCGAGTCCTCGACGGTGCGGATCACCTTGCCGGTGTCCACGTCGAACACGGTCAACCCGTCCGCCAGGCGCGCCATGAACAGGCGCGACGTGCCGGGCTGGAACTTGATGTAGTCGTAGCCGGTATTCGTGCTGGGCAGCGGCGTCGTGTGTTCGAGCGTGTACAGCAGGTCGCCGGCCGCGGTCGGCGTGGCGGCAATCGCACCGCTGGTGGCTGCCAGCAGGGACAGCAGCAAGGGGATCGACTTCATGAGGGTGTTCCCGGTGACGTTACTGACGCGTGCCGCGCGGGCCGGAGGCGAGCATGCGGCGCAAGGTGTTGTCCTTCCACAGGTAGTGGTGCGCCAGCGCCGCCAGGGCGTGCAGGCCGATCAGCCAGTAGCCGACGGTGCCCGCGGTTTCGTGGAGCTTGTGGACCTTCAGTGCGAACGGCATGTCCGGTCCGGTGAGCGGTGGCACCTGCAGGCCGAAGAAGGGAATAGGTTCGTCCGCCGCGCTCAGGACCAACCAGCCCGCGAGCGGCATGCCGATCATGAACACGTACAGCACCACGTGCATGGCGGTGGACGCCATGCGCTGCCAGGCCGGAGGCTGCGGCACGATCGGCGGACGCCGGGTCAGTGCGCGCAGCACCAGGCGCAGCCATACCAGCGCGAAGATGGACAGGCCGAACATGAAGTGCAGGTCCTTCATCGTCGCGCGCGCGTCGCTGCCTTTCTCGAACACGGTACGCAACTCGATGGAGGCATACACGATGACGAACAGCGCCAGCATGGCCCAATGCAGGAGGATGGATCCGCGGTGGTAACCCTGGCTTGAGATGGTGCTCATGGCTCGGTGTTCCTGTAGATGGATGCATGCGCACGCATGCTTTCGATGATCGAAGTTCAGTCGAACCGGTACTCGATGCCGAACCGGAACGAGGTCTGGCGTTCGCCCGCTGCATGGCGCCAGCTCCTGCCGACGCGGCCGGACACTTCCCATTGGTGGTGCGGCGTCCAGCTCACGCCGAGGTTGCCGCGCTGGAGGGCGCTCGCCGCGTCATCCGCGACCTGCTCATGGATCGCTTCGGCGCCGAGCGTCAGCGTCCGCGTCAGCGGCCGTTCGTACGACACGCCCACGCTCCAGGCGGTTTCGTGCGAACGCATCGCCCGTGACCAGGCGGCCTGGCCTGTCCAGCTTCCCTGCCCGACCGTACGACTGAACCGGACGGGCACGTCAAGCACGGCTTCGTCTTCGCTCAGGCCTGCGTCACGATCTCCCGTGGGCAGGCTCACTCCAGGTTCGATGGCAATGCCCATCGCGGCATCCGATGCCTCCCGCAGCGCCCACTTGAAGGCGAGCTCCAGGTCATGCGCGCCATGACGGCGTTGCCCCTTGTCGAAGGCGGAGATGCCGTAGCCGCTGCCCAGCGACAGTTCGAAGCGTTCGCCGAATCCCCAGGTCAGCCCGATCGCAGGATGCGTGCGCGACACGTGGTCACCGCTGCGGACCCGCACCGATTCCACCTCCAGCGACCAGCCGTCCTCGGTGTCCGTGTCGCCCACTTCGAAGGGTCCGGCGAACGCGGTGCCGCAGGCGGTCGAAGCGGACAGCAGCGCCACCGCCATGGCATTGCCGCGCCGCGCGTCGGTTTCCGGCAAGCGATGCACGCTGCCTACGCCTTGCCCGCACGGAGCTCGGCGAGCAGCTGCTGCGCGCGATCCAGGCGTACGTGGCCGTCGGCCACCAGGCACCCGACCAGCGCGGCGATCTCGCCCTCGGTCGCGCCCGCGGCCGCGGCCACGTTGCGTGCGTGCAGCGACATGTGGCCGCGCTGGATACCTTCGGTGGCCAGCGCGCGCAGGGCCGCCATGTTCTGCGCCAGCCCGACGGCGGCGGTGATCTCGGCCAGTTGCACGGCACTCTTTACCGCCAGCAGCTTCACCGACGCCTGCGCGACCGGATGCGTCTTCGTCGCGCCGCCGACCAATCCCAGCGCGAGGGGAAGCTCGATGCTGCCGACGAGATTGCCGTCAGCGTCCTTCTCGTAGTGCGACAGCGAGGTATAGCGGCCATCGCGACACGCGTGGCAGTGCGCGCCTGCCTCGATCGCGCGGGTGTCGTTGCCCGTCGCCAGCACCACGGCGGAGATGCCGTTCATGATGCCCTTGTTGTGGGTCGCGGCGCGGTAGGGATCGGCCGCCGCGAACCGGTACGCATTGACGATACCGTCGACCACGTCCGCGCCGCCGAGCTTGCCGGCGTCGAACACCGCGCGTGCACGGACCAGGCGTAGGTCCGCCTTGTTCGACAGGATCCGCAGCAGGCTGCGGCCCCGGGCGATCGCGGCGATCCGTGGCGCCAGCGCTTCGGCCATCGTGTTGACGGCGTTCGCACCCATCGCATCGCGCACATCGACATGCAGGTGCACGATCAGGGAACGGAAGTCGGCCGATGTCAACAGCCGCACCTCGATATCGCGCGCGCCGCCGCCGAGTTGCACCAGCAGCGGATCCTGTTCGTTGGCCAGCGCGATCAGTTCATCGCGTGCTTCCAGCAGGCGCAGGCGCGCGCCATGCGGATCCGCCACGTCGAGCACCTGCACCTGCGCGATCATCACCGGCGCGGTGCCGGAGGTGTGGAAGCCACCGTGTTCGCGCGCGACCAGCGCCGCGTTGCTCGCGGCCGCGACGACGGAGGGCTCTTCGGTCGCCATCGGCACCAGGTAGTCGATGCCGTTGACCTGGAAGTTGGCGGCGATGCCCAACGGGATCGCGATGGTGCCCACCGCGTTCTCGATCATGCGGTCGGCGATGGCGGCCATTGCGGTGTCCGTCGATTGCAGCGGGCGCAGCTGCTCGGCCGGCAGGCCACTGAATTCGACGAGCTTCTGGAAACGGCTTTCCGGGTCGAGCTTGTAGAAGCCCGGGATACGGCTGCTGGTGGTCATGGCAATCCTGTGGGAACGGGTTATCAGTCAAAGACCGGGGTCTGCTTCTTCGCGAAAGCCGCCAGCCCCTTGCGGGCGTCGGCGCTGGTGAAGGCACGCTGGCCCAGCCGCGCCTCTTCGGCGAACGCGTCGGCTTCGGTCATGTCGACGAGGCGATGGACCGACTCCTTGATCACGGCCAGCGCGCCCGGGCTCATGGCCTTGATCCGCTCTGCGAGCGCGAGGGTCTGCGGCATCAGTTCGGCGGCGGGCACGACGCGATTGATCAGCCCCTTCGCCAGCAGCTCGTGCGCCGTGAAGCCATTGGCCGTCAGCAGCAGTTCCATCGCATGCGCGTAGGGAATCTGCCTGACCAGGCGGACCAGGGTGCCGCCGGCAGGCACGATGCCGAGCGACGGCTCCGGCAGCGCGAACTTGGCGGTCTCGGAGGCGATGCGGATGTCGGTGCCCAGCATGATCTCGAAACCACCGCCCAGGCACAGGCCGTTGATCGCGCACAGGACCGGCTTGTAGAGCCGCAGGTTCTTCAGGTGCGCGTCGTCCCATTGGGAAATATCGAAGTGGTCTTCCATCAGCGCCGGGATCGACTCGCCCAGGTCCGCGCCCACGCAGAACGCGCGCGTGCCGCTGGCGGTCAGGATCACCACGCGCACGCGCGCATCGTCGCGCGCGGCGATGAAGGCATCTCCCAGCTCGCGGTACATCGCGAGGGTCAGCGCATTGAGCTTGTCCGGGCGGTCGAAGCGGATCATCGCGATGCCATCGGATACGTCGTAGGCGATGCTCATCACACGGCTCCTGTCTTCTTCAGTTCATCCAGCGCACCGGCATCAAGGCCGAGCAGCTCCGCATAGACCTCGTGGTTGTGCTGGCCCAGCCGGGGCGCATGCCCGCGCGGATCGGCGGGGGTGGCGGACAGCTTGATGGGCGTGCCGAACATGCCCACGTTGCCGGCCGCGTACGCGACGTCGACGATCATGTCGCGCGCCGCGATATGCGGGTCCTCGACGACCTCCTTGATGTTCTTCACCGCGCACAGCGGGATGTCATCGCCGGCGATCGCTTCGAGTTCGTGCTTGGTGCGGTCCTGGAACCAGGCCTCGACGACCGGCTTGACGCGCCGCTCGTACACGCCCAGGTCGAAGCGCTTGGCCATGGTGTCGATCTCGGGATCGGTGACCAGTTCCGGCGTGCCGAACTTCCGGCACGACAGCGCCCACAGCTTGTCGTTGTAGCCACCGAAGAACACGTGGCCGTCCTTGCAGGGAAACTGCCCGTACGGACGCACGAAGGGATGGTCGTTGCCGAGCGGGCCGGCGATGTCGCCGTCGACGGTGTACTTCACCACTGCGTTTTCGGTCAGCGCCAGCACAGAATCCTGCTGCGAGACATCGACCATCTGGCCCTGCCCCGTGCGTTCGGCCTCGCGCACGGCGGCGAGCACGCCGATGGTGGCGAACAGCGTGGCGGACACGTCGCCCACGATCGTGCCGACGCGCACCGGCGCACGGTCCGGAAATCCGTTCATCGACCACAGGCCGCCCGTGGCCTGGCCGCTGTTGTCGAAGCCGGGCTTGAGCGCATTGGGGCCGGTCTGGCCGAAGCCGCTGATCGACGCGTACACCAGCTTCGGATTCTCGGCGCGCAGCGTCTCGTAGCCGACGCCGAAGCGCTGCATGGTGCCCGGCCGGAAGTTCTCGACCAGGACATCCGCGCGCGCTGCCAGCTGCTTCAGCAGCGCGCGTCCGGCTTCGTGCTTCAGGTTCAGCGTGATGCCTTCCTTGTGCCGGTTGTACTGCGCGAAGAAGGCGCTGAAGCGCGCATCGCCCTCGCCCACGAACGGCGGGAAGTCGCGGACGTAGTCCGGATCCTCGGGATGCTCGATCTTGATGACCCGGGCGCCGAGGTCGGCGAGGATCATCGAGCAATAGGGGCCGGCCACCACGCGCGTGATGTCGAGCACCAGCAGTCCCTCGAGGGGACCGCGCCGGCGTGGCGCGACGGACGCGCCGTCGGACTCAGTGGTGTTCATCGTGATCCCCTCCCAGGGAAACAGTCGGTCGTCGTACGCAGGTGGTCACGGCAACCGCGGCGATCGGATGGGCGGCCGGAAGCGACATCGATCCGGCAGGGCGTGCGGACGCACCGCGTCCACGCGCACACGCGACAGGCGTGCCCACGGCAGGTCGGTACGGGTGGAGCGCTTGGCGGGTGTTACGCCTCTCGCGCCGGCGAGGACCGCCGGCGCTAGCGCGAGCCGCTGTTCTGCGTCAGCGGATAGCCCGCGAAGGGCTTCATGTCTTCCATCAGGAAGTTGGAGACGATCTTCTCGACGCCGAAGTCGCGCTCGGTCATCTCGCGCATGATGCGCTTCCAGTCGTGGATGTCGCTCACCACGACCCGCAACAGGTAGTCGTAGTGCCCGCTGACCCGCAGCGACTCCACGATCTCCGGCGTGTTGCTGGCCCAGGTATCGAAGTCCATGAACCGGCCCACCGAGTGCCGGTCGAACGACAGCTGCGCGATGACGATCGTCGCCGCGCGGATCCGGTCGATGGCCACATGCGCGCGATAGCCGGTGATCAGGCCGCGCTCCTCGAGATCGCGGACGCGGCGAAGGCAGGCGCTGGGCGACAGGGCCACCTGGTCGGCCAGATCGCGGTTCTTGATCTGGGCGTCCTCCTGCAGGGCCTGCAGGATCTTGAGGTCGATCCGGTCGAGTGAATCCTTGTGGGACATGTCCTGCACCAAGCGCTGCACCTCCGCTGAGTGTCGCCGCTGCCTCCACGGGGGACAACACGCCCGGCACCGCACGGTGCTGTCCGGCCGTGCGCGACGGGTGTGGCGTATTCGCGGCCCGAACCGTCCCACGCGCGCGTTTGCACCCGCCGCGACGCTTCGTTGTTGCGCACGGCTGCGCGGATCCCTTTTCAAAACAGTGACATAGCATGTCGGGCCAACCTGGGCAGGTCACTGGACAGCGCGGGGGCGCGGGCTTTTGATGGAGGGAAGGAGCACGGAGGTGGTCGCCAGCATCTGACGTGTCGATGGAGAGTCGTTTGAGGTTAGCGCCGGGGTTTCGCGGCGGAATTGCCGAACAGTGCGGCGACTTAACCGAAACGGCTCACCGGCGGCACAGGCGAAGGGGTTCGCCTGCCACGTCCTTCCGCCGCACGTCGCGGCAGGCATCGATCAGGGATATCGCTGCCATGGACCCAGCCGCCATACGCCCGTCGCAGGCAGAAGCCCACCGACGGACAGCCACCGGGAGACACCTCGATGATCCTCGACGATCGCACCATCGAAGAAATGCTCATCTGCGCAGGCCGCCCCACCGACGCGGCCGACTGGCGCAGTCAGGACGTCCACGAAGGCTGGCGCGAGCCCCTCGTGTCGGGCCATGGCTTCCGCCACCGCTACGACGAATCGGTCGGCGACGGCGGCTGGGTGTTCCACCAGCTCAATGACGCGCTGTCGATGGCCATCGTCGACTTCCGCGCCGCACGCGAGCTGTCGCGCCAGCATCGCCACGACGACCACTTGGTCTTCTGCGCCTGGATCGAAGGACGCAGCACGATTTCCGCGGGCAGCGACCTGGCCGGTGAGGATCTCGCCCACGGCTTCTGTACGTTCTATGGACTGCCGAGTGGCGAGGCGGTGCGCACCGTCTACGAACCCAACCGTCCCCTGCGCTGGGTGTCGATCTTCCTGCGGCGCGACCGCATCAAGGACGTGCTCGGGCTCGATGCGCAGGCGCTGCCGCCGATCTTCCGCGACTACATCGTCGACCGCGTCCCGACCGGCCTGCGGCACGTTCCGCTGGGCAACGTGGCCAGTGTCGCCGCCACGCAGGCCTTCGAGTGCCCCTACGAAGGCGAACTGCGGCGCCTGTACCTGGCCGCCAAGGCGATGGAGATCGTCTGCGCGGTGATCCAGTCGTACGCGGAAGCCGACGATGCCGACGGCCCGGTGCTGCGGCGCGCCGACATCGAGAAGATCCGGCTGGCCAAGCAGGTCATCGAGGAGAACCTCGATGAACCGCTCAGCGTGTCCGAACTCGCCGCCGTGGTCGGCATGACCATCAAGAAGCTGCAGTACGGCTTCCAGGCGCTGTATCGCGGCAGCGTGGGCCAGGTCTACAAGCAGGTGCGGCTGTCGCGGGCGATGGTGCTGGTCAGCAAGAGCGACAAGCCGATGATCGACATCGCGATGGAATGCGGCTACGAATGTCCCGGCAGCTTCACCCGCGCGTTCAAGCTGGCATTCGGCACCTGTCCCACGGACGTCCGCACCACGTCCATCCGGGGCGCGTTGGCGGAGCGCCTGCGCGACGCCCAGGATGCGACCGCGATGCCGGGTCGGGAAACCCGGGTCAACTGACCGGATCGATCGACCGCTACCCTGCACCTCCCGCCCTTCCCGTCCCACGTCACCCAGGAAGCCGCATGCCCCTGAAGCGCTCCGTCATGGCGATCGCCATCGCCACCCTGGCCGGCATGGCCGATGCCTCCACGCTGCCGGCGCCCGATGGCGAGTACGCCGTCGGTGTGCTGCGAACGGAATTCGTCGATTCCGCGCGGACACTCGACGCGACGGACGCCGCAAGCGGACCACGCCGGCTGCCTGCGGTCGTCTGGTATCCCGCGCAGGCACGCAGCGGCGCCAAAGACAGCGCGTATCTCCCCTCTGACATCGCCGCGACCACGCTGCCCGCCCTCGCCCGCAACTTCCGCTATGCGGACGGCGAGCTGCAGGCCGTGGCCGCCGCGCGCATCGCCGTGCAGCCGGACGCGCGCCCGGCGAAGACATCGCGCGGATTTCCCGTCGTGGTCTACAGCCATGGCCTGTTCCTGTACCCGGAACAGAACAGCGCACTCGCCGCACGCCTGGCCAGCCACGGCTACATCGTCATCTCCATCGCGCATCCGGGCGATGCCACCGACGTACGTCTGCAGGACGGCACGCTGGTCGCGACGAAGTTCGGCGGTCCGCCGGACGATCCGCGCTTCGCCGACGCGTGGAAGGTAATCGCGGGCGGCAGCGACCTGGACGTCCGGCGCGACGCGCTGGCGACCTACGCCGAGGCCTTCCCGGCCACGCGCATCGGCCGCTCGTTCGCGCAGTGGCGCGACGACACGCGGGCCGTCGCCGATGCCGTGACCGGCAACAAAGAGCCGGAAGCGTTGCGCGCGGTACTGGCGACCGCGGACCGCTCGCGCCTGGCGTTCGCCGGCATGTCGTTCGGCGGCGCGACGTCTGCCACGACCTGCCATCTGGTCGCGGCATGCCATGCGGCGATCAACCTGGATGGACAGAACTTCGATCCCGCACTCTTCAACGGCGCCGTCGGCCGACCGTTGCTGCTGATGCTGAGCGACTGGCCGCGCTACGGTTTGCTCGAAGGCCAGCCGCGGGAAGCGGACTTCAGTCCCAACGATCTCGCCTACGAACCCTGGAAGCGTGCGGGCAAGGACGCTGACGTGGTGCGCGTGCGCCTGGAAGGCATCCGCCACCTGGGCTTCACCGACCTGGTCGCGTTGCTGGACGGACCGAAGCGGAACGAGCGCGTGGGCGACATCGACGGCGACGAAGCGCTATCGGCGACGAGTGACGTGGTCCTGGCCTTCCTCGATATCCATCTGCGTGGAGGCGATGCCGCGAACCTCGGGCGCGCGATCGATCGCCACCCGGCACTGAAGCGCCACGTCCCCACGCGCATGCAAGGCTGGGCTGCCGCGAAGGATCAGGCGAAGGAGTAACGATCCGTGCCGGTGAGCGCAGCGGTGGCGCGCTCATCGCCGCCAGTCGTGCAGCTATTCCTTGTCGCGCGGAACGAAGGTGGTGTGCGCGATTTTCCACACGCCCTCTTGTTTGACGAGCATGGCCGCGACGATGAGGGGAATCTTCGGCGGACCAAGCTTCGCGACGGCTTCCGGCGGTAGCGACGCAGGCACGATGCGCGTCGGCACCGAATCGAACGTCACCAGCGCGCTGTCGCCGTTCCACACCTGCGTATCGATATCGCGCAGCTCGAACTCATAGCGCACGCCGGGAAACGCGGCGGCGAACGCATCCTGGTCGGCCTGCTGCCGCTGCATGCCCTCGCGATTGTTGCCGTGCATGCGTCCGCCGGGATACACCATGCTGCGTTCGTCCAGCATCAACCGACCCTGCGCGATCAGGTCGCCGCTCTGCTCGTGGGCCATGTACTCGTTGATGCGGGCCAGCACGTCTTCGCGGTCACCGGCCTGTACATGGCCAGCGCCCAGCAGGAGGGACAACGCAGCCAGGGCCGCGAAGCCCTGGCTGCGCTGCGGACGCCGGATCGTCGGCGATGCGTCGATCGGAACGCGGCGCCCGCGCTCCATCTCAGAAGCGCCAGTCCAGGCTGACCGCGTACTGCCGCGGCGCGCCGTAGTAACTGACCGAGTACAGGCTCTGGATGTACTTCTTGTCGGTGATGTTGTTGACGTTGGCGCGCAGCGTCAGGTCGGGCGTGATGTCCCAGGCCATGTATGCGTTGAGGATGGCGTAGCCGTCCTGGCGCACGCGGGCGTACTTCACGTAGTCCTCGTAGTTGACGATGTCGCTCTGCCAGCGCCCACCGACGCCGAACGACAGCGCGGGCGCGCTCTGCAGGCGCGTGCTCAGCATCAGGTTGGCGGTGCGGCGCGGCACCCAGCCGTAGGTCGGGCCGGTCTGGTCCGGGTCGGCCGCGGGCAGCGGCGGACCGCCGTCCATGCTCAGGTGCGTGTAGCCGAACAGCAGGCTGGTGTTGTCGCCCAGCTTGCCGGTGGCTTCGAACTCGAAGCCCTTGGATTCCACGTCGTCCGGCCTGGAGTAGCCATACGCATAGCCTTCCATGAAGCGGGTGGCCACGTAGGTGGCAAGCCCGTCCTGCTTGGCGGTGAACCAGGCCAGCGTGGTCAGCAGGCGGCTGTCGAACCACTCGGCCTTGACGCCCACCTCGTAGTTGGTGCCCTTGCTGGGCTCGATGTACACGCGGTCGTAGTCGACCGCATCCTGCGGCTGGTAGATGTAGGAGTAGTTGGCGTAACCGGTGACGCGGTCGGTGAAGTCGAAGGTCACGCCCGCGTACGGTGCGAAGTTGCGGTCGGTCTTGTCCGACGTGGCACCGGCGTTGTCGGTGCTGTCGCGCTGGTACTCGGCCCAGTTGAAGCCGAGGATGGTCTTGAAGCGGTCGGTGAACTGCAGCCGCGTCGCGCCGAACACGCGGGTCAGACGCTGGTTGAGCGTGGTGTAGACGGTCTTCTCGCCCCACACCGGTTCGGGGATCGCATCGCCACCGAACGGAAAGCCCGGCAGCAGGCCGAACTGCGGCCCGGTGGTATCGGTGGGGTTGTACCAGTCGATGCCTTCGCTGCGGCCCGTGCTGACGCCGAACATCGCTTCATGCTCGCGTCCGAACAGCTCGAAGCGACCATTGAGGGTCACGTCCCAGATGTCCGCCTTCGTCTCGTACGGGCTCTTGTAGGCCCAGCCGTAGAGTCCCTCGTGGGTGACCGGATCCAGGCCCGCATAGGAATAGGCCATGAAGATCTTGGAATCGTGCTCGTAGCTGCGATGGTTGTACGACGCGCGCAGTTGCCAGGTATCGCCCAGGCGATGCGTGTACTCGATGAAGCCGGCCTCAGTGGTCGAGTTCCAGTACGTCCAGTCCTGCGTCGGCGACGCGCTGCGGTCCCACTCGATCTGGTTGCCGTTGGTATCGAGGAAGCTCAGCGCACCCCACATGTTGTTGCTGGTGTCGGCCTTCTGCCAGGAATAGCCGAACGCCAGCGCGCCGTTCTCGCCGATCTGGCCGTCCACCACGCCGTAGAAGTAGCTGCGCTCGCTTTCGAAATCGCGCAGGTAGGAATCGCTTTCCTCGCGTGCGGCCACCACGCGGCCGGCCCAGCTGCCGTTCTCGGTGAACGGCGTCGAGTAGTCGGCCTGCAGGCGGCGACGGTTCTCCGAGCCGACGGTGATGCCGACTTCACCCTGCGCCTCGTTCGTGGGGCGCTTGCGTACGTAGTTGATCGTGCCCGACGCGTTGCCCACGCCGGTCAGCAGGCCGTTGGCGCCGCGGATCACCTCCAGCTTCTCGAAGCCGTAGGCATCCATCGCGTTGGTCACCACGCCCCAGCCGTTGGGCAGGCCGACGCCGTCGATCTGCGTGTTCTTGATTTCGAAGCCGCGCGAGAGGAACTGGGTCGAGTTGGTCGACGTCTGTTCGACCTGGATGCCGGTGGCGAGGCGCAGCGCGTCATTGAGGCTGTCGGCGCCGAACTCGTCCATCTGTTCCTTGGAGACGATGCTGATCGACTGCGGCGTCTCCTTGATGTCCAGGTCGAGGTTGGTGGCGCCGTTGCTCACGCGGTTGGCGCGCTGGCCGATCACCAGCACCTTGTCCAGGTCGACCGCTTCGGGCGACGAGGGGGCATCGGTGGTCTGGGCCTGCGCGCTCAGCGCGGCCATCAGACCGAGGGTCAGCAGGGAAAGGGAGGGCAAGCCTACGGAGCGTTGACATGGCGTGGTCATGGAATTTCCTGGGCGAACTGGCGGGCTGGCGTGGCGGGAAGGTGGGAACGCGACAACGGCAAGGAGTACGGTTCCGGACGCAGGCAGGGACGTCGCCTCCGTTCGATGTCGCGGGATTCCATTCGGGTAGTGCAGGTGCTCGTCGCGAATCTGGGCGTGCGCCGTGATCGCGGCTGTAACAATCAAGCAGGCATGCTGGTGCTTGCGTGCCGTGCGCCACCGAGATCCCCTCTGGTGGCGCGGGTCAACCTGTCTGCTTCAGGTTGAACTTGACGCAGCCCGCACCGGCCCGCTTGGCGGATCAGTGCGCGCCCTTAGCCATTCGATGCCGGCGCCTGCGCGGCCGACTCGCGCGCGGCGATGTCACTCCGCAGATGGCGCGCGGCCATGAAGAATCCGCACACCGAGACGGCCGAACCGATCATCGCGGCCAGCAGGGCGTAGCGCAGCGAGTCTTCGCCCAGCGCCGGCTTCCACAGGTCGCTGGCGATGCCGACGAACTGCGGCCCCAGGCCGAGGCCGACGATGTTGTCGATCAGGATCAGCGTCGCGACCGCCGTGGCACGACTGCGCACGGGCACCAGCCGCTGGATGATGGTGATGGTCGGACCGACGAACGCCGCGGTCAGCGCCAGGGGAATCACCGCCGCCGCGAGCGCGATCCCCGTGTCCTGCGCCAGGAAGCAGATCGGGGCCAGCGGAAGCGGCAGGAGCGCGGCAATCGCCGGCACCCACGAATACCAGCGCTGGTCGTTGCGTCCGAAGCGGTCCGCGAAATGGCCGGCGGCGTAGGTCGCCAGGCCACCACATGCGCCCATGATCAAGGCCATCGCGATGCCGATGTCGGCGGTGGACATGCCGTGGCTTCGGGCGAGGAACGAGGGGAAGAAACTGCCCAGCGCGTAGGACGTGAAACAGGTGGAACAGGCACCGAGCGCGGTGTAGCGGAATGCCTTGCTCTGCCAGAGCTGTCGCAGCACGGCCCAGAGCGGCGGCGCTTGCTCCTGCACGGCGACGACATCGTGGGCGCCACGCTTGGGATCGCGGACTGTGGTCAGCAACAGGACGGTCAGTAGCAGGCCCGGCAGACCGGCCGCGATGAAGGCGACACGCCATCCCCATGCCTGGGCGATGGCGCCACCGGCGGCAAAGGCCACCAGCACACCGAGATTGGACCCGGAGGCGTAGATGGCCTGCGCACGTCCGCGGCGTTCGGGCGGAAACAGGTCGGTGATCATCGTCTGCGACGCAGGACCCGTGCCGGCTTCGCCGACGCCGGTCAGCACGCGCGCGACCGCCAGCTGCCAGTACTGCACCACCAGCCCGCAGGCCATCGTCATCGCCGAGAACAGCGCCAGCGACGCGGCGATCAGCTTGCGGCGGTTGACCCGGTCGGCCAGCAGCGCCAGCGGCAGGCCCATGGTGGCGTAGAAGAACGCGAACGTCGGGCCGACCAGCAGGCCCAGGAACGTGTCGGAGAGATTGAACTCCGCCTTCACCTGCGGCAGCAGGATCGACAGGATCTGCCGGTCGATGAAGTTCACCAGGTAGATCGACGTCAATACGCCGAGGATCCAGTTGCGGCCACCGATGCCGCGTTCCGGCACGTCGCTGCGATCGCCGCTCATGCGCTCAACGCCTCGACCAGGCGGTCCATGAAGGCTTCGCCGGCCGCCAGCTGGTCCACCGCGATGTATTCGTCGGGCTGGTGCGCCTGCGCGATCCAGCCGGGTCCGCAGATCACCGTGGGCAGGCCGGCGCGTTCGAACAGGCCCGCCTCCGACACGTAGGAGGCGACCTCGCGCACCGGCGTGCCGGTCAGCCGCGACACCAGTTCCACCGCCGGCCCGTTGCCGACGCCGGTGAGCGGCGGCACGTCCGACAGGATCTCGGTGGCGATGCCGCAATCGGCGAAGCGCGCGCGGATCTCCGCGTCCAGTTCGCGCACCAGCGCATCCACCTCGTCGAAGACCGCGCGCGTCTCTACCGGCGACGCCGAGCGGATATCCCAGATGAAACTGCATTCGCGCGCCAGGATGTTCGGCGCGGTGCCGCCATGGACGGTGCCGATGGTGACGGTGGCATGCGGCGGTTCGAAACCACTGGCGGGATCGGGTGCCGCCGCCAGCCGCTCGGCGATGTCGACGATGCGCGCCATCAGCCGCGTGGCGACCATGTTCGCGCTGACCCCGAGGTGCGTCTGGCTGGAATGCGCCTCGTGGCCGAGCACGGTGGTGCGCAATCCCATGATGCCCTTGTGGCGCTCGACGATGCGCATGCCGGTGGGCTCGCCGACGACGACCAGCGCTGGCCGCGGCACGTCCGCCAGCAACGTCTCGATCAGCGAGGGCGCACCGAGCAGGCCGACTTCCTCGTCGTACGACAGCGCGAAGTGCACCGGCCGCTTCAGGTCCGCGGCCAGCATCGCCGGCACGCGGGAGAGTCCGGTGGCGATGAAGCCCTTCATGTCCGCACTGCCGCGGCCATGCAGGCGTCCGTCGCGCTCGGTCAGCGTCCACGGATCGCTGCTCCAGGCCTGGCCGTCGATGGGCACGACATCGGTGTGGCCGGACAGCACCACGCCACCGGCCACGTCGGGACCGATCGAGAACAGCAGGTTCGCCTTCGCGCCGGCCGCTCCCGGCACGCGCGTGGATCGCACGCCCAGGCCCTGCAACCACGCTTCGACGGCCTCGATCAGCACCAGGTTGGAATTGCGCGACGTGGTGTCGAAGGCCACGAGTCGCGCGAGCCAGTCGCGCGCGGTGATCGGATCGGCGGAAGAGATGGAGGCCACGTGCTGCCCTGCGACGACGGAATAGCCCGAGCGTAACGGCAGCACGACGGCTTGGACATGCCGTTCAATGCGGGCGCTTAGCCGAAACGGGTCCCGCGGCGCCAAGGCATCTGCACGGGCCGCGCCTCTCCGCGGCCGACCTTTCCGGCGAAGCCGGCCTCCGGTTTGGACAAGAAGCGCCTGCGCCTCGCCACCTAGGCTGCGTCCATGACACGAACGCTTGCCCGCCGCTGCATCGCTATCGCTTCCCTGCTTGCCGCGCCGGCGTCGGCCGCGGAGGGAGAGGACGATCGCGCCTGGCGCTGGGCCAATGGCGCCGCGGTGTCCACCGAGACCGTCTGGCGCGGCCAGTCGCTGACCGCGGGCAAGCCGGCGGTGATCGGCGAACTCAAGCTCGACCACCGCAGCGGCGTCTACGTCGGCGTGTGGGCCGGCAGCATCGACCTCGGACCCGGCACCGATACGCACGTCGAGTTCGACTACTTCGCCGGCTGGGCGAAGAAGACCGGCAAGGTCTACGTCAACGCGGGTTATCTGTACCGGCAGCGGCCATCGGACACGATGGATCTCGATTTCGAGGAGGTCACGGTATCGGCGTCGTACGACTTCGGCCCCGTCGTCGTCGGTGCGAGCGGCGCTTATGCCTGGGACTACTTCCAGGGCGGCAGCTCGCTCTACACCTCGGCGAACGTACGCGTTCCGCTTGGCAAACCGCGCGGCATCCCGGTATCGGCCATCCTGACGGTGGGCGAGTACGACTTCAGCCACCGCGCGATCGGCGACTACCGCCACGCCGACCTGCGCCTGACTGCCAGGCACCGGAACTGGTACTACTCGGTCGGCTACGGCGACACCGATATCGATCCCGCGACCTCCGGCCTGCTGACCCGCCATGAAAGCGCCGGCCGCTGGCGGGCGCAGGCGCTGGTGATGTTCTGAGCCGGCATCGCGCTCCACCCCCGTTCCCTGCTTCAATGGTGGCTCCCGGGCCACGATGACTTCGGAGTCGCGCATGACGATCAAGACACTGGCCTGCACCGCCCTCGCGCTGCTCGCCGCGCTGGCGATTCCTTCCGCGTTCGCTTCCGACCCGCCGCCGCCCACCGCCACCGCTGCGCGCTACGCGATGCCGGCCACCGAGACCTGGGACATCACCTCGCCCGGCGGCGAGGTCTACCGCATCTTCGTGTCGAAGCCCGCGGACGACAAGGACGCGCCCGAGGACGGTTATCCGGTCCTCTACGTGCTCGATGGCAACGCCTACTTCGGCTCGTTCGCGCAGGCGCGCTGGGTGTCCGAATACCTGCCGATCGGCAAGGCGATCGTCGTTGGCGTGGGCTATCCCGGCGACGACGCCTGGGACGTGCGCCGCCTCAACGACTTCACCGCCGCCCTGCTCGATCCCCCGCCGCGCCAGTGGCGCGCGCTGGCGCAGTACAAGAGCGGCGCGCGCAAGCAGTTCCTCGATTTCATGACCGGCCCGCTGCGCAGCGAGATCGCGCGCCGCTACAAGGCCGATCCCGACCGCCACTCGCTGTTCGGCCATTCGCTGGGCGGCCTGTTCGCGCTGTACGCCCTGTACGAACGTCCGCAGGCGTTCCACTCCATCGTCGCGGCCAGTCCATCGATGGAATGGAACGCGCAGGGCATCCTCGACGACGAACGCGCGTTCACCACGCGCGTGCAGGCGGGCAAGGTCGACGCGAGCAGCCGGTTGATGGTGATCGTCGGCGACCGCGATACCGACGATGATCCCGAGCCCGCGCGCGCCCTGGTCGACCGGCTGGACCGCCTGTCCGGCCACGGCGTGCGCGCCCGCCTGCTGCGCTATCCGGACGAGATCCACGTCACCGTGCCGGCGCGGTCGGTGACCGACGTGATGCGCTTCGCGTTCGAGATCCGCTGACGCATCACCGGCGACGCGCCCGGCGGGCGCGTTCTGCCAAGTCCGGGAGCGGGATGGCGAAGCGCCGTGCTTCCCCAGTGGCGAGCATGAAACCGCCATGATCGGTTTCCCGCACCCCCACAACGCTCGTCCCCTTCCGCATGGCGGATGGCTGCGGCGTGACCCGTGCACGATGCCGACGGAGACCCACTGATGGCGAACACCGCACCTCCCGCGACCCCGGGCCTGAAGGCCGGCCTGGGCTGGGGCTCCCTGCTGATCCTCGGCGTCGCGCAGATCCTCGGCGCCGGCGTCTATGTGCTGATCGGCACCGCGGCGTCGCTGTATGCCGGGCCGGCGGTGACGATTTCCTTCCTCATCGCGGGCTTCGCCTGCCTGCTGGTGGGCCTGTGCTACGCGGAGCTCGCGTCGAGCGTGCCCGAGTCGGGTTCGGCCTACAGCTACTGCAAGCTCACGCTGGGCGTCGGCCCCGCGTGGGCGCTGGGTTGGCTGCTGTTCCTGGAGTTCAGTGTCGCCGCGTCGCTGCTCGCCGTCGGCTTCTCCGGTTATCTGGGCAGCCTGCTGTCGGACGTCGGCATCGTGCTGCCGCAGGCGATCTCGACACCGGCCATCCAGTGGCTGCACCACGCCGACGGCCCATCGCTGGCCGTGAGCGGACACGCCAACCTGGTGGCCGCCGCGGCCGCGCTGGGTGCGGGCGGCATCATCGCGCTAGGCACCTCGCGTTCGTCGCTGGCCAACACCGTGCTTGTCGTGGTGAAGGTGCTGGTGCTGGTCAGTTTCATCGTCATCGGCGCGAGTGCGGTGGAGCCGACCAACTGGTCGCCGTTCCTGCCCGCCAACGAAGGCGGCTTCACCTATGGCTGGGAAGGCGTGGCGCGCGCGGCCGCGCTGCTGTTCTTCGCCTTCCTCGGTTTCGAGACGGTGTCCACCGCGGCCGCCGAAACGCGCAACCCGCAACGCGACGTGCCGATCGGCATCCTCGGTTCGCTGGCGGTGTGCGCGACGCTGTACGTACTGGCCGCCATCGTGCTGACCGGCCTGGTGCCGTTCCGCGACCTCGACGTGCCCGATCCGATCGCGCTGGCGGTCGACCGCATCGGCTGGCCGCAGTTCGCGACCGTCATCAAGATCGGCGCGCTGGCGGGCCTGGCCTCGGTGCTGCTCGCCAACGCCTTCGGCCACTCGCGCGTCTGCTACGCGATGGCGCGCGACGGCCTGCTGCCGGACCTGTTCCGCCGCCTGCATCCCACACGCAACAGCCTGTGGATCGCCAACCTGCTGCTGGCCGCGCTCGCGGCGATCAATGCCGCGCTGCTTCCGATCTCGCTGATGGCCGACCTGATCTCGTTCGGCGTGTCCTTCATGTTCGCGATGGTGGCGATCTGCCTGATCCGCATCCGCAGCACGCAGCCGGAAAAACTGGGGCGTTTCCGCGTGCCGCTGGGCGGCGTGTGGATCCGCGGCACCTGGTACGGCGTGGTGCCGGTGTGCGCCATCGTGATGAGTTTCGCGATGACCCTGCCGGTGGCGATCGACATCGTGCAGCAGGCCCTCGGCGGCGACCTGCTGCCGATCGTGCTGCTGGCCAGCTATGCCGCGATCGGTGCCCTGCTCTACCGCTTCTACGGCCGCGCGCGCGCCCTGCAACGCGCCGACTGACTCTCCGACTTCCGACGAACCGCACTGCATGTCCGACACCCGCCTCACCGACCAGGATGCCCTCGCGCTCGGCCGCCTCGATGCCCATGACCAGGCCGCCCTGGTGCATGCCGGCGAACTCGGTGCGGGCGATCTCGTCGAGGCCGCGATCCGCCGCATCGAACGCCTGGACGGCACGCTGCAGTCGTTGAGCCACGCCGCCTTCGACCAGGCGCGCCGCGAGGCCGCCGCGCTGGACCGCGTGGCGGGCGAAGGCGCGACGCGCACGGCGATGGCCGGCGTGCCGTGGCTGGCGAAGGATTCGCTGGATCATCCCGGCATGCCGACGCGCGCGGGCTCGCGCAGCCGCAGCGATGCGCCGATGGCGCGCGGCCATGCGTATGTCGACCGCCTGATCGCACAAGGCCTGGTCGCGGTCGGCAAATCCGCGATGCCGGAATTCGGCCTGCTCGCCTCCACCGAGCCGCTGTCGGGCCCGACGACGCGCAATCCGTGGTCGCTCGCGCATTCGCCCGGCGGTTCCAGCGGCGGTGCCGCGGCCGCGGTCGCCGCCGGCCTCGTGCCGCTCGCACAGGGCAGCGACGGCGGCGGCTCGATCCGCCTGCCGTCGTCATGCTGCGGCATCGTCGGCCTGAAGCCGGGACGCGACACCACCGTGCGCGTGCGCGGCCGCCATCTGGTCGAAGACCTGCTGGTGGCCGACAGCCTGCATGCGCGCAGCGTGCGCGACGTCGCCTGGGGTTTCGCCGCCACGCATCCGCAGCCGGCACACGCGATGGTGAAGTCGGCCTCGCCACGGCGCCTGCGGATCGCCGTCATCGAGCGCGGCCTGCGCGGCACGTCGCCGGATCGCGATGTCCGTGATGCGCTCGTGCGCACCGCGTCGTTGTGCGCCAGCCTCGGCCACGCGGTGGAGTTCGTCGGCTGGCCGCTCGATGGCGATGCGTTCATGACGGCGTTCGAGGACCTGTGGTCGCATCTCGCCGCCGATGCCGTGGACGCCACCGTGCCGACGCTGGGCGCACGCCGTCTGGAGGACGCGGTCGAACCGTGGACGCTGGGCCTCGCCGAACGCGCGCGACGCCTGCCGACCACCGCACTCGAAGCCGCGTACCGGCAGATCGCCCTCCTGCCGCAACAACTGTCGACCTTCTTCACGCAGTACGACGTGGTGCTGTCGCCGGTCACCAACACGCCGCCGCCGCCGCTCGGCACGTTCGCGCCCACCGTGCCCGTGGATGACTTGGCGCGCGCGATGTTCGCGTGGATCGACTACACGCCACTGCAGAACATGGCCGGCACCCCGGCCATCTCGCTGCCGCTGTCGCACGCCGGCAACGGCCTGCCGATCGGCAGCATGTTCGCCGCCGACCGCGGGCAGGAAGACACCCTGCTCGCCCTGGCCTACGAACTCGAAGCCGCTGCGCCGTGGGCCGATCGCTGGCCCGCGCATTCGGTCGCCCGCGACCTCGGCTGACCACCTCCCCCCTTTCCGAACCCCGACACCATGTCCAATCCTTCGCTGTTCCAGGCCACCTCTCCGCGCGACATCGCCGACCTCGTCGCCGCGCAACCGCTCGCGTGGATCGTGTCCGGCACGACCGGCGCGCTGTCGGCCACGCCGCTGCCGGTGCAGCTGGAATGCGACGAAGAAGGGCGGCCGCAGCGCCTGCTCGGCCACTTCGCCCGCAGCAATCCCCAATGGCAGGCGTTCGCGAACGATCCGCGCGCCACCGTGTTGCTGATCGGCCCGCACGGCTACGTGTCGCCGTCGTGGTTCGCCGATCGCACGCGTGCACCGACCTGGAACTACACGACCGCCGTGTTCGAGGTGGACATCGAGCTGCGCGACAGCGGCGATGACGCCGAACGCTTGCTGCAGGGACTCGTCACCGACATGGAAGCCGGCCGTCCTGGCGCGTGGCGGATCGAGGAGATGGGCGAGCGCTACCTCGGCCTGCGCAAGGGCATCGTCGGCTTCCACGCCCGCATCCGCGATGTGCACGCCACGTTCAAGCTGGGACAGGACGAGCGCGACGACGTCTTCGACGACATCCTGCGTGGCCTGTGGAATACGCGCCAGGACGAACTGGCCACGTGGATGGAGCGCTTCGACAACGGGCGCGGCGCCGATGCGATCGCCTCGATCACGCCGCGCGCGAAACCGCTCGATCCGGAGATCGCGCACTTTATCGACAGCGTCATCGCCGAGGGTCGCCGCATCACCGCCGGCCGCACGCTGGACTGGCCGGCCAAGCGCGAGATCGTCGAACAGGTCCGCAAGCCCTGGTGCGAAGGCGGCCCGATGCCGGCGCGCATCGAAGAACTGCATGCCGACACGCGCCACGGCCCCGTGCGCCTGCGCATCTACGATCCCGCGCCCGGCACGTCCAAGCCCACGCTGGCGTTCCTGCACGGCGGCGGCTGGGCGATGTTCAGCCTGGACACGCACGACCGCGTGATGCGCGAACTCGCCGCGCGTGCCGGCGTGGCGGTGGTCGGCATCGACTACGCGCTGTCGCCGGAAGTGCGCTATCCCGTCGCGCTGGAACAGGTGATCGACGTGGTGCGCTGGCTGCGCACGCACGGCGCCGAGCACGGGCTCGACGGCCAGCGGATCGCGCTGGGTGGCGACTCGGCCGGCGGCAACCTCAGTACGGGCGCCGTGCTGCAGTTGCGCGACATCGGCGAAGGCGATCGCGTCTCCGCCGTGCTCAGCTACTACGCCGGCTTCACCCCGGACTGCTCGCCGCAATCGCGCCGGCGCTACGGCACCGACGAGGACATGCTGACGGCGAAGGAAGTCGACACCTTCTGGAACTACTACATCTCCACGCCCGACGACCGCAACACGCCGTACACGCACGGCCTGCTGGGCGAACTCGAAGGACTGCCGCCGTACTACATCGGCGTGGGCGAGTGCGATGTGCTGAGCGAACAGAACCTGGCCATGGCCGGCAAGCTGCTCGCCTCCGGCGTGAGCGTGGACGTGAAGCTGTACCGCGGTGCGCCGCACAGCTTCATCGAAGCCGTGGCGGTGTCGTCCGTCGCGCGGCAGGCACTGCAGGATGGCGCAGTGTTCCTGCGACGCGTGTTCGGCCTCGAACACACCCCCACGACGGTGCATGCAAGCGACGCAGCGCCCGTTGGCAACCGCGCCGTGTCGATGAGCTAGCGAACGGCCCTTTCGCGCGCCCTGCGATGCGGGGCGCGCCACGCGATCAAGAGAATCCCCATGACGAAGCAAGCACTCGTTTGCCCGCCACGTCTCGCGGCGCTGGCATTGGCGCTGGCCTGCGCCGGCATCACGCCCGCCTTCGCACAGACGTCGACCGATCAGGCCGACGTGCTGGCGCAGATCGCCGCGCTGCGCGAACAGCAGGCGCAGATCGCGCAGCTGCAGCAGCAGAACGAAGCGGCGCTGCGTGCGCTGGAGGCCAAGCTTGGTGTTGCTGCGCCGCCGCCGGTCGTCACGCCGGCGCCCGCGACGGCCGTGGCCACGGCACCTGCCGCACCCAGCGCGCTGGACCGCCTGAAAGTCACCGGCGACTTCCGCCTGCGCAGCCAGCACGACCGCTCCGATGACGACGCGCGCGACCGCACCAGCGGTCAGGTGCGTGCACGATTGGGGGCGACCTACGCGGTCAACGACCGGGTCACCGTCGGCGGTCGTGTGGTCACCGGCGACAACGACGACCCCAACAGTTCTGACGTGCAGCTCTCCAACTGGAACGACGACTTCACCGTCAGCCTGGACCTGGCTTATGCCCAGTTGAACGTCGGCGACCTGAAGCTCTACGGCGGCAAGTTCCCCCAGCCCTTCGCCCGCACCGACCTGGTCTGGGATGGCGACGTCAATCCGCAGGGGCTGGGCGCCACCTACAAGCACGCGCTGGGCAATGGCGGTGCGCTGCGTGCCAACGGCCTGTTCTTCGTCGTCGATGAGCGGGCCGGTGGGTCAGACAGCACGATGGCCGGGGTGCAGCTGGGTTACGACTCGCCTGCCTTGGGCGGCTTCAAGGTCGACCTCTCTGGTGCCTACTACCGCTACAGCCTGGGCAGCGTGGCCGGAGCGGATGCCGGCGACTGGCGGACCAACCGGCTCAATCCCGACGGCACCTTCCTCTCCGACTACGAACTCGCCAACCTGCTGGTCGGCGCGACCTGGCAAGGCCCCAGCGAGAAGTGGCCGGTGCGCGTGGTCGGCGACTACGTGAAGAACCTGGGCGCCATCGACAATCAGGACACCGGCTACGGCGTGGACGTCAGCCTGGGACGTGCGAGCAAGCCGGGCGACTGGCGCTTCACCTACGGCTACTCGCAGACCGAGGTCGATGCCGTGCTGTCGGCCTTCTCGCACGACAACATCGGCATCGCCACCAACTACAAGCTGCACGCCTTCACGGTGGACTACACGCCCATGCCCAAGACCATGGTCAGCGCCCTCTGGTACCACTACAAACCCAACGATCCGACCTATGCGGGCAGCAACACGCCTAGCGACTGGCTGGACCGCATCCGGTTGTTCTTCCTGGTGAACTTCTGACGCGGGTGGTGATACGCCTCTCACACCGGGCGTCATCTCAACGATGTGTCATGCCCGGCAGTCCGGCCAGTGCGCCCACGATCGCCGCACGAATTGGCCCGAAAAGGGTCAACGTTGACCGTTGGTGTGAGAAGAAATACCGAAAGACTCCCAACATTCGACCAGACAGGGTCAATGTTGACCCTTAGTGAGAGATGAAACACCGAAAGACTTCCAACGTCGGATCAAAAAGAGTCAACGTTGACCCTTAGTGTTAGAAGAAACACCGAAAAAGGGTCAATGCTGGGCCTTAGTGAGAGACGAAACACCGGAAGACTTCCAACGTTGGATGAAAAAGGGTCAACGCTGACCCTTACTGCTGGAAGAGACACCGGAAGAGGGTCAATTTTCGCGTTCAACGGCCTAATGTTGGACCAGGCAGCGCCGCGCGACACCGTGAGTGTGAGAAGAAGCACTCCACCAGGCCCGACGTCGGGTGCTTATGTGAGACGGAACGTCGCCGATCACGCTCCGTCGCCGTGAAGCGCCGCGATCCTGTGAGGGGCGGCGCCCGGCGTGTGGCTGCGCCGACTTACTGCTCGCACAACCCTCGTCCGTGACCGCACAGTCAATTGGACCCACATGGATCAACGTGGACATCCATGTGGTGGGCCCACCAGGACTCGAACCTGGAACCAAAGGATTATGAGTTGTATAGAAACCGTGTAAGCAATTGTAACCAATACAAAACATGGCGAAGTATAGGGAAGTTCAACACACTTACGGATGAAGAACTTAGCGCAGCCTAGCTCAGTCCACCAGAGCTAGCTGCTGTACCGCCACAGTACCTGCATGCACGTCTATTGGTCTGCTGCCATGTTGGTGAACTCGGCTCGGCCAAGAGATTTCTGGCGCGAGATTACGCTTCGACAACAATCGGCTGAGCGACTGCAATCTTCTGTGCAACTGCTGTGTACAGATCGACCTCTGTTTGCTGAGTGCGGATTGACACAATCAAGCTATACCGAGCAGGAAGGTCATAGCGTTCCAGTGCTGGACGAGTGCGCCACCACCCAGCAGACGGGTAGACGGCGATGAACCCCCGACTGGCCAACTCCACGGCAGTGCCCGTCCACACATCTTGATGCAGTGATCCACGATGCCTTTTAAACTCGCCTAAGTACCAGTTAGGGTCTTTTGGATTGACGGGATCTCCTTCATCCTCGCGCTGAGCTGCTGCATTGATCCGCGCCACGAAATCGTCTGTCGAGCCATCCAGCGGACGCTGGACGTCAAATCGCAGGCGATGCGATGGGTAGTAAAACTTCGAGGTCGAGCCGCGAGCCGAGGGATTGGGTTCGATAAAGTAAGAGAGAGTCACACGCAGCTCGACCTGCGCATCATGCAGGGCTCCAAGCTCTTCCAGCGGCCATGGCAGCGAATGCAAGTTCATGTCGCGCGTATTTATGCCCTTACCCTTCACTTTCGCGTAGGGATGCACCATGTCTTCCACGACGAGCGTCAGGGAATTGCCTGCGCTCCATAGTGCCCGTTCCAGATCGGGGACGCCCCAGCCGCAATGCCGGATCAGGTGAACATAATCGCTCTTGCTGGGTGTGTGACCAGCTGGCAGGTACATCGCACGCATGGCTTCGGTCCACTCGGCCGAATGGACGATTAGCGCTCGGACAGTCTCGGGCCGGAGGTTCGGATAGGCCGCCATGATCTGCGCGGCCATGCGCGCGCACAGCGCGGACGCGGCACTGGTCGCGTTCGTGGTCGTGAACAGACGATCGACGGGCGCGTTGTGGGTAGTCAGCAGATTCAGACTCGCCATGCCAACGGCGCCGATATCGTCCTTGGCCGCGTTCCCGCCTTCGAACATCACCTCGGGCTTCAGCGGCCATGCCCCATCCCACGTTCTCGACGTCGTGGAGAACGGACTTGGACCGCCCTCGGCCGCGATCGCCTTGAGCGAGGCGTGTCCTTCCGTATCGGCCTTGTGCGTGAATGCTCCGACCGTGATGGCATTCCACGCCTGACCTGGGTCATGTATGAGATTGGTGGACAGGCTGCCGGGATATGCAGCCCAAGCATTCGGATCGCGGATATTCCCGGCCGACAGCACGAACAGGCGCGGGTAATGGCCTGCCCCATCGGTATCGGCAGCCAGTTTGTCCACCGCCGAGGACCAGGACGAAGGGCGCCCGCGGTCGCGGTAGTCCGACGCGCTCACCGCGGACGTGAAAACCCGCGCTCGATCCGGGGCGGCTACTTCGGGGCGCGCAACACCTTCGGTAAAGAGATAGGCATGATGGCGCGCGTCTCCGTCATTCCCGCCGTCCTGAGGCACCAGTTTGACGGATTCGAGACGATGCGGAATTTCTATTGGGCCGGTCAAAGCCAACGCATCCGTCAGATCGCCGTAACCTGCGAGTCCGGCAAGGCCGGTGCCGTGGTTGGCGGTATCGTCGACACCCCATCCCGGTTCTACCGTGTGCAGGTCCGCTGCATCCATCAAAGGTGCAAGCAGCGGGTGCCCCCGGTTTACGCCGGTATCCAGGAAGCAGATCCTCGGCGCATCACTTTCCGGCATCTGAGCGCGCTGCAATAGTTCGTCTGCCCACTCCTGCTGCTCGGCAACCGTCATCCCGTCGAAGAACTCGGCGGTTTCCTTGGCGTAACGAAGCTCGGCGACGCAATTCAAGGTCATCACTGAGCGGGAGAATTGCTGCTGCGAACCGTACATCAGCAGCACGGTTCGCTCGGGGAAGTCGACCTGCTTGTCGCTGACGACGCATTCGGCCAGTCTCGCCAGCTTCTTGAAGTCCTCTACTACGGCCTGACGCTGGCCGCGAACCGGAAGCCACACTTCCCACCAGAAAGGAACGGTAACGTCGTCCGGCAATAGGGCTGGCTCGTCGGTCCACAACGCACGCAGCTCGGCGGCACGGATCGAGGCGATCGTATTCAGCAGCGCCCGGTGGTCGCGCGCATTACCGTTCCTGTCCTTCTTCTCTTCCAGATATTCGGTGACGTATTTTTCGAAATGCGCCAGCTTGCCGTCGGGGACGAATACGTTGGCATACGTGTGCTCGCCTTCCCTACGCACACTGAGCAGCTCGATCTTCTGCGTTTCGTTCGCCAAGCTCTCAAATGCCAGTTCTACATCCGGCTGACTGGCGAACTGAATCTGCAGGCCGAGACCGCTTTCCAGCTCCTGTTGTGCCTGGGTAAGAACCACTTCGGTGGAGACAGGTTTCAATGCCTCGATCTGCGCACGCAAAGCTTGCCCGTGCTGCTGTCGAGGCAGATCCGGAACAACGCTCGTTGCGCCGCCTCCAGCGGGGTGCGCCGTGAAGCCAACTGCCTTGGAAGTGTCTTGCAGGACTAGATGCGGCCGCTTATCGGCTGGTTGATCCGGCATGGTTCGGGGCTGCCTTCTTCTTGTCCGTTCTCAGGCTCAGTTTGCGACGATCTTCCAGTGCGCGGTTCAATATCTCACCGTTTACTCGCGACTCGTCATGCATTACAGCCTCTTTGATGGCTTCGTCGACCGCACGCCGTATCTCCGCATAGCTCAATCCGCCGGCCTTCGACGCGATCGCTTTTAGCGGGAATGGCTTGGGCACGAACTTCCCCAACCGCGACTTGATCAACTTCGCCGCCTGATCTGCGGTAGGCAGGTGGTACTCGATGACATCATCGAAGCGGCGGAAGAGCGCATAATCGAGGATCTCCGCATGATTGGTGGCTGCGACGATCAGACTGTTGGACTGGTCGCTCTCGATCATCTGCAGGAAGCTGTTCAAAACGCGTCTGATCTCGCCCACATCGTTTGCGAGCCCCCGCTGGGAACCAATCGCATCGAACTCGTCGAAAAAGTACACGCCGCGGACCTCGGCCACCGCATCAAAGACCTGGCGCAACTTAGCCGCGGTTTCACCCATGAACTTGGTGATAAGCGCATCGAACCTCACCGTGAACAGTGGTACGCCGAGTTCCGCTGCCAGCACCGATGCTGTCATTGTCTTGCCCGTTCCCGGTGGACCGACCAGAAGCAACTTGCGCCGGGGTGACAAGCCATGCTCGCGAATACGCGAGAGCAGCCGTTGCTCCTTCAGGATGCGCTCGATTTGCGTGGTCACATGCGGGTCGAGCACCATGTCGACCAGCCTGCTCTTTGGGTAAGCAACCGTCAGCAGGTTGGCAAGCTCGCCCCGAGGACGAGCAAGGGGAACCAGCTTGCTTGACTGCTCGCCAGCCGCGGCCCGCGACTTTGCGGCGTCGATCATATCGCGCAGATCCTCGGCCAATCTCCCATGACCAAGCTTGGCCTCATGCGCCGCTACCTGCATGGCGACCGAGTAGAACTGCCGATCGTCTCGGTCGATGTAGGACTTCAGCAACGCTTTGAGTTGTTCGGCACTAGCCATGCTGCTCACCCGATTGTGCGGTTGCGTTGGGCGCCCTAGACAGCGATGCATCGACACACTGCATCAACTTGGCGGCGGTTTCCCCATCTATCGGCCCTAGATCCTCCTGCTCTGATGCCAGGAAGAATAGCAAGCCGACGGGAATCTGAAGCGCGTGCGCGACCCTGGTCAGCGTCGAAAGCGTCGGGTCCCGCCTGTTGTTCTCAAGCATCGACAGGTACGAAACGGAGCAACTGGCCTGCCGCGCGACAGCGCCCTGCGAAGCACCCCGCCTCGTGCGGCACAACCGAATGGCGTGGCCGACATTCATTACTTGTCTCAGTCTCACAGCCTGCGAAGACTGCGATAGTACATTCCCAGCTTGAATTTTACCATCAGTGAAATCTCTGCGCACTGATCCCCCTACCCCCTAGCTCGTTGGCTGCCTGCCTGGAGCCTGAGAAGCACTAAGGCAACAGCGACCTATCAGAGGTCGTGGCTTAGAGGAGATTTCCTTCGAGAGTACTTTGCGATTACTTCCAGCACAGCTGCTAAGTCATCAGAGCGCAAATTCTCGCGCTCGAGAAATAACGCAGTAGATGCCGATTTCAGTCGGCTGATGCAGGCCTCATCAATGGGATCGCGCGCGCGCTCGCGTCCAAGTTCTGCCGCAATGATGGACATACGACCGCCGATCAATTCTCTGGCGAGTTCGTACAGGACCCCCACCTCATATGGAGTCGTCATCTTCCTGAGCATCACACCTAGCAAATTCAGATCATTACTTTAGTGCCATCTAACGGATCGCCAGTCATCAACAACGTAGTCATCTCGCCCCTCCCTGGCTCTCTAACTTCCAGCGATGCGAGCATGAGTTGATCAATGCATGCACTTCTCGCCTATGGGCGTCCATCTTCACAGTCAGACCTCTCAGCATCATCTCAAGGTCTCCATTTCCGATTCCTGCCCCCGCATTCAGGTGCCTCGCGATCTGGTTGAGGTTTCGGCCCATCGCCATAAGCTGATAGTTCGATTCGCCGAGCGCCTGCAGCTCCGCCCCTCCCACTGCTATCCCTCGCGTCAGCGCAGACCTTATCAGACTGATAATCCAGAACTGGATTGAACAGTCCTTATCTTCAGCGATCTCGGCAAGGGCGGCATGCTCAGAGGCTGTCAGCATCAACTTGACCGCCCTCTTAGGGGCCCGATCAACTTCGGCCAACTCTCTCATCTGCGCCATTGACGAGTCCGCGCCGGCCCCCTGAACCTCTCGCTTGGGGCGGCCCACCAACTGCGCCATCACACGCCGAAGGACTTCAGGCCCGTCTTCCTGATGATACTCAGTGAAGCTCTGCCACGCCTCCAGAAGGTCGATTGGCACTCTAAGTCGGATGACCTTACTGTTCTTACGTCCCAATCCCTTTGCACTCATTAGTACTTGCCTCCAGCAGTTCCAGTCTCAATAGAGACGGAAAGATTCAGTTGTGTCCACACACCGGCACCAAGTGCCTATCCTGCAATTGAACTTCTCCTCCAAGATTTTGTTCGTCATGACGAACACTCGTTCCTATAGTCCCTTAGGCGATGCTCTATGCACCGCCCTCTCCACCCCACCTACTGCTAGCGGCAAAACTGTGGCGTTAATCTTGTGGGTATGAAAAACAGGCAGGTAGTTAGGTAGGCAGGTAGGCAGGTAGGCAGGTAGGCAGGAACTGTTCGTCATGACGAACAGCTTCTGTGACCAAAGCTGATCGTCCTAAGGAACTAAAGCTGCGGTCGGTACCATTCGTCTTGACGAAACTCCAGAGCCAGAAACTGTTCGTCATGACGAACGTTCTCTGGCTATGAACCGCCAGATGATGACAAGCCGGTCTGAGGCTGAGACTGTTCGTCATGACGAACAAGCACGGCTCGGACTATGAGTCCCTGCTGGATCTATGCCGGTAGACCTGCGCTTCATCTGGCCATCGCGCATCCGCCTCAAGCAGGCGGTCTCTGAGCGCCTGCTTGTCAGCGTCCACACGAAACTGCTGGTATGCCCAGTTCACGGAATTCATGAAGGGCGATTCCGGCATTGCCCCAGTATTCGACATACTTCCGGACTGGACGTCCACGTATCGTCGCTTGGCACCTAGACGCCGTCCACGACTGACATTGAACGTTCCGCTTCGGGCTCGCGCTATCAGCTCGATTAGCAGCCCCATGGGACTCACAACCGAAGTCTCTTCCACCCTCGCAGCAAGCTCGTCAAGGATGTCCTGTTGAGTTTCCGGGCCTAGTGGGTCGAGCATTGCTTGTGCACGAGCGCGATCGTTTTCGCTCAGCGCTTCAAGCCCCTTAGCCGACCAATCCAAATGAACGAGCGCCGCCGTAGTAGTTTCTTCTTGTAGAAGAATCTTCTTACTACTACTGCTTGTAGCGGTGCGGTTTCCGGACCTCGGTCTACCGGATCTCGGCCCGCCGGACGCCGGTCGTCCGGAGTTCGGTTGTTGCACTTCGGGCACCGAAGTACGGTCATCCGCTCCCGGCCTCGGCTCGCCATATATGCGAGTGACCGTGCTCCAGCGGCCACGGGCATCCTGGTGCTTGATTACATGTGCGTATCCTAGGGCCCTTAGTTCCCTCATTGCTGTGAGAATGGCAAACCGGCCCTCTGTTGCAGACTCTCGCGCAAGGTCTATCGCGCTCATACGGTAACCGGGAGCGTTGCTTAGGAGCCGGATCGCGATCCCTCTTGCCCGAAACGATAGCCTTTTGTCCCGGGAGAGCTTTGTTGGAACGCTGTGGTGAGAGCAA
Source organism: Pseudoxanthomonas sp. PXM02 (assembly GCF_014851805.1). GTDB lineage: Bacteria > Pseudomonadota > Gammaproteobacteria > Xanthomonadales > Xanthomonadaceae > Pseudoxanthomonas_A. The sequence continues at coordinate 52,564 of NZ_JACVAK010000003.1, forward strand.
GCAGCAACTTCGTAGTTCATGCTGCCGCCCTCTCGTCCATCTCATCTATCAACTTTGCAACATCAAGGACTGCAAAGTAGATTCTTTTCCCGATGCGACGCTTTGCCGGATTAAGCCGTCTAGAAAGGCTATTGTCGCCAGCTAGTGTCATCCGTAGCCCGTCGGGGCTTCTACTCAGAACCTTCGCAAGCTGGGTTTGGGGCATGAGCGGCGATCCGCCTGTGAGTTTGAGCAGAAGGTCAACTGTCGTACTCATAGTTCACCCCGCATCGAAGACACGTTTGGCTTGCTTGTGGCTCGCTTCGAGGCTTTAGCTTGTGGAAGCTTCCCTAACGAGTTGGTTGTCTTGAATTGCAGGTCTAGGTGTGCGGCGACGTCGATCAACCGAAATAGGCGCCTACGCCCTAGCTTGAATGACGGAATTGGATAGTTGCCCCTACTCAGGGCGTTTCTGACAGCGTCGGCAGAGCTAGAGGTGATTTCCGCCACCTGGCTCACGCTTAGTGAGGGTGGGTACTTCGACGAGAGATAGTCGAGGGAGTTCTCAATATGTGTGGTCACGGTGCGCCCTTTGCAGTAGGCACTTGCTCGAGCAAGTGAGATGCAAGGTGCTGGGACGAATTCAAGAATGACGGGTACGACGGACCGTCGGCCTATAGGCCGCCCTAAGCACAACTTGCGCGAAAGGGGACCACGTATGCGTGGTCCTTAGCCCGCCAACCGAAAGAAGCGGTCCGTCTAGTCCTGAACCTCTCTGGCTAAGCGTGGCGGCGCTCGCTTTGGTCAGGCGGATCCGTTCTAACTTTGGTGGCAACCGAAGAACTGCCTGGCCCACCGTAGCCGGCCATGTTCCGCCGACGCTTGGAATCTAATCACACATATTGGCAACTATCAAGACACAAGCGCTTGCCACTCATAGCGGTAGTTTCCGCGAAGCGTCGCTCAAGTGCGTTGCACCTTTCCAAAGGTTCAAGCCGAGTATCTCGCGCACCATGGCGGAGCGTCGATTCCGCTTCTCCGGGGATTGAAGACGCGTAGTCAAAACTGACCCAATGTCCGCAATCGGCCAGAAGCGGACATCACGCACGAGCTCGCCACTAATACTCGGCTGCCTCCGAGAATTTCCCCACAACGCGCCCACACACGCCTACTTGTCCGACCGATCTAGGATGAGCAGCACAACGTCGTTGCTCCGCATCGTCTGATCGAGATCTATCGCGCCATCGCTGCCCACCGTGACCAGCGTGTCCCGTTCTGGCTGATCCTTTGTCGCGACCTGGAGATCAGCCAACTGGGCCGCGCTGAGGTCTGTCGGAAGACCCATGTCGATGTAGGCCGTCAATGGATCGTTGTTGAGGTAGCCGGTACGGTGCACTTTCAGGCGATAGCGCCCGGGTTCGAGGTTTCGTACTCGCACCGAAAGCGGCGCTGCCGGGGCGGAAGCCAGCTTGCGGCTATAGAAGGGCCTGTTGCTCGTATCTTGAACAGGCTGTTGCCAGTCCCAGGCCAATATCACGATCCTGCGCCCATCTACCGATGCCCATGTGTACTCGTCCGTGGTGGGAATCTCGCGCCCCGAAAGCTGGTTCAAGTACTTGTAGGCGAACCACGTCGGCTTTCTGACGCCCTCACGATTGATCAAGCCGAAGCCCCCGTGGAACGGCGTCGGCGGCGGCCCGGCTTCTTCGAACAGATCGGTATAGGCCCAGTAGCTCATCGCTTGGGCAATCCCTTTTGTCTGCTTCAGCTTGGTCAGGACGTAGGGAGCGTTGATGTAGCTGTCATGGACCATGTCGCGCGGGCTGTAGCTGCTGCTCCACTCCGTGAAATAGAGCGGCAGGCCGGCGAATGCCGACGCGTTGATCTCTTGCCGCGCCCGGCGCGCGTCGGCAACGATGGCATCCGGTGAACTGAGGAGCTTGGTGTCCTGCTCGCCTTCCTCATCCAGAAATCCACCGTCGACGCCATAGGTATGCGTGGTGACGAAGTCGACCGGCACGTCCTCTCTTTCGCAGAACGCCAGGAACTCCGGGATCCAGGCAGCGCCCGCCGTGGATGGGCCCCCCACGCGTAACCTAGCGTCTACCCTCTTCACCGTCCTGGCCGTGTTGGCGTAGAGCGCGAAGTAGGCATCCCTGTCAGCACCCTCCCAGAAGTCCTTCAGATTGGGCTCGTTCCAGACCTCGAAGTACCAGCGACGCACTTCGTCCACCCCATACCTTTCGATGACGTGCCTCAGGTAGGTCTCGACGAGATCACGCCAGAGAGCCGGATCGGGATGCGAAGTGTTGGCTTTCCAGTAGAAAAGCGATTGATCTGATGTCTTTAGGGCCGAGGGCGTGAAGCTGAGCTCCACGAAGGGACGTACCCCCTTGGCCAGCATTGCGTCATACAGCTGATCGATTCGGGTCCAGTCGTACACGATCTGGCCATCGACCTGACGTACCGTGCCCAGTGCGTCGTGGAAGAGGTCATGGAAGCGCAGGTACTTGAACCCAAGCTCCTCAGACGCGGCCGCCAGGTGCGTCTGTGAGTCCTCACGGATCAGTGTGCCTGGGTAGTCCGAGCCCACCGAGAATGCGTAGAAGCGATCGATCGGCTCCGACGCCTTGGCTACGTCCAAGTCAATCCTACGTGCGGATTGATCGGCCGCAGCGCAGGAGACCGCGACACTGCAAAGGACCGCAAATAGCACTCGGCGCATGGCAACCAGCCCCACGTAATGTGTAGCCATGGAGCATAGCGACGGATCGGTGAGTGAGGTATTCGAATACTCGCTCCAGCTATGCTGATAAAGCTATTGTTGCCGGTGACGTACGAACCACGCCGCGGCCACCGTAAAGAAGCCCGGGCGATCGATGCTACTTGCTCTCAAACCAGCATCGACTGCTGAGCGGAGATCCCGGCCGTAGCGCCCTGCCATGATGCCGTGGTGACCGAGGGCATTCCGGGGTTGGCGAGGTCGCCGGCGGCGTAGATGCCGGGCATGCTGGTTTCGCGACGCTCGTCGACTTTGAGGGCGATGCCTGTAGGCGTGGTGATCGTGTCCAGGCCCAGCGACTCGTGCAGGCTTGCGGAGGGCTTGGTACGCGGATGCGCGAATAGGATGTCAACCGCAACATCCAGCGCGGTATCGAGCTTGACGCTGGCTTCATGCTCACCGTGACGAACAATTCCGACGATCCGCCCATCTGCGATAGCTACGTGGCGGCGAGCCAGATCCGTCCGGATATCGGGTGCAAGGTCGTGGCCATCGGCGAGGACCGTCAACCTGTCGGTCCAATCGTGGAACAGCCTGACCTGATTCATCGACTGGGGGCCGGACCAAACAAGACCCCAGTGTTGTCCCGCGACTTCGAAGCCGTCGCAATAGGGGCAAGGCACGATGGCTGTGCCCCAGCCTTCGGCATAACCCGAGACATCAGGGATTTGGTCGACAACGCCATAACTCAGGATCAGACGGCGTGCTCTAAGGCTTTCGCTATCTGCAGTAAGAACAGAAAAGTCGTCAATGGCTCCCGAGATGCTGTCAGCGCGTGCATTGACCAGCGTGATTGTGGGGTAGCGTGTCAATTGCCTCCGCGCGTCGGCCAAGATGTCCAGCGGCGGCTTGTGATCGTGGCCGAGCATGCCATGCGAATGGCCGGCGAAGCGATTGCGCGGTAGGCCGGTATCGAGAACGGTGACTTTCCGGCGGGCCCTGCCAAGCTGAAGGGCCGCGGCAAGACCGGCAAAGCTGCCGCCAATGATGATGACGTCATTCATGGTGATGGGCTCCGCGTTCTTAATGAAAAGGTAGTAGATACGGCAGGGTTATGCCATTCAAAGGCGCATGCGGGAGGTACCAAACATTGAGACGTGGGTTCGCTGGACTATTCACGTGAGCATTGTCCGTGAAACGCCCGACGAAACAGGCTCAGCGTCGCTTCGGCGCTCGTCGGCGCAAGCGGCGTAACCTGCAGCGCGTTTGCCTGTTGCAGTAGCTGCAGATACAGACTGGCGTGCTCCTCTGCCATGTCGATTCCGTCGCGAGTCAGGGCTAGGCGAATGTACGTCCTGTAAGGCGCCAAATAAGCGTTCCAGAGTTCAGCGTAGAAGCCGGCCCCACTGGTGGAGCGACGGAGAGTTCCACAGAAGCGTCGACATGCTCCCACCTGAGCCAACTTCTGAATCTCGAGGGCGACATGGGCCAACGCTTCTTTCAGCCCGGATCCCGAAAGGGAAGGAACTACCAACATGGGGAAGCCCGACGCATGTAGGTCCATGACGGCCGCGAACAGGCGCGCCTTGTCGCGATAGTGAGCGTAGATCGTCGCCTTGGTATATCCCGCGGTCTCCGCGATCCGATGCATGCACGCATCATCGAAGCCGGAAGCCTCGAACGCCTTGGCAGCGGCTTCGAGAATGCACGCCCGGGTATGTGCGCGCACGCGTTCCCAGCGCTTCGCGGATGCATTCATTTCAGGAGCGTCCGATGCGCCTTGGCTCAGGCGAGCCCGAATGTCTTCCGCAGGCTGGCATCCACCGGCCCGGCAGGCATGAAACGCCGCAGCTTCGCCAGGAGCGATGCCTGTCCGGCGGGCGCGCGACGCATCCTCCACTTTCCGAGGGCTGCCTCGACAATGGTATCGGCCACAATCGCGGCATCCGGGGCCTCGCGCGATGCGCGCGCGATCGCCCCAAGCGCGAGCTCGCGCTCCCGATCATAGTCACAGATGGAAGTGCCGGCCCGTTGTGTGTTCGCCTCGAAGCTGGTGTTGGTGAATGAGGGCTGCACCAGCGTGACCCGTACTCCAAATTGGCGCAGCTCGTGATCCAGACTTTCGGACAGCCCTTCAACAGCGTGCTTGCTGGCGGCATAGACGCCCATGTACGGGGCCGGCAGAAATCCCAGCACCGAACTCAAGTTAATGATCCGGCCGCTGCGGCGACTGCGCATGTGGGGCAGCACGGCGCGGATGGTCCTTGTGACGCCGAGCACATTGGTGTCGAACAGGGACTCGACTTCCGGTATTCCGGTCTCTTCCACCGAGCCGACCAGGTTCTGGCCCGCGTTGTTCACCAGAACATCGATGCGACCCTCCCTTGCAATAATGGTCGCGACGGCATGATCAATGCTTGCCTGCTCCCGGACATCCAAATGCACGAGCGTCACGCCCTTGACGGGCTCCGCATGGTCGAGCCCACGGACGCTGCCGTACACCACGCACCCCGTATCAGCGAGCGCCCTTGCGCTGGCGCGACCGATACCGGAAGAGACACCGGTGATAAGAACGACCTTCTTTTCCATAACTGCCTTCTTGATCAGATTTGAGTTCATGTGTCGGACTGCATCTCAGTGAGCAGGCGCGAGCGCTGGCTCGGCCTTCTCATTGGGCGAGGATGGTTTGATCTTGAACCAGATCGCGTACATCGCCGGCAGGAAGACCAGGGTGAGGACGGTTCCTGCCAGGGTGCCGCCGATCAACGTGTACGCCAGCGTTCCCCAAAACACGGAATGCGTCAGGGGTATGAAGGCCAGAATCGCGGCCAGTGCGGTCAGGATGACCGGGCGCGCTCGTTGTACCGTCGCTTCAACAACGGCATCGAACGGACGCAAGCCTTCTTTCTCGTTCTCGTGAATCTGACCTATCAGGATCAGGGTGTTGCGCATCAGGATGCCGGACAGCGCGATCAGGCCGACCAGCGCGTTGATGCCGAAGGGCTGCTGGAAGAGCAGTAGCATCGGTACGACGCCGATTAAGCCCAGTGGGCTGGTGGCGAACACCATGATCATCGCGGCGATGGAGCGCACCTGCAGGATGATGATCAGTAGCGTGAGAGCGATCATGATCGGGAATAGGGGGAGCATTGCCGTCGTGGCTTTGCCGGATTCCTCGATCGCACCGGCCTGTTCAATGCGGTAGCCGGCCGGGAGTCGTTCGATCAGCGGTTGCAGGTCGTTGAGGACCGCGGTGGAGACGTCCGGCGGTTGCAACCCTTCGGCAATGTCGCCACGGACCGTGATCGTGGGGGTGCGATCGCGGCGGCGCAGGATCGGGTCCTCCATCCGTATTTCAACGGTGCCCACCTGGGACAGCGGGATGCGTTGACCGGCACTTCCGACCAAGGTGAAGTCTGCAATCTTCTGCGGATCCAGACGCGTGTCGCCCGCTGCGCGGCCCACGACCTGCACGGAGCGGATGTCTTCGCGAACGTCGGTGAGCGGTGCACCGCTGAGCAGGAACTGTAACTGCAGCGCCACCGAATTCGAGGTCAGGCCCACCGCATTGAGGCGATCCTGGTCCAGAGCGAAGTGCAGCGTGGGTACGCGAGGACCCCAGTCGGTATTGACCGTGCGCATCATCGGGTTGCCCCGCATGATCGCGCCCGCCTCGTCAGCGATCTCACGCAGTTTGCTCGTGTCCGGCCCCATGACCCTGTAAGCCACCGGGAACGGGGACGGTGGACCAAACACGATCTGGGTGACGCGCACCTGCGCTTCGGGCGCCAGCCCGTCGGCGATCGCCTCGCGCAAACGGAATTTCAGGGCTTCGCGCTCCTTGTCATCGCCGGCCAGTACCACGATCTTGGCGAATGACGGGTCAGGCAATTCCGGCGCCATCGCCAGGAAGAAGCGCGGGGCACCCTGACCGATGTAGGCCGTGACGATACGTGCCTCTTCCTGCTTGGCGAGCCACGCCTCGACTTTCGCCGCTGCGGCGCTGGTCTGCTGAATGGAGGTGCCGTAGGGCATCTGCACTTCGACCAGCACTTCCGGTCGGTCCGAGGTAGGAAAGAATTGCTTCTTGACCGCGCCCATGCCGACGAGGGCCAGTACGAAAAGTCCCACCACCGCGCCGGCGACCAGCCACTTGCGAGCGATCACACGCGCCAGCAGCTCCCGGAAGCGGTTGTAGTTTCGGGTGTTGTAGATGGCCTGATGCCCGCCTTCCACCTTCTTGATGTCCGGCAGCAGCTTCACACCCAGGTAGGGCGTAAACACGACGGCTACCACCCAAGATACGATGAGGGCGATGCCAACGATCCAGAACATGTTTCCGGTGTACTCGCCCGCGGTCGACCGCGCGAAGCCGTTGGGCATGAAGCCAATGGCGGTGACCAGGGTGCCGGATAGCATCGGCGCGGCGGTGTGGCTCCATGCGTAAGCCGAGGCAGCCACACGGCTGTACCCCTCTTCCATCTTCACCACCATCATTTCGATGGCGATGATGGCATCGTCGACCAGCAGCCCCAACGCGAGGATGAGCGAGCCCAGCGTGATGCGGTCGAAGTTCTTGCCCGTGGCGGCCATGATGACGAACACTGCGGCCAGCGTCAGGGGCACGGCTGCGGCGACTACGATGCCGACGCGCCAGCCCATGCTGACGAAGCAGACCAGCATTACCACGAGCAGCGCGACGAAGAACTTGACCATGAACTCGTCGACCGCCGAGCTGATGTTCACAGCCTGGTCTGTGACTTTGGTCAGCGATATGCCCAAAGGCAGTTGGGCGTTGATCTTGCTGACTTCCGATTCAAGTGCCTTGCCGAGATCCAGGCCGTTCCAGTCGTCGCGCATGATGACGCCCAGCAGAAGCGCCGGCTCACCGTTGTTTCGGACAAGGAAAGTGGCGGGATCCTCATAACCACGCTCGACGGTGGCCACATCGGACAGCTTTAGAGTGCGTCCGCGCGCCACAATCGGCGTCTGCCGAATCTTCTCCAGGCTATCGAACGCGCCTTCTACCCGAACGAACACCTGCGGCCCACGCGTTTCGATAGAACCAGCGGGTGTCAGCACGTTCTGGCTGTTGAGTGCAGCGAAAATGTCCTGTGGGCTGACGCCAACGGTGGCCAGCCGATCATGCGAGAACGATACGAAGATGCGCTCTGGCTGCTCGCCGATGATGTTGACCTTCTTGACCCCCGGCACATGCAGCAGTTGCTGGCGTAGCGCCTCGGCATCGCGCACCAGCAGGCGTTGTGGTTCGCCCTTCGCCTTCAGGGCGAAGAGCGCGAAGGTTACGTCCGCATACTCGTCATTGAGCATCGGCCCGATGACACCTGCGGGTAGCCTCTCGGCTTCGTCCCCCAACTTCTTACGGGCTTGGTAGAACTCCTCCTGCACTTGGGAGGGGGGCGTCGCATCGCGCAAGGACACCATCGTGAAAGCGAGACCTGGCCTTGTGTAGGTCTCGGAGCGGTCGTACCAACGCAGTTCCTGCAGTCGCTTTTCCAGTGGCTCGGCCACCAGATCCTGCATTTCTTGCGCCGTCGCTCCTGGCCACGCGGTGACGACCGTCATCTGTTTGATAGTGAAGGGCGGATCCTCGGCACGACCCAGCTGGAAGAATGCGAGGACGCCCGCCACCGATATCAAGAACAGCAGGAAGACGGTTACGGAGCGCTCGCGAACCGCGAGCGAGGAAAGATTGAAGCGCCCCTCGCTCATCGCTGCGCTCCGGAGGGTGCTGCGCCCTCACCCAATGGCCTGACGATCTGTCCGTTGTTGATCAGGTGCGCGCCGAGCGATATGACTTTTTGACCTGATTGCAGGTTGCCTTTGACGTGCGCCAGGTCATCCGAGAGGCCCACCACTTTTACTGGACGCCAAACGGCTTTGACGGGCTTGCCCTCCAGCGCCCAGACGCCGGTCCCTTTCCCCGGATCGAACAACGCGCCGATCGGGACCTGCAGTGCGGCAGCGGCGGAAGCGGCATCCGCGATTTCGACCGTGACCGTGGCACCCAGTGGGGCCTCTGCTAGCACGCCGTCCAGGACATACCGTGCCTCATAGGTGCGTGTCAGCGGATCGGCCGCGTCGGAGAGTTGCCTAAGCTTGGCGGGCACGGGGTCCCGGTGATCGCCATACAGCTTCGCCTGCCCAACCGAGCCCAATGCAGGCCGAAGCGTCTCGGGGAGCTGCACGATGGCTTCACGCTCTCCTGTCCGTGCCAGCCGCACGACGGGCTGGCCGGCGCTCACTACCTGGCCGGGCTCGGCCAGCGTCTCCATCACGACGCCGTCCGCGTCGGCGAGCAGCTCGGCGTAGCGATTGGCATTGCTGGCCACCTGCGCTTGGGCTTTGGCGGCACTGAGCTGAGCACGCGCAGCATCGGCCGCAGCCTTGCTCTGGTCGTATGACGAGGCGGAGATGGCACCGGTGCCGAGCAGGGCGCGATATCTGGCCTCATCGGCGACCGCTTGTCTGGCTTGGGCTTGCGCGGCAATGACAGCCTGCTGTTGCGCTTGCGCTGACAACTGCAGGTCGGCCGGGTCAATGCGCATCAAGATTTGCCCGCGGCGCACCTTCTGTCCCGCATCCACGAGCCGCTGTGACACCTTGCCTGGCACGCGGAACCCGAGATCGCTCTGGACTCTCGCCGCTACCGTTCCTGTGAAAGCACGAGATGAGGCGCCATCACCCATCACGGTGGCCGTGCGCACCAAAGGCGTCTCGGTCCGCGGGTCAGCAGGCGCTTCGGTACCGCACCCGGCCAGAAGACCAACGAGCGCGAAAGCTAATGAATTTTTAACAAAAGAGCGCATGGGAGTACCGTCGATCCAAGTCGACGGCACTTTGAACCTAGTGACTATATTAGTCAATAGTCACAACAGTGCCTCTAAGGGGACAAGCTCCGCAGCACGAGGCTGCAGAGCAGCATGGGAGCCTGGTCGCTGTACTCGAGGCTATGCGGCAGCAAAAGTGGATTCAGGTAGGGGCGCAACACCAGATGGATCGCATCGGTGGTTTCGTCCAATGGCGTTTTGCGCTCGAAGTCGCCTGACTCCCGGCCTTGCTGGAGAATCTCCTGGAGTAGTGCGCGCAGCCTTTCCTCATAAGCCAGTACGGATGGCCACCGCTCGGCAGCGGCCGACTGCGCTATCTCGTAGAGCTTGCGATCTTGGGAAAGAAGCTTCTGATGCGCCTCAGTAGAGGCCTTGAAAAGCCTTCTCAGCCGCTCTGCAGGCTGCTCCACCCCATCAAGGGCCTGGAGGATTTCTTGTTCGAGCTGACTCAAGCAGTTGGAGCAGATCGCCTCGCCAATGGCCTGCTTGGATTCGAAGAACTTATAGACGTAGGCCTTTGAGAAGCCGATCGCCTTGGCGAGGTCGGAAACGGTGGTTTTCTCGTAGCCGTAGTGGCTGAAGTGCTCGGTAGCCGCGACGACAATCTGATCACGAATGTCGTGTGTAGCTGGCCCACGGCCTGACCCAGGTGGAGAAATTGTGGCGTTCATGGGCCCAGATTATCCGAGCCTCCATGAACCATCAACGTGTGACGAACATGGCTACTGGTCACTGGGCTCCTCTAGCTCACACGGTCGCTGTAGCCTTCAGGGCCAATTGGGTGCACTTCCCGAAGCGACGACGAGCCGAAGGCCCCACGTTCAAGCACGCAGAAATGATGGGGAGACCTGGTCATTAGAGGGGCGGGCCACGACGTCAGCTTTGGGTCGGAAGCAGTCAGACGACAGAAGCCGGTGCTAAACCGATCTTGCATCGGAAGCGCCAACGCCGCACAGGGAAGATCATGATCCACATTAGCTGGTAACACTTGAGAACGCAGAGTCCCGCCTTAGCAGACCTTGTTCGGTGATGCTTGGAGGCATAGGCATTTCTCTTGCAAGCCACAATTTCAACGTCACTCAGCGCTAATGCAGTGCTAGCACAGCTGAATGGCGGGTCATTAAGCCCTTTGCTAGTCAAGGGACTTGTTGCGAACATTGGAAGGGCGTACAACGATAGCGCGCACACTCTCGGCGCCCACGAGCGCCGAACATGGAACCCAGAGACGCCTCCGAAGCGGGAGTGTTGCTTCGCATCCATTTTGCTGAGCGCAAAACCGAGAATGGTCTCTATGTGGAAGCCAGGGCCAGCTTTAGAAGCCCGACGGCACCCTGCACCATCCACCTAATTACTCAGAAGCGTCATCCTACTCGTGAAGCCGCTGATGAGGCTATTGTCAGCATTGCAAGACAGCATGGCTGGGGCGCCAACTAATGGGGCCCAGCGCTCAGGAGAGCGGCGACCAGGCAAAGCCGCTATGTGCGCGATGCGATGCAGTATGTTGCCGCCTGACCGTCATCTTACAACCGGAAGACGGCATTCCATCGCACCTCACCGGACACACATCAGCTGGCTTGATGGTGATGGCACGCGACGCAGAGGGCTGGTGCGTCGCGATTGATGCAAGTCGCATGCGCTGCACCATTTACGAGACCCGGCCCGACGTCTGCCGTCGCTTCAGAATGTCCGGACCCTATTGCCTCGCGGTGCGAACAGAGTATTTCGATAGCACTTCCCGCGGCATCCCTCTGACACTTTACTAGTGACGAAAATGGATGGCACGTCCTGACGGATCAGCAGCCAACGTGCATCACGTGCAACGCAAAGAGTCGAACACAGTTTCGCCCGCCCCATCAGCATGTGCTGCCTCGATCAGTCATCACCGGTAAGACTGGCATAGCGAAGTACCGTTCCCGCATCCTGAGTCGCCTGCTTGGTTGATTCCAGCCAGCGAGCTGCAGCGCCATAATTCTTGATTAGACTGCCCAGTTCATCGGTCAGGCACTTCGCACAGGGTTGGCCACCCGGGCTCGGCCGGCAGCATCTCGCACAAGGCGACATGGTCGTCTTGCTTGCGGGTCTTAACTGATATGCAATCTTGTCCATCAGGGCTGCCGCAGCCTGTGCGCGATCCGCAATATCGCCGATCGAAGCTGATACGTGGCGGTTAGCTTCTCGGTTCATATTACTCTGAGCGGCTGGAGGGAAGATGCGGCGGGAATTTCTTCCCGCCGCTAGCAGTCCTTTGCACCCATCCCTTAGTTAGGCTTGGATTCCGGAAGGTTGACCTTGTCGATACCGTGGATCACGCCATTCTTGGCCAGGATGTCCGGAAGCGTTACGCGAGCGGCGCCAATGCTGAGCTTGCCTTCGGTAACTTTGATCGGCGCAGCCTGACCTTGTAGCGTGCGGGCCGATTGCCACTTCCCGACATCGGTCGTCGTCTTGCGGCCACTGACCAAGTGATAGTTGATCAATGAAGCCAACTCATCCTTGTTGGCGGGCTCGAGCAACCGGTCGAGTGCGCCTGCCGGCAGGCCAGAGAACGCTTCGTCGGTGGGGGCGAAGAGCGTGAACTGCTCATCGCCTGCCAGTGAGGCGGTAAGGCCTGCCTTGTCGACGGCATTGATGAAGGTCGAGAAGGATTTGTTGGTCTTCAGCGTACCCAACAGATTCTGCTGGGCGAGGCCTTCTTTCTGTTGCATTTCCATGGGAATTTCCTACGAAGTAGACCCGTATAAGGGTCAAACGGACGGCCAAAGCCGTGGCCGGGCGAAATGCCAGGCGCGAGCTCAATGCGGAGAGTAGGAGGGGTGGAGCGCGGCTGAGCAGCCGATACGGTATTGCACCGCAACCCCCACACCCTGCGCCTTTGGTTGTTAGTCTGGTGTGACGCTGTCAGGAATGAAGTGCCGCCACGTCAAGAAATGTGGTAGATTCATGCAACGCGGAATTCCGATGCTTGGTTAGCTTTCGCGCCCGCAGTGTGCCGGCTCGCACAATTTGCCGGAGCTGCCATGACTATCAAACGACATCGTGTCGTTTCGACCGAATCCCCTTTTCAGAACATCACTCATGCGCTGAGGGATTGCGCGTTGCAGTGTGCCGAGAATGAGGGATGGCCCGTCCTTGATGACGTGATCGAACCCTCTTTCGTGATAGCCCAGTCCAATCTTGCTCAACGCATCGCGGGGCCACGCGACCAGCCTATCGAAGAGGAAGCGTTCTTCTGGTCTCGGAGAACCGCTGCGCCACGTCGCATAGGACCGAGCACGCGACGCGGATTGGCACTTGTGACCTCGGGCGCACAGCATCGCAGCCATGGCTAGCATCTCGTTGGTTATCTCATCGCAAAGCGTTGAATGCATCGAAGGTCGCCTCGATCCGGAGATGGACTCCCGATTGAATTCATTTCGCCTCGTTCATGAGCAGAGAAATCATGGCGGGGTCGCTTGCTGGTTCTTCTTCGCCAAGGCCGACCTTACGAAGCCGGAGGCCCTTTCCCGCGCGGAGCAATGGCATGCATCTACACACCATTGTCTTTGGCTAGGCATGTTCCAATAGCCGTCATACAAGCGATCAGGACCAATGCCACTGCGCGCCTATCGAACGAAGGCTCAGAATGAAAGAAGGCAGGTCTTCGTTCTTCGTCTTGGCCTTGGCCAGTCAATTGGCCCGCTCGCACTGAGGTCGATATGGGCTACGGCCTGCGACTCGCCAGACGTTGGCGTCAGCCGCAGGACACAGAACAATCCCGGCTACGGCATTCGCCCCTGTTACGGCTTGTGGGCAGGATATGCCTTTAATCGTATCCCAGCCGAGCAGAAGCTACGCGCGATACTGGATGCGGACGGCTACTTCTTTACGCTGATCTCAATGGACGCATAGAAGTTAGGACGGTAGCCGCTGCTACTTGGGGGAGCCATCGGGCTCATGCTGGTGTGGGCATCCCTTGGCTAGGTTAGTAGCGACCTTTCTCAGTCTGTGCCAGTTTCCATCTCGCGAATGCCTGCTATCGGCCAGAAGCGGACCTAAGCGCACTCAGCTGATCGTCTGCTTCAAACTGGCTAGTTCTCGGTGAACGTCACTCTGCTGCTGCGCGGTCCGAGGGCCTCGCTGAGGCCATTGGGATCGTCAACAAGCCCGAGCCGTGTATACGAGTACGACGAACGGAATGTCTTGTAGAAGATGACAACCGTACTGGAGCCGTAAAGCATTAAGTCGCCGTTTTGTATCGTGCCTGGACGCTCTGCATGGGTTGGCAGCGCTTGCGGCATATCGGCGTGCTTCTCATTGCCGTTGAGCTCTGCCATATCGAGCGTCAAGGGAAGTCTGGCCACGAACGCGCGCGCTGCCGCGGTATCGGCCAAGGTTATGGCGAAACGACGTTCTCCGACTGTCATCCACATGCGAGCACCCTCCGAAGTAGCGGATGCACGACCTGCATCCTGGGCAACGATAACGGGTGCCTCGAACTGGCTGGCCTTGCAGCCCCCCAGGATCGTCAGACCGAGTAGAACACCCAATCCGAGCAGGCATCCACGTTTCGCTGAGCGGTTTTGAGTGGGGTCCGTAGTATTTGAGCTCATGGCACGACTCCTACAAGGATGGTCCGCTTATACCGAGGGCTGCACGGGCGATCGCGCGACCGCCCGTGTCAGAAAGGCGGCAAACAGCAGCACGGCGGCGCTCATAGCGAAGGTAGCCTGGTAGCCGGCATGGTCAAACAGCAACCCGCCGATGATTGAGCCCAGGGCGATGGCCAGTTGGACCACTGCCACCATCAATCCGCCCCCAGCCTCAGCATCCTTAGGCAACTCCTGCGCAATCCAGCTCCACCAGCCGACAGGGGCGGCAGTGGCCATCAGTCCCCAGAGACCAAACAAGATCGCTACGCCAGTCGCCCAGGCGCCCAGCGGGATAAGCGCAAGCGCGATGATTGCCATCAACAACGGGATGGCAATCAGGGTTCTATACAGACCGCGCTTCAGGAAGGCGCCGATGACGGCGGTGCCGATGAAGCCGGCCACACCGATCACCAGAAGAATGAGTGACAGCGTCGACACCTGTACGTGCGTGACCGTTTCAAGGAATGGTCGGATGTAGGTGAACAGTGCGAATTGCCCCATGAAGAAGGCACCGCAGGCGGCCATACCCAGCGCGACGGCTCGGCGCTGAAGCAATCGGAATGCATTGGCAGGCGCGGACCCGTTCGCTGAGGGCATGGTTGGCAAGCTGACCCATTGCCAAACCAGCGCAACGAGCGCCACCGGCACGAGGCAGTAGAACGCGCCGCGCCAGCCGATGACCGAGCCAAGGTAGCTGCCCAAGGGTGCGGCAATCACGGTGGCCAGTGCGTTGCCACCGTTGAAGATGGCCAAGGCGCGCGGCACCTGCGAAGGCGGCACCAAGCGCATGGCCGTGGCGGCGGACATCGACCAGAAGCCGCCGATCACCACGCCCAGGAGCGCCCGGCCCAGCATATAAATGGGGTAATTGGGCGCCAACGCCACGACAGCACCTGAAACCGCCATCAGGCCCGTCAGTGACAGCAGCAGCGCCTTGCGGTTGATGTTACGGGTCACTGTGGCGATCGAGAGGCTGGTCAGCACCGCGAACGCGCCGGAGATGGCGATGCCGTAGCCCGCCCATCCCTTGCTGACCGCCAGGTCGGCGGCGATCGGCGTGAGCAGGCTGACAGGCATGAACTCGGACGCAATCAATGCGAACACGCACAGCGTCATGGCGAAGACACCACCCCACCTCGCGGGTCGTGTCTGAGTCACCTCTTCCATGCCGTCAGCCGGCACGGTTGCTGCAGCGCCATTCATACGGGAACCCCCAGTCGTTTGGCACGCTGATGACGACAAAGGACGGTTTGCATATCAGTCGACACCTGTTGTCCGTGTTGCGTCGGACAGTGCCTGCCGAGCACGGTGCGCAGGTTCACTCTCGACGTGATCCGCCAGTACTTCAGCAAGCTGGCGCAGTTGGTCGGCGGTGATGCCAACATTCATGCTGATTCGCATATGCGATTGCAACTGGGATTCCGCACCCGGCAGCACAGACAGCATGCTGACGGTGGCGATCTCTCGGCTCTGCCAGTCGAGGTTGTCGCGCTCGAAGATGTCGCCGAACAAATGTGTCTTGAGGTACTCGTCAATGGCCGGGGCGAAGTCGAACAGCGGCCCCTCTGCAGGGCCCGCCAACAACCTGGTCTGGTTGGAGGCCCCCGCAGCCAAGAGCGCATCACCTTGCGGAATCGCCTTGCCGGGTGCGCGACCGGGTGCATCCTCGATGCCGCGCTGCCTGCGCGCATCCAGAACAGTCATGAACTCTCCCAACGCGTTGAGACTTCTGGGGAAGCCCGCGTAGGCGTACACCTGTACCAAGATTTCCTTGACCTCGCTCACCGTCAGTCCCGCATCCAAGCCCTGATTGAGCGCAGCGCCGAGCTTTGCCATCTCTCCCGACGCAGCGAACGCGGCGATGGGGACGATCGCTCGCTGCCGATCCGAGAGTGTCTCGGATGAAGCTTGAGTGCCGCGCATTCTGGGGTCGTCCTGCGTGTTGGGCGCCGCCTGGCAGACCGCCGTGACGCAGAAGAGAACGCCAACAAGGAAGCCCCTGCTCCCTTGCAGACGTATCGCTTTAACGAGCGTTGTACTGGACATCGCTGACCTTCTCCATCCACTCCACATTCTTGCCATCCACCGTGCCTGTGACCGCCAGATGGCTCATCGCCGTGGTGGGTGCCGCACCATGCCAATGCTTGACCCCGGGTGGACACACGACCACGTCACCAGGATGCAACTCCTGCACGCCTTTGCCCCATTGCTGGGTGAGCCCCACGCCAGAGACGATCATCAAGCGCTGGCCTGCGGGATGGGTGTGCCACGCGGAACGCGCGCCGGGCTCGAACGTCACCATAGCGCCCGAGGTATTGAGGTGATCGTCCGCCTGCCAGACGTGATCCACCCGCACGCGACCCGTGAAGTAGTCCGCCGGGCCAGTCTGTGATGGCTGGCTTCCCACCCGCTTGATCTGTTGGGCGTCAGCCGGCCCGACGGGCTCGGCCGCTTCGGTCGAACCGAGAGGCAGCATCGCTGCCAGTAGCCCGGCTCCAAGCAAAGAGGTCTTCATTCAGAGGTTCCTCGAAAGTGATGGCAGCAGACCGAACTACGGTCGCAATGGACAGGCCCTACCGGAGGCTCTGCTTGAAAAATGAAGTCAGCTTGTCGAACGGAATCAGGTCCGTGCGGTCATAGAGATCCACGTGCCCAGCACCCTTCACCCAGTAAAGTTCCTTGGGTTGACCTGCCAAGCGATAGGCTTCTTCGCTGAATTCCTTCGAGTGGGCCTGATCGCCGGCGATGAACAGCATGGGGCGTGGCGAGATGGTCTCGATGTCGTTGAACGGATAGAAGTTCATGAACTTGACATTGCTGGTGACCGTCGGTTTCGTAGTTCTCTGATCGGAGGCGCCAGCCGGGGTGAATTCGCCGCGCGAGGTGCGATAAAAATCGTAGAACTCGCGCTGGATGGGATGGGTATCCTGGGTCAGTTCCAGGTCCGTGCCGCCCGACACCGCAACTTCCCCGCCTTCGAACTCGGCGTAGCGCTGTGCCGCCGCCGCGGCGATGATCTGCTTGCGCTGATCGAGCGTCAGTGAGTGGTTGAGCGCGTTGCGGTTGGCGGCCCCCATGTCGTACATGCTCACGGTGGCAATGGCCTTCATCCGCGGATCGATCTTGGCTGCACTGATAACGAAGCTGCCGCTGCCGCAAATGCCGAGCACGCCAATCCGCTCGCGGTCCACGAACGTCTGGGTGCCCAGGTAGTCCACGGCTGCACTGAAGGCTTCCGCATAGAGATCTGGCGCTACCGCGTTGCGTGGCTGACCCTCGCTCTCGCCCCAGAACGGCAAGTCGATCGCCAAGGTAATGAACCCCTGCTCGGCCAACTTCTGCGCGTACAGGTTGGAGCTTTGCTCCTTCACCGCACCCATCGGGTGACCCACGATGATGGCCGAATACCGGACGCCCGGCCTGCGGTCCTTGGGCAGGAACAGATTGCCGGCGACTTTCATCCGGTACTGGTTGTTGAATGCGACCTTCTCAGCGATCAGCCGGTCACTCTTGTAGAAGTTGTTTGCACCGTTTGACATGTCTTGCCCCAACGCAGTGAATGAGCTGGCCAGCAGAGCCAGTGACAGCAATGTCTTCTTCATGTTTGTTCCTCGATTACGCGGACAACGTGGCGTTGTCGATGACGAAGCGATACTTGACCTCGCCCTTGAGCATCCGCTCGTAGGCGTCGTTGATTTCATCGGCGCGGATGAGCTCGATATCCGCGACGATTCCGTGCTCGGCACAGAAATCGAGCATCTGCTGGGTTTCTTGGATGCCACCGATGGCCGAGCCAGCAATCGATCGGCGCTTCAGGATCAGGTTGAAGACCCCGGGCGACGGGTGCGGGGTGGCAGGTGCACCGACAAGGGTCATCGTCCCATCCCGCTTGAGCAGCAACAGGAAGGCATCCAAGTCATGCGGTGCGGCCACGGTGTTGACGATCAGGTCGAAGCTGGTGGCGTGCCTGGCCATTTCCTCAGCGTTACGCGAAACCACCACCTCGTCGGCGCCGAGATCCAGGGCTGCCTGACGCTTGGAATCGGAGGTGGTAAAGGCCACAACATGGGCACCCATTGCATGGGCCAGCTTCACGCCCATGTGGCCAAGGCCACCAATACCGACGATTCCCACTTTCTTGCCTGGGCCGGCGTTCCAATGACGCAGAGGCGAGTAAGTCGTGATGCCTGCACAAAGCAGCGGGGCGACTGCGGCCAACTGTTTCTCCGGATGACGCACGTGCAGCACATATCGCTCGTGCACCACGATCTGCTCGGAGTAGCCACCCAACGTGTGACCGGGCGCATCGGTGGAAGGCGAGTTGTAGGTCAGCACCGTGTTGTCGCAGTAGTTCTCCAGTCCCTGCTCGCAGTCCTCGCAGTGCTGGCAGCTGTCCACCAAGCAGCCCACGCCGACCAGGTCGCCGACGGCGAAGCCCGACACGTGCGCTCCGACGGCGGACACCCGGCCCACGATCTCGTGGCCCGGCACGCAGGGGAACAGCGTCCCGGCCCATTCAGCGCGGACCTGATGCAGGTCGGAATGGCAGACGCCGCAATAGGCGATGTCGATCTGGACATCGTGAGATCCAGGGGAACGGCGGGTGATCGCGATGGGTCCCAGCGGCTTGTCGCCTGCGTGGGCGCCATAGGCGTTGACAGTCATGTCGGCTCCGGACAGTAGGCGTGCCTGGTGGCACGGGTATCGGCGGTCATTCTGTCGGGCGCGGGTCGCTTTGATTAGATAATAAATACTGATTTACCCTATAAGCGCACCTAATCAATAGTGGTGGCAGACTTGTCTCATGGCTAAGCGAAACCTCAATGATCTTGTCGCCTTCGTGACCGTGGCCCGGGAAGGCAGCTTCACCCGCGCCGCTTCGATCCTGGGGGTTACCCAGTCGGCGCTGAGCCAGGCAATCAAGGCGCTGGAGGCCAGGCTGGAGATCCGGCTGCTGACGCGTACTACACGCAGCGTGTCTCCCACAGCCGCGGGCGAGCGCCTGCTCAAGGCGATCGGCCATCGTTTCGATGAAATTGAAGCCGAACTGGACGCCATCACCGCGCTGCGGGACAAGCCCGCCGGTTCGGTGCGGATAACCTCGGGCGATCAGGTCCTCAAGTCGGTGCTGCTGCCCAAGCTTGTTCCGCTGATGAGGGAGTATCCGGACATCAATATTGAATTTGATGTCTGCTATGGCTTTCGCGACATCGTGGCCGACAGGTTCGACGCGGGTGTCCGTCTTGGCGAGGCCATCGATCAGGACATGATCGCCGTGCCGATCACGCCGCCGCTGAGGATGGCCGCCGTTGCGGCGCCGACCTACTTTGCTACTCGCCCACTGCCCAAGAAGCCGCAGGATCTGGTCAACCACAACTGCATCAACATCCGTCAGTCCACGCGCGGCGGTGTTTACGTCTGGGAATTCGAGAAGAAGGGGCGAGAACTCAACTTCAGGGCGAGTGGGCAGGGCATCTTCAATACCTCGCCGCATATCGTGGAGGCTGCAGTGATGGGATTGGGCATCGCCTTCCTGCCCGAGGGAGAGTTCGCGCCTTACCTTGACGATGGCAGGTTAGTGCGGGTCCTCGAGGACTGGTGCCCTCCTTTCCCCGGATACCACCTGTACTACCCCAGCCGTCGCCAGCCTTCTCCTGCCTTCACGCTTGTCGTTGATGCTCTTCGGCTCTGACGCGCCACGCGAGCGCAGACGCCGACAGCGTTCTGGCTTTCGTGGAGGTGCTTTCACCGGCACAACTACTCCAAGGAACCTGTGCTGCCGTGCTAGCTAACGCTCACACCGACAAGCTTTCGCCGCGAGGCGGTATCTCCGCTTCGCGGCAGGACGTGCTGACCGACGATGCATTGGAGATTCTTCAGTACGCAGTAGACGCCGTAGCCGCTGGTATTTCTGCTGCGCTGGTGACTCTGGTGGAAGTACGCGGCGGAGCCGCCCGTCAGCCTGGCGCCCAAATGGTGGTCCTGGCTGATGGTCGTTACTGCGGTTTCGTATCGGGCGGCTGTGTGGAGGCGGCAGCGGCACGTGAAGCATCTGAAGCCATTGCCTCTGGACGGGACCGTGTCGTTCGATTTGGCGAGGGTTCCGATTATTTCGACATCGTGCTGCCCTGCGGCGGAGGCATCGCGCTCGCCATCCATGTCATCCGAAATAGCGCTCCCCTTCAGCACACCCTGGAGCGACTTTACCAACGCCAGTCTGCAGGTCTGGCATATGATCCTTCCTACTCATCGATCGCTTGTATCCCATGCCCCGCGTTTGTCGGCTGGGCAGGCGGCCAGTTCCATCTCGCTTTCGTTCCCAGACCCAGGCTGGTGATTTTCGGCGGATCGATCGAAGCCTCTTCCACCGCCTCGCTGGCGCACGCTGCGGGTTACGAGGTCGCCTTGGCGAGTCACTTAGGACCTATGCCCAAGGTCGATGAGTTCACCGCCATCGCGCTGCTGTTTCATGACCTGGACCGTGAGATGGGGCCTTTGCAGGCTGCCTTGGACGCAGCGCCCTTCTACATCGGCACCCTGGGGAGCATACGGACCCACGAGCGCAGAACATACGCGTTGCTCGCGCTGGGTTACCGAAGCGAGGACGTCGCGAGAATCAAGGCGCCGATCGGCATCTTCCCCAAGGCGCGGGATGCGAGCTCACTGGCGCTCTCCGTTCTGGCGGACATTGCTCTGGCTTGGCAGGTACGTGTCCGCGGAGGAGTCGGTGTTGAGCTGCGCGAGGATCACGTGCTGACGGCTACGCAGCCCGGCGCAGTAACCAAGCACCCGAACATGGAGGCGTGAGTGGGCTTGCCAACTTCGGTAGCGGGCATCATTCAGGACCTTCTTGTGAATAGGCGGGGCACTACGTCCATCGTCCGACTTGCCTGCTTCATCCGAGGGAGGCGCTTTGTCGCAGATCCCGCACCCTCCATCGCGAGCCCGATTGATTAGCCTGACTTATAAGGGCTAGTTTCGGACGGATATGCACTTTTAACTGGAAATTGGATAAGTTCCGGATTGGTCCCTGCTGTACTCGCGACCAATCTATCCTGGGCCAGCCACATCGCCAACGCTAAACGCGTTCCAGAGAGGACCCTGTCATGCCGCACACTCCCCCGAACGAACCCGTCGAGTTGAACGAAGACGAGGCGGCCCTCCTCGCAGAGATGCCAACACTGGACGGGATAGGCCAGTCGCGACGCGAGTTCATGGTCACCTCCGCCGTAGGCGGTATTGGCTTGTTCGCCGCCAACCTGCTTGCGCAGGAATCTGCATTGGCGCACATGCCGTTGGCCGCTGGCGCAGCCACTGCGCCGATAAGAGCCCAGAACGTCGTCAAGGTAAGCCTGACCATCAACGGCAAACCGCAATTGCTGGAGCTGGACTCCCGCGTGGTGCTGCTGGACGCGCTGCGTGAGCGCCTGGGCATGACCGGTACCAAGAAGGGCTGCGACCAAGGCCAGTGCGGTGCGTGTACCGTCCTCGTCGACGGCGAGCGCGTCCTGTCCTGCCTGACGCTGGCCGCCACGCTGGAAGGGCGCAAGGTCACCACGATCGAGGGACTGGCCGAGGGCGATCGGCTGCATCCCGTGCAGGCCGCCTTCATCAAGCACGATGCCTTCCAGTGCGGCTATTGCACGCCGGGCCAGATCTGTTCGGCCGTCGGCGCCCTGAGCGAAGCCCGTCGCGGCCACGTCAGCCATGTCACCGCTGATGTGGGTGCTGGCACGACGTCATTGAGCAATGACGAGATTCGCGAGCGGATGAGCGGCAATATCTGCCGGTGCGGTGCCTATCCCGGCATCGTGGCGGCTGTCCAGGAAGCGCATTCGGGACGTCAGAGCGCCCAGACCTGGCAGTTCGCGACCGAAACCCAGCTGGCTGCGGTACGCAAGGAGACGGGCCATGAGACCGTTTGAGTACGTCCGCGCCGAAAACGCGGGTGCCGGGGTGGACGCTGTCGTCGGCGTACCCGGGGCTAAATTTCTGGCCGGTGGCACCAATCTGGTCGACCTGATGAAGGAGGACGTGGAGCGGCCCACCCGCTTGGTGGACATCTCCCACCTGCCGCTGCACAAGATCGAGCGCTCCCGAGCGGGCCTGTCGCTGGGGGCCTTGGCCACCAATACGCAGACAGCCAACCATCCGCTGATCCGAGAGAACTATCCGCTGCTGACGCAGGCCATCGTCGCCGGGGCCTCCGGCCAGCTACGCAACATGGCCACCAACGGTGGCAACCTGCTCCAGCGCACGCGCTGCAACTACTTCTACGACACCGCCATGCCGTGCAACAAGCGCGAGCCGGGCAGTGGCTGTGGCGCGCGCGAGGGCCTGAACAAGATCCACGCGATCCTGGGCTGGAGCGAGGGATGCGTGGCGACCTATCCCGGCGACATGGCCAATGCGCTCTACGCCTTGGATGCGAGCGTGCGTGTCCGTGGTGCCGGCGGGAAAGAACGCTTGATTCCCATTGGCGAGTTCCATCGCCTGCCAGGCGACGAGCCGCACAGGGACACTGTGCTGGGGCATGGTGATCTGATCGTGGCCATCCAGTTGCCGGTGGCCTCGGCCGAGTTTGCCCGCCATTCCTATTACCTGAAAGTCCGCGACCGCAGTTCCTACGCGTTCGCCCTGGTAGCCGTGGCCGCTGCACTCCGCATAGAGAACGGAGCCATCAAGGATGCACGACTGGTGTTGGGTAGCGTGGCGCATAAGCCATGGCGTAGCGCCGAGGCCGAGGCGGCATTGAAGGGCCAGCGTCTGGGTGAGGCTGTGTTCCAGCAGGCCGCCCAGGCGGCGCTGCAGCAGGCACGGCCTCTGGCCCACAACGCCTACAAGGTCGAACTGGTCCAACGCTCCATCGTGCGCGCCCTGACGCGTGCGGCGCACCTGGCTTAAGGAGAACCACCATGGCTCGCTACCTAGGCAAGGAAACAACACGCGTAGATGGGATCGCCAAAGTCACCGGCAAGGCCAAGTACGCCGCCGAGTTCCAGATCCCCCACCTGACGTACGGCTTCATCGTCCTGAGCACCATCGCCAAGGGGCGGATCATCCAGATCGACACCAGTGCGGCCGAAGCCTCCGCCGGCGTAATCAAGGTCTTTACACACCTCAACGCCGGCAAGTTGGGCAAGCCGTCCGCGGCCGATGCGTCACCCACGTGGGCTTGGCCCCTGCAATCGGACCAGGTCTTCTTCAACGGCCAACCGATCGCCCTCGTTGTGGCGGAGACTTACGAGCAAGCGCGTCATGCCGCGCGGCTGGTGCAGGTGAGCTATCAGGCGCAGCCGCATGAGACCAACGTGGCGGCGGTGCTGGGCCGTGCCAAGCCGGCTCCGCAGGAAGCGCCGCCGCGGGGCAATCCACAGGCCGCCATGCAGGCCGCTTCGGTCAAGGTCCAGTCCGAGTACCGCATTCCGATCGAGCACCACAATCCGATGGAGCCGCATGCCGCCATCGCATTCTGGGAAGGCGATCAACTGACGATCTTCGACAAGACCCAGAACGTCTACGGCGTACAGCAGCATTTGTCGCAAGGCCTCGGGGTGCCGACCGGCAACATCCGCGTGGTGTCCCCCTTCGTGGGCGGTGCCTTTGGCGCCTCGCTCAAGCCCAACTACTATCCTTCGCTGACCGCGATGGCCGCGCGCGAGCTCAAGCGGCCGGTCAAGGTGGTCTTCACGCGCGCGCAGATGTTCACCGGGCACGGGTACCGCCCCGAGACGATCCAGAAGGTGGCACTGGGCGCAGCACCCGACGGCAAGTTGCAGGCCATCATCCATGAGGCCTTCCACAACACCTCCTCCTTCGAGTCCTTCTCGGACAACACCACGGGCTTTCTCAAGCAGGTCTATGCCTGCCCCAATTTGCACGCGCCTCTGAAGATCGCCGCCACAGACCTGGCCACGCCCACGTGGATGCGGGCTCCCGGAGCGGTGAGCGGCATGTTCGCCCTGGAAAGCGCGATGGATGAGCTGGCTTACGCGCTGAAAATCGACCCCCTGGAACTGCGCCTGATCAACTACGCCGAGGTCGATCCAGAGAGTGGTAAGCCATTCTCCAGCAAGGCGTTGCGCGAGTGCTACCGACTGGGTGCCGAAAAGTTCGGCTGGAGCAAGCGCAATCCCGAGCCACGCTCGATGCGCGATGGCAACCTGCTGGTCGGTTGGGGCATGGCGTCCAGCGTGTGGGGTGCCATGCAGATGCCGGCCAGTGCGAGGGTGACATACCGTGCAGATGGCACCGCCAGCGTCGCCAGTGCGACCAGCGATATCGGGCCCGGCACCTATACGGTCATGACCATGATCGCCGCCGAGTTCCTCGGTCTGCCGCTGGAGAAGGTGACGTTCGAACTGGGCGACACCGACCAGCCGCGCGCGCCCGCGCAAGGCGGCTCATGGACCACGTCCAGCGTCGGGTCCGCAGTACGCGGAGCTGCCTTGACGATCACTGAGAAGCTGCTGGGCCTAGCCAACCAGGATGCGGGCTCGCCGTTGCGAGGTACTTCAATCGATGAGGTGGAGATGTTTGAGAACCGCCTGCGCCTGAAGAACGACGCCGCTCGTTCGGTCGACATCGCCGCGATCATGCAACGGGCCGGAACGCAGGAGCTGACCGAGGTCTACGACTCAAAGCCTTCCCCCGAGCGCGAGAAGTACACATCGCTCGCCCACGGCGCCCAGTTCGTCGAGGTCAAGGTCGATCCCGAACTGGGAACCGTCCGCGTCAGCCGCGTCATCGAGATCACCGCCTGCGGCAAAATCCTCAATCCCCTGGCCTCCCACAGCCAGGAAATCGGCGGGGTGGTTTGGGGTATCGGCATGGCCTTGGAAGAAGCCACCGAGATCGACCACCGCTACGGCCGCATCATGAACGCCAGCCTGCAGCACTATCACGTGCCGGTGAATGCCGACATCCACGCCATCGAGACGATCTTCGTCGAGGAAGACGACACCATCGTCAACCCACTGGGCGTCAAGGGCATGGGAGAGCTGGGGATGGTCGGTATTCCGGCTGCTATTGCCAATGCGGTCTACCACGCCACAGGCAAGCGCATTCGTGATCTGCCCATCACGCCCGACAAACTGGTCTAACCAGCCAGCAGCTCACGTGTAGCCGAGCTCAGGTGCAGGGGTCGATCAGCCCGCTGCATCAAGCGGGCCACCACATCATGTCCGCTTCGGGTCGGAAGCTGACGTTGGCCGAAAATTGAAAAGAGTCGCTAAAGGCTCTTGCTAGCCGCGTTCAACTTCAGTCTTGACATCCGACAATTGATCAAGCTTACGCACGAGATCTTCTGCCCTGAGATGCGTGTAGCGCTTGAGCATTTGCATGGACTTATGTCCACTTATCGTCGCGACTTCCTGATCACTCAGTCCCGCTTCAACGAAGCGACTTACCGCCTCGTGCCTAAGGTCATGGAAACGGAAATCCCCCAACCCAAGGGAATTCTTGATGTCATTCCATGCCTTAGTGAAGGTGTATGGCCTCCGAGCTCCGTCACGACCAGGCTCGCCAAAGAAGATCAGTTCGCAGCTTGGCGGGCGGGTCGGATTGGCAATAGCCGCGCGGAAGACTTCTGCCGCACGCTTCGTAAGCGGAACGGTTCGGGCACTGTGATTCTTGGTGAAGTCCAGACGTGCAAGTCTTCGCTCGGCATCTACCTGCCAAAGCTTGAGACCGGTGATCTCGCTTGATCTCATGCCAGTTTCCAGCGCTATCTCGAAGATCCAACCAATCATTGGATTGGAATGACTTTCGATGGCCTCGCGCAAATTTTTCTCTTCGTCTGGACGAAGACGGCGATTGCGGCCTTGGCCAGGAGCGGGCTTTCGAACGTTCGCTACTGGGTTTGCGGGCAACCCGATTTGCCACTCGCGAATCGCGGTGGTGAAGAGATGGCCAAGCAGGGCAAGTTCTAGCCTTACCGTATTGGGACTCAGTACCTTTGAGTTGCCCTCTCTGTCCCGTCTTGCAGCCACGGTCGTAAGGCGACGGTCTCGGTAGCGTGCTACCAACTCTGGAGTGATTGCTGCAAGCGAATAGGAACCAAAGAATTGCCGAAGAGGTACAGCCTTCAGCTTCTCAGCTCGCTGAGACGTTGGCCTCTTCAAAGGCGTTACTTCTGACAGGTAGCGATCTAGTGCCGCTCCGAATGTCAGCCTCCCAGAAGCCGCGCGATCTATGAAGACTCCGCGGACCATTTCGTCTTCGGTCCTGCGAGCCCAATCTTCAGCATCTCGTCGAAGGCGAAAGGTCTTGGCAGCCGTCGGCCACCCGACCTTTCTGACTACCGCCTTCCAGGTACTCGAAGAGGTTTTGACTATGGTCGCCACTCAGTACACCGGCCAAGAACTGTACCGAAAATGTACCAGCTGATCAGACGAAAAGGGAGGCCACAAGCTAACCAATTGATTTATCTGGTGGGCCCACCAGGACTCGAACCTGGAACCAAAGGATTATGAGTCCTCTGCTCTAACCATTGAGCTATAGGCCCCCGCCGCGGCGATTGTACCGGAGGCGGCGGCGACCAATGGCGTTGCGGAGGGCGGTGCACGCAGCTGCAGCGCACGCTCCATGACGGGCGGCGGGACGAGCTCTTCGGGGGTGCGCAGCCATCCCCACGAGCGCAGGCGATCGCCTGCGCGCACCGATGCGCTGAGGACGTTGATGGGGACGGATAGCACCATGCCCAGCACCACCGGCGCCATCCACGCCGCGAGTGCGGGCGATACCAGGTAGGCAAGCACGCCGCTGAAGGCGCCGAACAGGGTGAGGCCGGCATACCGCTTCACCAGGCTGCCGAGCGGCACGCTGCCATCGTCGCGGCGCTGCGTTTCCCAACCCGAATCGCGGCCTGCCAGCACTTCGGCCACGCCACGCGACTGCACGTACATGGTGACCGGCGCCATCAGCGCCGCCATCACCGTTTCCAGCAGTGCGCTGGCGGTGATGCGCAGCGCGCCGCCGCACTGCCGACGCAGGACCGGGTCGAGCATGGTGGTGATGCAGCCCATGACTTTCGGGGCGAGCAGGATCGCCATGGTGAAGTAGAACACCCACAGGAACCGCTCCGGATCGCCTCCGCGCCAGTAAAGCGCCGGCGTGAATCCATCGAGATGCAGCTGGGACAGGTTGAAGCCGGCCTGCTGCAGCGGAATCGCCAGACCCACCAGCATCAGCATCGCCCACATGGGCGCGGTGAAGTAATGGCCGATGCCCACCAGCAGGTGCAGCCGGCTGATCCAGTGCAGCCCGCGCGCGGGCAGCACGGCGCCATGCTGCAGGTTGCCCTGGCACCAGCGCCGGTCGCGCACCAGCATGTCGGTCAGCGACGGCGGACCCTCTTCGTAACTGCCACTCAGGCCAGGCGCCATGTGCACGCCCCAGCCGCCACGACGCAGCAGTGCCGCTTCGACGAAATCGTGGCTCAGCACCGCGCCTTCGAACGGCTTGCCGCCGCCCAGATGGGGCAGGCCCGCATGCCGTGCGAACGCGGCCGTGCGGATCATGGCGTTGTGGCCCCAGTAGTTGCCTTCCGCGCCATGCCACCACGCGATGCCATGCGCCACCACCGGACCGTACACGCGTCCTGCGAACTGCTGCATGCGTGCGAAGAACGTCCGTCCGTTGACGATCATCGGCAGCGTCTGCAGCAGCGCCAGCGTGGGCTGCCGCTCCATCGCCGCGGACAGCCTGACCAGCGTGTCGCCGGTCATCAGGCTGTCGGCATCCAGGATGAGGAACTGGGGGTAGGCCCCACCAAAGCGGCGGACCCAGTCCGCGATGTTGCCGGCTTTGCGCTCGGTGTTCTTTTCGCGACGGCGGTAGTAGATGCGGGCGTTGTCGCCCAGCCGCGCAATCAGCTGACGCACGGCTGCCAGCTCTTCGCGCTGCACCTCCGCGCGGGTCGTGTCGCTGAGCAGGAAGAAGTCGAAGCGATCGCCCTGCCCGCTGGCCGCCAGCGATTCGTGCATCGCCTGCACGCCGGCGAGCACGCGGCCCGGATCCTCGTTGTAGGTCGGCACCAGCAGTGCGGTGCGCGTGGCCAACGGAGGCAACGGTGCATCTTCGTCGATGCCCAGCGGTTGCGGACGCCTGCGCAGCAGCAGGACGAAGCCCACAAGCGCGCTGGAGAACGACAGCGCGATCCACGCGAACAGCGCGACGAACAAGGCCAGCAACACCGCTTCGAGTACGTCGATGCCGCCGCCCCGCAACACCCACCAGACCTGGTAGGTCGCGAACACGGTCAGCACGATGGCCATGCCGAGGACCAGCGCGCGACGCGCTCCGATCATGGCCGGCGACGTGGGGACCACACGCGGCGAAGGATGGCGGACATGCAGGTCCTGCACCGGCATGGGCAGCGGGGATTCCTGCGGCAGCCAGGCCTGTTGCGGGGGAGGAGGGATTCGGTTGTTGCTCATGCTTGCAGGCTCCAGCGGTACAGCCAGGTTTCGGACAACGGCGCGCGCCCCTCCAGCACGCGGGCATGCAGTTCCACATCGCGCTCGCCCGGCTTCGGACGGACTTCGAAGCTCAGACGCCAGCCTTGGGTTTCAGGATTCGGATACGCCACCGCGCTCACCACCTCACCGCCGGTGGCCCAGACGTCCGGCGTCACTTTGGCCTCGTGTGGCAGTGACGGCAGTCGGCCACCCTCCAGATCAATCACCACCAAGCGCCGCGCGGGGTCCGGCGCGGCGCCGATGCGCGTGTCGGTGACGACGGCCAGCCCGGGCTGCCAGCGATGCGTATCGCACCAGTGCATGCGGTAATCGAAACGATGCTCGCGGTGCGCGCGCAAGGGTTGCTCGGGACGCCAGAACGCCACGATGTTGTCGTGGTACTCGTCGGCGGTGGGAATCTCGACCAGCGTCACCGCCCCCTTGCCCCAGTCGCCCACGGGTTCGATCCACAGGCTGGGACGCTGGTGATAGCGCGCCTCGGTGTCGGCGTAGTCGGCGAAACGGCGCTTGCGCTGCATCAGACCGAAGCCCTTCGGTCGCGTGTCCGCGAAACCGGAGATCCGTACGTGCGGCGGATTGCCCAGCGGACGCCATATCTGTTCGCCCGCGCCGCTGAGGATCGCCAGTCCATCCGAGTCGTGCACGGCGGGCCGGTAGTCGTCTATGCCGACGCGGTCACCGGCATCGAACTCGAACATGCTGGTCAACGGCGCGATGCCTGCACGTGCAAGATCCACGCGAGGATAGAGGCGCGACTGCACGTCGATGACGGTTTCGCCGCCCGGACGGATCGCAAAGCGGAAGGCGCCGGCGACGCTGGGGCTGTCGAGCAGGGCGTGCACAACCAGATGGTCGGCACCTGATGCAGGCTGTTCGATCCAGAAGGCGCGGAACAACGGAAACTCCTCCGCGCCCGGATCGCCGCTGCCCAGCGCCAGACCCCGCGCCGACAGTCCGTAGATATGCCCCTTTCCGAGTGCGCGAAAATAGCTCGCACCCAGGAAGGCGATCAGTTCGTCGTATACCGTCGTCTGGTTGAGCGGCGTATGCACGCGGAACCCGGCGAAGCCGATGTCGCCATCAAGCGCCGATCCCGTGCCGGGCGGCAGCGTGAACAGATCGGGCGAATACGCGAGCGGAGTGGCAACACCTTCGTGCACCAGGTGCAGGTCCACGCGCTGCTTGAACAGGAAGCCGCGATGGAACATCTGCAGGTGGAAGGGCAACCCTTCCTTGCGCCAGATCGCCTGCGCGGGATTGAAGCGCAGGTCGCGGTAGGCGTCGTAGTCGGCGTCGAGGACGGCGGGCAGTTGCGCGTCGGGCGCGCGGTAAGGCTGCTTCGCCAACGCCTCTGCGAGGCGTGGAACCGTTTCCAAGGTGAAGCGTGTGGGTGTGGCGGCGGTATTCGCTGGTGTCGAGGCCTGCGCCATTGCGCGGGGCATGATGCCCAGCAACGCCATGGCGAGGACGGATTTCACTGCATCCCGTCGCTGCACGCGGAAGTCTGACTCGTGGGGTATCGCCAGTGTAGGCGTCTGTCCGTGATGAAAATGACAAGGCGATCGCGGCGGTCACGCCCGCTTCGCACCAAAAAGAAACGCGGCCCATCGGGGCCGCGCTTCGTTGGTGCAGTCGCCGCGTCGGAACGCGTCAGTCGATGTCGAGGAAGCTGCGAAGCTGCTCCGAACGCGACGGGTGACGCAGCTTGCGCAACGCCTTGGCTTCGATCTGGCGGATGCGCTCGCGGGTGACGTCGAACTGCTTGCCGACTTCTTCCAGCGTGTGGTCGGTGTTCATGTCGATGCCGAAACGCATGCGCAACACCTTCGCCTCCCGCGGGGTCAGGCCGGCGAGCACGTCGCGGACTGTTTCCGACAGGTTGATGTTGGTGGTGTTCTCGATCGGGGACTCGACGTTGGTGTCCTCGATGAAGTCGCCCAGATGCGAGTCTTCATCGTCACCGATCGGCGTTTCCATGGAGATCGGTTCCTTCGCGATCTTCATGACCTTGCGGATCTTGTCCTCGGGCATGTCCATTTCCTTGGCCAGCTCCTCCGGCGTGGCCTCGCGGCCGTACTGCTGGAGCATCTGGCGGGAAATGCGGTTGAGCTTGTTGATCGTCTCGATCATGTGCACCGGGATACGGATGGTGCGCGCCTGGTCGGCGATCGAACGGGTGATCGCCTGGCGGATCCACCAGGTGGCGTAGGTCGAGAACTTGTAGCCGCGGCGGTATTCGAACTTGTCCACCGCCTTCATCAGGCCGATGTTGCCTTCCTGGATCAGATCGAGGAACTGCAGGCCGCGGTTGGTGTACTTCTTGGCGATGGAGATGACCAGGCGCAGGTTGGCCTCGACCATTTCCTTCTTCGCCTTGCGCGCCTTGGCTTCGCCATAGGCCATTGCACGGCTGATTTCCTTGATGTCGGCCAGCGTCAGGTGCATTGCCTGCTCGACAGCGATGGTGGCTTCCTGCTCGGCGACGATCTGCTCGCGCACGTCTCGCAAGCCCGACGACCACTTCTGCTTGCGCTTGAGGACTTCGTCCACCCAACCCAGGTTGGTCTGGTTGCCTTCCCATGCACGCAGGAATTCCTTGCGCGGCATCTTGGCGACATTGGCGCACAGGTGCAGCACGCGACGCTCGTGGTCCTTCACCTGCGCCACGACCTCGCGCAGCTTGCGCACCAGCGTGTCGGTCAGCGGCAGCGGCAGCTTCAGGGTGACGAAGGTTTCGGCCAATTCGGTGCGCAACTTGGCGACGGCCTTGTTGTCGGCGCCGTTCTTCGCATACGACTTCTTGAACTTGGTATAGCCATCGGCCAGCACCTGCATGCGGCGCGCGACTTCCTCCGGATCCGGACCGGTCGGCGCGGCTTCCTCGGCGGTGTCATCGTCGCCGTCTTCGTCTTCGTCGGCATCCTCGGCGCTGTCAGCAACCTCTTCGGCGGCCGGTACTTCCGGGGCCGGCTCCTCGACGTCGTTGAACCCGACGACGACTTCGGCCAGGCGTTTCTTGCCGGCCTTGTGCAGTTCGTACTCTTCCAGCAGCAGTTCGATCGACCACGGGAAGTTGCCCAGCGAGGCCTGGACCTGGCCCAGGCCTTCCTCGATGCGCTTGGCGATGGCGATTTCGCCTTCGCGCGTCAGCAGCTCGACGGTGCCCATCTCGCGCATGTACATGCGCACGGGATCGGTGGTGCGGCCACCTTCGGTGTCCAGCGAGGTCAGCGCGGCGGCGGCTTCTTCGGCCGCGGTCTCGTCGACTTCGCGGTTGCCGGTGTTGCCGTCGGCCAGCAGCAGGGTTTCGGCATCGGGGGCAACTTCATGGACGTCGATGCCCATGCCGTTGATCATGCCGATGATGTCCTCGATCTGCTCCGGGTCGACCAGGTCGTCCGGCAGGTGATCGTTGACTTCGGCGTAGGTCAGATAGCCCTGCTCCAGGCCCTTGCTGATCAAGAGCTTGATATCGGACTGCTGCGCAGGACGTTCGTTGGCCATGGAGGTTGCGCCACCGGGAGTAAGGAAGGGAGAACCCCGTATTATACCAGCCCGGACCGGCTTCGGTTCCTGAAGCCCTACACCCGGCAAGGGGAGAACGTCAGGGGCGGAGCAGGAAGGTCACGGGCCCGTCGTTGACGAGGCTGATCACCATATGGGCACCGAAACGCCCGGTTTCCACCCTTCCTGCGTGCGTTTGGCGGCAGATCGCCACCAGTCGATTGAAGCCCTGTTCAGCCTCGGCGGGTGGGGCTGCCGTCGTGAAGCTGGGGCGCATGCCCGAGCGGGTATCCGCGGCCAGGGTGAACTGGCTCACCAGCAGCAGGCCGCCGCCGGTATCGGCAAGGGACCGGTTCATCCGCCCCGCTTCGTCGGCGAACACGCGATAGCCCAGCAGGCGCTCGGCCATGCGCGCGATCTGCGACTCGCTGTCCCCGGGCTCCATAGCGACCAGGGCCAGCAGGCCACCGTCGATGGCGCCGACGACGACCTCATCGACCACCACGGACGCCCGGGTAACGCGCTGGATCAGGGAGAGCATGGGCAAGTGTCCGGACCGGGAACGACAGGATAACGGCGCTCGCCGTCCGACCCGCCAGGGACCGCCATGCGGGTTGGCTACACTCGGCGAATGAAACCGGACACCCTCGCCGCTCTCGGCTACCACGCCGCCGCCCTGGTCGGGCGTCTCCCCTGGTCCTGGCTGCGCGCCCTGGGCGACCTGATGGCGTGGGCCTGGCGCAAGGCGGACGCTCGCGAGAGCCGGGTGGCCCGCCGCAACGTCGAGATCGCCTACCCCGACCTGCTGCCCGGCCAACGCGAGGACCTGCACCAGGCCATCCTGCGTACCACTTCACGGCAGGCGCTGGAAACCCTCCGCTTCTGGACCCGCCCTCCCGCGGAGAACCTGGCCTATCTGCGTGAGCGCCACGGCGAGGCGCTGTACGACGCCGCGCTGGCGAGCGGCAAGGGCGTGATCGTCGCCGCACCGCATTTCGGCAATTGGGAACTGCTCAACCAGTGGCTCGCCTCGCGTGGCCCGCTCGCCATCGTCTACCGGCCTCCTGCGTCACTGGTCGGCGATGCCTTCCTGCTGCGTGTGCGTGGTGCGGACAACATCCGCCAGGTGCGCGCGGAAGGCCCGGCCGTACGGCAACTGTGGAAGGTACTGAAGGAAGGCGGTGCGGTCGGCATCCTGCCCGACCAGCAGCCCAAGGCCGGTGACGGCGAATTCGCGCCATTCTTCGGCAAGCAGGCGCTGACGATGACACTCGTATCGCGTCTCGCCGAGCGCACGGGCGCGACGGTGTTGTTCGCATGGTGCGAGCGGATCGGGCCTGGGCCGGACTTCGCGCTGCATGTCGAACCTGCGTCGCCAGCCATCGCCGATGCGGACCCGGTCGCCGCCGTCACCGCACTCAACGAAACCGTCGAACGGATCGCGCGACGCGATCCCGCGCAGTACCAGTGGACGTACAAACGCTATACGCTGCGGCCTCCGGGCAGCGGTGAGGACACTCCCTACCGCTGACGCCGGCAGGGGACGGGGAACACGACGCAACGACGACGTTTCCGCGACGCATTCCATGCAACAAGGACGCGCCAGCCGCAATGATCGACACCATGCACACCCTCGCTGCCGAAGACGCGGTACCGCCACCGGACTGGCAGGCCCTCCCCTCCCGCGGCGCCTGGCTGGCAGCCCTTGGAGGTGCGGCGCTGCTGTTCCCGCTGGGCTTCCCCGTCTTCTTCATCTCGCGGGCGACGGACGTCGTATCGCCCTGGCTGGCCGTCCCGGCAGCCGCCGTCATCGGCGCCGTGGTGGGCGCGTGGGTGGCGGTCAAACGCCACCGGCGCACGCGCTGGCGCCTGGATGATCGCGGGTTCGCTGTCCGTCGTGGCAACTGGTGGCAGAGCGAAACCCATGTGCCGATCTCCCGTGTGCAGCATCTCGACCTGAAACGCGGTCCGCTGGAACGCAGCGCCGGCCTGTCGACACTGGTGGTGCATACCGCCGGCACGAGAATGGCCGCCGTGTCCGTCTCGGGCCTGGACGCGGACGACGCCGAGCGCCTGCGCGAGCGCCTGGCAACGCAGGTCGACCACGACGACGCGCTGTGATGGAAGACGCCGTCCCGCGCGACGCGGCCAACGAACGTCGCCTGCACCCCTGGTCGTGGCTGTTCGTGCTGCTGCAGCAGCTCAAGCAGTTCATCTTCCCGCTGGTCGCCCTGCTCGTGTTTGGCGCGCGCCGGGGCGGTGGCGATGGCGAGCTGTGGGCATCACTGGCTCCCGTCATCGGCATCGCCGTGCTGGTAATCCTGGCGATCCTCCAGTACTTCACGTACCGCTACACGATCGGCCGCGACGGCCTGACCGTGCGCGAGGGCCTGCTGCACCGTTCGCGCCGGGAAATTCCGTTCTCGCGCATTCACAACGTGGTGGTGCACCAGTCGCTGCTGCACCGCCTGTTCGGCGTGGCTGAGGTGCGACTGGAGTCGGCCGGCGGAACGAAGCCCGAGGCGGAGATGCGCGTGCTCGGCCTGCAGGATGCGCTGGCGCTGGAAGACCTGGCGCGGCACCGGACGCAGGAAGCCCCGCTCGCCGCATCCGAGCCGGGCGCGATGCCGCGCGCCGAAGGCACCACGCTGCTGTCGCTGTCCACGCCGGAGGTCATCCGGCTGGGCCTGATTTCCAACCGCGGCATGATCGTGGTGGCGGCGGGCTTCGGCGCTGCGTGGCAGATCCTGCCGGAGAACATGATCGAGCAGTTCTTCCGCCAGGGCGCCAAGCAGGCGTATGGCTACGCCGAAGGCCTGCACCTGGGCTGGCTGACCGGCGCTGCGGGCGGTATCGCGCTGATCGGCATCGCGTTGGCGCTGGTGCGTCTGCTGTCCGTCGCCTTGGCCCTGTCGCAGTTCCACGGCTTCCGGCTGACGGAAGAGCCGCGTCGCCTGATGGTGGAGCGCGGCCTGTTCGCGCGCCTGCGTACCAGTGTTTCGCGGCGGCGCATCCAGGCATGGACCCTGCATGAAGGCATCCTGCACCGCCTGTTCGGCCGTCGCTCGCTGCGCATCGATACCGCCGTCGCCGAGAAGTCCGGACAGCAGGACATGCGCGCCCTCAAGGACGTCGCCCCCATCGCGCCTCCCGATGCCTGCGACGCGCTGATCAGCCACCTGCTGCCGCACGCGCACTGGCCACGCAATGACTGGCAGCCCGTGGACGCCTCCGCACGTTGGCGCCTGTGGTTGCCCTCCCTTGCCTGGCTTCTCCCGGTGACCGCGCTGGCCGCGTGGCATCTCGGTGGCTGGCTCTGGTTGCCGGGACTCGCCTGGATGGCCGCGGCGGCGTACGCCGCTCACCGACAGGCCCGTCGTATGGGATGGACGCTGGACGGGCATCTGGTTGCCGTGCGCAGCGGATGGTGGTCCCGCTACTGGCGCTTCGCCGAGATCGACAAGTTGCAGGCACTGCGCCTGTCGCGCTCGCCGCTGGACCATCGCTGCGGCACCGCGACACTGTGGCTGGACACGGCCGGCGCGAGCGGTATTTCTGCGCCGCTGGCGTTGCGTTTCGTCCCCGAGGCCGAAGCCCGGGCCGTCCACGAGCGACTCGCCACGGCCCTGGCTCAACGCCGCCTGCATTGGTGATACCGATGCTGACCGACGCCTGCACGCCATGAACACGCTCCTTCCACTCTCCGCCGTCATCATCACCAAGAACGAAGCCGACCGGCTGGGGCGCTGCCTGACGTCGGTGCAGGGTGTCTGCACCGAAATCCTGGTACTCGACTGCGGCTCGGAAGACGGCACCGTCGCCCTTGCGCAGTCGCATGGCGCACGCGTGGAGCACCAGGACTGGCTGGGTTTCGCTGGCCAGAAGAACGAAGCCATCCGCCGCGCCACGCAACCGTGGCTGCTGTTGCTGGACGCGGACGAGTGGCTTGCCGAGGGCAGCGAGGCTTCGCTGCGCGCGCTGTTCGCCAGCGGCGAGGTCGAGCACGCCGATGTGTGGCGGCTGAAGCGCCGCAACTGGTTCCTGGGCCGCATGCTCAGCGGCTTCGAGCGCACCGAGCGCCTGGTGCGCCCGGATCACCGCTACCTGCCGATGCGCGTGCACGAGAAGCCCGATCTGACGGGAAAACGCGTGAAGGACAGCGACATCACGATCGAACACAACACCGCACGCACGCTGGAGGCGCACCGCGCGAAGAATGCCCGCTATGCGCGCCTGTGGGCCGAGCAGCGGCATACCGACGGCAAGCGCTGTTCCGCGCTCAGCCCCTGGACGCATGCGACCGCCTACTGGCTGAAGATGTACCTGCTGCGCGCTGCGTGGCGCGACGGCCGGCAGGGCTGGTGGTTCCACGCCAGCCACGCGCAGGCTGTCATCGACAAATACCGCCATCTGCACGCACTGGGGAGGCAATCATGAGCGGCAATGCACCGCCGCTGGTGGTCCGATGCGGCGCGTTCGGGGACGTGGTGATGCTGACCACGATGATCCGCCTGCTGCATGCCCGTTACGGTCAGCGCGTCGATGTGCTCGGCTCAGGCGGTTGGACGCCACCACTGCTCACACCTCTGCCCGAAGTCGGCCATGTCCAGATCGTGAGTAGCCGCAACACGCCCTACCTGCTGTGCCCCAGCCAGTGGGCTGCCGTGCGATGGCTGCGCGGCCGGGGCAATGGTCCGGTCTACGTCTGCGACACCGACGCGGCGACGTTGCAGCTGTTGTCCCGGGCAGGCCTGAATGCCGACGACATCGTGCAGCGCACCCGCGAGGATGACGAGAGCGACGGCGTGACCCGCCTGTGGCCGGACCGCTGGCTGCGGATCGGCATGCGTGACCCATCAAGCGGATACCCGACGCACGCTGTCGAACCGTCCATCTACCGCTTTCCACAACTGCAGATCACCGAGGCGGATCGCGACGATCTCGCGGCCTGGCGCGCTGCAACTCAGCTGGAAGGCCAGTGCGTGCTGTTCCAGCCCGGCAACAAGCGCACCCACAAGCGTGGCAACGTCGGCACCGCATCGCACCCCAAGTACTGGCCACCGCAGGCATGGGCCGACGTCGCCACCGCTATCTGGCAGCACCTGCCGCAGGCCCGCATCGTGCTGTGTGGCTCGCCTGCTGAACATGGTGTCCTTGACGAGATATCGGCCGCCACAGGGAACGACCCACGCCTCTACAACGCCGCGCGCGAACTGCCTGTTCCTCGCCTGCTGGCCCTGCTGGAACAGGCGCACAGCCTGGTGTCGGTGGATACCGGTCCCGCGCATGCGGCGGCGGCATTGGGCTGCCCGCTGGTGGTGATGTTCGGCGCCGCGTCGCCAGCAAAATGGCGACCGATCGGCCCCGGCGCGATCACCGTTCTGGGTGGAGAACGTGGGGAAGCCAGTCGCGTGCGCGACATTCCCGCCGAGGACGTGATCGCGGCCTGGACGGCCCTGCCTGCCCGCGGGACGGGCTGAATCCGGTATTCAACCCGCCTGGTGGTGGGCGGACTTGTCGATGCCGTACGGTGTCCAGGTGATTCGCTGGGCGCGCGTCTGCGCACGGATCGCTAGATTGCGCTCCACCGATTCGCGGGTCTTGTAGCCTCGCGCGTGGTCCAAGTGCACGCAGACAGCCCGATGGCGGATCTGCTTGCCACGGATACCGTAGTTCTCCAGCCGTTCGCCGAGTTCACGGTCGGGCCCTCCGTACTTCATCCGCTCGTCGTATCCGTTGATCGCCAGCAGATCCGCCTTCCATGCGGACGAGTTGCAGTTGTTGAACGTCGCCCGCGTTGTGGTGAGGGTATCCAGCAGACCGCCGGCCACCTTGCCGGCCCCCAGTTTCAGCGTATTCGACAGACCAAGGCGGTCCTGTCCGCGCAACCAACCGCGGTCGAAACAGCGGCCATCGAGGATGTCGGCGGCGGTGATGGCCTTGCTTAGCTTCATGCTGAGCTTGCAGTAGCCGCCCGACAGGAAGCGGCCCGGCTCGGCCTGTTCGGCGTGGACCTGCACGAAATCGCGGCGTGGAATGCAGTCACCGTCGGTGAACAGGATGTAGTCGTGCTTCGCCTCCAGGATGGCGACGTTGAGGATCTCCTGGCGACGGTAGCCATCATCTTCGTGCCACACATGCCGCAGCGGCACCGGAAAATCGGCGGCAAAGCGCTCCACCAGCGCGCGGGTCGTATCGCGGGAGCCATCGTCGGCAACGATCAGTTCGAAGTTTCGCCAGCTCTGGTTGCGATAACCGAGCAGGACCTTCTCAAGCCACTCCTCGGCGTTGTACGTACTGGCAATGACCGTGATGTTCATGGTGCTCCTCCCCCACCCGTGCGGCGCCCGTGACCCTGGCACGGCGCCTGCTCCCACGTGGATTGTCCCGCGCCTTGATGACAGCTGGTAGTGACGATCGGCCTGGTGTCAGGCCGGGCCCCAGTAGCCGATGCGACGGCGGATCTTCAGCTTGCGCCACAGGTTCATCGGCTTTGGCCTGGGGTTGCGCGCCCCCGAAGCGATGAACGCATCGATGGCATCCAGCACGCGCTCGCTCGACCGGCCATCGCGATACGGATGGATGCTGTCCGCGTAGTCGACGATCGCCTGCATGAGCGCCGGCGGACGCTCCAGTGCACGGCGGATCGCCGGCTCGAATTGCGATGCGTCATCGATGTCGATCAGCTGCGGGCCCGGACGACGGTTCTTGAACGTCACCACCGGCTTGTGCGTGAGCAGGAACTCATTCAGCGCCGACGAGGTGTCGGAACACATCATGTCGACCTGCGGAAACAGGTCGAGGATGTTGTCGTCGTCGGCGAACCGCAGGTACTCGCTCTCGAGCGCACGGAACTTCGCCACCGTGTCCGGGTTCATCTTGGGATGGAACGTCACGATCCAGTACCACTCGCCGCTACGCGACAACCGCTTCACTTCCTCGTACAACGTCTCCGCCGCGCTCCACGAAGGCGAGAACGTGGAGTGGTAAAGGATGACGGGCGGCTTCCGTACCGGCGGCAGGCCACCGGCGATGTCCTTCATGAAGGGATCGATCTTCGGCCAGCCGGTCTCGACGACCTTGAAGTGGCCAACGCGCTCGGCGATATCCGAGAACGCGCGCGTGTCGTTCGGTCCGGTGGTGCAGTAGAGGTCGAAGAAGCCGCGGATATAGATGTGCCGCGGCTTTCCGGCATCGAAGCCATGGAACGTCTCGACCTTCACACCAGGAAAAAAATGCGGCACCGCATTGCTGCCGGTGATCACGGCGATGGCACTCCAGCGCCGGACCTCTTCCGTGGTCGCCAGCAGCTTCTCGTCCGGGCGCAGGTCCTCTGCGCCGGGTCCATCGAAGAACCACGCAGCCTCGTCGCCGCGCGCACGGATGGCGTCCTGCACGGGACGAAGGATGGCGAGCGCATAGCGCTCCGAGCCGTAGAGAAGATAGTGCTTGGCCATCAGTGTTCCAGTTCGTGGCGGGCGAGCTTGCGATGCGCGGCGTCGACCGAGGCGGGGTTGTGCAGCATCTCGTAGTAACGCATGCGCTTGTAGAGGGCGTAGCTGGCCGCCGTCTGCGCAATGATGAAACCGCGCCAGCCATCCAGGAAAGCCAGTCGCAGCAGATAGTCCTTGATGAAAGCCGACAGGTAGACGAGCGGACTCAGCCACATCTGTACCGGCCGCTGCTTGTCACGCCAGTCCAGCGCCTTCAGCTCGCTGTAGCGCAGCACCTTCAACTGCTTGTGCACCAGACTGGGATTGTCGGCGTGGTTGAACGGCGCCTTGAATTCCGTCGTCTCGCCGTCGAATCGCAAGGACTCGTGGACGCGCACGTCCGTCCAGCGCGCGCGGCCGCGATGATAGAGGCGCGCCGAGCGCTCACCGACCATCGGTCGGTACCAGCGCATCGGCCCACCCATCAGCCACGTTCGCCGACGCAGCCAGGCACCCGCCTTGCCCGAGGCCATCAGCGTGGGCAGCCCGGCCTCCAGCTGCGAGGCCAGTTCCGGAGACAGGAACTCGTCCGCATCCAGCACGAGGATCCAATCATGTGCCGCCTGGGTACTGGCGAAATTGCGCTGGGGCCCAAAGCCCAGCCAGTCCTGATGCACCACTTTGGCGCCATGCGCCCGCGCAATCGCAACGGTATCGTCCTGACTGCCACTGTCGACAACCAGCTTTTCTGCGACGAACCGCACGCTATCAAGGCACCTGCCAATGTTGGCCGCCTCGTTCTGGGTGATGACCACGAGGGACAGGGGCAAGGTCGACATAGACACATTCTAGAGCCCACGCGCGCGATGACGCGAGCGCCCGCGAAATCGCCATTTCGCCGACTTATATGACTGACGGCTGTCTCGCTTCTCAATACCACCTAGCACTGACACGCCGTCCCCGGACAATTGCGACTTTCCCCCCACCACCCCCCCATGCAGCGCATCCTGGTCACCGGCGGAGCCGGCTTCCTCGGGTCGCACCTGTGCGAGCGATTGGTCGAACAAGGCCACGACGTACTGTGTGTCGACAACTTCTTCACCGGCAGCAAGCAGAATGTGGCCCATCTGCTTGGCCATCCCCGCTTCGAGCTGATGCGTCATGACGTGACGTTCCCGCTGTACGTGGAGGTGGACAGGATCTTCAACCTCGCCTGCCCCGCATCGCCGGTGCATTACCAGCACGATCCCGTGCAGACCACCAAGACCAGCGTGCATGGTGCCATCAACATGCTGGGACTGGCCAAACGCTTGGATGCGCGCATCCTGCAGGCCTCGACGAGTGAGGTATATGGCGATCCGGAAGTGCATCCGCAGAAGGAGGACTACTGGGGACGCGTCAATCCCATCGGCATCCGCAGCTGCTACGACGAAGGCAAGCGGTGCGCCGAAACCCTGTTCTTCGACTATTTCCGCCAGCACGAGCTCGACATCAAGGTGGTGCGGATCTTCAACACGTACGGCCCGCGCATGCATCCGAACGACGGACGCGTGGTGTCGAATTTCATCGTCCAGGCGCTACGCGGGCAGGACATCACCATCTACGGCGACGGCAGCCAGACACGCAGCTTCTGCTACGTGGATGACCTGATCGAGGCGATGCAGCGGATGATGGACACCGAGCGCGGCTTCACCGGACCGATCAACATCGGCAATCCGAGCGAATTCAGCATGCTGGAGCTCGCCGAGAAGGTAATCACACTGGTCGGCGGACGATCGAAGCTCGCGTTCCAGCCGCTGCCTCACGACGACCCGCGCCAGCGCCAGCCCGATATCGCGCTCGCGAAACAGAAACTGGACTGGGAACCGAAGATCGCGCTCGACGAAGGCCTGCGCAGGACCATCGACTATTTCCGCCAGCTGTTGCGGGAAAGCGCATGACGAGCTTCGCCGTCGTCGTCACCAACTACAACTACCGGTCCTTCGTCGAGGCCGCGGTCGACAGCGCGCTTGCGCAACGGCGGGCACCCTTGCAGGTGATCGTCGTGGACGACGGTTCCACCGATGGCTCGCCCGACCTGCTTCGCGAACGCTACAGCAACGACGCGCGCGTCACCTTGCTGTTCGGAGAGAACCAGGGACAGCTGGCGGCCTTCCGGAAAGGCGTGCTGGCAACGAATGCCGACGTCGTCTGTTTTCTTGATGCGGACGACCTCTGGGAACCCGGTTACCTGGAAGCCATCGGCGAACTCTACGACGCGCGTCGCGATATCGATTTCGTCTTCAGCGACCTGCATGTCTTTGGCGACGACGAAGAACACATCCGGTTCGATGAGAAGGCCGTTGACCTGGGTTTCACTGCGATCAGCACGCTGATCCTGCATCCTTGGTACGGGGCACCGACGTCGGCGCTGTCCCTGCGTCGCCCGTGGGCACTGCGCACACTGGACCTTCCGGCATCCTTCGACGCGCTGTGGCGTCTGTGCGCGGACGCCTGTGTCGTCCATGGGGCCAGCATCCTGGGCGCACGCAAGTACTTCCTGCCCACCGGCAATGTCCGTTATCGCTCGCACGGCAAGAACGGATGGTGGGCCACGCGGCGCGATCCAGTCTCGTTGTATCGCAACCGCATGCGAAATCTCGGCATCATCAACCACTACGCCGCCATCGTCGGGCTCGACCGTTCGGCCGCCGATCTGAGCAAGTACGAATATCGCACGAAGGTTTCGCCATCCCGTGGCGAGCGCAAACGCTACGCGTCGCTCGCCCTGCGCGGTGCGGCGCCGTGGTGGAAGCGCTGGGAGCGGGCGGTGGGCATCCTTGCCGGTCGCCGCAAAGGAAAAGCATGACCATGCACGCCACCTCGCGCCCGGACACCGTCAGCGTCCTCGTCACCACCTACAACTGGCCCGAGGCGCTGGAGAAGGTGCTGCTGGCACTGGCCGCCCAGACCATGCTGCCGCACGAAGTCATCGTGGCCGATGATGGCTCCGGCGAGCAGACCCGGGCGCGCATCGCGTCCATCGCCCAGTGGTATCCCGTCACGCTCCGCCACAGCTGGCAGCCCGACCAGGGCTTCCGTGCCGCGCTGTCGCGCAACCGCGCGATCGCGGCAGCCACCGGCGAGTACGTGATCATGCTGGACGGTGACATGGTGCCGCACCCGTCATTCATCGCGGATCATCTCGCGGCCGCCCGGCCGGGTTCTTTCATCCAGGGCATGCGCGTCCTGACCGACGAGACCGGGCGTGACGATCTGATGGCCAGCGATCGGAATACGCTGGGCTTCTTCGATCGCGGCATCCGCCGCCGCCGCCATACGCTTCGCCTGCCCTGGCTCGCCACGCTGATTGCGGATGCAAGCGAAGGCACCTCGTTGAAAGCGATCAAGACCTGCAACCAGGGGTGGTGGCACTCAGACCTGGTTGCACTCAATGGATTCGACGAGCGCTACGAGGGATGGGGACGGGAGGACGTCGACCTCGCCGTCCGCGCCGTCCGGGCCGGCATTAAGCGCCGCTCGCTCCGCTTTGCCGGACTGGCGACCCACCTCTACCACCCCGAACGGCACGATGGCGAAACCAGTCCCAACGACAGGCTTATCGCGGAAGCACTGAAAGGTGACTACACGCGAAGCCCGATCGGGCTGGACTCGCATCTTGCACACCAAGAGAACGCGTTGCAGACGCCGGATCTCGAA
The DNA here is from genome assembly GCF_014851805.1 of Pseudoxanthomonas sp. PXM02. Classification (GTDB taxonomy): domain Bacteria; phylum Pseudomonadota; class Gammaproteobacteria; order Xanthomonadales; family Xanthomonadaceae; genus Pseudoxanthomonas_A. Next base: position 95,860 of record NZ_JACVAK010000003.1, read on the forward strand.
ATTCCGCGTTCGCGCGCAGTGCGCGCTGCGTAACGGAGCCAACGGCGCACTGCCCGCGTTTCATTCTGGCGCAACGCGAGTCACCGGATCCACTCGCGCCACAGCGGCGCCAAGCAGCATCCCGACGAAGATCGCATAGGCGCTGGCACTCAGCGCATGCGCGAACATGGACTGGGTAAGTCCGGATACGACGTAGGCCGCGATCAGCAGGGCGCAGGATCGCGCAGCCACGCCGTCACCGCTCGATGCGGATGCCTTGCGTAGCAAGCGAGTCGCCAGCAGAAACGGGACGAGGTACAGCGCCAGCAACGCACCCAGTCCGGGAATGCCCATGGTCGAGGCCCACTGCGCCAGATCGTTGTGTGCATGGTTGAGATCGCAGAAATGCCGCGGCCCCTGCTGACAGTAAGGGCTCGCATCGATCCTGGCCTCGAAACCCTCGATGCCGACGCCCGACATCGGTGACTCACTAACGGCCTTCCACGCGACGCCCCACAGCGCCAATCTGGCGCCCACCGGCGTATCCACGTCACCGAGCGCATAGCGCTCGACCTCCATCTGCACGTCATCCAGTCTGAACTTGGATGACAGCCACGACACGTTCCATACCAGTAACGACGCCACCAGCAGTACGACCGACGCAACCGCGATCCTCTTCCAGCGTCCGACGTGACCGCCCGCCATCGTCGCGACGAGCACCAGCGCTAGGCCCGGCAGAGCGCCACGCGATCCACTGAACGTGATCGTCACTGCAGCGATGGCGACTACCGCGACCAGCAGACACCGCACCGCGATCTTCGGCATGGCAGGCCTGCAGAAAACGGCGAGCACCAGCAAGGCCAGGACCGCGTTCGCAAATACGATGGGGTTGATGCCGCCCCCTGCGCGACCGACACCCTGACTCGCCTCGACCATCGAGATCGCGCAGGCCACCAGCAATCCTGCCACTGCCCCCCACCCCAAGGCGGATGCCGACAATCGATACATCCACATCAGCCACGCGCACCAGGGCAACAGCAGCAGTCGGGATGGATTATCCAACGCATTCCATCCGGCGCCCGACCAGACGGCGGACACGCCTGCCGTCAGCACCAAGGCAGCAGCAAGCACCGCGAGCCAGCGGATCGCGCCGGGCAGTGGTGGGCGCTGCCGTGCAAACGCCTGCGGCAGTGCCAGCAGCGTGGCAATCACCAGTGTCACCGCGAAAAGAGACAGCCCCTTGGGCACGACCAGTAAGCCGCACGCACTGAACGCTGCCATCCACATCGACATGCGCCCGATGATCCAGGGCAGGGTGGAGAACGTGCGCTCCTGCACGTGGAGCGAGGCAACCGACATTCCGATGTCCGGGCACGGCGCGCTACGGAGCGCGTGGACGGCGAGTATCCCGTAGAGATCGCTGTGTCAGCGTCAAGGAAGCATGAACGACGAGCGCCTGGACAATGCCCGCACTTGCGGGACGACGATGCTGCGTCAGGCCTTCCGCATCACCGCATAGAAGAAGCCATCCATCGCCTGCTCTCCTGGCAACCGCTGCGCAGCCGTCGCCGTTTGTCGGCCCAGCGATTCGGGAAGGTCTCCCGGCACCGCATCCTTCGTGCGCTCAAGGAAATGCGTGATCTGCGCGGTGTTTTCGGACGACAGGATCGAACAGGTGGCGTAGACCAGCACCCCGCCACGCCGCAGCACCTGCCAGGCGACGTCTAGCAAACGGGACTGGAGCGCCGTCAGCGCGACCAGGTCCTCGGGGCGCCGATGCAGCAGCACATCCGGCTGCCGGCGCACGATGCCGGTCGCCGAACAGGGGGCATCCAGCAACACCGCATCGAAGGGTTGGCCATCCCACCACGCTGCCGTGTCGGCCGCATCAGCTGCGCGCAACGTTGCCTCCACGCCGACGCGCCCAAGCGTCTCGCGCACGCGCTGCAGGCGACGCTCGTCGACATCCAGCGCCAGCACCTGCAATGAAGGATCGCGTTCGAGCAAGTGCGCGGTCTTGCCGCCGGGCGCTGCGCACATGTCCAGCACGCGCGCGCCGGGAGGAAGATCCGCGAACAGGTCGGCCACCTGTTGCGCAGCGCCGTCCTGTACGGAGACATCGCCCGCAGTGAAGCCCGGCAGGGCGGTGGCCGCCACAGGGGTCTGCAGGACCAGAGCATCCGCCATGCCCTCAACCGGTTCGGCTGCGATGCCGGCTTCATGCAAGCGCTGTCGGTAGGCCTCGCGAGTGCCATGTCGCGAGTTGACCCGCAGCCAGAGCGGCGCTTCGTGCTGGCTGGCCGCGAAGATCGCGTTCGCCTCCGCTGGCCAGTCCTCGCGTACCTGCCGCCGCAGCCAGGCCGGCCACAAGGCGTCAGCAGGCGCCTCCGGCAGACCTTCGCGCTGTGCACGCCTCAAAAGCGCGTTGACCAGCTTGTCCTGATGGGGGCGCCCGAGCGCGCGCACCGCCTCAACGGTCGCGGACAGCGCGGCATGGGCCGGCAGTTCCATCACCACCAACTGCGCGAACCCTACGTGCAATAGCGCGCGCAGCTCGTTGTCAGCACGTCCCAGCGGCTTGGCCATCCACGCCGCGAGCGCGGCATCGCTGCGCGCACGCGCGCGCAGCACCGCAAAACAGATCGCTTCAAGCAGCGCGCGGTCGCGCGGATCCTCGATGCGGGGCAGGTTCGTGGCCAGTTCGGCCTTCAGCGAACGACCGCGATACATCACCGCATCCACGACGCGGGCCGCGAGCACCCGCACCGCCACCCCGGCCTGCGTGGTCACGGCGACACCAGGTCGCGCCGCGCATTGAGGTAGTCCGCCGCCGTGATCGCCTTGCCGCCTTCGCGCTGGACCACGCGCAGACGCAGCACGCCCCTACCACAGGCGATGTCCAGTCCCTGCCGGCTGACGGCCAACAAGGTGCCCGGCGCTGCGCCATGCACCTGGTCGATCGCGACGGCACCGTGGATGCGCAGGCGCTCGCCAGCGACCTGCGCTTCGGCGACAGGCCATGGGTTGAAGGCGCGCACCTTGCGCGCCAGCTGGTCGGCGGGCTGCGTCCAGTCCAGCTTGGCCTCCGCCTTGTCCAGCTTGTGCGCGTACTCGACGCCCACCTCCGACTGCGGGTGCGGGGGCAACCGGACGCCAGCCCGCAACAGGCCCAAGGCATCGCGCAGCACCTGTGCACCCAGGTCTGAGAGCCGGTCATGCAACTGGCCGCCGGTGTCGTCGGGCCCGATCGGCAGGCTTTGCGCCAACAGCACCGGTCCGGTGTCCAGGCCGGCTTCCATCTGCATCAGGCAGACGCCGGTCTCGTCGTCGCCGGCCTCGATGGCGCGTTGGATCGGCGCGGCGCCACGCCACCGTGGCAGCAGCGACGCGTGCACGTTCCAGCAGCCGTACTGGGGAATGTCCAGCACTGCCTGCGGCAGGATCAGGCCGTATGCCACCACGATCATCACGTCCGGCTGCATCTCGCGCAGCGCGTCCTGGGTGGACTTCTTCTTCAGCGACAGCGGCTGCAGCACCGGGATGCCGCGCTGGATCGCCTCCAGCTTCACCGGCGACGGCGTCAGGCCTCGGCCACGGCCAGCCGGCCGGTCCGGCTGGGTGTAGACCGCGACCACTTCGTGGTGGGCATGCGCCGCGCGCAGGCAGGGAACGGCGAAAGCCGGCGTGCCGGCGAAGACGATTCTCATGGGGGACTGGCTTCGAAAAAGGAGGACGGAACCGGCGGGAGCATCCCGTGCGTCCGATCCCGTGGCGCGGCGATCAGGCCACGTGCTTGCGTTGCTTCGCCAGCTTCTTGCGCACCATCTCGCGCTTCAGCGGCGAGAGGTAGTCGACGAACAGCTTGCCGTCCAGGTGGTCCATCTCATGCTGGATGCACACGGCCAGCAGACCGTCGGCACGCAGTTCCTGCGGCTGGCCCTGGCGGTCGAGGAAGCGCACGGTGATCTCATCGGCACGGGTGACATCGGCGAAGATGCCGGGCACCGAGAGGCAACCTTCCTGATAGACCTGCTCACCTGCCTTGTCGCTCAACTCGGGGTTGATGAAGACCTGCGGCTGGTTCTTCTCTTCGCTGATGTCGATAACCATGAAGCGCTGGTGTACATCCACCTGGCTGGCCGCCAGGCCAATGCCCGGGGCGTCGTACATGGTCTCGAACATGTCGTCGAGCAGACGCTGGAATGCGGGCGTCGTCACATGCGCAGCGTCGATCGGTGCCGCCTTCGTGCGCAGGCGCGGATCGGGGAATTCGAGGATGGGGAGCAGGGCCATGGTACGTCTCGGGATGGGGGCGCCAGTGGAATCCGGCAAGGCCTCACGAATTCTAACGCGGGCGCTTGCGTTGCGCCGGGTTTTCTGGACTATAGTGCTGACCACCTGTCGGGGAATCAGGTAGATACCGCCATGTTTAAATGTTTTCGTACGGTTTTCGCCGTCGCGGTGCTGACCGTCGGCACCTATGCGGCTGCCGCCGAGATGGCGGGAAGCCATCCTGATACCTATGTGGTCAAGCGTGGCGACACGCTGTGGGACATCTCGGCCCGCTTCCTGAAGAAGCCGTGGCTGTGGCCGGAAATCTGGCAGGCCAACCCGCAGATCCAGAACCCGCACCTGATCTATCCCGGCGACGTCATCAGCCTGGCCTATCTGGACCGCGTGGCGGTTCAGCCGGGTCCGCGCCAGGAAGCGCCGCTCAATGCCATCCCGCTGTCCGACATCGAGGCCTACCTGAAGGACCGCCGCGTAGTCGACAGCTTCGAGCAGCTGCCGCATGTGGCAGGACTGGACGAGGATCGCCTGCGCGGTTCCGGCGGCCACAACATCTACGTCCGCGGCCTGGATGGCGGACAGGCCGGCCAGCGCTTCCTGGTCGTGCGCCCCACCGCCAAGTTCACCGACAACCCGCGCGCCCAGGACCTGGACTTCCGCGGCCGGACGATCCGTGGCGAAGTCGACCAGTGGAAGGACATCGTCGAGCAGAGCGGCAAGGGCGCCTTCCTCGGCTACGAGCTGGCCAAGGTCAATGTGGCCACCTTCACCCGCGGCGTCGTGCCGGGCACGGAGGTCAGCACGCTGGTCGCCGACATCGGCGGCCATGAGGTGCGCGTTGGCGACCGTCTGATCCCGGTCGATGCGCAGCCCTACGATCTGCACTTCTTCCCGCACCCGCCTACCACCGATCCGGCTGGCAAGCTGCGCGTGCTGGCCGTGGCGGACGCCCTGACCTCAGGCGGCACGCGTGACGTGATCGCGATTTCGGGCGGCCGCCTGGACGGCGTCGACAACGGCACCGTGTTCTCGATCTGGCGCAACGGCAGCCACACCGCCAACCGCATGGCGCATCCGGAATCCTCACGCATCAGCGAGACGCCGAAATCGGGTGCCGGACGCGTTGCCCTGCCGGACGAGTACGCCAGCCATGCGATGGTGTTCCGCACGTTCGACAAGGTCAGCTATGCGCTGGTGATGGAAGGCGTGGAAGCCACCCGCGTCGGCTATGAACTGAAGCACCCCGACGCGACCTACTGACGCGCGTCAGGCAAGTCCTACGCAAGACCACGACGGCGCCCGAGGGCGCCGTCGCCGTATGCGGCCTACGCTGGCCTCATGCTCAACGATGACCTGATTGCACTGGCCCGGCTGGTGCTGGCGGGCGGCCCTGTCCTGGCCCGCCGGCGCCTGCTGGAGCGATGCGGCTCGCCTGCCGCCGCCCTCGCCGCCGGTACCGATGCCTGGCGGGAAGACGGACTGGATGGCTCGCAGATCGCACGTCTGCGAGGCGGCGATGCCGACGGCGCGCTGGCCCGCACCGAGCGCTGGCTGCAGGCACCGGGACACCACCTGGTCGGTTGGCACGACGCCGACTACCCGGCGCCGCTGCGCGCGATGTCCAGCCCACCCTTGGCCCTGTTCGTGGACGGCGATCCCGGGCTGCTCTGGCGGCCCGCCGTCGCCATTGTCGGCAGCCGGACGCCGACCAGCGGTGGCCGCGACAACGCCCACTACTTCGCACGCTCCCTCGCGTCGGCAGGCATCGTCGTGGTCAGCGGCATGGCGCGAGGCATCGACGCAGTGGCGCACGAAGCGGCGCTGGCCGTGGGCAGCGGCACCACGGTGGCCGTGGTCGGCACCGGCCCTGATGTCACCTATCCGCCTGCACATGACCGCCTGCGCGACCGGCTGGCTGCACAGGGCGCGGTGGTCAGCGAACATCCACCCGGCACGCCTGCGTTGCGCAGCCACTTTCCTGCCCGCAACCGGATCCTGGCCGGATTGACCCTGGGTACGCTGGTCGTCGAAGCGGCGGAGCAGTCCGGGGCGCTGATCACCGCCCGCCAGGCAGGCGAGGCAGGACGCGAAGTCTTCGCCGTCCCCGGCTCGATCCATAACCCGAAAGCGCGCGGCTGCCACCGCTTGATCCGCGACGGTGCCGCCCTGGTGGAGGAGCCGCGGGAAGTCGTCGACGCGCTCGCGCATCTGGCTGCCGACTTGGCCGACGCCCTGCGTGCACGGTTGGGCGAGGCTGAATCGGGGGTGATCGCAGGCCCGGGCGAGACGCCCTTCCGCCAGGACCGTGACTACCAGTGCTTGTGGGAAGCACTCGGTCATGACCCAACAGGTATGGATCAACTCGTCTCACGAACCGGATTGACGGCCGCGGAACTGTCCTCCATGCTGCTGGTCATGGAACTGGATGGCTTAGTAACGGCGGAACACGGCCGATACCAGAGAAAGACCGGTTTCTTCACCTCCACAGCGTCGATGACGCAGGCCGAGGGGCAATGAAAGAGAGCATCCTGGACGTACTGCTGTACCTGTTTGAACACTACTTCACCGAAGACGCGGACCCTGTCCGCGACCGCGACTCTCTCCAGAACGGCCTGATCCAGGCCGGCTTCAGCCCCACCGAGATCAGCAAGGCCTTCGACTGGCTGGACGCCCTGGCGGACCAGCGTCCCGCCGCGTCCGCGCCGCGCGTCGGCGGCCCGACCCGCGTCTTCCACGGGCCGGAGCTCGAGAAGCTGGACGTCGAGTGCCGCGGCTTCCTGCTGTTCCTGGAGCAGCACGGCGTGCTGGACGCCGACCAGCGCGAGCTGGTGCTGGACCGCGCGATGGCCCTGGACCAGGACGAGCTGGACCTGGACGACCTCAAGTGGGTCGTACTGATGGTGCTGTTCAACCAGCCTGGCTCGGAAGCCGCCTATGCATGGATGGAAACCCAGATGTTTGCCGACGAGCCCGAGCCGGTACACTGAGGCGTTGATCCGCTTCAGGGGGAAGCATGTCGGGTTGGTATTACGCCGACCGGAACCGTGAGCAGCACGGTCCGGTCTCGTCGGATGAACTGGTCACCCACTATCGTTTCGGACGTGTTGCGCTGGACAGCCTGGTCTGGCGCGAAGGCATGGCGCAGTGGCAGCCGCTGCGCGACTTCGCCGACGAAATCGGCCTGAATCCCTCCCCTGCGGAAACGGCCACCTTGCCGCCGCCGGTCCCCCGCGCCGCGCCGGCTCCCACCGCCACCGCGGGGCCGCACGACCGCCTGTTGCGCGAGCCTGTCGCGCCCGCCGCGAAACCCCGCATGTCCGGCGGCAAGATCGCGCTGATCGTCGCTGCCGTGCTGCTGGTGCCCTGCCTGGGCATCGGCGCCATCCTCGCCGCGATCTCCATTCCCGCGTACAACGATTACGTGGTGCGTTCCAAGGTGTCCCAGGCCATCGCCGAGAGCCAGCCGCTCAAGCTGCAGGTGGAAGCGATCCGCACCGGCGAAGGGCGCTGCCCGGGCAATGGCGAGGACGGCATCGGGACACCCGAGAGCTACGCAGGCACCTACATCACGCGCGCAACCGTCGGCGAATTCGACGACGGCACCTGCGGGTTCGAACTGGAATTCGGCAACACGGGCAATACCGAGATCGACGGCGGGAAACTGTGGTGGGATCTCGGCAGCGACAACAGCGAGTGGAACTGCTCGTCGGAAATCGCCGACAAGTGGCTGCCCGTCGACTGTCGCGGTTGAACAACGTCAGCGTGGCGACGCGGGCCACGCTTTTCACCGGGGAATGACGCAATGACGCAATGGTATTACGCCGATGCCAGCGGGCAGCGGCAGGGGCCGTTCTCGGCCGAGGAAATGGAAAGCCACGTGCGTCATGCACACCTGGGTACGGCCACGCTGGTGTGGCGGGAAGGCCTGCCGGACTGGCAGCCGCTGTCCACGGTCGCGGAAGAGCTGAACCTGCAGTTCGATGCACCGGCAACGCCCGTTGCGGACGTCGCGGTGCCAAGCGCCGACGCGCCTTACACGCCGCCGACGGCAGACCTCGCCACGTTCCAGCCGGTCGTGGCCGGCCCGGTCGTGCAGGCGGGCCTGTGGAAGCGCTTCGCCGCCAGCTTCCTGGACGGCATCGTCACCACCATCATCAGCTATGCGCTGATGATCCCGCTGATGCTGATCGGCGTCAGCATCATGGGCGTGGGCGGTTCCGACAATCCCTTCGCCGCCGGCGCGGGCATCGCCTCGATGCTGGCCATCTATCCGATCCTGTTCCTGGCGCCCTGCGTCTACTTCGGCTGGATGCAGTCCTCGTCGCTGCAGGCCAGCCTGGGCAAGCTGGCGGTGGGCATCAAGGTCGTACGTACCGACGGCCAGCGCACGGGGTTCTGGCGCGGCTTCCTGCGCTCGCTGGCCTATCTGGTCTTCAGCATGATCACCTGCGGCCTGGGCGTGCTGATCTCCGGCCTGATGGTGGCGTTCACCGAGCGCAAGCAGGCGCCGCACGACATGCTGTGCGACACGCTGGTGGTGGACAAGTGGGCGTTCACCTCGTTCCCCGAGCGGCAGCGCGATGAGCTGGGCGTGGTCACCATCGTGATCCTGGTCCTCGCCGGTCTGGCCATCCTCGGCACCCTTGCGATCTATGGGGTGATGGGCGCCATGCTGATGAAGGACCTGTCATGACGCAGTGGTACTACGTTGACGCCGAGCAGCAGCGCCATGGCCCGGTCGACGCCGGCGCGATGGGCGAACTTTTCCGCAACGGCACGTTGAGCCGCGCCTCGCTGGTCTGGCGCGAGGGCATGCAGCAGTGGACCGCGCTGGTCAACGTCGCGCCGGAACTGCGGCTGGACATGACCCCACCGCCGCCCGCGCCGGAAGCGCCCGACGCGCCGCCGGTGATCGAGGTGAAGGAAGAGCGTCCGCTCACCGGCCGTGCCGTGTTCACCGCCAGCGAACCCACCTACACCGCACCCGCGCCGATCGTGCGTGCCGCGCAGACCGATTCGCCTTACGCGGCGCCGCAGGCCGATATCGGCGCCTATGGCTATGCCACGCCGGTGCGCGCGGGGCACGTGGTGTACGCCGGCTTCTGGAAGCGCGTGGCGGCCAGCCTCATCGACGTCTTCGCCATCGGGATCCCGCTGTCGATCCTGCTGGTGATCCTGGGCGAACTGTTTGGCTGGGAAAGCAGCTTCAGCAATATCGAATCGTCCCAACCGTTCAACGCCCTCGAAACGCTGGTGTCCTACCCGCTGACGGCGGCGATCTACGCCTGGTTCCACTCCAGTGCGGGCCTGATGGCGACACCCGGCAAGCTCGCCATCGGCATCAAGGTGGTGCGTACCGACGGCGAGAAGATCAGCTTCCTGCGCGGCTTCGGTCGCTACTTTGCCTACATCCTCAGCACGCTGCTCCTGTTCGTCGGCCTGGTCATGGCCGCCTTCACTGCCCGCAAGCAGGGCCTGCACGATTTCATGTGCGACACGCTGGTGGTGGACAAGTGGGCCTTCACCTCGCAGCCCGAGCGCCAGCGTGACGAACTGGGGGGCGTGGCCACGGCCGTGCTGGTGATCGGCGGCCTGCTGACCGTCGGCGCGCTGATCCTGCTGCTGGTGGCCTTCGGCACGCTCCTGTCCATGGCCCGCTGACACCGCCTGCCAGGCGTGACCGGCGTCCCGGCCTCATGCCGGGCCCGGATGCTCCTGCTTGACAGGCCGGGTCCGGCCATGACACCACTATAAAAAGGAAAACTGAACGCCCGGGGCCCCCGCCCCGGGCGTCCGCTTCTCTGGCGCCCGCGTCCCGGGCACCCTAGCCGACCCTGCCGGCCCACCCGAACTCCCCTGAACCCCTGACATGCCCAAGCACCTGCTCATCGTCGAGTCGCCCGCCAAGGCCAAGACGATCAACAAATACCTCGGCAAGGACTTCACCGTCCTGGCGTCCTACGGCCACGTCCGTGACCTGGTGCCGAAGGAGGGGGCGGTGGATCCGGACAACGGGTTCGCCATGCGCTACGACCTGATCGACAAGAACGAGAAGCACGTCGATGCGATCGCCAAGGCCGCCAAGGGCGCCGACGACATCTTCCTGGCGACCGACCCGGACCGCGAAGGCGAGGCGATCAGCTGGCATATCGCGGAGATCCTGAAGGAGCGCGGCCTGCTGAAGGACAAGCCACTGCACCGCGTGGTGTTCACCGAGATCACCCCGCGTGCGATCAAGGAAGCGATGACCCAGCCGCGCCAGATCGCCGGCGACCTGGTCGACGCCCAGCAGGCGCGCCGCGCGCTGGACTACCTGGTCGGCTTCAACCTGTCGCCGGTGCTGTGGCGCAAGGTGCAGCGCGGCCTGTCCGCCGGCCGCGTGCAGTCGCCGGCGCTGCGCATGATCGTCGAGCGCGAGGAAGAGATCGAAGCCTTCATCGCCCGCGAGTACTGGAGCATCGAGGCCGAGTGCGCGCATCCGCGCCAGTCCTTCACCGCCAAGCTGACGAAGCTGGACGGCCAGAAGTTCGAACAGTTCACCGTCACCGACGGCGACACCGCCGAAGCCGCGCGCCTGCGCATCCAGCAGGCCGCACAGGGCACGCTGCACGTCACCGACGTGACCAGCAAGGAGCGCAAGCGCCGTCCCGCGCCGCCGTTCACCACCTCCACGCTGCAGCAGGAAGCCTCGCGCAAGCTCGGCTTCACCACCCGCAAGACCATGCAGGTCGCGCAGAAACTGTACGAAGGCGTGGCCATCGGCGACGAAGGCACCGTCGGCCTGATCAGCTACATGCGTACCGACTCGGTCAGCCTGTCGCAGGACGCACTGGCGGAGATCCGCGACGTCATCGCCCGTGACTACGGCGTGCAGGCGCTGCCCGACAAGCCGAACGTCTACGTCACCAAATCCAAGAACGCGCAGGAAGCGCACGAGGCCGTGCGCCCGACCAGTGCACTGCGCACGCCCGCGCAGGTCGCCAAGTACCTGAGCGACGACGAGCGCAAGCTCTACGACCTGATCTGGAAGCGCGCCGTCGCCTGCCAGATGGTGCCGGCCACGCTGAACACCGTCAGCGTCGACCTCGCCGCCGGCAGCCAGCACAGTTTCCGCGCCAGCGGCACCACCGTGGTCGATCCCGGCTTCCTGGCCGTGTACGAAGAAGGCAAGGACCAGAAGAACGCCGAGGACGACGACGAAGGCCGCAAGCTGCCGCCGATGAAGCCCGGCGACAGCGTGCCGCTGGACCGCATCCACGCCGACCAGCATTTCACCCAGCCGCCGCCGCGCTTCACCGAAGCGGCGCTGGTGAAGGCGCTGGAGGAATACGGCATCGGCCGTCCCTCCACCTACGCCTCGATCATCCAGACGCTGATCTTCCGCAAGTACGTGGAAATGGAAGGCCGCGCCTTCAAGCCCAGCGATGTCGGCCGCGCCGTCAGCAAGTTCCTGTCCGGCCACTTCACCCAGTACGTGGACTACGACTTCACCGCCAAGCTGGAAGACGAGCTCGACGCCGTCTCCCGCGGCGAGGAGGAGTGGGTGCCGCTGATGGAGAAGTTCTGGGGCCCGTTCAAGGAGCTGGTGGACGAGAAGGCGGAGACCGTCGACCGCAGCGAAGCCACCGGCGCGCGCGAACTCGGTACCGATCCCAAGTCCGGCAAGCCGGTCAGCGTGCGCCTCGGCCGTTACGGGCCGTACGCGCAGATCGGCGACAAGGACACTGACGAGAAGCTGGAGTTCGCGTCGCTGCGTCCCGGCCAGTCGATGCATACCATCACCCTGGAAGACGCGCTGGAGCTGTTCAAGCTGCCGCGCAAATTGGGCCAGGACAAGGACGAAGAGGTCAGCGTCGGCATCGGCCGCTTCGGCCCGTTCGCCAAGCGCGGCAGCACCTACGCCTCGCTGAAGAAGGAAGACGATCCGTACACGATCGACCTGGCGCGCGCGGTGTTCCTGATCGAAGAGAAGGAAGAGATCGCGCGCAACCGCATCATCAAGGAATTCGACGGCAGCGACATCCAGGTGCTGAACGGCCGCTTCGGCCCGTACATCAGCGACGGCAAACTCAACGGCAAGATCCCGAAGGACCGCGAGCCGGCCTCGCTGACGTTCGAGGAAGTGCAGAAGCTGCTGGAAGAAACCGGCAAGCCGGTGCGCAAGGGCTTCGGCAAGAAGACCGCGACCAAGAAAGCCGCGGTGAAGAAGGAAGCCGCGGTGAAGAAGGAAGCCGCGCCAAAGAAGGAAGCCGCCAAGAAAGCGCCGGCCAAGAAGGCGGCGAAGAAGGCGACCAAGAAAACGGCAGCGAAGAAAACCGCCACCAAGAAAGCCGCGACCAAGAAGACCGCGGTGAAAAAGGCCACCAAGCCGGCGGCCGACGACGACGCGCCGTTCTGACCTGCTCGAAGGACCCGGGCGATGCCGATCGAAAGGACCATCGAGGAAGCAGCGGAAACCATCCGTAGCGGCGGCGTTGTCGCTTACCCCACCGAAGCCGTGTGGGGACTGGGCTGCGATCCGTTCGACGAGGGCGCCGTGCACCGCCTGCTGGCGATCAAGCAGCGCCCCGTCGACAAGGGGCTGATCCTGATCGCCGCCACGCTGGAACAGCTCAAGCCGTTGATCGACGTGTCCGCCGTGCCGACCGAGCGCCTGACCGAGGTGCTGTCCAGCTGGCCCGGCCCGCATACCTGGATCATGCCCGCCACCGCGCAGGCACCGCGCTGGATCACCGGCGCGCACCGCGGCATCGCCGTACGGGTCAGCCAGCATCCCATCGTCGTTGGGCTGTGCCAGGCCTATGGCGGCGCGCTGGTGTCCACCAGCGCCAACCTCAGCGGCCAGCCGGCCGTCAGCGAGCAGGCCGCGCTGGATCCCGCCCTGCTGGCCCGTGTCGACGCCGTGGTGCCAGGCGCCACCGGCGGCCTGGATCGCCCCACCGTCATCCGGGATGCGCTGACCGGCCAGTCGCTGCGTGACTGACGGCCATACGGGCCGCGCCATCGCCTTCCCATCCCCTGCCCCGGCGCGCACCATGGGACCATGCGTCCCGTCCTGCCCCTGCTGCTGGTCCTGCTGCTGGTCCTGCTGACGGCCGCGCCGTCCGCAGCGCGCGCGCAGGCACCGTCCGCCGCCCAGGTGACCATCTACCGCTGCGTGGCCGCCAACGGCACCGTCGCCCTGCGCGACTCGCCCTGCCTGAAAGGCGAGAAGCAGGAAGTCCGCGCGATGCAGCGCCCGCAGGATCCGCCGGCTCGCCCCGCCGCCGTCGCACCGGCGCCCGCACCGCAAGCCGCGCCCGATCCGCCCTCCACGCGCGTCGTCTACCTCAGCCCGCCCAAGCCGATGTACGAATGCACCACGCCGGAAGGGCAGACCTATACCAGCGACAACGACGACGGCAATCCGCGCTGGGTACCGTATGGCGGGGTCTATTCCGGTTATCCGGTGTATCCCCGCAGCGGCGGCAGCGTGTCGGGCAACGTGTCGATCGGCAACGGGAATCTGTCGTTCGGGAGCGGTGATCGCCGCCCGCGTCCTCCCGGCGGCGGCGGGCATCACCCCGGTACCGGCCCGGTCTTCGTTCCCGGTGGCGCGTGGGTGCGCGATACCTGCCATCCGCTGCCACAGGAAGAAGTCTGCGCGCGCCTGTCTGACCGCCGCTACGAAATCCTGCGCCGCTACGGCGCTGCGCTGCCCAGCGAACGCCGCACGCTAGACTTGGAACAGCGCGGCATCGACGCGCGTCTCGCCAACGACTGCAGGTAATGATGAGTTCCCCCGTACGTTCCTTCGCACGCCTGCTGCTCGCGCTGTCCTGCAGCAGCCTCGGTATCGCCACGGCGAATGCCGAAGTCACCATCTACCGCTGCACCGATGCCAGCGGTGCGCTGACGCTGCAGAACTCGCCGTGCCCCAAGGGCATGAAGCAGGAAGCACGCACCATGCAGGGCGTGAACACCGTGCCGATGGCGCCGGGCGCAGCAGGTACCGCCGCACCGTCAGCACCCACGCCCCCCGCCACCGCACCGACCTCCACGCCCACCGAAGCACCGACGACGAAGGCACAGCCGCCGGCGACGCCGTCCGCGGTGCCCGACGCCCGCTGGCTTCCGCCGCCGGTGCTGTTCCAGTGCACCACCTACGACAAGGGCGGCTACGTCACCGAAGATCCGGAACCGGCCTCGCGTTGCGTCGCCTTGCGCACCGTCGGCCTGGATGGCAATCCGCAGTCCGGCGCCGGCGAGGCGTGTGAAGTGGTGCGCGACACCTGCGCCCGCGTGCCGGACGGCGCGCTGTGCGATGCATGGAAGAAGCGCCGCGACGAAACCGAGGTCGCCTTCCGCTTCGCCCGTCCCGAGAACGTCGAGAAGAACCGCGGCGAGTACGAGCGCGTGGTGCGCATCCTCTCCGAAAGCAGCTGCGGGCAGTAACGCCGCCGGCGCTCAGCCCAGCGCGAGCGCCTGCAGCTGCCACGCCTCATGCAGGCGCCCCTGCATGCCGGCGACCAGCGCATGCATCAGCAGCAGGCGCGTGTCCGCCTCCGGAAGCGTCGCACGCAACATGCGCGCCGCCTCCATGCCATCGCGGTGATAGGCCGCCAGCACCCGCACCGCCAGCTCATCGCGGCCCGGTGCACGCGTGACGGGTTCATGGCCCAGCGCGCGCACCATCGCCTCGGCGGTGGACCACGTTGACCATGGGTTCTGTCCGGTCACCAGTCGGCCGTCGACCACGGTGGTGTCCACGTACATCGGGCCTTCCACGTAGCGGGCGCCCTTCTCCACCAGGCGATCCTGCAGCAGGTACGGAAAGCGATCGCGCGCATCCTTGATCAGGAACAGTTCTTCCGCATTGCTGAACCCCGCGACGCGACGGCCGCGCAGCAGCGGCGTGCCGTCGTCCAGTGCGACGTCCAGCAACGCGGCCGGTCCATGGCAGACCGCACCGATCACGCCGCCCGCTTGGTAGACCGTGCGGACGATGCGTTGCAGATCGGGATCGTTGGGGAAGTCGAACATCGTGCCCTTGCCGCCGACGAAGTAGACCGCCGCATACCGCGCCGGATACACATCGCGCAGCCGCAGGCTCGCCTCGAGTTTCGCGCGCGCCTCGGCGTCGTTGAGGAAGGCGTAGTCGGCGATCACCACGTCTTCTTCGTCCAGCCGCATCGGCGGTGAACCGCCCTGCGGGCTGGCGATGTCGACCTCGTAGCCGTTGGCACGGAACACGTAATACGCGCGCGACAGCTCGGTGAGTTCGAAGCCGGCCTTCTTCTTCCCGTCCGGGAAATGCGCCGTACTGGTCAGCACTGCCAGGATCTTCCCGCGCGTCGCCGGCATCGCATCGCGCATGAAGTCCAGATCCGCCACCGTGCTGTCCGCGCTCGCCGGCGGCTGGCTGTCCAGGTCCAGCGCCCGCACGTAGGCGACGCCGCCGATGCCGATCACCAGCACGAAGGCGGCGAACAGCATCAGTCCACATTTGATCCATTGCCGCATTGCAGGCGCCCCATATCCAAGAATGGGACGGAACCTACGCGACAGAGATCAAACGAACGTCAACAAGAGTGCGTGCGGGCGCGCGCTATGCCACACCGCGTGATGCGAGCTGGCGACCTCGTCAGGTCCCGGCGTTCGGTGCCGTGAACTGGAACACCAGCCAGAGTGCGTAGATGCAAACCCCCATGCCGAGGGCGGAGATGACGTATGACACGGCGACCCGACCCCGCCCCCGGAATCCCGCGAACAGCAGCGGCTTTCCGGCGATCCCGAAGCACATCGCGAAAACGCCCCCGCAGACCAGATAGACCGGCAGCGGCGGCGCTCCGCGCAGCGTAAGCGCGAACGTCGGAGCAACGACCAGGAAGATCGCTGCGCCTATACCTAGTTTCATCATGGTTTTCTTCATGGGCCCACCGAGCTCCGATGCGACGACGACGCTAGAACCCATACCGCAAGAACCCGCCATCCACCGCGATGCACTCGCCGGTGACGTAGCTGGACGCCGGCAGGCACAGGAAGGCGACCGCGCCTGCGACTTCCTCGGGCTCGCCGATGCGACGCATCGGGGTGCGCTCGATCACTTCCTCGTAGTAGTCCGCGTCCGACAGCGGGCCGGAGGTGCGGCGCGTGCGGATGTACCACGGCGCCACCGCGTTCACGCGCACGCCGTCCTCGGCCCACTCGGCGGCCAGGTTGCGGGTCAGCTGGTGCAGCGCGGCTTTCGTCATGCCGTAGGGCGCGCCGCTGCGCACCGCGGTGATGCCGGACACGCTGCCGACGTTGACGATGCACGAAGCCGCGTGGCGCGTGAGCAGCGGATGCGCATAGCGCGAAAGTTCGAACGCCGAGAACAGGTTGGTCTCGAAGATGCCGCGCCACTCGTCCTCGGTGTAGTCCACCGCGGCGCGGGTGACGTTGCCGCCGGCGTTGTTGACCAGGATGTTCAGGCCATCGCCATGGTCTTCCACCCAGTCGAGGATGGCGCGGCGGTCCTCGTCGTCGGCGACGTCGGCGGCCAGCGTGCCGATCTCGCGCTCGGGAAACTCCTCGCCCAGATCGGCGCGCGCCGCCTGCAACGCGTCCACGTCGCGCGCCACCATCAGCACGTCGGCGCCCAGATCCAGCAGCTCACGGGTGATCGCCAGCCCGATGCCCGCGCTCGCGCCAGTCACCAGTGCCCGTTGTCCGTCCAGCCGCCACCGCATCGCACTCATCCGTTCCGGTTCCTCGCGCCGCCCCGCAGCGTGTCGACCCCCAGCATGCATGATCGGGCGATGCCCGACCATCCACGCTACCAGTCGATGCGCAGGCCTGCCTGCGCGGCGCGCGCATCGGCATCGCCGCCCTCCCGGCGATGGTAGGCGGCGAACAGCGAGAGATGTCTGCCCAGGCGCAGATCCGCCGCGATACCGATCTCGGCCGTGGTGGCGGCCTCGGTGGCGCCATGGATGCGCATCGGGTCGTCGGGCATGTCCACGAAAGCCACCGGCAGCGACCGTGCACGACCCGACCGTACCGAGTACCAGCGTGCGCGCAGATCCACCCGCAAGCCGCGTCCTTCGGCCCAGGTCCATTCGTGCGCCCCGCGGAATCCCATCCAGGCGCGCACGCGTCGCGTGGTGTGCCCGGGTGCCGCGAGCGCCACGCCGCCGGACTCGGCGAAGGCATCGGTCTCCGCCTCCACCGCCTCCAGGCCCGCGTGCGGATTGGCCGACCAGCCGCCGTGGCGCCAGCGCGCGCCGAGCTCCAGCGCGGCCGTCGTCACGTCCACGTCGTAACGCGCGAGGGAGACGCCGCCCAAGCCGTCGTCGCCATGCCGCGTGGCCACATGGCCGCGGCCGCCGGCCAGCGCCAGTTGTGCGTACGCAACGGAGCCCTGGTAGCCCGCCTGCAACGCGGCCTGGGTCAGCTCCACCGCCGAGCGCTCCGATGCGGCGGCGATCTCCAAGTGTCCTTGGGTCTGGTCGAGCGCGCCCCCCAGCCACCAGTTGCCCGCCGGCGTGAACCATCCGCCCAGGCTGGCGCCCGATCGTGCCGCGCGATAGCCGGGAATTCCTCCGCTGGCCGACAGGTCGCTGCGCATCGCGTGGCCCTGGACCCACGCGGCCGCGCGTCCGGTGCGCGCTTCCACGTCGAGCAACCGCGTGGCCAGGTCGGCGCCGGCACCGATCGCCTCGCCCTGCGCCGCCGTGTGCACGGTGCCGATGCGCATCAGCGTACCGGTGACCTGGTAGTGCGTCAGGTTGAGGTAGTCCTCGTTGGTGAACGACGTCTCGATGGTCTCGATGATGGCGGTGGTATGGGTGTTGGTGTTGATCGTGCCGGGCGCGACCTCGAACTCCTCGTAGCTATCGCAGTTTGCGAACGCGCCATCGAAAGCCCCGTAGTTGGTGGCGCCGCTGACGCCGGTATCGAAGCAGCCGCCGCGTTCGCCGATGATGGCGATGTTGTTGGACGCATCACCGCTGGTGGTCTGCACCGTGGTCACGTAGCGCGGCGCGAGGGTCTCCACGGATGTCTCGGTGAAGCTGTCGAGGAACTCCTCGTAGGAATCGATCAGTTGCGGCGCGCCCCATCGCACCACGGCCGGCGCGCCGCGATCGTTGAAGCCGCGCAGCGATGTCGCTGCCGACAGCCCGGCCTGCACCATCGGATCATCGAAGGCGCGCCAGAACGTCTGGTCGTACAGCAGGTCGACCCCGTCCAGCGTCGCCGTCAGCCGCGTCTGGTAGCTGTCGTTGCGTCGCCCGTCGTACCGGTAGTCGTAGGTCAGGATTTCGCCCCAAGACGACGTGGTCGTCTGTTGCTGGGCATAGGCCGCCGGTGCAATACCGGCCAGCAGCATCGAAAGCGCCGCGACTTGCTTCATCGTCCACCCCTCCAGGCAGGAGCCCGCCGCATGGCATCCCCTTGAGCGCGGGCGGTCGGATAGTAGCCCAAGTCCGGCCCGCAACATGGGGTGTACGATGGCCCCGTGCCGCTTCCGGAGCACCCGCCATGACTGCCTTCCGCCGGTCCCTGTTCCTTCTGACATGCCTGGTCGTTGTAGCGCTCTGCACGGCCTGCCGCGCCCCCGAGCCACCCCCCACCGACAAACCGCCGGAGCCGCAGGCCGGTACGGACAGCGCGACCTCCTGATCCGCATCAGACCGACGGTGCGCGCGCCGTGTCGCGCGTGGCGGGCGCCACGATCGTCAAGGGAATGGGCGTGCGTCTGCGCGGCTTGCCCAGTGCGTTCTCCTCGGCCGCCAGCGACGGGCCCCAGAATGTCGCCAGGTCCGGACCGTCCGCCACGCGCGGCGCACCGAAGAAGAACTCGACGATCTCGCGGAACCACACCCGCCGCCCCATCTTCACGTACCAGCGCATACCGTGCAGCACGCGCTTGTCGGGGTGCAGCAGGCTGCGGTAAAGCGCTTTCGGCCGCAGCTGCAGGCAGACCTCGATCGCCTTGACCCACAGCAGTACCCGCCACGGCGGCACGCGGTTGGTCGCCAGCACCTGGTGCTTGTAGTCCCATCGGCGGACATCGGTCTGGATCACGCGCTGGCCCGCCACTTCGTCGTAGTACGGCGTCCATCGATGCGGTGTGACATAGAGCAGCTGGATCTGGTCCGGATCGTAGGACAGCAGGTGGCGGAGCGAGCGCCAGTAGTCCAGGTCGGTCTGTTCGTCGAAGCCGACCACGTACGTCGCCATCGAAATGATCCCGTGCTGGCGCAGCAGCTGGATCGCCTGGCGATCCTCGCTGGACGACGCGCCCTTGCGGATCGCATCGAGCGTGGCGTCGGAGTAGCTCTCGATCCCCAGCAGGAAGCGGATCACTCCGGCGCGCTTGTACAGCGGCAACAGGTCGGCATCGCGGACGATGTCGCCGGCACGGGTCGATCCCACCAGCGTCAGGTCGACGTTTTCCGCGACCAGTGCTTCCAGGAAGGCCTTCCATGCCTTGCGCGAACCGGTGGGAAGTTCGTCGGCGAAGTTGATCAGGCGCACGCCTTCTTCGCGATACAGACGGGCCAGCTCCCGGGCGAAAGCGACGGGATCGCGATGCCGCCACCGCGTCCAGAAACCGCGCTGTCCGCAGTAGCTGCACAGGTACGGACATCCGCGCGAGAACTGCACCACCACCGCACGCAGGTTGCCCCAATAGGAATAGCGCCGGTGGTCGATCAGTTCCCAGCCGATCCGGTACGCGTCCAGGTCGGTGATCATCTCGGCGGCGCCCGTGTCGCGGATCCCGCCATCGCGCCGGAACGCGAGGCCACCGATGTCGTCGACGTTCGCACGCCCCGCCAGCGCTTCCGCGAGCCGCAGCATGGTGCGCTCGCCTTCGCCGCGCACGATGTAGTCGAACGCCGGCTCCTGCGCCAACACGTCGCGCCAGTGGTACGTGGGGAAGACGCCGCCATAGACGATCGTCAGCGCAGGCAGCGCGTGCCGGAGCCGACGGACGATCTGCACGACGGTCGGATGCGCCGACGTGGAGCCGGAGTGCCCGATCAGCAGCACGTCGGGCGCGTTGGCCACTACCGCAGCGATGATCGCGTCGAGGCGCATCGGACCGAACTCGGCATCGAGCAGCTCGACATGGTGACCGGCATCGATCAGCGGTCCACCGACCGACAGCAGACCCAGCGGCGGCAGCTGCTCGCGCGGAACGCGGCTGCCGATCGCGGTGTGAGGCGGATTGAGCAGCAGGATGCGAAGCGCAGTGCTGGACACGTGGGTTCCTCGCGAAGGCCGGTGGTGGCCTACCTTCGCGGAGGACCTTGAGGCTTCCATGAAGTCGTGGTGAGGTGTGCGTGCGATGCGGGCAAAGGCCTTGCTCCGCCCGATCCACGCTGGCAACGCCAACAGGCTTGATGCAAGCTACCGCTCACTTGGCGCCGTGCCGCGGATGCCCCAGACAGCAGTCAGAAGATGCGGCATCAAGATATTCCCTACAGCGTGTTGTTGACGGAGACATTGCGACTTCTCCCGCGCTTTCTTCTGCTCATTCTGGTGCTGGCGCTTGCGTACGCCGTGGCCCATGTCGTGCTCGGCTACTCGAATGTCGCAGCGGTAGTGGTCGCACTCTTCTTTGCTCTGGTCTTCTTCGTGGCCCCGATGGCCGCGTCGTCAGGCCGCGCAAGACGTGGAGTGCGCCTGTTCACCCGGTCAGGCCTCAAGACGCTTCTGTTCTGCTTCGCGTGGGGCGGGATCGTGGTCGCCGGCTTCGTTGCAACACTGCAGGTGTGGCAAGGCATGGATGCGAGCGTCATGGACTATGCCGTGGCTATCGCGGCGGGCGGCGCATGCTGCGCGCTGATGGCGGCGATTCCGAGTCGCTAGTACGGCCCAGTCGCCCCTCAGGCAACCTTGCACAACGGCACTTCATTCGACCGCAGCGTCAACACGCGCACACCCGTCCGCGTCACCGCGACGGTATGTTCGAACTGCGCGGAAAGGCTGCCGTCGCGCGTGTAGACCGGCCATACATCCGGCTCCGCGCGCACCGCGGCCTTGCCCTGGTTGAGCATCGGTTCGATGGTGAACACCATGCCCGCTTCCAGCACCTGACCGCTGCCGGGCCGACCGTAGTGATGGACGTGCGGAGCTTCGTGCATCTCGCGGCCGATGCCGTGGCCGCCGTACTCCTTCACCACGCTGTAGCCCTGCGACCGAGCGTAGTGCGCGATGGCGTGGCCGACGTCGCCCAGGCGCGCGCCGGGACGCACGGCGGCGATCCCTTTCCACATGGCGTAGTACGCGGCCTGCACCAGACGACGTGCGGGGTATGCGACCTCACCGACCAGGTAGGTGGTGCTGGAGTCGGCGATATAGCCGTTCTTTTCCAGCGTGATGTCGAGATTGACGATCTGCCCGCTGCGCAGCACGTCGTCGTGCGACGGCATGCCGTGGCAGACCACGTTGTCGACGGACGCGTTGAGCACGTACGGGAAGTCGTACTGGCCTTTGCTCGCCGGCCGCGCGTGCAGCTCGTCGACGATCATGCGTTCGACTAGATCGTTGATCGTCATCGTGCTCATGCCTTCCAGCGTGAGCGTGCCGAGCCGGTCGAACACCGACGCCAGCAGCGCGCCGGCCTCCGCCATCAGCGCGAGTTCGGCCTCGGTCTTGATCACGTGTGGCCCGACCGCAACGGCGCCGGCTGCACGCCGGCCGCGCGCAGTTCGTTGGCGACGATGTCCTGGAAGCTCAGTTCCGGGTGCATCTCGCACAGCATGCCGACCTTGATCCAGAAGTTGGCCTGCGCGTTGATCGAGCGGTGGCTGACGGTGCAAGCGCGCCGCAACTGGTCGTGCAGTGCGTCGTCGATGTTGACGATGCCCATGGGGAGAATCCGGCGTAGAGGATATATGCATCATATACGATACGTATATTCTCCACCACACCACCCGCCCTTCAGCCGTGCTGGGCACCCGACGGCTGACCCCCAAAACGAAACGGGCCGCGCGGTTGCCCGCGCGGCCCGTCGATCAAACAGCGATGGCAGGAATCAGAACCCGCAGAAGCAGTACGCCAGGCTCTTCACCGGGGCGCCGTTGCGGTCGTTCACCGCTTCGTCGACGAAGCGCAGCTGCGCTTCCATCTCCGGCAGGCTGCGGGCCAGCAGCGCGCGGGCGAAGTCCGAATCCTTCAGCCATGCCGCACCGATCCGGCTACCGGCGAAGCCGCCCATGAACTGCGAGAACGGCGAGGACATCTTCTCGATGTAGCGCACGCGGTAGGCATCGGCGTCGCCCAGCTTGGCGCGCTTGGCGGCATCGGCCAGCGCGGCGTCCAGACCGGCCAGTTCGTCCACCAGGCCACGTTCCTTGGCCTGCGCACCGCTCCACACGCGTCCGCGGGCGACGGCGTCGATCTCTTCGACCGGCTTCTTGCGCGCCTCGGCGACCTTGCCGGTGAAGTCGGCATAGCCCTTGTCGATGACCGTCTGCAGGATCTGGCCGACAGCCGGGTCAAGCGGACGGGTGATGTCGAACGCGCCGGCGAAGCGGGTGGTGCCCACGCCGTCGGTACGCACGCCGATCTTTTCCAGCGTGCGCGGCACGGTGGGGATCAGGCCGAAGATGCCGATCGAACCGGTGATGGTGGACGGGTCGGCGTAGATGCGATCGGCGTTCATGCTGATCCAGTAGCCGCCGGACGCGGCCAGGTCGCCCATCGAGACGACCACCGGCTTGCCGGCCTTCTTCAGCGCGGCCACTTCGCGGCGGATCTGCTCGGAGGCGTACACGCCGCCGCCGGGAGAATCCACGCGCAGCACCACGGCCTTCACGTCATCGTCGTCGCGCGCCTCGCGCAGCAGCGCCGAGGTGGACAGGCCACCGACGCGGCCGGGCGGCTGGTCGCCGTCAGTGATTTCGCCTTCGGCCACGACCACGGCGACCTGCGGACGCTTGTCCAGCGGGTTCACGCGGCCGTCGAGATGGGTCAGGTAGCCGCCCAGGCCGATGGCGCGGAAACCGGTCTCGGAATCCTCGTCGGCCACGCCGCGCTCGATCAGCAGGTTCTCGACTTCTTCCTGCGTCTTCAGCCCGTCGACCAGCTTCTGCTGCAGGGCGTACTTGGCCAGGTCGCCACCAGCGGCGGCGATGCCTTCGGGCAGCGTGTCGATGCCGGCGGCCAGCGCTTCGGGCGTGGTCTTGCGGACCTTGGCGACGTCGGCCAGCAGGCGCTGCCACACATCGTTCATCCAGTAGAGGTCGGCTTCTTTGGCTTCCTTGGAGGCGGCGTCCAGCACGTAGGGTTCGGCGGCGGACTTGTACTCGCCCACCTTGAACAGGTGCACGTCCACGCCGAGCTTTTCCTGCAGGCCCTGGCGGTAGTACTGGCGGTAGCGGCCCAGGCCCTCGAGCACCATGCTGCCCATCGGGTCCAGGTAGACCTCGTCGGCCTGCGCGGCCAGCAGGTACTGCGTCTGGCTGAGGTTCTCGCCGAAGGCGACGATCTGCTTGCCGGAGGCGCGGAACTTGGCCAGCGCGGCGGCGACTTCACGCAGCGAGGCGTAGCCGGTGGGCTGCAGCTGGTCCACGCGCAGCAGCATGCGTTCGATCTTCTCGTCCTTCTGCGCCGCCTCGATGGCGCGCAGCAGGTCGCGCAACTGCACTTCCTCGGCGCTCTTGTCGCCGAACGCCTTGGCCAGCGCGCGGGTAGCGGGATCGGCGGTGAACTGCTCCACCAGGCGGCCTTCCGGCGCCAGCACGAAGGTGGTGCGCTCCATCATCGGCTTCACCCCGCCACTGCCGGCGGCGATGACGAACACGATGAAGAACAGGAACAGCAGCCCGAAGAAGATCAGGTTGAGGACCAGCTTGCGGGTGAAGTTCATCACGTCCCATAGGCCGACAAAGAAGGCGACGACCGGGCTGCGACGGGGTGCGGCGGGTGCGACTTGGCTCATGGAAAACTCCGGGAAACTGGGACCACTGTAGCGTGCGCGTGTGAGGCTTTCATGTTCCGTTGGTCACCGTGACCGCGGCGAGGGTCGCGCCGTCGGCCTGCCAGCGCCGGCTGCTGCGCTCGAAGCGCCAGCCCAGCAGCACCGCGGCGGCGGTCAGCCCGACGATCAGGCCCAGCCACATGCCCTGCGGGCCCCAGCCCAGGCCCAGGCCCAGTCCGGCGCCCAGCGGCATGCCCAGGCCCCAGTACGACACCACGGCCAGCCACATGGGCACGCGGGTGTCCTTCAACCCGCGCAGCGCACCGGCCGAGAGCACCTGGATGCCGTCGGGGAACTGGAACGCCGCGGCGAACAGCAGCAGCGTGCCGGCCAACGCGGCGACCGCCAGGTCGTCGGTGTACAGCGATACCACCAGGTCGTGGCCCAGCAGCAGGAACAGCGCCGAGACCGCCTGCGTGGCCAGCACGATGACGTAGCCCGCATGCGCGGCACGGCGGATGCCCAGCGTGTTGCCCGCGCCCACCGCATGGCCCACGCGCACGGTGGTGGCTTCGGCCACGCCCATCGGGATCATGAAGCACAGCGCCGAGACGTTGATGGCGATCTGGTGCGCGGCCGCCGGCGTGGCGCCCAGCCGTGCGATCAGCAGCGCGGTGACGATGAAGAGGCTGCCTTCCATCAACACGGTGATGCCGATCGGCAGGCCGGTGCGCAGCAGTTGCATGATCGGCGCGCGGCGCGGCGGATCGAAGTGCGCGAACAACTGCAGGTCGGCGAAGCGACGCGCGCGCGTCAGGTAGATCGCGAACGCGATGGCCTGCATCCACATGGTCAGCGCCGAGGCGATGCCCAGCCCGCCCGCGCCCATCTCCGGGAAGCCGAACTTGCCGAACGCCAGCACGTAACCCACCGGCGCCAGCACCAGCAGGCCGCCGAAGCCGAGGATCATGGTGGGCAGCGTCCAGTGCGTCCCCTCGCTGAGGTAGCGCATGCAGAAGTAGAACGTCAGCGCCGGCACGCCCCAGCGGATGCCGTGCAGGAACGCGGTGGCGCCGGGGATGATGTCGGGCGCGATGCCGAATGCCGCCAGCGCGTACGGCGCCACGCTGAGGAAGGCGAACATCAGCAGGCCCAGGCCCAGCGACAGCCATAGCGCCTGGCGGAACAGGGGCGCGATCTCGCTGCGGCGGTTGGCGCCGTCGAGCTGCGAAACCGAGGCGGTCAGCGAGATCAGCGTGCCGATCGGCACCATCATCGGCAGCCACAGCAGCGCCGTGCCCACGGTGACGGCCGCCAGCGTGGCGGTGGCATGGTGGCCGGCGATGACGTTGTCGACGAAGCCGATCAGGCCGGTGGAGACGTGACCCAGCACCAGCGGCAGGGCAAGCGTGGCCGTCGCACGCACTTCGTGGCCGAAGCGCGGGGTCGGGGAAGAGGAAACGGACATGGGATCAACCGCCGGACTGCGGCCGCGCGGATTCGCGCTGGCACCGGGTCACGGGAGGCCGGTATCTTACCCGCTCGCCCGCCGCGCCACCCGAACGCCCCATGACCCCATCGCACGATGCCGACGCCGTGCACGCCAGCGCGTGCGAGAACTGCAGGACGCCGCTGCAGGGCGGGTTCTGCCATGTCTGCGGCCAGAACGCCCACAGCCCATTGAAGAGCGTCGGGCATGCGGTGGAAGAGGTGTTCGAATCGTTCTGGCATCTGGACGGGCGCATCTTCCGCACCCTGCGCACGCTGCTCTCGCCCGGCAAGCTGGCCAACGCCTACCTGGCCGGCCATCGCGCGCCGTTCGTGGCACCGCTGCGGCTGTTCGTGATCCTCAGCGTGCTGACGTTCTTCGTGGCTAAGCTGACCCTGCACATCGGTGAAGTGACGCTGCCGGAGCCGCCGCCGACGGCCGACGGCACCACCAACCTGGTGGCCGCGCCAGACCAGTCGGGCATCGACTTCTCCAAGCAGACGACCGTCGAAGGCGTGATCAAGCAACGGGACGAAACGCTGAAGGGGCTGGTATCCGCACGCGCCGGCGTGCCCAGCGGCCTGGGTTTCGTGCGTGAGCGCATCGAAGACAACATCTACGCCACCCAACGACTCGCGCGCGAGCGCATCACCCAACTGCAGCCGGACCATCCGGCGCTGAAGCAACCGGACCGCTACCCGCAGGGCCAGCCGCTGCCGGCATTGCCGGAAAGCGCGGCGATCACCATCGGCGGCAAGCCGTTCGATGCCGAGACCAATCCGGTGCGCGTCAGCTGGCTGCCGGAGTTCGCCAACCGCTGGATCAACAAGAAGCTGGCACGCGGCGAAGAGAACATCCCCCGCCTGGCGAAGGATCCGGAACACTTCTTCACCCTGCTGATCGGCTCGGTGCCGTCGGCGCTGTTCGTGCTGGTGCCGGTGTTCGCGCTGCTGCTACGGCTGGCGTACATCGAAACCGGGCGCGTCTATCTCGAACACCTGGTGGTGGCGCTCTACAGCCACGCCTACCTGTGCCTGTGCATCCTGGTGTTCTGCCTGGTCCAGGCGCTCGGCAACCTGATCCCGCCCGGCAATTTCTGGCTGAAGATCCCGCAGTGGACGGCGCAGCTGGCGGTACTGGGCTGGATGCCGGTCTATCTGCTGTGGATGCAGCAGCGCGTGTACCGCCAGCATTTCATCGTGACGCTGCTGAAGTTCTCGGTGCTGGGCACGCTGTACTTCTTTATGCTGATGACGGCGATCGTGTTCCTGGTACTGACGACCTGGGTGAACGCCTAGCGATCGCGCTGCTGCCGTAGCCACGCGCTGCGCTGCGCATCAGGCACCGCCAGCAGTTCGCGGCGGAAGGCATCGCGATCCTGCGGCGGCAACCGCTGCGCGAGGGCGGCCAGGTCATCGCGCTGTTCGGCGTCCAGCCGGCGCAGCAACGCCAACAGGCCATCGCGTTCGCCGGGTGGTACGAAGGCGAACAGCGGCTGCAGGCGCGGCCAGTCGGCGCCGAGATCCGGCCCCAATCGCCAGCCTTGCCGCTGCATGCCGTCGAGAACGCTGAACTGGGTGCGCAGCGCAGCCTGATGTTCCGGCGGCAAGGCGGCGATCTCGGTGGCGGCAGCGCGCAACCGTGCACGCTGTATCTCGTCCAGCGCGCGCCAGGCGGCGTAGCGCGAACGACGGTCCTCGCGCTCCTGGCGCGGCAGGGCATCCCAGGTCAGGCGGCGCTGTTCCCACCCGGCCTGCGTGGCGGGCGACATCGCCGCCCAGCGCGCGGCGTTCTCCGCGTCCTGCGCGAACGACACCGCCATGCCGGCCACCAGGGCGGCGGCGCCGATCAGGGTCACGGCGACACCTCGCCGGAAATCAGCGCTGCGCATCGGTCGCTCCCGCGTCGGCATCGGCATGGGTGGCAGGTGCGGCGGCACCCGGTGCTGCGCCGGCACCGGCCACATACCAGGCCAGGAAATCCGCCTCGCGGGCGCGCGCCTCGTCGTCGGCATCGGCCAGCAACGCGAAGTCGGCATGCGCCGCCGGGGCGACGACGTCGTCCGCCCGCGTGGCGGGTGCGTCCGCAGGCGGCAGCGCGGCCGACGTCATCACCGGATCCGGTGGCAGCGCCGAGACGCCTTCCGCGTCGCTGGACGCGGCCGGTTGTGCCGAGGGCGTAGGCAACAGCGCCGGCCCGCGCCACCACCAGAGCCCCGCGCCTGCGGCGGCCAGCAGCAGGACCCCGATCAGCAGGATCCACGGCCAGCGGCGCGGTGCGCGGGTGGGGACGAACGTTGGCGTCTTCGCCGTCACGGGCGGCTGGCGGACGCCTGCCAGCGCGTCCTCGCGCAGGCGCGCGAGCGTAGCCAGCCGGTCGGCTGATAGTTCGCGCAGGTGCTGCTGGATGGCTTCGGCCAGGGCGCGCCAGGCACCGGCGTCCGGATGTCCCAGCGTGTCGCGCGGGCAGGCGCGCGCCAGTGCGTCGCGGTAGGCCGCCGCGTCGAGTCCGAGCACATCGGCCGCCTCGGCTTCCTGCAGGCCGCCGGCCAGCCGCAGCAGCAGCGCCGCGCGGTCCGCCGTGGCCGGTCGCGCCAGGGCGCCGAAGGCGTCGGACCAGCGCGCGGTGGGACCGTCGACGCGCAGCTGCGGCGTTGCCACCAGCAAGGCCCAGAAGCGGACCGGCCAGTCGGCCATCGGCAGGGCGGCGGCCTTGCCCCGGAACGCGCGCAGGGCGGCGGCGAGGGCGACGTCGCCCCGGTCGCGGTCGCCGCACTGCAGTTCGGCGAACACGGCGCCGCGGCGCTCGCATCCTTTCAGGAAGGCGGCAAGCGCGGCGGGTGGCGGGGACGCGGAGGTGTCGGAAGAAATCATCGTGGAACCGGTCGGAGATGCGTGGATCATAGTCACCCGGCGGGGCCGTACGGACGCTTGACAGGCGTTCGAAATCTGCTCTCCCCGGCGTAGCAAGGGTTTCCAAGAAAAACGTTGTGCACAGCGGTCACCAAACCGTCACGGGACCCCATCGCGCCCACCTCCACAGGATTGTGTCAGTCCGGTTTCACGGCTAACTGTATGATTTTCATGAAGAAAGCCTTGCTGGCACTTTTTTGACCAACCCGGCCCGGATGCTTGCAGCAGCGTCATCGCGCCGTGAAGCATTCCCGCCATGCACAGATTTATCCACAGCACGTGTGGATAAACCGGAATCTCCTTCCGGGATCAGTACTTGCGTGAATCTCGTCAAGAAATTGACAGGACATCAATGCAACTGCGCGATATGTGACCCGCGCCGGGACGGGCCGATACACTGACCGGAATGTCGCCCGTTTCCGTCCTCCAGGTCGCCCTGCCCGTGCCCTTGCCACGGCTGTTCGACTACCTGCCGCCCGAGGGTCATACCGCCTCGCCGGAGGACATCGGCAAGCGGGTGAGCGTGCTCTTCGGCAACCGGCCACTGACCGGCTTCGTC
The DNA here is from genome assembly GCF_014851805.1 of Pseudoxanthomonas sp. PXM02. Taxonomy (GTDB): domain Bacteria; phylum Pseudomonadota; class Gammaproteobacteria; order Xanthomonadales; family Xanthomonadaceae; genus Pseudoxanthomonas_A. Next base: position 124,983 of record NZ_JACVAK010000003.1, read on the forward strand.
GCCGGCGTCGCCCCACCGGCGGACCCCGGGCTGGAGCTGCGCCAGGCGGACGCACTGCTGGATGCCGTTCCGCTGCTGCTGGGCGAACTGCGGGACTCGCTGCTCTGGCTGGCGCGCTATACCCATGCGCCGCTGGGCGAGGTCGTCGCGACCGCGCTGCCGACCCTGCTGCGCCAGGGCGAACCGCTGCCGGACACCCATGCCTGGCACTGGCGGCTGACCGAAGCCGGCCTGACCCAGCGCGATCGCCTGCGCACCGGCAGCCGGCCGCGTCGCCTGGCGGACCTGCTGGCCGAGCACGCCTCGCTCGACGAAGACGTGCTGGACCTGCACCTGGATGCCGGCCGCGCCACCGCGCGCGACCTGGGCAAGCGTGGGCTGGCCGAACGCTTCCCGGCCGACGCCACGTCGACGGCCCCATCGCCGCGGCCCGGCCCGGCGCTCAACGACGAGCAGCAGGCCGCAGCCGACGCGATCGTCGCGACGACCGGCTTCGGTGCGTTGCTGCTGGACGGCGTCACTGGCAGCGGCAAGACCGAGGTCTACCTGCATGCCATCGCCGACTGCCTGCGTCGCGGGCGGCAGGCGCTGGTGCTGGTGCCGGAGATCGGGCTGACCCCGCAGACGCTGGCGCGCTTCCGCGACCGGCTCAGCGTGCCGGTGCATGCGCTGCACTCCGGTCTCAACGATGGCGAGCGTGCGCGCACCTGGGCGGCCTGCCTGCGCGGCGAGGCGCGGGTGATCGTGGGCACGCGCTCGGCGGTGTTCACGCCGCTGCCGGAGGCCGGGCTGATCGTGATCGACGAGGAACACGACGGCAGCTACAAGCAGCAGGACGGCATCCGCTACCACGCGCGCGATTTCGCGCTGGTGCGCGGCAAGGCGCTGGACGTGCCGGTGGTGCTGGGCAGCGCCACGCCCTCCCTGGAGACGCTGCACAACGCGCGCAGCGGCCGCTATGCCCACCTGCGGCTGTCACGCCGCGCCGGCGAGGCGCAGCCGCCTGCCGTTCGCGTGCTGGACGTGCGCAAGCGCGCGCAGCAGGCCGGTCTGCTCGCGGACACGCTGCAGGCAGTCCGCCAGGCGCTGGACGCGGGCGGGCAGGTACTGGTGTTCAAGAACCGCCGCGGTTACGCGCCGGTGCTGCTGTGCCACGACTGTGGCTGGAGCGCGCACTGCAAGCGCTGCGACAGCCCGATGACCGTGCACGCCGGCGGCAAGCGCCTGCAGTGCCATCACTGTGGCGCGCGGCAGGCGGCACCGCCGGCGTGTCCCGATTGCGGCGGACTGGCGCTGCAACCGCAGGGCATCGGCACCGAACGGCTGGAAGAACTGCTGACCGAGCAGTTCACCGATGTCCCGGTGCTGCGCGTGGACCGCGGCACCACGCAGAAGCGCGATGGCCTGGCGCAGCAGCTGGCGAAACTCGGCGACACGCCCGGCATCCTCGTCGGCACGCAGATCCTGGCCAAGGGCCACGACCTGCCGCACCTCACCCGCGTAGCGGTGGTCGGCGTGGACGAAGGCCTGTTCTCCACCGACTTCCGCGCCGGCGAGAAGCTCGCGCAGCAGTTGATCCAGGTCGCCGGGCGCGCCGGTCGTGCCGGCAAGCGCGGCGACGTGTGGCTGCAGACCCACCATCCCGATCATCCGCTGTTGAACACGCTGATCAGCGGCGGCTACCACGCCTTCGCCGAGGCGGAGCTGGAGCAGCGGCGCATGGCCGGCTTCCCGCCGTTCGCGCACCTGGCGCTGCTGCGCGCCGAGGCCCAGCACGTGGACGCTGCACAGCAATTCCTGCAGGCGGCGAAGCACGCGCTGCGCGCGCACGACGCCACGCTGGAGATGCACGGCCCGCTGCCCGCACCGATGCCACGCCGCGCCGGCCTGCATCGCGTGCAGCTGCTGCTGTCTTCGCCGGAACGGCGCGCGCTTCATCGCGTGCTGGACCTCGCCCTGCCGCAGATCCACGCCCTGCCGGAGGCGCGCCGCACGCGCTGGTCGCTCGACGTCGACCCCATGGACCTCTACTGATGACGACTACCACCCGTGCCACTCTGACGCCTGCCCAGCGCCTGCGCAGCATCTTCAGCGGCTCCGTCGGCAACCTGGTGGAGTGGTACGACTGGTACGTGTACGCGGCGTTCTCGCTGTACTTCGCCGAGGTGTTCTTTCCCGGTGGCGATCGCACCAGCCAGTTGCTGAAGACGGCCGTGATCTTCGCGGTCGGCTTCCTGATGCGTCCGCTCGGTGGCTGGCTGCTCGGCCGCTACGCGGATCGCCATGGCCGCAAGCGCGCCTTGATGCTGTCGGTGGTGATGATGTGCGGCGGCTCGCTGATCATCGCCTGCACGCCGGGCTACGCGACGATCGGCATCGCGGCACCGATCCTGCTGGTGCTGGCGCGACTGCTGCAGGGCCTGTCGGTCGGTGGCGAGTACGGCACCTCGGCGACGTATCTCAGCGAGATGGCCACGCGCGAGCGACGTGGCTTCTGGTCCAGCTTCCAGTACGTGACGCTGGTGATGGGCCACCTGATCGCGCTGGCCGTACTGATCGCGCTGCAGCGCGTGTTCCTGACCGACGAGCAGTTGCGCGAGTGGGGCTGGCGCATTCCGTTCGCGATCGGCGCGGTGGCCGCGCTGGTGGCGCTGTGGCTGCGCCGGAACATGGTGGAAACCGAATCGTTCCAGCGCAACGAAGCCGCCGGCGCGGCGAACCCGCAGAAAGCCCAGGGCACGTTGCGCGCGTTGATGCAGCACCCGCGCGCAGTGCTCACGGTGATCGGCCTGACGATGGGCGGCACGCTGGCTTTCTACACGTACACCACCTACGTGCACAAATTCCTCGTCAACAGTGCGGGCATGGCGGCCGAAACCGCCAGCCTGATCAATGCCTCCACGTTGTTCTTCTACATGCTGCTGCAGCCCGTCGTTGGCGCGCTGTCGGACAAGGTGGGGCGACGACGCATCCTGATCGCCTTCGGCGTGCTGGGCACGCTGTTCACCGTGCCGATCCTGAGCCAGCTGCAAGGCGTGCAGAGCGCCGCGCAGGCGTTCTGGCTGGTGATGGCGGCGCTGGTGATCGTCAGCGGCTACACCGCGATCAATGCGGTGGTGAAGGCGGAACTGTTTCCGGTCGAGATCCGCGCGCTCGGTGTCGGTCTGCCCTACGCACTGACCGTGGCGGTCTTCGGCGGCACCGCCGACATGGTGGCGCTGTGGTTCAAGGACATCGGCCACGAAACCGGCTTCTACTGGTACGTCACTGCCTGCATCGCGTGCTCGCTGCTGGTCTACCTGTGGATGCCGGATACACGCGAGACGTCGCTGATCGACCGCGACCCGGACTGACCGGCTCACGGGGCGCATGCGACAATCCGTCGCAAGGCGCCACGCAGCCCGTGGCCGCGGGAAACGGCATGCAGGCAGCACACCATTTCGTCATCGTCGGCGGTGGCTTCGCCGGCCTCTGGGCCACGCGGGCCCTGGCGTCGGCGCCGGTACGCATCACCCTGATCGACCGGCACAACCATCACCTGTTCCAGCCGCTGCTGTACCAGGTGGCGACCGCCGGCCTGTCCGCGCCCGACATCGCGGCGCCGCTGCGCCACATCCTGCGCAAGCAGGACAACGTGGAAGTGCGGCTGGCCGACGTGGCCTCGATTGCACCGGACGACAAGCAGGTCGTGTTCGCTGACGGCACCACGATCGCCTACGACACGCTGCTGCTGGCAACGGGTGCGACGCATGCGTACTTTGGCCATGACGACTGGGCGAAGCATGCGCCGGGTCTCAAGACACTCGACGATGCCCTGCAACTGCGCCGCCACCTGCTGCTCGCCTTCGAACGCGCGGAATCCGAAACCGACCCCGCCAAGCGCGCGGCCTGGCTCAGCTTCGCCATCGTCGGCGGCGGCCCGACCGGTGTCGAACTGGCAGGCACGCTGGCCGAGATCGCGCGGCATACGCTGAAGAACGAGTTCCGCCGCATCGACCCGTCACAGGCGCGTGTACGCCTGGTGGAAGCGGGACCGCGCGTGCTGGCGTCGTTCCCCGAAGCGCTTTCGGAGAAAGCGCGCCGGCAACTGGAGAAGCTCGGCGTGGAAGTCGTCACCGGCACGCCGGTCAGCGACATCACCGACGAGGGCTATCGCCTGGGCGATACCTTCGTGCCGGCGAAGACCGTGGTGTGGGCCGCCGGCGTGGCGGCATCGCCGCTCGCGCGTTCGCTCGGCGCCCCGCTGGACCGCGCGGGCCGCGTGCAGGTGCAGCCAGACCTCAGCGTGCCGGAGCACCCGGATATCTTCGTCGCCGGCGATCTCGCCGCCGTGACCACGGACGGGAAGCCCGTCCCCGGCGTAGCACCGGCCGCGAAGCAGATGGGCCGGCACGTGGCGCAGGTGCTGCGTGCACGCCTGTCCGGCGGCGCGTCGCCCGGTGCATTCCGCTACCAGGACTACGGCAACCTCGCGACCATCGGCCGCATGGCGGCGGTGGTGGATTTCGGCCGGCTGAAGTTTTCCGGTCTGCTGGCGTGGTGGTTCTGGCTGACCGCGCACGTGTTCTTCCTGATCGGCTTCCGCAACCGCCTGGTCGTACTGTTGAACTGGTTCTGGGCGTACTGGAGCTACCAGCGCGGCGCGCGGATCATCCTGGGCAAGGACGACGATCAACCCGGATCGACGCGGCAGGCATAGCAACCGGGCCGCGCATTGTGCACGTGCAGGTAGGCGACGCCCGGCAGGCCGAGCAGGCGTTGCAGGTGTGGCATCGCATCGACGCCTTCCACCACGTCGGCATCGCGCATCAGTCCTTCCGCGTCGTAGGCACGCAATGACAGCAGCCGGCGTGGAAACGAGGGCGGCAGTTCGTCGATCAATTCGGCTGCCCTGCCATTCATCGCCATCTCGCGTACGTAGATGGGACCGCTGGCCCGGTACGGGCCGGCGGCATCATGGTGCAGATGGGGAAGCAGCAACAGCGTTTCGCCCTGCCGTGCATCCTGCAGCGTGACGCGACATGGAAAACCGCGGTCGGCATCGGCGACCACGCGGCGGATGTTGCGTGTCGCCAATTCGGCATCGCCGAGGGCGAACAAGGGACGGAAGGGCTCGGGCGACAGCCCGCGGATCACGAACGACATGGCATCACGCTCAGGGAGACGGGATGCCATGTTCGTGCCGCCGGACAGGCGGCGCTATCCGGATCTTGTGCGGCTTACTTCCCGCCCAGCGGGTAGCGGTTGCCGTTGGCCATCACCAGTTCGCCTTCACCGATACGCTCGCTGTCGGCATCGACGGTGATGAATTCGGCCTCGAGACGACCCGCTCCCTTGCTGCCCTTCAGGTCGAACACGTAGCGCTCGCCTTCCGCGGCCCACGAGGCGTCGCGATCGAACGCAGCCTCGCGGATATCGCCGATATGCTTGAGAACGACGGGATGCGCCTGCATCGCGGCATTGGCCTGCAGCACGAAAATGCCGTCCTGCCGCGCGAAGGTCTCGGGGACTTCGCCGCGATCGGTGTCGATCCGCGGCGGGGCGAGTTCGCCTTCCATAGGCGGCTCACCCTCGAACGTGATCTCGCGGCCATCGGCGAGCGTCAGCACGCCCTTGCCCAGCCGCTCGGTATCCGCGTCGACCGTGATGAACTCGGCCAGGATGCGCCCGCGTCCCTTGTCACCCACCAGCGTGAAAACGAACTCGTCCGCACCCTCGGCTTCGCCGGTCGCCATGAAGTCCATGTCGAAGGCACTCAGCGTGCCGATGTGCTGCTGCACCAGCGGATAGCGCTGTACGGCCACGCGGGCCTGGCGCGTGAAGATATTGTCGCCCGCAAGCACGTCGCTGGCATCGATGCCCTCCGCGGGCTCGTCCTCGCCCGGCGGCTCGCCATCGAACGAGAGCTTGCGTCCACTGGCAAGCGTCAGCACGCCCTTGCCCAGACGTTCGGTATCGGCACTGACGGTGATGAAATCGGCTTCGAGGCGACCGCGTCCCTTGTCACCGGCCACATTGAACACGAAGGTGTTCATGCCCGGCGCGGCGCCGGTGGCATCGGTGTCGATCTCGAACGTCGAGATCTCGCCGATATGCTCCCGGATCAACGGATAACGCTGCGCGGCTTCCTGGGCCTGGCGGATGAAGAGGCCAGCACCGGCTTCGATGTCTTCGTCATGCGCGTGGTCGTGTGCGTGGTTGTCGTCCTCCGCCGCCAGCACATCGGCGTCGCCCTCGATCGCATGTTCGGTACCGTCGGCCATCACCAGCACGCCGGGACCGAGGGCTTCCTTCGAAGCGCTGACGGTGATGAAGCGCGCGGTGACGCGGCCCTTGCCGCGGCTGCCTTCGACATCGAACACCAGGACGTCCGGGCCGGGTTCGTCCATGCTCGCCGCGTCGTCGAGCGCGACAGTGCGGATCGCGCCGAGGTGCGCAGCCACAACGGGATCGACCTGCATGGCGGCACGCGCCTGCGCATCGTATTCCTCGCGATCGATGCTGAAGCGGACACCGCCCTGTCCTTCGGTCGACTTGGTGTTGCCGTCATCGGCCGCCGACGCCGACGCCACGCCGGAAGCGGCAACGAGGCCACAGACCGCCACCAGCATCCAGGCGACCATCCCCCGTCGCGCGTTGTTCCACCCCATGCCCTGCTCCTTCTGGTTGTCATGCCGCCCGTGGCGGATCGCGGCGTAGTGGACCACATCCGTGGACAGACACGCCACAAAGAGAAGAGGCCCCAATGGGGCCTCTTCGATATCGACGCAGACAACCCGTCGGATCAGGCGGCGAACAGCGCCTTCATCTTCTTCAGCGCGTTGGCTTCGACCTGGCGGACGCGCTCGGCGGAAATGCCGTACTCGTCGGCCAGTTCCTGCAGCGTGACCTTGCTTTCGCCATCCAGCCAGCGACGCTTGATGATGTCGCGCGAACGGTCATCCAGGTTCGCCATGCCTTCGCGCAGCAGCTCGAGCTGGTTGTCCTCGCTGTCCATGCGCTCATACGCCTGCGACGGATCTTCATCGCGCGCGACCAGGTAGCTGGCCGGCGACGGCGGTGCGTGTTCTTCGTCTTCGTCCGACGGCGCATCGAAACCGATGTCGCGACCGGACAGGCGCGCCTCCATCTCCATGACCTCGCGTTCGGACACGTTGAGGTCCTTGGCGATGGCACTGACTTCCTCGGCATTCATCCAGCCCAGGCGCGTCTTCGACTTGCGCAGGTTGAAGAACAGCTTGCGCTGCGCCTTGGTCGTGGCGACCTTCACGATGCGCCAGTTCTTCAGGATGAACTCGTGCATCTCGGCACGGATCCAGTGCACGGCGAAACTCACCAAGCGCACACCCATGTCGGGGTCGAAACGCTTCACCGCCTTCATCAGGCCGATGTTGCCTTCCTGGATCAGGTCACCCAGTGGCAGGCCATAACCGTTATAGCCGCGCGCCACATGCACGACGAAACGCAGGTGCGAATGCACCAGCTCGCGCGCGGCGTCGAGGTCTTCTTCCTCACGGTAGCGGTTGGCGAGCGCACGCTCGTCCTCTACCGTCAGCACCGGGATCTGGTGCACGGCGCTGATGTAAGCGTCGAGCGAACCCAGGGCGCTGGGAATCGGCAGGTTGTTGGTAACCAGGGCGGTAGTGGGAGTGTTCTGGCTCATGGGCAGGGATGTTAGCAGTCGGGGGGTTCGACTGCTAACCGTGCCGGAAGTTCCATATCGTTCCAGTGACGCAACACCGCGGGTTGCGACGCATGGCCTCAGGAGCGCTTTCAAATCAGCCACTTAGTCGCCGAGCCCCGCTCACCCACCCGCGCAGCAGAGAGAATGCGGGTTTCCGTTCAGGTTCGCGCGGCCATCGGCACAACGGAAGGGGGCTGCCGTCCAGACTGCCTTTCCAGCACGTCTGCTGCCAATGTGTCGCCTCCAGGCAAATGGCCGGGATGGAAGCTGGGCCGCAGGTAGTTCCGTAGGTGTTCAAGCGTCCTTCGACCCATGCCGTGTCCGCTACCGAAGTGATGACTCACTTGTCGCCATGTTGCTTTCCGCCAAAGCAGCCTGTCCTGGGCAAGCAGCCATGCCGCCATGCCGCTCAACAACAGATAGAAGAGGGTGGTGGTCATGACCGCCCCCAGCACGCGCACCGAATAGCGCGGCGAGACCGCCTGCAGCAGATCGAAGGCCACCGCCCGGTGTTCGATTTCTTCAGCGAAATGCCATTCCATCAGGTCGCGCATGTGTGGATCGGCGCCTTCGAGGATGGACTGCCTCAGGAACTCGTATCCAAGGAAGGCGTTGATGTGTTCGACGCAACTCACTAGCGACACTCGCAGCCATAAAGGCGCGACACGATCCATGACGCGAAAGATGCCCCGGTCCACCGCACGTTCGAAACCCCGATAGGCGTAGCCCTGCGCGTCAAGATTCTCCCAGTAGCGCTTGTGCGCTACGCCGTGCTGCGCCTCCTGCCGGATGAAGGCCTGGCAGCGGGCACGCAATGCTTCATCCCCCATCCTCGGTAGGCAGGCATTGAGCGTGCGGATGTAGAACGCCTCGTTGGCGGGCACCAGAATGGTGTAAGCATTGAGCAACGACGACACCACCTCGTTGCCCGGCAGCCAATGCTTCGGGATGTCGTGCGCCAGCGACGCGGTGAATCGTCGGGCCGTGATCGACTCTTCCATGGCGCCTCCCTCCTGAGACATCCGTAGGAATGGGATTCCCTGCAGCGCGCAAGGGCTGCAGGATCGCAGTCAGCGTCGGGCTGACGCGACTGCCTGTGCCTCCCTGATGACCCGCAGCAGATTGCCGCTCCAGATCTTGCGTACTTCCTGCTCGGTATAGCCCGCCGTCAGCAGCGCCTCGGTGATCCGCGGCAGTGCGCTGACGTCTTCCATGCCGGCCACACCACCACCGCCATCCCAGTCCGCACCGATACCCACATGATCCACACCTGCGACCTTCAGGATGTGAAGCAGGTGCCTCATGTAGTCGTCGAACGTCGCCCGCTTCATTGGGAAGCGCTCCTCGATCACGCGACGTTCCGCGAGATAGGCGGGCACACGCGCTACCGGGAGCTGGCTTTCCGGGCCGTACTTTTCAGCAAGCGCATCCATGGCGGCTTCCCGCTCCGGGATCTTCGTGATGTTGACCAGATAACCGCCAAACGCATTCACATGGATGACGCCACCTTTCGCAGCAAGCTGGCGAAGGCGGGCGTCGTCAATGTTCCGCGGATGGTCATAGATGGCATCGGCACTCGTGTGGGAAAGCACGATCGGCGCCTTCGACAAGGCCAGCAGTTGGTCGAAGACCGCGTCACTGGCATGCGATGCATCGAGCACGATCCCGAGCCGGTTCGCCTGCTCCACCAATGCACGACCGGCAGGGCTCAACCCCTTCCATTCCGGCCCCGCAGGGTCGGTGGATGAGTCGCCAAAATCATTGTTGCGTACATGCGTGACGCCCATCATTCGCAGGCCGAGCCTGTGGTATGCCGTCAGCAGGGTGGGATCGCTGGCGAGCGGGGCCGCATTTTCCATACTGATGAAGGAGACGCGTTTGCCCGCACTCGCGATGCGTTCTGCATCGTCAGCGGTAAGCGCCAGTTCCATCTCATCGGCATTCGCCGCGAGCATTTTATGGATGCTCACCAGGCGGTCTAGCCCATGGTCGCGCGCCGCACGCTTGCCTGCGTCGTCGCGCGCACCCTGTGCCGTATAGATGACCCAGAAGCCGCCATCCAGTCCGCCCGCCTTCATGCGGGGCAAGTCGACCTGCGACAGGTCACCTTCGTGCTCGTGGTTGTCGGCGATGCTCCAGCCCGGGCGGCGAAAGTTCGCCGGCGTATCCAGGTGGGTATCGAGGACCATCGCCTCCTCATGAATGCGTCGCGCGTCAGCAGTAGCCTCTTTCGCTGCCACGCCGTCACTGCAGATCATCGCCAGCGCACTGGCCAGAGCCAATCGGCACACCCTCATGCATCCGCCCCCTCGGTGAGATGAAGGCCGATTGTTGGCGAAAGTTACACAAGAAAAAACCCCCAACCTTGCGGTTGGGGGTTTTGGGGTAAAGCCCCTGGCGATGACCTACTCTTGCATGGCTTAAGCCACACTACCATCGGCGCGGCTGCGTTTCACTTCCGTGTTCGGGATGGGAACGGGTGGGACCACAGCGCTAATTTCACCAGGGAGAGGGTTGGAGCGTCGCCATCCAAGGAACGGATTAAGGCGCCAATCTCTCATAGGGTCTTGTGACGTAGCGGGCATTGGATTTTCTCTGACGATATCGTCGAGTCCAAGGCCACTTGAGGTTATATGGTCAAGCCGCACGGATCATTAGTATCAGTTAGCTCAATGGGTTGCCCCACTTACACACCTGACCTATCAACCACCTAGTCTTGATGGTTCCTTTAGGGGGCTTGTGCCCCGGGAGATCTCATCTTGAGGCGCGCTTCCCGCTTAGATGCTTTCAGCGGTTATCGCTTCCGAACATAGCTACCCGGCAATGCCACTGGCGTGACAACCGGAACACCAGAGGTTCGTCCACTCCGGTCCTCTCGTACTAGGAGCAGCCCCTCTCAAATCTCCAACGCCCATGGCAGATAGGGACCGAACTGTCTCACGACGTTCTGAACCCAGCTCGCGTACCACTTTAAATGGCGAACAGCCATACCCTTGGGACCGACTACAGCCCCAGGATGTGATGAGCCGACATCGAGGTGCCAAACACCGCCGTCGATATGAACTCTTGGGCGGTATCAGCCTGTTATCCCCGGAGTACCTTTTATCCGTTGAGCGATGGCCCTTCCATACAGAACCACCGGATCACTAAGTCCTACTTTCGTACCTGCTTGATCCGTCGATCTCGCAGTCAAGCACGCTTATGCCTTTGCACACAGTGCGCGATGTCCGACCGCGCTGAGCGTACCTTCGAGCTCCTCCGTTACTCTTTGGGAGGAGACCGCCCCAGTCAAACTACCCACCATACATGGTCCCCGATCCGGATTACGGACCTAGGTTAGAACGTCAAGCACATCAGGGTGGTATTTCAAGGTTGGCTCCACCGAAGCTAGCGCCTCGGTTTCATAGCCTCCCACCTATCCTACACAGACGAACTCAACGTTCAATGTAAAGCTATAGTAAAGGTTCACGGGGTCTTTCCGTCTTGCCACGGGAACGCTGCATCTTCACAGCGATTTCAATTTCACTGAGTCTCGGGTGGAGACAGCGCCGCTGTCGTTACGCCATTCGTGCAGGTCGGAACTTACCCGACAAGGAATTTCGCTACCTTAGGACCGTTATAGTTACGGCCGCCGTTTACTGGGGCTTCGATCAAGAGCTTCGCCTTGCGGCTGACCCCATCAATTAACCTTCCAGCACCGGGCAGGCGTCACACCCTATACGTCCACTTTCGTGTTTGCAGAGTGCTGTGTTTTTGATAAACAGTCGCAGCGGCCTGGTTTCTGCGACCCCCCTCAGCTATAGCCCGCATGGGCCACCAAAGAGGGTGCACCTTCTCCCGAAGTTACGGTGCCATGTTGCCTAGTTCCTTCACCCGAGTTCTCTCAAGCGCCTGAGAATTCTCATCCTACCCACCTGTGTCGGTTTACGGTACGGTCTGCGTGAGCTGAAGCTTAGGAGCTTTTCCTGGAAGCGTGGTATCAGTGACTTCGTCCTAAAGGACTCGTCTCGGTGCTCGGTCTTAAAGGATCCCGGATTTGCCAAAGATCCAAACCTACCGCCTTTCCCCGGGACAACCAACGCCCGGTACACCTAACCTTCTCCGTCCCTCCATCGCACTCACGCGAGGTGCAGGAATATTAACCTGCTTCCCATCGACTACGGCTTTCGCCCTCGCCTTAGGGACCGACTAACCCTGCGTCGATTAACGTTGCGCAAGGAAACCTTGGGCTTTCGGCGTGCGGGCTTTTCACCCGCATTATCGTTACTCATGTCAGCATTCGCACTTCCGATACCTCCAGCAGCCTTCTCAAGCCACCTTCGCAGGCTTACGGAACGCTCCTCTACCGCGCATAACAAAGTTATGCACCCCAAGCTTCGGTTTCGTGCTTAGCCCCGTTAAATCTTCCGCGCAGACCGACTCGACCAGTGAGCTATTACGCTTTCTTTAAAGGGTGGCTGCTTCTAAGCCAACCTCCTGGCTGTCTGTGCCTTTCCACATCGTTTTCCACTTAGCACGAAATTTGGGACCTTAGCTGTGGGTCTGGGTTGTTTCCCTTTTCACGACGGACGTTAGCACCCGCCGTGTGTCTCCCGTACATTCTGTCTTGGTATTCGGAGTTTGCCATGGTTTGCTAAGACGCGATGTCCCGCTAGCCATAACAGTGCTCTACCCCCAAGAAGATTCATACGAGGCGCTACCTAAATAGCTTTCGAGGAGAACCAGCTATCTCCGGGTTCGATTAGCTTTTCACTCCTAATCACACCTCATCCCCTACCTTTGCAACGGGAGTGGGTTCGGGCCTCCAGTACCTGTTACGGCACCTTCACCCTGG
>NZ_JACVAK010000003.1:147500-659120 GCF_014851805.1 Pseudoxanthomonas sp. PXM02
AATCAAAAAAGCTATTTGACTCAATGGTTTGACGCGAAGTCTTCGCGTGTCTATGGTACGCCGATTGGGGCTTTGCCTTGGCCCCGGGGTGCAACCTTGATGCAAACTCATGGGGGCGGCAACAGCCGCAAGCAACTGTTCCGGGAGCGCCTTGGGGTGCTTCGCGATACCGCCGTGAAGCGGCATCTCCCGGAAGGGCGCTGGACGCGCCGCCACTGGATCCACGCCAGTCTGTTCACCACCATCGGTGTGCTGATGGCGACCATCGTGCCGGGCTTTTCCAGCGCGATCCAGGCGCCGGTGTCCGAGCCGCGCAATACGCTGCTGCTCGATCTGCCCGAACTGTCGGCCGAACGCCAGGCCGGTACCGCCGGCGACAGTTGGCAGGTCGTGCGGGTCAAACCCGGCCAGACCATGGGGGCGATTTTCGAGGAACTCGGCATCCCGGCCGCCACGCTGCACCGCATCCTGGACAACGCCGACGCCAAGAAGGCGCTGACGCGCCTGAAGCCGGGCACCGAGATCGCCTTCGACCTGCCGGTCACCGGCGGCCTGCGCACCCTGCGTTACGACCGCGACCCCAGCCACCGGGTAGAACTGGTCGTCGGCGCGGACAAGATCACCGAGCGCGTGGTCGCGCGCGAAACCACCACCCGCACCGTCGTACTCAGCGGCAAGGTGGGGCGGTCGTTGAACCGGTCGGCGCGCAAGGCCGGCCTGACCTCGGCCAACATCAACTCGATGACGGACGAGATCTTCAAGTACGACATCGACTTCAATTCCGACCTGGGCCCGGAAGACCGCTTCAGCGTGGTGGTCGAACAGACCTGGCGCGAAGGCGAACTGATCAGCACCGGCCCGGTGCAGGCCGCCACCTTCACCGTCGACGGCAAGCTGCATTCGGGTTTCCGTTTCGCCCGCCCGGGCGGCAAGCCCGAGTACTTCACCGCCGCCGGCCGGCCGCTGAAGAAGAACTTCATCCGCATGCCGATCGCGTATGCCCGCATGAGCTCCAAGTTCGGTGCGCGTCGCCATCCGGTGCTGGGCACGATGCGCATGCACAAGGGCGTGGACTACGCTGCCTCGACGGGCACGCCGATCATGGCGGCCGGCGACGGTCGCGTGCAGTTCGCAGGCTGGCAGGGCGGCTACGGCCGCACCGTGATCCTCGACCATGGCCGCGGCCACACCACGCTGTACGCGCACATGTCGCGCATGGGCAACATCCGGCAGGGCCAGCGCGTCGCCCAGGGCACGGTGATCGGCTATGTCGGCACCACCGGCCTGTCGACCGGTCCGCACCTGCACTACGAATTCCGCATCAACGGTGTGCACCGCAATCCGCTGTCGGTGACCATGCCGCCGCCGGAACCGCTGTCCGGCGCGCAACTCGCGGCGTATCGCACCTACACGGCCAACGCGCTGGCGCGCATCCGCACGGTCGAAGACATCATCTACGCCGATGTCGGTCCCGCCGACGAGGCCACGAAGGCGACCACGGTCGCGGCAGCCAAGCCTGCTGCCGCCAAGAAGGGCTGACCGGACCAGCGTCCGCGCATGGCGGGAAGCGAGAAAAGGCGGGACACTGTCCCGCCTTTTTCTTTGTCCGACGGTCCCGCATGACCCACGCCGCAGACGCCATCACTTCCGAGCTTTACCTGGGCCTGATGTCCGGCACCAGCGCCGACGGCATCGATGCCGCCCTTGTGCGCTTTGAAGGCGAAGGCCGCGCCCTGCGTTGCGAACTTGTCCATGGCCGCACCTTCGGCTGGGACGAAGCGCTTCGCACGCAGCTCGTCGCACTCGGCCAGGGCGCGGACAACGTGTCCCTGGATGCGCTGGGCTCGCTGGACGGCCGCATCGCGCTGGCGTTCTCGGATGCCGCGCTCGCGCTGCTGGACGAAGCCAGTGTTCCGCGTGGCCGCGTGCGGGCGATCGGCTCGCACGGCCAGACGATCCGCCATCGACCGCAGGCGGAGCCGCCGTTCACCTGGCAACTGGGCGACGGCAATGTCATCGCCGAGCGCTGTGGCATCGCCACGGTCGCCGACTTCCGGCGTCGCGATGTGGCCGCAGGTGGTCAGGGTGCGCCGCTGATGCCCGCCTTCCACGCGGCGCTGCTGGGGTCTCCGCAGGAAGACCGTGCAGTGCTCAACCTGGGCGGCATTGCCAACTTCACGCTGCTGCCCACCGTGGGCGACGTGCGCGGCTTCGATACCGGTCCGGCGAACGCGCTGATGGATGCCTGGTGCGAGCGACACACCGGGCGCGCCTACGATGCCGACGGCGCCTTTGCCGCCAGCGGCCAGACGAGCGCGGCATTACTGGCGAAGCTGCTGGCCGACCCCTGGTTCGCGCTGCCGCCACCGAAAAGCACGGGGCGCGAGCACTTCCACCTGGACTGGCTGCAGGCACGCGTGGAGGGCGATACGCCATCGCCTGCCGACGTGCAAGCCACGCTGCTCGATCTCACCGCACGCACGGTCGCCGATGCGCTGCAGATGACCCAACCCGAGACGCGCCGTGTACTGGTCTGCGGCGGTGGCGTGCGGAATCCGGTGCTGATGGCGCGCCTGGCGGCCTACCTGCCGCAGGCGGTAGTGGAATCGACCGCCGCGCACGGGCTGGATCCGGATTACGTGGAAGCGATGGGTTTTGCCTGGCTGGCGCGCGAAACGCTGGCCGGCCGCCCCGGCAACCTGCCTGCCGTCACCGGCGCGTCGGGGCGCCGCGTGCTCGGCACGGTGTATCCGGCCTAGAAGCCCTTGCCGGGCGGAACGTCCTTGAGTGCGCTGATGGCCTCGGCGAGTGCATTGACCTCGCGATCATCGAAGCCGCCGCGGACTTCGGCCTCGCACACGAACAGACCCTGTTCCAGCAGGTTGAAGATGGTGTCGTGGATCGGCCAGCCCCGCGCGTGCGAGACGCGCCGGATGCGCTCGGCCAGGATCGGGTCCACGTCCTTCAGCACGATGTCGGTCATTGCTGCGCCCCTAACACGCCCCGCCGAGAACTGTAACGCACACCGGAGGCAGCATCCGCTACCCGGCCACTGAAGGTCGCGCGCGCAGCTGGCGCGCCAACCAGAGGCACAGCAACAGCGCCGGCAGGCCTGCGAGTGCCGTACCAAGGAAGAACAAGGCATACCCCTCTATCAAGGTACGGCCCACCGCCAGATACTCGACGGCGACACCTGAGAAACCTTTCAGCATCTTCCCGAGCAAGGCATAGAACGAACTGAGCAGCGCATATTGGGTCGCGGTGTAGCCGATGCTGGTCAGGCTGGACATGTAGGCGACCAGCGCGGTGCCCGCAAAGCCCGTGGCGAAGCCGTCGATCGCCATCGCCGAGACAAAGACGGTCGGATCGCCGTGGGTATAAGCCACCCAGCTGAAAGCCGCGTTGGAGCCGGGCCCCAGGATGGCGCCGGCGAGCAGGGTCGGCGCGAATCCGAAGCGCACGGCGCTGATACCCGCCGCGGCGATGCCGATGAGCGATGAGATCAATCCCACCGACGCCCGCACTTCACCCACGAACTCCTTGCTCAGGCCGATGTCCGCGTAGAACGGGTTGTTCATCGGGCCCATCACGAAATCGGGCAGCCGGTAGAGACTGATCGCCGCGAGCATCAGCAACGCCCACTTGCCGTGCGCCCTGAAGAACGCGATGAAGGGTCCGATGATCGCGTCCCAGAGACCCGAAAGCGTCCAGAGGGATTCGGAATGCGTCGCGGACGCCAACTGGGTGGCCGCCGGCTCGCGCGCCAGGAACAGAGCCGAGAACATGCCAACGCCCATCAGCGCCGCCATCATCCAGTACGACATGGCCCAGCCCACGTAGGTGGCCAGGATCAGGATCAGTGCGTCTGTCACCAGCAGGGCGGTACGGTAGCCGAACTGGGTGCCCGAGGTCAGCAGGCCCAGTTCTTCCGTGTTGTTGGCGATCTCGATGCGCCAGGCATCGATCACGATGTCCTGCGTGGCCGAGGCGAACGCGGCAATCAACGCAAGCACGGCGAAGGTCACCAGTCCGCCCTGCGGCTGCACGATGGCCATGCCGGCCAGACCGCCGGCCACCACGATCTGCGACAACAGCATCCAGCCGCGGCGACGTCCCAGTCGCCCCAGCAGCGGCACGTCGGTCTTGTCGATGATCGGCGCCCAGAGGAACTTGAGCGTGTACGCCAGGCCCACCCAGGACAGGAACCCGATCGCCGACAGCTCACTGCCGTTCTCGCGCATCCAGTAGCCCATGGTGTTGCCCACCAGGTACAGCGGCAGGCCCGACGAGAACCCCAGCAGCAACATCGCCAGTACCTTGGGCTGGCGCAGGTTGAGAAGGACGTTCTGCCAGGGCTTGCGGGACGGCGGCGCGGCACTCGAGGTCATCAGGTGTAGTCCACCGTGAAAGGGGCATGGTCGGAGAAGCGCTGCTCGCGGTAGATCGAACAGGCCTTCAGGCGATCCCGCAGCGACGGGGTGACAAACTGGTAGTCGATCCGCCATCCCACGTTGTTGGCGCGCGCCGCGCCGCGGTTGCTCCACCAGGTGTAGTCCTGCCCTTCCGGATGCAGCACGCGGTAGACATCGACCCAGCCACCGTCATCCACGCACATCCCGTTCAGCCAGTCGCGCTCGGGCGGCAGGCAGCCGGAGTTCTTCTGGTTGCTGGTCCAGTTCTTGATGTCGAGGCGGCTGCGCACGATGTTCCAGTCGCCGCACAGCACGTAATGCCGCCCGCTGCGGCGCCACTCGTCCAGCACCGGCGCCAGCCAGTCCATGACCTTGAACTTGAAGCCCTGGCGCTCATCGCCCGACGATCCGGACGGAATATAGAAGGACACCACGCTCAGGTTGCCGAAGCGCGCCTCGATGTAGCGGCCCTCCTCGTCGAACTCCGGCCAGCCCAGCGCCGTGCGGACCTCGTCGGGCTCGCGCCTGGCGTAGATCGCCACACCGCTGTAGCCCTTCTTGGTGGTGGCGTCGCGGAACCAGGCCTTGTAGCCGGCCGGCAGGAATTCGGGACCGGCCAGCTGGTGTTCCTGCGCCTTGGTCTCCTGCACGCACAGCACGTCGGCGTCCTGCGCGGTGAACCAGTCGAAGAAGCCCTTGGTGGCGGCCGAGCGCAGGCCGTTGGCGTTGAAGCTGATGATGCGCATGTGCTCGTCGTTCGTCGGAAACCGGGCAAGCGTACCCGAACCGGCGCGCCCATCGCGCGACGTCGACCGAGGGGCGGTTATCCTGTCCTCCGACCTGTTCAGCCCCATGCCGCCCATGACCGATCACCGCGCCCGCTTCCTCCAGATCGCCCTGCACGCGCAGGCCCTGCGCTTCGGCCAGTTCACCCTGAAATCGGGACGGCAGAGTCCGTACTTCTTCAATGCGGGCCGCTTCGACAGTGGTGCGCGGCTGGCGGGCCTGGCCGCGTGCTATGCCGATGCGGTGGAAGAGGCAGGCGTCGAGTTCGACCTGCTGTTCGGGCCCGCCTACAAGGGCATTCCATTGGCGACCGCGGTGGCCTGCGAGTTCGCCCGACGCGGCCGTGACCTGCCGGTCGCCTTCAACCGCAAGGAAGCCAAGGACCATGGCGAGGGCGGGCTGCTGATCGGCGCGCCGCTGGAGGATCGTCGCGTGCTGATCGTCGACGACGTGATCACCGCCGGCACCGCCATCCGCGAAGCGCTGGGCCTGATCCGCGCCGGTGGCGGCACGCCGGCCGGCATCGTGGTGGCACTCGACCGGCAGGAAGTGCTGGGCGAACCGGGTACCGGCGGTGTGCGCCGCTCCGCCGCGCAGACGGTCGCCGAAGAAACCGGCGTCCCGGTGATCGCCGTGGCCAGCCTGCACGACCTGCTTGCATTTGCCGGCGAAAGCGCCGACCTTGTCCGCCATCGCGACGACCTGCTGGCCTACCGGGCCCGCTACGGCAGCGCGAGCCAGGACTGACGCAGCAGGGGGCTGCCATGACCGTCCGCACCTACACCACTCTCGCCGCCGCGCTTTCCGTGCTTGTGGCATACCATGCGTTCGCCCAGGGCAACAAGGGCAAGCCAGCCGCTGCGCCGACCGCGAAGAAGCTCTTCTGCTGGGAAGAGAAGGGCCAACGCGTCTGCAGCGACGCCCTCCCCGCCGATGCCGTGAATGTCGCGCGTGACGAGATCAGCGCGACCAGCGGCCTGCGCACCGGCGGCGTGGATCGCGCCATGACCGAGGAGGAGCGTGCGCAGGCCGCCATCGCCGCGCAGCAGGCACAGATCGATGCCGCCGCCGCGGACATGCGCCGCCGCACTGACGCGGCGATGCTGCTCTCGTATCGCAGCGAAGACGAACTGCGCCGCGTGTTCGACGAGCGGACGGCCATCGTCGACAACAACGTGCGCACCGCCAGCTACAACACGGTCAGCCTGCGCGACGGCCTCATCAGCCTGCTCCAGACCGCGGGCGACAACGAGCTGGCGGGCCGTCCCGTCCGCAAGGAAGTGGCCGCGTCCATCCACCAGCGCCATGCGGAACTGGTCCGTACGCGCCGCCTGCAGCAGAGCTTCGAGAAGCAGCGCGCGGAACTGGACGTGGAGATCGCCGATATCCTGCAGCGCTTCCGCGCGATGAAGGGCGTCTCGCCGGAGCAGGCGGAAGAAGCCGCGCTGAAGTCCGCCACCACGCCGGAAGCGCCCGCACCCGTCCGCAAGTAGGCTGCTGCCTGCGCCGGAAAACGAAAACGCCGGGCATTGCCCGGCGTTTTCTTGTCCGTCATCGGACTGCGATCAGAACGTCATCTTCAGTTCCGGTGCCAGCGCCTGCAGGCGGGAACGGAACTCGTCCTTGATGCGCTCCAGCGCCGCCGTATTGTCGGCCTCGAAGCGCAGCACCAGGATCGGTGTGGTGTTGGAGGCCCGCACCAGGCCCCAGCCGTCGTCCCAGTCCGCTCGCAGGCCGTCGATCGTGGACAGGCGCGCGCCTTCGAACTCGACCCCGTCGACGAACCGCTCGACGATGGCATGTGGCGTGCCTTCCACCACGTCGACCTTGATCTCCGGCGTCGACACGCCATCGGGCAACTCGGCCAGCACCTCGGACGGCGTTTCCGTGCGGTTGGCCAGGATCTCCAGCAGGCGCGCGGCGGAGTACAGGCCGTCGTCGAACCCGTACCAGCGCTCCTGGAAGAAGAAGTGGCCACTCATCTCGCCCGCCAGTTCCGCGCCGCTTTCGCGCATCTTGGCCTTGATCAGCGAATGGCCGGTCTTCCACATCATCGGCGTGCCGCCATGGCGCAGCACCCAGCCCTGCATCTTTCCGGTGCACTTCACGTCGTAGATGATCAGCGCGCCCGGATTGCGCTCCAGCACGTCCGCTGCGAACAGCATCAGCAGGCGGTCGGGGAAGATGATCGCGCCTTCCTTGGTCACCACGCCGAGGCGGTCGCCGTCGCCATCGAACGCCAGGCCGATGTCGGCATCGAAGCGCTTCACCGTCTGGATCAGGTCTTCCAGATTGTGCGGTTCACTCGGGTCCGGATGGTGGTTCGGGAACGTACCATCGACCTCGCAGTACAGCGGAATCACGTCGGCGCCGATGGCTTCCAGCAGTTGCGGCGCGATGTCGCCCGCGACGCCGTTGCCCGCGTCCACCACGACCTTCAGCGGACGCTCGAGCTGCACGTCATCGGCGATGCGCTGGATGTAGTCGGCGGCGATGTCGCGCTGCTGCAGGTCGCCCGGGATGCCGGCCACGTACAGGCGGTTGTCGCGGATGCGCTCGTACAGGTCGGTGATGGCGTCGCCCGACAGGGTCTGTCCACCGACCACGATCTTGAAGCCGTTGTAGTCCGGCGGATTGTGGCTGCCGGTCACCGCCACGCAGCTGCCGGCGCGCAGGTGGTAGGCGCCGAAGTAGGCCACCGGCGTCGGCGCCAGGCCGATGTCGATGACGTTGCGGCCCGCCTTGCGCAGGCCCTCGATCAATCCGCCGACCAGGTCCGGGCCGGACAGGCGGCCATCGCGGCCGACGACGATGTCCGGCAGGTCTTCGTCGCGCATCACCGAGCCGATGGCCAGACCGATCAGTTCGGCGACCTCCACGCTCAGCGACTTCCCGACGATGCCGCGGATGTCGTACGCGCGGAAGATGCCAGGATCCACGTCCACCGCCTTGCCGTCGGCCTGGCGGTAGGCATCCTGTTCGCCCTCCTCTGTCGCCACGACGGCGCGGCCGGTGGTCGCAGGCGGCGGATCGCGCAGCAGCGCTTCACCCAGGGTGGGTTCCTCTGCGTCATGCGCCTCACCGCCGTCCGCGCCCCGGCGTCCCGGGCGGAGGCCGCCCCGTGCAACCAGCACGGCCGCTATGGCCAGGCCTGCCAGCAGCGCGGCCACCACGAGGGCCGGCATTGCGCCCAGGCCCAGCGGGCCGGATTCGCTGTCGGGCACCGCCGTCGCCACGCGCAGACCGGTCTTGCCAACCGCATGCGCCATGCGCTCGGCACCGTCTTCCAGTCGGCTGTTGCCGCGCTGCTTGATCGAATAGCCGCCCTGGCGCAATGCCAGGTAGCCGCCGGCCGGCATCGCCACGCCGTCGAAGCCCTGCGTCAGACGCGCCAACGGCAGGCGCACGTACAGCACGCCCTGGGGCACCGCCGCGGCCAGCCCGAACGAGGCCTGCTTGCCGTCTCTCACCACACGCGTCGCCACGGCGTCGCCCTGCATCCCGGCCTCCAGCAAGGCGAGCTTGCTGTAGCCGAAGGCGGCGGCATCGTCGTACGCCGCGGTCAATGCGCCATCCAGGATTTCGACCTGCTCGACGCCGGTCCAGCCCTCGCGGATGGCGGCAATGGCAACGGCGGTGTCGTTTGCCGCCAGCGCCGCCTTGACCGGCGCGGACGCCAGACGCTGCTCCAGCTGCTTCACCTGGGCCGCATGACTCGCCAATACAGCGTCAACGGCGTTGTCGCGCGCCTGCTCGGTCTGTTCAAGCAGACCGGCATCGCGCCACTGGCGGATGCCGCTCCAGGCCATCAGTCCGGCCAGCAGCGCGAGCAGTACCGCCAGTTTCGGCAGCGCACTGCGCAGATCGCCCACGGCCATGCGTGCGCGGCTCTCGTTCGTCGTGTCCATCGGCTTGTCCCCTGTCATCGCACGCCGGTGTGGCCAAAGCCACCCGTCCCCCGTGCGCTGTCGGCGAAAGTATCCACCACTTGCAGGCTCACGCGCACGACCGGCAGCACCATGACCTGGGCGATGCGATCGCCGGGCTGGATGGTGAAGGCCTCGTGTCCGCGGTTCCACACACTGATCAGCAGCGGTCCCTGGTAGTCGGCATCAATCAGGCCGGTGCCATTGCCCAGCACGATGCCGTGGCGATGGCCCAGTCCGGAACGCGGCAGCACCACGGCGCACAACGCCGGGTCGCCCAGGTGCAGGGCGATACCGCTGGGCACCAGCGCCGCATCGCCCGGCTCCAGCACCAGTGGTGCTTCCAGGGCCGCGCGCAGGTCCATGCCGGCGCTGGCCTTGGTGGCGTAAGCCGGCAGCGGCCATTCGTCGCCGAAGCGGGGGTCCAGCAGCTTCACTTCCACTGCGCGGGATGCGCTCATGCGTTCAGTCGCTCCACGATCAGGTCGATCAGTTCATCGGCAAGCCGCGTCTTGGGGGCGGAAGCGAAACTGCGCTCGCCGTCCTTCCAGTAGGCGGTCATCGCGTTCTGGTCACTCTCGAAGCCGCCATCGGCGATGCCGACGCGGTTGGCCACGATCATGTCCAGCCGCTTGGCCTCCAGCTTCTTGCGCGCGTATTCGGCCACGTTGTTGGTCTCGGCGGCGAAGCCGACCACCAGTTTCAGCGCCTGCGTCTGCGCGGCGACCTCGGCCAGGATGTCGGGGGTGCGCACCAGGTCCAGCGCCAGCGATTCGCTGGACTTCTTGATCTTGTTGGCGGCGGGCTCCCGCGGGGTGTAGTCCGCCACGGCGGCAGCACCGATATAGATGTCGGCCGGCAGCGAGGCGAACACGGCATCATGCATCTGCGCGGCGGAACGCACGTCCACGCGGGTCACGCCCGCCGGCGTCGGCAGGTGCACGGGGCCGGCAACCAGGGTGACGGCGGCGCCGCGCCTGACGGCGCTGGCGGCCACGGCGAAGCCCATCTTGCCGCTGCTGCGGTTGCCCAGATAACGGACAGGGTCCAGATCCTCGTAGGTCGGACCGGCGCTGACCACGACCTTCAGGCCGGCAAGATCCTGCGGCACAGCGGCCGTGGACCGGCCTGCCAGCGCGGCGACGATTTCGTCCGGCTCGGCCAATCGACCGGGGCCGGACTCGCCCTCGGCGAGCGGACCATCGTTCGGACCCACGACCTGCACGTCGCGGCCCCGCAGCGTCGCCAGATTGGCCTGCGTGGCAGGGTGCTGCCACATGCGATGGTTCATCGCCGGCGCGATGGTGATCGGCGCCGTGGTGGCCAGGCACAGCGTGGTCACCAGATCGTCGGCCAGGCCGTGCGCCAGTCGCGCCATCAGGTCGGCAGTAGCCGGCGCGACGACAACGCGGTCGGCCCAGCGCGCCAGTTCGATATGGCCCATCGCCTGTTCGGCGGCGCTATCCCACAAGGTGGTGCGCGTGGGCTGACCGGATAGCGCCTGGAAACTTAGCGGGGTCACGAACTGCTGCGCGCCCGCGGTCATGGCGACCTGCACCTGCGCCCCTGCGTCGCGCAGACGGCGCACCAGTTCCAGCGCCTTGTAGGCGGCAATCCCGCCTCCCACGCACAGCAGCACGCGTTGTCCCGCCAGACCCTGCGTCTTGTCCGATCCACTCACGTCGGCTCATTCCTACGTCGAAACAGGCGATTAGCTTACCCGAACGCCCCGTGACGCCCGATGCATGCGGCGGGGGCGCCGGCCGATCCTGTGCCCATGCACATACGCGACTGGCCTACCGACGAACGCCCCCGCGAAAAGCTCCTGGCCCGCGGACCGGCCAACCTCAGCGATGCGGAGTTGCTGGCCATCTTCCTGGGTTCCGGCCTGCGCGGGCGTGATGCCGTCGGCACTGCGCGCGAACTGCTCGCCCGGCATGGCCCCCTGCGCGCGTTGCTGGAGCGTCCACCCGCCGAACTCATCGCGTTGCCCGGTCTGGGGCCGGCACGCGCCAGCGCCCTCGCCGCGGCGCTGGAGCTCGGCACCCGCTTGTTGCATGCCTCGCTCGAACGCGGCGACTCGATCGGAGATCCCGACGCCGCCGGCCGCTACTTCGCCCAGCGCCTGCGCGGGCGACCCCACGAAGTCTTCGCCGCCCTGTTCCTCGATACCCGCCATCGCGTGCTCGCGTTCGAAGAACTGTTCCAGGGCTCCGTGGACAGCGCGGAGGTACACCCGCGTGAAGTCGCGCGACGCGCACTGGCAGTGAACGCCACCGCGTTGATCGTGGGCCACAACCATCCGTCCGGGTGCAGCGAGCCGTCCGCCGCCGACCGCGCGGTGACCCAGCGCCTGAAACAGGCACTGGCACTGGTGGACGTGCGCCTGCTGGACCACTTCGTCATCGGGGATGGGCCGCCGCAGTCGATGGCCGCGCGCGGCTGGGTGTGATGCGGCGCCTCGCTGAACCGCGCCGATCCCACGCAGGGGCCGGGAAAACTTAGAATAGGCGGTTCCCACGCAATACGACGGTCTTCCGTGAAAGCTTCCCTCCGCGCCTTGATCGCACAGGGCATCGACGCCCTGCGCTCTGCCGGCACCCTGCCGGCCGACGCCACCACGCCCGATTTCGTGGTCGAGCGCCCCAAGACCCGCGAACACGGCGACTTCGCCACCAATGCCGCGATGCTGCTGGCCAAGGCGGCGCGCAGCAATCCGCGCGCCATCGCCACCGCGCTGGTGGACGCCCTGCCGGCCAGCGATGACGTCGCCAAGGTCGAGATCGCGGGCCCCGGCTTCATCAACTTCCACCTCAGCCCCGGCGCCTACCAGCGCGAAGTGGCCGCGGCGCTGGCGCAGGGCGCCGCCTACGGTCGCAACGACAGCGGCAAGGGTCGCACCGTAGGCGTGGAATACGTATCGGCCAACCCGACCGGCCCGCTGCACGTCGGCCATGGCCGCGCCGGCGCCATCGGCGACTGCATCGCCCGCGTGCTGGCCGCCAACGGCTGGAATGCGAAGCGCGAGTTCTACTACAACGACGCCGGCGTGCAGATCGACAACCTGGCCAAGTCCACCCAGGCGCGCGCGCTGGGCAAGTCGCCGGACAGCGAAGGCTGGCCGGAAGACGGCTACCGCGGCGACTACATCGCCGATGTGGCGCAGGCCTACCTCAACGGCGACGCGGTCGAGGTCGAAGGCCACGTGGTCACCGGAGAAAAGGATCCGCAGGATCTCGATGCCATCCGTCGCTTCGCCGTGGCCTACCTGCGCCGCGAGCAGAACCTGGACCTGGCCGCGTTCGGCGTGTCGTTCGACCGCTACTTCCTGGAAAGCTCGCTCTACGCCGACCAGAAAGTGGAGGAGACCGTGCGCAAGCTGGTCGCCTCCGGCCACACGTACGAGGAAGGCGGCGCGCTGTGGCTGAAGTCCACCGACTTCGGAGACGACAAGGACCGCGTGATGCGCAAGTCCGACGGCAGCTACACCTACTTCGTGCCGGATGTGGCCTACCACCTGTCGAAGTGGCAGCGCGGCTACGAACGCGCGATCACCGAGCTCGGCGCCGACCACCACGGCTCGCTGGCGCGCGTGAAGGCCGGCCTGCAGGCGCTGGGCGAAGGCATCCCGCAGGGCTACCCCGAATACGTGCTGCACCAGATGGTCACCGTGATGCGCGGTGGCGAAGAAGTGAAGCTGTCCAAGCGGGCCGGCAGCTACTTCACCCTGCGCGACCTGATCGAGGAAACCAGCGCCGACGCGACGCGCTGGTTCCTGATCGCGCGCAAGCCGGATTCGCAGCTGACGTTCGACATCGACCTAGCCCGCCAGCAGAGCAACGACAACCCGGTGTTCTACGTGCAGTACGCACATGCCCGCGTGTGCAGCCTGCTGCGCCAGTCCGGCGAGAAGGGCTACGCCTACGACCAGGCCAACGGTCTGGCGAACCTGGCGCGCCTGGACGACGACACTTCGCTGCAGCTGATGGTGGAACTGTCGCGCTATCCGGAAGTGGTGGAAGCCGCCGGCGAATCGCTGGAGCCGCACGTCGTGGCGCAATACCTGCGCGAGTTGGCCTATGCTTTCCACACGTGGTACGCCGGCACGCCGGTGCTGATCGACGACGCGGCCGCGCGTGATGCGCGGCTGGCGCTGGCCCTGGCGGTACGCCAGGCGCTGGCCAATGGACTGGACCTGTTGGGCGTCAGTGCGCCCGAGAAGATGTGAGCGGAGAGCAGTAGATGGCAGCAAGGCGCGGCAAGAACCAGGCCACCCGCAATTCGAGTCACGCCACGCCCCCGTGGGTCTGGCTGGTCCTCGGCCTGCTGATCGGCCTGGCGGTGTATTTCATCGTGCCCGGTCTCGGCAAGAAGGACGGCGACGGCTTCTTCCGTCCGCAGCCCAACCCGGATGCGCAGCCGGCGCCGATCGACAGCGCCGACGTCGAGGCCGTGGTGCCCGACACACCGGCTGAAGCGCCCAGTGCGACCGCTGCGGACGGGACCACGCCGAAGGAGACCCAGTACGACTTCTACACCCTGCTTCCCGGCAAGGAAGTGCAGATGTCCGATGCCGAACTCGCCGCCAGCGCGCGCGAGGAGGAAGCCCGAAAGGCACGCGCCGCGCTGAACGGACAGTCGCCGATCGCCGCCACCACGCCTGCCGCGTCCGACACGGCGGCACAGCCTGCGCCCATCGACGAAACCCCTGCCGCGCGTACGCCGGAAGCACCGCGTGCCGCCGACACCCCGCCCGCGCCGAAGCCCGCCACCACGGTCGCCAGCGCCGACACCGGCGCGCGCTACATCCTGCAGGCGGGCGCGTTCGGCGCCTCCGGCGATGCGGAGGCCACGAAGGCCAAGATCGCCATGCTCGGCCTGAGCGCCCGTGTGGAGTCTGCACAGATCAACGGCAAGACCGTGTACCGCGTGCGCATGGGACCGTACGGCACGGCCAGCGAGCTGGCCGAGGCAAAGCAGAAGCTCGCCAGCAGTGGCTTGCCGGCGATGGCGGTGAAAGCACAGTGAGCCGCACTCCGCAGCCGACGCTGCAGCGCCTGCTGCTGGCGACCGCAGTCGCCATGGTTGCGCTGCTGGCGGCGTCGTGGCTGGTCGGGCGCCTGCTGCCCGCGAGCTGGCAGGACGTGCTGCAGACGCGCTGGGGCTATCTGGCCCCCGTCAGCTACGGAGTGACGGCCGTCTGCATGGGACTGGGCGGCGCGCTGGCGGGCCCCCGTTTCCTGATCGTGGCCGTGGGCCTGACGCTGGCGATGTGGATCGCCACGGTATCGGTCCTGGCCGGTATTGCGGGCGCGGCATCGGACAACACCTATTCCGTCAGCTTCCTGTTGCGCACCAATGCCCTGAGCGCGGTGTTGTCGCTGGCCGCCGCCGCGCTGGGCACGTGGCTGGGCACGCTGTGGTACCGGCGACGCACGACGCGTCACTGACCGCGCCCCGCCTTCCCTTCCCCAAGGAATCCCCATGACCCGCACCGCCCTCATCACCGGCGCCACCTCCGGCTTCGGCGCCGCTGCCGTCCGTCGCTTTGCCGCCGCAGGCTGGCGCGTGATCGCCACCGGACGCCGCGCCGACCGCCTGCAGGCGCTGGTGGACGAGGTCGGTGCGGACAAGGTGCACGCCGCCGCCTTCGACATCCGCGATGAAGCAGCGATGGACGCCGCGCTCGCCGCGTTGCCGGAAGGCTTCCGCGACGTCGATCTGCTGGTCAACAACGCCGGCCTGGCGCAGGGCACACTGCCCGCGCAGAGCGCGCTGCTGTCGGACTGGCGCACGATGATCGACACCAACATCACTGCGCTCGTCACGCTGACCCACCGCCTGCTGCCGGCGCTCGTCGCCCGCAAGGGCGCGATCATCAACATCAGCTCGGTCGCCGGCGTGTATCCGTATCCCGGCGGCAATGCCTACGGCGGCAGCAAAGCCTTCGTCAGCCAGTTCTCGCTGGGTCTGCGCAGCGACCTGCACGGCACTGGCGTGCGTGTCACGACGATCGAACCGGGCATGGCCGAAACCGAATTCACCCTGGTGCGCACGCACGGCGACCAGGTCGCGTCCGACAAGCTGTACACCGGCGCGAATCCGATGACCGCCGAGGACATCGCCGACTCGATCTTCTACGTCGCCACGCTGCCGCCGCACCTCAACATCAACCGGCTGGAAATCATGCCGGTGACGCAGTCGTTCGCCGGCTTCCAGGTCGCGCGCGCGCCAGCCTGAGCCCGCTTACTTGCAAGGCAGCAGCTTCGCCGCCAGTCGGCCACCGCGGGTCAGCGCGGTCTTGACGGTCGTGTCGCCGGCCTTGATCTCCACGTCCTTGATCATCTCGTCGTTGCGCGCCACGGTGTAGTCCTGCCGCTGGTAGTGGTTGACCGCGCCATATCCCGTATTGCTCGTGCCCGCATAGACATCGCGCGACATCGCCTGGTTGAAGGCGAACTGCATGAAAAGGTAGTAGCGCCCCGGCTGCATATCGGTGAACCGGAAGTTGCCCTTCGCATCGGTTTCCGTGTCGACCCGCGTGGCGTACGCATCGTCGGACATCGTGACCACGCGGTCCCGTTGCTCTTTTTTGCGGAGCCTGACCCACTCGTCGAGATACGGCGTCGCCGGAAACAGCATCACCTGCGTGTTGTCGGCCAGATAGACGTAGCCGTCGTGGTACGAGCATGCGACGCCCGTGATGCTGGCATCGCCCTTGTCCAGCGCCGCCACCGCCTGCGCCTTGTCGAAGGCGACCTGCGGCTGCACTTCCTGCACCTGCGGCCGCGTGTCCACCTTGGGAGAAGTCCGGAGTTGGGCTACGGCCGGAAACGCCGCCACCGCAAGACCCACGACACTCCACCACCCCACGCGCTTGATCGTTCTGCTCATCCCTGGCTCCCTCATTGCTTCATGCATGTAGTCGTGCCCGCCCTCGCCTGGAGGACGGTGGCACGATGCCTGTCTACCATCGGCGTTGATGCCGTGGCAAGCCAACGAAGCATGCACCGGGGGCCGTCAACGCCCGGTGCAGGAGCTCAACCCAACGGCTCGTCCGACAGGTAAGTGTAGCCCGTGAGCCCGGCTTCCAACGCTTCGGCCAAGTGCCTGGACTCATCTGCAGGCAGGCCGGCTTCATCCACGCGCTGGCGGTACACCGCACGCAGGTCGTCCAGCCTGTAGCCCACATAGTCGAGCATCACGTCGGTGGTGTCGCCGCGGCGCTGCTGGGTGAGCAGATAGCCGGTGCCCGCATCGGCGCTGACTTCCACCGCGTCGGTATCGCCGAACAGATTGTGGATGTCGCCGAGAATTTCCTGGTACGCGCCGACCAGGAAGATGCCGAGGCGATAGCTCTCGCCGGGCCTCATCGCATGCAGCGGCAACGACGAGTCCAGGCCCTCGTTATCGACGTAAGTCTTCACCATGCCATCGGAATCGCAGGTCATGTCGGCGATGATGCCGCGGCGCGCCGGCGCTTCGTCCAGGCGCTCGATCGGCACGATCGGGAATACCTGGTCGATCGCCCACACGTCAGGGATCGATTCGAACACGCTGAAGTTGACGAAGTACTTGTCGACCAGGCGCTCGTTGAGCTCGTCCAGCAGGTCGCGGTGGCTGCGCTCGTCGCTGCTCAGGCGTGCGCGCACCGCATGCGCGATGGCGTAGAACAGGTCGTCGATGCGCGCGCGGTGCACCAGGTCGATCTGGCCCAGCGCGTACAGCGACAGGCCCTCGCTGTGGTGGTGCTGCGCCTCGTGGAACAGCTCGACCGCCGGACGCGTGTCGAGTTCGC
The DNA here is from genome assembly GCF_014851805.1 of Pseudoxanthomonas sp. PXM02. GTDB lineage: Bacteria > Pseudomonadota > Gammaproteobacteria > Xanthomonadales > Xanthomonadaceae > Pseudoxanthomonas_A. The sequence continues at coordinate 164,423 of NZ_JACVAK010000003.1, forward strand.
CATGGATCTCGCGCAGATGGCGGATCACCGCCGGTTCGTCGTCGTGCGCGGGCGGCACGCGGCCTTCCGGCGCCTGTTCGACTTCCGACACGTTGACCACCAGCACGGCGTGGTGCGCGGTCATCGCGCGACCGCATTCGGTGACGATGCGCGGCGGCGTCAGGCCATGCTGCTCGCACGCCTCGGCCAGCGGCTGCACGATGTTGCTGGCGTACTGGCCGATGCCGTAATTGATCGAGCAGTAGCTGCGCGAACGCGTGCCTTCGTAGTCGATGCCCAAACCGCCGCCGACATCGACATGGCTGATGGTCGCGCCGAGCTTGGACAGTTCGACAAAGTAACGCGTCGCCTCGCGCATGCCGTTGGCAATGTCGCGCACGTTGCTGATCTGCGATCCCATGTGGAAATGCAGCAGGCCGAGCGTGTCCTGCAGACCCGCTTCGCGTAGCTGCTTCCACAGGTCGAGCACCTGGCGCGGGGAGAGGCCGAACTTGGCCTTGTCGCCGCCGCTGTTCTGCCACTTGCCGGCGCCCAGCGTGGCCAGGCGCATACGCACGCCGAGACCAGGCTTCACACCCAGCGCGCGGGATTCCTCGATCACCAGCGCCAGCTCGGAGGGCTTCTCGATGACGATGAAGGTCTGCAGGCCCAGCTTGCGGCCGATCAGCGCCAGGCGGATGTACTCGCGGTCCTTGTAGCCGTTGCAGACGATCAGGCCACCCGGACGCGATAGCGCCAGCACGGCCATCAGCTCGGGCTTGCTGCCGGCTTCCAGGCCGAAGCCCTCGCCCGCGTGCGACGCCAGCGTGCCGGCGACACCGCGATGCTGGTTGACCTTGATCGGATACACCGCCGTGTAGCCGCCCTTGTACTCCCAGTCGGCCTGCGCCTGCGCGAACGCGGCCTGCAGCTTGCCCAGGCGGTCGCCAAGGATGTCGGGGAAACGCACCAGCAGCGGCAGCTGCGCACCCTGCGCGCGCGCGGCGTCGACCACCTCGGGCAGCGGAATCACCGGACCCTGCGCGCCCTTGGGCGAGACCACGATGCGGCCGGCGGCGTCCACGTCGAAATAACCTTCGGCCCAGTGCGGGACGGAGTAGGTCTTGCGGGCGTGGTCGGTGGACCAGGACATGGCGGTTTTCCAGTGGGGTGGCGAACGGAGGCGCATTCTACAGGCTGCGGTCACATGGGTCCGTTACAATGCGCCCCCGCAGCGGCAGGCCCCCATCGTCGTTGCCATTCCCTTCACGCAGGACAGCCCCATGACCGCCAACGACACCTGGTTCATCGAACACTTCTCGCACACCGGCTCGGCCATCGGTTTCCGCACCACCGGCAAGCTGGACGAGGTGCAGTCGCCGTTCCAGAAGATCGAGATCTACGACAGCACCGACTGGGGCAAGTTGATGGTGATCGATGGCGCGATGATGCTGACCACGCGCGACAACTTCTTCTACCACGAGATGATCAGCCATCCGGTGCTGTTCACCCACGCCGCACCGAAGCGCGTGGTGATCATCGGTGGCGGCGACTGCGGCACGCTGCGCGAAGTGCTGAAGCATCCGGGCGTGGAGAAGGCCACGCAGTGCGATATCGATGAGCAGGTCACCCGCATGGCGGAGAAGTATTTCCCCGAGCTGTGCGAGTCGAACAGCGATCCGCGCGCTGAGCTGCTGTTCGACGACGGCGTGGCCTACATGGCGAACTGCGAACCCGGTAGCGTCGATGTCGTCATCGTCGACTCGACCGATCCGGTCGGCCCGGCCGAAGGCCTGTTCAACAAGGCGTTCTTCGAGAGCTGCTTCCGCGCGCTGAAGCCGGACGGCCTGCTGGTGCAGCAGTCCGAATCGCCGCTGGCGTTGCTGGACCTGATCAACGACATGCGCGCCGAAATGGGCAAGGCCGGCTTCCAGTCGTTCAAGACGCTGCCGTTCCCACAGCCGTGCTACCCGACCGGCTGGTGGAGCGTGACCATCGCCAGCAAGGCGGCGGGCGCCGACTTCGCGTTCCGCCAGGCGGATGCCGAGGCCAAGCCGTTCGACACGCTGTACTACACCGCGCATCTCCACACGGGCGTGCTGGTGGCGCCGCCGTTCGTGGCGAAGGCACTGGGCGAATAAGTCGCGCGCGTGATGCAAACAGAAAGGCCCCGCTCTGCGGGGCCTTCTTCTTTCCGGATTGCACTGACTCAAAGGACGTCGCTACGGGGCAAAGTCCTTCCACGCCGGGATCTGCTTATTCCGCGCCTGCCAACGCAACACGGCCGCCATGAGCAGACCGAACAGCGCGCCTGCCAGCAACGCGAGCACGGCAGCGGCGGCCATGGACATGCCCGTGCGGCCCCACATCAGCAACCACATCAGCAGCCCCCAGAAAACGCCGAAGAAGCCGCCCATCAACAAGGCGATCGAGAAGAAACCTGCCATGAGCGGCGGCGGGACCTTCAGTCCCATTTTCCAGAACAGGCGATACAACGGCGGGGCGGCCGTGCTGGGACGAACGCCTTTTGACGCGATGAAGGCCAGCGCCTGCCGCAAGCGCGCATCGAAAGCAGGGTCAGCCATGGGGCGTCACAGCGCGTCGGCGTCGAGCTCGCCGGTGCGGATCCGCACCACGCGCTCCAGGTCGTAGACGAATACCTTGCCGTCGCCGATCTTGCCGGTGCCGGCGGCCTTCACGATGGCTTCGACCACCTGTTCGACCTGCTCGTCGGTCACGGCAACTTCCAGCTTCACCTTCGGCAGGAAGTCGACCACGTACTCGGCGCCGCGGTAGAGCTCGGTATGGCCCTTCTGCCGACCGAACCCCTTCACCTCGGTGACGGTGATGCCGGCGATGCCGGATTCCGCCAGTGCTTCGCGCACGTCGTCCAGCTTGAACGGCTTGATGATCGCCATGACCATTTTCATGCAGGATCCTCCCGGGAATGCTGCGCGCAGGATAACGCGCCGCGACGTGGTGCGGTTGCGGTCAGCGGGGGTCTCGCGGTTCAATGACCGCCTCGCCGCCCGGAAATTTCCGACAGCGCTGCGCAGCGAACACCGATGGCCCCGGGCCGACGGCACCCGCAAGCTCACCGCACTGCCGGAGACCAGACATGATCGACCTCAACCACATCGACGACCTCGCACGCCGCCTCAGCCAACTGGTGCCGCCCGGCCTGAAGGATTCGCAGGAAGAACTGCAGCAGACCTTCAAGTCCGCATTGCAGGCGGGGCTGGCGAAGCTGGATCTAGTGACGCGCGAGGAGTTCGACGTGCAGCAGGCCGTGCTCCTGCGCACACGCGAGAAACTCGAAACGCTGGAACGTACCGTCGCCACGCTGGAAGCCCAGCTGGCCGACAAGCCCGCCCAGTCCTGACCCCGCCGCCATGAGTCTGGCCCTGGTGAACAGCCGGGCACGGGCAGGCGTGTCCGCGCCTCCGGTTCGCGTGGAGGTGCACCTGTCCGGCGGCCTGCCATCCACCCAGATCGTCGGCTTGCCCGAGGCTGCGGTGCGCGAATCGCGCGACCGTGTGCGCGCCGCCATCCTGTGTGCGCAATTCGAGTTTCCGGCTCGCCGCATCACGGTCAACCTGGCTCCGGCGGATCTGCCCAAGGACGGCGGTCGCTTTGACCTGCCGATCGCCCTGGGCATCCTCGCGGCCAGCGGTCAGATCCGGCGCGAGGCGCTGGCCGACTACGAGTTCTTGGGCGAGCTGAGCCTCACCGGCGAACTACGCGCAGTGGATGGCGTACTGCCGGCCGCACTCGCCGTCGCTACCGCCGGGCGGTCGCTCGTGGTCCCGGAGCCCAGTGGTGCGGAGGCCGCGCTGGCGCGGCAGGGACAGGCCTTCACCGGTCGCACGTTGCTGGAAGTCTGCGCCCTGCTGGAAGGTCACAAGGTGCTGCCGCACGCCATCGCACCGCCGCCATTGCCATCGTCGATCCCCGACATGGCGGACGTCCGCGGGCAGGCGCATGCACGCCGCGCTCTGGAAGTGGCCGCGGCCGGCGGACACCACCTGCTGCTGGTCGGATCGCCCGGCTGCGGCAAGACGCTGCTGGCGTCGCGATTGCCCGGTTTGCTGCCCGAAGCGAGTGATGCGGAAGCGATGGAAAGCGCCGCCATCGCCTCGGTCAGCGGCCGTGGCCTGGACCCGGCGCGCTGGCGACAGCGCCCCTACCGCGCCCCGCACCACACGGCGAGCGCAGTGGCGCTGGTGGGCGGTGGCGCGCAGCCACGGCCCGGCGAGATCTCGCTGGCGCACAACGGCGTCCTGTTCATGGATGAACTTCCGGAGTGGTCGCGCGCAGCGCTCGAAGTGCTGCGCGAGCCGCTGGAGTCCGGCACCGTCACTGTCTCGCGTGCGGCGAGGACGGCGGAGTTTCCCGCGCGCTTCCAGCTCGTCGCCGCGATGAATCCGTGCCCCTGCGGGTGGGCCGGTGATCCGAGTGGACGCTGCCGTTGCGGTGCCGATCTGGTACGCCGCTATCGCAGCCGGCTGTCCGGTCCGCTGCTGGACCGCATCGACCTGCATGTACACGTTCCGCGCCTGCCACCGCATGAGTTGCGGCCGGATGCACCGGACGGCGAAAGCACGGCGGCCGTGCAGTGCCGTGTGATCACCGCACGCGAGCGCCAGCAGGCGCGTGCCGGTCGCCCGAACGCGCGCATGGGGCAGGCGGAAACGATGGCGCATTGCCGGCTGTCGGCCCGCGACCAGGCCTTGCTGGAGCGCGCCGTCGAGCGTCTGCAGCTGTCCGCACGCAGCCTGCACCGCATCCTGCGCGTGGCGCGCACCATCGCCGATCTCGCGGAAAGCGATGCGATCACCACGGCGCACCTGACCGAAGCACTGGGGTATCGCGGTCTGGATCGCGGCAGCGCCGCATGACCTCTGGCCACGGCAGACAAGGGTGGGCTGTGATCTACTCGGGTCACATCTCCCGCCGGCGGGCGTCCTGTCCGCCGTCCCGCCCTTGCAACCCAGGAGTCCGCCCATGCGCCGTAACGCATTCCGTCTCACGCTGCTGGCCTCGACCGTCGCGGTCGCCCTTTCCGCCCAGGCAGCCCCCACCGCTGCCGACCGTATCGCCGGCACCGACCTGATTCCCCGCGAAGCCCTGTTCGGCAATCCCGAACGCGCCAACGTCCAGATCAGCCCCGACGGCAAGTATCTGAGCTGGGTCGCCGCCGTCGATGGCGTGCTGAACGTCTGGGTCGCCCCGGCTGACAACCCCGCGCAGGCGAAGGCGGTGACACAGGACAAGGCGCGCGGCATCCGAAGCTACTTCTGGTCGTACCAGCCCGACACGCTGCTGTACCTGCGCGACAGCGGCGGCGATGAGGACTTCCACCTGTACGCCGTCGATCTGAAGTCCGGCCAGGCAAAGGACCTGACGCCGTTCCCGAAGACCACCGCGCAGGTCGCGGGCGTCAGCCCGAAGCATCCCGGCACGATCCTGGTCGGCATGAACGACCGCGATGCGCAGTGGCATGACGTGTACAAGGTCGACCTGGCCACCGGTGCGCGCACGCTGCTGGAAAAGAACGACGCGAAGATCGCCGGCTACATCGCCGACGCGGACTACTCGCTCAAGTACGCGCAGCGCTCGCGCCCCGACGGCGGTGCGGACCTGCTCAAGCGCGACGCCAAGGGCGCCTGGGAGAAGTTCGACGACATTCCGTTCGAGGACGTGCTGACCACCAGCCCCGGCGGCCTGACCCTGGATGGCAAGACGCTGTACTTCACCGACTCGCGCGGCCGCAACACCTCGGCGCTGTTCGCGGTGGACGTGGCCAGCGGCAAGCGCACGCTGGTGCTCGAAGACGCACGCGCCGACGTCGGCGGCACGCTGTCCGATCCTGCCACCGGCAAGGTGCAGGCCGTGTCGGTCGACTATTTGCGCGACGAGTGGAAAGTGGTGGATCCCGCCGTCCGCGGCGACCTGGAGAAGCTGGAGGCGATCGGTCCCGGCGACGTGTCGGTCAACACGCGCACGCTGGACGACAAGACCTGGATCGTTGCGTACTCGGCGGCCGAAGCGCCGCTGGTCTATTACCGCTACGACCGTCCTTCGGGCACGTTGACCAAACTGTTCTCCGCGCGTCCGAAACTGGAAGGCAAGCCGCTGGTGCCGCAGTGGCCGGTGGAAATCACCTCGCGCGACGACAAGACGCTGGTCAGCTACCTGACCCTGCCGCGCAGCGCCGATGCGGACAACGACGGCAAGGCCGATGTGCCGGTGCCGCTGGTGCTGCTGGTCCACGGCGGTCCGTGGGCGCGCGACTCCTACGGCTACGGTGGTTACAACCAGTGGCTGGCCAACCGCGGTTACGCGGTGCTGTCGGTCAACTTCCGCGGCTCCACCGGTTTCGGCAAGGACTTCACCAACGCCGGCAACGGCGAGTGGGCCGGCAAGATGCACGACGACCTGATCGACGCCGTGCAATGGGCGGTCAAGCAGGGCGTCACCACCGAAGACAAGGTCGCGATCATGGGCGGCAGCTACGGCGGCTATGCCACGCTGACCGGCCTGACCTTCACGCCGGACACGTTCGCCTGCGGCGTAGACATCGTCGGCCCGTCCAACCTCAACACCCTGCTCAGCACCGTGCCGCCCTACTGGGCGAGCTTCTTCGAGCAGTTGGCCAAGCGCATGGGCGACCCGCGTACCGAGGCCGGCAAGAAGTGGCTGACCGAGCGCTCACCGCTGACCCGCGCCGACCAGATCAAGAAGCCGCTGCTGATCGGCCAGGGCGCCAACGACCCGCGCGTGAAGCAGGACGAGAGCGACCAGATCGTCAAGGCGATGACGGCAAAGAGCATCCCGGTGACCTACGCGCTGTTCCCCGACGAAGGCCACGGCTTCGCGCGACCGGAAAACAACAAGGCGTTCAACGCCGTGACCGAAGGCTTCCTGGCCCAGTGTCTCGGCGGCCGCGCCGAGCAGATCGGCGACGACCTGACCGGCTCCAGCATCAGCGTGCCTTACGGCGCCGACGGCGTCCTCGGCCTGCCCGAAGCACTGAAGCGCCATACGCAGGAAGTGAAGAAGTAAACGCGCGCGCCCTGCTCACTCGACGCTGAAAAGAAGAAACGCCGGCGAAAGCCGGCGTTTCCTTTGGTGCATCCCTGCAGGCGGCGATCAGGCCGCCTTTTCCTTTTCGTAGAACTGCTCTTCCTCGGTCGAGCCCTTCAGCGCGGTGACGCTGGAGCTGCCGCCCTGGATGACGGTGGTGACGTCGTCGAAGTAGCCGGCGCCCACTTCCTGCTGGTGGGAGACGAAGGTGTAGCCCTTCTCGCGGGCGGCGAACTCGGCTTCCTGCACCTGCTCGACGTAGTGCTTCATGCCTTCGCCGCGCGCGTAGTCGTGGGCGAACTTGAAGGTGTTGAACCAGTTGATGTGGATGCCGGCCAGGGTGATGAACTGGTACTTGTAGCCCAGCGCCGACAGCTCGTCCTGGAAGCGGGCGATCTGCGCGTCGTCCAGGTTCTTCTTCCAGTTGAAGCTGGGCGAGCAGTTGTAGGACAGCAGCTTGCCGGGATGCTTGGCGTGCACGGCCTGCGCGAACTCTCGGGCGAAGCCGATGTCCGGCGTGCCGGTCTCGCACCACACCAGGTCGGCGTACGGCGCGTAGGCGATGCCGCGGCTGATCGCCTGCTCCAGGCCGTTCTTCACCCGGTAGAAGCCCTCCGCGGTGCGCTGGCCGGTGACGAAGGGCTGGTCGTTGGCGTCGAAGTCCGAGGTCAGCAGGTTCGCCGCTTCGGCATCGGTGCGGGCCAGCACGATGGTGGGCACGCCCAGCACGTCGGCGGCCAGGCGCGCGGCCTGCAGCTTCTGCACCGCTTCCTGCGTGGGCACCAGCACCTTGCCGCCCATGTGGCCGCACTTTTTCACCGCGGCCAGCTGGTCCTCGAAGTGCACGCCCGCGGCGCCGGCCACGATCATGTTCTTCATCAGCTCGTAGGCGTTCAGCACGCCACCGAAGCCGGCCTCGCCGTCAGCGACGATCGGCAGGAAGAAGTCGATCGCGTCGGCTTCATTCGCCTTGCCGTCGCAGATGTTTTTCCACTGGATTTCGTCGGCGCGCTGGAACGTGTTGTTGATGCGGCGGACCATCGTCGGCACCGAGTCGTACGCGTACAGCGACTGGTCGGGATACATGGTCTCGGACGTGTTGCCGTCGGCGGCGACCTGCCAGCCGGACAGGTAGACGGCTTCCAGGCCGGCCTTGGCCTGCTGCATCGCCTGGCCGGCGCTGATCGCACCGAAGGCGTTGACGTAACCCTTCTTCGCTTCGCCGTTGACGAGCTTCCACAGCTTCTCCGCGCCGCGGCGCGCCAGGGTGTATTCCGGCTGCAGGCTGCCGCGCAGGCGCACGACGTCGGCGGCGGCGTAGTCGCGCTTCACGCCGGTCCAGCGCGGATTGCTGTCCCAGTCTTTCTGGATGGCGTCGATCTGCTGTTGCTTGGTGCTCATGGCGGGCTCTCTTTCGTCGTGCGGACGTCGTGGGTGGGGTGGTACGTCAGTCGATGCGGTCGTACGCGGGCAGGGTCAGGAAATCGGCCAGGTCGTCGGCGCGACTCAGGTGGTCGAGCAGGGCAATGGCTTCGGAGATGCGCTCGCCACCGGGCAGGCGCGAGTGGTCGCCCAGCTTCGCGGGCAGCGCGGCCAGCGTGCGCTGCAGCAGCGCGTAGTCGATCTGGGTGCCGTCGCACAGGTGCACGTCCGGCGTGTGCAGCCATTGCCAGATCTGCGTGCGCGAGATCTCGGCGGTGGCGGCGTCTTCCATCAGCCAGTGGATCGGCACGCAGCCGTTTCCGTCCAGCCATGCGGCCAGGTAGCGCACGCAGACTTCCACGTTGCCTTCGAACCCGGCGCGCGTGATGGTGCCGGTGGACGGGCGGATCAGGTCGTCGCGGGTCACGGCCACGTCCTCACGCAGCACGCCGCGCTGGTTGGTCTGCGGCATGTGCTCGTCGAAAATTGCTTTTGCCACCGGGATCAGCGCCGGGTGCGCGACCCAGGTGCCGTCGTGGCCGGCGGTGACTTCGCGCAGCTTGTCGGCGCGCACGCGGGCCAGCGCCTGCTCGTTGGCGCCTTCGTCGTTGTTGATCGGGATCTGCGCGGCCATGCCGCCCATCGCATGCGCGCCGCGGCGATGGCAGGTCTGGATCAGCAGTTCCGAGTAGGCCTTCAGGAACGGCTGTGTCATCGTCACCTGGCCGCGCTCCGGCAGCACCTTGTCGGCGTGGCGGCGGAAGGTTTTCAGGTAGGAAAAGATGTAGTCCCAGCGGCCGCAGTTCAGGCCGACGATGCGGTCGCGCAGCGCGTGCAGGATCTCGTGCATCTCGAACACGGCAGGCAGCGTCTCGATCAGCACGGTGACCTTCATCTGGCCGTGCGGCAGGCCCAGCGCGGCCTCGATGTGCGACAGCGCGGTTTCCCACAGTGCCGCCTCTTCCATGCTCTGCAGCTTGGGCAGGTAGAAGTACGGACCACGATCCTTGGCCTGCAACGCACGGGCGTTGTGCCAGGCGAACACGGCGACATCGAACAGGCCGCCGGCGATCGGCGCGCCGTCGATCAGCACGTGCTTCTCGTCCAGGTGCCAGCCGCGCGGGCGGACCAGCAGCACGGCCTGCTCGTCCTGCGGCTTCAGCGTGTAGTGCTTGCCGTTCTCTGCGGTGAATTCCAGGTCGCCGCGCACGGCGTCGGTCAACGCGCGCTGGCCGGTGATCAGGTTCTGCCAGGTCGGCGAGGTCGAATCCTCGAAGTCCGCCATGAACACCTTCGCGCCGGAGTTCAGCGCGTTGATGACCATCTTCGGGTCGACCGGCCCGGTGATCTCCACCCGGCGGTCCTGCAGCGCGTTCGGCACCGGCGCCACGGTCCAGTCGCCGTCGCGGATCGCGCGGGTGTCGTCGCGGAAGTCCGGCAGGCCGCCTGCGTCGAAGAAGGTCTGGCGCTCACGACGGGCGGCCAGGCGGGCCTGGCGCTCCGGCTCGATCGCACGGTGCAGCGAGACGAGCAGCGCCAGCACGCCGGGCGGCAGCAGCGCGTCCTGGCCGGCCAGGCTGGCGGTCAGGGCGATGCCGGGGGTGGGACGGTCGGCGCGCGGATCGCGGGCCGGCAGGGCGAAAGCGGGAGCGGACATGGGGATCTCCTAGCGTCTTGCTGGAGACGCACAGTGCTCCCGCATCGAATTATTTGACAAAACAGTTTTGTCAATGCAATAAATAAGCTGAGCTAATACTTGGCTAGAACGTGAGCTCTAAAGAAGCCCCAACCCCGCGATTTCCCTACAAATCCGACCGGATGAAACCCCTGCGGGCCTTCTGCCAGACGGTCCGGCTGGGGTCCGTATCGCGGGCGGCGGAGGCGCTTTTCGTCAGCCAACCGGCCATCACCCTGCAATTGCAGGCCCTGGAACGGGACTTGGGGGTCACCCTGTTCGAGCGCAGCGGGCGCCGACTGACCCCCAGCCGGGAGGGCCAGGTGCTGTACGAACTGGCGCAGCCGCTGGTCGCCGGCCTGGACGGGCTGGATGCCACCTTCCGCGAGAAAGTCAGCGGACTGGAGGCCGGCGAACTGAACGTGGCCGCCAACAGCTCGACCATCCTCTACCTGCTGCCGAAGATCGTGGAGCACTTCCGCCAGCAGCACCCGGACGTGAAGCTGACCCTGCACAACGCCGCCACCGCCGACGGCACCGACCTGCTGCGCTCGGATGCGGTGGACCTGGCGGTAGGCTCGGTGCTCGACGTGCCGGCCGACCTCAGCTACGCGCCGGTCTACCGCTTCGAGCCGATGCTGATCACGCCGCCGGACCACCCGCTGGCGAAGAAGCGCGACCTGCGCCTGGAGGACCTGTCGCCCTACGGCCTGATCCTGCCGCCGAAGCGGCTGATTACCTACCGCCTGGTCGACCTGGTGTTCCAGCAGGCGCGCGTGCCCTACACCGTCGCGCTGGAGGTCGGCGGCTGGGAGGTCATCAAGCAGTACGTCAGCATGGGCATGGGCATTTCGATCATCGCCTCGATCTGCCTGAGCGACAGCGATCGCGACCGGCTGGTCGCGCGCTCGCTGGCGCAGTGGTTTCCCTCGCGCAGTTATGGCGTGGTGGTGCGCAAGGGCAAGTTCCTGTCGCCGCAGGCGCGCGCCTTCATCGAACTGATCCAGCCGCACCTGTTCGAACGCCGCGAGTACGATGAGAGCGGGCATTCCGAGCGCTGACGCGATACGCCGATGAGCGGCCGTTACCGACAACACGATTTTGCCCTCGGCCAGTCGTTGCTGTGCCGCTGGGACTACGTGCAGGGCGCGCAGACAACGCCTGCCCTCGTGTTGCCGGACGCCTGCGTCGATCTGCTCTGGGACGGTATCCGGCTTAGCGTCGCCGGACCCGATACACGGGCCCAGTACGCGCGGCTCGCGCCAGACAGTCGATTGCAGGGGCTGCGCTTCGCGCCCACGGTGGCCGCGTGCTGGCTGGGTACGCCGCTGCATGTGCTGGCCAATCACCGCATCGAGCTGCGTGATCTCGGCATTCCGCGGCTCACCGGGCTTGCCGACCGGATGGGCGAGCACGGACCCCAGGCGATGGCGTGGCTGGCCGGGCGGATCTTTGCCGAAGCACCGACGCACGACGACGCCATGCAGGCCGTGCACGCACACCTGTCGGATGCGCGCCCGTTATCGATCGCGCAACTCGCCGGCGAACTCGGATTGACCGAACGCACGCTGCTGCGACGCTGTGACGACGCGTTCGGCTACGGACCGAAAACGCTGGCGCGCATCCTGCGCCTGCAGCGCTTCCTGCACGCGCAGCGGAGCACGCCCACCCTGCTGAACGCCGCACTGGACGCGGGCTACTACGACGCCGCGCAGCTGGCAGGAGAGGCGCGACGCCTGACCGGACTGACCCCGACACAACTGGTCCTCCAGGTCGCAGGCTGACTGTCGGATTTCGCCAAGACAGCAGCGCGCGCACTGCCGCAGACTGGCGGCCTCTTCCACGGATACCTGCCATGAGCGCCACCGAACACCATCACCGCATCGACTATCTCGAATTCACCGTCGCTTCCATCGCCGCATCGAAGACGTTCTACGGCGACGCGTTCGGCTGGACGTTCCAGGACTACGGTCCGGACTACTGCGAGTTCCGCGACGGCCGCCTGACCGGCGGCTTCGCGCATGGCACGCCCACGCCCGGTGGCGCGCTGGTGGTGCTGTATTCCACCGCGCTGGAAGACAGCCTGGCGCAGGTAGAGAAGGCGGGTGCACGCATCACCCAGCCGATCTTCGCGTTCCCCGGCGGTCGCCGCTTCCAGTTCGCCGATCCCGACGGCTACGAACTGGCGGTCTGGTCCACCACCTGATCAGCGCGCGTCGTAGCGTGTCAGCAAGGCGCGGTGGCCCGACTGCCACTGCGCCAGCTCGCCCGCCGGCCCACCGAACGTGGTGTCGATGAAGGCCAGCGACAGCGATTCCGTTGCCTGCTTGACCTGTTCGCTGACCTCGCGCGAATCGAAGTAGCGATGGTCGGTGAACACGTTATGCGTGCCATGGCGGTACACCGCCAGCACCTTGTGCGCACCGCCGATGGCATCGAACACCTTCAGGCGGTCTTCCACGCCGGAACCGAAGCCGGGGATGCGGATGATGTCGTCGTCGGTGGTGACGTGCAGCGTGGGAATGCTGATGCCGGCCAGGATCGGACGGAAGTCGTCGTCGCCATAGAACGGCGGCGCGGAGATGACGATGGCGGCGCTGAAGCGCGGATCGTGCAGGTCGATCGTCTTCCCGTCGCGCACCACCCGCGCGCCTGCGGCCATCAGCGTGGTGTTGGCACCGTAGGAATGGCCGGCGGCGACGATGCGTGCGCGATCGACGTTCGCGCCCCATTCGCCGGCCAGCACCTGATCGAGGGCGAACCGCTGGTCGCGCACGCGCGCGACGGCCTCGATATCGCTGGCGGCCTGCTGGAAGCGGGACACGAGACCGAATGGATTGCCCTGCCACAGCGCGCGGTCGCTGCCGACGTGCTGCACATGGATGCTCGCGATGCCGTGCTTCGCCCAGTAGTGGCCCAGGTAGGTGTAGCCGTCGCGCGCGCTGCCGATGCCGTGCGAGAACACCACCAGCGGCACCTTGCCGGTGCGCGCCGCGTCCGGCCAGAACAGCTTCACCGGCACCGCACGCCCACGCGTCGTGTCCACCCAGTCCAGGTCCTGCACGCGATAGCCGGCATGCATGCCGACACCGGCCTCGCTGCGCGCAGGCACGTGCGATGACGCCACCAGCATAGGCGCCAACAACAGCAGGGACAGCAGGACCGCCACGCGATGGCGGCGGAGGAAAGCGGCGACGTTCATCGACAACACATCCGGGACAGGGAAACCGCACGCGCCGGGGCGCATGCACGCGACTACACGGGTTCGCCGCTGACTGCGGCGCTTGCTATTTCTTCTTCGGCCGTCCGGCCTTCACCGGCGCCAGCGCATCCAGCGCCTTGGCCAAAGCCTGCGGCGACAACGCGGACAGCGCCTGCAGGCCCGCCCGCAGCAACTCGCTCTTCTTCGCCGGACGCTGCACCTGCAGGGCCCGGCTTTTCAGCACACCGACCAGGGCGAAATCGTCGGCCGGCATGGTGAAACTGTCGCGGACCAGCTTCGCCGGCGCAGCCTCCGTGGCCACGTCGATATCGCCGGCCTCGCGCGTCTTGCGGGACTTGGCCATGGCACATCCAGAAATCGTATAAACGATTTATACCTTTTGGCGGACGCGACGCCAAGTCCCCGCGGACCGACGAGCGGCAGGCATTCAGCCTGGGGCGCATGCGGGACGCCGCGCCGCCCGGATTTAGACTGTCGGTCCCCTGCCATGGTGGTCGCCCATGTGCCCTCGCGCCGACTCCTCCCGTACCGGCGAACGCGCCGCTGCGCTCGCTGCCGCGGACGTGCAGGTGCTCGCATCGGCCTTGGCGATCGCGCCCGCCGATCCGGCGGGCGTGCACGAGGCGCGCAAGAGCGTCCGCCGCCTGCGCTCGCTGCTGCAGTTGGGACGGCGTGCGCTGGGCCGGGATGCGGTCGATGCGATCGATCTCGACCTGCGCCTGCTGGCCGGCGACCTGTCTGCACTGCGCGACGGCCAGGTGGTGCAGGACACGGCCCGGCAGATGGTGTACGCCACCACGGACCCCGGAGACCGCGCCAACTGGGACGCGCTGCTGGCACTGCTGGTCGAGCGCCAGCAGCAACGGCTCGCCGACACGCTGCACGACGATCCCGGTTTCATGCGCCGGCAGGCACAGGCCCACCGGCAGGCCGAACGCCTGCAACAGCTGCGCTGGCACCGTCTGCACGCCGACGATCTGCGCCACGCGCTGGAACGCTCGATACGGCGGCAGGCGCGCGCGGAGGCAACGGCACTCACCTCGGGCAATGTCGATGACCTGCACGACTGGCGCCGTCGTTCGCGCCGGCTGCGCATGCAGCTGAGCGCGCTGCGCAAACTGCACGTGCGACCGCACGGCGATTCGCGCGACACCTTGAGCCTGCGGCATGTCGCCAAGCTGGTGGACCAGCTGGGCGCCCTGCAGGACCTGGCCCTGCTGTCGCAGGCACTGGAAGCCCTCGAACCCGACCGTCCGCGCGCCCGACCTGCCGCCAGCCGCCGCGCCAGGACGCCTTCCCCCATCCAGCCGTTGGCCTGACCCGGTTCACGGACGCTGCCGCCGACGCCGCCACATCAAGAACGTCACCCTGGGGCCGATAGTGACCCATACGGTCCCTCCGACCGTCGTCCGGGATGTCCCGGGTCGGCGGAGAGGCCGCGGATCCGGTGTTCCGGCATGCGGTCGAACTGGCACGAAGCCTGCATCCCCCCAGGATCGGCTCCGGGCGGCTCGCCCTCCCCCTTACGCAGGATCAAGGCCCGAAGGTGGATTCCACCCCCGCCCCTCCCGGCGACGCTCCGGCGCCGTCGGCTCCGCTCCCCCGTCGCGCGGGCCTGCCGCCGCTGGCGTGGGCGGCGGCTGTCCTGCTGGCGGGCCTGGCATGCACCTCGATCGTGGCCTACCGCGAATGGCATGACCTGCAGCAGCGCGCGGAAGACGCGCGCCGCGCGCTGGCCGATGCCGGCGCGTCCCAGTTGCGCATGCCGCTGGAGCAGGCGGCATCGATGCTGCGCGCCATGCAGACCGTGTTCCTGTCCAACGACCAGATGGACCAGGCGCGCTTCAGCCAGTACCACGCCAGCCTGCGCAGCCCGCTCGCGCCGGGGTCGTACACCGCGGTGGCGTTCGCACGCCGATCGCCGGCCGACCAGCCCCTGGCCGACCACGTCTCGTACCGTTACCAGTTCGTCGCGCCTTACCAGGCGAACGCGTCGCTGATCGGCTTCGACATGGTCACGCAGAAGGCCAACCTGGCCGCGCTGCTGCGTGCACGCGACACCGACACGGTCGTGATCTCCGCCCCGTTCGCGCTGCGCCAGAGCACACCCGCCGGCCAGAACCCGCTGGGCGTGACGATGCGTCTGCCGGTGTACTCCGACGGTCCCACGCCGGGCACACCCAACCAGCGGCGCGCCCGCGAGATCGGCGCGCTGGCCATCGGCATCCGCCTGCAGCCGCTGGTCGAAACCGCGATGGCCGGTGCGGTGCTCGACGGCTTCCGCGTGCGCCTGTACGACGCCACCGCGGATGCGCATCCGTTCTACGACTCCGGCACCGCCGTCGCGACGGGCCTGCCCGCGCAGGTGCGCCGGCTGGACTTCGGCGGCCGGCAGTGGCGCCTCGAGATGCAGGCACGACCGCAGCCGCTGGACAGCGGGCGCCTGCAGGCCATCGTGGCCGGCGGCGGCGTGATCAGCCTACTGCTGGCGGCCCTCACCTGGTCGCTGACCACCACGCGCCATCGCGCGGTGACGCTGGGCCAGCAGATGAGCCAGCGCTACCGTGAGAGCGAACTGCGCTTCCGCGCCCTCAACGAACTGCTGCCCGCGCTGGTGCTGCTGGCCGACGCCCGCGACGGCCGCATCGTCTACGTCAACCAGGCAGCACGCCTGCGCCTGGGCGACACCACCGGACTGCCGCTGTCCACGCTGTTCTCCGATCCGCAGCTGCAGGCGCGTGCGCGCGACGCCGTCGCGATCGGCAACGACTGGGGCAACCTGGAAGCCGTGCTGCTCAGCCCGGACGGCGGTGCCTTCTGGGCCAGCGCGTCGATCGCGCAGGTCGACATGGACGGCAGCGCGCACCTGCTGATGGTGGCCACGGACATTTCCGAGCAGCGCGAACTGACCGAACGCCTCAGCTACCAGGCCACCCACGACGCACTGACCGAACTGTGCAATCGGCGCGAGTTCGAACGCCGTGTGGAAGAGGCGCTCAGCGAACGCAAGGGCCGCGCCGTCTGCGATCCCTGCGCGCTGCTGTACATCGACCTGGACCAGTTCAAGCTGATCAACGACGTGTCCGGCCACATGGCGGGCGACCAGTTGCTCGCCCAGCTGGCGCTGGCGATGCGCCAGCAGCTGCGCGGTGGCGACGTGCTCGCGCGCCTGGGTGGCGACGAATTCGGCCTGATGGCCTTCCACGTGGATGCCGAAGGCGCACGCGCGCTGGCCGAACGCCTGCGCGAACGCATCGAGGCGCTGATGTTCGTGTGGCAGGACCGCACCTACACCGTCAGCGCCAGCATCGGCGTGGTGGTGGTCGACCAGCAGGAGCCCACGCTGAAGGACCTGCTGGCGTGGGCGGACACCGCCTGCTACCTGGCCAAGGAGAACGGCCGCAACCGCGTGCACATGTACCGCGAGGACAACGAGACCACGCGCCGGCATGGCGAGATGGAATGGGCCAACCGCCTGCGCTGGGCGATGGACCAGGACCGCCTGCTGCTGGACTACCAGGAGATCGTGCCGCTCGACGGGCGCGACACCGCCACCAGCATCGAACTGCTGCTGCGGTTGCGCGACGAGGACGGCGGCATCGTGCTGCCGGGCGCGTTCCTGCCCGCCGCCGAGCGCTATGGCCTGATGCCGGCGATCGACCGCTGGGTGATCCGCAACGCGCTGGCCCATTTCGGCGAACTGCACCATTCGGGCATGCGCCTGGGCACGTGCGCGATCAACCTGTCCGGCGCCAGCATCGAGGACGAAGGTCTCGCCGACTTCATCCTCGCCCGCATCACCGAGTACGCGGTGCCGCCGCATGCGCTGTGCTTCGAGATCACCGAGACCGTCGCGGTGCGCAACCTGCTGAAGGTGGTCGGCGTGATCGAACGCCTGCGCCGCGTCGGCTGCCGCATCGCGCTGGACGACTTCGGCGCCGGCATGTCGTCCTTCGGTTACCTGAAGAACCTGCCGGCGGACCTGATCAAGATCGACGGCAGCTTCATCCGCGATCTCGAAACCGACCCGATGAGCCGCACCATCGTCAGCGCCATCGCGCAGATCGGCCACCAGCGCGGCCTGAAGGTCGTGGCCGAGTGGGTCGCCAGCCCGAAGATCTGCGACGCACTGCGCTCGCTCGGCGTGGACTACGGCCAGGGCTACGCGCTGCACCGCCCCGAGCGCGTGCTGTTCCAGCGCGAGGAACCGCCGCCGCGCCGTCTCGCGGTGGTGCGCTGAGGCGGCCTAGTCCTTCGGGGTGTCGATCGCGTGCGGCCGCACGTATTCGAGCAGGCTGACCAGCGTCTTGCCCGGCTCCTCCCACGGCATCATGTGGGCCGAATGCTCGAACCAGACGCCCTGCTTGTACGGGGCCTGCACGCGCGCCAGCCAGGCCGCGGTGGGTTCGGACGGCGTGGTGTAGTCGTGCCGTCCCATGAACATCACCACCGGAATGGGGAAGCGCTCCACGCCGGTGAAGTCGACGCGCAGGAATTCGTCCAGCAGCCGACCGAGCGAGAACACGCTGCCCGCGTTGATCGCGCAGCGCGCGGTGTCGTCATAGTCGGGTGACAGCCGTGGGCCCTGGTAGAAGTACTTCGAGTCTTCCCGGTAAGCGGTGAGTCCGCCGTAGAACTGCGGCCACTTGCGCGCGATGATGATGCGCTCGCGGGTGATCGGCTGGTCGCCGGGATACGGCGCGATCGATTCCATCTCGCGCACCGCTTCGGCGTTGCCTTTCTCGCGCGCGGTGCGCAGGCCGTAGTCGAAGCTGACCTGCTCGTTGGTGCGCACGTTGATCACCTGGCCGATGCCGACGTAGGCATGGAACAGGTCCGGCCGCTGCAGGGCCGCATGCATCGCCACCACCGTACCCCAGCTGTGCGCCATCAGCACCAGCTTGCGCTTGTGGTAGCGGCTGCGCAGGTGCTCGGCCAGGGCGATGGCGTCGTCGACGTAGCGCTGCACCTGCAGCGTGTCGGCGACCGCGTCCTGCGGGTTCAGCGTCAGCGTCTTGCCCGCGCCACGCTGGTCGTAGTTCACGACGGTGAAGTATTCCTCCAGCGGGCGCTGGAACTGCCACAGCGTGGGGATGATCGGCGACGCTGGCCCGCCGTGCACGAACAGCACCATCGGGTTGTCGCGGTCCTGGCCGCGGACGTTCACCCATTGGCGGATGCCGCCGATCTCGACGGCGTACTCCTCCTGCACGCCCTCCGGCGCGACGATGCGGCCCAGGTCGGCAACGATCTCCCGCGCCGGCGCGTAGCTCGAGCGGTCCGGGCAGGCGTCCTGCGCTTCGGCCTGCAACGGCGACAGCGCGGCGGCGACGAGCACGAAGGTGGCGGCGATGGACTTCATGGACACTCCTTGCAGCCTCGACGGTGTCGCCATTGTCGGTGACCGTTCGCCGGCACGCACCGGCCGATGGTCGTGGTGGACGCGCTGCCGGTCACGCTTCCGCGCGATCGCGCGGCTTCTTCCGCTGCGTCGCTTGGGGTCTAATGCAACAGGGAGAAACGCGAGGACACGATGAAAGCATGGATGTGGGCCATCTGCCTGCTGGCGACGACGCAGGGAGTAGCGGCGCAGTCGGCGACACCCGTCGATTCGCATGATGCGCACCATCAGCAGCCGCCCGCTGCCGCGTCGCTTGGCAAGACCGGCCCGGCGTTGCGCGAGAAGCGCAAGCAAGGCGTATCACCCGCTTACGCGCGTCAATGGCGCGATGCGATGGCGTTGGGCGACCAGGACGATGTGGCCGCCGCGGACCGCGCGCTCGCCCAGGTCATGGCGCATCGGGAATTCGCAACGCTGAGCGAGGACGAGCAGCGCGCGACCTGGTCACGCGCGGCGTGGATGGCAGTACGTCTGGGCGACCACGACCGCGCACGCCGCTGGGCCACGCGCGCGATCGATGCGGGCTCCGATGACCCCGACAACGTCTACCTGCTCGCACAACTGGATGCGCGCGATGGCGCGCACGGCGCCGCTGCCACCCGGTTGCGCGACCTGGCCGTCCGCTGGCCGCACGTCCTCGCCCATCTGGACACCGGCTTCGTGATGCAGACCGCCCGGCAGGCGCCGGAGGGCACCCCCATCCGGCTGCAGGTGCTGGAGGCGCTGCTGCAGGCGAACTGGGACGCCAACGGGCTGGGGGCTGGCGACCTGTGGTACCAGCTCGCCCTGCTCTACCAGGCACGCGGTGATGCCGAGGGTGTACGTCGCGCGGTGGCACTTACCACGTCGCCGGAAGCACTGGTGAAGTTCCGCGTGGACCGGCGTTTCGATGCACTGCTGGATCGCAACGAAGCGGCCTTCGACATCGCCGCGGCCGCGAAGCGTCGCATGGAGCACCTGCGTGCGCTCGCAGCGGAGCGTCCCCGCAACCTGGAAGTCCGCATGGAGTTGGGCTCGGCGCTGCTGGCCGTCGGCCAACACGCCGACGTCGTCACGCTGGCGACCACGACACTGGGCGCCGTCTCTGCTGCGCCAACGGAAACACCGGCCTTCGACGATCCCGACTACGAGGTGTGGATCATCAACGCCCGTGCCATCGCGCAACGGCGCCTGGGCAGGCTGTACGACGCGCAGGCCGACCTGTTCCGCGGCACGTTGATGTCCGAGTCCGGCGACTTGAACGTCAGCCAGGCGCTCAACCTCGGCCAGTTCCTCTGCCAACGCGGTCGTCCCGACGAAGCCCTCGCCGCGATCGACAACGTCGGCCAGATGAGTGGCTATGGCCGCATGGTGCAAGCGTCCATCGAACACTGCGCCGCGGTCCAGCGGCAGGATGCCGCCGCCGCGAAACGCGCGCTCGCCTATCTGGGCGAACATCGCGAGGATTCGCTGGAGATATGGATCTGGGCGCTGGTCGAAGCCAACCGGATGGACGATGCCGCAGCCGGACTGATCGCCGCGCTGGCGGCGCCCGCAACCCGCGGCGACCTGCTGGCGGCGGTGCAGGAGTACCGCGAGCCCGCGCCGCTGCCCGCCTTCGAACCCGTGCAGGCACGGTGGCGCGCGCTGCTCGCGCGCGACGACGTGCGCAAGGCGGTGGCGGACGTCGGTCGCATCGAGCGCCAGCCGATCTTCGCCAGCAGCGGCATCTGACGCCGCCGTCGACGTCAGGCGTGGACCATCCACTGCCGCAGTAGCGACTGCAGTGCGGCGGCGTGCGCATCCACGTCCTGCACACCGGCGAACGTCCAGGTTGCCCGATCGGCACCCAGCCACGTCAGCAGCCCGTCCGGATCGGCAATCGCGCCGTCCGGAACCGCCTTCTTGCCCGCGCCCAGATGCAGCACCAGCAACAGGCGGTCCGCGCGCCGCAACTGCATCGTCGCGAAGTGGCGACCCTCCACATGGAAGCTCGGCGCGTTCCACTTGATGCCCTCGCCGATACGCGGATCGGCGGCCAGGATCACCGCACGCAGGCGACGCAATGCGACGTCCTGCGGATGCGCGAGTGTGGTGAGGAAGTCCTCGACCTCGTTCGACTTGGCGGGTGGTGTCATGGCGCAGTTCCTTTCGAATCCCGCTGCACGCGATCCGTGCTGAGTCGACAGTACAGCATGTTGCTGAGTACGCCCGGCTCGCGGGTAAAGCTTTGGGCCTGGCGGCGTGCTAGCAGCCGTGCCTTGTCCGCGTATTGCCGTCCACTGGATGGCCACCATCGCTCGTCGCGCCGCAGCCATGAGCCGCACCTGCCCCGCGCATCGTCACCCGGGCATGCACCAGTTGGGGGTATCCGGCGGCCACACGCGCAACGGCGCTCGACAGGCACCCGCTGCACAGGGTCCCGTTGGACGCTGGACGATGGATGGGCTTATGCTCGGCCGGCAGTGCCCCTGGGGAGGGTCCTCTGCATACAACGGCACTGTGCATCTCGCTTCCTTTTCACTTTAAGGGGTCCAGGCATGCTCATCCGCACCACATGCAATGCACGACGCCACACGCTGGCGCTCGCCCTGGCATCGGCGCTGCTCGCCAGCGGCACCGCGATCGCGCAGGAACAGGAGCTTTCGGCCACTCCGCAGCCACAGCGTGAGGAAAGCGCCGATTCCACTACCTTGGACAAGGTGATCGTCACGGCGCGAAAGCGCGAGGAGAGCATCCTCGAGGTGCCGATGAATATCACGGTGGTGTCCGCGCTCGAGCTTGGAGACCGCAACATCGCCAACGTGCAGGACATCTACCGCACCATCGCAGGCGGCTCAAGCCCGACAGGCCAGTTGATCCTGCGCGGCCTGGTCGGTGGCAACACCGCGGTACCAGGTACCACCAGCCAGTTTGTCGATGGAATACCTTTCGATTTCGGCAATGTCTTCGACATCGAGCAGGTGGAAGTGCTCCGCGGACCGCAAGGGACACTGTGGGGGTCCAACGCCATCGGCGGCACGGTACAGATGCGTACGCGCCGCCCGCAGTTCAACGATTTCGAGCTCTTTACCACCTTGGTCGGTGAGGAAGAGAAGAACGGATCGGGTACCCGTACGCGAGCGCAGGCCGGCATGAATGTCCCGCTGGTGGACGACACGCTCGCGTTGCGCATCGCCGCCAGCGTCAGCAACTCGCCGGGCAAGATCGTGAATGCCTACACCGGAAACGCCTACAAGGCGGAGGGTGAATTCCTGCGCACGCAACTGCGTTGGCAACCGATGGAAGACCTGAACATCAACTTCGGCCACATCTGGACCGCCACCGACACCCGCGGCACCGTCAACGCGGACCGCTCGATCGCCGGCTACTACTGGGTACCCGAGCTGACCGCCAATCCCGCTTCACCGTGGGGCTACGACGTCGATTTCACGACCGTCGACTGTCCGGAGGGCGCCGAGCGGCCCGCATGCCGCGCCACTTCGCCGCGGGTGAGGTCCGACAGAAAGTACACGATCTACGAACTGCTCGATGGCTGGAGCCGCGACACGACCAGCCTCTATTCGATCAGTGCCGACCATGACGACCTGTTCGGCATCATGTCGATGCACTACGTGGGTTCTTACCGCAAGGAATTCAGCAACTCGCTGGACAACTGGTCACGGCTCGACCTTGAGGATATGGGACTGACGTGGATCATCAATCGCGACACCTCCTATCGCACGACCCACGAGCTCCGCTTTCAGAATCTGGAGCGCGTGGGCGGATTTGACTGGACGGTGGGCCTGTTCCAGGACCGCGCCTGGTCGGGTTACAACCCGAGCACGCAATGGCAGTACCACCAGACCGATCCGCAGAGCGTCGCCGTGTTCTCGGCATGGAACGACTACTTCGGCTACGGCTTCACCGATCTTGGGATCAACAACGTCGCCGAGCTCGGACAGGCGCTGTACGGCAATCCCGCCGCGAACTACAACCTGACCACCTTCCACGACTATTCGCGCGAGCGTGCGGCATTCGGTGAGCTTAGCTACCTGTTTGAAACCGGCATCGGCAAGTTCGAGCTGACCGGCGGCATCCGTTTCTTCGACCTGGAGGACTCGACTGCGTTCCAGCGCAGCGGCATCTGGTTCGGCACCGACGTGGATGGCAGCCCCTTCTTCAATGAGGCATATGGCGGTGAAGAGTCGGGGAACCGGAAGAAGTTCAGCGTCTCTTACATGCCCAACGACAACATGAATCTGTATGCGCTGTATTCGGAGGGCTATCGCGCAGGCGGCAACAACGCTCCCCTCCCCACCAGTTGCCTGGCTGACGACTTCGTCGGCGGCTACAAGCCGCGCTATAACAGCGACCAGATCGAGAACAAGGAACTCGGATTCAAGGCTGCCATGTTCGACCGCAGGCTGAGGATCTCCTCCGCGGTCTACCGCATCGACTGGAGCGAGACCTGGGCGTCGGTCTACATGCCGAGCTGCGGATTCAGCTACACGACCAATACGCCGGGCGAGTCGGCCAAGTCACAGGGCCTGGAGTTCGAAAGCTCCCTTGCGCTCGGAAATGCCACCACGCTGACCTTCAACTACGGTTACACCGACTCCGAACTTACCGCCGACAACGAAGCCCTGCAGGCCGAAGCAGGCGACGACATGACCATGGTGCCCAAGTACAACGCCTACCTGGCTCTGGATCAGGGCTTCAACCTGTTCGGCCGGCAGGCATTCGGACGGGTGGACGTGGCAACCTACGGAGAATACAAGTCGCACTTCAACACGCGACCGCAGGACGTATCTCCGTCCTACACCACGGTCAACGTATCCGGCCGCATCCATCTGAACGAGAACGCAGTGCTCAGCCTGCACGTGGACAATCTGTTCAACGAGGAATACATCACCTATCGCTCCGCGCGGTCGCGTACTTCCACGCGACAGGCACTCTACGAGCGCTATGGCGACGAGCGCAGCTTCGCGGTGCGCCTCGACTACAGCTTCTGAGGGCAGCACACGGGGGCGGCGACGCGATATCGCCGTCCCCGGCGAAATAGTCGTCCGCGCTCCATCCCCCCGTAACGGGCACTTGCGACACGTCATTCCCCGACTGTCGATCCCACGAAAGCATCAGTGCCTTGTACCGCCAGCATCGCCTTCGTCTCTCGCGATGAAAGCGGTTGGATGCGTAGCCCGCGATGGCGGCAGACATCGACCGCCGGATACAGCGCGCGGCGACCGTTGGCGAATTCCACCCGGATGTCGTGCACGCAGGTGTCGCTGGCGACCTGCACGGTGATCCCGCCACCACCGCCGGGGACGGCCTCGCCCTGCAGCAGTTCGTTCCAGGCGGTGCCACCAGCCGGCGCCGTGGCGACCGAGACGACCCGGTCGTGGGCGCGGTTGATCAGGTCGAGGTAGCGGGTGCGCTCGCCGGCGTGGGCAGTGGAGGCGATGGCGGCGGCGAGCAGGACGATGACGGACAGGCGGTGCATGGCGTGATCTCCGGTGGGAAGGGCGCCACCGGCAACGCGGGATTGCGTGCGGGGCGACCGCATCTCGCGCCCGCCAGGACAGGGCGGCAACGGATTCGTGACGAATCGTCGTGCCGTCGTGACGAATCGTAGTCCGTGACCTCCGCGCCTTTCCGCGGCCCGTATACCGACCTACGATGCGTTCGCCGATTGGGAGTTCCGCATGAAGATCCGCCTGGGCACGCTCGAAGTCCGCCTGTCCCGCTACCTGGCCCTGTGGTCGTTCGTGGTGCTGGTGTTCGCCCTGCAGGGCTGCGTCAACGACGCCGTCAATGCGCACCTGTGGCCCCCCACGACCTATCTGCGCTGGTCCGCGGTGCAATGGCTTACCTGGGCCGCGCTGGCGCCGCTAGTCTTCCGGCTGGGCGAACAGCACCCCATTCCGTTCCCGCTGCAGGTGCGCCCGCTGCTGCGGCACGTCGGCTACAGCCTCGGCGTGACGCTGCTGGCAATGGCGATCGGCGCGCTGGTGTCGTCGCTGTTCGAGCCCAGCGGCTTCGGCAGCCAGCTCGGCCAGTTCATCAGCAAGCACTTCGCCACTGGCCTGCTCGCCTACTGGGCGCTGCTGGCCGTACAGCAGCTGCTGCATTTCCAGGCGGAGAAGGCGCGCCGCGAACTCGAGGCGACGCGGCTGGCGACCGAACTGGCGCAGTCGCGCCTGCAGGTGCTGAAGAGCCAGTTGCAGCCCCATTTCCTGTTCAACACGCTGCACGCCATCGTCACCCTGCTGGACGAAGACAAGTTGTCCGCCGAGGACATGCTTCTGCGCCTGAGCGAGCTGCTGCGTGCGTTCCTTGAGGACTACGACGGCCAGGAGATTCCGCTGCGGCGCGAACTGGAACTGCTCGAACTCTATCTCGGCATCCAGCGGCACCGCTTCAAGGACCGCCTGACCACGCGCATCCACGTTGCGCCGGATGTGATGGACGCCGCCGTGCCCAGCCTGGTCCTGCAGCCGATCGTGGAGAACGCCATCCGCTATGGCATCGGCCAGCATGTCGGCGACGACTGCGTCGAGATCGACTGCCGTCGTGAAGGCGGCGTGCTGTGCATCGACGTGCGCAACTACAACAGCACGCTCGACGAAGGCGGCCATGCCGGCGGCCATGGCATCGGCCTGTCCAACACGCGGCTGCGCATGCGCGAACTCTACGGCGACGATGCCAGCCTGCGACTGGACCTGATCGTCCCGCGCGGCGTCGCCTGCCGGTTGCGGTTGCCGTTCCACGAACTCGATGACGATGTGCTGCCGGAGCACGTGCCCGCATGAGCCTCACCGCGCTGGTGGTCGACGACGAACCGATCGCGCGCCATGCGGTGCTGCGGTTGCTGCGCGAGGACCCCGACATCGAGGACGCCGGTGAATGCGGCGACGGCGTTTCCGCCGTGGCGGCGATCCGCGACCTGTCGCCGGACCTGGTGTTCCTGGATATCCAGATGCCGGCCATCACCGGTCTGGACGTGGTGGCGACGATCGGGGCTGCGCGGATGCCGGCAACCATCTTCGTCACCGCCTACGAGCAGTTCGCGGTGCGTGCGTTCGAAGCCAACGCGGTGGACTACCTGGTGAAGCCGTTCAGCCGCGAGCGCTTTGCGGAAACGCTGCGTCGCGCGAAGCAGCGACTCGCCACCGTGCGCGGCGCCGATGCGGATACGACGACACGGATCATGCAGGCGCTCGCCTCACTGCAGCAGCGCGATGCCTACCTGGAACGCCTGCCGGTGCGCGAGGACGAACGCGTGGTGCTGGTCGACGTGGACGACATCGTCTGGATCAAGGCCAGTGGCAACACGGTGCGCCTGCACCTGGCCGATCGCGTGCATGAGCTGCGCGACACCATGTCGGCGCTCGCCGCGCGGCTGGATCCGCGCCGCTTCGCCCGCGTGCATCGCTCGGCGATCATCAACATCCGCCGGGTCAAGGACATCCATCCGTGGTTCAACGGCTACCACGTGGTGACGATGGACACCGGCCAGCAGCTGCGCATGAGCCGCTACCAGCACGAGGCCTTCCTGAAACTGGCGACGCTGCGGCGCGACGACTAGCCGGTGCCGATTCGCAGCCTGTCGTCGATCACGCGATGCGCCTGCGCCTTGCATGCCGCCAGCGCGTCGTAGCAGGTGAAGTAGGCGCGCTGGTCGTCGACCCAGAGGTTATCGCTCCAGTCACTGCCGGCGGACTCACGCACGCGCACGGCCAACGACCACGGCGCGCGTTCGTCGACGCGCTCCAGCACCACTTCCACCAGATGCCCCTGGCAGGTCGACAGGTCCACCTTCTTCTGCATGTTCCGGCTCCAGCACGGTGGGGGTGTGCCTTGCCTGGCATGCGTTGCGGTCCGCCCTGATCCATCGGGACCAACGCGGAAAGCCGGCAACGCGGGCCAGCTACTCCGATTCGACACCGGCGAGCGCCAGCACCCAGCCGGGCACGGTCGGTTCGCCGGCATAGAACTCGCGGGGCTTCTTTTCCGCCATCGCCCAGCGGTGCAGCCAGCTGGGACCGTAGCGGCCGTTGTAGCCGTCCTCGCCGCGGGCGTAGGCGGGATCGCGCAGCGCCTCGTCCAGCGTCACCACGCGATAACCGCGGCGCTGCACGCCGGCCACCAGGTCGGCATAGGCCACGGCATTGAGCTCGTTCGCATGCAGCAGCCAGACCTGCGGCAGCGCGTAGCCCAGCAGTGCCTGTGATTGCGCCTCGTAGTAATCGACTTTATTGAGCATGTACGGGATGTAGCCACGGCGCAGCCGCTCCAGCGTGGCTGCGCGCGCGGGCGTGTCGGGCTGATCGTCCAGCACGTTGGCATAGGCGAACGCCCAGACCCATTCGCCGTTGTCGACCGTGACCGGTGCGATGCGGTAGCCATGCTCGCCGAGGAAGGTCGACAGCGTGGCGCGATCCTCCGGCGTGCGGCCGGCGCGGAGATACGGATGGCGGAACCAGCGCGGCGCCTGCCCGCGCTCCGCCAGCAACGGCCGCAGCACGCGTTCACCGTCCAGGATGTCCTGCTGGAACGCCGGCAGGCCGACCGCGTGCACATCGAGATGGCCACGCGTGTGGTTGCCCAGCTCGTAGCCCGCGTCCAGCCAGTCACGCAGCATCGCCACCCGCGCCGGCTGCACCTGGCCGTCGATCTCCAGCTTGCCCTCGTTGACGAAGCCCACCACCGGCACGCCCGCCTGCTTCAGCTGCGCCATCAACTGCGCATGGCGCGGCGCCAGCTCCGCCGCGGGCGTCTTGTCCATCCGCTGCCAGGGCAGGTCGTCGATGGTGATGGCGATGCGGCGGTCGGGTTCGGCCGCCATCGAGACCAGCGAAACCGCCCACAGCGCGGTCGCCACCCATGTCCGCATCAGGCGCCGCATCTCAGGGCGCCGCCTGGCGCGCGATCGCCAGTCCGTCTATCACCTTGGCGATCTCCGCTCGCGTTTCCGCATCGCCCCGTGCGTAGCCCGCACCGATCATGTAGAAGAAATCGCCGTTGGGGACGATCCAGAGTTCGGAGGCCGTGGCGAACGTGTCGCCATCCGTGGCACCCAGGGTGTAGTGCAGCACGACGTGCGCGGCAGGCAACCCGGCGACGGTCGTGGCACGGGGCTCCTGGATTACCTGGACGCCGCTCAATTGCTGCTTCAGCGTCGGCAGGATCATGCCCACCAGGGCTACAGGCTCGCGCGTCGGCAACGCGCCGAACGGCTTCACCGACACCTTCAGGCTGGCATTGAGGCCCGCATAGGGCTCCGGATGCCGGGTGATGATCACCAGCGGCCCGGTGGACTGCGCGATCACCTGCTGCTTGAACGCATCCGATTCGAACTCCACGCGTTTCAGGTTCTCGCGATGCTGCTGCAGCGACATGAAGTGCCATGTCGCCGGCTTGGTCAGGACGAACTGCAGGGTGGGATTCTCGTAGCGATCCGCATCGGCGGACGCGATGGGCGGCAGGACCAGCAGCCACAGGGCGAAGGCGATGCGGGCGACGGACATGCGGGCCATGGGTGTTTCCAGAACGATGAGCCGCGAGCTTAGCCAGCCTGGATGACACCCCGCAACGACCGGACCCCTGCCAGACCTTCAGGCCGCGTGATGAAGCGCTGTCCTGCCCATGCGGCATGATGCGTAAGAAACACGGAAAGCCCCAAGGATCATCTGATGCGTGCATGGCTGTTGCTGCCCCTGTTGCTGCTGTCTTCCTTCGCCGTGCGTGCGGCCGATGCCTGCCCGCAGTTGTCGCAACAGACGCCCACGGACGTCGCCACCCGCATCGCCGCGGTTGCCTGCCGCGAGCACCTGATGTGGTATCGCCCCTTCATCGACCGCAACGGCCGGCTGGCGAACGCACCGGTGATGGAAGCCGAGTCGTCGCTGCTGTCGATCGGCGACGACCGCGCCTGGCAGCGCGTCGCGCGCTACTGGCGCGACAGCGGGCTGCTTGCCGCGATCGGCCACCGCCGCGGTGCGACCGACTGCCTGTACGCCTCGGCGACCGGACCGCAGGCCGAAGCCTGCCGCGGCTTCGTGGTAGACACGCCGTGGTCGGCCGCCTTCATCTCGTGGGTGATGCGCGAAGCGAGGGTGCCGGGCTTCCGCGGTTCCAGCCGCCACTTCACCTACGTGCAGGCGGCGTACCAGAACCCGTCGACGAACGCGTTCGACGTTATCGACGTGGCGCACGCCAAGCCGGTGGTCGGCGACCTGATCTGCTACGTGCGCCAGTCCGGCCGGCTGTTCGGCCACGAAGGCCTGGTGCCGTTGCTGCGCAGTGGCAGCTCGCTCGACATGCATTGCGACATCGTGGTGGCGGTGAACCCGAACAACGACAGCACGGCCTACGCCATCGGCGGCAACGTGCAGCAGAGCGTCACCATGCGGATGCTACCGCTGAACCGCAACGGCGAGTTCTGGGGCGGCCTGCCGCTGCGCATCGGCGACGGCACGCTGTGCGCGCCCGACAACGAGGCCGCGTGCAACATGAACCGCCAGGACTGGGCGGCGATCCTGCGGCTGAAGTCGCCGGAACAACTGGCGAGGCTGCAGGGCTACCTGCCGCCGGCGCAGGAAGCGCCGGGCAGTGAGTCGACGGAGAAGGCGGAGTGCTGCGTTCACTGTGTCGTCGGGGGCGGTGTGCCAAGGTGCCCCGCCGACGCCGCCCCGACCACCCCAACGGACACGCCCTGATGAAGCCGTCACGCCTTCGCATACTCCCGCTCGCCGCCCTGTGCGCCACGGCGCTGCTGGGCGCCTGTACCACGACGCCGCCCGCCAGCACCGGCGCTACGTTGGCCGCCGGCCAGCAGGCGACCGTCGACGGCACGATCGTCAGCGTGGACACCACGCCGTGGACCTATGACGGCAGCGCCATCATCAAGATCGCCAGCGAGAACGGTCAGGTCGACGTGCACCTGCCGGCCCGCTGGAACCTGTGCAAGGCGCCGCCGCCGGATGACGTGCAGTCGCTGAAGGCCGGCGACCGCGTGCAGGCGACCGGCACGGTGACCGAGGACGGCGCCCTGGTCGTCTGCGAAAGCGCGGATCACGGGCTGCGCAAGACGCCCTGATCCTCCGCCGTGGCGCGGCGCGTTCCGGGCACCAGCATCGGCACGCGCCGGCGATAGTCTTCGTACTCCGGCAGCGCGGCGACCAGGTCGCGTTCTTCCCAGCGGATGGCGATCAGGATGTAGGCCGTCGTCATCACCGCGAACAGCAGGTGGGTGACGGTCATCGTCGGCGTCGCCCAGAACGTCAGCAGCCACGCGACGTACAGCGGATGGCGCACCCAGCGATAGACGGTCGGCGTGCGGAACGGCAGGTGTGTATAAGCGCGACCGCGGAACTGCAACCAGACCTGGCGCAGGCCGAACAGCTCGAAGTGGTTCAGCAGGAACGTGGTGTACAGCAGCAGCACCCAACCGAAGGCGTAAACCGCATACAGCACGGCGCGCGCGGTGGCGTCCTGCACGTCCCACACCGTGCCGCCCAGCGGGCTCCACAGCCAGAACAGCAGGATCAGCGCCACGCTGGACAGCAGCGTGTAGGTGCTGCGCTCGGCGGACTCAGGGATCACCCGCGTCCACACGCGCTTGAAGGCGGGACGCGCCATCACGCTGTGCTGCACGGCGAACAGCGCCAGCAGCCCCAGGTCGATCAGCAGGGCCGTGAACAGCGGTGCGGTCGGTGGCGAGTCCATCGCCTTCGGCACCCACAGGTTGCCGATGAAGCCGACGGCGTACAGGAACGTGGCGAAGAACACGGCGTAGCAGGCCACGCCGTAGAGCAGGATCAGGGTGCGTTTCAACATGGCCGGGGGACCGTCGCGCGTGCAGGAAGAGGAGGCGCCAGCGTCTTCCTTCTGCCTCGCCCGGGGCAGGGGAACAATGTCCCGACGTGCGGCCGAGGTCACGTCCGCCGGGGGAGCAATGTCCCGGCTACACTGCGGCCGGTCCCTTTCCGGGTGTCCGCATGCAGCAGGCGATCCGCTACCTGACCACCGGCGACGACGCACGCCTGGCCTGGGCGTCAATGGGCAGCGGGCCAGTGGTGGTCAAGGCGGCCAACTGGCTGAGCCATCTCGAGTACGACCTGCAGAGCCCGATCTGGCGCCATTGGTACGCGTTCTTCGCCCAGCACTATCGGCTGCTCCGCTACGACGAGCGCGGCTGCGGCATGAGCGGCGGCCCGGCACGCGACCTGACGCTGAAGCACTGGCTCGGCGATCTGGAAGCCGTCATCGACGCGGCCGACCTGCGCGAGCCGTTCGCCCTGATGGGCATCTCGCAGGGCGCAGCGGCCTGCATCGCGTACGCAGTGAAGTATCCCAAGCGGGTGTCGAAGCTGCTGCTGTACGGCGCCTACGCGCGCGGTCCGTACGAACGCGGCAACGACGAGGCCGCGCGGTTGTACCGGGCCATCATCGACATCGCGCGGGTCGGTTGGGCCGACCAGAATCCGGTCTTCCGGCAGGTGTTCACCTCGCGCTTCATTCCCGAGGCGACCGACGCGCAGGTGCACTGGTTCAACGAACTGGTGCGCACCACGACCACCGCCGAGGCCGCCGCCGCGCTGCTGGAAGCGCGCGCGCATCTCAACGTCACCGCCCTGCTCGACCAGGTCAACGTACCGACGCTGGTGCTGCATGCGAGGCAGGACAGCGTGGTGCCACTGGAAGAAGGGCGTCTGCTGGCCGCGGGCATTCCCGGCGCGCGCTTCGTCGAACTGGAGTCGCGCAACCACGTGCTGCTGCAGCACGAGCCGGCCTGGCAACGGTTCGGCGAGGAAGTGCTGGCGTTCCTGGGCGGCACGCCCCGCGGCGAGGATCATCTGTCCGCGCTGACGGCGCGCGAACGCGAGATCGTCGCGGGACTGGTGGCTGGTCAGACCAACGCGCAGATCGCGGCGGCGCTGTTCATCAGCGACAAGACCGTCCGCAACACGCTCACCCGCATCTACGAGAAGCTGGGAGTGCAGTCGCGGACGCAGGCGATGGCGTTGTTGCGGGGTGGCGCGCCGACGGGCTGACCGTCGCTACTTCAGTTCGATGATGAGCGTTCGCGACGCGACGCTACCGCGATTCACGGTGTCGTGGGTCACCGGGTTGCCCCATTCAATGTGGCCAGCCGGCAGTGAGCGCTTCTCTTCGGTGCCATCGGGATTCTTCTGCAGGGCCTCGCCCGGCGCGAGGAAGTAGATGATGTGGTCGCCATGCGTGTGCATGCCGGTGCTTCCGCCCGGTGCGACGGTCAGTTCGATCACGCGGACCTTGTCGTTCTCCAGGATGACGCGGGCGCCCTGACCCGCTGTCTGGGCAAGATCCTTCGCGGAAGAGGTCACGCAGGCGGCGACAGCGAGGACGCCGACAGCCAGAAAGACGTTGCGATGCATGGGTCTGCTCCGACGTGCGCGCTGCGACCGGTCATCGCGCCGCCACAGGGAAGACGCATGTGCGGGAGCGTCCGGCCACCCCGCCCTCGCACACGATGCACGGCCCACTTGCGACCGCTCACCGGCGACAACGCCACGGCATGCGAGTGCCGGACACCGTTCGACGGATAGGCGCTTGATCGTGCGCGGCTAGTCCGCCCTCACCCAACGTCCACTGCCCTGCGACACCACTTCGAAGCGAGCCCATTGCCTGAACTCGTCCGCGCTGCAGCTACCTGCCTGACCGACCTGTTCGCCTGCAATGACCTGGTAATGCAGGCGACCGGCAGCGACATCTGTGGGCAACTCTTCCTGCGTCAGCACGCGCCTCACGCTCCATAGTTTGCCCAGCTTGCCGTTGCTGTACGCGCGGCCGGCGATGATGTCCTGCGGATGGGTGATGTTCTTCTCGGCGTGCTGCTTGGCGAGTTCCAGCAACTCGGTGAGGTTTTCGGTGGTGATGTCGACGTAGGAGTTGAGTTGCTCCATCGCGGCGGAGAAATCTTCCTGCGTCAGTTCGAACTGGCGCGCGGCCGGGCGCGTGGCGGGGATGGGCTGGCGGCGCTTGTGTAGGTGCGCGGGATAGCGGCGCCAAGGGAACAGCGCGTTGAAGGCGATGGCCATCGCCAGGATCGCCAGGACGTTGATCAGGATCGGCATCAGCACGTAGTGGTAGCCGAGTGCATGAACCTCCGGGCCACCGATCACCGCGGCCAGCGCGGTGGCGCCGCCGGGCGGATGGATGCAGCGCAGGTAGTACATCCCCAGCACTGCCAGTCCGACCGCAAGGGCGGCGGTCCACGTGTGACCAGGGAAGAGCTTCTGGCAGCTGACGCCGATGACCGCAGACAGCAGGTGGCCGCCCACCACGGCCCACGGCTGCGAGAGCGCGCCCTGCGGCACCGCGAACAGCAGCACGGCGGAGGCGCCCATGGAAGTAACCATCAGCGCGCCACCAACGGCACCGGCGGCGTGTTCCGGAAAGGTCCAGCGGGCCAGCCAGTACACCGCCACGATGCCCAGCAGCGCGCCGAGGCCGGAGATCCACTTCTCGCCATGGCGGGTGGTGTTGCGCTCGATGCCCAGCAGCAGGCGCAATTCGGTGAGGCGTGACGGCGGGCTCATGGGCGAACGAACAATGAGGGGGCGACGCAGTCTATGCGAAGGACGCGCCCGGCCCGCGCCGTAGGGCGGGCCTGGGCCCGCCGCTTCGGAACATCAAGCGCGTGCGCTGAGCAGGCCGATCCGGCGGAACCACATCTCCAGCGGCACGGTCACCAGCGGCGGCACGGCGGCGATCAGGGCAAGCAGCGTGGCCCACCACGGCCAGCGCAGGCGCAGGGCCGACAGCACGGTGGCGACGACGTAGAACAGGAAGGCACCGCCATGCAGCGGCCCGAAGATCTTCACGCCCAGCTCGTTGGCCACCGGCCCGTACTTGAGGAACATGCCGATCAGCAGACCGGCCCAGGTGAAGCCTTCGATGAAGGCAGCGACAGCGAACAGGCGCCCGGCGGGCGCGAGGGGACGGGTCATGCAGGAACTCCAGTAAGGGATTGCCGGATGCGATGGCGGCTGCGACGCTCGCTGGCACTAGAAATCTTAACTAGAAAATCAAAGAATCGACCAGTGAGTCCTTGATTCGTGGAGGTCCATCTGCAACTTCAACTGGAGTTCGTATGCCTACGCGTGATCGAAGCCGTACTTTCGACCTCTAAGATCAAATGCCTCTTTGCCACCTTCCATGATCCTTGTAATGTTCTCGCGGATAGCCAAAGTCTCAATAGCACCATCACAATCGATTGCAACTCGTCCTCCAGTCGGGCCTGTAGATCCACCCGAGCTCAACGACACGACTTTGTCCGCATCGCCGTTGACCACGATGTTCGGATTATGCGTTGCGAAGATTAGCTGGCGCCTGTTCTTTGATCTGCGGATAAGCTCGACGATCTTCATTACCACCCTATTGTCGAGGTCATCTTCTGGCTGATCTATGATCAATGGGCCTGCCTCTTGCTTTAGTAGTAGCTCCAGCAGAGCCGACGCCTGCTGTCCAGGGGATGCGTTGCTGAAAGGAATCTCTCGACCATCGTCTATGTACTTAAGCATGATGGAATCGCGAGGAACCGCAGACAACACCGCCGACACCTTCTCATCGGTCAATGACGAGTAAATTTTCGTCGCTTGCTGCTGAGTGATCGGCGAGGAGCCGAACAATGCCTTTTCAATTTCCCTTTTTACGTCGTCGCTCGGCTCTTCATTGGATCCGACCATGATTCTCGCTTCGTAGATCTTAAGAATCTGGCTAGAGAAATCGAACCAAGCACCATCCACCTCCGCTTTGGACAAATTTGAGACGAGAGCCTCCACTTTGTCGGCGGCATCATGAACTCTGCTTCCTTCCAACAGAGCAGAAACAGCATTGATACATTCCGCGGGACAAGGGTCTCTCTTCAACCTAGCTGCTAGGACCTGACCTGACTGCCCCGCGACTTTCTCGGCTGCCTCCTTAAGAATCAGCCTCCTATCATCAAGCAACTGTTTAAGAGCGTCTCTCTCCACCGCCAACGCATTCAAGGCGCCGGACGAATCGCTCTCCCTGCTCTGCGCGCTTGCTTCTAGTCGTTGTGCGATGGCAAGCTCCGCCACCAATCGCTCATTGTCAGCAATGAGTGACTTGTGTGCCGCCTGCTGCTTCACGGCTTCGTCGTAACGCCCCTTAAACTCAGAAGTACGCGCCGCAAAGCGCGAAAGCGCCCTATCTCTCAACTGGTCAAGCTTGCTTAGCTCCGTCGCCGCAGTCTCTAGCGCCTCAAGAATCTTCGACCTTGACTTTAAAGACTCCTCTTTGAGCAGAAGTATCTCTTCGAAAGCAATCTGATCCGGCACCGGCGGCAAGTTCAGAATGGACTTCCTGGCATCATGTAATCGAACCCGATCATCTGAAATTACTTGCTCTATCTCACTTAGATAGGCAGCAGTACGCGCGTATCTTGGCGACTCTTCAATAATCGCAAGTGTCGACTTGGATATGCCGCCTTCGTCTAGCAGCTTCGCTACAGCCGCCAGCCTATCCTGTACATCTTGCACACGTAGCTTTGCCTGCCGACTTTCCAGGACAGCCTGCCAATGCGCGGCTGCTTGCTGAACAGCAACGCCCACTGATCGCTTCCCGTTTCTGATTGCTTGGTCTACTTCTCTCCGGCGCTCGATAGCTTCTGCTGCGGCAATTCCGGTGATCTGATCAATGCTCTTTTCAGCAGTAGTCGTTGATAAAGACTTTTGATAGAACGCTCGAGCTCGAAATCGCCTACGCGCCTCCTCCAGCGATACAGAGCTTTTGTCGCCATCCACATCGGTAATCAAGATGGTGTCCTTCGTCGCCAGATCTCTTCGCCAGGTCTCATAAATCCCCTCGCGATAAAGTCGAGCCTCGACGAAGCCATTCTCTCCAAGAGTCTCTTCTACGAGATGAAGCTCTCGCACGACCTGCTGGTCCGAAGCGCTAAAGTCCCCAGATCGACGCGCAAGGACAAACCTAAGATGCTCGAGAATCGCACTTTTTCCAGAGCCGCGACCACCTATAACAGCGGTAAAACCTTCATTGAAGGTAACTTCGACCGGACTCTCCCCAAGGAGGGTGGATTTTATAGTTAAGCCAATCAACCGTTCGGATGGTAAGTCAGGCTCTTCATATGCAATGCGAGCCTCGTCTGCCAAAAGCGCCTGTCGCAGCGCCTCCAACGATGGCTCACCCAGCTTGATCCAGCAGGCGTTCGCCCCAAGTCGCTCCCAGTCTTCGCGACGATTGTCGCCAGTCGAAACAATCGCGCGCCTTCTCGTTCCCCACTCTTTGATCTTCCCGCGAATCTTATCGACGGTTTGCGGCGCCAATTCTCCAAACGGCCGCTCAACGTAGATGCCGTCAGCGTCCAACGTTACGAAGCGCGGATGATGTCCCGGCGCATTCAAACTCTTGTGCGCGTCCTGATCGCTGAAATGCGGCAAGAGAAGGCAGCTCTCCCTCAAGGAAACATCTACCGCAACCGTCTCAAATAGCTTCTCAACCGTTAACCCACACGGAGCAACCACGCAACCTTTTGCCAAGTCCTGATGATCTGGAGAAGTGGCCGGCAGGCTGTGAAGCTTGCTGAGGAGTTTCTTGACTACCTCGACATCAGCCAAAGGATCAAATAGGGCGAGCACCTGAGCATTGTCATTGCATGTGATTTCTACACCAGGGAAAACAACGATGCCGGAGCCATCTCTGCTTGCCGCCTCCCTTACATAGCGAAACAGAGCAATGTCATGATGATCCGTAATAGCTACTGCTCTCAAACGCTTTTCTTTGCATGCAACAATGAATCCGTCGGCCCATGCCGCTCTCGCGGCCTCCGTCTCGGGCGTGCCGCCTGTCAGTTGATCACTACCAACCCAACCGTGATCCCGCGGCGTATGACACTGCAGATCTGTGCGATGCCATACGGCACCGGCGTGAGTTCCAAGCTTGCTCGTCATGAATTTCTCCTTGGCAGGCCGACAAGAACTTTCGCTAATCCACTTATTTTTGGCGCCACCTAAAATAGCGTTCTCGACGCGTTCCTATCGACTAACGCACACCTTTAGTAGGCCAACACTGCAGGCTCAACCGCCTCAGCGATCATCGTGTAACCACTCGTCGGCATCAATGGATTACCCTTCCAGCCGCAGGAAGACACGAGTTCGGCCCACTTCTTCCTCAAGCCCAGCGCGAAACGCCGCATCACGCGGCCCACGCCCCGCCACATACCCGAACGTCGACCTCAACTCCCCATCGACCACGCTGAGATTCCCCCACCCAATAACCCGGTCACCCCACAGCACCGGTAGCGCGTAATACCCCAGCCTCCGCTTAGGTGCAGGCGTGTACGCCTCGAAGCGATACGTCCACCCCCAGAACATCTCGAACCGACGCCGGTCCCACACCACCGGATCGAACGGCGTCAGCAGGCGCACCTGGTCGTCCGGCTTCCAGCGTCGGGAGCGCGGATCCTCGTCCGCCGGCCAGTACCAGTCCACGCCATCGACCCGCGCCGTGCCCAATCGCTGGCGCGCCCGCTTCAGCGCCGCCGCACGCAGGTCGGTCCACTGCGGCACACCGCTGCGCAGGTAACCCAACAGCTGACCCAGGCTCGCCGCCGGCAACGGTGCGTACTTGCGCACGATGATGTCGAGCAACGCATCCAGCCGCGCTTCCGCATCGGACATCGCGACCGGTGCTGCATCACCGAGGCGCGGCGCATAGACCCGCGTGCCACCCTCGCGTCGCGCCACCCGCAGCAGCCCGCGGTAATGCATGCCGTCCAGCAGCTGCGTGCTGGCGTTGGACGAGCCGCCGAACCAGTTGGTCGTCTTGCCATGCCCGAAGTGCGCATCCACCTCGCGCGGATGCGCGCTGCCGCGCTCGCTGACGAAGGCCAGCACCGCCTGCGCCTGCTTCCAGCGCGCGGGCGTCCACGCCTCGCGTGCGGTTCGCGGATGCATCAGCTGGTGATGCTCGCGGGGCAGGAAGCCGTAGTTGACGAAGAAGTCTTCTTCCAGCGGCAGGCGGGGATATCGCCGCTCCAGGTCGCCGGCGCGATAGCCGGCGACGCGGTGGCGCAGGGTCAGGTCCTGCGCACGTGCCGGCGCCCGGATCGGGTCCGCCTGCACGAAACCCAGCCGCTGGATCGCCCGCGGCAGGGTGGTCGGTTTGAACAGACTGCGGGCGACGGCATAGCGGCGCAGGTGATCCCCTGTGAGCGCCATGCCGTACGGCCCGCGACCGCGGTCAGACGGTGACCGGGTTCGCCTTATCCACGTCGATCTTGTACTGCTTGATCGCGCGGGCGACGTCCTTGCCGGTCATCTTGCCTTCCTTCGCCAGCGCGGCGATGGCAGCGTGGGCGATGTAGTAGCGATCGACTTCGAAGTGACGACGCAGGTTGGCACGCGTGTCGCTGCGGCCGAAGCCGTCCGTGCCCAGGCAGGTGTACGCCGCCGGCACGAACGCGCGGATCTGGTCGGTGTAGGCGCGCACGTAGTCGGTCGCGGCGATCACCGGACCCTGGCGGCCTTCCAGCAGTTCCGTCACGTAAGCCTTGCGCGGCGTCTTCGCTTCCGGGTTCAGGCGGTTCCAGCGCTCGGCGTCGAAACCGTCGCGACGCAGCTCGTTGAAGCTCGGGCACGACCAGATGTCGGCGGTGACGCCGAAATCCTTGTCCAGCAGCTCGGCCGCCGCGATCGCCTCGCGCAGGATGGTGCCGCTGCCCAGCAACTGCACGCGCAGCTCGCCCTTCTTCGGCTTGCCGGCGTCGGTCAGCAGGTACATGCCCTTGATGATGCCCTCGGCCGCACCTTCCGGCATTTCCGGATGGCTGTAGTTCTCGTTCATCAGGGTGACGTAGTAGTACTCGTCCACCTGCTCCTGCAGCATCTTCTGCATGCCGTGCTGCAGGACCACCGCGACTTCGAAACCGAAGGTCGGGTCGTAGCTGCGCACGTTGGGGATGCTGCCGGCGATGACGTGGCTGAAACCGTCCTCGTGCTGCAGGCCTTCACCGTTGAGCGTCGTGCGGCCCGCGGTGCCGCCCAGCAGGAAGCCGCGCGTGCGCATGTCCGCCGCCTGCCAGGCGATGTCGCCGATGCGCTGGAAGCCGAACATCGAGTAGTAGATGTAGAACGGCAGCATCGGCACGTTGCTGACCGAATAGCTGGTGCCCGCCGCCATCCACGACGACATCGCGCCCGGCTCGCTGATGCCCTGCTGCAGCACCTGGCCGGACTGGTCTTCGCGGTAGTACATCAACTGGTCGGCATCGACCGGCTTGTACTTCTGGCCGAACGGCGCGTAGATGCCGATCTGGCGGAACATGCCTTCCATGCCGAACGTGCGCGCCTCGTCGGCGACGATCGGCACCAGGCGCGGACCGACCTGCTTGTCGCGCAGCGCGATGTTCAGGCCCTGCACGAACGCCATCGTGGTGGAGATCTCGCGATCGCCGGTGCTCTTCAGCAGGCGGTCGAACACTTCCAGCTTCGGCGTCTCGAACGACTCGCTGGCCTTGCGGCGACGCTGCGGCAGGTAGCCGCCGAGCGCGGCGCGGCGCGACTTCAGGTACTGGATCTCCGGCGAATCCTCGCCCGGGTGGTAGAACGGCACCTGCGCCGACTCTTCCAACTGCTTGTCGCTGACCGGGATGTTGAAGCGGTCGCGGAACGTGCGGATGGCTTCGTCGTCCAGCTTCTTGGTCTGGTGGGTCGGGTTGAGCGATTCGCCCGCCGAGCCCATGCCGTAGCCCTTCACCGTCTTGGCCAGGATCACCGTGGGCATGCCCTTGGTGTTCACCGCCTCGTGGTAGGCCGCGTAGACCTTGTGCGGATCGTGGCCGCCGCGGTTGAGGCGCCAGATGTCGTCGTCGGACAGGTTGGCGACCATGGCCGCCGTCTCCGGGTACTTGCCGAAGAAGTTGTCGCGCGTGTACTTGCCGCCGAACGCCTTGCAGTTCTGGTACTCGCCGTCGACGGTTTCCATCATCAGCTTCTTCAGCACGCCGCTGGTATCGCGCGCGATGAGCGGATCCCAGTAGCTGCCCCACAGCAGCTTGATGACGTTCCAGCCACCGCCGCGGAACACGCCTTCCAGTTCCTGGATGATTTTGCCGTTGCCGCGCACCGGGCCGTCGAGGCGCTGCAGGTTGCAGTTGACCACGAAGATCAGGTTGTCGAGGCCTTCGCGGCCGGCCAGCGCGATCGCGCCGAGGGTTTCCGGCTCGTCGCTCTCGCCGTCGCCGATGAAGCACCACACCTTGCGGTCGGACTTCTCGATCAGGCCGCGGTGCTCCAGGTACTTCATGAACTGCGCCTGGTAGATCGCCGCCAGCGGGCCCAGGCCCATCGACACGGTCGGGGTCTGCCAGTAGTCCGGCATCAGCCACGGATGCGGGTAGGACGAGATGCCCTGGCCGTCGACTTCCATGCGGAAGTTGTCGAGCTGCTGCTCGCTGATGCGGCCTTCCAGGTACGAGCGGGCGTAGATGCCCGGCGCGCTGTGGCCCTGGATGAACAGCAGGTCGCCCGGATGGCTGTCGCTCGGCGCGCGCCAGAAGTGGTTGAAGCCGACGTCGTAGAGCGTTGCGCCGGAGGCGAAGCTGGCGATGTGGCCGCCAAGGTCGCCGGGCTTGCGGTTGGCGCGCACGACGGTGGCCATCGCATTCCAGCGGATGATCGAACGGATGCGCCATTCCAGCGCGGCGTCACCGGGGCTCTTGGCCTCGTTCTGCGGCGCAATCGTGTTGACGTATTCGGTGGTGGGCGAGAACGGCAGGTAGGCACCGGCGCGGCGGGTGACTTCGACCATGCCTTCGAGCAACTGGTGAGCACGCAGGGCGCCGTTCTTCTCGATCACCGCCTGCATGGAATCGATCCACTCGCGGGATTCCTGCGGATCCGGATCGCTCTGCAACATCTCGTTCAACCAGTTCATTCCCACTCCTGTTTCGCCACGCGTGGGGCGCGGCGTTGCGGTTTCTTGTAGACCTTGAAGTGTAACGCACGCACCCCGCGCGGGACCTGGCTACGCAGGCGTATGGAAAGGACATTGCGTGCCTGTCCCGGGACAACCACAACACCAAAATCAGACCTTTTGGTTATTGCGATGCAGCACGCGAACTGGGCTTATGATCGGCGTCCGGGGGGAACGCGGCGATCAGGGTCGGCATGCGCAAGGCAGTGCCCAGCAGTGTCGTGCCAGAAGGGCATGCCGCCGGTGCCTCGCACTGGCGCAGCAGCCTGCGCACGCGCATCGCCCTGTGGGCCGGCCTGGTCAACGTGGTGCTGCTGGTGCTGCTGGTGCTGGCGACGACCTGGTTCGCGCGCCGGCTGATCCTCGACGACGCCCGACGCGACACACACGCCACCACGCAGGAAGCGGCGAAGCGGCTCGATGGCGCGCTGCATGTGGTGACCATCACCACGCACGGCATCTCCGACCTGGTCGGCAGCGCCCAGCTCTCGCCCGACGAACTGACCACCACGCTGCGCGCGATGGTGAAGGCCACGCCGGGCTGCGTCGGTGGCCTGCTGATCCTTGAACCGCGCGAGCGCAGCGATGCCCCGTTCGCGCGCTACGTGGCGGCCGATGGCGGCGACCGCGACTTCGTCGCCGATGCGTACCCGTTCCGTGACCAGGGCTGGTACCAGCGCACCGTGGCCTCGCCGGGTGGCTGGTGGTCCGAGCCCTATCTCAGCCAGACCGCCGGCCGCGTGTGGATGGTCACCTACAACATGCCGCTGCGCGAGCCGGGGCGCGGCGCACGTACGCGCGGCATGGTCAGCCTGGACCTGCCGCTGGCCGGGCTGACCGATCCGGTCGATTCGCTGGCGCACCTGCCGGGCTGGCGCGTGTCGCTGGTGGCGCCCGGCGGCACGCTGGCGATGAATCCCGAAGTGGGCGTCGAGCGGCAGGAGACGCTGGACGAGTACATCACCCGTGTCGGCCGCAGCGACCTGCACCAGGCCGCGCAGGCGGTGCGCGTGCGCCAGCCGCTGCAATACGTGCACGTCGACGCCATCAGCGGCGAGCGCCGCTACACCGTGGTGGAACCGATCGGCGACAGCGGCTGGAGCCTGCTGGTCGCGCAGTCGTACGACCTGATCACCGACCGCCTGACGCAGGCGCTGTGGCTGGTGGTCGCGATCGGCACGCTGCTGGCGCTGGTCTGCATGCTGGTGGTCCGCCGGTTGGCGCAGCACATCAGTCAGCCGGTGGAAGGCCTGTCGTCGGCCGCGGCACGACTGGCGCACGGCGACTACGAGATGCCGGTGCCGCACGTGCACCGGCCGGACGAAGTCGGCCAGATGGCGCGCACGCTGGAACACGCACGCGGCTCGATCCGGCAACAGCTGCGCGAGATCGAAGACATGACCGCGGCACGGCAGAAGCTGGAGAGCGAGCTGTCGATCGCGCGCGAGATCCAGCAGGCGATGTTGCCGCCGGGTCGCGTGATCGATCGCGAGCACACGCATCTGGAGGCCTACGCGCGGCTGGAGCCGGCCAAGGCGGTCGGCGGCGACTTCTACTGCTTCATCCAGACCGATCCGGACTGCCTGTGGTTCGCGATCGGCGACGTCTCCGACAAGGGCGTGCCGGCGGCGTTGTTCATGGCGCGCACGGTGACGGTGCTCGAGGTCGCGGCCAGCACTCATCCGTCGCCCGAACGTGTGCTGGCCGAAGCCTCGCGCCGGCTGGTGCAGGGCAACGATGCCTGCATGTTCGCCACCGTGCTGTGCGGCCGCGTGGACGTGCGCAGCGGCGCCTGCGTGCTGGCCAGCGCGGGACACGATGCGCCCCTGTTGCTGCATGCCGACGGCCGCCATGAACTGCTGCCGGTGCAGCCCGGCCCGCCGCTGGGCTTCGAGGTGGGCGACGCGTTCCCGCTGTGGTCGGGTCAGTTGCCTGCCGGCGCCACGCTGCTGGCCTGGACCGACGGCATCACCGAGGCCTTCGACGGCCGCAATGTGGCCTTCGGCGCGGAGCGCATTCCGGAAGCCCTGCAGCCTGGTGCCACCGCACGCGAGCAGTGCGAGGGCCTGATTGCACGGGTTCACGCATTTACCGATCCTGCCCCGCAGTCCGACGACATCACCGTCCTTGCCATCCGCCGCCGGCTGGACAGCCCCCCGACGACCCCCGAAGCTCCGCCAACCCAGGAGAACGCACATGCAGATGCGACTGTTCATCCCGCGTGAGCACGCCCGCGTGGACGACCTCAACGCCTCGCTGGAAGCCGTGCTGGCCAACAACGGCGTCAGCCGCGCGATCCAGGGCGATGTCCGCCTGATCGTCGAGGAGCTGGCCAGCAACGCCATCGACCATGGTGATGCGTCGCATGTCGACATCGAGGAGCATGAGCTGTGCGTGGACATCGCCATCCGCGACCACCTGCTGACCCTCGAATTCCGCGAGAGCGGCGCGCCGTTCAATCCGCTGGAACAGCCGGCGCCAGACCTCGACGCCGACATCCTGGATCGGCCGACCGGCGGCCTGGGCCTGCATCTGGTGCGGCAGGTGGCCGAAGTGGCGGCCTATCAGCGAATGGGTAACTACAACGTCCTGCGCCTGTCGCTGCGCATTCCCACCGAGGAGACTCCCGCATGAGCCTGGACATCCAACTCCATCCCCCGGGCAAAGGCAGCCAGCGCGCGAACGTGAGCGGTCGGCTGGACACGCACACCTACGAAGACCTGGACGAGGCGCTCGCGCCACTGCTGACCCGCCAGCTCCACTCGCTGGTCCTGGACCTGTCCGGGCTGGAGTACATCAGCAGCGCCGGCATCCGTTCGATCTTCAAGGCCCGCAAGGCGCTGGCGCCGCATGGCGGCAAGGTGCTGCTGGTCAACCCGCAGCCGCAGATCCAGAAGGTGCTGGACATGGTCAAGGCGGTGCCGCTGAACGAGATCTTCTCGTCCACCGCCGAGGCCGATGCCTACCTGGACCTGATGCAACGGAAGATCATCGAAGCCGGCGAGGACGAGGACTGACGCACGACCGGTCGATCGCATCCTTGCCTCACATTTGATTTACGATCGAGCGTCGCGTCCCCGCTTCCCGGGCTCCCCCACCCGGCATATCCGCTTCACCGAGATGCCCGATGACACTGGAGATTGAGGTCTACCCGCCGGTCAACGGCAACCAGTACGTGCTGCTGTTCGGGCGACTGGATACCGCGAGCTATGCGCAGCTCGACGACGCGCTGGCGCCGATGCTGGCCGCGCGCCCGCAGGCACTGGTGCTGGACCTCGCGCACCTGGA
The DNA here is from genome assembly GCF_014851805.1 of Pseudoxanthomonas sp. PXM02. Lineage (GTDB taxonomy): Bacteria > Pseudomonadota > Gammaproteobacteria > Xanthomonadales > Xanthomonadaceae > Pseudoxanthomonas_A. Next base: position 208,457 of record NZ_JACVAK010000003.1, read on the forward strand.
CTACATCAGCAGCGCCGGCGTGCGCAGCATCCTGAAGGCACGCAAGGCGCTGGCCCCGCACGAGGGACGCCTGCTGGTGGTCCATCCGCAGGAGCAGATCCGCAAGGTCATCGAGATCGTGCAGGCGGTGCCGATGGACGAGATCTTCGAGTCCAGCGCCGATGCCGATGCCTATCTGGATGCGTTGCAGCGGCGGATCCTGGATGGCGAGGATGAGAACCCGCAGGGATGAAGGACGTGGGTTTTGAGATGTGGAATGTGGGAGCGACGTAAGTCGCGATGGACTACCGGTAAGGCCTCATCGCGACTTACGTCGCTCCCACACACGAATTCCTGCACATCGACCTAGAAAAACGCCCCGCATGCGGGGCGTTTTCCATTCCAACGAATCGCGGATCGATCAACCCGGCCCGTTGCGCTCGGCCTCGCGCTGCAGGCGGATCTGCGCATCGACCGCGGCGATGGCGGTCATGTTGATCACCCGGCGTGGGGTCGCGCTGGTGGTCAGGATGTGCACCGGCTTGGAGATGCCCATCAGGATCGGGCCGATCGCCACGCCATCGGTGACCACGCGCACCATGTTGTAGGCGATGTTGGCCGCATCCAGATTCGGCAGCACGAACAGGTTGGCGCGTCCGGTCAGCGTGCTGCCCGGCATGATGCGGTTGCGCAGCACTTCGTCCCATGCGGTGTCGCCCTGCATCTCGCCGTCGACGTTGAGGTCCGGCTTGCGCTTCAACAACAGCTCGCGGACCTTGCGCATCTTCAGCGAGCCCGGCGTCTCGTGGCTGCCGAAGTTCGAGTGCGACAGCAGCGCGATGCGAGGCTCGATGCCGAACAGCTTCAGGCGGTAGGCCGCCTGCAGCGTGGCTTCGGCGATCTGCTCGGCGGTCGGATCGTCCTGCACGTGCGTGTCCAGGAAGAAGTACGCGCCCTGGTTGTTGATCACGCCGGTCATCGCCGAGGTCGACTGCACGCCCGGGTCCAGCGGGATCATGCTGCGCACGTAGCCCAGCTTCTTGTGGAAGCGGCCGACCAGGCCGGTGATCAGCGCATCGGCTTCGCCGCGCGCGACCATGACCGAGGCGATCAGCGTCGGCCGCGAGCGCATCAGGTTCTTCGCCGCCGCCGGCGTCACGCCGCGACGCGAGGTCAGCGCGTGGTAGTGCTGCCAATACTCGTTGAAGCGCGGATCGTCGTCCTGGTTGGTGATTTCGAAGTCGACGCCGGCGCGCATGCGCAGACTCAGGCGCTGGATGCGCGACTCGATCACATCCGGGCGGCCGATCAGGATCGGGAACGCCAGGCCTTCGTCGATCACCGTCTGCACGGCGCGCAGCACGGTCTCTTCCTCGCCTTCGGCGTACACCACGCGCTTCTTGTCGGCGCGCGCGCGGTCGTAGACCGGCTTCATCATCAGGCTGGTGCGGTAGACGAACTGGCCCAGCTTCTCGCGATACGCCCACATGTCGGCGATCGGGCGCAGCGCCACGCCGGAATCCATCGCCGCCTGCGCGACCGCGGCCGCCACTTCGACGAGCAGGCGCGGATCGAACGGACGCGGGATCAGGTACTCGGGACCGAAGCACGGTACGTCGTCGCCATACGCGCTGCCCAGGTCGGACGCTTCGCGCCGCGCCAGCTTGGCGATGGCGTGCACGCAGGCGACCTTCATGTCCTCGTTGATGACCGTGGCGCCGACATCGAGCGCGCCGCGGAAGATGTACGGGAAGCAGAGCGCGTTGTTGACCTGGTTCGGATAGTCGCTGCGACCGGTACCGATGATGACGTCCGGGCGCACGGCCTTCGCGTCGGCCGGCAGGATTTCGGGATTCGGATTGGCCAGCGCCAGGATCACCGGCTTGTCCGCCATCGTGGCGACCATCTCCGGCTTCAGGATGCCGCCGGCCGACAGGCCGAGGAAGATGTCGGCACCGGCGACGATCTCGGCCAGCGAACGCTTGTCGGTGTCGCGTGCGTACCGTGCCTTGTCCGGGTCCAGGTTCGGGCGACCGGTATAGATCACCCCATCACGGTCGAACGCCAGAATGTTCTCCGGCTTCAGGCCCAGCGCGACGAGCATGTCGAGGCAGGCGATGCCGGCCGCGCCGGCGCCGCTGGTGGCCAGCTTCACGTCTTCGATCTTCTTGCCGATCACTTCCAGCGCGTTGACCACCGCCGCGCCGACGATGATCGCCGTGCCGTGCTGATCGTCGTGGAACACCGGGATCTTCATCCGCTCGCGCAGCTTGCGCTCGACGATGAAGCACTCCGGCGCCTTGATGTCTTCCAGGTTGATGCCGCCGAAGGTCGGCTCCAGCGAGGCGATGATGTCGACCAGCTTGTCGGGATCGGTCTCGTTGATCTCGATGTCGAACACGTCGATGCCGGCGAACTTCTGGAACAGCACGCCCTTGCCTTCCATCACCGGCTTGCCGGCCAGCGCGCCGATATTGCCCAGGCCCAGCACGGCCGTGCCGTTAGTGACCACCGCGACGAGATTGCCACGTGCGGTCAGCTCGCTGGCGGTGTTGGGATCTTCGACGATGGCTTCGCAGGCATAGGCCACGCCCGGCGAATACGCCAGCGCGAGATCACGCTGGGTCAGCATCGGCTTGGTGGGGGCGACCTTGATCTTGCCCGGCGGAGACAGGCGGTGGTATTCCAGCGCGGCCTGCTTGAAATCGTCGTTCGTCATTGCGGAAACGGTGCCTGTGATGAAGGCGGGGGAGCGGCAATTCTACCCGGTCCCCGCCATGGCCGGACTTGGCCGATTGCGGCGCTGCATCACGCCACGGTCATGCGGCGCGGGCTCAGGGCGCGATGAAGCGGCAGTCGTCGCGCCGGCGCGACACGTGGCCGCAGGTGTCCTGGAACGCAGCGGGCGCGGGGCGCTGGCCGGTGTCCAGCCACTGTTCGAGCACCCGCAGTGCGCTGACGTAGGTCGTGTCCCGCAGGCGGCTGTGGTCGCTTTCGTCGGTCAGCGCCTGCAGCAGCAGGTGTCCGCGCCCGGCGTGTTCGACCGTGGCCTTGTAGGCGGCTTCTGCTTCATACGACACGGTCGGATCGTGGCGCGCATGCACGGTGACGGTCGGCAGCACGATCAGGCCGGACAGGTCGGCGTCATAGGCGAGTGCGGCGACGGCGGCAGGATCGGCGCTGAAGCGTTCGACGCCGGCGTTGAGGGCGGTGTCGTCGCGTGAGCCGCGATACACCGTCTTGCTGTTGTCGAACGGATTGCGTCCCCCGAGCCGCTTCTGCACCACATCCTGGAAGTGGAACGTGCCCCAGGCCAGGTGCGCGACCAGTTGTTTTTCTGCCACACCGGTGACCGCGAGGATGTCGCGCAGCGTCGCCGCCTGCAGCGGCGTGCGCTTCGACGCCGGCTGGTCTACACCGGTGCATGCATCGACGCGCTTGCGCAGGTCGTCGCGGGTCATCTTCGCGCCGGCGGGCATGCCCTGCCACACCGGGTACTGCGTTTCGTTCGCCGCAGGATGGTTGCGGCAGTAGTACTGGTAGATCGTGCGCAGATCGGCGCGGAAGCCATACCCCTGCGTACCGCCGAACAGCAGGCCGTTGGTGGTCAATACGCCGTCGTAGTTCGGCCGTCCGTCGATATCGAGCGCGTACAGTTCCGCCGCCTTCGCCGCGACATTGCCGCCCCACGACTGGCCGTGCAGCAACGTGCGCTGCGGACGGCCCCAGCGCGCCCAGAACGCGCGGCGACTGACATCGACGTCGGCCGCCGCCATCCGCACGCCGTAGCCACCGCGACGGTAGGTCGTGCCGATCCACGCATAACCGTTGCGCACCATCACCGCGAAGCGGTCGAGGTCTTCGGCGGAATCGCCCGCTTCCGGCGCGCCGAGCCGCGGCCCGCCGTGCGCGTGCACGATGAGCCGGCGGTTCCAGGTGCGCGGCATCGCGACCATCATCCAGGCGCCGTTCGCGTCGCGGGCCTCGTAGCAGTCGATCTGCGTACTGGCGGACGCCGGGCACGCGATCGCTGCGAACGCCGGCTCGGCTTCCGTTCCGGCCGCGCTGGCGGGCAGCGCGGCCGTGCCCAGCACGGCCAAGGCAGTGACGATCCAGCGGCGGCTCATGCTTCGCATCGCGGGTGCAGACTCCTCAGAACGAACGAGCGATGTTGACGTACCAGTAGCGGCCCCACGGATTGTGCAACGAACCGCGGTAACCGCCATCGGCCAGCGACGGGCCCTCGTCGGTCAGGTCGCGCACGCCCAGGCGCACGGCGGTGCCGTCGGGGAAGCGGTACTGGCCGTACAGGTTGTGGGTCAGGCGCTGGTCGACCACCCACGGGTCGCCCGACACGCCCAGCAACTGCGGCTGTTCGAACGAGCTCATGTACTGCGCCGAGTAACCCACGCGCCACGCCGCTTTGTTCCAGGTCAGCGAGCCGCTGGCGCGCCATTCCGGACGGCCGTTCTGGCCGATCAGCTGACTCGGGTCCGGCAGCGGCGTCAGCGGATCGATGGTGCCCGCGGCGCGTGCGGCGTACAGCGCATTGACGATGTCGCCCGGATCGCGGGTGAATTCGAGCAGGCGCGTCGCGTTGAGGTTGACCGAGAACGAACCGAAGCGCGTGCGGCGCAGCGACCAGTCCATGCCGAAATCGAGGCCGCCCGCCGTCTGCGGTTGCAGGTTGATGAAGCGGTCGTTGATCGCGATGACCTGGCCGACCGGGTCGATGCCGGTGCCGGCGAAGAGGTCGATGTCCTCCTGCGTCGGCGCAGCGCGCACCACCAGCGGATTGCTGCCGCCGTCGACGCGGTTGAGGTAGTCCAGCGTCAGCGCGGTCTGTGCGCCGAGCAGGCCCACGATCTGTTCCTGCTTGATCTTCCAGCGGTCGACGGTGAAGGTGAAACTGCCGAAGCGCTCGGGGATGAAGGTCGGCTGGAACACCACGCCGAACGAGGTGTTGGTGCTTTCTTCCGGCTCCAGATCCGGGTTGCCCGCGACCAGCAGCGACGCGCCGGCGGTGTTCTGTCCACACGCACTGAACGAGGCGATGCGGCCCGCGCGCAGGTCGGCTTCGCAGCGGACGTGGTCCATGCCGCTGGCCAGGCGCGAGTACTGCGTCGCGTTGGTCTGTTCCAGGTTCGGCGCGCGGAAACCTTCCGAGTACGAACCGCGCAGGCGCACGCCTTCCACCAGATCCCATGCCAGCGCCACCTTGGGCTTGGCGACGGAGCCGAAGTCGGAGTAGTGCTCGTAGCGGCCGGCCAGCTGCATGTCCAGGCGGTGCACTAGCGGGATACCCATGTCTTCCGACACCAGCGGCACGGCGAATTCGACGTAGGCCGAGCCGACATTGCGCGAACCGCGCGTGTCGGGATTCGGGCTGACCGCCGCCACGTTGCTGGGGTTGGTCTCGCCGGTGACCATGTCAGTGAAGGTGTAGGTGCCGTCGAGGTTGGCGTCGCGGTCGTCGCGCTGGGTCTCGCGGCGCGCTTCCGCACCGAACGCCATGCCGACGTTGCCGGCCGGCAGCGCGAACAGGTCGCCGCGGCTCATCTTGAAGTCGGCCATCGTCAGCGTGGTGCGCGACTCGCGCACCAGGTCGAACACGATGCCGTCGATCGCCGCCTGCGAACTCGGCGAGCAGTCGCCGTAGGTCGGCGTGTCCACGCAGCCACCGCTGAACGGGTTGTACGCGTCAGGCGTGGCGAGGGCGAGCTGCTGCTGCAACTTCGTCATGTTGATGTTGGGCGAACGGTCCTCGGCCTCGGCTTCGGAGTACAGCAGCGCCGTCTCCCAGTTCCAGCCGTTCCACTCGCCACGCAGGCCGGCGAGGAAGCGCGCCTGGTAGTTCTCCACGCGCACGCGCTGGAAGCCGGTGTCGACATAACGGTAGTTGCTCATCTGCACCGGCAGACCCTCGTCGGGCACGTCGGTGAGACCGGGCAGGCGGTTCGGATTCGGCGTGCCATCGGGCAGCGTCGCGGCGCCGAAGGGATTCCAGTAGTTGCTGGCCGGGATCCACAGGCTGTTGAGATTCACCACCGGCGGCTGCGTCGCTTCGCTGACCGCGTGGTAGAAGCCGACCTCGCCGAAGGCCTCGACCGTATCGGTGAGGTCGTGGTGGGCGGTGACGAACAGGTTGATGCGCTCCACCGACGGCCGCACCGTGGTGCCGTGACGCGTGTCGTAGCGCATCTCACGGTTGGTGGTGTTGAAGTTGTGGTTGCCGCTGGCCAGACACAGGTCGTTGCCCAGGCTCACGCCGCAGCCGAACTCGGACGGCTGGATGCGGAACGCACCCGCCGCATTGGTCACGGCCGTGCCGTTGGACCGGATCACCGCACGCGGACCCACGCTGAGACGCGCCCACGGCGTATGCGACGAACGGCCGTCCAGCGACGCCAGACCGGCGAAGTCCGGATAGTCGGCGAACAGCGCGCGCAGGTCGTCGGTGGCGGTGAAGTCCTGGTCCGACGCCATCAGCTCGGAGCGGTCGGTGTAGTTGATGAACGCTGACACGTTGCCGCGGTCGTAGTTGTGGCCGGCAAACAGGTTCACCTCGAACTCGTTCATGCCGGTGCCTTCGGCGCTGCCGTAGCGCGTGCTGGCGCTGACGCCGTCGAAGTCGGTCTGCAGCACGGTGTTGACCACGCCAGCCACCGCGTCGGCGCCGTAGATCGCGGCCGCGCCGTCCAGCAGGATCTCCATGCGGTCCAGGCCAGAGACCGGGATCGCATTGGAATTGAAGCTCTGCACCGGCACCGTGCCGGTATCAGACGTGCCCTGGCTGGTCGGGTGCTGCACCAGCCGGCGGCCGTTGAGCAGCACCAGCGTATTGCCGACGCCCAGCGAGCGCAGGTTGACCGAGTTGACGTCGCCACGCGCCGCGTTGCTGGTCTGCGGGTTGTTCGACGCATCGAACAGCACGTCGCCCATCTGCGGAATGGTGCGCATCAGTTCGTCGCCGGAGATCGCGCCGGCGGCATCGATCTGTTCGGCGCCGACCACCATGACCGGCAAGGCGTCGGTGGTGGATGCGCCCTGGATGTGCGAACCCACCACGACCACGCTGTCGAGCGTGGTGGCCTCTTCCTGCGGTGCCGGTTCGGCTGGCGGCGTGGTGTCCTGCGCCGCGGCGGCATGGATCACCGCAAGCAAGGCCAGGGTCAGACTGCTCCGCAACGGGGCGGAGCGTCGGTTGAACGTATGCATCTTTCAGTCCCTCCTCTGAAGACGTGGTGTGGCCGGCGTCAGTCGGCCGTGAGTCGTGTCGGGTCGCCCGGGCCTGCGGCCGGATCCGGCGCGGCGGCGATCGGGGCAGATGGTCCGCCCAGCGCGCGCGCCAGCGCGTCGCGGTCGAGCGCGTTCTCCCAGCGCGCGACCACCAGGGTGGCCACCGCGTTGCCGGTGAAATTGGTCAGCGAGCGGCACTCGCTCATGAAGCGGTCGATGCCGAGAATCAGCGCCATGCCCGCGACGGGCACTTCCGGCACCACCGCCAGCGTGGCCGCCAGCGTGATGAAGCCGGCGCCGGTCACGCCGGCCGCGCCCTTCGAACTGAGCATCGCCACCAGCAGCAGCATGATCTGGTGGCCCAGGCTCAGTTCGGTATTGGTGGCCTGCGCGATGAACAGCGCGGCCAGCGTCATGTAGATGTTGGTGCCGTCCAGGTTGAAGGAGTAGCCGGTCGGCACGACCAGGCCGACGACCGACTTCGACGCGCCGGCACGCTCCATCTTCTCCATCAGCGACGGCAGCGCGGACTCGGACGACGACGTGCCCAGCACCAGCAGCAGTTCGGCCTTCAGATAGCGGATCAGGCGGAAAATCGAGAAGCCGCACCACCACGACACCAGGCCGAGGATGACGATCACGAACAGCAGCGAGGTGATGTAGAACGAACCCACCAGCCACGCCAGGTTGACCAGCATGCCGACGCCGTACTTGCCGATGGTGAAGGCGATCGCGCCGAACGCACCGATCGGCGCGGCGCGCATCAGGATGTGCACCAGCCGGAACACCGGCGCGGTCAGCGCCTCCAGCAGGTTCAGCACGGGGCGACCCTTCTCGCCGACCAGCGCCAGCGACAGGCCGAACAGCACCGCAACGAACAGCACCTGCAGGATGTTGTCGCCGACCAGCGGGCTGACCAGCGTCTTCGGGATGATGTCCATCAGGAAGCCGACCAGCGACAGTTCGTGCGACTTCTGCACGTAGTCGTCGACAGCGGACTGGTCCAGGTCGGCCGGATTGATGTTCATGCCGGCGCCGGGCTGCACCACGTGCGCCACGATCATGCCGATGACCAGCGCCAGCGTGGAGAAGAACAGGAAGTACACCATCGCCTTGGCGAACACGCGGCCCACCGTGCGCAGATGGGTCATGCCGGCGATGCCGGTGACGATGGTCAGGAAGATCACCGGCGCGATGATCATCTTCACCAGCTTGATGAAGGCGTCGCCGAGCGGCTTCATCGATTCGGCCAGCGCCGGCTCGAAATGCCCCAACAGCGCGCCGAGCACGATCGCCACGATCACCTGGAAGTACAGCTGCTTGTACAGCGGCTGCTTCGGCGGCGGCACGAAAGGGGTATCGGCCAGTTGCATGGGGAAGACTCCGGAAAACGGCGGCGCCACCCGGATCGGCGGCCGGCATGTTGTAACCCCGCATCGCCGCAGCACCGATAACCTATTGGTACTAGCCCCCGCCCTTGCTGCAGCGCACCCGTACACTGGGCGCCCATGCTGCGTGCCCGCCGCCACCGCCAGATCCTGATCGTCCTGCTGGCCGTGCTCGGCGGCGCCGCGCTGGTGATGACGCTGGCCTATCACTGGGCGGGCCGGCGCGCGCAGCAGGCGGAAACCACGCAGCTGGAGCGCCAGCTGGACCTGCACGCGCAGGCCTTGCAGCAGCGCATCGACCGCTACCGCACGCTGCCGCAGGTGCTGGCGCAGGACCCCGACCTGCGTGATGCATTGACCTCGCCGGTGGACGAAGCGCGCCGCAATGCGCTGAACCAGCGCCTGGAAGACGCCAACAGCGTCACCCGCTCCTCCACGCTGACGCTGATCGACCGCCACGGCATCGCGCTGGCCGCCAGCAACTGGCGCGAACCGACCAGCAACGTCGGCGAGGACTACAGCTTCCGCCCCTACGTGAAGCAGGCCCTGCGCGACGGGCAGGGTCAGTTCTACGGCATCGGCCTGACCACCGGCGAGCCAGGCTACTTCCTGTCGCAGGCGATCACCGGCGGCGACGGTACCGTCGTCGGACTGGTCGTCATCAAGATCGAACTGGATGCGCTGGAGCAGGAGTGGCTGCAGACACCGGACATCGTGCTGGTCAGTGATGCACACGGCGTGGTCTTCCTCGCCAGCCAGCATGCGTGGCGCTACCGCACGCTGCGTGCGCTGACCGAGGCGGACCGCCGCGAACTGGCCGCCACGCGCCAGTACGCGCGGCAGCGACTGATACCGCTGCAATGGCTGGATCTGTCGTCGCCGGGCGATGGCGCGCACCGTGTGCAGATGCGCGATCCGGCGCTGGCCGGCGCGGTGCTGTGGCAGTCGATGGCCCTGCCCGAGGAAGGCTGGCAGCTGCACCTGCTGCATGACGCCTCGGCCATCACTGCCGCGGGCCGCACCGCTGCACTCGCTGCCGGCGGCGTCTGGCTGGCCCTGTCGTTCCTGGCGCTGTTCATGCAGCAGCGGCGCCGCATCGCCCTGCTGCAAAGGCGCAGTCGCGACGAACTGGAAGCCGTGCTGCAGCAGCACGCGCAGGAATTGCGCACGGCCCAGGACGGCATCGTCGAAGCCGCGCGCTCGGCGGACGCCGGGCTCAGCCGCAGCCTGGAGCACCTGCCGCAGGGCGTGGTGATCATCGATGCCGACCTGCGGCTGGTCGCATGGAATTCGCGCTACATGGACCTGTTCCGCTTCCCGCCGGACTTGATCCACGTCGGCCGGCCGATCGAAGACGTGTTCCGCCACAACGCACGTCGCGGGCTGCTGGGCACAGGACCGGTGGAAGAAGCGATCCAGCGCCGGCTGGAGCACCTGCGCAGCGGCAAGCCGCACATGCGCGAGAGCGAGAAGGACGATGGCGTGGTGCTGGAGATCCGTGGCAACCCGTTGCCGGATGGCGGCTTCGTCACCAGCTACGCCGACATCACCAGCTACAAGAACGCTGCGCGCGAGCTGCGTTCGCTGGCCGATGCACTGGAGCATCGCGTGGAAGAGCGCACGCGCGCGCTCGCCGACGCCACCCAGGCGGCGGAGAACGCCAACCGCTACAAGACCCGCTTCGTCGCCTCCGCCGTGCACGACCTGCTGCAGCCGCTGAACGCCGCACGCATGTTCGTGTCGGCGCTGCGCGGCCGCCTGCACGAGGACGAGGCGCGCCGCATCGCCGACCACGTCGACAACGCACTGACCGCGCAGGACGCCATCCTCAACAGCCTGCTCGACATCGCCCGGCTGGAATCCGGCGCGCTGCCGACACGCGTGCGCGACTTCGCGCTGGCGCCGCTGCTGGAGGCGCTGGCGCGCGAGTTCGGCATGGTCGCGGCGGAACGTGGGCTGGTGCTGGACAGTGTGCGCACGCGCGCCGTCGTGCGCAGCGACGAAGCACTGCTGCGGCGCATCCTGCAGAACTTCCTGTCGAATGCGATCCGCTACACGCCGCGCGGCCGCGTGCTGCTCGGCGTGCGCCGCACCGGCGAAGGCGTGCGCATCGAAGTGCACGACCAGGGACCGGGCATCCCCGAAGCGCTGCAAGCCGAGATCTTCGAAGAGTTCCGCCGCCTCAACGACGGCGTCGCCAACGACCGCGGCGCCGGCCTGGGGCTGGCCATCGTCGAACGCATCGGCCGCCTGCTCGGCCACCGCATCGGCCTGCGCTCGCAACTCGGGCGCGGCAGCGTGTTCTGGGTCGAGTTGCCGTTCGGCGTTGCCGGCAGCGCGCTGTCGGAATCCCCGCCGGTCGCGGCCGATGTCGATGACGGTTCGCCACTGCGCGGACGCCGCGTGTGGTGCGTGGACGACGATCCGCGTGTCTGCGAAGCCACGCGCGCACTGCTGCAACGCTGGGAATGCGAGGTCGGCCTGGCGGCCGGCCCGGCCGACGCGCTGGCGGCGGCGACGCCGGGACAGGCGCCCGACCTGCTGCTGCTCGACGTGCGGCTCGGCGACACCGACGGACCGACGCTCTACACGCGCCTGTGCGAACGCTGGAAAAGCGTCCCACCGGTGATCCTGGTGACCGCCGAGCGCGACGACGCGCTGCGTGCGCTGGCGCTGCAGCACGGCTGGGGCTTCCTCGCCAAGCCGGTGAAACCTGCGGCGCTGCGCGCGCTGATGACCCAACTCCACGTGCGCCGCGCGCGCTGAGGACCGGACCGATGCCGTCGCGATGCTGACCTATGTGCTTCCCGTCCTCGCCATCGTGCTGCTCGGCGCCGTGCTGCGACGGATGCGGCGCGTGCCCGACGGCCTGTTCCCGGCGATGGAGTGGTTTTCCTTCTACGTCGCCTTCCCCGCGCTGCTGTTCGTCGGCGCCGCACGATTGAAGCTGTCCGCCACCGACGCACTCGACCTGTCGCTCGCCGCGCTGCTGCCCACCCTGCTGCTGACCGGCATCGTGCTGCTCGCGTTGCGGTTCGCGAAACGCCTGCCCGATCCCAGCCGCTCGTCGGTGGTGCAGGGCGCGGTGCGGCCGAGCAGCTACTTCGGGCTGGCGGTGGCGGCGCTGCTGTTCCCGCCCGAGACCACAGCGATGGTGATGCTGGCGCTGGCGATCTGCCTGCCGGTGGTCAACGTCATCGCGGTGGTCGCGCTAGCGGTCTGGGGCAGCGGGGATGCCAGCGCGCGCGGGATCGCGCGGGCGCTGGCACGCAATCCGATCATCCTGGCGACGCTGGCCGGCCTGCTGTTCAACCTCAGCGGCCTGCCGTTGCCGATACCGCTGGCGGCTGCCCTCGACATCCTCGCCGACGCGGCGCTGGCGCTCGGCCTGCTGTGCGTCGGCGGCGGCCTGCAGTTCACCCGCGACCACGTGCGTCCGCTGCTGCTCGGTGCGACCTCCGCGCTGAAGCTGCTCGCGCTGCCGCTGCTCGCCGTGCTGGTCTGCCGCTGGCTGGACGCAAGCGCGCCGGTGACGGTGGCGGCCTGCTTCTACGCCGCGCTGCCGACCGCGTCGAACGCCTACATCATGGCGCGCCAGATGGGCGGCGATGCGCCGCTGATGGCCTCACTGGTGACGTGGCAGACGCTGTTCGCCGCCGCCACCGTGCCGCTGGCGATGCAGCTGCCGCGCTGGCTGGGCTGACGCCTACTCCACCGGCGGACCTTCCGGCTCCAGCGACTTCACCAGCACCGCCGCCTGCGTGCGGCTGTGGCATTCCAGCTTCTTCAGGATCGCGGTGACGTGCACCTTCACCGTGTTCTCGGCCAAGCCGAGTTCGTGCGCGATCTGCTTGTTGAGCAGGCCGTCGGCCAGGCACAGCAGCACGCGGAACTGCTGCGGCGTCAGTTGGGCGAGACGCGCGGCGAGCGCGGCATCCTGCTCGGAGCGCTCGGCGGTCAGCGGCGGGAACCACGCTCCGCCGTCGAGCACCGCGGCCACCGCCTCGCCGATGGTCTCGGCCGGCGACGACTTCGGAATGAACCCGGCCGCGCCGAACTGCTGCGCACGGCGGATCACCCGCGGATGCTCGTTCGACGAAATCACCACCACCGGCACTTCGGGATGCTCGCCGCGCACGTGCAGCAGCGCGGAGAAGCCGTGCGCGCCCGGCATGGTCAGGTCCAGCAGCACCAGGTCGGTGTCCGGCCGCGCGTCCAGCGCCTGGCCCAGGCTGGCGGCGCTGGCGGCCTCGGCGACGGTGGCGCCGGGCAGCGCCTCGCGCAGCGCGTGGATCACCGCCGTGCGGAACAGCGGATGGTCGTCGGCCACCAGGATCGTCGTGCTCATGCCGGGAGTCTCGCATGCACCCTGCGTCCCGCCCCGGGCCTAGTACCAAAGCATCAGCCGGTCGGACCGCCTGCAAATAATTTTCACCACTTGCTCGCCACGTGCTACAAATCGGGCACTCGACCCCAACAGGCAGGCCACCATGGCTGAAAATCTGTTTCATCCGGAACCCGCCGGCAAGGGGCTCGGCGCCGACGCGCGCACGGTGGAGGCCATCGCCGCGGCCGGCTGGTCGGTCCTGGAGGGCGACGTCAGCCTGCCCGTGGCGGTGCTGCGCGACAGCGCGCTGCGCCACAACCTGGACTGGATGGCGCGCTTCATCGCCGCCTACGGCGTGGACCTGGCCCCGCACGGCAAGACCACGATGAGCCCGGAACTGTTCGCGATGCAGCTCGACGCCGGCGCCTGGGGCATCACCCTGGCCACCGCGCCGCAGGTGCGCGATGCCTACCGCCATGGCGTGCGCCGGGTGCTGATGGCGAACCAGCTGGTCGACCGCGCCAACATGGCGATCATCGCCGACATTCAGCGCGATCCCGCGTTCGAGTTCTGCTGTCTGGTCGATTCGGCCGCGAACGTCGAAGCGCTGGGCGCGTTCTTCGCCAAGCAGGGCCAGCGCCTGCGGCTGCTGCTGGAAATCGGCGTCATGGGTGGGCGCACCGGCGTGCGCGACGACGCGCAGGTGGCCGCCGTCGTCGATGCGGTCCGCCGCTGGCCGCAATCGCTGACGCTGGTCGGCGTGGAAACCTACGAAGGCGTGCTGAAGGACGAAGCCGGCGTACGCACGCTGCTGCGCCGCACGGTCGACGTGCTGCAATCGCTGCGTGCGCAGGACGTGTTTTCCGAGCCGCGCATCCTGCTGTCCGGCGCCGGCTCGGCCTGGTACGACGTGGTCGCCGAGGAATTCGCCGACGCCGCGCGCGATTCCACCGTGCAGGTCCTGCTGCGCCCCGGCTGCTACCTGACCCACGATGTCGGTGCCTACCGCGAGGCCGCCACGCGCATCCATGCATCGAATCCGGTGGCGCGCGAGATGGCCGAAGGCCTGCAGCCGGCCTTGCAGCTGTGGGCCTGCGTGCAATCGCGACCGGAAGCCGCGCGCGCGATTGTCGGTCTGGGCAAGCGCGATGCCGCGTTCGACGCAGGCCTTCCGGCGCCTGCGCTGCGCTATCGCGCCGGCGATGCCGCCCCGACGGCGGTACCGGCGCACTGGCGGCTGGACGCGATCATGGACCAGCACGCCTTCCTGCAGGTGGAAGCCGACGACGACGTCCAGGTCGGCGACCTGCTGTGCTTCGACATCAGCCACCCCTGCCTGACCTTCGACAAGTGGCGGCACCTGCTGCGCGTGGACGACGACGTGCGCGTGACCGGCCTGGTGCACACGTACTTCTGATCCCCTACGAACGGAACCGCGCATGTCCCCGGGAAGCCTGCTGCTGGTCTACGCCGCCGTCGCGATCATCGCGCTGATCGTCCTGATCGCGCGCTACCGGCTCAATCCGTTCATCACACTGACGCTGGTGTCGCTGGGGCTGGCGCTGGTGGCCGGCATGCCGGCCACCGAGATCGTCAGCGCATACGAACAAGGCGTCGGCCGCACGCTGGGGCACATCGCGCTGATCGTCGCGCTGGGCACCATGCTCGGCAAGATGATGGCCGAGTCCGGCGGCGCCGAGCGCATCGCGCGCACGCTGATCGCACGCTTCGGCACGCGCCACGTTCACTGGGCGATGATGCTGGTGGCGTTCTGCATCGGCCTGCCGATCTTCTTCGAGGTCGGTTTCGTGCTGCTGGTGCCGATCGTGTTCAACGTCGCGCGCCGCACCGGCGTCCCGCTGCTGCTGGTCGGCCTGCCGATGGTCGCCGGCCTGTCGGTGGTGCACGGACTGGTGCCGCCGCATCCGGCGGCGATGCTGGCGGTGAAAGCGTACGGCGCCGATGTCGGCCGCACCGTGTTCTTCGCGCTGCTGGTCGGCTTGCCGACGGCGGCGCTGGCCGGCCCGGTGTTCGCCAAGTTCATCGGGCCGCGTGTGCATGTGCCCGCGCACAATCCGATGGAACAGGCGCTGCTGGACGAAGGCCACGGCCAGGCACCGGACGACGCACTGCCGGGCTTCGGCATCACGGTCGCCACGCTGCTGCTGCCGGTGGCGCTGATGCTGCTCGGCGGCTGGGCCGACGTGCTGGCGACACCGGGTACGTCGCTCAACGGCTTCTTCCACTTCATCGGCAACTCGGTGGTGGCGCTGCTGCTGGCCACGCTGATGAGCTTCGTCACCCTGGGCCTGATGCGCGGCTTCACCCGCGAGCAGATCCTGAAGTTCTCGCAGGAATGCCTGGCACCCACCGCCGCGATCACCCTGCTGGTCGGTGCCGGCGGGGGCTTGAATGGCATCCTGGTGAAGACCGGCGTGGCGGCGGAGATCACCGCGCTGTCGCACCGTTTCGAGCTGTCGCCGCTGCTGATGGGCTGGTCGGTCGCGGCGCTGATGCGCATCGCGACGGGTTCGGCGACGGTGGCGATGAGCACCGCCGCCGGCATCGTCGCCCCGGTCGCGCTGGCCGCCGGCTATCCGCATCCGGAACTGCTGGTACTGGCCACCGGCGCCGGTGCGCTGATCCTGTCGCACGTCAACGACGGCGGCTTCTGGCTGGTGAAGGAGTACTTCAACATGACCGTGGCGCAGACCTTCCGCACCTGGACGGTGCTCGAGACGATCATCTCGCTGGTCGCGCTGGCCCTGACGGCGACACTCGCCGCCCTGCTCTAAGACCGCCATGCACGATCTCGTCTACCAGCTGCGCCAGCGCCGCGACCGCCTCAGCCCGGTCGAACAGCGCATCGCCGACGCCATCCTCGCCGACCTGCCGGCCGCCGCGCAGTCCGGCGTGAGCGAACTGGCCGCGCGCGCCGGCGTCAGCGTGGCGGCGGTATCGCGCTTCGCCAAGACGCTGGGCTGCGCGCATGTGCGCGAGCTGCGGGCGCGACTGGCGGAAGCCGGCACGGTCGGCCGCCGTTTCCTCGACGATGCCGATGCGCCGCCACTGCCCGCGCTGCACGCGCAGATCGGCAGCGATGCCGAAGCCGCGCTGCGTCGCAATCTCGCCGGCCTGTCGGAAACCGTGGTGCAGGCGCTGGCCGATGCACTGGCGACGGCGCGACGCGTGCACGTGTTCGGCATGGGCGGCAGCTCGGCGGTGTTCGCGCAGGAACTGCAGCAGCGATTGACCCGACTGGGACTGCCCGTCGCGGCGTGCAGCGATGCGGTCGCGATGCGGATGCTGGCGGCGACGCTCGAGGACGGCGACCTGGTCGTCGCGCTGTCAGTCAGCGGACGCAACCGCGAACTGCTGGAGGCCTGCGAGATCGCGCTCGGCTACGGCGCACGGTTGGCGGCGTTCACGCGCAGCGAGACACCGCTCGCCACACGCGCGACTTGGTTGCTGCCGCTGGTGCTGGACGAGACCGACTTCGTGTTCAAGCCGTCGGCCTCACGCTATGCACTGCTGCTGGCTATCGACGTGCTCGCCACCACGGTTGCACTGCGCGAACCCGCCGGCAACCGCGAGCGCCTGCGCCGCATCAAGCTGGCGCTGGACACCTGGCGCGGCGGCGGCGACGAACGCCTGCCGCTGGGAGACTGAGCATGGCGACCGCACCGGACTACACGCTGCTGATCCGCGATGTGTGGATCCACGACGGCAACGACACGCCACCGGTCCATGGCGACGTCGCCGTACGCGACGGACGCGTGGTCGCGCTCGGCACCGTGCAAGGCGACGCGGCGCACGTGATCGAAGGCCACGGCTGCGCGCTGGCGCCCGGCTTCATCGACGTGCACACGCACGACGATCTGGAAGTAGTCCGCCAACCCGACATGCCGGCGAAGTTGAGCCAGGGCGTCACCACGGTGGTGGTCGGCAACTGCGGCATCAGCGCGAGTCCGGTGATGCCGGGCCGCACCGTGCCGGATCCGATGAATCTACTCGGCGCCGACAGCGAGTTCCGCTATCCGCGCTTCGCCGACTACCGCGCCGCGGTGGAGAAAGCACAGCCGGCGGTGAACGTGGCCGCGCTGGTTGGCCACACGGCCTTGCGGCAGAACCACCTGGACCGGCTGGACCGCGCCGCGAGCGCCGACGAGATCGCCGCGATGCGCGCGCAGCTGCGCGAGGCGCTGGACGCCGGCGCGCTCGGCCTGAGCACCGGCCTGGCCTATGCGTCCGCCTTCCACGCGCCGGACGACGAAGTGCGTGCGCTGTCCGAAGAACTCGATGGCCGTCGCCACACCTACGCCAGTCACCTGCGCGACGAATTCGCCGGCATCGTGCCCGCGCTGGAGGAAGCCATCGGCATCGGACGCCACAGCGGTGCGCCGGTGCGCGTCTCGCACCTGAAGTGCGCCGGCGCGGACAACTGGGGCCGCAGCAGCGAGGTGCTCGCCGTGCTCGACCATGGCGCGCACGACCACGATGTCGCTTGCGACTGCTATCCCTACGCGGCGAGCTCGTCGACGCTGGACCTCAAACAGGTCACCGACGCCTACGACATCCTGATCACCTGGTCCGACCCGCATCCGGACCAGGGCGGACGCCTGCTGGCGGCGATCGCGGCCGACTGGAACCTGTCGTTGCTGGACGCCGCGCGCCGGCTGCAACCGGCGGGCGCGGTCTACCTCGGCATGGACGAGGCCGACGTGCGCCGCATCCTGGCGCATCCACGCACGATGGTCGGCTCCGATGGCTTGCCGCGCGACCCGCGCCCGCATCCGCGGCTGTGGGGCAGCTTCCCGCGCGTGCTCGGCCACTATGCGCGCGACGTCGGCCTGTTCCCGCTGCATACCGCCGTGCACAAGATGACCGGACTGCCGGCCGCGCGCTTCGGCCTGCGCGACCGCGGCGTGCTGCGCGTCGGTGCGCAGGCCGATCTGGTGCTGTTCGATCCGGCGACGGTGCGCGACGTCGCCGACTTCCACGACCCGATCCGGCCGGCCGCGGGCATCCACGCGGTGTGGGTAGCCGGCCGGCTGGCCTACGACGGCACGCAGGTGGTCGGCCGCCACGGCCGCTTCCTCGCGCCGACCTGATTTCTTCTCCATGGAGTACACGACATGAGCGACATCACGCGATACGGCGCCGAAGGCGGCGTCGGCCAGGGCAAGCAGCACATGCCGTTCTCGCGCGCGGTGCAGGCCGACGGCTGGCTGTACGTCTCCGGCCAGGTGCCGATGCGCGACGGCGAACTGGACGGCGGCACCGTCACCGAACAGGCGCACGTGGTGATCCAGAGCGTGCTCGCGATCATGGCCGAAGCCGGCTACGGCCCGGAGCACGTCGTCCGCTGCGGCGTGTGGCTCGACGACGCACGCGATTTCTACGCGTTCAACACCGTGTTCAAGCACTACTTCGGCGAGCACCCGCCGGCGCGCGCCTGCGTCGAATCGCGGATGGTGGTGGACTGCAAGGTCGAAGTGGACTGCATCGCCTACAAGCGACCGGCCGCCTGACGCGGCGCGCGCTTCACGTCGCTGCCGGATCCAGCTTGTCCAGGCGGATCCGGTTGGCGAACAGCGAAAACGCCAGCATCCCGGCCAGCCCGTTGGCGCGGCTGACCCAGCTTGGCAGCCAGCGCGGCGGCGCCAGCACGCCGGCCTCGAACATCGGCTCGAACATGCCGACATCCTCCAGCGTCATCTTGCCGGCGAACAGGCGCCGGCACAGCCGCAGCCGGTCCTGCTGCAGCGAGCGGCGGAAGAAGGTGTGCACGCCGATCAGTCCGCGCAGATACACCGTGTCCTTGGTGAAGGCCGCGCCGCCATTGGTGGGCACGCCGCGAAACACGCGCTGCGCCGACGAGAAACTCTCGGCCGGGTTCTGCCCCGCGTCAGTGAAGTAGCGGAACACCTCGATGAAGTCGGCGCCGGCCAGCGCCATCGCCACCGCCTCGATGCGCAGGCTGATGCGCTTCATCCGCTCGATGTCGATGCTGCCGGTGATCTGTTCGGCGAACGTGGCCAGTCCTTCCTGCGTGGCGGTCACGCGCGGCGAGGCCAGCGCCAGGCTGGGCAGCACGGTCTGCTCACGCCCGTTCAACGCGGTCAGTGAATGCACCAGCGCCTCGTGCTGCAACAACTGGCGGCGGTCGTAATCGCTGAAGGCCGCGCCGTGACGCAGGCGGATGCGCGTCGCACCCGCGGCGGCTTTCGCAATCAGCTGCCGGTCCAGCTCCACCGTGATGACGCGGCCATCGAAGAAATCGTCCAGGTCCGCCTGCAATTGCAACTGTAGCGCGGTGGCCGATACCGGGATCTGTTCCTCCGGCGCCAGCAGTTCGTGGTCCAGGTCGTTGGCGATGGCGATGAAGTGCCCGGCCGCGTCGCGCGTGGTCGGGCCGTCGCCAGGCAGGCATTCCTCCGGCGTGCCGAACAGCGCGATCGAGTGCATCGTCACCGCCGGCGTTCCCAGCGATTCCAGCAGCTGCGCCGCGATGTCCCAGCTGCGCACCGACTCGCGCAGGTAGCAGCCCAGCGGGTGCGCCTCGTCCGCCGCCGCGGCGATGGCGGCGAGTTCGCGGCGTGCGTCGCCGAAGTCCAGCCGCGGGTAGTCGATCACCGGCAGCTGCGGCTGGCCGCGTGCGACACCGTCGAGGAACGGCGCCTGCACGTCGGCCGGCCAGCTGGCCAGGCTCAGCAGCTTGATGCCGCGCACGGCCTTGACCAGGCGCGCATCGAGCGCGGCGTGATGGGCGATATCGGGCTGCATGGTCTCCTCCCTGCCGTCACTCTAACGCGCCGGTCCGCACAAGCGGCAGAAGCTCGACTATGCTCGGGGCTCTTCCAACAGTTGCGGGGGCAGCATGCTGGAGCTCGATGCCGTACAGACGCTGGCCTTCGCCGGCCTCGCCCTGTTCCTCGGCTATGCGCTCTGCCGCGTGGTCCCGCTGTTCTCGAAGTACAACCTGCCGGCGCCGGTGATCGGCGGCCTGGTGGTGGCGCTGGCGGTGCTGGTGGCGCGCCGTTACGAGGTGACGCTGTTCACCCTCGACACCAGCCTGCAGACGCCGCTGATGATCGCCTTCTTCACCACCATCGGCGTCAACGCCAGCGTGGCGCTACTGAAGCTCAGCGGGCGCCAGGTGGTGATCTTCCTGCTGCTGGCCACCGTGTTCGCCGTCGCGCAGAACCTGCTCGGCATGGCGGTGGCGATGGGCTTCGGCCTGCATCCGCTGTTCGGCGTGCTGGCCGGCTCCACCACGCTGACCGGCGGACCCGCGACCGGATTGGCGTTCGCGCCGCTGTTCGAACAGGCCGGCGTCGAGGGCGCCGCCACGATCGCGGTGGCGGCCGCGATGGCCGGCATCCTGTGTGGCGGCCTGCTCGGCGGACCGGTGGCGACCGTGCTGATCCGTCGCCACAAGCTGTACGGCGGCGTGCGCCTGGGCGCGCCGGACGAATCGGCGGCCGAGCCGACCGGCGCGCGCGACACGCCCGATTTCGCTACCCGCGAGGCCAGCGCGCTGAAGAGCGTAGTGGTGATCCTGGTAGCGATGTGGCTGGGCGCAGGCGTCAGCCAGGGCTTGGCGGCGATGGGCATGACGCTGCCGGCGACAGTGGGCGCGATGATGGTCGGCGCGCTGATCCGCTATCTCGACGACCGCACCGGGTGGATCGGCCTGCCGGTGGCGACCACCGACCTGATCGGCAACATCTGCCTGGCGCTGTTCCTCGCGGTGGCGCTGATGAACCTCAAACTGTGGGAACTGGCGGGGCTGGCCGCGCCGTTGCTGGTCAACCTGGGCCTGCAGGTGGTGCTGGTGGCGCTGTTCTGCGGGGTGGTGTTCCGGGTGATGGGCCGCGACTACGACGCCGCGGTGATGGGCGGCGGCTTCATCGGCTTCATGTTGGGGACCACCGCGAACGCGATGGCGGTAATGCGCACGCTGGTCGAACGCTATGGCATGGCGCCACGCGCCTTCCTCGTCGCCCCGCTGGTGGGCGCGTTCTTCATCGACTTCACCAACGCCCTGATCATCACCGGGTTCATCAATCTCTGGGATTGATCGACCGTCATCCCGACTATCTCCGGAGTTGGCCCCAATGAAAGTTATCGTCCTTCTGATGCTTTTCTGGGCGCCTATCGCGCCCTTGGCTGCGAAGTGCGGCGATAGATTCCTTGTCTTTTCTGGATCTGTCGCAGACAAGCAAGGCAATCCTGTAAAATCTGCGCTAGTGGGGGTTGCTTGGTCGGAGAACTCCAGGCCACGCGGTCCCGCCATGTCGCTCACGGATTCAGCAGGTCGCTACTCCATTCCTATCAGCTTTAACGCGTACTCGGGCCATTCCGCTTTACGAGGCGACAGCTGCAAAGGTGTTCTTAAAATAGTGTCCGTATCTGCTTACACTGATTCGGAACGATCATGGCCCCTTATTCTGGATATCGATTCCAAGTCACAGGTTGATGTTCCTTTGCTGGAGATCGCCTTTCCAATCCAGAGCGAGCCAACTTGGCCACATGAGGTCGGGGCTAACAATTCATTCAAGCCGAACCCACTTCACGGGTCGGCTTAGCCCAGGCGTTAGCGCCCAATGACACTTCCCCGCAAGATTGTCATTCATTCGCTCAACGGCTTGCGTCCGTCGCTGACAGGCATGGTCAGGGACTGGATCCGGGATGGCGTGCAGTACGTCGGTGTCGTTGGCCATGAAGCAGCAAGGATCGAGGACGCGATCGACGATCTATGCGTTGGTGATGGCGCAGACCCCTACTTCATGGTCACGGCCGCGCATGACGGCACCGAAACATTGGAGGACGCCGTCTTTCTCGCCGAGCAGATCCTGACCATTCCGGGCCCGGTGGCCGTCGTCGAGCTCTAACGACTCATCAAGTCGAAACGGCAACGGGGCTGCTAGCGTTTGCCGTACTTGTCCGCCAGACGCTTGTTCAACGCCTTGTTCTGCACCTTCGCATTCGCCTTGTCGGCCAGGCGCGAGGCGAGCTTGTCGGCGGCGGCAGCGACTTCGTCGCGCAGCTTGAGGTAGTTGAGGAAGCGGCCTTCGTCCAGTTCCTCGCGCTCGATCGCGGCGCGCACCGCGCAGCCGGGTTCACGGTCATGCGAGCAGTCGCGGAACTTGCACTGCTCGGCCAGTGCTTCGATGTCCGCGAAACCGCCGTCGGCGAGGTCTTCCTCGCCGGTCGGCTTCAGCTCGCGCATGCCGGGCGTGTCGATCAGGCAGGCGCCCGCCGGCAGCGGGATCAGCGCGCGGTAGGTGGTGGTGTGGCGGCCGCGCGAATCGCTCTCGCGCACTTCGCCGGTCTTCATGCGCTCGTCGCCGAGCAGCGTGTTGGTGATCGTCGACTTGCCCGCGCCTGACGAACCCACCAGCACGACGGTGTGGCCGGGGTCCAGCCACGGCGCGAGTTGCGCCACGCTGTCCGGATCCTTCGCGTTGACGGTGAACACCGGCACGCCCTGCGCGGTGAGATCGGCCAGCACCTCGACCGCGTCGGCGGCGTATTCGGTGCGGTCGGCC
This sequence comes from Pseudoxanthomonas sp. PXM02, assembly GCF_014851805.1. Lineage (GTDB taxonomy): Bacteria > Pseudomonadota > Gammaproteobacteria > Xanthomonadales > Xanthomonadaceae > Pseudoxanthomonas_A. Next base: position 230,944 of record NZ_JACVAK010000003.1, read on the forward strand.
TTGGTCAGCACCACCACCGGCTGCGCGCCGCCACCGCCGACCAGCAGCAGGTAGCGCTCGATGCGGCGTGGATTGAAGTCGGCATCCAGGCCGCAGACGATGAACACCGTATCGATGTTCGCCGCGATCACCTGCTGGTGGTAATGCTCGCCGGCGGCGCCGCGCTTGATGCCGGTGTGGCGCGGCAGCAGGGCGACGATGCGCGGTCGCTTGGAGGACGCGTCTTCCAGCAGCACCCAGTCGCCGACGGCAGGCCGTTCATGGGCGGGGAAGCGGGGACGCTGCCACTCCGGCAGCGATTCGGCCTTGACGCCGTCGCCGGGCGCATTGGCGACCACATAGCCGGAGCGGTGCTGCTCGATCACCCGCGCCGGGGTGGCCTGCGGGTGCGCGGCCATCGCCTCGCGCCACGCGCTGTCCTCCGGTTCCCCCGTATACGGCCAGCCAATGGACCGCAGAAGGGTGACGTCGGACACGCTGGGGACGGGGGTTTCAGGCATGGCGCGCATTCTAGACGGGCCCTGAAGGCGGCGGGGCCGGCAGGGCTAAATATCCGTTAAGCTGGCCCCCCTTCCCAATTCAGCCCCTGTGCGGTAGCCGCCATGTCCACCCCGCCCGTCAAACCGCTCGCCACGCGCGAACGTCTGTCCGAAGTCCGCTACGAAATCCGGGGCGAACTGGCACGGCGAGCTAGGGAGCTGGAAGCGCAGGGGCAGAAGCTGATCAAGCTCAATATCGGCAACCCGGGCGCGTTCGGCTTCCGTGCGCCGGAACACCTGCAGCGCGCGATCGCCGACGACATGGGCCGCACCGATCCGTACACGCACCAGCAGGGCCTGCCCTCGGCGCGCGATGCGATCGCCGCCGCGTACGCCAAGCGCGGCACGCCGGACGCGCATCCGGACCGCGTGTTCGTCGGCAATGGCGTCTCGGAACTGATCGACCTGTCGCTGCGTGCGCTGCTCAATCCCGGCGACGAAGTGCTGGTGCCTTCGCCCGACTATCCGCTGTGGTCGGCGGCGACGATCCTCAACGACGGTCGCCCGGTGTATTACCGCTGCGATCCCGACAACGATTTCCTGCCCGATCCGAACGAGATCGAGCAGCTGGTCAGCTCGCGCACCCGCGCCATCGTGCTGATCAATCCGAACAATCCCACCGGCGCGACCTATCCGCGCGAGCTGCTGGAGCGCATCGTCGCCATCGCGGCCAAGCACCGCCTGCTGCTGATGGTCGACGAGATCTACGACCAGGTGCTGTACGACGGCGCCACCTTCGTGCCGGTCGCGCCGCTCGCCGGCGACGTGCCGTGCATCACCTTCAGCGGCCTGAGCAAGGTGCACCGCGCCTGCGGCTGGCGCGTGGGCTGGGGCGTGGTATCCGGCCACGGCGACGTGGTGCGCGACTTCCTGCACGCGATGGACCTGCTCAGTGCGCTGCGCCTGTGCGCGAACGTGCCGGGCCAGTACGCGATCGACGCGGCGGTCAACGGTCCGGACACCATCAGTGCGTTGTGCGCACCGGGTGGGCGCCTGTACGAAACCCGCCGCGCGGTGATCGAAGCCTGCGAGGCCAGCCCGCACCTGGAGCTGGTGAATCCGGCCGGCGCGCTGTACGCGTTCCCGGCGGTCGTCGGCGATGCAGCGAAGAACTTCGACGACCATACGTTCGCACTGGAACTGATGGAAACCGAAGGCGTGCTGGTCGTGCCGGGCTCCAGCTTCAACGTGCCCTACCGCCACCACTTCCGCGTTACCCTGCTGCCCGAAGCGGCAACGATGCGCGAAGTCTTCGCCCGCATCGACCGCGCCCTCTCGCGCCGCGCGGAAGCGGCCACCAAGGTCGTGCCGATCAAGGGCAAGCCGCGGCCGGCAGCGGCGTAAGTTCCTGCCCCCTCTCCACCGCCTGCGGGGGAGAGGGTCGGGGTGAGGGGGCAAGACGTAGCAGCCCCTATCTCCTGAAAACCAACGTCATGCAGCGGCCGCACGAACGCGGCCCGCATCCGTGCACCCATACGCCACCGGCTTCGTTCCCCCCTCACCTGCCTTCGGCATCCTCTCCCCCGCACGCGGGGGAGAAGAGGGCATCGCGGCCGTTCGCTGCTGACCGGTTTCGGCGCATCATGCGCCCATGACCACCATCGCCGCCCCGCATACCACCGCCCTCACCACCGAGCTGCGTTACCTCGCGCTCGGCGATTCCTACACCATCGGCGAAGCGGTGGACGAAGCGGGTCGCTGGCCGATGCAGCTGGCGCTGTTGATGCGCCGGGAAGGCGTACTGCTCGGCGATCCCCGCATCATCGCCGCCACCGGCTGGACCACCGACGAACTGGATGCTGCGATCACAGCCGCCGAGCCGCTGGGCGAGCACGATTTCGTCACGCTGCTGATCGGCGTGAACAACCAGTACCGCGGTCGCGACGTCGAAGAATACCGCACGCAGTTCGCCGCGCTGCTGTGGCGCGCCATCGGCTTCGCGCGCAACCGGCCCGACCGCGTGCTGGTGCTGTCGATCCCCGACTGGGGCGTCACCCCATTCGCCGCGCAGTCCGGCCGCGACATCGCACAGATCGCACGCGAACTGGATGCCTACAACCTCGCCGCACGCGAAGTCTGTGCGCAACGCGGCGTCGCCTTCGTCGACATCACCCCGATCAGCCGCGCGCGCGGTGGCGAGGCGGCGATGCTCGCCGATGACGGCCTGCATCCGTCCGCCGCGATGTATACCGAGTGGACGCGGCTCGCGTTCCCTGTCGCGCATCATCTGCTGGCGGCGGGCTGATGGCGGACTCGAAGGTGCTTTTCAGGGTCGTCGGCGAAGACGGCGACGTCCATGTCGAAACCTTGTGGGCGACCGCACTGGGCGAAGATCGTTATCGCCTGGACAACCTGCCTTTCCATGCCTACGGCGTGTCCTGGGACGACATCGTCCTGGCGCCGTTCGACGCGACGGAAGACATGGCGACCTTCCAGCATGTCGTGACCAAGACCGGCAATCGCACCGTGCGTCTGTTGCTGGATCCCCCGGTGTCCCCGGGAAACGCATCGGACGATGTCCTGCAGGAACTGGTCGCGCTGGGCTGCGACTACGAGGGCTCGAATCGCGTCCGCATCGCCGTGAACATCCCAGCGGACGTATCGCTCGACAGCATCCGCGAGTACCTGATCGCACGTGAGCTGGTCTGGGAGCACGCCGATCCCACCTACGAAACGCTGTTTCCGGACAATCCCTGCTGACGCGTTAGACCGCGGCGACCAACGCCGGCTGCGCCGCATCCGATTCAGGCAACACTGTCCGATACCCCTGCGCGTCCAGCCACGCCAGCAGCTGCGCCAGGATCGCAACGTTGTGGCCATGCGCAGCGCCCTCATGCAGCAGCACGATGGCGCCCGGGGCGATGTCGCGGGTGATGCGCGCCAGCACCTTGTCCGGCTGGCAGTCGACACCGTCGAAGCCGCGCGCGCTCCACGCTACCCGGGTCAGGCCGTGCCGCTTCAGCGACAGGCCGACGAAGGGATTGGTCATGCCCACCACGCTGCGGTACCAGCGCGGCGTTTCGCCGGTGATGGCGGTGAGCATCGACTGGCTGCGGCCGATCTCGTCCTCCATCGCGCCCGGCCCCAGGCGCCAGAAGCGCGTGTCCGGGTGCGTGGCGCTGTGGTTGCCGATGCCGTGGCCGCGGTCGCGGATGGCGTGGACGACATCGGGCTGCGCCGCGGCGCGCTCGCCGACCAGGAAGAAGGTCGCCTTCGCCCCGTGGCGGTCCAGCAGGTCGAGCATCGCGGCGGTCTCGTCCGAGGGGCCGTCGTCGATGGTCAGCCACACCACGCGCTCATCGGTGGGCAGCCGCGACAGCGCGGGACAGAGCAGGGTGGCGCGCGGGTACAGCGTGGCCCAGACCACTGGCAGGTGGGTGGCCAGCATCGCCGGCAGGCCGATCTGCCAGCCGTACTGCCACCACAGCCACGCCACGGCCACTTGCGACAGCGCCAGCAGGCCCAATATCAGTCCGGGACGACGCGGCGGACGATGCAGTGTTCCTGTCGTGCTCATGCCCCATGATGCCACGGGGCGTAAAATCCCCTTCCCCACGCCCTTCACGCTTTCCGGTACCCGTCATGTCCCTTGATCCCGCCCTGCGCTCGCGCATCGAATCCCTCCTGCAGTCCAACCGCGTGGTGCTCTTCATGAAGGGCCAGCCGACCATGCCGCAGTGCGGCTTCTCGGCCAAGGCGGTGGGCGCCCTGTCGGCGCTGGGCGTGGACTACGCGCACGTCAACGTGCTGGCCGACCAGGAGATCCGCGAGGGCATCAAGGTCTACGGCGACTGGCCGACCATCCCGCAGCTGTACATCGACGGCGAACTCGTCGGCGGCAGCGACATCATCGAGCAGATGACCAACTCCGGCGAACTGGCCACCGTGCTGGGCTTGGCCGCGCCCGACCGCACGCCGCCGGCGATCACCATCACGCCCGCCGCCGCCGAGATGCTGCAGAACGCCGTGGCCGACGCCGGTCCGGGCGCCGCGCTGGCGCTGTCGATCAACGCGCAGTTCCAGCCCAACTTCCAGCTGGCGCAGTTCGACGCCAACGCCATCGCCACCGAATCCAATGGCGTGCGCGTGCAGTTCGACATCGCCAGCGCGCGTCGCGCCGACGGCATCACCATCGACTGGGTGGACGACATCCGCGGCAAGGGCCTGGCCATCGACAACCCCAACGCCCCCAAGCCGGTGCAGGCACTGTCGCCGATGGACGCCGACGCCAAGGTCCGCGCCAGCGAAGTGCTGCTGGTCGATGTGCGCCCGGCCGACGAGCGTTCGCTCGCATCGGTGAAGCTGCCCTTCAAGACCTTCGACGGCGCCGGCCGTGCCGAGCTGGAAGCGCTGCCGAAGGACACCGCCCTGGCGTTCCTGTGCCACCACGGCGGCCGCAGCCAGCAGGCTGCGGAAGAGTTCCGCGCGCTGGGCTTCTCCAACGTCTACAACGTCACCGGCGGCATCCATGCATGGGCCGACGACGTGGACGGCACGATCAGCAAGTACTGATCCGCCACACCACGGGCGACACACGGGAAAGCGGGCTTCGGCCCGCTTTCTTTTTGCGTGGCGGACAAGGTGTGCGCTGCGTAGGGTGGGCCTTGGCCCACCGTCGCGGACCTTGATTGCGCCGGGACTTCCTGGTTTCCGCCAACGATCGCGGCTACGACACATGGCGATGGCGGGCCGAGGCCCACCCTACGTCAGCCCTTGAAACCGCCCGCCGCCAGGTAGTCGCGCTCTTCCTGCGTGGAGGTGCGGCCCATCGCCTCGTTGCGATGCGGGAAGCGGCCGAAGCGCGCGATCAGGTCGTAGTGCAGCTGCGCGTACTTGAGGTATTCGTCGTTGCCGGTCGCGCGGAACAGGTCGAGCGAGCGCTGCTGGTCTTCGAGCGCCTCGGAGTGTTCGTACGGCATGTAGAAGAAGATCTTCAGTTCCGGGTCGACCTGCGCGTCGAAGCCGGCCTCGATGGCCCGCGCGGTGTAGTGCCGGGCGAGTCCGTCGGTGGCGTAGGAATGCGCGCTCTGCCGGAAGCAGTTGCGCGGGAACTGGTCCAGCAGCAGGATCAGTGCCAACGCACCCTCGGCATCGCCCATCCAACCTTCCAACTCACGCCGTGCCGCACGGAAGTGCAGCCCGCGGAAGCGCTGGTCGAACTCGGCATCGAACGCATCGTCGTTCGAGAACCACTTGTCGTAGCCGGCGTTCTTCCAGAAGGTGATGACGTCGTTGGATTCGTTCATGCGTTGCCTCGTGGTCGGATCACGGCGATCGGTAAAGTGGACTCGGTCCGGAGGTAGTATCGCGCATCAGCCCGCGATGACATGCCCGATGCGCCATAGCACGCCGGTCGGGTCGATGAGGGTGAAGTCGCGGAGGCCCCAGGGTCGGTCGTCCGGTGGGCTGAGGCGGACGGAGAACTTCTCGACGACACCCGACGCCTCGACGTTCCGGTGCCAGTCGTCCGCATTGGCGACCAGCAAGTGCATGACGAAGTTCTCCGCATGTTCGCGCAGGTAGAACTGCGACAGCAGGAAGGCCGTGCTGCCATGGCGGAGATAGGCCAGGTCGTCCGACTCCCTGATCGCCTCGAAGCCCAGCGCTTCGTAGAAGGCGATCGACTCCACGAGCTCCTTCGCGGGGACGAAGGCTTTCATTTCGATCGTGTCGAGGTTCATCCGGTCTGCCCCGCTGTCTGGTTCACGGATAATGCACGACGTTCGACCGGATCAATGGGCCTTCGGAATCCCGGCGAGGATGGCCGCGATCTCCGACCATTCCGGATCGTGCTCGGCGGAGATATCCATGAAGTCGTTCTCCGGCACCAGCGCTTCCATCGCAGCGACATCCGAGGCGTACAGAATCCAGCGTCGTTCTCCCAGCCCGGTACTTCGCGCCGCATTGAGGAACACGCGCCGGTCCGGATCCCATTCACGGATGTCGTCCTCCAGTCCGTTCAGCGCCTCCAGATCGTCGGCGTAGAGGGGCAAGCCCTTCTCATCCTCTTCGTAGGTGACCACGATCGTGATGCGATGCGGGAAAGCGGCCCGCACGTCGGCCGGTGGAAGCGCGGGCATGACGCCCACGAAATGGGGGCGGTTCTCCGTCAGCGAGCGGAGCAGAAGCCACTGCTGATTGTCGCCGCTCCCGGCTTCGGCTTGCGTAGAGGCGTTCACCTGTCTTTGCTCCTTGCCCGGTTCCCGGTACTTGGCTGGGGTCGCCAAAGCCGCTGGCTCACTCATCGTTGCGGACCCGTCGACAGGGGTGCGGGATTCCATGCCCGTGGTGCTGCCCGCTTTCAACGGAAGCACCCCGCACAGAAGCAATCCCGCCATGACGGCACGCCTGCAAAGGAACATCCCGCTGACATCGTCATTCTTCACCACCCTGTTCCTCATTCGCCTATGCGACCTCGTGTCATTGGCGGTGTTCGAAGCTACTACTCATCAAACCGCAGATGCCGCACCGACTTGCCGTTGCGGCGGATCAGTTTCAGCGCTTCGATGCCGACGGTGATGTGGTTCTCGACGAACGATGAGCTGACCTTGGCGTCGCTGGCCTCGGTCTTCACGCCTTCCGGGATCATCGGCTGGTCGCTGACCAGCAGCAGCGCGCCGCACGGAATGCGGTTGGCGAAGCCGGCGGCGAACACGGTGGCGGTTTCCATGTCGATGGCCATACAACGCATTGCGCGCAAGCGTTCCTTGAAGGCCAGGTCGTGTTCCCACACGCGGCGGTTGGTCGTGTACACCGTGCCGGTCCAGTAGTCGTGGCCCAGGTCGCGGATCATCGTGGAGACCGCGCGTTGCAACGCGAACGCCGGCAGCGCCGGCACTTCCGGCAGCAGGTAGTCGTTGCTGGTGCCTTCGCCGCGGATCGCCGCGATCGGCAGCACGAGGTCGCCCAGTTCGTTCTTGCGCTTCAGGCCCCCGCACTTGCCGAGGAACAGCACCGCCTTGGGCATGATGGCCGACAGCAGGTCCATCATCGTCGCCGCGTTGGGGCTGCCCATGCCGAAGTTGATCATGGTGATGCCGTCGGCGGTGGCGCTGGCCATCGGCCGGTCGAGCCCGACGATGGGCGCACCGGTCAGCTGCGAGAACACGTTGAGGTAGCCGCCGAAATTGGTCAGCAGGATGTGTTCGCCGAACTGGTCCAGGGGCACGCCGGTGTAGCGCGGCAGCCAGTTGTCGACGATTTCGTTCTTGTCCTTCATGGAAGCCTCTTTTTCTTGTTGTTGTCCGTCAATTCTGGCACGACTGCGACGCACGCACTTGGCAAGCGGCGGCCTCGCCGGTTAGGTTCCGGGTCTCTTCCAGGGGATACACGATGCGAATGACCTTGTTGGCCGGGCTGGTCCTGGCTTCACTGGGCGGCAGCGCGCTGGCTGCGGCGCCCACCTCCCGTTTCACCCAGGATCCGTACCCGAGCACCTACAAGGCGCTGGCCTCCGGTCCCGTGCTGCTGACCAACGCCACCGTGCTGACCGGCACCGGCGAACGCCTCGACGGCGCCGACGTGCTGTTCGCGGACGGCAAGGTGGTGGCGGTGGGCCGCGGCCTGTCCGCCCCCGAGGGCGCCACGCGCATCGACGCGACCGGCAAGTGGGTGACGCCGGGCCTGATCGACGTGCACTCGCACCTGGGCGTGTATCCCAGCCCCGGTGTGAAAGCGCACAGCGACGGCAACGAGGCCACCGCGCCGGTGACGGCGAACGTGTGGGCCGAGCATTCGATCTGGGCGCAGGACCCCGGCTTCCACACCGCACTGGCCGGCGGCATCACCTCGCTGCAGATCCTGCCGGGCTCGGCGAACCTGGTCGGTGGCCGCGGCGTGACGCTGAAGAACGTGCCGTCCACCAGCTACCAGGGCATGAAATTCCCCGGTGCGCCGTGGGGCCTGAAGATGGCCTGCGGCGAGAACCCCAAGCGTGTGTATGGCGGCAAGGCCGGTCCAGCGACGCGCATGGGCAACGTGGCCGGCTACCGCGCCGCCTTCATCGATGCCAGCGAGTACCTGAAGAAGAACGCGCCCAAGCCGCAGGAGCCGAAGAAGAAGCGCTGGTGGGAACGCGCCAGCGGCGACGACAAGGCGGACAGCGGCGGCGACAGCGGCGGCAAGCGCGACCTGAAACTGGACACGCTGGCCGGCGCGATCAACGGCGAGATCCTGGTGCACATCCACTGCTACCGAGCCGATGAAATGACCACGATGCTCGACCTGGCGAAGGAGTTCGGCTTCAAGGTCGCGGCGTTCCACCACGGCGTGGAGGCGTACAAGCTGGCCGACCGGCTGGCGCAGGACGGCGTGTGCGGTGCGCTGTGGGCCGACTGGTGGGGCTTCAAAATGGAAGCCTTCGATGGCATCCAGGAGAACATCGCGCTGGTCGACCGCCCGGCGAACAGCTGCGCGATCGTGCATTCGGATTCGGATGAAGGCATCCAGCGTCTGAACCAGGAAGCGGCGAAGGTGATGGCGAATGCGCGTCGCGCCGGCATGGGCGAGATCGCCCCCGAGCGCGCGATCCGCTGGGTGACCAGCAATGCGGCGAAGTCGCTGGGCATCGCCGAGCGCACCGGCACGCTGGAAGCCGGCAAGATGGCCGACGTGGTGGTGTGGAACCAGAACCCCTTCAGCGTGTACGCCAAGGCTGAGCAGGTCTACATCGACGGCGCACGCATCTACGACCGCAACGACCGCAGCAGGCAACCGGTCTCCGACTTCATGCTGGGCCAGGAGGTGACGCCATGAAGCGCGCGCTGAGTGTCTCCCTGCCGTCATCCCAGCGCACGCTGGGATCCACCTTGCTTTCGCTTTCAAGGTGGGACGCAACAGGAGCAAGAGCCACATGGGTCCCAGCGTTCGCTGGGACGACGATGAGGGCGTTGGCGGTAGCGGTCGCCCTGGCGTCGACCTCCTTCGCCGCATTCGCTCAAGACGTCTTGATCCGCAACGCCACCGTGCACACCGCCGGGGCGCAGGGCACGCTGAAGAACGCCGACGTGCTGGTGCGCAACGGGGTGGTGCAGTCGGTCGGCAGCGGCCTGGCCGCGCCGGGTGCGACGGTGGTCGAGGCCAATGGTCGCCCGCTGACGCCGGCGTTCTTCGGCGGCATCACCGAGATCGGCGTGGAGGAAGTGTCGGGCGAATCGGCGACCGCGGATTCGGCGGTGACGCTGGAAGACCAGCCGATGCGTCCGGAGTTCGACGTGACGCTGGCGTACAACCCGGCCTCGGTGGTGATCCCGGTGGCGCGCGTGGAAGGCATCGGCTTCACCCTGCTGGGTGCATCGACCGGCGGCTCCTTCATCGCCGGCCAGGGCGGCGTGATGCGGCTGGACGGCAGTGCCGATCCGGTCGGCCCGCGTGCGTTGTTCGTGCGACTGGGCGGCGGCGGTGCAGCCGATCTGGCCGGCAAGTCGCGTGCGGCGCAGTGGATGCTGCTGGACCAGATGGTGGCTGAAGCGCGCGGTCGCGTGGCGGTGGATTCGCCGCATGCGCTGCTGACCCCCGCCGGTCGCGCGACGCTGGCGCGTTATCTCGCCGGGAACGGCCGCATCGTGGTGCAGGTGAACCGCGCCGCCGATATCCGCCAGCTGTTGCGCTGGGCGCAGCGCGAGAACGTGCGCATCGCCATCGCCGGCGGTGCCGAAGCGTGGAAGCTCGCACCGCAGCTCGCGCAGGCGAAGGTGCCGGTGTTCGTGGATGCGCTGGCGGACCTGCCGGCGGACTTCGACCAGATCGGTGCCACGCTGGAGAACGCGGCACGGCTGGACAGCGCGGGCGTGCCGGTCGGGTTCTCGCAGGTCGGCGAATCGCACAACGCGCGCAAGAACCGGCAGCTGGCCGGCAACGCGGTGGCCAACGGCCTGCCGTGGGAAGACGGCCTGGCCGGCCTGACCCGCGTGCCGGCGGAGGCGTTCGGCGTGGGCGATCGCATCGGCACCATCGCGCCGGGCAAGCTGGCCGACCTGGTGCTGTGGACGGCCGATCCGCTGGATGTGTCCAGCACCGCCGAACAGGTATGGCTGGGCGGACGTGCGATGCCGATGCGTTCGCGCCAGACGGAGTTGCGTGATCGCTACCTGCAGCAGGCCGGTCCGCTGCCGCGCGCGTACTCGAAGTAAGCGCGTGGTGTCAGTCCACGGAGGCGCCTGCGGGCGCCTTCGTGCTGTGTGGCGGGACAACGGCCGCGTTCTCGTCCATCACGCGATCGCCGCCCGCGCGCTTGGCGGCGTACATGGCGTGATCGGCGCGCGCGATCAGCGAGGCCACCGTATCGCCATCGCGCGCCTGGGCGACACCGAGGCTGGCGGTCAGCGCCACGTCGATGCCTTCGACCGTGGCGCAATCGTGGCGGATGCGCGCGACGACCTGGTCGCCGATGCGCGTGGCCGACGACAGACCCGCACCGGACAGCACCAGCACGAATTCCTCGCCACCGAGGCGGCCAAGCTGATCGCCGTACTGGAACTGTTCGCTGACCGCACGCGCCACCGCACGCAGGCAGGCGTCGCCGACGGCATGCCCGTAACGGTCGTTGACCTGCTTGAAGGCATCGAGATCGATGAACAGCAGCGAGACCGGGATGTGTTCGCGCTGCCGTTCGATCAGCGCCCAGTCCAGGCGATGCTCGATGCCGCCGCGGTTGAGCACGCCGGTCAGGCCATCGCGTTCGGCATGCGCCTTGGCGCTGTCGCGTTCGCGGCGGAAGGTCAACATGCGATCGGCCAGACCCAGCGCGAGCACCACGGCGGTGAACGCGAGTACCCACGGCACGCCGTACTCCAGCCAGGGCTCGGCACGCTCGCCGCTGCTGAAACGCAGCGCGCGCCACATGGTGAAGACCAGCGTCGGCACCCACGCAATCAGCACGTAGGCCGCATGCGTCTGTCCACGCCGCCACGCCACCACCAGCGTGACCAGCGCGATGGCGTTGGTCAGCAGGAACAGCGCGTTGGCGACGTCCGGGAACCAGGCCTTGTCGGCCGGCCACGGCGACAGCAGCAGGAGCAGGCTCAGCCCGCAGCCGTACGCGCCCACCAGCCGCATCAGCAGCGCCAGTCGCGGCGTGACCTGACGCAGGCCGGCGTAGTCCAGCCACAGGTAGACCAGCATCACCGTGGCCAGCGAGCCGCAGAACCAGATGCCCGGCGGGCCGAACTGGGCCAGCCACGACAGACCCGGCCAGGCATACGCCTCGCCGTACGAGCACAGCGCGTACAACAGCTGGAACAGCATCGCGCCGGCATAGAGCAGGTAGACGCGGTCGCGCAGCATGGCCCAGAACAGCAGTACCGCCATCGACACGCCCAGCACCATGCCGATGGCCGGCAGCACCAGCCGCACATGCCACAGGTCGGCGGCGGCATACGCCGGCGCGGATTCCACCGCGATCCGCAGGGGATAGCGCGCGCCTTCGACCTTCACCTCGATAGGCCCGTCATCCGACAGCGGGAACACCAGCGCGCGCCGGCTGTATTGCGGGTCGAGGTCGGGACTGAAGATGTCCTGCTGCCGCACCACGCCATCGGCCTGGCTGCGCACGGTCACACGGGCGGTGTAGGGGTGGTAGAACACCAGCAGCGGCTCGGACACGCCCGGCTTCGGCTGCACCCGCCATTCGCCGTTGCCGATCACGCGCACGCCACCGGCGCCGCCCTCGAAGCGACGTTCCGAAAACAGTCCTGCGCGCTGTCCGGCCTGCTGTTCCAGCGCGACTGGCTGGAGGCGGTCGATCCGCGCGATGTTTTCCCCTTGCGCGCCTACCGGCAGCAGGGCCAACAGCAGCAGTAGCAACCCCCACTGCTGAATCATGGTGCCCCTTCCCTTGGTGGCGAGTGTCGGCCCCGGCCCGGCGGCGGACAAGACCGGATCGCGCCGTTATGTGACCTGATTCACGTAATTTATGGGGTGCAGTCGCCGTCCCCAGCCTGACCGGGGCCCCGTTTTCCTTCCCGGCTCAACTCACAAAAAGGTGACGCAACTCACACTTCATGCGTTTATCCAGCGACTTGTCTGCCGTTCTCCGCTAGTTTTCCGGAGATAGACACAAATGCGACGAATGCCGGGAGGGGCTAGATGCGCATTGGGATAGTTGTCGATTCGGCGTGCGACCTGCCGCTGGAGTACCTGGAAAAGCACAACATCGTGATCCTGCCGATCACGGTGCGGATCGGCGAGGCCGTGCTGGCCGACCATCGCGACGAACAGGCCACGCTGAGCTTCCTGCACGCGCACGTGGCCGAACGCGGCCATGAAGCCGAGACCACGCCGTTCACCGTCAACCAGATCCGCGACCTGTTCCTGGGCCGGCTGGTGATCGACTACGACCACGTCTTCTGCATGACGATCACCAAGACGCGTTCGCCGATCCACGAGAACGCGATGCAGGCCAGCTTCGCCATCCTCAACGACTACAAGCCGGTGCGCCAGGCCGCTGGCCATAACTCGCCGTTCGCGCTGCGGGTGATCGACACGCAGAACCTGTTCGCCGCGCAGGGCATCACCGCGGTGGAAGCGGTGCGCATGCGCGATGCCGGCGCCAGCGTGCAGCAGATCCGCGTGCGCCTGGAGGAACTGGCACAGAACACGCACGGCTACATGATCCCGCGCGACCTGTACTACCTGCGCAACCGCGCGCGCACCAAGGGCGACCGCAGCGTCGGCCTGCTCAGCGCCGCGCTGGGCAGCGCGCTGGACATCAAGCCGGTGCTGTACGGCCACGCCGGCAACACCGAGCCGGTGGCGAAGATCAAAGGCTTCGAGAACGCCGTGGAACAGATGTTCAAGTTCACCGGCAACCGCGTGATGGCCGGCCTGATGACGCCCACCGTCTGCCTGAGCTACGGCGGCGAGCTGTCGGAACTGCGCGCCCTGCCCGGCTACCAGCGCCTGCGCGACATCTGCGAGAACAACAAGGTTGAAGTGTTCGAGAGCGTCATGAGCCTGACCGGCATGGTCAACGTGGGCAAGGGCGCCGTGGTCGCGGCCTTCGCCGCGCCGCCGGCCCCGTTCAAGGCGGCATAACGGCCGGCTAACGCGCCGTGGCCGACGCTATGCCCCAGGTTTCCACCGGGGGTGCCATGGCCGTCCGTTACTACATCAGCCTGCCGGATCCCGGCCGCGCACGCGGCGGCGATCCGGCTTTCAGTTTCGATGCGCACGGCGCGGACGAGTTCGCCGCCCAATTGCAGCATGCGCTGCGCACCAGCAGCCTGTTCGATCGCTGGCGCGCCCGCCAGGAAGAACCCGATGAAGTCGATCCCGGCCTCGGCGTCATCGACGACGGCGCGACCGTCCGCGGCCAGCAGGACGATCTCAGCATCCTGCTGGTGGCCACCTCTTCCATCCCGGGCCAGGTCCTCAAGCACCGCCTGCGCCTGCTGGCAGGACATGCCTGGGAGTTACGCGACGTCTCCGCCGCCCGATGACGGAGCGGCGTCCGGTCCTGCTCGCCTGGAGCGGCGGCAAGGATGCTGCGTGGACGCTGCATGCCCTGCGCCAGCGCGATGACGTCGAGGTCGTCGGCCTGCTGACCACGGTGACCGAAGACTACGATCGCGTGTCGATGCAGGGCATCCGTCGGACCGTACTGCATGCGCAGGCGCGCGCCGCCGGCCTGCCGCTGATCGAAGCGATGATTCCCGCACGCTGCGTCAACGACGACTATGAGCGGGCGATGGCCGACGCTCTGGCGGAAGCCGCGCGACGATGGCCGAGGCTGCGCACGGTCGCATTCGGCGATCTGTTCCTGGAAGACATTCGCGCGTACCGCGTACAGAACCTGGCGAAGATCGGCTGGGAGGTGCTGACGCCGCTGTTCGGCGCGGACACGACGACGTTGGCGCGCGAGATGATCGACGGCGGCCTGCGCGCGCACCTGTGCTGCGTGGATACGCAGCAGCTCGACGCACGCTTCGGCGGTCGCGCATTCGACGAAGCACTGCTGCGCGACCTTCCTGCGGACATCGATCCGTGCGGCGAGAACGGCGAGTTCCACACCTGCGTGTCGGCAGGCCCGATGTTCAACGCGCCGCTTGCGCTGGTGCAGGGTGACACCGAACTGCGTGACGACCGCTTCGCCTTTACCGACTACGTATTGTCGGCATGATCCGTCGCCGGCCAATGGGCCAACGGCACCAGCACCTGCGGTTCGCGCGGTCCGTCCAGCAAGTCGGGCAACCGTGATTCGTAGTCGCGCCGGTAGGGCTTGTCCTGTCGCTCGAGGAAGGTCGCCACGTCGGGCTCGGCCCAGCGCTCGTACAGCGTGAACAGGGTCGGATCGTTCGCGTCGCGATGCAGGTCGCACGACAGGAAGGTGTCCTCCTTCGACATCGCGTCGACGATGTCGTGCACGGCCCGCAGCCATTCGTCGATCTGCTCGGGCTTCACCCGCAGGCGGACGTAGAAGACGAGCGGCACGGGCGCGGCAGTGGCGTGATCGGACGTCATCGGTACAGGGCCCTCGCGTGATGCGCTATGTGCTCGCCGATGAAGCTGGCGATGAAGTAGTAGCTGTGGTCGTAGCCGGGTTGCAGGCGCAGCGTCAGCGGATGGCCGGTGGCCTCGGCCGCGGCTAGCAGCAGTTCGGGCTTCAACTGTGTTTGCAGGAATTCGTCCGCATCGCCCTGGTCCACCAGCAGCGGCAAGCGCTCCTGCGCATCCGCGATCAACGCAACGGTGTCGTAAGCCTTCCACGCCACGCGGTCTTCGCCGAGGTACGCACCGAACGCCTTCTCGCCCCACGGCACCTGCGACGGCGCGACGATCGGCGAGAACGCCGACACGCTGCGGTAGCGGCCGGGATTCTTCAACGCGATGGTCAGCGCGCCGTGCCCACCCATTGAATGACCGCTGATCGCACGCGCATCGGTGACCGGGAAGTTCGCTTCGACCAAGGCAGGCAGTTCGTCGACGATGTAGTCGTACATACGATAGTGCGTCGCCCACGGCGCCTGCGTGGCGTTGACGTAGAAGCCCGCGCCCTTGCCCAGGTCGTAGCCATCGGCGTCGGCGACATCGTCGCCGCGCGGACTGGTATCCGGCGCGACGATGATTACGCCATGCTCGGCCGCATAGCGTTGCGCGCCGGACTTGGTGGTGAAGTTCTGCTCGGTGCAGGTCAGGCCGGACAGCCAGTACAGGACCGGCAGCTTTTCCTTCCCGGCCTGCGGCGGCAGGTAGACGGCGACGTTCATGTCGCAGCCGAGGACATCCGAGCGATGACGGTAGACGTCCTGCCAGCCGCCATGTAGGGCGCGGTGTTCGATGCGCTCGAGGGTCATGGTGATTTCCGTGTTTCCTTCTCCCACTGGGAGAAGGTGGCGCGAAGCGCCGGATGAGGATCTGACTAAGCGAGGAGGAGTACCGGATGCGGACGCTGCAAGAACCGCGGCATTCGATCATCCGGATGTCGCCGTACCCTCTCCCCAACCCCTCTCCCGGAGGGAGAGGGGCTCGCGATCAGTAGTGCACCACCGAGCGAATCGACTTGCCTTCATGCATCAGGTCGAAGGCCTCATTGATGTCGTCCAGCGGCATGGTGTGGGTAACGAACGGAGCGAGTTCGATGTCGCCCTTCATCGCGTCCTCGACCATGCCCGGCAGCTGCGAGCGGCCCTTCACGCCGCCGAAGGCCGTGCCCATCCACTTGCGGCCGGTCACCAGTTGGAACGGTCGCGTGCTGATTTCCTGTCCTGCGCCCGCAACACCGATGATCACGCTCTGGCCCCAGCCGCGGTGCGCGCATTCCAGCGCGGCGCGCATGACGTTGACGTTGCCGATGCATTCGAACGAGTGGTCGACACCCCAACCGGTCATCTCGACGATGACCTGCTGGATCGGCTTGTCGTGGTCCTTCGGATTGACGCAGTCGGTGGCGCCGAACTGCTGCGCCATCTCGAACTTGGACGGGTTGGTGTCGATCGCGATGATGCGGCCGGCCTTCGCCTGGCGCGCGCCCTGGATCACCGCCAGGCCGATGCCGCCCAGGCCGAACACGGCGACCGAATCGCCTTCCTGCACCTTGGCGGTGTTGTGGACGGCGCCGATGCCGGTGGTGACGCCGCAGCCGAGCAGGCAGACGTGTTCCGGATTCGCACCGGGATTGATCTTGGCCAGCGAGACTTCGGCGACAACCGTGTACTCGCTGAAGGTAGAGCAACCCATGTAGTGGTACAGCGGCTTGCCTTCGTACGAGAAGCGCGAGGTGCCATCCGGCATCACGCCCTTGCCCTGGGTGGCGCGCACCGAGGTGCACAGGTTGGTCTTGCCGCTCTTGCAGAACAGGCACTCGCCGCACTCGGCGGTGTACAGCGGAATCACGTGGTCACCCGGCTTCACGCTGGTCACGCCCTCGCCGACCTCGACCACGATGCCGGCGCCTTCGTGGCCCAGCACGACCGGGAACAGGCCTTCCGGATCGTCGCCCGACAGGGTGAAGGCATCGGTGTGGCAGACGCCGGTGTGGGTGATCTTCACCAGCACCTCGCCCTTCTGCGGCGGAGCGACGTCGATCTCGACGATCTTCAGCGGTTCGCCTGCGGCGAAGGCGACGGCGGCACGGGATTTCATGGCGGTACTCCTGCTGGATTGCTTGAGAAGGGTTTACTTGAGGTACGAGCGGACCAGCGCGACGGCGGCATCGATGCCGGCCTCGCGCTGTTCGGGGGTGGAGGCCGGATGCGCGAACTCCTCGCGCAGATGGCTTTCCAGGATCTCCGACATCAGCCCGTTGACCGCGCCGCGCACGGCCGCGAGCTGCTGCAGCACGGGGGCGCAGTCGGCGCCTTCTTCCAGCGCACGCTCCAACGCATCCAGCTGGCCGCGGATGCGCTTCACGCGCGTCAGCGCTTTCTTCTTGTCGGCGGGCGAGTGCGGCATGAGACTGATCCCGGATAGTGGGGGGGAGTATATGGCGATCCGCCCGTCGGGGCAAAGACAGCCGACGGCCTGAGCGGAAGACCATAGTTGTGACCCAACGGCCCAACTATGGTCATTTCAGGTGGCTCGAACTATGGTCAAACACTGTAGAACGCCCGCGCTAAGCTCAGCCTTTCTACCTTTGGGGCAATCACGACCGAATGTGGAGGCCGCTTGGTATGCCATCTCGCGGCGAAGCGTGGGCGATGGGCCCCTCCCAAGCACCCTCCGGAGCTGTCAGGGTAGCGACCGGGGTCCGAATTCCCTTGGGGACGCCAAACAATAGAGAGATAAAGCCCTGATTCCTCGTGGCTTTTTTCATTCTTCCAATCGACACTAGCGAAGGGATCGCCGGAGCTCCTTCTGCATCCGAATGACTCGAAGCTTCTACTGGCGGTCATCGCAAGACGACGGCGCGTCTAACTGAGTTCGCATCGTCCCCCGACGCTAGCTAAAGTCCCTCTGAAGTGTTCCCAAGTCGCGGCCAGAGTAGGGATCGCGCGCCAACTGTACGTGACCGCAACGCGTCAATTCCAAGGATCGTACATGGCTGCCGAAGCCGCACACACACCGGAGTGCAGAGCATCTCTCGCTCGCCATCAGTTGACGGCGAACGGCACCCCGCCGAACATCAGAGCACAGGGGCCAACGGATTCGGCATATGAACTGCGATTGCGAGTTCTGCAAGTTTGACTTCCCAGTTTCCCTTCCAGAGCACTTGATTGAATCTCTGCTCGCGGGAGAGTTGGTGATTTTTGCCGGGGCCGGCATTAGCACTGAGTCGAGCCGGGTACTGAAGTACACCTTCTACGACGAAATCGAAGGCTTGGTTCCAGGGGCAGGTAGGTCGCTGAGCTTTCCGGAGCTCATGCAACGATTTGTAGATCTTCCCGACGGCAGATTGAAGCTACTCCAGCTAATTCGGAGGCGCTTCGAGCATATCGATTCATTTCCCGAGCTCAACATGTCGGCGAGTCGGTTCCATCGGGAGCTAGGAACGCTCTTTCTGGTGAATGAGATCGTAACCACCAATTGGGACACGTATTTCGAGACTCACTGCCACGCCACTTCGTTCGTAACTGACCCCGATATCGCTCTTTGGAATGCAGTACGACGGAAGGTCTTGAAGATTCACGGTTCTATCCAGAATCTTGGATCCATTGTCGCAACTACTAGCGATTACGTTGCGTGCCTGACACGACTAAGTACTGAGCTGATTGGAAGCCAGCTAAAGAATATCCTTGCGACGAGGACGGTCGTCTTCATCGGCTATTCGCTCCGCGATTCGGATTTTCTCCAGCTGTATGGATTCGTAAAGCAGCAGCTGGATTCTTTGCACAGAAAGGCCTACGTTGTAACGCCTTTCGCCGAGGAAGCGACACGCCTAGAGCAGGAAGGCTTGATTGCGATTCGCACCGACGGAACCTTCTTCATTCGGCAGCTCAAGACTCACTTGGTTGCTATGGGGGCGATGATTCGGGACGACGTGTTTGACGCAGCAAGTAGACTCCTGGCTTTGGTCCGGGCGGAGCACACGAGGCTCCACGAAAGGGTAAAAATGGACCGTTTGCCAGAGCTTATCTACGCGGCCTCATATCAGGATGGACTCATGCACGCGCTCGATCGGGCGCTGCAGATGCAAGGCTCTGGGGAGTACTCGCATCCCTGCTACATCGGCGGAAAGGTTCGTGCGTACGAGACTTTGAAGAAGGAAAAGCGTTCCGCCAAGCGCTATGAAGATGTGGCGTACATCGAGGGCTATACAAACGGAATGGTGTTCTTGGCCGTCGCCAATACTGAAGACCGGCCTGTGAGGCCTCCGTTGTACTTCACCTTTGGGCAGAAATCCGATCTCTACAGCCTCACAAGCTTTCTACGCCTGTTCTCGAGGGGCTCTGTTCCGCACGAGGCGGCGCGCAAGCGTGCGCAAAGGCTTATCAGCAAGTTTGAGGATCCGCGCAGCGTTGAATTTCACCATCCGCCTTGGCTGTAGCTAGCGCTCCTCGGGACCAGTTCGCTGCCCTGTCCTTAGATTGCGCCAGACGCGTTTCGAGCGGCCCTTTCCCCTAGAGCAACACACGACCTTGATCTAGAACGTAATTATACGCCGGCGTTAACGAGGTACCCGTGTGGGAACGCCAATCTGTTCAAGCATCTAGGGCCGGGCTAACCCCCGGGCCTTCTCTTATGGAGCGCATGGGGAAATTCCTCACCCTCGCCTCCGGATCTCTCGATAGTAGGTGTTCGGTTCATCGCTCGGTTCGTTGCCCGGCCGATGGCGATGCGGCATGATCGATGCTTCTGGCCAAAATCGCGGAGTAAGGCGCTCGTACGTGGCGGTGACCGACCAAGGCAACAAATCAGCAACCTGACCATCGATCTTCCACACAGTGGAACACACTTCAAAGTAGCCAGCCGTGCGCGACACGGGGCACGAGAATGACTGCAGTAGAGTCCCTAGTGAATCCGCCGGTCGCCTCTTCGTCGCCTTTAGCGGCGAGGTGACCGCTGGGTGTGCGGCAACCTTGTTGCGCCACCTGTAGACCGCTGGCACGACGTCCTCGACATACAGCCTGCAGAACTCCTCGACCTCATCGCTATTGGTCACCAAGTCATGGATGCCCCATCGACGCTGCTGGACCAGATCAACAAGGGCGACCAAACGAAGGTAGGAAGTCAGAGAGATCGCGAACCAGTTGAAGATACAGTAGGTAACCGGCTCGTAGTATGCGAAATCAGGAATCGTGTCACGACCTACGGACGGATGCTCAGTCCCGTCTATGTAGGCCTGCTCATGGCCGCGCATTTGGTCCGCTAGATGCTTCAACCCATGCCGGTGGGCGTCGATAGTGTGGGCGTGCATCAGAGGAGGCATATCGGTCGGGTAACGAATGCCCTTCTCGTAATCTAGGATCGTTTCCATTACCGGACGCGCCGAATGTTCTTCGTGGAACCTGGAACAGTAGTTTCCATGGCATGCATGGCATTGGCACGCGCAGCCTCCACCTCTGCTAAGAGCTTTGCCAGCAGGTCGGTCTTGGCGAAGATGTGGTTCTCGGGCGCATCCATGTGCACTTCGGATCCCAATTCGATAACCTGATTGAAGGATCTTACTGCTATACCCAAGTTGTTAAATGCCAGTGATATCTGGTCAAACTCTTTGATCGGATCGAATGTGGGAATAGTGGCACGCAAGCGAAGGACATCGCTCACGTAGCTAGGACCGACCTCCGTAAGCATCTGCACCATGTGTGGCAGGAATTTTAGATGCGACTCGATCTGACCGCCTAGGTCAAAGGCGTCATAGGCAAACTTCCGTACAGCGGCATGTCCTTTTCGAACCTTCTCCTTTCGCTGATCTCGCCGATCCCGCTCGTGCTGCATTGCCGGAACCAGTACGGCGAGGAACGTGATCAGCGCGCCCCATGCAGTCCAGTCAGGATGACAATCCGGACCAGGCACGCAAAAGTCGGTCGCACTGACGAATAGGTTCTGCAGAAAGTCCCTCATTGGCTCACCCCTCACAGTCGTCGATGGCGGGAGCATACCGGCCGTCGAGGGAGACCAGCAGGCAGTCTGATAATCGACTTGTGCTGGACCCGAAAGTCGCATGCTCCTTCCAAGCACCACCAGAAGCGCCAGCGCCGCGACCTAGTCCGGCACAAAGCGGGCGCTGTCTGCTCAGTTGCGCCGAACTAGGCTTCCCGGGGCAGTAATAGTTCCCGCCTCCAGCATCGCATGGCATCGTTCCCTAATCTCCCAGAAGGAGTCCACGATCGCGAGCTTCAGTTCCCGACCGAGCGCCCTATCCTGAATCGCTTGGCGTGCAAACCTTCGACGCGTCAGCGAGTCAGCCGTCAGCCTTCCTTCCATACCAGCCAACCTTGAGAGCTTTGCAAAAGCCGCATCGACACGCTGCTGCAACTCCTTCTTTCCAGACCTCGCAAGGCAGGAGACCCCGTATCGCCGCCAGTTCGCCGTTCGATAGCGAGCCTCAGTATGTTCGCTTAGACCAAGCTCCTGAGCTAGAAGCCATAGGGAGGGCAACGGCCGACTCTTAGGGGACTCTATTAGTTCACTGAGGAGAGTCTCGAACACTTGCGAGCGAAGCTTCATGCCATCGATTCTTAGATCAATAGGCTGGAAGGTCTCCCACATCGACAGGAAAGGCTTGGACGAGCCCCCTAGCGGGTCATGGAGAGCATCACACAGCCGGACACCCTGCAGCGCGCACATGTTAAGTAGGAGCTCGAAGTCGAGCGAAGGCGCATTTGTTGCAGACCCCACCCTGGCAACTACTTGCCTGGCGTTCTCAGATGCATCATCAGCCAACAGAATTCCCGTCAGGACTGACGATGCAAGCATCGTGAATGCAGAACCGTCCAATCTCTCTGAGGTCGGATTGCCACAGAACTCCACAATGTCGAGCATCTGCGTATGCGCCCAAGCATGCTCAGGCGACATCCTCGACCATTCTCCTTTCCCTCCCAGCGAAGCTCCGCAGTGAGTGCAGTCTCGCCTTGTGGTGTACGAAGACCTCCTACCTTGCCGGTGGCCGCACCTCTGGCATCTCCCAACAAGAACGCACTCATGTAGCGGGCATCGCACCACAAGATGAAAGTGCCATGCCAACAGTTCATAGGAGGTGTCGTGATCCCAATCCTTCAAGCACACTGGGCACCAGCGCCACTCCCTTTGCACCAAGCCTCTTAGGCCGCGCTCAGTGATTCCGCCAAGGTTGTAGACAGTGCCACAGTGCAGACTATCGACGCCTGTCGCTCTCTTAAGGTCGGTGATGGACGATAGATACACATACCCTGGACCACAGATCGCCGAGACAGGAGGAGTTCCGCTTAGCTGGTAACCAGCTAAGACATCGCGCACCCGAATGCCGGCAACCCACGTAAGCCTCGCCAAGTAGTGATCGAGTGACTCAACTGCACTCGTGCCAAGGCCTCGCAACTCAAGGGGGGGTAGTGGCGTCCAAGAGTGTCCAGGCCCTGGGCTCTTCACTCCCAGAATTCCTTGATCTGAGATGACCGGGCAGAAACCGAACCAGCGGCCATAGCCTCCTCAAACATGTGGATGTCGTTCCACATGGTTTCGAGGTCGCTCTGGGCGTAGATAGAGCGCTCTACATGGGACCAGCTTATTCCTCCGCCACCTTCTTCCAAAGCGAGTGTCGACGCACGCTCAAGAAGCTTGTCCAGCTCTCCGATAACGCCCCCGGTGGCGGCAAGAACTTCCGCGTCGTAGCGCAGCAGCGCTCGAACATCACAGTTCGTGTAGTGCGAGGCACGTGAGCGGATCAGTGTCGCGAACGCCTGTCTATCCTCTGGCCGTCTCTCACTGTAGGGCGGCACCCAGATGACATCTACGCGACGCCTTAGCTCAGAGTGGATCGACCACATCCTCACTACTTCTGGAACGCCTGTCATGATGAAGCTTATGTTGGCCTCCTCAGCAAATGCCATCAGATGTAGCGTGTGATCGGTCGGCCGTTTATTTGCCCGATTCTTCAGAAACGAGTTCGCCTGATCGATTGATATCACGCTGCATGCTCTTGCTCGGAGCATCTGTTCGACACAGTCCCATGTGTCCGACTCAGTAAGCCTTCGCCCCTCTCTGGCGCCCCACCAGTCGCCCGCCGCTTCAAGTCCCTTCAGAACATCTGCCGGAAGCGTCGACTTTCCGTTGTCTTCAAACCAACGCAGGGTCGGCACACGCAACTGCTTGAGTAAGGACTTCGCCAGAGAGAAAGAGCTGAAGTACGACTCTGAAGGAAGTCGTGCGCTGCATTCAATGGCGGGGATCTTGCCCTTCGGCCAATGCTTTGGATGTCCATATACTTCCCGCATGACAGAGCGGCGAAGCGTGGTCTTTCCGACACCGGTGGGGCCGATTATGAATATCATTCGGCCCGGCATTAGATTGTCCAACGCAGCACCAAACCGCTTCCGTGGGCGGCTGTAGTGCGGATGAAGGGTAAGCGCCATGGCTCAGCCCTCACTGTCAAAGAGGGGACCATCTAGATCTGGCTTACGCGTCTTTTCCTTTCCTTTCCCTGGTGTATTCTTCGAACAAATCGCATCGTCGACCTTCGCCAGGCTATTCGTTCTAGCTTGCTCAATTCTGTCGTGGAGCTGCTTCCGAAGTAGCCTCTTAACCTCTCTACTCAGCTTGCGCGCAGTGGGTGCGTAGCACATATCAAAGATCCTCTCTAAGCGATCCTCGCTCGCCACACTCTGTACACGTCGATGGAAAGCTTTTAGCCAGCGGCCACCGATCCTGGTGTATAGGATTGCCGGATCCTCACAGTCGATTCGCGCTTCTTCAACTTTTCGGCGCCCCTTAATCTCGGCTTGGAGCTCCATGCTGGTATAGACCCCCTCCTCGATCCTGATCGATCCTCGTGCAGTCAGCTTGATAGCCCCTCCTAAGGGTATAGCCGTAGAAAGAAGGAAAGCGTCATTGATCTCTCGCTTTGCGCCCATGCAGCCAAATTGATCCAAGCTTGCTTGACGCCGCTCAATGGGTGAAAGGTTGTCACCACCCGGTGAGTGAGGCATATCGCCATAGACGTACTTCTCGATGAGCTCGTTCACCTCAAGAAAGCTCATTCTCGCCGTCTTGAGACTCTTGTACTTTCCGTCAACTGATCTCCCCTTGCTGTCCGGAAGGGTGCTTCCAAATAGGCGGTGCGACACCTGAGTGTTTGCATACTTGTTTGCTGACTCGGCAAGTTGATTCCATGCACTCCCAGCGGTTGGCGAGTAGCGCACGGATATCGTTCCCTCACAGAACTTCTCCATCCACTTCGACGTGTTCTCCGGCCCTCGGTCGACGTGAATGGTTCTTGGAAGGAAGCCGTGACGGCGTACGATCTGGCGCATCAAAATCGCCAAGCCCTCGGTTCTAGAAGGGCCGAAGATCAAGACGAATGCGAGTGGATAGCCAGAAGAGCCATCGATCGCAATGTAGAAAGTTGCACTGAGATGCAGTATTTCGCCGGTGGATCCGTCGACCATTCTCATATCGATCGGCGTTGAATCGATATGGGCAATCTCACCATAGCCAAGTGGTGCTGCGGACGTGTACCTCGGGTCCGCGTTCCTTCGGACACGCTGGAACGACCGCATGCCCCCAGACGCGAGTGCATGCCGGTCGGGGTTCTGCTCCCTTATTGCTTTCATAAGCGCCGTGAGGCCGGCAACTGGAATGCCCAGTCGCTCACACTCGCTGGAGTAGATGTGACATGCGTCTCTTTGGCAACTTACCCGCCCTCTGTTCCAGTACTCATCGACAACTCTCCTTCTAAGAGCGACGTACTGGTCGGACAACCTCGGAATCTTGTTGCCAGAGGCGTGGTACCGAGTCAGACATGCGGCAAGGGCTGACTTACCCTCACTCCTCGCCTGCTGAACGATCTTCGCGAGCCGCTTAACGCTCTTGGTCGGCGCAAGATCCAGCCCACCGAGATACCGATCAACCCTCTCCAGGCGCAGTCTTGCCTTCTCTAGATCTGTCCCTGTTGCGGTCAGTGTTTCATCGCCGAGTTCCTCAAGCGATCTGAGCCGGTCCGACACTTCGGCCGCCACAGCGTTTGCATACACCTCAGCTTGGGTTAGCGTCGGAAAGAGATAGAACTTCGATTGCTGGCTGATGGACACTGACTTGCAAGGTCCGAATGCGTAAGCCTGCGCCAGCATCAAGAGTGCGACTCTACTGGTGAAGCCAGCCGATTTGTTTTGAAGCTCAGCAATACTCTGAGGCCTCTTCTCAATGAGACGGCTTGCCGTCTCACAGGCTCGCACCTCGTAGTCGGTGGGTTCTAGGCGTTTTGCATCGTAGATTGCGGTCAGATTCTGCAGATAGATGGCCGGGTGTCTTGGCCCTACCCAAACTTTGAACTGGATTCCTCGTGCTTTCGCCCACTCCTCGTAGGGCCTGCACGTCCATCCTCCCTGTACTTGAGACCAGTCGGGATGATCCTCGCCGATCGCCTTGTGGAGCCACTCTTCCTGCTTGCACTCAACGAGCTCGATTGCGCACTTTCTGATTACGAGAAAGTCGATGTGAGCAGAGCTTACGTGTGTTCGTCCATTCGGTCTTACCCTGGTTATCCCTACGCACGGCACCTGTGTGTAGTAGCCCAAGACATCGGGGTCTTGCTCAAGTTCGTAGGCATGAATGAGCTCACACGTGTGGCTCTCGACCGTTCTATGACGCCGGTTCTTTACGGAGTCGAACCTGGTTACCACGTTGGTCAGCGCGCCAGCGCCTACACGCTTTTGGCACGATCCATTGATTGCTTCCTCCACCCTTCGGACATTCTCGTGCGAAAGCCCCGCTGCGGCGTAGATGCCACGGCGGGTCTGCTCATCTGGTCCACCAATCTCCATCTTGTCCACAACGACCTCCCACCGGCCTAGCCGGCTTAGGGCATAGGGAGCCCGTGCCAAGCGCCGGAAGCGCTTGACAGGGCGTTCAATAAGGGGGAGATTTCGGACTTAGCGATAGTGTGCGAAATCGGAGAGCCCGCTCGGTGCCAGCCTTGCGGGCTTTCTTTTTCCCCGCCGACGGAGTACCTCAGCTCGTATCCACCCTATCCTCCTGTTTTTCCTAAGCTTTTCCCAGCGCCAGTTGGCTCGACAACGACCATTGGACGGCGCGGCCCGATGCCAAGAGAGCAGCCGCGAGCAGCAGGCATTTCGTGTTGCCTGCAGTCGAACCCAGCCTAGTTGCAAAGCTTCAGCTTCCGCACCCAGAATTAATTCGCCCTTTTTGGTGCATTTATTCGATGAATACGGTGCATTCGGAGCTCGGTGATTTGGCCCCTGGTCGACGGGGGCGCCCACCCAGGTCAAAGGTCGATTTGTTTAGGGAGCGCGTACTCATGACGGTGCTCGCACAGTTGCCTAGTGATGCACCGCAGTGCCAATCCGACCGAAGCGCTGCGCTTTGCGGGGCCCCCCTGACTCGAAAGCGCGAGGTCCGCATCGCTGATCACTTTCCAGTCTTTGCAGAAGTGTGTCGATGGCCGCTCCACTTGCTGGAGACGAGAAGCTTGAAGCCATCGAGGCTACGCGGGCTCATCGAGACCTACGAGTGCGAACCCTCTTACCTGCTATCGCACCGGCGTATCGAACTGCCCGCCTCTAGCGACGGACAAGTAGTCTTCTTTCCGGCAAGAGATCCTGCATCACTTCTTTGGAGGGGTGATTTGTACGGATACTTAGCGCTTCTAACGCAGTTTCGGTTGTCGGAGTTGAACGGCGACGTGGCAACGCAGTGGACGACGGCGAGGTATCTGGCTCGCTCCCTTCCCGGCGCGTGTCAGCATCCCGCCATTGCTCGGAACGCGCGGACGCTGATTTCTCTAACTATGCGATTGCTTAGACTCCTTCCTCATCCGTGCATCCCCGTAAGGATTGATCGTCATCAAACGCTCGCACTCGTACGCAGCGGATTGAGCTACAGAGCCGGCTCTACTCCTGACCCTCTTGTTCACTACACCATGCGTACGTGCACGTCCGGCGAAGCGACGCTTCTGATTCCCCACTGTTGAAAGATAGTGAGTGCATATCGCTTCGTAAAAGCTGAGAGCACCAAAGACCTTCTCAGATCCACGCAACGCCCTTGACGAACTCTAGACGCGTGACTTTTAAACCACCCTGCACCTGTCGACGACCCTGAATCTCAGGCATCCGATCGCGTTCCATTCGCTGGCGTCCGGCGGCGTCTCGCCGTTGGCCATGACCAGCGCGCCATCCACCTGCTTGATTGCAACGTCTTCAGCTGGATCGGCCCCAGGCCTCCCGCCGGAGCGATGTCCACTCCTGGCTGCTAGCTGAAGCGGGAGCGGCATGTCCGCTTTCGGCCAGAAGCGGACATTTGACAGCGCAGAGATCCGGCCAGCCCCAAATACGGTTGCTACGCACAACTAGTTGCCGGAAATGGCTCGTTGGCGGACGCCGTCCACAGCGAGCCGTCAGACTGGTTTCAGACCACAGGGCTCTAACGCGGCTTTCTGAAGTAGGGCAGGAAGAACATATAGAGGCCTGTCGGAATCAGGAGTAGAAGCGGAGCGAGCGGCAGCATGTAGAGCCACTCGACTGACTTCCCGGAAGCGACAAGAATGATGTTCACGACAACCGTCACGGTGAAGGCAATCGATACCCAGCGATGCGCTTGTCTGACGAACTTGCTCAAGTTCATTTCTCTCTCCTGTTCAATTGCTTTCGAGACCGTCAGAACGGCCAGACTTGATGAATTCGACCATCATCTGCAGATATCCCTCGGGCTGACGCGTGGACATCCGCTCGCCCCCTGCGTCGATCTCAAACTCGTACATGCCATGGTCTGCGTGTGGGAACACCACCGTGGCAATCGGACGACCCTCGCGCTTCAGTTCGCCTAGGCGCCGCAGCGTCTCGAAAGGGGGAGCATCGCGATCCTGTCCACCGAGGAGCCACAGCTGCGGTACATCAAGATGGCGCAGCACGGGCATCGGATCGTAGTGCGCCGGTACTCCCTCGAGCAGTGCGGGGAAGTCGCTCCGCACGACGGCCTCCGGAGTAGAAATCAGATATGAGGTGAAGTTGCCTCGGACGAAAGGGAACCAGGGCTCTTTCTCATACTTTTCCTTCAGGGCATCAAGTCTGCCGAACCCTTCCGTGAAGTTGCTCTCGATAATCGCGGCTGTCGCGGCAGCGATCTCGTCCGCCTTCTGTTGTTCATCATGGCCAAAGCCGGCGCGCGCCATGTCGAACGCGATTGCTTCCCGGTCTTCGTCAAGCGGCGATACGGCGAGACCGAAACTGACGATGACGAAATCCACCGACTCGATTCTTGCTGCCAGCGGCGCCACCCATCCACCTTGACTGCCTCCCTGGTATCCGATGCGCCCCGTTCGCTTACCGGCAAGGCGCTTCGCCTCATGCATGGCATGAATGGCGTCGATGGCAAGCGTGAGATAGTCCTGCGTATAGCGGCCTTGTGAGCGGCCCGTGCCCCGCTTGTCGTATGCGAAGACGCCGATGCCTTGACTGGCCAGTTCGCGCTGAAGCGAGTACGTGTCTATCGCCGAAGTGCGCTCGGCGCCGTGGACAAGGACCACGAGAGGAACCGTTCCATCGCCAGGCGGGAGGGTCAATCGTCCACTCAACGCGACACCGCTTCCTTGGAAACGAGTGTCGATCTGAACGAGTGGCTCGCGCTGACCAGCAACGCGATCGAAAAGTATCTGGCCTTGATTGCAGTTCGATACGGTCAGTCGGTGGCCATCTGGGCGCTCTGTCCATCCGAGCGTGCTGATCCATTCGCCATCGCTTTGCTGCACCAATGCTCCGGTTTGACCATCCGGACGCCGCCATCGGTATGCACCGGACCCTGACGCACCGATATCGAGGGTGCTGCCATCTGCCATCCGATAGCTGCCGGTAAGACAGGAGAAAGCTTGTGGAGCGGGCACTTCTAGGTCGCCTGCCATAGTGGTGGCAGGGACCGTGGCGAGGACGAGGGCCGCACCGAATAAGAGCTTGCGCATGTCCACTCCAATTAGGTTATGATTTACGTAAATATTGACGTTAATTGTCACAGGCGTCAACCCGCTGGAGGAGCAAGACATGACTGACTTCATTCAGCAGCAGGGGCCAGCATTCCTGGCGCACCTGCTGCGCCGCCTAGCCGACGAGCTCGTGCAGGGTGCGGCCGATTGGTATCCGACGGTAGGCGTTACCGCGCCGCCGCGTACCATATCCACGCTCTTGGCACTGGATGAGCATGGCCCGCTGGGAGTGACAGAACTCGCAGGGCTGCTGCGGCAGTCGCACCCGCTCGTGATTGTCTGGATCAAGGAACTAACCCGTCTGTCACTGGTGAAGTCCCGTGACGATCCCGCCGATCGGCGTAGGACTTTGATCGCTCTGACGACAAAGGGAAAAAGTGAATTGGTCCGTATTCGGGAAGCGCTCGTCGTTATGGAGCAGGCTTCCGCAGAATTGCTGGAACAGGCAGGAGCAGATTCGCTCCAGATGTTGTGGGCACTAGAACGAAACTGCCGCGAACTCCCTTTCCTCCAGCGACTACAGAGAAAGTCGGGCTAGAGCTGAGCGCGGCCACACCGAGACGACACCCCGTGGAGAGAGATGCTCTCGATGTCTGCTACGAATGAACCAGGTTTGCGGTGCGCGATTGACCAATTGCAGTTTTAACTCGGCTCTTACACATGAAGGCGCGACGTCCGTTTTGGGTCGAAAGCGGCCGTTCTAAAGCCGCTTTCGGAGGAACGCTATGCCTCGGTCTGCTCTGCCAGCGCAAGGGCATCATCCACTTCGACCCCCAGGTAGCGGACGGTACTCTCGATCTTGCTGTGCCCAAGCAGCAGCTGGACGGCGCGCAGGTTCTTGGTACGTTGATAGATGAGCGATGCCTTGGTGCGACGCATGGAATGCGTACCGTAGCCCACTGGATCCAGACCGATACTGCGCACCCAGGCCTTCACCAAGCGGGCGTACTGGCGCGTGGAGAGGTGGGTTGAGCCTCGCTGCCTGCCGGGGAAGAGGTAATCGTCGAGGCCAAGCTTCTGACTATCGATCCAAGCGACCAATGCCTCTCTAGTCTGCGGCGTTATCTCAAACTGGACAGGACGCTTTGTTTTGCGCTGGATGACGCATGCTCTTGAGCCAATGTGCATGCCATGTGCGACGTCACGGACCCGCAGCCCAACCAGATCACACGCGCGAAGCTTGCTGTCGATGGCGAGATCAAAGAGCGCCAACTGCCGACTATCGCCCTTGAGCTGAAGCCTGACTCGAATCGACCAGATCTCCTTGAGCTTTAGGGGCGCCTTCTGTCCCACAAGCTTGCCTAGATTCCAAGCAGGACGTGCCGCTGAGCGGCCTGAACTTCGCTTCATGGCTTTCTCCAATCCCGAGGTGGGATGGAGAGGCTCTAACTGCCTCTGTGTCGCCTCAGTTAAGAGGTGCTAGGGAGCTCAGCTAGGTCACTTTCGACTCAAAGGCACATCGCACGATGTACTACTCGATTTTCAGTCGATCTGTAGACAGCTTCGCGATCTGCCAGAACAACAATGCGTTGCCAGTAGCTCGAGCAGAGAGCATCGCCCCGTGGATCGAGGCCATGAACATCGCGGCTTCTCCAGCAGGCGGCTCAACTAAGCGCATCACGCCCTTCGTCTCGCCCTCCGTCATGGTCTTTTCGAGCCAAGTCTGTAGATCGTTGAAGTGGCCCGTGACCTCCTCGGCTACTTCTGCAGGGATACTGGGTAATTCAGCCGCAAGCAGTGCGCAGATGCAGATGGGAGGATTCGACTCCTGAATGCAGTCCGCCCAATAGCGGCTATAGGCGACCAGTCGCGCGTACGGATCAGGGATCGATTCATTGAGTGACTGCAGTCCTCGCCGCATCGCCTGCCGGTGCTGAACGACGGTCGCCTTAACCAAGTCCACCTTGGCCGGGAAGTGGTGATGGATGCTGGCCTTCCTGACATCCACCAGTTCGGCAATGTCAGCATAGCTGAAGCCGTTATACCCACCCGAAGCCAGCAGCTCGTTGGCCCGCTGGATGATCTCTTGGGCCTTGGGTGAATACTGAGGCTGGGCTTCTGCGGACGACATCAACGGGTTACCTGGTCTCGATAGGGACGCTGCTTATAAAGCGCTCGCATTTGCAGTGGAATTCCCACGATGAGCGCCAGGAAGAGCGCGCCCTGGACACCCAGCAGCAGCGGATCCTTTAAGTCTGTCACCACCGGATCGCCGACAGGAAGCCTGCGCAGGCTTTCGCTCACCGTGGGGACCATCAGCAGGAACACCGTTACGCTCAGCGACATCGTCTGGACATACGCCCACAGTCGCTTCGCCGGCCGCCACAGCGCGATGCCGTATCCGACCAGCAGAAACACCAGGGTGATCGTCGCGATGATCGAGCTCACCGGCTGGTGCGCGATGGGATAGACCGTGAGGATGCCCAGCAGCATGAACCAGAAGTAGGCGCGGCCGGCAGCAGTCTCAGGAGCGATCCGCCCGTGCCTGACCAGCATGTAGACCGCCAGCGGGATCGCGGGGAGGCTGCCCAGCGTGTGGAGCCAACCGATTGGAGATATGCCCATGAGGAGTTCCTTGCTGAAGTTGGGTGAGTCTACCTATTAGTAGGTAGATAACGCAATGGAGTGGCATCGGATGGACGGGTTCATGCCGACCGATGGGTGGTTTGCACCGGGAGCGTCCGGTTTGCGGGCGGCGTCGTTGTCTGGGGTCGCTGCGCCACGGGCGACTCGTTTGCTGAGCCCGGCGTCCGCCTCATGGTGGTCACCGCCAGCCTCCTGCTGAGAACGGCGGCGATGGCCATGGCGCTGGCGATCATGAGACAGGCGGCCGCGAAGCCGGATGCCACGTCTTCGACGCCTGCTCCATCCGGCGCGAGCGAGAAGAAGACACCGCCCACCAAGGCGACGGAGAGCGCAGCGCCCAGCTGCATCGCGGCGCTGACCATGCCGGCCGCCAAGCCTGCCCAGCGTGGCTCCACGAGATCGACGTTCAGTCGCACCAGCGCCGGCAGCGCGATGCCCTGTCCGATCCCCACCACCAGCAGCGGTACCCAAAGCCACGACGGCCGGTCGATCGCCGCCGCCCCAGCCGCCAGGACCAGACCGAGGGCTTCCAGGCTCATGCCGAAGGTCGCTGCGCGCGAACCCAACCAACGCGAGAGGCGGAGGCCACACGTCGGCCCCAACAGCTGTCCGATACCGAGTGGAAGAATCGCCAAGCCCGCTGCGAGCGCACCGCGACCCAGCCCGGCTTGTTGGTACACCGCGAACGTCAGGAAGAACGCCGCCAAGGCATACAGCAGGACCGCCGCCAGCAGACCAAGAGCCAATCCACGGGTTGCCGAGATGACCGAGGGCGGAACCAGCGTCGACGCAGCCAAGCGCTCCCGATTCTTCTCATAGCGCCAGAAGAGGGCCAAGAGTGCTGGGCTCAATGCCAGCACGCCCAGGCTCCACAACGGCCACCCGTGTTCGCGACCCTCTATCAGCGGAACCACCAGCGCCAGCACGCCCAGAGCCAGAAGGATCGCACCGCCGAAATCCATGCGGCCCGCTTCCTTTCCTCGGGTTTCACGCACCGAGATCAACGCAGCGGGAATGGCCAAGGCGATGACAGGAAGGTTGATCAGGAACACGCTGCGCCAGCCCATATTCCACAGATCAGCGGAAACCAGCAGCCCACCCAAAAGCTGTCCGCCGACGGAGGCCAATCCAAATGTCGCCCCGTACAGACCAAGCGCGCGACCTTTCTCGCTCATCGAAAACATGGCGTGGATGGACGCCAAGGACTGCGGTGCCATGACCGCGGCCGAGATGCCTTGTAGAAATCTGCCGAAGATGAGCACACTCGGCGACGTTGCGAATCCACATAGAGCCGACGCCAGCCCAAACCCGAACATGCCGGCCACGAAGGTACGCCGGCGTCCATAGAGATCGCCCAGGCGACCGCCCAGGATGAGGGTGACGGCGTAGGCCATCGCATAGACCGACACGACCAGCTGCGCGACGTCGGCCGATGCCTGCAGATCGGCGCGGATGCTCGGCAACGTGACGTTGACGATGAAAAAATCAAGCGGAGGCAGCAGCGTGCCGGACAGGAGCACGGCCAAGGCGGGCCAGCGGCGCGGGTCCGTTGTGTTCGGATTCGGATCGATGCTCAAGAGGTTCATCCTCGGAACGCCGCGGATCAGCGCATGCCGCCCGAGCCGATGATGTGTTCGCCCGTGACCCAGCCCGCGTCGTCCGACGCAAGAAAGGAGACGATCGACGCGATGTCCGTCACCTGCCCGATCCGGCCGAGCGGCGTCTGCTGCTCGTTCCAGGCCTGGAACTCCGAGCCCATCACGCCGTTGGCGTGCGTACCGTCTGTCTCGATCAGTCCGGGGTTCACCGCGTTGACACGGATTCCCCGTGGACCCAGTTCCCGCGAGAGAACGCCGGTGATGGCGTCGATAGCGCCTTTCGTTCCACTGTAGATCGCGCTTTGGGTGGGCAGGATCCGCGTGACGAAGGAACCGACGTTGATGATGCTGCCGCCTTCGCGCAACAAGGGTACCGCGGCTGCCGTGACGAGCAACGATCCGAGTACATTGAGGTCGAACTGCTGGCGATACCGATCCTCGGTGGTGTCCTCGATCTTTGCGAACTGGTACATGCCCGCGTTGTTGACCAAGATATCCAGCGGCCCGAAATGGTCGACGGCCGTCCGGACGAGCGCATCCACTTCCGTTTTACTGCGCACATCGGCGCGCACGGCGACGGCGGTTCCGCCGGCGCCTTCGATCCCGGCAACCACCTTCTCTGCCTCGGATGCGCTTGAGGCGTAATTGACGACCACCTTGGCGCCATCACTCGCCAGCCGACGGGCGATGCCGGCACCAATACCTTTAGATGCGCCCGTAACCAGGGCGACTTTCCCGTTCAACTTGCTCATGTCGTTCAACTCCAGATGAGGCTGACCCGGTATGGGCCAACCTGCCAGGGATGGCGTGTACCCGCCCACCGAGATCTCCCGAAGTACGCCGGGGTCGCCTGCGGGTCGGACCGCAGACGCCAGACCATCAGTGCTGGGGTGAGCAGGGTGAAGTCGACAGGATTGTTTGTGGACTGCCATTCCTGCATATTCCGCGTACATTTTTGAACGGGTAATCGCGGGATGGAATGGAGTGATATCCGGATATTCCTCGCGGTCGTCCGCGGCAGATCGCTCGGCGAGGCGGCTCGCAGCCTGGGCGTGAGCCACCCCACCATCGGGCGTCGGATAAAGGCGCTCGAAGATGAGGCCGAGCAACCGCTCTTCCGCAGGACGAAAGACGGCTTGGTGCTCACGGATGCCGGAGACGCGGTGCTGTCGCTCGCTGAATCCATGGAAGCATCGGCGCTGTCCATGGAAAGGCGCCTGGCGGGCAACCATGAGCGGCTCGAAGGCCTCCTGCGGATATCCTCGGCGGACTGGTTCGCTGCCTATGTCCTGGCGCCCGTTTTTGTCGAACTGGGGCGCCTTCACCCCGCCGTCGTACCCGAGGTCATCGCGAGCTACCGCCTGCTCGACCTATCCCGTCGCGAAGCCGATGTGGCCTTCCGCATCGTCCCGTTCAGTGAGCCGGATATCGTCCAGCGCAGATTGATGACCATGCCTTACGGGCTCTACGGATCGGCGTCGACGGTGCACGCGGTGACCAACGACCCGGGGTCTGTGAGCTTGATTCTCATGAACTCGGCCCAAGCTCACTTCCCGGATGTCGCTTGGCTGCTGGATCGATTCCCGCACTCTCGACGTGCTTTCGCCAGCACCAGCCGAAGCGTCCAGGCCCAGATGTGCCGTCGAGGACTAGGCGTTGCGGTATTGCCAAGGCCCCTGGGTGACGGCGTGGACGGGCTTCATCGCATCGATCTGTTCGGCGACCCTCCGAGCAGAGACGTCTGGGTGGGTTACCACCAAGATCTGCGCCACATGGATCGGCTAAGAGCTCTGCTCGATATCGCCGAAACGATGCTTACTTGATGTCTGCAATCGGCCAGAAGCGGACATTGAAGGCTTGGATCAAGCTGTGCCGCGAAGCGGCGTCGCCTAAGTGAATTGTAGAAACTATTTTAGGCCGTAGTACCTCAAGAGCGCTTCCTTGATTACGTCCGTGGCGACGGACAAGCCGATCTTCCAGGTGCCACCAGCAGCCTTCTTGAGATTATTGAGAAGCCAATCTTTGACCTTGGGTCCCATCGGCTCGGCCACACTCTCAGGTTTCTCAGAAGAGGCCAAATCTGCGAGAGCACCTGCATCATCTGCAGGAATGCCGGCCTGAACTAGATACTGAGACAGTGCTTGTTTGTTGCCCGTGTCGATCGAGATAGAAACGACGGCGCCGCTTTGGGCCGACACAGAGGTGTAGTTGCCGTAAATGATCTGTTGCGCGATCTGAGTGGTAACCCCTGCTGCACTCCCGGATAGATCGCCGGGGTTTGCTAGTGAAACGTTTGCCGCCTCTGGAACAGACTTTTCAATCTCAAGTGTCAACTCAAGAATTCGATTCAGAACAGCGTGCCTAATGGCGGCCAAGGATGCGCGCGAGATCGTACCGGTGACTGAGTTGCAGGCGTAGTCCTCATAGACCTTTCCCTGCAAGAGAAGAATGAGATTCGAAGCTTCAATCTGCAACGAGCCACCTTTCTCCGAGGTGGACAGCAGCTCATCTACCGCAGCGATGCTTTGCCGCATTTCATAGCGAGTCCACTGTCTGCCAGCGTACTTTTCGATCAGATAGGGTGAAATCGGCGCATTGTTGATTCCTGAGCCGAACGGGCCAGAGAAGGTGGCTCTGTAGCTAACCCCTAGGATGCGGTAGTCGGGAACCTCAACTTCTTGTGGGTACCCCTCCGACTCATGCTTTACCCATTCTGCAAGCGACTCACTACCGAGTCGCGCAGCTAGCATTCTTAGCTTGAGTAAAATTGGTGCGATGTCCGACTGCTCCTGAAGAACAGCGCCTTGAATGTCTGCAAGAAGTCCCACGGAATCTCCCCAATGACGTCCAACACTTAAGTTAAGCCGCGCCGCGAAGCAACCCCGGCTCGAACGAATTGTTTGGCATCAGTCGAATTGAATGATGTAGGAGATGTACATGGAACTCCCCGTGAGGTTCTCCACAGCCACCCGGTTCAGGACAAACTTTGTCTGAAGCTCCTCGGGGAGGTAAGCCTTCTGCTCGACCGTTCGGCTTTCGCCTGGCCCTAGAGCGACGTTCTCGAAACGACGATCATAGAAATCAACTGGCCCGTCCTTTCCGGCAGAGGTCTTGAGAGAGCCCTCCACCATAAACGGCTCTTTCATGTTGTTCTTGATGCGGGTCTTGATTGTGAGGATGTCGCCATGCCGAAGAACCTCCGTTGCCTCAATCGCAATGTTGCCCTTTTTTACTGCCCCAATGAGCGACTCATCCGCTGTGGACTCCTGAACGGTGACCTTGTATCCCGCAAGCTGTTTTCGCTCGCGGAACACATCAAGCTTTGCATCCACGTAATCGATGGCTGATGTCTCCTCTTCAGCACCCACGACTGTGCCGAAAAGGAAGGGCACGACTAGGACGGCGAGGACTATCGGTATCGCCACAAAGTTCTGCCATATAGCGGTTGCTTTCTCCTTGCTTTCAACGACCTTGCCTTTCGCAGATTTAGACTCAATGCTTTCAATGTCGACTGGATCAAACGATTTGCCCTCAATCAACAGAACAACTGTGATTGACTCGAGCCTCGAAAGCTTAGGTATAGAGAGCGTGTTGCCAACCACGGTGAGTGTACTTTTCGAGGTGCCGATAAGCTCGAATTTACACGCCTTTCTAAACGTGACCGCGATGTCCTCTTCGTGGGTTAGGCCAGCGTTGTAGACCTGTACTGAGATGATCTGACCATCGCTGATCGGTGTGTTTAGGTAGAGCTTTGGGGCGACGACGTACAGCCAACGGCTTTTTACGGCCGCCAGAATCGCCGCGATCAGCAGAGCCCCAATGACTGTTGTAGCAATTGCTGTGAACATGCTCCCCCCTGAAACCTGGGCCTGATGCATAACTACCTAATAGCCGGATCCCTGGCTCCGGTTATACGGCTTCTCCACAGCGCACCATATGGCGCGCTATCCCCTTGATATGGCTCGATCTTAGGGCGACTGGGTCCGGCTAACAAGCCGATGTATAACCGGACCCAGCAGGACGCAGAGCGTGCGCTTAGGCGAATGTCCGCTTCGGGTCGCGGATTCATATGATCGATGCAACACACGGATAGCTGCACAAGCAGCGGGAGTGTTGCAGATGAAGCGCAGGAAGAGGATCTACTACACCGACACCCAGAAGGCACTGATGTGGGATCGCTGGCAGCAGGGCGAGTCGCTGCACCAGATCGCATCCTTGTTCGATCGGCACCATAGTTCGGTGCGGAACATCCTGGCCGAGCATGGCGGGATTCGTCCGCCGGTGCGGCGACGATCTCCGAGGGTGCTGAGCCTGGTCGAGCGCGAGGAAATCTCCCGCGGCCTGGCGGCGGGACGGTCGATCCGCACGATCGCTTTGTTGCTGGGTCGGGCGCCATCCACGGTCAGCCGCGAGATCGGGCGCAACGAAGGCGCTGAAGGCTACCGCGC
Organism: Pseudoxanthomonas sp. PXM02; assembly: GCF_014851805.1. Classification (GTDB taxonomy): domain Bacteria; phylum Pseudomonadota; class Gammaproteobacteria; order Xanthomonadales; family Xanthomonadaceae; genus Pseudoxanthomonas_A. Next base: position 268,610 of record NZ_JACVAK010000003.1, read on the forward strand.
CAACCAAGCCGACCTGGCTGCCTGGGACCGAGCGCGGCGCCCCAAGACCTGTAAGCTGGCGCTGCATCGAGCCTTGGCTGCTCGCGTGGCAGAGAAGATCCAGCGGCAGTGGTCGCCTGAGCAGGTGGCCGGCTGGCTCAAACGCACCTATCCCGATGATGCGAGCCGTCAGGTGTCCCACGAGACCATCTATCGCACGCTCTATATCCAGTCGCGCGGGGCGCTGAAGCAGGAACTGCTCGCCCATCTGAGGCGCACGCGGGCGATGCGTCGCTCACGACATCACACCCAGAAGACAGAGAACCACGGCCGGATTGCTGACACCGCCTCGATCAGCGAGCGGCCGGCCAGTGCCGAAGATCGGGCCGTGCCAGGGCATTGGGAAGGCGACCTGCTGTTCGGTGACCGGAACAGTCAGATCGCTACGCTGGTGGAGCGGCAGACCCGCTACCTGATGCTGGTGAAGGTGGCAGGCAAGGACACCGAGACCGTGGTCAACGCGCTGATCAAGAACGCACGTCGCCTGCCGAAGCAGCTGTACCGGTCGCTGACCTGGGATCGGGGCAAGGAGATGGCGGCACACCGCCGCTTCACCTTGGCCACGGACATCCAGGTCTACTTCTGCGACCCGCATCATCCTTGGCAACGCGGTACCAACGAGAACACCAACGGCCTACTACGGCAGTACTTTCCGAAGGGGATCAATCTGGCCGATGTCACGCAGGCCAAGCTGGACGCCGTTGCACGCCAGCTCAACGAACGACCACGCAAGACGCTCGGCTACGAGACACCGGCAGAACGATATCGACAAACTGTTGCGTCGATCGGTTGAATCCAAGGTCGATTGCGGACATAGATATGCCCCCAACACTCCGAGATAGCTACTGGTGCCAAGGCAGCGACCGCTGTTTCGGCCCCCGCAGATCGTCGGACGTATTTCGTAGATTTGCTAGACCTTGAAGCGTATAAATCTCAGGCATCAGGCTTCAACCATCTCAAGTTGAGGAAGGATCGCTGTGATGCCGAGGAATATTTCTATTGAGGCAGTGTACGAAGCCAACCGTCGACTAATGGCTCGCTCGCGAGACCACGCGTGCCCTCAATGTGGGCTCACGCCCAGAATCGCAAACAGCCCGCTCCGACTGAGACCTACTTTTGAAGTGATCAGACTAGCTGGCGAGACTGCAATGCTTCGATACCTGAAGCGATAGCTTTCCCGATTCTAGCTCCGGCGACAATCACTACACGGCGGACTACTTGTCTTTCGCGCTATAAAGCTCGTCAACAGCAGCGATTGCTTGCTCTGCCCCGCTAGGAGACTTCGCGTATCTGCGGATGCAGGCCTCTAAGGAGGCTCGATCAGAGGAAGATAGTGAGTCACGCTCAATGAACAAGCGGGTGCTTTGCGCCTGGATGGCGCCACACAAAGCGTCGTCCCGATTTGGCTTGTCACGTTCTTGCCAAAGCTGGCTCGATAAAAGCGCCATATGCCCTGAAATGAGATCACGGGCCAGTTCGTAGAGCACCCTGTTTGATTCGCGCACCATCGCGATCTCCTTTCTAGAACCTCGTAGCCTCATTCTACGTGGTTCCCGCCGCCCCCCATGGCGGGCCAGAAAGCCCCCCGGACTCAACAATGATCCGGCCCGTGGCCAAAGTTGGATCCGTCAGAGCCGTTCAGGGCAAGACTTTGCCTTTACAGCGGGTCCCAACATTGCCCCTCCGATCAGGCCGATCCGGACCCGCCGGCGCGTGTCCGCTGTGGGTGCCTTCCTTCGCATACCACCCCATCGCCTTCCTCAGGAGCTCCATGCCATGCGCCGCACGCCGCTGACACTCGCCCTCGCCACCGTACTGGTCACCGCCCTGCCTGCCAGCAGCGCACCCCCTGCAGGACCCGAAACGCAGGTCTGGATCGACGTCGCCACCCATTCGATGGCCGGCATGCCCGACATGGGCATGCTGGGCGGCCTGGCGGGCCGGATGATGGGTGGCGAGAAGGGACCGCAGGGCTATCCGCAGTCGCGCCACATTCCCGCCACCCAGGGCCGGCTGCTCGACATCGCCCTGCACAACCGCCTCAAGCCGGGCGTGCCAGCGGAACAGGCGGTGCCGGCGGGGCTGGCGGTGGGCAAATCGCTCTCGCTGCTGCCCCCGCCTCCCGGCAAGAACGTGGAGGAACCCAGGGAGCACGAGATCCGCGATATCGAGGTGACCATCCGCCAGTACTGGGGCTGCGGTGCCACCGTGCGCCCCGGCCAGCCGAAGGTGATGACGCTGAAGATCAAGAACGGGCAGTTCCAGCAGAACGGGGCGCTGGCGCCCGGCCTGTTCGTCCCCGACCGCGACATCGACGTCAATCCCAGCTACGCGCTGTGGCCCAACCTGAAGAACAACAAGCGCGTCGGCGAACGTTCGTCGATGGTGGGCCAGCACCGCATCACCGGTGACGGCATACCGGCGTCGCTGCAGTTCGACCTTGGCCAGAACGCGGACTTCATGCCGAAGATCGCGCTGCAGACGCGCGGCGAACTGACCGACAGCATCGGTTTGAGCTGGCAGCCGGTGGATCGCGCGAAGGCCTACTTCCTCAATGCGATCGCCATGCAGGACGAACGCAACTTCACCATGTGGAGCAGCGCCGAAGTGCCCGGTGCCGGCCATGAGCTGGTCAACTACCTGACGGGCTCGTACATCGACAAATGGCTGAAGCAGAAGGTGCTGCTCGCACCGTCCACCACCAGTTGCGCGATTCCGCAGGGCATCTTCAAGGGCACCGCCAAGCCCGGACAACAGGGCGGCTTCGCCTCGCTCAACATGATCGCCTACGGCCCCGAAACCAACATCACCTGGCCGCCCAAGCCCACCGACCCGAAGCAGCCGTGGGATCCGGAGTGGAACGTGCGCGTGCGTACCAAGGCCACCACGGTGGCGATGCTGGGCATGGACTTCGGCGACATGGGGGGCATGCCCGCCGACGAAGGCGATGGCGACGGCAAGCAGGATCCCGAGAAGAAGGAAGAAGGCGGAGCCAAGAAACTGCTGCGCGGCCTGATGCGCAACTTCTGACCGCTGACGCGGGCGGGCTGCGTGCCTGCCCGCTCCCGCCATGGATGACGCCCCCATGAAACCCACCCTGCTGCTGTTGTTCGCCCTCGCCGCTCTGCTGTGCGCCTTGCCGGCCCATGCGACCGATCCATGCCCGCAATTGCGCACGCGGCTGGCATCGACCGATGTCGCCACGCGCATCGCCGCCATCGCCTGCCAGGAGAACCATGCGTGGTTCCGTTCGTTCATCGATGCGGATGGGCGCGCCGGGGGGCAGGCGGTGTACGAAGCCGAGAACGATGCCCTCGCCGACGGCGCGCAGGCGTGGCGCAAGGTCGCCATGTACTGGAACGGCAGCGGCCTGGGCAGTGGGTGCGGGACGGCCGGCGTGGCGTGCCGCAGCTTCGTGGTGGACACGCCGTGGTCGGCAGCGTTCGTGTCGTGGGTCATGCGGCAGGCACGCGTGCCGGGATTCACCGTCTCGTCCCGCCACGTGGACTACGTGCGTGCCGCGGCGCGATCGGGTTCCGGTCCGTACCGGCTGGTCGCACCGCAGGCCGCGGCACCCGCGCCCGGCGACATGCTGTGTTACGTGCGCGGGCAATCGCGGGCATTGGGCCACGCAGGCCTGTTGAACGTACTGGACGCAGGGGGCGCGGGCCTGCCGATGCATTGCGACATCGTGGTCGCCGCACAGGCCGGCATCGCCTGGCTGGTCGGCGGCAACGTGCAGCAGACCGTCGCGCTGCGGATGCTGCGGCTGGATGAAGCGGGCCGCTTCGCCGACCTGCCCACGCGCAACACCGGCGACGCACCCTGCAGTCCCGATGTGCCTGCGCACTGCAATCTCAACCGGCAGGACTGGGCGGCGTTGCTGAAGCTCACCGCGGATGCGCCGGCATCGCTGCTGGCCGCGAGTCCCTGATCGCCTCGAATGCCACCCGCACACTGACATCACGGGAGAACCGCAAGTGACGCCATCGAAGTATGTTCGCGTTTCCGGGCTTTCCGCGCTCGTCGTGTTTGCCCTGTCGCTGGCGTCATGCACGCAAGGCAACGAAGACCTGACGGCGGCCCCCCCCACGGATTCGCGGATACCGACGCAGGCGCAGCTGGACGCGTTCGTGGCTGAAGGCCCGGAGCCTTCGCTGCAGGCGCTGCGCCCGCTCGACTACTGGCTGCACTACCGCCTGATGCAGGCCACTGGTGTCGAGGAAGCCCTCGGTGGCGAAGCACAGGCCGTGGCCGCGCTCAAGGCGCTGGCGGAAGACTACGAACGCCAGGCCCGCGGCACACAGGCGCAGGTGCCGAAAATGATTCCCGCTGCCTTCACTGGCGAAGGGATGTCCAGTGGCTTCCTGGGCCTGGGCATGGGCACCTTCGGCGGGCTCATGACCGGCGGCCTGCTGTCCGGCATGGTCGCCGACGCATCCGACGACAAGCTGGCCGAACTGGCGAAGGAAGGGCCCATCAAGTTCGGCGGCAAGGAGGGCGGTGCGCAGGTCACCATCGGCTCGGACGGCAGCATCAGCCAGGAGTACACGTACGAAGGCAAGATCGCTGACGGCCTGACCGGCAAGATCAAGATGAAGATGAGAATGGACGCCTGCCCGGATGCACAGGGCAAGGTCACCGTGGTATCGGACGTCGACTCATCCGTACGCGTCACCAGCAAGGAGGGCACCGGTGGCTATGCCCGCTCGCACTTCGTCTACGAACGCTGGCTGGACGATGATGCACAGCTGATGCAGGGGCCCGACGGATCGTCGTCGAAGATGGACCTGAGGATGGGCGGTTACGAAAACTATGCCTCGCAGCACGTCGACATCAGTGCCGGCTGGTCGCGCGGTGGTCGCGAGACCTTCGAGAACCGGGGGGAACAGGGTTTCAGCATCTTCCGGCCCGACGAGGTTCAACGCACCCAACAGCTGATGCAGGGCGCGCAGCTGATCCAGACGCTGTTCGCGGAAATGATGCTGCGCGGCTCGGGCAAGCAGGCGCCCTGGGAAAGCGGCCGCTGCGTGGAGCTGAAGGTCACCAGCAACCCGGGCAAGCGAAAGGGCATCCGTCCGAGCACCGCGTTCGACATCGATGCGATGCCGCGTGCCAAATCCGATGGCGCACCCGCAGGGGGCACCGTGACCGCGACGCTGAGCGGTGGCGCCAGCCTGCAGCCATCCACCGGCAAGGTGCCGGCGGACGCGAAGTACGCCTACGCCGGGCCGGACAAGAAGAACGAAGAGGCCACCATCAAGTTCGAGGCCCGCAGCAAACGCGGCGTGGGACGAGCGACGCTGGAGTTCGACACCAAGCGACCGCAGGCCTACACGGCGGTCGGCGGCCTGGACGACTTCCACGGCACCGGAACGATCTGCAACCTCGCCGAACCCTTCACCATCAGCGGCGGCGGCAACACGGTGACCTTCACGCCCAGCAACGAGAACGGCGGTTCGTACAGCTACCAGGGCAACATGGGCGGCATCGGCGTGTACGGCAACGGCACGTACACGGCCAACGCCGATGACAAGGGCGGCAAGATCACCGGCACCGGCAACGGCTGCGTCAAGACGCCGTTCGGCACGCGCTGCAACAACGGTACCGAGCGCTACACGCTCACGCCGATCGCGCCCTGCGAGCAGTAGCGCGAGCTCACAGCGAGGTAGCGAGCCGTTCGGCGTTGGCGAGGTTGCGCTCGGCCGGAAGCAGTGCGTCGCGCATCACAGGCAGCGCCTGATCCAGCAGCTTCTTCGCCTCCGCCCTGGCGCCACGTGCGGCGACATCCTCGGCGAGGGTGGCACGGGCGACCGCCACATCGACGTCGCTCGCGCTGGTTTCCAGCCGTCGGATCGCCTCACGCTGATGCTGCTCGGCTGCGGCCGTATCGCCACGCAGGCGATCCAGCGTGGCTTCCATGGCGTAGAAGTACGCGAACTGCTCATGGTCATCGGCGACCCCGCGCTGGCGCATGCGCGTGCGAAGCTCGGCCAGCATCGGAGTGGCGCGCGCGACGTCGCTCGTGCGCAGATAGAGATTCAGCTGGTCACCGAGCACCTGCGCATACTCATCCGAGGCATCGCCATCCAGTCGCAGCGCCCGCGCCCGCAGATCCTCCAGTCTCGCTGCGGCGTCTTCGAATTTTCCGTTGGCCACCAGTGCGCGCGCGTGCACGCGATCGATCGTGCGGCGGAACGCGTCATCGTGGGGGACGTGTGCGCCATCGAGTCGTGCGACGCCCTGCGTGGATCGCGCCAGCGCTGTCGGGTAGTCGCCGTACATGAGGTTGATCGCGGTGATGTTGGCCAGCGCCATCGCCAGATTTCGCGGCCCCTCGCCGCGGCGACTGGACAGCTCATAGCTCCGGTCGGTGGCTTCGCGCGCTTCGCGGTAGCGCCCCTGGCCCAGCAGCGTGTCCGCCAGCGTCTGGTACCAGACCGTCGCGCTGGTGCCGCCGTAGCCACCGGTCTTCTCGCTGTCGGCGATCGCCTGGCGGACCACGCGCTCCGCCTCGGCCGGCTTGCCCTCGAGTATCAGCCCGGACACCAGGCTCCTGACCAGCGTGCGCCGCACCGGCGAGTCCGCCGCGATGCCGTGCGCATCCGCGTACGCGAGGCCTTCGCGGCTCACCGACAGCAGGCGCTGCCGGTCGTTCTGGAAGTTCGCAGCCGTGCTGATGTCCGAGTAGATGTCCAGCACCACATCCACGGGCGGCGACGGCATGCGCTTGGCGAAGGCGAGCGAGGATTCGGCCCGCTTCCTGCACACCTCCAGTCCGTACTTCTCCACGTGGCCAAGCGTGAGGTGCGCCATCGCGCGCAGTTCCTGTTCGGGGTCGCCCGGGGCGAAACGCTGGCGCAGGATCACGGCCTGCTCGGCGGCCGCCAACGACTCGGCGTTGCGCTCCAGGTCGCCCAACTCGTCGGAATACGCCACCAGATCATCCGCCAACGCCAAGGCCTCCTCTCGCGTCTGCGGAGCAACATCCTTCAATCCTGCCGAGAACAACTCCACCGCCTGCTGGTCATCGCCGATCGAGCGATAGAGGCGCCCCAGCATCCGTTGTACCGGCTGCCGTACCTGCGGTTCGAGCGTCCGCCGGTCGAGCTTGTCGCGCGCCTGGTCGAGCAGCTGGCGCACGCTGACTTCGGTGCTCATTGCCTGCTCGGGCGCCGCTGCCGCCAATGTGTCGGCGAGGAACGTCAACGTTGCCCGTGCGTTCTCCGATTCGCGTTCGGCGATGCGCGCCTGCTCACGTGCCTCGCGCGCCTGCCACACCGCCACGCCCGTGCCGGCCAGCAATGCCACAGTCACGATGCCGGCGGCCGCAGCCAGACCGCGATTACGCCGCAGCCACAGGCGCGCGCGATCGGTGCGCGACAGCCGCACCGCACTGATCGGGCGATCATCGAGCCAGGCGCGCAGGTCGTTGGCCAGCACATCGGCCGAGGCATAGCGTGCTTCCGGATCGCGCCGCAGGCAGGCCTGCACGATCTGTGCGAGGTTGCCGCGCAGCGCGCGCGCCAGCGAGGACGGTGAGTGGCCGCCGCGCTGCGAGGCCTGTTCGTCGCTGGCCTGCGACGCGGCACGCGTCAGTGGTTCCGGCTCGCGCTCGAGCTGCTGCAACTGGCGCGCGACTGGCGTCTCCCGCGTCACGCCGAACGGGTGCGAACCCGACAGCAGGCGATGCAGCACCACACCCAACTGCCACAGGTCGGTAGCGGTGGTGATGGGCGCATCGAGCAGCTGCTCGGGCGATGCGTATTCGAAGGTCAGCGCGCGATCCAGCGTGACCGTGTGCTGCTTCTCGGCCAGTTCCTTGGCGATGCCAAAGTCCAGCAACTTCACCCGGCCTTCCGCATCCACCAGCAGGTTGGAAGGCTTGAGGTCGCGATGCACCACCAGGTTGCGATGCGCATGACGGACCGCATCGACGACCTGCAGGAACAGCACGATGCGCTGGCGGAGGCCGAGCTGGCGCGCGTCGCACCAGCGGTCGATCGGTTGTCCGTCCACGAGTTCCATCACGAACCACGGATCACCATCGCCACTGATGCCGCCGTCCAGCAGGGTGGCGATGTTGGGATGACGCAGGCGGGCGAGGATCTGCCGCTCGCGCAGGAAGCGCTCGCGCGCGGCCTGCGAATCGGTCCCTGCCCGGATCAGTTTCAGTGCGGCGTGCTGTGTGTAGGCGCCATCGTCGCGGTCGACGCGGTAGACCGCGCCCATGCCGCCATGGCCGAGAATGCCGGTGATGCGCCACGGACCAATGCTGCGCCCGACCAGCGCGTCGCGCGCCACGTCGCTGTGTTCGTCGCGGAACGCACGGCCCCACGCCAGCGCATCACCGGCGAACGGCTCCGTACTGCTTTCGTCCGCCGCCAGTAATGCATCGACCGCGGCACGCAGGTCGGCATCGTCGCCGCACGCGTGCTCCAGCCATGCGGTGCGCTCGGCGGGCGCGATCTCGACCGCCTCGCGGAACAAGGCCAACGCCCGTCGCCTGCGTTCGAGATCGTGGTCACTCATTTGCCCAGTTCCGCCAGCAGGAAGGCCCGGGCCGTACGCCAGTCGCGGCGCACGGTGCGCTCGCTGACACCGAGCATCTGCGCGATCTCGGTTTCCTCGTAACCGCCGAAATAGCGCAGCTCGACGATCTGCGCCGCACGTTCGTCGGCTTGCTGCAACGCGTTCAACAACTCGTCCAGCGCCAGCACTTCGACCACGGCCCGCTCATCGCCGCCCAGCCTTGCCGTCAGCGTCAACGCGTCCACGCCGCCGCCGCGCTTCTGCGCGTGTGCGATGCGGGCGTGGTCCACCAACACCTGCCGCATGGCGCGCGCCGACATCGCCAGCAGGTGCGCACGGTCGTTGGCCGCCAGGCGCTCGCCGGTCGCCATCTTCAGGTAGGTCTCGTGCACCAGCACGGTGGTGTCGAGACTGTCGCGGTGCCGGCGCAGCTGCAGGTGCGCGGCACGCTTCAGCTCGTCGTAGAGGCTGGCGAACACGGCATCGGCGGCGCGGACATCCCCTTCGCGCGCACGCTTCAGCAGTTGGGTTACGGGAACCTGATCCATGCGCCGCTCGCCGAATCCGACACGCACCACGGCGACGCTCCGCGCCGCCTCCCCCTGTGACCGGAGCGCAGATCACCTGCCGGTCCGGCCCATCACAGGAATGAACGCAAAGACGCCGATGGCGAGGACAGCGCCTCCTACGGACCGCCGTCGCGCACCCGTCTGGTGCTAGTAGGCGAACTCGCGGAACACGCGGTCGATATCGCCATTCCATTCACCGTGGAACAGCGCCAGCTTGCGTTCGGCCGGGGTCTCGTTCGCCTCGACGATCTCGACCAGCGCATCGAGGAAGCCGCTCTCGTCCACGCCCTTGCTGTTGAGGCGCGCGCGGCGCTGCAGGCCACCGATGGCGATCTTCACCGCCTCGCGGGCCAGGTCGCGCACGGTGCCCGCGCGGAACGGCAGCTTCAGGGCGTGCTTCGGCACGCCGTCGCGCAGGGCATGGCGTTCTTCCAGCGAGAAGTCCTTCACCAGGTCCCACGCGGCGTCCAGCGCGGCATCGTCGTACAGCAGGCCCACCCAGAACGCGGGCAGCGCGCACAGCCGGTTCCACGGACCGCCATCGGCACCACGCATTTCCAGGAACTTCTTCATCCGCACTTCGGGGAAGGCGGTGGTCAGGTGGTCGGACCAGTCGCGCAGCGTCGGCAATTCACCGGGCAGCACGTCGAGTTCGCCGCGCAGGAACTTGCGGAACGACTTGCCGCTGGCGTCGTGGTAGATGCCGTCGCGGTAGGAGAAGTACATCGGCACATCGAGGATGTAGTCGACGTAGCGCTCGTAGCCGAAGCCATCCTCGAACACGAAGTCGAGCATGCCGGTGCGGTCGCCGTCGGTATCGGTCCAGATGTGCGAGCGGTAGCTCTGGTAGCCGTTCGGCTTGCCTTCGGTGAACGGCGAATCGGCGAACAGCGCGGTCGCGATCGGCTGCAGCGCCAGCGACACGCGGAACTTCTTCACCATGTCCGCTTCGGTCGCGTAGTCGAGGTTGACCTGCACCGTGCAGGTGCGCGTCATCATGTCCAGGCCGAGCTGGCCGACCTTGGGCATGTACGACTTCATGATCTGGTAGCGGCCCTTCGGCATCCACGGCATCTCGTCGCGGCGCCACTTGGGCTGGAAGCCCATGCCGAGGAAACCGAGCCGCAGTTCATCGGCGACCTGCTTCACTTCCTTCAGGTGGCTGCCGACTTCCACGCAGGTCTGGTGGATGGTCTCCACCGCGGCGCCGGACAGTTCGAGCTGGCCCGCAGGCTCCAGCGTGACCGAGGCACCGTCCTTGGTCAGCGCGATCACGTGCCCCTTCTCTTCGACCGGATCCCAGCCGAAGCGCGTCAGACCCTTCAACAGCGCTTCGATGCCGCGGTCGCCATCGAAGGTCGGCGGACGCAGGTCGTCGAGGCGGAAGCCGAACTTCTCGTGCTCGGTACCGATGCGCCAGTCCTGCACCGGCTTCTCGCCGGAGGCGATGTAGTCGACCAGCTGGGTACGGTCGGTGATCAGCGTGTCGGCGACGTGGCTGGGACTGGACAAGGGCGGGACTCGCGAAGGGGGAACGCCACGCCGGCGGCCGGCGCTGCAAGGCCGGCACTATAACGTGACCACCCGCACGCGTTCATCGCCACGGGAACGCCGCAGCATCCCATCCATGGTCGCGATCGCGCTTGCCCGTGCGTCAGAGCGGGCGCACGAACACCTGGAAGGCGAGATCGCGCGGAGCGCCTGTCGTATCGAGCAGTTCACTCCAGCGCGGCATGTTGCCCCGTTCGTTGAAGAACGCCCTGCCCCCGGTGTATGTGTCGCCGGACGGTCCGAGCCACAGCGTGCAGTGGACCCCGCGACGACCGGCCGGCACGATCAGGGTGAAGGCGTACTCGCCGGCGGGCAGCAGCGCAGGCTGGGTGAACTCGATCATGCGCATGCCCACCGTCCTCGCCTGCACATGGGCATCGAGCGACGCACTGCGCATGTCTTCGGTCGCCACCACGACGCCCGTGGGTACGCCGCCGACCGCCAGTCCGATCCATACCTGCATGGCCGTGGCCCGCGAGCAGTTGACCGGCAACATGACGTGGCTGAGATAGCCCTCCCGGGGTAACTGGAACACCTGCGCGAAGCGCAGCTGCGCACCGCCTCCGATCTCGGTACTCCCCGACAGTTGAACCTGGGCCTGTTCGGCGACCACGGAGGGGGGCGAGGTCGACGGGGGAGCCGCAAGGGCCGCACCCGCAATCAGGAAAAGGACGAAAGAGGACAGGGGAATGCAACGCATGACGGACTCCTCCACGGCGGGATGCCAGGTGGGGGTCTATGCGACGAACAGGGCCGGCAGCGGACGACCCGCCAGGCGGACGCTTACAGTCCCAGCCAGTTGCCCACGACCAGGCGGGCCTCATCCACGCCCTGCTTCGACTCGGCCGAGAACGTCTGCACGCTGACGGTGTCGCCGAAGGACGAGAACAGATCCTTCTTCACCGCCTGAAGCGCCTGCGCCTGCTGGCCGCGGCCCAGCTTGTCGGCCTTGGTCAGCAGCGCATGGGCCGGCAGGCCGCGCTGGACGGCATAGCCCAGCATCTGGCGGTCGTAGTCCTTCAGCGGATGGCGGATGTCCATCACCACCACCAGGCCCTTGAGCGCCTCGCGGGTGCGGAAGTAGCGATCGATGAAGGCCTGCCAGTGCGCCTGCAGGTCCTGCGGCACCTTGGCGTAGCCGTAACCCGGCAGGTCCACCAGGTAGCGCTCGGGCTGGACCTGGAAGAACACCAGCTGCTGCGTGCGACCCGGCGTCTTTGACACCCGCGCCAGGCGGTTGTGGTTGACCAGCGCGTTCAGGGCGCTCGACTTGCCGGCGTTTGAGCGGCCGGCGAAGGCCACCTCGAACCCGCCGTCCTCCGGCAACTGGCGCGGGGTGTGGGCGGAGAGCAGGTAAGTTGCGGAATTCAGGGGGTTCGACATGGCGCTAGGATCGCACGGGCGGGGGCTCCTGCCATGCTGAATTGACCGCAACGGGCCGCCGCGACGATAATTCGGCGGTTTCGCGGCTCCCTCGGGTGCCGCATCAATCAAGGGTTTCGGAGCTTTAGCATGCGCCACGCTCGCGTTATGGGACTTGCCGGATTGGCCGTACTGGCCGTGGGCGCAGTCGCCTTTGCACAGACCACCGTGGTTCCGGTGCCGGACAACGCACCCGTCCAGACCGCCCCGCTGGAGATCAACCTGGCCAAGACCACCTGGGGCGATGCCAAGGCCGGCCAGACCAAGGCGGCTGCCTGCGCCGCCTGCCATGGCGCCGATGGCAACCCGAGCGACCCGCAGTACCCGCGCATCGCCGGCCAGAGCGAGCGCTACGTCGCCCAGCAGCTGGCGCTGTTCGCCTCGGGCGAGCGCAACACCGGCATGGCGGCCGTGATGGCCCCGTTCGCCCAGACCCTCAGCGCGCAGGACATGCGCGACGTGGGCGCCTACTTCGCCACCCAGAAGTCGGGCGCCGGCCTGGCCGACGACAGCGTCGTCGCCGACGGTCCGTACAAGGACATGAAGTTCTACGAAGTGGGCCAGCAGCTGTACCGCAACGGCGACGCCAAGCGCGGCGTGCCGGCCTGCATGGCGTGCCACGGCCCGACCGGCGCCGGCAATCCGGGCCCGGCCTATCCGCACATCGGTGGCCAGATGCAGGACTACACCGTGCGTCGCCTGACCGAGTACAAGGCCGGCACCACCACGCTGAAGGACGCCGCCCACTTCAACATCATGGCGCAGGTTGCCGGCCCGCTGACCGAGCAGGAAATCCAGGCGCTCGCGAGCTACCTGCAGGGTCTGCACGCCCGCGCCGACGACGTGGCCGCCGCCAAGGCCGGCAGCAAGTAATCCCGGGCATCCGCCGCGACCTGCGGCCGGAAGTTCAAGCTCCTGTTCATAGCGCCGGCCCCACCATGGCCGGCGTTTCTTTTTTCCGCGATGCCCGACCGGCGGGCCCCGCACGTAGAGGAAGAGTCCCGATGGTGTCGCGTCTGCTGCCCGTGCTGATCACCCTGCTGGCCCTGCTGCCGGCCACCACGCTTGCCGCACCGCCGGCTCCCGCGCCGCTGGTCGAAGGCGAGGATTACGTGGTGATCCCGGACGGCAAGCCGTTCGCGCCGGCCAAGGGCAAGATCGAAGTGGTCGAAGTGTTCGGCTACACCTGCATCCACTGCGCCCACCTCGAACCCACCCTGGCCACGTGGAAGAAGACCCTCCCACGCGACGTGCAGCTGACGCCGGTGCCGGCGGCGTTCGGTGGCTACTGGATCCCGTACGCGCGCGCCTTCTTTGCCGCGCAGCAGCTGGGCGTGCAGGAACGCACCCACCAGGCGGTGTTCGACGCGCTGCACAAGGTCGGCAGCCTGCCCATCCAGAATGCGTCCGCCGACGAGATCGCCGGCTTCTACGAGAGCCAGGGCGTCGATCGGGCAGCCTTCATGACGGCCTTGCGCGGTCCTGCGGTCGACGCGCAGCTGGCCAAGGCCCGCGACTGGGTCGGCGCGGCCGGCATCGAAGGCACGCCGTCGATCATCGTCAATGGCAAGTACCGCGTGACCGGCGGCCGCAACTACAGCGACATGCTGAAGATCGCCGACCGCCTGATCGCCCGCGAACGCGCTCGCAAGTGACGACCGCGTCATGGCGACCATCCCGGCCGCCATGCAGAATGTGTCGTCCTCCCGGCCCTGCCGGCATCCCCCTTTCCTCAGATCCACTGGAGTCCGCGCGATGAAATCCCGCCACGTCCTGATGCTGTCCCTGCTGTTGCCGCTGCTGGCCGCCTGTGGCCCGAAGCCGTCCACCGACACCACGCCGACCGCCGAAGCGCCTGCGGCGACGACCCCTGACGCCACCACCACGCCCGCCACGGATGCATCGGCAGCCCCCGCTGACGCGGCTCCGGCCACTCCGGCAGAAAGCGCGGATGCCGCCGCCAACACCAACCCGATCCTGCCGCCGCAGGGTCCGGCACCGGTGGAGGGCAAGGACTACGTCGTGATCCCGAACGGCCAGCCGTACGCGCCGCTCAACGGCCAGGTCGAAGTGGTCGAGGTGTTCGGCTATGTCTGCCCCGCGTGCGCGCGCTTCGCACCCGAGATCGCTGCGTGGAAGAAGAAGCAGCCCGCCGACGTGCGCGTGTCCTATGTGCCGGTCGTGTTCGGCACCGTCTGGGCGCCGTACGGCAAGGCGTTCTACGCGGCGCAGGCGAAGGGCCTGGTCGACAAGACCCATGACGCGGTGTTCAGCGCCATCCACCTGCAGCGCACGCTGCCGGGCGAAGGCCAGCCGCCGGCGGACCCCGCGCAGATCGCGCAGTGGTATTCGCAGTACGGCGTGGATGCGAAGGAGTTCGTGTCGCTGATGAACAGCTTCGGCACCAACTCGCAGATCGCGCGCGGCATGCAGTTCGCCAAGAACACCGGCGTGGAAGGCACCCCGACGATCATCGTCAACGGCAAGTACCGCATCACCGGCGGCCAGACCTACGCCGACGTGCTGCGCATCGCCGATCACCTGATCGCGACGGAACGCGCGCAGCGCTGAAGTCCACGGAAGCCCCCACTTCCATGACCGGTTCCCCCGCCACGCGGCGGCTGCGCCTGCTCAGCGCCAACATCCAGGCAGGCTCCAGCACCCGCCGCTATAGCGACTACGTGACCCGCAGCTGGTCGCACGCGCTGCCGGCGGGCAACAAGCGCGGCAGCCTGGATGCGATCGCGCAACTGGCCGGCGAGCACGACATCGTCGGCCTGCAGGAGGCCGACCCCGGCAGCCTGCGCTCGGGCTTCACCAACCAGACGCACTACCTGGCCGAGCGCGCCGGCTTCGACTACTGGACGCACCAGCCCAACCGCAACGTCGCCCGCGTCGCCGGCAGCGCGAACGGCCTGCTCAGCAGGCTGGAACCGGTGGAAGTGACCGACCACAGCCTGCCCGGCCGCATCGGCGGCCGCGGCGTGCTGATGGCGCGCTTCGGCGATGGCGACGAAGGCCTGACCGTCGCCGTGGCGCACCTGTCGCTGGGTGCCAACTCGCGACGTTCGCAACTGGCTTTCATCGGCGAACTGCTGTCGGACCATCCCCACGCGGTGCTGATGGGCGACTTCAACTGCGTGCCGGATACGCCGGAGATGGAGCTGCTCTACAAGCGCACCCGCCTGCGGCCGCCGGCGTTCTGCGTGCCCACGTTCCCCAGCTGGCGCCCACAGCGCGCGATCGACCACATCCTGCTCAGCGAAGGCCTGCGCGGAGACAACGCCCGCGCCATGCCCGCGGCCAACTCGGACCATCTGGCGCTGGCGATGGACATCGACGTGCCGGACAGCGCACTGCGCTGACGGCTCACGGCGCAGCGAGGAGACGCTGGTTGAACGCGTCGACCTCCATCGGGCGCCCGAACAGGTAGCCCTGGAACAATCCGCAGCCCTGCTCGCCCAGCAGCGCGAACTGGTCCTCCTGCTCGACGCCTTCGGCAATCACGTCGATGCCCAGGTCCCGTCCCAGTTGCAGCAGGTTGCGACTGATACTGGCCGCATGCGTATCGCGCACGATGCCACGGGTGAATGCGCGATCGATCTTCATTTCGGCGAACGGCAGCTCCCGCAGGTAGGACAGCGAGGAGTAACCCGCACCGAAGTCGTCGAGCGACAGTCGCACGCCCATCGCATGAAGCGCGCGCATCTTGCCGACGGCGTCCTCCATGTCGTGCACCAGCACGCTCTCGGTGAGCTCCAGGGTCAGCTGCTCCGCGCTGACACCGCTGCGCAGGATCACGTCGCCCACCTGCTGCACGAAGTCCGGCTGCCGCAACTGCAACGCGCTGATGTTCACCGACAGGCGCAGGTGGCGCTGCGCCGGTTGTGATTGCCACGTCGCCAGTTGCCGGCAGGCTTCCTGCAGGACCCAATGCCCCAGCGGCAGGATGAAGCCCGTGTCTTCTGCCGCCTGCATGAAGTCGGCCGGACGCAACAGGCCACCCTTCGCATCACGCCATCGCAGCAGCGCTTCCGCCCCGACGACCCGGCCTTCTGTGTCGACCTGAGGCTGGTAGAACAGCACGAAGCGGCGCTGCGACAGCGCATCCCGCAACGCGCGATGCAGCGCGCGATGCTGGGCGATGTCGGTGTCGGCCAGGCGCAGCACCACCAGCAGGCTGGCGACCGCCGTCGCCAGGTTGATCCAGATGCCGACGCGCCTAACGTCTTCGGAGATCGCCAGCGGCGATGGCGTCATCACGGGCGTCGCCGCAAACACCATGAACATGGCCATCAACACGACCACCAGTCCGTAGCGCAGCCACGACTTCTCATCGCGGAATACGTGGTGGGCACACAGCGCGAGTACCAGCAGGAAGACATGGCTCGTCCTGGGCACCTGTGCCGTCGGCACATCCAGGAATGCGGAGAAGAAGCACAGCACGCTGGCCAGGCCGATGAAGGCCACCCACGACGCCGCGCGCGTGCGTCGCAGGCGCGCCATGACGATCACGCCAACGCCCAGCGTCGCCATGGCCAGTTCCATGGCCGCCACGGCCCATTCACCGCGCCACGCGAAGAACGCCCCCCATCCCAGCCCCACCAGCGCCATGATGATCCCGGTCGCCAACAGCAGGTGGAAAGCCCGGCGACGACGCCGGTGCTCCATCACGCCGGGCCACCCCGCGGCCTGCGAATTGTCGACGGGCGCATCCATTCGATAGGCATCCTCCCCCGTCGCATCGTACTCCTGCGAGAGGGGAAGTCACGGCATGGCCGCGGTAGGCGCAGGTTTGGCGCCTCAGCGATCCGCGGTGCGCGCGCTTACCCAGGGCGCCAGCCACCGCAACCAGTGCGGCCGCCAGGAGAGGGTCATCGCCACGCACACCGCCGCAGCGGTCAGGCCCATCACCCACACCAGGCTGGCCATGGTGGCGTGGTCCACGGCCAGGCACAGCACCAGTGCCGCAGCCAGCGCCAGCGCGCCGACAACGCGCAGCACCCGCACCGTGCCGGCCGACAACGCAGCGCCCCACACCTGTTGCGCGTGGATCGGCATCGACAACGCCAGCCACCCCATGCCGGCCACGCTGGCAAGCAGCGCCGCGAGCAGCAGGAGCGGCGCGGTCATGGACTCATGCATGCGTCGTCTCCGCACGCGTCACCGGTGATGTCGACGACAGGATGGCCCGGCGCTTCAGCGTGACCGCGGTGCATGCGGCGATCAGGCCACCGACGAGCAGCGTCAGGTCGACGCCTGCGACCGGCCAGTAGCCCGCGCCGATCGTGCGCAGCAGGTGGTCACCGGTAGTGATCCAGTTCAACAGCACGGCGCTCACGGCCAGCACGGCAATCATTGCGCACTGCTCACGCCATGCCGGGTTGGCCAGCCCGCGGGCAACTGGCGCACTACGCCATGCCGCATGCAGCAGCGCCAGCGACCACGTGCCCCAGAAGGCGTAGCGTTCCCAGTCGCCGCGTGCGGGCAGGGCTTCGGGCAGCAGCCGGTTCGCGATCAGGATGCCGAGCGCCGCCAGCACCATGCCGGTCACGGTGGTCACGGCCAGCGCATCGACCACGCGCGCGCCCTGCTGTCCCTGCTTCGCATGCTGCCGCTTACGCTTCTCGACGAAGAACAGAAAACCCGTGGCGATGCACACGGCACCGAGCAATCCGCCCAGCACGTACATCCAGCGCAGCAGCCAGTGACGGAAGTGCTGGAGATGGAGACCGGTGAGGAATTCCGCCACGCGGCCCGTCGTCGTCGGCGCCGGATCTTCGCGGATCAGCTCGCCCGTCGATGCCTTGAAGTGGATGCCGTCACCGACCAGCGCGATGCGATCCGTACCGGCGCGATAGACGCTGACGTAGCCATTCGCATCGCCCACGTGCTGCAGCACCAGGAATCCGACATCACCCGCTTTGTCATTGGCTTCCCAGCGGCGCTGCGCGTCGGCCACCATCGCATCGACGTTAGCCAGCCCCGCCGGCACGCCCGCACGCTCGTGCGGCAGGCCGGTTTCCCTCGCCTCGACTTCCGCATGCATATCGTGCAGTTCGTGCAACTGGGTGTGGCCAAGCGGGAAGTAGTACGCCGCCGCGAAGATCAGCAGGCCGGTGAAGGCGAAGAAGAAGTGGAATGGCAGCGCGACCACACCGGTCAGGTTGTGCAGGTCCAGCACGCTGCGCAAGCCGCCCTTGCCTGGGCGGAAGGTGAAGAACTCGCGGAAGATCTTGCGATGCATCACCACGCCGGTGACCAGCGCCACCAGCATCATCAGCGCCGAGAAACCGACGATCCAGATGCCCAGGTTCTTCCAGTCCAGGGTCAGGCCGTAGTGCATCGGATAGAAGAATCCGCTGCCGACCTTCAGGCGGTCATTGGGAAGCGGCGTGCCATCGCGCGGGTCGATGGTGATGTCGGCCCAGATGGCTTCTTCCGGGTCCTTCGCGTTGGGCACTTCGTAGCCGGCGAACAGCTGCAGCACCGGGTCACGGTGAGTGGTGTACGCACTCCAGCTGACCACCGTATCGAAGTGCTCCGGCATCGGACCGTTCACGCGTGGACGCATCGCGTCGATGGTCGCCGGCAACGGTTGCATGCGCTCGAATGCCGGTCGAAGGATCTTCTCGTACGACGGCATCGGCTGCGGCTCGAAGCGCGTGGACGGAATGGCCCAGCGATCGATCTCGCGGTCGAACACCGACAGCGCACCGAAGAAGAACGCGGCCATCAGCACGAAGCCCAGGACCAGACCGAACCAGGTATGGAGCCAGGCCATCGCCTGGCGGAAGCTCTGCATCATGGTGACGTCCTCCGCCTCATACCAGCAGCGACTGCACGAACGAGCCGGTGGCCGCCAGCACCGCGCCGCCACCGGCCAGTACCGTCCAGACTACCCACAGGCGACGCGCCGCGAACGCCCACAGGAACACCACCAGGAACGCCAGCACGCCCAGCAGGCTGGCGAGGAACTCGGCATCGTGGAAATCCATGCCAGCGGCAAACATCAGGCTGGCCCCCGCCGCCACGATGCCCCAGGCGAAACCATAGCCGCCGAAGATCGCGGCGGCGATGCGGGACGCGACACTGAGGCGCGACGAACGGGACGTGGTCGAAGATGTGATCGTGGACATGGTGGCGACGGCTACCAGGACAGGACGCTGCGGGACGACATCAGAACCGGTATTCCAAGCTCAGCGACCAATGGCGCGGCGCGCCGTAGTAGCCAATCTGGTACAGCGTGTTGATGTACTTCTCGTCGGTCAGGTTACCAACGTTCGCACGCAGGGTCGCATTCTCCAGGAAATCCCATGCCGCGAACGCGTTGAGCACGGCATAGCTGCCCTGGCGCACGGTCTGCCCGCTGTAACTCTCAACGTTGGAGATGGCGCTCTGCCAGCGACCGCCGATGCCGAACGAGAACGCTTCGTAGCTCGGCAAGCGCGCGCTGAGCATCAGGTTCGCGGTACGGCGCGGCACCCAGTTGTAGGTCAACGCGCCCTCTTCGCCGTCCATCTTCAGGTGCGTGTAACCGAATACGAGGTCGGTGTACTCGTTGAGCTTGCCCGTGGCTTCGAATTCCCAGCCTTTCGATTCCACGTCCAGCGGGACGTAGTAGTTCAACAAGGTCTCGTTGTTGTAGCCTGCGAACGTCGCCAGCCCATCCTGCTCGGCGTTGAAGTAGGCCAGCGTCGTCAGCAGACGCTTGTCCAACCACTCCGCCTTCACGCCGACCTCGTAGTTCACGCCTTTGGACGGCGCCAGGTAGAAGCCATCGAAGTCGCGCTGGTCCTGGGGCTGGTAGATGTCCGAATAGCTGACGTAACCGAGGAGGTTGTCGGTGAAGTCGTAGGTCAGGCCGGCGTACGGGCTGGTGTTGCTTTCGGTTTCGGCGAAGGGCACGCCATCGTTGTTACCGTCGCGATGGTATTCCGCGTAGTTCACGCCGACGATCGCCTTGAGGTCGTCGGTCAGCGCCAGGCGCGTCGCACCGAAGGCACGCTTCAGCCGCTGATTGAACGCGCTCGAGGCGACCTGCGCACCCCATGCTGGCTCCGGCACGGCATCGCCCGCGTAGGGGAATGCCGGCAGCGGGCCGAACGCCAGCGAGTCATCCGGCGCCGGATTGAACCAGTAGCGCTGCTCGCTCTCCGCGTGGCTGATGCCGAACATCGCTTCATGCTCGCGGCCGAACAGCTCGAAGCGGCCATTGACGGTCAGGTCCACCAAGTCGGAGGTCAGTTCGTCCTGGCCCTTGTAGGCCCAACCCAGCAGGCCAACGCCGGTCACGGGGTCGAGGCCGGCGAACGAATAGGCGAAGAACAGCTCGTCGTCGTTGTCGCCCTTGCGGTGGTTGTAGGTTGCCTTCAGCAACCAGTCGTCACCCAACTGGTGCGTGTACTCGACGAAGGCCGTCTGCGTATTGGTGTTCCAGTAGGTCCAGTCCACCGTGGTCGACGCGCCCACGTCCCACGACGGCTGCGTGCCGTCGATATTCACGAACGGCAGCGCGCCCCACATGTTGCCGGTGGTGTCGGCCTGCTGCCAGGAGTAGCCGAACGCCAGTGCACCGTTCTCGCCCACCTGGCCGTCGATCACGGCGTAGGCGTAGGTGCGTTCGTTTTCCAGATCGCGCAGGTACGAGTCACCCTCTTCGCGGGCGAAGACCACTCGGCCGGCCCAACTGCCGGTCTCGGTAAAGGGCGTGGAGTAATCGAACTCGACGCGGCGCTTGCCCCACGACCCCACCTTCACGCCTACCTCGCCCTGCGCTTCGTTGGTGGGACGCTTGCGTACGTAGTTGATGGTGCCGGCAGAATTGCCAACACCCGTCAGCAGGCCATTGGCACCGCGGATGACTTCGAGCTTCTCGTAGCCGAACGCATCCATGGCGCCGGTCGCGATGCCCCAGTCGTTCGGCATGCCCACACCATCGATCTGCGTGCTCTTGATCTCGAAGCCGCGCGCCAGGTAGTTGGTGCGGTTGGTTTCCCACTCCTCCACCTGGATGCCGGTGGACAGGCGCAGCGCGTCGTTGAGATTGTCGGTGCCGAACTGCGTCATCTGCTCGTTGCTGACAACGCTGATGGACTGCGGGGTGTCCTTGATGGCCAGGTCCAGGTTGGTGGCACCGTTGCTGACGCGATTGGCGCGCTGGCCTACGACGAGGACCGCGTCCAGATCGGTGGCGCTGGTACCCGACGGCGTTGCAGTCGTCCCTTCTTGGGGGCCAGCCAACAGCGTCCCGGACACGCAGAGCAGCGCAAGTCCGATGGCCGCCGACAGACGACCAGGGTTTCGCGGTGCGGCCAACGGGCGAATCAGAACGGACGACGGGCGGGACAGAAGCAGACGACGCATGGGGGACCTGGACGATGGGGGAGGTAAGTGGTCAACCCGCAATACGGCCTGCATGGCCTGGACGTTGACGGCACATCACGGCGTCAGGCGCTCCGGCCCTTCCGTTCAGCCGCAAATTAGATGCGAATGAGTCTTATTTTTCAAGTTTTCGTGCAATGTAGCGCCCGCGACCGATCGTCGCGGCTCTCCTGTTCAGATTCGCTGGGCAGCCCGGACAACCCTTTGCATCAGGGCGCCGTCGAACACAAAAAAGCCGGCTTTCGCCGGCTTCTTCGTCGATCCCTCGCTGGGGATCAGAACCGCAGGTTTGCCCTCACGTAGAAAAAGCGGCCACCCGGGATGTCGTAGGTGGAGGCCTCGTAGCCATTTAGGGAGCAGGACGTGCAGACCGGCGGATCCTCGTCGAACACGTTGTTGACGCCCCCGGTCAGCTGCAGGCCCTTGAACCAGGCGAAGTCGTAGCCCAGCTGCAGGTCGTGGTACGTGGTCGCGGCCAGCGTATTGGTGGTGGCGCTGCTGCAGTACGCCGCGGTATCCACCGCCGCGCAGGCCTCCTCCATCTCGGACAGGTGACGGACGCTCCAGGCGGCATTCCAGTTTCCTTGCTTCCAGTCGAGCGTGGCGGTGGAGGTCCATTCCGGAATGGCGGTGTCGGTCACCACGATGCCAGGACCCTGAGGCTGCACCTGGCCACCGGCACCACGCGCCTCATAGCGGGTCACGAACGTGTTCTGCCAGCTCAGCTTGAAACGGCCAGCGCGGGTTTCCGGCAGCGTCCAGAACACGTCCGCATCCCAGCCGTCGGTCTTGATCGAACCGAGGTTGACCAGGAAATTGGCGAACGTGTCGATCTCGCCCGAGGCGAGGCGACTGATGCCGGTGCAGTACTGCGGGTCCTGCGTGGTGGCGCACAGGTTCAGTTGCGTCTGCGCATCGATGGCCTGGATCGGGCCCTCGAGGTCATGACGATAGTAGGTCACTTCGAAGTCCAGCTTGTCCGACCATGTGACGTTCTCGGCGAACGACGGACTGAACACCAATCCCGCACTGAAGCTGCGCGCGGTCTCCGGCTGCAATGCGGGGTTGCCACCCGTCAGCACCGGGATCTGCGGATCGTTCTGGAGCGCACCGACAGGAACGCCCGGACAGGCAACCGGTGCGACCGAGCCGGGGGGCGCAGTGGGCTGCACCAGGCAGGGATCGGTGAGCTGCGCGTCGAAGCGGCTCTGCGAGCCGTACAACTCACCGATCGACGGCGCACGGAAACCTTCCGCGTACGTCGCGCGCAGCAGCAGGTCTTCCGCGACCTGCCAGCGCAGGCCGTACTTGGGCGTGAACTCGCCGCCGAACGTGGAGTAGTCCGAGTACCGGCCTGCCAGGCTCAGGTCGAACCTGCCCGGACCGTCCTGCTGCGCGTACAACGGCACGTTCAATTCGAGGTACGCCTCGTTGACGTCGTACTCACCCGATGTCGGAAGGGAAGGTACGCCGTTGTACTCGCCCGCCACCGTCTGCGGATCCGGGTTGTAGCTGCCTTCGTACTTGCGGTACTCGTAGCCGGCGGCGAACTCGATATCGCCCGCCCACGCTTCGAACAGCGCACCACTGAGGTTGGCGGTGACCTGGGTGAGCTTCTGCTCGCTGCGGTCGCGGAACAACGGACTGATGTAGGCCAGCATCGCCGGCGTGATGGTGTCGAAGCCGAAAATGTCGAGCGGCGTGCAGCCATTGGTTGCTGCACACACCGCGGGATCGCCGAGCGCAATGGCGATGTTGCGCGCGTTGTAGCTGCCGCGATTGATCTGCTCCGCTTCATTCTTGCTGTGCGCGGCGTTGATGTCCCAGAAGAATTGCCGCTCGCCGCCGAACGAACCTTCAAGTCCCGCCGCGACATAACGCGTGTCGACCTCCTGTTCGAAGATGCGTGGCCCGCCTTCATAGGGACGGCGGCGGAAGCTGATCAGGTTTCCTCCCTCGTTGCCATCAAGCGCAAAACCGAACGGATTGAAAGGATGATTGGCAGGAATCACCAGGTTCGCCGTGTAGGTGCTGCCCGCACCGGGGCCCAGATCGATCGGTTCGGGAGCGGCGCGGTTGGTCGATTCACGCCGGTTGTAGAGCGCTTTTGCATAGAAGTTCAGTTGTTCGCTGATGGCGAACCGGTACTGGCCAAATACACCCATCCGCTTCGATGGTGTGATCACCATGTTGAACGGCGCATAGTTGTAGGCCTCCGTGCCAAGGTCGAGGCAATGGAAGCCGTCAGTGCGTGGTACGCCAGAGGCGCAGTCCGGCAGGCCAGGCGTGTAGATGGGATTCGTCTGCCCGGCATTCGAGGTCAACAGATACTCCACACCATTGGGATCGCGGAACCGGAAGAAGCCACCGGGCACACGTGAGCTGCCGCCCTGGATGGGGATTGCCGAGATGCGCCGGTCTGCCGAACTGACTTCCTTCTGCTCGGTGTAGCTCAAGCTGAGAAACAGGTCGCTGCGGTCGCTGTCGAATCCCCAGGCGAAGTCTGCGCCGGTGATTTCCCCATCGCCCTTGTCGTACTGGCCGTAGTTCAGCGTGACCTGGCCGCCGTCGAAGTTGCGGCGCGTGATGATGTTGACCACACCCGCAATCGCGTCCGAACCGTACAGCGAGGACGCGCCGTCTTCCAGCACTTCGATGCGTTCAACCAACGCGAGCGGAATGGTGTTGAGATCCACGGCCGCGCTGACGCCCGACGCGGACGATTCGTTGACCCAGCGCATGCCATCGACCAGCACCAGCACGCGCTTCGGTCCAAGGTTGCGCAGATCCACCTGCGCCGAACCCGCACCCACACCGTCGCCGTTGGGCGAGAAGCCGAAGTTGCCGGAAGAATTGAACTTGGTGTTGAGCGCGGAACCGGAGCCGGTCAGCTCCTGCAGGATTTCGCCGATCGATGTCATGCCCGTGCGTTCGATGTCCTCGCGCGACAGCGTCTGCACGGGAACGCGGCCTTCCATCTCGGCTCGCTTGATGCGGCTGCCGGTGACGGTGAGCGTATCCAGCGTGGTGGCTTCCTGGGCCACGGCGGTGACGGGCAGGGCGAGGAGTACGGCAATGCGTATGGCCGAAGCCAGCGTGTGGCGGCGCACTTTCATGATTCTCTCTCCAAAGGGTGTGGGGCCGCACGGCAAACGCCTAAAGCGGCTTGTCCTTCGTTGTAAAGAATCGGTAAAACGGCGACAACGGAAACAAGTCACCATTTTGAAGATGGTAATGGCGATTATCCGCAACTAAATACGATTACCCGAAGTTTCTACACACGATATTCACGAGAGTTAACAGCTAAACGCGTGAAGCCATCATCAACCACTCGCGATGATGGCCATGCCCATGACCACCATGAAGACGGCGAACACGCGCTTCAACGCTTTGCCGCCGATCCGGTGCGCGAGCTTGGTGCCGTAGGGCGCCGCGAGCACCGAGGCAATCGCGACGCCGATGGCCGCCGGCAGATAGATGTAGCCGATCGCATGCGACGGCAATGCACCCGGTGGCGCATGCAGGGCATAACCGAATGCGCTGGCGATGCCGATGGCGACGCCGCACGCACTGGAAGTACCCACAGCGCGCACCGGCTGGACACCTCGCGCCACCAACAGCGGCACCGTCATGCTGCCGCCGCCGATGCCGACGACAGCCGATACGGCACCGATCAACGATCCGGCGGCGCTCATGACCGGCCCGCGCGGCGCGGGCACACCTCGCCCCTCCGGATGCGCGTTGCCACCCAACACCATCTGCGCCCCCGCGATGAAGCAATAGCCCGCGACGATCCAGCGCAGGATGTCGTCATCCAGATACACCGCCAGGCCGCTGCCGAGCCAGCCCCCCAGCAGGAGGCCCGGCACCATCCATGCAACCGTGGGCCACAGGACGCTGCCACGGCGATGGTGTGCATACGCCGACGACGTCGCCGTCAACACGATGCTGGCCAACGAACTCGCCAACGCCGCATGCATTGCCGCTTCTTTCGGAATGCCGTGCAGGGGAAGGATCCACGCGAGCGCAGCCACCAGCACCAGGCCACCACCGATGCCCAGCAGGCCCGCGAGAATACCGGCCAGTACACCAAGCACGGGAAAAATCCACACACCTTCCACTCGCCACCTCGTTGCCACGGCTTGTCTACGGGTCGGTTCAGGCGGCTTGGGTATAGTCCCGGCATGATCCGTCTCTCTCCCGTTATCGTACTCGCTGCGTTCGCTGGCCTGTGTGCCGCACCCGTCCTGCATGCACAGTCGCTTGACGCGCAGCGCCCTGCGGTGCGCGATGCGCTCGCGGCGGCGGAAGCCGGTCGCTTCGATGCCGCCGCCTCGTCATCCCTGGTCCGCCACCCGCTGTATGGCTGGATCGAGTTCGCCGCCCTGCGTCGCGATCCCGATGCGGTGTCGAACACGCAGGCGCAGGCTTTCCTCACGCGCTATGAAGGCCAGGCCGTCGCCAGCCAGTTCCGCAACCTGTGGCTGGCATCACTGGCCCGGCGCCAGGACTGGACGACCTTCCTCGCCGCCTGGAAGCCGACGGACAGCATCGCGCTCCAATGCGCGCAGTTGCAGGCGCGCCAGGCGAGCGGCCGCACCGATGCGGCATGGACGGAACAGGCGCAGGCGATCTGGCGAAAGGGCGCCAAGTCCTTGCCCGATGGCTGCGATCCGGTGTTCAACGTACTGGCCAGCCAGGGCGCACTGGCACCGGCGCTGCGCTGGGAGCGCATCGAGGCCGCGGCTGCCGAGCGCCAGACCGGTGTCATGCGCAGCGCGGCGCGCGGCCTGCCGGCCGACGAGGCCGCGCTGGCCAACGACTATGCCGCTTTCATCGATGCGATCCATCCGCGCGCGATGAACTGGCCCAGGACCGAGCGCAGCCGGCGGATGGCGGCCCGCGGCCTGGCGAAACTCGCACAGAACGATCCCGACACCGCAGAGCGCCTGTTGCCGCAGTACGCGGACGCACTGGGCATGGGCGAAGCCGAACGCGGCCAGGTGCTGTACCAGATCGCGCTGTGGACGGTCGCCTCCTATGGGCCGGACTCCGCGCGCCGGCTGGGCAACGTGCCCGAGTCGGCATACGACGAGCGCCTGCACGAATGGCGCGTGCGCGAGGCGCTGTCGCGCGGCGATTGGCCAGCGGCGCTCGCTGCACTGAAGAAGATGCCGCCGACGCAGCGCAACGATTCTCGCTGGCGCTACTTCGAAGCGCGCATGAGCGAGAAGACGGGCGATCGCGCCGGTGCGCAGCGCCTGTTCCGCGAAACCGCGTCCAGCCCGACCTTCCACGGCTTCCTGGCGGCCGACCGCCTGGAGCAGCCGTACGCGCTGTGCGCCTGGATCCCCAACGATCCTTCGACGGCGAAGCAAGCCATCGCACGCGATCCCGCGATCGTGCGCGCGATGGAGCTGTGGCAGCTGGAACGCCCGGGCTGGGCCACGGCAGAGTGGAACGACGCGCTGTCGCGCTTCGACGACACCCAGCGGCGCATCGCCGTGGAAGTGGCGCAGGACAACGGCTGGTTCGATCGCGCGGTGTTCTCGCTGGGCAAGCAGCCTGACGAACAGCGCCTGTACCAGTTGCGGTTCCCGTTGCACCACGGCGACACCATCCGGCGCGAAGCGGCGAAGCAGAACATCGATCCGGCCTGGGTCGCCGCGGAAATCCGCGCCGAGAGCATCTTCAACCCGAAGGCACGCTCGGGCGCGAACGCGATGGGCCTGATGCAGGTGCTGCCCTCCACCGGAGCCGGCGTTGCCCAGCGGCAGGGCATCCCG
Organism: Pseudoxanthomonas sp. PXM02; assembly: GCF_014851805.1. Lineage (GTDB taxonomy): Bacteria > Pseudomonadota > Gammaproteobacteria > Xanthomonadales > Xanthomonadaceae > Pseudoxanthomonas_A. The sequence goes on from NZ_JACVAK010000003.1 coordinate 295,893, forward strand.
TATGCAGGTGCGGCGAGCCTGTACGACGCGGACACCAACATCGCCATCGGTACGGCGTACCTGCGCGAGATGGAGGACAAGTACAGCGTGCCCTACGTCGCCATCGCCGCCTACAACGCGGGCCCGGCGCCCACCGCCCGCTGGCAGTCGCAGCGTCCGGGCTTCGATCCGGATATCTGGATCGAGACGATCAGCTACAAGGAGACCCGCGAGTACGTGGCACGCGTGCTTGCCTTCAGCGTGATCTACGACTGGCGCCTCAACGGCACGGCACTGCCGGTCAGCGACCGCCTGATGGGCCGTGTGCAGGCCAAGCGCAAGGCATTCACCTGCCCGACGGCGCAGATGCCGAAGAGCTGAAGCAAAGATCAGCTTTCTTGTGGGAGCGACGTGAGTCGCGATGGCGGCATGGGTACCCGCTTCGCGACTCACGTCGCTCCCACATCACGCATCGCAGACATTGGCGGGACCTATCCGGCATCATGCGGCCATGAAAACATATCTCGTCGGCGGCGCGGTGCGTGACCGATTGCTGGGCCTTGCGCCCGGCGATCGCGACTGGGTCGTGGTTGGCGCCACCCAGGCGCAGATGGAGGCGGACGGCTTCAAGGCGGTGGGTCGCGATTTTCCGGTACTCCTGCATCCGGAGACCGGCGAGGAATACGCCCTCGCGCGCACCGAGCGCAAGAGCGGCCGCGGCTATCGCGGCTTCGTCGTCGATGCCGATCCTTCGGTGACGCTGGAGGAAGACCTGCAGCGTCGCGACTTCACCCTCAACGCCATCGCGCAGGACGAAGACGGTAGGCTGATCGATCCCTACGGCGGCGCGCGCGACATCGACGCACGCGTGCTGCGCCATGTGGGCGACGCCTTCGTCGAGGACCCGCTGCGCGTCTTGCGTGCCGCGCGCTTCATGGCGCGCTTCGCGTCGCTCGGCTTCACGGTCGCGCCGGAAACCATGGCATTGATGCGGAACATGGTCGCCAGTGGCGAGCTGGACACGCTGGTCCCCGAGCGCGTCTGGCAGGAGCTGCGTCGCGCACTGGCGTCGGCGACGCCGTCGGCTTTCCTGTCCACCTTGCGCGCCTGCGATGCATTGGCCGTGGTGCTGCCCGAAGTCGACGCGCTGTACGGCGTGCCGCAGCGCGCGGAGTACCACCCGGAAGTGGACACGGGTATCCATCAGCAGATGGTCAGCGACATGGCGGCACGCCTGGCGCCCGGTGATGCACTCATCGGCTTCGCTGCGCTGGTGCACGACCTGGGCAAGGCGCTGACGCCGGCCGACGTGCTGCCGAGGCACATCGGCCACGAACACGCCGGCGTGAAACCCGTGATCGCGTTGTGCGAACGGCTCAAGGTGCCCGCCGATCATCGCGAACTGGCGGTGATGGCCTGCCGCGAACACCTCAACGTGCACCGCCTTGCCGAGCTGCGCGATGCCACCGTGGTCGACCTGCTCGCCCGTTGCGACGCGTTCCGTCGGCCGGAACGCATCCCATGGCTGGCGACCGTCTGCGAGGCGGACAAGCGCGGCCGCGGCGGCAACGAAGAAGCGGACTACCCGCAGGGCCGGGAGTTGATCCGCCTGCACGAGGCCGCCTGCGCGGTCGGTGCGCGTGACGTCGTCCGCGACGGCATGACCGGCCCGGAAATCGGGGCCGCGGTACAGGCCGCGCGCGTGGCGGCGGTGCATCGCGCCCGTCAGACCGGCGGTTGATCCGCACGCACTGCCGTGATCCCGCACGGGGTATCGTCGCGTTCGCGGCGCGGGTCCCCGCGCCACCGCACGCCACCTTGCAAGGGAATCGACATGGACTGCACGCGCACCCTGCTGTATGCCTGCCTGGCCGGCGCCGGGCTCTGGGGCTTCGAGGCCCGGGCCGACGACACCGTCACCTGCGAAAGCCGCAACGACCGTTACCAGAGTTGCCCCCTCGTCACCGCCGGCTACGTCACCCTGGAGCGCCAGCTGTCCGGCACCGCCTGCACGCAGGGTCGCACCTGGGACTACACCCGCCGCGAGATCTGGGTCGATGACGGTTGCCGCGCGAGCTTCCGCGTGCACACCAGTTCGTCGGGGCATCACGACAGCGATCATGATGCGAAGGTGGCCGCCGGCATGCTGATCGGCGCCGCGATCCTGGGCGCCATCGCGTCGAACGCCCACAAGAAGGACGACAAGTACGACGACGACCGCTACCAGGGTGCGCGCCACACGTCGTATGTGCCCAGCTGGATGATCGGCACCTTCGAGGGCTACAACGCGCTCTACGATGCGGACGTCAGCCTGACGATCGAATCCGGTGGACGTGCCACCGCGCGATCACGCGGCCAGACGATTAACGGCTGGATCAACGACGGGCGACTCAATGTCGGCGACACCACGTTCGACATCGACCAGTCGCGCGAGGGACTGGTCACCTCGCAGGTAGGCGACCGCCAGAACGAGGTGCGTTACCGCCGCGTGCGGTAACGTGCCTAGTGGACCGGTCGGGCGCGCATCGCGCTCGACCGGCATCGCGATCACGGCAAAGGCGTGCAGCTCAGCCTGGTGCCGAAGAAATCGACGCTGGCCTCGCCCTGGTGCTCCCAGTACTCGACGCCGACGCGCCCATACTTCGCACCACTGGCCGCCGGTTGCGGGAAGACGATGGCCTGGTCGTTGCCCAGCGCCATGATGGCGGCTGGCGGGTCAAGATCGTTGTAGTACGTCATGGTGAACGGTGCGCGGTTGTCGCTGCAGCGGTACTCCACCTTTTTCGGGACTGCCATGCCGGGTGCCGCGATGGCCAGTTCGGCCAGGCGGGTCTGGTACGCCTCCAGTACGCACAGACGCGCATCCTGCGCCTTCCAGCAGTCATCCCGCCCCTTCGCCCAGCCCCGCTGGATCGCGGGATCCGCGTCCTTGGCCTCGCGGTAGCGCGCCGACAGCCGGCGATCGAGCGCGGCAAGTTCGGCATCGCTGCACACCAGCTTCTCCGCTTCGCTCGCGGCCTTGGCGCAGTCGAACGAGGGTGGCGCTATTGCAGGCGTCGCCGCGTTGGCCGGGCCGGCGGGAGCCGCCGCCGGCGTGGTGTCAGCCAACGATGGGGCGGGTGCGTTGGCCACCGGCGGGGCCCCCTCGGGTTTGCAGCCGGCAAGCAGCAACAGGACGATGCACGACAGGGGCGCTTTCATCGACAGCCTCCGGCACGGGTGTGCGCGCATGCTAGCGCCGATGGCGTGACGGCGACCTTCAGCGCGACAGGCGCAGGCGGCTGATCGTGCCGCGACCTGGCGCCGACTGGATCGACAGCGTCCAGCCCAGGTGCTCGCACAGGCGCGCCAGCAGGTCGAGGCCGATGCCGCCGCCCTCGCGGCCGCCGCCTCGCGCCATCTGCGCGTACAGGCGACTGATTTCTTCCGGCGTCATGCCGTGGCCCGGATCCCGCACGACCACCGTCGCATCCGCATCCAGGCTCACGTGGATCCCGCCGTTGTCGCTGTTCTCGATGGCATTGCGCAGCAGGTTGCCGATCGCCGCCTGCACGATGTGCAGCGGCGCGGACACGCTGCACGGCGCAAGGTCGTCGATGACGACGGACAGGTCCTTGCCGTCCATCAGGTGGCGATGGTCGTCGATGATGTCCGGCAGCAACTCGTGCAGCGGCACGACCTCGTTGCTGCGCGAGAGGCGCGCGGGATCCTTGGCGAGGGTCAGCAACAGGGCAATCAGCTGTTCCACGTCGCGTGCGGTCCGGTGGATGCGCTGCACCTGCTGACGTGCAGAGCCGGGCAGATCGTCGCGACCCAGCGCCAGTTCGCTGGCACCCGCGATGATGGCGATGGGCGTGCGGAGTTCGTGGCTGGTCGTATCGATGAAGACGCGCTCGCGTTCGACGAAGGCATCCTGGCGGCGAAGATAGTCGTTCAGGGCATTGGTGATGACGTGCAGCTCGGAACTGGCGTCGTCCGCCACGGCCACGCGTTGGCCGGCATGGTCGGGGGCCAGCTTTCCGATGTCACTGGCCAGGTCCGACAAAGGACGCAGCGCGTCGCGTACACCGCGGGCGACCAGCACGCCGATGATCACCAAGACGACGGCCGCGAGTCCCAGCGATCCGAGCAGCAATGCGTCCTCGACCGTCTCGATGCCGGTGATGTCGCGCACGACGAAATAGTCCACGTCGCCCTGGCGCTGGACCAGCACGACGTTCTCCCGCCCCTTGAACCAGAAATCATCGTGGACGCCCGAAGGCAACATCGACAGCTCGGGCGGCGGTGGACGACCTGGCATGCGGTAGATCTGCAGCGTGTCGGTATCCCGCCATGCGTAGGCCGGATCGTCGGCCTGCCGTTGCACGTGCTCTGCGATCTCGCGCTGGAGCAGCGATTTCCACACCCTGTCCTCGAGAAAGTCATCCGCGAAGACGAGGAGGATGACGGCCGCCAGCAGCACGGCATAACCGCCGAGCAGGCGCCGGATTTTCCCGTGCAGGCTGCGATGGGCCTTCATGCGTCGCGTGCCTCGTGCGGGACCGCCAGCCGGTAACCGGTACGCGGCAGCGTCTGGATCAGCTTGACCGGAAACGGGCCGTCGACGCTGCGCCGCAATTCATAGATATGCGAGCGGAGCATGTCGCCGTCGGGCGGATCCTCACCCCACAGTGCGTGCTCCAGCTGCTGCCGGGTGACTGCTGCGGGGCTGGCCTGCATCAGCGTCTCCAGCAGCCTGCGGCACGCGGGATACAGGTGCAGCGCTTGACCAGCGCGCGTGACCTCCAGGGTGGCAAGGTCGAGCTTCAGGTCGTGCACTTCCAGCACCTTGCGCCGTTGCCGGCCCTGCGTACGCACCATCAACGCTTCCAGCCGCACTTCCAGTTCCGGCAGCGCGAAGGGCTTGGTCAGGTAGTCGTCGGCGCCGGCACGAAAGCCGGCGATCTTGTCGGGCAGCTCGTCGCGCGCGGTCAGCATGATGACCGGCAGGCTGGAGTCGTGCTCCTCGCGCAGTCGACGCAAGACCTCGGGGCCTTCCAGTCGCGGCAGCATCCAGTCCAGCACCAGGGCGTCGTACGTCTGCGTCGTCGCCAGGTGCAGCCCGGTCACGCCGTCGGGCGCGGCGTCCAGCGTGTGGCCGCGCGCCTCGAAGTAATCGAACAGGTTCGCCACCAGGTTCCGGTTGTCTTCGATCACCAGCAGCCGCATCGGAAGCATCCGCGCCAAATAGGGAGGACCGGCAGGATCGCAGGCCGGACGTCGAAGCACCGTCGGAATTCCGACGAATCTCCTACGCCCCATGATCCACCATCGTGCGCCCGCCTGCAGACTGGCCGACCCTGCCAATGCTTTCCGCGCGCTCCCGACACGCCTCCCGCTGGCAGACCCCGCTGCTGGTCGCCCTCATGGTGTGGGCCCTGCTGGCAGGGCTGGGCCTGCGCGAACCGATGCCGGCCGACGAGCCGCGCTTCGTGCTCGCCGCGCAGACGATGGTGGAGACGGGCCAATGGCTGTTCCCCCACCGCGGCATCGAGCTCTACGCCGAGAAACCGCCGACGTTCATGTGGCTGCAGGCGACCAGCTATCTGCTGGTGCGCAGCTGGGACGTGGCCTTCCTGCTGCCGTCGCTGCTGGCGGCGCTGCTGACGCTGTGGCTGTCCGGCGATCTCGCACGTCGCCTGTGGGGACGCCGTGCGGTGCCCTACGCGGTGTTCGGCCTGTTCGTCTGCCTGCAGTTCGCCCTGCAGGCCAAGCGCGCGCAGATCGACATGGTGCTCGTGGGCATGACCACCCTGTCACTGTGGGCCTTGCTGCGTTATCTGTTGGAGACGCCGAGTGCGTGGCTGCTCGCGCTGGGCACGTTCGCCGCCGGGCTGGGCACGGTGACCAAGGGCGTCGGCTTCCTGCCGCTGCTGGTGTTCATCCCGTGGCTGTGGGTGCGGTGGAAATCGGCACAGGACCTGCCCGCGCACCGCGGCGTGCATGCGCTGGCGGGCGTGGCCGGCTTCCTGTTGGGTGCCGGCGTCTGGCTGGTACCGATGCTGTCCGTCGCGCTGTCCTCGTCCGATCCCGCCCTGCATACCTACGCGCGCGAGATGCTGTTCAAGCAGACCGGCACGCGTTACGCCAATGCGTGGCATCACGTGAAGCCGGCCTGGTATTACCTGCAGACGATGCTGACGCTGTGGCTGCCCGGTGTACTGCTCGCACCATGGCTGCTGCCCGCGTGGTGGCGACGGCTGCGGCGCGTCGATGCGCGTTATGCGCTGCTGCTCGTGTGGGCGCTGCTGGTGCTGGTGTTCTTCAGCGCCAGCCCGGGCAAGCGCGAGGTCTACATCTTCCCGATGTTGCCTGCACTCGCGGTGGCAGCATCGCCGCTGCTGGCAGGCCTGCTGCGGCGCCGAGGCGTGCGTGCGACGTTGTGGGCCTACATGACGGTGCTGGTGGCGGTCGCCGGCGCGCTCGGACTGTGGCTGCTGACAGCATCGCCCGAGCGCGTGCATGCGCTGGTCGACGGCCGCGGCATGGACATGGCCACGGTCGCGCAACTGAGCCGATGGCTGCTCGGCTTCGCGGTCGTCGCGATCGCGGTGATGCTCGCCGCACGGCGGCGGGTGGCGGTCGCGCTGGTCGCGGTGACGGGGGCGTTGTGGACGGCCTATGGCATGGGCTTCATGCCCGCGATCAGCCCGGACAGTTCTGCCCGGGCGCTGATGCAGCGCGTCGGCGAACGGATCGGTCCCGACGCCGAGCTGGCGATGCTCGGTTGGCGCGAGCAGCATCTGCTGCAGGCCGACCGGCTGGTGACCGATTTCGGATTCAAGCAACCCTGGGTGGACCAGTGGCAGCACGCGCATGCGTGGTTGCTGGCGGCGCCGGACAAGCGCTGGCTGTTCCTGCGCAAGGATGCCATCGGACCTTGTCTTGACCCCGCCAAGGTCATCGACATCGGCGCGTCCAACCGGCGCGCGTGGATCCTGGCGCGTGGCGATGCCTGGATCGCAGGGTGCGACGTGCCCTCCACCTGGTCCGCCGACGTCAGCGAAGACTGAACCTCGAACAACGCCACGCCGGCACCTCCGGCGTTTAACACGGCTCCGACACCTGTCCGACCGTGCTACGACATCGCGGCAACGAGCATGCGCGCACCCTCACTGGCCCGCGCCGCATGTCCGCACCGTCGCCCTCTTTTTCCGCCGTGCCGGAGCAGCGCCTCTCCGGTCTGCTTCCTGTCTCGGTGATCCTGCTGGTGGCGGCCTGGATGGCCGCACAGTCGCTGGATCAGCCGCTGGCGTCGTGGCTGTTCCGCTGGCAGGGAGAGGCCTGGTCGCTGAAGCACAGCGTCGTGCTGGAAACCGTGCTGCATCGGGGTGGCCGTCTGCTCAGCCAGCTGGCCTGGGTCGGGCTGCTGGTGGCCACGCTGACGCAGTGGCGCACGCGAGCCGCAGACCGGTGGACCCGACCCGCGGCGCGACTGCTGATTGCCGTACTTGCCTCCACCGCCTGCGTGGCAGTGCTGAAAGCGACGACGCACATGGACTGTCCGTGGGATCTCGTCGGCTTCGGTGGGCAGCGCCCGTTCGTGCCGCTGCTTGAACACCGTCCGGCAACGCTCGGCATGCCGGCCTGCTTTCCGGCCGCGCATGCCGCAAGTGGCTATGCATGGGTGGCGCTGTACTTCTTCTTCCTGCAGGCCGCACCGCGTTGGCGCCACCTGGGATTGGCCGCGGGACTGCTGGCGGGCGCCGTCTTCGGGATGGCGCAACAACTGCGCGGCGCGCATTTCCTGTCGCACGACATTGCCAGCCTGGCGATCTGCTGGACGGTCGCGTGCATCGTCGACCGCGTCGGCGCGTGGCGTGCCTCCGCGACCGGGGCGGAGGGGCGGGCATGAACGCTTCAGTCCTCGGTCGCGCGGCGACGCCATCACGCTGGCAGCGCATCCGCGCTCTGCTGGGCGTACGTCCCTTGATCTCTTCCGAGGCGTTGATCCTCGTCGCCTGCCTGTACTTCAGCGTGTTCGCGAATGCGGCCTTCTGGCGGGCCGCCACACCGCAACCCTGGTCGCAGTGGCGATGGACGCTCTCGCTGTTCCTGCTGGTGACCTGCGTGCACGGCGTATGGCTGTCGCTGCTGGTGTGGCGGCGCACGGCACGCGTGGTGCTGTCCGCGCTGGTGGTGGTGGCCGCGCTCGCGGGTCACTACATGGCCAGCTACGGCATCTACATCGACGCCGACATGGTCCGCAACGTGCTGCATACCGACTGGCGCGAGGCCAGCGACCTGGCCGGCATCGACATCCTGGTGCCGCTGCTCGCCGCCGCGCCGGCCCTGCTGCTGATCTGGCGCGTGCGCCTGAAGGAACGAAGCTGGTCTCGGACGTTCGGCGTGAGGCTGGTCTTCCTTGCCGGCATGGTGGCGACGGGCGTGGTCGGTGTCCTGCCGTCCACGCAGCAGCTGACCGCGTTCCTGCGCAACCAGCGCGAAGTGCGCTACCTGGTGACGCCTGCCAACGTGCTGGTCTCGCTGGCCAAGGTGGTCAGCGAGGATCCGCCCGGCCGCAAGCGCGTTCTGCAGCCGATCGGCGAAGACGCCGTGCAGTCGCCCGCGGCCACCATGCGCCGGCCGCGCCTGCTGGTGCTGGTGGTCGGCGAGACCGCCCGCGCCGCGAGCTGGGGCCTCAACGGCTATGCGCGCCAGACGACGCCGGAACTCGCCAGGCGCAACGTGCTCAACTTCCCGCACGTCACCGCCTGCGGCAGCAGCACCGAAGTCTCGCTGCCGTGCATGTTCTCGCCGCTGGGCAGGGAGCACTACGACGAAGCGGAGATCCGCAGCCACCAGTCGCTGCTGCACGTGCTGCAGCGGGCGGGCGTGCAGACCTTGTGGCGCGACAACCAGTCGGGCTGCAAGGGTGTCTGCGATGGCCTGGCCGTCGAGGATCTGCATGCGCGCACCGATGCGGATCTCTGCAACGGCAAGCGCTGCTACGACGAGATCCTGCTGTCCGGGCTGGAAGACACCGTCCGTCGCCATCACGGCGACCAGGTCGTGGTGCTGCACATGCTGGGCAACCACGGACCGACTTACTCCGAGCGCTACCCGTCCTCCTTCAAGGCCTACGAGCCGGTCTGCGAGACCTCCGACCTTGGGCGCTGCTCACGCGCGCAGATCACCAACGCTTACGACAACGCGCTGCGCTACACCGACCACGTAGTGGCCTCCGCCATCGACCGGCTGGCTGCCCTGGACGGCTACGACACTGCCCTGCTGTACGTGTCCGACCACGGTGAATCGCTGGGCGAAAAGGGGCTGTACCTGCACGGGATGCCGTACTCCATCGCCCCTCGCGAACAGCTGGAAGTCCCGATGGTCGCGTGGTTCTCCGACGGCTGGCGCCGATCCACGCACCTGGACGAGCGTTGCCTGCAGCAGCAGGCACGCGGCGAACGTACCCACGACGACCTGTTCCACACCGTACTCGGCCTTACCGACGTGAAGACAACGCTGTACCGACCGGACTACGACATTTTCCTGACCTGCAGGAGCGCACGCTGATGTTGAACACGCCAACCCCTTCCGTCATGAGCCTGTCCGTCGTCATTCCGGCCTTCAACGAACGCGGCAACATCGGTCCGCTGGTGCATGAGGTCGTGCGCCACCTGCGCGGCCGCGTGGCGTTCGACGTGATCTGCGTGGACGACCATTCCGACGATGACACGCGTGACGTACTCGCGGCATTGAAGGCCGAAGTCCCCGAGCTGCGGGTGCTGGTGCACCAGCAGCGCAGTGGCCAGAGCGCGGCTGTCCGTACCGGCGCCAAGCAGGCGCTGTCGCCATGGATCGCGACCCTCGACGGCGATGGACAGAACGATCCCGCCGATATCCTGAAGCTGCTGGCGGCACGCGATGCCGGCGATCCGCAGACCAAGCTGTTCGCCGGCTGGCGTGTCGAGCGCAAGGACACGGCGAGCAAGCGCTGGGCGTCGCGCTGGGCCAACCGCATCCGCCAGCGCCTGCTGCACGACGACACGCCGGATACCGGTTGCGGCATCAAGCTGTTCGAGCGCGCCGCGTTCCTCGAACTGCCCTACTTCGACCACATGCACCGCTACCTGCCTGCGCTGATGCAGCGTGCAGGCTGGAAGACCGTCAGCGTGCCCGTCTCGCATCGGCCGCGCGGCACCGGACAGTCCAAGTACACCAATCTCGGCCGAGCGCTGGTCGGCATCCGCGATCTGATGGGTGTGTCCTGGCTGATCCAGCGCAGCCACGTGACGCCCATCAGTGAGCTCAACGTCGGCCGCAAGCCATGAGTGCGATGGACCAGGAAATCCTGTGGCTGGGCTGGACCGGCCTGCACATGACGCCGTGGAAGCTCATCGGCCTGACCGGCGCGGCGCTGTTCGGGGCACGCTGGCTGGTGCAGTTCGTCGCGTCGCGTCGCGCGCGACGGCCGGTGATCCCGCGCCTGTTCTGGTACATGAGCCTGGCGGGCAGCCTGATGGCGTTGAGCTACTTCCTGTTCTCGTCGAAGCAGGACGCGGTGGGCGTGCTGCAGAACCTGCTGCCCGCCTTCACTGCGGCGTACAGCCTGTATCTCGACGTGCGTCATGGCCGCGAACAGCGGCTCGCGTCGGGCGATGTGCCGGGACACCCGGCGCGCTGATCAGCTGGGATTCGGCGTGAGCTTCAGCAGGCGTCCGCCACCGCCGTCTTCCAGCAGCCACAGCGCGCCATCCGGTCCCTGCTCGACCTCGCGGATACGTCGGCCCATCGGATAGCGCCGCGCCTCGCGCGCCTGCGTGCCATCGAACTCGATCTCGACAAGCGCCTGCGACGCCAGGCCGCCGATGAAGCCCTTGCCGCGGAACCACGGGAACAGATTGCCCGAATAGATGACGAAGCCCGCCGGTGCGATCACCGGCGTCCACCACGCCTCCGGCGCGTTGAAGTCTGGGCGGGTCGGGTGATCAGGGATCGGCTCCCCGCCGTAATGGTCGCCATTCGAAACGACAGGCCAACCGTAGTTGGTGCCGCGCTCGATCAGGTTCAGTTCGTCACCTCCCGCCGGGCCCATTTCGTGCGTCCACAGCCGGCCGGCGCCATCGAAAGCGATGCCGAGCATGTTGCGATGGCCCAGGGTCCACACCTGTGCGGCAATGCCGCCCTGCGCGGCGAAGGGATTGTCGGGTGGCACACTGCCGTCGTCGTTGAGCCGGATCAGCTTGCCGAGCGCGGACTGCAGGTCCTGCGCCGGCGTCATCGCCTGGCGATCGCTGGAGGTGATCCACAGCTTGCGATCCGCGCCGAACGCAAGCCGGTGCCCGTAGTGGCCTTCGCCATTGACCTTGGGCAACTGGCGCCAGATCACCTGCAGGTTGGACAGGCTGCCGCCATTGCCGCTGGCATCGAGCTGCAGCGTCGCACGCGCCACTGCCGCGCCGCGTGTACCGCCACTGCCAGCTTCCGCATAGCTGAGGTAAACCCAACGGTTGTCGGCAAAGCGTGGATGCAACACGACATCGCCGAATCCGCCCTGCCCACCGTACGCCACCGCCGGCACGCCAACGATCTCGCCGACCTGTCCGGTCGCCACGTTGGCCAGGCGCAACTTGCCGGACTTTTCGGTCACCAGCAGTCGGCCATCGGGCAGGAAGGTCATCGCCCAGGGCTCGTTGAACGTGGCCACCGGCGTACTGGTGAACGGGGGATCGGGCACGGCGCGCGCAGGCTGCGTGCCACCGGTGACGCGCGGTCCTTCGGCGGCGGCCACGGCAGGCGCGGCACCCGCAACGTGCGTGGGCACTTCGGCGGATGACGCCAGCACAACGTGCGCGCCCTCTTCCGTGAGCGTGGCGCGCTGGCACGCCGTCAGGCACAGGCAGCAGGCAAGCAGCAACGGCACTCTCATGCGGGCGGCTCCGGCGGGTGTGGCTGCCTTTGTACGCCGCCGGCGTGAAGAAAAGCGTGACGGTCCGCCGGCCTTCAGACCTTCACGTACCAGCCACGGCGATCCATCGCCCATACGACCAGCCACCACACGCCGACGAACGCCAGCGCGAACGCCAGTGATGACGCCTGGGGACCGAAGCGGGGCGTGATCCATGCCGCGAAGCCCTGCTCGTACAGCGGCCCCATCAGGCCAACGCCGAGTAGCACGTACGTCATGACCGCGGCGCCCACGTAGGCCGCGATGGCGTTCACGCCGAACCGCCGGCCGATCGCCGGCCACCCGCGCCTGTCGACCAGGACATGCGCGACGATCAGCGCGAGCGCTGTGCAGCCTGCCGTGACCAGTACGTACGACGAGGTCCACAGCGCCTTGTTCAGCGGGAACACCAGCGACCATGCCAGGCCCAGCAGGATCATGCCGATGGCGGTCCGCACGATCATGGAGATCGCGCCCGCACGCAGCCACGTGCCGATGCGCACGCCGAGCAACGTGGTGGCGATGGCCGGCAGCGTGCTCAGCAGGCCTTCCGGATCCTGCCCGCGTCCCAGCGCCGCATCCCACTGGTACAGCCACGGCCCGAACAGCATGGTGTCGACGCGCGCGGCGAGGTTCGTGAACGGTGCGTAGCCCCACGGCGCCATCAGCGCCCAGTAGCCCGCGAGCAGCGCGACGATCCCTGCCCACTGTGCACGCGGCCGCAGATACAACACCGCCACGCCGACGATCGCAACGCACAGACCGATCCGCTGCAGCACGCCCCATGGACGGAACGCAGGCCGATCCAGCAACCAGAACGCGAGCAGATGCAGCGCGAGCCCCAGCAACATGATCTTTGCCGCCCGCCACAGCACGGCGCGCACCAGCGCCGGCCGGGGCACGCCCGCTTCCGCGCGCGGCACGACGCCCAGCGCAATCGACACGCCGACGATGAACAGGAAGAACGGAAACACCAGGTCGGTCGGCGTGATGCCATGCCACTCCGCGTGCAGCAGCGGCGCATAGACATGCGACCAGTCACCCGGCGTGTTGACCAGCAACATCGCCGCCACGGTCAGCCCGCGAAGGGCATCGACCGAAGCGAAGCGAAGGGGCGCGGCACTCATCGCGCGCCCGTCACTCGCCGCCGATCCAGGTTCCGATCACCTGCAGGTCGTCATCCAGCGCCACCAGATCGGCGCGATAGCCGGGCGCGATGCGCCCGTGCGAGTCGCCGAGTCCGAGGAATTCCGCGGGATAGGTCGAGGCCATGCGCGCGGCCTCTTCCAGCGGCAGGCCGACCAACCGCACGCTGTTGCGTACGGCCGTGGCCATGTCCAACGCAGAGCCCGCCAGCGACCCCGCCGCGTTGCGCACTACCCCGTCGATGGCGGTGATGGTTTCGCCATAGAGATCGAAGGCCGGGTCGTCGGAGCCAACCATCGGCATCGCATCCGTCACCAGGAACACCTTGCCGGACGGCTTGGCCGCCAGCGCCACGCGCAGGCTGGCCGGATGCACATGCACACCGTCCACGATCACGCCGCACCAGCAGCCATCCTCTTCCAGCGCGGCGCCGACCGCGCCGGGCTCGCGTCCCTGCAATGGCGACATCGCGTTGTACAGATGGGTGAAGCCCGACACGCCCGCCTCGATGCCGGCGCGGATCTGTTCGTAGGTGGCCGCCGTGTGGCCGGCGACCACGATCGCGCCGCGCGCGACCATCGTGCGGATGGTGTCAACCGGCACCTGCTCCGGCGCCAGCGTCACCAACGTCACGCCGTTGTCGAGCGAGGTGGCCATGGCGACTTCGTCCGCATCCGGCACGCGGAACTTACCAGCATCGTGCGTGCCCTTGCGCGCGGGCGCGATGTACGGACCTTCCAGATGGACGCCCAGCACGCCGGGCACGCCCTGTTCGATGGCATCGCGTGTCGCCGCGATGGCACGCGCCATCACGTCGGCATCGTCGCTGATCAGGGTCGGCAGCAGGCCGGTGGTGCCGAAGCGGCGATGCGCCTGGGCGATCGTGCGGATCGCGTCGACGCTGGTGTCGTTGTTGAACAGTGCGCCGCCACCGCCGTTGACCTGCGCATCGATGAAGCCCGGTACCAGCGTCGCGCCCTGCAGGTCCTGGCGGACGGCATCGGCAGGCAGCGCGGCATCGGCGACGAGATCGACGATCAAGCCCCCCTGCATCAGCACCGCCAGCCCCTCGACGAAGCCGTCGGGCGTCAGCACACGCGCATTGCAGAGGGCGGTGGCGGGATGCGGGGTGTTCATACCGTTTCGGTGACCTTGTTGAGGTGCGGCGGCACGTCGGGGTTGTGTCCGCGACGCAACGCCAGCGCATTGATCGCGCGGTAGAAGCTCTGGATGGTCAACAGTGGTGCGCACGCGGGATGCGGCGCTTCCACCAGCGGCAGATCACCCTGACGCGACGCGACCCACACCTGCGCCCCGCGGCCGCGGAATTCCTGCGCCAGCGCCAGCGTGCCGGCTTCGGTTTCGTCCGGCTGCGCGAAGCACAGCACCGGGAAGCCGGGACCCACCAGGGCCATCGGTCCGTGCTTCACTTCGGCCGAGCTGTAGGCCTCGGCGTGCAGGCCGCAGGTCTCTTTGAATTTCAGCGCGGCTTCCTGCGCCGCGGCGAGGCCCAGGCCACGGCCCAGCACGAACAGGTTGTGTGCCTCCACCAGCCCATCGGTGAGCGGCGACCAGTCGGACTGCCACGCGCGCTGCAGCGCGCCGGGCAACGCGAGGGCCGCATCGTGCAACGGCGCTTCGTCCTTCCAGTACGCCGCCAGCTGCAGGATCGCCGCCAGCGAACCGAGATAGCTCTTGGTCGCCGCCACGCTGCGCTCGGGACCTGCGTGCATCGGCAGCACGGTATCGGCCAGCTGCGCGAGCGGCGAATCCGCGACGTTGACGATGGCAACCACGCGTGCACCAGCCTCCTTGGCAGCCGTCGCGTTGCGCAGCAGGTCCGGACTCTTGCCCGACTGCGAGATCACCACGTACAGCGCACCTTCCAGTCGTTGCCGCGCTTCATACACGGATCCGACCGAGGGCGAAGCAGACGCCGTCACCACGCCGAGCTGTGTCTCGAACAGGTATTTCGCATACGTGGCGGCGTGATCGGAACTGCCGCGCGCGCAGGTGACGACGAACGGCGGCGGCGCGCGGCGAAGGTCGGCGGCCAAGGCCTGCACGGTGGCGGCGTTGCGTGCGTACTGGTCGGCGATGATCGAGGACGCCTGCGCGGCCTCCTGGTGCATCAGGGTGTCGGCGGGAGCGGGAAGCGATGTGGTCATGGCGAGGCGGGTTCGGGTCGGTCGGCGCGCGGCCGGACCGGTGCAGTGGAGCCGCGGACCACCAGTTGCGGCACGAAGCCCTGGTTGTGCACGGGCGTGGGATTGTCGTCGTAGGCGTCGGTGCGCAGGCCGGCGATCAGCAAGCGCGCGGCCTGCTTGGCGATGTCCTGCGTGGCCTGCTTGGCCGTGGTCAGCGGCGGCCACGACTGCTTGGAGAACGGACTGTCTTCGAAACCGGCGATGGACAGGTCGTAGGGCACGTTCATGCCGGCCGACTTCGCCGCTGCCAGTACGCCGGCAGCGATTTCGTCGTTGGAGCCGAAGATCGCCGTGGGCGGCTCGCGCAACGCGAGCAGTCGGCGCGCACCGCGGAAGCCGTCGTCGAAGGTGTAGTCGCCCGGCACCACCAGGTGCTTGTCGAGCGTGATGCCGTAGTCCTTCAGCGCCTTCTCGTAACCGGCGTAGCGCTCGGTACTCGACCGGTGCGCCAGTCCGCCCCACAGGAAGCCGATGCGCTGGTGGCCGAGCTGGATCAGATGCTCGGTGATCTCGTAGGCGGCGTCACGGTCGTCCACGTAGACGCACGGCAGGCCGTCGTCAGGATCTTCGGTGGCGGCGATGATGCGCACCAGCTTCACGCCGCGTGCGGCGAGCGCGGTGACCAGGTCGGCGCGCTCCGACATCGGCGCGGTCAACACCAGGCCGGCCAGACGCGAGCGCTGCACGAATTCCACCAGTTCCTCCGCCAGCAGCGGCGAGGTGGAGTCGACGGGATGGATCTGCAGGCCGAAGCCGGTTTCCTTGCACGCCGCCAGCACGCCGTTCTGCACGCCAATGATGTGGTACGGGTTGGGGTTGTCGTACACCAGCCCGATCACGAACGGCGTACCGCTGCGCAGGTTGCGCGCGGACTGGTCCGGCTCGTAGTCGAGCTCGGCGATCGCGTGCAGCACGCGCGCGCGCGTGCCCTGCAGCACCGATGGCTCGTTGTTGATGACCCGGGACACGGTCTTCAGCGAGACCTTCGCGCGTTCGGCGACGTCCTTGATGGTGGGTCGGCGCATGGGCGTTTCCGTCATGGAGGCGAGTCCGCCATGATGCCGCGTTCCGGGACGTCCGTCGCCGCCCGTTTCGCGGTGCCCACCCGGTGCCCGGCGAGCGCGTAATAGAGGATGTAGAGATAGCCCGGGATGGCCAGTCCGGCGAACACCACCTGGAAGTCGTAGTGCTGCTTAAGCACCGCAAAGGCCTGCGGCAGGACGGCCCCGCCGGCGATGCCCATGATCAGCAGCGCCGAGCCGGTTTCGGTATGCCGGCCAAGTCCCTTGATCGCCAGCGGGAAGATCGCCGGCCACATCATCGCGTTGGCGAAGCCGAGCGCCGCGACGAAACCGACCGAGACGTAGCCGTGGGTCAGCAGTGCGCCGAGGGCGAACAGCACGCCCAGCGTCGCGGAGATGGCCAGGTAACGCTCCTGCGACACGACGCGCGGGATCAACGCCAGTCCGACCAGATAGCCCGCCAGCATCGCGAACAGCGTGTAGGTGGTGAACAGCTTGGTCTGGTCCAGCGGCAATCCGAAGCCGCGTCCATACGTTCCGATCGCATCACCCGCCAATACTTCCACGCCCACGTAGAGGAACAGGCACAGCACGCCCAGCCACAGGTGCGGGAAGCGCGACAGGCCGCGCTCGTCATTGGCGGCGCCTGCGATGGGCGCTGCGTTGACCTCCGACGGCTTCACCTCCGGCAACGGCGAGAACAGGATGCCGATGGCGACCACCACCAGGACGCCCGCCATCACCAGGTACGGCAGGTGGATCTTCGCCGCGAACGCATCCAGCAGTACCGCCTTGCCGGCGGCATCGGCGGCCTCGACCTGCGCGGCGAGGTCGCCCACGCCGTGCAGCACCAGCGTGCCGAGCACGAGTGGCGCCAACATGCCGGCGACCTTGTTGCAGATGCCCATCAGCGCGATGCGCTGGGCGGCGCTTTCGATGGGGCCGAGGATGCTGACGTACGGATTCACCGCCGTCTGCAGCAACGCCAGGCCGCCGCCGATCACGAACAGGCCGGACAGCGCGCCGGGATACCAGCGCTGTGTCGAGAACTCGCCGAACATCGCCGCGCCCACCGCCATCACGAACAGGCTGGCCGCCAGGCCCTTCTTCATGCCCGTGCGTTTGAGCAAGGCCGCTGCGGGCAGGGCGAGGAAGAAGTACGACAGGTAGAACACCATCAGCACCAGGAAGGCGTTCACTTCGTCCAGGTCGAAGGCGAGTTGCACGAACGTGATCAGCGGCCCGTTGATCCAGGTGAAGAAGCCGATGATGAAAAACAGCACGCCGACGATGGCGAGCGAGCGGAGCGGACTGGAACCGGCTGCGGTGGTCATGGATTCCCCTTTGAGCTGGCGATACCGGGCGCCAGAGCGTCAGGCATCGGGAACAACGTTGTCAAAGCCAATCGGACAACCCGGGAAATGCCGCCGCCCATGACCCCCTGCAATCCTCAATGTGATTGTGAAGGCGTCGTGCGCTGCAGCATCAAGTCCCATCGGACTAGCCCGGAATGTCCCTTCCGATTCAATGATTAACCCCATTCCTGCGAGCAATGATCTCCTGAATACGGCAATTGTTTCCGTTTCAAGACATCCCATCGCCTGCCGGACGGCTATTTCATGACAGAGCCTTGACAACGTTGTCAAACACTTTCCACACTCCGGCCATATCGGGATGCGGGAGTCCCGGCCGCGAACATGTGGGGAGACGTGTGGTCGCCATAGCGAATCCAATGCCGACGGATGCCATCAGCGGGGCGCAAGACGCCTTCATCGCGGCGGACGTCGGCGGCACCCATGTCCGGATCGGCCTGGTCCGCGGCAGCCGCGACCCCGGCGCGCCGGTCAACGTGCTGGAGTACCGCAAGTACGCCTGCGCCGATTACGCCGGCCTCGGCGACATCGTGGCCGACTTCATTGCCGGCCTGGGCGCGACCCGGGTGGCGCGCGCGGTCATCGCCAGCGCCGGCTACGCGCTGGAAGACGGCACCGTCATCACCAACAACCTGCCGTGGCGCCTGTCGCCGGCCGCGCTGCGCACGCAGCTGGGCTTCGACGACGTCCGCCTGGTCAACGATTTCGAAGCCGTGGCGCACGCCGCCGCGCAGATGGATGCCAGCGAGGTGCTGCAGCTGACCGGGCCCGCCATCGCACCGAAGCATGGCCCCACGCTGATCCTCGGCCCGGGCACCGGCCTCGGCGCCGCCGTGTGGATTCCTACCGGCAAGCGCGCCGTGGTGTTGGCGACGGAAGCCGGCCAGGCCGCACTGACCGCCGGCAACGCGCTGGAAATGGCATTGCTCGGCGAGATGCTGAAGACCCGTACGCACGTGCCGGTCGAGCAGGCGCTGTCGGGTCCCGGCCTGATGAACCTGTACACCGCGCTTTGCGCCGTACGCGGTACGGCACCGGCGCCCTATACCCATCCGGGCGAGATCACCGCCGCCGCGCAGTCGGGCGAAGACGTGCTGGCGCGCGAGAGCCTGGAGGTGTTCTGCGGACTACTGGGCAGCGTCGTCGGCGACATGGCGTTGCTCTACGGCGTGCAAGGCGGCGTGTATCTCGCCGGCGGCATCCTGCCGAAGATCCGCGATGTCCTGATTGCCAGCAGCTTCGTGCCGCGGTTCCTCAACAAGGGATCGATGCGCGAAGCGCTTGAGCGCATTCCCGTGAAGCTGGTCGAACACGGGCAGTTGGGCGTGATCGGTGCGGCACGGTGGTACCTGGAGCACCAGCAGGGCGAGTGAGAAGAGGCGCCGGCACAGGCGCATGCGGTAGCGGCGATGCCAGGGCTGGCACGCCGTCGATGGAACAACGCGACACCAGGCACGGCGGAACAGCGCAAGCGATGGCTGCCGACACTCAAGCAGATCGGAGAGACACCATGAAGTACCGCAGATCCATCCTTTCGGCCACCATCGTCACCTGCCTTGGCATGGCCGTACAGGCGCAGGCACAGGACGCTCCCGCTGCCACCACGCCTGACGCCACCGAGCTCGACACCATCGTCGTGACCGGTATCCGCGGCAGCATCGAGAAAGCCCTCGATGCGAAGCGCGATGCTGCGACGCACGTGGAAGTCGTCACCGCCGAGGACGTGGGCAAGCTGCCGGCCAAGAACGTGGCCGACACGCTGCGCCAGCTGCCCGGCGTCAACATCGCATCCTCCAGTGCCAGCGAAGGCGGCTTCGACGAAGCGGACCGCGTCAGCCTGCGCGGCACCAACCCCAGCCTCACCCAGACCCTGGTCAACGGCCACACCATCGGCACCGGTGACTGGTTCGTGCTCAGCCAGGTAGGCAACGTCGGCCGCAGCGTAAGCTATTCGCTGTATCCATCCGAGATCGTGGACCGCGTCGTCGTCCACAAGACCTCCGAAGCGAAACTGGTCGAAGGCGGCACCGCCGGCTCGGTGAACATCATCACCCGTCGCCCGCTGCAGTTCGCCGAGCCTCTCACTATCCAGGGCTCGATCGGCGCCGTGCATTCGGATCTGCCGGGAGACACCAAGCCGCAGCTCGATGCGCTGCTCAATTGGCGCAACGAAGAGCGCACCGCCGGCTTCATGGTGCAGGTGTTCAATGAGGAGCGCAGCCTGCGTCGCGATGGCCAGGAAGTGGTGGGCGGCTATGGCACCATCACCTCGACCAATCCGGAGCTCAATGGTGTCCTCTACCCCAACCTGATCGGCGCCGCGCTGTTCGAGCAGGTGCGCAAGCGCAAGGGTGGCGTGGCCAACATCGAAGCCAAGGTCACCGACAACCTGACCCTGAACGTCAACGCGTTCTACTCGAAGCTGGAAGCGGACAACTACAACCGCAACTACATGATGTGGGCCAGCCAGTTCGTCAATTCGCAGACGCCCAGCAGCTACACCGTCCGCAATGGCGTGCTGACCAGCGCCACCTATGACCCGGTCACCAGCAGCACGGTCACGCCGTACGGCGTGTACGACATGATCTCGCGGCCCGGCGCGGTCTCCACCTCGAAGTACATCGCGCTCGACGCGGAGTGGAATGCCAGCGATGCGCTGAAGTTCGTGTTCCAGACCGGCACCACCAAGGGCTCAGGCTCCAGCCCGACCCAGGACGTGTTGGAAACCGGCATCGCCGGCAACGCCGGTGCGAGCTGGAGCATGAATGGCGTGGGCAATCCGATCGACTGGTCGCTTGGCGGCACCAATACGGCGGCCAATCACCTGCCCCAGAGCGGCTGGATCTTCGGCGCCCAGGGCATCGACGTGCTGGACAAGGAAGACTGGGCCTCGGCCGATGGCCAGTTCTTCTTCCAGTCCGACGTGCTGTCCTCGCTCGACTTCGGCTACCGCTACGCCACCCATGAGCGCAGCAACGATTTTTCGCTCGCGCAAGGGCCGAACTGGGCCAGCAACTGGCAGGACATCACCGCCTATCCGGGGGCGGGCGGCTCCTATCCCGGCGACTTCGGCGTGGGCGGCAACGTGCCGTCGGGTATCTGGTACTACACCCCCGCCCAGCTGGCGGAGATCAACGCCCGCTTCGCCAACCGCAACAACCCCGAGCGCTTCTACTTCTCTGACGTGTACGGCGTGAACGAGGACATCAATGCCGTCTACGCGCAGCTGAACTTCCGCGGCGACCGCTGGAGCGGCAACGCCGGCCTGCGCTACGTGCAGACGCAGACGGACGTGCACTACAACCAGGGACTTCTGCCCAACTCCGGCATTCCCGGTGCAGTGGTGGGATCGGCCTTCGGCGACTACCTGCCTGTCGTGGTCAACAACGACTACAACGAGCTACTGCCCAGCGTGAACTTCAAGTTCGAGCTGACCGACAACCTGGTGGCGCGCGTGTCGGGCAGCAAGACCATGACCCGTCCAGACTTCTCGGCGCTGGCCGGCTCGCTGACGCTTAACGATCTGACGCACGAAGGCAGCGGCGGCAACCCGAACCTCGATCCGTTGGTCTCCACCAACTTCGACGCCTCGCTGGAGTGGTACTTCGCTCCGCGCGCCCTGCTGTCCGCCAGCGTGTTCTCGATGGACATGGACGGCTATGTCGACTTCGACAACGTCGTCGTGCAGTACAAGGACCAGCAGGCAAGCCAGGATGCCGGCACCGATGTCTACAGCGACTACTTGGTGTCGATCCCGGTCAACTCGAACGGCAAGGCGCGCGGCCTCGAACTGACCTACGAACAGCCGATTGGCGAGAATTTCGGCATCAACGCCAACTACACGTACGTGGATGGCGAGGCAGATGGCGGCAAGCCGCTTAACGGCACGTCCGAGAACACCTACAACTTCTCGGCCTGGTACGAGAACGCGCGCTTCAACGCCCGCGTCAACTACAGCTACCGCAGTTCGTTCTACGCCGGCGTCAGCCGCACCGACAACTTCTACCAGGATGACTTCGCCACGGTATCGGCCTCGCTGGGCTTCAAGGCCACCGACTGGCTGACGATCAGCCTGGACGGCCTGAACCTCAACGATCCGAAGCTGAAGTACTACACCGAGAACGATGCCGTTCCCGGCTACCTGCCGCATGCGTTCTACAGCAACGGTCGCCAGTACTACCTGAACTTCCGTTTCAAGTTCTGATCCACGCACCACCACCGGCAGGCTCGCCTGCCGGTGGCGTTCCACCGCAGTACGCACGGCGTTTCGCCGTGATACCGGCGCCCCCGCGCCGGCATGGGAGAACCACCAGGGGAGCGCCGGTACAGGCGCATCACGGGCAGGGCGTGGGGACGCCACCCGGCACATCGCAAGCGGCCGCAGCACCGGGCCGCACATTCTTCGAGCAATGATGGGAGAGACATCATGAAGCATCGCAAGACCGTTCTATCCGCCGCCATCGTGACCTGTCTGGGCTTCGCCGCCCATGCGCAGGCACAGGAAACGGCTGCACCTGCAACAGGCACGACAGCAGACGCCTCCGAACTCGATCGCGTGGTCGTGGTCGGCATCCGCGCCAGCCTGCAACAAGCGCTGGACACCAAGCGCAACGCCGACGCCATCATCGACGTGATCACCGCAGAAGACGTCGGCAAGTTCCCGGCGACCAACGTGGCAGAAGCCATCACGATCATCCCGGGCGTCACCATCGACAAGGCCTTCGGCCAGGGCGAGAAGGTCAGCATCCTGGGTACCGATCCGGCACTCAACCGCACGCTGCTCAACGGCCAGACGGTCGCGTCCGCGGACTGGTTCATCAGCGACCAGCCGGGCCGTACGTTCAACTATTCGCTGCTCGCGCCGCAGATCGTCGGCAAGGTCGAGGTCTACAAGTCGCCGGAAGCCTATCTCGACGAAGGTTCGATCGGCGGCACGGTCATCGTCAGCACGCGCAAGCCGCTGGATCTCGACGGAACCACGATCTCGGGCCAGGTCGGCTACATGTACAACGACCGCATTGAGAGCGGCGACCCCCAGGCGTCGCTGCTGTTCGGCTGGAAGAACAAGGCGGAGAACTTCGGCCTGATCGTCGCTGCACAGACCTCCGAAGAGGGCATCCGCCGCGACGGCATCGAGTCCTACGGCACGGTGACTGGCCGCGATTACGCGTACGGCGCCCCGGGCGCAGGCGGCGGTTCGCTGTTCAACCGGCCGACCGACTGGTCCGTCGCGCCGAATCCGGACGGCTCCCAGCCCACCAAGCCCGTCATCTGCGTAGGCAACTGCGCGACCACGTTGATGGACAACCTGGACGCGGTTGGCCCGAACTCGCTCAGCGCGCACTACTTCGAACAGACCCGCAAGCGCGAAACCCTCTCGCTCGCACTCCAGTTCAAGCCGACCGAGAAGCTCGACATCGAGTTCAATGCGCTCGATGTGAAGGCCGACTACGACAACATGAGCCACTCCATGTTCGCCTTCATGGGCAACGGCTACAACGGCCTGATGAACATGACGGACCTGACCGTGGAGGGTGGCGTCATCACGCGCGGCACGTTCGACAACGCGCTGGTGGTGTACGACCTGATCAACCGCCAGGCCACCGTGGACACCGACTCGTACGACCTGAAGGCTACCTGGAACGATGAGCGCTGGTTCGCCTCCGCACATGTAGGCCGCTCCAAGGCCACTGGCGGCACTGGTCGCCAGGTCTACGGCGAGTTCCTCAACTGGTCCGACTACACCTACGACATCAGCGGCAATCCCAGCCTGACCTTCAGCGGCGCCAATCCATTCGTGACCCCCGAGTCGTTCCAGATGGATGGCGGCTGGGGTGGTAATCCCGACCTGCCCACCTGGAACCCGGGCTGGGGCGGCAACATCGTCTTCAAGCCGACGCTGGATGAAGAGAAGTACGCGCAGGTCGACTTCGGCATCCGCCTGGATTCGCCGATCTACCAGATCCGCTTCGGCGCCAAGCGTCGCGAGCACGAAACCTCGCAGCGCATGGGCGGTGTATCGCTGGCCACCGTGGCCGGCTACGGCAACCGTCTGGCATCGGAATTCGATCCCCGTCCGCTGCCCAGCAACTACCTCAACGGGTTCAACGGCGTAGGCGACCTGAACAACCGTTTCACCATCGACGGCTGGGCATTGGCCGACTACATCCTCAGCGGCGACTGGCTGGCACCGTGGCAGACCATGCCCTCGCCGGATACGTTCAGCCATCGCGACTTCGTCTCCAACACATGGACCGTGACCGAAGACGTCAACGCCGCCTACGTGCAGGCCGACTACAGCTGGAACCGCCTGCGCGGCAACTTCGGCGTTCGTTTCGTGCAAACTGAATCCAATAGTCTCGGCTGGCAGTGCACCGTCAGCGCAGACTGCACGACGGCCAATCCGCTGAACAACGGCGTCCACACGTACGACCTGGTCAGCGTCAAGAAGAAGTACAACGACGTGCTGCCAAACCTGAATGTCGTGTTCGACGCCTCGGACGACGTGGTGCTTCGTGGCTCCGCCGCGAAAGTCATCGCCCGCCCGAACTACGGTGACATGTCCAACTTCCTGTGGCTCGGCCCGCAGACCCTGACCGGCGGCGGCGGCAACCCGGATCTCGACCCGTACGAATCCACCAACCTGGACTTCTCGGCGGAGTGGTACTTCGCGCCGGACGCGATCCTGTCGGGCACGCTGTTCTACAAGGACGTGGACAACTACATCCTCAACACCACCCGTGTCGAGCAGCACGTCAACGAGTCCAATGGGCAGGTGATGAACTTCACCGTGTCGCGTCCCGAGAATGCGGGCAGCGCGAAGATCCAGGGCTTCTCGGGCGCGTTCCAGAAGAGCTTCGAGAACGGCCTCGGCATCCTGGCGAACTACACGTATGCCGATGCCGAAGCGGACAACGGCGACGGTCTGCCGTTCAACTCCAAGAGCCAGGTCAACGTCAGCCCGTTCTTCGAGAACGATCGCTGGAGCGCGCGCGTGACCTACTCCTGGCGTTCGAAGTACTACACGCAGGTCGATCGCGGCAACTACCTGGTCACCGATGACTACGACTCGCTGGATGCGAGCGTGTCGTTCAAGATCAACGACCGCCTGAGCCTTGGTATCGACGGCATGAACCTGCTGGACAGCGAGTACTACACCTATGCCGAAGTGCCCGGCATCGCCAACACCGAAAAACTGATCCGTGGCAGCTACCGTACCGGTCGCCGCTACATGGCCTCGCTGCGCTTCCAGTTCTGATCTCTCCACCGATGTAACGCTTAGCTGTTCCCTCACGGGCCTGGACTTGTCCGGGCCCGCTTTTTTTTGGGCATGCTGTGCCCTTCGCTACCGAGGACTCCGATGAAACGACCCATCGCCCATCGCGCCCTGGCCGGACTGGCCTTCACCCTGATGGTCCTGGCCGGCTGCTCGCAGAAGACCGGCGACGACACCGGCGCGGCACCGACCACGCCGATCACGCCCTCGCTGATTCCGGCGCCGGCCGAACTGACGACGGGCGCAGGCAGCTTCGCCATTACCCCGGACACGCGCCTGTCGGCGACCGGCGAAGCGGCCACGCGCGTCGCGCAGCAGTTCGCGGCCTATCTGGAATCGGCAGGCGGTCCCGCGCTGGCGACCACGCAGGACGAAGACAAGGGCGCGATCCGTTTCGTGCTGGAAGCCGCCGCTGCCGACAAGCAGAACCCGGAGGCCTACACGCTGGACGTCACGCCCGACGGCGTCACGGTGAAAGCGCAGGACGAGCGTGGCCTGTTCTACGGCGCGGTGACGCTGTGGCAGCTGGTCACGCAGGGCGACAAGGGCGGCGCCACGCTGCCGGCGCTGCACATCCAGGACGCACCGCGCTTCGGCTGGCGCGGCTTCATGCTGGATCCGGCACGCCATTTCCAGCAGGTCGACGACGTCAAGAAGATCATCGACGCGATGGCACTGCACAAGCTCAACACGCTGCACTGGCATCTCACCGATGACCAGGGCTGGCGCATCGAGATCAAGAAGTACCCGAAGCTCACCGAGATCGGCGGTTGCCGCATCCCGGCCGGCGACGGCGGCAAGGATCCGAAGACGGGCGAACCGCGTCCTTATTGCGGCTTCTACACGCAGGACCAGATCCGCGACGTGGTGAAGTACGCCGCCGAGCGCCACATCACCGTGGTACCGGAGATCAACGTGCCGGGCCATGCGACGGCTGCGATTTCCGCCTATCCGGAGCTGGGTTCGATCGACACCCCGCTGGTGCCGTCGAACGAATGGGGCGTGTTCCCGAACCTGGTCAACGTGGAAGAAGGCACCATCACCTTCCTGGAGGACGTGCTGGGCGAAGTCGTCACGCTGTTCCCCGGCACCTACGTGCATGTGGGTGGCGACGAAGCGGTGAAGGACCAGTGGGAAGCGTCCGCGCGCGAGCAGGCGCGCATGCGCCAGGTCGGCGCGAAGACCGAGATGGACCTGCAGGGTTACCTGGTCGAGCGCCTCGAGAAGTACCTGTCCACACACGGCAAGCGCCTGATCGGCTGGGACGAGATCCTCGAAGCCAAGCTGCCGCCGGAAGCGACGGTGATGTCGTGGCGTGGGATCGAGGGGGGCCTGCAGGCCGCGCGCCAGGGCCATGACGTGGTGATGTCGCCGTCCAACAAGACCTACCTCGACTATCTGCAGACCGCGTCGCCGAACGAACCGCCGGGCCGTCCGGCGTTGATCACGCTGCAGGATGTCTACGGTTTCGAACCGGTGCCGGCGGAACTGGAAGAAAGCCAGCGCCACCACATCCTTGGCATCCAGGCCAATCTGTGGACGGAACACACGCGCACCTTCGCACGCCTGCAGCACAACGCCTTCCCGCGTCTTGCAGCGGTGGCGGAGACCGGCTGGTCGCCGGCGGCGAAGAAGGACTTCGCCAGCTTCACCGCGCGCCTGCCCACGCAGCTGAAGCGTTACGACGCGATCGGACTGGGTTACGCGAAGACGCCGTTCGAAGTCCTTGTCGCCACCGAAGATGACCGCAAGGCGGGCACGGCCAAGGTCACGCTGACCAATCCGCTGGACTATCCGGTGCACTACACCACGGACGGCAGCGAACCGACCCAAGCGTCGCCGACTTACGCTGCACCGCTGGACGTGAAACCGCCGACCACCGTGCGCGCCGCCGCGTTCGCCGACGGACGCGCGCTGGCACCGGCCTCCACGTTCGAGATCACGCCGGCATCGCTGCTGACCCGCACCGACGAAGCGATGGGCGTGTGCCCGGATGCCGGCCGTTTGCTGCTGCGCCTGGAAGACGATGGCCCGCTGGAAGGCGAGCGCGCGATCTTCAACGCGACGATCTTCTATCCGTGCTGGCAGTGGAACCAGGCCGACCTGGATGGCATCGCGACGATCAAGGTGCGGGCGGGCCGTATCCCGTACTACTTCCAGCTGGCCCACGACGAGCCCAACCGCAACTTCGAACCGGCGAAGTCGCCGCTGGGCGAACTGGAAATCCTGGGCGGCGGCTGCAAGGGCCACACGCTGGCGACGGTGCCGCTGCCTGCCGCGCCGAACGCCGACGGCTTCCTCGATCTCGAGGCTGCGCTGCCGGCGGGCACCACCGGCAAGCAGGACCTGTGCGTACGCTTCACCGGCGACACGCGCCCGCAGATGTGGGTGCTGGATCGCATCACGCTGCAGCCGCGCTGAAACACGCGCCGACAGGGAAGAGAGGCCGGGCATGTCCCGGCCTTTCTTTTTCAGGCGCGTGCGGGACGTAGACGCGCGTCGATGGTCGCCAGCATTCGGCGCATCGGCGTCAACATCGTGGCCGTTCCGGCCAGCACACCCAGCGTATTGGCCAGCGCATCACGCGGATCGGCCATGCGCGTCGTGGTCAGCGTGCCCTGTGCGAACTCCAAGCCAATGCCCAGCACGACCAGCAACAGCGCGATGAGCAGACTGGCGCGGCGCCTGGCGAACAACTGCACCGCCGACGCGGACAGCAGCGCATAGGCGAGGAAATGCTCCACCTTGTCACCGCCTTCCGGCACCGGCGGCAGCCCGCTCAGGTTGACCAGCGACAGCACGACCACCGCCATGACGGCGAACACCCACAGACCCAACCACAACCGCGGACGATGGAACGGCTTCAACGCGAAGAAGCCACTCACAGGCGCCAGCTCAGATCGTTGAACAGGAACGCCGTACCGAACTCGACATCGCTGGAGAAGCCCATCACCTGGAAGCGCTCACCCATTTCGCTGGGCAGCGTCAACCGCTTGGCTTCGTTGCGCAGGCGCAGCAGCGTGGTTTCGTCGGCCCGGGCCTCGGCTTCCGCCAGGCGTTCCTGCAGACCATTGCCCAGCAGGAAGTTCGCCTGCGTGGTGTAGCCGGCCAGGTCGAAGCCCGCCTGCGTGCCGGCTTCGGCCAGAGCAGTGAAGTCCACCGATGCGGTGATGTCCTGCAGACCCGGCCACAGATAGGCATCGTTGTGCACCCGGTGGCGGTAGTACGCGCGCAGCGTGCCGTCATCGCGGTCGGCCTGGTAGTACTCGCGCCGCGTGTAACCGTAATCGGCGAACAGCATCGCCCCCCGGTCCAGGCCACCCATCACCGCCTGGATCCAGTAGGGCAGCTGCGGCAACAACTCCGAGCGATAGCCGTCGGGGAAAGGCTGCCCGACATAGCGTTCGACATGGCGGACTGCGGCGGCCAGCAAGGCATCCGCCGGGCGATCGGTGCGCACGAAACGTCCCTCGCCATCCAGTGCGACGCCTTCCTCGAAGACTTCGCCATCGCGCAACGTGAAGCGCGGCGTCGGCAGCGCATCGATCACTTCGTTGGCGAACAGCACGCCGTTCCATGCGTCCGCCGGCGGTCCGTCCAGCCACTCGACCAGATCGAAGACCGGCGGGATCAGGCGCTGCCCCAGTCGCTCGCGCTGGCGTTCGCGCAGGTCCGCGCTGGGCTCGAGGATGGCGTAGCGCGCGGGCAACGCGTCCAGTTCGAGCAGGCGCTTGAGCATGATCTCGGCGAAGGCGCCGCTGCCGCCGCCGATCTCGACGAACTCCGCTTCCGGCCCGAGTTGCTGCAACACCGGTGCCACCGCCTGCGCGACACAGCTGGCGAACAGCGGCCCCATCTCGGGCGCCGTGGTGAAATCGCCGGCTTCGCCGAACTTGGTGCTGCCGGCGCTGTAGTAGCCCAGCCCCGGCGCATACAGGCTGCGCTCCATGAACCGCGAGAACGGCAGGCTGCCGCCCTCGGCGGCGATCTCGTTGCGGATGAAGGCTGCGAGGCGTTCGCTGTGCTCGCGCGCCGCGTCATCGGGAAGGGGGAGGTCGGCCTGCATGGTGCACCTGGAGCGGGAAACCCGGCCATTGTACGGGCCGCCTAACACTGCGACCGCGGCCCTAGCCAACCCGGAGGGGCACGCATAGAATCGTGATGCACAGCAGCAACGGACACGCCATGACCTATTGCGTCGGCATCGAAGTCAACGAAGGCCTGGTCTTCGCCGCGGATACCCGCACCAGCGCCTCCTTCGACGACGTGCGCGTGTACCGCAAGATGCACGTGTTCGAATGGCCCGGCGACCGCGTGTTCGTCATCATGTCGGCCGGCAACCTGGCCACCACGCAGCTGACGATTTCCCGGCTGCAGCGCGATGTCGACGATCCCAACGCGAAGCACAGCCTGCGCACGTTCTCGCACCTGTACGAAGTGGCCGAGTACGTGGGCGACACGCTGGTCGCCAGCCAGGTCAAGATGAAGGACGAGGCGCAGCAGAGTGGCGTCAACGTGCAGTCCACGCTGATCCTCGGCGGCCAGATCGCCGGCGAACGTCCCGGCCTGTACATGGTCTACCCGCTCGGCAACTGCATCGCCACCTCGCCCGAGACGCCCTACCTGCAAATCGGCGAGTCCAAATACGGCAAGCCCATCCTGGACCGCATCATCCGTCCCGAAACGCCGCTGGAAGACGCGGCGCGTTGTGCGCTGGTGTCGCTGGATTCCACCATCCGCTCCAACCTGTCCGTCGGCATGCCGGTGGACATGGCGCTGCTGCGCAATGGCGACCTGAAGATCAGCCAGAAGATGCGGCTGGAAGCGGATACGCCGCTGTACGCCGAGATTCACGACACCTGGTCGCGCAAGCTGGAAGCCGCGGTGCACAGCCTGCCGCGCTTCCCCTGGGAGCCGCAGCGCGCACCCGAGCAGACACCCGGTCCGCTGCCGGTGATGCCGCCGCGGCGTGCGCCGTCGCGGCAGGATCCGGGCGACGCGCAGGGGCAGCAGTAAGAAGAGGCTGGTGTGGGAGCGACGTCAGTCGCGATGGTCTGCCGCGATCTTCTGAAGATCGGGACGATATCGACTCGTCGCGACTGACGTCGCTCCCACAGACAGCGCCCACATCCCGCCACGCTGGCGTTAGCCGTGGAAGTACCCTTCCGCGATAGCGTCGTGCAGCGCGCCCAGGTGCACCTGGATCTGGTCCATGAACTCCGCGGGATTGCGCGTCGCAAGGACCGCAGGATCGGCGTTGCGGGTCAGGCCGATCAGGCGGTTGAGGTGGCGATCGACGCCCGGTCGGGCCGGCATGGTCGGCAGCACGCTCTGCACGCGCGTCAGGCAGAACTGCACGCTGCGCGGGAATTCGTTGTTCTGCAGCAGGAAGCGCAGGGCCAGTTCCGCGGTGACGCGCTGGCGTACGTGCCGACGGAACATCTGGTAGCCGGCCAGCGAGCGCAGCACGCTCATCCACTGCATGTTCTGGAAGGCCTCGCGATCGTCCTCGTTGCGCGGCGTGACCAGGCCTGACGCGCCGGCATCCATGATGCGCGTGGTCATGTCGGCCTGTTCAAGCCCGGTGCCGAGCCGCAGGAACTGGTAGCCGATGTCGCGACTGACGTTCGCGCTGAGCAGACCCGATACCTTCAGGCACCCGTCGACGATGCGCTGCAGGAATTCCAGCCGGTAACGCCGGCTGAGGCTGCGCTCGCCTTGCGCACCGATGTAGAGGTGCAGATCGTTGATCGCTTCCCACACATCCTGCGGCAACGTATCGCGGATGCTGCGCAGGATTTCGCGCGCCGAGTCCACCGAGGTGCGCAGCGACGACGGATTTCGCTCATCCAGCAGCAGGAAGCGGATCACGTCCGCATCGCCCGCCGCATCGGCCGTTTCCGGGTAACACAGTTCGAAGCATTCGCCCGCACCGACCGTGTCGATCATCGGCCGCCAGGCGAAGCGCACCGAACGCGGCATGTCGAGCTGCAGCTGGCTGCCCACGCCGACCAGGCGCGCAGTGTTCTCGGCACGCCGCACGTAGCGGCTGAACCAGTACAGGTTGTCGGCGACGCGCGACAGCATCAGGCAGCCTCCCCTTCGTCGTCGGAGAGATCGACCACCCAGGTGTCCTTGGCGCCACCGCCCTGCGAGGAATTCACCACCAGCGACCCCTTTACCATCGCCACGCGTGTCAGGCCGCCGGTGGTCACATAGGTGTCCTGGCGCGACAGTACGAACGGTCGCAGGTCGATATGGCGCGGCGAAGGCCCCTGCTTGGTGACGATGGGCGCGGTGGACAGCGCCAGCGTGGGCTGCGCCATGTAGTTGCGCGGATTGGCTTCGATCAGCGCCTTGAACTTCTCGCGCTGGCGCTTGGTCGAGCGTGGACCGATCAGCATGCCGTAGCCACCGGATTCGTTGGCCGGCTTCACCACCAGCTTCTCGATGTTCTCCAGCACGTACTTGCGCTCCTTCGCGTTGTGGCAGAGGTAGCTGGGCACGTTGGGCAGGATGGGATCCTCGCCCAGGTAGTACTTGATCATCTTGGGTACATAGGCGAACACGACCTTGTCGTCCGCGACGCCGGCGCCGGGCGCATTGGCCAGTGCGACCTTGCCGGCGCGCCAGCTGCGGATCAGGCCGGGCACGCCCAACACCGAATCGGGGTGGAACACTTCAGGGTCGATGAACAGATCGTCGACACGGCGGTACACCACGTCGACGCGGCGCGGCCCATACACGGTGCGCATGTAGGTGCAATCGTCGTCGGCGACGAACAGGTCGCTGCCTTCGACCAGCTCGATACCCATCGCCTGGGCGAGGTACGCGTGTTCGAAGTAGGCGCTGTTGAACACGCCCGGGGTCAGCAACGCGATCACCGGCGTGTCGCCGGGACGCGGTGACAGTGCAGCGAGCGTGTCGTAGAGCTGGCTGGGATATTCGTCCACCGGCAGGATCGAGCTGGTCTCGAACAGCTCCGGGAACACGCGCTTGGCCACCATGCGGTTTTCAAGCATGTAGCTGACACCGCTGGGAATGCGCAGGTTGTCTTCCAGCGCATACAGCGTGCCGTCGCCGTCGCGCACCAGGTCGGACCCGCAGATATGCGCCCACACACCCAGCGGCGGCGTGATGCCGACACACTGCTCGCGGAAGTTCACCGAGTCCTTCAGCAGCATCGCCGGGAACACCTTGTCCTTGACGATCTGCTGCCTGCCGTAGATGTCGCCGATGAACAGGTTCAGCGCACGCATGCGTTGCTTCAGGCCGGCTTCGGTGCGCTGCCATTCGCTGAGTGGGATGATCCGCGGGATCAGGTCGAATGGCAGCGTGCGGTCGACGTTGCGGCCGTCGGAGTACACGGTGAAGGTGATGCCCTGCACACGCGCCACGACATCGGCGGCAAGCTGTCGCTCGGCGAGTTCGCGGCCGGACAGTCCGGCCAGGTACTCCACCAACCGGCGTGCAGCCGGTCGCGGCCGTCCGTCGGCCTGGATCAGTTCGTCAAAGGTCGTGGTGCGGTACTTCGCCCAGTCCATTCGCCTTCCTGCTGTCCCCGGCCGGCACATCCGGCGAGGGCTGATGCGTCGCAACATGCCGTGGCAATGTGCATGCCGTCAAGCAGTCGTCGGCGAACCTGCTCGACTCACAATCTCGATGCGGCCTTGCGCCATTTCGGTGCAAAGCAGAGAGAATGATCGCCCCGCTCCGGAGTCGCCCATGTCCACCGCGCGTCGTGTTGTCCTGATCACCGGTGCCGCCCGCCGCGTGGGTGCTGCCATTGCGCAACGCCTGCATGCCGAAGGCTTCGACCTCGCCCTGCACTGCCGAGGCTCGATGACTGACATGCAGGCGCTGGTGGGCAGACTGGAAGACGTGCGCAGCGGCAGCACCCTGGTGCTGCAGGCGGACCTGGCCGCGTTCGACCGGCTGCCCGAACTGGTGGCGAAGACCGTCGGCCATTACGGCCGCCTGGATGGACTGGTCAACAATGCATCCGCCTTCTATCCCACCCCGATGGGCATGGCCACGCCGTCGCAATGGGACGAGCTGTTTGCGGTCAACGCACGCGCACCGTTCTTCCTGGCGCAGGCCGCGGCATCGCATCTGCGCGCCGTGCAAGGCGCCATCGTCAACATCGCCGACATCTATGCCGACAAGCCGCGTGCCGACCTGGCCGTGTATGCCGCGTCGAAGGCGGCCTTGCTGGCGGTCTCGCGTGGCCTGGCGGTCTCGCTGGCGCCGGAGGTCCGGGTGAACGCCATTTCCCCCGGCGCCATCCTGTGGCCCGAGGGTGGTATCGATCCGGATGTGCAGGCAGGTCTGCTGGCGCAGACGCCGCTGGGGCGCGTCGGCGATCCCGACGACATCGCCGGCACCGTGGCCTGGCTGCTGGGCGATGCAGCCGGCTACGTCACCGGCCAGGTGATCCGCGTGGACGGCGGACGCGGAATCGGCTGAAGCGGCTCAGCCGAAATCGATCGCCACCGCGACGGGCGGCGCATCGCGGTCGGGATGCATCCGCCACAGCGCGTCCAGCGACGCTCCGCTGCGGGGATCGACCTTGCCGGGCGCGATATCGGCCAGCGGCAGCAGCACGAAGGCGTGCTTCAGTTCGTCACGCGGCAGGCGCAGGTTGCCCGGCCCCTGCATCACCAGGTCATCGTAGAAAACGATGTCGATGTCGAGCGTCCGGTCGGAAAAACGTGGGCCGCTGCGATCGCGGCCATGCGCGTCTTCCAGCGCGTGCAGCCAGTCGTTCAGCGCGAGCGGATCCAGGTCGCTGTCGATCACGGCCGCCGAGTTGAGGAAATCGGTGCCATCGAATCCGACCGACCGCGTGCGGTATACGGGCGACAGCAGCACGTCACCGAAGCGTTCGCGCAGCGCCGCGACGGCCGCACGCAGGTGCCGTTCGGGGTCGACGTTGCTGCCCAGGCTGAGATAGGCCAGTCCCATGGATCAGTCCGGGCGCACGCCGCGTTCGATCAGCACACCGACATTGCGCGCACCGGTCACCGCACCGGGCTTGCTCAGCTTCAACCGTACCCAGGCCACGCCAAAGTCTTCGCGAATGATCGCCGCGCACTGCTCGGCCAGTGTTTCGACCAGGCCGAAGTTCGCTTCTTCGACAAAGGAAATCAGCCGCTTCGAGACCGCCTTGTAGTCCAGCGTGTGCGCGATGTCGTCGCTCGCTGCCGGCACGCGGTTGTCGAACGCCATCTCCACGTCCAGCGCGACGGTCTGGCGGATTCCGCGCTCCCAGTCGTAGATGCCGATGACAGTCTCGATGCGCAGGTCTTCGATGAAAACGATGTCCATGACGGGCTACAGATGACGGAGTGCGCGCATGGTAACGGCAAACCGCGACAGGCCTGTCATCCGGCGTTCGCGCTCACCTGCGGCAGCGTGGCCATGTCCCAGCGTGGCGTGACCTTCACTTCCGCGGCCTCGTGCTGGCCCGCTTCGAGCCGCAACGCGCCGGCAAAGGCGATCATCGCGCCGTTGTCGGTGCACAGCGACGGCCGCGGGAAGCAGGCGCGGCCGCCACGCTTGGCCGCCATCTCCTGCAGCTTGGCGCGCAGCCGCTTGTTGGCGCCCACGCCACCGGCGATGACGATGACGTCGCTGCCGGCTTCGTCGAGCGCGCGCTCGCACTTGATCGCCAGCGTGTCGACCACCGCATCCTCGAAGCCG
Organism: Pseudoxanthomonas sp. PXM02; assembly: GCF_014851805.1. Classification (GTDB taxonomy): domain Bacteria; phylum Pseudomonadota; class Gammaproteobacteria; order Xanthomonadales; family Xanthomonadaceae; genus Pseudoxanthomonas_A. The sequence goes on from NZ_JACVAK010000003.1 coordinate 330,530, forward strand.
CGTGCGATATCGGCCCGGGTCTGTTCGGTCTGGTCGCTGTCGCGCCAGGCCAGCAATACCTGGGTCTTCAGGCCGCTGAAGCTGAAATCCAGCCCGGGCCGGTCGGTCATCGGCCGGGCAAACCTGAACCGGCCGGGCGTGCCCTGCTCGGCCAGCGCCGCCAGCTGCGGTCCGCCGGGATACGGCAGGCCCATCATCTTGGCGGTCTTGTCGAATGCCTCGCCGGCGGCATCATCCAGCGTCTCGCCCAGCAGGCGGTACCGGCCGATGGCGTCCACGGCCACCAGCTGGGTGTGGCCGCCGGAGACCAGCAGGGCCACGAACGGCGCTTCCGGCGGGTCATCCTCCATCAGCGGAGCCAGCAGATGGCCTTCCATGTGATGGACTCCGACCGCGGGCACCTCCAGCGCCCAGGCCAGCGACCGGGCCACCCCCGCCCCGACCAGCAGCGCGCCGACGAGCCCGGGTCCGGCCGTGTAGGCCACCCCGTCGATATCGGCGGTGGTCAGCCCGGCCTCGGCCAGGGTCTGGCGGACCAGCGGCAGCAGCTTGCGGACATGGTCGCGACTGGCCAGCTCGGGCACCACGCCGCCGTACTCGGCATGCAGGGCGATCTGGCTGTAGACCGCGTGGGCGCGCAGCCCGGCGGCCCCGGACAGGCCGGTGTCGTAGACGGCCACACCGGTTTCGTCGCAGCTGGTTTCGATGCCGAGGACTCTCATGAGGGGGATCTGGGGGCTCGGAAAGGGGAGGGCAAGCAGGCCGGCGGCCCGGGGTGGGTTGCAGCGCCGGGTTCAGCCGCTATAATACGCGGCTCACCGGGTACGCCCGGATCGTTTACACCACCGAGATTACGTATGCCCAGCGTCAAAGTCCGCGAAAACGAGCCGTTTGAGTTTGCGCTGCGTCGCTTCAAGCGCACCTGCGAAAAGGCCGGCGTCCTGGCCGAAACCCGCAAGCGCGAGTTCTACGAGAAGCCGACCCAGGAGCGCAAGCGCAAGGCCGCTGCTGCGGTGAAGCGTCAGCTGCGTCGCAGCTCGCGCGACGTCACCAAGCGCCAGCGCCTGTACTGAGCCGCGTCGCTTCGCGAGAAGCCGGCACGCGCGAGCGTCGCCGGCTTTTTGTGTTTTTGGCGTCCGGCGGTCCCCCGCCCCGCCCACCCCTGTCCCCCCGGAGTCCACCATGTCCCTGAAACAGCAGCTCACCGATGACATGAAGGCCGCGATGAAGGCCGGCGAGAAGGATCGCCTGGCGGTCATCCGCTTGATCAACGCCGCCATCAAGCAGCGCGAAGTCGACGAGCGCATCGAGCTGGACGACGCCGCCGTGCTGGCCGTGCTGGAGAAGATGGTCAAGCAGCGCAAGGACTCGGTGAGCCAGTTCGAAGCCGCCAACCGCGAGGACCTGGCCGCCATCGAGCGCGCCGAGCTCGCCGTGATCGACACCTACCTGCCCGCCAAGCTGGGAGAGGCCGAGATCCTGGCTGCCATCGACGCCGCTGTCGCCGAGACCGGCGCCACCGGCCCGGCTGACATGGGCAAGCTGATGGGCGTGCTGAAGCCGCGTCTCGCCGGCCAGGCCGACATGGGCCAGGTATCGGCTCTGATCAAGAAGAAACTCGCGGGCTGAGCCCGCCGCATGGCGCCGGATCCTCTCCGGCGCCATGCCCCATCCGTGGCATCCTCGCGCCATGGATACCCCCGCGATCACCCTGCGTGCGGCCACCCGCGCCGATATTCCGCAGATCCTCGATTTCATCCGCGGCCTGGCCGAGTACGAGAAGCTCGCCCACGAGGCCGTCGCCACGCCCGCGCAGCTCGAGACGCACCTGTTCGGTGAGCACCCGTCAGCGGAAGTCGTCATCGCCGAGGCCGATGGCGTGCCTGCGGGCTTCGCCTTGTTCTTCCGCTCTTTCTCGACCTTCCTCGGCAAGCCGGGCCTGTATCTCGAGGACTTGTTCGTGCTGCCCGACTACCGCGGACTAGGCCTCGGCAAACGGTTGATGGTGCACCTCGCGCAATTGGCCGTTTCGCGCGGCTATGGCCGCTTCGAATGGTCGGTGCTGGACTGGAACGAACCCGCGATCCGCCTCTACCGCAGCCTGGGCGCTATCGGCCTGGATGAATGGACCGTGCAGCGTGTCAGTGGTGACGCGCTGCAAGCGCTCGCTCGCAGCGATGCGTGAACACCACGACCACGTCGCCGTAACGAACTGCTGACACGGAACTCGGCACCCTCGACGCATGGACCGTCGAGCCCATCTCCATCGATTGCGCACGCGGGCGCGCATGGCGAGCGATCGCGCCAACCGCAGCCTGCCCGCTGCACTGGTGCGGCGCTTCATCGAAACCGACCTGATGACACAGGCCGCGTCGCTGTCGTTCTATGCCCTGCTGTCACTCGCGCCGCTGCTGGTGCTGCTGCTGTGGCTGACCGCCTCGCTGTATCCGCCGGCACAGCAATCGCTGCTCGACCAGATCCAGCAGCTCGCCGGTCCCAGCGCCGCCGCAGTCGCCGACACCGTGATCCGCAACGCCAGCGATCGCCCCGATGTCGGCTCACTGGCGGGATGGTGGAGCACCGCCCTGTTGTTCATCGGCGCCACGGTCGTATTCGCGCAGTTGCAGGGTGCGCTCAACCTGATCTTCCGCACCGATGCGCAACGGCTCAACGGGCTGATGGCCTGGCTGAAGAAGCGCGTGTTCTCGCTTGGTGTGGTGTTGGCGATCGGCTTCCTGCTGGTCGTCTCGATGATCGCCACGACTGCCCTGCAGGTGGTGTTCGCGCGGCTGCCATCGCTGCTCCCTGCGCTCGGCTACACCACTACCCTGCTGCTGTACGCGCTCGCGTTCGCCTTCTTCTACCACTATCTGCCCGACCGGCGCGTGGCGTGGCGACAGGCGTTCCTCGGCGGCGTCATCACGGCGCTGCTGTTCGCCGGTGGCCGCTATCTGATCGGCCTGTACCTGGCGGAGGCCGCGCCAGGCAGCGCCTATGGTTCGATGGGCGCGCTAGTGCTGCTGCTGGTCTGGATCTATTACGCCAGCGTGGTGTTCTTCGTCGGTGCACTGCTGACGGCGGTCATCGACGAGCGCCAGCACGCGCGGCGGCAGGCAAGGATGTTGCCTACGCCGGAGGATCCTCTTCCGACCAGTGACGGCATTTCGATGTCTGGCCAATCCCGGGATTGAAACTATTGGTGGGGTCCAGCCCGCGGTAGAACGTGGCCAGCGCCGGCTTGGCGCGATAGAGATGGCCGACATTGTGCTCGGCTGGGTACTCGGCACCGCGCGCATCGAGCAGCGCCCACAAACGATGCTCCACCACCAGCGGATCGACGCCCTTCTTCACGATGTAGTCCTGGTGGAAGACATGGCAGAAGAAGTGGCCGTAGTAGAGGCGCGCGATCATCGTGGTCGCCACGTCGGCCGGCAGATGCTCGACCCAGTCGCGATCGTTGCGCCGCAGGGCGACGTCCAATGCGACGATGTCCTCCACCTGCGTCGCATGCACCGCGCGGTAGCGCACCGCCGCGCCCGCGACGGCGAAGCGCAGCAGGAAGGCTTTGCGGCCTTCGTCGGCATCGCAGGCGAAGAAGGCACCATCGCGATCGCCGAAGAAGTCATGCAGAAAAGCCCGCGTGGCGTCGGCATCGCGCGTTGAGACCTTCAGCAGCAGATGGTGCTCATAACGGTCGCGGTATGCGCGCAGCCGCGGCGGCAGGTGGTCGGGCAGCAGCGCGGTCAGCGACTGCAGCACACGGTCAGTCAGTCCGCGCAGGCCGAGCCGCTCGCACCAGCCATCCATGCGACTCTTCAACGCGAATGCACCGGGGACCTTGTCGGTGCCGAAGCGATCGATCAGCAGGAAGGTGTCCTTTCCGTACCGGTCGCCGATGTCGAACGCATCGCGGTGCAGGTATTCGCCGGCAATCGGCAGGCGCTCGAACGCGGTCAACAGATGGCGACGCACCTCGGTGAGGTCGTCCGGATCGTTGCTGCCGATGTAGAAGACCGACGCCGCCTCCTTCTCGAAGGTATCCAGTCTCACGGCGAACACGGCGAGCCGGCCTGCGCATCCCGAGGCTTCGTGCAGGCGCGACGGATCGGCGTTGTAGCGGGCGGGCGTGGGGGCGTCGACCTGCCGGACATGCGCGGCATAGCGTGGATCGGACGCTGCGCGTGAGGGATCGTGGACGACGGCATCCGTCGTGTAATCGCCCGATTGCAGCCGCGAAAGAATCTCCTCCGGCGTGTCGCCCAGCGTGATGCCCAGATGGTTGACCAGCCGCAGCGTGCCGTCTTCGCCCAGCTGCGCATACAGCGCCAGCTCGGTATAGGCCGGTCCACGCCGCACCAGCGCCCCGCCGGAGTTGTTACAGACGCCGCCAAGCACCGATGCGCCGATGCACGAAGAACCAATGACCGAGTGCGGTTCGCGCCCCAGTGGCGCCAGTCGCTTCTCCAGCACATCCAGCGTCGCCCCCGGCAGGCAGACCACCTGACGCCCCTCATCCAGCAGCTGCACGCCGCCAAGGCGCAACGTGCTGATCAGGACGACGCCGCGGTCGTACCCGTCGCCATCCGGCGTCGAACCACCGGTCAGGCCCGTGTTGGCCGCCTGCAGAAGCACGATGCGATCGGCCGCCACGACCGCCTGCAGCACCCGCCACAGCTCCAGCAGGGTTCCTGGGCGTGCCACCGCCAGCACCGGGCCGTCGCCGAAGCGGTAGCCCTTGCGATAGCGCCGTGTGGCGCGGTCGCCGGTCAGGACATGGCGATGGCCGATGGTCTCGCGCAGTCGCGCCAGCAGGACATCGTCAGAAAGGACTTCAACGGGCATGAACCCATGGTAGCGCGGCGGCGCCATGGCTCGTCGTGGCATCCTATGCGACCCATGGCCCGCATCCCCGACGCCTTCATCGACGAACTGCTCGCCCGGACGGATATCGTCGAGGTGGTGGGCGGGCGCGTGCCGCTGAAGCGGCAGGGCAAGGAGTATTCGGCCTGCTGCCCGTTCCACGACGAGCGCTCGCCGTCGTTCACGGTGTCGCCGACCAAGCAGTTCTATCACTGCTTCGGCTGCGGCGCACACGGCACCGCGCTGTCGTTCCTGATGAACTACGACCGCCTCGAGTTCCTCGATGCGGTGGAGGAACTGGCGCGCCGCAACGGCATGGAAGTGCCGCGCGAGACGCAGCAGCGCAACGAGAACAACGACACCCGCGACCTGTTCAATGCGCTGGAAGCGGCCGCGCGCTTCTTCCAGCGCAATCTCGACGGCAGCGAGAAGGGCAAGACGTATCTCGACGGCCGTGGCGTGGATGCGGCGATCCGCACGCAGTTCATGATCGGCTATGCGCCGGACGGCTATTCCGCACTGAAGGATGCGCTGGGCACGGACGAGCGCCGGATGAAATTGCTGGACCGCGCCGGCCTGTTCTCGAAGAACGACCGCGGCCATGTCTACGACAAGTTCCGCGACCGGGTGATGTTCCCGATCCACGACCGTCGCGGTCGCGTGATCGCGTTCGGTGGCCGTGTGCTGCAGAAGGACGACGGCCCGAAGTACCTCAACTCGCCCGAGACCGCGCTGTTCCACAAGGGGCGCGAGCTGTACGGCCTGTGGCAGGTGAAGCAGGCCAACCAGAAGATCGCGCGGCTCGTGGTGGTCGAGGGCTACATGGACGTGGTCTCGCTGTTCCAGTTCGGCGTGAAGGAAGCCGTCGCCACGCTGGGCACCGCGACCACGCCGGAACATGCCGAACTGCTGTTCCGCAACGCACCCGATGTGTACTTCTGCTTCGACGGCGACGCGGCCGGCCAGCGCGCCGCGTGGCGTGCGCTGGAATCGGTGCTGCCGCGCATGAAGGACGGACGGCAGGCGTTCTTCCTGTTCCTGCCCGACGGCGAGGACCCGGACACGATCGTGCGACAGGAAGGCGCGGCGGGCTTCGATGCCCGTCTGCAGCAGGCGATGCCACTCTCGCAGTTTTTCTTCGACGAACTGGCCAAGGACATCAAGCTGTCCACGCTCGACGGCAAGGCGCGGCTGGCCGAGCGCGCGCGTCCGTTGCTCGCGCAGATTCCCGATGGCGCGTTCGGCGATCTGATGCGCCAGCGCCTGACCGAGATCACCGGCGTTGGTGCCGGCAACGCGAACGCTACGCCTGCGGCAGCGGCGGCACCCACGCGCCGCGCCGCGCCTTCGCAGGGCGGGCACAACAAGCCCAGCCTGGTGCGCAGCATCATCGTGCGCCTGCTGCACAAGCCGGCGCTGGCACTGGCGATCGAGTCGACGCACGGCTTCTCCGCGCTGCGGTTGGCCGGCATGGAGTTGTTGCTGGAAATGATCGAACTGGTGCATGCGCGCCCTGACATCACCACCGGCGTACTGCTGGAGCACTTCGCCGAACGCGACGAGGCCGCGGCACTGCAGAAGCTGGCGATGCAGGAACTGCCGGGCGACGAGGACAGTTGGCGGCAGGAGCTTCTCGACGCCGCCGTGCAGCTGGAGAAGCAGATGCTGCAGCAGCGACTGGACGAACTGCAGGCCAAGCAGCGCAACGTGGGCCTGGACGAAACCGACAAGTACGAACTGCGCACCCTGCTGCAGGCCCGCATCGGCCGCCACTGAGGAGTCCGTGATGACCCGTTTCGCGCTACCGCTGTTCCTTCTGTTGGCGGGCGGCCTGTCGCTCACCGCGCACGCCACCGACTTCACGCAACCGCAGCCCGGCCTGCACACCGGCGGCCAGCCTTCGGTGGAGGATCTTGCGCGTCTGAAATCGGAGGGGGTGCGCACCGTGATCGATCTGCGTGGTCCGCAGGAAGACCGCGGTTACGACGAGGCGGCCGAAGCGCGCGCCCTCGGACTTGCCTACATCGCGCTGCCGATCACGGGGAAGGACGACATCACGGCGGCCAAGGCGAAGGCATTGGGCGACGTGCTGAGAGCGCAGGACGGCGACGTGCTGCTGCACTGCGCATCCGGCAACCGCGTGGGTGCGTTGCTGGCGTTGGATGCGATGGCGTCCGGCGCTTCGAAGGAAGAAGCGCTCGAACTGGGCCGGAAGGCAGGGCTGAAGTCGCTGGAGCCGGTGGTGGTGGAGCGGCTGGCAGCGCCGGAACAGAACGACTGACAGCCTCTTGTGGGAGAGACGTCAGTCGCGAACGCTCTTCGTTGGAAGCCTCCGCCACCATCGATACCCCGTCTTCGGCATCGCGACTCACGTCGCTCCCACGGGGCACAGATCGGCGGCCGCTGGTTACCCCGCCGGCACGAATTCGATGCCGGCAGCCGAAGCCGCCGGCCGCAGCAGCGGCATCACCCAGTGGTCGACCAGCAGGAACGCGAACAGCGCCATCAGGTAGACGATGGAGTAGTTGAACACGCGCATCGAGAAAAACTCGTCCGGCGGATCCAGCAGGCGCCACGCGTACCAGAGGAACACCGCGCCCAGCACCAGCGCGCCGCCCAGGTAGAAGAAGCCGCTCATGCCGAACACCACCGGCAGCACCGTCACTTCGACCAGCAGCACGGTGTAGAACAGGATCTGCCAGCGGGTGTAGGTCACGCCGTGCGTCACCGGCAGCATCGGCACCAGCGCGCGTGCGTAATCCTCGCGGCGGAAGATCGCCAGCGCCCAGAAATGTGGCGGCGTCCATACGAAGATGATGAGGACCAGCAGCAACGCATGCGGCCAGTCCCACTCGCCCTGCATGCCGGTCATCGTCGCCCAGCCGAGCAGTGGCGGCGCGGCGCCGGCGATGCCGCCGATGACGATGTTCTGCGGCGTGGCGCGCTTCAGGAACACCGTATAGATCACTGCGTAACCGATCAGCGAAGCGAATGTCAGGATCGCCGTGATCGTGTTGACCCACAGCACCAGGATGGCCATCGACAGCGCGGCCAGCACCAGTGCGAACGCCAGCGCCTGCCACGGTTTCACCTGGCCCTGCACCAGCGGACGCCACGAGGTGCGCGCCATCTTCGCGTCGATGCGGGCGTCCAGCAGCTGGTTGATCGCGGCGGCGCTGGACGCGGCCAGCCAGATGCCGAGGAAGCCCAGCGCGCCGCGCAGGAGTTCCGCACCATCGGGCAGGCCGTCGATGGCGAGGAACATGCCGACGATGGCGGTGAACACGATCAGCGCCACCACGCGCGGCTTCGTGAGGTCCCAATACTGGCGGAAGGTCGATGCCATCAGTCGGGCCTACGCAGGCGCGCGGTCAGCGAGACCATCGTGAACAGCAACAGCACCGCACCGGCGTTATGCGCGACTGCGACCGGCAGCGGCAGGTTGAGCTTGACGTTGAGGATACCCAGCGTGACCTGCGCAGCAATCAGCACGACCAGTGTCAGCGACCAGCTGCGCATGCCCGGGGTGCGGAACAGTCGCCATGCCAGCGCCAGGACGTACAGCGCGACCACGATCGCCATGATGCGATGGCTCAGCTGGATCGCGATGCGCGCGGCACCGTCGAGCACGCCGCCCTCGTAGTCGACACCGATCCCGCGCCACAGCACGAAGGCTTCGCTGAAGTCAGCCGGCGGTGCCCACTGGCCCACGCATTTCGGGAAATCCATGCCACAGGCGAGCGCCGCGTAGTTCGCACTGACCCAGCCGCCCAGGGCGATCTGGATGCCGAGCAATGCCAGGCCGCCAATCAGCCAGCGACGCAGCACGGTGGCGTCCGCCAGCGTGATCGGTCGGTCGGTGGCGCGCCACGCCATCCACACGAGCAGCGAGAACGTGGTCAGTCCGCCGAGCAGATGACCCATCACGACGATCGGCTTCAGCAGCCACGTCACCGTCCACATGCCGAGCAAGGCCTGGCAGATGATCACCGCCAATGTCAGCGCGCCCGCGCGCGCCAGGTCGATGTTCGACCAGCGCAAGGCCGCGAACAGCAGGATCGCCTCACCGATGATCGCGAGGACCGAGGCTTCGACATGTTCGCCGTGCATGTACAGCGGGATCGCCGCACCAACGAGTCCGGCGGCGACCAGGATCTGCGCGATGCCCCAGCGGCGGCGGCGCGCGGCCAGCAATGCCAGTACCAGCACCAGCACGCCGAGCGACGCGGCGAGGTGGCGGTGCACCTGCTCGCGCCACGCCTTGTGGGTTTCGAACGGACGGATCTCGCTGGCGACGTGCGAAGCGGCTTCGTCCACCGCCTTCGGCCACGCAGCGCGGCCGTAGCAGGTCGGCCAGTCGGGGCAGCTGAGGCCGGCGTCGGACAGGCGCACGAATGCGCCGAACACGACGACACACAGCGTCAGCGCGACCGCCAGCCAGGCGATGCGGTGGAAATGACGGTAGATCACGGGGCGCGCAACAGCATTCATCATCTGTAATTCTGGCGGTGGCTCAGATGAGCTTGATCAGCTTGGACACATCGGTGCGCAGGTGGCCCGGATCGAAACCCGGGGCGTAGCGCAGGATGACGAAGCCGTGGGGATCGATCACGTACACCGGCGTGCCGGCGGCATCGTCTACCTGCGGCAGCCTCGCGCGCAACGGATCATCAGCGCGCACCAGGCGCAGCGCCGAGTGGCGCGGCGCATTAGCCGGGTAGTCGCCGATCCAGAGGATGTCGACCTCGTCGGCGTTGTGGCCGAACAGCTGCCACACCGTATCCAGATCCGTCGCCAGCTTCGTGCAGGCCTGCGTGCAGCCCGGCGACGGCGCGGCGACGATGCGCCAGCGGCGCTCCGCCGGCTTCCAGTCGTAGCGGTCGCCATCAACCAGCGACGGCGCGAGGTCGCGCGCATCGGCCGGCGGCTGCAGCATCAGGCCGTGGTTCTTGTGCCCGGCCGGCTGCCAGCCGGAAAAACGCAGGATGCCGGCACCGAACACGGTGCCGAAGAACAGGGCGAACAGGCCGACGAGCATCCACCGCCCGCGACGCCGCTGGGCGGGATCGAATGGTTTTGGGTCCATGGGCGCCATTTTCTCACGCCCGGACGATCATTGCCCCTTTCGGGCGGCGCGCCGGCTGCGCCAGGTCAGCACCAGCGCCGTCACCAGCACCGCGCCGGCGAGGCCGAACCACTGCACCGCGTAGCCCACATGCCGCTCCGGTGGCAGCGTGTTCGGCAGGATGTCCAGGTCGCGTGCGTAGCCGATCGGCAGGTCCGGATCGAGTTTCAGTACTCGCGGCGCCAGCGTAGACAGGCCCAACGCCTGTGCGATGTCCTGCCGTTGCAGCGCGATCACCAGCAGGCTGCCATCCGGTTGTGCGCTGGGCGGCGCGTGGGCGATGCCCTCCGAGGGCGGCGGTACCAGCAGGCCCGCCACGCGATGCGGGCCCGGCAGCGGCGCTACGGCCGGCATCACGCGGTTGCCCGGTACCGGCAGCCAGCCCAGCTCCACCAGCAGCGGCGCCCCCGCGCTGGCGGGCTGGAACACGCGATAGACGCGCACGCCGGGCTGGCGATCACGCGTCTGGTTGTCGAGCAGGAGGGCCGGTGCAGGCAGGAACTCGCCCTCGCCCGCTGCCCAGTCGTAGGCCTGCGACCGCGCCTTGTCCGCAGCCGATGCCAGCGGCTGCGGCTGGCGCTCGGCCAGTACGCGCGTTGTTTCCGCCAGCATGGCTTCCTTCTGTTCGGCCCGGCCCCATTGCCAGGCGCCGAGGCTGCCGAACAGCGACATCGCCAGCACGGCCAGGGTCCAGCCGACAGGCAGCGGCATGCGCCGGCTCATGGGCTGCGTCCGAATGTCGCACCCGCCCACCCCTGCGGATGGCGCGATAATGCGCGCCTCACTGCCGAAGTCCCATCGAGGACGCCATGAACGATTCGCTGAAAACCCTGCTGATCATCGCCTTCCTCATCCTCATCGTGTGGAACCTGGGCGCAGGCCTGTACTACATGCTGGTGGACAAGGGCGAGAGCAAGCGCACGGTCAACGCGTTGACCCGCCGCATCGCGCTATCCGTGGGCCTGATCCTGCTGGTCGTACTGGCCATCAAGATGGGCTGGATCCAGCCGCACGGCATCAATCCCGGCTGAGTTGCTTCCGCGCATTGTCCCGCGCGCGGCGCACCGCGCCAACCGGGCAAAAGAAAAGGGCCGGCATTGCCGGCCCTTTCTTCATTGCGGCATCGCCCGCGCTTACAGCACGTAGACGAACAGGAACAGGCCCAGCCACACCACGTCGACGAAGTGCCAGTACCACGCCACGGCTTCGAAGCCGAAGTGGTCGTCCTTGGTGAAGTGGCCCTTGGCGCAACGGAACCAGATGATCGCCAGCATGAGCGTGCCCAGCGTCACGTGCAGGCCGTGGAAGCCGGTCAGCATGAAGAACGTGGAGCCGTAGATGCCCGAACCCAGCGTCAGGTTCAGCTCCTTGTAGGCGTGGATGTATTCCTCCGCCTGGAAGAACAGGAACACGCAACCCAGCAGCACGGTGGCACCCAGCCAGATCAGCAGCTGGCTGCGGTTGCCGGCCTTCAGCGCATGGTGCGCGATGGTGATGGTCACGCCCGAGGTCAGCAGGATCAGCGTGTTGAGCAGCGGCAGGCCCCATGCCGGGATGGTCTGGAAGTGACCGCCCACCTGGCCCGGACCGGCGCTCGGCCACGCCGCCGAGAAACCTTCCCAAAGCAGGCTGTTGGTCATCACGCCATCGCCTTCGCCACCCAGCCACGGCAGCGACAGCGTGCGGGCGTAGAACAGCGCGCCGAAGAACGCAGCGAAGAACATAACTTCCGAGAAGATGAACCACACCATGCCCATGCGGAACGACACGTCCACCTGGCGGTTGTAGCTGCCGCTCACGGATTCGCGGATCACGTCGCCGAACCACATGAACAGCGTGGCGCACAGGCCGACGACGCCGGCGTAGAACGTCCACATGCCGAACGACAGGTCGTTGAGCCAGCTGGCCACGCCGAACATCGTGATGAACATGGCGATGGAGCCCACGAACGGCCACTTGGAGCTGTGCGGCACGAAGTAGACGTTGGCGTCTGGCGATGGGGCGTTTGCCATGGCGATGCTTCCGGTTGCTAAGGCGTGATCAGGGTGCCGCGAGCGGCTTGGGCGACGCCGTGCCCGTGCCGATCTGCGCGGTCAGGGCGTCGTTCTTGAAGAAGGTATACGACAGGGTGATCGTCTTCACTTCCGGCGGCAGGTCCTGGTCCACGATGAAGCGGACCGGCATGTCGCGGCTTTCGCCGGCCTGCAGGGTCTGGGCGGTGAAGCAGAAGCACTCGGTCTTGGTGAAGTAGCCCGACGCGCGCGCCGGCGCGACCGACGGCACCGCGCTGCCGACGACGGCGCGCTCGCTTTCGTTGCGGGCGAAATACTTGGCTTCGTACAGCTCGCCGGGTACGACCTGCATGGTCAGCTGCTCTGGATGGAAGGCCCACGGCAGCTTGGAGTTCACGCCGCCGTCGAACTGCACCGTGACGGTGCGCTTGGCCTTGGCCGCGGCGGCCGCCGCGACCTGGCCCGGACCCTGCTCCAGGCGAATGCCGAACACCTTCTCGCACGCGATGCGGTACAGCGGCACCAGCGAGAACGTCAGCACGAACACGGCCAGCGCCACGCCTACCAGCTTGAACAGCCCCGCCGAGTTGGACTTGGCAGCCGTCATGCGCTGAGCACCGCGCGGCCGATGAAGGCGACGAAGATCGCGAACGCGATGCCCCCGATCACCCACGCGGTCCGCAGCACCGCCTTGCGGCGGCGTGCGAGTTCTTCGGGGGTCAGCGCGGGGGCATTCATGGCACTAGACGCTCGTCAGGCTCAGTGCGTCACGTCGCCGTGCGCCAGGTCGCCGTCCTTGATGACCGGCGGCGTGGTGAAGGTGTGGTGCGGCGCCGGCGACGGCACGGTCCACTCCAGACCCTTGGCGTGTTCCCAGGCGCGCGCTTCGGCCTTCTTGCCGTTGCGCAGCGAGGACCACAGGATCGCGGCCATGATGAACGGCGTGGCGAACATGCCGAACGCGCCGATCGAGCTGATGAAGTTCCAGTCCGCGAACACCGGGTTGTAGTCCGGGATGCGGCGCGGCATGCCGGCCAGGCCCAGGAAGTGCTGCGGGAAGAACAGCAGGTTGACGAACACGATCGTCCACCAGAAATGGAACTTGCCCCAGAACTCGCTGTACATGCGGCCGGTCCACTTCGGCCACCAGTAGTAGGTCGCGGCGATGATGGAGAACAGCGCGCCGGTCACCAGCACGTAATGGAAGTGCGCCACCACGAAGTAGGTGTCGTGGTACTGGAAGTCCGCCGGCACGATGGCCAGCATCAGGCCGGAGAAGCCGCCGATGGTGAACAGGATGACGAAGCCCACGGCCCACAGCATCGGCGTCTCGAAGGACAGCGAGCCCTTCCACATCGTGCTGACCCAGTTGAACACCTTCACGCCGGTCGGGATCGCGATCAGCATGGTGGCGAACATGAAGTAGATCTCGCCGCCCAGCGGCATGCCCACCGTGAACATGTGGTGCGCCCACACGATGAACGACAGGAACGCGATCGAGGCGGTCGCGTACACCATGGCCTGGTAGCCGAACAGCGGCTTGCGGCTGAAGGTCGGGATGATTTCCGACACCACGCCGAACGCCGGCAGGATCATGATGTAGACCTCGGGGTGACCGAAGAACCAGAAGATGTGCTGGTACATCACCGGGTCGCCGCCACCGGCCGCATTGAAGAAGCTGGTGCCGAAGAACTTGTCGGTCAGCAGCATCGTCACCGCACCGGCGAGCACCGGCATCACCGCGATCAGCAGGAACGCGGTGATCAGCCAGGTCCAGCAGAAGATCGGCATCTTCAGCAGGTCGATGCCCGGCGCGCGCATGTTCAGCACGGTCGCGATGATGTTGATGGCGCCCATGATCGAGCTGACGCCCATCATGTGGATCGCGAAGATGGTGAACGCGACGTTGTAGCCGCCCTGCAGCGACAGCGGCGGGTACAGCGTCCAGCCACCGGCGGGCGCGCCGCCCGGCAGGAACAGCGACATCAGCAGCAGGGTGAAGGCGAACGGCATGATCCAGAAGGACCAGTTGTTCATGCGCGGCAGCGCCATGTCCGGCGCGCCGACCTGCAGCGGGATCATCCAGTTGGCCAGGCCGACGAACGCCGGCATCACGCCACCGAAGATCATGACCAGCGCATGCACCGTGGTCATCTGGTTGAAGAACTCGGGGCTGACCAACTGCAGGCCCGGCACCATCAGCTCGGCACGGATGATCACCGACATGCCCGCGCCGATGATGAACATGATGAAGCTGAAGATCAGGTAGAGGGTACCGATGTCCTTGTGGTTCGTGGAGAAGAACCACCGGTCGATGAAGCCCTGCTGGTGACCGTGATGATCGTCGTGCCCATCGTGATGAGAATCGTGGGCGACGTTGGAGTTGGCCATGTGCTTACTCTCTTGAAGCTAAATCGGACGATCGATCAGCCCTGCGCCGACGGCGCGGGGGTCTCGGCGGTGGAGGCGGCATCGGCGGCCGGTGCGGCTTCAGCAGGCGCGGCTTCCGGAACCGATGCAGCCGGTGCCGGTGCGGCGGCCGGAGCCGGCTTCTTCGACGCCAGCCACTGGTCGAACTCGGCCTTCGGCACCGCCTTCACGACGATCGGCATGAAACCGTGGTCCTTGCCGCACAGCTCGGCGCACTGGCCACGGTAGATGCCCGGCTCCTTGATGTCGGTCCAGGCCTCGTTGACGATGCCCGGGATCGCGTCCTGCTTCCAGCCCAGTGCCGGCACCCACCACGCGTGGATGACGTCGTCGGCGGTGATCACGAAGCGGATCTTGGTATTGGTCGGCAGCACCAGCTGGTTGTCGACATCCAGCAGGTAGTGCGGGTGCGCCTTGATCTCTTCCTGCGTGGCCTTCTTGTTCTGGCGCAGGCGGTCGGACTCGCGGTCCAGGCGGCTGGTGAAGGACACGTCCTCACCCAGGTACTCGTACTTCCACATCCACTGGTAGCCGGTGACCTTGACGGTCATCTCGGCATCGCGGGTGTCGTACATGGCGATCAGCTTGGCGGTGGCCGGCCAGGCCATGACCACCAGGATCAGCACCGGGATGACGGTCCAGATGATCTCGGCCGTGGTGTTGTGGCTGAACTGCGCGGCCACGGCACCCTTGGAGTGGCGGAACTTGAACATCGCGTAGCCCATCGCGCCGAACACGATGACGCCGATCACGATGCAGACCCACAGCGCGATCATGTGCGCGTCGTAGGCATGCTGCGAGGACGCGGTGACGCCCTTGCCCATGTTCAGCTGCCACCGGTGCGGGTCAGCCGACTGCGCCCAGGCCAGCGCCGGCATTGCCAGCAGCGTGCACGCCATCGCCAACCGCTTCCACATCCCATTCACTTGCGTCATTGCCTAGACCCCAATGCGTCATCGGTTGCGGCCGCTCGCGGCCGCCAGTAAATCCTGCAAGGTGCCCGCCAGCTCCCGTCGCTCGGCCGGTCCCAGGAAGTCGCCCACCCGGACCTGCCTGCCGCTGGATGCCAGCGAAATCCTTTCGCCTCCCCGCTCGATGCCCAGGCGGACCCAGTACGGGTGCGCATGGAACACCAACCCTCCGCTGGAGGTGGTCACCTCCACCGCGTCAGGTCCGATGCGGATCTCCTCGCCCCGGTCGCCACTGCGCCACGACGCTCGCAGCGCCGCGGCCACGATGGCCGAATGGAGCAACGCAAAGGCCGGCGCGAAGGCATTGCCTCCCCACCAGCCCAGCACGGCGACGACCCACATCGCACCCGACAATGCCGCGAACAACAGCACGAACTGGCGGCGCGTCAGCGCCCGCGGCGGCCGCAGGCGGAGCTGCGCGCCGTGTCCGTCGCACGATGACGGCACCACTTCGATCATGTCGTCCGCCACACGATCCGGGCTGCGGAAAACCGCTGAATGGTAGCTCCCGAGCACAGGGGGCGGCAAGTTGCATTGATCGAGGACAAGGCGCGCAGGCCCGTGGAACGGACCGCGCAGCGGGATCATGGACGCATTCCGCGACCCCGGTCACCGCTCGGCCGGCGCGCACGCGGGAGGCGCCTCAAGCCGGCACGGCGGGCATATCCGGGCTGCCCGCGCGGCCCTAAACTAATGGACTGCCTTTGGACTGCCCTGCCGTCATGTCGACCCCTTCGCCCGTCCCGTCGCCTGCCGCTCCGCCGGCCGGCGCCATCGTGTCCCCCGAACTCCCCGCCGCGCCGCCAGCCCTGCGGGCCGCCATCACGGCCGCCTGGCTGCGTGACGAGACCGAGCACGTCCGTGAGCTGCTGGAGCAGGCCCGCCTGCCCGCCGACGAGCAGATCCAGGCGCAGAAGCTGGCCATGGACCTGGTGAAGCGGGTCCGCGCCCGCGCCCAGGACCAGGGCGCCATCGAGGCCTTCATGCGCCAGTACGACCTGGGCAGCGAGGAAGGCGTCCTGCTGATGTGCGTGGCCGAAGCCCTGCTGCGCATCCCGGACCAGGAAACCGCCGACAAGCTGATCCGCGACAAGCTGGGCGACGCCGACTGGGAGAAGCACCTGGGCCAGAGCGACTCGGTGCTGGTCAACGCCTCCACCTGGGGCCTGATGCTGACCGGCAAGCTGGTCAACCTGAACGACCTGACCCGCGCCGACGTGCCCGGCGCCTTCAAGCGCCTGGTCGGCCGCGTGGGCGAGCCGGTCATCCGCCTGGCCGTGCGCCAGGCCATGCGCATCATGGGCCACCAGTTCGTCATGGGCCGGACCATCGACGAGGCGCTGTCCCGCAGCCGCAAGGGCGACAACGCCGAGTACCGCTACTCGTTCGACATGCTGGGCGAGGGCGCGCTGACCACCAAGGACGCTGCCCGCTATCTGGAAGCCTATCGCCAGGCGATCCATGCGATCGGCCGCACCGGTCCGTTCTCGGACGTGTTTGCCGCGCCCAGCATCTCGATCAAGCTGTCCGCTCTGCACCCGCGCTACGAGCACGCCAAGCGTGCACGCGTGATGCGCGAACTGGCGCCGGCGATCCTTGAACTGGCGCAGCTGGCCAAGTCCTACGGCATCGGCTTCACCATCGATGCCGAAGAGGCCGATCGCCTGGAGCTGTCGCTGGACCTGATCGAAGCCACCTTCTCCGACGCCTCGCTCGATGGCTGGGAAGGCTACGGCCTGGCCGTGCAGGCCTACCAGAAGCGCACGCCTTACGTGATCGACTTCCTCGCCGACCTCGCCCGCCGCGTCGGCCGCCGCATGCCGGTGCGCCTGGTGAAGGGCGCCTACTGGGATGCCGAGATCAAGCGCGCGCAGATCGACGGCCATCCGGGCTACCCGGTCTTCACCCGCAAGCCCAATACCGACGTCTCGTACCTCGCCAACGCGCGCCGCATGCTCGACCAGGGCGACGCGCTGTATCCGATGTTCGCCACCCACAACGCGCAGACCATCGCCGCGATCCGCTTCATCGCCGCCGGCCGCCCGTACGAGCACCAGAAGCTGCACGGCATGGGCGACGACCTGTATGCCGAAGTGGTGCCCAAGCATCGCCTCGACACGCCGTGCCGCGTGTACGCGCCGGTCGGCTCGCACGAGGACCTGCTGCCCTACCTGGTCCGCCGCCTGCTCGAGAACGGCGCCAACAGCAGCTTCGTCAACCGCATCACCGACGAGAACGTCGCCATCGAGGACCTGGTGCGCGACCCGGTGCAGACGGTGTCCGAATTCGAGTCCATCCCGCACCCGCGCATCCCGCTGCCGGTCGATCTTTTCCGGAGCCAGCCGGCTCCCATCGCCTCTTCTGACAGGAACAACTCCATGGGCGCCAACCTCGCCAACGACAACGACCTGCGCGCCCTGGCCGAGCGCATCAACGCGGCCGTGAAGCCGTGGCGTGCCGCACCGCTGGTGCCGGGCGCGGTCGTGTCCAGTGCGGCGCTACCGGTGACCAACCCCGCCGACCGTCGCCAGACCGTCGGCGAATGGCAGCCGGCCGACAGCGGCACCGTCGAAAAGGCGCTGGCCAATGCCGTCGCCGCGCAGCCGGCGTGGGACCGCACGCCGGCCGCCAGCCGCGCCGCGATCCTCGAGCACGCCGCCAATCTGCTGGAGCAGCGCCTGCCCGACTACATCGCGCTGTGCGTGAAGGAAGCCGGCAAGACCATCCCCGACGGCGTCGCCGAAGTGCGCGAGGCCGTCGACTTCCTGCGCTACTACGGCGCGCAGGCGCGCACGCAGTTCGGCGCACCGGAACACCTGCCCGGCCCGACCGGCGAATCCAACCAGTTGCAGCTGCAGGGCCGTGGCGTGTTCGTCTGCATCAGCCCGTGGAACTTCCCGCTGGCGATCTTCCTGGGCCAGGTCAGCGCCGCGCTCGCCGCCGGCAACAGCGTGATCGCCAAGCCCGCCGAGCAGACCAACCTGATCGGCCATGCCGCGGTGAAGCTGCTGCACGAAGCCGGCATCCCCGAGGCCGTACTGCAGTTCCTGCCCGGCGACGGCGCCACCGTCGGCGCTGCGCTGACGAAGGATCCGCGCGTGGCGGGCGTGGCCTTCACCGGCTCCACCGAGACCGCACGCGCGATCAACCGCGCGCTGGCCGGCCGCGACGCCGGCCCGATCGCCACGCTGATCGCCGAGACCGGCGGACAGAACGCCTTCATCGCCGATTCCTCCGCGCTGCCGGAGCAGCTGGTGAAGGACGCGATGGGTTCGGCCTTCACTTCCGCCGGCCAGCGCTGCTCGGCCGCGCGCGTGCTGTTCGTGCAGGACGACATCGCCGACAAAGTGATGACGATGCTGGCCGGTGCGATGGACGAACTGAAGATCGGCGACCCGGGCCTGCTGTCGACCGATGTCGGCCCGGTGATCGACGCCGACGCGCTGAAGATCCTCGACGACCACGCCGGTCGCATGGCGAAGGAAGCGCGCCTGATCAAGCAGGCGAATGCGGGCGACGAGACGGCGCACGGCACGTTCTTCGCGCCGCGCGCTTGGGAACTGAAGTCGCTGGACCAGCTGCACAAGGAGATCTTCGGACCGGCCCTGCACGTGGTGCGCTGGAAAGCCGATCAGCTGGATGCGGTGATCGACCAGATCAACGCCACCGGCTACGGCCTGACGCTGGGCGTGCATTCGCGCATCGACGAGACCATCGACCGCATCGCCGCGCGGGTGAAGGTCGGCAACGTCTACGTCAACCGCAACCAGATCGGCGCGGTGGTCGGTGTGCAGCCGTTCGGTGGCCAGGGCCTGTCCGGCACCGGCCCCAAGGCCGGCGGCCCGCACTACCTGCCGCGCTTCGCCACCGAGAAGACGGTGACGGTCAACACCACGGCCGCAGGCGGCAATGCATCGCTGCTGACGCTGGGCGAGTAAGCCCGAGGTCGCACTGGCCTTGCATTGATAGACAGGCAGAAGCCCCGCTCCGGCGGGGCTTTTTCTTGGGGCACGGTCCACGGCACCCGTGGGTGCTGCAGCGCGCGACGATGCTGCGATTCCGTGGTATGCGTCGCTGAACTCCGGCCGCATGTGCGTGAGCATCGGCACGGTGCCGCTGCCGGATTGCGCCGTATCCTGCGTTCTGGCACTGACAGGAAGTTCTACGCCAGCAAGGCTCCCGCAACGCATGACGACCGATTTCTACAACCTGCTGCTCAGCGATTGCGCCCTCGCCGCCGTGCTGCTGGCGCTGTTCTTCTACGTGGGCAAGGTTTCGCGTGGCGTGCGCGGCATCACCACCTGGGGCGTGGCGCATTTCCTCTACTCGCTCGGCGCCGCGATGCTGGACGGCACCGCGCAGACGCTGGAGCGCGCCGGCAACGAAGCGCTCGCCGACGGCATCGCCGGCGCGGGTGGCCTGCTTGCGTGCGCCGGACTGGTCGGACTGGCCTGGTCGATCATCCAGTTCGTGCAGCAGCGTCCGCTGGCGCTGTGGGAGCGCGCACTACTGCCGGTGTGCCTGGGCTTCTCGCTGCTCGGTGTGGCCATGGGCGGCGGCGTGGACGCGCAGGGCGCGGCGATGAGCGCCACCGAAGTGATCGTGCTGCTGGTGATGCTGTGGCATCTGTTCGCCCTGCGGAATGCCCCCGACCACGTGCCCGCGCGCCTGATGATGGTGGGCTGCGTGGTGCTGCTGTGGCTGTATGGCGGCGACCTGCTGGCGGCGTTGACCGGCCGCTACGGCCCCAATCCCATGTGGGTGAACCTGGATCTGTCGATCTGGTTCATGCTCAATTTCTGCATGCTGATGCTGGCCAGCTTCCGCGCCGCGGAACCGCTGCGTCGCAGCGCGTTGTTCGATCCGCTGACCGGCGCGTTGAACCGGCGCGGACTGGACTACGAACTGCAGTCGCATGGCACGCGGTCCACGGCGGAACACGGCGTGGCCGTGATCGTGCTGGACCTGGACCACTTCAAGGCCGTCAACGACGACCACGGCCACGAGACCGGCGACGTAGTGCTGAGGCGCTTCTCCGACGTGGTGCGGGGCTGCATCCGCAGCGAGGACGTGTTCGCACGCCTGGGCGGCGAGGAGTTCATGCTGGTGCTGCGTGACACGCAGGCCGACACCGCGCATGCGCTGGCCGAACGCATCCGCCAGCAGGTGATGGCACTGGAGTTCGCACCTGCCGGCGGCAGCATTCGCGTCACCGTGAGCCTGGGTATCTCGTTCACCGCCGATCGCCACGCGCCCTACGACACGCTGATCCGGCTCGCCGACGAGGCGCTGTACGAGGCCAAGCACAAGGGCCGCAACCGGATCGAGGTACGCTGGCACCCCGCCTGATCCCGAGATCGCCATGCTGCGTCGTCATCGCCTCGTCCTTGCCTTGCTCCTGTGCAGCGCAGCGTCGCTTGCCGAGGCATCCGCCTACCGTTCGGTCTGCCCGGCCGATCCGGGCCACGCACCGTCGGGCGAACTGACGGCCACGCGCGTGGCGGTGGCGAAGGTGGACGATGAGCAAGACCGCCTTTACGAGGGCGCGGTGTGGAAGGACGGCGCGCTGTACTTGTCGGACTTCGTGCACAACGGAACGTTTCCCTCGCGCATCCGCCGCTTCACGCCGCCGGACCGCTGGGAGACGGTGGTCGACAACAGTGGCAGCAACGGCCTGGCGCTGGACCTGGACGGAAATCTCATCGCCGCCACGCACGATCGCAAGCAGGTCGCGCGCGTCGACCTGGCGGACGGCATGCGGACCGCGCTGGTATCGACGTTCGAAGACGCACCGTTCAATTCCCCGAACGATCTGGTGATGGGCGCCGACGGAAGCCTCTACTTCACCGACCCCGAGTACCAGCGCAAGGCGGCGCCCGGTGGCCAGCCGCGCACGCGCGTCTATCGCCACAGCGCCGGCAAGACGGCGGTGGTGGATGAGAGCCTGCGCAACCCCAACGGCATCGCACTGTCGCCGGATGGCGCCACGCTCTACGTGGCGGGCGGCACCGACGAAGGGGACGTGCTTCGTGCGTACGCCTTGCAGGGCGGCGTGCCGGGACCCGGTCACGACCTCGCGCGCATCAGCGGCGGCGATGGCCTGGCCGTGGACTGCCTGGGCAACGTCTACGTCACCGAACACGGCGATCAGCGCGTGCGCGTGTTCTCGCCCGCCGGCGAGGTGCTGGCCACGATCCGGGTGGATGCCAACATCACCAACGCCGCATTCGGCGGCGCAGACCGGCGCACGTTGTTCCTGACCGGCGCGGCGAGCCTGTGGTCGATCGAGTTGCCGGTCGCCGGCCTGCCTTACTGACCCGCCCCTGCAGAAGGAGCTTCGGCCACAAAAAACCCCGCCGAAGCGGGGTTTTTTGTTGTTCCGATGCTGCTTCTATCAGAACTTGTACTGCATCGACACGCCGAACAGGTTGGCGCCACCGTCGTAGGTGCCCACCAGGCGCGAGCCGCTGGACGACACCAGGTCGATCTCCGGGTTGTCGGCCAGTTCCAGGCGCACGTAGCTGGCGTTGAGTTCCAGGCTGTCGCTGACGTTCCAGCTCAGGCCCAGCGAGTACCAGTTGCGGTCTTCGTCGGGCATGCGCGGGGTGCGGTGCGCACGCGCCACCGGGGACTCGTCGCGCGCGATACCGGCGCGCAGGGTGAACTTGTCGTTGAGGACGAACTCACCGCCCAGCGAGTAGAACCAGCTGTCGTGCCAGCTGTAGTCTTCCACCGCGTCGGCCTGCAGCGGGTTGTCGAACTCGATGCGGATTTCCTTCAGCGAATCCCAACCGGTGTGCACGCCTTCGGCCATGATCGCGAAGCGCTCGGTGGCCTGGTAGGTGGCACTGAAGGTGTGGGTCGCCGGCGTGGTCAGGTTGGCACCGCCACCGTCGCGATCCATGTAGCGGTTCGGGCCGAACACGGCACGCACCTGGGCCGGAACCGTGAACTCGGCGGAACCACGCAGTTCGTGGTCGATCTCGGAACGGTACGAGTAACCCAGCGACAGCTTGTCGGTCGGGCGCAGGCTGATGCCGGCCAACCAGCCGAAGCTGTTGTCGGTGCCGGAGATGCTGGCCACGCCGTCGTTCTTCTGCGGGCCGTACGGACCGGTGATCGGGTTCGGCATGAAGCAGAGCGCCTGCGATGCCGGGTTCGCGCAGATGCCGGTACCGAAGTCGACGGCATTGGTCAGGGTGACGTCGGCGTGTTCGTAGATCACGCCGAAGCCAATGGAGGCGCGGTCGGACAGTTCCAGCGAGGCCGCCAGCGTCAGGTCGACGATCTTCACGTCGGATTCCAGCGCGTGGTAACGGCCGACCCAGTCGGACTCGTAGTCGGTCTTCAGACCGAACGGTGCGCTGACCATCGCGCCCAGCGTGAGGTACTCGAACTGGTCGCTCAGCGGCAGGATGAAGGACATGGCCGGCACGGCGGCGATGTCGCCGGCGTCTCCGCCGTCACCGCCACGCAGCGGCTGCTGCAGGGCGCTGCCGGCTGCGGCGGTGCCGCCACCGGTGAATTCGAACGACAGGTCGATCGCGGTGACGTCGGCCTGGAAGGTCTTGTCGGTGAAGGTGGACATCAGGGCGGGGTTGTTGACCACCACCGAGGCGTCGCCCTTGGCCGAGGCCGAACCGGCCATCGCGCGGCCCTGGGCCTTGACGCTGTTTTCCTTCAGCTGGAAGGCGGCGGCGTGGACGTCGCCGTAGGCGAGGACGCCGGCGATGCCGAGGGCCAGCGCCGAGACGCGGGTGAAGTTCTTAGCAAAATCCATGGAATGTCTCCGGAGACGTGGGTAAAAAGCACCTGCGTCGATCAGGGCCGCGGGTGTTGTGTTCCACCCGTTCGGCCTGCCGGAAGCCCCTCCCGACATACGACGCCGTATGCAGTATACCTGCTAACTAAACTCTAACAATCCGCTGTAAGTCATTGCCCCTATTCAGTTTCGTTGCGTCGCACCATGGGCAGTCCGGCATCGACCCGGTACAGTGCGGCGGCATGTTCGTCTCGCTGCCTTCCCGCCGGAAACCGCCCGTCCGCTGGGCCACTCCCGCCCTGCTGGTGCTGCTGTCCGCTGCCTTCTGCTGGGCGCTGACGCTCGGGGACGCGGCACAGGGCCATTTGCTGACCCGGTGGGGCGCGCTGACCGGCGGCATGGTGGCGCCGGAGGTCTGGCTGGCCTCGCTGCAGAGCGGCACGGTGCTGCGGCTGTTCACCGCGCTGTTCCTGCACGCGGACTGGGCGCACCTGTTGGGCAACCTGGTGTTCCTCCTGATCTTCGGCCTGCCGTCGGAACGGGCGATGGGGCCTTGGCGGTTCCTGCTGCTGTTCCTGGTGGGCGGCGCCGTCGCCAATGTCGCCGCCGTGCTGAGCATCGGTACACCGGACCGCGTGATCATCGGCGCCAGCGGTGCGATCTCGGCCGTCATCGGCGCGTATCTGGCGCTGTTCCCCACGGCCAAACTCGGCGTAGTGCTGCCACTGGGCCTGTTCCTGGAGTTCGTAAAGGCGCCCGCGTCGCTGCTGATCGGCATCTGGGCGCTGCTGCAGGTGGTGTTCGCCTATACCGGACCGGCCTTCGGTGCGGTGGCGTGGTGGGCGCATATCGCTGGCTTCCTGTTCGGCGTGGTGTTCGCGCTGTTCGTGCGCGCCGCGATCGCGCGCCGCATGCGCAAACGGCAGGGATATTGAGTCGCGCGAATGCCGCCGGACCTATAATCGTGGCATGAAGAACACGCTCTACAAGATCACCTTCCACAACCACACCAAGGTGTACGAGCTGTACGCACGCAGCGTCGCGGCCAGTGGGCTGTGGGGTTTCACCGAGGTCGCCGACCTCGTGTTCGACGTGCACGAAGGCCTGGTCGTCGATCCCACCGAAGAGCGCCTGCGCGACGAGTTCGGCGGCACCAAGGTGCTGCACCTGCCGATGCAGAGCATCATCCGGATCGAAGAAGTGGAGCGGAAAGGACAGTCCGCCATCCGCGATGCGGCGACCGGCGAGAAAGTGGTGACGCCGTTCCCGATGCCGGCCAAGCCGCGCTAGACATCATCCTGCGGGATCGACGTCAGTCGCGACCGGGCGTCCGGCATTCGCGACTGACGTCGCTCCCATACCGCCGCTTCAGCGCAGCTGCTTGTCCGACGACACCCGCGCCGTTGCCGCCACCTTCTTCAGTTCAACCAGCGCGGCATTGATCGGCGCATCGCCATCCAGCACGTCGCCGGGCGTGTAACCGGCGGCGCCTTCCTCGTCGCCGCGCAGGTGGCCCGGCAGGGTCGCCTCGGTGATGTACAGCTGGCCATCCTGTTCGACCACCGAACCCGGCTTGGCATCGGCCACCTCCGGCTTCACCACCACGTCCGGCACGATGCCGCTGGCCTGGATCGACTTGCCGCTGGGCGTGTAATAGCGCGCCGTGGTCAGCTTGACCGAATCGCCGTTGTCGAGCGGCAGCACGGTCTGCACCGAGCCCTTGCCGAAGGTGCGGCTGCCGACCACGCGTGCGCGGTTGTTGTCGCGCAGGGCCCCCGCCAGCACTTCCGCCGCACTGGCGGAGCCGGCATCGACCAGCACCACCACCGGCGCGCCGTTGAGGCGATCACCCGGCGTGGCGTCGAACTTGGAATCGCTGATCGACATGCGGCCGCGCGTGCTGACGATGTTGCCCTTGTCGAGCAGGTCGTCGGCCACCTGCACGGCCGCGAGCAGCAGTCCGCCGGGGTTGCTGCGCAGGTCCAGCACCAGCCCGCGCAACTTGCCGTTCTGCTGCAGCTTGTCGATCTGCCGCTGGAAATCGGCGGCGGTGTCGGTCTGGAACGCGCTGATGCGCACATAGCCGTAGCCCGGCTCGAGCATGCGGCTGCGCACGCTCGCCACGCGGATGGTGTCGCGCACCAGGGTGACGTCGAACGGCTTGGGCGTGCCGTCGCGCACGATGGTCAGCACGATCTTGCTGCCCGGCTCGCCGCGCAACGGTTCCATGCCGTCCTCGGCACTGATCGGCTTGCCGTCGATCGCGGTGATCAGGTCGCCGGACTTGATGCCGGCCTTGGCCGCCGGCGTATCGTCGATCGGCGACACGACGAGCAGCGTTCGGTCGGGCTGCTGCAGCAGTTCCACACCGATGCCTTCGTAGGCGCCGTTGGCCTGCTCGTCGAAGGCTTCGGAATCGGCCTTGTCGAAATAGGTGCTGTGCGGATCCAGGTCGAGCAGCAGGCCACGGATCGCCGACTGCATGAGCTTCTTGTCCTCGACCGGCTCGACGTACGCCTCCTTGACCGCGTTGAACACGGCCACGTAGCGGCGGATCTCTTCAAGCGGCACCTTCGGCGCGTTCTCCGCGGCATCGGGGTCGTCGCTGGGCGCGACCACTGGCGGCGTTTCCGGCAGCGGGGCCTGCTGCTGCGCCCACGCCGGCAGGGCGGCGAGCAGGGCGACGGTCAGGATGGCCAGGGGAAAACGCGACGGCATGCGGACGCTCCAGGAGGTGCTCGGATGGGACACGCACGTGGTGTGCGAAGTTCACCGGATTATGCGCGAAGCCACCGAGGCCAGATGTTCAAGCCGGGTTAGGACCCGGCGCGCCATTCATCGCCGCTGCAGCCACGACGACGGGTCGACCGGCTGCCCGTTGCGGCGCAGTTCGAAGTACAGCGCCGCCTGGCCCTGGCCGCCCGAGGTGCCGACGCGCGCGACCGCGTCACCGCGCTTCACCCGGTCGCCGCTGTCCTTCAGCAGGCTGTCGTTGTGCGCGTAGAGGCTCATGTAGCCGTTGCCGTGGTCGAGGATCAGGATCAGGCCGTAGCCCGTCATCCACTCCGAGAACACCACCGTGCCATCGGCCACCGCGGTAACCGGCGTGCCGGACGGCGCACCGATCAGCACGCCGGTGCTGGCGCGACCATCCGGCAGGCGACCGCCGTAGCGCGCCAGCAGGTTGCCCGAAACCGGCCAGCCCAGCCCGCCGACCTTCAACGGTGGCGCCGAGGCCACCGCCGGACGCGGCGTCGAGGTGCGTGTGGTGCGCGCCGGTGCGTTGCCTTCGCGCTTCTGGGCAGCCGCAGCGGCCGCCGCTTCGCGGCGCGCAGCCTCACGGCGCTCGCGTTCGGCGCGCGCGGCGGCGTCTCGCAGGCTTTTCAGCAGGCGCTCCAGCGCTTTCGCATCCTGACCCAGCGCCTTCTCCTTCGCGGCGCGGTCCTGGTAGCGCTCATCAAGGTCGGCCACCAACCCGGCGCGCGTCTGTCGATCCTTCTGCAACTGCGCCATCTGCGCACGCTGCTGCGCACGCGCCGCGTCCAGTCCTTCGCGGCGCGCAACGATCTCCTGCTCCACCTGGTCGAGCGAGGCAAGCTCGGCCGTCACCGCGGTGATGCGCTGCGCCTGGTCGCGCTGCACATAACGGTGATACGCGAGCAGGCGGTTCGCATCGGCCACGCGGTCCTGCGACAGCAACACCTTCAACGGCGCATCGTCGCCGCGCTGGTAGGCCGCGCGCACCAGTGTCGCCAGCTCCCGCCGCTGCGCGTCGAGCTGCGTGCGCATGGTGTCGCGCTTCTGCTGCAGTTCCGCCAGTGCGGCTTCTTCCTGGCGGAGCGCCGCCTCGGTCTCCGACAACGAACGCGTGGTGCGGCTGACCTTCTCATCCGCATCGCGCAACTGGCGCGACGCGGTGCCGCGCTCGCCCTCGAGCTTGCGGCGCTCCTGCGCGATGGACTTCAACTCCGTGCGCACGCGCTCCAGCTTGCGCTCGGTCTCGCGCGAACTCTGCGCGCTGGCGACGAGCGACAGCCCCGCCAGCAGGACCACGGCAACGAGCGCGCGCGTGCGATGCGGCATCAGGCGTCGATCAGGCTGCGGCCGCTCATGTCGGCCGGCTGCGGCAGGCCCAGCAGTTGCAGCAGCGTCGGCGCGACATCGCGCAACGCGCCACCGCTGCGCAGCGTCACCGCGGGCGTGCCCTCGGGCTGCACCAGCACCAGCGGCACCGGGCCGACGGTGTGCGCGGTATGCGGCTGGCCCGTCGACGGATCGCGCATCATTTCCAAGTTGCCGTGATCGGCGGTGATGATCATCGCGCCACCCGCCGCACGCACGGCGGCATCGACCGCGCCGATCGCCTTGTCGACCGCCTGCGCGGCAAGGATCGCCGCCTGCAGGTCGCCGCTGTGGCCGACCATGTCCGGGTTGGCGATGTTGCAGATGATCGTGTCGAAGCGGCCCGAGCCGATCGCGTCCACCAGCTTCTCGGTCAGTTCGGGGCAGCTCATCTCCGGCTGCAGGTCGTAGGTCGCGACCTTCGGGCTCGGCACCAGGATGCGCTCCTCGCCATCGAACACGTCCTCGCGTCCGCCGCTGAAGAAGAACGTCACGTGCGCGTACTTCTCCGTCTCGGCGATACGCAGCTGGGTCAGGCCGGCATCGGCGACCAGTTCGCCGAAGGTGTGGCGCAGGTCGTCCGGCGCGAACGCCACCGGCGCCGGCAGCTTCGCGTCGTATTCGGTCAGGCAGACGTAGCGCGCGAGCTTCGGCACGCGCGCCTCGAAACCATCGAAGGACGGCGACACGAACGCCGCGCTCAGCTGACGCGCGCGGTCGGCGCGGAAATTCATGAACACCACCGCATCGCCGTCAGCCATCGGCTGCGCACCCTCGATGACGGTCGGCAGCACGAATTCGTCGTTCTCGCCGCGCACATACGCGTCCTCCAGCGCGGCCACGCCGGTGGCGGCGCGGTATTCGCTCTTCGCCTCGACGATGGCGTCCCACGCCAGCCGCACGCGGTCCCAGCGCTTGTCGCGGTCCATCGCGTAGTAGCGGCCGCTGACCGACGCGATGTGCGCATTGCCGAGCGTCGTGCACAGGTCCTGCAGGGCGCGCAGGCTGGGCTCGGCCGACTTCGGCGGCGTATCGCGGCCATCGAGGAAGGCATGCACCGCCACGCGCGGCACACCCTGGCGCTTGGCCAGTTCGAGCATCGCGAAGATGTGCAGCTCATGGCTGTGTACGCCACCCGGCGACAGCAGGCCGAACACGTGCAACGTGCTGCCGTCGGCTTTGGCGGCGTCGCACGCGGCGACGAGTTCGGCATTGGTGTAGAAGCTGGCGTCTTCGATGGCGGCATCGATGCGGGTCAGGTCCTGGTAGACGATGCGTCCCGCGCCCAGGTTCATGTGGCCGACTTCCGAATTGCCCATCTGTCCGTCCGGCAGGCCCACATGGCGGCCCTCGGTGTGGATCAGCGTGTGCGGCGCGGTGGCCAGCAGGTGGCGCCAGTTCGGCAGCTCGGCCTGCGCCAGTGCATTGTCGGTGGGGTCTTCGCGATGGCCCCAGCCATCCAGGATCAGCAGCACGACGGGCTTGGGACGCTTCACGGACGCAGGGGATGCGGACACGGCAGGATTCCAGTGACTTCAGGCAGGTGACGATTGTAGCGAAGCATGGTGCCATCCTTGCCTGCACGTTGCTGTTTAAACCCTTGCCCGTACCGGCGCATCAGACCGATACGAGACCACCCGAGAGGCAACCCCATGATCCGTACCCGCACCGTCCTGCTGCTGACCCTGGCCCTGGCCACCACACCTGCCCTGGCCCAACAGGAAATCTCCAAGGTCAACGGCAGCATCACTGCCGACGCCGGCCAGACCTATGGCGACCTGGACACCGTCAACGGCAGCATCCGCATCGGCGACGGCGTCACCGCCGAAGACGCCAGCACCGTCAACGGCAGCATCACCGTGGGCGACAAGGCCGTGGTGGAATCGCTGGAAACCGTCAACGGCGGCATCCGCACCGGCAAGGACGTCAACGTCCGCAAGGATGTCGAGACCGTCAACGGCAGCATCTTCATCGACCGCGGCGGCGTGGTCGGCGGCGACGTCGAGACCGTCAACGGCGCCATCGGCCTGGTGTCCACGCAGGTGGGCGGCAGCATCGAAACCGTCCGCGGCGACGTCACCGTCGGCGTGGGCTCGAAGGTCCGTGGCGGCCTGCGCGTGCAGAAGTCCACCGGCTTCTTCAACACCGACAACAAGAAGCCGCCGCGCATCGTGATCGGCCCCAACGCCGAAGTGAACGGCCCGCTGGTGTTCGAGCGTCCGGTCGTGCTTTACGTGCACACCAGCGCCAAGATCGGCCCGGTGACCGGCGCCACCGCCAAGTCGTTCAGCACCGACACCGCACCGGCCGAGTAATTCCTCGTGGAAAGGCGGGTCCGGCACAGGTCCGGCCCGCCCGTTCTGGCTAGAATCGGGATTCCGTTCGTTGAGGAATCCCGATGTCCCGCAAGTTGATGCTGGTGCTTGCCACCGCAGCCGCCCTGGCCGCGTGCAAGCGCGAACCCGAGGCGCCCGCCGCCGCGCCGGAAGCCGCCACGCCGCCCGCCGCCGCGCACACCTTCACCGCCGACATCACCGAGGCCGATTTCGCCGACATGGTGAACACGCTGGCGTCGGACGAGTTCGAAGGCCGCGCGCCCGGCTCGGTCGGCGAAGAGAAGACCGCCACCTACCTCGAAGCGCAGATGAAGCGCATCGGCCTGCAGCCGGGCAACAACGGCAGCTACTTCCAGGACGTGCCGATGGTGGAAACCACCGCCGACGAGGCCGCGACCACGCTGTCGCTGACCACCTCGACCGGCAAGCGCGACCTCAAGTTCGGCACCGACTACGTCATCGGCACCCGCACCGGCCAGACCGACGTCAAGCTCGATGCCAGCGAGCTGGTGTTCGTCGGCTACGGCGTGGATGCGCCGGAGCAGAAGTGGAACGACTACGCCGGCCAGGACTGGACCGGCAAGACCGTGGTGATCTTCGTCAACGATCCGGGCTTCCACGCCAAGGACGAGACCCTGTTCGGCGGCAACCGCATGACCTACTACGGCCGCTGGACGTACAAGTTCGAAGAGGCCGCGCGCAAGGGCGCCGCTGCCGCATTGATCGTGCACGACACCGCCGGCGCCAGCTACGGCTGGGACGTGGTGAAGAACTCCTGGTCCGGCGCGCAGTACGACCTGCCGGCCAAGGACGACCCGGAAAAGCGCATCCCGCTGCAGGGCTGGTTGAGCGCGGACGCCGCCAAGCAGCTGTTCGCCGATGCCGGCCTCGACCTGGACGCCGCCTACGCCAGTGCCGGCAAGCGCGGCTTCAAGCCGGTCTCGCTGAAGGCGCAGGCGTCCGCCTCGCTGAAGAGCAGCATCACCGAGAAGACCTCGCGCAACGTCATCGGCGTGCTGCCGGGCGCCAGCAAGCCCGACGAAGCCGTGCTGTACATGGCCCACTGGGACCACCTGGGCAAGCACGAGGGTGAGGAAGGCGACAACATCTACAACGGCGCCGTCGACAACGCGACCGGCGTGGCCGGCATCCTGGAGATCGCCGAAGCCTTCGCCCACCAGGATCCCAAGCCCGCACGCTCGGTGGTGTTCGTGGCGGTGACGCTGGAAGAATCCGGCCTGCTCGGCTCCAAGTACTACGTCGCGCACCCGACCTTCCCGCTCAACAAGATCGCCGGCGTGATCAACCTCGACGCGATGAGCGTGGGCGGCAAGTCGCGCGACTTCGTCGTCACCGGCAAGGGCAACTCGCAGCTGGAAGACATGCTGAAGGTCTACGCCGACCAGCAGGGCCGCGTCCTCGCCGAGGAAGGCAACCCGGCCGGCGGCTACTACTTCCGCAGCGACCACTTCAACTTCGCCAAGGCCGGCGTGCCGGCGCTGTACGCCAAGGGCGGCAACGACCTGCTGGAAGGCGGCGTGGAAGCAGGCAAGGCGGCGAGCGAGGAATACGCCAAGCGCTACCACCAGGCCAGCGACGAAGTGCACGACGGCTGGAAGCTGGATGGCGTAGTGCAGGACCTGCAGGCGCTGTACGGCGTGGGCAAGGACCTGGCCGTCGAAGACACGTGGCCGACCTGGTACGACGGCAACCCCTTCAAGGCCGCGCGCGACGCGATGATGAAGGCGGAGCCGGCGAAGAAGTAAGCCGGCGGTTCCGATGCGATACGAAGACGGCGCCGAGAGGCGCCGTTTTCTTTTGTTTCCGGCCCTGCGATCGAGCGATCCTCTTTCCTGTGGGAGCGACGTCAGTCGCGATGAAGCAAGTGGCCATCTCTCCCGTGGGAGCGACGTGAGTCGCGATGGGCCACCGGTAAAGCCTCATCGCGACTGACGTCGCTCCCACACCATCTTTCCATCGCCCCCTCACCCCAACCCTCTCCCCCGTCCCGGGGGAGAGGGGGCAGAAGCATGGACGCCCCACCGTCGCACCCACTACCCTGCGCCATCCTCGGAGGGAAACGCTCATGGCCATTGCTTACTGGTGCATCCTGATCACCGCACTGCTGCCTTACCTGTGGGTCTTCATCGCCAAGACCTCGGGCGAACGCTTCAACAACCGCAACCCGCGCGCGTGGATGGCCAAGCAGGAAGGCAACTACAAGGTGCAGCGCGCCAACGCCGCGCACCTCAACGGCTTCGAAGCATTCCCGGCGTTCGTCGCCGGCGTGCTGATGGCGCAGCTGGCCGGCGTGCCGGCGGACACCATCACGCCGATCGCCATCGCCTTCGTCGTGGCGCGCGTGCTGCACGGCGTCTTCTACCTGGCCGACAAGCAGTCGCTGCGCAGCCTCGTCTGGCTGGTGGGCATGCTGTGCGCGGTGGCGCTGATCGTGCTGGCGGCGCTGCGGGTGGGGTGATGCGGCTTGTGGCTTGCTGTTGGAGCGACGTCAGTCGCGACCGCACGCCATGGCCGCTACTGATGTCCAGGGGTACGAGCAGGTGCCGATACGACGGCGCTTGATCTGAGTACCTAGGTGTTTCGTTTCTGCGGTCGCGACTGACGTCGCTCCTACAGAAAAGCACGGCTAACGCAGATCCTCTTCCCACCCGAACAACGCAAACGCCTTGCGGAACTCCGCATCCAGCGGCGCCACCACGTCGATGCGTTCACCGGTCGACGGATGCGGGAACGACAGCCGCACCGCGTGCAGCAGCATGCGGTGCACGCCGTGCATGCGGAAATTCCGGTTGTGGCGGCCATCGCCGTGGCTGGTGTCGCCGATCAGGTGATGGAACGCGTGCTTGAGGTGCCGGCGGATCTGGCGGAAGCGGCCAGTCACCGGCTGGCAGCGCAGCAGCGCGTAGCGTGAAGTCTCGAACTCGCCCGACGGCAGCGGCAGTTCACCGGTCGCCAGCCGCACGAAGCGCGTCAGCGCGGGCTTCTTCTCCGGCTTGCCCGGGCCGCCGTCGATGGCGTGATCGACGATGAAGTCCGGCTCCGGCCAGCCGCGGCACACGGCCAGGTAATCCTTCTCCACCTCGCGCGACATCAGCACCTTGCCCAGCGTGGATGCACTGTCGCGATCGAACGCCACCAGCAGGCAGCCGCTGGTGGCGCGGTCCAGCCGGTGGATCAGGAAGATCGGCTTGCCGAACTGCGCGCGCAGGCGATCGGCGACGAAGTCGGTCTCGCCGCGCGCCAGCTTGCTGTCGTGCGCCATCACGCCGGCAGGCTTGTTGACCACCGCGATCTGCGCATCGGCATACAGCACGGGCAATGCGCCGTCGTCGGTCGTGGTCTCACCGTGATCCATGAATCAACCTTTCCTGCAAATCTGCGAAACTCGGGGTCCGCCGCACGCGATGGACGCCCGCGGCCCTGTTGGAGGATCGTGGATGTCGTCACCCCGCTTCATTGTCGCACTCGGACTGGCCATCACGCTGGCCCTGGGCTCGCCCACCGCGCTGCACGCGCAGACGGCCCTGCCGAAAGGCGTCGCCGCCGGCCCCAGCATCGAGGGCATCAGCGAGTACACCTTGGCCAACGGCCTGCGCGTGCTGCTGTTCCCCGACGCCACCAAGCCCACCGTGACCGTCAACCTGGTCTACAACGTGGGCTCGGTGCACGAGAACTACGGCGAGACCGGCATGGCGCACCTGCTGGAGCACCTGCTGTTCAAGGGCACGCCCACGCAGTCCGACATCAGCGGCGAGATGAAGAAGCGCGGCATCGACTTCAACGCCACCACCGGGCTGGACCGCACCAACTACTTCGCCTCGTTCCCGGCCAACGCCGACACCCTGGAGTGGGTGTTGAAGATGGAAGCGGACCGCATGGTCCATTCCAACGTGGCGAAGAAGGACCTCGACAGCGAGATGACCGTGGTCCGCAACGAACTGGAAGCCGGCGAGAACAATCCCGGCGGCGTGCTGTTCCAGCGCATCCGCTCCACCGCCTTCCTGTGGCACAACTACGGCAACACCACCATCGGCGCGCGCAGCGACGTGGAAGGCGTGCCGATCGACAAGCTGCAGGCGTTCTACCGCCAGTGGTACCAGCCGGACAACGCGACCCTCATCGTCGCCGGCCGCGTCGACACCGCCGACGTGCTGGCGCGCATCGCGCGCCACTTCGGTCCGCTGAAGAAGCCCGCCCGTCCGCTGCCGCGCTTCTACACCCTCGAGCCCGCGCAGGACGGCGAGCGCGAGGTCAACGTGCGCCGCGTCGGCAACCTGCGCCTGGTCGCGGCGGCCTACCACGTGCCCGCCGTGGCGCATGCCGACAACGCGCCATTGAGCGTGCTGGCCAACGTGCTGGGCCACACGCCCGGCGGCCGCCTGCACAAGGCGCTGGTGGAAGGCAAGCTGGCCGCCGGCAGCGGCGCCAACAGCGAGTCCATGCGCGACCCCGGCCTGCTGACCGTCGTGGCCGTGATCCCGAACGACGGCGATGCGAAGAAGACCGAAGCCGAGCTGCTGAAGCAGGTCGAACAGATCGCCGCGCGCCCGATCACCCAGCAGGAAGTGGACGAAGCCAAACAACGCATCGGCAACGCCTACGACCTGTATTTCACCGACGTCAACGCGGTCGGCATGGGCCTGTCGGAATTCCAGTCCGCCGGTGACTGGCGCCTGCTGTTCACCAGCCGCGATGCGATCGAGAAAGTCACCGCCGCCGACGTCAACCGCGTCGCCGCGGCGTACCTGAAGTCGAGCAACCGCACGCTGGGCCGCTTCATCCCCAGCGAGACGCCGGAGCGCGTGGAGATTCCCGCCGCGCCCGCCGTCGCCACCCTGGTGGACGGCTACACCGGCCGCGCCGCGGTCAGCGCGGGCGAACAGTTCGATCCCTCGCCGCAGAACATCGAGTCGCGCACGCAGACCTTCACCCTGGGCAAGGCCCTGCGCGTGTCGCTGCTGCCGAAGAAGACCCGCGGCGGCACGGTGATCGTCGATGCCAACTTCCGCTTCGCCGACGAGGCCGCGCTGAAGGGACGCGAGGGCGCCGCCGGCATGGCCGGCGCCATGCTGATGCGCGGCAGCAAGACGATGACCCGCGAGCAGATCGACCAGCGCCTGGACCAGCTGAAGACGCAGGGCAGCATCAGCGGCAGCCTGCAGGGCGCTGCCATCGGCCTGCAGACGCGACGCGAATACCTGGCCGATGCGCTGGCACTGGCCGCCGACGTGCTGCGCAACCCGTCCTATCCCGAAGCGGAGTTCGAGCAGCTGCGCGTGCAGGCGCTGACCGGCATGGAAGCGTCGCGCCAGGAGCCGGGCGCCATCGCCGGGCGTGCGCTGGGGCAGTACTTCGATCCGTGGCCGGCCGGCCATCCGCTGCACAGCCTCACGCTGGACGAGTCGCTGGCGATGATGAAGGCGCTGAAGCTGGACGACGTGCGTGCGTTCCACCGCGACATCTACGGCACGTCCGAAGGCGAGATCGCCATCGTCGGCGACTTCGACCCGGTCGCCGTGCGCGCGCAGCTGGAACAGCTGTTCGCCGGCTGGCAGGCGGGCAAGCCGTACGCGTCCATCGACACGCGCTACACCGACGTCGCAGCCAAGCGCGAGCGGTTCGAAACGCCCGACAAGCCCAACGCCGTGCTGCTCGCACGGCAGAACCTGTCGCTGCGCGTGACCGATGCCGACTACCCCGCGATGATCGTCGCCAACCGCATCTTCGGCGGCGGCGCACTGAAGTCGCGCCTGGGCGACCGCATCCGCCAGCAGGAAGGCCTCAGCTACGGCGTCTCCAGCGGCATCCGCGCCGACGACAGCCGCAGCGGCAACGACGACGCCGGCAGCTTCACCGTGCAGGCCATCGCCGCACCGGAGAACATGGCCAAGGTGGAAGCGCTGGTGCGCGAAGAGCTGGACAAGCTGCTGAAGGACGGCATCACCGCCGAGGAACTGAAGGACGCGGTGGCCGGCACGCTGACCGAGCGCCAGCAGGCCCGCGCCGAGGACGGCACCATCGCCGGCATGCTGACCGACCAGCTGTACTTCGGCCGCACCATGCAGTTCACCAGCGACCTGGATGCGAAGTACGCCGCGCTGACGCGCGACCAGGTCAACGCGGCGATCCGCAAGTACCTGAAGCCGGACGCGCTGAGCGTGTTCGTGGCAGGTGACTTCGCGAAGAAAGCGACGGGCGCATCGGCCACTTCGGGAGGCACGCCATGAGCATGGACCGCGAAGCCAGGCAGGCAGCCAAGCGCGAGGCCACCCTCGCCCGCTGGCAGAAGATCCGCGACCAGGGGCCGCTGCGCTTCATCCTGCTGCGCGGCGTGCTCGGCTGGGGCGTCACCACCGCCCTGCTGTGGTGCGGACTGATGACGGTGTTCACCGAGCGGGAATTCCTGCCGCTGCTGATCGCCGCGCTGATCGGCTTTCCGGTCGGCGGACTGATCTGGGGCGGGGCGATGTGGTTCATCGCGGAGCGGAAGTTCGGGCCGCCCCCGCGCTGAGCGCGCAGGTCGGATACCACGACATCCAACGACGGCCCCACAAGGGGCCGTCTTCGTTTGGGAAGCAGCGTGTGTCCCTGCACTTCGCGCACGCCCCCTCACCCCAGCCCTCTCCCCCGTGCCGGGGGAGAGGGGGCGAATGGTCGCGTGGATTCGCATGGATGGCGGCGTCACGATCAACGGCCCTTCTCCCACAGTTGCCGGAGAGAAGGCTGGGGCGAGGGGGCAGACGGTTGCATGGATTCGCATGAACGGTACCGTCGCGGTAAACGGCTCCCTCTCCCACGCTTGCGGGGGAGAGGGCTGGGGTGAGGGGGCAAGCGCAGACGCATCTCACGCACAATGCCGCTTCGATGGCACTCAGAGCCCCATCGCTCTCACATTGAGCCCCGCGCGCAAGGCTCCGAGACCCATCGATGGCACTCGGAATGCCAACGATGGCTTTCAGTGCTCCGCTTCTCTCACATTGAGAGCCGGTGCTGGCATTCGGAATCCCGACGTTGGCTTTCAGAAACCCGACGATGGAGCTCTTCCATGCCAACGGTGGGATTCAACGCTCCGCTTCTCTCACATTGAAAGCCGGCGCTGGCATTCGGAATCCCGACGTTGGCTTTCGGAAACCCGACGATGGGACTCTTCCATGCCAACGATGGCTTTCAGCGCTCCGCCTTTCTCACATTGAAAGCCGGCGATGGCCCTCGGAAAGCCATCGCTGGCTCTTCGAGCCTTGCGCCTGGCATTCCGAGAGCCATCGTCGGGACTCGGAGCGCGATCTTGCCTCCGACGGGTTACGGCAGGCGCAGCGTCATCACCAGGG
The DNA here is from genome assembly GCF_014851805.1 of Pseudoxanthomonas sp. PXM02. Taxonomy (GTDB): domain Bacteria; phylum Pseudomonadota; class Gammaproteobacteria; order Xanthomonadales; family Xanthomonadaceae; genus Pseudoxanthomonas_A. The sequence goes on from NZ_JACVAK010000003.1 coordinate 367,497, forward strand.
GGAAGTGGTCGGACGGATAGCGCTGGTGCCAGCGCGTGGTCACCGAGGTGATCGATTCCGGCGTCACGCCGCGGGCGAAGATCCAGTCGATCCGCTTGTCGGCGTTGCCGGTGAAGCCATGGAAGGTGGCATCGCTGCCTTCCACGCGCGGCGCAGTCGTCCACGCATCCTGCAGCGTGCGCGCGAGTACCGCGTGCACGTCGCTGTCGGGCGTGGTGTTGAAGTCGCCGGTCAGCACCACCGGTACGCCGGCCGGCAGCGCAGCCAGCCGCTGTGCGATGGCATTCGCGCCCTTCTCGCGCGCGGCTTCGTCCTGGTCGCGGTACGGCAGGTGGGTGTTGAAGAAGTAGAAGCGTTTGCCGTCGCTGCGCCGTTCGAACAGCGCCCACGTCACCATGCGCGGATAGAGATGGTTCCAGGTGACGCTGCCCGGGACATCGGGTGTGTCCGACAACCAGAAGTCGCCGGACTCGACCACCTTCAGTCGATCCTTCCGGTAGAACACGCCCATGTGCTCGCCGCCGCCATCGGCATCGCGTCCACGACCGAACCACGCGTACTGCGGCAACTCGCGCGCGAGGTACTCGGCCTGCGTCTTCACCAGTTCCTGCAGGCCGATCACGTCGGGCTGCTGTTCGCGCAGCATGCGCACCGCCAGCGGCTTGCGCGTCTCCCAGTAGTCGGGACCATCGCTCTCGGCGGGCAGGCGGATGTTGAAGCTCATCACGGAAAGCGGCGTGTCGTCCGCCGCGGCTAAACCGGCACTGAAACCGGCCGCCATCACCAGCGCCAGCCATGCCATGCCCCGTGCGATCCTCTTCATGCGCGCCTCGTCCGTCGGAACCGGCCGCAGTATAGGCCGCGCGCATGACCATCACGCATCAGGGAGAGATCGCCATGTCGTTGCTCATCGCCACGCTGTTCGCCTTCGCCGGCCAGGCCGGTGCTTATGATCCGCACTACCTGGACCGCACCATCAACAGCGCCAACGATCTGGTCGCCTGGTGCCGCGCCGAGGCCGAATCACGCTACGCCGCACGCGGCATGTCGACCTACCAGTGGACGTCGTCGCAGGTCGATCGCGGCAACACGCTGTTCGTCGACGGCAAGCTGCGTGCAGAGGGCCAGGACATCGTGGTCCGCTGCAGCGTCGCCCGCGGCGCGCAACTGCGCTACGCCAGCATCCAGATCGACGACCCGCGGATCCGTTGAGCCATGCAAGCACTCGCCCTGCTCCTGGCCTTGTCGATCCCGCAGGATGGACAGGACGCCACCACGCCTGCGGTGGTGTCCGTCGCAGACTGTGCGGTCCAGCGGCTGAAACCCTTCGTCAGTCCCTACGGCATCCAGCAGGCGTGGCCGGTGATGGCCTCGCCGCCGCCCGAGTTCCTCCACACGCTGGGCACACCGCTGTCGGACATGGGCCACATCGCCGATGGCTACCAGCAGTTCCTGCACATCGATGAGCCGGCACGCGCGGTGTACGTGGTCGAACAGGGCGGCTTCGCCGGCACCACCAAGGTGTATGGCCCGTTGCCGCTGCCGCGCTGCATGACAGCGCCGCCGACCCGGCCATGACGATGCCGTCGCGGCTGACGATCGTGTTGCGCAGCGTGATCGCGCTGGTGCTGGCGATCATCGCGATCCCGCTGGTGAACCTGGCCGGCAGCGAACTGGCCGCGTTGATGGACCTGCCGCCCGGCGGCGACGCGCGACTGGGCTACGACCTGCTGTGGGTATTCCTGGCCGGACTGGTGGGCAGCGTACTGATGGTCGGCATCGTAGCCGTGGCGAAGACCGCGCACGCGTGGGCGATCTTCGCGATCTATCTGGGGCTGGATATCTACGTGACCGTGGTGGCGTGGGACGCCTTCCCGCGCTGGTTCAGCCTGGCCTGCCTGCTGACGCTGCCGTTGCAGGTGTGGCTGGGGTGGTGGTTGGCGTGGGGACGCAGGCGCGCCTGAGCGCGCGATGCATCGTCAGCGCCGCGGCCACGCCGCGAGGAGCGCCCACAGACCACCGATGCCGGCAATCCAGGCCGCAGCGGGAATATCGAACAGGCTGGGTCCACCCGCTTCCAGCGCATACAGCACCGACGCGACGATCAGCAGGCCCACGCCAAGGATGGCGGCGACCACGCGGCGCTGCATGCCCTTCATCGTCAGCGCGAGATCGGCGAGATCCTTTGATCGCATCGCCAGCTCGTGCTTGCCGTCGACCTGCTGGCTGAGCCATGCGTGGACCAGCCGCGGCATATCCGGCGCGTGGGTCATGATTTCCGGCAGGCGCTTGCGGAACTCCTGCGCGGCGCGCTGTGGGCTGTAGCGCTCCAGCAGGATGCGTTCCAGCACCGGCCGTGCCACCGCCCAGATGTCGATCTGCGGATCGAGCTGGCGGCCGACGCCTTCGATGTTGAGCAGCGTCTTCTGCAGCAGGATCAGCTGCGGCTGCAACGTCAGTTCGTAACGCTGCGCGGTGCGGAACAGCTTGGCGAGCACTTCGGCCAGCGAGATCTCGCTGAGCGGACGGGTGAAGTACGGCTCGCAGACCGCGCGCGCGGCCGCTTCCAGTTCGTCGATGCGGATGTGCGACGGCATCCAGCCGGCCTGCACGTGCAGCTCGGCGATGCGGCGGTAGTCGCGGTTGAAGATCGCCATGAAGTTCTCGGCGAGCCAGTACTGATCGTCGCGCGAGAGCTGGCCCATGATGCCGAAGTCCAGCGCGATGAAGCGCGGATCGGTCTTGCGTTCCGGATCGACCCAGATGTTGCCGGCGTGCGCATCGGCGTGGAAGAAGTTGTCGCGGAACACCTGCTGGTAGAACACGCGCACGCCCTTCGCCGCGAGCGCCTTGCGGTCGATGCCGGCGGCGTCGAGCGCGGCGATGTCGTCGGACGGGATACCGCGCACGCGCTCCATCGTCATCGCGCGTTCGGCGGTGTGCGACCAGATCACCTCGGGCACGTACAGGTCGGGCGAATCGGCCCAGTTGCGCCGCAGCAGGCTGGCGTTGCCGGCCTCGCGCTGCAGGTCGAGTTCGGCGGCCAGCGTGTTCTCGATCTCGGCCACGACTTCGCGCGGACGGATCTTGTCGGCATTCGGATGCGCGCGCTCGACGATGGCGGCGACGCTTTCCAGCAGCGCGATGTCGCCGGCGATCTGCTTGCGGATGTCCGGGCGCAGCACCTTGACCACCACCTCGCGCCCGCCGGGCAGCGTGGCCGCATGCACCTGTGCGATGGACGCGGACGCGAGCGGCGTGGTGTCGAAGTGTTCGAACGCTTCGTGGATGGGACGGCCGAGTTCTTCTTCGACCAGCGCGCGTGCACGGTCACCGTCGAACGGGGCGACACGGTCCTGCAGCAGCGTCAGTTCTTCGGCGATGTCCGGCGGAATCAGGTCGCGCCGCGTGGACAGGATCTGCCCGAACTTGACGAAGATCGGACCCAGTTCCTGCAGCGCCAGGCGCAAGCGCGCACCGCGCGGCTGCGCGGCGATCTCGGCGGAGGCGCGCGGCACGAACGGACGGCCGAGGCGCAGCCAGCGTTCGACCGGCGTGCCGTCGAGCAGGTCATCGAGACGGTAACGGAGCAATACCCGGCCAATGCGGCTGGCCCGCAATACCGGCTTCATGCGCGGTGCTCCACGCGTGCCACCAGGCGGCCGACGCGCACCGCCATGCGTTCGACATCGTCGCGGATCGCATCGATGTCGTCATGGAAGGCGTTGAGTTCCTCGCGGCCGACGACGTCGCGCGATTCCTCGGTGACGTAGTCGGCGGCACTTTCCGCCAGGTTGCCGGCGGCGACACGCGCCTGCTGCAGACCGCCGCGCACCGCGTTGGCGACCTGCACGCCGATCACGTCGCCGAACACGCGGGTGAACGGCAGCGACCAGTCGGGATCGAAGCGGGTGGCGAGCGTCTGCAGGCGGCGCGCGAGATCGGCGTCGCCGGATACCTTGACCTTGCCGACGGGCGTGGCGTGGTCGCGACGGAAGAAAGGCAGTTGGCCCAGCAGGCCGCCGAGCGTGCTGCGCACGGCCAGGTCGGCTTCCAGCACTTCACTCGCGGGGCCGACCTGCAGGCGGCCACCGCCGACCATGATGTCCATCGCCAGCGGCGGGGCATCGACCTTCAGCTGGATGCGACGGCCTTCGAGCGGCAACAGCGCCGCGGAGGTATCGGGATCAAGCGCGAGCGCCTGGTTGAGCGCGACTTCCAGCGCGCGGCCGGCGAGCGGCTTGAGGGCATCGAACGGAGACAGGTCCATGCCGCCATTCTAGCGGTAAAGCTTCAACGCCCCGCCCGCCCGTCTGCCTGCATCGTGCAGGCTCGGGGCGGGCTCGACAGCATCCTGCCGTCCCGGCGGAGAGAGACGGTATGCGTCAGACGCGTTTGCCGCGGAGCAGCGAGATGATCGCCAGGATCACGAAGACGACGAACAGCACCCACGCGATGTTGGTGGCGGCGCCGGCGATGCCGCTGAAACCCAGCACGGCGGCGATGAGCGCGATGACGAAGAAAATGACGGCGTAGCGCAGCATGGAAACTCCTTTTGGCATCTGGCCAGTGGTACAGCCGGAAGTGGCGTGGGCCATGCTGGAATGCCGGGAGTCATCGCCGCGTGAGTGTCGCGCGGCGCGATATGGATGCGCTTAAGCGTCGTGATCCACGCGTGAAGGCGGATCAGACCGGATGCTGCTGCAACCAGGCGCGCAGGCGCTCGAACCCTTCGTCCATCGATACGCGCGGCACGTAGCCGAAATCGCGGCGCGCCGGCGCCATGTCGTACCAGTGCGCGGTGCTGAGCTGCTCGGCCAGGAAGCGCGTCATCGGCGGTTCGCCCTTCAGCGGCAGCACGGTCCACAGGGTCTCGCAGACGGCGCCGATGCGGTAGGCGGCGTTGAACGACAACTGCTTGTCCGCGCGCGGTGCGCCTGCGGTTTCCAGCAGCGCGTTGAGCAGCTTGCGCATCGGCCACGGCTCGCCGTTGGAGATGAAGTAGGCCTTGCCCGCACAGGCGGCGCCCGGCGCGAGATGGTCGAAGGCATCGAAGTGCGCCTGCGCGGCGTTGTCGATGTAGGTGGTGTCGACGTGGTTCTCGCCGCTGCCGACGATGCGCAGGCGGCCGGTGCGCGCGCGCGACACCAGCCGCGGCAGGATCTGGTGATCGCCCGGGCCCCAGATCAGGCGCGGGCGCAGCGCCACCGTGGCCAGCGACGCATCGTTGGCCGCCAGCACGGCCTTCTCCGCGATCATCTTGGTGGTGGCGTACGGCGCCTTGAAGCCTTCGCCATACGGCACGTCGGCCGCGCTGCCGCCTTCGACGGGATGCGTGGCGCGATGGGTCACGCTGGGCGTGGAGGTGTAGACGAGACGACCGATGCCGTGCGTGCGGCAGGCGTCCAGCACGTTCTGCGTGCCGACCACGTTGGCGTCGTGATAGCTCTTGTAGCTGCCCCACGCACCGGCCTTGGCGGCGTTGTGGAAGATCGCATCGACGCCCTGCGCGGCATGCATCACCGCGTGACCGTCGGCCAGGTCGCCTTGCACCTGGCCCACGCCCAGCTCGCGCAGCACCGGGTAATTGCCGCGGTTGAAGCTGATGACCTCGTGCCCGCGCTCAACCAGGCCGCGGCACAGCGCCTGGCCGAGGAAACCACCGCCGCCGGTGACGAGGATCTTCATGCGGGTTGCTCCAGCTGGGTTGTCGCCCAGGCGGCCAGCTTCTCGCGGCCGATCTTGGCGTTATGGCGGATGTCGACCGGGAAGCCCGGATGCGGCAGGTAGGCGGTGATGCGTGCGGTGTGCGGATGGCGCGCCGCGATGGCGCGCAGTTCGGTTTCGATGCGCGCCGGCTCGGCGCTGACGCCGGGGTGCAGTTCGTAGCAGAGCACGGGACGTTGCTGGCCGGCGTCGCCGATGCCGACCAACGCGGTGCGTCGCACCTGCGGATGCGTGTTGAAAACCGGCTCGACCTGCTCGGTATAGAGCGGGCCGTCGGCGGTTTCCACGCGCTGCGTCTTGCGGCCGCAGAACCACAACCGGCTTTCGCCATCGAACCAGCCCACATCGCCCATGCGGTGCACGATGCGCTCGCTGCCGTCGGCCTGCGTCTCGCGGATCTTGGCGATGCGGGTGGCGGCATCGCGGCGGAAGTAGGTGTCGGTGGCGGTCGGGCCGGCGACGGTGATCTCGCCGACCTCGCCGTCGGGCAGCACTTCGACGTCGGCCCAGCGTTCGATCGGCGCATCGGTGATGCGGATGATGCGGACCTCGTTCGGCGGCACGGCCCGACCGACGCAAGTACCGGCGCCGGCTTCCGTCTCGGCGCGGGTGGCTTCCAGCTCACGCCCTTCGATCACGGCGACCGGCAGGCATTCGGTGGCGCCGTACGGCGTCCAGAACTGCCCGGTCTCGGGCAGCAGCGTGCGGATCTTCGCGACGACATCCGGCGGCACCGGTGCGCCGGCCGAGGTCACGCGCTGCACGGTCGGCAGCGGCTGGCCGTGGTCCGCGAGCACCTTCATCAGCGCCGGCGAACCGAACAGCTGGGTGACGCCGAAGCGCGCGATGGCGGCGTGCAGCTTCTCCGGATCGGCGCTGGCCGGGCGGGTGGGATCCATGTCGGGGATCACCGAGGTCAGCCCGAGGGCCGGATCGAACAGCGCGAACGGCGGGAACGTGGGCAGGTCGACGCCGCCGGGTTGCATGCCGAACGCGCTGCGCAGCAACTCGATCTGCGCGACGAAGTGACGATGGCGATACACCACGCCCTTCGGCACGCCGGTGGAGCCGCTGGTGAACAGGATGCCGGCGATGTCGTCCGGTGCAGTGGCGGCGAGTTGCGGACCGGCGCCGGTGCCGCGCGCCTCGATCTTCGCCAGCGTGGTGCCGCCCCAGACCCAGCGCGTGCCGACGGTCACGATCTTCTTCGCCGACTTCGCCCAGCCGAGCACGCAGCGCGCGACCTGCGCCAGCGGGATACCGATGAAGGCATCCGGCTCGGCTTCGTCCAGGCATTGCTTCAGCGCGCGACGGTCGATGCCCGGGTCCACCAGTACCGGCACGGCGCCGGCCTTGAACAGCGCGAACATCAGCAGGAAGAACTCCGGCGTGGGCCGCACCATCACCACCGTGCGCGTGCCGCGGCCGATGCCGTAGGTGGCCAGGCCGGCGGCGATGGCGTCGCTGCGCGCATCCAGCTGCGCGTAGGTGAGGTCGCGGGTGTAGCGGCCTGCGCCGTCGGGGCAGCGCATCGCCACCTGGTCGGGCCGCTCGCGGGCCAGCCGGGGCAGGCTGGCGGCGATGTTGCACGGTTCGGTCATGCGGCCATTGTCGCCGCTGGACGGTACTTGCGTCAGCCCGCGGCGTTGGCAGAATGCGCGTCCCGCCCGCGCACCGCCGCCAGCCGACCTCCGATGCATCCCTGCCTGACCTGCGGCGCCTGCTGCGCCCACTTCCGCGTCAGCTTCCACTGGAGCGAGGCGGATCCCGACCAGGGCGGCGTGGTGCCGATCGAACTGACCGAGCCGCTGCGCGTGCACGAGCGCGTGATGCGCGGCACCTCGCAGAAGAGCCCGTGGTGCGTGGCGCTGGATGCCGACATCGGCCGCTACAGCCGCTGCACGATCCACGACCGGCGCCCGTCGGTGTGCGCGCTGGTGCCGGCGTCGCTGGAGTTCGGCGAACGCAGCGCGCAGTGCGACAAGGCGCGGCTGGCGCATGGCTTGCCGTTGCTGGTGGAAGCGGACTGGGTGGGCGTGGTGGACGCGGACAAGAATCCGCTGCCCGAATTCTGATTTGCCTGTAGCAGGGCCTGACCAGCCATTCGGCTGTTGAAAGCCAGGCCCGACCGCCGCTTTTCCCTTCTCCCCTTGCGGGAGAAGGTGCCGAAGGCGGATGAGGGGCGCTCTTGCCGTTGCCATGCTGGGCGAACGTCCGAGCATGCTCGCTACGCTCGCGTCCCCTCATCCGGCGCTGCGCGCCACCTTCTCCCGCAAGGGGAGAAGGGTTCAGGCCAGCGGGTGACGATCCAGGAAGTCGCGGATCAGCGGCACCAGGATCTCGTGCTTGTCTTCCAGCACGTAGTGGCCGGCGTCTTCGTATGCGTGCACTTCGGCATTCGGTAGCGCGGCGCGGAAGCCGTCGAGGAAATGCCTGTCGAACACGAAGTCCTTCAGGCCCCAGCCCAAAAACGCGGGCCGATCGGCGAACGACGGCAGCGCCTTGCCGGCGGCGTCGAGCAGCGACCACGCCTTGTCCTGCGGTCCCAGCGGGATGTCCTGCATGAAGCGGATCGTCGAGATGCGGTTCGCCCAGGTGTCGTACGGCGACACGTAGGCGCGGCGCACATCGGCCGGCATGCGGCGCTCCACGCCGATCCACGAGGCACCCGCGGAGAACGCGTTGAAGCCGCGGATGATCCACTCGCCGATCGTCCAGTCGCGACCCAGCCCGATCTGCCACGGCATCTTCTTCGCGGCCGGCATCGGGAACGCGGCGGTGTTGGTGACCACCAGCCGCTTCACCTGCGTGGCGTGCGACAGCGCCCAGCCGAAACCGATCATGCCACCCCAGTCGTGCACCGCCAGCGTGACCGGGCCAGTGATGCCGAGGTGCGTGAGCAGCGCGGCGACGTCGTCCACGCGCGATTGCAGCGTGTACTCATAGCGGCTGTCGTCCGGCTTGTCGGACAGGCCCATGCCGATGTGGTCGGGCACGATGCAGCGGTACTTGTCGGACAGGCCCGCCACCAGCGTGCGCCAGTAGTAGCTCCACGACGGATTGCCGTGCAGCATCACGACGACCTCGCCATCGCGCGGGCCTTCGTCGAGATAGTTCATCGACAGGCCCGGGCGGACCTCGAAGCGCTTCGGATGGGAGGGATAGCCGGGAAGGTTCATCGCGCGTCGCCGCCGTCAAAGAAAAGGGCCGGCGAACCGGCCCCTGGTATGCGAATGCCGGGTGGGGTTACCACTCCACCTCGGCCATCGTGCAGTTCAGTCCCGAGCCGATGCCGAGCAGGGCGATGCGGTCGCCCTTCTTCAGCTTGCCCAGTTCCTTCAGCTTGCTCAGCACGATCGGCACGCTGGCCGGTCCGATGTTGCCGTGCTCGGTGAAGATGGTCATGACCTTCTTCGGGTCGATGCCGAAGGACTTCACGAACGCCTGCGTGTGCGGGCGGCTGACCTGGTGGATGACGAACTGGTCCAGTTCGTCCACCGCCCAGCCCAGCGCGACCTTGGCGGCGGCGAAGGTCTTGTTGGCCAGCTTCATGCCCTCGATCAGCAGCATGCGGGTGTCGGTGACCATGCGGTCCAGGTTGCCGCGGCAGAGCTTGTTCCACTCGGTCGCCGAACGGGTCACGCCACCCTTGTAGCGCGGCGCTTCCGGCGCCAGCGCGCGACGCGTCAGCACCATCGCCACGGCGCCGCAGCCCAGGGTCAGGGCAGCCAGTTCGTCGCGGAACTGCTGCTCGGTGACGTCGGGCGCGTTGAGGCGCTCGATGGTCTTTTCATAGACCAGGTTGGCGGTTTCGCCGTCGACGACCAGCGCGTAATCGATCTCGTCGCGCTCCAGCATGCGGGCGGCGATGTCCATGCCGTTGATGAAGGCCAGGCAGGCGTTGGCGACATCGAAGGTCTGGCAGTGGTCGCCCACGCCCAGGTTGCCGCAGACGATGCTGGCCGTGGACGGCTCCAGGTAGTCGCGGCTGACCGAGGTGTTGACCACCAGGCCGACCTTGTCGGCGCCGATGCCGGCATCCTCAAGCGCCTTCCTGGCCGCCAGGGTGGCGGCGTCGGAGGCCTGCACGTCGGCGTCCCACAGGCGGCGGGCATGCACACCGGCCACGTCGTTCAGCACGTCGGTCTTGATGCCCAGGCGGTCGAGCGTGGGCTGCAGACGGGCGTTGATTTCGGCGGACGTCAGCGTGTGCGGCGCATCGATATGCGCCAGTCCCGCGATGGAGACATTCTTGAAGAGCATCGAGGTTAGCGCCAAGGCTCAGGCGAAGGGGCCGACAAGGGTAACGGCTTCCCGCCTTCACCGCATCTTTACGAGGGCGCCGGACCGGCTGCGCCCCGCCTTAAATGTGACTCAGTTCACATTTCATGAGCCGCAGCGATAGGCCGCGAACCGCTGCTCGCCGTTGGCCGGATCGCCCAGCGGCTGGAGAGTGTCGGCCTGCAGGCCGGGCGCCTCGTTGCGGGCGAGGGTTTCCAACTCGTCCCGCACGCGCAGGGTGTTGCGCTCGTAGAACGCCACGCTGTCCTTGACCGAGACCGTGACCTCGCCGCGCTTCTCGCAGCCGGCAGGCAGGGCACCGGCCGCCACAACGCGCACGCTCTTGGCATTCGGGGCCAGGGGCACCCAGGTGCAGGCGGACAGCAGCACGGTAGAGGCAGCGGCAAGCAGGACGAGACGCATGGGGTCACCTTGGAATGTGAGTCGGGGCCATTCTGGCCGACGCCGGATGAATCGCGCCGGGCCACGTGCCGCCCCTCGGGGAGGGGCGGCGACGCGGAGACGCTTACTTCTTCGGTTTGCCGTCGGCATCCAGTTCGACCGCTTCGCCCAGCTGCAGCGCGCGGACCGACTCGCCCACCTTGGACAGGTCGCCCACGACCACCCAGGTCAGCGAGGACGGCGACAGGGTGGCCGCCGCCTTGGCGACGTCGGCGGCGCCGATGGCTTCGTTACGCGCCTTGTACTGGACGATGTAGTCGTCCGGACGGCCGTAGCGCTGGTTGGAGGCGATCTGGCCCAGCACGGCGGACGCGGTTTCGTAGGCGCCCGGCAGTTCCAGCGTGTTGGCTGCGCGGATCTTGGTGATCTCTTCCGGCTTGGCGGGCGCCTGGCCAGTCGCGAACTGGCTGATCTCCTTCTGCAGTTCCTTCATCGAGTCGGCCGTGCGGTCGCTCTGCACGGCGGCGCTGGCCCACCACGGGCGCTGGCCCAGCGTGTTGCGGGCACCGCTGTACGACCCGTATGCCCAGTGCTTGTCTTCGCGCAGGTTCATGTTGAGGCGCGAGCTGAACTGTCCGCCCAGCACGCCATTGGCGAAGTCGAAATCGATGGTGCCGGCGTCACCGGTAGGCGGCACCAGCTGTGCGGCATAGACGTTCGACTGGATGGCGCCCGGCTGGTCGATCAGGAACACGCGCGGCTTGGCGGCGTTGGCGACCTTCGGCACGGCGGCCAGCGTCGGTGCGTTCGGCGCGGCCTTCCAGTCGCCCAGGCGGGCTTCCAGCAGGGGCACGATCTCGGCCAGCGTGGTGTCGCCGACGATGGTGATGCGCGCCTGCGACGGCTGCAGCCAGTCGCGGTGGAACGCGACCAGGTCGTCGCGGGTCAGCGACGCGATCGAGGCCTCGGTGCCCGAGCCGGTGAACGGGATGGCGTACGGGTGGCCGGCGCCGTACAGCAGCGGCGGCAGCGTGCGCAGCGCGGCGGTCTGCGGGCGCGCCTTCTCCTGCTTGATGCCGGCGATCCAGGTGGCGCGTACGCGCTCGACTTCCGCCTGGGCGAAAGTCGGACGACGCAGCACGTCGGCCAGCAGGTCCAGCGACGGCGCCAGCTTGTCGGTCAACGCCGACAGCCCGACCGAGGCCGAATCCAGGCCGGCGCCGGTTTCCAGCTCCGCACCGAGCGCCTCCTTGCGGGCGGCAAAGTCGAGGGCACCGTACTGGCCGGCGCCTTCGTCCATCATCTGCAGCGCAAAGCTGGCGGTGCCGAGCTTCTTGCCGACATCGGCCGCGTAGCCGCCCGGGAATTCCACGTTGATCTGCACGACCGGCGTTTCATGGCGCTCGGCCAGCGTCACCTGCATGCCGTTGGACAGCGTGGCGCGATGCACGGCCGGGAACTTCAGGTCGGGGAACGTGGCGGTTTTCGGCACGCCGGCCTTGCGGTCGACGATGCTGGCGACGGTCTTGAACTTCGGATCGACCTTCGGCGTGGCGGCCGGCGTGGTGGCGGGTGCCGCGAACACGGTTTCCGGCAGGGCCGAGGCCGGGGTCTCGCTGGGCTGCACGAGGATGGTGTGGGAGCCGCCGCTCAACCACTTCTTGGCCGCGGCCTGCACCTCGGCCGGCGTGGCGTTGGCGTAGATAGCCAGGTCGTCCTTGTAGCAGTCGGGCTTGGTCTGGTAGACGGCGCACGAGGCCAGCACGTCGGACTTGCCGCCGAAGCCGCCGATGCGCTCGATGCCGCGCACGAAGCCGGCCACGCCCGAGACGCGCGCGCGCTCCAGCTCCTCGGCGGTCGGACCCTGGGTGATCAGGCGCTTCATTTCCTCGTCCAGCGCCGCCTCGACCTTGGCCGGATCGACGCCTTCCTTGACCGTGGACATCAGGAAGAAGGTGCCGCTGATCTCACTGCTCCACTGGTAGGCGGTCGCCTGGTCGGCGATCTTGTCGCCGTGCACCAGCCGGGTGTCGAAGCGCGAGGCCGCGCTGCCGCCCAGCACCTGCGCGAACAGGTCGAGCAGCGTCGCGTCCTTCGTGCCCATCTCGGCGACCGGCCAGGCGCGGTAGACGCGCACCTGCGGCACGCGGTCGGGGATGGTCTCGCGGGTGTCCTTGGCATGCGTGGGGATGTTGGTCTTCATGTCGGTCAGCGTGGCGCTGGCCGGGATATCACCGAAGTAGCGGGTCACCTTCTCCTTGGCGGTGGCGACGTCGATGTCGCCGGCCAGCACCAGCACGGCGTTGTTGGGGCCGTACCAGCTGCGGAACCAGGTTTTCACGTCATCCAGCGTGGCGGCGTCGAGATCGGCCATCGAACCGATGGTCTGCCAGCTGTAGGGATGCCCGGCCGGATATAGCGCTTCGAACATGCGCGCGCTGATGCGACGGCCGTAGGGCTGGTTCTCGCCCTGGCGCTTCTCGTTCTGCACCACGCCGCGCTGTTCGTCGAGCGCCTTCTGGTCGATCGCGCCGAGCAGGTGGCCCATGCGGTCGGATTCCATCCACAGCGCCATGTCGAGCGCGGTGGTCGGCACGTTCTGGAAGTAGTTGGTGCGATCCTGGTTGGTGGTGCCGTTCTGGTCGGTGGCGCCCACCAGCTCAAACGGGGTGAAGAACTCGCCGTCGTGGTTCTCGCTGCCCTGGAACATCAGGTGTTCGAACAGGTGCGCGAAGCCGGTGCGGCCCGGCGCCTCGTTCTTGCTGCCCACGTGGTACCAGATGTTGACCGCCACGATCGGCGCCTTGCGGTCGGTATGCACGATCACCCGCAGGCCGTTGGGCAGGGTGAACTCCTCATAGGGGATCACGATGTCCGCGCCGGCGGCCGGCTTCGCATACGTGGGAGCCGGTGCGTACGCCAGGCCACCGAGGGCGGCAGACAGGGCGACGGCAAGCAGGGCGGCACGGGGCCGGCGGGAAACGGACATCGGGCACTCCTTTGAATACTGAATGGACCAGCAGAACCCCCGATGCTAGCCGCCACCCACGGTCATTACACTAGGCCACAAGCCATGACCAACGGCACAGATCGCGCCAGGGCATGGCCCGCCCCGCTGCCGTGGAGGTGACATGGACCGCAAGCACTGCCTGGTGACCGGCGCCAACCGCGGCCTGGGCCTGGAACTCGCTTCCCAGCTCCTGGCCCGCCAGCGGCATGTGATCGCAACCTGCCGTCATCCCGGCAAGGCGACGGCGTTGAACCGCCTGGCCGGGGAGCACCCCGGTCGCCTGCACGTGCTGCCCCTGGATGTCGCCGACGCCCGCAGCCGCGACGCCCTGCTGCGCGAGCTGCCGCTGGTCACCGACGAAGCGCCCCTGCACCTGCTGATCAACAATGCCGGCGTGCTCCGCGGCGGCGAGCGCTTCGGCCAGGTGGCCGCCGAAGATCTGGACGCGAGTTTCCACACTCATGCCTCCGGTCCATTCCTGCTGACGCAGGCGCTCGCGCCGCAGTTGGCCGAGGGGGCGGTGGTGGCGAACATCTCTTCCGAGATCGGCTCGATCGCGCTGCGGCAGGAGTTCCGCACGCCCAGCTATGCCATCGGCAAGGCCGCGCAGAACATGGCCACTTCCCTGCTATCGCAGGCATTGGCACCGCGCGGCATCAAAGTCGTTGCCCTGCATCCCGGATGGGTGCGCACCGATATGGGCGGCGACAACGCGGCCCTGTCCGCGGCGGAATCGGCCAGCGGGCTGCTGCACGTGATCGACCATCTCACTCCGGAGGACAGCGGACGCTTCCTCGACTGGCAGGGCGAGCCGCTGCCCTGGTGAAACTGAATGCCGGCTGCGCAAGCCGGCAGGGACCGCAACGGTTCCAAGTTGAACTGCATCCAAACCGTTACGTGCCGGAGTGACCGGACACGGGACGAAGCGGCGTGTTCGCAGTCACACCTCGCCTCCCACCGCGTCTTGCACTGTGCAGAACGGACACCGGGGCGGACACGCATCTCGGACACCGGACAGCTCGGACACACACTTTAGTTCTTCTGGATCAATAACTTGCGTTTGGCACGGTTTCTGCGTCACCTCTAACAAGAACAGCGTCGCCCGGACCAAACCTGACTGAAGCCTGAATAGACTCGACGAAACTAAAGGTTTCGCTTGACCGCTCTGTCTAGGTGTACTACCTTACTACCACACCACCAAACAACATCACTACAGAGGCATGACAATGAACGCCAAGAACCTTCTCCCCCTGACCGCCGCCGCCGTGTTTGCCCTGTGCGCCGGTGCCATGGTCGTCTCCGCCACCCACGCCGACAACAACGCCGCCGCCCCGACCGCTCGCATCATCGACATGCCGACCGTGACGGTGACGCCGGATGCCGCAGACCTGACCCACTACAACATCTACAAGGACGCCAAGATCGTCGACCTGGCCACGATCACCGTGAAGCCGGCCGCCGAAGACCTGGCCCAGTTCGTCGCCCAGCAGGCAGTGCGCGTGGTCGACATGCCGGTGGTCACCGTGCGTCCGTCGGCCGAAGACATGCAGCAGATCGCAGTGATGGCCGGCCAGCTGGCTTCGCGCTGATACGCAGGCAATACACGTTCCACCTGCGTCATCACGCAAGCCGGCGGCGGCCGGAGTTCCACCGCAATACCCGCCCGTGAGGTCATGCAGCGCCGCGTAGAATGCGCGCCATGACCGACACCCTGGACATCGACGTCCTGCTGTACCAGCCGGAAATTCCACCGAATACCGGCAATGCCATCCGCCTCTGCGCGAACACCGGCGCGCGGCTGCACCTGATCGAACCGCTCGGGTTCGCATTGGAAGACAAGCAGCTCAAGCGCGCCGGCCTGGATTACCACGAATACGCCACGCTGCAGGTCCACGCATCGCTCGAAGCGGCGCTGCAACAGCTTCGTCCTGCCCGCCTGTTCGCACTGAGCACGCGCGGCACCGTGCGTTACGACCAGCCTGTCTACCAGCCCGGCGACGCCTTCCTGTTCGGCCCCGAGACGCGCGGCCTGCCGCAGGACGTGCTGGATGGCCTACCCGCGGAACAGCGCCTTCGCCTGCCGATGCGTCCGAACAACCGCAGCCTCAACCTGTCCAACACGGTGGCCGTGGTGGTGTTCGAGGTCTGGCGCCAGGCGGGATTCCCCGGCGGCACGTAGTCGCCCAGCCGTCATGTGGGAGCGACGTAAGTCGCGAACGCAGATTGGAAGATGTCCAGATTCCTGGCTTTCGTCGAGCAACTCGGAGACGGCTTCCATATCGCATGGACCTTTCGTCTCGATTGAGCCTGCACTGACCACCCACGCGTGCGATCGCGACTTACGTCGCTCCCACAACCATCGAAACGAGATTCAGCCGAACCGCGCCAGTCCGTAGGGCGCCAGCGGAATATCCGTTGCTTGGCCCGCCATCAGCTGATCGACCAGACGACCTGTCACCGGCCCCTGCGTCAGGCCCAGATGTCCGTGGCCGGTGGCGACGAAAATCTCCTCGCCCGGCACGCGATCGATGATCGGCAATGAGTCCGGCGTGCACGGACGGTTGCCCGCCCATTCCGACACCGGTTCACCGGTGATACCGGGAAACAGCTTGCGGGCTTCCGGATCGAGCCGGTGGATCAGCGCGTAGTTCGGATCACGGCCGAGTGCGGTCAGTTCCTTGATGCTGGTCATGCGGATGCCCGACTGCATCGGCGACACGACCATGTAGCGCTCTGCCCACAGCGTGGGACGTTGCACCACGGCCTGCGCCTGCGGATACATCAGGTGATAGCCGCGCGCCGGGATCACCGGGATCTTCAGGCCGAAGGGCCGCAGCAGCGCATTGCTCCACGCGCCCGCCGCCACGACCACGCGACCTGCGTGCACCGGCCCCTGGTCGGTATCGATCCGGTATCCGCCGCCTTCGCGAACGATCGCCGATGCGCTGGCGATCAACGATGCCGCGCCACGTGCGCCAAGATCATCGGACAGGCGTCGGCAGAATGCACCGGGATCGCGCATCGCCAGCGACTCGCGCTGGAACACCGCACGCTGGAATCCATTACCGATACCGGGTTCGAGATCGCGCAACTGGGCGGCATCCAGCACATCGAACGCGACGCCGCGCTCGCGCATCAACCCCCGCTCCCACTCGCCCTTCGCGAACGTCGCCTCTTCGCTGTAGACGTGCAGGTAGCCGGTATGGGCGATCAGCTCGCTGGCCTGGATGCGGTCGCCAAGCTCGATCCACGCGCAGCGCGACGCGGTGTTGATGGCATTCAACGCATCGATGATTGGCAGCACGTGCTGCATCCGGCCCTGGCTGAGGAACTGCAGCAGCCAGTGCGCATAGGACGGACTCACGGCCCAATCCAGCTTCAGCGGCGCCAAGGGGTTGGTGAGCATGCGCAATGCCTTGGTCACGATGCCCGGCGTGGACTGCGGCATCACGTTGCCGACCGAGATGGAACCGGCATTGCCGAACGACGTTTCGCCCGCGGGGCCTTTGGCATCGATCAGCGTGCAGGACAGGCCGCGATCCATCAGGTGATGCGCCGTCGACAGGCCGACGATGCCGCTGCCGATCACCGCGACATCGGTGGTTCGCGGCGAGGTGGAGGAAGAGGAAGCACTCATTGGATCGGAACGTCGTAGGCGGTTCGTGGGGTGGGTTCGGGACGGAAGGTGAAGTGCCACCATTCCATTGCGTAGTTCTGGAAACCATGCCGCGCCATCGCCTGCACCAGTTGTTCGCGATGGCGACGCTGCTCCTCGGTGATGGACGGATGGGCGGTGTTGGCGCGCGGATCGAAGAAATCGAACGGCGTGCCCATGTCGAGTTCCTCACAGGCATCGCGTTCGCAGCGGACCAGCGTCAGGTCGAGCGTCGCACCGCGGCTGTGGCCGGACGTCTCGGCGATGTAGCCGTCCAGCAGGCTGGCCTTCTCCAGATTCGGGTAGTAGGCCGCCTTCGTGCGCTGATCGGCCGGATCACGTGCCCACCGCACGAAGTGCTGCACTGAACGTACCGGCCGGTAGCAATCGAACACCTTCAGCGACAGCCCTTCGCGCTGGACATCCTGCTGCACGCGCGCCAGCGCCAGCGCCACCGGCGCCAGCAGCAGGCATTTCGGCGCTTCGTAGCCGGTCACGGGCGCGCCGATGAAGTTGTTGTCGCCGGCGTAGCGGATCTCCGTGCGCAATCCAGATACGACATTGGCGGCATCGACCAAGTCCACCTGCGCTGCCTCCTGCGCAGGCGACACCTGCACGCCCGGCGGCGAGGCGCAGGCGCCCAGCCAGGGCAGCGCACACGCCAGCAACAGCCAGGCGCCACGCATGTCAGCGGCAATCCTGCGTACGGTGGAAATCGAGATCGGCATAGTCGTAGCTGAAATCCGCGTCCGGATCGACATGCGACAGTGTAAGCCGCGCGTCGCCGCCGGCCTGCGCTGCCGTGAAATGCAGCCACGGTTCGGCATCGACACTGTCGTCGTCCCAATCCACCAGCCAGCGCTCGTCGACGCGCATGACTGTGCCCGCCAGCATCGGGGAACGCGCGGCAACGAAGCGCATGCGGTCGCCCGCCGGGCACAGCGAGATCTCGCCGAACCACGGATCGCGGTAGTGCCCGGCCCATGCCGCAAGCGATCGTACGCCGCCGACGGTGCGATGGCGCGTGTCGGGCTTGGGCTTTGCGGTCCGCTCGCCGGTACGTTCCTGCTCCAGCAACCCGACATAGTGCGCCACTGTCGGCGATGACGAAGGAGCGGTGAACTGTTTGGTCAGCACCTGTCCCAGCACCGTGCGCGCCGCTTCGCCATCGCCGTTGATTAGGATGACGATGCCGGCACGCTGGTCGGGCAACAGGATCACCGACGAATACATGCCCGCGAGCGTGCCGGTATGCGCGACCTTCCAGACGCCATCGACATCCGACAGCCGCCAGCCATAGCCGTACGCGGAGAAGTGACTGTTGTCCCACGCACGCATGCGCGTGCTGACCGGCATCGGCATGTGCGCCGTCCACACCGTCTTGCGCTGCGCCGGCGACAACCACGCGGGCTGCGCGTCTGGCGACAGCCACATGCGCATCCAGGCCAGCATGTCATCGAGGCTGCAGCGGATGCCGCCGGCCGCCATCGAGGTGGCATCGGGAATGACATCGCCATCCTCGCGGATGACGCGGTTGCCCTGCGGCGTCTGCATGTGCGGCTGCGCCACGTTGCCGACCTGCTCGCGATTCCATTCGCCGACCTGGCAACGCGACAGACCGAGCGGCTGGAACAGCTCGCGCTCCACCAGTTCCTCATAGGAGGCGCCGCCGGCCGCGGCTGCGACTTCACCGGCCACGACATACAGCAGGTTGTCGTAGGCATAGGTGGAACGAAAACTATGCGTCGGCTTGAGGTGCTGCAGACCCGCGATGATGTCGGCGCGCGTGAAACGGTTCGGTTCCGGCCACAGCATCAGATCGCCCGCGCCCAGACCCAGCCCGCTGTTGTGGATCAGCAGGTCGCGCACCTGCATCTGCTGCGTGACCCACGGATCGTGCATGCGGAACTGCGGCAGGTACTTCGTGACCGGATCGTCCCACTTCAACTTGCCGGCATCGACCAGGCGCGCCAGCACGCCTGCGGTCATCGCCTTGCTGTTGGAGGCGATCTTGAACAGCGTGTCGTTGTCGACCTCCTCGCCACCATCTACGCGCAACTTGCCCAGCGTGCGCGTATAGACGACCTCGCCGCCACGGATGACACCGACCGCGAGTCCGGGCAGTTGGTAGCGCTCGAACGTCTGCTCTACCGCGGCATCGATCGCTGCGTCGCCGGGTGCGGCATGGGCGAGGGGCGCCAGCAGGAACAGGCAGGCGAGGACATGCTTCATGGCGTGACTTGGCTCTCGCAGGATCTCGGACGGCGCGGCCCGCATGCAGACGGGCCGCCGCCGACATGCCGGCGACGGCCCGAACTTCCAGACGCTCCGATGGAGGCAGGAATCAGTCGAACCTGTACTCGACCATCAGCGCAAACGAACGGCCGCGCGGATCGGCAACACGCGGTTCCCACGCAGCACCCGATGCGAAATCGTTCTGGTGCGCGGTGAACGGCGGGTCTTCGTTGAGCAGGTTACGCACAATAAAGGTGAACTTGGCGTTCTCCAGACCCGTCCAGCCCAGGCTGTAGTTGTAGGTGATGTAGTCGTCGACGTCCGGGTTCCAGTTCGGCGGGATGTAGCTGCCGTTGGCCACGCTGACCGGCAGCTCGTCCTTGTAGCCGTCACGGTAGATCTGCGTCAGCGTGTGCGACCAGTCGCCCTTGGCCCATGCGAAGCTCAGCGTGTGCTTCCACTTCAGCGGCAGGTTGTAGTAGCGGATGTACTTGCCGACCTGGTTGGGGCCGTACGGCGTGCTTTCCAGCGCTTTTTCCTGGAAGCTGTCGATATAGCTTCCGTTGAGATTGACGCGGAAGGTGCCACCGGCCAGGTCGCCGATCAGGTTCGCATCCAGTTCGACGCCGCTGATCAGCGTACCGCCCGAGTTGATGAAGCGGCGATCGATGGCGACGACTTGCCCGCTGCTGTCGCGGATCCAGTTGGCGGCGAACAGATCGTAGTTGGCGATCAGCGTGGCCTGGTTCGGCACGCGGATCGTATTGGTGCGCTCGATCTCCCACCAGTCCAGGCTGATGTTGAAGTGCTCGTTCGGCGCGAACACCACACCGAAGCTCTTCTGGTCGGACGTCTCGGGCTTCAGGTCGGCCTTGCCGCCCGTCAGGACGTCCGGCTGGATGGCCGCGCATCCAGGCACGGCGGGATTGACGATACCGCCCGGGCAACTGGCCGGATCGACCAGGTCAAAACCGGTGTACGGACTGGAGGTCACGCCGCTGAAGAGCTTGGTGAACTCCGGCACCTTGAAGCCGTCACTGATCGCGCCACGGAACGCCAGCGAGTCGATGGGCTGCCACTTGAACGAGAACTTCGGATTGATCGTGCTGCCGAAGCCGTCGTAGTCGTCGCGACGTACCGCCAGACTCACTTCCAGGCTGTCCACGATCGGCAGGAAGGCTTCCGCGTAGACCGCCTTCACGTCGCGCGACACCTTGGGCAGATTGTTGGTCGCGTCGAACGGCGCACCGAAGATATAGCTGTTGTCCAGGACGATGCCGTCCTTGGTCGAACCGAACTCGAATTCTTCACGACGCAGGTCCACGCCGACCGCCGCCATCACCTCGCCACCCCACAGGTTGAATCCCAGCCCGCCGGAGAAGGCGGCATCCAGTGTGGTGACGGTGGACTCACCGCCGTACAGACGAACGCCGGCAGCCGACGCCGCCTGCAGCATCGCCACGCCTTCCGGGTTCTGTCCCTGGCCCGGCATGAGGAACGGATTCAGCAAGCCGCTGCCCAGCGCCGCCCTGAAGCCGGGCGTGAAGTAGTAGCCACTGCCCAGCACGGACTCTGCTTCGCTCGATGCGCGCGACAGACCGACATCGTAGTCCCAGCTGCCCAGCGTGCCGTCCACGCCTACCAGGAAACGATATGCCTTCGTGGTCGTCTCGATCTGGCGTGGACCGCAGACTTCGCAACGCCAGCGGTACGGGATGTCCTGGCCATAGACCAGGTTGGCAGAACCGAAGTAGTCCTCCAGTGCATTGAAGACCATGTTGTAGGTCGCCAGCGCCTGCGCGTTGTCCGGCAGGTACGGGAACCAGGTGTCCGGACCCAGTGCCGTGGCGGCCGTCGAGGCGCTGGAGGAAATCTGCTGCGCTTCAAACTGGCGGTTGGACTCGGAACGCGAGGCCATTGCCTCGGCGTAGAAGCGATGGTTCTCACCGATCTTGAACGTCGCGCGACCCAATGCCTGCAGGCTCTCCTGCGGCTGCTGCATCACCTGCGCCGCCGGGTAGTCCCAGGCGCAGGCGTACTTGGAATTCGCCACGCCCCAGAGCTGGTATGCATAGGGGCCCATCATGTCGCCACCAGCTTCGCAGCCCGCCGCGCCAGGCAGGTTGAGGATATTGACCAGGCCCTGGTTCGCGCCGCCGGCCGGGTCAACCAGACTGCCGTTGATGATGCCACCGGCAATGTTCGTCACGGTGGCGAACGGCGTGCCGCGCGTGTCGGGCGACAGTCCGCGGTCAGGCTGGAAGGTGTTCGCGAAGTCGCGATCGCTGCCCAGCAGGATCTCGTTCTCGCGATAGTTCATCGTGCCCCAGACGTTCCAGCCATCGCTGTCGAGGTCGCCCAGGCCGCCCAATATGCTGTAGGTGTAGACGTTGCCACCGCCGTCCTGCGTGACGTCGAAGCCGGCGTTGACCGTGATGCCCTGATAGTCGCTGCGGGTGATGAAGTTGATCACGCCACCGATGGCATCCGTACCGTAAACCGCGGATGCGCCGTCGCGCAGCACTTCGACGCGGTCGATGGCGGCGAACGGAATAGAGTTGAGGTCGACCGCTTGGCCGCGCAGGCCGTGGGTGGCGACGCGTCGGCCGTTCAACAGCACCAGTGTCGCGTCGGCGCCCTGGCCACGCAGGTTGGCACCGGACACACCGTTGTTGCCGCGCAGGTCCGCTGGCGCGATGCCGGCGTTGGACGCGAGGCTGTCGGACGCATTACTGGCGACGTTGAGGAACTGGAGCAGCTGTTCCGCGGACGTGATGCCCTGCGCCTCGATCTCCGCTTTCTGGATGATGGTGACAGGCAGTGCCGCCTCGACATCCGTGCGCTTGATGCGCGAACCCGTGACGGTCACGGTGTCCAGCGTGCGGGCGCCGCTGGCAGGCGCCGCCTCCTGCGCAAGCACAACGCCCGGGACGGCCAAGCCCAACAGGATGGCGGTGGCGAGATGGGTGGGCCTGAGCGAAGAACGTCGAGCGGGCATGCGGATCTCCTCTGGAATCTGGACGCGCGTAGCGCGCGAGCGATGTGATGGGCTGCGATGCGCTCGACGCGTCGTTCCGGGGCCGACGCCTTCGCCCACGGCGTGGCGGCGTCGCTGTCGTTCGTCGATCCCCGGCACGGATGGCTCCCCATTCGCGCCTTCCAGCGCATCCCGTCCCGGATGCGCATCGCAGACTGCCTAGTGAAACGGAACTGCACCGGCACCCCTGCCGGCAAAAAAACCCCTGTGATGGCGGTGTAGCACGCAGCCTGATCACAGTCAATAAATTATTCTTGGGCTCCGAAAAAACTGACTTGAATATTCCTGCGCATCACGGCACGGAAGTCGCTGGCGCGGTAAGCGCATGCAGGATGCGCAGATCCTCCGTATCCAGCTCGGTGCCCTCCATCCCCCGGAATCGATGGTGGAAGGCGCGCACAGTGTCCGCGCGGTTGTCGATGGAATAGCCGATCGCCTGCAGCGCCAGCCACGGATCGAAACCTGGAGGCGGATCGCCCGCGCTTTCTGCAGGCCATAGACCGAATCCCGCATCAGCAAGCCGCTTCCACGGGAATAGCGGGCCCGGATCGACCTTGCGCGTCGGCGCCACGTCGGAATGGCCAATAACCTGGGTGGGTGGAATGCGCAGTCGCTGCGTCAGATCGCGCAGCAACACGATCAGGCTATCGATCTGCGCATCGGGAAACGGGCTCTTGCCGTCGTTGTCGATCTCGATGCCGATCGAAGCATTGTTGACGTCGGCGATCGCGCCCCAGCGGCCGGCGCCGGCATGCCAGGCACGTTGCGAGTCACTGACAAGCTGGTAGATCTTTCCATCCTTGCCCAGCAGATAGTGCGAGCTGACCCGCCCGCCCTTATTGCGACTGCGCAGTGTCTTCAGCGACTGCTCGACCGATTCCTGCTCGGTGTAGTGCAGCACGATCACCACGGGGCGCCGCTCGTCGAAGTTCTCCGACGGCACCCACGTTGCCAGCGGATTGCGCGGACCGGTGTGCGCGCAGGCGCCGAGCAGCATCACCAGCCCCACGCACAGCAGACGCTGCCAGCGGCGACCCGTTGCCACGCTCCTTACGTCGATGCCGTTGCCGTCCACGCAGAACGCCCCAAGCCAACCGTCCCGGGCTGTGTACCATGGCCTCGACGGAAGGGTCAATAATTTATTCTTGATTTTTTAAAGACAAGAAATAAATATTCTCCCACCGCGCGGACGACGCGACGCGGAGGAGCGGGATGAAGCCGAGCATGCAGTGCGGGACCCGACGCAGCGCGATCCGACGACGCCGCACGGCGTGGCTGGCCGCGGTGCTCGTGGCCCTGGCCAATCCCGGCCAGGCACGCAGCACCTTTCCGGACCATGGCGTCATCGGCGTCGCCGACCAACACCTGTCGGCCGACTACTGGATCGCCAGACAGTCGGCGGCGGGCCAACCGCTTCTGGCGCCCCCCGCCATCGCGGCGCAGAACGCGCGCATGCGCAAGACGGATAAGCACGTTTATTCGCTGGAGGCGCTGCCCGCGCAGCTGACGTCCGCAAGCGTGCGGGAATGGCTCGTCCCGTTGTCGTCGCCGCCGACCCGTGTGCTGTACGACGCGCAGGAGCGGGCGCTGACGCCGGAGCAGATAAGCGACATCGTCGCCAACGCGAACATCGACGCGGTTCCCGCCCAGGCCCCCACGCGCTACGGCCTGGTCGTGCATCGTGCCGACCTGCGCACGTTCCCGACCCGCGAGCACGTGTTCAGCTCCAAGGGCGACATCGACATCGATCGCTTCCAGGAGAGCGCCCTGTTCCCGGGCACGCCGGTGGTGATCGCGCATACCAGCGCCGACGGCGACTGGTACTTCGTGGTGAGCCCGCTTTACGCCGCGTGGATAGAAAAGCAGTACGTCGGCGAGGGCCCGCGCGACGTGGTGCTCAGTTATGGGGCGGCGGCCTCCGCACTGGTGGTGACCGGCGCGACCGCACGCACGGTCTACAACCCGGAAGAGCCCGGCCTGTCCGCCCTGCAACTCGACATGGGTGTGCGCGTTCCCGTGCTGTCCGACTGGCCGGCCGACAAATCGGTGAACGGACAACACCCCTACACCTCGCACGTCATCCAGTTGCCGGTGCGCCGGCCCGACGGTGCGCTTGAACTGCTGCCCGCGCTGCTGCCGCGGACGGCAGACGTCGCCACCGACTACCTGCCCTATACGTCGGCCAACCTGCTCCGCCAGAGTTTCAAGTTCCTCGGCGAACGCTACGGCTGGGGTCACCGCTACGACAGCCGCGACTGCAGCGGATTCGTCTCCGAGGTGTACCGCAGCATGGGCATCGTCCTCCCGCGCAACACCAGTGCGCAGGCCGTCAGTCCGGCCCTGGAGCGCATCGGTTTCGAAGCCGGCGACAACCACGAAACGCGTCTCGCCGTGCTGCGCACGTTGCAGGTCGGCGACCTGGTCTATATTCCCGGCCACGTGATGATGGTCATCGGCCACGACAACGGCATCACGTACACCATCCACGACACCACCGGCATCACGTACCGCGGCAGCGACGGCCAGGTCGTGCGCGCCACGCTCAACTCGGTGGCGGTCACGCCACTGGAACCCTTGCTGTTCAACAGCGAGCAATCCACCGTCGATCGCATCACCGCCATCCAGCGCATCCGTCCCCAAGGGGCTCCATGAAGATCACCGACATCACCTTCGGCATGCTGCGCGTGCCGTTGAAGACACCGTTCAAGACCGCGCTGCGCACCGTGGACACGGTGGAAGACATCGTGGTGATCGTGAAGACCGACACCGACCACGTCGGCTATGGCGAAGCGCCGGCGACGGCGGTGATCACCGGCGATACGCACGGCTCGATCATCGAGGCGATCGCCAAGTTCATCCGCCCGCGCCTGATCGGCCAGGACATCGCCAACCTCAACCGCATCACCGATCTCATCCAGACCGCACTCGAGCGCAACACCAGCGCCAAGGCGGCGGTCGAGATCGCGGTGTACGACCTGTGGGCGCAACTCTACGACGCACCGCTGTACAAGATGCTTGGCGGTGGCGATCCCGTCATCACCACCGACATCACCATCAGCGTGGATTACATCGACAAGATGGTGGCCGATTCGATCAGCGCGGTGGAGCGCGGCTTCGAGTCGTTGAAGATCAAGGTGGGCAAGGACATCGGCCTGGACATCGAGCGCGTGAAGGCCATCTATTCCGCCGTGGAAGGCCGCGCATTGCTGCGCCTGGATGCCAACCAGGGCTGGACCGCCAAGCAGGCGGTGTTCGCCATGCAGCACCTTGAAAACGCGGGCGTGGTGCTGGAGCTGCTGGAACAGCCGGTGAAGGCGCGCGACCTGGACGGCCTGAAATACGTCACCGACCGTGTGCACACGCCCGTGATGGCGGACGAGAGCGTATTCGGACCGACCGAGGTCATCGACCTGATCAAGATGCGAGCCGCCGACATCATCAACATCAAGCTGATGAAGACCGGTGGTATTTCCAATGCCATCCGTATTGCCGACATCGCGTCGCTGTACGGCGTGGAGTGCATGATCGGCTGCATGATCGAAACCAGCATCAGCGTGGCCGCCGCCGTCCACGTGGCCGCGGCAAAGGCCAGCGTCATCACCAAGGTGGATCTGGACGGTCCGTCGCTGGGACAGTTCAATCCGGTCGAGGGAGGCGTGATCTTCAACGAGTCGGAAATCACCATTACCGACGCGCCCGGCCTCGGCATCCGCGAGATCCGTGGCCTGGAGATGCTGCCGGGCTGAGCCCGGCGGCACGATGGCCCGTTGTCAGCACTGTCCACCGCCATCACACTCATGCCATGACAACACCCCTGGTGAAGATCCGCTCCGAACGCGACCAGATGTCGGCCATCGAGCGCCGCGTGGCCGACTTCATCCTCGACAACGCGCACCTGCTGCGCGACTACTCTTCGCAGCAACTCGCGAGCGCACTGGGGATCAGCCAGTCGAGCGTGGTCAAGTTCGCGCAGAAGTTCGGCTTCAAGGGATATCCGGATCTCAAGTACACGATCGGCGAGACCATCGCCCGCACCGGCAATGGCCAGGCGCAACCGCTGGATGCCGCCAAGAGCGACGTCGCGGATGCCTACGAGCGCCTGCAGGACGACCTGCGGCGCAGCAAGGTGGCCGCAGAGGAAGAGACGCGCAGCCTCAATCCACGCCAGAACATCGAGCCGATCGTCGAGCTGCTGGATCATGCCGACAAGGTATTCGTGTGCGGGCTGGGCGACGACGGCCTGTTCGCGCGCGAATTCGCCATGCGGCTCTCGCTGCTGGGCCTGCTGACAGTGCATCACGCCGATCCGATCCTGATGATGGCCAACCTCTCGGCCGCGCGCCCGGGCGATGTCCTGCTGATGTTCTCCGAATTCGGTAAGCTGCCGGAACTGTCGCAGGTCAGTCGCCAGTTCCAGGCCTGCGAAGGCAAGGTCATCTCGATCACCCGCCACACCGCCAATCCACTGCGCGCACATGCGGATGCTTCATTGGTCATTTCGGCGCACGATCCCGCGCCGCACGTTGAGCAACTGCTTTACCGCTCATCGTTGCAGTCGCTGCTGGATTTCGTCTTCGTGTTGTTGTGCCAGACCAATCCGGACCGCAACCGCCAGCTCGCCATCAATCTCGAACGCATCCATCACCTGCTGGAGTCGTGATGCCCCTGCCGTCGTTTCTGTCGCCCTCCGTCCGTTCACTCACCCTGGCTGCGGCTCTGTTCGCCAGCAGCGTCCCGGCCATCGCCACCGAGGGGCCCGCGCCGGCCTCGCAATCGTGGCGCGACGCGCGCCAGCTGGTGCTGGTGCTGACCGATGGTTGGGACGCCACGACCGGGTCGCTGCAGCGCTTTGAAGTGCGTGGCGGGCGCTGGCACGCCGTCGCTACCGCCGCACCGATTTCAGTCGGCCGGAACGGCGCGGCGTGGGGCCGCGGCCTGCATCCCGCGCAGCCGCAAGGACCGCAAAAGCAGGAAGGCGACGGCCGTGCGCCAGCGGGCGTGTTCACCCTCGGCGAAGCGTTCGGCTACGCGGCCAGGATCAATACCGCCATGCCCTATCGCCCGATGCAGGCGACGAGCTACTGCATCGACGTGCCGGATTCACCGCTGTACAACCGCATCATCGATACACGCACCGAAGGCGAAGCCGCCGCGAAAGGGTCGACCGAACCCATGCGGCTGGACCTGCACAACAACGGCGATGTCCGCTACCGGGAAGGCCTGGTCATCGGTCACAACCCGGAGGCGACTCCACGCGCGGGCAGTTGCATCTTCGCGCACCTGTGGCGCACACCGGGCGAGCCGACTGCGGGGTGCACGGCGATGGCGGCCGAAACGATGGACAGCATCATGACCTGGCTGCGACCGGACGCGCGTCCGGTTTTTGTGCTGCTGCCCCGTGACGAGTACGCCCGCCTTGCCCATGACTGGCAGTTGCCGGAGGCGGTGCGATGAGGTGGCCCGGCGCCACCGCGCGCGTCCTCCTCGGGCTTGCCGCCGGCGCAGTCGTCGGTCTTTCTCTGGCGCACTGGTGGCCATCGACCGCTGCGACCGCCGTCGCCATTGCCCAGCCCATCGGCAAACTGTGGCTGAGCGGCCTGCAGATGACCGTCGTACCCCTGGTCCTGTCACTGGTGATCCTGGGCGTCGCCACCGCCAGCGATGCCGCCGCATCCGGCCGCGTGGCACGGCGCGCGATGATCGTGTTCATCGCGTTGTTGTCGTTGTTCGCCGCCTATGCGGCCATCGTCGCGCCTCTGGTGCTGTCGATGGTGCCACCCAGCGAAGCGCTGAAGGCCACCCTGCATGGCACGCTCCCGCCTGCGGGCGCGGCCGGCGCGCCGGCGCTCGCCGACTGGATCGGATCCATCGTGCCGAGCAACGCCATCATGGCCGCGGCCCAGGGTGCGATGCTACCGGTGGTCGTGTTCGCGCTGTTCTTCGGTTTCGCGCTCACGCGGGTGCAGGAAGATCGTCGTACACAGGTCATCAGCTTCTGCCATGGCATCGCCGATACGATGATCGTGATCGTCCGCTGGATGCTGTTGGCCGCCCCGATCGGCGTGTTCGCGCTGGTACTCGCCGTCTGCGCACAGGCCGGCATCGGCGTGATCGGCGCGCTGGCGGGCTACATTGCCCTGCAGTGCGGCATGTACCTCGGTGCGACGCTGATCTGCTATCTGCTGGTCGCCGTCTTCGCCCGGCAGTCGCCGCTCGCCTTCGCCAAGGCGATCCTGCCCGCGCAGGTGGTGGCCGCCAGCACGCAGTCATCGCTGGCTTCGTTGCCTGCGATGGTGGAAAGCGCACGTTTCCGACTGGGGCATCCGCGTGCTGTCGCCGCCTTGGTGCTGCCGATGGCGGTCACGCTGTTCCGCATCACCAGCCCTATCCAGTACGTCGTCGCCGCCTGCTTCGTGGCCTGGGCGTACGGCATCGACGTCAGCGCAGTGACGCTGGCCGCTGGCGCGGCATTGGCTGTGGTCATCAGCCTGGGTTCGATCGGCCTGCCGGGCCAGGTCAGCTTCATGGCGACGGTGATGCCGGTGACGCAGTCGATGGGTCTACCGATCGAACCACTCGGCTTGCTATTGGCCGTCGACACCATTCCCGATGTATTCGCCACTACCGGCAATGTCACCGGCGACCTGACCGCTACCAGCATCGTCGCCCGCCAATCGCCCGACGCACGCGATAGCGATGGAGATGCCGGCTGATCACTCGCATGTCATGCCGGAGCTCCACTCACCATTCTTGAAGCGTGGACGGCGCCTTGCCATCTCAAGGGCGCCACGTGTCATGGCCGACGACACGCGATCGATCTGAGACATTGATCGCTTAATACCAGCCTGGACGTTGAGCGAGGTATGGGTTGCTGGCGACAGCATTTACCCCAGTGACGCCGGCGTTCCCGTGAAACTTGACGGTGCCGCTTGGCGAGTTGCCTCGCCAAAGGCCATCTGCAATCAGAACGGCGAGTATCGAGGCCCCGCCCGCCGCGCAACGGATGCGGGATGACGCGAAAGCAGATAGTCGCTGACGAGCCTGCGTAACGGCTCCGCGATATCGGCCTGTGATTGCATCGATGCGATCACCTCATCCCATATGCCGTCCTGTGCCCAACGCGTGAAGCGGACGTAGACGCTGTGCCACGGCCCCCACGCTTTAGGCAGTCGACCCCAAGGCTGCCGGGTGATGGCGATCCACAATACGGCCTCAAGGAATGCGCGCGTCCTTACGCCATTCTTTGCTCGTGCGCGTACAAGCGGCGGCAGCGTTGCCACGATCGCATCCCAACGCGCTTGGTCCAGCTGCAATGAGGTGTCCGTGTTGGCCATCTCCGCATACCCGTCTTCGCGTCCCTGCTCTTCACTCCGTTCTTCCATCATCGCCTGCCTCTTGGCGCCCCGAAAAACCACTGCGCGAATCCACGCGCCGCGAAATCCTTCCGCATGAATTCTTTATTCGTGTTGCTTCGATGCAAGCGGACACGTTTGCGCTTCTCGCTCCACGAATGTGCAAGTGAGGAAGTTCCCTTCGTCGCGAGCAAATTTATGTACTGGTCAGTTTTATATTCAGGGGATGTTGTGAGGTGAAGCGGATACTTCGCCCACCGTCGCACTACGAGGCGACGGACATACAACAACAAGAGAGAAAGACATCCATGAAGAAGTCCTTGCTTGCCCTGACCCTGCTGGCCGCCGCTCCGTTTGCCGCTTCGGCTGCGGAAGGTGTTTCCTACAATTACGTCGAAGGCGGTTACGTTGCCTCCAACCTCAGCAACGGCATTCCCGATGCGGACGGCTGGGGCGTCAAGGGATCCGTCGCGATCGCGCCGAACTTCCATGTGTTTGGCGATTACGCCTCACAGGAATTCGACAACACCAATCTCGACGTCGACAACTGGCGCCTGGGCTTGGGTTACAACCATGAGATCAGCCAGCGCGTCGACCTGCTGACCCGCGTCGCCTACGAGCGCTACGAGCTGCCGTTCGATGACCTGACCGGTTACAGCGCCGAAGTCGGCGTAAACAGCTCGCTGACGAACCGCATCAACGGTTATGCGCTGGCGGGTTACGAAGACACCGACTTCTACGATGGCGAGTTCTACGGCCGCCTTGGTGCGCAGGTGAAGTTCAACCCGAATTGGAGCGCCTCGGCCGACGTCAAGCTGATCGACGGCGACACCCAGTGGTTCGTCGGCCCGCGCTTCAGCTGGTAAATCGCAACAGCGTTCCCCGCGACGCGTCCCCCTCTCTCCCCGCGTCGCACCCCAAAGCCCGGCCTCCACGGCCGGGCTTTTCTTTTGCTCGGTACACGCGCCAAAGAAAAAGCCCGGCATGGCCGGGCTTGTCGGATGATTCGCGGACGCGCCTTACTTGAACAACGTCTCCGGATACTCCGGCTTCTGTTCGCGTGCGAGCAGCTGTTGCAGGCCATCGCGTGGCGTGAGGTCGCCGTGCAGGACGGCACGTACCGCGCTGGAGATCGGCAGATCGATGCCGTGACGGTCGGCCTGCCGCATCACTTCATCGGCAGTCTGCACCGACTCGACCACCTGGCCGATTTCGCGCACCGCATCCTGCAGCGACTGGCCGCGGCCAAGCGCCAGGCCGAGGCGACGGTTACGCGACAGATCGCCGGTACACGTCAGCACCAGATCGCCAAGACCGGCCAGACCCATCAGGGTTTCCGGCTTGGCGCCGATGGCGGCGGACAGGCGCAGCATCTCATTGAGGCCGCGCGTGATCAGGCCGGCGCGTGCATTGAGGCCCAGTTGCATGCCATCGGACACGCCGGTCGCCACGGCCAGTACGTTCTTCATGGCACCGCCGAGCTCGGCACCTACCATGTCGTCGCCGGTGTAGGCGCGGAACGCAGGGCCATGCATCACGTCCGCGACCGCCTGCGCGAAATCCGCATCGGCACCATGCACGGTGACGGCGGTAGGCAGGCCCAGCGCGACTTCCTTGGCGAACGAAGGACCGGTGACGACGGCGATCGGCACGTCAGGGCCGAGGACTTCCTCGGCGACCTCGTGCAGGAACCGACCGGAACCGGTCTCGAAGCCCTTCGTGGCCCACGCGACGCCTGCCTTGGCCGGACGCAATGGCGCCAGCTTGCGGAGGGTCTCGGTGAAGGCGTGCGAGGGCACGACCACCAGCACCTGGTCCGCATCGACGAGCGAGGTGTCCAGATCGGTGGTGGCGCGTAGCGTCTCCGGCAACGGAATGCCGGGCAGGTAACGGGTGTTCTCGTGCTGGCTGTCGATGGCCGCCGCGACCACCGGGTCGCGACCCCACAGCGTGACGTGGTGCCCGTGCCGCGCCATCAGCGCGGCCAGGGCGGTACCCCACGATCCGGCGCCCAGCACCGCGATCTTCAGCACATCGGCGGATTTCGGGTCAGACATCCGTCACCCCTGTGTGCGGCATCGCCGCCCTGACGGGACCATGCACCGGCGATCAGGCGTTGCCGGCCGGTTCCGAGTTGGCGAGGGCGGCATCGCTACCCTGCGCGGCGCGCTGGCGCAGCGATTCGGCGTACAGCGCCTCGAAGTTGATCGGCTGCAGGAAGAACGGCGGGAAGCCGCCGGCCTGCACCAGGTCGCTGACCAGCTGGCGCACGTACGGGAACAGGATGTTCGGGCACTGGGTGCCGAGCAGCACGTCGACGGCCTGCGGCTCCAGCCCGATCAGGCCGAAGATGCCGGCCTGCTGCACTTCCGCCACGTAGGCGGTCTTGTCGCCGGCCTTGCAGGTCAGGGTCACACCCAGCACGACTTCGAAGGCGTTCTCGCCCAGGCGCTGCACGCGCTGGTTCAGGTTGAGCTGGAGTTCCGGCTGCACGTTCTCGGCGAACACGGCCGGCGCACCGGGGGCTTCGAAAGAAACGTCCTTGACGTAGATCTTCTCGACAGTGAAAGCGGGGCCAGCGGCTTCGGCGGCAGGCGCAACCGCGCCGTTGGTGGTCTCGTCGGACATTTCTTTGACTCCGGAATCTGGATTGCAGCGGTGAATGGAAACTATCTCATGGCGACACGCGGGGCCCGGTTCAAGGGCGGGTCCGCGGCCACCGGGGGATCAGCGGCCCTTGATCAGGGGCAGGTCGGCCTGCTGCCAGGCGGCGATGCCACCCTCCAGCGCGTAGACCTTTTCGAAACCGGCCTTCTTCAGGCGCTTGGCTGCGCCGCCGGACGCCTGCCCGGTGCGGCAGACCAGCACCACCGGCTGGGACTTGGCCCCGGCCAGCAGCTTGTTTTCGGGGTCGAAGTTGCTGGGCAGCACGTTGCGGCTGCCCGCGATGTGGCCCTTTTCGAAGTCGTTGCTCGCCGACAGGTCCACGACGAGGGCGTTTTCGCTGTTGACCAGCTGGGTCAGCTCGGCCGGGCGCAGCGTTTTGTAGCCACGGAACAGGCGCGCGATCTCGGTGTAGACGATGGCGACCGTCAGGCCCACCAGCGCCAACGACAGGATCTGGTTGAAGGGAGAACGGGTGGCGAAAGCCAGGATTTCTTCGAAATTCACGGGGTTGGCGATCTTCGAGCGGGCGGCGATTGTCGCACAGGACGCCGTCCGGGCGCCGGCGGCCTATTCCCCGTTCCAGAGATCCGGCAGGCCCACGACCAGCCACCAGCGCTTGGCCTCGGGGTCCCAGCGCCAGCGTTCGCGATAACGCATCGTCCGCTCGGCCATCGTGTGCTTGTTGATCACGCGCAGCTCGACCGCGCGTTCGACGGTGCCATCCGGCCCGCCATTGGTCGACACATCGCGGTAGCCGGAGATCTGCACCTGCTGGTAGCGCTCGAACTCGAGCTCGCTCATCGGGTGCTCGGCCTTGTAGGCCGGATCGACGGCCTGCCAGGCGTTCTCGAAATCACCCCAACGGATCGCCGCCGCGTAAGCCTCCTGCACCTGCTGCAGCTTGCTGCGCTGCAGGCGACCCTGCGCGGAGGCCGGCGCGAGCACCAGCACCATGGCCACGGCCAACATCCATTTCCCGATCACGTGCATGCTTGTCCCCTTGGTCATGCCGCATGCTACCGCTTCGCCATCGCGACGAAGCGCCCGCTCAACGTGGTAGCCATGCCGCCTTCAGGCAACCGGATGCAGGCCTCCACCTGGATGCGTGCGCGGCCTCGCTGCACCAGCGTGTCGATGAAGGTCTCCAGCGACTGGCCCTCGGCGAAGCGCGCATCCGCGACCAAGTCGCCGTACAGCGGCGCGAGATAGCGGATCTGGCTGTCGGCCACGTAGACCTCCGCCTTCAACCCTGCCAACCGCAGCTTCAGCGTCACCAGACCCCAGCCGGCCACGGTCATCAGCGAGGTCAGGCTGCCACCGAACGCGTTGCCCTTGTCGTTGACGTTGGCCGACAACGGCGCGATCAGCCGCAGGGCATCGTCGTGGAAGCCTTCGACGTCCACGCGCATCGCCGCCACCGGCGGCATGCCGCGGCAATAGTCACGCAGTTCCTGCAGGGCTTCTTCCGGACTCATCACTCATAATCCGCGCATGGGACATCCAACGCCGCCGGCATGGTACGTCATCTCGCTGCGGCCCCAGGGTGGCCACGACGCGCTCCGGCGTGCCGCCGCCCGCCACGGTGCGGGCCTGCTGGCGCTGTCGCCGTGGCGCATCTCCCGATGCGACGACGATGCCTCCCGCGACGCCCTGCGCGCAGCGCTTGCCAGCCCTGTCGTCGTATTCACCAGCCCCGCCGCCGTGTCTGCGGCGCAGGCCCTGCAGCCGCTCCGGGACGCTCCCGGCCAGTCATGGCTGGCGGTAGGCAGCGGTACCGCAGCGGCGCTGAATCGCGCCGGGATCCACGAAGTGGCGTTCCCGGAGCGCATGGACAGCGAGGGCCTGCTCGCACTGCCGGAACTGGCCGACCTGCACGGCACGCGACTGGGGTTCGTCACCGCGCCGGACGGACGCAACCTGCTGGTGCCCACACTGGAAGCCCGCGGCGCCGAGATTCACCGCGCCGAGGTTTACCGGCGCGAATCCGTCCCGCTGGGCGCCCGCGCACTGACCGCATTGGCCGCGCTGCAAGCGCCCGCCTGCCTGCTGCTCAGCAGCGGCGGCGCCCTGCAGGAGGTGCTGGCGCAGCTGCCCGATAGTCTTGCGGGCCGCTTCAGGGCATTGCCCGTGGTGGCCGCCAGTGGACGACTGGCGGACGCCGCGCACGAGGCGGGCTTCGCCCATGTCGTCCTCGCCGACGGGCCGCGCCCCGCCCAATTGGTGAAGGCGGCGTGCACCGTCCGTCCTGACGGCATCCGGTAGCATCTGCGGCGCACATCACGTTTTACCTGCCGCCAAGGAAGCCCGTGAACGACGACCTGCCCTCTCCTCCCTCCCGTCCCGGCAACCGCGCGCCCATGGTGGTGGCCGCGCTGGTGCTGCTGGCGCTTGGCCTGGGTGCCTGGCGCGGCTGGGCGTGGTGGCAGGCGCGCAACGCGCAGGAACAGACGGCGCAGTCGGCGGCGGCACAACGGCTTGAAGCACTGGAATCACGCACCGACGCCCTGCGCCGCGACCAGCGCGCACAGGCGCAGCGCTTGCTGGATGCCGCGGCGACCAACCGCGTGCTGCGCGACGAAGTCCTCGGCCTGGGCCAACGCGGCGCATTGCTCGAAGAGAGCGTCGCCAAGCTCAGCGATCCCACCCGCCACGGCGCACAGGCACTGCGGCTGGACGAGGTGGAGCTGCTGCTTTCGCAGGCGGCGCAGCGTCTGGACATCGCCCATGATCTGGCGGGCGCGAGGCGCGCGTATGCACTTGCCTCCGGCGCGCTCGACGGCATCGATGACCATCGCCTGCTCAACCTGAAGCAGGCACTGGCCCAGGAGCGCACCGCGCTGGATGCGCTCGGCGAGGGGCCGCAGGCAGCCGCGATGAAGCAACTCGACGCCATCGCAGCCGCATTGACACGCCTGCCTCGCGAAGCGGTCACGACCACGGACACCCCGGCCCGTCCGACCTGGCAGCGCTGGCTGGCGCCGCTGGTCGATGTCCGTCCCACGCGCGACAGCACACTGATCGCCCCCGACGAGCGCACCGCGGCCGACGTCGCCTTGCAGGTCGAAGTCAGCCTGGCGCGTGCGGCGCTGGAACGCGACGACGATGCGGCCTATCGCGCCGCGCTGGCCCGCATCGATGGCTGGCTGCCGCGGTTGTGGCCGGATTCACCGGAACGACGGCAGGTTCACGCGCAATTGCGCACATTGCAGTCGACATCGGCGCCGGCCCGCCCCATGGAGCTCGGCAGCACGTTGCAGCAGTTGCGCACGCTGCGTAACGCCGGGCTGCGCGTGCAGGCACCGATGCCATCCATGGACACGCCGGAGGTCGCGCCATGAAGCCATTCCGTACCGTCGTGCTGTTGCTGTTGCTGCTGCTGGCCGGTGTGCTGGCGTCGCAGTGGATGGCCGGGACCGAACGCGACCTGGGCGAAGTATTCATCCGCTTTGCCGGCTATGACGTGCACACGAACGTGCCGCGCGCGCTGCTGGCGCTGCTGCTGTTGGGCGGCGTCGCATGGCTGCTCTGGCACCTGCTCACGCTGCCGTTCCGCGCCTGGGGCCGCCATCGCCGCAAGCAGGCGAGGGCGCGCCTGATCGACGGTCTGGACGCGCTGCACGCGGGCCACTGGCAGAAGTCGGAGAAACTGCTGGAGCGCGCCGCGGATGACGATGAAGTCGGCGCGATCGCCCGTACCGCCGCCGTACGTGCGGCGCAGGCGCGCGGCGACGACGCTGCGGTCCAGTGTCACCTGCTTGCGCTGCGCGAACGCTCCGTGCAGGCGCACGCGATCACAGCAGCGCAGATCGCACTCGACGCCGGCCGACCACATGATGCGCTCGCCGTGCTGGACGCAACGGACGTGCAGCCGCTGCCGCCACGCGGCCTGGCGCTGCGTGCCGAAGCCCTGGCCAGCACCGCACGCGCGGGCGAGGCGTACGGACTGCTGGGTGCGCTCAAACAGCAGCAGGCGCTGGCGCCCGTCGCTTTCGATGCGCTGGAAGTCCGGCTGGCTACGCAGTCATTGCACGAAGCATCCGATCCCAACGTGTTGGCCGAGCGCTGGGAAGCACTGACGAAGCCGCTACGGCTGCAGCCACTCGTGGTGACGGCGTATGCCGAACGCGCCGCCGCGTTGCGCTGGGAAGACGCGGCGACGCGCAGCATCGAACAGGCGCTGGAAGCGCGCTGGGACGAGGATCTGGTGGCGCTGTACGGCCGCCTGCCGGTGGGCAAGCTCGATTCGCGTCGTGCCAGCGCGCAGCACTGGCTGCACGCGCATCCCGCCAGCCCTGCCCTGCTGGTGACGCTGGGACGTCTGGCGCGACAGCAAGGGCAGTGGACCGCGGCGCAGGAGTTCCTGCATCGCGCGGTCGCCCAGGGCGCAGGCGCGGACGCCTGGGAAGAGCTGGCGATCGGCTTCAACGAGGCCGGCGACACCGCAGCGGCGCAGCAGTGCCACGCCAATGCGGTGAAGGCTGCGCGCGGCGAAATGCCGGTGAAGCTGCCGGTGCGCGACATGCGGCAGGAGATCCATGACGCCGCCGTCGTCGAAGAGCGCGACGCGCACGGCGTGCCGCGCCTCAAGGACTGACGTCAGCCGGCGACAGGCTTCTTCCTGCGCCAGCGGCGCCACCCGACCACCAGTGCGAGCGCCACCAGCCACAATGGCCACAGCGTGGCCAGCGCCACCACGAGCTGCAGTCCGCCGCGCCAGCCGACCGCCAGCGCATCACCCAGCTGGCTGAAGAAGCCTGGGCCGTTGTCGCGGAACACGGCATCCACGTCCACCCGCTCGGCCGTTCGCACCTGTACGTCCTGCTGCAGCGACAGCGTGATGGTGCTGAACGCCACGCGATCCTCGAATTCCTTCTGCGCAATCAGCGCTTCGTCGCGGCTGGTGCGCGCGGCGCCACGCGCCTGGATGGCGTCGGCCTTGTCGCCGAGCTTGCCGCCCGCCTGCACGGCGTCACCGAGTTCCTGCTGTTCATCCTGCGCGCGTTGCCGCGCCAGTTGCTGCCGCAGCAGGTCGAACTGCGCATCGCGTGCGTTGAAGTTGCGCCGGTCGAGGAATTCCATCTGCCCCGCGATGGCACGCAGGAAGCCCTGCGTGCGTTCACTGGGCACGCGCACCGTCAGC
This sequence comes from Pseudoxanthomonas sp. PXM02, assembly GCF_014851805.1. Taxonomy (GTDB): domain Bacteria; phylum Pseudomonadota; class Gammaproteobacteria; order Xanthomonadales; family Xanthomonadaceae; genus Pseudoxanthomonas_A. Next base: position 405,003 of record NZ_JACVAK010000003.1, read on the forward strand.
GTGCCCTGCAGGCGGTACTCGGAAAGTTCCAGCCGCTTGCCGTTGCCGATCGGCCGGCTCTGCACGCGCTGCACTTGCGCCTGGATGTCGTTGTCGACGACGAAGCCGCCCTGCTTCGCCACCTCGTCCTCGATCGCCAGCGCCGTGCGGTAGACATCCTTGACCTGGAACTCCGCCATCGCCGTGCGGATGAAGCGGCGTTGCGGGTCGGCCTGCACCAGCGCATCGGACGCCAGCTGCGACGCGGCGACACCGGGGCCCTGGAGCCCTGTCGCGTCCTGGCTGCGCTGGCGCGCTGCCGGCGCGACCGCCGCGGCATCGGCAGCGGATTCCTCCATCGCAGGCGCGGCCGCTGCTGCGACATCGGCCTCGGCGGGGGCCATTTCATGTCGGCTGCACGAGGCAAGCAGGGTGATCAGGGCAAAGACGTAGGCGACGCGATACATCCTGTTCGTGCGCATGGAAACTCCTGGCAAAGGGTCAAGGCCGTCAGGCCGGCCACACCTCCAACGCACGGCGCGGCCTGCCGGGGTTGGCGGGCATCATTCCATGTCCAGCGGTCGTGAAGGCGACCGCGCGCATGGGACAATCCTTGGGCCTGCCCTTCGGTGACCCGCCATGACCCGACGCCTAAGCGCTGTCCTGATCGTCTTCCTGCTGACCACGACCGCCGGGGCCAAGACACCGGTCGCCACGGGTCGCGGGGGCGCCGCGGCGACCATCAGCGAGCGGGCCACGCAATCTGCGATCACGATCCTCGACCAGGGCGGCAATGCGGTCGATGCCGCTGTAGCGGCGGCCGCGACGCTCGGCGTGACGGACCCTTTCAGCTGCGGGATCGGTGGCGGCGGCTTCATGGTGGTCTACCTGGCCAAGGATCGGCGCGTGATCACAATCGACCATCGCGAGACGGCACCGGCCGCCACCACGCCGACACTCTTCATCGAAGACGGCAAAGAGATGGACTTCGACACTGCTATCGCCAGCGGGTTGTCCGTCGGTGTACCCGGCACCGTGCGTGGCTGGCACGAAGCATTGCAGCGCTACGGCACGATGTCGTTCGAACAGGTGCTCGCTCCTGCGATCACGGTCGCGGACGAGGGCTTCACCGTCGATACCAACTTCTCGTCCCTGGTGAGCCAGAACGAACGCAAGTTCAACCGCTTCCCCGCGACGGCGGCGCTGTACCTGCGGAACGGCAAGGCGATTCCGTCCGGCACGCGATTACGCAATCCCGATCTCGCACGGACCTATCGTCTGTTGGCGAGCGGCGGCGTCGACGCGTTCTACGAGGGCCCATTGGCGAGCGCGATCGTCGACACGGTCAATCGGCCACCCACCGCCCCCGGTGTGTCGGTCCGCGGCAGCCGCATGACCCTCGCCGACCTGGCCAACTACGAAGCGCGCCTGCGCCTGCCGGTGCATTCCACCTATCGCGGCTACGACCTCTACGGCATGGCGCTGCCGAGCAGCGGTGGCGTGACCGCATTCGAGGCACTGAACATCCTCGAAGGTTACGACCTGAAGGCATTGCCTCGCGCGGAGGTCGAGCATCTCTATCTGGAAGCGAGCCGCCTGGCCTTCGCCGACCGCGATGCCTACCTGGCCGATCCGGAGTATGTCGATGCGCCGGTGCCGGGCCTGCTCAGCAAGGACTACGCGGCACAGCGACGTGGGTTGATCGATGCGGACAAGGCCGCGCCGGGAGTCATTGCCGCCGGCGATCCTTATCCGTTCCAGCAGGACCCGAGTCATCCGCTGCGTCCCGCACCGCGTACGCTGCAGCCCGAGAGCGCGCATACGACACACCTGACCGTATCGGACAAGGAGGGCAATGTCGTCGCCTACACCTTCACGATCGAGGACTGGGGTGGCAGCGGCATGGTGGTGCCGGGTTACGGCTTCCTGCTCAACAACGAGCTGACCGACTTCGATTTCACCGCGCCGCATCCGAACATCCCCGAGGCCGGCAAGCGCCCACGCAGCAGCATGACGCCGACAATCGCGCTGAAGGACGGCAAGCCTGCGTTCTCGATCGGCAGTCCAGGTGGCTCCACCATCATCACCACGGTGCTGCAGACCATCGTCAACTACGTCGATCTCGGCATGCCGATGGATCAGGCCATCGACGCGCCGCGCCTATCGCAACGCAATGGCGCCGTCACCGATGTCGAGCCCGGTTTCGCCGGTAGTGCGCAGGCCAAGGCATTGGCCGGCATGGGACAGCGCTGGTCGGATCAGGCGGCGGAGATCGGCGCGGCGAACGCACTGGTATTCAACACAGATGGCACGGTGACCGCCGTCAGCGAAGGCCATCGGCATGGTGTGGGCAGTGCGCTGGTGCAGGCACCGGCACACTGAACTCGGAAGAACACACTGACGCGTCGCGGCGAGTGCCGCGCCCGCTCAACGCTCGATGATCGCCACCACGCCCATGCCGCCAGCCGTGCAGATGGAAACCAGCGCGCGGCCACCGCCGCGTTGCTGCAACTCCTTCGCCACGGAGGCGACGATGCGCGCACCGGTGGCGGCGAACGGGTGACCCGTCGCCAGCGAGGAACCATTGGGGTTCATCTTTGCCGGATCGATCTTGCCCAGCGGTGCATCCAGGCCCAGGCGGTTGCGGCAGTAGTCCTCGCTCTCCCATGCCCGCAGCGTGCACAGCACCTGCGCGGCGAAGGCCTCGTGGATCTCGTAGATGTCGAAGTCCTGCAGCGTCAGCCCGTTGCGCTTCAGCATTTCCGGCACGGCGACGGTCGGCGCCATCAGCAGGCCTTCGCCATGCACGAAGTCCACCGCAGACACCTGCGCATCCTTCAGGTAGGCGAGCGGCTCGTGGCCATGCGCCCTCGCCCACTCATCGCTGGCGAGCAGCACGGCGGCCGCGCCGTCGGTCAGCGGAGTGGAGTTGGCGGCCGTCAGCGTGCCGCGGCCGGACACCTTGTCGAATGCCGGCTTCAGCGTCGCCAGCTTTTCCAGCGAGGTGTCGGCGCGCAGGATGTTGTCGCGCTCCAGCCCGCGGAACGGCGCGATCAGGTCATCGAAGAAGCCGCGCTCGTACGCGGCCGCCAGCTTCTTGTGCGAAGCGACGGCCAGTTCGTCCTGCGAATCACGCGAGATGTTCCATTCCTTCGCCATGTCCTCGCAGTGGTCGCCCATGCTCTTGCCGGTGCGCGGCTCGGCCACGCCCGGGAACTCGGGCTTGAGCTCGCTGAACTTGAAGCCGCTGACCAACGCCTTGAGCTTGTCCTGCGTGGTCTTGGCGCGATTGGCGGCCAGCAGGCGCGCGCGCAGCTTCTTGCCGTAGACGATCGGCACTTCGGACGTGGTATCGGAACCGCCGCCGATGCCGGACTCGATCTGGCCCAGTGCGATCTTGTTGCCGATGTGGATGATCGTGTCGAGGCTGGTGCCGCATGCACGCTGCAGGGTGATGCCGGGCGTCAGCGGCGACAGGCCGGACGACAGCGCGGCTTCGCGGCCGAGGTTCCAGTCGGAGGAATGCTTGATCACCGCGCCCATCGCCACTTCGCCCAGCTGCTGGCCATGCAGGCCGAAGCGCTCGACCAGCGCACCCAGCGTGCGCACCGACATGCCCAGGTTCCCCACATCCGCGTAGGCCGTGTTCTGGCGGCAGAACGGAATGCGGACGCCGCCGAGGATGGCGACGGGACGGGATGCGGGCATGGGGACCTCTGGACGGATGGCGACGACGGGATGGTTGAAGATGCGCCTGCGTACGGCAGGCATAATGGGCAGTGTAATGCGCCCCTCCACCACCTCCAACCGCTGACATGACTCGATCCCCAACCGGCCCCGTCGTCATGGGCGTGATGGCCCTGGAACTGGCGGCCGGCAACACACCGCAGCGCGCGGCCCTGTCCGCGGCCGAGGCGAGCGGACTGGCGGAAAAGCTGGGGCGCGACCTCGCCACGCACGCGCCGCAGCTGCGTGACCTGGATCTCGTCCTGGCCGCCGCGCATTTCGATCCTGCGGAGGCATTGCGGCCCGGCTGGTCGCTGCACCAGCGCCTGCGCGAGCTGCACCAGCGCGCGCCGGGACGCGGCGAAGGCGCGCGGCTGATCGCGTTCGGTGCCGACGACACCGGTGACATCCCGATGCCGTTACAGGCCGACGACGGCCTGCGCGGCGGCCTGCTGCGCGTGGTGCCGTTCCTGCTCAGCGGCGATGACCATACGGTTGAAGCCGTCGGTGAACGGTTGGAGAGCGTACTGCTGGAAACCGGCATGGCCCAGGCCGACACCGCGCTGCTCGCGCAGACCGCGTTCGGGGCGCAGATCGAACACGCACGCTACATGACGCTGCACGATCTCGCCGCGATGACCGCGATGCAGTACGAACACGGCGGCCTCGGCGCGCTGTGGCCGGTGATCGAAACCGCGTTGATGGCCCCCACCGAAGAGCAGTGGCTGGATGCGCCGCCGGAACCGCTGCTGCGCTACGCGCAGGGCGAAGTGCACATCGCCCTGTTCGAACCGGTCGCCTGGCGCGCGCGTTATGCGTCCCAGGAGGCGACCGATGAACGCCTGGAACGCGCCTACCAGCATTTCCAGGCGCGTCAGCAGCAGATCGCTGCGGTGCTCGAAGCGCACGGCATTCCGGTGACCTTCGCGCACTGCCCCGGCAACAGCGACGCGCGCCAGTCACTGCAGTCCTGAAACGCAAACGGCGCCGGGCTTGTCGCCCGACGCCGCCCGGAACACCTGGTGCTTACTGCGTGACCTTGATGATGCCGCAAGCGACACGTGCGCCCGCGTTGCCGGCCGGCTGGCTGGCGTAGTCATCCGGCGCGGCGTGCACGATCAGCGCGCGACCGGCCACGTCGTTGACCGCGTTTCCGCCCAGGGTGACGCCTTCCAGATGCACGTCGACCTTCGCCACGCCATCAGCGTTGGCGGTGAGGTTGTTCATGTCGCCGGCGTGGTGGGCGCCGCTGCCGGCCTTGCCATGCGTGGCATTGAACGGATTGAAGTGGGGGCCCGCGCTGCTGGCATCGGCGGCACTGCAGTCGCCCTTCTCGTGGATGTGGAAGGCATGCGTGCCGTTGGCCGGCAGACCACCGAGCTCACCGGTCAGATGCAGGCCCTTGCCCATCGGCGTGAGGGTGACGCTGCCGCTGACCAGGCTGCCGGAGGCGGAAGCCAGCACGGCGACCGCCTGCTTGGCGGTGCTGATGGTGGGCACGTTGGCCGGCGTGGTAGACGGCGGCGAAGACGAGGACGGCGTGGTGCCGCAGGCCGCGAGCGCGAGGGCCGAGGCGGCGGCCAGCAGGGCGATACGCATGGGAAGCTCCGGGAAAGGTGTGGCCCGGTAACGTAACCGCGGCTACCTTCATGTTCAATGAAAGCGGCGGACCGCTTTCACCCGCGCTTGCGGCCCGGCCCCAGCTTGCGCGTCACCGTGTTGCGCCCCACACCGAGCTTGGCTGCGGCTTCGGCGCGACGGCCATGCGTCAGTTCGAGTGCGACTTCCAGCAGGGTGCGGTCGAGCCGCTCGCGTGCTTCGGCATGCAGCGACTCGGCACCTTCCAGCAGGCGGCGGCGCGCCCACTCGCCCAGCGCATGGTCCCACTCGCCGCGGCCGCCGGCGATCGGCGCATGCGACAGCGCGCCCTGCAGGTCGGTGGTGTTGATGACATCGGCCGGCGCCAACGCAGCCAGCCGCCAGCAGACGTTCTCCAGCTCGCGCACATTGCCGGGCCAATCGTGGGCCTGCAGCAGGTCCAGGGCAGCGTTGCTGAAACGCTTGGGCGCGATGTCCAGCTTGCGCGTGGCCATGGCGAGGAAGTTTTCGGCCAGCTGCGGCACGTCCGCCCGGCGTTCGCGCAGTGGTGGCAGCTGCAGGCGTACGACGTTGAGGCGGTGCAGCAGATCGGCGCGGAAGCGGCCCTCTGCAACCAGCCCGTCGAGGTCCTGGTGGGTCGCGGCGATCACCCGCACGTCCACGCGGATCAGTTCGCGTCCGCCCACACGAAAGAATTCGCCTTCCGCCAGCACGCGCAGCAGCCGCGTCTGCAGCGGCAGCGGCATGTCGCCGATCTCGTCGAGGAACAGCGTGCCGCCGTCGGCCTGTTCGAACCGGCCGGTGTGGCGCTTCTGTGCACCAGTGAACGCACCAGCCTCGTGGCCGAACAGTTCGCTTTCCAGCAGCTCGGACGGGATCGCGGCGGTATTCAGCGCGACGAACGGTTTGCGCGAACGTGGCGATTCGTGGTGCAGCGCATGCGCAACCAGTTCCTTGCCGGTGCCGGTCTCGCCAGTGATCAGTACCGACAGCGGCGCCTGCGCCAGCCGTCCGATCGCACGAAACAGCGCGCGCATCGCCGGCGTGTCGCCGATCAGCTGCGGGGTGGGCGCCGCCGCGGCGTCAGCCTCCTGCGCGGCATCCGTCGTCTCTTCCGCATCCGGCAACGTGCGTGCGGCCAGCGCCACCGCATCGTCAAGATCGAAGGGTTTGGACAGGAATTCGTGCGCGCCGCCGCGGAACGCGCCGGCAGTGCTGGCGACGTCGGTGTACGCGGACATCACGATGACCGGCAGCTGCGGATGCGTGGCCTTCAGTTTGTCGAGCAGCACCAGGCCGTCGTCGCCGGGCATGCGCACGTCGGTGAACAGCAGATCCGGGGCACCCCGCGCACCGAGCGCACTCAGGGCGGCGGCGGCACTGTCGAAGCCGTCGACCGAGTAGCCCGCATCGCGCAATGCGGTGGCCAGTACGAAGCGCACCGAGCGGTCGTCGTCGACCACCCATATGCGGCGTGCGTCGGCGGTGCCGCTGGTGGCGGCCAGGCGATCAGTGGACATGACGTTCCTCGTCGGTGTCGTGCAGCGACTGCGGCAGCATCAGGGTGAAGACCGTATGGCCGGGGCGCGAGCGGTAGGTCAGCGACCCCCGGTGTTCGCGCGCCACCTGCTGCGACAGCGCCAGGCCCAGGCCACTGCCTTCGGCGCGGCCGCTGACCAGCGGCAGGAACAGGTGTTCGGCGAGCTCTTCAGGCACGCCGCGGCCGTCGTCGACGATCTCCACCCGCAGCGCCATCGCATGCAGGTGGTCGTGGATGCGCGACCCGTGTTCGACACGGGTGCGCAGGATGATGTTGGCGGCACCCGCCTGGATGGCGTTGCGCACCAGGTTCCAGACCGCCTGGGTCAGGCGGTCGGCGTCACCGGACAGTTCCGGCAGGCTGGGGTCGTAATCGCGCTGCAGGCGCACCGACCAGCCGCCCTCGTTCTCGGCCAGGCGCAGCACGCGTTCCAGCACGGTGTGGATGTTGAGCAGGGCATGGGGCCGCTGCGGCGAAGGCGACAGCAGCTGTTCCAGCAACGTGTTGAGGCGGTTGATCTCGGATTCGATCAGTTCGATCAGTTCGCGTTCGTCGTCGTTGTCGCTGCGGTGCGCGGCCCGACGGGCCAGCAGCTGTGCAGCCCCCTTCAGGCCGGCCAGCGGATTGCGCAGTTCGTGCGCCAAGCCCTTGAGAGCGGCGCTGAGGGCGTTCGGCAGGGCCTGGGTCGGGTCGAGCGCGGGAAACTCGTCCACCGGGTGCGCCTCCAGCAGCCAGCCGCCGCCATCCAGCCGCGACAGCCAGCCTTCGGCAAAGCGCGGCGACTCGCCAGGCATGCCCAGCGCCATGCGGTGCAGACGCAGGACGTCGCGATCGGTGTTGTCCAGGAAGCGCGCCATGGCGTCGCCTTCGATCTCCAGGGCCGCCAGCGGCTGTGCCAGCAGACGGCGGGTGCTGACGCCCAGCCAGCGGGCGAAGGCAGGGTTCACGCCGCGGATCAGGCCGGCGGCATCCGCCCAGGCCACCGGCGTGCTCAGCGCGTCGGTGGTGGGGTCGAAACGCATAGGGGACGGGGCCGGGGACGACATTGCACCAGTTTAGTGCAAAGCCGTCCCCGGCAATCCATCAGGCCTCGTAGGCCGATTCACCGTGCGAGGCGATGTCCAGACCCTCGCGCTCGGCGTCTTCGCTCACACGCAGGCCGAACACGACCTTGGCGATCAGGAACGCGATCACCGAGACAACGCCGATCCAGACGATGGTCAGGCCCACGCCGGTCGCCTGCTTGATGACCTGCGCCACCATGTCGAAGTCCTCGGCACCCGGGCCACCCAGCTTCGGCGAGTTGAACACGCCGGTCAGGAGGGCACCGACGATGCCGCCGATCGCGTGCACGCCGAACACGTCGGCAGTGTCGTCGACCTTCAGCAGGCGCTTCAGGCCGGTGACGCCCCACACGCAGACCACGCCGGCAATGAAGCCGATGGCCACGGCGCCGAACGGACCCACCAGGCCAGCGGCCGGGGTGATGCCGACCAGCCCGGCGACCGCACCCGAGGCCACGCCCAGCGCGGACGACTTGCCCTTGAAGATCTTCTCGGTCAGCGCCCAGGCGATGACGGCGGCGGCGGTGGCGACCAGCGTGTTGATGAAGGCCAGCGCGGCGCCCGCATTGGCTTCCAGGTTCGAGCCGGCGTTGAAGCCGAACCAGCCCACCCACAGCAGCGACGCACCGACGTAGGTCAGGGTGACGTTGTGCGGCTTCAGCGCGGTCTGGCCGTAGCCCAGGCGCTTGCCCACGAAGTACGCGCCGATCAGGCCGGCCACGCCCGCGTTGATGTGCACCACGGTACCGCCTGCGAAATCCAGCGCGCCCAGTTCGAACAGGTAACCACCGGTGGCCCACACGATGTGCGCGATCGGCAGGTAGCCGAAGGTGAACCAGATCACCGAGAACAGGATCACTGCGGCGAACTTCATGCGCTCGGCGAACGCACCGACGATCAGTGCACCGGTGATGCCGGCGAACGTCGACTGGAACGCGACGAACACGTATTCCGGCAGGGCGACGCCGTCACTGAACGTGGCCGCCAGCGTTTCCGGCGTCACGCCCTTCAGGAACAGCTTGTCGAGGTTGCCGATCCACGCGCCTTCACCCGAGAACGCCAGGCTGTAGCCGTAGACGATCCACAGCACCACCAGCAGCGAGAACACGGTGATGACCTGCACCAGCACGGACAGCACGTTCTTCGAACGCACCATGCCGCCGTAGAACAGCGCCAGGCCCGGCACCACCATCAGCAGCACCAGCAACGTGGAGGTCAGCATCCACGCCACGTCGCCCTTGTCCACCGTCGGCTCGGCGGCGGCGGCTTCGGCGGGCTGCGCTTCGGGGGCCGGCGTTTCGGTCACCGTCTCGGTGACGGCTTCGGTGACCACTTCTGGCGCCGGCGCAGCTTCGGCGGTGGCTTCAGCCGCTGGCGGCGGCGTGGTGTCCTGCGCGATGGCGTTCGCCGCCACGCCCACGGTCATCAGGCCGCACAACGCGGCCAGGCAGAGTACTTGCGCACGGGTCTTCCACCCGGACAACAGTCGAGTCTTCATGTGGGGCTCCGAGTGTTAGAGCGCGTCCGCGCCGACTTCGCCGGTGCGGATGCGGATGACCTGGTCGATGGTGGTGACGAAGATCTTGCCGTCGCCGATCTTGCCGGTGCCGGCAGCCTGCTGGATGGCCTCGATGACGGCCTCCAGACGCTCGTCGGTGACGACGGTTTCGATCTTGATCTTCGGCAGGAAATCGACGACGTACTCGGCGCCGCGGTACAGCTCGGTGTGGCCCTTCTGCCGGCCGAAGCCTTTCACTTCGGTCACGGTGATGCCGGACACGCCCGCTTGCGACAAGGACTCTCGGACCTCGTCGAGCTTGAACGGCCGGATGATGGCGGTGATCAGTTTCATGCGCATACCCCGATGGTGGATGGAACCGGCCGACCGAAGTCGGCCGGCGGTTTCAGTACACCGGTGCGCGCAACCCCCTGGCAGCGTGCACGTGATCGGTGCGGAGCGATGCATGAACCGCATCCGTGCCCGCCGCGATCGATTGCGGCAGGAGCGGATGACGTGGGAGGGAGCTGCGGTTCATGGACCTCTCCTGTATTTCCCCAGTTACAGCGTTGGTGCGATCTCCGTGAATCGAAGACGGGTGGTGCCCCGGTTCCCCAACCGGTCGAGCGCGTCGCAGGACGATGCGCTCAATAAGGTGCGGCGATGGCGACGGGTGGGAGGGGAGATCCGTCGCCATCGCCGCGATAACTCAGTGCGCGCCCGCTGCGCCGTGGAGGACCGTTGCCCGGCCCTCCGCGTGCATCGCGATGTGCGCGTACGCCGGCATCAGTTGGCGTAGTACAGCTGGTATTCCAGCGGGTGCGTGGCCGCGCGGAACTTGGTCACTTCCTGCATCTTCAGCGCGATGTAGGCATCGATGAAGTCGTCCGACATCACGCCGCCGGCCTTGAGGAAGTCGCGGTCCTTGTCCAGCGCGTCCAGCGCCTGGTCGAGGCTGGAGCAGACCTGCGGGATGTTCTTCTCTTCTTCCGGCGGCAGGTCGTACAGGTCCTTGTCGCTCGGCGCGCCCGGGTCGATCTGGTTCTTGATGCCATCCAGGCCGGCCATCATCAGCGCGGTGAAGGTCAGGTAGCCGGACTGCAGCGGATCGGGGAAGCGGATCTCGATGCGGCGCGCCTTCGGATTGGCGACCCACGGAATGCGGCACGAGGCGGAACGGTTGCGCGCCGAGTAGGCCAGCATCACCGGCGCCTCGAAGCCCGGCACCAGGCGCTTGTAGCTGTTGGTGCCCGAGTTGGCGAACGCGTTGATCGCCTTGGCGTGCTTGAAGATGCCACCGATGTACCACAGCGCCAGCTGCGACAGGCCGCCGTAGCCGTCACCGGAGAACAGGTTCTGGCCGCCCTTGGCCAGCGACTGGTGCACGTGCATGCCGCTGCCGTTGTCGCCGACGATCGGCTTCGGCATGAAGGTGGCAGTCTTGCCGTTGCGGTGGGCGACGTTGCGCACCACGTACTTCATGCGCTGCAGCTCGTCGGCCTTCTGCACCAGCGTGTTGAACTTGGCGCCGATCTCGCACTGGCCAGCGGTGGCGACTTCGTGGTGGTGCACTTCGACTTCGATGCCGACCTGTTCCAGCGTCTTGCACATCTCGGCGCGCAGGTCGTGCAGCGAATCGGTCGGCGGCACCGGGAAGTAGCCGCCCTTGATGCCGGGACGGTAGCCGCTGTTGGCGCCGTCGTAGCTCTTGCCGCTGTTCCAGGCGCCTTCTTCGGAGTTGATCTTGAAGAAGGTGTTGCCCATGTCGTTGGCGAACTGCACGGAATCGAAGATGAAGAACTCGGGTTCCGGACCGAAGAACGCCACGTCGGCGACGCCGCTGGCCTTCAGGTGGGCTTCGGCGCGCTTGGCGATGCCGCGCGGATCGCGCGTGTAGCCCTGCATGGTGGCCGGGTCGAGGATGTCGCAGACCAGCACCAGGGTCGGGTCGGCGTAGAACGGATCGAGGTAGGCGGTGCTCGGGTCGGGCAGCAGCACCATGTCGGACTCGTTGATGCCCTTCCAGCCCGAGATCGAGGAGCCGTCGAACATCTTGCCGTCTTCGAACAGCGACGCATCGACGATGCTGACGGGGAAAGTGACGTGCTGCTCGACACCACGCATGTCGACGAAGCGCAGGTCGACGAATTCGACCTTGTGTTCCTTGATCAGCTTCTCAACGTTGTCCAGGGACATCTTTGGAACCTCGGGTTGGATTAAGGGTTGTGCCCATACACAGCAATCGCCGTGCCAACCTTGATTCACATCCAACCTGTTGATTTTCAACAAGAGCACTGACGTCGTCTTCACGCGATATCACCGTTTTGGTGCATTCAGGAAACAGGAACGCCCAAAACGGTGCGCGGCGCTTTCCACTATTCTGTGCCGCCCCCCTCGTTTTTCGCCGACCTGATGACCGATCTGCTCGCCGCCCTGCTGCTCGGCATCCTGGAAGGCCTGACCGAGTTCCTGCCGGTCTCCAGTACGGGCCACCTGCTGATCGCGCAGTACTGGCTGGGCGAGCGCTCGGATTTCTTCAACATCGTCATCCAGGCCGGCGCCATCCTGGCCACCACGCTGGTCCTGCGCCGGCGCATCTGGGAACTGGCCACCGGCTGGGGCAACCCGGCCACCCGCGACTACGCGCTGAAGCTGGCGGCCGCATTCCTGGTCACCGCCTTGGTGGGCCTGCCGGTGCGCCTGGCAGGCTGGGAGCTCCCCGAGACCGTTACGCCTATCGCGTGGGCGTTGATCATCGGTGGCGTGTGGATGATCGTGGCCGAGCACCTGGCCGAGAAGCGCGGCGACGTCGCCACGATCACCTGGAAAGTGGCGATCCTCGTCGGCCTGGCGCAGGTGGTGGCGGGCGTATTCCCCGGAACGTCGCGCTCGGCGGCGGCGATCTTCATGGCGATGCTGGCCGGCACCAGCCGGCGCTCCTCCGCGGCGGAGTTCGTATTCCTGCTCGGCATTCCCACCATGTTCGCGGCCAGCGGCTATGCCTTCATGGAACTGGTGAAGGACGACGCGCTGGGCAGCGAGAACTGGGGCGAAGTCGCGCTGGCGTTCGCCGCCGCCACGGCCACCGGCTTCGTGGTGGTGAAGTGGCTGCTCGGCTTCATCAAGGCGCATCGCTTCACCGGCTTCGCCATCTACCGCATCGTGCTGGGCGCCTTGCTGTTGTTGCTGATGCCGGCGGGCGCCTGACGCGGTATCCACGCACGCCTTCACCCCGTTCCAACCCCTCGCGCGTTTGCATAGGCCACCCTTCGAGGATGCCGCCATGAAACGACTGCTGTTGATCGCCCTGCCGCTGGCCCTGGCCGCCTGCACGAAGCCCGCCGAACCCACGCCCCCGCCTGCCGATGCAACGCCCGCCACATCGACGCCCGCGGTCGCTGCCAGCACGGCGGACGCGACGCTGCTGCCGAAGTACCACTGGAGACTGACCGATGCGACCGACGCCAAGGGCCAGCGCATCGCGGCGCTGTTCGCACGCGCCGATCAACCGGTGCAACTGGACTTCCGCGACGGTCGTCTGGGCGTATCCAACACCTGCAACCGCATGGGCGGCACGTACACCGTCACCGACGGCTCGCTGACTGCGGGCAGCCTGGTCGCCACCCAGATGGCCTGCGCGGACAGCGCCGTCATGGCGCTGGACCAGGAAGTCGGCAAGCGCCTGGAAGGCACACTGAAACTGGCGACCACGGCAGGTGAAACACCCGCGCTGACGCTGACCACCGCTACCGGCGATGTGCTGGCCTTCACCGGCGAGCCGACGGCCGAAACCCGTTACGGCGGTCCCGGCGAACGCGTGTTCCTGGAAGTCGCGTCCGAGACCAAGCCCTGCAGCCATCCGCTGATCCCCGACATGCAATGCCTCCAGGTGCGCGAGATCACCTACGACGACAAGGGACTGAAGACCGGCACGCCGGGCGAGTTCCAGCATTTCTACGACGGCATCGAGGGCTATACGCACGAGCCGGGCATCCGCAACGTGCTGCGCGTGGATCGCTACACGGTGAAGAATCCGCCGGCCGACGCGTCGTCGAAGGCCTACGTGCTGGACATGGTGGTGGAGTCAGAGAACACCGCCCGCTGATCGGTTCGCGCTATGGGCGCTGACGCCAGCAGGTCAATACTTGCTGGCGGGCTGCATCGCTTCGAGCATTGCCTCGCAGCGCTCCGACTCCTGCATACCGGCAAGCATGCCCAATCGGTCGACCAACGAAACGTAGTAGAAGCCATCGCGCATTTCGCGCTCGGCATCGCTCGCTTCGGGAGGTTCCGCCAGCGTGCGCTCCAGCTCAGCCAGCGCGTCGGCCAGCCGATCCCGGTCGGCCGCGAACAGCGCGGGCACGTCTTCAGGCCGCCGCAATCCAAGCGTGGCGATCATCCCGTCGAGCGCTCGGGAGAGCCGGTTGTCGTTCGCAAGATCGTAGTATTGGCGCTCCACCACGTAAGCGTCGAACTCCCGCTTGCAGGCAGCCGCTCCCGCGACCTCGTTGCGAGCATCGAATGCGTGGGACAGCTCATGGACCATGAACACTCCCGCCCAGCGCGGCGTGAACCTGTCCGGCCGGATGCGGATGGCATTGATGCCATCCAGGTCCGTGGATGAAAGTGTCGCCGAAGGGACGTCCAGCAGCGGATGCCCCGTTTCGATGACAAAGCCCCACACACCGTCGCGTTTTCCGGGATAGAGGGCGAACAGACTGCCATCCGCCGCCAACCAGCCCCACGACAGCGCGGGGACGATGTCTGCTCGGATACGCTGCAATCGCGCCGGCACGGCCTCATTGCGTGCCAGTGCCGCGTCGATCGCCTGCACAACGGAAGCGATGCCCTCCCGGTGCAGCTCGACCACTTGCCGTGTTCCTGCATCCGGCGCGCGCGCTTCATCGGCGTTCGCAGGCATCGCCGCGATCAGGCCCAGCAGTGCGATGAAAGCACAGATCCTCGCGACCAGGGTCGGTCCCGCCATCGCCGTGGACAGCGCAGCCATCGCTGGGCTCAGCCGCCCGCCACGCCTGCATTCAACGTGTACGTGCCGTACACCAGCGCCTCACCCAGCACATGCCCCTGCATCGCACGTTCGACGTCACCCGCAGTGAAGCGCGAAGGAAGGTCGAGTGTGGCGACATCCAGTGCGAACAGGCGGAAGAAGTACCGATGCGTGCGCAGGTCGTTGAACGGCGGATACGGACCGTCGTAGCCGTAGTAGTCGCCGCCCATCTGCGCGTCACCAGCGAACCAGCCGGTGTAGTCGTTCAGTCCCTGGCGCGCACCCGCCGGTCCCGCAGGCTGTTGCTTGCCCTTCGCGGTGACGCCATCGCTGCAACTGCCGGCGGCGATCGTCCGCACGTCCGGCGCGATGTCGACCATCGCCCAGTGGATGAAGTGCGCGCGCGGCTGCTCGACCGGGATCTGCACATCGTCACGGCCGACCGTTTCAGGCACGGTTGGCGCATCAGGATCGATGCACAGCAGGGCGAAGGACTTCGTCCCTGTAGGGACGTCGTCCCACGCGAGGTGAGGATTACGGTTGGCGGCGAATCCGTCGGGCTGCCCCATCGCGAACTCGGCCGGGATGGGTGCCATGTGCTCGAAACTGTCGGTCCACAGACGCATGCGTCGCTCCTGCCAGAAAAAGGGAATCAGGCTTCCGGATAACCCAGGCGCACTGCCACCGGCGTCAGCGCGGCGAACGGACCCGCCAGTGCCTGTGCATAGTGGCGCCAGTGGCCGGCAGGGAAACGTCGCGCGCCGGACGAGGGCGGCTCGGTCAATTGCACACCGAGTGCACGGCTCAAGGCTTGCGCGACGGCGGGGGCATCGTCCTTGATGTCGTCCATGGCGATCAGGCGACTGGGGAACAGATCCTGCTCATGCAGGTCGGCGACCTGCGCGAACAGGCTGGCGAGCCATTCGGCACTGCTGTCCAGGTTGTCCAGCGCCAGCGGCACCGGTGCACCGAACGCCAGCCAGTCCAGGAAGGCATCGCGCGGGTCACGCACGGCGATGATCAGCAATGCCTCCGGCAGATGGGGGCGCAGCGCGAGCAGCAGCGCGTTGTCCCACCACGGCAACCAGTCGACGATGCCACCGTCCTCGGAGCGGTTGGCCAGCGTCTTGCGCCACTCCGCGATGCATGCCTCGCCCGACAACTCGCCCGACACCAGACGCGCAGGCGTGTGGTAGTTCTGCATGGGATCGGGCG
This sequence comes from Pseudoxanthomonas sp. PXM02, assembly GCF_014851805.1. GTDB lineage: Bacteria > Pseudomonadota > Gammaproteobacteria > Xanthomonadales > Xanthomonadaceae > Pseudoxanthomonas_A. The sequence goes on from NZ_JACVAK010000003.1 coordinate 420,632, forward strand.
GCGGGTTGGGCATCAGGCGATCTCCGCGCAGGCGGTTGCTGATCGCGCCCAGGACGCCGGCGATCGATTCGACGACCGTGCCCGGTGCACCCCACAGGAAGATCGGATACGCCTTGCCCGCAGACGCCATCGGAATCGGCGCGAGTTCCGGCCACGGCCCCTTCGCACCACTCGGCGTCCACAACGGCAGCCGGCTGGGCGCCAGTTCGTGGGCCAGTTCCGCCCAGGTGTTCGCTGCATCGGCGTGGCGGCCGGCACGATCGCGGACGAACGCCTGCCAGCTGCGCAGGCCGCGCTTGTGATGGGGTTCGGTCGCCTTGTTCGCCAGCTCGCCGACATGCGCAATCGCCGCCGTCGGATCGCGGCGCAGCAGACCTTCCACCAGTCGCTGTTCGCCGCTGGCGCGGCCGGGCTCCAGCTCGACGATACGACGTGCCACGGCTTCCGCCGCATCGTCGTCACCGGCGGCATCCAGCACCGACATCTGCGCTTCCAGCGCCGGGACATGCTTGGGCATGGCTGCCACCCAACGCTCCACCACCGCGCGCGCTTCCGGACTGCCCACGGCTTCGAACAGCAGGCGCGCCAGCCACAGATCGTGTGCGTCCGACGTGGTGGCCAGAGCGGCATCCAGCGTATTGCGGGCGTCTTCCTGCGCACCCAGACGGCGCCATGCTTCAATGATCGCCAGCACGGTTTCACGGTCGCGCGGCTGCGCGGCAAGTGCGATACGCAGCGCCGCCAGCGCCTCGTCGTTTTGGCCAGCCGCCAGACGCAGGTGACCGATGTAGCGATGCAGGGCCGGCGCATTGTTCAATGCGACCAACGGCAGCAGTTCGTCAGCCGCGTCGGCGGGACGCCCCTGCCGACGGATCAGGTCGGCGATCAGGCTGCGCAGGTTGTCGGAACCGGGCACCTTTTCGATCACGCCGCGGAAGGACTGTTCGGCAAAGGCCCAGTGGCCCAGCGCCATATGGATGAAGCCCAGCGCGTAACGCAGCTGCACGTCGTCCGGCGCCTGCTGCAGCGCAGCCGATACGATCTTGAGCGCGTCGTCGGGATTGCCGCGACGGAGACTGACCATGCCATTGATCGCTGCCAATTGCGGATGGTCAGGCGACACGCGCGTGGCCAAGCGGGCGAGACGCTCGGCTTCGTCCAGATCGCCCCGCCCCAGAGCCAGCTGACCCTGGATCAGGTAGGCGGTGAACTGGTTGGGATCGAGGCCCGTCGCCTGGTCCAGCGCTGCCTGCGCGTCCTCGTTGCGGCGGCTGCCCACCAGTACGCCCGCGCGGGCCAAGTGAAGGTCGGCGTTTTCAGGCGCCAGTGTGATGGCGCGATCGATGCTGGCCAGCGCAGCGTCGGGCTGGCCGTTCTGCAGCTGGGCGGCGGACAGCCAGCGCAGTGCCTGCGGGTCGTCGGGACGCTCGGCCACCAGGGCCTCGGCAGCAGTCAGGGCTTCGCCCAGGGCGCCACGGCGCAGGGCATCGAGGATGGGGTCATACATGGGGCTACCAGCGTTTGGTCAAACGCCGATTGTACCGGGGCTTCCCGGCTCAGGCGGCGCTGCCGGCCAGCCGTTCGGCCACCCAGCGCTCGGCGTAGCCTTCGCCGGTGACGTTCTCGATGAAAGCGCAGTGGCCACCCCACGGCGCGATCTCCAGCGTGGCCTGTGCCGGCAGCGCCCAGTCGCGGAACGTGTCGAACGGGATCACCGGGTCGTCTTCGGCCATCAGGATGTGCGCCGGCACGCTGAGCCCGGCCAACCGCTCGCCGGCAATGGCGTAGCCGTCGAAATAGGCGTCCAGCGTGCCGAAGCCGGTGTGCCGCTGCACCAGCCAGTCGGTCAGCGCGCGGATGTCGAGCGCCAGCACGGTATCGTCGAAATCGTGCCGCTGCGGGAACAGGCTGCGCTTGCGCTCCAGCGAGCGACGCCACTTGCGTGCGAAGTACCAGTCGTACAGCGGCAACCCGTTCTCGATGCTGTCCATCGTCGTGGCCGGGTCCAGCAGCGGGCAGACCGCCGCCACGTGCGCCAGCGCCAGCCCGGCCTGCGGCGCACGCAGCGCCAGCCGCAGCGCGAAGTTGCCTCCCAGCGAATAGCCCGCCACCCGCATCGGCACATCGCCGGCGAAGCGGCGCGACACGTCCAGCGCCGCGTGCACCACCTCGTCCAGCCGGTTGGAGTGGAACAGGTCTTCGTTGAGGTGGTGGGTGTCGCCGTGGTCGCGGAAGTTCAGCCGGAACACGTCGAAGCCGCGCGCCAGCAGCTCCGCGGCGGTCAGCCGCATGTAGCTGGAATCGGCACTGCCTTCCCATCCGTGCAGCAGCAGCACCAGGCCGCGCGACATACGCCCGGCCACCTGGCTGTGGAAGCCCTGCAGGCGCACGCCGTCGCCGCCATCCACGATGTGCTCCAGAGTCACCGCACCACTGCCAGCCAATGCGCGCAGGCCCCGCCGACGGCGCAGCCCGCTGGAACCCAGCACCGATTGCAGGTGCGGATTGCGCAGCCAGCGCGGCGGTCGGAAATCGGCGGCAGTGATCATGGCGTCATCGCGGCAGCGTCGGGACGAGGGTGGCAGCGTTCGACCGAGTATTCCCTCGAATACGTCGCATAGCCGTCAAGCCGGCCGCTCAGGCCTCGGCCATCGCCTGCACGATGCGCTCGCGCGACAGGTCGGCGATGCGGCGGCGACCCTCGACGTCGGCAACGCGGATCGGTTCAAGGAAGCAGATGTCCGCCGTGCGCGCCGGTTCGCCCAGCAGGCGCATGAAATTGGCGAAGAAGCTCTCCTTCGGCCCGAACGCCACCACCGGCTGCGCACTCCCTCGCGCGCCATAGCGCAGCGCCACCGGCTGCACCGGCACGCCGGCTTCGACCGCGGCCAGGAAGATGCGCGCATGGAACGGGCCCACCGCATGACCGTCGCGGGTACGGCCCTCGGGGAACACACCGACCGGGCGGCCCTCGCGCAGGCGCTGCATCATCGCCTGCAGCACGCCGCCCAGCGATTCCTGGCTGCCGCGCTGGTGGAAGATGGTCTGCCCCTGCGCCGCCAGCCAGCCGACCACCGGCCAGCCGCGGATCTCCTGCTTGGCCACGAAACCCATCATGCGCTGGCTGTGCAGCGCCTCGATGTCGATCCAGCTGACGTGGTTGGCCACGAACATCGTCGGGCCCGGCAACGGCGTGCCGACCCGGCGCAGGCGGAAGCCGAAGATGCGCATCAGCCCACCGGACCAGTGCCGCACCGCCACGTCGCCCACGCTTTCGTCGCCCACGCGGATCCACACCAGCACCGGCGACAGGCACAGCAGGGTGATCGGCAGGAAGACCAGCAGGTGGATGAGCAACAACGGCACGCGGTACGCATAGCGGAATGCCCGCGCCACGCCGCTGCCGCCAGCAACATGAACAGGGGGCGGCGTCATGCCGTCACGATAGCAGGAGTCGGGCGGCGGGAGTGAGGGACGGATCATATGCAGCGTGCCACGAGCGCTCCGTTCGCCGAGGCCCGCGTCCTCATCAGCCCTTGGGTACCGGTACCACGGCCAGCGTCAGTCGCGAGACGCACACCAGCTTGCCGTCATCGTTCTCGATGCGGATCTCCCACAGCTGCGTGCTGCGACCGACATGCAGCGCCCGTGCAGTGCCCGTGACCACGCCGCTGCGCATCGCACGCACATGGTTGGCGTTGATCTCCAGGCCCACGACCATCTCCTTCGTCGTGTCCACGCACAGGTTGCCGGCCACGCTGCCCAGCGTCTCCGCCAGCGCCACCGAGGCGCCGCCATGCAGGATCCCGTACGGCTGCACCGTGCGCGCATCCACCGGCATGGTGCCGCGCAGCCAGTCCTCGCCGGCCTCCGTCATGACGATGCCGAGGTTCGACACCAGCGTGTTGGCGGCGTGGGCGTTGACGGCGGCAAGGTCGACGGGTTTGAGGAAGCTCATGGCGGGGCTCGATGCGCGGGACGCCCATCTTACTGGCCTGCACCGGGAACCGGCCGCGTTCTATCCGGCACCGACGACGGGGATCCGGCCATGCGCCACGCCCTCATCCTGCTGCTGGTCGCCAGCCTTCCCGCCATGGGCGCGCCCGTGCACGGCGGGCCGGTGATCGACATGCACCTGCACGCCTTCGCGATGGATGAAGTGCCCCCGGGCGTGCCCGCCTGCCCGGGCGACCAGGATGTCGTGATGCCTGCCCTGGACCCGCGGGAACCGTTCGACTTCGCCCAGCTCATCCGTTGCAGCGATCCGATCTTCGCGGCGCGCGACGATGCCGACCTGCGCGACCGCACGCTCGCCGCGCTGCGCCTCCACGATGTCAGGCGCGCAATGGTCGAAGGCGCGGTACAGCGCGTGGACGACTGGCGACGTGCCGCCGGCGGCGACACCCTGATGCCCGGCGTGGCCTTCGGCACGCGCGACGATCCGAGCCTGGACGAGCTGCGTCGCCTGCATGCACAGGGCAGGTTGGCCGTACTGGGGGAGGTGTATATCCAGTACCGCGGGCATCGTGTGGACGATCCGCGTTACGCGCCCTATTTCGCGCTGGCCGAGGAACTCGACATTCCGGTTGCCGTCCATCTCGGCGAAGGGCCACCGGCCACGGCGCGCTTTCCCGGTTACGACACCTATCGCGCCGGCCTCGGGTCGCCGTTCCTGCTGGAAAACGTACTGCGCAAGCATCCCCGATTACGCATCTACGTGATGCACTACGGGTCGCCGCTGGTCGACGAGATGATCGCGATGCTGTTCGCCTACCCCAATCTGTACGTGGACGTGGCCTGCAACAACTGGGCGTTCCCGCGCGCGCAGTTCCACGATGCGCTGAGGCGCATGGTCGACGCCGGCTTCGGCAAGCGGATCATGTTCGGCTCCGACCAGATGTACTGGCCGGATGCGATCGGCGAAGGCATCAAGGCCATCGAGACTGCGCCGTTCCTCGATGCCGCGCAGAAGCGCGACATCCTCTACGGCAACGCCGCGCGCTTCCTCCGTCTGACGCCGGCGCAGATCGCGGCGGACCACGCGCCGCGCGAACGCTAGAGGATCGGTACCAGTCCCGCGCCGAACGCGGTCAGCACGCGCGTATACAGCCACTTCGGCCCGACATCGACTTCGGGGAAGTCCCCTACGGACACGTAGCAGCGATGGAACGCGGGGTCCTTCGGACCGACCGGCAGCGGGCATTCCGGGCCGGGCCGGAACTCGTAGCTGGTCGCATAGCGCCAGGGCCAGATGTCGAAGATCGGCAGCGCCTCGGACACCTTGCCCAGGCTGTAGTCCAGCCCGGAGAACACCGGCGGCTTGGCGCGCGGCGCGATGGTCCAGGCGTTCTCGGGCGACATGTCGCGACGGATGCTGCCGGCCAGCGCCTGCGCGAACGCGGTGTCGTCGATCACTACCGCGGCCTCGGTGTTGTAGTTCTCCGAACGCGGGTCGAAGTTGTGCGTGCCGATCACCGCGATCTCGCCGTCGATCACCATCGACTTGGCATGCAGGCCCATGCGCACGCCAGCGCGCTTCAGCGGCAACGGCTCGGCGGCGGCGCCGCTGCTGAAGAACGACGGCCGAGACTCGGTACGTTGCAGACGGCGCGTGTTCTCGCCGCCTGCGTCGGACGACGTACCACCCGATGATGGTCCGATCGAACCGGACGGCCCACGAATGCCGCTGCGGCCGGCACCCTCGTCCGGCGACGATACGGGCGGCCCGTCCGGCATCAGTGCGGCGTAGTCCACCGGCGCGTCTTCCGGGAACGGTTTGTACTCGTGGATCTGGAAGCCGAACTCGCGCAGGTAGCGGCGCTTGTACTTGAACGACATCGAATAGACGATCGGGTTGTCCGTCGCCGCCAGGCTGTTCGTCGACACCACCACCTGGGGCGGCGGCTGGCGCTTGCGCATGTCGCGGAACATCGTCTGCGCCTGTTTCGACATCACCAGGTACGGCGTCTGCAGCAGGACTTCCTTCTGCGCGCTGCGGATCAGCGCCTCCAGCTCCGGCGCCGCCGGCGCATCATGATCGCGGCGCTCGCGACGATGCTTCTGCGGCAGATCGGCGATGTAGCGCACCGCCCCGACCTTGAAGGCCGGCTCGACGAACAGCTGTTCCATCACCTGCGGATCGCTGGCCTGCGCGCTGGCCGCCTGCACGCGTTCGGGCCGCAGGTAGCGCGGCACCGGCATGGCCGGCACGCCCTCATCCAGCAACGTCCTGCCGACATCGTTCAAGCGCTCGGCCGGCACGCTGCGCCGCGCGTCCCAGAACGCCTGGAAGTTGACCGCCATCGACGCGGCTTCCGGTCCGGCGACCAGCACATCGCGGTCGCGGAAGTTGTACTCCGCGTCCCAGTCGAAATAGTCGTCCTGGTAGTTGCGCCCGCCACTGATGCCGATGCGGTCGTCGACCAGCAGCAGCTTGGTGTGCATGCGCTGGTTGAAGCGGCGGAAGCAGCACAGCACGCTGCCGGCGTAGTCCAGGTAGTTCAGCTTCGCCTTGCCGAAGCTGGGGTTGTAGATGCGGATGGCGAAGTTCTCGTGCGATCCGGACAACGCGGCCAGGATTTCCAGATCGGCGATCGCGGAGAGCTGGTCGATCAGAACCCGCACCTTCACCCCGCGTCGGGCGGCAGTCAGCAGTTCATCCAGCACCAGGCGGGCGCTGTCGTCCTTGTCGAAGATGTAGGTCTGCAGGTCGATGCTTTGGCGCGCGCTGCGGATCAGGTTCAGGCGCGCCAGCAACGCGTCCGAGCCCTTGTCCAGCATCACGGCGTAGTGGCGCGGCGCGGCGGCGGTGGACTCGGCCCGCGCCTGGCCGGCCAGGTCGTAGAGCGGCGACGACAGCGCACAGGCGTCGGCCTGCGTGCACGCCACCACGGTCGACCGGGCGCCGGCGGCGATGCCGGCGGCGCGATCGCGCTGGCGATCGGACAGGCTGGCGCAGCCGCTGGCCAGCAGCGCGACGCACAGCACCGCGCAGCGCGCGGTGAAAGCAAGGACGCGTCGGTTCACGGTGTCTTCGCGCTCCTGGTCCGCGCCCGCAGCACGAACACGACGCGGTCGCTGACGGCCAGCATCCAGTCGTCCATGTCGTAGTCGCTGCGGCGCACCGCCCCAGTCGCCACCACGTCGCAGCCCACCGCGGGGTGCGAACAGTCGGCGGGCGCCACTTCCAGGCTGCGCGGCCGGCTGATGCCCTTGATGCTCAGGTCGCCCTCCAGCGTGCCGCCGTCGTACAGCAGCATCGGGTCGTACGGTTTCGAGGTGAAGGTGACCACCGGATAGCGGTCGGCGTCGAAGAACTTGTCGCTGCGCGCCCAGTCGCTGTAGCGCGGATGATCGATGATCTCCACGTCGCGCGTGTACATGCGCAGGCGCACCTGCTGGCGTCCATCGGGCAGATGCTCCACCGAGCCTTCGTAGCGCTTGAACACGCCGTCCAGCACCTGGCCCCAGCGCGTACGCAACTCGAACCCCAGCCGCGTGTGCGCAGGATCGAAATCATTGCGTCCGTCCGCCAGGACCGGCGCCGCGAGCAGTGCGCCCAGCCCCAGGATGGCCAGCCGCACCACGCCGGGCACGACCTGCGTCATGGCCACCAGAAGGCGGAGAGCTGTGCCACTCCCGGCTCGATGGCCGCATCCACCGGCAGCGTCAGCACCACCACGCCGGCCGGCGGCATGCCGCGGTACTCGCTGGTCACGCCGGAATACATCAGCGCCGCCAGCTGTTCGAAGCCCGGGTTGTGTCCCACCATCAGCAGGCGCTCGGCCTCGCGATGCTGGTCCACCAGGTCGGCCAGCGTGCCGGGCGTGGCCTCGTAGATGCGCTCTTCCAGCCGCTGTTCCACGTAACCGATCGCGCCCAGCACCGCCTCTAGCGTCTCGCGCGTACGGCGTGCCGGCGAACACAGCACGCGATCCGGCACCAGGCCCTGCTCCTTCAGCCAGCGCGCGACCGCCTCGGCCTCGGCCAGGCCCTGTGGCGACAGGGGACGGTCCAGGTCGGACTGCCCGGAAGTGGCCGGTTCGGCATGGGCATGGCGCAGCAGGATCAGTTCACGCATGGGACAACGACTCCTTTGGCTTGGGCCTTCTCAGGCCTTCTTGATCCATTTCAACAACGGTTCCCAGTCGGCCTGGTGCTCGCGCACCTGCGCCGACCGGTAATCGAACAGGCTGCGGCCCAGGCCGGCCATCACCACATAGGCCTGGGTATCGCGCAGCTGGGTGATGACCGGGTAGGGCCAGGTCTTCAGCATCTCCACCGCCTGCTGGGACGCATTCGTCCACGGCTTGCTGCGGTTGACCACCAGCCCGACGGGCAGCTTGCGCTTGTGCACGCGCGGCACCTTGGCCATGGTGTTCAGGAAGCCGACCGTCGCCTCGATATCCAGCGCCGACGGCAGCACCGGCACCACCACCGCATCGGCCTGCTCGAGGAAACTTTCCAGATCGTCGGCCATCGCGCCGGCCGGGGCATCGATCACCACGCGCTCGGCGTCTTCCGGCAGCCAGGCCTTCCAGGCGCGCTTGCCGCTGGCGTCGATCGGCAGCACGGCAGTTTCAAGCTCCGCCCGGCGTTCGGCCCAGCGGGTGGAGGAATGCTGGGGATCCACGTCCACCAGCACGGTGCGTTTGCCATCGAGTGCGAAGTACGCGGCCAGATTGGTCGCCAGGGTGGTCTTGCCCGCGCCGCCCTTGGAGCTGGCGACCAGAATCGTCTTCATGCGCGCACCTCGTTGCTCGGGAAACCGGAGGGTACACCGCGGCAAGTGAAGCGGGAACCGGCGCCGGCACGCGTGCGACCCGGTGCCGCGGGCCCGTCGGCTCCCGGTTCCGTACGGCGCTTGCTATCGTGCGCGTCCCCACGGACTGGATGCCCCATGAACGAGCTGCAGGACCTGACCGCGCTGATCCGCGCCAACACCCCGCTGATCGTGATCGAGACCCAGGACGAAGCCCGCGTGGTGGAACTGTTCCGGCAGGCGCTGGGCCAGGTATGGCGGGCGCTGTTCCGCTGGAGCATCACCGAGGGCCTGCGCCGGCTGGACATGGACCGCGAGGACGACGCCGTCGGCCCGCCCGACGCCAGCGCCGCCCTGCAGGCCATCAAGCAGGCCGAGCAGCGCGGCATCTACCTGCTGCTCGATTTCCATCCGTACCTGGGCTACGCCAGCAGCCAGCGCCAGCTGCGCGACATCATGCAGCGCCGCCACAGCCTGCCGCACGTGGTGGTGCTGGTCGGCGCGAAGATCGAACTGCCGGCCGAACTCGAAGCCCTGGCCGTGCGCTTCAACCCGCGCCTGCCCGACGGCCCCGCGCTGCTGAAGATGGTGCGCGAGGAAGCCGAGCACTACGCCCGCGAGCATGGTGGCCGCCGGGTGGAAGCCGATGGCGACGCGGTCAAGCAGATCGTGCGCAACCTGCAGGGCCTGAGCCTGGTCGACGCGCGCCGCATCGCGCGGCAGCTGATCTTCGCCGACGGCGCGCTGACCGCCAGCGACCTGCCGGCGCTGAACAAACTGAAGTTCGAATTGCTCAATCGCAGCGGCCACCTGCATTACGAGTACGACACGGCGAAGTTCGCCGACGTCGCCGGCGCCTCACGGCTCAAGCGCTGGATCGAGCAGCGCCGCGCGGTGTTCGTGTCCGGCAATCCGCCGCCCGGCCTGGATCTGCCCAAGGGCGTGCTGCTGCTCGGCGTGCAGGGCTGCGGCAAGTCGATGCTGGCCAAGGCCACCGCGGCCGGCTTTGGCGTGCCACTGCTGCGACTGGATTTCGGCACGTTGTACGACAAGTACCACGGCGAGACCGAGAAGAACCTGCGCGCCGCGCTGGCCTCGGCCGAACAGCTGGCGCCGTGCGTGCTGTGGATCGATGAGATCGAGAAGGGCCTGGCCAGTGGTGGCGACGAGGACGGCGGCGTCTCGCGTCGCGTGCTCGGCTACCTGCTCACGTGGATGGCCGAACGCAAGGCCGGCGCCGGCAGCGGACAGGTGTTCCTGGTCGCGACCGCCAACCAGGTGCAGGACCTGCCGCCGGAACTGCTGCGCAAGGGCCGCTTCGACGAGATCTTCTTCGTCGATCTGCCCTCGCCCGACGCACGTGTGGAAGTACTGCGCGTGCACCTGGTGCGCCGCGCGCTCGACCCGGAAGGCTTCAACCTGCCGGCGCTCGCCGCCGCCGCGAACGGCTTCTCAGGCGCCGAACTCGAGCAGGCCATCGTCTCGGCGATGTACGCCGCGCATGCCGAACAGAAGCCGCTGGACACCGACCTCGTCATGCACGAGATCCGCAGCACCCGCCCGCTGTCCGTGCTGATGGCCGAACAGGTGCAGGCCCTGCGCGAGTGGGCGCGGGAACGGACCGTTCCTGCCGACTGACAGTGTTGCTCCTCTGTAGGAGCGACGTCAGTCGCGACCGCACATCTTCCGTACCCGCTACACCTGTTCGTTCGCCGCGGGCTGCGAACAGATATGCGCCCAGCGCCCCGCCAGCCGGCGTGTGATGTACCACGTCAGCACCAGTTCGACCGGCACGATCATGATCCAGCCGTGCTCGTAGAACAGGTTGCTGACGTGCCCCAGCGGCATGGCGTAACCCACACCCGCGTGATCGAGCTCCGGCACGAGGAAGATGCGCACCGCCGACAGGGGCAGCATGACCGCGAACATGAAGAAGGTCGAAACACCATAGATCAGCGCAGCGGCAGTCCCCACGAACAGGAACGGCCTCGGCAGGCGCGGCCTGCGGCGGCGGGCATGCAGCGCAGGCCACCAGACCGGCACCAGCGCGATCAAGAAATAGGCGACGGCGATGGCAGCAATCAGCGCCGTGAGCCTGTCTCCGAAAACGTCAACGAATGTCATGGTGGCCTGGAATCGGGAAATGTCGGGAAACGTCATCGCTTGCCAGCGACGGACGAACGCTAGGCACCCTTGTTCTTCTCATCCCACGCCATCGGTTCCCACAGCTCCACCTTGTTGCCTTCCGGATCCATGACCCAGGCGAACTTGCCGTTCTCGTGCGACTCGGGGCCTTTCACGATCTCCACGCCGTCGGCGCGCAGGTTCGCCAGCAATCCGTCCAGATCGTCGACGCGGTAATTGATCATGAAAGCGGAGTCGCTGGGACTGAACCACTGGCTGTCCTTTTCCGCGATGGTCCACACGGTCAGGCCCTTGTCGTCCGCCGTGTCCTCCGGCCAGCGCAGCACCGCGCCGCCCCAGTCCTCGAACGGCATGCCCAGGTGCTTGCGATACCACGCCGCCAGGGCGGCGCTGTCATGCCGACTCTTGAAGAAGACGCCGCCAATGCCCGTGACCTTTGCCATCGCTCACCTCTCCAGGTAGATCGTTTGGATACCGTCAGTCGCGGCCTGTCCACCACCGCGCGCCGCGGACGAAAGCGTACTGCAACGCCATCGGCAACAGGCCGAACAGGACGACGCAGCCGACCACGCACATCAGCACGAAAAGGCCCGCCTCCCACAGGTGCAGCAACAGCGGCCTCGCGGGCACCGCGCCGGCCCTGCCACGCGATCCCAACACCAGCATGGCCAGCCACGGCAGCACGCCGATGACGGCACCGACGATACCCGTCCCGATCACGGTCTGTCTGAGGTGACGTCGTTGCCATGCTCGCCGTGCACCTTGTGTTTCCATAGGTCCGGTCCGGCAAGCGATCGCGGGTCAGGGCGTCGCCCGCTTGCGCAGTGGACCGACGAACGAGAACACGTAGCCCGCCTTGCGCACCAGGTCGATCGAAAACGCCAGCAGCACGATGAAGAACAGGAACTTCAGGTAGGGAATGATCGCGCCCAACATGATCGCCGCGGTGATGTAACCGGCCCAGTCCAGCGCCGTGGCCGCCAGATACGCGCCGTACGCACCGGCCGCGAAAGCAATGAAGGAGAACGCGAAGCTGACGATCGTCAGCAGCGTGTTGGACGTCTGCGCCTGTGATGCCACCAGCGCCAGCACGATGGCGAGCACGCCTGCGGCGAAGGCCAGCGTCAACAGCTTGATGCCCGTGGCGGCGTCCTTCGCCGCCGCTTCCAGCTTGTGGTTCTTGTTGAAGGTGATGTTGCTGAGGTCCACGATGATCCCCTGAAGTGAGCGGATGGCGGCGAGCGCCTGCGCATGGCATGGGCCGATCCGGCGACAAGCGTGCCTTCGGCCCGGATGCGGTCCCCGGCAAGCTCCGCGATAGTACGAGAAGAAACGGGGCGGCAAACACGACGGCCCAGGAGGTGGCGACGGCAAGCGCTCAGGCCGGCTGGCCGGAGAACGCCAGGACGATCACCGGCGCGGGGCTGGGCGTCAGGCCCAGGGTCCTGCGCCGGAGGAGCGCATGCGCATCCACGGCGACAGTCAGTCAGAGCGCGAGGGTCCCGGCCATGCCCGGCACGGTGATGGACTGCTGCGCCATGCGTGCACGGAGGGGCGCCAGGAACGGAAAGAGCACCGCGCCCGTCAGCCAGAAGGCAAGCAGCGCATCGATCGGGGTGAGCCTGCAAGCCACAAAACATCGGCGTTTGGGGATGACGACATTGGGGCTCACTCCGTTCCTATCCCAACCTATGCGCTGGTGGGGCTTCTGGCATCAACTGGGTTCCACGACGCCCAGCAGGAAAAGCACGACCGCCACTGACGACCCCACACCCATGAACGCCGTGGCGATCGACAGTCCGTAGGCCAGCAGCTTGCGCAGGGCACCTGACGAAGAGCGTCCACCCCGAAAGAACAGCACCGCCGCAGGCAGCATGAGCAAACCGACGAGGTTCATGTAGAAGAAGGTGGTCAGGCCATCAACACCCGGCAATGCACTACGAACCAGCACGACCATCATGCCCAGGGCAACAAAAGTGAGTAGATAAGCGATTGCCAAGGTTCTTGCCATGGGTATCCGGTGCCTGGATTGAACAGCGCGACGAAGTTGCGGTCAGCTCGACTGGAGTGCGGGCCTACTGACCCATCGACTTGCGGATGCCGTCGTTGAGTTGCTGGAACTGTCGCACCACCTCGTCGCATACGGCTTTCGAGGCGCCGCACTTCACCTGCATGTCCAGGTACACCCCTCCGTCCTTCTCCAGCACGGCGCGCTTCACCGCCGTGGGATGGGCCGGGTGCTGGGCGGTGGTGATGGACCACAGCGTGAGCGTTTCGCGGTCGTTGAGTACCACCCAGTCGTTCTGCTCCTTGAGCGTGACGCCGGGTTTGTTGCGAAGAGCCTCGAGTGCCGCCTCCGGACTGGCGTACCCGATATCCGAGTCCGGAGACTCCGCGATGTCCTGCGCGAACGCAGCGGCACTGATCCCCAGCCCGAGCATTGCCACCAACGCCAACCTTCTCATCGAAATATCCCCAGAGGCTTCATGCCTGCGTTGAACTTAGCCGCGACGCGGCTTCGGGTTGAATGATCTTGTCAGCCCTCTACGACATCATCAATCCAGAAGCGAACAGGGCCGATGATGCGCTTGACCGCATGATAGGTGACGCGAACCGTCGGCTTGCGGGCGCAGAGCGCTTCGTACACCGACCTTTCCGATCTTCGCCCATTGAACCTGAGATAGGGAGCAGCAGGCTCGTCGAGCCTGATACCCATGAAGAAATCGCCGCCGCGACGCCCGATCTGTTGAAAATCGCAGTCCACAATCCGGCCCTGGATCACGAGGGATCCTTGCAGGTGGGCGGGCACGTCCGTCTTGATTGCTCCAATCATCAGGATTGCGATGACCACTACGGCAAAGATCAAACCACGCTTCTTCCAACGCCTTGAGATCATGGTGTCCGGACGGCCGTGGTTTGATTCATCGGGGGCCGCCGCACGATCTCACTTGGAAGCGCTCGCTGGCCAGTGCATAGGTTGGGGTGAGCCTGCGAACCCCAACACATCGGCGTTTGTGGATAACGATGTTGGGGTTCAATCCGTTCACCCCAACCTATGCGCTGGATACGTTGCTGGGTGCCGCCACGCGGAGGGGATGCGCAGGATTGTCGCGAATAAATGCTTCCACTTCCGCGAGCCTGTCCGGCAACGAGGGACCGGAGGTGCTGCGATAGCTGAAGAAGCGGAAGCCGGCCTCAAACAACGCCTGCACCTTTGCCCACTGCTCCAGATTCCTGGCGGGCGGCGCCTTGAACGAGCGGCCCATCTCATGGAGTGTGCCGCCGCAGCCCGGGCACACCGCGGAATACGTTAGCCGGGGCGCGACCTTGAAGCTCTTGCAGCAATCAAAGCAGGCGTGGGCAATCAAGTATTGTGGGTGCGGCATGCGATCCATCCGCCTGGGCGCCTGACGCCTGACAGACCCCATCCCGGGGCGACAGCGCGGATACTCACTTTCGCCCTCCGCTACGTCAAGGATCGCGGGACTGCGCACCTGTCAGCAGGGCGCGCCAGCCCGGATGTTCGGGCAGCCACCCCGAGGGCGGTTCGGTGGGAATGCCATTGATTTCCAGCCGGAGACGCAGGGCGGCGAACTCGCCATCCCGGAACAGAACGTCGATGTAGTCCCCAGGGACTTTCTGCTCGGGGGCGGAAGGGTCGTCCAGACGATGCAGGCTCTCGTAGACCCAGGCGAAGCGCCGCAGACGCTCGCGAGCGGCATCGCGCTCGGCATCGGTCTCCGCCCACTCGACCAGGCGCGGCAGACTCAGCATCGACGTGATCAGCGTCGTCTCGTCATTGGCCAGCAACGTATAGATCCGCTTGCATGCCAAACGCGTGGCTGGCGGAATCGCCCCGACCTGGGCAGTACAGCGCTGCCTGATAGGCACAAGCGTCGGGACGGCAACGGCGGAGTTCCGCGCCATGACCACAATGTCCGCCATGTCGCGTGGCGTGGCGTCGCGCCCCAGCTGGATGTCCTCGCCTATCGCGGCAGCAAGCGCAGGGTCCAGGGCTGGCGCGGGCGCCTGCCGCAGTGCCGACACCATCAGCGTGCCCAGCGCATTGATGCGGGGGTGGTAGTGCGTACCCGCAGCCGCGGCCTGCCAGTAGCGTTCGGCCGCTGCCGTGTCCCGGCGTTCGACGGCGTCCTGGTACGCGGCAAGCAGAACCTCGGCGTTGCCGGGATCGGCGGAGACCAGCCGCTGCAGTAGCTGGGCACGATCGCAGGTCGCACCCGTCATCCTGCAGACCTCCAGCAGTGCCCAGTCCACCAGTGCGTCGTCGCCGCGTGCAGTGTCGTAGGCGGCCTGTATCCAGAGGCGCGCCTGTTCGTTCGCGGCCGCGACGTCCTCGGGACGGGACGTGTCATCGCTTTCCACGGGCCACAACCAGCCCGCGATCAGCAGGTCCCGTGGCATCCCGCGCGCCGCGACGGTGCGCAGGTATGCCTGGACGTCCTTGCGCCATGCGGCGTGCCAGGCCTCGCTGGCCGCGCTCAGCGCGGGATCGGACTCGATTCGCGAGGGGGGCGACTCCGGCGGACCGTCCTGCGCCATTGCCGACACCGGCATCCATGACGCCACCACCAACACCAGCCACAGCCCCACCTGCCCTGCCTTGCGCATGCCCCACTCCTGTCGGGAAACGAGGGAGCACCGTCGCATGCCTGCCGCGATGGATTCAAGCCGGCGCGCGGCTCCGCGTGCGGTATCGTCGCGGTTCTTCTTCCATGGATAGACGCCATGCCCCTGCGCGACCTGTGCCGTCTCGCCCTTCTGCTGACCACACTGCAGGCCACGATGGTCGCGAATGCCGATACGTGGCGCCCCGCGACCACGCAGACATACGCGTCCAGTGATGATGCATGGCGGCTCACCATCGAACCCTCCGTGTCGTCTGATCAGGGCGCCCACGTGGGCGACCAGACCGCAGGCGAGGATCGATCGGGCGAAGTCGCCAATGATGCGCGGACGTCCGCGCGCGGGACCATGGAGCATTGCATCGGCGGCACATGCCGCCGCGCATGGCAGCACCACCTTCTCAACGAAGTGGCCCCGGTGAGCGTCCTGGTGACCGAAGGCGGCTACGTGATGACGCTCGACAACTGGGTCAGCATGGGTTTCGGCCCGCATGCGGTGGTGCTGTACGACCCGGCAGGTTCGCTCATAGCAAAGTACGCGCTGGTCGACTTCCTCCCCAGGGAGTACGTGATGGCGCTGCCGCGCAGCGTGAGCTCGCTGCACTGGCGCGATAGTCCGCGCATCGACAGGGACGGCATCAGGATTGTGGTGCCGGTGGTGGTGCCGTCAGAAGGCGCCGAGGAAGAGGACGACACGCACACGCAGTTCGTCGATGTGGTCTTCGACCCCCGCGACGGATCGGTCGCGCTCCCCGCGCCGGAGGTCTGGATGCCCGCCCAGAAAGAAGCGGCCACCGCGCTGGCCACGCAACGGGCGCTGCTCGCTGACGAGCTTGAACAGGCGGTCGTGCCGCTGCTGCCGCCGGATTCCCGCGAGCCGCTCGACTGGCATGTCTATCTGCGCGAGGCATTCTCGCGACTCGACGAGGACGAAGCGGGGTTTCCCGCGACATTCGTCGTGCCCTCCCCGGCCGATCCGGGTTACGCCAAGGAAGTGGGGAGGCTGCATGCACGCCTGCAGGACGCGAAGGCGCGGGACGTGATCATGCTCGGCGCGCTGTCACAGGACGCGCTGCTGGATCTGCTCAAGCAGGAAGCCGCCAGCTTCCATCCCGGCATGCGTGCCTGGCCGCGTCTTTACCTGCTGCTCGACGCGGAGCGCTTTGCACAGGCGAGCGCTCTGCTCGCACCTTCCGGAGCCACGCTGATCCAGCTTGATCCCGCACGCGCGATTCCGCAGCGGGCGGACTATCTGGAAGCCTGGGAAGACTACCTGCAGGGAAGGCCGGACGAGGAATGACGGCGCCACCGCTTCAATCTGTCGCGCTGATCTCGACCGCCGTCCCGCTGACGCGCACGCCGTCACGTACCTCGGCCGGGACCTCCACCTTCAGCACGCTGGGCCGGCCAAGGTCGTGGCCCTGGTGGATGACGAACGCACGCGACGCAGGCAGCTGGTCGCGCGCGGCGAGGTAGGCGCCGAGCGCGGCCGCGGCGGCGCCGGTGGCGGGGTCTTCCACCACGCCACCGGGCGGGAACGGGTTGCGCGCGTGAAGTGTCTGCGCGTCCTCGCGCCACACCAGGTTCACCGTGGTCCAGCCGCGCACCTTCATCAACGCGGCGAGGGCATCGAAGTCGTAGTGCAGCTCGGCCAGGCGTGCGCGCGATGCGGCCGCGACGACCGGATGCCACGCGCCCGCGTACGCGAGTCCGGGCGGCAGCGTGGCATCGAGATCGTCATGGCGCCAGCCGAGCGTCGCGAGCAGTGCATCCAGATGTTCGGCCGACAACGCATCGACGCGCGGCGTCACGCTCGTCAGCGTGGCGGCGAGATCGTCACCGACCGTGACGCGCACGCGTCCGGCCTGCGTGTGCAGCACGACATCGCCGGGGCCGTGTGCGCGTGCGCGCGCCACCATCGCCGCGATGGTCGCGTGTCCGCAGAAGCTCACTTCGGCCAGCGGACTGAAGTAGCGCACATCGAGGTCGCCATCGGCACGCGGCAGCAGGAAGGCGGTTTCCGAATAGCCCAGATCGGCGGCGATGCGTTGCATGGCCGCGTCATCCAGGCTGCGCGCATCCAGCACCACACCGGCGGGATTGCCGCCCGCGGGATCGGTGGTGAACGCGCTGTAGCGCAGGACGGCAGCGGTCATGGCGTGTCTCCGAGCGGGGTGCGTACGGGGGTGTCCAGGCGCACTACCAGATAGCGCAGGAAGAACTGCGTCAGCGGGCCCACGCCGAACGCGAACACCAGCGTTCCCACGCCCACCACGCCGCCCAGCAGCACGCCGATGACCAACACGGTGACTTCGATCAGCGTGCGGATGCTGCGGATCGACCAGCCGGTGCGACGTGCGAGGCCGGTCATCAGTCCATCGCGCGGGCCGGGGCCGAGTTGCGCGCCGATGTACATCGCGGTGGCGACCGCACACAGCACCACGCCGGCTAGCAGATAGGCGCAGCGCAGCGGCAGGCCGTCCGGCGTGCCGAGCAGGGCGAGATTGAGGTCGGCGAACGGCCCGAGCAGCAGCGTGTTGGCCACCGTGCCCAGGCCCGGCATCTGCCGCAGCGGGATCCACGCCAGCAGCACCGCGACCGCGGTCACCACCATGACCATGCCGAACGACAGCGGCACGTGCTGCGACACGCCCAGGTGGAAGACGTCCCACGGCGAGGCGCCGACCGCGCCTTCGATCATCAGCGCGATGGCCAGGCCGTACAGCCACAGCCCGACGAGGAGGCGCAGCAGGCGTTCGGGCAGGCGGCCGGCTTTCAATTGCGCGAGCGGGCCGAGATTGACGAGTCCGGCGGGGGGCGTGGTCGGTTTCATGGGGCCACCTTCCTCCGGATTGGCTCTTTTCGATAGAGCCAATCGTGGGATAGTGGCCCCATGGAACGCATATTGGCTCCGGACCGTCTCGCCACCCTGGTCGGCGACTTCCCGCGCACGCCCGCCTACCGCGGCCTGCGCCAGGCCCTGCAGGAACTGATCGGCGACGGCCGCATCCCGCTTGGCACGCGCCTGCCCAGCGAGCGCGCCGTGACCGCGGTGCTCGGGGTATCGCGCAATACGGTGACGCGCGCCTATGCGGACCTGGTGGCCGCCGGCTTCGCCACCGCGCGACAGGGCGCCGGCACGTACGCCGCGGTGCCGCTCGACCGCCGGCGCGCGCACGACCACGCGCTGCATGCGGTCGGCGTGGCGGCATCGCAGGACGGCGCGGTCGACCTGAACTGCGCGGCGGGCGGCGCCACGCCCGGCGTCGCCGCAGCGTATGCGCGCGCACTGGACGCGCTGCCCGCCTATCTGGCCAGCGATGGTTACCTGCCTTCGGGCCTGCCCGCACTGCGGGCGCTCATCGCGACGCACTACGTACAGCGTGGCCTGTCGACCACGCCGGAGCAGATCGTCATCACCTCGGGCGCGCTGTCGGCCATCGCCATCATCGCGCGGGCGCTGACGCGTCCCGGCGATCGCGTGATGATCGAATCGCCGGTGTACTCGAACGCGATCGAGGCGTTGCGCCTCGGCGGCGCGCGGCTGGTCAGTGCACCGATGGCCGATCCCCTCGGCGACGAGGGCTGGGACGTGGCCGCGATCGAGGCGACGTTGCGGCAGACTGCACCGCGGCTGGCCTACCTGATTCCCGATTTCCAGAATCCCACCGGTTTCCTGATGGGCGAGGCGCAACGCGTGCGCTATGCCGCCGCACTGCGCGCGACGCGCACCACCGCCATCGTCGACGAGACGCTGCAGTCGACCTGCCTGTCCGACACGCCGATGCCGACACCGTTCGCGTTGCATGCGCCGGACGCGTTCACCGTCGGCAGCGCGTCGAAGCTGTGCTGGGGCGGCCTGCGCGTGGGCTGGATCCGCGCACCGCGCGACGCAGTCGACCGCCTGATCGCCACGCGCGTGCAGATGGACCTGGGCAGCTCGCTGTTCGACCAGCTGGTGGTGGCGGAGATGCTCGCCGCGGACGATGTGCTGGCCACGCGGCGCGAACAGCTGCGGCAGCGACGCGACGCGCTCGCCGATGCGCTGCGCGAACACCTGCCCGACTGGCGTTTCCGCCTGCCCGACGGTGGTCTGTCGCTATGGGTGCGCGTGCCGCACGGCAGTGCCACGCAGTTGGCCACCGAGGTCGAGCGCAAGGGCGTCTATCTGGCGCCCGGCCCGGTCTTCAGCGTGGAAGGCGGCGCGGACACCTGGTTGCGGATTCCGTACGCCAAACCGGAGGACACGCTGGTGCGTGCGGTGAAGGCGATGGCGGAGACGTGGACGCAGTTGCCGCGCGAGTCCACCGCACGGCGTGGCGATGCGAGGCGGCTGATCGCCTGACGCGGATCACGCGATCCGACCCACGACCCACGCCCACATCGGCAGCGTGACCAGCGACAGCAGGATGCCGTAGCCGACGAGCGCCGCGGCCAGGCGCGGGGCGAGCTGGTGCGAGATCGCCAGCGCGGCGGCAGTGATCATGGTGGGCATGGCGGACTCCAGCACGTTCGCCTGCAACATCTCGCCGGTCATGCCGAAGGCCAGCGACAGCGGGATGGCGAGCGCGGGCATCACCAGCAGGCGCAGCAGCAGGCCGACGGCGAGCGGCTTCACTTCGTCGCGCGGCAGCTTCAACTGGATCGTCAGGCCGACCGCCAGCATCACCAGCGGCAGCATGGCGTCAGCCAGCTTCTGCAGGGCCGACCCGATCCATGCCGGCGGCTGCTCCGGCATCAGCGTCAGGCCGAACAACAGCGCCCACACCGGCGGAAACTTCACGATGCGCAGCATGATCTCGCGCGCCGTCGGCGGCGCGTCGCCGCCGTAGCGCGCCAGCACGTACAGGCCGAACGTCGATAGCAGGATGAAGGCGCCGAACTGGTCGTACACCACCGCATACGGCAGCGCGTGCTGGCCC
Source organism: Pseudoxanthomonas sp. PXM02 (assembly GCF_014851805.1). Taxonomy (GTDB): domain Bacteria; phylum Pseudomonadota; class Gammaproteobacteria; order Xanthomonadales; family Xanthomonadaceae; genus Pseudoxanthomonas_A. The sequence continues at coordinate 441,103 of NZ_JACVAK010000003.1, forward strand.
AGCAGCGCACTGACCATCGGATAGCCGATGAAGCTGCTGTTGCACAGCGCCACGCACAGCAGCAGCACCGCGTGTTCGTCGCGACGGAATTTCAGCAGCCGCGAGGCCAGCGCGACCAGCGCGACGGACGCGGCGGCCAGCAGCCAGGGCGTGACCACCACGCCGAGCAGGGAGGCATCGAGATGCAGGCGCGGCACGTAGGTCAGCACGGCCGCCGGCAGGCAGACGTACAGCACGACGCGGTTGATGACGTCGGCCGCGTTCTCGGGAAACACGCGCAGGCGCGCGAACAGCATGCCGAGCGCCAGCAAGGCCAGGATCAGGGCGAAGGCATCGAATGCCATGGTGCAGCGGGATACGACGTGGGGAGGGCAGGATCGCATACCGCGCCGCGCGATGCCGTTGGGCTTTCGTCGGTAGTGCGTTCCGCCGCCGGTGCCGAACGCACCACGGCACAGGGCTTATCATGGCGGCATGACGAATCCCGCCTTCCCCGCTGCGTCCGGCCCGATCACCCTGGACGGCCCCGATGGGCCGCTCGAAGCCCATGTCGACTGGCCGGAAGACGGCGAGCCGGTGGCGGCGATCACCGCCGTGGTCTGCCATCCGCTGCCCACCGAGGGCGGCACCATGCACAACAAGGTGGTGGTGATGGCGGCGCGCAGCCTGCGCGAACTGGGCGCGGTGACGGTGCGCTTCAACTTCCGCGGCACCGGTGCGTCGGGTGGCCTGTTCGACCACGGCGACGGCGAAGTCGACGACCTGCGCGCGGTGGTGGACTGGGTGCGCGAACAGCGGCCCGGCACGCAGCTGTGGCTGGCCGGTTTCAGCTTCGGCGCGTATGTGTCGCTGCGCGCCACCGAGGCACTGCAGCCCGACGCGCTGGTCTCGATCGCGCCGCCGGCAGGCCGCTGGGATTTCAGCGCGATCACGCCACCGGCGTGTCCGTGGCTGGTGATCCAGGGCGAGCAGGACGAGATTGTCGAACCGCAGGCGGTGTACGACTGGATCGACGGCCTGAAGCAGCCGCCGGAACTGATCCGCATGCCGGAGACCAGCCACTTCTTCCACCGCAAGCTGATGGACCTGCGCGGCGCCATCAAGCACGCGATGAAAGCCTACGTGCCGGCGTGATGACGGACGCGGCACGGGACACGGCACCGACGCCGTCGCAGATCTACGCGCGCGGCGCGGCGCAGGGCCAATGGCAGGACGATCCGGCGCAGCATCCCGCGCTGGCCGAGCTGGACCGCATCCACACGGCGTTGCTGGCGGAGCCTTCTTCGTCCGGATTGTTCGGCCGCCTGTTCGCCAAGCCACCGGAAACGGTGAAGGGTCTGTACTACTGGGGTGAGGTGGGACGCGGCAAGACCTTCCTGGTCGACCTGTTCTACGACAACCTGCCGCTGCCGACGTATTCGGTGTCGCAGAACAAGGCGCACGGGGAGGGCGGCGGCAAGTACCGCACGCACTTCCACCGCTTCATGCGCGGCGTGCACGAGCGCTTGCGTGCGCATACAGGCGAGAGCGATCCACTGGCGAAGATCGTGCGCGAGGTGCGCGGCAAGCTGCGCGTGCTGGTGCTGGACGAGTTCTTCGTCACCGACATCGGCGACGCGATGCTGCTGGCACGCCTGCTGGACCGCATGTTCGCCGAGGGCATCAGCCTGGTGACCACGTCCAACACGGCGCCGGAAAACCTCTACAAGGACGGCCTGCAGCGCGCGGGCTTCCTGCCGGCGATTGATCTGCTGCAGCAACACTGCGTGGTGCTGCGCTCGGACGGGCAGGAAGACTACCGCCTGCGCGCACTGACGCGGTCGCCGGTCTACCGCACGCCGCTGGACGGCGAATCCGACGGCTGGCTGGCGTCGCGCTGGCGCGAGCTGACCGGCGGCGAAGACGCGACCGCGGGCAACATCGAGATCGACAGCCGCAAGATCCCGGTGCGCGGCCGCGGCAAGAGCATCGCGTGGTTCGACTTCGCCGCGCTGTGCGAAGGCCCGCGTGGCACCACGGACTACATCGAGGTCGCGCACGAGTTCAACACCGTGCTGCTGGGCGGCATTCCGACGTTCGATCGCATGAACGAGGATGCGGCGCGCCGCTTCGTCAACCTGATCGACGAGCTGTACGACCGCCACGTCAACCTGGTCTGCACCTCGGCGGCGACGCCGACCGCGCTATACACCGGCACGCGGTTGCAGGGCGCGTTCGAACGCACGGCCTCGCGCCTGATCGAGATGCAGAGCGCCGAGTACCTGGCCGCGCCGCACAAGGCCTGAGCGCGTGGACACGGTGCCTGCCGCGATCACCGACGCGTTGCAGCGGACGATCGCCAATGGCGGCCGCCTCTGCGTGCTGACCGGCGCCGGCATGTCGGCCGAGAGCGGCATCCCCACCTTCCGCGGTACCCACGACAGCCTGTGGTCGCGGTTCGATCCGATGCGCTTGGCGACGGCCGAGGCATGGCGAGAGGATCCCGCGCTGGTCTGGGGCTGGTACCGCTGGCGCATGCAGCTGGTCCGCGATGCACAGCCGAACGCCGGTCATCGCGCGCTCGCGAATCTTGCGCGGCGCGTGACGCTGTCGCTGGTCACCCAGAACGTCGACGACCTGCACGAACGCGGCGGCAGCACGGTCGACGCGCATGTGCACGGCAGCCTCTTTGCGCTGCGTTGCTTCGCCTGCGGCCACACCTGTGACGGCGCGCTCGACGACTACGCGGACGGCCTGCAGCGCGTCGAGCCGATGCGCTGCACGGCCTGCGGCGATCGCATCCGACCGGGCGTGGTGTGGTTCGGTGAACCGCTGCCGGACGATGCGTGGGACGCCGCCACCGAGGCCGCGACGCGCTGCACCCTGATGCTGGTCGTGGGCACGTCAGGGCTGGTGTATCCCGCCGCCGGCCTGCCTGCGCTGGCGCGACGTCATGGCGCCACGGTGGTGGAGATCAATCCGGAACCGACCGCGCTGTCTGCGGAGGCGGACCACGTCTGGCGGGCGACGGCGGCGCAGGCACTTCCCCATTTGATGGCGCAGCTGCCCTCGTTTGACGGCTCCTGATCGCTACGGTGATAGTCGCCAGCAGTGCGGAGAGGTCGTCAATGATCCGATGGGCTGCAGTTGTCTTGTTGGGCGTGTCGCTTTCGTGCGCCACGTTTGCGGCTCACGCTTGCTCTTACCCCGAGCCTCCGACGTTCCGGAGCGCCCTCAAACGTGCGACGGCGGTGTTTGTCTTCCGTCTGGATGAAACCCGGTACCACGAGGAAGGATCCACCGCCCGCAGGGTGTGGGCGGAAGGAAAGATCACGCCCGTGCAGAACCTCTTCGGGAACGCATCGGGCTACAAGCACCTCACGTTCCATAGCACCTGGTGTGGCGGACTCGATCTTGTTGTCGGTCACCACTACCTGATTGCCACCGATGCGAAGGGCGACACGATTCCGCTGGCGGCAGCGGATGGCTCGCTGCTCGATCTCGATGGTTTCTACGATCCCGGGGATCTGAAGGGCAACTTGCGGAGGCCCGAGATCCTGCCGGTTATCCAAGCCATCTACGGGGTCACGCCTCTTCCAGACAACTACCCGCCGGCGTGGATCGCCGGCCGCACAGATGGCACGCCGCCGCCACCGCCACCGCCGCCCGTCAAACAGCCTCGCTGAGGGCACAGGGCGCTCACGCAACGGCTTCACGTGCGGTTTGCCAGACTCTGGACGACTGCCGCGGAGGAGACCACCATGATGTCGATCGCCCGTATCCCGCTCTACGCCGCCCTGGCCGCTGTGCTGTTGGCCGGCTGCCAACGCGCGCCGGAGGAGAAGGATGTCGAAGCCGCCGCGCAGACCGCGGTCGAGATCGCCGATCCGGCACCGCCCGTGACCGGCCGGGAGGCGCCGCAGTTCCAGTTCTCGGACGACGAGATCGGCATTGCGCTGGCGCCCACGCCGGGCTTCACGCTGCATCGCGACTTCAGCCGCAGCTACCTGTCCGACGGCGCATGGAAGACGTTCGCCGCGCCCGACGTCCGCGGCGAACCGCTGGTCGCGCTGGTGCTGGACGGCTCGGACAAGATCACGGCCGCCGAGCTGCGCATCGGCACCAGCACCGACAGCCATGCGGTGGTGACCTGTCTGGATCCGCCGGAGGGCGCGACGACGGAAGAACCCGACGAGGTGCGCATCGACGGCCAGGCGTTCCGCCACTTCCGCGCCGGTGATGCAGCGATGAGCCATTACCAGTCGGTCGATGCGTATCGCCATGTGCGCAACGAGCGCTGCATCGCCATCGACCTGCTGATCACTGGTACGCGTCCGGAGGTCTACGACCCGCCCACCACACCGCCGTTCGATGAAGCGACGGCACGTGCGCGCTTGCAGGAAGCGCTGGGCGCGGTGCGGATTACGCGCTGATAGCGCTGCTCCCTCTCTCCGGATCCGCGGGAGAAGGTCGGGGCAAGGGAGAAGCGCGATGTGAGGTTCTTGTGGGAGCGACGTAAGTCGCGATGGGTGATCGGTAAAGCCCCATCGCGACTTACGTCGCTCCCACACCGAGCACTACTGCAGGTGACGCTGCACGAATGCATCAACGGTGTTCGTGTAGCCGGAAGGCAAGCCAAGCTCGCGATTCACCTCGCCATGCGAGAGATCCTCTGGCAGCACCTCCATCGCCACGCCCAGCGTCTTTGCCTTCTCCGCCATCGATCGCCCCTGCGGACACGCGTCCTTGCGGCGCGAGGAACAGACGAACAGCATCGGCACTGCGTCGCGCGTGAGCTGGTGGTAAGGCGAGGCGGCGATCCAGTCGTTGCGGTCGTTGCCGAACGCACGCTGGTAGACGCCGGGAAACGGCGGGCGCTGCATCGTCTGCGGAACATCCAGCGCACCGCTGTCCACTGAGACCACGCCACGTGGCCTGGTGGCCCCGGCCTCGCGCCACAGCGTCGACGACGCACCTACCAGCGCTATCAGATGCGCACCGGCGGAGTGGCCCATCAGCAGCACGCGCGAGGCATCTCCCTTCCATTCGGGCGCGCGCTTCTGCACCGCCGCCAGCGCGCGGGCGACATCGCGCGCCTGGTCAAGCGGCGCCGTATCCGGCCGCATGCGGTAGTTGGTGGAGACCAGGATGTACCCCTTCGGCAACCAGTACGCGGCCTTGTTCTCGACCACACCCGGATTGTCCTTGTTGCCGTTGGCCCAGCCGCCGCCGTGGACGAACAGGATGATCGGTGCGCTCTTCGGTTGCGCCGGCAGATAGACGTCGAAGCGCTGGCGAGGATCGTCGCCATAGGCGACATCACGCAATGCGCGTGTGCCGGCCGGCAACGTCGGCGTGCGTGCCGCAGGCTCGCGGGAGGCATCGCGCATTTCCTGCAGGCGTTCGCGGAAGGTCTGCGCCGCGAGCGGCGACACGACCGCGATCAGGACACCGGTCAGCAGGCCGGCACGGAGCAACGTCTTCATCGCTTCACCTCGTGGGGACATCGGGATCAACCGGCGCGCAACACAAGCTGCGCGCGCAGGCCGTGGGGTGTATTCGGCAGCAGCCGCAGTTCGCCGCTGTGCTGGCGCGCGACGCGGTCGACGATCGGCAGGCCCAGCCCGCTGCCGCCTTGTGCCTGGTCGTGGACAAAGGGCTGGCGTGCACGCTCGGCGGCGTCCGCGGAGAGGCCCTGGCCGCCGTCGGCGACTTCGACCACCCAGGCCGCACCTTCCGCCCACAGCTGCAACGACAACGGCAACGCGCCGTGCCGCTCGGCGTTGACCAACAGGTTCTCGACCGCGCGCAGCAGCGCCATCGGCTTGCCCGGCAGCAGCGCGTGCTCGGGCAGGTCGACCCGCCACGCCTTCGAGGCGGCGGCGACGGCGTGCCGGCAGATCGCGGCCAGGTCGACGGATTCGCTGCCCTCGTCGCGCCCGTCGCGCGCGAAGGCGATGAACTGGCCGAGGATGGCGTCCATCTCGGCGATGTCGCGGTGCATGCTGCGGGTCAGCTCGGGATCGGTGTCGGGCACCATCTCCAGCGCGAACTGCAGCCGCGTCAGCGGCGTGCGCAGGTCGTGCGAGATGCCGGCCAGCAGCAGCGCGCGTTCTTCTGCGGCGGCGCGCACGTCGCGGCTGGCATCGCCCAGCGCCTGCGCCAGTTCGACCACTTCGCGCGGGCCGCGCGCATGTACTGAGGGGGGCGCATCACCGCGCACGATGGCCGGTGCGGCGGCAGCGAGCTGGCGCAGCGGCTGCACCAGGCGACGGGCGAAGTACGCGGCAGCCAGCCACACCAGCACGACGCAGCCGAGCAGCATCAGCATGGGGAAGCGCCGCGCGCCGGTCATCGGCCGGTCGTACGAGAACGCCACCCACAGCGGTTCGCGCGTCGCCGGCTTCAGCCAGATCACCCGCGAACTCCGGTCCGCGTCGATCCGCAGCGCGCGCCCGGTGCCGAGCGTGTCGCCGGCCTGTTCGCGCAGTTCGCGCAGCAACGGCGCGAAGCGGGGCCGCGCATCCGCGGGTGGCGTGACGCGCACCTCCAGCCCGGCATCGCGCAACTGCTGCACGGTGCGCGCATGCGGCTGGTGGCGATCGAGCGCTTCCACCACTTCGGCGAAACCCTGCATCGCGCGCAGCAGCTGGTCCGCCGCGGGACGTGTCGCGAACTCGCGACCCAGCAGCAGGGCCAGCGCGCCGGCACCGACCAGTACCAGGGCGATCACCAGCACCAACTGGCCGAACACGCTGCGTGGCACGGGCGCCTTCATGCCGCGGTCTCCGGCGGCACGAACACGTAGCCCACGCCCCACACCGTCTGGATCAGCCGCGGCTGGCGCGGATCGTCTTCCAGCAGGCGTCGCAGGCGCGCAATGGTGACGTCCATGCTGCGCTCGAAGGCGTCGTGCTCGCGGCCGCGCGCCAGGCTCATCAGGCGGTCGCGACTGAGTGGCTGGCGTGGATGGCGCAGCAGCACCGACAGCACGGCGAACTCGCCACTCGTGAGCCGCAGCAGCGCGCCGTCGCGGGTCAGTTCGCGCCGGCCGAGGTCGAGCGTAAACGGCCCGAACACCACCTCGCCGCCCTCGGCCTGCGGTGCGCCCGGCACCGGTCGCGTGCGCCGCAGCACCGAACGGATGCGCGCCAGCAGTTCGCGCGGATTGACCGGTTTGGGCACGTAGTCATCGGCGCCGATCTCCAGCCCGACGATGCGGTCGATCTCGTCGCCCTTCGCGGTCAGCATGACGATGGGCGTGACGTCGCCCTGCCCGCGCAGGCGCCGGCAGATGTCCAGGCCGTTCTCGCCGGGCAGCATCAGGTCCAGCACGATCAGGTCGAAGTGGCCGCGGTCGAGCGCCTGCCGCAGCTGTGCGCCGTCGCCCACGCCACGCACGTCGAAGCCCTGCGACTGCAGGTAGCGCTGCAACAGTTCGCGCAGGCGCAGATCGTCGTCGACCAGCAGCAGGCGGGGAGAAGTCTCGTCCATGGAGCCACTATCGCCCGCCGTCGCGACGGCCGGCAAACCCCGACGGCGGCGGCTTTGTAAGCAGATGTTTCAGGCGCCGCTGGCAGACACATCCACTCGCAACCCCGACACACCTGCCGCCGTGGCGCGCCCTACCGTGGTCCTGCCGCCGCGTCCCCGTGCGGCCATCCCCTTCCCGACGAGGATTCCGACATGAGCAAGACCCCGCTGCTGATCGCCACTGCCTTCGCCCTGTGCGCCACCACCCTGTTCGCCGACCATGCCGAAGCGCGCGAACGCAGCCGCGCCGTGCAGCGCACGGCACAGGGCGGCAGCGTCGCCGTCGACCGCAGCAACGCGCGCTTCGACAGCCAGCGCCAGCGCGACTGGCAGGCCGACGGCCAGGGCAATGCGGCCGGTTCGCGCAGCGGCAACATTGCCGGTGCGAACGGCGGCAACGCCGGCTACCAAGGCAGCGCCTACCGCAACGAAGACGGCAGCGCCGGCCGCCAAGGCAGCGCCTACGCCAACGGCCCGAACGGCGGCACCGCCAGCACCAGCGGCGGCATCAGCCGCGACGCCGACGGCAACGTTAATGGTGCCCGCAGCACCACCGCCACCGGTGCGAACGGCAACAGCTATAACGGCAGCACCACGGTCACCGACGGCAGCGTGACCCGCACCGCCACCTGCACGAATGCCAGTGGCGACACCATCGCCTGCCCGCGCGGCAACTGATTCCGTCCCCTCGTGTTTCCTGCAGGCGCGGCGGCCTGGCCCCCCCTCTGCCGCACGGATGCATTCCCGCGCCGCCGCGCCTGCCCTTCTTCCCCACCGGAGATTCCCGATGTCCCGTTCCATCCTGCTTCCGTTCGCCACCGCGCTGTCCGTGTTCGCACTGGCGGCCCCCGCCAACGCACAGCAGCGCACGCTCACCGAAGAGCAGAAAGCCACGCTGCTCGAACGACTGAAGGACGCCGACACCAACGGCGATGGCTTGATCGACCGCGCCGAAGCCGACGCGAAGCTGCCGCGCGTGGCCAAGCGCTTCGACGCGCTCGACACCAACCGCGACGGCAAACTGTCGCCCGAAGAACTGCGTGCGGCCGGCCAGAAGATGGCCGAGCGCGGCGGACGCTGAGCCCACGCGATGGACGGCCTGCGCGCCTTCGCCGGACTGCCGCTACTGCTGCTCGCCCTGGTCGCCGCCGCGGAAGCCGCATGGCTGATGCGGCGTGGACACCGCTACGACTGGAAGGGCTACTGGGCTTCGCTAGGTGATGCCGCCGGGCGTGCCGTACTCGGGCTGGTGATCCAGGGCGGCGTGGTCGGCGTGCTGCTGTTCGCCATCTGGGAATTCCGGCTGACGACGATCGCGATGGACCAGGCCTGGCACTGGATCGCGCTCTTCCTTGGCCAGGAGCTCTGCTACTACGCGATGCACCGCGCCGACCATCGCGTGCACTGGTTCTGGCTCAACCACTCGGTGCACCACTCGGCCGAGCAATACAACCTGTCCACCGCGTACCGCCTGGGCTGGACCGGCAAGCTGACCGGCGCGGCGGTGTTTTTCGGCCCGCTGGTCTGGCTGGGCTTCCCGGTGCCGTACGTAGTCGGTGCGCTGGCGGTGAACCTGCTGTACCAGTTCTGGCTGCATACGGAGCTGGTGCCGCGGCTGCCGCGCGCCATCGAGTTCGTCTTCAACACCCCTTCGCACCATCGTGTGCACCACGCCAGCAATCCGGAATACCTGGACTGCAACTACGGCGGCGTGCTGATCGTGTTCGACCGGTTGTTCGGCACCTTCCGCGAAGAACGCGCGGACGTGCCACTGCGCTACGGGCTGGTCGAACCGGTACGCAGCTACAACCCGGTGACCATTGCCTTCCATGCCTGGGTGAAGCTGGCCCGCGACCTGCGCCGCGCGCGGGGCCTGCGGCAGATCGGGATGACGTTGTTCGGACCCCCCGGCTACGTGCCAGGCGACACGGACGGCGTCCACCCGGAACGCTGAGAGTGGCCCGGGCCGGCGCGGCCGGCGACAATACGCGCCCCCGGCGGCCCCACGCCGCCCGCCTCCATGCAGAACCCCATGACCGCCTTCGTTTCCCCCGACCGCATCCGCGGCCTGTTCGCCCAGGCCATGTCCGACATGTACCGCACCGAGGTGCCGCTGTACGGCGACCTGATCACGCTGGTCGGCGACATCAACATGGCGACGCTGCAGCGCGACGCCGCCCTGGCCGAGCGCCTGCAGCGCACCGGCGAAACCGAGCGCCTGGACCTGGAGCGCCACGGCGCCATCCGCGTCGGCACGCCGGCCGAACTGGCGATGCTGGGCCGCGTGTTCGCGCTGATGGGCATGCACCCGGTGGGCTACTACGACCTGACCGTGGCCGGCGTGCCGGTGCATGCGACCGCGTTCCGCCCATTGACCGAAGCCGCCCTGGCCGCCAACCCGTTCCGCATCTTCACCTCGCTGCTGCGGCTGGAGCTGATCGGCGACGCCACGCTGCGGGCCGAGGCCGAGGCGATCCTGGCCAAGCGCGACATCTTCACTGCCGGCGCACGCGCGCTGGTGGACCAGGCCGAGCGCGACGGCGGACTGAGCGAAGCCGATGCGCAGCGCTTCGTCGCCGAGGTGCTGGAAACCTTCCGCTGGCATGGCGACGCCACGGTTTCGCTGGAGACCTACCACGCACTGCACGGCCTGCATCGCCTGGTCGCCGACGTGGTCAGCTTCCGTGGCCCGCACATCAACCACCTGACCCCGCGCACGCTGGACATCGACGCCGCGCAGGCGGCGATGCTGGAACGCGGCATCCAGGCCAAGGCGCAGATCGAAGGCCCGCCGCGCCGCGCGGTGCCGATCCTGCTGCGCCAGACCAGCTTCAAGGCGCTGGAAGAGCAGGTCGCCTTCCCCGACGCCACCGGCACGCTGGTGCCCGGCAGCCACACCGCGCGCTTCGGCGAGATCGAGCAGCGCGGCCTGGCGCTGACGCCCGCCGGCCGTGACCTCTACGACCGGCTGCTGGCGGAGGTGCGGCAGGCAGGCGGCGCAGGCAATACGTCGGCGGACTATCCGCAGCGGTTGGCAGCGGCGTTCGTGGCGTTCCCGGACGACGAAACGACGTTGCGTCGCGACGGCCTGGGCTACTTCCGCTACCGCCTGACCGACACCGGCGCCGCATTGCCGGCGTCCGAGCGCGCGGCGATGACGCCGGACGCCCTGGTCGAGGCCGGCCACGCCGTCGTCGATCCGATCGTCTACGAAGACTTCCTGCCGGTCAGCGCGGCGGGCATCTTCCAGTCCAACCTGGGCGGCGGCGAACAGCGCGCGTACGACGCGCACGCCAACCAGGAAGCGTTCGAAGCCGCGCTGGGCAAAACGATCCACGATCCCTTCGCGCTGTATGCGCAGGCGCAGGACGCTTCGATCGCCGCGCTGCGCGGCTGACGGATCTTTCCCTTCTCCCCGCCAGGCGGGGAGAAGGACTCTGCGACGCAATGCGTCGAAACCGTGAAACCCGCATCGCATCGACACCCGCTGTTCCACACAACATTTGGTGTTGACGCCTCCATGACCCCCCACTATCTTGTGGCCGTCGGTTCCGGTGGTCGCAAGCCACGGGATTAAAACGGGAAGCCGGTGACGCGTTCGCGCCACTCCGGCACTGCCCCGCAGCGGTAATTGGGAACGAACCCGCCACCAGCACTGGGGCCTAGCCCTGGGAAGCGGCGGACGTAGGAAGAAGGCTCGCCCTTCGCGCCCATGAGTCCGAAGACCTGCCGACAGCCGCGCGTTGCACACCGCGCGGTGCCGGCCGCGGAATCTCCGGGGGGAGAGGGCTGGTGAAGCAGGGCACGCCGGTCTTCTGTCCGCGCGATCTCGCCTCCTGCGACGCCGCTTCCCCACTGTGATCCTCCATCCGGCCTTGCGCAGCCCCGCGAGGGACGGGCCGCCGCGTGCACCACGCATGGAGGATTCTCGTGACCCAAACCGACACCGCCGTCGCCGACGCCGGCACCACCCCGTCCCAGAAGGACGCGTTCGCCCTGACCCCGCCGCCCACCGCCACCGCGATGAGCGTGACCAAGCGCAATGGCGGCCGCGAGCCGGTGGACCTCAACAAGATCGTGCGCGCGGTGCAGCGCAACTGCGAAGGCCTGCACGCCATCGACCCGATGCGCGTCGCCACCCGCACCATCTCCGGCCTGTACGACGGCGCCAGCACGCGCGAACTGGACGAACTGTCGATCCGCACCGCCGCGCTGCTGACCGGCGAAGAACCCGAATACAGCCGCCTGGCCGCGCGCCTGCTGGCCGGCTACATCGTCAAGGAAGTGACCGGCCAGGAGATCCACGCGTTCTCGCAGTCGGTCACCCGCGGCCACGAGGTCGGCCTGATCAATGATCGCCTGCTGAACTTCGTGCAGACCAACGCGCGCAAGCTCAACGACGCGCTGGACGCCTCGCTCGACCTGCACTTCGACTACTTCGGCCTGCGCACGCTGTACGACCGCTACCTGCTGCGCCACCCGCACACGCGCAAGGTCATCGAGACGCCGCAGCAGTTCTTCCTGCGCATCGCCTGCGCACTGAGTGAAGACGTGCCGGAAGCGCTGGCGCTGTACCGCCGCATGGGCAACCTGGACTACCTGCCCAGTTCACCGACGCTGTTCAACAGCGGCACCACGCACGAGCAGCTGTCGTCGTGCTTCCTGCTGGACTCGCCGCAGGACACGCTGGAATCGATCTACGCCAAGTACGGCGATATCGCCCAGCTGAGCAAGTTCAGCGGCGGCATCGGCGTCAGCTACACGCGCGTGCGTTCGCGCGGCTCGCTGATCAAGTCGACCAACGGCCACAGCAACGGCATCGTGCCGTGGCTGAAGACGCTGGATTCCTCGGTCGCGGCGGTCAACCAGGGTGGCAAGCGCAAGGGCGCGGCCTGCGTGTATCTGGAAACCTGGCACGCCGACATCGAGGACTTCCTGGAGCTGCGCGACAACACCGGCGACGAAGCGCGCCGCACCCACAACCTCAACTTGGCCAACTGGGTGCCGGACCTCTTCATGAAGCGCGTCGAGGCTGACCAGGAATGGTCGCTGTTCGATCCGCGCGTGGTGCCGGAGCTGACCGACCTGTACGGCGCCGCGTTCGAGCTGGCGTACACGCAGGCAGAAGCGCAGGGCAAGGCGATGAAGACCACCTCCGCGCGCAAGCTGTACGGCCGGATGATGCGCACGCTGGCCGAAACCGGCAACGGCTGGATGACGTTCAAGGACAAGTGCAACGCCGCCAGCAACCAGACCCTGCGCGCCGGCAACGTCATCCACCTGTCCAACCTGTGCACCGAGATCCTCGAGGTCACCTCGGCCGAAGAGACCGCGGTGTGCAACCTGGGCTCGATCAACCTGGGCCGCCACTTCGATGACGATGGCTGGTTCGATTTCGACAAGCTGGCCGAAACCGTCCGTCTGGCCGTGCGTCAGCTGGACCGCGTGATCGACCTGAACTTCTATCCGATCGAGACCGCGCGTCGCGGCAACCTGCGCTGGCGCCCGGTGGGCCTGGGCTGCATGGGTCTGCAGGACGTGTTCTTCAAGCTGCGCCTGCCGTTCGACAGCGCCGAAGCCCGCGCACTGTCGGCGAAGATCGCCGAGACCATCTACTTCCATGCGCTGGAGACCTCGGTGGAACTGGCGCAGGAACGCGGCCGTCATCCGTCGTTCGCCGACACGCGTGCCGCCCATGGCGAGTTGCAGTTCGACGCCTGGAACATCACGCCCGAGAACGTGGAACGCTGGGACGCGTTGCGCGCGCGCATCAAGGAACACGGCCTGCGCAACTCGCTGCTGATCGCGATCGCGCCGACCGCGACCATCGCCTCGATCGCCGGCTGCTACGAGTGCGTGGAGCCGCAGGTGTCCAACCTGTTCAAGCGCGAGACGCTGTCGGGCGACTTCCTGCAGGTCAACCGCTACCTGGTGGGCGAGCTGAAGAAGCTGGGCCTGTGGACGCCGGAAACGCGCGACGCGATCAAACTCGCCGAGGGTTCCATCCAGGGCATCGCGCAGATCCCGGACACGCTGCAGCAGGTCTACCGCACCGCGTGGGAAATCCCGATGCGTTCGCTGATCGACATGGCCGCCGGCCGTGGCGCCTTCATCGACCAGTCGGCCTCGCTCAACCTGTTCATGGAAAGCCCGAACATCGGCGCGATGTCGTCCATGTACATGTACGCGTGGAAGCAGGGCATCAAGACCACGTACTACCTGCGTTCGCGCCCGGCGACCAAGATCGCCAAGACCACGGTCAGCACCGTCGCCGCCGCCGAGCCGAAGCGCGAGTACACCCCGACCGAAGCCATCGCCTGCTCGCTGGAGAACCCGGAAGCCTGCGAGGCCTGCCAGTAACCGCCCCCCTGCGTCGGCTCCGGCCGACGGACCCTGGAACAGGAACATGGATGTTCCCGGCGCATGGAGGCGCCAGCTTCTTATTAGAGCCCCTCTCCCACCGGGAGAGGGGTTGGGGGCGCCTTGATAGCCGTTGCGACTCAATGATGTTGAGCGAGCCGCAGCGAGTCATGAAGGGCGGCCACCGGCTGTTCACCACTTCCACTCGCTGTGGCTCGCTTTGCAATACAAGTACCGGATAAGCGACTGCGGCACCCCTCATCCGCCCTTCGGGCACCTTCTCCCGGCGGGAGAAGGGGAACCACGAGAACACCGCACCATGTCCGCACAACCCAAGCAGATGCTGCTCGATCCCGGCTTTGAACTGACGCTGCGCCCGATGCGCTATCCGCAGTTCTATGACATGTACCGCGACGCCATCAAGAACACGTGGACGGTGGAAGAGATCAACTTCCAGATCGACATCACCGACCTGCACTCGAAGATGACGCCGGCCGACCGCCATCTGATCCACCGGTTGGTCGCCTTCTTCGCGACCGGCGATTCGATCGTGTCGAACAACCTGGTGCTGAACCTGTACCAGCACCTCAACGCGCCAGAAGCGCGCATGTATCTGTCGCGCCAACTGTACGAAGAAGCGCTGCACGTGCAGTTCTACCTGACCCTGCTGGACAACTACCTGCCCGACCCGTCGGAGCGCTTCAAGGCGTTCGCCGCGGTGGAGAACATCCCGGCGATCAAGAAGAAGGCCGACTTCTGCTTCAAGTGGATCGACAGCATCCAGGACCTGAAGCGCATCGACACGCGCGAGCAGCGCCGCCAGTTCCTGCTCAACCAGATCTGCTTCGCCGCCTGCATCGAAGGCCTGTTCTTCTTCGCCGCGTTCGCCTACGTGTACTTCTTCCGCTCGCGCGGCCTGCTGCCAGGCCTGGCCAGCGGCACCAACTGGGTGTTCCGCGACGAGAGCTGCCACATGGAGTTCGCGTTCGAGTGCGTGCGCACCGTGCGCGAGGAAGAACCGGACCTGTTCGACGACCGCATGCAGCAGCAGGTCTACGACATGCTGGAAGAGGCGATCGAATGCGAAGTGCAGTTCGCCGAGGACGTGCTGTCCGGTGGCGTCGCCGGCATCTCGACCCGCGACATGCGCCAGTACCTGCAGCACTGCGCCGACCAGCACTTCGCCAAGCTCGGCATGCCCAAGCGCTACGACGTACGCAACCCGCTGCCCTTCATGGAGCTGCAGGACGTGCAGGAACTGACCAACTTCTTCGAACGCCGCGTCTCGGCCTACCAGCTGGGCGTGCAGGGCGAAGTGGGCTTCGACCACGCGTTCTGAGGCGTTGCCCCGTCGCACATACTGGGGCGAGTAGGATGCCGGATGTCAGGTGTGGGAGCGACGTAAGTCGCGATCGTAGCGATGAAGCCGTCATGACGCTGCACCGTCACGGACTGCATCAGCCATAGGCATTTTAGTATCGAGGGCCCGCCAGACAAGCGGGCCCTTCGTTCGTGCGTTCGCGACTTACGTCGCTCCCAC
Organism: Pseudoxanthomonas sp. PXM02; assembly: GCF_014851805.1. GTDB lineage: Bacteria > Pseudomonadota > Gammaproteobacteria > Xanthomonadales > Xanthomonadaceae > Pseudoxanthomonas_A. The sequence continues at coordinate 456,515 of NZ_JACVAK010000003.1, forward strand.
ACCTGTTGCCCCGCACGCCGCGACCAACGGCCCGAGCTACTTAGCCTTGTGCCGGTTGAAGAAGTCGACCGGCGCCAGCACCGACTGCAGCCACTGGCTGGGCCGACCCATGCCGTGACCCGCACCGGGCAGGCGGACCATTTCGACCTCGACGCCACGCAGTTTCAGTGCGCCGAACATCTGCTCGGTCTGGCTCATCGGCGTGCGGTAATCCTGTTCGCCGGTGATCAGCATGGTGGGCGTCTTCACCTGGCCGGCCAGGCTGTAGGGCGAGCGCGCGAAATAGAGATCGGGCTTGTCCCACGGCGCGGCGCCCATCCAGTGCTTCATGAAGAACGACGGCAGGTCGGCGGTGGTGACCTGGTCGGTCCAGTCCACGACCGGTCGCAACGCGACGGCCGCGCGGAACTTGTCCGGTTCCTTGCCGATGCCCCACAGCGTCAGCACACCGCCGCCGGAGCCGCCACCGATGAAGAGGTTCCTGCGGTCGACATACGGGCGCTTGGCCACTTCGTCGACGATCGACATGAGGTCGTCGTGGTCCTGGCCCGGGTAGGCGTTGGTGATCGCGTTGGCGAAGCGCTCGCCGTAACCGATCGAGCCGCGTGGGTTGGCGAACACCACGATGTAGCCGGCGGCCGCGTAGAGGCTGTGGGTGATCGAGAAGAACGGGCCGTAGTCGCTGTTCGGTCCGCCGTGGATGTCCAGGATCAGCGGATAGCGCTTGTTCGCGCTGAAGCCGGGCGGGAACGCGACCCAGCCCTGCACCGGCAGGCCGCCGGCACGGCTGCTCACGGTCACCTCTTCGATCCGTGCGGCATTTTTGCCGTCGGCCCACGCCCGGTTGAAGTCGATCGCGCCGCTTTCACCGTGGCCGCGGCTTACGCCCAGGCCGGCGGGGCGGTCGGTGAAGCTGGAGGTGTAGGCGAACGTGCCCTGCGCGGCCGAGAACTGGCCGCCCGACGAGGGCAGGTAGAGGCGCGTGCCGCCGACGGTGTCGACGACCCCGGTGCGCGCACCGGTCGTCGCATCGATGGTGGCGATACGTTGCACACCCCGGTCGTAGTACAGCGTATGCAGGGCGGCGCTGTCTTCGCGCCACATGATCCCCGCCACCGGACGATCAAGGTCGGCGGCCAACGCGTCCACCGAGGCGCCTGGTGCCGGCGTGGTCGTCCACAGGCGCGGCATGTCGTAGAACTCGGTCGACGCCTCGCTGCCGACGAAGGCGATGCGGCGTCCATCGGGCGAGACTTCCGGTGCGTACTCGCTGCCGGCGCGCGAGGTCAGTCGCTGCTTCTGGGCTTTGCCGGCGACGTCGTACAGATAGAGGTCGCTTTCGCGCGGACCGTTGATCGGATCGGCGGTGTAACTGCCGACCACGTGCCGGCCATCGGGCAGCCAGGCGATGCCGCTGCTGTCGATCTGATTGGTGTCGCCACGGGTCATGCGGGTGACCTTGGCGCTTGCCACCTCCACCGCATAGAGATGGCTGGCGCCGGGCTTGATCTCGCCGGCGCCATCGGCGCGCCAGAACAGGTCGGTGATGATCTTGGCGTCGGCCGCCGCTTCGGCACCCTTCGGCTTTTCCGGCATGCCGGGGATCGTGGCGGGCTTGGCTTCTTCCCGACCGATGAAGGCGATACGCGACCCATCGGGCGACCAGCGCAGGCCACCGGGCGACAGTTCGCCTGTCGTCACCGGCTGGCCCACGCCGTCGGCCAGCGCCATCACGAAGACCTGCGGCTTGTCGATCGACGTGGCGACGTAGGCGATGCGACCGCCATCGGGCGAGAACACGGCATCGCGCGGACCCACATCGCGCGCCACCAGCAGGCGCCGGTCGACGATCGCACCCTGGTCGTCCAGGTGCGCGAGCCACAGCTCGCCGGTGCGGCGATCCTGTGCCTGGTCGAACGCGGCGCGGGTGAACAGCACGCGCTTGCCGTCCGGTGCGACCACGGGATTGGTCACCATCGAGAGGACGTAGATGTCTTCCGCTTTCATCGCCTCCTTCGCGGAGACCGGCGTCAGGGAAACAAGGGCGAACGTCGCGACCAGCGCGGAAAGGGCATAGGGCTTCATGCCTGAAGACTAACCGTGGGCGAGCGAGCGGTGCAATGCGACGCTGGTCGATGCGTGGTGGTGCTTTCTGTGGGAGCGACGTAAGTCGCGATCGCCTCGACCGCAGGCCATCACCCTTCCTTGCACACAAGGCGATCAGGATGCTTCTCCGCATCGCTTCGCGACTTACGTCGCTCCCACAACATCCATCGCGCTATCCTCCCGCCGGGAGTACGCACACCGGAGCACCACCATGACCGATCTGCCCAATGCCGAAGCACGCCCCACCGAGGCGCGCCTGCTGCACATGGTCTTCCCCGACCACACCAACCACCTGGGCACGCTGTTCGGCGGGCAGGCGCTGGCGTGGATGGACATGTCGGCCTTCATCGCCGCCTCGCGCTATGCGCGCACGACCGTGGTCACCGCGCGCTCGGAGCAGGTGGACTTCAACCAGCCGATCCACAAGGGCGACCTGGTGGAAGTGGTGGCGCGCGTGGTCAAGGTCGGACGCAGCTCGATGAATGTCGACGTGGAAGTGATCACCGAGAACCTGCTGACCGGCGACCGCAAGATCTGTACACGCGGGCACTTCGTGATGATCGCGCTGGACCCGCTAGGCCGGCCGACGCAGGCGCCGCCACTTCCCACTACCGCGTAGGGCGGGCCCTGGCCCGCCGTCGCACAGATCGAACGCCGTGGGATTTGATCGAAGGACGCGCTCCGATGGTTGCCATCGCGAGCACGGAGCATGGCAATGGCGGGCTTGAGCCCGCCCTACGTGCGTTCGATCGCGATGCCGGCTGCTGCCAGCGCCGCCTCGGTCGGCGCATCACCCGCTGGCGTGACCGGCCGCGTAAGGTCCCACAGGAAACGCACACGGAATCCTGCCGTCGCGGCGTCCTGTGCCGACCACAGCACGCAGTAGTCGCGCGCCAGTCCGCAGACGTGGACTTCCTCGATACCGCGTTCGCGCAGCCAGCCGGCCAGACCGGTGGTCGGACGCGTGCCGTCCGGCCCGTGGTTCTCCTGGAAGGCGCTGTACGAATCCACCTGCGACCGCGTGCCCTTGCGCAGGATCAGATCGGCCGGCGTCCAGTCCACACCTTCAGCGAGCGCGGCACCGGATGTCCCCTGCACGCAATGGTCCGGCCACAGCACCTGCGGCTGCCCGTGCAGGGAAATCGTGTCGAACGGCGCACGACCCGCATGGCTTGAAGCGAAGGACGCATGCCCCGGCGGATGCCAGTCCTGCGTCGCCACCACGGTGGCGTATCGCCGCGATGCCAGCAGCGCGGCGATACCCGGCACGATCGCGTCGCCGTCGTGGCACGCGAGCGCGCCGCCCGGCATGAAGTCGGGCTGCAGGTCGATGACCAGCAGGGCGATGGAAGGAGCGAACGACGTCGACATGGCGGCAGGGGAGATCCAGAGCGGCGACTTGCAGCCTAGCAGCCGCCGCACTGGAATACCTTGCGTTCGCGCAAGGCATCACGCGCCGAACCGCCTGCGCTATGCCGCGCGGACCAGCCCGCTCCGCATCGCCTGCGCAGCCGCGACCATCCGCGTCAGGGCCTCACGTACTTCCGACCAACCGCGCGTCTTCAGCCCGCAATCGGGGTTCACCCAGATCTGTTCCGGTGCCAGCACCGCGCGCGCCTTCTCCAGCAACCCGATCATCTCGCCGCCGGTCGGAATGCGCGGCGAATGGATGTCGTACACGCCTGGCCCGATCTCGTTGGGGTAGCGGAACTTCACGAAGGCCTCCAGCAGTTCCATCCGCGAACGCGAGGTCTCGATGGAGATGACGTCGGCATCCATCGCCGCCACCGCGTCGATGATGTCGTTGAACTCGGAGTAGCACATGTGGGTGTGCACCTGGGTATCGTCGGCCACACCGGCGGCGGCGATGCGGAAGCACTCGACGGCCCAGTGCAGGTACGCCTGCCAGTCGGCACGCCTCAGCGGCAGGCCTTCGCGCAGGGCGGGCTCGTCGATCTGGATGACGCGGATGCCGGCGGCTTCCAGGTCGAGCACTTCGTCGCGCAGGGCGAGCGCGATCTGCCGACAGGTCTTCGCACGCGCCTGGTCGTCGCGCACGAACGACCACTGCAACACCGTCACCGGCCCGGTCAGCATGCCCTTCATCGGCCGGTCGGTCAGCGACTGCGCGTACTGCGACCAGCGCACCGTCATCGGCGCTGGGCGCGACACGTCGCCGTAGATCAGCGGCGGCTTCACGCAGCGCGAGCCGTAGCTCTGTACCCAGCCGTTCTTCGTGAAGGCGAAGCCATCGAGCTGCTCGCCGAAGTACTCCACCATGTCGTTGCGTTCGAACTCGCCGTGCACCAGCACGTCGAGGCCGATGTCCTCCTGGAAGCGGACGCAGCGTTCGGTCTCCTCGCGCAGGAAGGCCTCGTAGTCGGCATCGGACAGCTTGCCGCGCTTGTTGCGTGCACGCGCGTCGCGCACCTCATGGGTCTGCGGAAAGGAGCCGATGGTGGTGGTCGGGAAGTCGGGCAACCCGAGCAACGCCGCCTGCGCGAGGCGGCGTTGCGGATACGGCGAATCGCGATCGATGTCCTCGACGTCCGCTGACGCAAGCCGCGCGGCGACCGCGGCACGATGCACACGCGGCGACTGCCGACGCGACTCGATACGGTCGCGCGCCAGCGCCAGACCGGCGTCGGCCGCGCGCGGATCCTGCAGTGCGTCGGCAATTAGCCGCAGTTCTTCGATCTTCTGGCGGGCGAACGCCAGCCACGACTTCAGGTCGGACGGCAGCGCCTTCTCGCCGGCCACATCCACCGGCACGTGCAGCAGCGAGCACGACGGCGACAGCCACAGCGCGTTGTCGCCGACATGGCCTAGCGCGTACTTGGCGAGGATCAGCGCGTTGTCGAGGTTGGTGCGCCAGATGTTGCGGCCGTCTACCAGGCCCGCCGACAGCACGCGACCTCTGGGTAACTGCTTCAGCACTTCGTCCAGTTGTTCCTTGCCGCGCACCAGATCGACATGCAGGCCATCGATCGGCAGCGCGCAGGCCAGCGGCAGGTTGTCGCCGAGGCGGCCGAAGTACGTCGCCAGCAGCAACGAGGGACGCACGCCCTTCGCCAGTGTGGCGTATGCGCGTATGTAGGCATTGCGCGCCGCATCGTCGAGGTCGAGCACGAGGCAGGGTTCGTCGATCTGCACCCAGTCCGCGCCGGCGTCATGCAGCTTCGCCAGCAGCTCGGCGTACACGGGCAGCAGGCGCTCCAGCAGTGCGAGCCGGTCGCTGCCGTCAACGGTCTTTGCCAGCAGCAGGAAGCTCACCGGTCCCAGCAGCACAGGACGTGCGGCGTGGCCGGCCGCCTGCGCCTCGCGGAACTCCGCCACCGGCTTGTCGCCACGCAGGCGGAACGTCTGCCCGGCGTGCAGTTCCGGCACCAGGTAGTGGTAGTTGGTGTCGAACCACTTGGTCATCTCCAGCGCGCGCAGGTCGATGCCGTCGCGCTGCACGCCGCGCGCGAGCGCGAAGTAGCCGGCCAGCGGATCGGCATCGGCCAGCGTGCGGTAGGCCTCGGGGATGGCGTCGAACAGGAAGGCGGTGTCGAGCACGTGGTCGTACAGCGCGAAGTCGTTGCACGGCACGACATCGGCGCCGGCCTCGCGCTGCAGCCGCCAATGGCGATGGCGCAGGTCGCGTGCGGTGGCCTGCAGGTCGTCGGCGGTGGTGTCGCCGCGCCAGTAGCTTTCCAGGGCGGTCTTCAGTTCGCGCTTCGCGCCGATGCGCGGGAAGCCGAGGGTGGTAACGGTGGTCATGGTGCGTGTCCTCATGCGTGGCGGATGAGGAACGAAGGAACCGCGCGCCGGACCGGAGCCCGCCACGCCAGCGACCTTCGCCCCCGCGGGCGAGCCGGAGTGCCGAGGTCGGGCGCAGGAGGACGCATCCGGGCAGGCGCGCGCGGACACGGGCTCCGGCCACCTCCCCTCGGAAGCTCCAGGTCAGTCGGAGGACGGTCGTGTCCTCCGGCCAGGGCAGGTCTTCGGGCTCATGGACGGGCGCGGGTGCGCTGGCCTACTTCCCGCCGCTTCCCGGTCCGCAAGGACCAGTGCTGTTGGCGAGGTTCGTTTCCAAATACCGCTGCGGGGCAGCGCCGGAATTGACCTGTGGAACAGGCCGCACCGGCTTCCCTTTTAATTCCATCGCTTCATTGGGATGAAGCGATGGAAACCTTGGCGGGGCGAACGTTACGCCCGGGCCGGCAGGACGTCAAGCGATGGGACAGCGCGAACTCAATGTTCGGCGATCGAGTACACGGCAATGATCCGATAGGGACCGGGCTCTGCGTCCTTGAACTCACCACTCTCCAGCACATGGACCGCTGCTTCGAAGGTCGGAAGCAGGCAGTGCGCATTGGTGTGGATACTCCTGGCGAGGTAGTTGCAGGACAGCGGCGAGCACTCGGGGCCGGCGCCCGCCCAGAAGGAGGTGATATCGAACCCCTCCAAGGTCGCGCGAACAGGTGGCAGGACGTTGACTTCATTGTGGAACGGGCTGAACGGCATCCATTCCCCGGTCTCTCCATCGAACTGGAGATCATGCGCTTCGTAATAGAAGAGCCGCATACCCTTCAACGAAATGGCGTGCTCGTCGGCCAGCGCGCGCATGATGGTGGGGGTGTCGAACAGGAAGTACCCGTTGTGCTTCCAGAAATCGATGTAGTCGGTGAAGTTGTCGTTGACGCAGTCGCCCAGCGAATAGACATCCGATACCCCGGGCAGATCGAGCCCCTCGGGCATGTCGACCCGCTTGTACATGTAGCCGATAGGTCGCATTGCGCAACGAACGTCCTTTGACGGAACGATGATACCTCGGGCAGGTCAGAGCATCTCCTGCCAGGCGGGATCGACCCGACTTGTTCGTCTTGCTGAATCAGCTCCTTGTCGACGCAGGCCCATGATGACGCTTGTGAAACCACCCGACTCCCTCACGCGCCGCCGCTGGCTGACCGCGCTCGCCGCTGCGCCGCTCGCCGCCGTTGCCTGGCCTCGCATGGCATCCGCCGCCGCCTGCGACGACGCCGCGAACTGGATTCCGCCCGACGACTTCCTCGCCGATCTGCCGCGCCTGATGCAGGCGTTGCGCGTGCCTGCGATCGGCATGGCGGTCGTGGAGCGCGGCGAAGTGGTGTGGTCGCGCAACCTGGGCGTGTTGAATGCCGAAACACGGACGCCGGTGGCGGACGACACGCTGTTCGAGGATGCGTCATTGAGCAAGCCGGTGTTCGCCTACGCCGTCCTGCAGCTGGCGGACCAGGGCGTGATCGATCTCGATGCCCCGCTCGTGCGCTACCGGCGCATGGACTACCTGGCCGACCACCCGTGGGTGGACCTGGTCACTGCGCGCGACGTGCTGCGTCATTCCACCGGCATGTCGAACTGGCGCAAGGATCCGGCCAACGAGAAGCTGGTGCCCGCCGTGAAGCCCGGCACGCGCATCGACTATTCCGGCGAAGCGATCTTCTGGTTGCAACTGGTGGTGGAAACGCTGACCGGCGAAAGCCTGGACGCATCGATGCAGCGCCTGCTGTTCGGCCCGGCCGGCATGCGCAACAGCAGCTACACGTGGGATCGCGATCTCGCCACGCGCTCCGTGTACGGCCATCGCGCGGTCGAGGACGAGGAGACCGGCATGCCGCCGCAGATGCTGCGTGATACGTGGAACGCCGCGCAGACCGTTGCCGAGCGTTGGGGCAAGCCGCTCTCGGCATGGCGCTACGAAGACGCGGTGCGCGCCCTGCCCGAGGTACAAGCGATCACGCCGAAAGGACTGGTGAACTGGCCCGGCGACCTCCTCGCCAACGCCGCCGCCAGCCTGCGCACCACGCCGCAGGACTACGCCCGTTTCATGGCGGTGATGGTCCGCACACGGCGCGAACCGTGGCAGATCACCGAGGCCACGCGGACGGCGATGCTGACGAAGCAGATCGATGTGCCCGGCCGCTGGACCGACAAGGGCCTGGGCTGGAACCTGGAGGCCACGCCGCGTGGCCCCGTGTTCTACCACTCGGGCAGCAACGGCGGCATCTTCAAGAACTTCGCCCTGGGCGACCTGCGCGGCGAGCGCGCGCTGGTGACGCTGACCAACGGCGGCAGCGGCAACGTGCTGTACCGGCGCGTGGTGCGCGCGGCCACCGGCCTCGACCTGCTGGCGTTCGATCTCTGACGACTGGCGCTGGCGCACGAAGCGTCAGGCGACCTTGACGTGCTTCATCGCGCTGCCGGCGCAGAGGCGTCCGGCGTCAGGGCACGCCGGTTGCCGTCATCGTGCAGCTCAGTCCCAGCGTGACGGAACCTCCGCTGGGCAGCGTGGGAATCACCAGGCCGGCAACGCTCTTCAGCGCAGTGAGTTGCGCCGCACCGGTCGCCGGACAGACCGCGCCACCCGCTGCGGAACAACTGCTGATGGCCGTGCAGTCCAGGCCCGGCACCACGGGATCGGACAGGCTCGCACCATCGGCCCTGCTGGGGCCGCTGTTGCTGACCAGTAGATTGAAAGTGACCACAGCGCCTGGCAGCACCGCGCCACTGCCCACGCGCGTCTTGATCACCGACACGTCCGCCGTGGCCAGCGTGTCGCTGTCGGTGGCGGTGTTGTTCACCGGCGTGCCGTCGAAGCGACCGGTCGGTACCGCGATGCTGGCCACGTTCACCAGGTTGCCGGTGGCGCTGGGTGACACCGTGCCCGTGACGGTGAACGTCACGCTGCCGGCGGCCGGCAGGCTCGGAATCACGATGCCGCTGCCCTGCATCAGCGCGACGGTGGTGTTGGCGACCGTGGGGCAACTCGCACCGCCGGCGGCGCTGCCGCAGGTCACCGAGGCCACGGTGAAGTTCGCGATGGCTGGATCGGTGAACACCGCGTTGTTGACCAGGGTCGTGCCGGGGTTGCTCGCCACCAGCGTGTACGCAAACGCCTGCCCCTGCCGATACTCCGTCTGCCCGTTGGTCTTGCTGATCGCCAGATCATCGCAGGCCACGGTGAATCCCACGCTGGCACTGTTGTCGGCCAGCGCGATGTCGGTGTAGCCGTCGGTATCGGAGAACACCGCCGACGCGGTGTTGGTGATGGTGGCGCCGCACGTTGCCGTGGCGGTCAGCGTGGCATTGATCGTGAAGGTGAGGCTGCCGCCGGGTGCCAGCGTGTAGCCACCGGTGAACGCGAGACTGCCGGTGCCGCTGGCAGCCGGACACGTGGAGCCCGCCGTCGCCGCGCACGTCCACGATGCACCGGTGAGCGCGGCAGGCAACGTGTCGGTGATGTCGGGCGCATTCGCCGCGGTGATCGGCGGCGCCTGATTGCCCGCGTCGGCCAGATTGATGTCGTTGTTGCTGACCACCACGGTGTAGGTGAGCGGCTGCCCGGGAGCGATCCCCGCCGCGGACACCGTCTTGGTGATGCCGATATCCGCCGGTGCGGCGACCACGACCCTGCGCACTTCGTGGATGTTGTTGAAGCCGCCGGTGGAACCACCGATACCCAGGCGCAGCAGCGCTGGTGCCGCGTACGGAAAGTTGAGGTTGTTCAACACGGGGGTGGGCGTGGCACCGTTGACGCCGTGCGCCACGGTCACCCGGTAGCCACCGCTGCCGTTGGGCACCAGAAAGTAGCGCACGCGGTTGGGGGTGGGCCGCGTGGTGACCGACGGCACGTCGATGCCGCCGGCCACGGTGGCACCCCCGACATAGGGATTGTTGGCCGACCGCGGGCCACGCACCACCACGCTATCGGGCCGATTACCCGGCCCGTCGAAGTTGGGGCAGGCGCCGGTGGCGGCGGGGCTGGAGAAATTGCCGAATGCATCCAGCCCCACGCCCAGGTAGCCGCCTGCGCCACTGCAATAGCGCAGGCCGGCACCGGAAAGCGCACCGGACATGTTGGCACTCGCGTCGTAGAAGAACATGGACAGGCCATCGGCACCGTTGCCTCCCCAGGCAACGTATTCGAACTCCACCACCACGCCGTTGGCTGGCGAGAACGTGCTGGACGTGTAGAGCGCACCACCCTGCTGGTTGGCCAGGTTGGTGGTCAGGCGCAGCCAGCCACTGCCAACCGCGTCGTTGACGTTGTTTGGAATGGCGCCGTAACCGCCGGTCAGGATGCCGCTGTCATTGGTGCCGGCGTTGTTGGTGCCGCTGATGGTCCAACCGGCCTGGGTGCTGCCCTGGAACGAGTCGGCGATCTTGAACTGCGCGCTGGCCGGCAAGGCCGCGCCCATCAGCAGTCCGAAGGACAGCGCCCTCGCCAGGCGCTGGCGATACACGATGCGACCGTTCCGGTCGTTGTCCATGCGGCACCCCCCCCATAGACCACGTGCCCGCACCGGGCGGGCACTGGGCGCGAGTCTAAGTGACATCGGGAGGAACGCGAGGCCGTGCCGACCAACGGTGGCAACGGTAATGGGCTTTACCGAAGGGGTCGTGCACGCGGCCATCGGGCACGACCTGCCGGCGTTGGACGTGTGGCTACAGACCCTGGAATACGAACGGCGCCGCAGCCCTGAAATCCTTCACCGCGTTGCCGGCGAACACATTGCGCTGGTCCGCACCGAGGTCGAGCTTCAGCACCTTGCCGGACTCCTTCGAGAAGTCGACATCCTTCAGGTCGACCCAGAAGGTGTTCGGCGTCAGCGCGGACTCGAAGAAGTACAGCTTGCGCTTGTGGTCGGCGACGGTGCGCCAGCGGGTCGACGAGATGTTCGGCTCTTCCGGCGTGTTGATGCCGAACGGCACGGACGCATTGCGGATCACACTGAAAACGCTGGCCAACGCCTTCACCGGGTCTTCGGCCTTCGGGATCGCGTTGACGTAGAACGAAGCGCGCGCGAAGCGATCCGAGGCGCGGTTGGTGCCCGGCAGCATCACCGTGCCGCCGATCTGCTTCCAGTACGCGTTGAGCGCGAGTTGCTGGTCGAACACCGGCGAATTGGTCATCACCTGGTACGCGCGGTCGTGGTGGATCACCTGCTTGCCGTCGATGTATTCGATGATCGCGCTGTCGCCGCTGGCGTCGGACAGCGACAGGTGCAGGGTGGTCAGCCGGTCCTCGCCGGGCACCTTGTCGGTGACCACGGTGAAAGGCTGCTTGCCCAGCGCGTCGACCGCTTCCTTGACGCTGCCGTAGTTGTCCAGCGCGTACTGCGCCCACGCGGCGATGCTCAACCCCGGACCGCGGCCGTCGTAGGCGGGGTATTCGGATTCGACCAGCCACAGCACGTTGGCGACCAGCCCGGCCTCGTTCATGCCGTCGGTGGTGGAGATGTCGTAGCCGGTGGCGATGACGCTGCCGTACTTCGATGTCCACTTGACCGAGTTCGGCCCGGCCTGCCCGCTGCGCGCCATGCCGCGCGGGAAGATCCACAGGTTGGTCGCCACGTCGTTCTTCCAGTCCATCGAACGGGCGGTGATGACGTCGTCGTTGGCGCCCAAGTAGACCACGCGGGTACAGGCATCGACGGGGAGGGCGGCGAAAGACGACAACAGGGTGAGGGCGAACGCGAACGGCACTGCGAAGCGACGATCCATGACGATCTCCAGCGACGGGGTGGCGTACCGGCGCGCGCTGCACCGGCGAGTGTGCTAAACAGCGGTGCACCTGCAGGGCTGTCTGCAGACGGAGATACTGCCATGGCCTTTCCCCGCTCGTTCCGCCGTTCGTCTTTCCGTTGCGTCGGCGTGGCCGTCGCCGTGCTGGCACTGTCGGCCTGCGTCAGCACGCCGGGTCCGCAGGTCGCCGGCGGCGGCACGTGCAGCGACGCGTCACTGGGCTGGGCCGTCGGACAGCCGGCGGATGAAGCCACGCTCAAGCGCCTGTCGAGCGAAAGCGGCGCCGGCCTGGTCAATCCGATCGGTCCCACCACCGTGGTGAAGCACGACGCACGCAACGACCGCCTGCGCGTCTACATCGACACGCAGAACCGCATCACGGCCGCCCGCTGCGAATAACCTCCCCGACCGACCCCCGAATGCGCCACGACCACATCCTCACCCTCTCCTGCCCCGACACCACGGGCATCGTCTACCGCGTCACCGGCCTGCTGTACGAGTCCGGCTGCAACATCCTCGATGCCCAGCAGTTCGGCGACGACGAATCGGGCCGTTTTTTCCTGCGCGTGCACTTCGATGTGCCCGGCGCGGCCGAGATCGACGTGCTGCAGGAAGGCTTCGCCTCGCTCGCGGAAGTCTTCAACATGGACTGGCAGATCCACGACGCCCGTCGCAAGGCGCGCCTGATGGTGCTGGTCAGCAAGCAGGGTCACTGCCTCAACGACCTGCTGTTCCGCGTGCACAGCCGGCAGCTGCCGGTGGAGATCGCCTGCATCGCCTCCAACCATGCCGACTTCGCGCCGCTGGCGCAGTCCTACGGCGTGGCCTTCCACCACCTGCCGGTATCGGCGAACAACCGGACCGAGCAGGAACGGCACATCGTCGACCTCGTCGAGCGCGAGAACATCGACCTGGTGGTGCTGGCACGCTACATGCAGATCCTGTCGCCCGAGCTGTGCGACGCCCTGGCCGGGCGTGCCATCAACATCCACCACAGCTTCCTGCCCAGCTTCAAGGGCGCCAAGCCGTACCACCAGGCGCACCAGCGCGGGGTCAAGATCATCGGCGCCACCGCGCACTACGTGACGCGCGACCTGGACGAAGGCCCGATCATCGAGCAGGACGTCGCCCGCGTGGACCACGCGATGACGCCGAAGGAACTGGTGCGCATGGGCAGCGACATCGAATCGCTGGTGCTGGCGCGCGCCGTGCGCCGCCATGTCGAACACCGCATCCTGTTGAACGGACACCGGACGGTGGTGTTCCGCTGATCCTTACAGGAATGGGGAGAACAGGTGTGGGAGCGACGTAAGTCGCGAGCTCTTCCTCCGGTGACAGCAGAAGCTCGCGACTTACGTCGCTCCCACAACCAGCCATCCCACCTCGTCTGGAACTCAGCCTCCGGCCCGCCGCCGAAGCCCGACCAGCACCGCATACACCACCGCCAGCACCACCACGGCCACGCCGATCGCGGTCCATTCGCGTGCACTCAGCGTGGTGAGGATGGCGAGCATGCCGACGACGGCCAGGCCCGGCACCAGCGGACCGCCGCGCAGCACGAACGGCGTACCGCGCTCGCGCAGATCGGTCCGTTGCGCACGCCACGCGGCGATGCAGACCATCACGTAGACCAGGCAGACGGCGCCGCCGGAGATCAGCACCAGCGCTTCGAAGTTGCCCAGCACCGCCAGCACGCAGGCGATGCCGGCATGCGCGGCCAGGGCCAGCAGCGGCACGCGGTGGCGTGCGCTCACGCGACCGAAGGCCTGCGGCAGGTAGCCGTCGCGACCCAGCGCGAACAACAGTCGCGACGAGCCCAGCAGGTTGCCCAGCAGGAAGCCCGCCATCGATAGGCAGGCCGTGACCAGCAATGCGATGCGCGCTGGATCCCACAGCCGGCCCGCGGCCTCGGCGATCGGCACGCTGCTGCTCGCCAGCGCCGGACCGAGCACGCCCTGGCAGACGATCTGAAGGCCCAGGTACAGCAGCACCACCAGCAGGATCGCGCTCAATGCCGCGCGCGGCACGCTGCGCGACGGATCACGCACTTCGCCGCCGGGAATCAACGCCGTCTCCACGCCGGAGTAGGCGAATACCACCATCACCATCGCCGCACCCAGCGCGGTCCACGACGGCACGTCGGCGAAGGCGAAGCTGATCTGCGTGGCGTCGACGAACGCCAGCCCCACGACCACCAGCAGGAACAGCGGCACCAGTTTCAGCGTGGCCAGCGTCATCACCGCGCGCGCGCCCAGCTTCACCCCGAACGCGTTGAGCGCATAGATGGCGGCGTACACGCCCAGCAGCAGCAACGCGCGTGGCAGCGGCGCATCGAAGACCGGCCACAGACTGGCGGCCTGCAGCGACAGCGCGGCAGCGACGCCTGCACTGGAGGCCACGTTGCAGATCCACATCAGCGCACCGGCCAGGAAGCCCGGCAACGTACCGAACACGGCACTGACATAGGTGTAAGGCCCGCCCGTGGCGGACGCACGGCTGCCGATCGCGGCGAAACACAAGGCCACCGGCACCATCACCAGCGCACCGGCCAGCAGCGCCAGCGGCGCGGCGGCACCGACCTGTGACGACAGCGCCGCCGGCATCTTGAAGATGCCGCCGCCAACGATGATGTTGATGACGGCTGCGGCCAGCGCCAGGCTGCCCACGGCACGCAGCAACGCGGCGTCGCCCTGCAGCGGACGGGAGGAAGCAGGATCGGCGTCGCGGGTCATGGGCGTGCAGGGCTCTTCAGTGGCCTGCGAGCCTGACACGCACGCGGATCGAATGCGAGCCGCGTGCAGGCATGCACTCATGGTGATTCGCCATTGGACGCGCGCGCCGCACGGGCTAGCATCGTGCTCCCCGCCCGTCCCGGATGCCGCCATGCTTCGCGCCCACCGCCTGTTCGCCGCCCTGCTCGTCGCCACCGCCTCGCTGGCCGGCACGGACGCGCGGGCGCAGGACACCGCCTTCACCGCGCTGGAGCAGGCGCAACCGAAGCTCGTGCAATGGCGCCGCGACATCCACCAGCATCCCGAACTCGGCGAGCAGGAAACGCGCACCGCGAAGCTCGTCGCCGACCATCTGCGCGCACTCGGCCTGAGCGTGCGCATCGGCGTCGGCAAGACGGGCGTGGTCGCCGTGTTGAAGGGCGCCAAGCCCGGCCCGCGCATCGCGCTGCGCGCCGACATGGATGCGCTGCCCGTCACCGAGCAGACCGACCTGCCGTTCGCCTCGAAAGTGAAGGCCGAGTATCGCGGCCAGCCGGTCGGCGTGATGCATGCCTGCGGCCATGACGCGCATGTCGCCATCCTGATGGGCGTGGCGCAGGCGCTGGTCGCCGCGAAGGACGAACTGCCAGGCGAGGTGATGTTCGTGTTCCAGCCCGCGGAAGAAGGTCCGCCGGTGGCCGGTGAGGTGTTCGGCGCGGCGCTGATGCTGCAGGAAGGCGTGTTCAAGGACTTCAAGCCGGACGCCGTGTTCGGACTGCACGTCTGGGCCGGACTGCCGGTCGGCAGCGTGGGCTATCGCAGCGGACCGCTGATGGCGGCGGCGGACGAGTGGTCGCTCGTGGTGAAGGGCAAGCAGACGCATGGCTCGCGCCCGTGGGACGGCGTGGATCCGATCACCTTGGGCGCACAGATCCTGCTGGGCACGCAGAGCATGATCGCGCGCCAGGTCAACATCGCCACCAGTCCGGTGGTGCTGACCGCCGGCCAGTTCCAGGCCGGTGTGCGCTTCAACATCATTCCCGACGAAGCGAAGCTGGTCGGCACGCTGCGCACCTTCGATCCCGCCGTGCGCGAGGACGTCATCACCCGCTTCCGCCGCATTGCGACCGACTACGCCCACGCCAGCGAGGGCACGGCAGAACTGCAGGTGGTCAACAACGCCCCCGCCACGATCAACCAGCCCGCGCTGACCCAACGCGTGCGGCCATCGCTGGAAAAGGCGGTCGGTGCGGCCAACGTGCAGGAGATGCCGCTGGTGACGGTGGCGGAGGATTTCTCCCAGTTCGCCAACACCGTGCCCGGCTTCTACTTCTTCGTCGGCTCCACCGCGAAGGGCATCGATCCGGCCACCGCGCCGATCAACCACTCGCCGCAGTTCCTGCTCGACGAACAGGCACTGGAGACCGGCAGCAAGGCGATGCTTCAGGTGGCATGGGATTACCTGCACACGCCTTGAGGGAGAATGATTGTGGGAGCGACGTAAGTCGCGATGCTCTTCGTCGGGCCATCCGAAAAGCTCGCGACTTACGTCGCTCCCACAACTGCCGGCCGGCTCAGAACGACGCCACCCACACCCGCAACGGATGCTGCGGATCCGCCAGCAGGCGGATCGCCAGCGCGATCGACACGGTCACCAACAGCGGCTTGATGATGCGTGCGCCCTGCTTCATCGCGAAACGTGAGCCGAGCTGCGCACCGAGGAACTGGCCCGCGCCCATCAGCAGGCCCACCTTCCACAGCACCGAGCCGTGCAGCAGGAACACCACGAACGCGCCGAGGTTGGAGCCGAAGTTGAGGAACTTGGTATGCGCGGTGGCCTTGAGGATGCCGAAGCCCGCCAGCGCCACGAACCCCAGCATCAGGAACGAGCCGGTGCCCGGTCCGAACACGCCGTCGTAGAAGCCGATCACCGGCACGAAGGTCAGCGCGAACACCTGCGGGCGCATGCGCTGATGGCGGTCGACATGGCCGATGTCCGGCTTCAATCCGAAGTAGATGGCGATGCCGACCAGCAGGAACGGCAGCGCCCACTTCAACCATTCGACCGGAATCACCGTCGCCAGCAGCGCGCCGCCGACCGCGCCGAGCGCGGCGGTCAGCACCATCGGCAACTGGCCCTTGAGATCAACGTGGCCGTGCCGCGCATACGCCCAGCTGGCGGAGCCCGAGCCGAACAGCGACTGCAGCTTGTTGGTGCCCAATACCTGCAGCGGTGGAATGCCGGCCAGCAGCATCGCGGGAATGGTGACCATGCCACCGCCACCAGCGATCGCATCGATGAAGCCGGCCAGCATGGCGGCAAGGAACAGCAGCAGGAGCACCTGCAGGGCGAGGTCGGGCATGGGGGTTCCGGACGGGAGTCGGTGCGTTTCCGCACCTGTGACGCCCGCCTATTCTAGAAGCCGTGGTGCGGCTGTAGGAGGGGCTTCAGCCCCGACGCTGTCTGCGATGGCATCCGGTCGTGGCTGAAGCCCCTCCTACAACACCCCATCATTGCGGTTAGCATCGCCGTATCCCGTCCGGAGTCCGACATGATGCGCCATGCACGACCGCTGATCGTTTCCCTGCTCGCCGCCACGCTGTGCACGGCGCTTCCCGTCGCGGCGCAGGATGCCGCCACGCAGCGTCCCGAAGTCGCCGCCGCCGGCAAGGCCCTGCAACAGCAGGTGGTCGATTGGCGCCGGCATTTCCACCAGCACCCGGAGCTGTCCAATCGCGAAGAGCAGACGGCCAAGCGCGTGGCCGACGAGCTGCGCAAACTGGGCCTGCAACCGCGCACCGGCATCGCGCACCACGGCGTCACCGCGGTGATCAAGGGCGGCAGACCCGGTCCGCGCATCGCGCTGCGTGCCGACATGGATGCGCTGCCGGTGACCGAACGCAACAGCCTGCCATTCGCGTCAAAGGCAACGGCGACCTATCGCGGCGAGACCGTCGGCGTCATGCACGCCTGCGGCCATGACGCGCATACCGGCATCCTGCTGGGCGTGGCGAAGGCGCTGGTCGGCATGAAGGACACGCTGGCGGGCGAGGTGCTGCTGGTGTTCCAGCCGGCCGAGGAAGGCGCGCCCGCGGGCGAGGAAGGCGGCGCGGAGTTCATGCTGAAGGAAGGCGTGTTCAAGGAGTTCAAGCCCGAAGCGGTGTTCGGCCTGCACGTGTTCTCGTCGATTCCGGCCGGCCAGATCGGCGTGCGCCAGGGACCGCTGATGGCGGCATCGGACAGCTTCACGCTGAAGGTCATCGGCCGGCAGACGCACGGCTCGCGGCCGTGGGGCGGCATCGATCCGATCGTGGCGATGGCCGACATCATCGGCACCACCCAGACGATTGTCAGCCGCCGCACCGACATCTCGAAACTGCCGGCGGTGGTCAGCTTCGGCGCCATCAAGGGCGGCATCCGCTACAACATCATCCCCGATGATGTGGAAGTGGTCGGCACCATCCGCACGTTCGACGACGGCATGCGTCAGAAGATCTTCGCCGACCTGAAGAACGTGGCCACAAATGTGGCCGCCGCGCATGGCGCGAAGGTGGAAGCCAGCGTGCCCGACAACGACGGCAACCCGGTCACCGTCAACAACCCGGAGCTCACCGCCCGCATGCTCCCCAGCCTGCAGGCGGTGGTCGGTGCGGACAACGTGATCACCCCGTCGCTGCAGATGGGCGCCGAAGACTTCTCGTTCTACGCGCGCGAAGTGCCGTCGATGTTCTTCTTCGTCGGCAGCACCGCCAAGGGCATCGATCCCGTCACCGCCCCCAGCAACCACTCCCCGGAGTTCATGCTGGACGAAGCCTCGCTTGATGTCGGCCTGCGCGCACTGCTGCAGGTGACGCTGGATTATCTGGAGAAGCCGAAGGGCTGAGTATCTGCGGCATCTCCTTCTCTCCGCTTTGCAGGGAGAAGGAGACAGGCTTCAGCGGTGCTCGCCATCCACGTACAGCCACCGTCCGTCGAGGCGGACGAAGCGGCTGTGTTCCTGCATCCGCACCGCGCTGCCGCCGCCGATGCGGTAGCGGGCAACGAACGCGACCTCGGCGGTGTCCGGACCGGTGATGCGGTGCGACTTCACGGTCAGCCCCAGCCACACGGTCTTCGGCGCACCCGGCGCGTCCAGGCCCAGCTCGGCCGGGCGCGTATCGGGATGCCAGGTGATGCGCAGGTAGTCGGCATCGCCGACCACGAAGGCGCTGTAGCGCGAGCGCATCAGCGCCTCGGCATCCGGCGCGGCTTCACCGGCGTGGTAGCGGCCGCAGCAGGCGGCGTAGTCGCGCTGGGTGCCGCAGGGGCAGAGGGTCATGCCTGGATGCCTCCTGTGGGAGCGACGTAAGTCGCGATCGGCCTCCGCGGTGCGTCATCGCGACTTGCGTCGCTCCCACACCTGCACCTGACATCGGCGTGCGTCAACGACGCCCGTGACCCGTCTCGATGAAGCGCAGGAACTCGGCGCGCGTGCGCGCGTCCTCGCGGAACGTGCCCAGCATCTTGCTGGTCACCATGCTGACGCCGCGCTTGTGCACGCCGCGCGTGGTCATGCATTCGTGCGCGCCATCGACCACGACGGCCACGCCGCGCGGCTGCAGGACGTCCTGGATGCACTGCGCGATCTGCGCGGTCATCTTCTCCTGCACCTGGAAACGGCGCGCGTACACGTCCACCACGCGCGCCAGCTTGCTGATGCCCACCACCTTGCCGTCGGGCAGGTAGCCCACGTGCGCGCGGCCGATGATGGGCGCCATGTGGTGCTCGCAATGGCTTTCGAATTCGATGTCGCGCAGCACGATCATCTCGTCGTAGCCGGCGACTTCCTCGAACGTGCGCGCCAGGTACTCGCGCGGATCCATCTGGTAGCCGCTGAACCAGTCGCGGTACGCCTTGGCCACGCGCTTGGGCGTGTCCAGCAGGCCTTCACGCGTGGGGTCCTCGCCCGCCCATTCCAGCAGCACGCGCACGGCGTCCTCGGCCTGCGCCTGGCTGACCTTGCCGGGTTTGTCGTCGGACTGGCTCATCGGATGGATTCCTGCGGGGGGCGTGGAGGATAACGCATCTGTCTTTCCGGCCCTCTACGGCGCATGCCGCCCCGCGGATGCGGGCCGAGCCTTGCCGGATGCGGCGGATGGTGGCACCACAGGCGCCGGCCCGCCGTCCGGCACTCGCCAAGCCGCGCGTGCAGGCGCACGCTATGCGGCGGTCCACCACCGTGACGGGCGATCCCGTCGAAGTCCCTGTCGTCCCGTTCCGGAGCCTCTCCATGCTGCGTACGCTGTTGCTCTCCTCCGCCATCGCCGTCGCCCTGTCTGCCTGCGGCGACCGCCCTGCTGCCGAATCCACCATGCCCGCCACCGCCGCCACGCCCGCCCAGGGCGAGAATCCCCTGCTCACCGCCAGCGCGCTGCCGTTCCAGGCGCCGCCGTTCGACAAGATCAAGGACGCCGACTACCAGCCCGCGATCGAGGAAGGCATGCGCCAGCACCTCGCCGAGGTGCGCACCATCGCCGACAGCACCGAGCCGGCCACCTTCGCCAACACCTTCGAAGCGCTGGAGCGCAGCGGTACGCTGCTGACCCGCGCGACCACGGTGTTCTTCGCGATGACCGGCGCCAACACCAATCCCGCGCTGCAGGCCGCCGAAGAAGCGCTGGCGCCGAAGCTGGCCGACCACAGCGACAGCATCCACTTGGATCCGAAGCTGTTCGCCCGCGTGAAGTCGGTCTACGACCAGCGCGACACGCTGGGCTTGACGCCCGAGCAGAAGACCGTGGTCGAGCACACCTACGACGGCTTCGTGCGCGCCGGTGCGCAACTGTCCGACGCCGACAAGGCCGAGCTGCGCAAGCTCAACAGCGAGGAGTCCTCGCTGACCACCGCGTTCGGCAACAAGCTGCTGGCGGCGGGCAATGCCGGCGGCGTGTTCGTCACCGACAAGGCGAAGCTCGACGGCATGGACGAAGGTGCGATCGCCGCCGCGGCCGATGCCGCCAAGGCCGCGGGCAAGGATGGCCAGTGGCTGCTGAGCCTGCAGAACACCACCCAGCAGCCGGTCCTGGGCTCGCTGAAGGATCGCGCGCTGCGCGAGCAGGTGATGGCTGCCTCGCTGGGCCGCGCCGAGAAGGGCGACGGCAATGACACCCGTGCGACGATCCAGCGCCTGGCCGAACTGCGCGCGCGCAAGGCGCAGCTGCTGGGCTTCCCGAACTACGCCGCCTACAGCATCGACGACCAGATGGCCGGCACGCCCGAAGTCGCGCTGAAGCTGCTGACCGACACCGTGCCCGCCGCCACCGCGCGTGCACGCGCCGAGCTGGCGAAGATCCAGGGCGTGGTCGACGCGCAGAAGGGCGGCTTCACCGCCGGCGCCGCCGACTGGGACTTCTACGCCGAGCAGGTCCGCAAGGCCGAATTCGACCTGGACGAGTCGCAGATCAAGCCGTACTTCGAACTGGACCGCGTGCTGAAGGACGGCGTGTTCTTCGCCGCGCACGAGCTGTACGGCATCACCGCGAAGGAGCGCAAGGACATCCCGGTCTACCACCCGGACGTGCGCGTGTTCGACATCATGGACGCCGACGGCAAGCAGCTGGCGCTGTTCTACCTGGATCCGTTCAAGCGGGAGAGCAAGCAGGGCGGCGCGTGGATGGGCAACTTCGTCGAGCAGAACGGCCTGACCGGCGACATCCCGGTGGTCTACAACGTGGAGAACTTCACCAAGCCGGCCGCCGGCCAGCCCGCGCTGCTGAGCTTCGACGACGTCACCACGCTGTTCCACGAGTTCGGCCATGCGCTGCACGGCTTCTTCTCGAAGACGCAGTACCCCAGCGTGGCCGGCACCAACGTGCCGCGCGACTTCGTCGAGTTCCCGTCGCAGTTCAACGAGCACTGGGCGCTGGACCCGAAGGTGTTCGCCAACTACGCCAAGCACCACAAGACCGGTGAGGCGATGCCGCAGGCGCTGGTCGACAAGATCGTCAAGGCCCGCACGTTCAACCAGGGCTACGCGACCACCGAGTACCTGTCGGCGGCCCTGCTCGACCTGGCGTGGCATCTGCTGCCGCCGGGCGAAAGCAAGCAGGACGTCGACGCGTTCGAGAAGCAGGCGCTGGCCAAGTACAAGGTGGACATCGCCGCGGTGCCGCCGCGCTACCGCACCAGCTACTTCAGCCACATCTGGGGCGGTGGTTACGCGGCCGGCTACTACGCCTACTTCGGCGCGGAAGTGCTCGACCACGATGCCTTCCAGTGGTTCCGCGAGAACGGCGGCCTGACGCGTGAGAACGGCCAGACCTTCCGCGACAAGGTGCTGTCGATCGGCCATTCGCGCGACCTGGCAACGGCCTACCGCGAGTTCCGCGGCAAGGATCCCAGCGTCGAACCGCTGCTGGAGCACCGCGGCCTGAAGTAAGGCCACGCGGCACCCGCAACACGGAAGAAGGCCCGCGCAAGCGGGCCTTCTTCTTTCCGCCGTGCATTCGCGCGGACGAGGACCGATGGTTTGTCCTACACGGATGTACGCCCTAGAGTCGGGTGGCATCGGACAACAGGACTGCCAGAGGATCACGCGCGATGACGCACAGCTCTCTCCTGCCAGTCGGCTTGCTGATCTTCATGCTGACATCCGTCACCACCTGCGCGGGTGCGGCGCTGGAACCGGACTATTCCCGCAACGCCGTGCAGCCGGTCGTGGTGCAGGCGGTTGATGACGACAACGTGCGGATCCGCTTCGTCTCGCCGCCGGAAAGCCTCTACTACGCGGCCGGCGTGTCTTATCGGACGACGGATAATGCGTTGCAGGTGGTGATCGACCGCTGCCCCATCCGCGGCGACTGCACGACGATGGTGAAGGGCACGCGTCTGGATGACGCGGGTACGGTGGAAGTCAGCCTGCCGTTCCGCAGCGAGCGCCTGGTCATGATCCACGCCGACGGCACGCAGCCGCTCCTTCCCTGAGGTCCCGGACCGCCTGCCGCTTCACTGCACGGGGATCCCGCGTGCGTATCCTCCGCGCATGAAGCTGCTGATCATCACCTACGGCACCGAGGGCGATACGCGTCCGCTGGCCGCGCTCGGTCATGCGGTGGTGCGGGCCGGACACGAGGTCGAGCTGCTGGGCGACGCCAGCACGCTCGGTGTCGCGCAGGCCCTGGGCATTCCCGCTCAGGCACTGGCCGGCGACATCCGCGCGACCATCGCCGCCGACGGCGCGATGCGCGACATCACCCGCAACCTGGCCAGGCTCACCATCGAGCACAGCGGCGACTGGCTGCGCCAGGCGATCGACGCCGGTCGCGGCTGCGATGCCGTCATCGTGTCCGGGCTGGCGGCCTTCGTCGGCCTGTCGGCGGCGGAAGCGCTGCGCGTGCCGGCCATCGGCGCGATGCTGATTCCGATCTCGCCGACCTCCGCCTTTGCGTCGCCGTTCCTGCCGTTCACGCCGCCACGCCTGTTCAACCGCGCCAGCCACACGCTGTTCGGGCGCTTGAGCTGGCAGCTGTTCCGCAAGGCCACCAACGCGGCGCGTGCGCAGGCGGGATTGCCGCCGCGACGCACGCTGTGGACCGACCACCCGATGCTGTACGGCGTGTCGCCCGCACTGGTGCCGCGCCCCACCGACTGGCCGGACAACGCGCATGTCTGCGGGCAGTGGATACCGCCGCTGGCGACGACGTTCGCACCGCCGGACGACCTGCGCGCCTTTCTCGATGCCGGCGAACCACCGGTCTATGTCGGCTTCGGCAGCATGGCCGGCTTCGACAACGCGAGACTGGTGGACGCCGTGGTTGGTGCACTGGGTTCGCGGCGCACCCTGTTCAACGCAGGCTGGAGCGGCATCGACACGACACAGCTACCGGCGAACTTTCATGCCATCGGCCACGTACCGCACGACTGGCTGCTGCCCCGCTGCGCGCTGGCGATCCATCACGGCGGCTCGGGCACCACGCATTCCACGTGTCGCGCCGGCATCCCGTCGGTCATCGTGCCCTTCGCCGGCGACCAGTTCTTCTGGAACGCGCGGCTGCGCGATGCCGGCGTGATGCGGCATGCGTTGAAAGGCGCATCGATCACCGCGTCGGCCCTGCGCGATGCGGTCGCTTATGCCAGTACGGACACTGCGCGCGAGCACGCATCCATTCTCGGCCACGCCATGCGTCACGAGGATGGCTGCTCTACCGCCGTAGCTCTGGTGAAACGTTACGCGATGCCGGGCTGAGGCTCGGCGGCGGCGCTCCCTGCGTCTTCCAGCAGGAAATCCCGCAGCAGGCGCGCACTCGGTCCGATGCGACGGCCGTGAACCAGGAAGATCTCCAGCGGCGCGGTCTCGGCCTCGGGCAGCACGCGCACCAGATCGCCGGACGCGATCGGCGCCGCCGCATCGTACGCAGGCAGGCGTGCGATGCCTTCGCCGGCCAGCACGAACGCCAGCCGCGAGGCCGCGCTGTCGGTGACCAGATCGCCCTGTACCGGCACGTCGATGGACGCGCCGTCGAGGCTGACGCTCACCGACCGCAGGCTGGGCGGATAGACCACCCAGCGATGCTGGTCCAGCTCGGCCACCGTCGTCGGCGCGCGATAGCGGCGCAGGTACGAAGGCGCGGCGCACAGCAGCGTCGGCTCGCGCACCAGTCGGCGCGCGACCAGGTCGGAGTCGGCGAGCGGCCCGGCGCGCACGGCCAGCTCGATGCCCTGCTGCACCAGGTCCACGTTGGCATCGTTCATCGCCACATGCAGGCGGATCGCCGGATAACGGCGCCGGAACTCGAGCAGGGCCGGCAGGATGCGCTTGTTGCCGAAGTGGTGCGAACAGGTGATGCGCACTTCGCCGCGCGGTTCGGCGCGCAGCAGTTCCATCCCGCGGATGCCGTCGTGCGCTTCGTCGAGCAGGCGCTCGCAGTGCACGCGGAACGCCTCGCCCGCGGGCGTCAGGCTGAAGCTGCGCGTGCTCCGCTGCGCCAGCGGCACGCCGAGCTTGGTTTCCAGCACGCGGATGTGGTGACTGACGACGGCGCGGGTCAGCCCCAGCGCGCGGGCGCCGGCGGCGAAGCTGCCGCTGCGCACGACCGTGGCGAAGACCGCCATGGCGCGCAGTTCGTCCAGGATGGGGGACGGATGATGGCTCACGGCCCGATTGTCATCTCTGATTTGACAATGCGTCAATCACGGCGGTGCTACTCGCCCGCCTGGCATGCGCCTACTGTTCTTTTCGCCCGGAATCGCCGGGCTTACCGAACGAAGGAGTGTGTCATGAGCGTCAAGCATGTCCTGTTTGTTGTGACAAACGCCGGCACGATCGGCCCGCACGACCGCGCCACCGGTTTCTTCTTCCCCGAGATCGCGCACCCGTTCGAGGTGCTGGACCACGCCGGCATCGCCGTCGAGTTCGCCTCGCCGCTGGGCGGCCTGACCCCGCACGACGGCTTCGACGGCAACGACCCGGCGCAGGCCGCGTTCCTGGACAGCGCCGCGTTCCGCCGCCTCAACCGCAGCCGCAAGCTCGCCGAGGTCGACGTACTCGACTACGACGCGGTGTTCTTCCCCGGCGGCCTGGGGCCGATGGTCGACATCACCGGCAATCCGGACGTGCAGGCGCTGGTCCGTCGCGCCTGGGACGCCGGCAAGATCGTGTCCGCCGTCTGTCATGGTCCGGCCGCCCTGCTGGGCGTGACCCTCGCTGACGGCACCCCGCTGGTGCGTGGCCGCCAGATCACCGGCTTCTCCACCGCCGAGGAAGACGGCTACGCCCGCGCCGACGTGCCGTTCGACCTGGAAAGCGCCCTGCGCGAGGAAGGCGGCGTGTACGAATCCGCGGAACCGTGGCAGCCGAACCTGAAAGTCGACGGCCGCCTGATCACCGGGCAGAACCCCGCGTCGGGCACGCTGGTCGGCGAAGCGATCGTCGCGGCCCTGCGGAGTGCTTCGTGATGGAGGCGTCGACGACGATTACCGTGGTTGCGCGCTGGCGGGTCAAGGAAGGCCACCTCGACGACGTGCTCGCGCATGTCGCCGAGTTGCGCACCGCCTCGCTGGAGGAACCCGGCTGTCTGGAGTACGCCGCGTTCCGGTCGATCGAGGCAGCCGACGAGCTGCTGCTGGTCGAGCGGTACCGCGACGCGGCCGCAGTCGACGCGCATCGCCAGTCGCCGCACTACGGCGCGCTGGTGGTCGAACGCATCCTGCCACTGCTCGCCGACCGGCGCGTGGAGCTGCTGCAGGCGCCGAGTGCCTAGACGCTGTCGTTGAAGGCGCGCACGTGCGCCACCAGCGCGCGCAGCTTCGGCGGCGGGTTGTGCCGGCTGGGGTAGTAGAGGAAGAAGCCCGGGAACGCCTGCACGTAGTCCAGCAGCACGGGCACCAGCGCGCCGCTCGCGAGCCAAGGCAGGAAGCAGTCTTCGGGCGCGAAGGTGATGCCGCCATCGGCCAGCGCCGTGCGCAGCATCACGTGCAGGTCGTTGGTGGTCACCTGCGGCGCCACTTCCACCGCGAAGGCACGCCCCGCATCGCTGAACTCCCAGCGATGCGGCGCCACCTCGGGCGCCCGGCGCCAGCCGATACAGCGGTGCGCCACCAGCTGGTCCGGATGCGTCGGCGTGCCGTGCCGCTGCAGGTAGGCCGGCGATGCCACGGCGATCTCGCGCTGGGGGCCGCCCACCGGGATCGCGATCATGTCCTGCTCGATCACTTCGCCCAGCCGAACGCCGGCATCGAAGCCGGCGGCGACAATGTCGAACTCTTCGTCGGTGACGGTCACGTCGAGGGTGATGCCGGGATAGGCCTCGGCGAAGCCCGCCACCAGCGGGCCGGACAGGAAGCGCTCGGCGATGGAGGTGACCGCCACGCGCAGCAGGCCCCGCGGCGGACCCTCGCCGAGTGCACCTTCCAGTGCGCTGTCGATCGCGGCCAGCGGCAGGGCGGTCTGGTGATGCAGGCGTTCGCCGGCTTCGGTCAGGCGCACGCTGCGGGTGGACCGCTGCACCAGCGCGATGCCGACGCTGTCTTCCAGCCGGCGGATGGCCTGGCTGACGGCCGAACGGGTGACGCCCAGCCGGTCGGCAGCGGCGCGGAAGTTGCCCGCGTCGGCCACGGCATTCAGTACGCGCAGCAGGTTGAGGTCTGGCTCCATCGTCCAGTGATGCTAACCAATCTGGTTAGCGGCGGGTGGATTCTCTCGACAGTCGCCAGGACCTACGGTGGTCACACCCCCCACGTCTGGAGATGACCCGCATGACTTCCCGCTCCCCCGACACACTGCGCCGCCGCGCCTTGGGCGCTGCGCTGGCCCCGACCCTCCTCGCCGCCACCAGCCTGGGCGCCACGGAATCCGGCACGCCCGCCGCCGCGCCCCATCCCTACGTCGGCATGTGGGTGACCGACGATGGCCGCGTCCGCCACGAACTGCTCCCCAACGGCCGCTACGACGAAGCCCGCGGCCGGCGCGAGAGCGCCTACCAGGGGCGCTACACCGTCACCGGCAACCACATCGACTACGTGGACGATACCGGGTTCATCGCCGACGGCGAATTCATCGACGGCGTGCTGTACCACGGCGGCATGGTGCTGCGCCGCGCCGCCGTGCCGAAGCGCGCGGACACGCTCCGCGATACCGATTGATCCGGCCGCACACCACGGAGACCGCCTATGTCCGCACACACCGTCCGCCGCCTGCACAGCCTGCCCGGCCTGATCGCCGTCGCGATGCTCAGCGCACCCGCACTGGCCACAGACACCGCGTCTTCCACGGAACAGGAGAACACCGCACGGACCCGCGCGGCGTTCGATGCCTGGCGCGCGGGCACCGGCACCGTCTTCGACCTGCTCGATCCGCAGGCCGTCTGGACCGTCGCCGGGCACAGCCCGGTGTCCGGCACCTATCGGTCGAAGCAGGTTTTCATGGACCAGGCCGTCGCACCGATCACGGCCCGCCTGGCCACCCGCATCACACCGGAGGTGAAGCACGTGATGGCGCAGGACGACGCCGTTGTCGTGCTGTGGGACGGCACGGCGACCACCGTCGAGGGCGGCCTCTACCGCAACAGCTATGCCTGGCACATGGTCTTCGACGAGGGCCGCATCGTCCGCGTCACGGCCTTCCTCGATACCTGGGCGCTGCAGCAGTTGATGGAGTGACCACGGAAGTACACCGACAATGCCGGGGCGGACCGGGGCGTCGCAACGACTGAGGACTGACCGCGTCAGTCCGCTGCGACCGGCGCGCCCATGTTGCCTTTGCTGTACATGCCGGAGCGGTCGAAGCAGCACGCGCGGCGCTTGCCCGACGCGAGCATGTCGCAAGCCGAGGCGATGCGTTTGACGCGCGTCTCGGCCTTCTTGCCCGAGGTCATCCAGTGGATCCAGTCGCGGCGCGCGACCGGCGTCAGGCTGCTCCAGATCGCTTTCGCTTCGGGCGCGGCGGTGAGCGCCTTGCGGATATCGGGCGGCACGGTGGGTTCGGGTTCTTCCTTCACCGGCGCGATCGCCAGCTCGACGGTGTCGCCGGCCGCGACACCGGCGGCTTCGCGCAACGCCTTCTCGACCTTCAGCCAGTGGCTGCCCTCACCATCAGGTTCCAGCGTGGCCCGGAATGGCTGGCCGGCGAACGTGCCCTCCACCGTCGTCATGCTGCGCGCCGGCAGCTTTGCGCTGGCGATCTTCGGCAGTACCAGGAAGGTCCACGCGGCGCCCTTCGGTTCGGCCGGGCGTCGCAGGGTCGCGCTGAAACGGATCGGGGCGGATGTCGGGCTCATGGCGGGCGATGGTAACGCTGCCGGGGCGGTCGCGTTGTGCAGGGTTCCGGCTTGTGAACAGCGTGCATCCACGGCCATCACGCGATGTTTCCGCCCGCCTGCCTAGAACGGACATCTCCCCCGATGAACCGAGGAGCCGACCATGCCCCAGATCCAGCGGTATGACGACATGCCCCGTCACGCGGTCGATGTGGTCGCGGTCGATCCCGCGCTGCTCAACTTCGGCATCGACGTCTTCCAGGCGGTGATGAACGGTGCGATGCCCGTCGGCGAGTACGACGGCGACGACCTTGCTTGCACCGGCATGAACGTCATCGCTCGCCAGATAGGCGGCCACGGACTGACACTGGAAGAAGAAGCCTCGCTGGTGCTGCGCGTGGTGGCGTTCGGCGATCTGGTGAGCCAGGCCGAAGGCGACAGCCGCATCGCGGCGCACATCGGTGTCTCCGCCGACGGCTACCAGATCACGCCGGCCTTCCTGCATGCCGCGGCGAGTGCCGACATCGTGCGCCGCATGGACGGCGGCTTCGGCTACGACCTCGACAGCGTGGCGGCACGCCTGGTGCACTGACGCGCATGCGGTCTTCACGTGGGGGCGGACACCATGTGCCTACCCCCACGTCCCCAGGCCAGGTGTCCTGATGCTGTCGCGCGCACGGATCGCAAGCCGCTTCTTCGCTCTCTCCGCTCTCGCTTCCACCGCGGCCTTCGCCGCCGACCAGTGCGAGCAGCGCACGGATCTTCCGCCCACGGTCAACTTCCGCGTCGACAACGACCTGTTCGGCAACCAGGACCAGGGCTACAGCAATGGCGTGCAGCTCACGCTTGTGTCGCCCAACCTGACCGACTACACCGACGACCCCTGCCTGCCGCGGCTCGCCCGTTGGGTGAACGGCTATCTCAACGCGCTGACGCCGGAAGGCTTCGAGCAGCAGAACATGGTGGCCACGTTCGCGCATGCGATCTTCACTCCCACCGACTTTACCCGCAGCGACCTGATCGTCGATGACCGCCCGTACGCGGCGGCGCTGCTGGTCGGGCTGGGTTACAACGCCCGCAACGGCGATCACCTGCGCACCACGCAGCTGCAGTTCGGCATCGTCGGCCCGTCCGCGCGAGGCGAGCAGGTGCAGAACGAAGTGCACAAGATGCTCGGCGACGAGCCCTTCCAGGGCTGGGACAACCAGCTGCGCGACGAGCCGGTGTTCCGCATCGTCCACGAACGCATGCGCCGCTTCTCGCCGGAAGAGAAAGGCACCTGGGGCTGGGATGCGATCACCCACTACGGCGGCAGCCTCGGCAATCTTGCGACTTACGCGAACGCCGGTGCCGAACTGCGTTTCGGCCGCCACCTGCCGGACGACTTCGGCAGCACGCCGCTGCGCCCGGCCGGCGAAAACACCGCGCCCACGCGCAGCCGCTCACCCGGTGGCCCGGTCGGCTTCCACCTGTTCCTGACCACCGATGCGCGCTGGGTGCTGCGCGACATCACCCTGGACGGCAACACGTGGAAGGACAGCCACAGCGTGGACAAGAAGGCCTTCGTCGGCGAAGTCGGCGCGGGCCTAGCGATCACCAAGGGCCGCTGGAAGTTCGCCCTGGCGCGCTACTACCGTAGCCGCGAGTTCGAAGGCCAGCAGGAAGCGCCGGTGTTCGGCAGCTTCACCATCAGCCGCGCGCTGTAACCACCGACTGGACAGCGTCATCGCCGCGGTGGCATCGTCGCCGCGCGGTCCTGTCCACACGGAGGTTGCATGAAGACGTTGTTCGCCACCCTGTTTGCACTGCTCACGCTGCACGCCGCACCCGCCTTCGCCGCATCACCGCTGGTCGGCCGCTGGGCGCTCGACATCGCGTCGTTGCCGATGCCGCCCGAAGCGCGGCCGAAGAGCGTCACGCTGACGTTCGCGCAGCCCGACGCCGGTACGTGGCAGACAGACATCCAGATCATCGCGCCCGATGGCGGCAAGATGGATTCCGCCGCCACGCTGTCGCTCGACGGCACGCCCGGCAAGGTCACCGGCAGCTACTGGGCCGACGTGGGCACGGCGAAGATGCCGGCACCGAACGTGGTGGTGGTGCAACTCGCCTACCAGGGCACGCCCTCGTCCACCCGCATCTATTCGGTGAGCGTCGATGGCGCCACGCTGACCGAGACCAAGGCGTTCTTCACCAAGGACGGCCAGCCGGTGCTGCAGACGACGACGTTCAAGCGCCTGCCGTGAAGCATGGCGGAGTTTCTTGCGCTGCTGGCCCATCCGTCGTTGGTCTTGCTGAACCTGTTTTTCGTGCTCGCGCTCTTCATGGTCGGCGCCATGGCACTCGAACGCTTCTTCCCGCGCAGGAAGAAGGCGTTCTGACTCGACCGCACGTCCTGCGCCCCGCGCCACGACACTAGCTGTCCACGTCGCGCTCCTTGAGCGTCAGATACAACCGCAGATCGAACTCCAGCTGGTGGTAGTCCGGCTCCATGTGCGTGCAGAGCTGGTAGAAGGCCTTGTTGTGGTCGGCTTCCTTCAGGTGCGCGAGTTCGTGCACCGTGATCATCTTCAGGAAGTCGGCGGGCGCATCGCGGAACACGGTGGCGATGCGGATCTCGCGACTGGCCTTCAGCCGGCTGCCCTGCACGCGCGACACCGTCGTGTGCGTGCCCAGCGCGTGCTTCATCACCTGCAGCGTGCTGTCGTACACCACCTTGCCCAGCGGCACCGAGCGGCGCAGGTACTGCTCCTTCAGCCCCTGCACGTAGTCGTACAGCTGGCCGTCGCTGCGCACCGCGTGCGGCTGGGCGTACTTCTTCGCCAGCATCGGCGCCAGGCGGTCCTCGGCAATCAACGCGCGCACGCGGGCCTGCAGGTCCTGCGGATAGCCGGCGAGGTACTTCAACGGGTCCATCGAAGGCGGGCGATGACGGCGTAGCGGGCGAGTATGATGCCGCGAAATCACCACGAAGCACGTACGACATGGCAAAGGGAAATCCGCTGCAGGAGCAGTTGCTGAAGGCCGGGCTGGTCAAGAAGTCCAAGCTGGCCGAGGTTGCGCGCGAGCAGAACAAGGCCCGCCACGGCAAGGGCCCGGCCGCGCCCAGCGAGATCCAGCGCGACGCCGAGCGCGCACGCGCCGAGAAGGCCGAGCGCGACCGCGCGCTGGAAGCCGAACGCAAGGCGCAGGCACGCACCGCCGAACTGCGCGCGCAGGCACGCCAGATCATCAGCGACCGCAAGGTGCCGCGCACCGGCGAGGTGGAGTACCGCTTCACCGCCGATGGCGCCATCCGCACCGTGCTGGTCAACGACGACCTGAAGAAGAAACTCGCTGCCGGTGTGCTGGTGATCGTCCAGTTCGACAACCGCTACGAGCTGTTGCCGCGCGTCGCCGCCGAGAAGGTGCGCGAACGCGACGCCCGCCTGATCGTGCTCGACCACGGCCAACCGGCCGACGCCACGGCCAGCACCTCCGAGGACGACGCCTACTACGCGCAGTTCAAGGTTCCTGATGACCTCATGTGGTGACATCGGGTCGCCACGCCGGGCTTGACGACCCGTGTAGGGTGGAATGAGACCCCCGCGGAGACCGCCATGCAGCAGCACGAACTCGATGCCCTCTTCGACCAGCAGGCCGCCGGCTACGACGCGCGCTGGGTGCGCATGGCGCCGATCCGCGAGAGCCTGCTGTTCCTGATGGAAACCGTGTTTGCGGGACTGCCGGAAGACGCGCACGTGTTGTGCGTAGGTGCGGGTACGGGCGCCGAGATCGCGCACTTCGCGCGGCGCTTCCCGCGCTGGACCTTCGTCGCGCTGGATCCATCCACACAGATGATCGCCGCCTGCCGCGCACGGGCCGAGCGCGAAGGCTTCGCCGACCGCTGCCAGTTCCATGCCGACCTGGTCGACACGCTGCCGGAGACGGCCGCCTTCGACGGCGCCACCTGCCTGCTGGTGTCGCAGTTCCTGCTCGATCCCGCCGTGCGCGCCGCGTTCTTCGCGTCGATCGCGCGCCGGCTGCGCCCGGGCGGCACGCTGGCCTGGGCCGACCTCGCCTGGGATACCGACGCACCCGATTACCCGGCGATGCTGAGGCTGTGGATGGAAACGATGTCCGGCGCCGGCCTCGACGATGATGCGCTGGAGCAGATCCGCGCCAACTACGCCCGGGACGTGGCCATCCTGCCGCCCGACCGCGTCGCCACGCTGGCGCAGGCCGGCGGCTTCCTGCCTCCGCTGCGTTTCCACCAGGCCGGGATGATCCACGGATGGTGCGCACGCACCCCTTGATAGGCTTGCGTCACCCCGACGCCACCTCGTTCCTCCCACGCCAAGGAAGACCGTCATGCGCCTGACCTGCCTGTCGCTCGCGTTGTGCCTCGCCGTGTCGCCCGCCTTCGCGCAGGACGCCTCCACTGCGGTATCGCCACCGGTGGAAGACACCGGCACGCTGGCCGAGGCGCCGTACCGCATCGACATCCCGGCCGACTGGAACGGCGAACTGGTGGTGCTGGCGCACGGCTTCGAACCGGTCGGCGTGCCACGCGCATCGCCGTGGCCGGCCGACCCCGCCACGCCGATGTTCACCTCGAAAGGCTATGCGGTGGCGCAGAGCGGCTACGCCTCGCAGGGCTGGGCGGTGCGCGACGGCGTCGCCGACAGCGAGCGCCTGCGCGCGCATTTCGTGCAGCGGCACGGACAGCCGAAACGCACCTGGTTCGTCGGCATGTCGATGGGCGGCGGTATCGCCATCGCCACGCTCGAACAGCAGGCAGTGCACTACGACGGTGCGCTTTCGTTGTGTGGCGCCAACCTGCCGGGCGACGTGCTGGCGAACGAGCTGTTCACTTCGCTGGCCGCGTTCGACGCACTGTTTCCGCCGGGCGAGGGCAAGCCCGCGTCGCGGCTGTCGGATCCCGCCTCGCCCACGCTCGGACAGGGCGAGGTGATGGACATCGTCTCAACGGCGCTGCCGCGTGATGCCGCTGCGACGAAATCGCTCGCCGCCAAGCTGGAAGTCCCCGCCGAGGCATTGCCCGGCATCATCGGCCTGCACTACCTGGTCTTCCGCGACATGGTGACGCGTGCCGGCGGCATGCCGGTGGACAACCGCAGGGTGCGCTACACCGACTTCGGCAACGACGACGCGTTCAACGCCGCCGTACCGCGTTATGCCGGCGATGCGAAAGCGATGGACTACGCGAACTCTGCGCCGGCGCTGACCGGTCGCCTGCAGAAGCCGCTGGTGCTGCTGGACAACGCCGACGACCCGACCATCGCCCCGCGCTTCCGCCCGGTCTATGCACAGCGCGCGCAAGGCGCGGCGGTGCCGCCCCTGACACTGCCGCCTGCCCCTGGCGGGCATTGCGACTTCTCGGGTGAGCAGGTCCAGGACGCGTTCCGCGTGCTGACCGAGTGGGTGGAGACGGGAGCGCGTCCAACCCCGTGATATCCGCTGCCCGCCGTAGGCACGGAGCCAGCGCCGCGATCGGAGCAGAACAGCCTCGTCCGCGCCGTCAACCGCTGTCTGGCCGGCAGACGTAGATGCGCTCCTGCGTCCGCCGGGAGGGAGCCTGCCCTTTGGGCTCCTTCGAAATCCTGACGCAAGGAACGTCCGGCTGGGACAGGCGGGACCCGATCTCACTGGAAATCTCTTCCACGAGACCTGGCCCGACATCATGGAGCGCGATGTAGATGCCACGCTGCGTGACGTAGCGACCCGCCGACACACCGGACTCTTCGAACCGGCCGGTGGTGATCAATCCCTTGCCGGCGCAGTCCGCAATGGTCTCGCAGTAGCCCTGCGCGACCAGTGCCTCGGATGCGATGTCCGAATACATATTGGGCCCACCGGGTGTGTACACGGCGCCACAGCCCGCCAGGCAGAGCAGGAGCAGCCCAAAGGACACGCGAAGGACGACGGCGCTTCCACGCAATGCCTCAATCCTGCCGCACGTGCCTTCCGTTGCTTCGCTCATCGGCCGTTCGCTCCTTGATCTCTTCCGATCTTAGGAATGCCTGCGCCACGCAGCAAGACCCGACCACAGCGCCGCAGGTGCTGCAGGAGGTCAGCCCGCGGCGCTCTGCACGATCGCGCCGATGATCGACACGCCGAAGCACGACCAGCCGAGTCCCCGCAGCATGCGGGCGGCATGCCAGTAGCGGATCTCGTTGTCGCGGCGGTCGTAGTGGTCCGCGATCAGCACCAGCAGGGCCAGGCAGGCGCTGACGATGGCGGCGTACATCGCCCACGCGCCGAAGTCGCGCAGATGCAGGATGCCGCGCCGTCCGGGCAAGGGCAGGTCGTTGAGCCACACGCCGATGCTGCCGTAGGCGAACAGGAACACCGCTGAGACCAGGTGGACCACCCGATCCTCGACCGGGATGTGGTTGGGCAGGTAGCGTCCGTCGGCGTGGTACTTCGGCACCGGCGGCGCTGGCTCGTCGTCCAGCACGTCGAGGTCCTTCTCGCGCGGCGGAGGCACCGGCATCGACGTCAATGCCTGGTAGGCCGCGCCAAGGTTGGCGAAGTTGCGCGGATACCGCGTGCGGTCGATGCCGGCGAGCGCCTCTTCCAGCTCCCGCTCCGTGTAGCGCGAATAGTCGATGTCGCCGTCGTGCATGTGCTCGGCCTAGTTCGGCCACGGATGGACACGGACAGCGACGATCTCGCTGGCGAACGCGTGCCAGCGGCCTTCGGAATCCCGGCCCGTGGTCCAGAGGTGCAGCCCGGTCTTGCCGAAAAAGTGCAGCAGGTCGGCGTTGCCTTGCCTGACCAGTACATAGATCTGCCTGTCCGGCATTCCCTGCAGCCCCTTCGCGCATCCGATCCCGGTGAAGTCGCCGTTGACTTCCCATTGCATGTCGATCGTGTGCGTCTTGCAGGCCATCCGCGGCTTGGGCGACATCAGCACCGAGAGCACGGTACCGTCCATGTAGCGGATGACGCGATGCTCGATGCCCTCCTTCGCGGTATGGACATAGGTGTCCTTGAACTCCAGGTCCGGGTGGTCGGCCAGCGCCACGCACACCTGCTGTCCGCAGTAATGGGTGGTGGGCACCGTCGCCCCGGCCGACGCGGCCAGCAGACACATCCCCAGTAGCCAGCGTGGTCCCATGCGCCTCCTCCTTGCCATGGACGCAGCTTAACGAAGGTCCATGCGACCGTCCCGCCACGGCCCAGGTCGACCACGCCCGGACAGGCGCAGGCCAGGATGCAGCAACGCGCGATCCCGGCCTCTCCGCTTTCCGGGACTCACCCCGCCGCGATCTCGATCCCCCTCACCAGCCGCGACGCCAGCCGCTTGTTCTGCAGCTGCGCCAGCCACCATTCCAGCGCGCGTCCCTGGTGGTCGCCGCGCCAGGCCACGTACAGCAGGTTGGGTTCGCGCGGATCGGCCATCTTCTTTTCCACCAGGTCGCCGCGCTTGAGCAGCCCGGCCACGCGATCGCGCGGCAACCAGCCGACACCAAGACCTTCACACTGCGCCTGGATCTTCGCGCGCATGCTGGGTACGGCAAGCGAGGGTTGTCCGCTCTGCACGCCGTAGCCGCGCACATCGACGCGGCGCGACGTATCGGCCACGACGACGGCGCGATGCTGGAGTACCGTGGCGCGTTCCACCGGCTCGCTCGCCTTCGCCAGCGGATGCCGCGGCGACACCGCGAACACCCACTCCATCACGCCCAGTTCGAACCAGCGCAGCCCGGGAATCAGCGGTGGCTCGTTGGTCGCGCCCACCACCAGGTCGGCGCGCCCGTCGCGTAACGCATCCCAGGTGCCGGTGAGCACTTCATGGGTGATGCGCAGGGTCACGCCTGACTTCAGCGCGTCGAACGTGCGGATCACCGGCAGCAGTGTTTCGAATTCCAGGATCTCGTCGGTGACGATCCACAGGCGGTCTTCCCAGCCGCCGGCCACCTGCTTCACCCGCTGGGTCAGCCGCGACACATCCAGCATCAGCCGTGCCGCTTCCTGCGCCAGCAGATGACCGGCCGGCGTCAGCTGCAAACGGTAGCGGCGACGGTCGAACAGCAGCGCATCGAAACGCGCTTCGAGTTGCCGCGCCGCGTGCGACACGGTGGACGGCGCCTTGCCCAGGCGGGCGGCCGCACGCGACAGGCTGCCGCTCTCGCGGATGGCGTCCAGCAGGGCCAGTTCGTCCGCCGACAACATGTTCGATCCCTTCGAACGAGTCCGTCGCGATTGTGGCACGGAAAGCGACGCGAGCCCCGCCACCATAGCCTCACAGCATCCCGCTGGGCATCGAAGGACTTCACCATGAACCGCTTCAACGGCAAGACCATCCTCGTCACCGGTGGCAGCAGCGGTATCGGCCTGGCCGCCGCCCGGGCGTTCGCCGCCGAAGGCGCCCGCGTCGTCATCACCGGCCGCGACGCCGCCGCGCTCGAACAGGCCCGCACCTCGCTGGGCCCCGACGCCATCGCCTTGGCGAACGACGCCGGCCGCCTCGGCGAAGCGAAGGCGCTCGCCGCCGCGCTGGCCGACCGCGACCTGCGCCTGGACGCCGTGTTCCTCAACGCCGGCGTGGCGAAGTTCGCCGCCTTCCCCGATGTGGACGAGGCGCTGTGGGACCAGATCTTCGACACCAACATCAAGGGCCCGTACTTCCAGGTGCAGGCGCTGCTGCCGCGGCTCAACGCCGGCGCCTCGATCGTCATCAACGGCTCGATCAACGCCCACATCGGCATGCCGAACAGCTCGGTGTATGCCGCGAGCAAGGCCGCGGTGATCTCGCTGGCGAAGACGCTGTCGGCCGAACTGCTGCCGCGCGGCGTGCGCGTCAACGTGCTCAGCCCGGGCCCGGTGGCCACGCCGCTGTACGGCAAGCTCGGCCTGGACGCCGCCACGCTGGACGCCACCGCGGCGCAGATCCAGACCCAGGTGCCGCTGGGCCGCTTCGGCACGCCGGACGAGATCGCCAGCACCGTGCTGCACCTGTCCTCGCCCGAATCGGCCTTCATCATCGGCACCGAGATCATCGCCGACGGCGGTATGAGTCAACTGTAGGTGCCGCCCGCGCCCTCCCTGCTGGCCGGCGACCCTCCGCTTCGGCGTTGCCAACGGAGCAGCTCCGGTCCAGCGACATCCACCCCCGAGGAGATCGTCATGAACACCGTATTGCGTTCCATCCAGCAGGCGGCCGTCGCCCTGCTGGCCTGCCTGGCCCTGCAGTCGACCGCCCACGCGGCACCGGCACCCGCTATCCAGGACCACACCGCCACCGTCAATGGCGTCACCCTGCACTACCTGCAGGCCGGCCAGGGCACCGAGTCGCCGGTCGTGCTGCTGCACGGCTACGCCGAAACCAGCCACATGTGGCGCCCGCTGATGCCGAAGCTGGCCGACCGCCATGTCGTCATCGCGCCCGACCTGCGCGGCGCCGGCACCTCGTCCAAGCCGGACGGCGGTTACGACAAGAAGACGATGGCGCAGGACATCCATGCGCTGGTGCAGTCACTGGGCTACAAAAAGATCAGGATCGTCGGCCACGACATCGGCCTGATGGTCGCCTATGCCTACGCCGCGCAGTACCCGGACGAAGTGGACAGCGTCGTGCTGATGGATGCCTTCCTGCCGGGCGTGGGTGACTGGACCAAGGTGTGGCTGCTGCGCGACCTGTGGCATTTCCACTTCTACGGCGAAACCCCGCTGAAGCTGGTCGCCGGCCGCGAGCGCACCTACTTCGAGCACTTCTGGAACGACTTCGCCGCCGACCGCACGCACTCCATCCCGGAAGCTGACCGCCAGTTCTACGCGACCGAGTACGCCCGCCCCGGCGGCATGCGCGCCGGCTTCGAGTACTTCAAGAACTTCGAACAGGACGCGAAGGACTTCGCCGGCTTCGCCCAGACCAAGCTGACCATGCCGATGCTGGTGCTGTCCGGCGAGAAGGCCGGCGGCCAGTTCCTGATCGACCAGGGCCGCATGGTCGACAGCAACGTCGAGGGCGTGATCATCACGGGCTCAGGCCACTGGCTGATGGAAGA
The DNA here is from genome assembly GCF_014851805.1 of Pseudoxanthomonas sp. PXM02. Classification (GTDB taxonomy): domain Bacteria; phylum Pseudomonadota; class Gammaproteobacteria; order Xanthomonadales; family Xanthomonadaceae; genus Pseudoxanthomonas_A. The sequence continues at coordinate 494,628 of NZ_JACVAK010000003.1, forward strand.
AGCGCCGGAGCAGACCATGACGGCGCTGGTGGCCTTCCTCGACCGCTAGCCGTCGGCTCGCCGCGTTCAACGCGGCGCCAGCGTCTCCCGGAAGAAGTCCACGGCGTCGGCGTTGATCTGCGCATGCAGCGCTTGGCGATCGATGCCCGGCGGGTCCACGCACAGCACGGGCAGGGCCTCGGCCATCCCCGGATTGCACGGAGCCAGGAACACGTAGTGGCCCGCCCCCACGATGCCGCGGAACGTATGCAGCCGCGGCAATGCATCACGCACCGGCAACACGTTGTAGCCGGGCAGCAGCACGCGGTCGGCCATCGCGCCATACAGGAACACCGGCGCGTCGATCTTCTTCAGGGTGGCGGCGTCGAAGAAGATGGCGAACGGCGCCATCACGAACCCGGCACGGATGCGCGGATCGACCGTGGCGCGCGAGACCGGCAGGCGTTCGATCACGGCGGGAACCTCCACACACACTTCCGCGTCGGCCGGCTGCGCGGCGCAGTACGCCGCGCGGCGCGAGAAGTCCGGCGTGGCGCCGAGCAGCAGCAGGCTCGTGTAGCCGCCGGCGGAGAAGCCGGCGACACCGACGCGATCCGCATCGATGTGCGGACCCAGTTGCGGATCGGCCAGCAGCAGATCGAGCAGTGCGGACACCTGCCACGCGCGGCCGAGCAGCACGCGCTCGGTGCCGAAGCCGCTCTGGTCGCGATGGCTATCGCCGGCGTGTTCGATCGACGCGACGATGAAGCCGGCGTCGGCCAGCGTGGTCGCCAGATCATGGTGACCCAACGCGCTGCCGCCGTGGCCGTGCGAGATGAGCACAAGAGGATGGCGTCCTTCCGCGATGGGCAGGCCCGGTGTCGCTGCGACGCGATACGGGCCCAGGTCGCTCGGCCCGGCGTTGGCGGAGGCCATGGCCGGATAGAACACCATGGCCGGCATCGTGGTGCCGGTGGTGGTTTCGTGGACATCGCGGAAGGCGATGCCATTCGCTGCGAGGGCCGGCGCACACACCAGCGCCATCAGCGCCATCAGCGCCATCAGCGCCATCAGCGCCATCAGCGCCATCAGCGGCATCAGCGGCATCAGCGGCAACAGGATGGATTTCAGCAGCTTCATCGGCAACTCCAACGGGTGTCGGTTCTGCGATGCGGGAACGGCGCGAAGCGTTTAAGGCGGCCCGGTCAGCGCGTGGTCGATGCTACTCGGCGACCAGGGTAAGCGCGATCGGCTTGCCGGCGCGCAGCACGACCAGTGCCACCTTGTCGCCCGGCTTCACCTTGCCCATGGCGGCGAAGAACTTCCGCGCCGAGCTGCCCACCAGCGGCGTGCCGTTGAGCTGTTGCAGCACGTCGCCGGCCTTCATGCCGGCACGCTCGGCGGCGGACGCCGGCGCGACGCTCTTGACGACGACCTGCTTGATGTCGGCGTCCAGCAGCTTGCGGTCGAACTTCGCATCGACGGTGAAGCCGAGCTTGCCCTGCGCGGCGTGGGCGGAGAACACCAGCAACGTAGCGAGAAGGAAAGCCGTGAGGCGAAGGATCGGGCGCATGGTGTCTCCGGGGCTCCGCACTCAGCGCGGCGAAAGCTTGGGTATCGCGGTGCGCGTGGGCGGCGAGGACTCCACATCCCCCGCCAACGGACATCTCATCTCGCCGACGATGCGTCGGCCTTCGATGGTCAGCACCACATGGCCCTTCTGGCCCTTCAGGGTGAAAGGCGGCATGACGCCCGGGTCATCCGATCCGGGATGAACGACGTCGATGTCGATGTCCTTCTCGCTGAACCGGTTGACCTGAAACGGCACGACGCGTTTGCCGCGCGGGCTGTTGATCTGGATCATCGCCAGCTCCCCGTAGCCGATGAGTTCGAATTCGTAGGTTCCCGAAGCATCGGCCGCATCGATAACGCACATCGTGTTGGTGGCCAGCGCACTGCCAGGAACCAGCAGGAGAAGAATCAGGCAATGCAGGGGGCGACTCATCCAGAGACTCCTTGTCGTGGCGGGCGAAGATCAGGGCGTTGTCAGTACGACATCGCGAAGGTAGGCCTCGGCGTCTTCCGCAAGATGGGGATGGCGCGTCACGCCACGGTGCGAATACATGATGGTCACACCGATGGAAGGGTCGGCCGGGTGACGACAGTAGAGTCCATGCAGCTCCAGGAACAGCGGCACTGTCGCACCTCTCGCTGCCCTGTCCTCCGACGTGGCTGTGTACCGCACGCAGGGATACGGCCGCTCGTTGGAATACTTGACCGATTGCTCCAGCAGTCTGTAGCGATCCGGGTTGGCTGGATCGCCGTCTTTGGCGACGGCTTGCTCGATCAACGCTTCATACTCTTCCGGAGAGTCTGCGGGCCCCATGCGGGACAGCAGAGCGGCCACCGCGAACGAGTTGTCGGCCTCGCCACGCGCGAGTGCGATGGCGGTATCGGAACGGCGTTGCACCTGCCACCCTGCTCCAGCCGGCACACTCAGTGACATGTAAGGAGTAGTGATCCGCTCGCCGGATGCGACCTCCTCCGCATGGGCCGTGAACCCTGACGTGGCTGCGCCCGCCAGTAGCATGAGGAGGAGTCCTTTCGTTTTCATTGCATCAGTCCTTCAAGCGGCTGGAGCGATGGTCTGTCGGTCTGCGGGCCATCTATGTCATCGAGCCTGCTCCTTCATGATGACACCAGTGTCTGTGCCGCCCCGTTGCTGGCGCCGATCTCGCCGAGGGTGGTGAGGTCGATGCCCTCGATGCAGGCAAGGTTGTAGCCGTACTCGGTGGGTACGCTGCGGCGCTGGTGATGGGTGTAAATGCCGCAGACGCTGCAGAACCAATGCTTGGCGATCCTGGTATTCCACTGGTAGAGGCTGAGCTTGTCCTCGCCGCGGGTGATGCGCAGGCGGTCGAGGGTGACGCCGGCCATGATGGCGCCGCGACGGCTGCACATGGAGCAGTTGCAGCGCCGGATGTTCCGGTGGCCGTCGATGAGATCGACTTCGAACTCGACGGCCTTGCAGTGGCAGGTGCCTTTGACGGTGTGCATCACGCTTCGTCTCCCTACAGCATGAGGTGTTCTTGGATGAACTGGCCGTCCGCACTGTATTCGGTCAGGTTCTGGGCGCCTATCCGATAGAGGCATTTTCCGGTCTTCCGGTCCGCATAAACGCTGTTCACCAGCACGCTGATGTGGCCATCCTTGTTGTGGCGAAGGCTGATGCCGCACTGATGTTCGCCTTCGCAGCGACCGCCGTAGCGGGCGAGTGCGTCGGCCAGCGCCGCTTTCTCGGCCGTACTCAGCGTGTTCTCGTTCGGCCGACTGCCACACGCCGGCAAAGGCTTGGGCGGGCCACAGCCGATGAGGGCGATCAACACGAGCGAGGCGGGAAGGAAGCGGAGATGCGCCATATCGGTGCCTTGCCTCGCGACGACGTGAAGGGGTTCTGGGATGCGGGCCATCGCCACTATCAGGCGCGCCATTCCCAGACGTCGCCGGCATCGGCGTCGTGGGCCACGCCGACGCGGCTGAAGCCGAGGCGGTGGAGGATGCGGGTGGAGGCGTTCTCTTCCATCAGCGTGTACGCCTTGAGTCCGATATCGGGTGTGTGGGCGCGCGCCAGGGCGACCAGCGCGGCGGCGGTCTGCGTGGCGTAGCCGCGGCCCTGTTCGTCATCGAGCGTGTAGTAGGCGATCTCGACCACGCCATCCTGCGGCGAACCTACGAACGCACCACCACCTACGCCACGCCCATCGACCACGGCGACATAGCCGATCCATGGCGGCACGAAGCCGACGCGCTGGTACAACGTCGCCGTGCCCTGGCAATTGGTGGTAAGGGCGTCGGGCATGTGGGTGAGCGGTGGCGCGGGCGTACCGGTGGCGTCGCAGGGGCTGAGGGAGAAGGTCATTGAGTGCACTCTCTGCGTTGCCTGGTCAGATGGCGATGTCTGTTTACGCTTGGCGAGGACATTGAACGACTGAATCAAACCGAGCCGCTAAGCGGGTTTGAGTTGCACGAACTTTCGGATCACTGCCTCACGGCTTGCTGAACATGCGAACGAGGTAGCTCTTACTCCAGTACGCCGCGAGGCGGGGAGCACTGAGAAAGAGGCTCTCCGAAGCCTCCGGGTTGCTCCGTTCGATCTCGGACCAGACGGATCGTGGCGCAACATAGAGCGAATAGCCGTCTCCATAAGACGGACGAAACTGCCGCAGTTCGTATTCGGGCTGTACAGCCTGATTGATGCTGAGAAGGAGATTCTCTTGTGTAGCCCGGGACAAAATTTGGGCGCAGAATGGCCGCTTGCCTGTGACCATGAGTTCGCAACTCGTGGCGGTTACACGGCCCAAGGTGAGATATCCATCCGGCAGGAAATCTGCAATGGCTTCGACGATATCGAGGGGCCCAGCCTTCCAATCGATGACAGCGCAGTTATCCGCCTCACCGAACATAGCGATGGCTTCTTCGTTGCCCTCCAGTACTCGGTGAAGAAGAGATTTCTTCATGATGCGCGACCCAACGCTTGATTTAGTCATCGGTCGGGGGATCATGCGAACACGAACCCATCGGCACTCGAGGTGTGCGATGTTGGGGACTCCAATGCAGGATCTAATTCGTCGATTCTAGGCACGTATCGCGTCTGTACAGTGAGTTTGTTCTCTCAAGAAGGAAGAACATCTCTCACCCTATCTCCAAACGTGGCAATGAGGACGTCCCGAAACAGAGGCTCAATAGAGATAACGAAAGCTACTTCTCCTCTGAGTCGCTCCACCTTCTTTAGATCGAGAGTCCCCCGTAAATAGTTGTCCACACCGGCTCTCACACCTCGCTTTCTGGCTCTCCCCACTGTCACTCCACCGCCATTAGAAAGCGTCAAACCTGTAACCCGCATCGCTGCGCCGCGTGAGCAGAAAGTGCGCTTCTTCTCATTGACTACTAACTTAGGAGCATTCAACTCGCGACATGTCTCGCGAAATCCAAGCTCCATCTTTGACAATGAAGACGCGTCCGGGCCGGAGAAAGTCACGTCATCAGAAAAGCGAGTGTAAGAAATTCCAAGCTCTCGCGCTAAACGACTTACGATGCCATCAAATTCGAACATCACAGCGTTAGATAAAAATGGCGATGACGGCGCCCCGATGCAGAGACCGAGCAGACTACTTCCCGGAGGCCTCCATAGACATGACCCAACTACAAGAAGAATGTCATCTTGAGAAAACCCATTCTGTGTCTCCCCTGAAAGCGCTTTCCTTATCGCAGAATCGTCTATCGATGGAAAAAAGTTCTCAAAGTCAAACTTCAGCAGATATTTCTGCCCTGCATGAGGAATCGCATTATTTATGAGCTTTGATCCCGGTACGTATGCAGTCGCAGACTCGTGAACTGGCAGGCGCGAACTTAGCGCCGCAACTATAGCTCTCTGGACCGCTTTCACTTCTCTTGCTGGCTGAGCAACGATTCTCTTCCCGCCGCGCTTCTTGTCGATGGAGAATACTTTGTAGCGATGTCTAGCCGTTTCAGAAATTCTGATCACTGCCTGCCTGGAGAGGCCGGTCTGAGCAACCACGAAGCTCAGAAGGTCGCCATTCATAAGGCCTGCCTCAGCTCAGAGATAACAGAAAATCTTGTTTTGTTAGATCCACGGTAGTAGTCGATGACATCCGATGTAAGACGATCTCTATCTACTCTTTTGCTATCGCGAAATCCAAAAACAATGTGCGATCGCCAATTGGGAGCGTAGAAGTACCTTCCATGCCCTCGAGCCTTGCTAAGCAAAAGATCGCATCTCTCTAGCAGGAATAGGTACTGCTCAAGCTGAGCCCTATCCACTTCACAACCAACCTCCCTCAAATATGAAGCTATTTCGTTCTCGGATAGCGCACCGAATAGATCACACATCTCACAAACGAACATCATCACATGAGCTGGATTTGCTTGCTTGAAAACTCGCTCCGAGTTGTTTGATCCGAGAAGAGTCCTTACTTCGGCGAGGATGTCTGGCAAATCTCTTTTCAACAGGTCAAAGTTCTCGACAAGAGTTCCGCCAACCCCTTTGTCGTGCCAGGGATATACGAGAACTTTCCTTCCTGTTCTTGACTCAAGTCTGTTTATAGGCCCCAACTTGATGAACGAATCTTCTTCGAAGTGAGCCTCGGATATGAGAGCCAAGAGCCTTTCGGCAATAACGTCCGTCACTGCAAATGCCCCCAACTCCGCAATGGAGCCAGCGCTTTCCACAACTAGAAGGATTACGGATGACAGACTGGCTAGATGCTCTTCGAATGTCACCAGATCATCGTACTTCCCGCCTCTATACCAATCTTGAATGTCTTCAGCTAGCTTTAGGCGCTGAGCAAGATCAGAGTTGCGGCCAGAAGTGATGGCGTTATAGAGAACATTACGCACCGAACGTTCGGGCGTGAGATTCTTAATATCTTGTGGACCACCACATAGGAATACGAAGCCCTCAAATGGCTTCACACGCGTGGCGCTCAGATCGATTCGAGCGAGAAACACTGCCCTGGGATCCGCCATTTCACTCTTCACCAAGAAACCGCCCCGTACAGCCGGCTAGGCCTTACCACCACCGAGCAGGTGGCGGTGAGGCCTAGCCGGCTGTACGGGGCGATAAGAGTCAACAATCCATACCCGTCCGGCGCAACGCCGGACCCAGTCCTTTCGCAGCGGCGTTCCATCGCCAATCGCGTGAAGAGTTCGTACAGTAGATTCGTAAAGCGCTTGAGCGTCAAGAGATGCCACATTCAATCAAGGCAACGGAGAACGTCCTGTCCACTACATCCGGGAAGGCTTACACAACCCCAGAATGATTTTCCTGTGGCGCTGTGGCGCTGCCGCACCATGGTTACTTTGCACTTTGGACAGTGCGGCGCAGCATGTTCACTCGCCATATCTTTACCCAGCTCGTCCTCAAAGTTAGATGGCAACCTCGTTCGTGCATCGGTGCTAGCCCGCACCTCCCGAATCATCCCCAGCAACGCCGTGCCATCGATCAGTTCGATCGGCTTGCCTTCCGCAAACTTCGCTGCGTCCTCGGTGAACCCACCCAGCGCCGCGATGCGCACCGCGTCGGCACGGTGGTGCGTCAGCAGACCGTACATCTCGCGCACCACGTTGACCGGCACCTTCTCGCGCCGCCACTGCTTGCACTGCACCAGCGTGCGCTTGCCGTCGCGGCGCAGGATCAGATCGATGCCGCCATCGGCACCGCCCAGACCGGTTTCCTCCACGGTGTAGCCGCGACGCCGGAATGCCTCGCCGACCAGCCGCTCGAAATCACGCCAGCCGAGTGCCGCGATGCTTTCCAGTCCCGTGCGCGTGTCCAGCAACCGGCGCCTGCGGCGCGCCGCCAGGAACGACGACGCGGACGCGATCACGCACAGGCCCAGGAAGACCCACGCCAACGGCATGAACGGATGGTTGCCTGCGGTGAAGGCCGACGCCATCGCACCGCTGTGTCGCCCGAAGACCAGGGGAATGCCGTACGCGATGGCGGCATAGCCAAGCGCGCCCGCACCCAGGCCGACCGGCCAAGGCAGCGCAGCGAGTTCCCTGAAGAAATGCGTCCTACCACGTCCCATGTGGCGCCCCTCTCACCCCGTCGCGGACCTTAGCGCGATCCACGGGGAGGCGTATAGGCGGAGATTGCGCCGCTCGTCGGCGAGCCCCGGTCCGGGCGGTCGCGACGCGGAAACACGGCTTCATCGGGCGGGCGGTGCCTCCGTCGCATGCCCCTTCCCCGTCCCGCGGCACGCATGCAAAGCTCGGCGTCCGCCTCCCTGTAACGGACCGACATGCGCTTGCTCCTGGGGTTCCTGCTGGCGACGCTCTCCCTGTCCTCCTTCGCGCAGGCGCCCGAGGTCCGCATCCCGGCGGGACTGAAGGGGGGCGACGTCGACGTGGCGATGGGGGTGCTCGCGCGCGACATGGCTAAGGCCTATCGCGACGAAGACCGCGCGCGCTACCTGACCACCCTGTTCCGCCTGCAACTGGTGACCGGCCAGTACACGCAGGCGATCGACAGCATCGAGACCCTGCGCACGCTGCGCAACGATTCCGTCTCGCAACCGCCGCTCTACCTGCAGTACGAGATCCATGCGCGCGCCAGGGCACTGCAGGCACGCGAGAACATCGCGTTCGCGCCGGCCTGGCGGCAGGTGTTCGCCGAGCGCTTCGGTGCGCTCGATGACCGGACCGCACTGCAAGCGGAATTCAGCTTCGGCACGTCGCCGGTACGGCTGCGTGGTGAGCTGGACGCGGCACTGGCGAAGGTGGCGGGCAAGCGCACGCTGTCGCTGCCGGACGCCATCGACCTGCTGCGCGCCTATCAGGTGCATGCCGCCTACGCCGCCTTCCAGCCGCTGGTCGTCGCGGCGGTGGAAGCGGACGACGCGCGCCGTTACCGCATCGACCGCGATGTATTGGTAAGCACGCCGAATGGCGTGCACATCGCCGCCCTCGTCGTGCGTCCGGCGAACGCGCAACCGTTGCCGACGCTGCTGGAGTTCACCATCTACGCCAACGACGACGTGGCCTTCCACGATGCCAAGACGATGGCGGCGCACGGCTACGTGGGCGCGGTCGCCTACAGCCGCGGCAAGGGCCGCAGCCCGGACGCCATCGCGCCTTTCGTGCACGACGGCGACGATGCGGCTGCGGTGATCGAATGGATCGCGACGCAGGCCTGGAGCGATGGCCGCGTGGGCATGTTCGGGGGCAGCTACAACAGCTTCGCGCAGTGGGCTGCGCTGAAGCACCGGCCACCCGCGCTGAGGGCGATTGCCACGTCCGCGTCGGCAGCACCAGGCATCGACATCCCGATGGAGGGCAACGTCTTCCTCAACTTCATGTACCCGTGGCCGCTGTACGCCGCCAGCAGCCGCTGGCTGGACGACGCGCGCTACAACGACAGCACACGCTGGGCGAAGCTGGACCGCGAGGCCTACGCCAGCGGCCGCGCCTACCGCGACCGGCCAGCGATCGACGGCAGCGCGAACCCGGTGTTCGCCGAATGGTTGCAGCATCCGGCCTACGACGCGTACTGGCAGGCGATGATTCCGCAGGGCGCGCAGTACGCCGGCATCGACATCCCGGTGCTTGCGACGACGGGCTATTTCGATGGCGGGCAGGCCGGCGTATTGCACTACCTGCGCGAGCATCTGCGCCACCGCCCGGACGCCGACCACACGCTGGTGATCGGCCCCTATGAACACATCACGATGCAGACCGGCGTGCCGCCGACCGTGCAGGGCTACACGCCGGATGCGTCCGCGCGCATCAACCTGCAGGCGCTGCGGCTGGCGTGGTTCGACCATGTCCTCAAGGGCGCGCCGAAGCCGCCGCTGCTGGCCGACCGCGTGAACTGGCAGGTCATGGGTGCCGACACCTGGCGCCACGCGTCGACGCTGGACACGATGGCCACGCGCACGCAGTCGCTGTGTCTGGCGCCGGGCGTGAGTGACGGCGAACATGTGCTGGCGCCGCAGCCGCAGCCCGATGCCGTCGTGGTACAGCGCGTGGACTTCCGCGACCGCAGTGACGCCGACTGGACGCCGTCCGAGCACGTGCTCAATCCGCAACTCGATCCGCACGGGGGGCTGGTGTTCGCCAGCGCACCGATGCCGCGGGACACGGAGCTGGCGGGGCCGTTCGGCGGCACGCTCGATTTCACCGTCAATGCGCGCGACGTCGACGTCGCCATCGGCGTGTACGAGCGCACCGCCGACGGTGAGTACCTCGACCTGGCGTGGTGGCTCCAGCGCGCGAGCTACGGCGAGGACCGCCGGCAGCGTCGCCTGCTGCAACCCGGCGTGCCGCAGCGTCTCGCGGTGAAGGACACGCGTCTGCTGGGACGCACGCTGGCGGCGGGCAGCCGCCTGGTGGTGACGATCGGCGTCGGCAAGCAGCCCGATCGCCAGCTCAATCTCGGCAGCGGCAAGGATCCGTCGGACGAGACGATCGCCGATGCGGGAACGCCACTCGAGATCGCATGGCACGGCACCAGTTGCCTTACGTTCGGCGTGCGCGACTAGCGGGCGCCACGGCTGGCTTCAACGCATGGGGAGCTCCGCGAGGGCTCCCTCTTCTGGCTGGATCAGCGCCAGCTCGCGCGACGCGACGGCGGCGGTGGCGCGGGGCTTTCGTCGATGGTGGGCACCAGCAGCGACAGGCGCGCCTTGGCGAACTGGCCGCTGCCTTCGACATCCAGCTTGCCCGCGCTGGTAGCGGTGATGAGGCCGGCATCCAGGAACACCTCGGCCCCGGCGGCCAGCGAATGCCGCGGACTGCACACCTTCACCGGCACCTGCAGCACGCTGATGCCGTCGCGCTGCCATTTCGTCTCCGGCGCCAGGCGCCGCACGATGGAACCATCCACCCACACATCCACCGAATCGGACGACACCGACCGGCACTTTCCGATCCCGACATCAAACGCCATGAGTCCTCCCGGACGACAGGAACCGCGCAACGGCACAGGCACCCGCCCTCCACGCGCGCGGAGGCGGCAGACGGCGATGCAGAAGAAGAACGGAGACTTGCGGGCTGGGCACACACACCTCGTCGGCACGCGCGTGATCGCGTCGGTAAGCCGAGAGGGAGGGGAATCGGCCGGCGAATGCGGCGCAGAAGACTGCCAGTCAGCCTGGACAGGTATACGCCCTTGGGGACCGGACCGCAAACGTACGGATCGGCATCACGTTATGCGTGCCGCGACATGACGACGGTCACGTGCCTTTGGGCTTGCTCCGCGCCTTGAGCGCTTGTTCTGCGGCGTCCAGCGCCTTCAGGTCGTCCGCATCGGCCGCCAATGCCGCAGCTCGTCGGCGCTGAGCGTCGAACTGTCCGTAGCGCTCGTGCGCGATGTCCTTCATGGTCGAACTGCTGACCGATCCCGCGTTCTCCAGCACCGCGCGGTCATTGAAGGCCAGCAGGCGATCCATGTTCTCGCGCCAGTAGTCTAGCGAGAGCATCTTCCGGTCCTTCACGCGGAGCTCGGCCTGCTCCAGGAAGATAACGACCAGTCGGTTGAGCGAATCGACTTCATCCGCAGTGAGGTAGTTCTTGGCGACGATGACATCCGATTTGCGCACGCGGCTGCCCTCCCATGTGCACAGCCCCATGTTGGGCTGCCCGGGATCGGCACGGGCCACCACCAGCTCGGCGGCGGTATTGCCGGTGACGGCATACAGCAACTTGTTCTGTACTTCAGCGAAGAACAATGACGCCTGCTGTTCGCTGTCGCCGTAGTCGACGCTGAGCGCGAACAGGTCGCGGACCTTCTGGTAGAAGCGCTTCTCCGACGCACGGATGTCGCGAATGCGCGCCAGCAGTTCGTCGAAGTAATCCCCACCGCCGGGATCCTTGAGGCGGGCATCGTCCATGACGAAGCCTTTGACCAGGTACTCGGACAGCTGCGCCGTGGCCCACTGCCGGAACTGCGTGCCACGGACGGAGCGGACCCGGTAGCCCACGGCGAGAATGGCATCGAGGTGATAGTGCTCCACGCTGCGGCGCACCTCACGCTGGCCCTCGGTTTGAACTATCCGGAGTTTCCGGATAGTTCGTTCAGGTTCGAGCTCTCGTTCGGCAATGATGTTCTGCAGGTGTTCGCTCACCGTCTTGACGGTGACCTGATACAGCTCCGCAAGCTGCGCTTGCGTCAGCCACACCGTTCCTCCCTCCAGCCTTACCTGGATGCGCGTCTTGGCATCTTCGCTGCGAAATACGATCAGTTCCGACACCGGATCCCCGTTTCCTTCGGCGCTCATCTCACCTCCCTGCGCACGCCCAAGCCAGCCATCAGCGTACCGCCTCTACGCCTTGTCGCAAGCGCCACTCCAACCCGGACCACCGAGTTGCATGCCGCGCCAGCGCATCGCGGATCACGGCATCGCTGCCAGCGATGTGCAGTTCGCGGCGGGCACGGGTGATGCCGGTGTAGACCAGCTCGCGCGAAAGCACGCGGTTGCTGCGTGCGGGCAGCAGCAACCACACCGCATCGAACTCCGAGCCCTGCGCCTTGTGCACCGTCATGGCGAATGCCGACTCGTGCGCCGGCAACGCGGCGGGATGGAAGGCGCGCGGCTGTGCGGGATCCTCGCCGGGGAACCACGCCACCAGCGCACCGCGGTCGTCGCGCAGGCAAATGCCGATGTCGCCATTGAACAGGCGGTGGCGGTAGCTGTTCTCGGTGACGATCAGCAGCTGGCCGTGGAAGTGGCCGGGCGCGCCGCGCGTGCTGCCGGTGCCCGTGTCCACCAGCAGACGTTCGATGCGCGCATTGAGCGTGCGCGCGCCCTGCGGTCCTTCGCGCACGGCGGTGAGCAGGCGCAGGCGCGTGGAGTGCGCGAGCGCCTCGGCCGGCGTGTCCGCCTGCGCGAGGGCACGCCAGTGCGCGAGCAGCGCGTCGCGATGCGTCTCCAGCGGATCGGCGAGGCCTTCGTGGAAGTGCACGTTCGACAGCGCATCGCGCCGCAGCAGGTCGAGGGCGGTGTCGGCATCGCCTTCACGTACAGCGGCGGCCAGCGGCGCGAGGTGCAGCGCCTCGCTCTGACGCCAGCCGCGTTGCAGGTGCACGCGGACGCCGGCGAAGCGGGGTGCGTCTTCGCGCACGCCCGGGTCGGTCTCGCCCAGCAAGGGGCGCAATGCTTCCGCATCGTCGTGTGCGAGGCGATCGCCGTCGCCGGCCGCGGCGAGGATGGCGGCCAGCACGTCGCCGGCTTCCACCGAAGGCAGCTGGTCCGGGTCGCCCAGCAGCACCAGGCGCGTGCCGTCGGCGACGGCATCGACCAGCTTGGCCATCAGCGGCAGGTCGATCATCGAGGCTTCGTCGACTACCACCACGTCGAACGGCAGCGGGTTGTCGCGGTCATGGCGGAAACGCGGCGAGTCCGGAATCGTGCCCAGCAGGCGGTGCAGCGTGGTGCCGGTGGCCGGCAGCGTCGCCAGCAGATCGGCTTCCACGCCGGACGCCGCCAGTCCCTGCACTGCAAGCCGCACGCTTTCGGCCATGCGCTCCGCGGCACGACCGGTGGGCGCGGCCAGCGCGATGCGTGGCGCGGCCCCGCCGGCATGTCGCGCCTGCGTGGCCAGCAGCACCAGCAGTCGCGCGGTGGTGGTGGTCTTGCCGGTGCCCGGTCCGCCGGTGACCAGCAGCAGCGCGTGCCGCAACGCGAGCGCGGCGGCGCGGGCCTGGTGGTCGTCGTGCGTGGCCTGCGGGAACAACGTGGCGAACAGCGGCGCGAGCGGTTCGAGTCCCACCTCCGGCATCGCGCCCGTGGCGATGCAGTGCAGGCCCAGTGCGAGTGCACGCTCGTACTCGCGGTAGCGACGCAGATAGAGCAGGTCGCCTTCCAGCACCAGCGGCGCGCGCGGGTCGGAGACCTCGGCGGACGCCGTCGGCGTGGCGACCCAGCGCGACGCGGCGAGCTGCGCGCGCCATTCGTCACTCTGCGGCCAGATCACCTCGGCCTCGGCGTCCAGCATTGCCTGCGGCGAGAGCAGCTTTACGCCGGCATGCCCCTTCGCCACGGCCAGCGATGCGAGCGCGGCGGCGGCGAGTACCGCGTCGGGCGTGTCGCGATCCAGCCGGCGCAGGCTCTGCGCCAGCGCGTGGTCGAGCGTACGCAGATGGCCGCCGCGATAGAGCGCGTCGAGCAGACTCATGCGGCCGCTCCCGGCGCATCACCGGCGAACAAGGCATCGAGCGCATGCACCAGCTCGGGCGCGAAGCGCTGCGCATGCACGCCGGGCGAGGCCTGGCGCGCCAGGTCCAGGCCACGGCAGAACAGATAGCGGATGCCGCCGAAGTCGCGCGCGTAGTCGTACGCCTCGCCCAGGCGGAAGCGCAGCCAGCGGTGCAGGGCGAGCGTGTAGATCAACGCCTGCAGGTCGTACTCGCTGTGCGCCATCGCCTGCTGCATGGCGGCCGCGTCGTAAGCCGGCAGCTGGTTGGACTTGTAGTCGAGTACGTACCAGCGCCCGTCGTGCACGTAGGTCAGGTCGATCAGGCCGGTCATCAGCCCTTCCAGCCGCGGGCGCACGCCGAACGCCGTGCGCTGGCGCAGCAGCCCGTGCCGGTGCAGCAGCGCGAGCAGCGTGGCGACGGCCGTGGGCTGCATGGCGAAGTGGAATTCGATTTCCGCACGGCGCTGGTCGACGGGCAGGTCGGCCAGGCGCACCCCTTCCGGCAGTGCCGTGCCCAGCGTGTGGCCTACCAGCGGCACCAGCACGGCGAGACCGTCGGCGACCTCGGCTTCGGCATAGCCGCCTTCGCGCAAGGCTTCGGCGATGACGACGTCCTGGCCCGCCGGGGCGGCGTCGCCCGGTTGCCAGTCGCGCCACGCGGCGAAGTCGGCGTGTTCCAGTGCGGCATGCATGACCACGCCGAAACGGCTGCCGGCGAAACGCGGATCGACGACGGCAAGCGGCGCAGCGACGGCCTCCGGCAAGGCCTCCGTATCGGAGGACGGTGCTTCGTCTTCGCCACCGGGATCGGCCTGCGTGGCGGCGGCCAGGGGATCGGCGCCACCGTCGGCATGCGCCAGCTGGGTGAAGCTGTAGACCCACCAGTCGGGCGTGATGCGGCGCGTGGCGACACGCGCTGGTGCGACGGCGGTCTCGCGCTCGGGCGGCAAGCGTGCCGGCGGCGGTTCCGGCGGACCCTCGACGATGCGGACACCGGGCTGCGCGGCCAGCGTGGCGATATCGGCCAGCAGCGGCGCCAGCCGGCTCTTCGGCAGGTCGGCGACATCGCCCGCGGCGATCCACAGCGCGTGCTCGGCGCGGGTCAGGCCGACGTACAGCAGGCGCGCGTCTTCGGCCTGGTCGTCGCGCTTCTTCGCCTCACCGGCAGCCCTCCAGGCGGGATCGTCCTTGTCGAGCTTCCACAGCAACACGCGCTGCGTGCCGTCGTGCACCACGCGGTACCGGCCGCTGTCCGGGCGCGAGGTGCCCAGCCCGGCGAACGGCAGGTAGACCAGCGGGTACTCCAGCCCCTTGCTCTTGTGCAGGGTGACGATCTGCACGCGCAGGGCATCGGACTCCAGCCGCAGCAGCTGCGCCTCGTCGTCGGGATCGGCGTCGGCGATGCGCGCCTGCAGCCAGTCCAGCAGACCATGCAGGCCCAGCGTATGCGCCGCGGCTTCCTGCAGGTGCTCGCCGAGTTGCAGGTAGTTGGTCAGGCGGCGCTCGCCGTCGAGCAGGCCCAGCAGGCGTTCGGCCTGTGCCGCGCACAACTCGGAGACCAGCGCGAACGGCCCGCCGCGCTGCCAGCGTTCGCGCCAGTGCAGCAGGCGCGCCTGGTGCTGGCGTTGCGCCTCGCCGTCGTCCTCCAGCGCGGCAAGCGCCGGGGCGTCTTCGCCCAGCAGCACGGTGGCCAGCGCGGCGCGCAGGCGGCCGCTGTCGGCCGGATGCAGCAGCGCCAGCAGCAGCGTGCACAGTTCGCCCGCCTCGGGACTGGCGAACAGGCTCTGCTTGCCGGCCGCGACCGCCGGCACGCCGGCACGCGCCAGCGCCTGCTGCATGCGGGTAGCGTCCTTGTGGTTGCGCACCAGCACGGCGATGTCGCCGGGCCGCACGGGACGTCCATCGATCCGTGCGCCGCCATCGCGCGCCTCGGCCAGCACGCGATGGATGTCGGCCACGCACGCGGCGGTCGCGGCCTCGCGCGAGGTCTCGGCGTCGAACGCGCCGCCGTCGGCGTTGCGCAGCAGGCGCAAGGTCAAGGCGGGAGCCGCCGTCTCGCCTTCGAGGTAATCATCATCATGACGCTTGCCGCCGGGTTCGACCGGCTCGAAGCGGATGTCGGGATGCGCGAACGCGTCCTGTCCGGCCGACGCCGCGCCGTCGTACAGCGCGCGCACGGCCTGCAGCACCGACGGCCGCGAACGGAAGTTGTGCGCCAGCCGCGGCGCCTCATCGGCGGCACCGCGCGCGAGCAGGTAGGTGGCGACATCACCACCACGGAAGCCGTAGATGGCCTGTTTGGGATCGCCGATCAGGAACAGCGCGGGTGTTTCGCCCAGCGCACGCACCTCGTCGGAGTCACCGAACACGCGCGCGAAGATCCGCCACTGGCGTTCGTCGGTGTCCTGGAACTCGTCCACCAGGGCGACGCGGTACTGCGCGCGCAGGGCGGCGACCAGCGTCTGCCGGCGCGGGCCATCGAGCGCGGTGGCGACGCGTTCGATCAGGTCGTCGTAGGTCTGCACGCGCCGCGTACGCTTGAGCGCGTCGAGGCGACGGCGAGCGTCGTCGCGCAGGCGATGCAGCAGCAGGATCGACTGGTCCCGGCGCCATTGCGTGTAACGCTCGAGCGCCACCGCATAGTCCGCGATCAGCGGCTGCAACGACGAGACCGGCGTCTTTCCCGCGTAATCCTTCTTGGTGCCCTTCGTCAGCGCATCCAGCGTCAGCTTGAAGAGCTTGTCCTGCATGGGCGCATCGAACGCGGGGTGCCGCGCCCATGCGACCACCTGGCGGTGCAGTTGCGACAGCCAGTCCGGTTTGTAGGACGTCTTGTTGAGGATGCCTCCGTCCACGGCCGCGAGCAGCGCGGTGAAGTAGGCCTCTCCCTCCGTCGACACACCTTCGGCGAGGCGTGTGCGTGCAAGCGCCAGCAGCGACGCGACCTCATCGCCTGCGATGGAGGTCGGCGCCGGGGGCAACAGCGGCAGCGGGCCACACAGCGCCGGCAGGTCGTCGGCCAGCGCCTCGGGGCCGCTCCACAAACCGGTCAGCGCAGCCACCGTCGCGGGATCGGCGGCATGGCTGCGCCACAGATCGGCGGCGAGGTCGGCGTGCAGCGCACGCGCGTTGCCGAGCAGCTCGCCGGCATCGAAGCCCTGGCCAGCGTCGAGCGCGTGTTCGCGCAGGACGCGGGCGCAGAAGCCATGGATGGTGAAGATGGCGGCGAGGTCGGTCTCTTCCGCCGCGATGCGCAGCCGGCGCGCGAGCTGCGCCGGGGTCTCGTCTCCCTGCGCGAGATGGCGGTCGAGCACGAAGCGCGTGAGCGCGGCTTCGTGCGATTCGTCCTCGCGCGACGGCGTGCCGACCAGCGTGGCGGCCAGCGCCAGGCGTTCGCGGATGCGCTTGCGCAGTTCCTGCGTGGCGGCCTCGGTGTAGGTGACCGCGAGCACTTCGCCCATGCGTCGTCGCTGCTCGACGATCAGCCGCGTGAACAGCGTGGCCAGCGTGTAGGTCTTGCCGGTACCCGCGCTGGCCTCGATCAGCTGCACGCCGTCGAGGGCGCGCGTCAGATAGGGCTCACGGGCAAGATCGAAAGCCGTCATGCGGCGCCCTCCGGACCGGCGCCGCGTACGGCAGCGAAGACGCGCAGGCTGGTGTCGATGAAAGCGGCCATGCCTTCGGCATCGGCCAGCGGATCGCGACCGCGGAACGCGAGCTGGATCGCGTCGCCGGTGCTTTCACCCCAGCGATAGTCGCCGGGATACCAGGCCTCGCGTGCTGCTTCGGCGCGCAACGCCGGATCGGCGGTGTGGACGGCCCAGCCGGTGTGCGGTGCGAACGGCAGCGGCGCGCGCAGGCCGTCGCGACGCAGCGCCAACAGCACGCGCAGGGCCGCCTGCGCTTCGTCGACCGATCGTGCCGGCGTGACGTAGGCGCGGATGCCGTCGGCGCCGTCGTGGATCTGCACGAGCGGCACCGGCACGCCGCAGGCATTGAGCAGCAGGGCGTCCAGGCCGTGGCGGAGGACCGCCGGTCCATTGAGCGCGCCGACATGCACGCGTACGAGACCGTGCGGATAGACATCGGCGATGCGGCCATGCACGCG
The DNA here is from genome assembly GCF_014851805.1 of Pseudoxanthomonas sp. PXM02. Classification (GTDB taxonomy): domain Bacteria; phylum Pseudomonadota; class Gammaproteobacteria; order Xanthomonadales; family Xanthomonadaceae; genus Pseudoxanthomonas_A. Next base: position 512,431 of record NZ_JACVAK010000003.1, read on the forward strand.
CGCGCCGTCGACCACCACGCCCCGCGATGCGGCGTCCGGATCTTCCCGGGTGGCTTGGCCGAGCCAGTCGGCAAAGACCGCCGCATAGGGTTCCACCTCGACGAGCACCTGCTCGGCGGCGGCTTCGCCCAGCGGACCGGTCGGCAGCTGGCCGCGTGCACGCAGATGGGCATAGAGCGCTGCCGGCATGCGCGCGTCTTTCGTGTGCGTGGCATCGAGCAACCAGTCGAACGCTTCGCGCCTCACCTGCGCACGATCACGACCGCGCGCGGGCCCGGTCAGCGGCTCGGTGTCTTCCGTCTGTTCGATCGACTCGGGCAGGCGCAGGCCGAGGCGCTGGGTGAGGAACGCCTGCGCGGGATCGAGCAGGAAGCGGCGCAGCGCGTCGAGCGGAAGATCGTGTTCGTCTTCCGTCGGCAAGGACAGCGACGCTTCCGCCCACGGGGGCAGTGCGCGTCGCGCGGCATCCACACGATCGGCCGCCGGACGCCAGGCCGCGCGGTAACTGAAGCGGCGCGGTTCCCCTGCGCTGCCGAACGCTGCCGGCGCGAACGGCTGCAGCGTGTGGCGGACGACGAGGTGCGTCTTCGCCTCGGCATCGGCGTGGTAGCGCGCGGCGACGTCGAGCAGCTCGCTGAGCAGCACTGACGGCTCACGCACACTGCCATCGCGGGGATCGGCGCCCAGATAGCTGAGATAGAACACGTCCTGCGCCGCGGCGAACAGCTGCAGGAACAGGAAGCGGTCGTCCTCGCGCGTCGAGCGATCGCCGGGCTGGCGTCGGCCGGCATGCAGTTCGGCGGTGAGCTTGTTGAGGCCGGCGGCGGGATCGCGACGGGGAAAGTCGCCGTCGTTCATACCGAGCAGGCAGATCGCGCGGAACGGCAGCAGCCGCATCGGCACCATGCGGCCCACGCTGATGCCGCCGGTCAGCAGCGGCGCACGCGTGTCGGCCTGCGACAGCAGGTCGGCGAAGTGGGCGCGCACGACCTCCGGCGGCACGCCGCCGCCATAACCGGCGGTATCGGCGTCGCGGGCGAAGCGATCGATCAGTGTGCGCAGGCGATCGAGCGCACGTTGCGCGCGGGGCGAAGACGGCTGTTCCGGCAGCAGTACGGCCAACAAGTGCAGCAGGCGTTCACGCCACTGCGATGGCGTCAGCGCCTCGCCGAGCGCGCGTCGCTGGCGCGCCAGTTCGCGCAGCAGCCGCACCAGCGTGTCCAGCGCATCGAGTGCGCTGCCTTCGAGCTGCGGCCACGGTGCGACACCAGCGATCGCGTCGTCCGCACCGCTGGCATGGCCCAGCAGCAGGCGATCGAGTGCGAACTGCCACGTGTAGGCGTCGTCGGCCGGCGCATCGGAGGCAGCGCGGTGGGTCGCGTCCAGTCCCCAGCGCGCGCCGGCGTCGCGCAGCCAGCCGTGCAGGCGGTCGATGGCGTCGGTATCGAGACCGGCCGCTTCGGCGACGGGCGCGCTGGCGAGCAGGTCCAGCACTTCGTCCAGGCCGAAGCGCGACAGCGGCAGGTCGAGCAGGCGCAGGAACACCTCCGCCAACGGCTCGCTGGCCAGCGGACTGGTATCAGCCAGTGCCCATGGCAGCGCGTCGTCGTGGCCGCTGCCGCCGAACACGGCGTCGAGGTAGGGCACGTAGGGATCGATGTCCGGCGCCAGCACGGCGATGTCGCGCGGCTGCAGCGGTGGATCGAAGCGTGGATCTTCCAGTAGCGCGCGCAGCTGGTCGTGCAACACCTGTAGTTCGCGCAGGCGCGTGTGGCAGGCATGCACCTGCAGACTGGCGTCCGTGAGGTCGGGCGTGAGGTGGGGTGGCGGTACCGCCGGTGCGCGGCGATGGAACAGGTCCGACTGCAGGCGGTGCAGCAACGTGTCGGGGCCGGTCTCGTCCAGCGGATCGGCGTAGACATCGATCTCGGCGCGCGGATGCACCACTTCGTAGTCACCGAGGAGCGCCATGAAATCGCGACCGGCCGCGCCCCAGGCCTGCAGCAGTGGGTTTTCCTGCACGTCGTCGGCGAACAGCATGGCCTCGCCGTCGCGACGGCGTTCGCGCAGCGTCTGCAGGTCGCCCCAGTAGCCGCGCGCCGGCGTGGGCAGATAGAAATGCAGCGTGCCGACGCGCGCCTGCGTGGCCAGCACGCGCAGCACGTCGGGCGAGATGTTGAGCGTGGCGAAGACGAGCAGGCGTTTCGGCAGGCCTTGCGGCAGCGGGCCGTCGTCGCGGCCGAAGCGCGCCAGGTAGGCATCGATGCGGCGCGCACGATAGTCGCGCCCGGCAGCGACCGCACGCCACAGCCGCGCCTGCGGATCGTCGCGGTCGGCGCCGGCCTCCCAGCGCAGCAGCCAGTCGCGGCGCCAGGCCTGATACTTCTCGTAGACGCCGGCCAGTTCGCCCGCCAGTCGCCATGGCTTGAGCGGATCGCCGTCGGCCAGCCAGCCGTCGAGCGTGGCCAGCGCGGGATCGCGACGCAGTCCTGGTTCGCCGAGCGCCGCATACAGGCGCCACTGCAGCGATGCGGCATCGAGGTCGTCCTCGCCCGCCGGGCCGAGGTTGGCGTCGAGCGCGCGGGCGACGAATTCGCCGGGGGTGAGGAATTCCAGGTTCGCGGCGATGCCGTATTCCGCCGCCAGCGTGGCCTGCAGCCAGCGGCGCATGGCGACCTGCGGAATCAGCACCACGTCCGGCGCCAGCGGCGATTGTCCCGGCACCGGCCGACGCAGTTCGTCCGCCAGCAACGCCGCCAGCAGCCCCAGCACGTTGGACGGATAGAGGCGGAAGTCGGGAGTGGCGGGCGTCGTCATCGTCGCGGGCATTGTGCCGGATACGGATGGCGAGCCCGGAATGACGCGGTCTGGGCCACAGCATCCCACGCGAATGCCGCACGCAAATACGACAAGGACGCGACATGGGTGCCACAATAATCAAACTGCGCGGTACGGTTTATGTTCAGCCGCTGGCCGCGAAGCTACGCCGTTGTTTTTCCGTTAACCCCCTGCTGGTCCGCCGACGACGCCCATGACGCCTGCCGACGCCCCTGCCGTGCACCTGTCCGGTCTCCGCCTCGATCGCGGTGGCCGCACCATCCTGCGCGGCATCGACCTGACCGTTCCCCGCGGCAGCATCGCTGCGGTGCTCGGTCCGTCCGGCAGCGGCAAGTCGACGATGCTGGCCGCGCTGACCGGCGAGCTGCCGCCGGCGGCGGGCACGGTGGAGGTATTCGGCCAGCCGGTGCCGCACCGCAGCCGCGCGCTGCTGGAAATGCGCAAGGGCGTGGGCGTGCTGCTTCAGGGCAACGGTCTGCTGACCGACCTGACGGTGGCCGAGAACGTCGCGCTGCCGCTGCGCACGCATACCAAGCTGCCGGACGCGCTGATCCGCCGGCTGGTGGCGTTCAAGTTGAACGCGGTCGGCCTGCGTGCCGCCGCCGATGCCTACCCGCGCGAACTGTCCGGCGGCATGGCGCGCCGCGTGGCGCTGGCCCGTGCGCTGGCACTGGACCCGCCGCTGATGATCTACGACGAGCCGCTGACCGGGCTGGACCCGATCGCCTCGGGCGTGATCATGAGCCTGATCCAGCGCCTCAACGACACGCTGGGCCTGACCAGCATCATCGTGACCCACCACGTGCACGAGACGCTGCCGATCGCCGACCAGGCGGTCGTCATCGCCAACGGCGGCCTGGTGTTCTCCGGCACGCCGGCCGAACTGGAAGCCAGCACCGACCCGCTGGTGCAGCAGTTCCTGCGCGGCGAGCCCGACGGCCCGATCGCATTCGACACGGTCACACGCGGGGAGGCCGCCTGATGCCGTTTGTTGACGCCACCCGTTCGCTGGGCCGTGCCGGACTGTTCTCGCTGTCGGTCTTCCGTGCCTCGAAACCCACTCGAGACTTCTTCGCCGAGCTGACCCGCGAGATCTACAAGATCGGCGGCCGTTCGCTGCCGATCATCGCCGTGGGCGGCGCGTTCGTGGGCCTGGTGCTGACGCTGCAGGGCTACCGCACGTTGACCACGTTCGGCGCCAGCGATGCGCTGTCCACGCTGCTGGGCCTGTCGCTGTACCGCGAGTTGGGCCCGGTGCTGACCGCGCTGCTGTTCATCGGCCGCGCCGGCAGTTCGATCGCCGCCGAACTGGGCCTGATGCGCGCCACCGACCAGATCAAGGCGCTGGAACTGATGGCGATCGACCCGGTCGCCAAGGCCGTGGCGCCGCGCTTCTGGGCGGCGGTGCTGACGGTGCCGCTGCTGACCGGCTTCTTCTGCTCGCTTGCGATCAGCGCCAGCTACTTCGAAGCCGTGCATGTGCTCGGCCTCGACAACGGCACGTTCTGGTCGGCGCTGCAGAACAGCGTCGATTTCTGGGACGACTTCGGCGTGGCACTGCTGAAGTCGGCCGTGTTCGGTGGCACCAGCGCGCTGGTGGCGGCCTACGTGGGCTTCCACGCCGAGCCGACCATCGAAGGCACCTCGGTGGCGACCACCCGCGCGGTGGTGAACGCCTCGCTGCTGGTGCTGATGTTCAATTTCGTCATGTCTGCATTGCTGTTCAGGAGCTGACCCCATGTCCGTCCGTGGACCCCGTCTTGAGTTCGCCGTCGGCGCCTTCCTGCTGCTGGCCCTGGCCTCGCTGCTGGTGCTGGCGCTGGCCTCCACCAACAAGCGCTTCGGCGTGGGCGGCGGCAGCTACGAGCTGACCGCGCGCTTTTCCAACCTCGGCCAGCTGCGCAAGCAGGCACCGGTGAAGATCGGTGGCGTGGTGATCGGGCAGGTGGCCGACATTCAGCTGGATCCGGTCAAGTTCGACTCCATCGTGACCCTGTCCATCGACAGCCAGTACAAGGACCTGCCGGCCGACACCGCCGCCGGCATCTTCACCAGCGGCCTGCTGGGCGAGAACTACATCGGGCTGTCGCCCGGCGGCGATCCGGAAGTGCTGAAGCCGGGCGAAGAGATCGCCTTCACCCAGCCGGCGGTCGACCTGCTGCAGCTGGCCGGCAAGTACATGTTCAGTGGCGGCGCCAACAATGCCGCAGGCTCCGGGGAAACCCCGGCCAGCGGCGAGACCGCCGCGCCCCCCGTTACGGAAGAACCCACGCCATGAAGACCCTGATGAAGCATTCCTTCCTCTCCATCGCCCTGTCGGCCGCCCTGCTGGCGACCGCGCCGGCCAGCGTCTTCGCACAGGCCGCGGCACCCGCCGCCGCCACGAAGCCGAACACCGCCAGCCAGGTCGTGCTGAGCAGCAGCACGCGCATCCTGACCACGCTCGACCAGCGCCGCGCCGAGTTCAAGTCGAACCCCGCCGCGCTGCGCCAGTTCGTCACCGGCGAGTTCAACACGCTGTTCGACGGCGACTACGCCGCCCGTCTGGTACTGGGCGTGCACGGTCGCGGCGCCTCCGACGCCGACGTGAAGCTGTTCGGCCAGGCCCTGACCGAGCGCCTGCTGTCCGCCTACGGCGCGCGTCTGGCCGACTTCAACGCCCGCCTGAAGGTGCGCGTGAAGTCCGAGACGCCGCTGCCCGGCGGCCGTGGCGTGAAGGTCGATACCGAGTTCGTGCAGGCCGACCAGACCGTCACCCCGATCACCTTCTACGCGCGCAACGTGGGCGGCCAGTGGAAGGTGTTCGACGTGCTGCCGGAAGGCGTGTCCTTCGTGCAGACGTTCAAGACCCAGTTCGATACGCCGCTGCGGCAGAAGTCCATCGCCCAGGTGGCGGCGGACCTGAAGTCCGGCAAGTTGCAGGTCAATGGTAGTGGCAGCAGCAACTGACGCCAGCGTCCGGCGGGACGGCGATGCGCTCGTGTTCGCGGGCGCGCTGAACCGTGCGGCCGCCGCCGCGCTGTGGCCACAGGCCTCGACGCAGCTGGCCGGTGCGCAACGCTTCGTCCTGACCAACGTCACTACCGTCGACAGTGCCGGGCTGGCACTGTTGGCGGAGCTGGCCGCGCGCCTGCGCGCCGGCGGCATCACCCCCCGTTTCGAAGGCCAGCCCACTGGCCTGACCGATCTCCAGGCCGCGTACCGCCTGACGCCGGAACTGGATTTCCCGGCGTAACCCCTCCCCCGCAGTCCCAGGAATCAGGATGAATCTGTTCCGCCTCAGCACTGTCGTCCTGCTGGCCGCCCTGGCAAGCGCCTGTGCATCGGCTCCCAAGTCCTCGGCGGATGCGCCGGCCGAGGCGGTGGTGATCGACAGTACCGTCGCCGCCCCGCTGCCGCCCGAACCTCCCATCGATCCCGCGAGCATCGACGCGCCCGCACCGGCGACGGATGTGGCCACGGCGTCCGAAGGCGAAGACGACTTCGCCGCGATCTACGGCCAGGGCGCGTACGACCCGGTTGCCGACCCGACCCTGCCTGCGCCCGCGCAGTCGCCGGTCGCCTACGACCCGTGGGAGAAGTTCAACCGCAAGGTGCACGCGTTCAACAACGCGGTCGACCGTGCCATCGCGCGACCGCTGGCAAAAGCCTACGTCGCGGCCGTACCGCGGCCGGTGCGCCTGGGCGTGGGCAACTTCTTCGACAACCTGCGCCAGCCGCTGACGATGGTGAACCAGCTGCTGCAGGGTCGCCCGCGCGATGCCACGCAGACGCTGGGACGTTTCCTGCTGAATTCGACGGTCGGCATCGGCGGCATCTTCGACCCCGCCAGCGACCTGAAGATGAAGCGTCGCAGCGAGGACTTCGGCCAGACACTGGGCACGTGGGGCTGGCGTCGTTCGCGGTACGTGGAGCTGCCGTTCTTCGGTCCGCGCACGGTGCGCGACGTACTCGGCCTGGCCGGCGACATGCCGCTCAGTCCGACGCGTTACGTGGAGGACGACAAGGCCCGGATCTTCCTGCAGGGCCTGAACCTGGTCGACACGCGTGCGCAGCTGCTGTCGCTGGACAGCCTGCGCGAAGGCGCGGTGGACGACTATGCGCTGGTCCGCGATTCGTGGCTGCAGCGCCGCAACTACCAGATCGAAAGCCACCGCAGTTCCAAGCAGCAGACCGAAGACGAACTGCCGGAGTACCTGCAGGAAGAAAACAACCCGACCGTGCCGGCGGATGCGATGCCGATGCCGGAGATCAGCGGCGGCGGTTGAGCCAACGCTGACGTGGAAACGAAAAAGCCGGCGCATGCGCCGGCTTTTTCTTTGGCTGGCGACAAGCGATCAGGCCAGCGCGCGCTCGACCGCCTCGCGCAGGCGCGCATCGTCGGCGGTGACGTCGGGGGCAAAGCGCGCGATCACCTGGCCGTCGCGGCCGACTAGGAACTTCTCGAAGTTCCACAGGATGCCGGGGGCCGGGTTCGTCGGCAGGCCAAGCCCGGCCAGCTTCTCGCGCAACGGACCTTCGCCGGTAGCCGCCGGCTGCGCGTCGATCAGCGCCTGGTAGAGCGGATGCGTGCCGTCGCCGGTGACGGCGATCTTGGCGAACATCGGGAAGGTCACGTCGTAGGTCAGCGAGCAGAACTGGCGGATCTCGTCCTCGCTGCCCGGCTCCTGGCCCATGAAATCGTTGGCCGGGAAACCCAGCACCTCCAGCCCGGCGTCGTGCTGTTCGCGATAGAGCTTCTCCAGACCTTCGTACTGCGGGGTCAGGCCGCACTTGGAGGCGACGTTGACCACCAGCAGCACCTTGCCGGCGTGATCGGCGAGCGTGGCCGGCTGGCCGTCGAGCGCGGTGAGGGGAATGGATTGCAGCGGAGTGCTCATGGCGATGGCCTGGTGAGAGGAGGAAGAGGAAACGATCACGCGTCGTCGTCGGGGACATCGCCCAGCAGTCGCTGGGACTCTTCGCCCGGCAGCGCTTCGACGCCGCGCAGCTGGCGCTCGATCGCACGCGTGCGGACGCCGGCCTGCTTGATGCTGTTCTGCACCGTGTCCAGCTGGCTGTTCGCTTTCTCCAGCACGGTGGCGAACTTGCCGAATTCTGTCTTCACCGCACCGAGCAGCACGCGCACCTCGCTGGAGCGCTTTTCGATGGCCAGCGTACGGAAGCCCATCTGCAGGCTGTTGAGCAGCGCGGCCAGCGTGGTGGGGCCGGCGACGACGATGCGGTGCTCGCGCTGCAGCGTATCGACCAGGCCAGGGCGGCGGATCGCTTCCGCATAAAGCCCTTCGGTGGCGAGGAACAACACGGCGAAGTCGGTGGTGTGCGGCGGCACCACGTACTTCTCGTTGATCGACTTGGCCTGCACCTTGATCGCGCGCTCCAGTTGCGTGGCGGCGGTACGCATGGCGTCGGCATCGCCGCGCTCCTGCGCGTCGAGCAGGCGCTCGTAGTCCTCGCGCGGGAACTTGGCGTCGATCGGCAGCCACACCGGCACGTCGCCATCCTGGCGACCCGGCAGGCGGATCGCGAAATCCACCGCCTCGTTGCTGTCGGGGCGCACCCTCACGCTGCGCGCGAACTGCTCGGCGGTCAGCACCTGCTCCAGCAGGTTCTCCAGCTGCACTTCGCCCCAGCCGCCGCGATCCTTGACGTTGGTCAGTACGCGCTTGAGGTCACCGACGCCCGTGGCGAGCTGCTGCATTTCGCCCAGGCCGCGCTGCACGGCTTCCAGTCGCTCCGATACCAGCGAGAACGACGCGTCCAGGCGCTGGGTCAAGGTCGCCTGCAGCTTCTCGTCGACGGTCGCGCGCATCTGTTCCAGCTTCTGCGCGTTGTCGGTCTGCAGTTCCTTCAGGCGGCCTTCCAGCGTGGTACGCATCTCGCCGATGCGCTGCTCGTTGCGCTGGGTCAGTTCGTTGAGCCGTTGGCTGAGCGTGTCGGCGAAGCGCTGCTGCGACTCGGAGGCTTCCAGTCGTCCCTTGCGGGCGTCTTCTGTCAGCGTGTCGCGCAACACGTCCAGGCGCTGGTCGGTGCGCGTGCTGAGATCGGCCAGGCTGCGGCCGAAGCCATCGATACGCACTTCCTGCGCGCGCGACAGCCCTTCCAGCTGTTCGCGCAGTTCACCGCGGCCTTCGCGCTGCTCGTCGCGCAGCGCGCGCTCCAGCAGGTCGCCGATGCGCGCCTCCGGGCGGCGCAGCACCAGTACCGCCAGCAGGACGACAGCGATGGCCACGAGGACGAGCAGGAGGAGGAGCAGGGTCTGGGAATCCATGCGGACAGTGTAGCCGCTGGCGTCTCATCGCCTGCGCCGGCGACATCGCGAACGGCCTCGCAAGCGAAGCGCGCGCGGCATCACGGAAGCGGACATGCGCCTTGACCCCCTGCCGTCCGCCATCGCACAGTCGCGGCGCACTGACCGCCTGGGGAAAGCCGGCATGCTGCAACGCCTCCGCACGCTGATGGGCGCCGCGCCCGATCCGCTGCCTGCCTTTGCGGCGGCACGGGCGGCCGCGTTGCACGACGCACTGGGCGAACCGATACGCGTCGACCTCGACCCGGACCGCCGCCATCGCGTCGACGTGCATGTCTACGCACGGACCTTTGCCGACGACCGCGTCCCTGGCTACATGCTGGCCACCAGTGGCATGAGCGACCGGCTGATGACGATGCCCGCCGGCTACGACGGCGACGAGTCCGCCGCGCGCGAGCTGTTCTGGTACGTGCGCGAACCCACGTCCGACTTCATCGAACGGCTGCGCTGGCTGGCGAAGCTGCCGTTCACCGAGGACAGCTGGCTCGGCTACGGCCACACCGTCCCGTTGCCGACGCCGCCACTGGAGGCGTCGCCGTTCTCCACCTTCCTGCTGCTGCCACCGGCCCTGCCGGCCGACCGCCACCTGTTCGACAACCTGCACCTGCACGGCCATGGCGTGGAGGCGCTGGTCGTACACCTGCTGTCGGATGCCGAGTACGACCTGGTGCGCTCGGACGAAGGCCTGGACGTGTTCCTGGACCTGCTCGACGTGCACCGCTACCCGCAGGTCTTCGATCCGGCGCGGGCGTCGTATCTCTGAGCCGCGTGCTGCGGCGCCAATTGCCAGCGCTGCCGTGCGCGCTTAGGCTGCTGGCGGTCCCGGGGCGGGGATACGCCCACGGGTCGCCCTCCCCACATCCTTGCCACGCCGGCGCGCTGCCGGCGTTGTTCCGTTGACGCATCCCGAGGAGTTTCCATGACCTGGCTACGGCGCAAATCCATCGACCGGATCACCGAGCACGAAGAAGGCCGGCGACTGGTCCCCACGCTGAGCTGGCCGCACCTGGTGGCGCTGGGCATCGGCGCGATCGTCGGCACCGGCATCTACACGCTGATCGGCGTGGGTGCCGAGAAGGCCGGCCCCGCGGTGCTGATCTCCTTCGTCGTGGCTGGCGTGGTCTGCGCCTGTGCGGCACTGGCCTATGCCGAACTGTCGACGATGATGCCGGCCGCCGGCAGCGCCTACACCTACAGCTACGGCGTGCTGGGTGAATCCATCGCCTGGATCGTGGGCTGGAGCCTGATCCTCGAATACTCGCTGGTCGTCAGCACGGTGGCCGTGGGGTGGTCCGGTTACTTCGTCGGCTTCCTCGAATGGGTGCAACAGAATTTCGGCTGGAACGTCACCCTGCCCGCCGCGCTGTCGGCCGGTCCGCATGCCGGTGGCATCATCAATCTGCCCGCCATCGTCATCACCTTCGCCGTCGCCGGCCTGCTGATCGCCGGCACGCGCGAGAGCGCCACGCTCAACGCGATCCTGGTGGTGTTCAAGCTGATCGCGCTGGCGGTGTTCATCGCGGTCGCGCTGCCGGCATTCAACCCGGACAACCTGCAGCCGTTCATGCCGTACGGCTTCCCGAAGTCGATCGGGCCGGATGGCGTGGAACGCGGCGTGATGGCGGCGGCGGCGATCATCTTCTTCGCGTTCTACGGCTTCGACGCGATCTCCACGGCGGCCGAAGAGACCAAGAACCCCGGTCGCGACCTGTCCATCGGCATCATCGGATCGATGGTCGGCTGCACGCTGATCTACCTGGTGGTCGCGGTGGCGGCGGTCGGTGCGCTGAGCTACACGGTGTTCGGCCAGAGTGCCGAGCCGCTGGCGCTGATCATGCGCGAACTCGGCCACGGCACCGCTGCGCTGGTGATCGGCATCGTGGCGATCGTCGCCCTGCCGACGGTGCTGTTGGCGTTCTTCTACGGCCAGAGCCGCATCTTCTTCGTGATGTCGCGCGACGGCCTGCTGCCGCGCAGCCTGTCGAAAGTCAACGCACGCACCGGCACGCCGGTGGCGATCACGGTGTTCACCGCCGTGCTGGTCGCGGCGCTGGCCGGCGTGGCGCGCCTGGATGAAATCGCCGCGCTCGCCAACGCCGGTACGCTCGCGGCGTTCGTCGCCGTCGGCGTCTGCCTGCTGGTGCTGCGCACACGCGAACCGAATCGTCCGCGCGTGTTCCGCACGCCGCTGGCGTGGCTGGTCGGTCCGGTCGCGATCCTCGGCTGCCTCTACCTGTTCTGGAGCCTGCCGCACCGCACGCAGCTGTGGTTCCTGATCTGGAACGTGGTCGGCATCGTCGTCTATCTCGCCTACAGCCGTCGCAACAGCATGCTGGCCAAGGGCGGCGACGCGTAATCGCGTTGCCATCCTCATATCGAAGAAGCGGGCTCCGGCCCGCTTTTTCTTTGCCCGCGCAGGATGGACCCGCGCACGCCATACGCATGCGTGTGCAGGATCGATGCTTCAATCCCGGCGCCCACGGCACTAAGATGCCGCGCAGGCACACCATCCCCCGGGTTACGACGTTGATCATCCATCCCAAAGTCCGCGGCTTCATCTGCACCACCACCCATCCGCTCGGTTGCGAGCTCAACGTGCGTGACCAGATCGCCGCGACGCGCGCACAGGGCGTGCGCAACAACGGCCCGAAGAAGGTGCTGGTGATCGGCGCGTCCAGCGGCTACGGCCTGGCGGCGCGCATCAGCGCGGCATTCGGTTATGGCGCGGACACGCTGGGCGTGTTCTTCGAAAAGCCCGGCAGCGAGAAGAAGGCCGGCACTGCGGGCTGGTACAACTCGGCTGCGTTCGACAAGGCGGCGAAGGAAGCCGGCCTGTACAGCCGTTCGATCAACGGCGATGCGTTCTCCGACGAGGCGCGCGCCAAGGTCATCGAGCTGATCAGGAACGAGATGGGCGGCCAGGTCGACCTGGTGGTCTATTCGCTGGCCTCGCCGGTACGCAAGCTGCCGTCCACCGGTGAAGTGAAGCGCTCGGCACTGAAGCCGATCGGCGCGCCGTACACCTCCACCGCCATCGACACCAACAAGGACCAGATCACCCAGGCCACGATCGAGCCGGCGACCGAGCAGGAGATCGAAGACACCGTCACCGTGATGGGCGGGCAGGACTGGGAACTGTGGATCGATGCGCTGGCCACCGCCGGCGTGCTGGCCGACGGCGCGCGCACGGTGGCCTTCAGCTACATCGGCACCGACATCACCTGGCCGATCTACTGGCACGGCGCGCTGGGCCGCGCCAAGGTCGACCTGGACCAGACGGCGCAGCGCCTGGACGCACGCCTGAAGACCACCGGCGGCACGGCGAATGTCGCGGTACTGAAGTCGGTAGTGACGCAGGCCAGTTCCGCGATCCCGGTGATGCCGCTGTACATCAGCATCGTGTTCAAGGTGATGAAGGAACTGGGCCTGCACGAAGGCACCATCGAGCAACTCGACCGCCTGTTCCGCGACCGCATGTACCGCGCCGACAGCGCGCCGGCCGAGACCGACGACGAGAACCGCCTGCGCCTGGACGACTGGGAACTGAAGCCGGAAGTGCAGGCTCAGGCGAAGGCGCTGTGGCCGCAGGTCACCAGCGAGAACCTGTTCCAGCTGACCGACTACGCCAACTACAAGCACGAGTTCCTGAAGCTGTTCGGCTTCGAGCGCAGCGACGTGGACTACGACGCCGACGTGAATCCGAATGTGCAGTTCGATTGCATCGAGTTGACGCCGGAGAGCTGAGCGTCTTTATTGGCGCATGAAGAAAAGGCGGGCTTCGGCCCGCCTTTTTTGTTGATCTTGTCTGTGGGAGCGACGTAAGTCGCGATGAGCCTGTGCAGCGATCCGTCATCGCGACTTACGTCGCTCCCACAACAGAAGCTACGGGCAGCCCTGCCCAAGCGAGCGGATGCGCATGTTGCGCAGATACACCGCGTTGCCATGATCCTGCAGTCCGAGATGTCCTCGACGTGCCTTGGCGAACTCTGCTTGCCCGGCGAACTTGCTGGCGGCTACGCGCCGACGCCAGCCATCGCTGTCCGTGTCGTACGCAGCGACACGGACGCCATTGAGCCAGTGCTCCACGCGCGGACCGCAGGCGACGATGCGTGCCTGGTTGTATTCCTCAATGGGACGCAACACATCGCGCGCCGGCGCGACGAGGTCGTACACGGCTCCCGCGCGATGGCTCGGCACGATGCGATCCTCGGCTTCCCGATCATCAAGCAGCTGGTACTCCACCGCCCGCGCCCAGATCGGCGACGCGTCGACCGCGCGATAGAACAGGCCGCTGTTGCCGCCGGCAGGCAGGCGCCATTCCAGTTCCAGCTCGAAGTCGCCGTAAGTGTCGACGCTGATGATGTCGCCGCCACCGGCCACGGTCAGTGCGAGTTCGCCGTCACGGACCTGCCAGCGCGCGTCCAGCGTGGAGGCGCCGACGCTGCGCCACTGGCTGGCATCGGCCAGCGACTGCCACGGCGCATCCGGGGTGGATGCGCAGCCTGCCAACAGTGCGGCGAGCAGGACGGTTGCGATCCGCGCGCCGCGCATCTCAGTCGACCACGCGGCAGAACACGGCCTTCAGGTAGCGCGATTCCTGCACGTGCGCCATGAACGGATGGTCCGGACCGGCACCCGCGACCTTGAGGATCTGGATGGTGCGGCCGGAGAAGTAGGCGGCGCGGCGCAGCATGTCGAGGAACTGTTCCTCGCTGACCAGGCCGGTGCACGAGAAGGTCGCGAACAGGCCGCCCGGCTTCACCACGCCCAGCGCCAGCTTGTTCATGTCGAGGTACTTCTTCAGCGCGGCGATCACCTGCTCGCGGTCGCGCGTCATCTTGGCGGGATCGAGGATCACCACGTCGTACTGCTCGCCGCGGTTCGCCGCATCGCGCAGGTACGGGAAGATGTCGGCCTGCACGAACTTCGGTCGCGCGTTGTTGAGCTTGGCGTTGCCCTTGGCGATCTGGATGACGTCCTGGTCGATGTCCACGCCGACCACCTCGGACGCACCGCGCGCGGCCGCGTACACCGCGAAGCCGCCGGTATTGCAGCACAGGTCGAGCACGCTCTTGCCCTCGACCTGGCGGCTGAGCCATTCGCGGTTCTCGCGCTGGTCGGCGAAGAAGCCGGTCTTGTGCGCGCCCGCCGGATCGGCGCGGAACTTCACGCCGTACTCGGTAATGATCGCCGCTTCGGTGGTGGTGTTGCCGTGGAACTCGAAGCTCTCCTGCTTCTGCACATGCTCGTCGGCGAAGCTGTGGAAGCGGCAGCCGGGGAACTGCTCGCGCAGCGCCTCGTAGATCCACTCGCGGTGGCGGAACATGCCGGCGGCGAAGAACTCGACCACGATCAGGTCGCCGTAGCGGTCCACCACCAGGCCGGACAGGCCGTCGCCCTCGGCATGCACCACGCGCCAGGCATCGGTGATCGCGTCCAGCTTCAGCACGTCGCGACGCAGCGACACCGCATCGGCGATCTTGCGCGAGAACCAGCCAGCGTCCACCGGAATGTCGGGATGCGTCTCCAGGATGCGCACGGCGATGCGCGAATGGCCGTTGTAGAAGCCGCGGCCGATCCATTCGCCATCCACGCCGACGACCTCGACGAGGCTGCCGGGCTTGGGCTTCTGGGCGGGCTTCTCGACCAGTTTCTGGAAGATCCACGGGTGGCTGGAACGCCAGGCGTTCTTCAGGCGTACGGTCGGGTTGGGCGTGTTCATGAACGCATTTTACCCGCGTGGTTGACCCGGCCGGGCGCCATCCGGACAATTCGCCGCAGAAGGGGAGTAGCTCCCAACGTGCCGGCCGTCATTTCGAGCAGCGATGCTCCGGTCCCACGGCAGCCCACCGGGCTGTGAGCGAGACCTTCGCCGCGATGGCGAAGGCATACCCTGGATCCCCGTTTCCCGGTTCCCGAGATGTCCGCGCCCGCGGCCGTCCTCCACATTTTTTCGGGAATCTCATGGAAACGATTGGCAACCCCTGGTTGTGGGCCGGCTTCGGCGGCCTGGTGGTGATCGCGCTCTTGGTCGACCTGGTGCTGATGCGCCACGGCGGGCCGCACAAGGTCACGTTCAAGGAGGCGATGTGGTGGAGCCTGGGCTGGGTCGCCCTGGCGATGGCCTTCAACGGCGGCCTGTGGTGGTACGTCAATGAAACCGCCGGCCTGGTGGAAGCGAACCGCGTGGGCCTGGAGTTCCTGACCGGCTATCTGGTCGAAAAGGCGCTTGCCGTCGACAACATCTTCGTCTTCCTGATGGTGATGACCTACTTCGCGGTGCCGGAGGAACAGCGCCAGCGCGTACTGGTGATCGGCATCCTGGGCGCGATTGTCCTGCGCAGCATCCTGATCTTCGCGGGCGCGGCGTTGCTGGCGAAGTTCCACTGGCTGCTCTACCTCTTCGGCGCGTTCCTGCTGCTGACCGGCATCAAGATGTGGTTCGCCGCGGGCAAGGAACCGGACCTGGAGAAGAACCCGGCACTGCGCTGGATGCGTGGCCACCTGAAGCTGACCGATGGCTACCGCGGTGACAAGCTGAGCGTGCGCGAGAACGGCACGCGCTGGTTCACGCCGCTGTTCGTGGTGCTGGTGCTGATCGGCGTGACCGACGTGATCTTCGCGGTGGACAGCATCCCGGCGATCTTCGCGATCACCTCGGACCCGTTCATCGTGCTGACGTCGAACGTGTTCGCGGTGCTGGGCCTGCGCGCGATGTTCTTCCTGCTGGCCGGCATGGCCGACCGCTTCCACCTGCTGCCGTACGGACTGGCGGTGGTGCTGGGCTTCATCGGCACCAAGATGCTGCTGATCGACATCTACAAGATCCCGGTGCCGTGGGCGCTGGGCACGGTGGCCGCGATCCTGGCCGTCACCGTCGCGCTGAGCCTGGCGCGGCCACAAAAGACTGATCCGGCCGTCTGATCCGGCCATGGCAGACCATCCCGCCCGCGGGATGGTCTGTCCATCGCGGCACGGGCTTGCAATCGCCCGGGCCGCCGCCAGAACTGGTTCATGGACCTGCATCCCGACGACCCGGCGTACGACCCGGACAGCCAGCAGCGCTACGACCGCAAGCGCATCCTGCGGGCGCTCAACCTGAGCCTGGCCTTCGTGCTGGTGCTGGCCATCGTGTACTCGGCGCAGGGCAGCTTCGACCTGCGGCCCTTCACCATCTCGCCGCTGTCGACAGAAGGTCTGCTCGGCATCCTCACCGCGCCGCTGCTGCACGGTTCGCTGGAACACATCGCGGCGAACGCGTCGGCCTTGCTGATCCTCGGCACGCTCGCCGGCGCGGTCTATCCGCGCGCGACGCTGTGGGCGATTCCGCTGGTGTGGCTGGGTTCCGGCCTGGGGCCCTGGCTGCTGGCCGATCCCGGCACGCATACGCTGGGCGCCAGCGGCCTGACCCACGGCCTGATGTTCATGATCTTCATGCTGGGCCTGCTGCGCCGCGACCGCGCGGCGATCGCGGCCGGCATGATCGCCTTCCTGTTCTACGGCGGCATGGTGCTGACCATCCTGCCACGCGAAGCCGGTGTGTCGTGGCAGGCGCACCTGGGCGGTGCCGTCGCGGGCCTGATCGCGGCATTCCTGTTCCGTCGCCTCGATCCCGAATTGCCGCGCAAGAAGTACAGCTGGGAGATCGAGGAAGAGGAAGCGGCCGCCCGCGGCGAGGACGAACTCGAACTGCCGGCGCCGCGCGAAGTCCCGCTGCTGTGGGTGCGTCCGGAACACCCGGAAGAGGAACAGCGCGGCGTCGTGCTCAATTTCCCGCCGCGCAAGCAGGAATGAACCCGCGGCTATAGTGGCGGTCCCGCCCGCGTGGCGACGACCGTGGAGTGCCCGTGCCCCGCTTCGCCACCTGCCTGCTGGCGCTGATCGCGCTGCTGCCTTTCACCGGCAACGCCGAGACAAACGCCGAAACACCTGTGCACCGTCCCATCGTGATCGGTTACGTGATGGACGGCGCCACGTTGCCACCCATCGATGCACGCAAGCTGGATGCGATCAACTTCGCGTTCGCGCACGTCAACGAGGCACATGAGATCTTCCTGCGTGGCGACACGGCAACGCCCGCGCTCGCGGGCCTCAATGCACTGAAAGCCGACAATCCCGACCTGAAGCTGCTGCTGTCAGTCGGCGGCTGGGGATCGGGCCACTTCTCCGAAGCGGCGGCGAACGACACCGCACGCGCCGCATTCGCCGAGAGCGCCGCACGGCTGGTCGTGCAGCACAGGCTGGACGGCATCGACATCGATTGGGAGTACCCCACCCTGCCCGGCCCGGGCATCAGCCACAGTCCGGCCGACCGCGACAACTTCACCCGGATGCTGCAGGCCGTGCGCAACCAGCTTGATGCGCTCGGCAAGAAGGATGGACACCACTATCTGCTGACGATCGCGGCCGCGGACGGCGAAGCAGCACGCGGGCTCGACCTGCCACGCATCGTGCCGTTGCTGGACTGGATCAACCTGATGACCTACGACTTCTTCGGCAGCCTGACGCCGGTGACGGGCCATCATGCGGCGCTCGGTCGCTCAGCCAGTGCCCCGGCAGATGCACGCACGACGATCGCGGCCGTGGACGAATTCCTGGCCGGTGGCGTGCCCCCCGCGAAGCTCAACGTCGGCGCCGCGTTCTACGGGCGCAAGTTCGTGCGTGTACAGCGCGCGAACCACGGCCTGCATCAGGCCTACGGTGAGCATGCGGCGTTCCTGTCGTGGCGCGAACTGCAGGCCGACTACATCGACCGCAACGGCTATGTGCGTCACTGGGACAAGGAGGCACAGGCGGCGTGGCTATGGAACGAGGCCGACGCGAGCTTCGTCACGTACGAGAGTCCGGAAGCACTGCGTGCGAAGGCCGCCTTCGTGCGCGAGCGCGGCCTGGGAGGCGTGATGTACTGGGAACACCGCCAGGACGACGGCACCCTGCTCGACGCGCTGCGCGACGGCCTGTACGGCCCATGACGAGAAAAGGCGCCACCCGCGAGGATGGCGCCTTCCGTCGATGCAGAGTTCCCGTGAAAGGGAACCGCCGGATCAGAACTTCGCGCTGAACTCCACACCCACCGTGCGCGGCTCGTTGATGAAGCCGGTCAAGTTGTTGAAGTCGATGCCGCCGACGATGCGACGCTGGTCGGTGATGTTGCGGCCGAACAGTGCGACCTCGTAGTCGCCGTAGCCCCAGCCGTAGCCCACGCGCAGGCCGCCTTCCAGCGTCGACTTGCCGGTGAACTCGATCGAGTCGTACAGGAAGAAGTTCACTTCACTGCGGTAGGCCCAGTCGGTGTAGACGTACAGCTCGCTGCCGTCGCCCAGGCCGAAGCTGTAGCGCGCGGTCAGGTTGTGCACCCACTTCGGCGCCTGCGGCAGGTCGTTGCCATCGATCAGCGCCAGTCCGCCGGCGGTGCGCGGATCAGTGACAGTGCACGCGGCGCACACGGCGACGGCCAGGTCTTCGTCCTGGATTTCGGTGTCGTTGTAGCTGCTGCCCAGGGTCACCAGCAGGTTGTCCAGCACGTAGGCCTGGAAGTCCAGCTCGAAGCCCTTGCCCACCGACTTCTCGGCGTTGAGCAGGATGTTGGCGTTGGCCGCGCCACCGACGGCAGTCAGCTGCTGGTCCTTGACGCGGTAGTAGTACACGCCGGCGCTGAGGCGCGCGCGCTTGTCCCAGAAGTCCGCCTTCACGCCCGTCTCGACCGACGTGACGGTCTCGGGGTCGGCAACCGACTTGGCATTGAACGCACCCGCGCTCTGGATGCTGCTGCCACGGAAACCGGTGGCGGCACGCGCATACAGATTGACGTCGTCGCTGACCGCGTACGTGGCCGACAGGTCCCAGTTGAACTTCTTATCTTCCGGCGATGCGGACAGGTCGCCGTCGGGCTCCAGCGCCGTCAGCTGCGCCAGCGTGCACTTGCCCGCCAGCACGCAGGCGGCGAAGCCGGTGTTCCAGTAGTCCTCGACCGTCAGCTTCTTCTCGTCGACGGTGTAGCGCAGGCCTGCACGCAGTTCCAACTTGTCAGTCGCCTGCCACGTCGCCGCGCCGAACACGGCCCACGCATCGTTGGTCTGGCGGATGCGCTGGTAGCCGTCCTGTGCGCTGTTGTTGAGCGAGTCGTAGCTGAAGCTTTCGACGCGGTAGTCTTCCTTGAAATAGAACACGCCGGCCTGCCAGTTCCACGGTCCCGCGTAATTGGACTCGATGCGGAATTCCTGCGTCCACTGCGAGTGGTCCGGGATGCCATCGGCCGTTTCCGACGCGAACGGGATCACGCCGGGACCGGAGTCGGGCAGGAAGGACGCGCCGTAGCCACCGTCGATGTCGCCGCGGTTGATCGTCTCGACGCTCTCGTAGCCGGTGATCGAATACAGCGTGTAGTCGCCCACGTTCCAGTTGAGGCGTGCGCTGGCGCCCTGCGACTCCAGCTCGGAGTAGTTCAGGCCATCCTGCGAGACCTTGTCTTCGTCGAAGCCGGGGACGAAGTTGTTGGTGCCGGGCTGGATGATGTTGGCGCGGAACAGGCGGGCCGTGCCGTTGAGCTTGCGCGCATGCGCATTGAGCAGCGCTTCGAAGCCATCGCCTTCGTACAGGAACTGCACGCGGCCGGCGGACTCGTCGTAGCCTTCGAAGCCGTCGTTCGGACCCGGGTAGGTGTTGGTGACCCAGTCGTCACGGCGCTGGTACAGCACTGACGCGCGCGCCGACCAGTTCTGGCTCAGCGCACCACCGACCGCACCTTCCAGGTTCCACATGTTGTCGCTGCCGACGCCGACCTTGCCGTAGCCGCTGGTCTCCTGCGACGGCTTGGCCGATTCGAACTTCACCACGCCGGCCGGCGTATTGCGGCCGAACAGCGAACCCTGCGGACCGCGCAACACTTCCACCTGCTCCAGGTCGAACAGCGGGAAGCCCTTCAGGATCGGGTTTTCCTGCACCACGTCGTCGTACACCAGCGAGACCGGCTGCGAGGTGTTGAGGCGGAAGTCGGTGTTGCCGTAGCCGCGGATATAGAAGCGCGGGAACGCGCGGCCGAACGAGGACTCGATGTTGAGGCTGGGCACGCGTCCGGACAGGAAGCGGATGTCGGTACCGCCGGAAGCCAGCACGCCGAGCTGTTCGCCGTTGACCGTGCTGATGGAGACCGGTACGTCCTGGATGTTCTCGACCTTGCGCTGCGCGGTGACCTGCACGGTGTCGAGCGTGGCGGCGTCGGTGGCGGCGGGTGCCGACTCCTGGGCGAAAGCGGTGCCGAAGGGCAGCAGCGCGGCGATGGCAAAGGCGAGGCGATGCGGCCGGACAGCGGCCGGGCGGACTGGGGACATGGCGGTGGCTTTCCGAGTGGGTGGGAGTCGGGGCGCGCGGCGGCGCTAGCACGCGAATGTTGCATTACAGCAACAAGGGGGGCAATGGCCGGAAGTCCCCCTGCCGACGAAGGTAACGGTGGTTGCCCGAATCGCACCGCCTTTCCGTACCCGGGCCGCCCCTGCGGTACGTTCAGGTAGCCGCACCATGACCGCCGGCAGATGACGGGACGCCCGGCCCGACGGCTAGACTCGGCGCCCTCTCCCGCCTCCGGATTGCCGTCATGAGCCAGTGGTTCTTCCATACCCCCGCCGACAACCAGCGCCACGGTCCGCTGGACGAAATGGCGGCCCGCGACTTCGCCCGGCGCTCGCCCGCCGCCCTGGCCTGGCGCGAAGGCATGCGCGAGTGGAAGCCGGTGCGCGAGCTGCCCGAACTTGCCGCCGCCGCAGCGCCTCCGGCGCACCTGCCGCCACTGCCCGGGAGCGGTGCCCGCAAGGTCGCCGACGAGATCGATTTCCGCATCGTGGGCGGCGACATGCAGTTCGTCGAAGTGGAACTGGATCCGGGCGAGAGCGCCATCGCCGAAGCCGGCGCGTTGATGTTCAAGGACAGCGCCGTGCAGATGGACACCGTGTTCGGCGACGGCTCGCATAGCGGCCAGGGCGGCGGCCTGATGGACAAGCTGTTCTCCGCCGGCAAGCGCGTGCTAACCGGCGAAAGCCTGTTCACCACGTTGTACACGCACACGGGCCAGGGCAAGGCGAAGGTCGCCTTCGCCGCGCCCTACCCCGGCACCGTGCTGGCGATGAAGCTGGACGAACACGGCGGCCGTCTGATCTGCCAGAAGGACAGCTTCCTTGCGGGCGCACGCGGCGTATCGATCGGCATCCACTTCCAGCGCAAGATCCTCACCGGCCTGTTCGGCGGCGAGGGTTTCATCATGCAGAAGCTGGAAGGCGATGGCTGGGTGTTCGTGCACGCCGGCGGCACCGTGGTGGAGCGCGAACTGAAGGTCGGCGAGCGCATCGACGTGGACACCGGCTGCGTGGTGGCCTACCACGCCAGCGTCAACATGGACGTGCGGCCGGTCAGCGGCATCAAGAGCATGTTCTTCGGCGGCGAAGGCGTGTTCCTCGCCACGCTGACAGGCCCGGGCAAAGTGTGGCTGCAGTCGCTGCCGTTCTCGCGCCTGGCCGGCCGCATGCTGCAGGCCGCGCCGCAGGGGGGCGGTCAGAACCGCGGCGAGGGTTCGGTGCTCGGCGGCCTGGGCCGCATGCTGGACGGCGACAACAGCTTCTGAAGACGCGACCGCGGTTGGTCTTCGTTTCGGCGTCGCCCTGTATGCTCCGCCGCTGGTCGCCCCACCCCACCCTGCCCCCATGCACCTGATCCGTCGCTCGCGTCCTTTCTTGCTCGCCTTCTGCGCCGTCCTGCTGGCCGCGTGCGGCGGCGACAACGTCAAGCCCGCGCCGCCACCGGTGCCGGTCGCGACGGTGCCGCCGGCGCCCAAGGTCAAGGTGGGCATCGCATTGGGCGGTGGCGCGGCAAAAGGCTTCGCGCATATCGGCGTGATCAAGATGCTGGAAGCCAACGGCATCGAGCCGGTGGTCGTGTCGGGCACCAGTGCTGGCAGCGTCGTCGGCGCGCTGTATGCCAGCGGCATGGACCCGTTCCAGATGCAGAAGCAGGCCTTCTCGCTGGACGAAGCCAGCATCCGCGACGTGCGGCTGTTCTCCGGTGGCCTGGTGCAGGGCCAGAAGCTGCAGGACTACGTCAACGACCTGGTCGGCAAGCGCACCATCCAGCAATTGAAGAAGCCGTTCGCCGCTGTGTCCACGCAGCTTGAGAACGGCGAGCGCACGGTGTTCGTGCGTGGCAACACCGGCCAGGCGGTGCGCGCATCGAGCAGCATCCCGGGCGTGTTCGAGCCGGTGGTGATCGGCAAGGCCAGCTATGTGGATGGCGGCGTGGTCAGCCCGGTGCCGGTGGATGCCGCGCGCCAGCTGGGCGCCGACTTCGTCATCGCGGTGGACATCTCCACCAAGGCGCCCGGCACCAAGCCCGGCAGCATGCTGGGCATCGTCAACCAGTCCATCAGCATCATGGGCCAGCGCCTGGGCGAACAGGAACTGGCGCGCGCCGACATCGTCATCCGTCCGAAGGTCAACGACATCGGCCCGGCCGACTTCGAGCAGAAGAACAACGCCATCCTTGAGGGCGAACGCGCCGCGCTGGCGGCGATGCCGCAGATCAAGGCCAAGCTCGCCGAACTGCAACGCACCCGCACGGCCGCACACGCTGCGAAGCATGCACCGCCGAAGCCCGATCCGCGCTGCCTGGAAGAACCCTCGCGGCTGGGCCGCCTGTTCGGTCGCGACGTGAAGTGCGATGCCGCCGGGCAACCGGTGAAACCGTAATCGTCTAGGACGTCACGCGACGCAGGTTGTCGCGTGCCCTCGCCTCCAGCGCATCGTGGAAATGCGGCATGCTGTAGATCGCCGGACGTTCCATGAAGCCGAGCAGGATCTCCTTCCGCTTGCGACGGAACAGGAACCCCGGCACGTAACTGTATTCCTTGCGGATCTGCTGTTCGTACTCGTCGAAGCGTGCGCGCTCCGCGCCGAGGATCGACAGGTCGATATCGACCAGCAGCTGCTCATCGCGGCCCGACGGCACCGCGGTATGCCGCGTTGCCATCACCAGGTCATGCACATGCCGGACAGACTCGCCCGGGACACCGGCTGCAAGTAGCGCATCGCGCGCCCAGTCGGCGCTGCGCTGTTCGTTGTCGTGGCCTTTGACGTCGTAGATAGCGTCGTGGAACCACAGCGCCATCTCGACCGCATGCGGGTGGTCCGCGAGTACCTGGGCGTCATCGAAGGCCGCCAGGCATTCACCGAGGTGCTGGAGCGTGTGGTAATGGCGCTGCGGTTCCGCGTAAGCGGTTTTCAGCTGTTCGAACAGCGCACCGCCCTCGCCCGGCGCGCCGATGCCGGTCCATGCGCGTTGCCAAGAGGTGAGGAAGAGATCCATGGCGCAGTCTAGGGCGAAAGAGTTGCAAGCACCGGGAGTACAGGTGTGGGAGCGACGTAAGTCGCGATGAATTGCGACGATACCGCCATCGCGACTTACGTCGCTCCCACACCAATGTTCTGTGCGATCACCGCGTGGACGGCAACCCATGCCCGCCCACCGGCACCGTCTCGACATGGCTGTCGAAACCCGCGATCAGTGGCCGCGCTTTCGAGATGGCCTGCTGCACCGCCGGCAACGACAGCGATGCCTTGTGGCTGGCGGCATCGGTCCAGACCTCGGTGATCCAGATCGCATCGGCGTCGGCCGGATCCTGCGCGATGACATAGCTCAGGCAGCCCGGCATGCCGTCCGTGCCCTCGAGCAGGATGGCAAGCAAGGCATCGCGTTGGCCGGGCGTGGCGCGCATCTTGCCGATCAGTCCGTACATCGGTGTTCTCCGTCGGAATGGCGTGCGTTGTAGCACACGCTCCGCTAGTCGCCCCACTTGGCCATGTAGCGTTCGTACCCCTTCTTCCATGGCGCCGACCCGAAGGCGCCGCCGCTCTGGTGGGTCAGGCTGATCGGCCAAGTCCCCAGGGCCAGTCCGGCCCCCCGGGCCGAACGGCAGAAGTCCATGTCGTAGAAATGGAAGGCGAAGCACGGATCGAACCGCACTCCTTTCTCGACGATGCGCGCACGGTTGGCTGCAAGGAACACGCCGTCCAGCAGCTCGCAGTCGGCGGGGACGTCACCGAAGTGGGATACCGCGCCGAACGGATAGGGCCCGTGCGCGACCGCACCCGACAGATAGGCCTTGTCGTCCCACGCGAGCGAGGCATCGGCGAATGCCCAGGCGGTCTGTCCCGGTTGCCTGCGCCGGTTGCCCGCCACACCGACGATGTCGTAGCGACGGATCGCGTCTCCGATACGATCCGCCAGGAAGCAGTCATCCAGCCACACGTCGTCATGCACGAACAGCAGCACATCGCTGCCTTCGCTCTCCTCGATCGCCTGGTTGTAGACGTCGGGCAAGCCACGCTGGTTCTGGTAGGCGATCCGTCCGCGGATGCGGCCATCGAACGAGAGCCGGCGCAACGACGCACCCAACGCGCTGCCTTCCCAGAACGCCTGCTCCGTCCGGCGTGTCGCAGAAGCGATCATGATCGACGTCATCGTGCATCCCCCAGCGGCAGGCCAGCATCGGTCTTCACCGCGCGCAGCACGAAGCTGGAGTTCACGTCGGCCACGCCGCTGGCGTTGAGCAGGCCGTCCAGCAGGAAGCGCGAGAAGTGCTCCAGGTCCTGCACCACCACGTGCAGCAGGTAGTCCATGTCGCCGGTCAACGCGTAGCAGGCCACCACCTCATCCCTCGCTCGCACGCCATCGCCGAAGTGCTGGACGCTGGCCGGGTCGTGCCGCTCCAGCTGGACCCGCACGAACGCCTGCAGGCCCAGGCCGACCGCCTTTGGATCGACACGCGCGCCGTACCCGGCGATCACGCCGTTCGCCTCCAGCCGCTGGATGCGGCGCAGGCAGGCCGAGGGCGACAGGTTCACTTGGGCAGCGATATCGGCGTTGGTGGCACGGCCATCGCGCTGCAGCAGGGCGAGCAGGCGCAGGTCGGTTCGGTCGAGCGAGGCTGATTCGGTCATTTAATGCACAAAATATCAATTGTGTGCACGATTATTGCTCCATTTGGCGGCATGAGCGCAACTTTGCAAGCCTGTTGCGCGGCTCAGCGGCTAGCATCGTCGAATCATCAGGCCACCCGGGAAACCGCCATGAACGAGCCGCGCCGCGTCGAGCACCAGCAGACCGACAAGGGGTACGTGCCGGTCTATACGACCGCGATCGTGGACCAACCCGCGGACTACCCGGCCGATGACCACGCCACCTGGGGCACGCTGTACGAGCGCCAGCGGGCGTTGCTGGTCGGCCGCGCCTGCGACGAGTTCCTGCAGGCGCAGGACGCCATGGGCATGACGCCGGACCGCATTCCGCGCTTCGACGAACTGAACGAGGTGCTGCGCGCCACCACCGGCTGGACGCTGGTCGGCGTGGAAGGCCTGCTGCCGGAGCTGGAGTTCTTCGACCATCTGGCCAACCGCCGCTTTCCGGTGACGTGGTGGATCCGTCGCCCGGACCAGATCGACTACATCGCCGAACCGGACCTGTTCCACGACCTGTTCGGCCATGTGCCGCTGCTGATGAACCCGGTGTTCGCCGACTACATGGAGGCGTACGGCAAGGGCGGCGTGAAGGCGCACGGCATCGGCACGGACGCGCTGCAGCACCTGACGCGGCTCTACTGGTACACGGTGGAGTTCGGCCTGATCAACACGAAGGACGGCCTGCGCATCTACGGCGCCGGCATCGTGTCGTCGAAGGGCGAGTCGCTGTATTCGCTGGAGTCGGACGCGCCCAACCGCATCGGTTTCGACCTGGAACGGATCATGCGCACGCGCTACCGCATCGACACATTCCAGAAGACGTATTTCGTCATCGACAGCTTCGAGCAGCTGATGAACGCCACTGCGCCGGATTTCACGCCGATCTATGCGCGGCTGGAGAAGCAGGACGCGATCCCGGCCGGTGACGTACGCGAAGACGACAAGGTGTATACGCGTGGCACCGGCGAAGGCTGGGCCGACGGCGGCGACGTCTGACGCAACGCTTACAATCGTGGCATCCCTCGCTCCCGTGGATGCCCGATGCTCCGACGCCTGCTTCCATTGATTGCGCTCTGCGCGCTGCTGTCCCTCTCCAACGCCGCTTTCGCCCGCAACTGCGCGGTGACGATCGAGGCGACGGACATGATGACCTTCAACCTGAAAACCATCCGCGTGCCCGGCGATTGCGCGCAGCTGCGCGTGGTGTTGAAGCACGTGGGCCGCATGCCGGCGCAGGCGATGGGGCACAACTGGGTGCTGACGGAAACGCGCCATCACCGCGAGGTGGGACTGGCCGGCGGTCGCATGAAACTGGCCGATGCCTATGTCCCGCGCAACGATGCCCGCGTGATCGCGCATACGCCGGTGATCGGCGGCGGACAGACGACCGAGGTGGTGTTCCCGACGTCCCGTCTGCGCAAGGGCGGCGACTACACCTTCTTCTGCAGCTTCCCCGGCCACTGGAACATGATGAAGGGCGTGCTGGTCTTCGAATGACCCTGTAGGTTGATGGTTTCCGTCAACGCATCGGCGATTTCTTTCCGACGGCGGGTCTTCGCTGCACGTGGGCGGGCAGGGGCTCCGGTAGCATAGTGACCACGCGCCGGGCTTGCGCCACGCGCGCCTCGTTCACAGCTGACGGCACGCCATGAATACCGATTACCGCACCTCGCTCCCGGGCACGAAGCTCGACTATTACGACGCGCGCGCCGCCGTCGATGCGCTGCAGGCCGGCGCCTGGGCCGCGCTGCCGTACACCGCGCGCGTCCACGCCGAGAACATCGTCCGCCGCGCCGATCCCGCGCGCCGCGACGACTACCTGCGCCAGCTCATCGAGCGCCGCCGCGACCTGGATTTCCCGTGGTTCCCGGTGCGCGTGGTCTGCCACGACATCCTCGGCCAGACCGCACTGGTCGACCTGGCCGGCCTGCGCGATGCCATCGCCGACATGGGCGGCGATCCGGCGCAGGTGAACCCGGTGGTGCCGGTGCAGCTGATCGTCGACCACTCGTTGGCGGTGGAGTGCGGCGGCTACGACCCGGATGCGTTCGCGAAGAACCGCGCCATCGAGGACCGCCGCAACGAGGACCGGTTCCACTTCATCGACTGGACCAAGCTCGCGTTCAAGAACGTCGACGTGATTCTGCCGGGCAACGGGATCATGCACCAGATCAACCTGGAGAAGATGTCGCCAGTGGTCTACATCCAGGACGGCGTCGCGTTTCCCGACACCTGCGTCGGTACCGACAGCCACACACCGCATGTCGATGCGCTGGGTGTCATCGCGATCGGCGTCGGTGGACTGGAAGCGGAAAACGTCATGCTCGGCCGCGCTTCGTGGATGCGCACGCCGGACATCGTCGGCGTCGAACTCAGTGGCAGGCCGCAGCCCGGCATC
This sequence comes from Pseudoxanthomonas sp. PXM02, assembly GCF_014851805.1. GTDB lineage: Bacteria > Pseudomonadota > Gammaproteobacteria > Xanthomonadales > Xanthomonadaceae > Pseudoxanthomonas_A. The sequence goes on from NZ_JACVAK010000003.1 coordinate 539,975, forward strand.
ACTGCAACCGACGTGGTGCTGGCACTGACCGAATTCCTGCGCCAATCGAAAGTCGTCGGCGCGTACCTGGAGTTCCGTGGCGAAGGCGCCGCGGCGCTGACCATCGGCGACCGCGCGACGATTTCCAACATGGCGCCCGAGTACGGCGCGACCGCGGCGATGTTCTTCATCGACGACAACACGCTGGACTATCTGCGCCTGACCGGTCGCAGCGACGAGCAGGTCGCGCTGGTCGAAACCTACGCAAAGACCGCCGGTCTGTGGGCCGACGATCTGAAGACCGCGCAATACGAGCGCACGCTGCAGTTCGACTTGTCCACCGTCGTGCGCAACATGGCTGGCCCGTCGAACCCGCACAAGCGCTTGCCGACCAGCGCGCTGGCCGAGCGCGGCATCGCCGACGAAGCCAAGCTGCAGGCGGGCAGGGGAGAGGAAGCGCAGGGTTTGATGCCCGATGGCGCGGTGATCATCGCCGCGATCACCTCGTGCACCAACACCAGCAATCCGCGCAACGTGATCGCCGCCGCGCTGCTCGCGCGCAACGCGAACGCGAAGGGCCTGGTGCGCAAGCCATGGGTGAAGTCGTCGCTGGCACCGGGCTCCAAGGCCGTGCAGCTGTACCTGGAAGAGTCCGGCCTGCTGCCCGACCTGGAGCAGCTCGGTTTCGGCATCGTCGCCTTCGCCTGCACCACCTGCAACGGCATGAGCGGCGCGCTGGACCCGAAAATCCAGCAGGAAATCATCGACCGCGACCTGTATGCGACGGCCGTGCTGTCGGGTAACCGCAACTTCGACGGCCGCATCCATCCGTATGCGAAGCAGGCCTTCCTTGCTTCGCCGCCGCTGGTGATCGCCTACGCCATTGCCGGTACCGTGCGTTTCGATATCGAGAAGGACGCGCTGGGCATAGATGCCGACGGCAACCCGATCACGCTGAAGGACATCTGGCCCAGCGATGAGGAGATCGACGCCATCGTCAAGGCGAGCGTGAAGCCGGCGCAGTTCCGCAAGGTCTACGAACCGATGTTCAACGTGCGCGTCGAGCACGGCGGCAAGGTCGATCCGCTGTACGCCTGGCGCCCGCAGAGCACCTACATCCGCCGCCCGCCGTACTGGGAAGGCGCACTGGCAGGCGCGCGCACGCTGCGCGGCATGCGCCCGCTGGCGGTGCTGGGCGACAACATCACCACCGACCACCTGTCGCCGTCGAACGCGATCCTCGCGTCCAGCGCGGCCGGCGAATACCTGGCGAAGATGGGCCTGCCGGAGGAGGACTTCAATTCCTACGCCACGCATCGCGGCGACCACCTGACCGCGCAGCGCGCGACCTTCGCCAATCCGCAGCTGGTCAACGAGATGGCAGTGGTCGGCGGCGAAGTGAAGAAGGGTTCGCTGGCCCGCATCGAGCCGGACGGGCAGGTGGTGCGCATGTGGGAAGCCATCGAGACCTACATGGACCGCAAGCAGCCCCTGGTGATCATCGCCGGCGCCGACTACGGTCAGGGTAGTTCGCGCGACTGGGCGGCGAAGGGCGTGCGGCTGGCGGGCGTGGAAGCCATCGTCGCCGAGGGCTTCGAGCGCATCCACCGCACCAACCTGATCGGCATGGGCGTGCTGCCGCTGGAGTTCAAGCCGGGGGAGACCCGCAAGACCTACGGCATCGACGGCACGGAGACCTTCGACGTGGTCGGCGAGCGCAGGCCACGTGCCGACCTGACGCTGGTGATCCACCGCGCCAACGGCGAGACCGTGCAGGTACCGGTGACCTGCCGGCTGGATTCGGATGAGGAAGTGTCGATCTACGAGGCGGGTGGGGTGCTGCAGCGGTTCGCGCAGGATTTCCTCGACGCGTCGAAAGCGGCCTGACCCGTTCGTCGACTCGGTACACCCAACGCACAGGAGTCCGATCATGTCCGACAACGCCACCCCCGGCACCGTCCGCCTGCACCGCGTGCTGCGCGCGCCGCCGTCGCGCGTCTACCGCGCGTTCCTCGATCCGGATGCGATGGTGAAGTGGCTGCCGCCGCACGGGTTCACGGGCAAGGTCCATTCGATGGATGCTCGCGTGGGTGGCGGCTACACGATGTCGTTCACCAACTTCGGCACCGGTTCCAGCCACTCCTTCGGCGGCACCTACGTGGAGCTGGTGGAGAACGAGCTGCTGCGCTACACGGACCAGTTCGACAACCCCGGCCTGCCGGGCCAGATGCAGGTGACGGTGACGCTGAAGCCGAGCATCGCCGGCACCGAGCTCAATGTCGTGCAGGAAGGCATTCCCGCCGCGATCCCGGTCGACTTCTGTTACCAGGGCTGGCAGGAATCGCTGGAGATGCTGGCGAAGCTGGTGGAGCCGGAGATTCCGGACGGGGCCTGACGATGTATATGCTCCTCTCTCTGCACATGGATGTTGCGAGCCCCTCTCCCCTTGCGGGAGAGGGGTTGGGGAGAGGGGGCGCCATGGAATCACGAACGTTCGCGAAACAACTTCGTCGCAACATGACCGATGCAGAACATCGGCTTTGGAACCAATTGCGGGCGCATCGCCTGGATGGCGAGAAGTTCCGCCGTCAGCAACCGATTGGACCTTACATCGTCGATTTCGTGCATTTCGGTGCACGGTTGATCGTCGAAGCCGATGGCGGGCAGCACAATGGATCTCACGGCGACACCGGGCGTGATCCCTGGCTGACGCAACAGGGATTCCGCGTACTGCGGTTCTGGAACAACGAGATACTCCTGCATACCGATGTGGTGCTGGAGTCTATTTGGCAGGCGCTGCGTGAAAGAGCGCCCTCTCCCCCGACCCCTCTCCCGCAAGGGGAGAGGGGAGAAACGCAAACCTAGTCGAGCGCGCCCATGTCCCACGCCCCCCAGATCCGCATCCCCGCCACCTACATGCGCGGCGGCACGTCGAAAGGCGTGTTTTTCCGTTTGCAGGACCTGCCCGAACGCGCGCAGGCGCCAGGGCCGGTGCGCGATGCGCTGCTGAGCCGCGTCATCGGCTCGCCTGATCCGTATGGCAAGCACACCGATGGCATGGGCGGAGCGACGTCGAGCACCAGCAAGGTGGTGATCATTTCGGCCAGCACACAGCCCGGCCATGACGTCGACTACCTGTACGGGCAGGTGCCGATCAACGAGTCTTTCATCGACTGGAGCGGCAACTGCGGCAACCTGTCGTCGGCCGTCGGTCCGTTCGCGATCGCCAATGGCTTCATCGATGCCGCGCGCATTCCCGACAACGGCGTCGTCACCGTCCGCATCTGGCAGGCCAACATCCACAAGACCATCGTCGCGCACGTGCAGGTGACGAACGGGGAAGTGCAGGAAACCGGCGACTTCGAGCTGGACGGCGTGACGTTCCCCGCCGCGGAAGTGCAGCTCGAATTCATCGATCCGGCCGACGAGGGCGAAGGCGAGGGGGACGGCGCGATGTTCCCGACCGGCCATCTGGTCGACGATCTCGACGTGCCGGGCGTAGGTGTATTCAAGGCCACGATGATCAATGCCGGCGTGCCGGTGGTGTTCGTCGAGGCCGCGGCGCTGGGTTACGACGGCACCGAGCTGCAGGGTGCGATCAACGAGGACAAGGCTGCGCTGGCGAAGCTGGAAGCCATCCGCGCGCATGGTGCGGTCCGTATGGGCCTGGTCGACAGCGTGGAAGCAGCGGCGAAGCGTCCGTTGACGCCGAAAGTCGCGTTCGTCGCGCCACCGAGGGACTACGTGTCGTCCAGCGGCAAGCCGGTGCAGGCCAGCGACATCGACCTGCTCGCACGCGCCATGTCGATGGGCAAGCTGCACCACGCCATGATGGGCACCGCCTCGGTCGCCATCGCGACCGCCGCGGCCGTACCCGGCACGCTGGTCAACGCGGCGGCCGGTGGCGGCACACGCGACGTGCTGGTGTTCGGCCATCCGTCCGGCACGCTGCGCGTCGGCGCGGACGTCAAGCAGGTCGACGGCAAGTGGGCCGTGACCAAGGCGGTGATGAGCCGCAGCGCGCGCGTGCTGATGGAAGGCGCGGTGCGCGTGCCCGGCGACGCGTTCTGACGAACGCCCCCTGACCTGCCGGAAGTCACCACTTGCGGTAAAGCCATTGCGTCGCCAAAGAGCAGGCGACAGCATGGGCGCATGTGGACGTCCCTGACCCGACTTCGCGAACCCATGACGCTGGCAGGCGTCTTCACCCTGGCCGCCGTGGCGCTGGGCCTGCGCTTCCTGCCACCCGACGTGCTGCCGGCGGCCGCGGCGGCGCTGGCCGCGTATGCACTGGGATTCCTTCTGTTCGCGCTGGCGCCAGAGACGTGGGAGCGCCCCCGGCAGTTGGCCCTGGTCGCGATGGCCGGCCTCGCGCTGCTGCTCGGATGGCTGACGCCGCGCATCGGTACGGCGCAGGTGCTGCTGGTCGTCTGGGTCGCCTGCGCCACGAACATCCTGTCGCCGCGATGGCTGATCGGTGCGACCGCGCTGTTGAACCTCGGCTTCTACCTGATGATGGTGCACCACGAGTTCGGTGCACCGTTCACGATGGTGCTGATCAACCTCGGCTTCCAGTCGCTCGCGGGACTGTGCGTGCACTACGCGCGGCGCGCCGAGGACTCGCGCGACACGCTCGCCCGCGTTAACGCGGACCTGCTTGCGACGCGCGCTCTGCTGGCCGACAGCGCGCGCGATGCCGAGCGCCTGCGCGTGGCGCGCGAGCTGCATGACGTCGCCGGCCACAAGCTGACCGCGATGAAGCTCAACCTGCGCGCCCTGGCCAGCGATCCGGCACTGGCGGCACGCGAGGAAATCCGCATTGCGCAGCAGCTTTCGACCGAGCTGCTCGACGACATCCGCAGCGTGGTGCAGGCCATGCGCGATTCGCGCGGACTCGATCTTCAGACGGCGATTCGCGCTCTGGCCGCGCCGCTGCCGCGACCGGCGCTGGACCTGCGCATCGAGGACGGCGTGAAGGTCGACGATCCCGCGGTTGCCGAGTCGCTGCTGCGGATCGTCCAGGAGTGCCTGACGAACGCAGCCCGCCATGCCAGTGCGGAAACACTGACCGTGTCATTGAAGAAGGAGGACGCAGGCATGCACCTGCAGATCGAAGACGATGGCCGCCTCAAGGGCCGCGTGCGCGAGGGCAACGGCCTGTCGGGCATCCGTGAGCGCGTGGCCGCCTTGGGCGGTGACGTGCAGCTCGGCAGCAGCGCCACCGGTGGCCTGCGCATGGACGTGAGGTTGCCCGCATGAGCGTCCGCGTCGCCCTGGCCGACGACCAGGCGCTGGTCCGCGCGGGCCTGCGCGCCCTGCTGAAAGCGCAACAGGTGGAGGTGGTGTTCGAAGCCGACGACGGCGCCGACCTGCTGGCGAAGCTGGAGTCGCAACCGGTGGACGTGGTGCTCAGCGACATCCGCATGCCGGGCGTGGATGGTATCGACGCGCTGATCCAGCTGCGCGAGCGCGGTGATCGCACGCCGTTCCTGCTGCTGACCACCTTCGACGACAGCGACCTGCTGCTGCGCGCCACCGATGCCGGCGCCCAAGGCTTCCTGCTGAAGGACGCCGCACCGGAAGACCTGCACGACGCCATCCAGCGCGTGGCCGCTGGCGAGACGCTGCTGCAGCCGGTGAGCACCGATCCCGTGCGTGCGCGCTTCCGTTTCCGCGACGAAGCGCCGCCCACCGACACCTTCAGCGAACGCGAGGTCGCGATCCTGCGCCTGCTGGCCGGCGGCTACTCGAACAAGGAAATCGCGCGCACGCTGTTCCTCGCCGAAGGCACGGTGAAGAACTACGTCTCCACCATCCTAGACAAACTGGGAACGCGCGACCGCACCCGCGCCGTGCTGAAGGCGATCACGCTGAGGATCATCTGAAGGACGCCGACCCTGCTTCCTGTGGGAGCGACGTCAGTCGCGATGCTTTTCTACTGACCGTCCATCGCGACTGACGTCGCTCCCACACCTGGCATCACGGGCGCGTCAGAACACCCACACCATCGCCGCACCGGCGGCGAGCGCGATCAGCAGGCCCGCCGATACGCGCAGCCCATAGGCCGCGCCGCCGCTGACCCAGGCAATGACGGACTTGGCGATCAGGCTGGCCGACAGCAGCGCCAGCATCCACCAGCGTGCCTCTGACGCTTCAAGCCCACCACGCGCGAACTGGTTGGCCAGCGTCGCCACTGCCGCATGCAGTTCCGCCGCCGCGGACAACGCGGCCGCCGCCATCGCACCGCGCGGCCCGATCCATGCGGCCAGCGCCGCCGCGACGAACGTCAGCACGGCGACCAGCAGCGCGAAGCCCAGCGCCTGGCCGAAGCGGAACATGCGGCTTTCGGACGTCGGTGGTTTCACCGTCTCATCGCGACCCGCGCGCAGTCCCACCAGTCCGCCCGCCAACAACACCGCACCGATCGCGCACAGCTCCGGCAGCAGGTCACGCACCAGCGGCGGCGATACCGCCCACAGGATCGGCACGCACAACGTCAGCGAAGCGAGATTGGACAGCAACGCCGCGGCGACGGCAGAACGCAGTAGCGCCGGTGTTTCCTTCGCCCGCTGGCCGAACCCGATCGTCGCCGCCGTCGACGACACATAGCCGGCGAAGAAACCCGCCGCCGCCAGCCCCCAACGATTGCCGACCAGGCGGAGCACGATGTGGCCCAGCGCGCTGACCGCCATCACCAGCACAACCAGCTTCCAGATCGTGGCCAGGTTGATCGCCTCGAACGGACCGATGGCGCGGTCCGGCAGGATCGGCAGGATCACCAGCGCGGAGGCCAGCAGCAGCAGGCCGTCGAAGACCTCGCGCTCGCTGAAGGTTTCGCGGGTCAGTTCGTGCAGCGGCTGCTTGGCGTACAGCAGCACGGCGACGACGACCGCCAGCCCCGTTGCCAGTGCCGGCGTACGCATCGCCATGGCGCCGAGCAGGAACGTCACCACCAGCGTCACCTCGCTGGTCAGGCCGGGGTCGTCCCGGTGGGTCGCCCGGTAGGCCATCGCCGCCAGCACGCCGGTGATGCCCAGGCCGACCAGCAGCACCGGCTGGCCGAGCGAGGCGGCCACCGCTGCGCCCAGCGCCACCAGCGCATGCGTGCGCAGGCCGGCGATCTTGTGGCCGCGCCCGCCGCTACGTTCGCGCACCAGCCCGATCAGCAGGCCGAGCCCGAGCGCCGAGGACAGGGCCAGCCAGGTCTGCGGGGTCGCTTCGTCCATCCGATCCTTCCTTATCCGGTCCGCGAGCATAGCGAATGGTCTTGCATTGGTCTCATTAACCCGGACAATGCGCGCCACCTTCGCCGTGGACCCCATCATGCCCGCTCCCGCTCCGTCCGCCGTCTCGCTGAGCCGCTACCTGATCGAAGAACAGCGTGCCGGCCGCATCAGCGCCGACCTGCGCCAGCTGATCGCGGTGGTGGCCCGCGCCTGCACCAGCATCTCGATCGCGGTCAGCAAGGGCGCACTGGGCGGCGTGCTGGGCGACGCCGGCACCGGCAACGTGCAGGGCGAGGCGCAGAAGAAGCTGGATGTGCTGAGCAACGACATCCTGCTGGAAGCCAATGCCTGGGGTGGCCACCTGGCCGCCTGCGCCTCGGAGGAAATGGACCACAGCCAGCCGATCCCGGATGCCTATCCGCGCGGCGGCTTCCTGCTGCTGTTCGATCCGCTGGACGGCAGCTCCAACATCGACGTCAACGTCTCGGTCGGCACCATCTTCTCGGTGCTGCGTTGCCCGGACGGTGTGACGAAGCCCGGCGACGAGCACTTCCTGCAGCCGGGTCGCGAACAGGTCGCCGCCGGCTACTGCATCTACGGCCCCAGCACGATGCTGGTGCTGACCACCGGCAACGGCACGCACGCGTTCACGCTGGACCGCGAGCAGGGCGCCTTCGTGCTGACCCAGCGCGACATGCGGATTCCGGAAGAGACGAAGGAGTTCGCCATCAACATGTCGAACCAGCGCCACTGGGAAGCGCCGATGCAGGGCTACGTCGACGACCTGCTGGCCGGCAAGGAAGGTCCGCGCGGCAAGGACTTCAACATGCGCTGGATCGCCAGCATGGTCGCCGACGTGCATCGCATCCTGACCCGCGGCGGGATCTTCATCTATCCGTGGGACCGCAAGGATCCGGGCAAGGCGGGCAAGCTGCGCCTGATGTACGAAGCCAACCCGATGGGCATGCTGGTCGAACAGGCCGGCGGCGCCGCCAGCACCGGCCGCGAGGACATCCTGTCGCTGCGCCCGACCCAGCTGCACCAGCGCGTGCCGGTGTTCCTGGGCTCGAAGAAGGAAGTCGAGGCCGCGGTTGGCTACCACCGGGCGCACGACACCGCAGCGGCGTGACCGGACGCGGCTAGAATCGACGCGGATGCGGAGATGTCCCTCCGCCGGGAGAGCCGGGTGACGCGAGCGCAAACCCTGTGGGCGATCATCGTGCTGGCCTGCCTGCCCGGCATGGCCACGGCGCAAGCACCCGCCGAGACCGACCAGGCGAAGTTCGTCCGGCTGACGCGCCACCTGGAACGGTTTCCGCTCGACCCGGATGCGAAACCGATGCGCGCCTGGCTGCTGGAGTGGGCCGTCCGGACACCGGATCTGGTGGTCACCGTGTGCCGTTTCCTCGAGCCGAAGCTGGAAGTGGAGTCGCACTACGACGGCCTGCTCTTCATGCAGATGCTGTACGGCAATGCCGCCTGGCAGATCACCCATCCCGAACAGCGCGCCGATGTGGTCGCGCCGCAGGTTGCGGGTGTGCGCAGCGCGCTGAAGGCCTACGCCGAAATCAGCATCGAACGCCCGGAAGCGCAGATCGCGGTGTTCGACACGCTGGCGCTTGCAGACCAGCGAGGCACGCTGGAGAAGACGCTGGAACCGCGGATCCTCGAGGCGTGCCGCAAGGATGCCGGCCCGTCGACCGGCGACGGATCCTCCTGATGGATTGCATGCCCGCATGAGCAACGACTTCATCGAGGTCTACCCCGACGCGCTGGACGCGGAGACCTGTCGCGCCATCGTCGCGCGCTTCGACGGCAGCGGGCAGGACCAGCCTGGACACGTCGGCGGCGGACACTACCCCGAACTCAAGCACAGCCGCGACATCAGCATCAGCGGTGTCGCCGAATGGCGCGACGTGGAACAGCGCCTCAACCTGGCCGTACTCACCGGCCTGCAGCAGTACCTGCGCACCTATCCCTTCAGCCTGATCGCACCGCTGATGCTGCAGCAGCCGGATGCGGAGGGCGTGCTGCACCGCCTGCGCTACGACGATGTCGCCGGCATGGACGATGCCGCGCTGATGAAGCTGGTGATGAAGGTCTTCGTGCCGGGCAAGATCAACCTGCAGCGATACACGGCGGGCGAGGGTGGCTATCCGTACTGGCATTGCGAGCTGTTCCCGAAGGCGCCGGATGCGGAGACCCTGCACCGCCACGTGCTGTGGACGATCTATCTCAACGATGGCTTCGGCGCCGGCGAAACGGAGTTCTTCCACCAGCAGCGCAAGATCGTGCCGCGCACCGGCAGCCTGCTGATCGCGCCGACGGCGTTCACCCACACCCATCGCGGCAACCGGCCGCTGCACGGCGACAAGTACATCGCGACCAGCTGGGTGTTGTTCCAGCGCGCCGAGCGGTTATACGGCGGCCGCTGACAGACTTGCCCGCCGCTGCGCGTCCACGTCGGCGCGCAGGCGTCGCAGGGCGGTCTCCGCATCACCCACGACGATCACGCTGGGCACGGCCAGCATCAGGTTGAGCGGCAGGCCGAACTCCTCCAGTTCCCATCCGCCGGCATCGAGACCGTCGGCCTTGCCAAGGTACTGTGGACACCGCTGACGGATGCGGTCGGCCAGACTGCCGCCTTCGGGCACGTACCCGTACACCGGCTTGCCGCGGGCGATCGCGTAACCGACTTCGAAGCACGTACCGCTGTCCGGCTCGGCACCACGGAAGAAGTCGAGGTTGGCCAGCACCGCGTCGGCGGCATCGAGCAGGCCGAGGTCCGCGCGATAGATCCAGCGCGCCGTCTCGAGCCGGTCACCGGTGGCATGCCCGGCCACCTGGGCATCCAGCGGAAACAGACCTTCGAAGCCGTAGCGCGCGCACAGCGCCTTCAACCGTTCGCCGTGCGCCACGGCATCGGGGCGGAAGATGTCGGGACCGGCGAGGTAGAGCGACTGGATCATCGTGTGCGCACGCGGAGGGAAGCCTGCATTCTCCGCAGGCACGCGCTTCCTTCGATGTGACCGATCGTCGCAGCGCAATGCAGGTCAGAACAACTCGCCCTGGGGCGAAGACGCACGCGGCGGCACGAAGCGCGTGCAATCGAACGGCGGATGACGGCGCCCCTCGAAGCCGGCGCGCTTCAAGGCCAGCGCGAAGCGTCGCGCCAGCAGGTCCGCGTACACGCCCTCGCCACGGAGCCGCCTGCCGAAGCGGCTGTCGTAATCCTTGCCCCCGCGCAGCTGCTGGATCGTGCTCATCACGTGCGCCGCGCGATCCGGCAGGTGCGTCTGCAACCAGTCGCGGAACAGCGGCGCGACTTCATGCGGCAGCCGCAGCAGCACGTAGCCGGCCGCGGTGGCGCCGGCGTCCCGCGCCGCGTCGAGTACCGCTTCCAGCTCGTGGTCGTTCACCCACGGAATGACAGGCGCGAACATCACGCCCACCGGTATGCCGGCCTCGCCGAGGCGCTTCACCGCCCGCAGGCGACTGTGCGGCGCCGAGGCGCGTGGCTCCAGTCGCGAAGACAGGCCGTTGTCCAGCGTGGTGATGGAGAAGTAGACATGCACCAGGTTCTCCCGCGCCATGGGCGCCAGCAGATCCATGTCGCGCTCGATCAGCGCGTTCTTGGTGATCAGCGAGAACGGATGCTTCGTCTCGGCCAGCACCTCGATGATCCGGCGTGTCAGCTGCAGCCTGCGTTCGGTCGGCTGGTAGGCGTCGGTGTTGATGCCCAGCGAGATCGGTTTCGGTTCGTAGCCCCGCTTCGACAGCTCGCGCCGCAGCACCTCGGCGGCGTTGGTCTTGGCGAAGATCTTCGTCTCGAAGTCCAGTCCCGGCGACAGGTCGAGGTAGGCGTGCGAAGGACGGGCGAAACAGTACGAACACCCGTGCTCGCAACCCCGGTAAGGATTCAGCGACTGGTCGAACGGGATGTCCGGGGACTGGTTGCGGGTGATGACGCTGCGCGCGACCTCCTCGATGATCTCGGTGCGCGGTGACGAGGTGATGTCGCCTTCGGTATCGGCCTCGTGCCAGCCATCGTCGACCGCATCCGGTGTGGTCACGGCGAACCGCCCCGGCAGGTATCCGGTGGAACCCCGTCCCTTGATGCCCGGTCGGCCGCGCGTTGTCATGCCGGGAGCTTACGCCGACGTCGTCGCATGTAACGCGACACCGCATAGAATCGTCCCATGCACGACATGCTTGGCGCCTTGGGCGACTTCTTTTCCTCGCTTCCCCACCTCAAATGGTGGGTGACGCTGGCATGGCTGCTGTACCTGGTGCCGCTGTGCGCCTGGATCGTCCTGCAGAAGCGCGAGCCGGTTGCCACGCTCAGCTGGCTGCTGTCGCTGGCGCTGCTGCCCTACGTGGGTTACCTGATCTACTTCCTGCTTGGCCCGCAGCGCATCAAGCGGCACCAGCTGCGACGCACCCGCTCGCGCGCGGGCGTGGAGAGCTATGAGGTTTTCGCACCTGCGGATGGCAAGAGCGCCGAGTTGCCAATGCTCGCGCAGAAGACCACCGGGCTGCCGCCTTCGTCGGCAACGTCCGTGCAGCAGCTGATCGATGGCTGCGCCACCTACCAAGCCATCCTCGATGCGATCGCCATCGCGGAGAACCACATCCACCTGGAGTACTACATCTTCAATGGCGACCGCACGGGTCAGCGCATCCTCGATGCGCTGGCGGTGAAGGCCCGCGAAGGCGTGAAGGTACGGCTGTTGCTGGATGCGGTGGGCTCCAACCGGTTGAAGAAACGCGCGTTGGATGCACTGGTCGCGGCCGGTGGCGAGTACGCGTGGTTCCACCCCACGCGGTTCCGTCCCTTCACCCGGCCCTGGCTCAACCTGCGCACGCATCGCAAGATCGTGGTGGTCGACGGACGCATCGCCTTCACCGGTGGCATCAACGTCACCGACGAGGAAGACGAGTCCCTGCGCGAGGATGCCTACCGCGATCTTCACCTGCGGCTGGAAGGCGAGATCGTGCGCAGCATCCAGCAGGTGTTTGTCGAGGACTGGGTGTACGCGACCGGCCAGCAGCGCAAGGACTTCCAGGGCACGCGACTGTGGAGTGCCAACGATGCCAGTGTGCGCGGCGGTATCGCCGTGCAGGCGCTCATCTCGGGCCCGGACTCGGGCTGGGAACCGATCCATCGCGCCAAGGTGGCGGCGATCCACGAGGCGAAGCAGCGGGTATGGCTGGTGACGCCCTACTTCGTGCCCGGCGAGGCGGCGCGGATGGCGCTGACGTCGGCCGCGCTCGGCGGACTCGACGTCCGCCTGGTGGTGCCCAAGGTCAGCGACTCGCGGTTGGTGACGCTGGCGGCGCGCTCGTACTTCGATGAGTTGCTGGCCGCAGGGGTGAAGGTGTACGAGTACGGGCCGCGGATGATGCACAGCAAGGCACTGCTGTGCGACGACGCGCTGGCGATCATCGGCAGCGCCAACTTCGACCATCGCAGCTTCCGGCTGAACTTCGAGATTTCGATGATGTTCCGCGATCGCGGCGTCGCCGGCACGCTCGCGCAGTGGCTGGAAGGCGAGATCGCCGCCAGCGAACCTGTGAAGCTCCAGCGTCAACGCTCGCTGTGGCGGCACCGGCTGCCCGAGGCGCTCGCGCGGCTGATGTCGCCGTTGCTGTGAAGCACGCCCGTTTTTGAGGCGGGACGGAAGCGGTAAGATGCGGCCACCGAGCCCGGGGGTGGACGATGCACTGGCTTTTCCTGTTGATGGCGATCGGCTGCATGTTCATGGCCGTGCGCACGACCTCGACTGGTCTGATGGTCGTCCTGCTGCTGGCGGCGCTGGGCCTGTTCGTGGCGTGGTTCATGGCGCGTGCCTCGCGCCGGCTGGGCGAAATGAGCCGCGACCCGTCGATGATGATCGACCCGGCCGAACTCCGCCGACTGCGTGAGCTGGCCGAGGCGCGGCGCAACGCCCCGCCCCCGTCGGAGCCACCGACCCCGTGACCCTGCTCAGCGTCAACGTCAACAAGGTCGCGGTACTGAGGAATTCCCGGGGTGGCGCCGAGCCGGACGTGGTACGTGCGGCGACGGCCTGCCTGGCTGCGGGTGCGCACGGCATCACCGTGCATCCGCGCCCTGACCAGCGCCACATCCGTCCCGATGATGTCCGTGCGTTGTCCCGGCTGACGCGCGCGAACGGCGTCGAACTCAACGTGGAAGGCAATCCGTTCGCTCCGCCGCGAGGAGACTACCCCGGCTTCCTGGCGCTATGCGACGAGGTGCGACCGGCACAGGCGACCCTGGTGCCGGACGGCGACGGACAGATCACGTCCGACCACGGCTTCGACTTCTCCCGCGACACCGATCGCCTGCAGCCACTCGTAGCCGCGCTCAAGGCGATGGGATGCCGGGTCAGCCTGTTCGTGGACGCCGGCTGCGAAGGGCTGGAGAACGCGGTGCGCATCGGGGCGGACCGCATCGAGGTCTACACGGGACCGTTCGCGGAAGCCGCCGCGCATGGCGAAGCTTCCGAAGCGCTTGCTCTTTGCGTCCAGACCGCACGGGAAGCCCAGGCGCTTGGCCTGGGCGTCAACGCGGGGCACGATCTCAGCCAGGACAACCTGGGCCTGTTTTTGAGCACCGTGCCCGATGTGCTCGAAGTCTCCATCGGCCACGCATTGATCGGCGAGGCGCTTTACGCCGGCCTGGAAAGCACCATCGGACGCTATCTGGATATTCTTGCAGTGCCACCGACCGAAGGCCGGGGCTGAAAACAGCCCCGCCCCGCGAAGCGGTCAGTTCCTCATCACGATGTTGCCAAGGCCACTGGCCTCGGCCTGGGCCAGCGCACTGACTAACTGCTGGTAATCGGCACCTTCCGCGGCTTCGACCTGCAGCACCGTGCGGGGATCGGAGACGCGCGCATCCTCGAGCCGCAGACGCAATTCGGACAACGTCACGGCGCGATCGTCCAGGGTATAGGCACCCGCCAACCCGACCTTGAGCACCAGGTCATTCGGGGGATCGACCGGCTTTACCGGGACGGGCTGAGGCAGCATCGCGTCGATCGGGCGTGACAGCATCGGCGCGGTGACCATGAAGATCACCAGAAGGACCAGCATCACGTCCACCAGCGGGGTGATGTTGATCTCGGCCAGTTCGGAACGGCTTGCGGAAACGGAGAACGCCATGGCACACCTCCTTCTGTCGGAACCGTGATTCCGACGCTACGCCCGTTACCCACCGCACCGCAAGGGGTGGCGAACGCCCAAAGAAAAACGCCGCCCGGGTGGGCGGCGTTCAATGGGGTGTTGCGCGTCAGGTTTACTGCACGAAACCGATCTTCAACATCTGCGCGTTCTTGGCGGCTGCCAGGACCTTGGCCATCACGTCGTAATGCGCTTCCGAGTTCGCGTCGATGCGCAGTTCCGGCTGGTTGGTCGGATCGCGGCGAACTTCGTTTTCCATCCTTTCCTGCAGATCCGCAACGTTCACCGGACTGTTGTTCCAGTAAACCGTGCCGTCGGCGTTGATCTTCAACTCGATCGGCGGCGGCGGTTCCTTGATCTGCGGCGGCGGGTTGATCACACGCTGCGGCAGGGCGACCTCGATCGGGTACGTCATGATCGGGGCGGTCACGATGAAGATGATCAGGAGCACCAGCATCACGTCCACGAGGGGCGTGACGTTGATGTCGGCCATGGGGCCTTTGCTACCACCACTGCTGAATGCCATGGCTTACTGCCCCTTCTCTTTCGTGGCCACGTAGCCAATGTCCAGCATGCCCTGACCCTGCGCGATCTTGGTGACTTCCGCGATGACGCCCATCTTGGTCGTCTTGTCGCCGCGCAGGTTGAGCTTCGGCTGCGGCGACAGCTGGGCCGTACTGGACAGGCGCGACTCAAGGATTTCCTTGCTGACCGGCTCATCGCCCCAGTACAGGTCACCGTTCTCCTTGACGGAGATGGTGATCGGCGGGGTTTTCGGACCGTCGTCCTCTTCCTTCGCGATCTGGACCGTCTCCGGCAGATCGATCTTCACTTTGTGCGACATCAGCGGCGCCGTGATGATGAAGATGATCAGCAGCACCAACATCACGTCCACGAGGGGCGTGACGTTGATCTCGGCCATCGGGCCACCGCTATTACCACTACTGAAAGCCATGACGGGCTCCGTCTAGAACGTTGCGTTGACTGCTTGTACCGCCGGCTCAGCGAACGCGCGAGCCGGTGGCGAAGAAGTCGTGCAGGTCGTGCGCGAACGTGTCGAACTTGGCGATGACGGCCGCATTCGTCTTGCTGAAGAAGTTGTAGGCGAACACGGCCGGGATGGCGACGAACAGACCGATCGCGGTCATGATCAGCGCTTCACCCACCGGGCCCGCGACGGCGTCGATCGAGGCCTGGCCGGTCGCACCGATGCGGATCAGGGCGCCGTAGATACCCCACACCGTACCCAGCAGACCCACGAACGGCGCGGTCGCACCGACGGTGGCGAGCAGCGTCATGCCGCCCTGCAGGTTGGTGCTCTCACGGGTCACGGCCTGGCGCAGGGCGCGGTCCACGAACTCCGAACGGCTCAGGGTTTCGCCCGAACCTTCCGAACGCTGGTGGTGGGCAGCTGCCTGGGCGGCGTCGAGCGCGATCTTGGAGAACGGCTCGTTCTTCGGCTGCTCTTCCATCAGACGGATGGCGTCCTGCGCGTTCGGGGTTTCCCAGAACGAGCTGGTGACGCGGTCAGCCTGACCCTTCAGGCGGGTGCTACGCAGCACGTTGATGACGGTCCAGTACCAGGACATGGCCGACATGATGACCAGGGTGAGCAGCACGACCCAGGAGACGATGAACTCGCCGGGCTTGCTGACCATCTCGCTCATCATGTGCTCGAAGCCCATCTGCGACAGGGCATTCGCGGCGTTGTTGCCCCCGGCGGCGGCGGCGAAAAGGGTTTCCTGCAGCATGACGCTTACCTTTATATAAGTGTTGATTGAGAGTGTTGCGGGTTACGTTGAAAACGATCGATGCCAAGTGGCATCAGCCGCCCATGTTGAAGTCCACCGGCACGCGGACGCGGCCTGCGGCCTTCTGGCCATTGACGATGGAGGCGTTGAAGCGCCACTTGCGTGCAGCGTCCATCGCGGCGCGATCGAGATCGCGATTGCGGCTGGACTTCTCCACCGACACATTGGTCACGTTGCCGTTCGCGTCGACGTCGATGATCAGGATGACCGTACCTTCGATACCTGCGCGCGCAGCAGCGGGCGGGTAGCGGGGCGGGTTCATGTTCTTCGACGAGATGTCGACGCTGGCGCCGATGTCGGCGACCGCTGCCGGGGGAGCCGGCGGCGAGGGCGGCGTCACGATGTCGGTCGGACGCGGCTCGGCGATGTCGACGGGCGGTGCTTCCGGCGGCGGCGGCAGCGGCGTGGTGCGCGGCGGCGCCAGGTTCTTGACCGGCGGCGGCGGCGTATCCTGCGGCGGCGGCGGCGGCGGCGGCGGGGGAGGCGGCGGGGGAGCATCGACGATGACGACCGATGTACGGCGCTCCTTCTCCTTCTCTGCCGGCGGAGCGACCGCCGGGATCAGCAGCGCAAGCAGGGCCGCTGCGTGCAACGCGATCACGAAGGCAATACCGATGATACGGGGCCAGTTGAGGCTGTTGTCCTCTTCCTGCTCCCGGTACCTGTTGATGACCAGTTGTTCAGCCATGCGCCAATTAACTCAAGGTTGATACGGGCGCCGGAGCGCCTCGTTGATTCTGGGTCCTGCCGGTAGTTTTTACCGGCGGAACCCCCAGCTTATACCAATCCGACGCTCCGGTGCCATCATCCGTATGGATTTTTGGCCTTCGGTGTCAACGAATCACGTTACGGGAGCGCGATGATCTTCTTTGCGTCTTCCGGCTTCTTCAATCCCTTGTCAAGCGCGGCACGCGCGGCGGTCTTGGCCTCCGGGATACGGCCTTCCTGCCACAGGACCCGTGCGAGGTTTAGGTAGGTCTCGCCGTCCTTGGAGAGCGGCGCGGCCTTCTGCCAAGCCTCGATGGCCTGCGGAATCTGCTCGGAGTAATAGTAGGCCTGCGCCAGTGCCAGCTGGGTCTGGTAGTCGGGCTTCAGGACGCCCTTCTGCAGTCCTTCATTGACGACCGAGATGACATCCTTTTCTCTGCCGTCCATGTTGGCGTAGGTCACGTAGAGCTGACGGTACTCTTTCTCGTCGGTGAGCTGGCCAGCGGCACGCAGCTTTTCCAGCGTCGTAGCGGCCTTGTCGAACTGGTCCGCCTGCTGGTAGGTGGCCACCAGGTTCATCTGGGTCTTCTTGTCGGACGGGTTCTTGGCCGCCATCTGTTCGGCGATCTTCACGGCTTCTGCCGGGCGCTCCGCACTAATCAGCGAGGCCAGCAACAGGCCATACCAGTTGTCCTTCGGCTCGGGCGTAGCAGCAATGGCCTGTTCAAGCACTGGGATAGCCTCGGCGTACTTCTCCATCTGGTAGAGCGCCTGACCCTTCTGGATGAGGTCTTCCGGCTTGTTGGACTTGGTCTCCGCCAGGTAACGGTCCAAGTTGGCCATCCCGGGGGCGAATTCGTCGTCCTGCAACTGGAGCTGGGCCAGCATCACCATTGACTGGTAGTGCGCGTTGTTGTCCAGCGCGTTGAGATCGATGACCTGCTGCAACAGCTGCTTTGCGGTCGCGGTGTCGTCCATGTTGTACGCCGCCTGTGCGCCGAGCTGCGCGGCCATCGCCTTGTCGTACTCGTTGGCGGCAGGTTCGGCCAGCAGTTCCTTCGCCAGCGTCAGCGTTTCGGCGTCGTTGTCGTCCTTTTCATAAGCCTTGAACAACTTGCTGAGCTTGCCCTGCATCTTGCTGGACGGCTTGGTCTTGGGTTCCTCGCGGGTCGCGTCCGGGTACCGCACCTCAGGCTTCTGGCTCTTGCCGCGAGACTCGCCCTTGCGGTCTGCGGAGCGGGCGCCTTGCGCCGACGCATCGGCGACGACGGCACCGCCGAACGCGGCCAGCAACATCAGACTGAGAAGGGTTTTCCGGGGCATGCGGTGCTTCATGTTTAAACCTCGTGGGGCCATGCAGAAGGAGACGCGTTCGTCCCGTCTGCGTGCGGG
Source organism: Pseudoxanthomonas sp. PXM02 (assembly GCF_014851805.1). GTDB lineage: Bacteria > Pseudomonadota > Gammaproteobacteria > Xanthomonadales > Xanthomonadaceae > Pseudoxanthomonas_A. The sequence goes on from NZ_JACVAK010000003.1 coordinate 558,276, forward strand.
GCCGGCAAAACTAACAGAAACCAAGGGAAGGCGGATACCGTTTCAGGTGCTGCTTCGCAGCAATACCCGGGCGTGTGTCAGCCACATTTCGGTGCGTTTCCGGCCTTCCTGGCCGCCTCGTAGGTGGGTACGAGGGAGGGTGCGTCACGTTCGAGTTCGCGAATGCGATTCGCGGGATCCGGGTGGGTCGACAGCCATTGCGGGGAACGTCCGCCGCTGGCGGCCATCATGTTCTGCCAGAGGCCAACGGCTTGGCGCGGATCGAACCCGGCTTGCGCCATCAGCCGCTGTCCGACGACATCGGCCTCGCTCTCTTGCGTGCGCGACCCCGGCAACAGGAACGCCGCTTGCGCCGTCATGCCGCCCAGTTGGTTGACGGTGTTGGCTGCACCCTCACCGTAGCGGGCACCTGCCAGGGCACCCAGCACGCCGAGGCCGGTCTGTGCGCCCATCTGTCGCGTGATGCGCTCTTCGTGATGTCGCGCAATCACATGGCCAATTTCGTGTCCCAGCACGGCGGCCAGCTGATCCTGATTCTTGGCAACCGTGAAGATGCCGGTGTTCACGCCGACCTTGCCGCCGGGCAGCGCAAACGCGTTGGGTTCGTTGTCGGCAAAGACCGCAGTTTCCCAAGCCACGCTACGCTGCTCTGGCGGCAGCTGCCGCACCAAGGCGTTGACGACGCAGGTGACGTAGGCGTTCTGCTTCGCATCACGGCTGAGGGTTTCTTTCGCCTTGGTCTCGGCGAAAGCCTGGGCGCCCAACTGGTCCAACTGCGCCTGCGACACACCGCCGACCATCTGCGTGCGCCCGGTGGGCGAGGTGGTGGTGGCACAGGCGGTCAGGCCCAGCACCATGGCGGTTCCGAGGATCCGGAGTTTCATGCTCGCCCCCTGCGACATTGCGTGACACCAGAGTCTGGGCAAGCGCGTCTTAAACTTTCGTCAATCACATTAGACCTGGGCGCCGCCGTAAACCTGCAGGACAGCCAGCGCTATCGCATTGTTCAGGATGTGGGCGGCGATGGCGGCCCACAGGGTGCCCGTCCGGCGGTAGACCCAGGCGAAGATGCCGCCCATGCCGGCGTAGACCATGATCAGGAACAGCGTGCTGGCTGCGGGTTTGCCGTTGAGGCCTGGAAGTTCGTGGACCAGCGCGAATGCGAGGCTGCTGAGGACCAGGCCCAGCGTCGGCCACCCGGCCTGCCATAGCCGTCCGAACAGCACTCGGCGGAACAGCAGTTCCTCGTACAGCGGCGCCAGGACCACCGCGAACAGCGCCAGGAAGACCGGGAACCGGGCGAACCCTTCCTTGATCAGGTCCAGGTTGCTGGGTTCAAGATCCAGCCCCAGCGCGCGCCCACCGGCACTCATCAACGAACTGAAGAGGAATGTCACCAGGCCTGCCGCCAGCGCCCATCCCCACGTGGCGGGCTTGGCCAGTCGGGAGGTGGATTCGCGTCGCTCGATCGGAGTCGCGCGACGGCGCCAGAAATAAAGCGCGAGGGCGCTTCCCCCAGTGCTGACCAGCGTCATGACGATCAGGAAAAGGACCGGTGGCGTCCCGAGTTGAGCCTGCAAGGCTTGCGCGTCGGGCGCACCGCCCGCCTGTTGCGCCAGCTGTATGCCCCGCCAGGCTGCCCAGCCGAACAGGCCCAGCATCAGCGTCGAGAACGACAGCGTGACAGCAAGCGCGAGGTCGAGGACGAACGCCGGCAGTACGCTGCGCAGGGGCAGCGCAGCAGGTGTCGTATCCGTGGCGTCGGGCAGGGGGCGAACCTCGCTCATGCGTGCAGCGTCAGACGTCGAGGTTGGACACCTTCAGCGCATTGTCTTCGATGAATTCGCGGCGCGGCTCGACGACATCGCCCATCAGCGTGCTGAAGATCTGGTCGGCGGCGACCGCATCTTCGATGCGGACCTGGAGCAGGCGACGCGTATCCGGATTAACCGTGGTGTCCCACAGCTGCTCGGGATTCATTTCGCCCAGGCCCTTGAAGCGCTGGATGCTGCGACCTTTCTTGGCTTCTTCCAGCAGCCACGCCTGCGCGTCGGCGAACGTGGCCACGGGCTGCGCCTTGTTGCCGCGGACGACCTGCGCTCCCTCGCGCACCAGTCCATGCAGCAACGCGGCAGCTTCGCGCAGCGGACGCAGTTCGCCACTCTCGAATGCCGACAGCGACAGCACCTGCACCAGTTCCTCGCCCATGTGGCGGCGCGTGGACAGCAGTGCAGCGGGGCGCTGGTCCGTCGCGGGCTGCAGCGTCAACGCGTAGCGCGCGCTACCGATGCTGCCGCGATTGAGCTTGGCTTCGAGCGCGGCAAGCTCGTGACGCTCGTCGATGTTCTGCTGCAGATGTTCCGCATCCAGCGGCGTGAAGTCGATCAGCGATTCCAGCAGCACCGAATCGTAGCGGTGCGCGTTGCGTGCGATCGCATCACGGGCGGTGGTGAAGACGAGCAGCAGCTTCTCCAGCGCCTCGCCGGAAATCGGCGGCTCGCCATCGGCCGGGATCAGCGATGCGCCTTCCACGGCGTTGTTCGCCAGGTAGACGTTGAGCGCCGCATCGTCCTTCAGGTACAGCTCCTGCTTGCCTTGCTTGAGTTTGTACAGCGGCGGCAGGCCGATGTAGACGTGGCCGCGCTCGATGAGTTCCGGCATCTGCCGGTAGAAGAACGTCAGCAGCAGCGTGCGGATGTGCGAGCCGTCGACGTCGGCGTCGGTCATGATGATGATGCGGTGGTAACGCAGCTTGTCCGGGTTGTATTCGTCCTTGCCGATGCCGGTACCGAGCGCGGTGATCAGGGTGCCTACTTCGGCGCTGGCCAGCATGCGGTCGAAACGCGCGCGTTCCACGTTGAGGATCTTGCCGCGCAGCGGCAGCACGGCCTGGTTCTTGCGGTTGCGACCCTGCTTGGCGGAGCCGCCTGCGGAGTCACCCTCGACGATGAAGAGCTCGGACAGCGCCGGATCCTTCTCCTGGCAGTCAGCCAGCTTCCCAGGCAGGCCGGCGATGTCGAGCGCACCCTTGCGGCGGGTCAGGTCGCGTGCCTTGCGCGCGGCTTCGCGCGCGCGGGCCGCGTCGACGATCTTGCCAGCGATGGCGCGGGCTTCATGGGGGTGCTCCTGCAGGAACTCCTCCAAACGTGCGCCGAACGTGCTCTCAACGACCGGCCTGACGTCGGAACTGACCAGTTTCTCCTTCGTCTGCGACGAGAAACTCGGGTCCGGCACCTTCACCGACAGCACCGCGATCATCCCTTCGCGCATATCGTCACCGGACAGATTGACCTTGGCCTGTTTGGCGATGCCGTTCTGTTCGATGTAGTTGGTCAGCGTGCGCGTCAGCGCGGCACGGAAACCGATCAGGTGGGTACCGCCATCCTTCTGCGGGATGTTGTTGGTGAAGCAGAACATCGTTTCCTGGTAGGCGTCGGTCCATTGCAGGGCGACTTCAACCGTAATGCCGTTCTGTTCGCCACTGACTGCGATCACGTGCGGATGCAGCGGTGTTTTCAGGTGCGCCAGATGTTCCACGAAGCTGCGGATGCCGCCTTCATAGTGGAAATCGTCGTGACGGCCTTCGCCCCGCTCGTCGACAAGCACGATCTTGACGCCGGAATTGAGGAACGACAGCTCGCGCAGGCGGCGCGCCAGGATGTCGTAGTGGAATTCGACGTTGTTGTGGAAGGCGGTGACCGACGGCCAGAACCGCAGCGTGGTGCCACGCTTGGTGGTGCTGTCAATCTGATTCAACGGACCCAGGGCGGCACCGTTGCTGTACTCCTGACGGTAGTGGAACCCCCCCTGGAATATATCCAGCTGCAGCTTTTCGGAAAGCGCGTTGACCACGCTGACGCCCACGCCATGCAGACCGCCTGACACCTTGTAGCTGTTGTCGTCGAACTTGCCGCCCGCATGGAGGACCGTCATGACGACTTCGGCCGCCGAGACCTCGCGACCTAACTTGACGCTCATCTGCGCGTGCTTGCCGACCGGAATGCCGCGGCCGTTGTCGGAGACCGAAACCGAGCCGTCCGCGTGGATCGTCACTGCCACGTGGTCGGCATGGCCGGCCAGGGCTTCGTCGATCGAGTTGTCGACGACTTCGAACACCATGTGGTGCAGGCCCGTGCCGTCATGCACGTCGCCGATGTACATGCCGGGGCGCTTGCGGACCGCCTCCAGGCCTTCCAGGGCGGTGATGCTGTTGGCGTCGTACGTGTTGCCGTTCGGTGCAGAAGAGGTCGTTTCGTCGGTCATTCGCTTCGTGTCGGCTGCATGGCGGACGCCGCACCACCAGGTCGGTAGGCGCACTGCGCGAGCCAAGGGATCAATGCGGAATTATAGCACTGGTGCACACTTAGCCCCCGCTCAGCACGCCTCACACCCGATTGATGACGCCTTGTTCCACGTGGAACAGCGAAGGACTGACCGTGGCGGGATCCAGCCCCGCTGGGACTTCGGTGCCAGTGATGAAGACCTGTGCGCCGCTGGCAAGCAAGCGCTCCAGGATGCGCCGCTGATGATGGCGATCCAGCTCCGAGGCGAGATCGTCCAATGCTATGACGGGCCACTCGCCACGCCGGCGGGCGAAATCCTGGGCCTGGGCCAGCAGGCAGGAGAGGGCGGTCAGCTTGGCTTGGCCGCGCGACAGCGTTTCCCGTTGGGGCAGGCTGGAGTAGTCGATACGCCAATCGGCTCGATGGGGCCCGACGGTGGTGTAACCAGCGCTGCGATCCCGGTCCCGTGCCAGCAGCAGCGCATCTCCCAACGCCAACTCGTGCCTGCGCCAACCCGGTTGGAACGCCAGCGTCGCAGTGCCCAATGACGGCGCCAGCTCAGCGATAACCGTCGAGAGGTCCTGCTGCAGCGCGTCCAGATACCGCTGGCGATGATCCGTCAGCGGTTCGCCAGCTTCCGCGAGCTCATGATCCCAGGCATCCAGCTGTCCGCCGCCGACCCCGGCTTTCAACAGGGCATTACGCTGCTTCAGCGCACGGGCATACCGACGCCACAGCGGCAGAAAGCCACCTTCTCGTCCCTGTTCCACGTGGAACAAGCCCCAATCCATGAAGCGACGCCGTGGTTCGCCACCACCTGTAACCAGGGCATGGCTACCAGGTTCGAAACTGACCACCGCCAGCGCCGCACATAGATCACCCAGCTGCGCCACGTTTTCGCCATCCAAACGACCGGTCCACGCCTGGCCGCTATGCCGCAAGCCGGCGCGGCGCTGACGACCTTGGGTGGCTTCCCGCCACTCCACGAAGACTTCGACTGCCTCCGCCCCGGTCCGGACGAGGCCGTCGCGCACTCTGCCCCGGAAGCTCCGCCCATAGGCCATCAGATGCAGCGCCTCCAGCAAACTGGTCTTGCCTGCGCCGTTGTCGCCCGTGATCAGGTTGATGCCAGGTTCGGGGGTCATCGAGACCTGAGGGAATCGCCGCAAGCAGCTGGCTTCCAGGCGCGTCACTTCCACGCGGAGGGGCTCCGGCGGGAGAACACGAAAGCGAGGTCCGGTAAGACGGTTAGAGGTGCGGATGGCTGCAGCGACATGGCGGGAATTCTAGCGTGCAGCCTCATCAGACCCCCGAGGCTTCTACGGTCAGAAACGAGATCGCCCGGCATGGGCCGGGCGATGGATCGTGTTCCACGTGGAACAGACGGATCAGAGGCGCAGCGGCATCACGACATGCCGGGACTTCTCGCTGCTGGCCTCACGGACCAGGGCAGACGAATTGGCATCACGCAGTTGCAGCACGATGTGCTCGTCGCGCAACGCAGACAAAGCGTCCAGCAGGTAGTTCACGTTGAAGCCGATCGCCAGGCCATCAACCTTGGTGTCGGCCTCGATCTCTTCCTGCGCCTCTTCCTGTTCGGGGTTGTGGGCACTGATCTTCAACTGGCCAGGCGAGACTTCGACGCGGACGCCGCGGTACTTCTCGTTGGACAGGATCGCGGCACGCTGAAGGGCTGCACGCAGCACCTCTCGGTCCAGCAGGACCTCGCGATCTGCGCCGATCGGAATCACCGCGGCATAGTCCGGGAAGCGTCCATCGATCAGTTTCGATGTAAAAGTGACATCGTCCCGCTTCACGCGGATGTGGCTACGCCCGACTTCCAGCTCCAGCGCACGATCGCCGCCTTCCAGCAGTCGCTGCAGTTCGGTTACACCCTTGCGCGGCACGATGATCTGACGCTTGCCGACGGGTGCGCCTTCCAGCTGAGACTCGCACATGGCCAACCGATGGCCATCGGTCGCGACGCAGCGCAGGGTGCGCTCGCTTAGGTCGAACAGCAGGCCGTTGAGGTAATAGCGCACGTCCTGCTGCGCCATCGCGAACGACGTCCGTTCGATCAGTTCCTTCAGCGTCGCTTCCGGCACTTCGATGCGCTCGGTGGCTTCTACTTCGTCCACTGAGGGGAAATCATTGGCGGGCAGGGTGGCCAGCGTGAAACGGCTGCGTCCGGCCTGCACCGTGACCTTGTCGCCCATCTGGCTGACGGTGACTTTGCTGCCATCGGGCAGCGCACGAATGATGTCGAACAGCTTGCGCGCAGGAATCGTGGTTTCGCCGTCCTGTGCGTCATCGACCGCACTGCGGGAAATCATTTCGACTTCCAGGTCGGTACCCGTCAGCGACAACTGGCCGTTCTGTACCTGAACCAGGAAATTCGCCAGGACCGGCAAGGTCTGCCGGCGTTCTACCACGTTGACCACCTGGGCCAACGGCTTGAGGAAAGCTTCGCGCTGCAGACTGAAACGCATGAGTGTTGGAGCCCCTTAGCTTTGGATTTTTAAGACTAAAAGCTTAAAAGCTGGTGGTGATGGTAGGCCTGAAAATCCGGGAAAACCTACCTAACCCCATGAATTCGCTTTGTTTTTTCTTCCCCCAACCCGGTGGACAGGGTCGGTTGCAGCTGTGTCGGAACCTGTGGACAACTTTTGCCTCTGAAAGCGCACACATCTTATCCACAGATCGTGCGCCCGGTTGCCCACGAAGTTATGCGTTGCCGTCCCCGGACCGCTTGCCTACAGTGCGCTCCAGGTTGGGCAGCGCGATCCTGCTGGCGACGCAAGACGGCGCCGCGATCAGTGCGAACCTTCCGGTCCGGTACCCGATCACGACACACGCAGGGCCGGTGAAGGCCTGCACGTACCGCAAAGCGACCTGTATTGCCCGGACAGATGAAGCACCGATCGAAGACTCGCCGATAGCGCGGCCCGATGCAGCCGTGCGCTTACTCGCTGAGTTTCCGGATCAGCTTGTCCCAGTCCTCGCGCAGCTTGCCGTCCGTTTCCATCAAAGTGCGGATCTGGCGGCAGGCGTGCAGCACGGTCGTGTGGTCACGGCCGGCGAACGCATCGCCGATTTCGGGCAGGCTGTGTTCGGTCAGTTCCTTGGCCAAGGCCATCGCCACCTGCCGCGGGCGCGCCAACGAGCGCGTGCGCCGCTTGGAGAGCAGGTCCTTGACTTGCAGACCGTAGTAGTCTGCCACGGTCTTCTGGATATTGGGGATGCTGATGGCCTGCTGCTGCGCGCGCAGCAGGTCGCGCAGGGTTTCCTGTGCGAACTCGGTCGTGATGGCGCGCCCCGTGAAGTTAGCGCGTGCCGCCAGCGTATTGAGCGCGCCTTCCAGGTCGCGCACGTTGCTGCGCATCTTCTTGGCCAGCAGGAACGCCACGTCGTCGGGAATCTGCGCACCGCGTTCGTGGGCCTTGGCCAGTACGATCGCCGCACGCGTTTCGAAGTCCGGCGGGTCGATCGCCACGCTCAGGCCCCACGCCAGGCGCGACTTCAGTCGCGGCTCCAGGCCTTCCACTTCGCGCGGATAGCGGTCGCAGGTCAGGATGATCTGCTGGCGGCCATCGAACAGTGCATTGAAGGTGTGGAAGAACTCTTCCTGCGTCCGGTCCTTGCCGGCAAAGAACTGGATGTCGTCGATCAGCAGCGCATCGACCTGCTGGAAGCGGCGCTTGAACTGGTCCATCGACTTTTCGATCAGCGCCTTGGTCATCGCGCTGAAGAACTGCTCGCTGCGCAGGTACAGCACGCGCGCATTGGGATTCTGCCGGCGCATCTCGTTGCCGGCGGCGAACATCAGGTGGGTCTTGCCCAGACCGGTGCCGCCGTACAGCAGCAGCGGGTTGTGCGCACGGTCGCCGGGCTTCTGCGCCGCTTGCCAGGCCGCAGCCCGACCCAGCTGGTTGCTGCGGCCTTCGACGAAGTTGTCGAAGGTGTAATGCGTATCCATGTTGCCGGCGAACGGTTCGACCAGCGCCACGGCACCGGCCGAGCCTGCCGACGACGCGACAGCAGGTGTTTCCACTGGTTTGCTGCGCGAGCCGATTTCCAGCGAGACGTCGTCATGCCCGGCGAAGTAGTCCAGCAGCTCACGGATCCGGCCGAGGTAACGTTCGCGGACCTGTTCCACGATGAAGGCGTTGGGCGCGTAAAGCACCATCGCGTTGCTGCGCTGCTCGGCCTGCAAGGGCTTCAGCCAGGTGTGTACATCCTCGGCCGGCAATTCGGCTTCCAGGCGTTCGAGGCAACGGGGCCAGGCATCCATCAGGTGGAACAACTCGCGTGTGGGGTCGAACAGGCCATCCCGCGATGCCGGGGGCAGCACGGGGCGGAATCAATGGGGTCGGCCAGACTACCACCGGTGCCCGGGCCCGCCAACGATCCTGTGTATAAGATGTGGATGAAAGGACGAACGGTGGCCGATACGCGGCTCTGCCATGCGTCGCGTATCGAAAGCACGCGGGGAGTTGACCGTAACCCGGTGGTTCCTATAGAATTTCCGGTTCTTTCCACCCGAACACGCCCGAGGGCCCCATGGCCACCAAGCGCACTTACCAACCCAGCAACCTCAAGCGCAAGCGCGATCACGGCTTCCGTGCCCGCATGGCCACGGCCGACGGCCGCAAGATCCTGGCTCGTCGCCGCGCCAAGGGCCGCAAGCGCCTGACCGCCTGATGGCTTGGCCGCACCGCGGCCATGCTTCCATGCGTTCCCTGCATCAAAAGGAGCCCGCTCGTTCACGAGCGGGCTTCTTGCTGAGATGAGCACCGCTTTCCCGCGCAGCGCGCGGGTACGCGCGAGCGCCGATTATGCGCGCGTGTTCGAACAGGCCCGTCGCACCTCCGATCCGCTGATGAGCCTGCACTGGCTCCCCGGCGACGCGCCCGCGCGTCTCGGGTTGGCGGTGTCCCGCAAGGTCGACATGCGAGCCGTAGGCCGCAATCGCATCAAGCGTCAGCTACGCGAACATTTCCGTCGCCTTCGTGCCACGTTGCCCGGCGGCGACTATGTCGTTGTTGCCCGTCCGCCTGCGGCGAAAGCCGATCCAGGCCAGTTGCGCGCGACTTTCGAACGCATCCTGCTGCGTGCGGGCGCATTGCCGGCATCGGCACCGGGCGGCACAATGCCGCCGGGCTTGAATTCCCCCGCGCCGCCACCCACTCCTTCTTCTTCGACCAAACCGGTTTCCGACGCCGGTTGAGATTGCCTGCCTGATGAACCAGACCCGTGTATTCCTGATCTTCGCCTGGCTGATGGTGGCGACCCTGCTGTGGCTGGAGTGGAACAAGGACAAGGCTGCGCCTGCCGCCCCTGCCGTGGCCGCACAGACGACGACCGCGTCCGGGAGCACCGTGCCCGCCGCCGTCGCAGCCGCTACGCCTTCGTCGGGCAGCGTGCCGACCGCACCCACCGTGGCGCCGATGCCGACCACGACCCAGAAGGGCGCTGCCGCGCCGCGGGTCACCGTGAACACCGACGTGCTGCGCCTGGTGCTGGACGGCGGCAGCGTGCTGCAGGCCGACCTGCTGCACTACCCGCTGAGCAAGACGCCGGGCAGCGGCCCGGTTCGCCTCTTCAGCGAAGATCCGCAACATTTCTATGCCGCGGAAAGCGGCTGGGTCAGCAGCGGTTCGAAGGCGCCTGACCACCATGCGTTCGTGCCTGAGAAAGGCGCGGGCGAAGTTACCCTGCCGCAGGGCACCGACAGCGTCAGCGTGCCCTTCATCTGGCAGGGTCCGGACGGCGTGACCATCCGCCGCACCTACACGTTCAAGCGCGCCAGCTACGAAATCGCCGTCAGTGACCAGGTGGTCAACGCGGGTACCGGCTCCTGGCAGGGCACGGTCTATCGCCAGCTGCTGCGCACGCCGCCGGTGGTCAAGAGCGGCATGACCAACCCGGAGTCCTTCAGCTTCAACGGCGCCACCTGGTGGGACGGCAGCTATCAGCGCCGCAAGTTCAACGAAGACTACCTGGAAGACGGTCGCGTCAACCAGCAGGTGAAGGGCGGCTGGATTGCGATCCCGCAGCATCACTTCTTCAGTGCGTGGATTCCGCAGGCGGAAGACACCACCACCATCTCGCTCGACAATCCCGACAACGGCGCGCGCGCGCTGATCCGCGAGATGGGTCCGGGCGTCAACGTCGGTCCCGGCCAGCAGGCCACGACGACCGCTCGCCTCTGGGTGGGTCCGAAGCTGGTCGACAAGATCCACGCGATCAACGCGCCGGGCATCGATCGCGTGGTTGATTACAGCCAGTTCTCGATCCTCGCGCTGCTGGGCCAGGGCCTGTTCTGGGTGCTGAACTTCCTGCACGGCTTCATCGGCAACTGGGGCTGGTCGATCATCGGCCTGGTGATCCTGGTGAAGCTGGCCCTGTATCCGTTGTCGGCGGCGCAATACAAGAGCTTCGCCAAGATGCGCAAGTTCCAGCCGCGCATCCAGCAGCTGAAGGAACGCTACGGCGACGACAAGCAGAAGTTCCAGGTCGCCATGATGGAGCTGTACAAGAAAGAGAAGATCAACCCGATGGGCGGCTGCCTGCCGATCCTCGTGCAGATGCCGGTGTTCCTGGCGCTGTACTGGGTGCTGGTGGAAACCGTCGAGCTGCGCCAGGCGCCGTGGTTCGCGTGGATCCAGGACCTGACCGCGCGCGATCCGTATTTCATCCTGCCGGTGCTCAACATGCTGGTGATGTGGCTGACGCAGAAGCTCACGCCGGCGCCGGGCATGGATCCGATGCAGCAGAAGATGATGCAGTTCATGCCGCTGGTGTTCGGCGTGATGATGGCCTTCTTCCCGTCGGGCCTGGTGCTGTACTGGGTCACCAACGGTGCGCTGGGCCTGCTGCAGCAGTGGTGGATGACCAAGCGCCACGGCGAGTCGGCGACGCCGCCGAAGACCGCGGTCGCCAAGTAATCTTCACCCGCTGCAAGCCTACGAAGCCCGCCCTCCGGCGGGCTTCGTGTTTCCGCTACGCTAAAACCTCCATCGCGAACCCCGACCCATGACGTCATCCCAGGACACCATCGTCGCGATCGCCACGGCTCCCGGCGCCGGTGGCGTGGGTATCGTGCGGCTTTCGGGGCCGGCCGCGCTGGCGATCGCGAAAGCCGTCTGTACACGGACGCTGTCGCCACGTCGCGCGTACCACGTACGTTTCCGTGACGCCGATGGCGGCACCATCGACGACGGCATCGCGCTGTCGTTTCCCGGACCCGCCAGTTTCACCGGCGAGGATGTCGTCGAACTGCAGGCGCATGGCAGCCCCGTCGTCCTGCAGCAGCTCGTCGCGCGGGCTTGCGCGCTGGGCGCGCGTCTGGCCCGGCCCGGTGAGTTCTCCGAACGCGCCTTCCTCAACCACAAGCTCGATCTTGCCCAGGCCGAAGCCATCGCCGATCTGATCGCTGCCTCCGATGCCCGCGCGGCGCGTGCGGCACGACGTTCACTCGAAGGGGTGTTCTCCGAACGCGTCGATGCCATTGGCCAGTCGCTGCTGGCGCTACGTGTGCATGTCGAAGCGGCGATCGACTTCGCCGACGAATCGATCGACACCCTCGGCGGCGAGCAAGTACGCGCACGCTTGTCCGAGACGCGGCAACGCTTGCAAACGCTCATCGTCGATGCCGAGCGCGGCCGCAAGCTGCGCGACGGTGTGCATGCAGTGATCGTCGGTCCGCCGAATGCCGGCAAGAGTTCATTGCTCAATGCACTGGCCGGCAGCGACCGCGCCATCGTCACCGACGTGGCCGGCACCACACGGGACACGCTGCGGGAAACCATCCGCCTGGATGGACTGGAACTGCACCTGGTGGACACCGCCGGCCTGCGCGACGGTGGCGATGCGATCGAGCGCGAAGGCATGCGGCGGGCACGGGCCGAACTCGAACGCGCCGACGTGGCCCTGGCGGTCGTCGATGCGCGCGATCCCGATGCGGGTCGCGCGGCCATCGCCGACGGCATTGCAGGCGTGGGCACGGTCCTGTGGATCCACAACAAGGCCGATCTGCTGGCCAGCGTGCCGCCGGACGACGGCGATCGCGTCTACGTCTCCGCCGCAGAGGGCATCGGCCTCGACCGCCTGCATGTGCGTCTGCGCTCCCTCGCGGGTGAAACTGCCAGCGAGGGGGGCGACGGCGAGTTTTCGGCGCGGGCTCGCCACGTGGACGCGCTCCATCGGGCCGCCGACCATGCTGCCGCGGCCGGCGACCAACTGCAGTACGAACAGCTGGAACTGGCCGCGGAAGAGCTGCGGCTGGCCCATGACGCGCTTGGCGACATCACCGGCCGCCTCAGCGCGGACGACATGCTCGGCCACATCTTCTCCACCTTCTGCATCGGCAAATGACGCGGTCGGATGGCAGTCCGCCAAAAATGTGACGAGCGTCAAGTGTCGCCCCCGATGCGCCGACGTACTCTGGCGTCCGGGTAGGGGTACCCGGAAGGCATCGCGCCATTCCAGCCCGGACGGGGCCTGGCAGGTGGCGGGCCCGTGCTGATTCGCGACACCCGCTCCCGTGCTTGATGCGCGGGGCGACGGCCTGTCGACAACATTAGAAACGTACTTGGGGGAGTTGAAACGATGTCCTTGATCCAGACCACCGGGCGCCTGCGCTACGCCGCACCGCTGCTGCTCATCGTCGCGCTGGCGGCATGCTCCAAGCAGGACGAGGCCGCCGCGCCTGCGGCAGCACCCGCCGCCACACCGGCTGCGCCGCCACCGCCCGCTGTATCCGCCCAGGTCCAGGCGATGGACGCCGACACACTGCGCGAGTCCGCCACCAAGGCGCTGCGCGAAAACCGCATCTACGCACCGGGCGGCGACAACGCCATGGAGTACTACCTGGCCCTGCGCGACAAACTGCCGAACGATCCGGGTGTTACCAGCGCATTGACCGACCTGATGCCGTACACGCTGATCGCTGCAGAGCAGAGCATCGCGCGCGAAGAGTTCACCGAAGCGCAGCGTCTGTCCGCGATCATCGAGAAGACCGATCCGAAGGCGCCCGCATTGCCGCGCCTGCAGCAGAGCATCGCGGCTGCCCAGCAGGCCGTGGCTCAGCGTGCCGTCACCGACGAGGCCGCCAAGACCAAGGCCGACGAGGACGCCCGCCTGAAGGAACAGCAGCGCCTGGCCCAGCAGGCCGAGCAGCAGCGCGCTACCGAAGCCGCCGCGGCGCAGCAGCTGGCCCAGCAACAGGAAACGGCGCGTGCGGAAGCGGCGCGCCAGGAAACCGAGCGACAGGCGGCTGCCCAGCGCGAAGCGGCAGAACGTCAGGCCGCCGCGGCCCGCGCCGCGGTTCCCGCGGCTGCCGCGCAGTCGCAATCGCTGCGTGCGGTCAGCACGCCGGCACCGCGTTATCCGCCGGAAGCGCTGCGTTCGGGCACGAGCGGTGAGGTGCTGGTGGAGATCACTGTCGGCACCGATGGTTCGGTCACCAACGCCCGAGTGGTGCGTGCCAATCCGGCCCGCGTGTTCGATCGTGAAGCGCTCAACGCAGTGCGCCGCTGGCGGTTCGAACCGGTCGATGCACCGGTGACGACACGCCGCACGATCGGCTTCAGCCCAGGCTGATCGTCGACCATTTGGGTAATGCGAAACGCCGGCCCAGTGCCGGCGTTTCCTTTTTTGCAATCGATGCCGACCTCGGCGACGGTCAGAGCGATGGCGTCTTGTATCGCATGGACGTGGCGACCAAGAAAACTTAGGTGTCGGCAACACGGACCTCATCCTCGCCGGTCGCGCAGGCACGCAGAGCGTCAACACGAAGCTGCGCGCGGACGGCTATGGCCTACGCGACCGCTCGACCAGGCAACAAGGGCGACCTGCTCAACGCCGGCGTCACCGCGCAGACGCTGACGCTGGGATACGAATACCGCTTCTGAGCAAAAAAACGGCCACCGCGAGGTGGCCGTTTCCGTTCCGGGTCATGCGTCAGCGTCACCCCGCGATCGCCAGCTTCTCCTGGTGGTAGCGGCGCACCGCGGCAAACCAGAGCAGCGCGGCCACGCCGAATGCTGCCGCAATGTAGATACCCCACGTCTCCGGGCCGATGTACTCGTTGCGGATGACCTTCAGCAGCAACTGGTTCTGCGCCAGGAACGGCACGGCGAACTGCCATGGCTGGCTCTTCAATGGATTGGCCATCAGCGCGAACGTCGGGATCATCGGCAGCAGCATCAGCCAGGTCATGTGGCTCTGCGCCTCCTTCATGCTCTTGGCGGATGCCGCCAGGTAGGTCAGCAGCGACGTGCCGATGAACAGCATCGGCAGCAGGATCAGCAGCATCTTGGCCATCGACAGGAATGACACGTTCAACTGCCGGCCGAGCGTCCCCGCGAACTGCGCACTGAATTTGAACGCCAGCAGCGTCAGCAGCAGCGTCGCCAGGCCGATCACGCAGGCCGCCGCGATCTTGCCGCTGACCACCGCACTGCGCGGGGCCGGCGTGGCCAGCAGTGGCTCCAGTGACTGACGTTCGCGTTCGCCCGCGGTCGCATCGAGGATCAGATACGCGCCGCCGATGAACGACGTCAGGATCAGCAGGTAGGGCAGCAGCACGGACAGCAGCATGCCTTGCTTGGCTTCGGGTGTGGCCAGGTCCTGCATGCCGACGTTCACCGGCCGCGCGACCGATGCATCGACGCCGCGGGCGAGCAGGCGCAGCGCGCCGACCTGCTGGCTGTAGGCGGACAGTGCGGCGTTGACGCGTTGGGTGGGGATGTCGGCATCGCGACGCGTGCTGTCGCGGATGATCTCGACCAGCGCGGGGCGACCGTTGCGCCAGTCTTCGGCGTAGTCGGGACTGATCCTCAGCGCCACGTCGATCTCCTGCGAGCGGATCGCCGCGTCGAGGTTGGCCGGCACCTTGCCGGTGGTGATGCCGTTGGTGGCGAGGAACTTCACCAGGTTCGGTGCATGTTCGGCGCCCACCATCGGAATCTCCAGCGTCTTGTCGACCTGGGTACGGATGCGGTTCTCGCTCAGGTAACCCATGCCGAGCATCAGGGCGGGGTAAAGCAGCGGCCCGAGGAACAGGGCCAGCGCCAGCGTGCGCCGATCGCGCGACAGGTCGCGCAGTTCCTTGCGCATGACGGTAAAGACGGTACGGAACATGTTCATGCCAGCAGGCCCTCCTCCGAACCGATGACCTTGACGAAGGCATCCTCCAGGTTATCCTCGCCCGCCTGTTCGCGCAGTTCGTCGGCGGTACCGGCGGCCACCACGGTGCCCTTGGCGATGATCACGATGCGGTCACACAGTGCGGCGACCTCCTGCATGATGTGGCTGGAGAAGATCACGCACCGGCCTTCCTCGCGCAGCTGGCGCAGGAAGCCGCGCATCGCGCGTGTGGTCATCACGTCCAGGCCGTTGGTGGGCTCGTCGAGGATGACGTTGCGCGGGTCGTGCACCAGGGCTCGCGCGATCGCGGTCTTGGTGCGCTGGCCCTGACTGAAGCCTTCGGTCTGACGGTCGAGGATGTCGCCCATGTCCAGCGCGTCGGACAGTGCCTTGGTGCGTTCGGCGATCTGCTTGGACGACAGTCCGTGCAGTTCGCCGAAGTAGGCGATGTTCTCGCGCGCGGTCAGGCGCTTGTACACGCCACGGGCGTCCGGGAGCACGCCCAGCGCGCGTCGCACGGCGACGGGATCCTGGTTGGTGTCGATGCCATCGACTTTGATCTCGCCGCGGTCGGGCGTCATCAAGGTGTACAGCATGCGCATGGTGGTGGTCTTGCCGGCGCCGTTGGGGCCGAGCAGGCCGGTGATCTGACCGTCGTGGGCGGTGAAGCTGACGCCGTCCACGGCGGTGACCGTTCCGGTCTTGGTCTTGAAGGACTTGTGCAGGTCGTTGGCGATGATCATTCGGTCATGTCCATTGAAAGTGGCGGGCGCGCAAGGCGCGGCTCACGGCTCCCAACCGTTGAAGCTGGTGAAGGGCGGGACGTAGTCCAGGCTGTCGAGGCACGTGGCGTCGAGATCCTTGGCGTTCGCCGTCTCCAGGAAGCGGCCCAACAGCTTGGGCATGCAGCCCACGGCGAACGTGCCGTGGCCCTGGCCCTTCAGCGTGAGGTGCCGGCCGTTGGGCAGCGTGCGCAGCACCTGGTCGCCGTAACGCGGCGGCGTCACCGGATCCAGCTCGCCCGAGGTGATCAACGTGGGAATGTCGGACGTCCACGCCGTGTGGAAATCCGCGGGCCGCTTGCCCGTCGGCCACGCACCGCACTGCGCCTTCAGCGTGTCGCCGAGCATGCTGCCCAGCACCGTGTCGGCATCGCCGGGGTCTGCCTTCAGCAGGTCGACGTCTTCGGCGCAGATCACCGACAGCTGCATGCCGTGCATGAACTGGTCGCCGACCTGCGTTTCCAGCAGCTTGGACAGCGACATCAGCGAGCCGTAGCGGCCCTGCTGTGCTTCGTTCAGGACCAGCGGCAGCAGGGCGGCGCCCTGCGGGTAGTACGAGTACATGCGGGTGATGCCGGCGACAGCACCGGCGGTGGCCTCGCCGGTGACGAGTTCACCCGTCGATGGATCGCGATACTCGGTGCTTACGGGCGTCGCCGCCAGACGCGTCATCAGTGTGCGCAGCTGACCGCGCAGGTCGTCGCCGAAGCGCTCCTTGCAGCTCGGCGTCGCCTGGCAGCGCTGGAACTGCAGTGTCAGTGCGGCATCGAGGTTGCGTGCGTGCTCGCTGCCCAGCACCAGTTCGTTCGGCACCACGCCGTCGATCACCACGGCCCGCGTGCTGTCCGGGTGGCGCATCGCGTACTGCTGGGCAACGCGCGTGCCGTAGGAGCCGCCGACCAGGTTGATCTTCGCCGCACCCAGCGCCTTGCGCACGCTGTCCAGGTCGCGCACGGCATCGGTGGTGGTGTAGAAGCGCGGATCCGCTTTGAGCGAAGCGGCGCAATCGCGAGCGAACGCGATTGCCGCCGTTTCGCTCAGGTCTTCCGCGTCGCTGTAGGCATTGCGGCCTTCCTCGTCCTTGCAGGACAGCGGATTCGACTTGCCGGTGCCGCGCTGGTCGACCAGCAGGATGTGCCGCGACTTGCGCACGTCACGGAAAGCGGCGTCGATGGCAGGCCACACCTGCACCGCGGACTGGCCCGGGCCGCCGGCGAGGAAGAACACCGGGTCATCGGTGGCGGAGCCCTCGTTGGTCGCCGGCAGCCACGCGATGTTCAACGCCACCTTGCGACCGTCCGGCTTGGCGGGATCTTCCGCGACGTCGTACGTGGCGCATTGCGCTTCCACCGTGGTGGTCAGGTAGGGCGCGGTGAGCGTGCAGGGCTTGAAGGCGATGTCGCCGTAGTGGCGCACGGCCTGTTGGTCGGGGCCGGTGGCGCCGCCGTTGCAGCCAGCCAGCAGCCCCGCGCCCAGCGCGATTGCAAGTGATCGATGAAGAAGTGCCATGTATCAGTTCCGTTGGAGGCGGGTCCCAGCATGCCATGACGATGCTGCGGGACGGATGTGACCAACGAACGGTATGAGGCGTGGACCCAGGACTACTTGCTGGACACGTACTTCTCGCGACGGATCTGCGGGATCGGCAGGCCGTGTCCCTTCAATGCGTCGAAGCAGGTATCCACCATGTCGGGGTTGCCGCACAGATAGGCGATGTCGCGCGCGGCATCCGGGACGAACTCGGCCAGGTGCTGCTGCACATAGCCCTGGCGCACATCAGGATGCGGTTCGGCAGGCAGTTCGCGCGACAGGCAGGGCACGTAGCGGAAGCCGGGGTGCGCGTCGGCGAAACTGCGGAAGTCGTCGCCGTAGAGCAGTTCGGTCGGCGTGCGTGCGCCCTGCAGCAGCACGACTTCGACGCCACGCTCGGCCATCAATGCTTCCAGCTGCGGCAGCATCGAGCGGTAGGGCGTCACGCCGGTGCCGGTGGCGATCAGCAGGTAGCGCACGTTGCGGTCGCCCGGCATCAGGCAGAAGCGGCCGAACGGACCACTGGCTTCCACGTGGCCGCCTTCGGGCAGGCCCTCGAACAGTGCGGTCGCCGCGCCGCCCGGGACGTAACTGACCGCGATTTCCACCGCTTCGCCCGGCCCCATCGCATGGTCGTGGATGGTCGCCAGCGAATAGCTGCGCTTGGTCGCCGTGCCGTCGGCGTAGGTGAAATGGACCTGGATGAACTGGCCGGGGATGAAGTCCAGCGGCTGGCCGTCGTCGCGGACGAAGCTGTAGTGGCCCACGCTGGGAGCCAGCATGCGGCGTCCAACGAGCTTCAGGGGGAAATGCGCGATCGCCAAGGCGGCTGGAACACTGTGTGGCCCGGGGCGGCCCCGGCGGGACGCCTATAATAAGCGCTCGCCCTCCCACCGCGCCCCCGCGCGCACCGCAAGGCTCCCATGGCGTCTCTTTCCGCGGCATCGGCCGCAACTCCCGCGCTGGCCATTTCCGACCTGCGCAAGGTCTACGACACCGGCGTACAGGCCCTCAAGGGCGTGTCGCTGCAGGTCGAACCCGGCGACTTCTTCGCCCTGCTCGGCCCCAACGGCGCCGGCAAGTCCACCCTGATCGGCATCGTCAGCTCGCTGGTGAACAAGAGCAGCGGCCAGGTCGGTGTGTTCGGCGTGGACATCGACCGCGACCGCGACGGCGCGATGCGCCTGCTCGGCCTCGTCCCGCAGGAAATCAACTTCAACATGTTCGAGAAGCCGCTCGACATCTGCGTGAACTACGCGGGTTTCTACGGCATCCCGCGCGCCGAGGCGCTGGTCCGCGCCGAAGAGGAACTCAAGCGCGCGCAGCTGTGGGAGAAGGCCAACGTCATGAGCCGCACGTTGTCCGGCGGCATGAAGCGCCGCCTGATGATCGCCCGCGCCATGATGACCCGGCCGAAGCTGCTGATCCTCGACGAGCCCACCGCCGGCGTCGATATCGAGATCCGCCGCGGCATGTGGAAGACGCTGAAGGAGATCAATGCGGCCGGCACGACCATCATCCTGACCACGCATTATCTGGAAGAGGCCGAAAGCCTCTGCCGCAACCTCGCCATCATCGACCACGGCGTGATCGTGGAGCAGGGCCCGATGCGCGCGCTGCTGGCCAAGCTGGACGTCGAAGGCTTCCTGTTCGACATCGACGGCGACCTGCCGGCGCAGCTGCCAGTGATCGAGGGCACCACCCTGGTCGCCACCGATGCGCATACGCTGGACCTGGACATGCCGCGCGCGATGGACCTCAACCGCGTGTTCGCCGCGCTCAACGATGCCGGCATCCGCGTGCGTTCGATGCGCACCAAGAGCAACCGCCTGGAGGAGCTGTTCGTGCGCATGACGGGCAATGGCGACGCCAACAAGGAGAAGGCGGCATGAGCCACCCGAACATGGTCGCGCTGGGCACGATCGTCCGCCGCGAAGTCGCCCGCATCCTGCGCATCTGGGGCCAGACCCTGGTGCCGCCGGCGATCACGATGACGCTGTACTTCCTGATCTTCGGTGGCCTGATCGGCAGCCAGATCCGCAACATGGGCGGCTACAGCTACATGGAGTTCATCGTGCCGGGGCTGGTGATGATGAGCATCATCCAGAACAGCTACGGCAACATCTCGTCCTCATTCTTCGGCGCCAAGTTCGGCCGCCACGTCGAGGAGTTGCTGGTCAGCCCGATGCCGAACTGGGTGATCCTGCTGGGCTACGTGGCCGGTGCCGTGCTGCGCGGCCTGATGGTGGGCGCCATCGTGCTGGTCATCGCGATGTTCTTCACCAAGGTGCGCGTCCCGCATCCGCTGGTGACCATCACCACCGTGCTGCTGGGCGCGACGATCTTCTCGCTGGCCGGCTTCGTCAACGCGGCGTACGCGAAGAAGTTCGACGACATCGCCATCGTGCCGACCTTCATCCTGACCCCGCTGACCTACCTGGGCGGCGTGTTCTATTCGGTGACGCTGCTGCCGCCATGGGCCGAGGCGCTGACCCATGCCAACCCGATCTTCTACATGGTCAACGCGTTCCGCTACGGCCTGCTGGGCACCAGCGACGTGCCGCTGTGGATCGCGTACGCGCTGATGCTGACCTTCGTCGTCGGCCTGGCCTCGCTCGGCCTGTGGCTGTTGAAGAAAGGCGTGGGGCTGCGCAGCTGATGCGGCTGCTCGTGCTCGGTGCCGGCGGAACCGGCGGTTATTTCGGCGGTCGCCTCGCGCAGGCCGGCATCGACGTCAGCTTCCTGGTGCGCCCTGCGCGTGCGGTGCTGCTGCGTGAACGCGGCCTGCGCATCCGCAGTCCGCTCGGTGACGCGGACCTGCCGGTGCAGGTGCTGACGGCCGATGAACTGGCGGACGCTGCTCCATTCGATCTGGTGCTGCTGAGTGCCAAGGCCTACGACCTGGACAGCGCGATGGACGCCATCGCGCCGGCCGTGGACGCAGGCGCACGCGTGCTGCCCGTGCTCAACGGCTTGCGTCATTACGATGCGCTGGATGCGCGCTTCGGTTTCGACCAGGTGCTGGGCGGTCTCTGTTTCATCAGTGCCGCGTTGGGTGCGGAGGGCGAGATCCTGCACCTGGGCAAGCCGGCGTCGATGACGTTCGGCGAGCGCGTCGGGCAGGCGCCGGATCCGCGCCTGCAGGCACTCGCCGCGGCCTGCGCGCAGGCCGGCATCGACCATCTGCATGCGCCCGACATCGCGCAGGCACAGTGGGTGAAGTACAGCTTCCTCACCGCGCTGGCGGCCGGCACCTGCGCGATGCGTGCGCCGATCGGCGTCATCGTGGCGGGCGAGGGCGGGGCGGAGTACATGACCGCGCTGCATGAGGAATGCCTCGCCGTGGCCGCCGCGTCCGGCCAGCCGGTGCCCGCGTCCGCGCAGGCGACCGCACGCGAGACGCTGACGGCAGCCGGATCGCCGATGAAGGCCTCGATGCTGCGCGACCTGGAAGCCGGCCAGCGCGTGGAAGCCGCGCACATCGTCGGCGATATGGTTCATCGCGCCACCGCGCACGGCATCGAAGTACCCCGCCTGCACGCCGCCTGGGTCCACCTGCAGGCGTACGAAGCGCAGCGCGCCGGCTGACCGCGCGCCAGCGGCGCGCTTCCACGGCTGCTGAACATCCATCGGTTACCCTCGCCGCTCCCCCAACACTCAGGAGCGAGGACGAATGCGGAGCATGATGCTGGCCACAGCCTGTGCCACGGCACTGGTGCTGTCGGCGTGCGGCAACAAGGATGCAGCCACCGGACCGGCGGCAACGGAGACACCGGCACCTGCGGATACGCCTGCGGCGACCGACGCGGCGACGCCGGCCCCGGCCGAGGGCACCGCCGGCGACACCCTGCTGGACAAGGAAGGAAATCCCGTCGCCCTCGTCCCCTTCGATCCCGCCAGCGTGCCGGTCAGCACGCAAGCGCTCGGCGACGATCTTCCGTTCTTCTCCATGCCGACCGGCTACGGGCCGGTCAATCGTGTCGAGCAGCGGGCGTACGCGCGCTTCCCGTTCCGCCTGGGCGATGGTTTGCACTGGGTCGAAGGCCCGAGCTGGAGCACCCGCATCGGCATCGATGACGACGTGGCGCCGGACAAGGAGTACTCCGCACTCGAACTGCGTCGCAATCTGGAGGCGGTGCTGGAACAGGCCGGCGCGAAGAAGGTGTTCGAAGGCCCGCTGAAGCGCGACGTCTATTACGGCACGCTGGAAGACGAGATCGGCGGCGGCTTCATCGATGCCGTCAACATGGGCGAAGACACGCCGACGCTGGTCTATGTGCTGCGCCAGGCCGATCGCACGGTGTGGATCCAGATGGCGATGGACGGCTATTCCACCGGCATGGCGATCGTGGAGGAACGTCCGTTCGTCGCGACCGCGCACTGGCAGGACGCGTTCCCGCACCTGGTGCCGCCGACGAACTACGAAGATGGCAACCGGCCCAGGCAGCGCGACTTCGATGCCTATCCGTTCTGGACCGGCACTGCATTCGAGAACGTGGAGGGCAAGACCTACGTCGCATCGATCAAGGCGAAGGAAGGCCAGCACTCGATGCATGAGGTACGGCGCAACCTGGAAGCGATGATGGCCGAGGCCGGCGCGACCAAGGTTTTCGATGGCCGCATCCCGAAAGACGCCGCCGAGAGCATCACCTTCGAACAGAAGAGCCCGTACAGCGATGGCACCAGCTTCGGCTGGGATGGTTACGACTCGCTGATCTACCGCGCCGACCTGCCCGATGGTCGCCAGGTCTGGGTACATGCGCGGCTGGAATACCTCAGCGCGGGCTGGGTCGTCGTCGAGCGCAAGGGCCTGGTGCAGACCGCCGCGCTGCTGCCGGCCGATGCGCTGAAGAAGCAGCTCGATACCAGCGGCCGCGTCGCGATCCAGGTCAACTTCGCCACCGACAAGGCCGACCTCCTGCCGGACTCCAAGCCGCAGCTGGACCAGGTGCTGGCACTGCTGAAGCAGGATTCGTCGCTGTCGCTGTCGGTCGAAGGCCACACCGACAACACCGGCACGGCGGAGCGCAATCGCACGCTGTCGACGGCGCGCGCGACCTCGGTGGTCGCGGCGCTGACCGGGCAGGGCATCGAGGCCAAGCGGCTGACGCCGGCCGGGTTCGGCCAGGACAAGCCGGTCGCCGACAACGGCACCGACGCGGGCCGCGCGAAGAACCGCCGCGTGGAGCTGGTGAAGAAGTCCTGACCCGGGCGGGCTTCACGCGGTACCGACGGGGACGGTCGCCATGCTGCGCCACCGTTCCCGTCGGATATCTCCATGAAGCATCTCAGCGCGGTGTTCCTGGTCGGCCATGTCGTCATCGTCGCGCTGTTCTTCCTGTGCGCACTGTCACTGGTCGTGTTGGCCGGCGGTGAGCTCTGGCACGGCATGCTGGCCGCGGGCCAGGACATCGGCCTGCGCCAGCGCTTCGACAGCCTGCTTGAGAGCATCGGCATGCTGACGATCGCCCTGGTGGCGCTGGAACTGGCGCAGACGGTGTTCGAGGAAGAGGTGCAGCGCGACGTCAAGGTCAGCGGCCCAACCCGCGTGCGCCGTTACCTGTCGCGCTTCCTCGTCGTCATCGTCATCGCGCTGTCGATCGAGACGCTGGTCGCGACCTTCGAACTGATGCACGAGGATCCGCGGCAGCTGCCGTACGTCATCGCGATCGGCGGTTCGGCGGCGCTGCTGCTGGTGGCGTGGGGCGTGTTCGTCCGTCTCAACCGCAGTGCGGAGGAACTCGAGCCCGAAGCGATGCAGCAGGCCAAGTCCGAGGACAGCAAGGTCGAGTGAGGGCGTGCCGCCCTACGCTGGTGTCGGCAAACGGAAGAACGCACGCGCCGTCGCTGTCGTCGCGGCGGCGGTGACCTCGATGTCCTCGCCGCGATCGCGGGCCAGCTCGGCGACGATGTGCGCCAGGTACATCGGTTCGTTGCGCCGGTGCGAGGGTTGCGGCTTCACCGTGCGTGGCAGCAGGTAGGGCGCGTCGGTCTCGATCATCAGCCGGTTCGCCGGGATGTTCTTCACCAGCTCGCGCAGGTGCAGGCCGCGGCGCTCGTCGCACAGCCAGCCGGTGATGCCGATATGCCAGTCCTGGTCCAGGCAGTCGAACAGTTCCTTCTTCGTGCCGGTGAAGCAGTGCACGACGGCGGGACCGAGCTTGCCGTCGAAGTTCTTCATCATCGCCACGAAGTCGTCGTGCGCGTCGCGCTGGTGCAGGAACAGCGGCTTGCCGGTGTCGACCGCGATCTGCAGCTGGCGCTCGAACGCCTTGCGCTGCGCCGGGCGCGGTGAGAAGTCACGGAAGTAGTCCAGCCCGCACTCACCGACCGCCACGACTTCGGGATGCGCATGCAGCGCGCGCATCTCGGCGTCGCACTCGTCGGTGTACTCGGTGGCGTGGTGCGGATGCACGCCCGCGGTGGCGAACAGCTCACCCGCATGCGCCTGTGCCAGTCGAAGTGCGGTGGGCGAGTGTTCGCGGCTGGCACCGGTCACCACCTGCTGCACCACGCCGGCTTCGCGCGCACGCTGCAATACCGCGTTGCGGTCGTGGTCGAAGCTTTCGTGGGTGAGGTTGGCGCCGATGTCGATGAGATCCATGGCGGGCATTTTAAGCCCTCTCGATCCAAGGCGGCAGCAATGTCAGGTGTGGGAGCGACGTCAGTCGCGAAAGACTGTCGGTGAAGCCCCATCGCGACTGACGTCGCTCCCACAGGAATTTTCATGATTCGCGCCGCGCAGGCCTTATCCTTTCCGCCGCATGCCGTCGCCCACGTTCCCGATCACCCCGCTGCTGCCGGACATCGTCCGCTCCCTGGCCGAGCACCCGCGCCTGGTGCTGGAAGCGCCGCCGGGCGCCGGCAAGACCACGCAGGTGCCGCTGGCCTTGCTGGACCAGCCGTGGTTGCAGGGCCGCAAGATCGTGATGCTGGAACCGCGCCGCGTGGCCGCGCGCGCCGCCGCGGGCTTCATGGCGAAACAGCGCGGCGAAGCCGTCGGCGGGACGGTCGGCTATCGAATCCGCTTCGAGAACAAGGTCGGTCCGGACACGCGGATCGAAGTGGTGACCGAGGGCATCCTGACCCGGATGATCCAGGACGACCCGATGCTGGAAGAGGTCGGCGCGATCCTGTTCGACGAATTCCACGAACGCCATCTCGCTAGTGATCTCGGCCTGGCGCTGGCGCTGGACGTACAGGCGCAGCTGCGCGAGGACCTGCGTCTGGTGGTGATGTCGGCCACGCTGGATGGCGAGAAGCTGGCGCGTTTCCTCGACGCGCCGCGCCTGAGCAGCGAGGGACGCAGTTATCCGGTGCAGGTCGCGCATTTCCCGGCGCGCCGCGACGAATCGCTGGAGGTACAGGTGCGGCGCGCGGTGGAGCACGCGGTGCAGTCGCATCCCGGCGACGTGCTGGTGTTCCTGCCAGGCCAGCGCGAGATCGCGCGTGTTGACGCGATGCTGAGCCCCTCTCCCGCCGGGAGAGGGGTTGGGGTGAGGGGCGACGAAGGACGCGATGGTTCCGGCAACACGTCTGCGCTCGCCCCTCATCCGCCCCCGGATCACGTCCGGGGCAGGCTCTCCGGGCACCTTCTCCCGAGGGGAGAAGGGAAGGAAAGTTTCGTGGTGCTGGCGCTGCACGGCGAACTGCCGGTCGAAAAGCAGTCCGAGGCGTTGCAGCCCGATCCGCAGGGCCGCCGTCGCGTGGTGCTGGCGACCAACGTGGCCGAATCGTCGGTGACGTTGCCCGGCGTGCGCGTGGTGATCGACAGCGGCCTCGCGCGCGAACCTTCGTACGATCCGAACAGCGGCTTCTCGCGGCTGGAAGTGACGAACATCTCGCAAGCCTCCGCCGACCAGCGTGCCGGTCGCGCGGGCCGTGTCGCCGACGGTTGGGCCTACCGGCTGTGGCCGCAGTCGCAGCGGCTCGATCCGCAGCGGCGGCCGGAGATCGCGCTGGTCGAACTCGGCGCGCTGGCGCTGGAGCTGGCCGCCTGGGGCAGCGACGCGCTGCGCTTCGTCGACGCACCGCCATCGGGCGCGATGAACGCTGCGCGCGACCTGCTGCGCCGGCTCGGCGCATTGACGAAATCGAATGCCATCACGCCGCTGGGCAAGCGGATGCTGGCGCTGGGCACGCATCCGCGACTGGCGGCGATGTTGCTGTCGGCGGGCGAGGGCGAGGACCGCGCGCTGGCTTGCGATCTCGCGGCGCTGGTCGAGGCACGCGATCCGCTGCGCATGGGCGGCGATGCGCTCGCGGCACGCTGGCGCGGGCTGGCGGCCTTCCGCACGGGACGCGCGCCGGGCGAAGCCAACCGCTCCGGACTGGCCGCCATCGACGCGGCATCAAAGCAGTGGCGCCGCCGTGTCCGTGAGAACGCGATGCCGCCGGCGTCGGTCGAGGCGCATCGCCTTGGCGACGTACTGATGCATGCGTTTCCCGACCGCATCGGCTTCCAGCATTCGCAGGACGCGCGCCGTTACCTGCTGGCGAACGGACGCAGCGCGAAGCTGTTCGACGACAGCGCGCTGTTCGGCGAACCCTGGATCGTCGTCAGCGAGTTGCGCCACGAGGCGCGCGATGCGCTGGTGCAGCGCGGTGCGCCCGTGGACGAACAGCGCCTGCGCCGCGACTTCGCCGACCGCTTCGTCACCGAGGACACGGTGCGCTGGGATGCGGCACGCCGCGCACTGGTGGCGCAACGCGAGTCGCGCTTCGACCAGATCGTGTTCGACGCGCGCCCCGCCGGCCGTGTCGATCCCGCGCTCGCCGCCGCCGCGTTGACCGATGCCGTACGCGACCTCGGACTGGACGCCTTGTCGTGGCCCGAGTCGCTGCAGCAGTGGCGTGAACGCGTGCGCTGCCTGCGCGACTGGATGCCGGACCTCGGTCTGCCGGATCTGTCGGACGAGGCGCTGATGGCGACGCTCGACGGCTGGCTGAAGCCTGCGTTTGCCGGCAAGACCCGGCTGGAGGCATTGGGCGAAGACGATCTGGCGAACGCCCTGAAGTCCGGCATGGACTGGTCGCTGCGCCAGCGCATCGACCAGCTGGCACCGACCCGCATCACCGTGCCCTCGGGCATGGAGCGCCGCATCGAGTACGCGCACGGGCAGCCGCCGGTGCTGGCAGTGAAGCTGCAGGAGCTGTTCGGCCTGGCCGACACCCCGCGCGTCGCCGATGGCCGCGTGCCGGTGCTGCTGCATCTGCTGTCGCCCGGTGGCAAGCCGCTGCAGGTCACCTCGGACCTGCGCAACTTCTGGAACTCGACCTACGCCGAGGTAAAGAAGGAGATGAAGGGGCGGTACCCGAAGCATCCTTGGCCGGACGACCCCTGGTCGGCACAGGCGACCCATCGAGCGAAACCTCGCGGCACGTAGTGGTTCGTCGCGTCCCGTTCAGCCATCGGCCAGCGCCAGGCCATCGAACTAACACCACGTAAACATCCCCGGCCGGACACTGGACTCCTACCCATCTTTCAGGGAAGACCCCCCATGAGCAAGCTGACCACCATCACCGACCGCGCGCTGGAACTGGCAAGCCAAGCGGGCAGCAGCATCAAGCATGCGGTTCCAAGCGCAGACAAGTTGTTGCAGACCGGCGCCGCGCTGGGTGTCGCCAAGACCGGTGGCAAGCTCGCGGTGAACTTCGTCCGGCGCAATCCCGCCGTCGCGGTCGCCACGGGCATCGGTGTCGGCCTGTTGGCGCTGGTGGCCTACCGCAAGCGCAAGCGCGACGCGGCGAACGGTCCGATCGAAGGCAAGTCGCGTCGCGTCGAAGCCCGCAAGGTCAACGGCAAGGCGTCCACCGCGCGCAAGACCGGCACGCCGCGCAAGCCGCGCAGCACCGCCCGTTCCACGGAAAGCTGATCTGCTTCAATCGTGCGCGCGCCGCATCAGAGCGCGCGCCACGCCCCGGGTGCCAGGTCACCCAGCTGCGTCCCGCCCAGGGCGGCACGCACCAGCCGCAGCGTCGGCAGGCCGACGGCCGCGGTCATGCGTCGTACCTGACGATTGCGGCCTTCGGTAATCGTCACCGACAACCATGCATCCGGCACGGTCTTGCGGAATCGCACCGGCGGATCGCGTGGCCATAGCGCCGGTGCAGGGTCCAGGCGCTCTATCTGTGCGGGCCGCGTCGGCCCGTCGTTCAACGCCACGCCACGACGCAGCGCATCGAGCTGCTCATCCGACGGCGTGCCTTCCACCATCACCCAGTACGTCTTCGGCTGCTTGTGGCGCGGATCGGTCAACCGGTTCGCCAGCGTGCCATCGTCGGTCAGCAGCAGTAGACCCTCGCTGTCGTAATCCAGCCGGCCCGCCGCATACACGTTCGGCGGCAGACCGAACTCCGCCAGCGTCCGCCGCGGCGGCTCGCTGCGGTCGGTGAACTGGCAGAGCACGTTGAAGGGCTTGTTGAACGCGATCAGCATGGAAGCTCGGGGAACGGCAACGCCACACCCCGGTGGAGTGTGGCGTCATCGCAACGACATGATCAGTGGTGTGGCTTCACGAACCGCAGCGTCATGCGGTCGCTCTCGCCGATCGCCTGGTACTTCGCACGCTCGGCTTCCGGATGGTTGTTGGACGGCGGCAGCGTCCATACGCCGTTCGCGTAGTCCTTGGTGTCCTTCGGATTCGCGTTGACCTGGCTCTTCGCCTCCAGCTGGAAGCCAGCGGCCTCGGCCAGCGCGATCACCTGTGCCTCGCTGACGTAGCCGGTGTCATCGTCGGCCGCGACATCCTGGTTGGCACGGTGTTCCACCACGCCCAGCACGCCGCCCGGCTTCAGCACGGCGAAGAAGCCCTTGAACATGCCTTCGGCCTGGCTGGCCTTGCGCCAGTTGTGCACGTTGCGGAAGGTCAGCACCACATCGGCCGATCCGGGCGCACCGAACACCGGTGCCGACGGATCGTATTTCACCGTGGTCGCCTTGTCGTACTGCGCGGGGCCATCGGTGAACTTCTTCTGCAGCCCGTCAACGCCGCGCTGGTAGTAGTTGCGGCTCTTCTCGGCCACGCTGGCCGGGTCGACCACGGCGGCGACATAGGTGCCGCCGGCTTTCAGGTACGGCGCGAGGATTTCGGAGTACCAGCCACCGCCCGGCGTGATTTCGACCACGGTCTGCGTCGGCTTCACGCCGAAGAACGACAACGTCTCCTTCGGGTGGCGGTAGATGTCGCGCGCCGCATTCTTCGGATCGCGCCATTCGCCCTTCAGCGCAGTGTCGAGCGCCGCGGCATCGGCGGCGGGCAGGGTCTGCGCGGCGGGTGCGGGCTTGGCAGGCGATGCGGCGAACGCCGGTTGCGCGGCGGCGAGTGCGGCCACGACGGCCAGAGAAAGCGAAATGCGAGTCATGCGTCAGCCCTCCAGAAAGGTGCGCGGAGCCTAGCACGCGGCATGTTCAGCCGGCATGGCAGTCGCCGCGGGTCCGGCACGCTTCACCGCATCCGCAACTGCGGTGGCTAGACTGCAGAGATCGACGATATCGGAGACAACGCATGGGCAGCCACGACGCAGACCACACCACCCGCATCGTGCTCGCCGCGCGCCCGCAGGGCGAACCGGTGGCCGACGACTTCCGCATCGAACAGGCGCCGATGCCAGCGCCTGCCGATGGCCAGGTCCTGTTGCGCAACCGCTATCTGTCGCTGGACCCGTACATGCGCGGTCGCATGAACGCCGGACGTTCGTACGCCAAGCCGGTGGAGATTGGCGAAGTGATGGACGGTGGCACGGTGTCGGAAGTGATCGATTCGCGGCATCCCGACCTTCAGGTCGGCGACATCGTGTTGGCGCACGGCGGCTGGCAGACGCATGCCATCGCCGACGGCAGGACGCTGAAGCGCAAGCTCGACGCCAGCATCGCACCGCTGACGACGGCGCTGGGCGTCTACGGGATGCCGGGTTTCACGGCCTATGTAGGCCTGCACGAGATCGGCAAGCCCAAGGCCGGTGAAACCGTCGTGGTGGCCGCGGCCAGTGGACCGGTGGGCGCGACGGTCGGCCAGATCGCGAAGCTGCAGGGCGCCCGCACCGTCGGCATCGCAGGCGGCGAGCGGAAGCGCGCCTACCTGCAGGACGAACTGGGCTTCGATGTGGCACTGGACCATCGTGCGCCGGATTTCGCCGCGCAGCTGCGTGCGGCATGTCCGGACGGCATCGACGTCTATTTCGAGAACGTCGGTGGCGCCGTGTTCGATGCGGTCGTGCCGTTGCTCAACGACTTCGCCCGCATTCCGGTCTGTGGCCTGGTCGCGCACTACAACGACAAGGCGCTGCCGTCCGGGCCCGACCGGATGCCGTGGTTGATGAGCCAGATCCTGACCCGCCACCTGACGGTGCGCGGCTTCATCCAGCACGACTTCATCGCGCTGTACCCGCAGTTCCTGCGGGAGATGGGCGGCTGGCTCGCGGAAGGGAAGATCCGTTACCGCGAGGACCTGGTCGAAGGGCTGGAGAACGCGCCGCGTGCGTTGATCGGCCTGCTGCGCGGGGAGAATTTCGGCAAGGTGGTGGTGAAGCTCTGAAGGTCGCTACTCAGCGCTCGATACCGTTCTCGGCTTCGTACTTCTGCATCGTCGCGATGGCGTCCAGCAGGTACGTGTACCAGGCTTTCTCGATCTCCTCGACGGGACCGATCAGGCGCTCGAAGTCGGCTGTCGACGCGCCGCGCGCGAGCAGCTGCTTGTAAGCCGCGGCATACCTGCCGTTCTCGTAATGGAACAGGAAGTGCGTCAGGCCCCAGTAGTGCAGGTAGTAGAGATTGACGTGCTGGTTGATGTCCGGCCCCTGCCCCTCCAGCAGGGCGCGTAACGGAATGAAGCGGACAGCCGCGACGTCCGCCTGCAGACTGCCCGTCAGCTCCATGCGCGAGAGCCACCAGATCGGGTACGTGTCGGGATCGCTGCGACCCGGCGTCAGCACACCGTCCTCCAGCCAGCTTGCGCCCAGGTAGCTGGCGACGCCTTCATTGGCCCACGCAGGCAAGCGCCAACCCGCGACTTCAGTGTTCAACTGGTGCACGGCCTCGTGCAGCATCCAGTGGTGCGGATTCTCCTTTCCATCGCCGCCGTAGTACGCGTAGCACGCCGGTCGCAGGTAGTACGCCTCGGCCCACGGACGGCTGCGGTTGTTGCGCTGAAACTCCTCGCGATCGGCATACAGCACCAGCGTGAGTGGCCGGGAAGAGGGCCGCACCTGGTCCGCGAACAGGGTCATGTACGCGGTGTGCAGGCTTTCGACCGCATCCGTGACCTGCCGTGTCTGTGCCGGCGTGGCGGTACTGTGGACACGATAGTGCGACGTTTCCAGCAGCGTGGCCGTGGCGGGAATGCGTGCGACGGAGACAGGAGCAGCGACGGATGCAGGCGCGGGGCGTGCACGCTGCCACACGAGGACGCCGCCGATCAGCGCCAGCGATGCCAGCGTGGCGGTGACGAGGATGGCGCGTCGTGTCATGTTGCCGGCGGCACCGGCAGGCTGACATTCATCAGCGTGGGATCATCCGGATCCAGCTTCACCGCGAAGCCGAGGCTTTCGCACATCGCCAGCATGGTGCGGTTCTCGCGCAGCACCTGGCCTTCGATGACTTTCAGGCCTTGCCACTGCGCATATTCGATCATGATCTGCATCAGTTTCCAGCCGATGCCATGGCCCTTGAGATCCGAGCGCACGAGGATGCCGTACTCGCCCTTCTCGTAGTTCGCATCCGCATGCAGGCGCACCGCGCCCAGCATCTCGTGCGTGTCCGGATGCACGGCGACCAGCGCGATAGAGCGCGCGTAGTCGAGCTGGGTCAGCCGGGCGATGAACTCGTGACTGAAGTGGCGCACCGACTGGAAGAAGCGCAGGCGCAGGTCTTCGTCGGTGATGTGGGTGAAGAACTCGCGGAACATCGCATCGTCTTCCGGTCGTACCGGCCGCACCAGCGCGGGCTGGCCGTCGGCGAGCGGGATGGTGCGCTCCCACTCCGTGGGATACGGGAAGATCGCGAAGCGCGGATGGCCGCGGCCCTTGTGCAGCGCACGTCCACGCGCGACTGCGATGCGGGCGTCCACCGCCACCACGCCGTCGCGATCGGCCAGCAGCGGGTTGATGTCGAGCTGCTGGATCTCGGGGATATCGGCGGCCAGCTGCGCCAGCTTCACCAGCACCAGCGCGACGGCGCGCTCGTCGGCCGCGGGGACGTCGCGATATGCCTTCAAGACCCGCGACACCCGCGTACGTGCGATCAGTTCGTGTGCCAGGCGCAGGTCCAGCGGTGGAAGCGCGACGGCCTGGTCGTTGATGACCTCGACTGCCGTGCCACCACGGCCGAACGCAATGACCGGGCCGAACACCGGATCGTCGGCGATGCCTGCGATCAGTTCGCGCGCCTTCGGGCGCAGCAGCGTCGGTTGTACCAGCACGCCTTCGATGCGGGCTTCCGGCCGCCGCTCTCGTGCGCGCTGCAGGATGCCGGCGGCGGCTTCGCGTACGGCGTTGGCGTTGGGCAGGTTGAGGCGAACCCCATCGACATCCGACTTGTGCGGAATATCGGGCGACAGGATCTTCACCGCCACCGTCGCGCCTTCGGCCAGCAACGGTGCGGCGATGCGCGCGGCATCGTCGGCATCTTCCGCGCGCCACACCGGCGCCATCGGGATGCCGTACGCCGCCAGCAGCTGTGTGGTGGCGAGCGGATCCAGCCACGTCTGGCCGGCGTCGAGCGCGGCATCGACCAGCGCGCGCGCGGTGGCGACGTCCGGACTGAAATCCTCCGGCAGGCTGGGCGGCGTCTCCATCAGCGCGGCCTGCACCTCGCGATGGCGGACCAGGTGCATGAAGCCGGCGACCGCGTCGGACTCGTTCGGATAACGCGGGATCTGCGCGGCATCGAGCACGGCTTCGGCCTGCGGATCGTTGCCCAGCCAGACGGTGAAGACCGGCTTGCGTGCGCTGTGCGCCGGTCGCTGCGAGAGCACGCGCGTCACGGCATGCGCGGCTTCCGACGACGACGACAGCACGGTTGGTACGTTGACCGCCAGTAGCGCGTCGTTCTCCGGGTCGGCCAGCAGCGCCTCGATGGTGGCGGCGTAGCGCTCCGCATCGATGTCGGTGAGCAGGTCGACCGGATTCGTGCGCGACCAGCCTACCGGCAGGATCTTGTCGAGCGCATCACGCGTGGCATCCGACAGCGTCGCCAGCGTGCCGCCCTGTTCGTAGAGATGATCGACGGACAGCGCGCCAACACCGCCACCGTTGGTGAGGATCGCCAGGCGGCGGCCGTTGAACGGCCGTACCTGGCCGAGCGTGCGTGCGGCAGCGAAGAGTTCGTGCAGCGAACGCACGCGCAACAAGCCGGCGCGACGGAATGCAGCGCCGTACACCGCGTTGGGTCGCGCCAGGTTCTGCGTGTGGGTACTGCCAGCCGGTGTGACCTGCGCGCGACCACTGTGTCCGGACTTCACCACGACGACCGGCTTGGTACGTGCTGCCGCACGCGCGGCCGACATGAACTTGCGCGCGTCACGGATCGCTTCCACGTACAGCAGGATCGCGCGCGTGCGGTGGTCGGTGGCGAAATAGTCCAGCAGGTCGGCGAAGTCGACATCCAGCGCATCGCCCAGCGATACCACGGCGGAGAAGCCGACCGGCTGGCTCATGCTCCACTCGACCAAGCCGCCGGAAATGGCGCCCGACTGCGAAATCAACGCGAGGTCGCCGGCTTTCGGGAAACGGCTGGCGAGGCTGGCATTGAGGCGCGCGTGCGGCGCGATCACGCCCAGGCAGTTTGGCCCCAACACGCGCAGGCCTTTCTCGCGCGTCAGCGCTTCAAGCTGTGCTGCGGGTGATCCGGGTCCGCTGCCCATCGCTGCGGTCAGCACCACTACAGCGCCAGCACCTTTCTCCGCCGCCTCGGCCGCGAGTTGCGGCACGGTCGCAGCGGGCGTCGCGATCACCACCAGATCCGGCGTCCACGGCAGATCGCGCAGATGGCGCACGGTGGCCACGCCATCCATCGGCGTCGGGTGCTTGTTCACCAGCCCGATCTGGCCCTCGAAGCCACCGGCGAGCAGGTTCTCCACCACCGCACGACCCACCGAACGCGGACGCGACTGGCTGCCGACGACCGCCACCGCACGCGGCCGGAAGATCGAGTTGAGGCGGTAGGTGCTCATGCGGCGCTAGGATACCTCTCAGGACTGACCTGGGATCGAGAAAGGACGACGATGCGCGCGATAGGGAAGTTGCTGGCGGTCATGGCGCTGGTTGTCGCCATACTGATCCTGTTCCGCTTTGCGATGCTCATCGCCACGACGTTCCATCCTTCGCTGGCCGCGCAGGTCCTCGCCGCCGTGCTGTCGATATCCGTCACTGCTTACCTTTACCTGCGGCACCGGCGTGCGGTGGCGCGGAAGAAGACGTCCTACTTCTCCCGGTCGCTTGCCATTCCCGTCTGGCTGTTCGTGCCATTGGTCGGCGCATTCGGGTACTTCATGCTTGCGTATGCGGGCTTCGCCTTGTTGTCTCCCGTTCTCGCCGATCCGCAGGTGCGCAAGGCTGTCGTGGTCGTGGTCGTGGTCGATGCGCACTACAACAACGGGATCTCCCGCCGGGGACGCTCCCGGGGCGAGGGGTGCACGCACCTGGCAGCAGATGTTCATGTGGATACGGGCCGGGTGATCCGGATGGCGCAATGCGTGGGAAGACGTGGCGGCATTCCGGCGGCCCGAAAAAGTGTGGTCTGGGTGCATACGCTCGAGTCGTTCCTCGGCGTCACCACGGTGGGCATCCAGATGCCCAAACACCCCTAGGCCAGCTTCAACGTATCCGGATAAGGCGCAGTATCCGGGTAATCGCCGGCGGCGAGATGCGACTGAAGGTCGCGCCACCACGCCGGCCGGAACAGGTCGCCATGTGCCGCCTTCAAGGCTTTCGCCTGCAGGTCGGGCAAGCCGAGGAACTGCGGGAAGCGCTCGGGAAACACGTCGCCGGCGTCCACATGGAACCACGGCCCATCCGCCATCTGTTCCTCGTACGTGGCCGGTTGCGGCCAGTCGCGGAAGCGGCAGTCGGCGACCAGGCGCAGCTCGTCGTAGTCGTAGAACACCACGCGGCCATGGCGCGACACACCGAAGTTCTTCAGCAGCATATCGCCGGGGAAGATGTTGTTGCGCGCCATATCCTTGATCGCCTGGCCGTAGTCGAGCGCGGCCGCGCGGGCGGCGTCGGCCTTCTGCTCGCGCAGGTACAGGTTCAACGGCCGCAGGCGGCGCTGCACGTAGCAGAGATGGATGACCAGGTCGTCGCCGTCCTCGCTGAGGCTCTGGCCGCAACTCGTGCGCAGTTCGTCCAGCAGTTCGGGAGCGAAGCGCGCACGCGGAAAGCGCAGGAATCGGAACGCCTGCGTGTCCAGCAGCCGGCCGACGCGATCCAGATGGAACACCAGGTCGTACTTGTCTTCCACGTCCTGCCGGCTCATCGCCTTCGGATAGGCGAAGCGGTCGCGGATCACCTTGAACACCAGCGGGTAGCTGGGCAGGGTGAACACCGCCATCACCATGCCAGGCGTGCCTTCGGCATGCACCAGCCGTTCGTCCGGATGCGCATGGAAGTGGTGGAAGAAGGTGCGATAGCGCTCGGTCTTGCCTTGCTTGGCGCGGCCCAGCACGGTGTAGATCTCGTCGATCGGCTTGCCGGGCAGCAGCGAACGCAGGAACACCACCGCATCGCCGACCGTGGTCAGGTCGGCGTGGAAGTAGCTGCGCGAGGTGCCGAACAGGTGCGCCACGTCGCCGCGATGGGTCAGTACGGCTTCGGCCTTCAATTGGCCGCCGTCATTGACCAGCGCGATGACGCAGGGCGAGAAACGATGTTCGCCGAACACGCGACCCACCAGGTAGGCGCGACGTTCGCGGTAGAACACGGTGTCCAGCAACTCGATGCCGCGCACCGGGTTCGCACCCCAATGCGCCAGGTCGTCCTGCAGGCGCACCGCGATGGCGGCGGCGCAGCGCGTGCGGTGCGCGTAGGGCACGCCGAAGCCATAGTCGGCCAGTACGCGGGCGAAAGTATCGGTGGGCCGCTGCTCGGAGACCGCATAGCTGTGCCGCGCGACCGGGTGGGTGATGGCGTCGGTCGGTTCCACGTCCAGCGCCACGAACTCCAGCGCGGGGTCCACGCCACGGGTCCGGAAGAACCGCCGGCTGAGCGTGTTGTAGAACGTCTTGTACAGCTCGCGGTCGATCTGCCCGGCGATCATCTGGTCGAAGGCGGCACGGGCCGCGATCCACGGTTCGCGATCGTGCGCGCGACCGAGCAGGGAAGACTGCAGGCGCAGGGCGCATTCGGCGATGCACTGGTCGTACAGCTCGATGCGCTCCACGGCATCGGCGCGCGCGCCGGCCCAGTCCATCGTTTCGAACCGGGTCTTGGCGCGTCGCGTGATCTCCGCGAAGCGCGCGTGGTAGTCCGCGAAGGCGTCGTGGATCAGCCGGGCGATGGCATCGGGATGGACCATGGGGCGATGTTAGCGGTGGCGCGCTGGAGTCATCGCTCCACCGCGATGCCGGCCTGTTCCAGCAACCAGCCACGGACCTTGCGGAAGCCGGGATGCGACAGGCTGCGCTCCGGATACACCAGATAATGCGCGAAGTCCGCCTGCAGGCGTTTCTTCGTCAGCGTCACCAGGCGGCCGGCCTTCACCAGCGGCTCGGCCAGCGTCCAGCGCGCCAGCGCCACGCCGACGCCCTGCGCCGCGGCCTGGTGCAGCGTCTCGGTGTCGTCGAACTGGGCCACGTAGCGCGCCGGTGCCTGCCCGCCGAAATGCTCGAACCAGTCCTTCCAGCGGTTCGCCGGATCGCCGAGCAGCGGCAGCTTCGCCATCTGGTCGGGTGCCGGTTTGCCGTGCTTCTTGACCAGCGCGGGGCTGGCCACCGGCGTGATCCATTCGTGGAACAGGAACTCGGCGTGCACGTTCGGCCAGCGACCGCCGCCGAGGCGCAGTGCCAAGTCCACCGGTTCGCGCTCGAAATCGACCACGTGCGTGCTCGACTGCAGGTTGAGGCCCAGCTCGGGATGCGCGGCGAGGAACGCGGGCAGCCGCGGAACCAGCCACGCCGTCGCCATCGACGGAATGAGGCTGAGCGTCACCGTGTGGTCGTTGCGCAGCGTGGCGCGCCGCAGGGCGTGGTCGATGGTGTCGAGCGGCCCGGAGATCGCATCGAACAGGCGTTGGCCATCCGGCGTCAGTTCCACGCCGCGCGGACCGCGCGCCAGCAGCTTGTGGCCCAGCCGTTGCTCGAGCAGCCGCATGCGATGGCTCAGTGCGCTGACGGTCAGGTGCATGGCTTCCGCCGCACGCGTCAGGTTGCGCAGGCGGGCGGCCGTGACGAAGGCGTCCACCTGGTCCAGCGGCAGCCGGCTCATCTTGAATCCACCTCAAGGCTGGGTTGCGGAGCTTTCGCTTTTTCGGTGCCGATGATGCGCCTACCTTGGTACTCGTTCAAGCCGGACACCGGCGCCACGGAGCAGTCCCATGCAAGCCGAAAGCAAGAAGCAGTGGTGGCAGCAACTGGGTGGCATGAGCCAGGGCATGCTGTTCCTGCATGGCCATCTGGTCCATGACGACACGACGGGTGCCGCGTCCACCGAGCGCCCGCATCATCGACACGACGTGGCGGGCAAAGTGCGGCACCGCCTGGCACTCGAACGCCTGAGCGCGCGCCGCCTGCGTGCGATGACGTCGTTGTCGCTGTTCCGCTGAGGCAGCGGTCCATTTGGTTGTGGGAGCGACGTCAGTCGCGAAATGGCCGCCGCGGCAGTTCATCGCGACTGACGTCGCTCCCACACCGATTGCCGTGCTTGGCTCAGGCCTTCACGTACACCCAGGCATCGCGTCCGGACTTCAGGCGCACCTGCACGCGCGTGTAGTCGGCGACTTCGTAGCGGTCCGCCGCCGCGAGTTCATCGGCGGTGACGTGGAATACGGTGCCGGCGACCTCGTCTGAGGGATCGTCGCTGGGACTGACGATGGGATGGAAGCGTTCGCCGCTGGCGGCAAGCACATCGGGATCGGTGATCTCCACCATCGTGCGCGCGTAGCCGGTCATCGCATCGGGTTCGCCCTCCAGGCGGCGACCGAACGAGGACAGCTGCACGCTTTCCAGCTGCAGCGTGCCGTAGGAGAACAGCAGGATGTCCGGATCCGTCATGGCGTGGCGCGCCCAGCATGGCGCGGCCGGGGCTGCGTCGCAATGCGTCGCCACCGGGCGGCACGTGCCGCCCGGCGTTCTAGGGTTCAGATCGTCAGCTGGCTTTCCACGTCGAGCACCTTGCGGCGCGCGAGTGCCAGGTTCGACTTGTTGCGGTCGAGCACCACGTAGAAGAACAGGCCCGGCTTGGCCGCCACCGGGCGCATGATGTGGTACGCCTTGCCCAGCGAGATCAGGATGTCCTCGATGGTGTCGTTGAGCTTCAGTGCGCTGGCGGTCTTCATCTTGGCGCGGATCACTTCCGTGTTGCCCGCCGCGGCGACTTCCATGTCCATGCCGCTGCCGGCTTCACCGAGCAGCATGCCGCTCTCGTAGTCCACCAGGGCGACCGCCTGCGCGCCGTCGATGGTCATCAGTTCGTTCAACGAATCGCCAAGTCCCGCCATGTTGCACCCCTGTGGTTATCGGTAAGAGCCATGCATGCCTCGATGCGGGCCGGCTCAGGACCCGTCGAGTTCGGCCAGGACACTCCGGCCGCATTCCTTCGCACTCCACAACACGTTGCCGATCACGCTGCGGTGATCGCAGGCGGCCATCAGCAGGAACGGCTCGTGCTCCGTGCGCAACGACAGCATCAGCACCTTGCCGTGTTCGGATTCGAGCATCAGCACGCCGAGCTGGCCGAGCGAGAGTTCACGGCCGATCGCGGCGGCCAGCGCCAGCATTGCGCTGGTCATCGCGGCCAGGCGTTCGCCATTGGCCGACGCCGGATTGGACTGCGCCAGCGCGAAGCCGTCGACGCTGGCCACGACCGCCGTGCGAACGCCGTCGACCGCATCGGAGAACTCGCGCAGGCGGCGCTCCACGTTGGCGCGCTGCTGCTCGCCGAGCCCGCGATGACGCTGTCCGTCAGCCATGCGCACCCACCAGCTCGATGGCTTCGATCTCTGACATCAGCACGTCCATCAGCAGCATGACCGCGATGTCGGAGCGGGGATCGAACGGCACCACCGGCAGCGGTCGCAGCAGGTCGCCGGCGCGCGCCGCCAGTGCGTCGATGTCGACTTGCGGGGCGAGGTCGAGCTTCGACAGTCCGATCGCGGCCGGAACGTCGGGCGCATGCTCGCGTAGCGCCAGCAGATAGCGGTCCAGGTCATCCACGACGGACGACGTGCTGGCGTCGGCCAGCACCAGCACGCCGCTGGCGCCCTGCAGCAGTACCGGCCAGATGAAGTCGAAACGGGCCTGGCCCGGCGCGCCGTACAGCCGCAGGCGATCGCCGTTGGGCAGATCGATGTCGGCGTAGTCCATCGCCACGGTGGTCGAGAGCTTGTCGGACGTGCTGTCGGTGTTGGCGACGTCGGTATCGACCACGTGGTCACCGGCCAGCGCGCGCACCAGCGTGGACTTGCCGGCGCCCATCGCGCCCAGCACCACGATCTTGTGCTCGCGCGGACTCACGACGCCGTGCCCCGCAGGTTGCGCCACATGCGCGCCAGCAGCGATCCCGCGGGCGCGGTGCTGCGCGCGGGCGTAGCGACGTGCGTTCCGGTGCCTTCGGGGGTTTCCACCATCGCGTAGCCGCATAGGTAGGCCGAGCGCACGAACACCTGCACGGTGTCGCCATCGAGATCGAGCAACTGCCTGCACTCGTCCACCGAGCATGCGCGCTTGAGCAGCAGCGAACACAGGCGGAAGCCGTCGTGCTGGTGTGCCAGCAGGCGGAAATCCGGCCATCGCAGCAGGCGGATGCGCGCATGCAGCAGCAACCGGCGGTCCAGGTCGTCCCAGTCGCCGCCGTGTTGTGCGATCTGCCACAGGATCGGTCGCAGGGGCTGGTGGAACTGGTGTCGTGCGAGTGCCTCGAAGCGTTCGGCGGGCAGCTCCTGCATCACGATGCGTCCGAAGCCTTCGCCCAGCACGCGCGCCAATGACATCGGCGACGCGGCGATGTTCGCCGACAGTGGTACGCCGTGGTCATGCGCGAAATCCAGCAGCAGCCGGGGCTGCCCATCCAACGACAACAGGGCGCAGCCGGTCTTCTGCCACAGGTGCTGGCGCAGCCGTCGTGTCAACGGCTTGCTGCCCGTGACGGCAGGCAACGCGTCGCCGGATGTGGCGGGCAGTGATGACGGTGCGGGCCGTTCCCTATGGTCCGGGTCGGCCGCGAGGATCATGGCCATGCTCTTCCCCCTTGAAAGAAAGCACTGCCGCTGCGTGGACGTGGTGTGCGACGTACGGTATGCAAACCGCTGCGGAGGATTCGTGCGGAGAACCACAGAACCGCGCGTTGCACGCCACGTATCTGCATGAACCTGATGTGCGGCGCGCGCGCAAAGAAAAACCCGCGCCGAAGCGCGGGTTTTTCCTGACAGGGAAAACCGTACAGCGATGCCATGGAGGCATCGCGTTGCGGTTTACAGCGCGGCGAGCGCGTCGTTGAACGTCTTGCTCGGGCGCATCGCTGCCGACGTCTTCGCGATGTCGGGATGGTAGTAGCCGCCGATATCGAGCGCCTTGCCCTGCGCGCCGTTCAATTCGCCGATGATGGTCGCCTCGTTGTCGGCCAGCGCCTTCGCCAGCGGCGCGAACTTCGCCTTCAGTTCGGCGTTCTCGTCCTGCGCGGCCAGCGCCTGCGCCCAGTACAGGGCCAGGTAGAAGTGGCTGCCGCGATTGTCGAGTTCACCGACCTTGCGCGCCGGCGAGCGGTTCTCGTCGAGGATGCGACCGTTGGCCACGTCCAGCGCGTTGGCCAGCACCTTGGCCGGCGTGTTGAGGTAGCGCTGGCCCAGGTGTTCCAGCGAGGCAGCCAGCGCGAGGAATTCGCCCAGCGAATCCCAGCGCAGGTAATCCTCTTCCAGGAACTGCTGCACGTGCTTCGGCGCGGAGCCGCCGGCGCCGGTCTCGAACAGGCCGCCACCGGCCATCAGCGGCACGATCGACAGCATCTTGGCGCTGGTGCCGAGTTCCATGATCGGGAACAGGTCGGTCAGGTAGTCGCGCAGCACGTTGCCGGTCACCGAGATGGTGTCCTCGCCCTTGCGGGTGCGCTCCAGCGAGACCTTCATGGCCTCGACCGGCGGCAGGATGCGGATGTCCAGCGTGTCGATGGTGTAGTCCTTCAGGTACTGCTCGACCTTGGCGATCACCTGCGCGTCGTGCGCGCGGGCCTTGTCCAGCCAGAAGATCGCCGGCGTCTTGCTCAGGCGCGCGCGGCCGACGGCCAGCTTCACCCAGTCCTGGATCGGCGCGTCCTTGGTCTGGCACATGCGCCAGATGTCACCCGCTTCCACCTTGCTCTCGAACACGACCTTGCCGGCGTCGTCGCTGACGCGCACGGTGCCGTCGGTCGGAATCTGGAAGGTCTTGTCGTGGCTGCCGTATTCCTCGGCCTTCTGCGCCATCAGGCCGACGTTGGGCACGCTGCCCATCGTGGCCGGATCGAACGCGCCGTTCGCACGGCAGTCATCGATCACGGCCTGGTAGATGCCGGCGTAGCAGCGGTCCGGGATCACCGCCTTGGTGTCCTGCAGCTTGCTTTCGGCGTTCCACATCTTGCCGGAGTCGCGGATCATCGCCGGCATCGAGGCGTCGACGATCACGTCGCTCGGCACGTGCAGGTTGGTGATGCCCTTGTCGGAGTTCACCATCGCCACCGCGGCGCTGTCGGCATACACGGCCTGCAGGTCAGCCTTGATGGCGTCCTGCTGGTCGGCCGGCAGCGCGCCCAGGCGGCTGTAAAGGTCGCCGATGCCGTTGTTGGCGTCGAAGCCGATCTGCTCCAGCACGGCCGCATGCTTGGCCAGCGCGGTCTTGTAGAACTCGTTGACCACCACGCCGAACATGATGGGGTCGGAGACCTTCATCATCGTGGCCTTCAGGTGCAGCGAGAACAGCACGCCCTTGGCCTTGGCGTCGGCGATCTCGGCGGCGACGAACGCGGCCAGCGCCTTGCGGCTCATCGAGGCGGCGTCGACGATCTCGCCGGCCTTCACCTTCACCTTGTCCTTCAGCACGGTGACCGTGCCGTCGGCGGCGACCAATTCGATCTTCAGCGTGCCGTCGGCGGCCAGCGTGGCGGACTGCTCGCTGCCAAAGAAATCACCGGCGGCCATGTGCGCGACGTGCGACTTCGAGTCCGTGCTCCACGCGCCCATGCGGTGCGGGTGCTTGCGGGCGTAATTCTTGACCGACAGCGGCGCACGACGGTCGGAGTTGCCTTCGCGCAGCACCGGGTTCACCGCGCTGCCCTTGACCTTGTCGTAGCGCGCCTTGGCGTCCTTTTCCTTCTCGTCCTTCGGCTCGTCCGGATAGTCCGGCAGCGGGTAGCCCTGCGCCTGCAGTTCCTTGATGGCGGCCTTCAGCTGCGGCACCGAGGCACTGATGTTCGGCAGCTTGATGATGTTGGCTTCCGGCTGCGTGGCCAGCTGGCCCAGCTCGGCCAGGTCGTCGCTGATCTTCTGCGCGTCGCTCAGGTATTCCGGGAACTGCGACAGGAGGCGACCCGCCAGCGAGATGTCGCGGGTTTCGACGGCGATGCCGGCCGGCGCGGTGAACGCTTCGACGATCGGCAGCAGCGACTGGGTGGCGAGGAACGGGGCTTCATCGGTGAGGGTGTAGATGATGCGGGGCGTATCCGACATGGGGATCAGGACTCTCGACAAGGGGCGATGGGGAATTCAGCGCGCCATTGTCGCGCGCCATCGCACGCAGGGCAAAACGTGGGGGTATGGATGCCGGCGCTACCGAATGCGGTGTCCCGGGACACGGCCCGGCGCGCAGGGTCGTTGCGACGGGAACGGTCAGGCGGTGGACGCCGCGCAAAAAAAGCGGGCGTGGATTACTCCACGCCCGAGCTTGCCCCACACACGTGGGAGAGAGACCTGATACTGCGGGATTACTTGACTTCGATTTCCTGCGTGATGCCAACCGGCTGGCCGTTCAAGGTCACGTCGACCTTGTACTTGCCGGCGGGCCAGTCGGTCGCCTTGGTGAACTCGATATTGGTGGTGCCGGCGTCTTCGGCCTTGATCGTCGCAGACTGCTTGCCGGCTTCCTGACCGTCCTGGAAAGTCAGCTTGGCTTCGACAGTTGCATCTGCAGGCGTGGTTGCATCGGTCTTCACCGACACGATGATCTTGTCCTTGACGCCAAACATGCCAACGGCTGCCACGGACTTGTCTGCTGCGACCGTATTGCCCACGGTGACGCCAGTGGCGCTGACGGGTGCCGGTGCCGGTACGGGCTCAACAGGCGCGGGGGCGGGTTCGACAGCGGCCGGGGGCGGCGTCGCGACGGGCTCTTCCTTCTTCTTGCAGCCGACGAGCGCGACGGTGCCCACGAGTGCTGCGGCCAGGGCATAAGAGATGCGGTTCTGCTTCATGGGTCCGGTCCTTGTAATGAAGTGGGTAGCGATCAGGCTTCAGCGGGCTTCGGCGGCAACTTGATGACCTGACCCGGAAAGATGCGGTCGGGATCGTCGATAACGTCCCGGTTGGCTTCGAAGATCTGCTTCCAAGCATTGGCGCTGCCGTAGTGCGTCTTCGCGATCTTGGAGAGCGTGTCACCCTTCTCGATGGTGTAGCTCTGCTCGCCGACGATCTCTTCGGTGCTGTCGACGCGTGCGGTGACATCCGAGAAATCCGCTTTCTCGACGACTTGCTCGGTCGACGTCACCTTGGCGCTGACATCCGAGAAATCGGCCTTCTTCTCTGTGCTCATTGCAACCACCCTTCCTGGCAGGCTGAGGAATGGGCAAAGCGTTGCACGCGCGCTGTTAAGAAACCATAGCGCGCGCGTGAAACAGCTCTATTGTTACTTGAGTAACTTTACTGTCGTACGTCGCGCTTCATGAGCGGGACATTCATGTCGGCGGTGGCGCGCCAGGGATTGATGTCCAGGCCGCCGCGACGCGTGTATCGCGCCTCCACCGACAGCGAAATCGGGCGGCAGTGCGCCAGCAGATCGTGAAAAATCCGTTCGACGCACTGCTCGTGGAATTCGGCGTGGTCGCGGAAGCTCACCAGGTAGCGAAGCAGTTCGACGCGGTCGATGCGTGGGCCGGCGTAGCGGATGACGACGGTCGCCCAGTCGGGTTGGCCGGTGACCGGGCAGTTCGACTTCAGCAGCTCGGACGACAGGACTTCCTCGGCCTGCTCTTCCGGGTCGGCGGCGAGGAACTCGGCGCGTGGCGGACCGTAATGGTCGATCTCGACATCCAGCCCGTCGATCGACTCGCCCTCCGGCGCGTCCGCCATCGGCGGCAGACCGAAGACCACCTGCACATCCGCCCCTGCACGCGCCGACAGGTCGGTGGCGATGCGTTCGAGCACGGCGGCGTCGCTGTTGAAGCGGGTGCTGTTGAGCGAGTTGAGGTAGAGCTTGAGCGACTTCGATTCGATGAGGCACGGCGACGTGCAGGGCACCGTCAGCGTGGCGGTCGCCACGCGCGGCTTGCCGCGGGCATCGAGCCAGCTCAGTTCGTAGCCATGCCAGCGGTCGTGGCCGACGAAAGGGAGGGCATCGGCGGCGATGCCGATCTCGTCGCGCGCGCCCTGACGCGGGATCGGGAACAGCAGGGTCGGGTCGTAGTGCGCGGGATACGCGACCTCGCGACCCAGCGAGGAGTCCTGGGGGGTGTTGTTCATGCCGCCATTTTACGGACGGGCCCTAAAGCCGGGGTGTATAAAAGCCGCGTCTCCAGGGAGGACGCGACCATGCGATCACTGCTGCTGCCCGGCCTGTGCGTGCTGCTGTCCGCCTGCGTCAGTGGCCCTGCCATCGGGAGCGGTCCGCCGCCGGCCACCTTGCCTGACGACGGCCTGGTCCGACCCCAGGGCAAGGAACCGGTATCGATGCGGGTGGGCCAGGTGCTGGAGATCGCGAAGATGGCCAACGCGAGCACCGGCTTCCAGTGGGAGTTCACCGCGGACGGCGCGCCGGTGCTGTCGCGGACGACCGGTCCGGCCACGCCCCCACCGATGGATACCCAGCCGCCTATGCCGGGTGCGCCG
This sequence comes from Pseudoxanthomonas sp. PXM02, assembly GCF_014851805.1. Lineage (GTDB taxonomy): Bacteria > Pseudomonadota > Gammaproteobacteria > Xanthomonadales > Xanthomonadaceae > Pseudoxanthomonas_A. The sequence goes on from NZ_JACVAK010000003.1 coordinate 603,239, forward strand.
TCGATCGCGCGCTGGTGGTTCCGTGCGGACCAGGTGGGCGAGGTCAAGATACGGATGGTCTATCGGCGCTCGTGGGAAACGGTGCCGCCGGCGGAAGTGGCGGAATACACGGTGATCGTCCGCTGACGCGATCCGTGCGGCATTGAGGCACGCGCTGCACGTGCATCGGCTTGGCTTCGATGCGTGCGCAAGGCAAAGTGATCCCTCCCCCGAAGGCCAGGGAGGCCGTCATGATTTCGCGCGCATCCGTTCTCTGGCTGGCGTTGGTCGCTGCCGCTCCCGCCGTGGCGCAGACCTCACCCGCGGTGGTGCCACCCATCGCACCGCCGGTCGCGGCCCCGATTGCCGCCGACCCGGTCTTCACCGCCTGCATGGCCAGCCTCCGCGGCGCGGCCGAGAAGCAGGGCGTCACGACGGCCAGCTTCGACGCGTACACGAAGGATCTGGCCGCCGACATGGGCGTGCTGGACCTGCTGGATGCGCAACCGGAATTCACCACGCCGCTGTGGGATTACCTGGCGGCGCTGGTCGACGACCAGCGCGTCAGCGATGGGCAGGCGATGCTCACCACGCATGCCGAGCTGCTGGGCCGGGTGGCGCAGGCATACGGTGTGGATCCCGCCACCGTCGTCGCGGTCTGGGGCGTCGAGAGCGACTACGGCCGCGTGTTCGGCAAGCGACCGCTGCTGGTGTCGCTGTCCACGCTGTCGTGCTTCGGTCGCCGGCAGGCGTTCTTCCGCGGCGAGTTCCTGACCACGCTGAAGCTGCTGCAGGCGGGTGACGTGCGCGTGGAAGGACTCAACGGGTCGTGGGCCGGCGCGTTCGGGCACACGCAGTTCATGCCCAGCACCTACCAGCGCATCGCCGTCGACTTCGATGGCGATGGCCGCCGCAACCTGATCGACAGCATTCCCGACGCGCTGGCATCGACCGCGAACTATCTGGTCAAGTCCGGCTGGCGCACCGGCGAACCGTGGGGCTACGAAGTGAAGCTGCCGGCCGGCTTCGATGTCGCCCAGGCCGGGCGCACGAATCGCAAGCCGTTGAACCTGTGGGTGGTGCAAGGCATCGCCCGCGTCGATGGCCAGCCATTACCGGCCGACGACCGCAACGCCTCTGTGCTGGTGCCGACCGGCGTCAACGGTCCCGCGTTCGTCGTGTTCAAGAACTACGATGCGATCTACTCGTACAACGCGGCGGAGAGCTACGCGCTTGCCATCGCGTTGCTGGCGGACCGTCTGCGTGGCGGCACGGGTCTCGTTGCCGCCTGGCCGACGGACGATCCCGGTATCGGACGACCGCAGCGCCGCGAACTGCAGACGCTGCTGCTCGCACGTGGCCATGCCATCGGCACGGCGGACGGCATGATCGGCACGCAGACGCGACGCGCCATCGTGGTCGAGCAGCAGCGTTTAGGCCTGCTGCCCGCCGACGGGCGCGCCGGTACGAAGATCCTCGCCGCGCTGAAGGCCGAAGGTCCGCCGGTCGCGCCCGCGGAAGTGCCGAAGCCATGAATGCCCTTGCCGAAGGCGTGGCCCGCGAGACCTGGCAGGGCATCGATGTGCTGCGCGTGGAGACGCCGTTCTCCGTCGCCCGCCTCAGCCTGCATGGCGCACAACTGCTGTCGTTCGTGCCGACCGGCTTCGACGACCTGCTATGGGTGTCGCCGACCAGCGCGCTGCCGCCTAAGGCGATCCGCGGCGGCGTACCGGTCTGCTGGCCGTACTTCGGCAGGCAGGGACAGCCGGACGATGCCCTCCAGCACGGCCATGCGCGGGTCTCGCGCTGGCCGCTGACCGACGTGAAGCGCGAAGCCGACGGCACCGTGGTGCTGAAGCTCGCCCTGCCGCTGCGCGATGGCGTACCGCTGGAACTGCAGATGTCGATCCATGTCGGCCGCGAGCTGCGGCAGAGCATCGATTCCCTGCATCGCGGCGACGCGCCCTACCGGCTGACGCAGGCGCTGCACACGTATTTCCGTGTCGCCGATGCCACGCAGGCCACGGTGAGCGGCCTCGACGGATTGCGTTACGACGACAAGTACGACGGTGGCACGCACGTGCAGGATGGCGACTGGTCGCTGCACGATCCGCGTGACCCCGGTCGTAGCGACCGCATCTACGCGGGCACCGGGCACCGGTTCGATCTGCACGATCCCGCCGGTGGGCGCCGCATGCGGCTCGATACCTTCGGTAGCCGTTCGCTGGTGGTGTGGAATCCGGGCGCAGCCGGCGCGGCGGGCATCGCGGACATGCCGGACGACGGCTGGCGTGGCTTCGTCTGCCTGGAGGCGGCGAATGCCGGCGAGGACGCCATCGAACTGGAGCCCGGTCAGCGGCACCGGCTGAGCCAGGTGATCTCGGTGTCCGCACTGTAGAACCGACCTGTGGGAGCGACGTAAGTCGCGATCGTGGACTGTCGGTGGCCGCCTCCTCCAAGGATCGGCGCGCTTCCTGCAGTCCGAAGACCTCCCACGCGGAAGGGTCGCGATCGCGACTTACGTCGCTCCCACGAGGAGCCTCCACCACTCCGCACCATGCCCTACACTTGCGCACCTTTTCGCCGGTTCCGTTTCCGTGAACGCTGAAGCTCCCGCACACGCCGGCCGCCGTGCCGCCCTGATCTTCATCTTCGTCACGGTGCTGATCGACATTTTGTCGTTCGGCGTGATCATTCCGGTACTGCCGGGGCTGGTGGAAACGTTCACCGGTGGCGACGAGGCCCGTGCAGCGATCTGGGTGGGCATTTTCGGCACCGTCTTTTACGCCATCCAGTTCGTCAGCTCGCCGGTACAGGGCGCGCTCTCAGACCGCTACGGCCGTCGGCCGGTGATCCTGTTGTCGTGCCTGGGGCTCGCCGCCGACTTTGTCCTCATGGCGGTGGCAGGGACGCTTCCGCTGCTGCTGCTGGCGCGAGTGTTCTCGGGCATGTTCTCCGCCAGCTTTACCACCGCGAATGCCTACATCGCGGACGTTACAGCGCCGGAAAAGCGCGCGCAGGCATACGGGATGATCGGTGCTGCGTTCGGCGTCGGATTCGTCATCGGGCCATTGATCGGCGGCATGCTGGGTGACATCAACCTCCGCTATCCGTTCTGGTTCGCTGCGGGACTGGCACTGCTGAACTTCATGTACGGATGGTTTGTGCTTCCCGAGTCGCTGCCAGCAGAAAAGCGCACCGAGCGGATCGACTGGAAGCATGCGAACCCGCTGGGTTCCATCGCGTTGTTGCGCGGGTACCCGCAGGTGTTCGGACTGGCAGCCGTGGTGTTCATCGCGAATCTTGCGCATTTCGTCTATCCGAGCGTGTTCGTGCTGTTCGCCAGTTACCGATTCCAGTGGGGGCCGAAGGAAGTCAGCTGGGTACTGGCGGCCGTCGGGGTGTGCAGCATCATCGTGAATGCGCTCCTGGTAGGCCGGGTAGTGCGCGCACTCGGTGAGCGCCGCACGATGCTGCTCGGCCTGTTGTGCGGCGTGGTCGGGTTCGTCATCTACGGATGGGCACCGGTCGGCAGTGCATTCCTGATTGGCTTGCCGATCAGTGCGTTGTGGGCGCTGGCCACACCCGCCGTGCAGGCGATGATTACCCGCCAGGTTGGTGAGCGCGAACAAGGTCGCGTGCAAGGCGCGCTCATGAGCCTGGTCAGCGTCTCCGGCATCCTCGGACCGCTGCTGTTCGCAGGAACCTTTGCCTTGTTCATCGGCAAACAGGCGCCCGCGCATGTCCCGGGTGCCCCGTGGTACCTGGCCGCGCTGCTGCTGTCTTGCGGTGCCCTGGTCGGCTGGCGTTTCGCGCGCCACGCAGGTGCGACGCGCTGATGAAAGAAGGCCGCCCGAAGGCGGCCTTCTTCATTCCGTCGATCGCATGACCGATCAGTCGTTCTCGACGTGGATGATCTCGCCGGTGTTGGCGGCCAGGTGGATTTCCACGTCGTTGCCGTCGGCGCGTTCGGCTTCGGCCTTCCACACGCCGTCGTCGAAATCGACGTCATGGATCTTCGAATAACCGGCGGCGGCGAGCTTCGCCTTCACGTCGTTCTCGCTGAGGCTCGACACCAGCTTCTCGGCAACGATATCGCCGGTCGCCGGATTGATGCGCACGTCGACGCGCTCGCCGTTGGCGCTGGTCGCATCGGTCTCCCACTGGCCGTCCTCGAAATCGAGGTCATCGACCTTGGTGTAGCCCTTCTCGGTCAGCAGCGCGCGTACCTCGGGTTCCTTCAGCGCGTCCTTGCCGGCGGTAGGCGCAGGCGCCTGCGCGAACGCGGCACCGGACAGGGCGGCCAGGGTGGCCAGCATCAACAGGCGATGGCGGAAGCGGATGGTCTGCATGGGGATCGTCTCCTGCAAGGATGGAGTGGCGATCCTGCCCATGCCGACATCACCTGCAGGTGAATCCCGTGCGCTGGAACTGAATGCTCCACACCGCGTTCACCTGCATGAGCCGTGTGCGAACAGCGCTCAGCGGCGGCGCAGTACCAGCAGGGTGACGACACCCGCCACCAAACCCCAGAACGCCGAGCCGATGCCGGCCAGCGACAGGCCCGATGCCGTGACCAGGAACGTCACCAGTGCCGGCTCGCGATCCGCTTCCTCGCGCAGCGCGGCCGCGAGGCTGTTGCCGATGGTGCCGAGCAGGGCGATGCCGGCAATGGCGAGGATCAGCTCCTTCGGGAACGCCGCGAACAGTGCCGCGACCGTCGCGCCGAACAGGCCGACGATGACGTAGAACACGCCGGCCGCAACGGCGGCGACATAGCGGCGCGACGCGTCCTCGTGCGCTTCGCGTCCCATGCAGATGGCCGCGGTGATCGCTGCGAGGTTCAGCGCGAACGCACCGAACGGCGCAAGCAGCAGGTTGGTGATGCCGGTCCAGCCGACCACCGGCGAGATCGGGATCGGGTAGCCCGATGCGCGTATCACCGCCACGCCCGGCACGTTCTGCGAGGCCATCGTCACGATGAAGAGCGGCAACGCGATGCCGATGATGGCCGCGAACGAGAACGTGGGCATGGTGAAGATCGGCTTCGCCAACTGCAGCGTCAGCCCCTCCACATGCAGCAGCCCCAGGCCCGCCGCGAACGCAATGCCGACCAGCAGCGTCAGGATCACCGCATAGCGCGGCAGCAGGCGGCGCGCGAGCAGGTAGACCGCGAACATCGTCAGCACCATGCCGAGCTGCGTCTTCATCGCGGCGAACGCGTCGATGCCGAAGCGCAGCAGCACGCCGGCCAGCATGCCCGAGGCCAGCGACACCGGGATGCGGCTGATCATGCGCTCGAAGAAGCCGGAGAAGCCGCACGCCGCGATCAGCAGCGCCGACAGCAGGAACGCGCCTATAGCATCGGACAGCGGCAGCCCGGCCGCGCTGCTGATCAGCATGGCCGCGCCCGGCGTCGACCACGCGGTCACCACCGGCATGCGGTAGCGCAGCGACAGTCCGATGCAGGTCAGGCCCATGCCCAGGCCGAGCGCCCACATCCACGAGCTGATCTCCTCCGGTGACGCGCCCAGCGACTGCGCCGCCTGGAACACGATCACCGCCGAACTGGCGAAGCCGACCAGCACGGTGACGAAGCCGGCCGCGATGGCGGAGAGGGAGAGGTCCTTGAGGAGATGGCGGGGAGGGTTGGAGTTCATGAGCTCATCAGTCCTGTGGGAGCGACGTAAGTCGCGAACGCTTTCTCACCTTGTTGCAGGGGCCACTTCGTCCTCGATACTTACCGCGCTTTCGCGACTTACGTCGCTCCCACAAGAGCGAGGCGTTTGTTGACCGCCTCGCACCACCGCTTCGCCACCGCCAGCGAGGTGGTGCAGACCGCCTCGTCGGTGACCGTGGTCACCGCACGCTCCAGCAGCTGGATATCGGCTTCGTGCTGGCGCGCGACGTGCGGGTCTTCGAAGAAGATCACGCGCTGGCAGCGGTGCTCCAGTACGCGGTCGGCGATCTGGGCGTCGCCGCCGAGCGGGCCGCTTTGGAAGCGCTCGACCCAAGGCGTGTCCTGCGGCCAGCCGCGGCTCCAGGCTAGTTCGTTGAGGCGCTGGCCGGTGGTGCCGGTCGCCATGCGGTGCGCGAAGCGCGACAGCACGTCGAAGTGGGTATCGACGAAGGCGAGCATCTGCGGCTTCATCGCATCGTGCGCGATCAGTGCCAGCGTCTGCGATTCCAGTGCATGGAAGCGGTCGGCGCCGCGGTCCGGTGCGAAGCCGGCATGGATGCGCTCCATCTCGACCCAGTCGCGCGCCGATGCCACCGTCGACAGGAACGGTTTGCCGTGGATCACGCACTGGCGCTTCAGCGCGGTGGCTTCCGGAAAGATCGACGACGGATCGACCGGATCGATGAAGTAGATCGCACCATCGAGGCTGCGCTCCGCACCTTCCAGCCCGACGACTTCCGCCACCAGTTTCATCAGTCCGCCATCGCGGCCGTACGGATAGCGCTTGAGTCCGTCGTAGCCGCGCAGCATGCCGGCGGCGGCAATCGCATCGTGCGTGCGGCCCACTGCATGCAAGGCGAGCCGCAGTTCGCGGATGCCGGGTTCACAGGCGCGCAGCCAGCGGAACAGCGCGGCGTCCTCGGTCTGGTGATGCAGGCGGTTGGCAGCCAGGCCCAGGCGCATGCGGCGACATCGATGTGAGGGAGCGCCAGTCTAAGCCAAGCGCCAAGGCACGTGCAGGATCAGGCAAGGACATCGGTGAAATCGGCATTGCCCGTAATACCGCGCCCTCTAGAATTACCGTCCTATCCCCCGATCGGAGACTCCCATGAGCACTGCTCACGGTTATGCGGCGCGCAGCGCCGACCAACCCCTCACCGCGTTCGCCTTCGAGCGTCGCGAACCCGGTCCGGACGACATCCGCATCGACATCCTCTACTGCGGCGTCTGCCATTCCGACCTGCACACCGCGCGCAACGAGTGGCAGAACACGCTGTACCCCTCGGTGCCGGGCCACGAAATCGTCGGTCGCGTCACCGCGGTCGGCGCCAACGTGCAGGACTTCAAGGTTGGCGACCTGGCCGGCGTGGGCTGCATCGTCGACAGCTGCCGCACCTGCTCGTCCTGCCAGGAAGGCGAGGAGCAGTACTGCGAGAACGGCTTCACCGGCACCTACAACGGCCCGCTGTTCGGTGGCGAGAACACCTACGGCGGTTACTCGGACCAGATCGTGGTCGACGCCAAGTACGTACTGCAGATCCGCCACGATGAAGCCCAGCTCGCCGCGGTGGCGCCGCTGCTGTGCGCCGGCATCACCACCTACTCGCCGCTGGCCCACTGGAAGGTCGGTCCGGGCAGCAAGGTCGGCGTGGTCGGACTCGGCGGCCTGGGCCACATGGCGGTGAAGATCGCCAAGGCGATGGGCGCACACGTGGTGCTGTTCACCACCTCGCCGAACAAGCGCAACGACGCGTTGCGCCTGGGCGCCGACGAAGTCGTGGTCTCGAAGGACGACGCGCAGATGGCCGCTCAGGCCAGCACGCTCGACTTCATCGTCAACACGGTCGCGGCGCCGCACAACCTGGATCCGTTCCTCAATGCGCTGAAGCGCGATGGCACGATGGCCCTGGTCGGCGCGCCCGACCAGCCGCACCCGTCGCCGGGCGTGTTCAACCTGATCCTGAAGCGCCGTTCGATTGCCGGTTCACTGATCGGCGGTATCCGCGAGACGCAGGAGATGCTGGATTTCTGTGCGAAGCACGGCATCGTGTCCGACATCGAGACGATCCGCATGGACGCGATCAACGATGCCTACGAGCGCATGCTGAAGGGCGACGTGAAGTACCGTTTCGTCATCGACATGGCGACGCTGAAGGCCTGAGCGTCGCGGTGACGGAAAAGAGCCGGGCATGGCCCGGCTCTTTTCGTCTACGGCGTCAGCAGGAGTTGCGCGATGCTGCCCGCTGCGTCGCGACCTTCGGCGACCGCGGTGACCACCAGGTCCGCACCGCGGACGGCATCGCCGCCGGCGAACAGCTTCGGGTGCGTGGTCTGGAACGGCAGGCGGTCGCCGCCACCGGCGACGATGCGGCCGTTCGGTGTGCCTTCGACGCCCTGTTCCGACAGCCATTCCGGCAGGGTGGGCGAGAAGCCGAACGCGATGATCACCACGTCGGCCTCCAGCACCGATTCACTGCCTTCGATCGCCACCGCATTCTGGCGGCCGCGTTCGTCGGGTTCGCCCAGCTTCGTTTCCACCACCTGCACGCCGGCGACCAGGCCATCCTCGCCGGCCACGATGCCCAGCGGTTGGCGGTTGAACAGGAAGCGCACGCCTTCCTCGCGCGCGTTCGCGACTTCGCGGGCGGAGCCAGGCATGTTGGCTTCGTCGCGGCGATAAGCGCAGGTGACCTTCGCCGCGCCGAGGCGGATCGCGCTGCGCACGCAGTCCATGCCGGTGTCGCCACCACCCAGCACCACGACGCGCTTGCCCTGCAGGTCGGGGAGTTGCAGCTTGTCTTCCCAGCCCGCGATGGGGCGACCCCACGGATCGTTGCCGCCGACGATGCGGCCGTTCTGCACCAGGAAGGGCAGGGCGGGCAGCACGCCTTCGAGGTCCTGGCCCGGCAGGCCGCCATCGGTATAGCGGTAGGCACCGGTGCCGAGGAACACGGCGTCGTATTCCTCCAGCAGCTGCGCCAGCGTGATATCGCGACCGACTTCCACACCGAGACGGAACTCGATGCCCATGCCTTCCAGCACCTCGCGGCGCGTGGCGATGACGCTCTTGTCGAGCTTGAAGCTGGGAATGCCGAACTGCAGCAGGCCGCCGATCTGCTCGTAGCGGTCGTACACCACGGCCTGGATGCCGGCGCGCGCAAGACGATCCGCGCAGCCGATGCCGGCCGGACCCGCGCCGATCACGGCCACGCGCTTGCCGGTCGGCTGCACGTCGCTGAGGTCGGGGCGCCAGCCGTTGGCCAGTGCGGTGTCGACGATGTACTTCTCGACCGCGCCGATGGTGACCGCGCCGAATTCCTCCAGCGTGCAGCTGCCTTCGCACAGGCGATCCTGCGGGCACACGCGTCCGCAGACTTCCGGCAGCGGGTTGGTGGAATGGCACAGCGCCGCGGCTTCCTCGATGCGGTTCTCCTGCACCAGCTGCAGCCACTGCGGGATGGCGTTGTGCACCGGGCACTTCCAGCTGCAGTAGGGATTGCCGCAGTCGAGGCAACGACCGGCCTGGTACTGCGCTTCGTCCTTGCCGAACTTGCCGTACAGCTCGCCCCAGTCGCCACCCGTGCGCAGTTCCAATGGAATGCGCTGCGGCATCGTCCGCGGCAGGTCGAGGAACTGGAATACCTGCTTCTTGCTCATGGCGTGCTGCTCTTCATCGCGATGTACCCATCGTCATCCCAGCGCACGCTGGGATCCATCTTGCTTCTCCCCATCGCCATCAGATGCAACGGCAAGATGGATTCCGGCTTTCGCCGGAATGACGGTCCGGAGCGCATCATGCGGCCCTCCGCAGGGTCTCGTTCAACGAGTCGATGCTCGCCGCCTTCGGCTTCACCAGCCAGAACTTGCCCACGTAATCGCGGAACTCGTCGAGGATCTGCTGCGCCCAGATGCTGCCGGTCAGTTCGCGATGGCGGCTGATCAGCGTGTGCAGGTGCTGGCGGTGGCTCTCGAAGCCTTCCGGGCTGATGCGGTGGATGTCGATCAGCTCATGGTTGTAGCGGTCGACGAAATCGCGGTCCAGGTCGAGCACGTAGGCCAGGCCGCCGGTGAAGCCAGCGCCGAAGTTCAGGCCCACCTTGCCCAGCACCAGCACGATGCCGTCGGTCATGTACTCGCAGCAGTGGTCGCCGGCGCCTTCGATCACGGCCAGCGCGCCGGAGTTGCGCACGCCGAAGCGCTCGCCCGCGCGACCGGCCGCGAACAGCTCGCCGCCCGTCGCGCCGTACAGGCAGGTGTTGCCGATGATCGGCGTGTTGCGCGCCTCGAAGCGCGCACCGCGCGGCGGACGCACCACCAGCCGGCCACCGGCCATGCCCTTGCCGACGTAGTCGTTGGCTTCGCCTTCCAGCTCCATCTGCAGGCCGCCGGCGTTGAACGCGCCGAAGCTCTGCCCGGCGGTGCCGCGGAAGCGCAGGTTCAACGGCGCGTCGGCCATGCCCTGGTTGCCGTGCTGGCGCGCGATGGCGCCGGACAGGCGCGTGCCGATACTGCGGTCGGTGTTATGGATCAGGAAGCGATGGTCGCCTCCGCTCTTCTTGCGGATCGGTTCGGCCAGCAGGCCGTCGAGCTGGGTGGCCAGGCTGTCCGGCGATTCGTACAGGCGCTGCGCCGCGCAGGTGCTGCTGTCGAACTGCGCGCCCTTCAGCAGGCGCGACAGGTCGACGTTGACGCCCTGTCGCGGCGAGGCGTCGATCTGTTGCAGCAGATCGGTGCGGCCGACGATTTCGTCCAGCGAACGTGCGCCCAGGTACGACAGCCACTGCCGCACTTCCTCGGACAGCAGGCGGAAGAAGTTCTCCACGCGCTCCGGCAGGCCGGTGAAGTACTGCGTGCGCAGGCGCTCGTCCTGGGTGGCGACGCCGGTGGCGCAGTTGTTGAGGTGGCAGATGCGCAGGTACTTGCAGCCCAGCACGATCATCGGTCCGGTGCCGAAGCCGAAGCTGTCGGCGCCGAGCAGCGCGGCCTTCACCACGTCCAGGCCGGTCTTCAGGCCGCCGTCGGTCTGCAGCACCGTGCGGTCGCGCAGCTGGTTCACCACCAATGCGTGGTGCGCCTCGGCCACGCCGAGTTCCCACGGCACGCCGGCATAGCGGATGGAACTGACCGGGCTGGCGCCGGTGCCGCCGTCATGGCCGGAAATGGTGATCAGGTCGGCGCCGGCCTTCACCACACCGGCGGCGATCGTGCCGACGCCCGCGTGGCTGACCAGCTTCACCGAGACCAGCGCCTGCGGATTGACCTGCTTCAGGTCGTAGATCAGCTGCGCGAGGTCTTCGATCGAATAGATGTCGTGGTGTGGCGGCGGCGAGATCAGGCCGATGCCGGGCTTGGCGTAGCGCAGCCGCGCGATCAGGTCGTTGACCTTGTGGCCGGGCAGCTGGCCGCCTTCGCCGGGCTTGGCGCCCTGCGCGACCTTGATCTGCAGCACTTCCGCGTTGACCAGGTATTCCGGCGTCACGCCGAAGCGGCCGGACGCGACCTGCTTGATCTTGCTGCGCTTCTCGGTGCCGTAGCGCGCGGGGTCTTCACCGCCTTCGCCGGAGTTGCTGCGGCCGCCCAACCGGTTCATCGCGATGGCCAGCGCCTCGTGCGCTTCCGGCGACAGCGCGCCCAGCGAGATCGCGGCGGTGTCGAAGCGGCGCAACAGGTCGGATGCGTCGGCGACCTCGTCGAGTGGCGTCGGCGTGTCCGCCTTCTTCAGTTGCAGCAGGTCGCGCAGCGCGGACGGCGGACGCGAGTTCACCACGTCGGCGTAGGCCTGCCAGTCGCGGCTGTCGCCGCTGCGCGTCGCGCGCTGCAGCGTCATCACCACGTCCGGGTTGTACATGTGGTACTCGCCGCCGTGCACGTACTTCAGCAGGCCGCCGACGTCCGGCGACTGCCGGTCGTCCCAGGCGCGCGCATCCAGCTGGCGCGCTTCCAGGTCGAGCCGCTCGAAGCCGACGCCGCCGATGCGCGACGGGGTTTCGGCGAAGCACAGGTCGACCACGTCCGGATCCAGGCCGACGATCTCGAACAGCTGCGCGCCGCGGTAGCTGCTGATCGTGCAGATGCCCATCTTCGAGATGATCTTGGACAGGCCCTTGTAGACGCCCTTGCGGTAGCTGCGGCCGATCTGCGCCTGCTCGCCGCCCTTCTTGATCTGCAGGATGCCGCGGCGGCCGAGGTCGAACAGCGTCTGGTAGGCGAGGTACGGATACACCGCCGTCGCGCCGACGCCGATCAGGCAGGCCATGTGGTGCGGATCGCGCGCGGTGCCGGTCTCGACGATCAGGTTGGCGTCGCAGCGCAGGCCCGCGCGACAGAGATGGTGGTGCACTGCGCCGGTGGCGAGCAGCGCGTGCGCCATCGGCCGGCCCGGCTGGGGGTAGCGGTCCGACAGCAGCAGCATGACGTCGCCGTCGCGCGCGGCCTGTTCGGCTTCGCGACAGATCCGCTCCAGGCCGGCCTTGAGGCCTTCCTCGGGCGAGTACGACAGGTCGATCAGGCGGTTCTTCTCGACGTACTGCGGCATCTTCAGCAGCTGCCGCAGCTTGCGCTGACTCAGCACCGGCGAGTTGAGGATGACGTGGTTCACCGTCTCCGCGCCGGCATGGAAGATGTTGGTCTCCCGGCCCAGCTGGGTGGTCAGCGACATCACGCAGTCTTCGCGCAACGGATCGATCGGCGGGTTGGTGACCTGCGCGAACGCCTGGCGGAAATAGTCGTACAGCGGTCGCGTCTGCCGGCTCAGTACCGCCATCGGCGTGTCGTCGCCCATCGAGCCGGTGGCTTCCTGCTCGGTCTCCGCGAGCGGGCGCAGCACCTGCTCGACTTCCTCGGTCGTCAGCTGGAACAGCTTGTGGTAACCGCGCAGCGTCCTTTCGTCGAACGGCTCCTCGACCAGCGACGGGTCGATCAGTTCGGTCTGCAGGTAGGTGACGCCCTGCTGCAGCCATTGCTTATACGGCGCGCGGCCACGGTTGATGCGATCCACCGCCTCGCTGTCGAGCAGGTCGCCGCGGCGCAGGTCGATGGCCATCATCTCGCCCGGGCCGAGCTTGCCCTTGCGGGTGACGCGCTCGGCCGGCACTTCCCACACGCCGGCTTCGCTGGCGACGATGAAGTGGCGGTCGCTGGTCAGCATCCAGCGCGCGGGACGCAGGCCGTTGCGGTCCAGCGTGCACGCGGCATAGCGTGCATCCATCGAGACGATGCCGGCGGGGCCGTCCCACGGCTCGGTGTTGAGACCGTAGAACTCGTAGAACGCGGCGAGGTCGGCGTCCTTGAACTCCAGCGACTGCGTCGCCGGCGGTACCAGGATACGCAGCGCCTGGATCAGCTCCATGCCGCCGGCGACCAGCAGCTCCAGCATGTTGTCCAGGCTTTGCGAATCGGAGCCATGCATGGAGATGACCGGATCGAACTCGGCGATGTCGAAGCGCGGCGTCTTCCACACCTTGCTGCGGGCCTGCGCCCAGCGGCGGTTGCCTTCGATGGTGTTGATCTCGCCGTTGTGCGCCAGCAGGCGGAACGGATGCGCCAGCGGCCAGCGCGGCAGCGTGTTGGTCGAGAAGCGCTGGTGGAACACCACCGCACTGCTGGCCAGGTCCGCGCGCTGCAGGTCCGTGAAGAACACCGCCAGCTTGTCCGGCAGCACCATGCCCTTGTAGCCGATGGCGTGCGGCGACAGCGTCACCACGTAGAAGTCGGGCGTGATCGCACGCAGTTGTTGTTCGCTGCGACGGCGAGCAAGGAACAGGGCCAGCCCGAAGGCTTCATCCTTCTGGGTTTCGCCCGCCTCGACGAACACCTGCTCGATGCGCGGCAGCGTGTCCTTCGCCAGTTGGCCGCAGACGCTGTCGTTGGTCGGCGGGACGCGCCAGCCCTTGAGCGTGGCGCCGGCGCGGAACAGTTCGGCTTCCAGCGTGGCGCGGCACTGCGCAGCCAGCGCCTCGTCGTGCGGCAGGAATACCAGGCCGGCGGCGAAACGCGCGCCGAGCGCGATGTTGGCTTCCGCGGCGAGCGCGCGGAGGAAGGCGTCCGGTTTGCGGATCAACAGGCCGCAGCCATCGCCGGTAAGACCGTCGGCGGCAACGCCGCCGCGGTGGGTCATGCGCGAGAGCGCGGCAATGGCGGTATCGACCAGCGCACGCGAGGGCTGGTCGTCGAGTTGCGCGATCATGCCGAAGCCGCAGGCGTCGCGTTCGTCGTTCGGGTCGTACAGACCGTGGTCAAAGCCGCCTTGGCGATTGCGAGGGGCCATGTGTTGCCTCAAACGGGAGTGACGGCGACACCGTGCCCTGCCCGCGCAGCGGCACTTCGAAATGTCACCGGAAGCCCGACTAGACCATAGTTGTTGCGATGCCGCAACAACACCTATTAGTAGCCACTTGTTGGTTGCAACGGCAACTTTTTCTGCAGTGCCGACAGCCTTTCTTCACCCATGAAAAAGCCGCCTGTGCGGACACAGGCGGCTGGTCGGCGACGCGTTTCGCGGAGGCTGTCAGCCGCAGTTGACCGAGGTCGCCGCGCCCTTGTCGTCGAGGATGATGTTCAGGCGGTTCGGATTGAAATCCATCGTCGCGGCATCGCCCGGCTTCAGTGCGCGCACGCTCTCGGACTTGCTGTCCGTCTTCGCCTGTTCGATGTCCTTCTCGGCCGCGACCTTGCCGATGATCCACTGCACCTGGGTGTCGTCGCAGGTGCCGGCGAGTTCGGTCGGCGCCGGTTCTGCCGGTGGTGGCGTGGCGGCTTCGCTGGCGGCAGCCTGCGACTGTTCGGCGGCGGCGGTCTGCTCGTCGGCATCGGGCGCGGAGCACGCGGCCAGCGACAGGGTCAGCAGCAGGGCGGGGATCGCGGTTCGGATCATGCGGCACTCCGGAAGAATGGGACTGAAGGAAGAATTACGCATCTGACATTCGGGACTCGTTAACCGGCCGTCGGACGGCGGCGCTCCAGCCACCAGAGCAGGCCGGCAGCGACCAGGAAGCCGAGGAACCACGGCCATGCCGGTCCGCGCGGGCCGTCGACCGTGGAGGAAACGGTGTCGGACCGCGTCCGCGCGGCCAGCCGCTGGGTCTGTTCGCGCACCGCCATGGCGTGGAGCGTCGGTGCGTCATCCGTCGCGCGCACATGGAACGGCGTCGTCGTCTCGCCGATGCCCAGCTGATGCCAACCGGCGACGCGCGGCCAGAAGCCGGCGCACTGCGCGCCGCCGGTCGCCGGATCGCGCTGCAGCCGGGTGACGTCGCCGTCCGGTGAGGTAACGCGGGCTCCATCGGCGAGGCCGCAGAGCACGACGCGTTGCGTGACGCGCGCATCCTCCGGCGGGGTGCGCGATGTGTCCGCCGTCGTGCGCGCCAGCGTCCCGACCGCCTGCGACCAGAGTGCGGCATGCGCGTCCGGATGCCCCGCCAGCACCAGTGCATAGGTATCCGTCGGTGTCCATGCGCCGATGCGCCCGCGACCTTCCGCGCGCCACCAGGCGACGGCGGTGCCGTCGGCGTCGCGCAGCAGCGGGATCGCGTCCGGCACTGCCGTCCGCAGCGCGCGGCGCGCCAACGTCGGCAGGCCTGCCGGTATCGCGTCGGCGTCGACGGGCGCATCCGTAGTGCCGGCACCGCGTCGGGCGCGCCATGCGTCGTCATCGGGTGCCGGACGCGGCAGGTGGAATTCGGTCTCGTCGGTTCCAGCCAGCGACAGCCCCAGCATCCGCTGCACGCCCGGCGGCAGTGCGCCGTCGGTGCGGACCAGCACGCCGACGCCATCGCGCATCGCCGCGGCGAGCGTCGCGCGCTGCCCGTCGCCCAGCGCCGCCGCGCTGCGTGCGTCCAGCAGCACCAGATCGAAGCGGCGCAGCGTATCGGCTGTCATCGGCAGCGGTGCGTCGCCCAGCTGCAGGCCACCCCCGAGGCTGATCTGCAGGTGCAGCGCAACGCCGGCATCGGCGGCCCAGCGGCGCAGGTACTTCCATTCCGCATTCGGCGCGCCCGCCAATGCCCACACACGCGGCGCAGTGCTCGCCTGCGTCCAGACCGGCACCGTGGCGTCATCGACAACGCGGCGTGCGCCATCCAGCACCTCGAGGCGGAACAGCGCAGGTCCCGGCAGGCGGGCAAGTCCGGTGACATGGAAGCTGCCCTGCGCATCCGCCTGCACAGCCGCGATGCGCTGGCCGGCGGGATCGCGCAGCACGACGGTCGCGTTGGGCACGCCCTGCACGCGGCCGCTGACGTCAAAGGGTGCGCCCGGTGTCGCGGTCGCGACCGGCGACAGCTGCACCAGTCCGCGCGGCAGCGGCGTCGGCGAGAACGCGAGTCCGCGATCGCCGACGGCATCGCGGTCGCGCGCTTCCAGTCCGGCGCCGACGACATGGATGCTGTGGATCTCGGGATGCCGACGCAGCGCGGTGGCGAGATCGGGCACGCGTTCGGCATCGGTTATCGCCGGCGCGTCCGGCAGCGCGACGCGGGGCTGTCCCTGCAGGTCGGCCGGCAAGGCCACGCCGTCCGCCTGCGCCGTCAGCACTACCAGCGTGCCGGTCGTCGCGACCTGCCGTGGTGGCAGCAGGGTGACGTAGAGCAGCAGCGCGACCACCGGCTGCAGCAGGCAGAGCAGGGCGAAGCGCAGCGGCCGTCCGCGTTGGTCGCTGGGCGCGCGACGACGCCACAGCGCCAGGCGCACCCAGGCCATCAGCACGGCGAGCGTCAGCAGTCCGGCCAACAGGAGCGGCAGCGAAGCGGAGACGTTCATCGCGTCGGCTCCTGCCGCAAGGCGTCGAGATAGCGACGACCCGCCGCATCCACGGCACCGCGTCGCGGTACCTGCGCTGGCGGTTGCGAGGAAGCCGACCACAGCAGTGCGCGCAGGCGTTGCCGGCAGGCCGCGCAGGCGGGATCGCCGCGTACTTCGTCGATGGCGGCGAACAGGTCCAGCGCATCCGGCACGCGGGCTTCGTTGGTCCGCAGCCAGGCCTGCAAGGCGTCGAGATCGCCAACATTCGCGGGCGTGGCGTCGTTCGCCAGTGCTGCCCAAACGCGTGCCGGAGCGGCATCGTCGTCCTTCGGGCGATCGAGCTCGCCCAGCGTGCGCGGCGCGATGCCCTTGCGGTCGCCGCCGAGCCGGCGCGTCTCGTCGATCGGCGGCAGCTCCGGTCCCACGCGGGCCAGGTAGATGCGCGTGGCCTGCTGCACCTGCTTGATGTACTCGAGCGCCTTGTAGGCGAACGGCAGCGCCTGGTCGGGATGACCCTGGCGCAGGTGCAGTTCCGATTGCCACATCTGGTCCAGCGCCTTCTTCAGCGTGGCGCGCGTCTCGGGGTCGAGCAGGGTTGCGGCTTCGGCATGGTCGTGGGTGTGCCCGTAGGCCTCCAGCACATCGGCTTCGCGGCCGAAGCTGGCACCGGTCGCGCTGGTCGCTTCGCCATGACCGTGGCCATCATCGGCCTGCGCGGTCTCGCCGGCATGGTCGTGGCCGTCGTCGTCCGTGTGTTCATCGTCGGCATCGTTGGTCGGCGGGGGCTGCGGCTCGCCTTCCGCTTCCTCGCCGAGGAATTGTCCGTAGCGCAGGCGCAGAATGCGCTGGTCCACGCCGATCGTGTCGGAACGGGTGACGAACGTATCCGTCGCCAGGTTGCGCTTCTGCTTCTGCAGCGCTTCGGCATCGATGATGATCTGGCGCTGGCTGCGGAAGTAGGCCGGCATCACCTTCTTCACCAGCCCTTCCAGCCCGGTGCTCTCCTGGCCGAGGTCTGCCGGCCAGCGCAGGATCAGGCCGGGACTCTGCGCGCGCTGCGGCGACGGCGAGCGGCTGTCCTGCACGGTGAGCTGCGCGATCAGGTCATCGCCCACGGCCATGCCCAACGCCCTGAGATCCAGCGGGGCGGTGAAGCGACGCGATTTCGCTGGCCCGCTGCCCTGCAGCGTCATCACGTGTTCCTTGAAGGCGATGTTCTCGCCGCTGCCTTGCGCGAGCGTCAGCTTCAGCGTCGCCGTTGGCGCGATGCCATAGTCGTCGCGCGCCTCGAACGCAAGCGCCCAGCGCGTCTGCCCGACCGTCACCAGGCTGAGTCCGCGATCCGGTGCCAGCACCTTTACCTCCGGCACGCGATCGGGAATCGCATCGAGCCGTCGCAGTTTGGTCGGTGGCTGAGCTTCGGTGCCGGCGGCGACGACGCGGTACAGCGTCGACTTGGCCAGCACATGCGTCGCCTGCCAGGTGTCGCCGTCCTGCGACAGCGCAATGCGCTGGCCATCGTGGAAGACCAGCGCCGCCGCCGTCGGTTGCGGTTCGAAGCGCAGCGTCCATGCCAGCCGCGAACCCACCGGCGCCTTGGCGTCGAGGGTGACTTCGTCGTGGGCGGCGATGCCGGTGTAGGCGGGTGGCGCGACATGCAGGCGCTGCGCGACCAGATGCGGGATGCCGGGCGCCGTCGGCACCGGTTCGTCGGAAGGCTGGAGCGCACCGGGCTGGCCGGTGCGTCCTGGCCATAGCGCCGCCGTCGCGATCACGACAGCTGTCGCGATCCACAGGGCGGCGATGCGCGCCCACGGCCAGGGCGTGCGCAAGTCCGGTGCGGGTTGCGTGCGAAGGCGTTCGCGCACGCGGGCTTGCTGCAGTTGCTGCAACGGCGTCAATGCAGCGGGCGGCGCCAGGATCAGGTCGGTGCTGTCGTCGAGATCCTTGCGCTTCGCATCGAGTTGGCGGACGAGCCACGCTGTGTCGAAGGCGTGCGTTCGCCGCCAGGCGAGGAACGCAAGCAGCGCGATGCCCGCGACGGTGATGGCGATCGCGACACCGGGCGACGCCAGCCGCCACATCACGCCGCCCACGGCCAGCGGGATCGCTGCGCCGAGCAGCAGCTGCCCGAGCCATGCGTGCCGGCGTACCTGCGCGAGACGATCCGTCGCGGACAGCGTCATGGCGCCACGCTCCGTGTCCGTCGCGTCGCCATCCAACGTTCGATCAGCACCAGCAGCGCGATCAGCAGCGCCAGCCAAGGCTGCAGGTCGCGTGGCGCGACGGGATAGGTCGCACCGCCGGTCACCGGGGCGTAGTCGTTGGCGAGTACGCGGGCAGGCGATACGGCAGGTGGATCGAACAGGGCACGCAGGTGTTGCGGGAAATCGGCTTCGACCAGCGCCGGCATCACGTCCTGGCGCAGCGGGCGGGTGAAGCGCATCACGTGGCCTTTACCGCGCTCGCCTGCCTCGACCAACGCGGTGCCGTCGTCGTCGCGCCATGGCGTCGAGGTCGGCGCGAAACCGTCGAGCGTGCTGTCGTTCGCCAACAGCACCGTGCCACCGGATTCAATCCATTGCATGACGGGCGCTGGCACGGGACCTGGAACCAGCCAGACGAGTGGGACCGTGGTCGCAGGCAAAGCCTCGTCCTGGGTGCCGACCTGCAGGGTCGACGACGTCGAAGCGGCCGGCTGCCACGCCAGCGCCGCGGCACGCAGGTAGCGCAGTCCGGTGTCATTGCCCGCAGCGTGGCGAACAACAAGCGCGGGCGGCGGCGATACGGGAGAAGGCGCTGCGGTCATCTCGCCGTCGACCACCGTCCATGTCACTGCACGCGACAACCTCGGACGCTCCGCATCGGCGCCTTGCAGCATCGCCGGCACGACGACGGTCAACGGGGTCCCTGCCGGCAGTTCGGCGTCCAGCTGCCGCAACAGGCTGCCGATGGCCGGAGCGCTCGCAGGCAGAGGCTCTTCCAGTGACGGGAAGTCCGGCGCCAACCAGTGCAGTCGCGCATCCGTATCACTGGCGTGCTTGCGCACCGTCGCGGCATCGACGCCCGGCACAGCGACGATCCACGGACGCGTGTCGTCCGCGCCGGACAGCACCGGCTTCGCCAGCCACAGCGCCAGCAGCGCGAGCAGCAGCAGCCGGAGCAGCAGCAGAGGCCACTCGTCGAAGCGGATGCGATGCCGCGGCTTCGGTTTCTGCCGCAGCCAGCGCAACGCGGCGAAGTCGGTCGGCGTCTGCTCGTGGCGGCGCGCGAGGTGTAGCAGCAGCGGCAGCAGCAGCGCCGCGAACGCCGCCAGGCCTGCCGGGAGCAATAGAGCGAGGCTCATGCGTACTCCGCCGCGTCGCGCGCACCGAACAGCCGTCGCAGCGGCAGGTCCAGCGGCTGGTCGGTGTAGTAGCGCGCATGACGGATGCCGCTGGCGTCCAGCCGCGCATCGAGCAGGCGCTGCGCGTCGGCGAAACGCTGCAGGTAATCGTTGCGCAGCGCGACGGCGTCGCCGAGCAGTTCCTCACCGGTCTCCGGATCGCGGAAGCGATGGCCGCCGGTATACGGGAAGTCGCGTTCCTCGGCGGTGAGCAGCTGGATCGCCAACACTTCGCGGCGTGCGGCGGCCAGGCGTTCGATCAGCGCGATCATCGCTTCATCGAAGCCGTCGCTCAGTGCCAGCACCAGATCGCCAGCACCGATGCGTTCCCACACCGGCGCAAGTTTCTCCGCGGCGGGAAACGTGCCGCCCGCCGCCAGTCCGTGCAACGCCAACAGCAGCTGATCGCGCTGTCGCGCGCCGTTGCCCGGAGACACCAGGCGCACGCCATCGCCATGCAGGACCAGCAGGCCGAAACGGTCGCCCTGTCGCAACGCCAGTTCGGCAATGCAGGCGGTCAGCCGACGCGCGGCATCGAAGCGCGTGCCACGTTCGCCATCGCGTTGCGTCATCGAGGCGGTCGCATCGAGCACGATCCACACCGTCAGCGGACTCTCGCGCTCGGCTTCGCGGACGAAGAAACGGTCCGAGCGCGCGTACAACTTCCAGTCGATCTGCCGCAGTTCGTCGCCGGGCTCGTAGGCACGGTATTGCGCGAACTCCAGCCCGGCACCGCGGCTGCGACTGTGGTGCACGCCGATCCCCTGCGCGCCAACGGCACGGCGCGCGGTCAGCCGCAGGTCTTTCAACCGGCTGCGGACGTCGGCGGGGATCAGGTCGTACGCCACGGCGTGGAACCGGTCAGGCGGCGAGCGGCACGCCGCGCAGCAGCGCGGCGATCACGTCGTCCGCGCTGACCTGTTCGGCCTCGGCAGCGAACGACAGCAGCAGGCGGTGGCGCATCACCGGCTTGGCCAGTGCGACGATGTCCTCGCGCGTCGCCGCCAGGCGGCCGTGCAGCAGCGCACGCGCCTTCGCCGCTAGCACCAGCGACTGACCAGCGCGTGGACCTGCGCCCCAGCGGACGTACTTGCGGAGCTCTTCGGGCACGCCGTCGCCGGGACGGCTGGCGCGCACCAGTCGAGTGATCCAGCGCAGCAGGTCGTCGCTGACGTGCACGTCGCGCACGTGCTTCTGCAGTGCCAGCACCGCGTCGCCTTCCATCACCCGCGGCACGTTGCCGCCGGCGCGACCGGTGGTCTGCGCCAGGATGTCGTGCTCTTCCTGCTCGGTCGGATAGTCGACCCGGATGTGCAGCAGGAAGCGGTCGAGCTGCGCTTCCGGCAGCGGATACGTGCCGGCCTGTTCCAGCGGATTCTGCGTGGCCAGCACGAAGAACGGCGAGGGCAGTTCATGCGTGGTGCCGGCGTAGCTGACGGTGCGTTCCTGCATCGCCTCCAGCAGCGCGGCCTGCGTCTTCGGCGGCGTGCGGTTCAGTTCGTCGGCGAGCAACAGATTCGTGAAGATCGGGCCGGGCTGGAAACGGAAATGGCGGTGCCCGGTGCCGTGGTCTTCTTCCAGCAGCTCGGTGCCGAGGATGTCGCTGGGCATCAGGTCGGGCGTGAACTGCACGCGGCGGAACTGCAGGTGCAGCGCCTGGCCCAGCGAGCGCACCAGCAGCGTCTTGCCCAGGCCGGGCACGCCTTCCAGCAGGCAGTGGCCGCCGGCGAGCAGGCCGATCAGCAACTGCTCCACCACGTCCTGCTGGCCGACGATGGCCTGGCCGATGGCGGCGCGGAGTTCGCCCAGCTTCGCTAGCTGCTGCTGGAGGTCGGATTCGGTGATCGTGGTCATGGTGTTTCCTGGCTGACTCCAATGCAGCGGGTTGCAGTAAGGATCGCCGTCATCCCAGCGAAAGCTGGGATCCATCGTGATCTTCGCGCTGAGTGCGGACGGCCGATGGAAGATGCAAAGGCAAGGTCAAACTGGATCCCAGCTTTCGCTGGGATGACGGCGGAGAGTGTGGGGTGGGCGGATACGGTCATGTCGTCAACGCGTAGATCACCAGGTTGACCGCGAACTTGGTGTTGTCCTCGGCCAGGAAGCGCTTGTTGCGCCAGTCGTAGTCCCACTCGCAGCCGTAGTCCTTGTTGCTGTAGAGCACGCCGAGGCGTCCGTTGATCTCGATGCCGTGCAGGTACTCGTGCACGAGGTCGTCACCCCAGCCGTTGAGTTCGAAGCTGGTGGCGGGCGGCCCGTCGAACTTGAAGAACGAGGAGTAGATGCCGTGCGTGTTCGGCAGCTTCTTCATCGCCTTGGCACCGAAGATCGCCGCCATCTGCGCCTCGAACGACTTGGCGAACAGGCCGTCGATGTCGTGGTTGCAGTCGTCGACGAAGACGAAGCCGCCGTTGCGCACGTAGCGTTCGAAGTTGCGCCGCTCGGCCGGATTGAAGTCGACCAGCTTGTGCCCGGCCAGGTAGCAGAACGGTGCGGCCAGCATGCGCGGGTCGGCCAGCGCCAGCACGTGCTCCTTGGGATCCACGCGCAGGCTGGTGTAGTCGATCAGCGAGGTGATGACGTTGGACGGCATGCGCGCGTCGACGTCCCAGTCGCCCGAGTCGTACTTCAGGCGGGTGAACCAGAAGTCGTAGTTGCCGGATTGGGCGCGTGCTTGCCTGGGCAGTGCGGCCGTCACCGCGCCGCCGAGCATGAGGTGCAGGAATTGTGCTCGCGTTAGCCGGGAGTGGAGCAAAGCCGGGAGTCTCTGAAAGCCCCTCTCCCGGCGGGAGAGGGGTTGGGGTGAGGGGCGATGGAGTCCTGACGGTTCAAGCATCTTGGACTGCGCTCGCCCCTCATCCGCCCTTCGGGCACCTTCTCCCGCAGGGAGAAGGAGACAAGCGTTACACCGCGTCCGACAACGAGGTGAAGGTGAAGTCGCGCAGCTTCATCGGCGGGATCATCATCACGAAGCTGGATTCGTCGCCGGCCACGCGGACCGGCCTGCCCAGCTCCTCGATGTTGTTGAGCATGATCACCGGCGATTCGTTGAAGCGGAAATTCTTCACCGGGTGCTTGATCTGGCCGTTCTCGATGTAGAAGGTGCCGTCGCGGGTCAGGCCGGTCAGCAGCACGGTCTGCGGATCGACCATGCGGATGTACCAGGTACGCGTGACCAGGATGCCTTTCTGCGTACCGGCGACCAGCTCGGCGGTGGACTTGGTGCCGCCGGCGAACAGCAGGTTGCCCGGCGAACCGGTCGCGCGCTTGCCCTGCTTCTGCGCCCAGAAGCGCGAGTACTCCAGGTTGACCACCTTGCCGTTCTCGACGATGGCCATCTTCTCGCGCGGCAGGCCTTCGTTGTCCCACGGCATCACTTCGGCGCCGGGGTGCCACGGGTCGGCGCTGATGTTCACGCGCGGGTCGTAGACCTGCTCGCCCAGCTTGTTGCCGCCGCCCTTCTTGGACAGGAAGCTGCGGCCTTCGTCGGCCTGGCGCGCATCGAAGAAGTTCATCATGAAGGAGATCAGGCCCGCGGCCGCGGCCGGTTCCAGGATCACCGTGTACTTGCCCGGCTCAAGCGCCTTCGCCTCGGCCGATTCGCTGGCCTTGCGCATCGCGGTGCGGATATCGCTGTCGGCCTTGAACGCGCTCGCTTCCTTCAGGTTGCGACCGACCCAGCCGGAACCGCGGCCGTCCTCGGTGCGCACCGTGCAGGTGTAGTTGAACGCGGTGGCCTTCTGGTAGCCGAAGTTGCCCTTGCTGTTGGCGAAGGCGACGAAACTCTGGCCGTCTTCCAGGAAGCCGGCGGCGATCAGCTTCTCGGCCTTGCAGGGGCCGATCGAATCGGCGGCGACCTGCGCGCGGAATTCCGGCGTGATGGCGGCGGTGGATTCGCTGAAGGTCGGCGACGGCGTGTAGGTCTGCTTCTCGACGGCCGGCATGAACTCGGGGTTCTCCGGCGCCAGGCGGGCGAGGTCTTCGGCGCGGCGGACCACGCGTTCCAGCGAGGCGTCGTCGAACTCGTTGATGGTCGCCACGCCGGTACGCTTGCCGAACGCGACCTGCACGGCCAGATCGGTGTTGCTGACGATGCCGCTGGTGGAGACGTTGTTCAGCGCGAACCGGATGTTGCCGTCGATCGAACCGCTGAGGGAGGCGGTGCACTCGTCAGCCTTGGACAGCGCGAGGACCTTGTCCAGGATGGCCTTGGCCTGCGCTTCGGTGAGGATGCTCATGTTCTGGTGATCTCCTTAAGCGCCGGTCAGCCGAGCGAGCGGGCGGTGTTGATGACGTTGATGCCGTTGAAGCGCGCGGTGGACGACCCGTGCGAGACCGCGGACACCTGGCCGGGCTGGCCCTTGCCGTCGAAGAACGAACCGCCCAGGCGGTAGTCGCTCTCGTCGCAGACGGCGGTGCAGGCGTTCCAGAACTCCGGCGTGCGGATCTGGTAGGCCACGTCCTCGATCTGCTGGGTGATCTTGCCGTTCTTGATCTCGTAGAACAGCTGGCCGCCGAACTGGGCGTTGTAGCGCTGCTGGTCGATCGAGAACGAGCCGTCGCCGATGATGTAGATGCCGTTCTCGACGTCCTTGACCATGTCGGCCACCGACAGCTTGGTCTTGCCGGCCGCCATCGACACGTTGGCCATGCGCTGGAACTGCACGCTGCTCCACGAGTCGGCATAGCAGCAGCCGTCAGATTCGGTCTTGCCGAGGATGTGGGCCTGGTCGCGGATGGTCTGGTAGTCGACCAGCTTGCCAGCGCTGACCAGGTCCCAACGCTTGGTCTTGACGCCTTCGTCGTCGTAACCCACGGCGCCCAGGCTGCCCGGCTGCGTCTTGTCGGCGAACAGGTTGACCAGCTCGCTGCCGTACTGGAAGCGCTGCTCGCGCTTGTCCAGCGTGGCGAAGCTGGTGCCGGCGTAGTTGGCTTCGTAGCCGAGCACGCGGTCCAGTTCCAGCGGATGGCCGACCGACTCGTGGATGGTCAGCCAGGTGTGCGACGGGTCCAGCACCAGGTCGTACTTGCCGGGCTTCACCGACGGCGCGGTCAGCTTGGCGCGGGCCTGCTTGGCGGACGCGATGGCGTCCTCCTTCATGTCGTAGGACAAGCCATAGTTGATGACGCCGTTCGGCGTGGCGTACTTCTGCGAGGCGTCGCCGTCCAGGTATTCGTAGCCCATGCCGACCGGCGAGGACAGGCCGTCGCGGGTGCGGAACTTGCCGCTGGCCTTGTCGATGGCGGTGACCGTCATCGGCACCCAGATGCGGTGCACGTCCTGGTCGATGAAGGAGCCGTCGGTGCTGGCGAAATACTTCTGCTCGTTGACCACGAACATCATCGAGTTGACGAAGTCGGCGCCGGCGTTGATCGCCGCGGCGTTGACGCCCAGCAGCAGGTCGACCTTCTCCTTGATCGGCACCTCCATCGCGTTCTTCTTGATCGGCGTCTTCCACGACACCTCGCCGAAGCCCGGCGCCTTGGCAAGCTGCACCGGCGCGGTCTGCGTCTTGCTGTTGGCTTTCGCTATGGCGGCAGCCTGGCGCGCGGCGGCGGCCACGCCCTCGGCGGTCAGCGTATTGGTGGCGGCGAAGCCCCAAGCGCCGTTGGCGATCACGCGGATGCCGGCGCCGGTGGACTCGGTGTTCACCACGTTCTGCACCTTGTCCTCGCGGGTGATCACGAACTGGCGCAGGTAGCGGCCGATGCGCACGTCGCAGTAGGTGGCGCCGGCCTGCTTGGCGGCGGCCAGCGCAGCGTCGGCGAGGCGTTTCTTGAACGCGACGTCGAGGGTGGACTGGAGTTGCTCGGCGGCGATCGCCTTGCCGAAGTAGGACGGCACCATCAGGCCGCCCACGGTCAGGCCGGTCAGGGCCAGGAAGTCACGACGTTGCAAGGCTGTTCTCCACCGTTGGGCCTGCGCGAGGGCAGGCGGGGACTGCGACGGACGCGTTGTGGCCCGCGCCATGTCCACCGCGCGGGTCGTCCCCGATTCTTGCGCCGCGGTGGAGACAGCGTCAAATGACTTTCGGCATAGAAGAGGAGACGTCGCGCTCGTCGCGGCCTGGTGGAGGTGCCGATCCCGTCATCCCAGCGCACGCTGGGATCCATTGGCTCTTGGCCTCGGAATAGACGTGCAGAATCGGGAGCAAAATGGGTCCCAGCGTGCGCTGGGACGACGATCGATGATCTACCCTAGGCTGCGCGCGGTATTGATGATGTTGATGCCGTTGAAGCGCGTCGTCGCCGAGCCATGCGAGACCGCTGATACCTGGCTGGGCTGACCCTTGCCGTCGAAGAAGGAACCGCCGAGGCGGAAGTCGCGCGCGTCGCAGATCGCGGTGCAGGCGTTCCAGAACTCCGGCGTGCGGATCTGGTATGCGGCGTCCTCGATCTGCCGCGTGACCTGGCCGTTCCTGATCTCGAAGTACAGCTGGCCGCCGAACTGGGCGTTGTAGCGCTGCTGGTCGATCGAGTACGACCCGCGACCGTGGATGTAGATGCCGTTCTCGACGTCCTTGACCATCTCGGCCACGGTCAGCGGCGCCTTGCCCGGCGCCAGCGAGACGTTGGCCATGCGCTGGAACTGCACGCTGCTCCACGAGTCGGCATAGCTGCAGCCGTGCGAGGCGTTCTCGCCGAGGATGTGGACCTCGTCGCGGGTGGCCTGGTAGTTGACCAGCACGCCATCCTTCACCAGGTCCCAGCGGCGCGTCTTCACGCCTTCGTCGTCGTAACCCACCGCGCCCAGGCTGCGCGGCTCGGTCTTGTCGGCCGTGAAGGTCACGATCGGGCTGCCCCACTGGAAGCGCTGCTCGCGCTTGTCCAGCGTGGCGAAGCTGGTGCCGGCGTAGTTGGCCTCATAGCCGAGCACGCGGTCCAGTTCCAGCGGGTGGCCGACGTTTTCGTGGATGGTGAGGAACAGGTTGGACGGATCCAGCACCAGGTCGTACTTGCCGGGCTTCACCGAGGGCGCGGTCAGCTTGGCCCGCGCCTGCTTCGCCGCCGCCACGATGTCCTCGCGCAGGTCGTACGACGCGCCGTAGGCCACCACGCCGCCGGGCAGGGCGATCTTGTCGGCGGGATTGGCATCCAGGTACTCGTAGCCCATGCCCATCGGCGCGGACAGGCCGTCGCGCGTCTTGAACTTGCCGGTCGCCTTGTCCACCACGGTCACGGTGAAGGGCACCCAGATGCGGTGCACGTCCTGGTCGATGTAGGAGCCGTCGGTGCTGGCGAAGTACTTCTGTTCGTTGATGACGAACATGCGCGACGCCGCGAAGCTGGCGCCGGCCGACAGCGCGGTGGCGTTGGCACCCAGTAGCAGGTCGACCTTCTCCTTCACCGGTACCGCCATCGCGTTCTTCACGATCGGTGTCTTCCACGCCACTTCGCCCGTACCGGTCAGCGGTGCCAGCTGCACCGGCTTGCCCTGGATGCGCGCATTGGCGCGGGCGATGGCGACTGCCTGCCTTGCCGCTGCGGCGACGCCGTCGGTGGTCTGGTCGTTGGTCGCGGCGAAGCCCCAGGCGCCCTGTGCGATGACGCGCACGCCGATGCCGGAGGACTCCGTGTTCACCACGTTCTGCACCTTGTCTTCGCGGGTGATCAGCGACTGCCGCAGATAGCGGCCGATGCGCACGTCGCAATAGCTCGCGCCCGCTGCCGTCGCGGCGGCGAGCGCAGCGTCGGCCAGGCGCTTCTTCTTCGCCACGTCGCCCGGTTCGAGCAGCGCTTCAGCGGCGATCACGCGCGTGCCGGGCAGCGCGAGCCCGGCGAGGGTGAGGCCACCGAGGGCGAGGAAGTCGCGTCGTTGCATCAATCGGGTCCTGGAACGGAAGCCCCCGGACTGTCGTCGGCAGGCGTCGCAACGTCAAGTGACGCCGGTCATGCCGCGCTAACGTGGTGCACAATGCGCCTCATCCCGCACAGGAATGGCGCACATGAAATCCCGTCCGGTCGCCCGGCCCGAGAACGACGACGAACAGCCGCGGCTGGCGGTGCTGATCGACGCCGACAACGCGCAGCCTGCCGTCATCGAGGGACTGCTCGCGGAAACCGCCAAGTACGGCGTCGCCAGCGTAAAGCGCATCTACGGCGATTTCACCAGCACGCGCATGACGCAGTGGAAGCAGGCGCTGCTGAAGCACTCGATCAACCCGGTGCAGCAGTTCGCCTACACCAGCGGCAAGAACGCGACCGACAGCTCGCTGATCATCGATGCGATGGACCTGATGTACACACGCCGGTTCGACGGCGTCTGCCTGGTGTCCAGCGACAGCGACTTCACCCGCCTGGCGCAACGCCTGCGCGAGGAAGGGCTGACCGTGTACGGCTTCGGCGAGCGCAAGACGCCGGACGCGTTCGTGCAGGCCTGCGACAAGTTCATCTACGTCGAGGTGCTGCGCAGCGAGGTGCCGGCACCGCCCGCGCCGCCGGCGCCACAGAAATCTGCGAAGAAGGCCGCCAAACCGGCGGCGAAGAAGCCGGTGGCACAGGCCGAACCGACCGCCGCACCGGTGGTCGAGCCGGGCAAGCACGAGTCCCTGCCACTGAAGTTGATCCGCCAGGCCATCGAAGACGCCAGCGACGACCAGGGCTGGGCCTTCCTCGGCAGCGTGGGCAGTTACCTCAACAAGGTGCGTCCGGATTTCGACACCCGCCTGTACGGGCATAAGAAGCTCAGCGACCTGGTGAAGGCGCATCCGCGCCACTTCACCGTCGAGGAGCGCGGTAGCGACAACGGCCTGAAGCGCATCTACGTGCGATCGGCCGGCTGATGGCGGCGGAGAAGCCCTTCGCGCCCTCCTGCGAACGCAACCAGGGACCGATCCTCGAAGTCCTGCAGCGCCACTTGGGCGAGACGCGTCGCGTGCTCGAGGTCGGCAGCGGTACCGGCCAGCATGCGGTGCACTTCGCCGCCGCGATGCCATGGGTGATCTGGCAATGCAGCGACCGGGCAGACAATCTCCCGGGCATCACGGCCTGGCTCGATGACACGGCGTTGCCGAACACGCCGCCCACGATCGAACTCGATGTCGACGGCCCGTGGCCTGGCGCGACCTTCGATGCGGTGTTTACCGCCAACAGCCTGCACATCATGGGCTGGCCCCAGGTCGAGGCGTTCTTCGCCGGTGTCGGCCGGGTCCTCGCGAAGGATGGTCTGCTGATCGTCTACGGCCCCTTCAACTATGGCGGCGACTTCACCAGCGACAGCAACCGCGCGTTCGAGCACTGGTTGAAGGATCGCGATCCCGCCTCGGGCATCCGCGATTTCGAAGCCGTGGACGCGCTGGCGCGTTCCATCGGGCTGGTGCTGGTCGAAGACAACGCGATGCCGGCGAACAACCGCAGCCTCGTCTGGCGACGCGAGGACTGACCCTCCGAGGGCCGCGCGGGTGGCCGGCCGCCGGCCGCATGGACAGCCCGCGCGGCGCGCGCTAGTGTCTGCTCGCCTGTCGTCGGGGGACGATGGGCGAATTGCACCGCCCACGGATGGCCGGCGCCTTGGCCTGGACGTGGGGCGTGTCCACACCAAGGGGGAAATCGATGGACTCTCTGTATCCCGCCGGGCCGGCGTCGGTGCCTGCAGGCCTGACCGCGCCCACTGGCAACTACCGCCGCAACGCGTGGCTGGCCATGCTCGGCCTGTCCGGCTTCATGCTGGCCTATCTGGGGTTGATGACGTGGTTCGGCTGGACGGCCTACCGGCTCGTCGCCAAGCTGCTGGCGGGCTCGGGGGCCGGCGACAGCGCGTTCATCACCTTGCTTGTTGCCGGCTGCACCGCGTTCCTGGCGGTGTTCATGGCCAAGGCGCTGATCTTCCGGCGCAAGACCGAGGTTTCTTCCGCCGACATCGAGATCACCGCCGCGCAGCATCCTGAGCTGTTTGCCTTCCTGCACCGGCTGGCCGACGAGGCGCGCGCGCCGCGCCCCTATCGCGTGTTCCTGTCGCCCCGCGTCAACGCCAGCGTGTTCTACGACCTGACGCTGTTGAACCTGCTGCTGCCGTCGCGCAAGAACCTGGAAATCGGCCTGGCGCTGGTCAACGTGCTGAGCCTGGGCGAACTGAAGGCCGTGCTGGCGCATGAGTTCGGCCATTTCGCCCAACGTTCGATGGCGGTGGGCCGCTGGGTCTACGTGGCGCAGCAGATCGCCGCGCATATCGTCGCCAAGCGCGACGCGCTGGATACCGTGCTGGCGACGCTGTCGCGGCTGGACCTGCGCATCGCGTGGATCGGCTGGGCGCTGTCGCTGGTGGTGTGGTCGATCCGCTCGCTGGTGGAGATCGTGTTCCGCTGGGTGCTGATCGCGCAACGCGCGCTGTCGCGCGAAATGGAGTTCCAGGCCGACCTGGTGGCGGCATCGCTGACCGGCAGCGATGCGCTGGTGCATGCACTGCACAAGCTCGGCGCCGCCGACGAGGCGTGGGAGCGTGCGTTGCAGTTCGCCTCGCGCGAGGCGGCGCGCGGTCACGCGGTCAAGGACGTATTCGCGATCCAGTCCCGCATCATCGAACGCCTGCGCGACGTGCTGGACGATCCGGCCTACGGCGCGGCACCGGCCGCCGGCCATGGCGACGCCAGCGGGCACCGGGTATTCGCCGCCGAGCTGGCCCCGCCGCCGCAGATGTGGTCCACGCATCCGTCCAACAACGCGCGCGAGCACAACGTCAAGAAAGTCTACGTGGCGTGCGGCATCGATACGCGCCCCGCGATCGAGCTGCTGCGCGATGCCCAGGGGTTGAAGGAGACACTCTCGTCCCGCCTGCTGCCGCAGGTCCCGGAGACCTTCGCTGAGCCCTCGGTGTCGCTGGGCCACCTGGACGAAGAGTACGAAGCCATCGCGATGTCGCGCCGTTACCGCGGTGCCTACCTCGGGCGTTCGTTCGTGCGCCGGTGCCAGAAAGCCCACGAGTTGTACGAGGCAGTGCCGGCCGATGCCGATCTGCTGGCGCGGATCGATGCGCTCTACTCGCCGCAGGTGGGCAACGAGATCGAGCAGCTGCGCGAGCTCGAGCAGCAACGTGCGATGCTGGATGCGATCCGCATCGGTGCCATGGAAACCGAAGGTGGCATGGTCAACTGGCGCGGCTCGCAGGTGCCGCGCAAGAACGTGCCGCGCATCCTGGCCGAGCTGGACGCGGAGATATCGCCGCTGCGCACGGCCGTGGAAGCGCACGACCGGCAATGCCGCAGCCTGCATTGCGCTGCCGCCGAACGGCTGGGTGGCCGCTGGGCCGAAGCGCTTCGCGGGCAACTCGACGTGCTGCACTACGCCGAGCATGCCAGGGCCGACCTGGACGATGCCCACGCGGTGTTCGTCAACACGTTCCATGTCGTCACCGCCGACAACCGCGTCTCCGAGACCGAACTGCGACGGCTGGTGGCCGCCTGCAACCAGGTCCATTCCGCGCTCGACACCATCTATGCGAAAGCCCCGCAGGTGATGCTGGACGACGCCATGGCTACCGGCCTGGGCGTGACGGAGTGGAG
Source organism: Pseudoxanthomonas sp. PXM02 (assembly GCF_014851805.1). Lineage (GTDB taxonomy): Bacteria > Pseudomonadota > Gammaproteobacteria > Xanthomonadales > Xanthomonadaceae > Pseudoxanthomonas_A. The sequence goes on from NZ_JACVAK010000003.1 coordinate 634,518, forward strand.
CGCGGCCCTGCACCAGCCGTTCGAGCTGCCGCGCGCTTCGGAACAGAACATCAACCAGTGGATGAAGGTGGTCCAGGGCTGGGTGGACGCTACCCAGGGAGCCCTGGGCGGGCTGCGCCACGTCGCGCTGGAGGCGTTGCTGACCACCGAGGACCGGGTAGCCGACCAGTTGCGCACGACGGTGGCACTGCCGCCGCCGGTCACGGTGGCCGCGGCGCCGCGCGAATATCCGCTGTTGGTACCCGGCAAGGGCCGCACGCTGCAGCACAGGCTGGGGTGGTGGGATCGCTTCCAGACGGCGACCGGCGTCGTGCCCGCCGCCACGCGGCTGGTGGTGGCAGGCGGTATCGTCGGGTCGGTCTTCCTGCTTGGCGGCGCGGTCGGCCACTCCACGCTCACCGTGTACAACGGACTGGCGCGCGACATGCGCGTCGAAGTGGCCGGCCAGACCGTGGACGTGCCGGCGTTCTCGCACAAGGAGCTGACGCTGCCCGAGCAATCGCGCTACAGCGTGCAGACCCACACCGGCGACAGTGGCGAACTGGTCGAACGTTTCGACGAGCAGGCGCCGGCGGGCAGCGAGCACCTGGTCTACAGCATCGCCGGCGCCGCACCCCTGGTGGAATGGACGGCGAGTTACGGTTCGGCCGGCGAACGTCCCGAACGCCGGCTCGGTGCCGTGCGCTGGACATCGACCAAGGTGGACCATCTCTTCAGTGATCCGCCGGAACAGATCAGCAGTCGCAGCGGGTCGGGATGGCGGACGGTGCTCAGCGGTTTCGGCGACGCCGCGCCGGGCGACATCCTGGGCCTGCTGCCGGAAGGGCCGGAGCAGGCGAAGGTGGTGGATGCGCACGCGCGCTGGGATGCGGTGACTTCACCGCACACACGCGAGTGGTGGGGCCGGGCGAGCGAACGGGGAGAGCTGCAGGATCTGATCGAGCTGCGCCTGAAGCATGAGCCGCGGGCGGTAGGCCTGCTTCGCATGGAGCAGGACCTCACCGAAGGCGAGGCCCATGCGGCGGTCTGCACACGCCATCGCGCCTTGGCGCAGGCACAAGCCGGCGAGCCGTCGCTGCAGTACATCGCCGCGCGCTGCACCGAGGACGAACGGGCGCGTGACCAGGCTTTCCTGGATGGCCATGCGCGCTGGCCCAAGGATGCCTGGTTCGCGATGGCAGCCGGTTACGTGCATGCCGAACGCCAGCAATGGCAGCCGGCGATGGAACTGCTGCAGCAGGGCAGCCGCTTGCCGGAGATCGGCGACTACGTAGGCCTGGATGTGGCGCGCGTGCAGCGCGTGGTCGGTGACGGTGCCGTGCCGGCCAAGTCGGTGGCGGCATCCAGCCGCCTGCGCCAGATGATGGCGCTGGAGTCGGGTGAGCAGACCGGCGACTCGCCGATGCACGCGTATCACCTGATGGCCGCCGGCCAGTTGGACCAGGCCACGACGCGGGCCGTGGCGGCGGAGGCCGACACCGGTCCGCGCATCCTGCGCCTGCTGGGAGCGTCGGACGGCGCCGATGCCGCGACGGTGAAGCTCGCCCTGTCGTTGCCGGCAGGGTCCGGCATCGATCCCGACACGGTATGGCCGTCGCTGGCGCTCGCCCTGCGCGAACACCAGCCGGCCGCTGCGTTGCGCCAGGCCGCGCTGGATTCCGATCCGGACGATGCACCGGACATCCTGAGATTCATCGATGCGGTGCAAGGGGGAGCGAGCATCGCCCAGGCGGAGAGCACCCTGGGCGCGGTGGCGCCGCGCTCGCGCGGGTTGGCGTACAGCGCCGCCGTGGTGTTGAAGGGACGCCAGTGCCCCGAAGCCTGGCGACAGGCGGCCAAGCGCCTGCTGTTCGCGCCGGAACGCCCCTACTTCGGTTGACCCCGCCGTTCCTCCCTCCGTGTAGGTGCGCCGGCACGGAGGTGGAACGGATTCACGGAATGAACGTCTGTTCGGGATCGTCGAAGGACTTGAACTCCAGCGCGTTGCCCGACGGGTCGAACAGGAACATGGTGACGTGCTGGCCAGGCTTGCCCTTGAGCCGCAGATGCGGTTCCTCGTGGAAGGGAATGCCGGCGGACTTCAGCCGCATCGCCAGCGCTTCCCACGCGGCGCGGTCCAGGTTCATGCCGAAGTGCGGGACGGGCACCGCCTCGCCATCGAAGCGTCCGGCGTGCAGCGGGCGGCCATCGCCGCCGATGTGCGCCACCAGGTGGTGGCCGAAGAAATCGAAGTCCTGGTACGAGGTGTCGCTGCGGCCCATCGTGCAGCCCATCACGCCGCCGTAGAAGCCGCGGGCCTCGTCCAGGTCGCGTACCGGGAACGCGAGGTGGAACTGCGCGATTGACGCTTCCGCCACCGCGTTCACGAGGCGACCTCCAGCGGCGGGGCGTAGGTATCCAGGATGTTCTGCCAGAACAGGTTCCAGGCGCTGATGCTGCGCTCGTAACCACGGGCCAGTTCGGGCAGCACGCCCGGATCGTGCCGCAGGTACTCGTCGATGGCGGCGCGCGTCAGCTCGCCATGGATGATGTCTTCCTCGCCGGTATGGATGGTCCAGAACTCCCAGTCGATCGTGTCGGCGTTCGCCTGCAGGTAGGGGTGCGTGCGCATGTGGTCGAACATCACCGACAGATAGGTCTGGCACAGGCACTCGCCGCCCATGCCGCGCAGGCCGACGCCGTACGCGACGGGATGCCGAGTCATGTCGCGCGTCAGCCCCTGCAGGATGCGCTCGTTGGCCGGCAGCACACGCGACAGCTGCGCCGGCTCGACGCCGATGCTGGTGAGGAAGCGGTCGTAGACCGTCGGATGCGCGCGCGCCGGGTCGCCTTCGCCCAGTTCCTCCGTGAGGATCTGTCCCAGCAGGCTGCGCAGGCCACCGAACGGCAGGCGCGCGACCAGCAGGGCGAGGTCGCTGATGTAATCGATGGTGAAGAACCGGTACTGGATGCAGAAGCCGCGCAGTGCCTCCACGTCGAGCGTCGGGAGGATCTTCATGCGCTCGACGGCCAGTGCTTCGGTCTGTTCCTTGGCGGCGTCGGCGAAACGCCAGAATTGCTCCCGGTTCATGGGCTGCGCATGCATCGATGGACTCCTGCAGATGGGACGCGGCGCATCACCCGCGCTCACACGCACGAGCGCGCCGTTCGCCTCGATGATGGTGATCGCCGGCGTGACAAGAACGTGCAGAGTCCGATGAACAGGGAGCCGTGCGGATACACCGGATTTAGCGAGCACGCAGCAAGGTGAAGAGAAGCGGAAAGCCCGCGGCGATCGGCTTGCTAGCATCGAGCGCATGACAACGCCGCATCACCACGTTCGCCTGCATGAGCGTGCATCGCCCGCCTCCGACAACGACGGGGTGCGGCTGCTGTGGACGAGCGGGTGGGACTCGACGTTCCAGGTGCTGCGTCTGTTGCTGAAGCACCGGCTCGCGGTGACGCCGTATTACCTCGAAGACCCCACGCGTCCCTCCACGGCGACCGAACTGCAGACGCTGCAACGCATCACCGGGGCCCTGCATGAGCAGCACCCACACACGCGCGAGCTGTTGCGGCCCTTGCGGCGGTTCCGCGTGGCCGAGCTGGGCCAGGACGCGGACATCAGCGATGCACTGCGCCGTGTGCGCCGCCGGATGTACATCGGCAGCCAGTACGCGTGGTTGCCGATCTTCTGCAAACGGCATGGGCTGAAAGGTATCGAGCTGAGCGTGCATGTGGACGACAAGGTGCAGGCACTGCTGTCGTCGAAGGTCGAAGCGTTCGAACAGGCCGGCACCTACCGCAGTTTCCGCATGGATACACGCCATGCTGGTACGCCGGAGTACACGCTGTTCCGCTACTTCAGCTTCCCGCTGTTTCCCATCGACAAGCGCGCGATGGAAGACGAAGCCCGTCGCGAAGGCTGGGAAGCCCTGATGGACATGACCTGGTTCTGCCACCGCCCGGTGCGGGGGCGACCGTGCGGTGCGTGCGCGCCCTGCGTCTACACGATCGAGGAGGGCCTCGCGTGGCGCGTGCCGCGTTCGCGCCGCGCGCTGTCCTTCGTGTACCGCACGCTGGCGTTGCCGTTGAAGCCACCGCTGCGCAGCGCACTGGCCACGCTGCGCCTGCGCGGCGCGCGGTCCTAGGTCGCAAGAAAAAACCCCGCCGGAGCGGGGTCTTCTGTCTGCTTACGCCGCCTGCACGATGTGCAGCGACTTGGGATTGCGCCACAGGCCGAGCAGTTCGGCCTCACGCGCCTTCGCGGTATGCAGGTGCTTTTCCTTGACGTGGCCGTAGCCGCGGATGTGTTCGGGGATGCTGGCGATTTCCACCGCCAGACCCAGGCGGTCGGCGTCCAGCGCGCCCAGCAACTCGTCCACCGTCTTGCCGTAATCGGCGATCAGCTGGCGCTCGCCCTTGCGCTCGTCGGTGTAACCGAACACGTCGAACGTGCCGCCGCGCAGGAAGCGCAGCTTCGCCAGCAGGCCGAACGCCTTGAACATCCACGGGCCGTATTCCTTCTTCATCAGGCGGCCGTGCGCATCCTTCTTGGCGAACAGCGGCGGCGCCAGGTGGAAGTGCACCTCGTAGTCGCCGTCGAACTGCTGCTGCAGACGGCGCTGGAAGTCGCCACTGGTGTACAGGCGGGCGACCTCGTACTCGTCCTTGTACGCCATCAGCTTGAAGCAGTAGCGGGCCACCGCTTCGGTCAGTGCGGTCGAGCCGGGCGCCTTGATGTTCTCGGCCGAGCGCACCTTCGCCACCAGGTCGGTGTAGCGGCGCGCGTAGGCGGCGTCCTGGTACTCGGTGAGGAAGGTCGAACGGCGGGCGATCAGTTCGTCCAGCGAGCGCGACAGGCGCAGGTCGTCCAGCGGCAGGAAGGCGACATCGCCGCCGCCGCTGGCGCCTTCCGGCAGTCCGCGCAGCTCGCTTTCGTTGCCCGGGTTGCGCGGTGCGCTGTTGGCGCCCCATTCGCTGCTTTCCCACTCGCCCGGCGGCAGGATCTGCAGCGCGCCCGGCGTGCGCTCGCTTTCGGTCTGCGTATTGCGGATCAGGCCGGCCGCTTCCTGCACCGCCTGCGGATTGACCACCGCCAGCCGGCCCCAGGCGAACGCGGTCTTGTTCATCTCGATGGCGGCGCCATTGAGTTCGACCGCACGCATGATCGCGTCGAACGAGATCGGCACCAGGCCCTGCTGCCAGGCGTAGCCCAGCATGAAAAGGTTGCTGCCGATGGCGTCGCCAATCAGCGCGGTCGCGATCTGCGTGGCATCGACCAGCATCGGGTCGCGACCGCCGAGGGCGACCTTCACGCCGGCGATGATGTCGGTGGCGGGGAACTGCATGTCCGGGTGCGTGGTGAACGTGCCCGGCATCGCCTCGTAGGTGTTCAGCACCACCTGCGAGCGCTCGCCGCGCACCTTCGACAGCACCCAGTAGTCGTTGACCACCACCATGTCGCAACCCAGCACCAGGTCGGCTTCGCCGGCGGCGATGCGCACGGCGTGGATGTCTTCCGGCGTGCGCGCGATGCGGATGTGCGTGGTCACCGCACCGCCCTTCTGCGCCAGGCCGGTCTGGTCGAGCACGCTGGCGCCCTTGCCCTCCAGGTGGCCGGCCATGCCGAGCAGCGCGCCGATGGTCACCACGCCGGTGCCGCCGACGCCGGTGATCAGGATGTTCCAGGGCTGGTCGAGGCCGGACTTGAACGCCGGTGCCGGCAAGGCGGCCAGCAGGTCCGCGGCGTTCGCCTTCTTGCCCTTGCGCGGCGTACCGCCGTGCACGGTGACGAAGCTGGGGCAGAAGCCGTCGACGCAGCGGAAGTCCTTGTTGCAGTTCGACTGGTCGATCTCGCGCTTGCGGCCGAACTCGGTTTCCTTCGGCAGCACCGACACGCAGAAGCTCTTCACGCCGCAGTCGCCGCAGCCTTCGCAGACCAGCGTGTTGACCATCGTGCGCTTGGCCGGATCCGGCAGCTTGCCGCGCTTGCGGCGGCGGCGCTTCTCGGTGGCGCAGACCTGGTCGTAGATCAGGATGGAGACGCCCTTTACGTCGCGCAGGCGGCGCTGCACGTCGTCCAGCTCCTTGCGGTCAAAGAACTCGACGCCGGACGGGAAGATCTCGCGCTTGCTCCACTTGCCCACTTCGTCGCTGACGACAACGATCGTGTCCACGCCCTCGGCGCGCATCATGTGCGCGATCTGCGGCACCGACAGCGTGCCGTCCACCGGCTGGCCGCCGGTCATCGCCACCGCGTCGTTGTAGAGGATCTTGTAGGTGATGTTCACGCCGGTGGCGACCGACTGGCGTACCGCCAGCGAACCGGAGTGGAAGAACGTGCCGTCACCGAGGTTCTGGAACACGTGCTGCGTTTCGGTGAACGGCGCCTGCCCCGACCACGTCACGCCTTCGCCACCCATGTGGGTGAAGGTGTCGGTGTCGCGGTCCATCCACGTGACCATGTAGTGGCAGCCGATACCGCCGAGCGCGCGCGAACCTTCCGGTACCACCGTCGAGGTGTTGTGCGGGCAGCCGCTGCAGTAGTGGGGCACGCGCGGGAAGTTGGCGCGCGGCAGCGCCATCTCCGCTTCCTTCTCCTCCATCCAGCGCAGGCGCTGTTCGATGGACTCCGTGGTGAAGAAGCGCTGGATGCGGCGGCCGATCACGCCGGCGATCGTCGCCGGGGTCAGCTCACCGGTGGACGGCAGGATCCACTCGCCGGCTTCGTCGTACTTGCCGACGATCGACGGCCGCGTGCCCGCGCTGGCCGGCCAGTTGTAGAAGTACTCCTTCATCTGCCGCTCGATGAAGGCACGCTTCTCCTCCACCACGACGATGTCTTCCAGCCCCTTGGCGAACTCGGTGATGCCCACCGGCTCCAGCGGCCAGGTCATGCCGACCTTGTAGACGCGGATGCCGATGTCGGCGCAGGCCTGTTCGTCCAGGCCCAGGTATTCCAGCGCCTGCAGCACGTCCAGGTAGCTCTTGCCGGTGGTGACGATGCCCAAGCGCGCGCGCGGCGAGTCCAGCACGATCCGGTCCACCTTGTTCGCACGGGCGAACGCCTGCGCCGCGGCGACCGCGTACTTGTGCAGGCGCATTTCCTGGTCGAGCGGCGGGTTGGGCCAGCGGATGTTCAAGCCACCGGCCGGCATCGCGAAGTCTTCCGGCAGGATGATCTCGCGCGCGAACGGATCCACCTGTACCGACGCCGACGACTCCACCGTCTCGGCGATCGTCTTGAAGCCGATCCAGCGGCCGGTGTAGCGGCTCATCGCCCAGCCCACCAGGCCCAGGTCGAGGATGTCCTGCACGCCGGCGGGGTTCAGCACCGGCATCATCGCGCTGACGAACTCGTCTTCCGAGCCGTGCGGCAGCGTCGAGCTGCGGCAGTTGTGGTCGTCCGCGGCCAGTGCCAGCACGCCGCCGAACTTCGAAGTACCCGCGGCGTTGCCGTGCTTGAACACGTCGCCGCAGCGGTCCACGCCGGGGCCCTTGCCGTACCACATCGAGTACACGCCATCGACGGTGGCACCGGGGAACAGGTTGGTCTGCTGCGTGCCCCACACCATCGTCGCGCCGAGGTCCTCGTTGAGGCCGGGGGTGAACTTCACGCCTGCGGTTTCCAGGTGCTTGCGTGCGCGCCACAGCTCCAGGTCGAAGCCGCCCAGCGGCGAGCCGCGGTAGCCGCTGATGAAGCCGGCAGTGTTGAGCCCCGCGGCTTGGTCGCGCAGCCGCTGCATCAGCGGCAACCGCACCAGTGCCTGCACACCGCTCAGGTAGATGCGCCCGTCGGTGCGTGTGTACTTGTGTTCCAGCGTGTAGTCGCTGTCGATCACCCCGATCTGCGGCGTATTGGCGGACGAGGGCGAGGTGAGTTCGGCGGTGCTGGTCATGGCGGGCCCAAAGCGGCTGGCGTGGCCCGAAAACCCCTCGGGCGTTAAGGCGCGCATTGTAACAGCGGCTTTTTCTGTGACGCCCATCACTCCATCGTTGTGCGTTGCAGCGGTTAGGATGCGCCGGGGGGCTGTTGTAGTCCGGGGGAAACGTAGTGAAAGCAGGCAAGTCCACACTGCTGGCCATCGTGCTGGCATCGGCGGCTTTTTCCGTGCAGGCACAGACAGTGCCGAAGCCGAAGGAATTCTATTTCGACGAAGACCGCGCTGCGGTCCCGGTCGTGGCGATCTCGGGCGTCGAGGGGGACGCGCTGGTCGACCAGTTGATGAAGGCGCGCGAGCGCGGCCGCAAAACCCTGGAGGCCACCGCGCAACTCGCGCATGTCGCCTACGCGGGTGGACGCGCCGACTTGGGCGACCAGCTCTACCAGCAGGCGCTGTCCACGGCGCAGAACGGCAGCAGCACCTGGCGCTCGATCCGCTGGAACTATGGCTGGGACCTGTATCGCCAGGGTGAGCACCAGGCCGCGCTGGACCAGTGGTCATCGCTGGTCGGTGCCGTGGGTGGCGCTTCCTGGGCGCCCCCCACGCTGGCGTTGGCGCTATGGAAGCTGGACCGCAAGGAAGAGGCCGTGCAGTGGTACGGAGCCGCCGTGCGCACTGAGCCGATGCTGTGGACCGACGCGCGCAACTACGCCACCCTGTTGCCGGCGTGGCGAGAAGAAGACCGCGACACGCTGGCCGAGATCCTCGGCGCTTGGCAAGCCAATCCGCCGGCCTGGCCGTAACGCGTAAGATCGGCGGATGAAGGCGCGCACCGCGCGCCATCCTCCGTCCACGATGCGCACCCTTGCTTCGCTGTGCCTGGCGACGGCGTTGACCGCCGCCGCCGGTATTCCCGCTTCCGCCGCCGACCGCATCACCGGTCGCGCCTTCGCCACCCGCTCCGATGTCATCGCGCCGCACGCGATGGCGGCCACCTCGCATCCGTTGGCGACGCAGATCGCGCTGGACGTGATGAAGCAGGGCGGCACCGCGATGGACGCCGCCATCGCCGCCAACGCGGCGCTCGGCCTGATGGAACCCACCGGCAACGGCATCGGCGGCGACCTGTTCGCCATCGTCTGGGACCCGAAGACGAAGAAGCTGCACGGCTACAACGGTTCCGGCCGTTCGCCGAAGTCGCTGACGCTCGACCACTTCAAACAGCAGGGCATCACCGACATTCCCGCGCACGGGCCGCTGCCGGTCAGCGTGCCCGGCGCCGTCGACGGCTGGTTCGCGCTGCACGAGCGCTTCGGCAAGCTGCCGATGCGCGAGGTGCTGGCGCCGACCATCCGTTACGCGCGCGAGGGCCACCCGGTCCACCAGACGATCGCGTACTACTGGCAGCGCTCGGTGCCGCGTCTGTCGAAGTTCCCCGGCTTCACCGAGCAATTCACGATCGATGGCCGCGCGCCGCGCACCGGCGAGATGTGGAAGAACCCCTATCTGGCCGACACGCTGCAGAAGATCGCCGACGGTGGTCGCGACGCGTTCTACACCGGCGACATCGCGCGCACCATCGACGCCTACTTCAAGGCGAATGGCGGCTTCCTGTCGTACGAAGACATGGCCGCGCACCACGGCGAATGGGTCACGCCGGTCAGCACCAACTACCGTGGCTACGACGTGTGGGAACTGCCGCCGAACGGGCAGGGCATCGCCGCGCTGCAGATGCTCAACGTGCTGGAAGGCTACGACTTCAGCCGGATTCCGTTCGGCAGTCCCGAGCACGTGCACTTGCTGGTCGAAGCCAAGAAGCTGGCCTTTGCCGACCGCGCGCGCTGGTACGCCGATCCTGCGTTCCAGCCGCTGCCGGTCGCGCGCATGATCTCAAAGCCCTACGCGCGCGAACGCGCGAAGCTGATCTCGCCCGACAAGGTGCTGCGCGAAGTGCAGCCGGGCACGCCGAAGGAACTGGAAGAGGGCGACACCATCTACATGACCGTCGCCGACAAGGACGGCATGATGGTCTCGCTGATCCAGTCCAACTATCGCGGCATGGGCAGCGGCATGACGCCGACCGGCCTGGGCTTCATCCTGCAGGACCGCGGCGAGATGTTCGTGCTGAAGGACTGCGACGGCGCCACGCCGCATCCCAACTGCTACGCGCCGGGCAAACGCCCGTTCCAGACCATCATCCCGGCCTTCATCACGAAGGATGGCAAGCCGTGGGTCAGCTTTGGCGTGATGGGCGGTGCGATGCAGCCGCAGGGCCACGTGCAGATCGTGATGAACCTGGTGGATTTCGGCATGACGTTGCAGGAGGCCGGCGACGCGCCGCGCGTGCAGCACGACGGCTCCACCGAGCCGGTCGGCAGCGCCACCGTCATGAGCGACGGCGGCGTGGTGCAGCTGGAATCGGGCTTCCCCTACGAAACCGTGCGCGCGTTGATGGACAAGGGCCACCACGTCGAATGGGCACTAGGCCCGTATGGCGGCTACCAGGCCATCCAGCGCGATCCGGAAAGCGGCGTGTACTACGGTGCCAGCGAGAGCCGCAAGGATGGGCAGGCGGCGGGGTATTGAGGGAGGCGCGCGCAGGCTGTCATAGGTTGGGGTGAACGGAGTGAACCCCAACATCGCAGCGGTGCAGGGTCAGCGTGTCCCAGGGAGAAAGATAAGAGGTCGCTGATGGAAAAGAAGGTTCAACGAATCGATGATTTTCGCTGCCATGATGAGCTCTTGGTTCAAGTTCTTCCGGGAAGAGAGGCTGAGGCAGCCGAGATGGCCCTCGCGCTCAATCAAGAAGGAAGGTGTGATGGCGTATTCGTCAGTGGTAAAGAGGTCGTTGAATGGAGCTTCCTTGAGAAAGTCAGAACACTCGACAGATTCCTGTTCTCCAACGTTGACAAGTCATTCAAGAGCGTCGATACGGGGATCCTGAAGAATGCACTCATGCTGGGGGTCGCTGACATCAAGGTCGACCTTGACCTTCGATCATTCAACAGAATCGAGCACCTTATCTACCACTGGAATAGCTTTCCGGCCGGGTTGCATGCCCTTCATTCCCTAAGGAAGGTCCGGTTCTTTGGTGTTACAGGAAGCGATGAGGGAGAAGGTATAGAACTTCCTTCAGGGGTTAGGATTTGCGATTTTGTCCGGTACGCGCGAAGCGTGGTTGATCTTGGTCACCAAGTGGCGACTCTTGATGCGCTAATGATTAGTCGAGCTAGAGATGTTTCATCGATACCGAGGATCGAGTCTGTAAAGAAGCTTGATATCTCATTCGTGGGTAGAGACCATTTTGACTATGACTCCATCCCGGAAGATGTGGAAGAGCTGATGATAGATTCGTGTGCGGAAATCAGTAGTTGGCGATTCCTTGAAGGTAAGAATGGACTGCGTCGTCTTTTCATTGATAGAACCAAGCTCCCAGCTCCCGACGCTCGTGCAATGCAGACTATCTGCGCAATTCCAGACGTACACATTCCTTCATTGCGCATGACCAGAAGCTGCTAGCACGTAGGATGGGTTGAGCGGAGCGATACCCATCGTCGTGATGTAACGAGCTCGCGCAATGTGTAGACCAAGTCCGCCGTTGAAAACAGTTTGCAGCTTGGCGAACGTCGTGTGCAGAGCCTCGCACTGAGGGGCGCATAAACCGTACTACGACGCCGGTAACACTCGACTCACCAGGGAAGGAACTCGATCACATGGAGCAGACACGGACACCGGCATCCGACCTGTCGTTGATGGATGCCTTCATCGTCTCCACGATCTGCTTCGGCCTGTTCATCGCGACCTCCACCCAGGCCATGCTGGCGGGTTACCCCGATGCCGAGTTCTCCGATGCCAGCAACATCTACGGCATCCTGACCGAACTGGTCCTCGCCGTCTGCGCACTGCTTTACCTGCGGGCCCGTCGTTTCGATCTGCGCCCGCTGTATCCGCGCCCGGACTGGATCGGCGCGTTGCAGGGCGCGGCCATCTACGTCGTTGCGGTGGCGCTGGCGTTGCTGGCTACCGGGCCCCTCGTTGCGGACGACGGCTCGGCGCCCATGGTGGCGTTCTCGTTCGAGGGCGTCTCCCTCACCTCGACCGTCGCCTTCGCGATCGTCAACGGGACATTCGAAGAGGTCTTCCTGCTGGGCGTGCTGGTGCGCGGACTCAAGGGCCACGGCGTGCTGTTCGCGGCGGGGCTCTCGCTGCTCGTGCGCTTGCTGTACCACACGTACCAGGGACCGGTGGGCGCCGTGTCGGTGCTCGCGTTCGGGCTGGTGCTGACCGCGTTCTATGTGCGCACCGGACGCCTGTGGCCGGTGGTCTTCGCGCACATCCTGGGCGACATCGTGCCGGTGGTGTTGAGTCAGGGCTGAGCACGTAGGATGGGTAGACCGGCTTCGCCGTTGAAAGCCGCCTACGGCTCCACCCATCCTACGAACAGCGGCGTCCCATGCCCCTCATCACTCCCTTGCTGAAGACGATCACCGAGCAGGAGCTCGCCTTCATCGCCGGGCTGGACTACGGCGAGGGCTCCGACCGCCATCGGGATGCGCTGCGCGAGCTGATCTTCGAGCAGGACGGCGATCTGACGCGCGATCAGTCCTGGTATCCGCACGAGGTGATCGCGCTGGGTGCGCATCAGCTGCAGCCCGGGCACGAGCGGGAGTTCTTCTTCTGCACGATGTTGCTGTTGCAGGCCGTCCAGAGCGGCTACGACGACACGTTCGATCCGTTGGACAAGTTCCAGGATCGGGCGGACGACTATCAGCGGATGCCGGTCGGACTGCGCGACGAGATCCTGGGAGCCTATCTCCGGCTGGAGTCCCGGCAATCTTCCGGTTGATGGACAATGACCGCGACGGTGGTCCACGCCCCGCCTTACGCACTGAAGAGATCATAACCATGGCCACACTGCCCGCCCTTCCCGAACTCGCCACCGGCCTCTATCGCCACTACAAGGGCAACGATTACGAAGTCGTCGCGGTGGCGCGGCACAGCGAAACGCTGGAGCCGGTGGTGGTGTACCGCGCGCTGTACGGCGAAGGCGGCCTGTGGGTGCGGCCGTTCGCGATGTTCTGCGAGGACGTGGTGGTGGACGGGCACACCGTGCGCCGCTTTGCGCCGGTGGAATGAGCTCGTGAACTGCTCGCAGCTCTATGTCGGCGTGGACAAGCAGCTCGATGAGGCCCGAACGGAGGCCTTTTCGGTCACTCTCGTGCCATCGGGGTCACCCGAAGCAAAGACTGTTCGCTCTACGCTGGGGTCCAAGTATGTCTACTACCTCGCGCCACACACGGGATGTGGTTGTGGTTGGGACCTTCTGGACATCGGAACCCCAGAGGATGAACTAAGCAGAGCCTCGCGCGAAGCGCTAGGCAGGTTCGTGAGTGCTCTCGAACGAACCCGGCGTGGAAGCAAGATCTACAGCGTGTGCATTGAATCGCTGGGGACATCGCCGCGAGCCGAAGTCGACATTTCTGCGGTGGATTTCATGAGGAATCTATCGAACCACAGAGTGTCGTTCGCATCCAAAGGCGCCAGGGTGTATGTGCTGGGTGCTTGATGCCGCCTGCGCGCCGTATGCCATTGTCCCATCCGCTGTCCGACCCGTTCCCATCCCATGCCAGGTGACGATGTGCCCATCTTCGTAGCCCTTCTCCGCGGCATCAACGTCGGCAAGGCCAAGCGCATTGCGATGGCCGACCTGCGCGCGTTGCTGGAAAGCCTCGGCTACACCGATGTCGCCACGCTGCTCAACAGCGGCAATGTCGTCTTCAAGGCCGGCAAGGGAACGCCGAAGAAGCTCGCTGCCGACATCTCGGCCGCCATCGCGGCGCAACTGGGCATCGAGGTGCCCGTCATCGTGGTGTCGGCGAAGGACTTCGCGCTGATCGCGAAAGAAAATCCCTTCGCGAAGACGGCCCCGGATCCTTCGCGCCTGCTGATCGCCTTCGTGCCGGACGCCACCGCGCTGTCCGCTGTCTCCAGCATTGCGCCGCTGGTGACACCGCCCGAACAGTTCCATGTCGGCGCGCACGCCGCGTACCTGCACTGCGCCAGTGGCATTCTTGAGAGCAAGGCAGGGGAAGCGCTGGTGGGCAAGGCAGGCAAGGCGGCCACCACCCGCAACTGGGGCACCGTGCAGAAGCTGCAGGCGCTGGTGGACAAGATCGATGCCTGACGTCCGTCCCTTTCCCTGCCGACACCTTCGCCCATGACGATCGCGCGCTTCCGCCTGTTCCTGACCGCTTCCGTGATCCTCTCCCTCGCGACGATCGCGACGGTCTTCCTGCCCGACGGTTACTCGCAGGCGCTGGCCGATGCCTATGCCAGCGAGCCGCCGCCGTGGTTGTTCGAACACGAAGGGCTGATGGTCGGGGTGGGGGGCGTGGCGCTGGCGCTCATGATCGCGGGGTACGTGGGCCTCTTTCTGTTGATGCGCTGGGGCCGCGCCCTGTCGCTGGCCCTCACCGTGCTCGCCTTCCCCCTGTATCTGCTGACGGGTCCCACGCTGTCGTCGCCGCTGGAATCGATGCTGACCGATGCATCGAACCTGCTCTGGGGCGCCTGCCTGGCGCTGGCGTATTTTTCACCGGTCGCGGCGCGCTTCGAGGCGGGACCGGCACCCCGACAGTAAGGCCGTCGAGGTTCTTTTCTTCCCTGGCGAAGCTTTTTTCTTCGACGCCGAAGAAAGAAGCTTCGTGAGCGAGGCATTTTTGTTCGTCATGGAACAGAAAAGCCTCGTCATCTCACCTCAATGCTTCGTCATCGAACAAAAAAGCATCGAGGTCCGCACCTCCGTGGTGCGGCATCTCACCTTGAAGCTTCGTCGACTCACTTCAATGCCTCGTCATGGCACTTAAGTGCTTCGACGTCGAAGAAAAAAGCTTCACCAGCGGACTTCCGAGCCTTGATGCGGCCCTGCAGGACGGGTGAGGGAACACCGCACCCGTCGTCGGCGCTGCGTTACAGGTCGAAGCCCAGCAGCAGCGGGTCGTGGTCGGAGCTGCGGAAGGGCACGCTGGCGTCGCCATCGGCGTAACCCTGCGCGTCCTGTTCGTCGGCGTTGATGTGCCATTCGGCGGCGCCGCGCAGCTGCTTCGCCAGTGACGGGCTGAGCAGGGCGTGGTCGAGGCGGCCGGTCAGGCCGTTGTAGACGTAGCTGTAGGGCTGTTCGACGCCGGCCTGCGTGAACGCGTCGATCCAGCCGGCGTCGTCGCGCAGCCAGCGCACCGGGTCTTCCATCGCGTAGGCGTTGAAGTCGCCCAGCATCACCACGCGGTCGCCGCGCGTGCGGGTGGGGTCGGTCTTCAGCCAGGCGTCCAGGCGTTTGGACGAATCCAGCCGCAGCGCGTTCCAGCAGCCGGCGCCGTCCTTCTGGTCGGTGTCGAGTCCGGTCGCTTCGGAGCAGCCCTTCGATTTCAGGTGGTTGGCGACCACGACGAACGGCTGGCCATTGCCGCGCACGAACGCCTGCGCCAGCGGGCTGCGGCTGCGTTCGCCGAACGGGCCTTCCTCCAGCGTGGCGGGCTTGCCGGTCGGCTTCACCTTGTCGCTGCGGTAGATGAGGCCGACGCGGATGGTGTCCGGGCCGGGGCCTTGCTTCGCGTCGACGAAGCGCCACGTGCCGCCACCGGCGTTCAATGCGGCGACCAGCTGCGCCAGGCTGGAGTCGGCGCCGTAGCCGTCGTTCTCCAGTTCCATCAGCGCGGCGATGTCGGGGTTCAGGCCGCGGATCGCGGCGGTGAGCTTGGCCACCTGGGCTTTCAGCTGTTCCGGCGTCTTCGCACCGCGCTCGGTGGGGAAGCCGCCGCCCTTGCCGTCGCCGTTGAACAGGTTTTCCAGATTGAACGCGGCGACGCGCACGTTGCCGGCGACCTGCGGCGCGGCCGGGCGCTGCGGCGCGGCGATGGTCGGCGCTGCGGTGAGCTGCAGGCGCCAGCCGCCGAGGCGCTGTTCGACGATGCCCTGCACGCCGGTCAGCACGGTGCCGGTGCGCAGCGGCTGGCCGCCCTTCACGTACCAGACGGTGGCGGGATCGCGCTGGCTGCTGCCGTCGTCCAGCAGCAGGGTGCGGCGTGCGTTGTTGGCAGCCAGTTGTTTGGCTTCCGCGCTGCCGGGCGTGGCGCGTTCGCTGGGCTGCCACAGGCGGCCGTCGAAGCTGGCGATCAGTTCGCCGAAGCGCTCCAGCGTGTGGGTGCCGCTGAGTGTGAGCGGGGCGTCGATGCGTACCAGCATGCCCTCGTAGCGTTCCCAGTCGCTGGGCTGCGAGGCCAGCACGGCGGGTGCAACGTCGCCTTTGCCGCGCGGCTGGATCACCGGCGCATGCAGCGCGGTCAGCGTGCCGTCGCCGCCGGCCTTGCGCTCGCCGACGATGCCGCGCACGCGGACGCGGTCGCCTGCGGTGACCGAAGGCGGCGGCGCGCCTTCTTCCAGAGCGACGAAGAGGGCATCGGAGGTCTTCGGATTGCCGTCGCCGCTGTCCTGCACGAAGAAGCCGCCGAGGCCTTCGAGGAAGGCACCGGTGACGACACCTTCGATGGTGACGGTCTGGCCGTCGAGCGCGCTGCGTTCGCCTTCGCCCTGCACGTGGCCGATGGGAATGACGCGCTCCTTCGGCGCCGCCGCGCAGGCGGGCAGGGCGAGGGAGGCGAGCAGGGCGAGGGTGAGCAGCGAGTGGGGGGACGTCATCGTGAGGCGACCGTTGAAGCGAGGCGGCAAGGGTAAACGGATTGGGTGACGGGAGATGTGGCGGCCACGTGCTTCCCCTCGCCCCGCCTGCGGGGAGAGGGTGCCCGGAGGGCGGGTGAGGGGCGACGGCGCCATGGAACGAGCGTTGTCGCGACAGGTCGAGTGTGGAGAGGTGGCCTTGGATCGTTGGATGCGGACTTCGTTCGCCCCCTCATCCGGCCTTCGGCCACCTTCTCCCCCGTGGCGGGGGAGAAGGGATATCTCTGGCAGCGCTGCTGGGCGACACAAACGAAAACGCCGCCCGGAGGCGGCGTTTTCTGGAAGGCGGTGCGCCTTACTTGCTGTTGGCCAGCATCCAGTCGACGGTGGCGTGGATCTGCTCGTCGGTGATGGCCGGGTTGCCGCCCTTCGGGGGCATGATGCCGCCGTCCGGACCGGTGAAGCCTTCGATGGCGTGCTTGTACAGCGTGTCCACGCCCTTGCTGGCGCGTGCGCCCATGCCGGCGGCGGTCAGCATCGGGGCCTTGCCCACGCCGTTGGTGTGGCAGGCGCCGCAGAGGTTCTTGTAGATCTCGCCGCCATCCAGCGTGCCGCCGTAGGCGACCTGGGACGCAGCGGCGGCAGCGGCGGCGGCCGCTGCAGCGGCCTGCGCGGCGGCACCGGTTTCACCGGCATAGACCGAACCGGCCGGCGCGATGCGCGCCTCGGTGATCTGCACGGCCTTCGGGTTCACTTCCGGCGGGATGCTGTCGTGCAGGAAGTACGCGCCGACGATCAGGCCCGCGGTGACCAGCATCAGGAAGCCGATCACCATCGAGAAATGCTTGAGGAATTCGAGGTCGTAGTTACGCACTTTCCACCTTTGGCAGCACGGCCGCTGGCCGCGCATGGCTACGAAAACGGGGGTCGGCGCGCACCGGGGTGCCGCGGACAAGACCACATTATAAGCAGGGCGGCCGGCTTTGCCTCAACACCGGCGGCCTCGGCTCAGGCGGTCAGGTAGACCTGCAGCGGCGCGCGCAGGGCCTGCAGCACCTGGTGCATCGGGTACTGCGCACCCGGACCATGGCCCGACAGGGCCTGCTGGAGCACCTGCCGCTTCTCGCCGCCTTCGATATGCAGGTACAGCTGGCCGGCATCGCGCAGGACGGGCAGGGTCAGGGTGATGCGGGGTTCGCCGGCACCGGGGGCGCGCATCGGCAGCACGGTCGCGGTCGTGACCGGGTCCATCGCGTCGGCCAGGCGGTCGCCGCCGGGGAAGAACGACGCGGTGTGCCCGTCGCCGCCCATGCCCAGCACTGCGACATCCAGGGTTGCCGGCAGCGCGGCGGCGACGTCGGCCAGGGCGTCGTCCGGCGTGGTGGTGGGGCGGTAGAGGGGAACGAAGCGGGCAGCGGCGGCTTCGTGCTGCAGCAGGTGTTCGCTGACCAGGCGTGCGTTGGAGCGGTCGTGGTCGTCGGGCACCCAGCGCTCGTCGACCAGGGTCACGGTGACGTTCGCCCAGTCCAGCGGCTGCTTAGACAGGGCCTGCAGGAAGCGGCGCGGCGTGGTGCCTCCGGACAGCGCCACGCTGGCGTGGCCGCGCAGGGTCAGCGCCGTGCGCAGGTCGTCGGCGACCGCCTGGGCCAGGGCGGAGGCGACGGCGTCGCCGTCGGGGAACGGGTGCAGCTGGATCTGCAGCGAGAGATCGGTGGGGGGCATTGCGGGTCTCGGGAGTGGGGGCTTCCCGGGGGAAGACAGGCCGGCGGTGCGCCGGAAAGAAGGCCCCGCGAACGCGGGGCCGGGTGCGTCAGACGGTGTCTTCGTGCCAGGTGCGGCCGTCGCGTTCGACCAGGGCCACCGCGGCACTGGGGCCCCACGAGCCGGCGGTGTAGGGCTTGGGCGCGTCGCGCTGGGTCTCCCACGCGGCGAGGATCGGGTCGATCCACGCCCACGCGGCTTCCACTTCGTCGCGGCGCATGAAGAGCGTCTGGTTGCCGCGCACCACATCCATCAGCAGGCGCTCGTAGGCTTCCGGCTGGTGCACGCCGAAGGCCTCGGCGAAGCTCATGTCCAGCGGCACGTGCTGCAGGCGCAGGCCACCCGGACCGGGGTCCTTGATCATCAGCCACAGCTTGACGCCTTCGTCCGGCTGCAGGCGCAGCACCAGCTTGTTGCCCATCACCGGGCCGGCGCTGTCCTCGAAGATGGAGTGCGGGATCTGCTTGAAGGCGATGACGATCTCGGACACGCGCTCCGAAAGGCGCTTGCCGGTGCGCAGGTAGAACGGCACGCCGGCCCAGCGCCAGTTGTCCACTTCGGCCTTCAGCGCCACGAAGGTCTCGGTACGCGAATCGGGCTTGCCGAGTTCTTCCAGGTAACCCGGCACGGCGGCACCGCTGCTGGCGCCGGCGCGGTACTGGCCGCGCACGGACAGGTGGCCCACGTCTTCGCCGCGCATCGGCTTGAGCGAGCGCAGCACCTTGAGCTTCTCGTCGCGCACGGCATCGGCCTGCAGCGCGGCCGGCGGTTCCATCGCCACCATGCACAGCAACTGCAGCAGGTGGTTCTGCACCATGTCGCGCAGCGCGCCGGAGGTGTCGTAATAGCCGGCGCGCTTCTCCAGGCCGACGGTTTCGGCCACGGTGATCTGCACGTGGTCGATGCGGCTGGCATTCCACAGCGGCTCGAACAGGATGTTGGCGAAGCGCAGGGCCAGCAGGTTCTGGACGGTCTCTTTGCCCAGGTAATGGTCGATGCGGAAGATCTGGTTTTCCGCGAACGCGCTGCCGACGGCGTCGTTGATGACCGCGGCGCTGGCCGAGTCGTGGCCGATCGGCTTCTCGATGACCACGCGGGCGTTGCCAGTGTTCAGGCCGTGCGCGCGCAGGCGGTCGCAGATGGCCACGAACAGGGTCGGGCTGGTGGACAGGTAGAAGACGCGGATGCGGTCGCCCGTGGACTGCAGGCGGCTGGCGAACTCGTCCCAGCCTTCGTCCTTGGTGGCATCCAGCGCCAGATAGCCGAGCTTCTGCAGGAAGGCGGGCAGCTTGGCCTTGAGGGTTTCATCGCTGGCGGCGATGCGGGCCAGCGCTTCGCCGACCTTGGTCTGGTATTCGGCATCGCCCTGCTTGTCGCGGGCGACGCCGATGATGCGGCTGTCCTCGGGGATCTGGCCGTCGGCGTAGCGACGCAGCAGGCCGGGCAGCAGCTTGCGCAGCGCCAGGTCGCCAGTGCCGCCGAAGATGACGAGATCGAAAGTGTCGACGGGCAGGGTCTTCGCGGTCACGGGCGTCTCGGTGCAGCTGAAGTGAGAGGCAACAATACCACCGCGGTACCACGGGATGCCAACAGGTCCGCTTTGTAAAAGGATTGTTGCGGTATTGGTACGTCACTGGTATCTTGATTCGCATGCAAACGAACCTGCTCGAGGAATACCAGCGGCTGCAGACCGGTGAGTCCACCCGGGCCGTGGCTTACCTGCGCCTGCGTCGCGCGCTGCAGAACCTGATGGATGCCGGCGTGTTGCGGCCCGGGCAGGCGCTGCCGAGCGAGCGCGACCTGGCCCAGTTGCTGGACCTGTCGCGGGTGACCATTCGCAAGGCGCTGGCCGGCCTGATCGAAAGTGGTCTGCTCGTGCAGCGGCAGGGTGCGGGCACGTTCGTAGCCGAGCGGATCCTGCGCCAGTTCTCGCGCCTGACCAGCTTCACCGACGACCTGCGCGAGCGCGGCTTGAATCCGCAGGTGAAGTTCCTGGAGCGCTCCGTCGGCGAAGTGACGCCGGAAGAATCGATGGCCCTGAACCTGTCGCCGGGCAGTGGCGTGGTGCGCATGTACCGGTTGCGGCATGTGGACGGATCGCCGATCGCCATCGAGCGCACGCTGGTGCCCTACGCCCTGCTGCCGGACCCCGACAGCGTGACGACCTCGCTGTACGAGGCGCTGGATGCCTATGGCCATCGGCCTCGCCGGGCCCTCCAGCGCCTGCGCGCCGTTGCTCTAGATGAGGAGGCAGCCCGCCATCTGGAACTGCCCGTCGGCGCCCCGGGCCTGCTGGTGGAGCGCCGCGCCTTCCTCGAAGACGGCCGGGTGGTCGAGTCCACTCGTTCGTACTACCGCGGCGACGCCTACGACTTCGTCGCCGAGCTTCAGAGCGACTGACTTCCGGCCGGCAAGACCGGCCTTTCCCGCCTATCTCTGACCCTGCCTGTCCTCGCCTGGATGGGCGGGGTAGCCGTCGTTTCCGCGCAAATCCCTCGCCGCTGATCCGTCAGGACGAACCTTTGGTCGGCCGCGGCGACATCCTGACGCCGCCTTGATGTGCTTCTGTGATGAAGTTCACGCGCTTACCTATTGACGTCAATGAGTTGACGTTAATTTAAAGTAAATGTGTAATAGACATCTCACTTCATTGTGAGAGATGTCCGCTCTACAGAGCGAAGCGCGATTTGTGACGTATGCCCATTCAGGCAGGCCAATCAGGCCGCCGAGGGGTAATGCGACTTCAAGACAGCCTTGGGGGAGGCAGTCCCGGCTGGCTTTTCTCCCGATCCAGCGTAAGGGACCACCGTGTACGTCTCCACTCACTTCCGTCGTTTGGCCCAGAAGAGCCGCTCCCTCCTTGTACTCGGAGCACTGGCTCTCCATGGCGCGTTCGCGACACCGGTGCTGGCGCAGACCCAGGTCACCAACACGGCAAATGTCACGCTGCCGACCGGGATCGTCGATTCCAATACGGCCAACAACACGTCCAGCGTGACGGTGGCGGTCCAGGCGCTGCCCCGCCTGACGCTGGTCAAGCAGGTGGTAAACGACAACGGCGGCACGGCCGTCGCGACGGCCTGGACGCTCACGGCGACAGGCCCCGCCACCACGATTTCAGGAGCGACGGGTACCGCCGCCGTCACGTCCGCGGCAGTGCAGGCAGGCTCGTATGCATTGACGGAGTCCGGCGGCCCCGCCGGATACGCGGCCAGCACGTGGAACTGCGTCAAGAACGGTGGTGCGGCCGTCGCCGCCAACACGATTAGCCTGGTGGGCGGCGATGTCGCCACCTGCACCATCACCAACAATGACCAGGCGGCGACGCTGACGCTGGTCAAGACGGTTATCAACGACAACGGCGGTACGGCCACCGTCAGCAACTTCCCGCTGACGGCAACCGGCCCGACCACGATCACCGGCGTGAGCGGCACGGCTGCAGTGACCAACGCTACGGTCAATGCGGGCGTCTACACGCTGTCGGAAGTGACGGCGGCGGGCTACGCCGCAGGCACCTGGAGCTGCACCGCAGGCACGCTGTCCGGCAACCAGCTCACGTTGGCCAATGGCCAGAGCGCGAGCTGCTCGATCACCAACAACGACCAGGCCGCGACGCTGACGCTGGTCAAGACCGTCATCAATGACAACGGCGGCACGGCGACCGTCAGCAACTTCCCGCTGACGGCGACGGGCCCGACCACGATCACCGGCGTGAGCGGCACCGCCGCAGTGACCAACGCGTCGGTCAATGCAGGCGTGTACACGCTGTCGGAAGTGACGGCCGCCGGCTACGCCGCAGGCACCTGGAGCTGCACCGCAGGCACACTGTCCGGCAACCAGCTGACGCTGGCCAACGGCCAGAGCGCGAGCTGCTCGATCACCAACAACGACCAGGCCTCCACGCTGACACTGGTCAAGACGGTGATCAACACCGGAGGCGGTACGGCCACGGTCAGCAACTTCCCGCTGACGGCAACCGGTCCGACCACGATCACCGGCGTGAGCGGCACCGCCGCAGTGACCAGTGCGTCGGTCAATGCGGGCGTGTACACGCTGTCGGAAGCGACGGTCGCAAACTACACAGCCGGTAGCTGGAGCTGTACGGCAGGCACGCTGTCGGGCAACCAGTTGACGCTCGTCAATGGCCAGTCGGCAACGTGTTCCATCACCAATACCTTCCAGCCGGCCCCGGCCCTGGTGCTGGACAAGACGGCCTCGCCGACGACGGTGACGGCCGCGGGCCAGGTGGTGACGTACTCGTTCCTGGTGAACAACACCGGCAACGTGGCGATCAACGCGTTGCAGATCAACGAAACCGCGTTCAGTGGTACGGGCGCCGCACCGGCGATCACCTGTCCGGTGAGCACGCTGGCGGCGGGCGCGAATACGACCTGCACGGGCACCTATGCGGTGACCCAGCAGGACATCGATGCCGGTTCGGTCACCAACACGGCCACGGCTTCGGGTACCAACCCGGCGGGTGGTACCACGACGTCACCGGCGGATAGCGCGACGGTCACCTCGACCGCTACGCCCAATGTCTCGATCGTCAAGACGGGCCCGGCGACGGTCGTCGCGAGTAGCAGCTTCCAGTACACGCTGACCCTCACCAACAACGGCAGCCGCTCCACCGGCACGAACCTGATCGTGCAGGACCAGTTGCCGGCAGGGATGCAGGCGACGGCCGCCTCGGGCGCGGCGTGCACCAACCTCAGCGCGCCGGGCGCTTTGCTGACCTGCACCGTGCCGGGCCCGATCGTGCCTGGTGGTACGGCGGTGGTCACGCTGACGGTGACGGCGCCGGCGGCCAGCGGTCTCGCCAACACCACCCGCACATTCACCAACTATGCGGCGACCAACCCGACAGGCACCGGTAACCCGGGGACGCCGCCGGGTTCGGGCTGCGTCAACAGTGCGACCACCAGCTGCGGCAGCGTAAACACGGTTGTGCTGTCTCCGTACCTGCAATTGAACAAGTCGGCCAGCGGAGCCACGTTCACCCTCGGTGTCCCGGCGAGCTACACCCTGGAAGTGGACAATTCCGGCGCGACGGCAACGGCCGTGGCGAGCACGATCACTGACGTGATGCCTGCTGGCCTGACGATCGGCAGTCTGCCGTCGGGTTGCACGGTGTCGGGCCAGACGGTGACCTGCACCATCCCCGCTGGACTGGCGGCGGGTGCGGTCGCGAGCTTCGTGATCCCGGTGACGCCTACCGGAGCGGCAGTACCCCAGGTAATCAATACCGCCACGGTATCCGGTGGTGGCGACCCGGGTTGCCCGGTGCAGGGGCGCTGCTCGGAGTCGGTGACGACGACGGTTGGGTTCACGTCTACGTTGACGCTGGACAAGACGGCCTCGCCAACGACGATGTCGGCAGTGGGTCAGGTGGTGACGTACTCGTTCCTGGTGAGCAACACCGGCAACGTGGAAGTTACTGCGCTGCAGATCAACGAGACCGCCTTCAGTGGTACGGGTGCCGCACCGGCGATCACTTGCCCGGTCAATACCCTCGCGGCTGGCGCGAACACGACGTGCACGGGCACTTACACGGTGACCCAGCAGGACATCGATGCCGGCTCGCTGACGAACACGGCGACGGCCTCGGGCAACAGCCCCACGGGCAGCACAACGACTTCGCCGCCGGACAGCGCGACGGTCACCTCGACCGCCGCGCCGGCTCTGACGGTGGCCAAGACGGTGACCTCGACGGGTCCGTACGCGCTGGGCTCGACGATCAGCTACAGCGTGGTGGCGACCAACAGCGGTACGGTGACGCTGAACAACGTGGTGGTGAGCGATCCGCTGCTGGCGGCGCCGAACAGCACGACGTGCGCGACGCTGGCGCCGGGTGCGAGCTGCACGCTGACGGGCAGCTATGCCGTGCAGCAGACGGACGTTGACGCGGGCCAGGTGGTGAACACGGCGACGGCGGACTCGAATGAGACCGATCCGGAGACCGGCACGACGACCACGCCGATCACGCAGAGCTCGGCTCTGACGGTGGCCAAGACGGTGACCTCGACGGGTCCGTACGCGCTGGGCTCGACGATCAGCTACAGCGTGGTGGCGACCAACAGCGGTACGGTGACGCTGAACAACGTGGTGGTGAGCGATCCGCTGCTGGCGGCGCCGAACAGCACGACGTGCGCGACGCTGGCGCCGGGTGCGAGCTGCACGCTGACGGGCAGCTATGCCGTGCAGCAGACGGACGTTGACGCGGGCCAGGTGGTGAACACGGCGACGGCGGACTCGAATGAGACCGATCCGGAGACCGGCACGACGACCACGCCGATCACGCAGA
>NZ_JACVAK010000004.1 GCF_014851805.1 Pseudoxanthomonas sp. PXM02
ACGCTGACGGGCAGCTATGCCGTGCAGCAGACGGACGTTGACGCGGGCCAGGTGGTGAACACGGCGACGGCGGACTCGAATGAGACCGATCCGGAGACCGGCACGACGACCACGCCGATCACGCAGACGCCGTCGCAGACCCTGACCAAGGTGCTGACCAATGACAGCACGGGTGGCCTGGCCGCCGTGGGCGACGTGTTGACCTACACGGTGACACTGACCAACACAGGTAACACGACGCTGGCGAACGTGGTGGTGAACGACCCGATGACCACGCCGGCTAGCGTCGCATGCGCCAGCGTGGCCCCCGGTGCGATCTGCCAGCTGGTGGGTACCTACACGGTCACCCAGGCGGACGCCGCCGCGGGCAACATCCGCAATACGGCCTTCGTCACCGGTCCGGCCTGCCCGGCGGGCAGCACGGATCCGACCTGCACGACCACGATCGATACTCCGGTTGAAGTCCCGCAGGTGAACTACAGCAAGTCGGTCATCCTGCCGGTCGGCCAGACCGAAGTGTCGGTTGGCGACACGCTGACCTATACGCTGCAGGTCCAGGTGTCGGACACGGCAACCACCGCGCCGGTCACGCTGACCGACACCTTGGGAACCGGTCTGACGCTGGCCAACGTGATCGCAGGTCCCTACAGCTGCGGCAATGGCAATCCGCTGGTGTGCACGCTGCCGTCCGGCACGGTGCCGGGCACGTACGTCGTGACCTACACCGCGATCGTCAACGACCTCGCCTCGGGCTTCGTGCGCAACACCGTGGTCGCGACGGGCGACGATGCCCCGACATGCCAGGGCAGCTGCCAGACCGAAACGATCGTGACCGAGCCGCTGCCGGCCATCATCAGCTACGGCAAGACGGCTGTGCTGCCGGTCGGCCGGACCCAGGTCGTGGCAGGCGATGTGATCACCTACACGCTCACCACCACGGTCGCCGCGGCGCCGACGTCCGGCGTGCTGACGCTGACCGATACGCTGGGCGCCGGCCTGACGTTCGGTACGGTGACCAGCGCGGGCGCATACACCTGCACGGGCACCCAGCCTCTGGTCTGCACCCTGCCGACTGGCACGACGCCGGGCGTGTATGAAGTGAGCTATACCGCCACGGTCAATGCCCAGGCATCGGGCGTGGTTCGCAACGCCGTGGTCGGCACCAGCGATGACAACCCGGTCTGTGCGACGGACTGCGATGTCGAAACCCCGGTGGCGTCGCCGACGATCCTGGTGAACAAGAGCGCGAACCCGGCCAGCGGCACCGTCGTACAGCCGGGCCAAGTGATCACCTACGTGCTGTCGGTCGAGGTGGGTCAGGCGGCAACGCGTGCGGCAATGACGCTGGTCGATACTCCCGGCCAGGGACTGACGCTGGGCGCCACGCCGGCAGGTTGCGCGTACAACGGCACCACGATGACCTGCACCTTGCCGGCCGGTACGGCGGTGGGCACGCACACGTTCACCTACACCGCCACCGTTGCCGCCTCGGCAAACGGCCGCGTGTCGAACGTGGTCGTGGCCAACAACGGGGATCCGACCGGCGACCCGCCGACCTGCCAGAGCTGCAGCACCGAGCATCAGGTCAACCTGCCTGAGATCCGTCTCAGCAAATCGGCGGGTGCGCGCGAGGTGAAGGTGGGTGACCTGGTCCGCTACACACTGACCGTGGAGAACGTGGGCAGCAGCGATCTGGTGAACGGTCGCATCATCGACACGCCGCCGGCCGGCTTCAGCTATGTCGAAGGTTCGCTGGTGGCCGGTGACGCCGACCAGATGGCGACGGTGTCGGGTAACCAGCCGATCCGCATCGAAGGTGTGGACGTGCGCGCGGGTGAGACCGCCACATTGGTCTACGTGATGCGCGTCGGTGCCGGTGTTCGCCCGGGCACGCACGTGAACCAGGCGCAAGTACGCTCGATCACTGACGAGCCGGTGTCGAACGTGGCCACCGCTGAGGTGACGCTGACGGCGGATGCGCTGATCGACGACAGCCTGCTGATGGGTACGGTCTTCAACGACCGCGATGGTGACGGCTGGCAGGACAGTGCCGCGCTGAGTGGCGTCAAGGTGCAGGGCGGCTTTGCGCCGGCTGCCTACATCGCCAACTCCACCACCGTGGATCGCGGTGCCGGCCCGCAGCCGGAGCCGGATGCCAGCTCGCCGATGCTGCACGGCATCGCGGTCGGCAAGGTCGCTGGTCGCCAGTCGGTGGCCGAGCCGATCGATGCGCACGAAGTGGTCATCCGCCAGCGCCTGAGTGACGTCAGCTTCACCGACGACTTCGTGCTGACCAACGACCAGGGCGTCACGGTGCGCATGGACGCGGCAGGCAATACCCGCACCGAGCAGTCCGGTGACGCGGCCAAGGGCCTGAATGCTGCGGCGCCGACGGTGGAACGTCGTGTGTCGCAGGGCGAAGGCGGCTATGTGGTCGATTACGTCATCCGCAATGCAGGTATCGATGAGCGCGGTATCCCGGGCGTGCGTATCGCGTCGGTGGAAGGCCTGCTGATCGAAACCGACCAGTTCGGCCGCTACCACCTGGCTGGCGTGTCGGGCGGCGCGTGGGAGCGCGGTCGCAACTTCATCCTGAAGGTCGATCCGTCCACGCTGCCCACCGGCGCGGAATTCACCACCGACAACCCGCTGCTGCGTCGCATCACCCCGGGTGTACCGGTCCGCTTCGACTTTGGCGTGAAGCTGCCGGAGCAGGTGATCGAAGGTGGCGAGGAGCTGGTCGAGCTGGAATTGGGCGACGTGTTCTTCGCCCCGGGCAGTGCCGAGGTACGCGAGCAGTACCAGCCGGTCATCGAAGCGATGGCCGCGCAGGTTCGCAAGCACCAGGGTGGCGAAGTGGTGATCAATGCCAATGGCGACAGTGAAGGCCTTGCCTTCCAGCGCGCCGAGGCGGTCAAGGGCGCGCTGCTGGCCCAGCTGGACGGTCCGGCCGCGAAGGCGCTGGTGGTCAGTGCGCGTGGCAGTGTCGACGACCCGGGTTCGCTCGTCGTGGGCGTCGACGAAGGCGGTGCGCTGCTCGGCACGGTCCTGTTCGATACCGACAAGTCGGCCATCCGGCCGGAGTTCGAAACCCTGCTCGACAAGATCGCCACCTCGCTGGAGAAGCGCGGCGGCGGCAGCATCGCCATCGTCGGCCATACCGACCTGCGCGGTTCCCATGCCTACAACACGGCCTTGGGCATGCGGCGTGCCAAGGCCGTCTACGAGGCCATCGCCAAGCGTCTGAGCCCGGAGGTGCGTGCCAAGGTTCGCGTGGAAGCCAGTAACGATCCGACAGCCCCTGTCGGCGTGCGGAAGTGAGGGGGCGGATCATGAAGAAGCGTATGAAGATGAAGCTGCTGGACTACACGCTGATCGGCCTGCTCGCGGGCGCCACGCCGATGGCGGCCGCGCAGACGACGGCCTCGCCCGAACAGAGGGGTGAGGCTGTGGAGAAGCCGGTCGACTGCACCGGCGATGCCTGCAGCAACGACGAGGGCCTGCTGTTCCGCCTGCGCACGCGCAGCTACGACATGCCGGTCACGCACGGCACGGATGCGCACTCCTCGTCCAGCGCGCTGCAGCCCGATCGCCGCGTCAGCGTGGCGACGGAGCAGCCGGGCAAGGCGACGGCGATGGGCAAGTTCTCCATCGACCTGCCGGGCGGCGGCGTGATCTGGGCAACGGAAGATCCCACACTGGGCCAGCCCGAGCTGTCGGTGTCCGCGCCGACGATGGTGGCGTTCGATGGGCAGCGCGTTACCAAGCCGGTGCAGTTCTACGTACGCGGCAACTATCCGGCGTTCATCAAGCGCCTTGAGATTTCGCTGTATCGCAGCAGCGACGCCGATCTGATCGAGCCGATCGCTACCGTGCCGCTGGATGTCGCGGCGGTGAGCCATACCGAGTGGAACGGCGCACTGCCTTCGAAGTATCCCTTCCGCAAGGGCGATGAGCTGGTCTACGTGTTGCGGGCGTACGGCGAGGGCGACAGCTTCGACGAGACCTATCCGCGCACCCTGCAGCTGGTGTCGCCGGAAGAGGCCGAACGCGGTACCGACCTGCTGCGCAACAGCGTGGAGCGCTCGCTGGGCAGCGCGATGAGCGGCGAACAGGCGCAGACGCAGAGCCTGCTCGACACCGTGTTCGCCGACAACGGTCTGCGCCAGCAGAACATCGCACTTTACGGTTCGCGCATCCGCATCCAGGGCCGCAACGTCCCCGAGCGCGGCCAGCTGACGATCAACGGCGAAAGCTACCCAATCGACCTCGAACGCAAATTCGTCGCCGAGTACCTCGTGCCCGTGGGGCGGCATCGCTTCGACATCGGCGTGGGCAGCGGGACGGACGCGCAAGAGGCGAAGTCGACCTATACGCTGGACGTCGACGTCACCGGGCGCTACTTCTTCGGCGTCGGCCTGGCCGACGTCACCATCGCGCAGAACAAGGTCAGTGGTTCGGGTGCCGCGTTCGCCAACGACACGCGCTATCAGGACGACGTGATCAGCGACGGCCGCCTGGCGTTTTACGGCAAGGCCAAGTACGCAGGCAAGTACCTCGTCACTGCGCAGGCCGACACCACCCAGCGCGATCTCGACCGCCTGTTCAACGGTTTTACCGAGGCCGATCCGCAGGACGTGTTCCGCCGCCTCGATCCGGACCTCTACTATCCGGTTTACGGCGACGACTCCACGACGTACCGCGACGTGGACACGATGGGCCGCTTCTATCTGCGCGTGGACTGGGACAAGAACCAGGCACTGTGGGGCAACTACAGCACCGGCATCACCGGCACGGAGTACGCGCAGTACCAGCGCTCGCTGTACGGCGCGGCGCTGAACTGGCGTTCCAACGCGACGAACCGGTGGGGCGACCCGGGCAGCGAACTGCGCGTGTTCGGCTCGCAGGCTGAAACCGCACCCGGCCACAACGAGTTCATCGGTACTGGCGGCAGCCTGTACTACCTGCGCCATACCGACCTGCTGCCGGGCTCGGACGTGGTGACGCTGGAGATCCGTGACCTGACCACGGGCCGCACCGAGAACCGTGTGGTTCTGCAGCGCGGTACCGACTACGAGATCGACGAACTGCAGGGCCGCGTCCTGCTGACGCGACCGTTGGCGCAGATCACCCGCGAGAACATTCCCACGCTGACACGCGACCTGCCGCTGGATGGTTTCGAACAACGCCTGATCGTGGACTACGAATGGGTGCCGTCCGGCTTCGACGCCGATGATGTCACCGCCGGATTCCGCGGCAAGCACTGGTTCGGCAACCATGTCGGTGTCGGTGCCACCTATGTGCAGGAAAACCGCGCGGGTGAGGACTACACGCTGGCGGGCGGCGACCTGACGCTGCAGGCGGGCAAGGGCACCTACATCAAGGCCGAGTACGCGCAGACCGAATCGTTCGGTGCGCCCGTGTTCTTCTCGGACAACGGTGGTCTGAGCTTCATCCAGCAGAACGACACCGCGCTGTTCCGCGAGGGCGATGCCAAGTCGTTGGAGGCGCGCGCCAACTTCAAGGAGCTGGGCTGGACCGAGCAGGACTGGAGCATCGGCGCGTGGTGGCGCAATACCAGTGCCGGCTATTCCATCTCGCGCTACGACACCGGTCGCCCGATCACCGAATACGGTGCCGAGCTGCTGGGCCAGTTCACCCCCAACCTGGGGCTGTACACGCGTTACACGCGTGCCGAAAGCGGCGCGGAGTCGTTGACCCAGGCGCAGGCCACGCTGGAATGGCGCGTCGACGACGCCAGCACCTTCAGTGCGGAAGTACGTCGCGTGGATCAGGAGGGCACCGCGGCCGACGCCGCCGGCACGCTGGGCGCGCTGAAGTACCTGCACCGCTTCGGCAGCACGCTTGAGCTGTACGGTATCGGGCAGGTGACGCTGGATGACGATGGCGGGCAGTACGCCGATAACAACGCGCTGACGCTGGGCGGCAAGTATCTGTACGGCAACCAGTCGTCGGTCGGTGCGGAAGCGACCACGGGTGATCGTGGCGAAGCGGCCACGGTCAACGCCGAGCATCGCCTGACCGCGGAGCATTCGGTTTACGGCGCCTACACCTACTCCACCGACACCACCGACTACGACTCGCTGTTCAATCGCGGCTCGCAGAACGGCTGGACGCTCGGCCAGCGCTGGCGCCTGTCCAACCAAGTCAACCTGTACAACGAAAGCCAGTTCCTGAAAGAGCGCAATGCCTCCGGGCTCGCGCACACCTTCGGCATGGATTTCTATCCGGCGCAGGGCTGGAACCTGGGCTTCACCCTGTCCGATGGCGAACTGACCAACGCGACGGGTGGAGATGTCGATCGCCGCGCTGTCAGTATCTCGGGCGGCCGCACGTCGCCGGATACCGATTGGCAGAGCAAGCTGGAGTGGCGCGAAGACAACGGTGCCGAACAGCGCGAACAATGGGTCAGCACCAACCGTCTGACACACAAGTTCAACGAGAGCTGGCGCATCGCGGCGCGTTTGAATTACGCCGATACCGATGACGAACTGGATCCGCTGGCCAGCGCGCGCTTCATCGAGGGCAACGTGGGCTTTGCCTACCGCCCGTGGAACAACCAGCGCTGGGGCCTGTTTGGTCGTTACACCTACCTGTATGACTTGGCCACGCTGGGCCAGGTCGGCGGGGCGGATTACGACCAGAAGTCGCAGGTACTGTCGTTCGAAGGCGTGTACAAGCTGGACCAGCACTGGGAGTTCGCCGGCAAGCTGGCGCGTCGTGAAGGCGAGGTGCGCATGGGGCGCGGCACGGGTGTGTGGCTGGATTCGGCCACTACGTTCGCGGCGGCGCAGGTGCGTTACGACCTGCGCACGCAGTGGCACGCGCTGGCGGAGTACCGCTGGCTCGACGTGGACGACGGTGGCTCGAAGCAGGGCTTCCTGTTGGGTGTCGATCGCGACCTCAGCAAGAACTTCCGGATCGGCGTGGGCTACAACTTCACCGAGTTCAGCGACGACCTGACCGACTTCGACTACGACCACAAGGGCTGGTTCCTGAACCTGGTCGGCACCTACTGACCCGGCGGCGGACGATGTGTCGTCCGCCTGTCGAACGCTTATTGCATGGAAGGTCCTGCCTCAATCGATGACGAGGCAGGTGGAGTCGCGGACGGCTGAAAGTCGTGGACGAGCGCGTCGCGGATCATCGTCGTTGTCGCGTGAGTCGTGCCGTAGTGGCGGCTGGCTTCCACCAGCGCATCCTGGAGCAGGGTCTCTGCCTGCTGCCGTTCGGCGACCGGCAAGGGGGCGGCGGGATCGTGGCGTTGCGTCAGTGCCCGTGCCAGCCAATACCTGGCGGTAGGCGAGGGCCAATGGCGTTGGCCGTTGGCGTGGATGACTTCCTGCAGCAGTCCCTTTGCTTCGTCCAGCAGCGGATCGCGGGTTGAGTCGGACGGCAACGCAGCGACCGCAAGCAGTGCACGGGCCTGTTCTTCCTTGGCGAGCAACGTGGTCGGGTGGCGCGGACCCAGTGTGGCTTCGAGCAATTGCGTTGCCTGTCGTGCCAGGTCCAGTTGCTTGCGCGCGTCACCGCCTGCGGTCGCACGCGCCTCCAGCAGCAGCTGGCGAGCGTACTCGGGGTGCCGGGTTCCGTAGGCGGCCACGATGGCCTTGTGCGCCGACTGCAGTGCGTCCGGCGTGAGCGTCGAAGCATCGCCCGCTTGTTCGGCGACGTCGAGTTGCAGCCGCCTGCTCCGTGCAGTCTCCGGATGGTCCGGACCCAGTCGCTGACGGCGTGAAGCCAGCAGCGTGTCAGCCAACTGTCCGGCTTCGGCGTGTCGCCGTTGCAGGAGCCGCAATGCGAGCCGGGTCTCGTCGACGTTATCGACCACGGAGGGTGTGCTGTCGCGTGCGAGGGTCGCCGCACGTTGCAGGTCGCTGTCCGCCTCCTGTAGTTCCAGCAGTTGCAGGTGCCATTGTGCTCGCAGCACGAGCAACTCGATGCGTGCATCGAGAGCAGCGGGCGTGGAGGCGGCGGAAGCGGTCTCCTGTGCAAAGGCGAGCGCATTGAAGGCGTCGTCGTACTCCGACAGGCCCCAGTGCGCGCGCGCGAGCTCCACCAGCAGCGCCAGCGTGGCAGGATCGCCGGCAGGCCGCGTGGAGGAAGCGCGTTGCAGTCCCTGCGTGGCGATGTCGCGTGCGTCGGCATGCCGGGCTTCCAGGTTGAGCAGCGTGGCGAGCATGGCCTGGGTGTCGGATGGATCGGCCTTGTCGTCCGCCAGCAGTCCGTTCGCTTCGCTGGCCAGCGCAAGGGCATGGGGGTATTCGCCCAGGGCCGCATAGCTGCGCGCCAACGAGGCGAACGCCCTAGCCTTGATGGCCGGATCGGATCGCACCGGCAGCGCGCGCAGTTCGCGCTCGGTCCGCTCGAGCATGCGCGTCGATGAGGGGCGGGTTTCAGTGAGTCCTGACAGCGTCACCGATCCCAGGGTGCGTTCGAACACGGCGGACACCGCCTGCGCATCGAGCAGTTCCTGGCGATCCTGGAGATGCAACCAGCCCAGAACGCTTGCACCGCCGGCACCCACCACCATCACGGCGCCGGCAAGGGCGCTGGCGAGTGCATGACGCTGCAGGAAGCGTTGGGTCGCGTAGGCGTGTCCGCCGCCGCGGGCCAGTACGGGGCGGCGCGCAAGCCAGCGTTCCAGATCTTCGATCAGGGCATCGATGGTGGCGTAGCGATCCGCGGGCGACGACGCGACCGCGGTCAGGGCGATGGCATCCAGATCGCCGCGGAGATGGCGCTGCAGCTGTCGAGGATTGCGGTACCTGCGCTTCCATGCGATGTCCGCCGATGCCGTCACGGCCAGTTCCGACGGAGGTTGCACGGGCGCGGTGGCGGGTAGGCCGATGAGGCTGGCGTGCAGGGGCGGAAGCGGTCGTGGCCAGTCGTCGACCAGCAGCCGGTAGAGCATCACGCCAACGGAATAGAGATCGCTTGTGGTGGACGCCGTGCCGCCGGCGAGCACTTCCGGCGCGGTGTAGCCGTTGGAGACGGCGATCTGGGGCGACATGGAGGCTTCCAGCCCATCGATCATCGCCGACAACCCGAAATCGACCAGATGTACCCGCCCGTCGGCGGACACCGGCAGGTTGCCTGGCTTGATGTCCTGGTGCAGTACGCCGCGACCATGCGCGTAGCGCAGCGCCTGGCAGACCTGGAGCAACAGGCGGACGCGGTCGGCGAGTGACAGCCGTTGCTGGTCTGCCCACAGGTCCATGGACGTGCCGCGCACCAGGCGCATCGCGAACCAGGGCCTGCCATCCGCTTCGATACCGCCATCCAGCAGTGGCGCGATGTGAGGATGGTCGAGCTGCGCCAGATGGTTGCGTTCGCGCATGAACGCGTCGATCAGCGCCGGCGACGACATCCCGGCGCGCATGCATTTCAGTGCGACCTGTTTTTCGTACTGGCCGTCGGCGCGGCTGGCTTCGTACACGGTGCCCATGCCCCCGGACTCGAGGACGCGATCGATACGCCAGGGGCCCAGCCGGTTGCCGATGCGGACCGACGAGGCATCGTCATCGTCGCCCGCCTGCGCGTCCAGCAGCGCGTCGAAGGCGATGCCTTCCAGTTGGCTAGGGGAGGTGTCCGCGGCCAGCAGTCTGGCCAGGGCGTCGTGGAGCGGCGCATCGCGGGCCTTCAGTCGGGCGAGCGCGGCCGCGCGTTGCGGGCGAGCCAGTTCGACGTATTCGTCGAACAGCTCCAGCGCGCGGGCTTGCAGATCGGACATCAGCGACAGTCGGTGGGGGCAGGCTGTCGCGCATGTCGGATGCGTGGCGACCATGGGCCCATTGGCGCGAGGGTATCGCGCTTCGCGGCTGTGCGCGTGGAAAAGAAGAAAGGATGGCGCGCCCGGAGGGATTCGAACCCCCGACCAATGGCTTCGGAAGCCACTACTCTATCCGGCTGAGCTACGGGCGCACGGGGCATGCATTCTAGCCGCAAACCGGCGCGGTGGCCCAGTTCGGCGCGCGCGCCCGGAAATCCGGACGTGTGGGCGGGCCTGATACCCTTTCGCGCATGGGATACGAGCGTTTTGAAGAAGCCGAAGGGCCGCGCTGGCGTGAACGGCTGGGCCAGTACTGGAAACTGGTCCGCGGGGATCGGCCGATCGGCGTGCTGTTGCTGCTGTGGCCGACGTGGTGGGCGCTGTGGCTGGCGGCGGGCGGCGTGCCGTCGTGGTGGACCTTGTTCGTATTCACCGCCGGTGTGTGGCTGACGCGATCGGCGGGGTGCGTGATCAACGATTACGCGGACCGCTGGCTGGATCCGCAGGTCGAACGCACGCGTGGACGCCCGCTGGCGACCGGCGCGGTCTCTGGCCGCGAGGCGCTGGTGGTGTTCGCGGTGCTGATGCTGGTGGCGTTCGCGCTAGTGCTGACGATGAACCGCCTGACCATCTGGCTGAGTGTCGTGGGCCTGTTCCTGGCGGCCAGCTATCCCTACCTCAAGCGGTACACCTATCTGCCGCAGGTCTATCTGGGACTGGCGTTCGGCTGGGGCATCCCGATGGCGTTCGCTGCGGTGCAGGGCGACGTGCCGCCCGTGGCGTGGGTGCTCTACGGCGCCAACATCCTGTGGGCCACGGCCTACGACACGTGGTACGCGATGGTGGATCGTGAGGACGACCTCCGTGCCGGATCGAAATCCACCGCCATCCTGTTCGGTGATCTGGATCTGGTCATCCAGGGCGTGCTGTATGCGCTGGTGTTCATCGCGCTGTATCTCGTGGGGCGTCAGGCAGGCCTTGGCATGTACTACTGGGCGAGCGTGGGCGTTGCGATCCTGTTCGTCATCTCACAGTTCGTGATGGCGCGTCATCGCGAACGCGCGGCCTGTTTTCGCGCGTTCCTGCACAACAACTGGGTAGGTGCGGTGATCTTCGCCGGACTGGCGTTGGATCTGGCCCGCCGAACGGCATAGCGCGCGTGCGATGACGTCGAAGTAGCGTGATACGTTTCACATTATTCGATGTGACAGCGATAAATGTGAGATGGAGAAACAAGACAGGGGCACGGGAATCGCAGAATTCCTTTCGTTGAAGTACGGGCGCTGGATCGTGGGTGCATTGCTGGCCGCCTGTCTGGGTAATGCAGCAGCGCAGACCGTCCGCTGGGAGGACTACCGCGGCAACTCGCGCGTCGGTACGACCTACACCGGTCCGGCGGGCGCACCCACGTTCGCCAACAACACCGGCACCGGCGCCGATCGCTTGAATGCATTGCGTGCGATCGCCGCCAATCCCGCCAACGCCGTGCGTACCGGCACGGCGGCCGACATCAACTACCGGCAGGCGGCCAACCATCTCTGCAACCTGGATTCCGCGGCCACCAGCGTCGCCTCCTGCAACCTGCAGGCGATGGGGCGCGTGTCGTATGCGCTGGTCCAGTTCCCGGCGGCGGGCACCTATACCGTCAGCATCGCGCACGACGACAACGTGGAACTGGGATTCTCCAGCGACTACGCCAACACGTCCTACCGCACTGCGTCGTATGACGTACCCGTCGGCACGGTCAACGACTGGACGGCGAACGAAGACACCTACGTCAGTCTTGGCAGTTTCACCGCCGCCAACGCGAACAGCTGCGCGCTGGTGCGCATGTACTGGCTCAACCATGGCGGTATCAACCATGCGCGCTTGCGCTGGACACTGCCCGGCAGCGGCAGCCCGGTGATCATTCCGTCCACGGCCTTCCGCGATCCCGCCGCCGCCGCAAGTGCGACCGGCTGCAATGGCTCGATCACCGGCAACGGCACCACCATCACCTTGAACAAGGTGCTCGGTGCGCTACGTGCCGATGCCACCGACCAGTTCACCGTGCAGATCGGCACAACGTCGACGGCCGGCACCGTGCGCGAAGCCACCACGTCCGGCATCGGCGTGGGCCAGCAGGCCAGCACGGGTGCGCTGGCCGTGACCACGGGCACGACCTACTACCTGCGCGACACCATGGCAGCGGGCAGTGCGTCCACGCTCGCCGGTGCGTACACCGCGTCGATCAGCTGCACGCGTAACGGCACGGCGTTCTCCCCGGCCGGGGCATCACCGACCTGGAACGTCACGCCGGTCGCGAACGACCAGATCGTCTGCGCCGTCACCAATACGGCGCGCCCGCGCAGCGACCTGTCGATCGTCAAGGCCGCCAATCCGACCACGGCGCTGTCCGGCAGCGTGGTGACGTACACGGTGACTGCCAGCAATCCGGGTCCCAGTGCCGCGAATGGCACGGTGATCCGCGACACTCCCGGGGTGGGCTTGGATTGCACGGATCCCGTGGCCACTGCGGTCTGCGCGGCGTCCGGAGGAGCCAGCTGTCCAGGGGCGACGGTGCCGGTCGCCAGCCTGACGGGCACGGGCGTGACGATTCCCGTGTTTCCCGTGGGGGGGCAGATCGTGCTGACGCTGCAGTGCCGGGTGACCGCCACGGGCCTCACGCCCTGATCGCCCGATGGCGTGCCTTCACGGCACGCGCGCGCAGACCCAGGCATCCACGCGCATGACGCCTGCCTTGAGCAGGGTGCGGGCGGCGGCCTGCAGGGTGGCGCCCGTCGTCATCACGTCATCGACCAGCGCCACGTGAGGCGGAGGAAGCACGGCTGGCGGCACGACGAAGGCCCGGGCAACGTTCCGCTGTCGCTGGTCCGCATCCAGCTCGGATTGCGGCGCCGTGGCGCGGACGCGCTGCAGCAGGTCTGTCCGCAAGGGCAGGCCCAGCGAGGCGGCCAGCGGGCGCGCGAGTTCCAGCGCCTGGTCGTAGCCGCGCTGTCGCATCCGATGGACATGCAAAGGCACCGGCACGATCGCGTCCGGCCGCGGCGCCGACGCCAGCGACCCGGCCATCAGTCCCGCCATCAGGCGCCCGGCCGCCAGGTCGCGGTGGAACTTGAAGCGCGGGACCAGCCGGTCCAGCGGAAATCCGTAGACGAATACCGCCCGCGTGTGCGTCAGCGCCGGTGGCTTCCGCAGGCAGTCGCCACACGCGCCAGCCACCGGCATCGGTAGCCCGCAGCGCTCGCAGCAGACAAGGTTCCAGGGGGGCTGTTCGGCGCACGATGCGCACAGATCGACGCCCTTGTGGCCACGTTCGCGGCAGACAAGGCATCGGGGAGCGAACAGCAGGCGGGTGGCGCGACGCCAGCCGCCGTCAACTTCGTGTGCATCCATGCGGTTGACAGGGCGAAGCCCGGTTTCCAGACTTCCCGACTGTATTCCGCCGAGGCTGCCATGTCCGCTCACATTTCTTCCGCCGCGCCGGTCCTGCGCCATGACTGGCAGCGAGACGAGCTGCTGGCCCTGTTCGACCTGCCGTTCCCGGAGTTGCTGCACCGGGCATCGGCCGTGCACCGCGCCCATTTCGACCCGGCGGAAGTGCAGGTCTCGACGCTGCTGTCGGTGAAAACGGGCGGCTGTCCCGAAGACTGCGCCTACTGCCCGCAGGCGCAACGCTACGACACCGGCGTGTCCGCGCAGAAGCTGATGAGCGCCGACGAAGTGCTGGCGAAGGCGGCGCAGGCCAAGGCGGCCGGCGCGTCGCGCTTCTGCATGGGCGCCGCGTGGCGCTCGCCCAAGGATCGCGATATCCCGAAGGTCGCCGAGATGATCCGCGGCGTGAAGGCGCTGGGCCTGGAGACCTGCGCCACGCTCGGCATGCTGAGCGGCGAACAGGCGCACGCGCTGAAGGACGCCGGGCTGGACTACTACAACCACAACCTGGACACCGCGCCCGACTTCTATGGCGACATCATCCACACGCGCCAGTACCAGGACCGTCTGGACACGCTGGAGCACGTCCGCGACGCCGGCATGAAGACCTGCTGTGGCGGCATCGTCGGCATGGGCGAATCGCGCGACCAGCGCGCCGGCCTGCTGCAGGCGCTGGCCAACCTGCCGTCGCACCCGGACTCGGTGCCGATCAATCGGCTGGTGCAGGTGGCAGGCACCCCGCTGCACGGCACGACGGAACTGGACCCGTTCGAGTTCGTCCGCACGATCGCCGTCGCCCGCCTTGTCATGCCGGCGTCGATGGTGCGGCTGTCGGCCGGCCGCGAGGCGATGAGCGACGAACTGCAGGCGCTGTGCTTCCTGGCCGGCGCCAACTCGATCTTCTATGGCGAGAAGCTGCTGACCACCGGCAACCCGGACACCGCGCGCGACCAGGCCCTGTTCGCCCGCCTGGGACTGCGGCCGATGGAGGTGCAGGTGGAAAACGTGCACGACCATCACAGAACCGATGCCCCGGGCAGCGGTACGGTGCACGCCGACATCACCCGTTCCGAGCCGTCCTGCGGTCGGGCGGCGTAAGTCGGGGCAACAGGGGGCAGTACCTGACGTAAGGACGCTGGCGCGGAAACGCGGGCCGGCGTGTCGTCGTCGATGCCCGCATGCGCTCCGGCGCTCTCCCATGCCAGGCCCGCCGACATGACCCGCACCGACCTGCACGACCGCATCCTCGCCCAGCGCCAGCAGCGCATCGCGCTGGGCAGGCAACGCACGCGCCGCACCGTGACGCGGCGCGACGGCGTCAAGGTCGAGATCAACGGCCGCTGGCTGACCGAGTTCAGCAGCAATGACTATCTGGGGCTGGCGCAGCAGTTCGAAGTGAGCAACGCGCTGCAGGACGCGGCCGCTCGCGAGGGAGCCGGCGCATGCGCTTCGCACCTGGTCAGCGGTCACCACACCGCGCACGAAGGGCTGGAGCGCGACATCGCGGACTGGCTGGGTTACCCGCGTGCGCTGCTGTTCGGTAGCGGCTTCCTGGCCAATCTCGCCGTGCAGCAGGCCCTGCTGGAAGACGGCGACGTCTGCGTGCAGGACCGGCTCAACCACGCCAGCCTGCTCGACGCCACCCGCCTGGCCGGTGCGAAGCTGCGCCGCTACCCGCACCTCGATCCCGAAGGCGCGTTGCGCCAGTTGAAGCTGCAGCCCGAAGGCGCGGCCATGCTGGTCACCGATGGCGTCTTCAGCATGGATGGCGACTGCGCGCCGCTGCGGTCGCTCAGCCTCGTCGCGCGCATGCAGCAGGCGCTGTTCTTCGTCGACGACGCGCACGGCGTCGGCGTGCGCGGGCCCGAGGGGCGCGGCAGCGTGGCGGAGGCGCGCATGGGCGTGGCCGACGTGCCGTTGCAACTGGTCACGCTCGGCAAGGCGCTGGGTGGCTACGGTGCCGTGGTCGTGGGCGAGGAAACCCTGATCCAGCACCTGGCCGAAACCGCGCGGCCCTACATCTACACCACGGCGATGCCGCCCGCGCTGGCGGCGGCGACGCGCGTCGCGGTGAAGCATGCGCGTCGCGACCAGTGGCGCCGCGACAAGCTGCAGTCGCTGGTGGACCGGTTCCGCACCGGCGCGCAGCGTGCCGGCCTGGAACTGATGGCCTCCGATTCGCCGATCCAGCCGGTGCTGTGCGGCAGCGATGCCAATGCGCTGGGCCTTTCCGCCGCGCTGGACAGTGCCGGCTACCTGGTGCCGGCGATCCGTCCGCCGACCGTGCCGGATGGCAAGGCGCGGTTGCGCGTGACGCTGTCGGCCCTGCATTCGCTGCAGGACGTGGATGGGCTGGTGGCGGCCTTGGCGCGTTCGTGGGATGCCGTGCAGCGCGTGCACGGCGCTGTCGCCTGACGGAATCGCCCCTCCGTGCGGTCCCGCAATGGGCGGGATCGGCGACAATACGCGGCATGCATATCGAAACCCTGGGCAGCGGCCCTTCCCTGGTGCTGCTGCATGGCTGGGCGCTGCACGGCGGCGTGTTCGCGCCGCTGGTGCAGCGACTGTCCGACCGCTACACGCTCCATCTCGTCGACCTGCCCGGACATGGCCACAGCCGCGACACCGACGTGGCGCTGACGCTGGAGGCCACCGTCGATGCCGTGCTCGCGCGGACACCGCCTGCCGTCTGGCTGGCCTGGTCGCTGGGCGGCCTGTTCGCGCTGCATGCGGCCGCCGCTTCGCGGCAGGTGCGCGGGCTGGCGATGATCGCCGCGACGCCGCGCTTCGTGAAAGGCGAGGGCTGGCCGCATGCGGTGGAGGCCAGCGTGTTCGCGCAGTTCGGCGATGACCTGCGCAATGACTACGCCGGTACCCTGGAACGCTTCCTCGCGCTGGACACCTTGGGTTCCGAACATGCCCGCGCGGAACTGCGTACGCTGAAGCAGGATCTGTACGCGCGCGGCGAACCCGCGCCCGCCGCGCTGCAGCGCGGCCTGCAACTGCTGGAGCAATCCGACCTGCGGACGACGTTGCCCACGCTGACGGTGCCCAGCCTGTGGCTGGCCGGTCGCCGCGACCTGCTGGTGCCGTCGAAGGCGATGCAGGCGGCGGCACAGGCAGCGCCGGAGGCGCAGTTCGTCGAGATCGCAGGCGGCGGCCACGCGCCGTTCCTCGGTCATGCCGATGTCGTGGCCGGCGAGGTCGACCGCTTCCTGCAGTCGCTGTCGCAGGACGACGCAGCATGAGTACGTTCGACCAGCGTCATATCCGCCGCGCGTTCTCGCGTTCCGCCGCCGGCTACGACGCCGCAGCGGCGCTGCAGCACGAAGTCGAAAAGCGCCTGATGGAGTCGCTGGACTATCTGACGCTACGTCAGGGATCGGACGCCAAGGATCCGAAGGTGGTGCTGGACGTGGGCTGCGGTCCCGCGCACGCCGCCGCCGCGATGCGCAAGCGCTGGCCGAAGGCGCAGGTCATCGCACTGGACCTCGCGCTGCCCATGCTGCGCGAAGCGAAAAAGCAGGCCGGCTGGTGGAAACCGTTCCAGCGCGTCTGCGCCGACCTGCGTGCGCTGCCGCTGGCCGAGGGCAGCGTCGACGTGCTGTTCTGCAATCTCAGCCTGCAATGGGTCGACGACCTGCCTGCCGCCTTCAACGGATTCCGCCGCGTGCTGAAGCCGGGCGGTCTGCTGGTGTGTTCGACGTTCGGTCCCGAAACCCTGCAGGAGTTGCGCGACGCGTTCGCGCATGCGGACGACACGCCCCATGTCAGTCCGTTCCCGCCGATCGCCCAGTTCGGCGACGCGTTGATGCTGGCCGGATTCCGCGATCCGGTGCTCGATCGTGACCGCTTCACGCTGACCTACGACGACCTGCCTGCGCTGATGCGCGAGCTGCGTGCGATGGGCGCCACCAATGCGCTGCAACGTCGCCGCCACACGCTGACCGGCCGCGCCCGCTTCGCGGCGGCGGCGGCGGCCTATGAGCCGCTGCGCCGCGAGGACGGCAAATTGCCCAGTACATGGGATGTCATCTACGCCCACGCGTGGGCACCGCCGCCGGGCGCACCGATCCGTGGACAGGGCGAAGACATCGCCGCCATGCCGCTGTCGAAGATTCCGATCCGCCGGAAAGGCGAATAGCGCCGGAATCAAGTCGTCCAACGAGGCAGCGTCCGCCTATGCGATCTGTTAGGTGTGGGACGGCTCAAGGTGACCGTTCGTGTTTCTTTTCACGAACGTCAGTTCGCCTTCCGACTCTCCCTCAAGGAAGCCGCAGGTGTATGAGGTGGTTCCATCGGGGTAGATCCAGACATCGAACACGGTTGCCGGGCTGGTGCTGCCAGTGGTCGCGGCGGCCATCGTCTCGACGTCGGGAATGCTCTGGAGAATGACCGGCAGGATTCGTTCGGCGGCCTGTATCGTGACGGCGCGACCTTGATCCGCAATGGCGACACAGACACGAAGGCCCGGACCTTCGCGGACCGTCAGAAGCGCCTCCACATAGCCTTCCGTGGGGTACTCGCCGATGATTGAATCCGAGATTGACGACATGACGGGTCACCCCCTGACCCAACGCCGGCGATTCGCCGCACTCGCTGCGGCCCGTGATGCGTGGCGACGGCTCAGGGGCTCTCGCCGCTGACCTGGCGGATCCAGTCCTGCAGGTTGTAGTAATTCGTGACGCGTGCGATGCGGTCGTCGCGGATGTCGAAGAAGGCGCCGCCCGGGAGGACATAGGTCTGTCCGTTCGCCGGTGGCAGCCCCTCGTCGGTGTGGTGGTACTCGCCATGCACCACGTATTCGGCCGCCGCGTGCTGGCCGTCCTGCGTGACCAGCACCACGATGTCGCGCAGCTGCTCGCGGTAACTCGCGTTCATGCGTCCGAGGAAGGTCGCGAAGGCTTCGCGGCCGGTCTCGCGCGCGCCCTGGTTGAGGTCGTGCACCACGTCGTCGGTCAGCATGGCCAGCATGCCTTCCCAGTCGCCCCGGTTGAACGCGGCGTAATAGTTGAGGACGAGCTCGGTGGCGCGGTCCTGCCGGCGCGTGCCGTCGATCTTCATGCGGATTCCCGTGGGGTGGGGGACGCCGCGATCATACGCCACGCCATCAGCGCGGCAGCCGGTCGCGGTGGAAGAAATAGACTTCCTGCAACAGGAAGCGCCAGCGCGTGGCGAAGCTGCGGAAGCGGCTGGTCGGCGTGGGCGAACCGACCGAACGGATACCGAGATCGCGACTGATCCGCAGCGCGCGCGCCATGTGCAGCGGATCGCTGACGATGATGACGCTGTCCAGCTTGTGCTGCTGCATCAGCGTCCGTGCCTGCCGCAGGTTGTCGTGCGTGTTGCGCGACAGCGATTCGATCAGGATGGCCTTGTCCGGCACGCCCTGGCGCAGCGCGTAGCGACGCGCGACCTGCGACTCGGAGAACCGCGCGCCGGTGCCGCCGTAGCCACCGGTGAAGATCAGCGTGGGTGCCAGGCCGCGCTTGTACAGGTCGATGCCATGGCGGATGCGCTCTTCGAACACGGGCGACGGTTTGGCGTCATAGGCGGCGGCACCGAGCACGATGATGGCGTCGGACGGCACGGCGTCATCGCGTTGGCCCACCCAGATGATGTAGGCCGCCACGCCGGTCAGCCACAGCAGCACGAGCAGCAGCAACCGCCACGCCCAACCCGCGATGCCACGCCTGGATTTCTTCCTGCGCGTGTTCATGCCGCGCGCTCCCACGGCAGCGCGTCGAGATCGACATTGCCGCCGGACAGCACTACGCCGATGCGTTGCCCCGCGAAGCGTTCGCGTTGTTGCAGGATCGCCGCCAGCGCGACCGCGGAGGAGGGTTCGACCAGCAGTTTCAGGCACTGCCAGAGCAGGCGCATCGCGTCGAGCGTGCCGGCGTCGGGGAC
Organism: Pseudoxanthomonas sp. PXM02; assembly: GCF_014851805.1. Taxonomy (GTDB): domain Bacteria; phylum Pseudomonadota; class Gammaproteobacteria; order Xanthomonadales; family Xanthomonadaceae; genus Pseudoxanthomonas_A. The sequence continues at coordinate 19,139 of NZ_JACVAK010000004.1, forward strand.
GGTGACCACCTCCACCCGGTGCGCGCGCAACAGTTCGAAGTTCGGTTCGCCCAGCGTGCCGCGCAGTCCATCGCAGACCGTATCGGGCACGAAGTCGATGCGGCGTTCGCCGGCGGCCAGTGAGCGGGCAGTGTCATCCGCCCCCTCGGGCTCCGCGCCGACGATGCGACAGCCGGGCGCCGTCGCGGCTGCCGCAATCGCGGTGCCCGCCAGCAGCCCGCCGCCGCCGACCGGGGCGACCACGACATCCAGCGGACCTTGCGCGTTCAGCAGCTCCAGGGCGGCCGTACCCTGGCCCGCGATCACGTGCGGATGGGTGTAGGGGTGGATCAGGGTGGCGCCGGTGTCGGCCTGCACTTGGGCGGCGGTCGTCTCGCGGGCCGCGATGGTCGCCGCGCACGTATGCAATTGCGCGCCATAGCGGACGATGTTGGCGAGTTTGGCGGCGTTAGCGCCTTCCGGCACCACCACGTGGCAGGCAATGCGGCGCGTGCGTGCCGCCAGGGCCAGCGCGGCGCCGTGGTTGCCCGATGAATGCGTCACCACGCCCCGGGCGGCCATGGCGTCCTCCAGTGCCCAGACCGCATTGCAGGCCCCCCGGAACTTGAACGCGCCGGTCCTCTGCAGGGGTTCCGCCTTGAAATGGAGCTGGCAGCCGGCCAGCGCGTCCAGTGCGCGGGAGCGCAGGACGGGGGTGGCATGAGCGTGGGGGGCGATACGGGCGGCGGCGGCGAGAACGTCGTCGAAGGTGGGCAGGGGCATCGGCATGCGGAAAGGTTAGCGCATCGTCCGGCGCTGAACCTCAGCCAGCGGGCGCTTCGCCTTGTTCGTGATACCGGCAGGGTTAAGCACGGATTCAAAGCCTCGGGCCGATGCTGCGATGGCAGAGTAACGGGGGTTCCGCCATGAAGCGCTCATCTCTTTTGACCATCGCCTTCGCCAGCCTCACCTTGGGGGGCTGCGCGACCTACGACTACGTCGGCGATACCGCGCCAGGCGGCTACTACCATGGCCGGCCCAGCACGCAGTACTACGATCCCTACGGCGGCTACTACGGCGGTGGCGGGTATGGCGGCTACTACGGCAGCGGTTACGGCGGCTATTACAGCTACCCGTACTACGGCTATTACGGCCCGCACTACCCCTATTACCCGCCGCGCCCACCGCGTCCCCCGCGCCCGGACGACCACAACCCCCCGCCCAAGCCGCCGCCGACCGGGGGTGGCAATCGGCCCCCCACGTGGCGCGACTCGACCGGTCGCTGGCACGAGGGGGGCTCACAACCCATGGTGCCAGGCCGGCCTGGTCAGGCCACGCCGTCGCCCAGCCAGCCCCGCGTGGGTGAGGGCGGTTACCGTCCGCCACGCGTGACGCAGTCGCCGTCGATGCCGCGGTCGGTCGAGCGGCCCCGCACCATGGAGCGTCAGGCCCCGCCGCCGCCGCGCATGGAGCGTCAGGCCCCGACACCCCGCGCAGAGCGCTCGGCACCCCCGCCGCGTCCCGCGCCGCGTGACGACCGCGGGACGCGCCAGCAGGAACGGTGATCCGGCCGATGGACCGTCCGTCGCCCGTCCCCTGCCGCTGACACGGCTGCGAACCTTGGTTGACCGGTTGCGTCGCTTTCTGACGTAAGCGGCAATTAAAGGTTCAATGTCGACGTCCGGTGGGGAAATCTGGATCCCCCCTGTTCCGGCCCCATCGGGCGTCGGCGCCTAACAAAAAGCCCGGCTTTGCCGGGCTTTTTTCTTGCTCTGGTATCCTGCGCGCATAAAAAAGGGGCCGGTAGTCCCCCGACTACCGGCCCCCGGCATCCCCGGCGTGCGCATGGCTGGCCCCTGTTCCAATTACCAACCCGGCGCCCCTGGTCGCTTGCCACGACGGGTGCATGGGAATAGAGCAGGAAGCGTGCCAACTTTGCCGGGTCGCCGTGCGGATCGCGACGTTCCGCACCGGCCCCGACGCCCACCGGCCTTCGTTACCGAACCCAGACCATGAGCTCCAGCTTCCACCACTACGACGTCATCATCATCGGCGGCGGCCATGCCGGCACCGAGGCCGCGCTCGCCTCCGCGCGTGCGGGCGCCCGCACGCTGCTGTTGACGCACAACGTGGAGACGGTGGGCGCGATGAGCTGCAACCCGGCCATCGGCGGCATCGGCAAGGGTCACCTGGTGAAGGAGATCGATGCGCTGGGTGGCGTGATGGCCTGGGCGGCCGATCGTGCCGGCATCCAGTGGCGCACGCTCAATGCATCGAAGGGGCCGGCCGTACGCGCCACGCGTTGCCAGGCCGACCGCGCGCTGTACCGCAGCGCGATCCGTCGTGCCGTTGAAGCGCAGTCGAACCTCACCCTGTTCCAGGCCGCCGTCGATGACCTGGTCATCGAGAACAACACTGTTCGTGGTGCGGTCACCCAGACCGGCCTGACGTTCCATGCGCCCGCCGTCGTACTGACGGCGGGTACGTTCCTCGCCGGCAAGATCCATGTCGGCGAGACGCAGTACGCCGCCGGTCGCGCCGGCGACCCGCCGGCGACCGCGCTCGCGCAGCGGTTGCGCGAGGGCGCCTTCGTCGTCGATCGCCTGAAGACCGGCACGCCGCCGCGCATCGACGGACGTTCGCTCGATTATTTGGTGATGGAAGAGCAGCCCGGCGACGATCCGTTGCCGGTGATGTCGTTCATGGGCAGCGTGGCCGACCATCCGCGCCAGGTGTCGTGCTGGATCACCCACACCAGCGAGCAGACGCACGAGATCATCCGCGGCGCGCTGCACCGCTCGCCGATGTACTCCGGCCAGATCGAAGGCATCGGCCCGCGCTACTGCCCGTCCATCGAGGACAAGGTGGTGCGTTTCGCCGAGAAGGCCAGCCATCAGATCTTCGTCGAACCGGAAGGCCTCGACGTCGCCGAGATCTATCCGAACGGCATTTCCACCTCGCTGCCGTTCGACGTGCAGCTGGCGTTGGTGCGCAGCATCCGCGGCATGGAGCACGCGCACATCACGCGCCCCGGTTATGCCATCGAGTACGACTTCTTCGATCCGCGCGGGCTGAAGGCGTCGCTGGAAACGAAGGCGGTCGCCGGCCTGTTCTTCGCTGGCCAGATCAACGGCACCACGGGTTACGAAGAGGCCGCGGCGCAGGGTCTGCTCGCCGGCCTGAATGCCGCGCGTTTCGTGCAGCAGAAGGAGGCATGGTCGCCGCGTCGCGACGAGGCCTATCTCGGCGTGCTGGTCGACGACCTGATCACGCATGGCACCAAGGAGCCGTACCGCATGTTCACCAGCCGCGCCGAATACCGCCTGCAGCTGCGCGAGGACAATGCGGATCTACGCCTGACCGAAACCGGCCGTACGCTGGGCCTGGTCGATGACACGCGCTGGCAGCGCTTCGAGGCCAAGCGTGAAGCGATCGCGCGCGAGACCGGCCGCCTGCGCGCGCTGTGGGCCACGCCCGCGAACGCGCTGGGCCGCGAGGTCGCCGACACGCTCGGCGTGCACGTCAGCCGCGAGACCAACGTGCTCGACCTGATCAAGCGCCCGGAGCTGGATTACGCGAAGCTGGTCGCCGTGCCGTCGATCGGTCCCGGTGTGGACGATGCGCAAGTAGCGGAGCAGGTCGAGATCGGGGTGAAATACGCCGGTTATCTCGATCGCCAGCGCGACGAGATCGAACGCCAGCAGCGTAACGAATCCACGCCGATCCCGGCCGGCTTCGATTTCGCCAGCGTGCGCGGCCTGTCGGCCGAAGTGCAGCAGAAGCTCGACCGCGTGCAGCCCGAAACCATCGGCCAGGCCCAGCGCATCCCCGGCATGACGCCGGCTGCCATCTCGCTGCTGCTGGTGCACCTGGAGCGCGCGCGGCGCACGCGGGTGGCTTAGGGCGGCAGGATGCGGTCGCTCCTACGACGAGCGGTCACTCGATGACGGGATGCCGCATCTCCCACGCCGCCAGCTGCTCGCGATAGTGCTGCAACTGTTCCGCGTACAGGTCGTGCACGCAGATCGGGCAGCCGCTGTTGCAGCAGTCGCTGGGCAGCGGCGGCTCGGGTGCGATCGGACGCGGATCGTTGTCAGGGATGGACAGGGTATTCACGTCGTTGCCTGCGGACGGTCAGTCGGCTTTCGGGCGTCGCCGACGCAATGGCAGGGGAAGACCCAGCGCGAAGAAACCCAGGAAGGCCATCCGCTGCGACAACGAATCAGCAGGCGCAGCCATCACGGCCGATGGGTCGGCGGTTTCGTCCTCCAGCGCCAACGCACCTTGGGCCAGTTGCACGATCAACGTGCACGCCTCTTCCGTCTGCTCGCGCAGGACGCGGATTTTCACGCCGCCGAGCGCCTGGCGCATGTACCAGTCGTTGATCGCCTGCTGTTCGTCGGCCAAGTAGGCGTCAATGCCTTCGGCCGTCAGGCGTCCGTGCACGATGCGGGCTTCGAGCGGATCGAGGAAGCTGGCGACGGTGACGAACATGCTCAGCGGGCGACGCCCATCTCTTCCAGCAGATGCGGCGCCGGATAGACCTTGCCCATCAGCCAGCGCAGGTAGCGCATGTCCACGTGGACGGCGCGCTTGTAGCGCGGATCGAACATCCAGCTGGCGCTGACGGATTCCCAGTTGCTGTCGAAGTTCAGGCCAATCAGTTCGCCGCGTGCGTTGAGCACCGGCGAACCGGAGTTGCCGCCGGTGGTGTCCAGGTTGGTCAGGAAGTTGACCGTCTGCGTCTTCAGCGCGGGGTCCTCGGTGCCGGCGAAGTCGCCTTTCGCGATGGCGTCGAGCAGAGGCTTCGGTGCATCGAACGGTACCGTGCCGGTGTTCTTCTCGACGATGCCGGCCACGGTCGTCACCGGCGTGTACTGCACGCCGTCGCGCGGTGAGAAGCCGTCGACCTTGCCGAAGCTCACGCGCAACGTGCCGTTGGCGTCCGGGTACAGGGCGCGGCCCTGCTGCGTGCGCCAGGCGAACAGGGCGCGCATGTAGGCGGGGCGCAGGCGCAGCTGTTCGCCCTCGCGCGTCTTGCGCTCCTGCTCAAGCGTCAGCTGCGTGGGAACGAGCTTCGCGGCCAGGTCGATCAACGGGTCGGCAGCGAGCGCTTTGCCTTCGCGCGCCGCCGCGAAGCGCGACAGACGCTCGGCTTCATCGCCGAGTTTCGTGCCCGCGTACAGCGTATCGAGGGCCTGCTTCAGCGCAGCGGGTGTGCGGCCGAACGCCGCGTCGAACGCGGGCAGGCGCTGCCCGTCCGGCAACTGCTGGTAGCGGGTCAGCAGGACCGTGAGCAGCGCTTTTTCCACATCAGGCGCGTAGCGGCGCTGCACCTGCTTGAGGATGCCTTCGATCATGGCGTGGTCGCGTGCCTGGAAGCCGCTCTCGCGCTCGGCGTCGGGCTTGGCGGACTCCACGCGCAAGCGTTCCAGCGTGATCGCCGTGCGCATCAGTTGCGATTGCGCGCCGAACAGGTTCAGCAGCACCTCGCGTTCGCGCACTGCCGAACCGCGTGCGATGACCGCCATCAGCGCATCAATGTCACCACGCTCCTTCGCCGCGCCGGGTGTCGCCAGCATCCCACGCTCGTCATCGGCGCGGACACGCACCGCGTCACTGCGGCGAAGCCCCTCCAGTTCACCGGCGGCGCGCTTGCGCTGGTTCTTCAGCGACTGCAGCTGCGCGGCGTAACGGGTCTTCGCATCAGCGTTCTTTTCGCCCGCGGCTTCGACGACGTCGATCAGCTGATCGAACACCGCCACGCGCGTCGGCAGCGTCCAGTTGACCTGCTCGTCGAACTCGGCGGCAGTGCGGTGACGGTAGGTCACGCCCGGATAACCGGCGAGCATCGCGTAGTCGCCCGCCTTGGGGCCGTCCTTTGCGAACGCGAGATGGGACGGGGCGGCGTACGGCACGTTGTCCGGACTGTAGGGGGCCGGCTTGCCGTCCTTGCCGACGTAGGCGCGCAGCAGGGTGAAGTCGCCGGTATGGCGCGGCCACATGAAGTTGTCGATTTCGTCGCCGTAGTTGCCGATCGCGCGCGGCGGTGCATAGACGAGACGGATGTCGCGCAGCTCCAGTTGGGTGATGCGGTAGAAGTCGGTGCCGTAGTACATGTTGGCGACGCTGCAACGCACGCCACCCTTGGCTTCGCAGTCGGCGACGATGGCCTTGCTGGCGCGATCGACCGCATCGAAATAGTCGCGTCCGGTCTTGCCGGCGGTTTCTTTCAGCACGGTATCGGTGACCTTGTCGTAGCCGACCGTCACCAGGACGCGGAAATCCGGATTCGCCGACAGTTCGCCGGCGCGATCGGCGGCGATGAAACCGTCGTCGATCAGGTTGTGCGCGGGCTTGCTGTTGTACTGGATCACGCCGTAGGCGACGTGGTGATTGGTCAGGATCAGCCCGTCCGGCGAGACGAAGGCGCCGGTGCCGCCGCCGGCGCGGACCACGGCGCTCAGCGGTGCGGCGGTGACGTCGGCCAGCGTTTTCGGGTCGCCCTTGAAGCCGGCATCGCGCAGCGTCTTGGCCAGCTGCGGCAGTTGCGACGGCATCCACATGCCTTCATCGGCGTGGGCGGGCAGGGACAGGGCAACGCCCAGGGCGAGGGCAGGGGTCGACAGTCGGCGGCGCATGATCGGGATCCGGCAGAACAGACTGCGACGATATCGGCCCCGTCCATGCACGGCAATGACTGCATCTGCTGCGTCGTCAGCGCGCGTCACCCAGGAAGCGCTGCAGGCGCTGTGCCGCGCGATGGAGACCCGCGTCCTCGGCGTCGCCGAGCGGTCGCAGCGGCACCAGGACGATGCCGCTCCCGCTGGCGGCATCGCGCTTCCATGTCGCTGCGATGCGACCGCCGATGACCGCGGTCGCCGCGACCAGGCCGTTCGCGCCGATCACGCGTCGCGTCTGCGCGGGATCCAGCACCGGCGCGCGGTCGCGATAGCCGATCACGTACTCGTCGAACGCGGGCAGCAGGTGCATGGCGCGCGATCGTGTGGGTGCAGGCGCATCGGCACGCCACCACCATGTCGTGCCGTCGTGCGTTTCCTGCTCAAGCATCGAGGATGCGGACGCCAGTGCCCGTTGCGCATCCTTCTGCGTCAGTCCCGACCACCACGCGAGATCGGCGGCGGTCGCGGGTCCGTGGCCTTGCAGATAGCGCAGCGCCAGCCGATGCAGCGCTTCGTCGCGTGCGAGCGCTGCGCTTGCCGGCACCCAGGCGTCCATCAGCACGAAGGTCGGTTGCTTGCCCTGTCGGGGCCCCTGGCAGATCACGCTTTCGTGTGCCAGCCAGTTGAGCAGGTGCAGGCCGCGCTGGTTGGCGCTGGCGATACCGGCGGCTTCCATGCGCAGGTACAGTTCGGATCGCGTGACCGGCACACCGGCGTCCAGCGCCTGCTCGATCACGCGCTGGCCGCGTGCCAGTGTCGCGGCATCCAGGTCCAGGTCGCGCGCCAGGCGCGCGGCATTCGCGGCCTGCACGCGCGGCGCCAGCAGCGCCACCATCCAGCGCACGTCATCGCGGGCGACCAAGTGCAGCGTGCCGCGCATCGGCCAGGTGCGCACGATTTCGCCGCGAGCGATCGCGTCCTCGACCGTGGCCAGCGTCGCGCCGTCGCTGCGCAGGCCGACGGCCCACAACGCGGCGTGGTAGTCCTGCGCCTGCATCGCCGCCATGTGCCGCACTGCGGCGGCGGGATCGGTTGCCAGTGGCGCGGCGATGCCCTGGCAGGCCAGGCGTCGTGCCGTCAGCGACGGCAGCACGCCTATTTTTCCTTGCGCCAGTTGATCGAGCCGCGCGTCTCGGTGGTGCTCGATTCGATTTCCATGTCGAAGCCCTTGCGCAGCAGGTACTTCAGCGTGACCGCCGAACCCGAACCGACCATCGACACGCCGTAGCTGACGTAAAGCTTCGGCGACAGGTACTTGCCCACGCCAAACACCGAGCCGCCCAGCGTGCGCGATTCCAGCACGCCGGCGTCATCCAGGCCGATCTTCGCGCCGAGCTGCGACGCCAGCAGGCCGGCACCGGCGCCGAGCGCCGACGAGGCCGCATTGATGCGTTGGCTTTCGTCGCTGCTGGCCGTGTTGAGCGAGCGGCCCAGCACCAGGTAGGCGAGCGCTTCGGACTCGGACATCGCCGGGTTCGACCACACGCGTGCGCGCGGCTGGCTGGCACGGCCGGTGACGTCGATGCCGGCCGTGACGCTGGCGCTGACCACTTCGCGTTCGGCGCGGATGTTGATGCGCGGATCGGACACGGCGTTGTTGCTCCACGTCAGCTCGCCGCGGGTGATGCGCAGCTTCTGGCCGTAGGCCTCGTAACGGCCGTCCACGTCCAGCCGGCCGGTGCCCAGCATTTCGCGGCCGGGCTGCGAGCGCACGTGCAGGGTGCCGGCCAGCGTGCCTTCCAGACCGTAGCCCTTCAGGTTGACCTGGTCGCCGACCTTGAGCGCGAGGTCCAGGTCCAGGCGCGAACTCGGCGCACGCTCGGGATCGACAGGATCGAGGACGACCACGTCTTCCGAGGCGGAGACGCCGTCGTCGAGTTTCTCCACGTCGATCGTGGCGGACGGGATGCCGACTTCGCCGCGCACCTGAATGGTGTTGTCGGCGAAGCCCACCTGGATGTTCGGCGAGGCGACCGCGCGCAGGTCGGTGGTGTCGGAGACCAGCACGTTGTCGCCGCGCACCTGGAACTGCAGCGGCGTGGTGTCGTTGTTCCAGCCCAGCGTGCCGGCCACGTTGAGCACGCCGCCGGTGCCGGTGCCGCCCGTGGACGACACGGTCTTCATGCTGCCATCGATACGCGCGCTGCCGTCGGACAGGGCAACCAGTTCCGCGCCGCCATCGGTCAGCGACACGCCCAGGGCCGGCAGTTCGCCGGTGAATTCGGTCAGCGTGGCCTCGCCGCTCAGCAGCGGATGGCCACGCGTGCCGGCAACGCCGATGTGGCCGGCCAGCTTGCCTTGCGGACGCACCAGGTCGGGCGAGAACAGTTCCAGCCAGAACAGGCGCGAGTTGTGGAAGTACAGGTCGCCCTTCAGTGGCGCGAACGCATCCCAGCCGGTGTTGAAGGTGGCGTCGACGTAACCGTCGCCCTTGAAGCCGGTGCCCAGGCGGCCCTGGATGCGCTGCGGGGTGAAGTCCACGTCGAGGGTGAAGTTGTCGTAGCGGATGATCTCGCCGCGCGCGGTCGTGCCCATCTTCAGGCCGCCATCGAGCGAGGCCAGGTGCACTTCGCCCTGCCAGGCGTTGCCGGCGGGGCGCAGTCTGGCGTCCAGCGTGAACTCGCCGCGCAGCGTCAGCGGGCGGCCATCGCTGGGCGGCAGCCACGGCTGCACCAGCGCCAGCGACAAGGCGTCGCCGCGGACTTCCAGTCCTTCGCGTGGCCAGTTGGCATTCGCGCACAGGGCGCCACCGATGTCCGACGCTAGGCAGCTCTCCGACAGCGTCCAGTTGGCACCGTTCTGCGCGAAGCGCGCGGGCTGCCGCAGCGTCCACGGATTGCCCTTCGACGGCGCGATGCGCAGCGCGTCCAGCGTGCCCTGCCAGTTGGCACCGCGCTTCTCCGCCGTGCCCGACAGCGCGACCGCGCCCATCGCGTTGCGCGCATCGCCGTCGAAGCGCAGGTCTTCCACGGCGCCGCGCGCGTTGACGGTCACGCTGTCCAGCACGGTGCCGACATCCACGGCGCTGCCCTGCAGCGCGAGGTCGCCATTGCCGCCACGCCACGGCAGCCGCCCGCGCAGGCTGAGCGCGCCGGCGCTCCAGTCGTTCCAGCGCAGGTTCTCGCCGCCGAGATCGGCGTCGATGTTCGGCGCATTGCGTGCGCCGGTGAGGTTGACCGTGCCGGCGAGCGTGCCGCTGGCTTCGGGCAGCAGGTCCGCCAGGTTGAGCGGACGGAAGGCGGCATCCACGTCGAGCGTGTCGCCGACCTTGCCCTTCGCGGTGACGCGGCTGCCGCCGAGCGACAGGGCGAGGTCGCCTTCGCCGTTGTTGCCGTCCAGTGCGAACGTACCGCGCGCGTCCAGCGGGCGATCACGCAGGCGACCGCTGAGTTTTGGTATGTCCAGTGTGCCCTTGAATAGGCCGTCCTCGCGCTGCTGTCCCTTCGAAGCCAGCTCGCCGGAGATATTGCCTTTCCATCCTGCGGCGAAATAGCCCGGATCGAAGCCGGCCAGCGTGGCGGTGATGTCCCAGTCGAGCACCGGCGACCAGCCGACGGTGCCGGTGGCGTTGAGCGTGCCGGTGGGCATGCTGGCCTGCAGCTTCTCCAGCTGCACGCGTTCGCCGTTGCCGCGGCCATCGAACTCCAGCACGGCGCTGTCGTCGCCGCGCGTCAGCGTCGCCTTGCCGATCGCGGCCCAGGCTTCCAGCTTGCCCGCCACGCCGAAGTCGCCCTCGGCGCCGATCATGCTGTCGGCCTCGGTGCCCCAGCGCAGGTTGCGCGCGTTCACTGCGAAACGAAACTCGGGATTCTCGGGCACGGTGAAGTCCGCACGGCCGCGCAGCGACGCATAGCCGTCGAACGCGCGGATCGCCAGCGGCTCCACCGTCAGCACTTCGCCATCGATGCGCGCATGCGAAGGCTCGATGACGATCGCGATATCGCCCTGCTGCACCGTGCCCTGCAGATCGGCGGCACCGCCGGCGCCCTTGGCGACCAGGTCGAACGCCACCGGCGTGCTGCTTTCCATCACGCCCAGCAGCGACAGGTCCAGCGCTTCGGTTTTCGCCGCCAGGTTCCACGTCGGCTTGGTCTCGCCACGCAGATCGAGCGTGGCGCGCACCGGTGCCGGCGCGGCACCCGCCAGGCCCACGGCCATGCGCGCGCGGTTGCCGCGCGCGACCAGCCCCAGGCGTGCCGGCGTGCGGCCCGCCGCGGCCGGGAACACGGCCGTGATGCTGAGGTCGGTCTTGTAGTTGTCGCTGGGCGTATAGGTGCCGTGCACGCCGAATGCGCCGCGATCGCTGGCGATGGCCAGCTTCTCGGCGATCACGTAGCCATTGCCGATGTCGATGCCGCCGCTGGCGCGAGCGATGTCGATCACCGGTTGGCCGCTCTGGCGGACCAGGAAGCGATCGATTTCCAGCTTGTCGGCCTGGATGGCGAGCGGCATCTCGATCTGTGGCAACAGGTCGGGCCAGTGCGGCAGTTCGAACGGTTCGTCGCTCTCGGGCACGTCGAGCATCGCGCCGCGCAGCTTCAGCACGTCCAGCCGCAGGCGCTTGCCGAGCAGCGGCCGCAGGTCCGGCTCCAGGTAGACCTCGTCGGCGGTGAAGTGGATCTTGTCCCAGCGGAAGTCCACGCCACGCAACGTCAGCGGGCCGGCGATGGGACCTTCCGCCTCGCGGTAACTCAACGAGGCATCCGCCGGCAGGCGTGCCTTGATCTGCGCGAGGAGCACGTCGCGACCCGCGACGGTCTGCAGCAGCCAGTACAGGCCGATGCACAACAGCACCGTCAGCACACCGGTGCCGATCGCGCTGCGGATCGCCAGCGTGCGCATGCGCGCCTTGCGACGCGCGCGCAACTCGGCGATGCGGGCGTCGCGCTCTTCGGGCGTCAGGTTGTCGGGCAGTTTCTGCTTTCTCACAGATCCGTCCCGATGTTGAGGTAGATCTGGAAACTGGAATCCGGATCGTTCAGGCCGTGCGCCACGTCCAGGCGCACCGGACCGACCGGCGAGCGCCAGCGCAGGCCGATGCCGATACCCGTGCTCAGGTCAGGCGTCCTGCTATCGAACGCGCTGCCGGTGTCGACGAACACCGCGCCACCGTAAGGCCCGCCTTTCGGATAGAACTCGTACTCGACGCTGCCGGTCAGCACGTTCTTCGCGCCCAATGCGTAGTCGCCGCGACGCGGGCCGACTTCGCGCCATGCGTAGCCGCGGATGCTGCGGTCGCCACCGGCGAAGAAGCGCAGCGACGGCGGCATCGCGACCAGCGAACTGGTGAACGTATGGCCGTACTCGCCGCGCACGATCAGCGCACTGTTGGTCTTGTACTGCTGCGACCACCGCGCGCGCATGTGGAACTGCATGAAGTTGGCATCCGAGCCCGCGCCTTCCACGCCGCCACGCAGCAGGATGGACCCGGCCAGCTGGTCGGGGCGGTTCGAGCCGACCGGCGAGTTGGTGTAGTCCGCGCGCAACGACGGGTAGGTGAAGGTGGCGTACTGCACGGTGGTATCGGGCAGGCCGGTCAGCGGGTCGTTCTCCACGTAGCGCCAGCGCTCGCGCAGCGTGTGGATCGACGCGATGGCGGTCCAGTCCTCGCTGACCTGGCCGCTGCGGCTGCCGGTGAACTCGACATGGCGCAGGTCGATGTAGTCGGTCTGTTCGTCGCTGGCCTGCAGGCCGACGGTGAACCAGCCATCCAGCCACTTGAACGCGGGGATGCGGTATTGCGTCAGCAGCGTCTTGCGCTTCTGCGCGTAGTCCAGGTGCGTGGACAGCTTGTGTCCGCGCGAATTGACGTAGCGGCGGTCCAGTCCCAAACGGATACCCGGGCCGCTCTCGGTGCCGTAGCTGAGGCCGGCGGTGTAGATGTCGCGCTTGGCCAGTTCCAGCTTCACGTCGATCGGCACACGGCCTTCCTCGGCCTTGTCCGGGTTGGCCTGGATGTCGATGCTCGAGAAGTAGTCCAGGCCCACCAGCGATTCGCGCAGGCGATCCAGCTTGCCCTGGTGGAAATAGCTGCCTTCTTCCCAGTACACCAGCTTGTCCAGCAGGCCCGCGTCGAACTTGTCCTGGTGGAACGTGGTCGGCCCCATGTCGTAGCGGATGCCGCTGACCCAGCCCAGCGCGATGTCGGCGGCGTGGTCGGCGCGCGTGACCTCGACGCGGCGATGGGTGAAGTCGGCGTCGAAGTAGCCACGGTCCGCGAGGCGCCGCACGATGGCCAGCTTGCTCGCTTCGTAGGTGGTGTGGTCGAACACGTCGCCGACCTTGGGCGCGAAGGCGTCCAGGTCTTCCTTCAGGTAGCGGTCCTCGCCGCCCTCGCCGTCGATCGAGAGGTCGCGCCGGCGCACGCGCACCGGCTCGCCGAGATCGACGCGTACGGTCACCGTCAGCCGTTCATCCTCGGCGCCTTCGCTGCGGGGCGCGTCCAGGGTGACGGTGGGTGAGTAGTAGCCGAACGGTTCCAGCGCTTCGCGCGTCTCGGCGACGGCTTCGCCGAGCAGGTACTCCAGCCGCGATTCGCCCAACCGCTTGCCCAGCGAGTCGTTCAACGACAGGGCGGCGTTGATGTTCTCGACCATCAACTCGTCGTCCAGCCCTTCGATCTGCACCTTGTCGACGATGGCCGCAGCCCAGGCAGTGCCGGTGGCAGCGAACAGGACGACAGCGGTGGCGAGGCGGGGGATTCGACGCATGCGCGCAGGATACCCGGTGCAGGTTAAGCAGGGTGAAGGGATGCGCCGTTCGAGCGAGTGATGGTTCACGAGAACGAGCGATCACTGCAGCGAGCAAGGTCCCTCGCCCCGCGTGCGGGGAGAGGGTGCCGAAGGCGGGTGACGGGCGAACGAAGACAGGGCATTTCCGCGTGCTGTGGCGTGCAGCGCGCGGTCCCTCATCCGCCCTCCGGGCGCCTTCTCCCCGCTCGCGGGAAGAAGGGAACGCAGTTCACTCAGCTCGACAGGTGCTCGATCGCCGCCACCGCGCGGAAGCGGTCGGCCAGGCGCTTCAGCAGGGCCAGTCGGTTGGCGCGCACGGCCGGATCTTCCGCATTGACCATCACGCTGTCGAAGAACGCGTCGACCTGCGGGCGCAGGCGCGCGAGGTGGTTCAGCACGGTCACGTAGTCGTGGTGATGCAGGGCTTCGTCGGTCTCGCCGAGCACCGCCTCCACCGCTTCGGCCAGCGCGCTTTCGGCGGGGTCGTTCAGCAGCGATCGATCGATCGCATGCGGAATGGCGATGTCGGCCTTCTTCAGGATGTTGCCGATGCGCTTGTTGGCCGCGGCCAGCGCTTCGGCTTCAGGCAGCGTCGCGAACGTGCCGATGGCATCCAGGCGCGTGTCGAAGTCGTACAGCGATGCAGGCTTCAGTTCCGCGACCGCGTTGAAATGTGCGGCCGGCACACCCTTGTCGGCATAGTAGCTGCGCAGGCGGTCGAGGATGAAGTCGTAGATCTCCAGAGCGTCGGCGTGAGAAGTGCTGCCAGCAATCGGCGAGACGGCCACGCTGGCACCTGCCGCACGAGCGTCTTCTGACGCCTTCTCTGCTTGCTTGTTCTTCTCCAGAGTCTTGGCAAATGCGACAGCCTCATATGCCTGATCGAGCAGACTCTTCAAACTAAGGTTAAAGCCACTCTCGATCACCGTCCTGGCCAACCCCAGCGCATTGCGACGCAACGCGAACGGATCCTTGTTGCCCGTCGGCTTCAGCCCTGCGGCGAAACCGCCAGCAAGCGTATCGAGGCGTTCGGCGATCGCGAGCACCTTGCCCAGTGGCGACAGCGCGATGTCGTCGCCGGCGAAGCGCGGCTGGTAGGCCTCGTCGATGGCCAGCGCGATCTCTTTCGGCTCGCCCGCCGCGATGGCGTAGTGACGGCCGGCGATGCCCTGCAGTTCCGGGAACTCGTTGACCATGCGCGACTGCAGGTCGTTCTTCGCCAGTTCCGCGGCGCGGCGCGCCTGTGCCGGATCGGCGCCGACCTGCGTGGCGATGGTCTCGGCTAGCGCGGCCACGCGCGCGACCTTGTCGGCCACGCTGCCCAGCTTGGCCTGGTAGGTGACGGTCTTCAGACCGTCGCCCATCGAGGCGAGACCCTGCTTCAGGTCCTCGTCGAAGAAGAACTTCGCATCGGCGAAGCGCGGACGGATCACGCGCTCGTAGCCCTTGCGCACTTCCGCCACATCTTGCGACTGGATGTTGGCGATGCCGATGAAGTGCTCGGTCAGCTTGCCGCCGTCGCTCAGCACCGGGAAGAACTTCTGATTGATCTCCATGGTCTCGATCAGCGCTTCCTGCGGCACGGCCAGGAACGCGGACTCGAAACTGCACAGCACCGCGGCCGGCCATTCGGTCAGGCAGACCACCTGTTCCAGGTTGTCGTCGGTGACGCGCGCGCTGCCGCCGGCCTGCGCTGCGGCCTTCTGCACTTCATCGACGATGCGCGCGCGGCGGGCATCGGGATCGACCAGCACCTTCGCGCCTTCCAGCGCGATGACGTACTCGTCGGGATTGTTGATCCACACCGGCTTGTCGTGTTCGAAACGATGGCCGCGGCTCATGCGGTCAGAGCTCACGCCCAGCACCTCGGCCGGCACCACGTCCTTGCCGAGCAACAGCACCAGCCAGTGCACCGGACGCGCGAACGCATAGTCGTGGTCGCCCCAGCGCATCGGCTTGGGAATCGGCATGCCGGCGAGCGCCTCGCGCACGATGTCGGCCAGCAGGTCGGCCGTCTTCGCGCCCGGCTTTACCGCGCGGTGGACGAAGCGCTCGCCCTTGCCGTCGGTGGTGCGCTCCAACTGCGTCCAGTCGATGCCGGCCTTGGCGGCGAAGCCTTCCAGCGCCTTGGTCGGCGCGCCGTTCGCGTCCAGCGCGATGTTGAGGTACGGGCCCAGCACTTCGGACTTCTGTTCCGGCTGCTCCACGTCCACCGCCGGCAGCAGCACCGCCAGGCGGCGCGGCGTGTACAGCGGCTTGGCGTCGCCACGCTCGAAGCCGATGCCGCGCTTTTCCAGCGCGCTGGTCACGCCGTCGAAGAAGGCCTGTGCCAGGCCGGGCAGCGCCTTGACCGGCAATTCTTCGGTGCCGAGTTCGATCAGCAGGGAGGAGGTCTGGCTCATCTTCAATCCTTCGCGGGGGCCGCGGCACCGGTCACCGGCGCATCGAACGGCACGTAGTATTTCTTCAGCACCGGCAGCGTCTCGTAGCGCGCCAGGCGCGCGGACAATGCCGGGAATTCATCGAGTTCGAACGGCACCGCGTCCCGCACATACGTGCAGTAGCAGGCCAGGGTGATGTCGGCCAGCCCGATGCGATCACCGATCAGCCATTCGGCGTCACCGGCATCCACGCAAGCGGCTTCGAGTACCTGCAATGCGCCACGCATCTGCGTGTTGCAACGGTCCAGCCACGGCTGGTGGCTTTTTTCGGCGGGGCGGAACACGCGTTCCATGACCTGCAGCAAAGCCTTCTCGACCGCGCCGGTCGCATAGCCGACCAGCTTCAGCGCCTGCCGGCGCTGAGCGCCGTGCGGCGGGAGCAGTGACGAACCATCGGTTGCCTGGCCATCCAGCCAGTCGAGGATCACCGCCGATTCGGTCAGCGCCTCGCCATCGTCCAGCACCAGCACCGGCACGCGACCTAGCGGGCTGTACTCGCGGATGCGGTCGAAGTCGCGGCCCACGGACCAGTCGCGGTGTTCGAACGGCACGCCGTGCAGCTCCATCGCCACGGCGACGCGCCGTACGAACGGCGAATCGAACATGCCGATCAGGATCACGCGGCGCTGTCCCGCTTCAGGCCCGGGAAGCCCAGCTTCTCGCGCTGCGCGTGGTACGCCTCGGCGACGGCCTGCGCCAACTTGCGCACGCGCAGGATGTAGCGCTGGCGCTCGGTGACAGAGATCGCGCGGCGCGCGTCCAGCAGGTTGAAACTGTGGCTGGCCTTGGTCACCTGCTCGTAAGCGGGCAGTGGCAGGCCGGCTTCGACCAGCTTCAGCGCTTCCTTCTCGCAGGCGTCGAAGCGGTGGAACAGCTCGGCGACGTCCGCGTGTTCGAAGTTGTACGTGCTCTGTTCGACTTCGTTCTGGTGGTAGACGTCGCCGTAGGTCACGACGCCCTGCGGACCGACGGTCCACACCAGGTCGTAGACGTTGTCGACGTTCTGCAGGTACATGCAGAGGCGCTCGAGGCCATAGGTGATCTCGCCCAGCACCGGGCGGCATTCCAGGCCGCCGGCCTGCTGGAAGTAGGTGAACTGGGTGACTTCCATGCCGTTCAACCAGACTTCCCAGCCCAGGCCCCAGGCGCCGAGGGTCGGCGATTCCCAGTTGTCCTCGACGAAGCGCAGGTCGTGCACGCGCGGATCGATGCCCAGCGCCTTCAGCGAGCCCAGATACAGCTCCTGCAGGTTGTCGGGGTTGGGCTTCATCACCACCTGGTACTGGTAGTAACGCTGCAGGCGGTTGGGGTTTTCGCCGTAGCGGCCGTCGGTGGGACGGCGGCTGGGCTGCACGTAGGCGGCATTCCACGGCTCCGGCCCTAGCGCGCGCAGGAAGGTGGCCGGGTGGAAGGTGCCGGCGCCGACTTCCAGGTCCAGCGGCTGGATCAGTACGCAGCCCTGTTCGGCCCAGTACTGGTTCAGGGTCTGGATCAGGGCCTGGAAACTGAGGCCCTGGAAGGTGGTTGCCGATGAAATGGTTTGTCCGGCCATCGCGTTATCGTGCACTGCGGAAAAGCGGGCTAGTATACGGGCAAGCCCTTGTCCTTCCGCCGCTTTTCGCCCGTTCGCCGCCGTCGTGGATATGTCCGTGAAAGCCCCTTTCCTCATCGTCGAAACCGGCCAGCCGGTGCGCTCGATGCGGCGCTATGGCGGCTTCCC
The DNA here is from genome assembly GCF_014851805.1 of Pseudoxanthomonas sp. PXM02. Taxonomy (GTDB): domain Bacteria; phylum Pseudomonadota; class Gammaproteobacteria; order Xanthomonadales; family Xanthomonadaceae; genus Pseudoxanthomonas_A. The sequence continues at coordinate 36,693 of NZ_JACVAK010000004.1, forward strand.
GCACTGGATCCGCGTGGCCGCCGGACTGGAAGCGGACGAGACCGTGGTGGCCAATGTCGAGCGCGGCGATGCGCTGCCGCCGCGCGAAGGTTTCGCCGGCGTCATCGTCAGCGGCTCCGCCGCGATGGTCACTGACCGCGCCGACTGGAGCGAGCGCAGCGCCGACTGGCTGCGCGACGCCGCCCACGAAGGGCTGCCGCTGCTGGGCATCTGTTACGGCCACCAGTTGCTGGCGCACGCCCTGGGGGGCGAAGTTGCCTACAACCCGGCCGGGCGCGAATCCGGCACCGTCCACATCGATCTGCATCCGCATGCGCAGGACGATCCGTTGTTCTCCGCGTTGCCGCTGAAGTTCACCGCGCACGCCACCCACGTGCAGACCGTGGCGCGCCCCCCCGAAGGCGCCACCGTGCTGGCGCGTTCCGAGCAGGACGACTGCCACGCGTTCCGCTGGCGCGACCGGGCCTGGGGCGTCCAGTTCCATCCCGAATTCGCCACCCACCACATGCGCGGCTACGTGCATGCCCGCGCCGACCACCTGCGCAGCGAAGGCCGCTGCCCGGGCACCATCGCCCGCAGCGTGACGGCGGCGCCGCAAGCCCGCAAACTGTTGCGGCGGTTCGTCCGCCATGCGCGTGGCCTGCACGCGCGCTGATCCCCCGCGATACACCTCTAGAGACCCCTGATGTCGACGATCAACAAGGTGCCGGCAAGTGCCGGCGCGGAATGGCTGCTGGCGGGCTTTGCGCTGCTGAAGCGGGCGCCGGTGCCGCTGATTGGCATGGCGCTGCTCTGGCAGTTCCTCGCGCTGATCGCCGGGCTCGTCGCCATGGCCGCCCCATCCTTGGGCGTTGCTCTGCAGGTGGTGTTGATCGTCGCGCAGCCTTTGTTCCTGGGTGGACTGATGTGGGTGATCCGGGAGCTGGACGAGGGACGGGCGGTGACGCCCTCGATGCTGCTTCAGCCCGCTCGTGACGGTCGTGGCCCGGCGCTGCTGCTGAGCAGCCTTGCCCCCCAGTTGGGTGCTTTCGCCGCCATGTTTCTTTCGCTGGCGCTGTTGATCGGACCTTCGGGACTCGAAGAGCTGATGGCGGTGACACAGAAGATGTCGGTGCTCGCGCAAGCGGGCCAGCAGGCCGATCCGACCCTGCTCCAAGGACTGCCTGTGTTCCGACTGACGTTCTGGACGCTGGTCGTGTTGCCCGCGTTGTTCGTGGCCATGCTGTGGCTGATCTTCCTGGTGGTGCCCGAGATCGTGTTCTCCGGGCGACGCACGGTGGACGCACTGCGGAACAGCTTTCTTGCGTGCGCGCGCAACTGGACGGCGATGCTGGTGTTCTACCTGTTGGCCATCATCGGGGGCATGGTGGTGGCGATCTGTGCGACGCTCCTGATCGCGACGGTGCAGTTGATCGGCGCAGGCGTCCTTGCGGGGCCGCTCGTTCAACTGGTGATGGCTTTCCTGCTGCCGATCTACGTGGCTTCAACCTATTACGCGTGGCGCCAGATGGTGCTCGCGACGCCTGACAACGGCGATGACATCGCCGTCGACGCGCGGACCCACATCGAAGTGTGATCCCGCCCGAAGCGGGGGATCACGCGGTCGGCGCTTCCTTCGGCTTCAACCAACCGGCCGCGATGATGCCCAGCTCGTACAGCAGGCACATCGGGATGGCGAGCATCAGCTGCGACACCACGTCGGGCGGCGTGATCAGCGCGGCGATGACGAACACACCGACAATCGCGTAGCCGCGTCCTTCGCGCAGCTGCTGCGGCGTTACCCAGCCCAGCAGCACCATGATCACCAGCGCCACCGGCAGCTCGAAGCTGACCCCGAAGGCCAGAAAGATCACCATCACGAAATCCAGATACTTCGCCGGGTCCGGTGCCAGCGTCACGATATCGGGCGTGAACACCGTCAGCGCATGGAACACGCTGGGCAGCACCAGGAAATACGCGAACGCGCAGCCGGCATAGAACAGCAGGATGGCCGAGACCAGCAGCGGCATCGCCAGCCGCTTCTCGTGCTTGTACAGGCCGGGCGCGACAAAGCTCCAGGCCTGGAACAGCAACCACGGTGACGACAGGAACAGGGCGAGGAAGAACGCCAGCTTGATCGGCGCGAAGAACCCGGAGGTCGGGTCACTGGCGATCATCTGGGTGGCTTGTCCCGCGGGCAGCTGCGAAATCAGCGGCTGTGCGAGGCGGTCGTAGAGCTGGCGTACGAATGGCAGCAGCGCCAGCAGGATGATGCCGGTACCCGCCAGCCCGCGCATCAGTCGTGTGCGCAGTTCCAGCAGGTGTTCCATCAGGCTGCTTTCGGCTTCCTGTTCCGACGATTCGCGGTTCATCGCGCGTCCTTCGGCGGAAACAGATCGGCCGTGGTGCCGGCCTCGGCTTCATGCGTGCGATCCGGCGCGGCGTCTTCGTGCGTGTCGGTCGTCGAGGCGAGTCGTCCTTCCTCTTCGATCACCGGTTCGGCATCGGGCGCCGTGATGGGCGGCTTTGCCAGCGCCGGCGGCGTAATGGCCGATTCGACGTCATCGTGCAGCGCCTTCGCGTCATCGCGTGCGGCCTGGCGGAGTTCCTCGAATTGCTGTTCGGTCTCTTTTGCGCTGTCGCGGATGCGCTGCTCGGTATCGCGCAACGCATCCTGCGCGTCCTTGAGGTTGCGCTTCAGTTCCTCGGAGGCGAGTTCGCGCTCCAGTTCGTCCTTCACCGAATACCACTGCGCGCGTGCACGGCGTACCCACAGGCCGGCGAAGCGCGCCGCCTTGGGCAGGCGTTCGGGACCCAGCACGATCAACGCGACGACCGCGATGACCAGCAGCTCACTGAAACCGATATCGAACATGGTCGCGGCGGACGTCCCGCCGGATCAGGTGGCGTCGCGGTCGCGCTCTTTGGCGGCGCTGGACTCGTCGGTGCGCGACTGGTCGTTGAGCTGACCGGCCGGCTTGTCGTCGTCCTTCATGCCCTTCTTGAAGCCCTTGACCGCTTCGCCCAGGTCCTGGCCCGCGTTGCGCAGGCGCTTGGTGCCGAAGACGAGCAATACGACCACCAGCACGATGATCCAATGCCAGATGCTCAAACCGCCCATGGTGTGCTCGCAGGAAAGTTGGGGCGCTCAGGATAGCGCAGGCGGGCCGCCGGGATGGCGACCCATCGCCCATTACTTCCGTTACGGGGTGCCGTCCAGCGGCTCGGTGCGCACTTCACCTTCCTGCACGGGCTCGAAGCCCTGCGTCTGGACCGGCGCTTCGACGACCACCGGCGCAACGGCCGGTGCAGGCGCGCGCGCCGTCGTCTGCGCGGGGGTACCGCTCGTACCGCGGTTGCCACGGGCAAGCTCGGTGACTTCTTCCAGTTCATCGCGGAAGCCGACCACGGCATCCGACGGCTGGCCCGCGCGACTCTCGAAGATGGCGCGCGGCGTGGCGGCGCTGCCGTAGACCGAGGTGTTGGCTTCGTCGTCGATCTGCAGCACGGCGCCATCAAGCGCCACACCGGCGAACAGGCCGCGTGCGCGCGACCAGGACCAGATCTCGGCCTTTAGCTGGCCATCGGTGGACGCGCTGGCATTGCGACCGACCGGGCCGGCGGCCACGCCCGCATCGGCGCCGAGGGTGAACTTGCCGTTGACGATCGAGTCCAGCGAGCGGTCGTTGCGGAACACCAGCACCACGTCCGACGACTGCACGCCGGCCTGGAAGCCGATGCTGCCGCCGGTGAGCTTGATGAAGACCGGCTGCGACCAGCTGCCGTCGGGATTCTTCACCGACATCAGGCCGTGGCCGCGACGACCGCCGATCACCAGGCCGGCCTTCAACGTGTCGGGGATGACGACAATCGCCCGGCCTTCGTCGAGCAGCTTGTCGGGGATGCCGTTCTCGGGGATGCGCTGGATTTCGTTGAGCACGCGTACCGCATTGGTGGCGCGCTCGTCTTCCTTCGGTCCCGCGATGGCGTGCCCGGCGAACAGGGCGGCGGCCAGTGCGAGCGCAGTGGGCGGCAGCAGGCGGCGGGAGGTGCGGTTCATGGCGGCTCCATAAGGGGGTTTCGCAGCAGGATGCTGCAACTGCCTGAAAGTAGGCGGGCCGTGATGAATCGGTGCTGACGCGTGCCGTCCCGTCTTCGCTGCGGCCAAAGGTCGCACGGCGTCGGCGCGACTGCGACGCTCTGACACAATACGCGGATGCCAGCGACCACGCCCGCCACCGCACTGCTCCTCGTCAATCTCGGAACGCCCGAGGCGCCCACGGCGCCCGCGGTCCGCCGCTATCTGGCCGAGTTCCTCAGCGATCGCCGCGTGGTGCAGATCCCCTGGCTACTGTGGCAACCGCTGCTGAGGGGCGTCATTTTGCCGCTGCGCGGCCCGAAGGCGGCGGAGAAGTACGCCAGCATCTGGCTGCCGGAAGGCTCCCCGCTCGCCGTGTACACGCGTCGCTTGGCGGAGGCCGTGCAGGCGCGATTGCCGGCATGGCGCGTGTTCGATGCGATGCGTTATGGGCGCCCGGCGCTGGCCGAGCGCCTGCGCGCGTTGCGGGCCGAAGGCATCCGCCGCGTGGTGGTGCTGCCGCTGTATCCGCAGTACTCCACGACGACCACGGAGTCGGTACGCGATGTGGTGCTGCGTGAGGCCGGGGATCTCGATATCCGGTTCATTGACGACTATTCGGTCGATCCAGGCTGGGTGGCGGCCGTGGTGGCGTCGGTCCGGCAATGGCGGAAAACCCAGGGTGCGGGCGAACACCTGCTGTTTTCGTACCACGGCCTGCCGCAACGGCTGGCGCGCAATGGCGATCCCTATCCGCAGCAGTGCGAAGCGAGCACGCGCGCCATCGTGCAGGCGCTGGGCCTGCGCGATGACGAATGGACGCTGACCTACCAGTCCCGCTTCGGCAAGGAGCGCTGGCTGGAGCCCGCCACCGACGTCACGCTGCAGGCTCTCGCCGCCCGTGGCGTGCGCCGGGTCGATGTGGTCTGCCCCGGCTTCGCGGTGGACTGCCTGGAGACGCTGGAAGAGATCGCGATGCAGAACGCCGAGCTCTTCCACGCGTCAGGCGGCGGTGAACTGCGCTATCTGCCCTGCCTCAACGATGACGCGCTGCATGCCGATGCGCTGGTCGCGCTGGCGCGGCGTGCCGCCGGTACGGACGCATGACGCTGCGCGAGTTCGCCGTCGACATTCCGCTGGGGCGCATCACCGGATTGCGTGTCGGCGACGAAGGACCCCGCGTGTTGGCGTTGCACGGCTGGCTGGACAACGCCGCCAGCTTCGTCCCGTTGTCCGCCCATCTGCCGGGCGTGCAAGTCGTGGCGCCCGACCTGCCGGGTCATGGCCGCAGCGCACACCTCGCGCCCGGTGCGGAGTACACCAGTGGCGTGGCGGTCAATGCCGTGCTCGACATCGCCGACGCGCTGGGCTGGGAGACGTTTTCGCTGCTTGGCCATTCGATGGGGGCCGGCATCGCCAGCCTGATGGCGGCCGCGGTACCGCAGCGCATACAGCGGCTGGTGGTGATCGAAGCCCTGGGTGGTCTGGCCGAAACGGTCGAGCGCACCGCCGATCGCTGGCGCGAGGCGATCGCGGCAGCGCGCGCGCTACCAGGCAAGCAGCTGCGCGTGTTCGCCGATCTCGTGGCGCCGGTACGGGCGCGCATGCTGGCCAACCAGTTGAGCGAACCTGCGGCGCGCCTGCTGGTCGAGCGTGGCGTGCGGCCAGTGGAAGGCGGTTTTGTCTGGAGCAGCGACCCGCGACTGACCCTGCCCACGCCGCAGCGCCTCGACGAAGCACAGCTGGCGGCGCTGGTCGCCGGCATCGCCTGTCCGACGCGCGTGGTCTACGCGGATCCGCCGCAACCCTACTTCCCAGAACCGCTGCGTTCCCGACGTGCCGCGCTGCTGCCCGACGGGCGCCTGCACGTCGTGGCCGGTACGCACCATCTGCACATGGAAGAGCCCGCCGCCGTGGCGGCGCTCGTCTCAGCGTTCCTGCGCGGCGACTGAGTCCCTGCGCATGGCGTGGGAGAACTCCACGGCCAGGCGCACGTCGCCCTTGCGGATCGGCGCGCTGCTTCGCCACCAGGCGCTGGTGACCCCTTCCAGTTCTTGGTTTTCCTGCGCCAGGCAACGCAGTTGCCTGATGTCTTCCGCGCTGGCGAGTTGCTCGTCGGGCAGGTAATAGCGCTCCAGCGGCAGGCGTGCCGCGGCCGGGATGCGCGTCAGGCGTGCGATGAGCGCGGCAGTCGCCAGTCCCATCACGAGATAGCCGGTGAGCAGGGTCGGGATCGATGATTGGCTGCTGCCCATCCAGGCGATCCCGCCAGCTGCGGCTATCAACACGACCAGCAGGCGCGCGAGGCGATCGAACCGCTGGATCTTGCCGGCGGCACGCCGCCGCTGCCGGGCGCGCGCGGTGGCTTCCTCCACCGAAAGGCTCTTGCGGCTCATCAGCGCGCGGTGGGCATTGAGGCTGGCCGCGCTTTTCGGCGGCAGAACGGCATTGGGCGCAAACGCGCGTCCCGGGGCACTTCGCCCCGCCTGTTGAGGTGGGCGCGTAGCGGACGAGAGGGCGACTGGGGGAACGTTCGGGGGAACCATGGGGGGCATCGCGAAGGGGACGGGACCGGAGGACGGTCCCGCACTGCTTGCCGGCCCGCCGACTCCGGCTTGCCTCTAAAATCGTGACGAAAGTCTCATTCCGGACACGAATCAGCGTGGCGGCACCGCCGCCGCTAGATATCAGTCCGTCGCCAACAGGCGGTGCAGGCGGGCCTTGAGGCGGCGCCCTTCGGCGTGGAACCACGTCCGCTCGTCCCGCCAGGAGGGGAAGCGCGCTTCGACCTCCCGCCAGAAGGCGGGCGAGTGGTTGGCCTGCAGCAGGTGGCACAGCTCGTGGACGAGCACGTATTCGAAGGCCGACGGCCGGCCCAGTACCAGGGCCAGGTCGAGCGTCAGCGTGCCGTCGGGCGCCAGCGAACCCCATTGCGAGGACATCACTTTCAGGCGGATCTGCCGGGGCGCGCGAGGCAGGCCGGAGAGGTAGGCCGGCAGCCAGCGGCCGACGTCGGCACGTGCCTCGGCTTCGTAGAACGCACGCAGGGTGCGTCGAAGGGTGGCATCGCTGGCGCGCGCGGGCAGATGGACGTGGATGCCGTCGTCCTGCCGCTCGATGCGGGCGAAGCGTCCTTCGTGCCAATGCAGGGGAATGTCTTCGCCGCGCAGCGGCAGGTGCGTCGTCGCGCCGGGGACGAATGCAGGCGCCTCGTCGTCCGGCGCGTGGCGCGCGAGCTGCTCGGCCAGCCAGTCGCGATGCTGGAGCAGGAAGCGTTCGCCGGAGACCAGGCTGGCGCGCCACGGCAGCGTCAGACGGGCGCCGCGTTCGTCCACGCTCAGCTTCAGACGTTTTGCGCGCGGGTCGCGGACGCGCTGCACTTCCAGGTCGCGCCCGTCTTCCAGCTGCAGCGTGACCGTGTCGCGCTCCACGCTGCGGGGCATGCGGGTGGTCAGGCGCTGGAGCAGGGACGGCATGGGGCGATGTTAGCGGATGGGCCGCCGCAGTCGCGTGTGCTCACTCTGCCTTGCTGAGTTTCAGCGCGTGCTCCAGCACCAGGAACAACCGCTTCAGTTCGCCCGCCATCAAGGCGAAGCGGGCATCGAGTTCGGCGCGAAGGTCGTCGTGCTCGGTGTTTTCCAGCTGGTCGACCGCACCATCGAGGAACTTCAGCTTGCGCACGATCAGGTCTTCGCCGAGGACGAACGACACGTGGTCGTCGAGTACCAGCGCCAGCTTGGTGACCTGCTTGCCGGCTTCCAGGTGCTTGGCGATCTCGTCGCTCTGCAGCTCCTGGTTCTGGCACTTCACCACCGCGCCGCCTTCCATCGCGTCCTTGAGTTCGCACTCCTCGCCCAGCGACAGGCCTTCCGGCAGCGGCTCGCCTGCGATCCAGCCGGTCAGCACGTTGCGCGGCGCCACTTCGGCGTTGAGCGGCAGGGCGGGAAAGCTGCCCAACGCGCGGCGCACTTCCGAGACCACGTTCTCGCCGGTCTTGCGCGAGGACGCATCGACGGCGATGAAGCCGAGCTCCAGGTCGATCAGCGCATCGGTGCGAGAGGGCTTCACAAACGCGCGCGGCAGCAGTTCGTGCAGCAGGTCGTCCTTCAGCCGCTTGCGAGTCTTGCCGCCGGGCTTGCGGCCTTCCTTCGCTTCGATCTCCAGCAGCTTCTTCTGCAGCAGGTCGTTGACCACCGCGCCGGGGAGGATCTTGTCCTCACCGCCGACGCTCAGCCAGATGGCGTCGTTGATGCGATGGGACAGCGCTTCCTCACCGCGGCCGAACGGCGAGATGAAGCCGCGCGAGGACAGCTCCAGCGGGCCGACCGGCTTGAGTGCGGCTTCCGGAAGCAGCTCATCGAGCTGGGAGAAATCGAGGGAGGTGGGGAAGCGGAACAGCGTGAGGTTGCGGAAGAACATCGACCATCCAGGAGGAAGAAAGAGCGCTCCGCCCACGCGGGGCGAAGGGATCGGAACGGGTGGGGGTTACTGCTGCGTTTCGCCGTCGGCGTGCGGTTCGCCCGCCAGCCAGGCGCGGGCATCCGGCAGTGTGGCGCCGTCGCGGTGGCCCAGTGAAAGGAAATCGAACAGGTTCGGGTCACTCAGCTGGGAGGGGCGGATATCGCCCAGCGCGCGCGAGATGGTCTCGATGCGGCCGGGCGTTTCGCGTTCCCAGGCATCCATCATCTTCTTGACCTGCTTGCGCTGCAGGTTCTCCTGGCTGCCGCACAGGTTGCACGGGATGATCGGGAACGCCTTGGCGTCGGCGTACTCGGCGATATCGTCCTCGCGCACATAGGCCAGCGGGCGGATCACCACGTGCTTGCCGTTGTCCGACAGCAGCTTGGGCGGCATGCCCGAGAGCTTGGCGTGGAAGAACATGTTCAGGAAGAACGTCGCCACGAGGTCGTCGCGGTGGTGGCCCAGCGCGATCTTGGTGAAGCCGTTCTCCTCGGCGTAGCTGTACAGCGAGCCGCGGCGCAGGCGCGAGCACAGCGAGCACATGGTCTTGCCTTCCGGAATCACCCGGCTGACCACCGAATAGGTGTCCTGCTCGATGATGTGGAACGGCACGCCCATGCGCTCCAGGTATTCGGGCAGCACGTGTTCGGGGAAACCGGGCTGTTTCTGGTCCAGGTTCACCGCCACCAGCTCGAAGCGTACCGGCGCCTTCTTCTGCAGCTGCAGCAGGATGTCCAGCATCGTGTAGCTGTCCTTGCCGCCGGACAGGCACACCATCACCTTGTCGCCTTCCTCGATCATGCCGAAATCGGCGATCGCCTGGCCCACCTGGCGGCGCAGGCGCTTGGCCAGCTTGCCCTGCTCGTGCGCGGCGCGGCGTGGATCGGCGGCCGGGCGGCGCAGGACGGGGTCGGGCAGGGGTAGGACGGTACTCATGGCGCCATTGTACCGGGGCGCGGTGACGCCCTCGCTGTCGCCGGTGTACGCTCGTCGCGTGGAAACCGACAACCCCGCCGACATCCCTGAGAAGATCGCCGCGCTCCGGACCGAGCATCGTGACCTGGACGAGGCCATCGCACGCCTGGTCGATGACGCCGACGCCGACGAGGTCGCGATCAAGCGACTGAAGAAGCGCAAGCTGTGGCTGAAAGACTGCATCGCGCGGCTGGAAAGCGCGCTGATCCCCGACGAGCCGGCCTGATCGTGATTCCCTGAACGACGATGGCCCGCAAGGCGGGCCATCGTCCGTCATGCCGCCTGCTTACCGGTAGAGGCGAATGACCTGCAGCGTCCAGTCGACTTCCTTGTCGCCCGCCTTGGCTTCCAGCGCGGCGTGTTCGGCCTGCAGGAAGGCATCGGCGTCGGGCGATTCCAGATCGCCGATGGCCTTGAGTGCCATGGCGCGGTCCTGCCAGAGATTGCCTTCGCGGTAGATCGAGGTCAGCAGGCCAAGCTGGTCGGTGGCACCCAGCGTGCCCAGCGACGAGATGGCGGCCAGTCGGACGTATTCGTCCGGATCGCGTGCCAGACCGGCGATGGGGCCGATCGCCTTCGGGTTGTTGGTGAAGCCGAGTGCGTAGACGTCCAGGTAACTGTCGTCGCTCCGCGTGGCGATCGCCTTCACCAGGCGATCGACATCGGCATCGCTGCTGCGCGCGCCATGCAGGCGCGCTGCGATCTTCGCCGCCAGTTCCTTGATCGCCAGCGACAGCGGCTGGTTGAAGGTGGGCTCGACGACCTCGTCGAAGCTCCACACGGGCACCTTGCCGCGCTTCACGAACACGCCGAGGCGCTGTTTGCCTTCCGGCGTCACCAGGTCGCCACCGAGGAAGGTCAGCGTGACGAACGGACTGAAGCCGTTGGCGCGGTGGTTCTGCATGCGGAACGCCGTCAGCTCGAGTTTGGGCAGCGCATCGCCGCTGGTGACGACCTGGGCCGGCAGGCCGCGGGCCACCAGCTCCGCCTGCAGGTTCTTCGCCAGGTAGCCGGCGGCATCGAGGGGTGCACCGTCCACTGTCAGCGCCGCCGGCAGCACGCCGCTGGAGAAGGCGCGGCCCGCACCGGGTCGCGCATCGACCAGGGTGAGCGTGGTGGCGGGCACGGCGGTGCCGAAGACCAGATTGTCGGAGGGCGCCGGATGGCGGACGGAATACGACTTGGGAGCGCAGCCTGCGAGCAGGGCGAGCGCGACTGCGCATGCGGCCATGCGGGCGAGATGACGTACGTGCATTGAGATCCCCGTGTGGTGTGACGTTCCTTGTGGCGACCGGTCCCCACCGGACGCCGCTGGCGAGTATAGCCATGATCATGCGGCTGACTCGCGGGCGCCCCGCGCCCTTCACCGGCGACGCAATCTGACGCGGTGCGTCACTCCAGCGCAGGTCATTTCCCGGCGGATGGAGGCGACAGGCGGCCCGCGGCGCACTGTTGGCGGGTCCGGGCGAAACATGCGCCCAGTTGGCCCGATGCTTGCTTGATAGCCCGGCGTGGGGATTTCCCCTACCGATTGACCGTCTGCCGTCCTGCCGGCGCCGCGGTTCCCGATGATCAGGCCCCGTGCGCTGTCGCGCCGTGGCGAGGGAGTGGCATGGAGCAGGACAAACCGTTCAACCACCGCATGCCGTCATCCGCCCGCGAGGCGCGGATCGCGTCGGCCTCGGCCGAGGCCGCGCTGGCCGGCATCGGGTTGCGGATGCACCGCGTCCTGCCGGGGGAATCCCTCGGCGACGTGCCGCGCCTGCGCCGCGAGGTGTACTTCCACGAGCAGGGCCAGTTCGGCGACCGCAGCAAGCGGGTCACCGACGGCCTGGACGATTGCGGCACCACGCTGGCGGTGGAGAAGGGCTCGCAGGCGATCGCCACGATGCGCCTGCACGATTTCTCGCCGCTGGCGGTGCAGGTGGAATACGGCAGCCTGTTCCGGATCGACGAGTTCGCGCGCACGTGGCCGCTGTCGCAGGTGGCCGTGGGTACGCGCTTCGCGGTCCAGGCGGACCAGCGCAGCAAGCCCGTGGTCGACCGCCTGATGGAAGAGGCCTACCGCTGGGCGCAGGAGACGCGCGTCCAGTTCTGCCTGCTGGCCTGCGAACCGTTCCTGCACGGCGTGTTCGAGCACTACGGATTCCGCGAATACCTGCCGCCGGCGATCCTGCCCGGCGGCGTGGACCTGTTGCGGATGGTGCTGGTGATGGAAGACGAGCCGTATCTGTCCGAATGCGGCTCACCGTTGCATCGACTGATCCGGGAACCCGCGCGCGCGCTGCCCGCGAAGGCGTGGCTGACGCGCTCCTTCCACGCGATGTCCTGACCCGCTTCGCGCTCAGCAGACGGCGTTGAGTGCGCCGAGCAAGCGGATCAACGCCGGCTGGCTGCGCTCGCCGGTCTTGTCGAACACCACTTTCAACCGCGTCTGCGCGGTGGACAGCGCCACGCTGCTGGCTTGCGCTGCCAGTGCGAGGTCGGCGTGCTGCAGCAGGGCCACCGCGAGGCGGCCTTCGGCATCGGTCAGGCCGAACAGCTGCTGCAGGGCGTGCTCCAAGCGTGCAGGCGCTGCCGTTGCGACGGGCTGCGCGAACACCAGCAACGCCGCGTCGCCCGCCAGCAGCGGCGAAGCCAGTGGATGCGCGGTGATCGCCACGGCGCCGACGCCGGAGGCGCGCACGACAAGTTTCTCCACATCGCCCACGCGTCCGTCCGGCCGCGCGAGCGTGGCGCGCGCGAGCAACTGCTGAAGGGCGACATCCTGCCGGCCCGGCACCGACAGCCGGCCTGACGCGCGCTGCAGCACGCCCTGACCCAGCAGGTGTTCGCCCGCTGCGTTGGCGCGCAGCAGCTGCCGGTTGGCGGACAGGGTGAACATCGCCATCGGCGCCTGGTCCAGCGCCGTCTGCAGCGAATCGACGCGCTGCTGCAACAGATCGAGCCGGCGCATGATGGCGTAGGCGTTCACCCAGTGCGGCACCACGCGCTGGAACAGGCCGAGCTCGTCCTCGTCGAACAGGCGATGGCGATCGTCGCGGCAGATCGACAGGGTGATCGAATTCATCCCGTCGTAGTGGCCCACGGCCGCGACCTGCTGTTCCACGCCGAACTGGCGGTAATAGGCGTTGTAGACATCGGTGCGGCGCATCTGCGCGTTCGGCAGCAGGTCTTCCGTGTTGAATACCCTGCCCGTGGCCAGGAGCGGTGTCGCGCGGCTGATCCATGGATCCACGTGCAGGTCGAGCGACTGTATTTCCACTGCGACGCGCTGCGGATCGGCGCCGCTCACGCGCGCCACGCTGCCGCGGCCGCAGTGCACGTCGTGGCCCAGGATGCCGGTGATGTGGCTGTGCGTGGCCTGGCCGAGCAGGACGTTGAAGTCGTCCAGCCGGTCCGGGTCCAGGATCGACTCGTACAGCGGTTCGAGCACGCGCGCGAGAGCGTGGTCGTCGTTCATCGGTTTTCCCCTGTGGCGATGCGCGGAGCGCGTCCGGCGCCATCCTGATCGCAGTTAATTACGAAACGCGCTCGCGCACAAGCCGAATTTCATCGGTCGCGTCAAGTCCCGGGCGGGAGTGCGCGCATCTGCCGCACGTCGTTATCGTCCGTGCAGGGGTGCGATCCGCCGTATGCAGCGGGCCGCTCGGGGCCATGGGGAGATGGCGGCCGGGGAGGCGCAGGCTCAAGGACGACCACGAGGTGCCGGCAGAGCCGCGAAGGAGCGCGCTTTGGCACCGCGTCGCGCGCTGGCATCCCATCGGTCAACTCCGGAATTCGAACATGTCGCTGCTTCGCTTCTTCATCCTTCCTGCATGCCTGGTCATGGGACTGCCCTCGGCGCATGCGCAGGTGGTGGTGCTGGCGCATCCCGAGTCCGGCGCCTATGTCGTGTCGAGCAGCCGCAAGGAGCCGATGCGCTGGGCCCTGCAGGAGGCACGGAGGAAGCAGCCTGCCGGCGGGTGGACGCCGCTGTTGCGCAGCACGCTGCCGGGCCATGGCGCGATGTTCTGCATTCGGCCGAAGAACGCCCCGGCCACCGAGTTCTTCGTGGTCGAGGGGCGTGCCACGTCGGCCGACGCGATCACCGAATCCCGTGCGCAGGCCAACCAGGCCGCCGCGCGCGCGAAGACCACCAGCTACATCTGTGGCACCTGGAACAACACCAACAGGTTCCCGCTCGATGCCGTACCCGATCCGGCCGAGCCCTGAATCCCATGACGCGTCGATCCGAGAGCCCAATGAAACATACATGCACCCGCAGCGCCGATCTTCGTCGCCTCCGTCCGCGCATCGCGACACTTCTCGCCTGCCTACTCGCCTCGGCCTGTCTCCAGGCGCAGGCGCAGTCCGCGCAGGAAACAGTGGACTGGATGCTGGCCAAGAAGAACGAGATCTCCGGCGCGTGCTCCAACACGGTCAACCTTGGCAAGGTCGAGATCACGGACCAGCAGATCAAGGCATACACCGAAGACGGCAACTGGACCCGCTACGACTGGAGCCAGGTTGCAGATGTCACCGACGGCATGGGCGCGAGGGGTTGCTATGCCTCGGCGAAGATCGTCTTCAACAAGCAGTACGAAGGCAAGAGCGGCTACATCCATCTCTGGATTGGGGATGAAGCCCTGCGCAAGAAGTACATCCGCGCGATACGCCACATGGCGCAGCTCAAGGGCGCCACGCTGGTCAGCGAAGACCTGTTCTGAGTTGACGCCGACCGGGTGCGATCCGCCCGATCTGCGTCTGCCTCCCCACCCGAGAGAGAACTATATGAAGAAGAGCATTCCACTGGCGGCACTGGTCTTGTTCGGTGCCCTGCAGATCGGCACGCCGATGGAGGCGGTCGCCGACGACGCGTCGTACGGCTACTGCGTGGCCCGCCTGGGACAGGCGGGCAACCTCGAGGTCGTCGTGTCCACGACGTACCGCATCAACGGCAACGTGTACTCCGTCGGCGTGCAGAACAGCTTCCGTTCGTACGTGGATGCCAACTTCAGCCGGCGCTCGGATACGCCGATCTGCCAGACGACCATCGGCAGCTGGCAGGAAGCGGAGGACGACCGCAACGACGCGATCGCCGACTACCGCCGCGACGGCTGGAGTGTCCACACCGTGCGCTGGGCCTATCACGGCGACTAAGCCATGCCCATGCCGAGCCCGCTTCATGGAACGCAGTCATTCCCGCTCAAGAGACCACAGCACATGAGACATCCCATCTTCACTGCCGCGCTGCTGTTCCTGAGTGTCGCCTGCGCACCGCGCGTCGATGCACAGACGTACTCGGCGATCCTGGAGTGCAACGTTCCCCAGACCGGCAAGACGTCGCTCTTCCGGATCTCCGGCACGGACGAGAAGCCTTCGTGGCAGTACTGGTTGCACCAGGAAATGCGCTGGGGCCCCAATATCTGCGGTATCAGCGAAGGCACGGACTACACCTTCGTCAACACCTGCCGCTTTTCACCCGTATGGTACGCAAGGGACATCGAAGTGACGTCGGCCCTCAAGCCCGGCGTCGTGATTCTGCGCTGGCTGCCGAAGATCAACCGCGTCAGCGGGAACTATGAGGAAAGCATGCGGACCTACTCGGAGAAGCAGGGCCACATCGATGGCCCGCCGAGGCAGGGCACCTGTCGCCAGGGAGTCGAACCCGCCGCGCCCAAAGCGCGCTTCTAAGGAGAGCCCGACAGTGAAGACATTCACTTGCGCGCTCATGCTGTCCGCGGCGACCGTCGCCTCGACCGCTGCTCATGCCTACGCGCGCGCGGACTGGCTCGGGACGTGGAAAGGCGAAGAGGGTGCCGATTTCTCGATCGATGACTTTGACGGCACGCTGGTCTTCACCGGCGCGGGTGCGAAGTTCGCATGGAAGGGGCCATCCGTGAACTATGCATGGCTCTTGGGCGACCAGTGCACCAGGAGCACGCTGTCGAAGGATGGCGGCAAGATCCTGTTCCGCACAGAGGGATGCGGCAATGCGGAGTTCAATGGCAAGACGGCGATCTGCACCCTGAAGACACCGACCGAAGTCGAGTGCTCCGGGGAGTTCGGCATTCGTACCTGGTCGAAACGATCATGAAGGCAGAGCCCGGTATCCCGCTGCTCGCCCGACGCTTTACCCGTACAGAAATCCTCACCGGAGTCATCACCGTGCAAAAAAGTGTTCCGCTTGCCATCGGCTTCATCGCGCTTGCGCTGGTCGCTCCCGTCGCAGCCCAGACAGCGCAGCCGACTCCCGAGAACGCGCACGGCTTCCTGCGCGAGGTGCTGACGAAGGGGTCCTCGTCGTTCGAGATCAACCATGTGCTCACGGGCAAGATCGCCTCGTTGCAGAGCAGCGCCTGCGCCAGCAAGTTCACCGGGGGAAGGGCGCATTTCCCGACCGAACGCGGCAAGGCGTACTGGAGCGTGGCCTATACCCTCGACATCGACTGGAGCAAGGTGACTGAGTTCGCGCAGAACGGATCCTCGATCACCATCAAGGGCGCCATGCCCTATCAAGGTACCTGCTCCACCAACGCGCAGATGGGTTGCGAGCCGCAGTACCAGGGAACCGGCAGCAGCATCAACCTCCATCTCGAGTCGAAGACGCTCTCCGATCGTGTGCTGAATGCCATGAAGGTACTGAAGGACGCGTGCGATACCACCAGCAAGTATGGCTTCTGACGTCGCGCGCCGGCGCTCCCCTCGACGAAGCGTCCTTACAAGGAGTGATCCATGAAGCATTTGAGCCTGACATTGGCCATGGCCTTCGCGCTGGCGACTTCCATGCTGGCCGCAGCGCCCGCGGCACGCTCGCAGACGGTCGACACCGGCTACATGGTCTGCGTCTCGCAGAACCGCCCGGCCGGCAAGTCGTTCGTGTCGGATATCGCCGAGGTCCGCTACGTGACGACGCACGTGGAGAACTGGAACAGTGACAAGTTCCGCGAGATGGTGAGTTCGATGTCCACTATTCCGAAGGAAGCCCTGTACACGAGCTGCAGCAGGCGCAGGATTTATGAGGAAGCGTACAACTACCGCCAGCGGGTGATGGTCGTCAACGCGAGGGAGGGCATGCCGGCCATGCAGGTCAGCTACCTGCCGAGAAGCGAGCCGGGATACTGAGCGATGCGTGGTCTGCTGACGAAGACGCGTCCTTTCATGCGATCACCTGCTCATGCGCTCCGGGGGGCGCGGGCCATTGCGGTCTGCATCGGCATCGCATTCTCCGGCCTGGTGCATGCCGAGCCGATAGTCCTGCACTGCAAAGCGGGAGATCGCGATCCACAGGTGTTCAAGATCGATCCGGTCGCGGGAACCTGGCACGAATGGCGCGACAAGTACGGTTGGGGCGGCAAGGTCTGCGATCGGCAGCCCTTGGTACGCGGCGATCGCAGCGACAGCTGTGATTATCTGCCGCTGTACTTCCAGTGGCTCCAAGTGTGGGGAGATGTCATCACGAACATCCGCATCGACCGGTCAGACGGAAGCGTGGTGATCAGCACGACCTACAAGCTCCATCCCGAACTGAACGAGACATTCCGCGGCGCGTGCTCAGTCGGAAAAGAGCCGGAGCTGCCGCGCGCGATCTTCTGAGGCCGGATGCCGCAGGATCAGTCCTGCGGCGCGACCGCTGGCTCGGCTGGCCGAGCGGCTTCGGGGCTGACCTTCTCGATGGTGTGGCGCAGTTCGCGGCCGAGGATGGCCTTGGCGTCGCGCGCCCACGCATCCAGGCGTTCGTCGAACAGCAGCTTGCTGTTCTCGTCCGGCCAGACCAGCTTCAGTTCGCGCAGCTTCTGGATGAAGCCGCGGAACAGCGTCTTGTCGAAGAACTCCGGCGCGGCCGGCGCGTACAGCAGGCTCAGGCGCTGCGCGGCCTGCTGGCACAGGCTTTCCAGTTCGGCGGCGCCCAGCGTGCCCGGGCCGTTCTTCACCAGCACCGAGATGGCGATGTAGTAGCGCTCGAACGCCTGCTGCAGCGAGTGGCCGATCGCGCGCAGACGGAACACCTCGTCGGTCTGTCCGGCGCTGCGCGCCAGGATGCCGCCGTCGTCGTCGTTGACCTGTTGCAGCAGGCCTTCGCGGACGAACACCTCGATGGTGCGTTCCATGCGTTCGGCGAACTCGTCCTCGCTCCACGGCAGGAACAGCTCGGCCTGCAGGAACGGGTACAGCGTGCGGCCCAGGCGCAGCACGCCGGCGCGGCTCATGCGGCGGTTGTTCTGGAAGCAGCACGCGATCCACGACGATGCCGTGAACAAGTGCAGCACGTTGTTGCGGTAGTAGCTCAGCAGCACCGCGGTGTCGTCGTCCACGCTCAGCACGTCGCCCAGCGGATGCTTGATCCGCTGCAGCATGTTGATCTCCTCGGCGTGGGAGATGATGCGGTCCGGCGAATGTGGGGTGACGGTGACGCGGTCGGAGTAGGGCAGTTCGGCCAGCAGCGTCTTCGACAGTTCGATCTGCGCGATCAGGTCGGCTTCGCCCATCGCGTGCTTGGGCGTGGACAGCAGCGCCAGCGCCAGCAGGTTGATCGGGTTCACGTCGGCGGCGCGGTTGATGTTGACCTGGATCTGCTGCGCCAGGGCGTCGACGATGTCGGACAGCCACGCGGGCTTTTCCTCTTCGCCGACCGGCGTGCCGTCCCACTCGGGCGCGTACTTCGTCAACGCGTCGTTGAGCGGAATCGGCTCGCCGAAATTCACCACCACCTGGCCGTAGTTCTGCCGCAGCACCTTCGGGATGCCCCACAGCACAGCCCAGATGGATTCCTTCTCTTTCGGCCGGCCGCTGAGTTCGTCCAGGTAGCTGGTGCCTTCCAGCAGCTTTTCGTAGCCGATGTAGACCGGCTGGAACAGCACCGGCTTGCGCGGCTGGCGCAGGAACGCGCGCAGCGTCATCGAGATCATGCCGCCCTTCGGTGGCAGCAGGCGGCCGGTGCGCGAGCGTCCGCCTTCGATGAAGTACTCCAGCGAGTAGCCGCCGGAGACCAGCTGCGCCACGTATTCGGTGAACACCGCCGAGTACAGCGGGTTGCCGCGGAAGCTGCGGCGCATGAAGAACGCGCCGCCCTTGCGCAGCAGCGTACCCACCACCGGCAGGTTGAGATTGATGCCGGCCGCGATGTGCGGCGGCACGATGCCGCGTTCGTACAGCAGGTACGACAGCAGCAGGTAGTCCATGTGGCTGCGGTGGCAGGGCACGTAGACGACTTCATGACCGGGTGCGGCTTCCTTGAACTTGTCCAGGTGATGGACCAGCACGCCGTCGTAGATCTGGTTCCATACATGGCTCAGCAGGAAGCTGGCCGAACGCACCACCGGATTGGAATAGTCGGCGGCGATTTCCCAGGCGTAGGCGTGCGCTTTCTTCCACGCATCTTCCGGCTTTGACTTGTCGCGCCGGGCCTGTTCGGCGATCGCTTCCTTCACCGGCTCGGCGGCCAGCACCTGGTCGACCAGCAGGCGACGCGTCGACAGGTCGGGGCCGATGACGGCTTCGCGGATGCGGTGGAAGTGCGTGCGCAGTACGCGCGACAGCTTGCGGACGGTGCGCTCGGGCTCCAGGCCCTCGTCAACCGTCGTGCGCAGCGACACCGGCGGCGCGAAGCGCACGATGGTGCCGCGGCCGTTGAGCAGGATGGCCAGCAGGCGGCGGAAGCGGCCGACGATCGCCCAGTTTTCGGAGAACAGCACCGAGAACCAGCCGCTCTGCTTGTCCGGCGCGCGGCCGACGAAGATCGACACCGGCACCAGTTGCACGTCCAGGCCGGGGCTGGCGCGATGCGCCTGCAGCAGCTTGGCGAGCGAACCGGAATGCGTCTTGGCACTGACCTGGTCGGGGATCAGGGTGCTGGCATTGCGGCGCGACAGCGCCACGTAGGCGCGATTGCGGCCCAGCGGATTGCCACCGACCGGCAGCGGCACCAGCGGCGAGGGCAGGCCGGCATCGCGGCAGGCGCGGTCGAGGATCAATGCGTTCGACAGGCCGTAGTCTTCCAGCACGTAACAGACCGGGCGGCCGTCCAGCAGGTCGGCCGGTACGCCGGGTTCGATGTTCAAGGCCAGCCACGGATCGGCCAGGCGGCCGAGCAGGCGCGCCCACAGCGGACGCTTGGCCTGGCGGGCGGCGGCGGGAGGTGCCATCGGCACGCCGGCCGTCACCGGTGCCTCGTCGCGGCCTGCCGGGTCCTGCGCCGTCTCGGAGGCAGGCGCACCCGTCGCCTCGGGTTTCTTCTCCGGAGGCGTCGGCTTGGGGCCGTCGGGGAACGGCAGGGAATTCTGTTCAGGCATCGGCGGCATTATGGCCCACGCCCATGGCTGGCTGGAAAGCGGTTACAGGGCGTCATGCCGGACTTCCGCCGGCACCCCGGTGCCGATGGACATCGCCGGGTGAGCCGCAAGTGACTGAAACGAAAGGGTTCAGCGCCCGCGATACGGCTCGCAGCCCACGCCGTCGTTGTCGCGGTCCAGGTGCGGCCCATAGCCGGGATCGCCCCGCCGTACCGGCGCTGCGCCGTGCGCGCGGGCCTCGTCGCAGTTGCGGAAGGCGCGGCCGGGCGTCGGGCCGTCGAGGCGCGAGGGCCTGGAGGATGCGGGTCGTTGGTCGGGCCCGGGTGCGGCCAGCGTCGTGCGGGCCGCGTCGCCGCCGCGATGGCAGTGGTACTCGCCGGTCTTCCGGTTCGTATGACAACCGTGTTTGTCGAGGCCGCCCGAGTGCGCGTGCGTGGTGGAGGCGCTCGCCAGCAGTGTTGCCAGTGCGAAGACCGTGATCGCGCAGGGTCGCCGGTTCGTCACGGCGGCGATGGCGTCTCTTCTTCGGG
Source organism: Pseudoxanthomonas sp. PXM02 (assembly GCF_014851805.1). Taxonomy (GTDB): domain Bacteria; phylum Pseudomonadota; class Gammaproteobacteria; order Xanthomonadales; family Xanthomonadaceae; genus Pseudoxanthomonas_A. The sequence continues at coordinate 56,990 of NZ_JACVAK010000004.1, forward strand.
CGGCGGCGCCGGCAGCGTGTCCGGCGCGGGCAGCGCGGCGGCCAGCACGTCGTCGGCGTGCCTGAGGTAGTCGGTGAGATACCACTGGCCGTCGCGCCGGGTCAGGCTGACCACGGTATCGATCTCGCGCTCGCCCAGCGGATAGTGGATGCGCACGGTGGCCGTATCGCCTTTCTCTTCCACCAGACCGGTACGCAGATCGGTGAAGGTCGTATCGAGCGGCAAGCCGTAGCGGGCGAACGTGGCCTTGGCCTCGATGAAGAACGGTGTCAGCCGCTGCAGGCTGGCGGTCATGCCGGCCTGGTTGAGTGCGTCGTCCGTGGTCAGGCCGCTGCGGCGTGCCGCGGGCGCCAGTCGGGCCAAGGTGGTCCGCGCCAGGGCCGGGTCGCCGAGCGGCGCCTGCTGCGCCCAGTCGCCGAGTGCGGCGATCACCTGCGCGTAGTGGTCGCGCTCTTCCTGGGTGTAGTCGCCTTCGTTCTTTACGTACTGCACGCCGAACAGGCCCAGCGTGCGCGCGGCTTCCTTCAGGTCGCGGTCCTGGCGGGCGAACTGGCGGTCGAAGCTACGTTGCAGCGTCTTTTCCGCATCCTTCGCCGACAGCGCGGCCAGCATCGGCACCAGCTTGTCGTCCAGCGGCAGTTCGGTCAGCGGCCAGCGGCTCTGGCCGGCACGCCAGGCAGCGTCGAGCCGTGCGTGGGTGTCGGGCGGTACGGCATCGCGTGCGAAGCCGACCAGGTCATTGCGTTGCAGGTGGGTCGCCAGCTGGCGTACGGCCGCAGCCGGCTCGGTGGCGGCGCCGGCAAGTTCTTCGGGTTCGCGCTTCTTGCAGGCGGCCAGCACCACGAGCGACAGCCCGAGGGCTGCCAGCACGCGCAGGACGGACGCGGACGGCTTCGGCTTCATGCGGTGTGACTCCCCAGTCGCCCCGCATCTTCGCGGCCGGGGCTTGAGGCGGCAAGCATGGCCGTCGCAAGTCGCTTCGCCCGGACAATAAAAAAGGAGGTCCGGATGTCTTGCGACCCCGCGGACCTCCTGAAATCCGGCCGAAGCCGGAGGACGAAGTGTTGTGGCACATCTCCGGCCCGAAGGCCGGATGCGCACAGACTACCTGCGCCCGAATGCTAAGGCAATACCTGAAGTAACTTGCTTCAAGTTATTGATTTTATTTGACGGAAGCGGCGATCTCGGCCTGGATGGCCTCGGCCGCCGCACGCGGATCGGTCGCCTTGCTGATCGGCCGGCCCACCACGATGGCGTCGGCGCCCAGTGCGAACGCCTCGGCTACGCCGACCGTGCGCTTCTGGTCGTCCCCCACCGGACCACCCGGGCGGATACCCGGGCAGACGATCGAGAAGCCAGCCCCGGTCGCGGCGCGGATCATGCCGGCCTCCTGCCCGGAGCAGATCACCCCGTCGATGCCGGCCGTCTGGGCAGCAAGCGCGCGTTGGACGACGATGTCGGCCGGTTCGCCGCTGTTGATGCCCATGGCGCGCAGGTCGCCGCCGTCCATCGAGGTCAGCACAGTTACGGCCAGCAGGCGCAGATCACCGCCACGCGCTTCGGCGGCCGCTTCCATCATCCCGGCGTGCCAGCCGTGGATGGTCGCGTAGGTCACCGGCCAGCGCGACAGACCGCGGATCACCCCCGCCACGGTGGCGGGGATGTCGAAGAACTTCAGGTCGACGAACACGCGCTTGTCGCGGCGGGCCAGCTCGTCCAGCACGGTGAAGTAGTCGCCGCTGGCCAGCAGCTCCATGCCGATCTTGTAGAACTGCACGGCGTCGCCCAGCCGGTCCACCCACGCCAGCGCATCGGTGCCGGACGGCGCGTCCAGCGCGAAGATCAGGCGTTCACGCGCGTTCAGCGCGACGGGACCGCGTGCGCTCACGGCGCGTAGTCCAGCGCGTCGCGCTTGGCCTGCGTGCGGGCGGCGGGTGGCTGGTCCCAGGCGTTGTTGAACAGCGCCGGCTCCCACGAGCCGTAGGTCGGGTTGGGCAACATCCACCAGCGCTCGCCGAACCAGTCGTCGTATTCGTCGAACAACGCTTGGCGGCCATCACGGGTGTTGGCCTCCACCTGCACGAAGTCGCCGATCTGGTCGCCGAACTGCATCAGCACGCGGTACTGCTGGCCGGCCAGACGGCGGCGGCAGTTCTTCTCGCTGCCGTTCTGCTCGCAGCCTTCCAGCACGGTGCCCAGGCCGAGGAACACGCTGTCGTCGGCGACCGGCAGGCCGGCCTCGCGCAGGTTGGCCAGCGTGGCTTCCTTCAGGTGCACGGCGCGGTTGGAGATATACAGGATGGTCACGCCCTTCTCGGCGGCGGCCCTGGCGAAGTCCACCACGCCCGGCAGCGGCTTGGCCTTCTTCTCGGCGACCCACTGGTCCCAGCTGATCTCGTCGTATTCCTTGCCGTCGCGGATCAGGCGCGCCTGGTACGGCGAGTTGTCCAGCACGGTCTCGTCCACGTCCATCACCACGGCGGGCTTCAGGCCGGCCGCCGCGTTACCGCGCTCGCCCGGAACCAGCGCGTCCCAGTTCTTTTCCTTCAGCGCCGCGTCGAGGTGATCGGCAGCGGCGCGGAAGGTCTGCGTGGTGATCGCGCGGTACTCGACCGAGGTCTGCACCCACGCCACGGCATTGAGGTTGTCGTGCGTGCCGGTGGGCTTCGCCGCCGCTTCGGTCGTGGCAGCGGCAGGCGCAGCGGGCTCGGCCGGTGCGGCAGCGGGTTCGGTGCGTTTGCAGGCGGCCAGGGTCAGCAACGACGCCGCCAGGCCGGCGGCAAGCAGGGAAACGCGCATGGAAGATCCCGTCTAAAAATGTGAGGGAATTCTAGCCGACCGGTATTACACCCGTCGTTCCGCGCAGCGATGCGCGGGTTATCCTGCCGGCCCGTTCCTGTTCCCGATGCCTCCATGGAAGACACCGCGCCCGTCCTGAATGCCGCCGAGGCCCGCCTGCTGGGCTGCCTGATCGAGAAGGAAGCGACCACACCGGAAACCTATCCGCTGACGGTCAATGCCGCCCAGGTGGCCGCCAACCAGAAGACTGCGCGCGATCCAGTCATGGCGCTGGACCCGGGTGCGGTGAACCATGCCTTGCGCCAGTTGGAACAAAAGGGGCTGGCGAAGCAGGTGTTCTCTTCGCGTGCAGAACGGTACGAACACCGCACGGCGGCGTTCTTCGGTATTCCGCAGCAGCAGTCGGTACTGCTGGGCCTGCTGATGCTGCGCGGCGCGCAGACCGTGCACGAACTGCTCGCGCGCAGCGAGCGGTTGTTCAAGTTCAACGATGCCGACGACGTCCGCCATCACCTCGATCGCCTGATCCAGCGCGAGACCGCCCTCGTCGTGCAGATCCCGCGCGGTCCCGGCCAGCGCGAGGACCGCTACATGCACTTGCTCAGCGGGCCGGTGGATGTCGCCGCGATTGCGGCGCGACTGCCTTCATCGCCTGCAGGTGAGCCTGCGAATGCGGAACTCGAAGCGCGTGTCGCCGCGCTCGAAGGTGAGGTCGCCGCGCTGCGCGAGCAGGTCGAGCAGTTGCTCGGCAGCCGCAGCGCAGAGTGAGCCGCGGATGGACTGGACCACCGCGGTGTCCAATCCGCAGTCGCTGGCGCAACTCCCGACCGATGTCGGCACGCTGCCCGTCGATCTGCATGAAGTGATCGCGCATCGCGATGGCCCCAGCGTCCGGCTGCGCTTCGACCTGCCTGTTGTTCCTCAACCGGTGCCCGCGCGCTGGGATGCAGATGCCAATCGCACCCAGGTGCGGCTGGCCTGTTTCGACGTGAGCGAGCTCGCGCTTTCCGGCTTCGCGACAACGATGAAGGGGCGACTGTCGGTGCAGCCGGCAGGTGACGCATGGAAAGTCGCGTTCGCGAGCGATGACGTCGTGCTGACGCTTCGCGCTTCACTGATCAGGGTGGAATCCCTGTCCGGTTACCACGATCCCGGCGAAGACGCGTAAGCGTGCGCTGACCGTCAGCGCTTCTCTTCCATCAACCCCACCAGGTTGCCATCCGGATCGCGCAGGAAACCCGTCCACAGTTCGTGATCGGGCATGCGGGCGGCGAGTTGCGGCGGACGTTCTTCCGTCGCGCCGCGCGCGACCAGGGCGGCCTGTGTGGCGACGATGTCGCGCACGGTGAAGTAGAGGATCGAATTCGCGCCGACCGCACCAGCACCCTGCGGTGTGGTCAGCATCAGGCGAACATCGCCGGCCTGCAGGAAGGCCAGGGTCGGTGCGGGCTGGAACAGGAAGCTCAGTCCCAGCGCATCGCGGTAGAACGCGAGCGCGGTCTCGACATCGCCGACGGTGATGGCGATCTGGCGAATGGTGGAGAGTCGGGGTTCCATCGTGGCGTCTCCCTTCTGGATTACGTCGGGCGCCGGCTGCTGCGCAGCAGGAACAGGCTGCCTATGAGGGTGCCGACAAGCGAGGCCGCGAGCCCCAGCGCGCTGGCGATCAGCAGTTCGCGCGGCCAGGACACGGGCGTACCCGCGGAATCGCCGAATGCCATCCGGAGCAGGACGGCGGCAGGCGCGGCGGAGGCGATCAGCAGCCAGAGAGCAACGAAGCGCCCGGTGCCGAAGGCGCGCAGCATCATCGCGATCACGGCGATGGCCGCCAGGCCCGGTCCATAGAACGCGCCGGGCAGCGCGATCATCGCCGAGGGTGCCCGCCAGTAGGGGAAGCCCACCCCGACCAGGGCGATCAGGAAACCCACCAGCCACCAGATCCGGCTGTTGCGCGTCATCGTCTGTACTCCCTGGGAGGCGCGCCAAGCGTACCGCGTTGGGCGAGCGCCTGGTGTCAGTCGAACATCGCCTGGATCGCGGCCAGCCCGGCGCTGGCGCGTTCCTTCTTTCGCTCCGCATCGGCGACCGGGTCGGCGCCATCGCGCTGCAGTTCGTCGGCGGGCAGTTCGTCGATGAAGCGACTCGGCTGCAGGCGCATGCGCTCGCCGAAGCGGCGCGTCTCGCGGTTGTGGCTGAGCCACAGCTGTTCCTTGGCGCGGGTGATGCCTACGTACATCAGGCGCCGCTCTTCCTGCAGGTTGCCTTCCTCCACGCTGGTCTCGTGCGGCAGCGTGCCGTCCTCGCAGCCGACGATGAAGACATAGCGGAACTCCAGGCCTTTCGCCGCATGCAGGCTCATCAGCCTCACCTGGTTGCCGCCGTCGTCCTTGTCGTTGCGCGACAGCAGCGCGAGCTGCGCGGCAAGGTCGCCGGCCGAACTGCCGCGTGGTCCGCCTTCGAACCAGTCCGCCAGTTCATCCAGGTTGGCGCGGCGGCGCTGGAACGAGGCTTCGTCCTTGCACTGCGAGCGCAGGTCGGCGAGCAGGCCGGAGCGCTCGCTCAGGCGTCGCACCAGATCGGCGGGCGGCAGTTCCTCGGCATGCCGACGCAGGTCGCGCACGATGTCGACGAAGGCGCTGAGGCCGTTGGCCGCGCGCGGCGGCAGCGCTTTCAGTGCGCCCATCGATTCCGCTGCACGCGACAGCGGCAGGTGCGCGTGCTGGGCCATCTCCGCCAGCTTCGCGAGCGACGTGGCGCCGACTTCGCGTTTCGGCGACTGCACGGCGCGGAGGAAGGCAGCGTCGTCGTCCGGGTTCACCAACAGGCGCAGCCACGACAGCGCATCCTTCACTTCCTGCCGCTCAAGGAACGCGGTGCCACCGGTCAGGTGGTAGGGGATGCGCAGCAGCTGCAGCGCCTTCTCCAGCGCGCGCGACTGGTGATTGCCGCGGAACAGGATGCAGAAGTCGCTCCAGGCCGCGCTCTTCGACGCATGCACGAACGAGATCTCGGCAGCGACCTTCTCTGCTTCATGCTCGTTGTCGCGGCATTCCCACACGCGGATGCGCTCGCCGTCGGCCTGGTCGCTCCACAGTGCCTTCGGATGCTCGTGCGGGTTGTTGGCGATCAGCGCGTTCGCCGCACGCAGCACGCGGTTGCTGCAGCGGTAGTTCTGTTCCAGCTTGACGATCTGCAGCGCCGGATAATCCTTCGCCATCTGCAGCAGGTTGTCGGGGTTCGCGCCGCGCCAGGCGTAGATGCTCTGGTCGTCGTCGCCCACGCAGGTGAAGTCGCCGCGTTCGCCGGCGATCGCCTTCAGCAGGCGGTACTGCGCGTCGTTGGTGTCCTGGCACTCGTCGACCAGCAGGTAGCCGATGCGCTCGCGCCACGCGGCGGTGATCTCGGGACTGTTCTCCAGGATCTGCACCGGCAGGCGGATCAGGTCGTCGAAGTCGACCGCATTGAACGTGGTCAATCGATCCTGGTAGCGCTGGTACAGCAGCGCGGCGTCCTTCTCGCGGTTGGTGCGTGCTTCGGCCAGCGCTTCCTCGGGCGACAGGCCGGCGTTCTTCGCGCGCGAGATCAGGTTCTTCGCCGCTTCCACGTCGTCGGGCTTGGCGCCGTACATCAGGTCCTTGACCTGCGCGCTGGCGTCGTCCGCATCGAAGATCGAGAAGCCACGCTTCAGGCCCACCGCGGCATGCTCGATCTGCAGGAACTTCAGCCCCAGCGCATGGAACGTGCAGATGGTCAGCCCTTCGGCCGCGTCGCCCCTGATCCGCTTCGACACGCGCTCGCGCATTTCCTTGGCGGACTTGTTGGTGAAGGTGATCGCCGCGATCCGGCGCGCCGGGAAGTGGTTGCCCGCGATCAGGTGCGCGATCTTCTCCACGATCACCCGCGTCTTGCCGCTGCCTGCGCCTGCGAGCACGAGCAGGGGGCCCTTGCTGTGAAGGACGGCGGCGCGTTGGGGGGGATTGAGACCGTGCATGTCAGACAAATTGTAGCGGTCCGGGCGTGGTCTCCACGAGCGGCCAGGAGACTTGCGGCGCATCGTGAGTGGTGGTACTGATCCTCCGGAACATTTCCAAGGAGAGAGGCCATGCGTCCGAAGGACGCCGCACTTCTGTTGTCGATGGTCATTTCCGCGCCTGCGTGGGCGAACACGGCTGCCACTACGGACGACTGCAGGAGGAAGCCTGCCAAGCCGGTTCCCGCAGAGATCATGACGGACGGCTTCTTCGAAGCGCATCCCGACCTGCGCTGGCGCAGCATCGCGTTGGGGGAATACCGCGAGGGCAAGTATCCGGAAGCGCTCAACAGCTTCAAGCACGCGTCGTCGTATGCGGACAAGTTCTCCCAGTCGATGGTGGCGCACATGTACTGGAACGGCATGGGCACCGAATCCGATCGAGCACTGGCCTATGTATGGATGGACCTGGCCGCCGAGCGCATGTACCACGACTTCCTTTACCAGCGGGAGCTTTACTGGAGCATGCTGGATGAAGACCAGCGCGCGGATGCCGTCGTGCGTGGTCAGCCGATTTTCGAGCAGTATGCCGACCGCCTTGCCAAGCCGCGGATGGAAGAGCAACTGCTCAAGGTGCGTACCACGATCACGGGTAGTCGAACAGGCTTCGTCGGTGTAGGCCTGTATGTCGTGCCAACGACCGGCCCGGCGGCCGGTGAACAAGTCCCTGGCGGGATCATGTATGCCCCGGAATACTGGGAGCCTGAGCAGTACTGGTGCACCCAGGATAGCTATTGGAGCAAACCGCAGGGTGGCAACGTGGAGGTCGGCAGCCCGGTGCAGGTGCCGGAAGCCAAGAAGTCCGGCGACTGACGCAGCCTGGATATACCGCGGCAGAGGTCGTGATGGGGCGGTCTACAATGGCCCCATGGCCAAGCTCTACTTCTACTACTCGGCGATGAATGCCGGGAAGACCACCACGTTGCTGCAGTCCGCGCACAACTACCGCGAGCGCGGCATGCGCGTGGCGATCCTGACGCCGCGGCTGGACGACCGTGCCGGTGCCGGTGTGGTGGCCTCGCGTATCGGGTTGCGCTCCGAGGCGGTTGCGTTCGAGCGCGACGACGACCTGGAACGCTGGATCCGCGACGACATCGCCGCCCACGGCAAGCTCGACTGCGTGCTGGTGGACGAAGCGCAGTTCCTCACCCGGGCGCAGGTCTGGCAGCTCAGCGAGGTGGTCGATGCCCTGCGCATTCCGGTGCTGTGCTACGGCCTGCGCACGGACTTCCGCGGCGAGCTTTTCGAGGGCAGCCAGTACCTGCTGGCCTGGGCCGACGAGATGAGCGAGATCAAGACGATCTGCCATACCGGCAAGAAAGCCATCATGACCGTGCGCGTCAACGAGCAGGGGCTGGCAGTGCAGGACGGCCCGCAGGTTGAGATCGGCGGCAACGAGCGCTACGTGTCGGTCAGTCGTGCCGAGTTCAAGAAGATCGCGCGCGGCGAGGGTCGGATCGAGCCCCTGCAGCCGGCGTTACCGCTGGACTGAGTCGCTTCAGCGGCAGGCCGCCCGCAATTCGGTGACCTCGCGCGGGATGATGCCGCCATCCGGCAGTGCGACGCGCAGTTCGCCGGCCAGTGCGTCCAGCTCGCGGTGTGCGCGGTCCTTCTCGCCCAGCCGGCAGCGCGCTTCCGCCAGGTAGGCGCGCGCGAGCCAGCGCAGCTTGGGTGCCTCACTGCCGCCGCCTTCATGTGCCGCCAGGTTCTGCAGCGGGGCGATCGCGTCCTGCGGACGACCCAGTCGTGTCAGGTGGTGGGCCATCGACAGTTCCGCGAACCAGGTGCGCGGATGCTCGGGGCCGAAGCCGACGCGGGTCAGGCGTACGGCGCGATCGAAGCGTTCCGTCGCGCCTTCCAGGTCGCCTTTCGCGGCCAGCACTTCGCCGATCATGCGGTCGGTCTCGCCGATCAGCGCATGGCTGGCGCCGATCGTGCCCACCCGCATCTGGCGAGATTCCTCCAGCGCCGCCAGCGCTTCGTCGTACCGGCCGGCGCTGTGCAGCACCATGCCGTAGTTGAACAGGCCGCCGGGCAGGATCTGCAGGCTTTCGTTCTCGCGCCAGATCGCCACGGCCTGCGCCACGTCGCGCACGGCGGTGACATTGTCGCCGCGCTCCCACGCGATGATGCCCATCGAGTTCCAGCTCGACGCGGTGTCGCGATGGTGCGGGCCGAGCGACTCCAGCGTCATCGCATGCAGGCGTCGCAGTTCCTCGTCCGCCTCGTGCAGCTGGCCCATGTCGACCTGCACCGCGGCGATGTGGCGGCGCAGGGCCTGGGTGAGCGGATGGCGGGGGCCGTGGATGTCTTCCGACAGCGCACGCGCGCGCTGGAACGCTGCCAGCGCGGCGTCGGTTTCGCCGCGGTTGCGGTACAGCAGCGCCAGGCTGCGCTGGATCTCGATCACCAGCGGATGCCGCGCGTGTCCGTTGGCCTGCAGGTGCGCCAGCGCGGCGCGGTAGCCGCGTGCGCCCGTGTCGGCATTGCCCAGCTCGACATCGAGCTGCGCGAGGTCGCGCATGTTCTCGGCGACGCCGGCCTCATCCTTCAGGCCGCGGCGGATCTCCAGCGAGCGGTCGAACATCTGCCGGGCGAGCTGCTTCTCGCCGGCATCCGCGCGACAGCGGCCGTTCTGCGACTGGAACTCCGCCACCCGCAGCGGCATGCGCGACTCCAGCGAACCCAGGCGCGTTTCCATCGGCGCCATCGCCTGCACGCACTGTCGCGAGCGCCCGAGCAGGCGTAACACACGACCGTGCTGCGTGGCGGCCTGCAGCCGCAGGCTGTCCGGTGCGTCGTCGGTGGACGCCAGCACGCGTTGCTGCTTTTCCAGCAGGGCGAGTGATTCGTGGTAGTCGCCCAGGCCCAGACGCAGGCGGGCGATCACGCCCAGCAGTTCGGCCTGCGCACGCGGCTGGTTGGCGAGTTCGCGATCGCCGCGGCGCTCACCCGCCGCCAGCAGCTCTCGCGCATCGAAGGTGCTGCCCTGCTGCGACGCGCTGGCGTTGTCGAACAGGCCGATCACGAAGTCCTGCATCGCCTGCGCGCGGGCGGTCTCGCGCATCGCCTGCCGTCCCTGCAGCACGCTGGCGGCCAGTGCGGCCACCAGCACCGTGGTCGCCAGGCCGCCGCCGGCCAGCGCCCAGCGGTGGCGTACGAGGTACTTCTGCAACCGGTAGCCCACGCTCTGCGGGCGCGCGTGGATCGGCCGCCCCTCGATATGCCGCCGCAGGTCCTGCGATAGCGCTTCGACCGAGGCGTAGCGATGCTCGGGCAGCTTCTGCAGCGCCTTCAGGGCGATGTTGTCGAGGTCGCCGGCAAGCTTGCGTGAGGTGCGGCGCGCATCCGGACAGCGGCTGCGGCTGCCGTCGGTGGTGCGCAGGGTAGCGACCGAGGGCTTGAGCGGTTCCACCGCCAGGATGGCCTGCTCCCACTCGGCATCGGTCTGCCGGCGCAGGCGGTAGGGCTTGGTGCCGGCGATCAGTTCGTACAGCACCACGCCGAGCGAGTACACGTCGGTCATCGTGGTGACGAGTTCGCCACGCACCTGCTCCGGTGCCGCGTAGTGCAGGGTGAAGGCACGCACCTCGGTGCGCGGATGCACCGGCACGGGCTCGGGATCGTCGAGCAGCTTGGCGATGCCGAAGTCCAGCAGGCGCACGTCGCCGGTGGGCGTCACCAGGATGTTGGACGGCTTGAGGTCGCGGTGGACGATCAGGTTGGCGTGCGCGTGGCTGACCGCCTCGCAGACCTGCAGGAACAACGCCAGCCGGCCCTCCAGGCCGACGTTGTTGGCCTGGCAGTAGTCGGTGATCGAGACGCCTTCGACGTACTCCAGCGCCAGGTAGGGCTGGCCTTCGCTGCCGATGCCGGCGTCCAGCAGGCGCGCGATGTTGGGGTGCTCGAGGCGCGCGAGGATCTCGCGCTCGCGGGTGAAGCGCAGCCGCAGATTGGGATCGGCCAGGCCGGGGCGCAGCAGTTTCAGCGCGACCCGCCGCTTGTACAGGCCATCAGCGCGCGTAGCCAGCCACACCAGGCCCATGCCGCCCTCGCCCAGCAGCGACTCCAGCTGGTATGGGCCGATACGCATGCCGGGCTTCAGCTGGCCGGGCTTGTCGACCAAAGGCTGGTCGATGAAACCGTCGCCTTCTTCTTCCAGTGCGAGCAGCTTCTCTACTTCTCGTGCGGTGTCGGGATCGTCCGCACGCAGGATCTCGAGTTGCTCGGCGCGCGCCTCAGGCTCCAGCTCCAGCAGGACGTCCAGCAACGGCGACAGGCGTTTCCAGCGTTCGACGTCCATCGGTGTGGCGCGGGGAGGCCGGCCTCAGCTGTCCGCCATCGCCGACAGCAGGAACAGCCGCGCCTTCTGCCAGTCGCGGCGGATGCTGCGCTCGGAGCGCTGCAGCAGTTCGGCGATCTCCAGTTCCGACAGGCCGGCGAAGTAGCGCATCTCCACTACTTGAGCGAGGCGTTCGTCGGCGGCGGCCAGCTTCTCCAGCGCGTCGTTCAGCGCCAGCATGTCCTCATCCAGGCGCAGGTTGCCTTCGACTTCTTCCGGGATGTCGGCCACGCGCTTGAGGTCGCCGCCGCGCTTGCGCGCCAGACGGCTGCGGGCGTAGTCCACCACCACGCTGCGCATCGACGAGGCCGCGTAGGCGAAGAAGTGCGCGCGGTCCTCGAACTTGGCGGTGCCGGTGGAGCCGAGCAGCTTCAGATACGACTCGTGCACCAGCGCGGTGGCGTCCAGCGTGTAGCCGTGCTGGCCGGACAGCTGGCGGCGCGCCATGGTGTGCAGTTCCTGGTACAGCGTGGCCAGCACGCGGTCCAGCGCGGCGCGATCGCCGCCGCGGGCCGAATCCAGCCACAAGGTGATGTCAGGTGCGTCGGCCATCCGTCTTCCCCACGTGCCAAGGGCGGGAATATAACGTCATTTACCTCACATGACGTGATTGAAACGGCATCCCACGGCGGTCAGCGTTGGCAGTGCCCGCACCAGACCGTAGCCCGCTGGCCGATGCTGGCCTGCTTCATGGGCCGGCCGCAGCGGGGGCAGGGTTCACCGCCCCGGCCGTAAGCCGACAGTTCCTGCTCGAAGTAGCCCGGCGCCCCGTCGGGGCTCAGGAAGTCCCGCAGCGTGGTGCCGCCGCGGGTGATCGCGTAGGCCAGGATGTCCTTCACGGCCGCGGCCAGCGCCACATAGCGCTCCCGCGAGACCTTGCCGGCGGCACGCAGCGGCGAAATGCCGGCCCGGAACAGGCTCTCGGCCGCGTAGATGTTGCCCACGCCCACCACCACCGCCTGGTCCATCAGGAAGGTTTTCACCGGCGCCTTGCGGCCGCGGCTCAGTTCGAACAGGTAGTCGCCGTCGAAGTCGTCCGACAGCGGCTCCGGCCCCAACCCCTGCAGCAACGGGTGGGTTTCGCCCAGCGGTTGCCACAGCAGGCAGCCGAAGCGGCGCGGATCGTTGAAGCGCAGCACGCGCGCCTCCTTGCCCTGCAGCGCGATGTCCACATGGTCGTGTGCGGTCACCGGTGTGTCGGCGGGCAGCACCCGCAGGCTGCCGGACATGCCTAGGTGCAGCAGCGCGCTGCCGGCGGCCGTGTCCATCAGCAGGTACTTGGCGCGTCGGCGCACGGCGTCGATGCGCTGCCCGGGCAGGTCCTGCGCGATCTCCGTCGGGATCGGCCAGCGCAGGTCGGGCCGGCGCAGCGTCACGGCCTGGATGCGCCGGCCTTCGATGTGCGGCGCCAGGCCGCGGCGCGTGGTCTCGACCTCGGGCAGCTCAGGCATGGCCGGGTACCGCACTGTAGTAGCCGTCCTCGCAGCGCACGCGTACCGGTCCGCCGAACGCGTGGCTGAGATGCGCGTCCGTCAGGGTGGCTTCGCGGTCGCCGTCGGCGTAAACGGCACCGTCGCGCAGCAGCAGCACGCGGTCGATCTCGGGGATGATCTCTTCGATGTGGTGGGTCACCAGCACCAGCGTGATTCCGCGCTGCGCCAGCGTACGCATCAGGCCGAGGAAATGCTGCCGCGCCACCAGGTCCAGCCCGGCAGTGGGTTCGTCCAGCAGCAGTGCCTGCGGTTCGTGCACCAGCGCGCGCGCGATCAGCACGCGCCGCATCTCGCCGGTCGACAGCTCCGCAACGTGGCGGTCGGCCAGGGCGGACGCGCGGACCTGTTCCAGCGCATTGCGTGCCCGCGTGCGCATGTCGGCGTCGATCTGCCGGTGCGGCGGCACCACGAAACTGGAGAAGAAGCCCGTGACCACCGCATCCTCCACCCGCAGATAGGGCATCTGCTGCAGGTCGCGGGTCAGGTCGCTGGTCACCACGCCCAGGCGGTTGCGCAGTTCGTTAACGTTCCAGCGGCGCAGGCCGAACACCTTCACCGGCGCATCGCCTTCGCGCGCCAGCGGATACAGCTCGCGGTTGATCAGCTTGATGAACGTCGATTTGCCGCCACCGTTGGGTCCCAGGATCGCCGTGTGCTGGCCCAGCGGGATGTTCAGCGACAGGTTGTGCAGCACGCGGGTGGCGCCGCGCACGACGGTGGCGCGGTCCAGTTCGAACAGGGGCGCCGCGGACGTGGCCGCAGCAGGGGAGGCAGGCAGGGTCATCGGTGCGGGGAGGGTTGGTGCGCGACCAGCGTACCCGAATCCGCCGCCGTGCCGAGGACCGCAGGGTGGTGGAATCGACCGCGTCGCGCGATCGGCGACACGCCCCCTACAATGCGGGCATGCGCCGCCTCCTGCCCCTGCTCGCTCTTGCCTGTGTGCCGTTTGCGGCGCCGGCGCAGGTCACCGCCACCGGCGAGTACCTCGCGCGGATGGATACTGATCGCGATGGTCGCGTCAGCCTGGCCGAGTACCAGGCCTGGATGAGCTACGCCTTCGATGGCATGGATCGCAATCGCGACGGTCTGCTGTCGGTCGAGGAGTTGCCCGGTGGACGCGGCAAACCGATCACGCGCGAAGCCCATCTCGCGCAGCTGGCGGATCGCTTTAAGCGCCAGGACGCGAACGGCGATGGCTTCCTGAGCGAAAAGGAACTGGCGGCGCCGCCCAGGTGAACCCTCAGGGCCGGCCTGCGTACGCTCTAGGCGCTGGCGCGCAGCTCTTCAATGGCAAGCCACGCCTCGCACTGCCGATTGAGGGATAGGTAACGGAACATCAGATTGCGGGGCCAGTCACGCGCGGCTTTGGCCTTGATGGTGTCGACAACCGCGTGTGGCAAGCGATCGTCCTGATAACGAGCCAGAAGGTCACGGTGCTCGAGTTGATGCTGGCATGCACGAAGTTGCATCTGGTAGTTGCCCGGCCAATCGCTGCAGGCGGCGACCAGGATGGCATGCATGTCCGACTCTTCGTACGGGCTGCTCTGCAGGATCTGAACCTCGAGGTACGCGGCGCACTCTAGTTCGATCATGTGCTTCTGGGCGCAAAAGTCGCCGGGATGATCTTCCTCGGCCTTGCCGAAAATCGCGGACTGGATCTCATGGGGCACCTGGGACATGGCGGGTTCCTGTTTACGCGGCGTGTTCACCTTCCTGGTCATTCTGTTGACGTGCCAAGCATCAATCAATCCATGAGGCTCAAGTGTCATTCGAGTAACAGTGACACGTGCTGTGTGACAGTTCGCACGAAGAAGAAAACCGCGGCCATGAGGACCGGCGTGGGGATTACCCCTCAGGTGTGAATCAAACGCCCGCCTGCGAACGCCCAGTTCTCCCACGTCGTTTCCTTGAAGCAGACCATGACGTTCTCCGGATTCCTGCCGGCGGCCGTCAGTCGCTGCATCAGGTCCGCCAGTAGCGCTTTCTTGACCTTCACGCTGCGGCCGACGGACCACAGGATCTCGATCAGCGCGAAGTCCTCGTCGCGCGCGCCAGCGACATCGGGATACGACGGGTCGTAGCGGAAGTCTTCCGCCGACAGTTCCAGCACGCGCTGGAAGCGGTCGGTGGCCGGCACGCCGGAGGCGACCAGCGCAGCGTGCACGGCATCCAGGATCGACGACTTGAAGGCGTCGTCCTTCGGCGCGCGGACAGTGAGGGTGACGAGCGGCATGGCGTGCTCCCGCGGGAAAGGGCGGCCAGCTTAGCGGGCGACCGTTACGCAAAAGAAAACGCCGGCCACGAGGACCGGCGTCGAGGTTGCCGGCCCTGGGAGGGGCCGGCGGGGGAGGAACGTTTACTTCGTGATATCGACGTCCTTGGTCTCGCGCAGGAACAGCGTGCCGATGATCAGCGTCATCACCGCGATGCCGATCGGGTACCACAGGCCGTAGTACAGGTTGCCCGTGGCCGCGACCAGCGCGAAGGAGATCGCCGGCAGGAAGCCGCCGAACCAGCCGTTACCGATGTGGTACGGCAGCGACATCGAGGTGTAGCGGATCTGCGTCGGGAACAGCTCGACCAGGTAGGCGGCGATCGGGCCGTACACCATGGTCACGTAGATCACCAGGATCCACAGCAGGAAGATCGTCATCGGGACATTGATGCGATTCGTATCTGCCTTCTCCGGATAACCGGCGGCACCCAGCGCCTTCTTCAGCTCACCACCGAACGCGGCGGTCTTGGCCTTCACGTCGTCGCCGGACAGGCCGGCGGCTTCGAACGACGGCACCGAGGTGGCGCCCACGTTCACCTGCGCCAGCGAACCGACCGGGGCGGTCTGCACGCTGTACGGCACGCCGGCGCGCGCCAGCGCCGCGGTGGCCTGGTCGCACGAGCTGGTGAACTTGCGCGTGCCCGGGATCGGGTCGAACTGGAAGGAGCAGGTGTTCTTGTCGGCGACCACGACGGCCGGTGAGGTACGGCTGGCTTCTTCCACGCCCGGGTTGGCGAAGTGGGTGATGCCCTTGAAGATCGGGAAGTAGGTCACCGCGGCCAGCAGGCAGCCCGCCATGATGATCTTCTTGCGACCGATGCGGTCCGACAGCCAGCCGAAGAACAGGAAGAACGGCGTGGCCAGGAACAGCGCGGCGGCGATCAGCAGGTAGGCGACGGTGGAGTCGACCTTCAGGATGCTCTGCAGGTAGAACAGGGCGTAGAACTGGCCGGCGTACCACACCACGGCCTGGCCGGCAGTGGCGCCGAACAGCACCAGCAGCATCAGCTTCAGGTTGCCGCCCTTCATCGAATCGCGGAACGGCGTCTTCGAACCCTTGCCCTCGGCCTTCATCTGCTGGAACAGCGGGGACTCGCTCAACTGCATGCGGATCCACACCGAAATACCCAGCAGCACGATCGAACCCAGGAACGGAATGCGCCAGCCCCAGGCCTCGAACGCCTCCGTGCCCAGCGACAGGCGGCACGCCAGGATCACCAGCAGCGACAGGAACAGGCCCAGCGTGGCGGTGGTCTGGATGAAGGCGGTGTACAGGCCGCGCTTGCCGTCCGGTGCGTGCTCGGCCACGTAGGTCGCCGCGCCGCCGTACTCGCCACCCATCGCCAGGCCCTGCAACAGGCGCAGCACGATGAGGATGACGGGCGCCGCCATGCCGATCGTTTCGTAGTTGGGCAGCACGCCGACCAGGAAGGTCGAGATGCCCATGATCAGGATGGTGACCAGGAACGTGTACTTGCGGCCGATGCGGTCGCCGAGGCTACCGAAGAAGGCCGCGCCGAACGGACGCACGAAGAAGCCCGCCGCGAACGCCAGCAGCGCGAAGATCATGCCCGTGGTCGGGTTGACGCCGCTGAAGAACTGCTTGGCGATGATGGCCGCCAGCGAACCGTACAGATAGAAGTCGTACCACTCGAAGACGGTGCCGAGGCTGGAGGCGAAGATGACCTTCTTGTGGCCCTTCGTCAGCTCACCCTTCGGCGAATGCTGCGCAGTCGTGGAACTCATGTGGATTCCCCTCAGAATGTGTATTTGACGGAGGTGTGCAGACGCTTCAGGTCGCCCTCGCGGTCGTCCTCAAGCGAACGCTGGCCGTAGATGAGCTCCGCGCCGATATCCAGCTTGGGGAACGGCGAGTAGATCAGGTTGGCGTGCAGCGACTGCGTGCGCTCGGTGACTCCCCAGCCCGTGAGCGCGGTGTCGTTGTCGAAGTGCGAAGCGGAATACATCAGGTTGGTGCGCATCTTCGGGCTGAGCACATGGCGCCACGCCACGAAACCGCCGTAGCCGTCCAGCGCGTTGATGTCCCCGTTGGCCTCAGTCACCACGTCGCTGCCCACGCCGAAGGCGAGGTAGCGGCCGATGCCCTGGCCGGCGTTCACCGCATAGCGGATGTCGTCGTTCTTGCCCAGGTTGAACTTGCCCGAGACGCTGACGGATGCGCCGGTATCGGTCTCGTCCAGCAGCTTGAACTGGCGCACCATGCCGGCGACGGTGAAGTGGCCCCAGTCGCCCTTGGTCAGCCAGCGCGCGGTGACGTCCGGCGCGGCGTTGTCCCCGCTGTTGAAGCGCGCACCGGTGAGGTACGGGGTGACGGTGGTCTGCGGGTTCTCGATCGAGAACGACCACGGACCCTTGGTGTAGCGCAACTGCGCCTGGCGCACGAAGATCGTGCCGTCGGTGGGGCCGACGAAGTCGACCGCATCCGGCAGCGCCGCCGCGTCCATGAAGTTGGACCAGGTCTGGCCGGCCAGCCAGTTGTTCCAGCTGACATATGCATGGCGCAGGGTGACGGCGTAGGTATTGGTCGCGGTCTCGTTGCCGGCCAGCGCATTGCTGCCGCCGCCGAAGAAGTCCATCTCGACGAAGCCCTTGAGCTTGTCGCCGCCCTCGGTGACGTGGTCCGCGCTCAACCAGAAGCGCGAGAACTGCGCGTGGAAGTCGGCATAGGGGTCGCCGCCGTCGGCACCTGCGCCACCGACCGGAATGGTGCTGGGCACGTAGAACAGGCGGCCGGACGAACCATCGGCGATGCGGCCGTCGCTGGTGTCGGTGACCATCGCGTCCATCTTGATGAAGCCGCCGTAGGAGAACGTGCTCCCCGGGTTCGACGCGGTCAGGATGGTGGTGTTCTGGATCGGCTGCTTGCCCGCGGGCACGGCGGCCGGTGCGGTGGCCTGCTTGGCCTGCACCTGCGTCACCTGCTCCTGCGTGGTGGTGATCTGCGTCTGCTGTTGCTGCTGTGCGGACAGCAGCAGCTGCACCTGCCGCTCCAGGTCGGCCACGCGGGCTTCCAGCGCCTTTTCCTTGGCGGTCTGTGCGAACGCCATCCCCGGCGCGATCAAAGCGACGAACAGCGCGGCAGCCAGCGGCCGTCGCGCGAATGCGGAACGTTGGGTCATAACCCCTCCCGAAAGGTTGATGGCCGCGTTGCGCGGCTGGGGGGAGACTTGCGCCTGCATGCCCGCAGCGCCTATTCGCCATTAGTCGTAACGGCAGTGCAGCAAAAGCAAACCCCTACAAAAACAGGGGTGCGGCGTTCTGTCGCAGTGCATGGCGCACGCGCTTTAAGACCATTGTCTAAGCCGGATGCTGCAATGCCGCACGCCGCTATGCGTCAAACTCGATCCCCCGGATGCGCCGACGTCGTCCCCATGGATGCGCGCCTTCCGGCCTTCTTGCTTCAGAATCGACGCATTACTTGAACGTCCCGGGAGGACCTCATGACTGACCTGTATCCGGTCAAGCCGGAATTCGCCGCCAAGACACGCATCACGCGCGAGCAGTACCAGCGCGACTACCAGGCGTCGGTCACCGACCCGGAGGCATTCTGGGGCAAGGCGGCGGAGCGGCTGGACTGGTTCAAGAAGCCCACGCAGATCAAGGACGTCAACTACGCGCTGGACGACTTCCGCATCCGCTGGTTCGCCGATGGCGAGCTCAATGCCAGCGTCAACTGCCTGGACCGCCAACTGGCCGAGCGCGGCGACAAGATCGCGCTGCTGTTCGAACCCGATGGTCCCGATACGCCGTCCTACGGCGTCACCTATCGCGAGCTGTACGAGCGCACCTGCAAGCTGGCCAATGCGCTGCGGGCGCTGGGCGTGCAGAAGGGCGACCGCGTCACCATCTACCTGCCGATGATCCCGGACGCCGCCGTCGCCATGCTGGCCTGCGCGCGCATCGGTGCCATCCACTCGGTGGTGTTCGGCGGCTTCGCGCCCAACTCCATCGCCGACCGCGTGTCCGATTGCAGCAGCAAGCTGATCATCACCGCCGACGAAGGCCTGCGTGGTGGCAAGAAGGTGCCGCTGAAGGCGAACGTCGATGCCGCGCTGAAGCTGCCCGGCACCAACTCGGTGGAAACCGTGCTCGTCGTGCGCCACACCGGCGGCGCCGTCGACATGCAGATGCCGCGCGACCGCTGGTTCGATGCCGTGGTCGATGCGCAGCCGGCCGAGTGCGAGCCGGAGCGCATGAATGCCGAGGACCCGCTCTTCATCCTCTACACCTCCGGGTCGACCGGCAAGCCGAAGGGCGTGCTGCACACCACCGGCGGCTACCTGCTCTACGCCAGCTACACGCATGAGGCCGTGTTCGACCTGCGCGAGGACGACATCTACTGGTGCACGGCCGACGTGGGCTGGGTCACCGGCCACAGCTACATCGTCTACGGGCCGCTGGCCAACGGCGCCACCGCGGTGATGTTCGAAGGCGTGCCCAACTACCCGAACGTGTCGCGCTTCTGGGAAGTGATCGACAAGCACAAGGTCACCATCTTCTATACCGCGCCCACCGCCATCCGCGCGCTGATGCGCGAAGGCGAGGCGCCGGTGAAGAAGACCTCGCGCGCCTCGCTGCGCCTGCTCGGCAGCGTCGGCGAGCCGATCAACCCCGAAGCCTGGCGCTGGTACTACGACGTGGTCGGCGACGCACGCTGCCCGATCGTCGACACCTGGTGGCAGACCGAGACCGGCGGCATCCTGATCACCCCGCTGGCCGGCGCCATCGACCTCAAGCCCGGCTCGGCCACGCTGCCGTTCTTCGGCGTGAAGCCGGCGCTGGTCGACGCCAACGGCGAACAGCTCGACGGCGCCACCGAAGGCAACCTGGTGCTGCTGGATTCCTGGCCGGGCCAGATGCGCACCGTGTACGGCGACCACCAGCGCTTCATCGATACCTACTTCCGCACCTATCCCGGCACCTACTTCACCGGTGACGGCTGCCGTCGCGACGAGGATGGCTATTACTGGATCACCGGCCGCGTCGATGACGTCATCAACGTCTCCGGCCACCGCATCGGCACCGCCGAAGTGGAAAGCGCGCTGGTCGCGCATCCGAAGGTGGCCGAAGCGGCCGTGGTCGGCTTCCCGCACGACATCAAGGGCCAGGGCATCTACGCCTACGTCACCCTCAAGGCCGGCGAAGCGCAGAGCGACGAGCTGCTGAAGGAACTGGTGGCGTGGGTACGCAAGGAGATCGGCCCGATCGCCACGCCCGACCACCTGCAGTGGGCGCCCGGCCTGCCGAAGACGCGCTCGGGCAAGATCATGCGCCGCATCCTGCGCAAGATCGCCGAGAACGCGCCGGAGCAGCTGGGCGACACTTCCACGCTGGCCGACCCGTCGGTGGTGGAGTCGCTGGTCGCCGAGCGCAAGGTCAAGTAAGCACGACCGGCCCTTCGCGGGGAGGCGGAGGACCAGCACGGTGCGGGCACGAGACGCCCGCACCTGTGCAGCACGACCCCCACGGATTACCCTTCCCCCACGATGGACCGCAATGCCATGCCCACCCTGCTGATCGCTGACGACCACCCGCTGTTCCGCGAGGCGCTGCGCGGCGCCGTGCAACGGGTCATGCCGGGCGTGAAGCTGCACGAAGCCGACAGCGTCGATGCGCTGTACGTGCTGGTCGACGCGCACCCCGACGCCGACCTGCTGCTGATGGACCTCAACATGCCCGGCGCGTACGGTTTCAATGCGCTGGTGCACCTGCGCGCACTGCACCCGCAGCTGCCGGTGGTCATCGTGTCGGCGCGCGAGGAGCCCGCGGTGATGCGTCGCGCGCTGGACCATGGCGCGCTGGGCTTCATTCCGAAGTCCGCCGATTCGGACACCATCGGCCAGGCCATCGGCGCGGTGCTCGACGGCGAGCGCTGGGTGCCGGACGAAGCGCACAACGCACCGGCCACCAGCCGCGACGAGCAGGAAACCGCACAGCGCCTGCGCGATCTCACACCGCAGCAGTTCAAGGTGCTGCAGATGCTCGGCGCCGGCCGCCTCAACAAGCAGATCGCCTACGACCTGGGCGTGTCCGAGGCCACCATCAAGGCCCACGTCACCGCGATCCTGCGCAAGCTGCACGTCACCAACCGCACCCAAGCCGTGCTGGCCGCCGGTCGTCTGGCGGTGGATCCGGATGGACTGGTGCTGCCGCCGGAAGAGGCGGAGTAGGGCACTCGCTTCGGCGAGTCCAGTCGCGGTCTGTCACCGCGACGGCGCTACCGAAAGACCGAACAGCCGCATCACCGGCCCGGTGAGCAACGCTCCCACGATGGCGCATGGCGTGCCCCACAGCAGTACGGCGACATAGATCATCGACGCGCCGCCGCCCTGATACGGCCGCACGCAGTCCGTGTAGTAGGCCAGCAGCAGCCACGGTGCGAACAGCAGGCAGGCACCGACTGCACGCAGCGGATTGGCGCTCAGTAGCGAGATGAAGGCCGGCAGCAGCGGGACCAGCAGGAACACGCCGAGCACCTGCAGGAAGGTCAGCAGCGTGTGGTCGTAACAGCCGAAGCTGTTAAAGGCCTGCAACAGGATCACCGCCACGATGGCAGCAACGCCACCGAGCAATGCATGTTTGCGGGAGATCGTCATGGAATACACCTGTGTCCCGTGAACACTGTCTTCAGCGGGCTCATGCTGGCGGTGACGCGGGCGGTGGGAGGTCGCCGGCAGGATCGGCGCTCCACGTGGATGCCGGCACCAGGTGGTCGTTGACCGGTGTCAGGCGAATCTCGGGGAAGTGCTCGATGATGCAGTCCGCCATATCCGCCTGCGCGGCCGGGTCGGCGGATGGCCGCGCAAACGCGTCGGCGCGTGCCTGCTCGCTGGGCCATTGTGCGTACGCATACCACAGGCCATCGTCACCCTTGTGCAGGCGCGAGCCCAGCCCGCCGCGTTCGTCGCGGATGCGCGAGGTCAGCCGTGACCAGGCGGCGACGTACTTCGCCTCTTTCTCCGGATGCACCCTGGCGCGGTAGATCACGCAGAAACCGAGTCCTTCCACCATTGGGGATTCCTCTGTTCGTGTTGGGGGCTGCGCCATCCGGATCAGTGGCGGCTTTCCGCCAACAGCGTCAGGACCGACAGACCGGAAACCGCGGATGCCGAAGGAGGCGCGGCCGCCAGGCGCACGGTCAGCAGGATTCGCTTGTTGGACAGCATCTGGAGTGACGAGGTTATTTCCACCGGCACTTCGCCCCTGTCCAGGCGGGTCATAAAGTCCTTGCGGCTTGCCGAGTCCAGGCATGCGGCCGCCCGCTTTGCGTTGTAGTGGCCGAACTCCCACGAGGTGTTGGGCATCAGGTACGCGCAAAGCGCCTGTCCCGGCGCGTCACCCGAATGACGGCAGTCGTGCGTCTTGAGCACGTCTGCGGTGTCTCCACCCCATCCGCCGCGCAAGACGACTTCATGGCGTTGCCCGGATTGTGTCGTCGCGGCGAATGCAGCCAGTTGCGCGCACATCTGATCCTCGGTGCGCTCGGGATCCGTGGAGCAGGATGTCGCCAGAACAAGAATGGGCACGAGAAAACATACGTGGCGAACGAAAGTCTTCCTGCGCACAACGACGGGAACACGGCGAGCCTCGAGGTACCCTCGCTCGTAAGAATGCGCGGGTGTCATTGCAGCGCCTGGCCCTTCAGCCAGCATACGAACACGAGCACCAGGATCACGGCCCAGGTGCCGATCAGAAACGGCACGGCATGCGTGGCCGGCGGGAATACGAAGAACATCGCGGCGAGCAGGACGAACGCCACGCCGTAGACCAGCCAGCCCTGCCACCGCACCGGCAGGCCCCAGCCCCAGCCGTGGCTGCGCAGCGGAAACCAGTAGTCGTCCTTCTGCATGATCCATCCTTGCGTCGCGCGGTCGATAACGGATCGCGCCAGAAGATGTCCGTGGCGATCACCGTGGAGCCTGCATCTTCGTCGTATCGCAGGCGCGCCTGCAACCCGGGAGGCTAGGCCGGCAAGTTCGACCGGATCAGCGCCACGGTGTCGGCGAGCTGCCTGTCGGAGGCCAGCACGCGCTGACGACGCGCGGCATCGTCGCCGGCATCATGCGGCGTGCCGCGTTGTCGTCCTGCATCCTGGAACGTCGCGAGTTGCGGCGGACCGATGCCCCAGTCGCTGCCTTCCTGCCGCGGCACGACATGGAAATGGAAGTGCGGTGTTTCCTGCCCGCTGTACACGCCGTTGTTCTGGAACGTCAGGATGCCGAGCGGATCGTAGGCCCTCACCAGCGCCCCGGCGACGCGTTGCGCGGCCAGCAGGACGGCCTCGCACTCGGCCTGCGACAGATCGAGCAGCGTCGCGACATGGCGCCGCGTGATGACGCAACACTGGCCCGCCTCGAACTGCCAGGGATTGATCACCGTGAGCGTGTGTTCGCCCTCGTCGATGATCTTCCATGGCTCGTCGCGCGCCGCCACGCACAGGTCGCAGGGATCTTTCACGGGAAGTTCGATCACCTGTCTTCTCCTGCCGGGCGAACTCGATCTGATTCAATAGTCGGATGTGGTCGCACGAAGCCGGCCCAGCATCACGATAGGTTGGGGTGAGCCTGCGAACCCCAACAGCAGAGCGATCCAGTCGCCATGGTGTTGGGCTTCACTTCGTTCCCCCCAACCTATGCGTCGCGAGACCCTATCCGTTTGAAGCCATGATCAGGCCGTGCCCCGGGACAGTGCTGTCCAGGCCTGCCTCGTACCTAGAAGGTACAGCGCGCCGATCGCAAGGCAGATGACAGAGCTCCAGCACCAGAAGGCCACGCTGCGTTCGCCGGGCGCCATGGCGGCAAGCCAGAATCCTGCGATGCCACGCAACAGGTAGATGCCGGTAATGACGCAGAGCCCGGTGCGGAGCAAGGGAAGTCTCAGGATCACGCCGGCACCCGAGAGCGCATAGAGCGACCACAGTGCCAGCACCACCGCTATTCCGGCGGTAACGAGGGTCGGGAAAATGTCGCCAGCCGCAGCCAGTTGCGCCATGCGCTCGCCTGCCCCGAAGAAGCGATACCAGGATGGGCCGAACGCGATGCATCCGAGATGCAAGAGCGCGGCGGTCGCGCTCAGCGAGGCTCCCGTCAACAGATATGTGTTTGCCATGTTGCCTAGCGCCTGAACTAGGCCGAGCCGCGAAGCGGCGTCGGCCTCAATTAATTGTTAGGAGGCAGCCGTTACGCCACGAAAGAATACGCGAGTCTTTACGCTCAGTACCGCCCAGAGATTTATTGCAATCTCAATCCCGCTACGAACAATGTTAGACGCAATCTTCTGCGTAGGAACGATCAGCTTATGCGCTTGGATAAGCAAATAAGTGTTCTGCGCTAGCACGCCACCGTAGTAAACCAGTGCCGCGGCCAGCATAAGGCGATCCCATCCTCGCCTGCCAATCAGCGCGATAACCGATGATGCGACCAGGAACAAGGCTGTAACAAGGGCCATAGCGACCGTGCCACTCCCGAGCCTCGCCTCATCAGGCACGCGCGACGATAGTGAAACGAAGGAAATAAAGAACAGGCCCAACAGACCAACTACGATGTTCATCAACGCAGCCAACCAAAGTCGCTTTGGTCGTCCAGGTTGCGCGTCATTCATTTCTAACCCTCCCCAGCGCCTGAACTAAGCCGACCCACGAACTTGGTTCGGTTTGAATGAATTGTTGGCCGTCACTAGAGCTTTCAGCTTGGTGACTGAGATCATGTGTTTATTGTCTCGGCCGGAAAAGCGCGCCAACTCTTTGACTGCAGCATATGGGCCGAAATAGATCTCCTCCCACGAGCCGTCATGGCGGATGCCAAGCACCAGAAGCAAGTCAGCTTGCCCGCGAAATCCAATTTGGCTAGACGCAAAATTAGTCTTGATCTGAACCGACAGTCCATCTGCTGTCCGAGCATCAAAGTCGCCAGATCCAGCGGGTGCTTTCTGCAATTTGTAATGATCAGTTGCTAGAAGCTCGCCGAAGTCTCCGAGCAGGTTGCCTAACCCTGACCAGGAATACTCCGGCGCCAGAGCGCGTAACGCCTTCTGCGATGCAAAGACGCTTGCCAGAATTGCTTGCGCAGCAAGAATTCTATCGCGTGCGAATGTTTCAGCTGAGTCGGTCATGGTGTGACGGCTATGGCCCGTACTAAGCCGACCCACGAAGCGGGTTCGGCTTGGATGGATTGTTAGGCGCGCTCCCGCCAATTGCGCGCGCCAATGTTTACCAAATGAGCGGACAAGAAAACAAACGCCATTCCGCCGAGGACGCCTAGGGCATAGACCGTGAAGCGAGGCCAGTAGTCTGGGCGGCCCGGCTGATCCCCAACAACGGCGAGCGCGATGAGCAATACGGTCATCAGGCTGCAGACAATGGCATGGAAGGCCCAGGCCGCGATCCATGTCGCCTCAAGGCGTTTGTTCCAGCGGTTTGCGAAGATCTTTTTGAGCCCTTGCAGAATGAAACCACTAGTGGTGGACAGGCCACACAGGTAACCAGAGCCGAAAAGAACGAAAACCTCGATGGGCTTCATGAGCACCTAACGCCTAATAGGCCCCATTTCGGGGTGATAGCGCGGAGTATTCAGCTGGGAAGGGAAGGGCGTCAACGACGGAAGGCTTTCCGATCAGTGAAGGTGATGCGCGCTGTCGGCCGCCTGATCAATCAGCGGAGGGCAACGCCGCCGGGACATGATGTGCCGCCAGGAACGCGCGTAGCGAGGCGGGCTTCACCGGTTTGGTGAGCAGGCGGTAGCCGCGCTCGCGGGCTTCGCGCTTCAGTTCATCGCGGCCGTCCGCAGTGAGCAGAGCGCCCGCGATGGGGCCGGGGCTGGCGGCGCGCAGCGCGTCGAGCGTGGCGAGGCCATCGAGGCGGTCGTGCAGGTGGTAATCCACCAGCATCACCGCCGGACCTTCGGCGATCTTCTCCAGCGCCTCATCCACCGTCGTTGCGGTGATGACGTCCACCTGCCAGCGCCCGAGCAGCGCCTGCATGCCATCGATGATCTCGCGGTCGTTGTCCACGCACAGCACGCGCAGGCCGGCCAGCGAATCGCTGGACAGCGCGCGGCGCGATGTACGTCGTTCGCTCAGCGCCGCGCCACGCGGCACGACGATGGAGAACATGCTGCCGCGGTCCACCGTGCTGCGTGCGTCCAGCTCATGTTGCAAGAGGCGCGAGATGCGCTGGCAGATCGACAGGCCCAGGCCGAGGCCGCGCTCGCCCCAGTCGAACGGCTGCTGGTAGCGGTGGAACTCGTTGTAGATCTGCCGCATGTGGTTCTCGGGAATACCAGGGCCGGTATCCCATACCTGCAGCGCGATGCGCTCTCCGTGTACGCGCATGCCGATCACGATGCGGCCCTCGCGCGTGTAGCGCAGCGCGTTGGCGAGGAAGTTCTGCAGCACGCGGCGCAGAAGGCGACGGTCGCTGCGGACGGGGATCGCGCGCGCGCGCACGTGCAGCTTCAGGCCTCGGCCAGATGCGACCGGTGCGTACTGCGCCGCCAGTTCGCGCAGCAGTTCGCCGGCATCGAAGTCGGTGATCTGCGTATGCAGGCCGCCCGCATCCAGACGCGAGACGTCGAGCAGGCCGTCCAGCAGTTCCTCCGCGGCGCGCAGCGAAGCATCGACGCGTTCGGCCAGGTGCTTGCGCTCCTGTGCCTGATCGTCCGCACCCTGTTCGCTGTCGCGCAGGGCACTGACGAACAGGCGCGCGGCGTTCAGCGGTTGCAGCACGTCATGGCTGATCGCCGCGAGGAAACGCGTGCGCGACTGCTGCGCATGTTCGGCCGCCTCGCTGCGTTCGGCGACGCGCTGTTCCAGCGTCTCGTTGGTTTCCAGCAACTGCGCTTCGGCGTGCTTGAAGTCGGTGATGTCGTTGTAGCTGGTGACGTAGCCGCCGCCGGGCAGCGGCTGGCCGCGCATTTCGATCACCTGGCCATCGGCGCGCACGCGCTCGAAGATATGCGGCGAACCGGCGCGCATGTAGCGGATGCGTTTGTTGATCTGCGCATCGATGTCGCCCTCGCCCAACTCGCCGCGTTCGGCGTTGTAGCGGATCAGGTCGGCGACCGGGCGCCCCACGTACAGCATGCCGTCCGGATAGCCGAACATCTGCTGGTAGCGGCGGTTCCAGGCGACCAGGCGCATGTCGGGATCGACCACGCTGACGCCGGCGCTGATGTTCTCCAGCGTGGTGGACAGGATCTCGCGGTTGAAGCGCAGTTCCTGGCCGGCCTGGTCGAGCACCGCCACCACTTCACCCAGTTCCATGCCCGAGCCGCGCAGCACGCTGGTCAGCACGATGCGTGCGGACGCGGCGCCGATCGCGGCGGCAAGCAGGCGCTCGGTGAACTGCACCCAGGCGCGATCGGCCGGTGCGTTCGGTTGCAGTTCGCGTTCCAGCACCTGCGCCTGTTCGGCAAAGGCACGACGCGCATGACGCTCGCCGACCACGCGTTCTGCCAGCGTGCGCAGGTCGCCGACGCGCACGCTGCCTGGCCACTCGCCAGCGACCAGCGCAGGACGCTGTGCGTACGGATCGAGGAACGGCGCGGCACGCAGGCGCTCGTCCACGCCAGGACGCGAGCGCGCGGACACGATCATCATCGTGCCGGTGTTGACCAGCAGCGACCAGAACGTACCGTGCGTCAGCGTGTCCCAGCCGCTCAGGCCGAACAGCTGCTGGGGACGCAGCCAGTGGATGCCGAACGGACCGTCGTGCAGCCAGGTCAGGCCGAACCAGCCGGCCTGCGTCATCGTCGGCAACAGCAGCGTGTAGATCCATGTCGCAAAGCCGAGCACCATGCCGGCTTCCACGCCGCGGCGGCTGGCGCCGCGCCAATACAGGCCACCGATCAGGCCGGGTGCGAACTGCGCGACCGCGGCGAACGCCATCAGGCCGTACGACGCCAGCGTGCTGTCGTTACTGCTGCTGCGGTAGTACGAGTAGGCCGTCAGCGCGAGCAGCAGGATCGCCACGCGGCGGATCCACAGCACGCGGGAAGCAACGTCGGCCTCGGCATGCCGCTGCCCCCAGCCGCGACGCAGCAACACCGGCATGATCAGATCGTTGCTGACCATCGTCGCCAGTGCGATGCTCGCCACGATCACCATGCCGGTAGCGGCGGAGAAGCCGCCGACGTAGGCGATGATCGCCAGCGCGGTGCGTCCTTCCGCCAGCGGCAGCGCGAGCACGTAGCTGTCGTCGGCCACGCTGGTGCCGCCGAACAGCGATGCGCCGGCGGCCGCGACCGGCACCACCATCAGCGAGAACAGGGCGAGATAGCCGCCGAACAGCCAGCGTGCCTTGCGGATGTCGCCGACATCGCTGCATTCCACCACCGCCACGTGGAACTGGCGTGGCAGGCAGACGATCGCCAGGAAACCGAGCAGGGTCTGCGCGATGAAACCCACCGGTGGGGCGTTCTCGAACAGCGTGCGTGCCGAGTCGGTGACGCGGAACGCGTTGTCGTCCAGCCACAGGTAGGCGAACACGCCCACCGCGATCATCGCGACCAGCTTGACCACCGATTCCAGCGAGATCGCCAGCATCATGCCGTGGTGGTGCTCCGTCGCATCGACCTGGCGGGTGCCGAACAGCGCGGCGAACAGCGCCATCAGCAGCGCGACGTACAGCGCGGGGTCGGTGAAGAAGCCGTGCGTGCTGTCGCCACCGTCGCCGCTGAGTACGCTCAGGCTCATCGCCACGGCCTTGTACTGCAGCGCGAGATACGGCACCACGCCGATCAGTGCGATCACCGTGACCAGCGCGGCGAGACGGCGCGAACGTCCGTAGCGCGAGGAGATGAAGTCGGCGATGGAGACGGTGTTCTCGCTGCGCGCGATCAGCGCCAGCCGTTCGATGATGCGCCAGCCGAACAGCAGCAGCAGGACCGGGCCGAGGTAGATCGGCAGGTAACCCAGGCCATTGCGTACCGCGCTGCCGACCGCGCCGTAGAACGTCCACGACGAGCAGTACACCGCCAGTGCCAGGCTGTAGACCACCGGACGCAGCCACGGGCGGTCGGGGTACATCGGGCGGCGATCGCCCCACCACGCCACGCCGAACAGCAGCGCGGCGTAGCCGACCGACACCAACAGCAGGATCCAGCTGGAAACCAACGCCCTCTCCCGGCGCTCAGAACGCCGTCGAGTGTACCGGCTGTTGCGTGTCGCGGCGCCCGTTCAGGGGGTTGGAAACAGCAGCTCGCGCACGGCGGTTTCGGCCTGGCCGCGCAGCTCGGGGATCGCGATGCTTTCCCACACGCAGCCGATGCGCAAGCTGCCGAGGATGAACACGCGCGGCTGCGCGGTGCCCTCGGCATCGACCATGCGACCGTCGCGGGCCGCCTTCAGGCCAATGCCATGGGGACCCGGCTGTGCGTGGCCCTTGCCGAGCAGGTCGTGCAGCAGCGGGTTGCGCATCGTCTGCGCGCGCATCTCCACGCCGGTGGCATTGACCACGTAGTCGACATCGAACTCGTCGGTGCGGCCGTCGCGGGTGTGCGTGGTGACGCGCAGATAGCGGCCGTCGTGCATCACCGTGTCCAGGCGGCCGCGATGCAGGCGCAGCTGGCCGCGATCGAGCAGCGCCTGCAGGATGGCGTGCACTTCCGGCGCAATACGGTGGCGGTGTACGTCCCACTGGCGCACGACATGGCGCAGGAAGCGGCGCTGGTCGGGGATCGACAATGACTGCCACAGCGCCTGCCCATGCGGTCGGATCCGTTCCATCGCCGCCTGCCAGGGCAGTCCATCGGCGACCGCCTGCTTTGCCGCGTTGCGCAGGAAGCGCATGCGTGCGCGCAGGTCCATGGCCTGCAACGGCGCAGGATCGTAGCTTGCCGCGGCGCCGTGGCAATGCGGCAGCGGCAGCAGGGCGTGCCGCGACAGCACGTGGATCGCGCCGGTGTGGCCGTTGTCGGCCAGGCTGAGCACGGTGTCGACCATGCTGAGGCCGGAGCCGACGATGCAGAGCTCGGCATCGGCAGGAATCGCCTTCACCGCGTCGAAGTCCCACGCCGCCAGCGAACGGCCCTCGGGCAGTTGCGGCGCGCCGCGGGCCGGCAGTGGCTTCGGCGTGTTGCCGACGGCGAGCACTACGCCGCTTGCATCCAGCGGGCCGTGGTTTGTCAGATGCAGCGTCGCACTGTCGTTGCGCGCATCCAGTTCGGACACGGTGTCGTGCACGACCTGCAGCGAGGCAGGGCTGGCCGCGATCGTCTCCTGCAGCCGCGTGCGCAGATAGTCGCCGTAGCGACGGCGTGCGATGAAGGCATGCGCCAGCGTCTCGCGATCGGGGCCATCCGGTGGCGTGGTGGCGACGACGTAGTCCAGGAAATCCGCAGGCTGATCATCGAACGCGCTCATGCGGCCGGCAGGCACGTTCAGCACGTGCTCGCCATAGGTCGTCGCATAGGCCACGCCCTGCGCCAGCACGTCGCGCGGCTCGATCATCACGATGCGCAGCGGCGTGGTGGCGCGGCGCAGCGCCTGCATGGCCGCCAGCACGCCACCGGCGCCGCCGCCGATGATCGCAAGGTCGCAGGGCGGCAGGGGCGTGTCGGTCGCGGAAGTCATGCCGCCATTGTAGGCGAACAGGCGCCGGCGCCCCTGCGGCGCGATGCCGCTACATCAGCGAGTCGGCCAGCCGGGCGACGCCTTCGCGGCTGCGTTGCCAGCCGGGCCGTCGGCGCCAGGTGTCGCGATCGACATGGTCGGCGTGCGCCAGGTAGTCGGCCTCGATCGCGCGGATGCGCGCCACCACGCCGGCGTCGTAGCAGACCAGGCCGATCTCGGCATTGAGTGCGAACGAACGGATATCCAGGTTGATCGAGCCGACGAGGGCCATGTCGTCGTCCACCGTCAGGTGTTTCGCATGCAGGAAATGCGGCCGGTACAGCGCGATCTTTACCCCGCAGGCAAGCAGTTCCTCGTAATACGACTGCTGCGCCCACGCGGTCAGCGTCTGGTTGTTGGTGGCGGACAGCACCAGCTGCACGTCGACGCCGGACAGCGCAGCGATCCGCAGCGCGCTGAGCGTGGCGTCGTCGGGCACGAAGTAGGGCGTGGTCAGCACGACCTTGCGGCTGGCGAGATGGATCAGCGCATTGACCGTGTCGCGCGCGTTCTCGAATGGGTAGGCTGGCCCGCTGGGCAGCAGCTGCGTGGCGACATCCTGCGCCTGCACGCTGAGGTCGGGCTGCACGTCGAGACGTTCGCCGGTCTCGATGTACCAGTCGCTGGCGAAGACGCCTTCCAGATGCGACACCACCGGCCCCTGGACGCGGGCGACCAGCTCGCGGTTCGGATGGCCGGCCACGAAGGTGGCATCGGCCAGGTTCTGCGAGCCGACATAGCCGACGCGGTTGTCGATCACCGCCACCTTGCGGTGGTTACGCAGGTCCATGCGTCCGCTGCGGCGCCACTGCAGGCCGCCGGGCAGCATGGCGTGCACCTGCACGCCGGCCGCGCGAAGGCGCGGGGCATAGGAGCGCAGGCCGCGCTTGGCGCCGACCGCATCCAGCAGCAGCCGGCAGGTCACGCCGCGCGCCGTTGCACGGCAGAGCGCGGCGGTGACGGCTTCGCCGACGGCATCGTCGAACATCAGGTAATACAGCAGGTGCACCTGCTGCTTGGCCGCGTCGACATCGTCGAGCAGCGCGCGCAACGAGGCGTCGTAATCGTCCAGCAGCGTCACCGCGTTGCCGTGGGTGGGCATGAAGGCGCCCTGGCGTTCGATCAGCGGGGCCATTTCGGCGGCGGCGCCGTCGTGCGGGGTCCAGCGCAGCGCGCTGAGCGGGCGCTGTTCCTCGCGAATCAGGTCGGACGCGCGCGCCTGGCGCTCGATGCGTTCGCGCGACAGCCACGGATGGCCGAGCAGCAGGTACAACGGCAACCCGAGCAGGGGCACGAAGCCTACCAGCAGCAGCCAGCTGCGCGCGGCGGCAGGTGAGGTGCGACTGGGAATCCACCAAAGGGCGGCCAAGCGGATCAGCCAGTCGACGATCAGCAGGGCGGTGCCGTAGGACCACTCCATGCAGCGCATCCGTCCGGAAAGGGGCTGCGGTGATTCTGGCGTCGGGAGCGGGCAAAAGAAAACCCGAACGATGATCCCTTCTCCTCGCGGCGCGGGGAGAAGGTGCCCGCAGGGCGGATGAGGGGCGGCTTTTCGCCAGCCGAAGCCGGAAAACAGAAAACCCCGCCGAAGCGGGGTTTTCCTTGAGGCGCTGGATCCCCGCCTGCGCGGGGATGACCTGGTGGCAAAGGCGTTCGCGTCGCGAACGCGCCACTAGATCACTTGATCTTGCCTTCCTTGTAGATCACGTGCTTGCGCACGACCGGGTCGTACTTCTTGATTTCCATCTTGCCCGGGGTGTTCTTCTTGTTCTTGTCCGTCGTGTAGAAGTGGCCGGTGTTGGCCGAGGAGATCAGACGGATCTTGTCGCGCTTGGATGCCATGTGTAGTTACTCCTCAGACCTTTTCGCCGCGGGCGCGCAGCTCGGCCAGAACGGAGTCGATGCCGTTCTTGTCGATGGTGCGCAGGGCGTGCGCGGACACTTTCAGCTTGACCCAGCGGTTTTCGCTGGCGACCCAGAAGCGGCGCTCGTGCAGGTTGGGCAGGAAACGACGACGGGTCTTGTTGTTGGCGTGCGAGACGTTGTTACCGGTCTGCACACGCTTGCCGGTGACTTGGCATACGCGGGACATACGCACCTCGATAGGTAATTGTGTCGCCCATAGCCCGGGAGACGGCGGCCCGGCGGACGGCCTGCAAAGCAGGTCGGACACCACGCGATACGGTAGGTAAACCGCTGCGGACACAAGCCGGAATCGCGTTTCCGGCCGCAGATCCGGCAAGGCCGGACGCAGCGAGCCGCGCATTATGCCGATGTTTCCCTTGTGCCGCAACCACTTAGGGCAGATCCGCCCCTCCTACAAGGGCGCGGATGCGTGATCGGGGAAGGTGGGTCCGGGCCCACCCCGCCTCAGGGCGCGGCCGCCGCCGGCTTGGCCGGGCCGGCCTTGCTCTCGGCGATGAAGGCGCGGATCTGGCTTTCCAGCACCGGGAGGGTCACCGAGCCCTGCTTCAGCACGGCGTCGTGGAAGGCCTTCACGTCGAACTTCGGCCCCAGTGCCTGCTCGGCCTCGCCGCGCAGGCGGACGATGGCGATCTCGCCCAGCTTGTAGCTCAGCGCCTGGGCCGGCCAGGAGATGTAACGGTCCACCTCGGTGGTGACCTCGTGCTCGGACAGGGCGGTGTGGTCGCGCAGGTAGGCCAGGGCCTGGTCGCGGGTCCAGCCCTTGTGGTGCACGCCGGTGTCGATGACCAGGCGGGTGGCGCGCCACATCTCGTAGGTCAGCCGGCCGAAGTCCTCGTAGGGCGTCTCGTAGATGCCCATCTCCTTGCCCAGCTTCTCGGTGTACAGCGCCCAGCCCTCGCCATAGGCGGAGATGTAGTTGTCGCGTCGGAAGGCGGGCTGCTCGCCCTGCTCCTGCGCCAGCGCGGCCTGCAGCGAGTGGCCCGGCGAGGACTCGTGGAGCGTCAGCGCCGGCAGGTTGTACAGCGGACGCGAGGGCAGGTCGTAGGTGTTCAGCCAGTACGTGCCCAGGCCGCCACGGCCCGCGGTCCAGAACGGCGCGATGTCGGCCGGCACTTCGACGATGGTGAAGCGCCCGCGCGGCAGCGTACCGATGTACTTGCCGACTTCGCCGTCGACGCGCTTGGAGATCCACGCGGCGCGGTCGAGCAATTGTTGCGGCGTCTTCGCGTAGAACTGCGGATCGGTGCGCAGGAAGGTCAGGAACTCGGCGAACGTGCCCTTGAAGCCGGTCTGCTTGATGACCTCCTGCATCTCGGCCTGGATGCGCGCCACTTCCTTCAGGCCGATCTGGTGGATCTGCTCGGCGCTGAGGTCGAGCGTGGTGTATTCGCGGATCTGCTGTGCGTAGAACGCCTTACCGCCGGGCATGGCTTCCGCCGCCAGCGTGGTGCGTGCCTGCGGCACGTACTCGCTGCGGAAGAAGGTCAGCAGCGTGCCGAACGCCGGCACCACCTGCTGGCTGATGGCATCACGCACTTCCTTGCGCAGCGCCTCCTGCTCCGCAGCGGGAATGCTGGCGGGCATCTTCTTGTAGGGCGCGTAGAACGTGGACTGTTCCGGATCCTTCAGATCCGCGACCGCGGCGATCGACACGTCGCGGCCGTCGAGCACCGCGCGCGGCACGGTGAAGCCGCGCTTCAGGCCGCTGCGCATGTTCGCGATGTGCTGGTCGAAGTAGCGCGGCACGTCGCGCAGGCGCGCGGCGTAGGCGCGGTAATCGTTCGCCGTCTTCATCGGGCGGCGCGCCATGAACGACAGGTTCGACCAGAACGACGAGTCCGAATTGAATGGCATCTCGTAGGCGCCCAGACGTACTTCGTCGACCAGGTTCTCGACCTGTGGGCGATAGATCGCCAGGTTGATGCGGTTTTCCGGCGACAGCGCCTTGGCGTCGATGCCGTCGAGGTCCTTCAGCACCTGCTCCCACACCTTCAACCGTGCCTGCTGCGCGTCGGCGCCGACGTCCGGCAGGCCGCGTTTGTCGCCGCTGGTGTCGGTGTCTTCGTCGGCCTGGCCGGTCTGCTCCTGGCGCCACTTCCACTCCTTCTCATACAAGGCCTGGAAGCGCTTGTCGGCATCGGACGGAGCGAAGGCGAGCGCGTGCAGCGGGGCGCAGGCGAGCAGGAGGGCGGCGGTGCGGAGGTTCAAGGCGTACATCCGGTGGAAGCGGAAACCGGATGGTAATGCAGGGCCGATGTGCCCGTCCGGGCGGTAACACCCGTCCTTGTGGGAGCGACGTAAGTCGCGATAGCGGTGAGGCAGACGCGCCGATCGGCAAAAGCTCGCGACTTACGTAGCTCCCACAGCCGGCATCCTGCGCGCGTCAGGCCTTCGGACGCAGGCGCTCGAGCACGCCGTCCAGCGTGTCCAAGTCGGTGTACTGGATGATCAGCTTGCCCTTGCCGCCGCGGCCGTGGGCGATGGTGACGCGGGTGCCGAGGCTCTCGGACAGTTCGGTCTCCAGCGAGGCGATGTCGGGCTGAGGCGCAGCCTTGGTCGGCTTGGCTTTCTTGCCGGTGACCGGCACCTTGCCCGCGGCGAATTGCTGCGCGCGGTGCTCGACTTCGCGCACCGACCAGCCCTGTTCGGCCGCATCGGACGCCAGCTTGCTGGCCAGGTCCGGCGACAGTGTCAGCAATGCACGTGCGTGGCCCATTTCCAGACGACGCGCTTCCAGCAGCGCGCGGATCGCCGGCGGCAGTTCCAGCAGGCGCAGCAGGTTGGACACGGCGGCGCGCGACCGGCCGACGGCTTCCGCCGCTTCGGCGTGGGTCAGCGAGAATTCGTTGATCAGCCGCTGCAGCGATTGCGCTTCTTCCAGCGGATTGAGGTCTTCGCGCTGGATGTTCTCGATCAGCGCCATCGCGATGACGGTGCGGTCGTCCAGTTCGCGCACGACCACCGGCACTTCGGCCAGGCCAGCTTCCTGCGAGGCGCGCCAGCGGCGTTCGCCGGCGACGATCTCGAACTTGCCCGGCGACAGCTCGCGCACGACGATCGGCTGGATCACGCCCTGCGCCTTGATCGATTCCGCCAGCTCGGTGAGCTTGGAGGCATCCATCTGCATGCGCGGCTGGTACTTTCCCGGTTGCAGCTGCTGCACCGGCAACGTGCGCAGCGCTTCGCCCGGCTGGGCTTCCGGCGGCGGCGTCTCGGCGGCCTTCGGGCCGAGCAGGGCTTCCAGTCCGCGACCCAGGCCGCGTTTCTTCGGGGCGCTCATCACGCGTGCTCCATGTGCTTCTGTTGCTTCTTGCGGTCGGCCGCGCGGCGCAGGATCTCGCCGGCCAGGCCCAGGTAGGCCACGCCGCCGCGCGAGGCGCGGTCGTAGCCGACGATGCTCTGGCCGTGGCTGGGCGCCTCGGCCACGCGCACGTTGCGCGGCACGATGGTGCGGAACACCTTGTCGCCGAAATGCGTGGTCAGTTCGCCGGAGACGGCGTTGGCCAGGTTGTTACGGATGTCGAACATCGTGCGCAGCACGCCTTCGATCTCCAGGCCGGGATTCAGGCGCGCGCGCAGCGCGTCGATGGTTTCCATCAGCGCCGACAGGCCTTCCAGCGCGTAGTACTCGCACTGCATCGGCACCAGCACCGAGTCGGCCGCGGTCAGCGCATTGAGCGTGAGCAGCGACAGCGCCGGCGGGCAGTCGATGATGATGAAATCGTAGTCGCCACGCAGCGGTTGCAGCGCGCTCTTCAGACGCTGCTCGCGACCGTCGGATTCCATCAGCTGGATTTCCGCCGCGGTCAGGTCGATGTTGCCCGGCATCAGGTCGAAGCCTTCGGCCGTGGTCACCACCGCCGCCTTCGCTTCCACCTCGCCCAGCAGCACGTCGCAGGTCGAGGCCTCGACCTCGCGCTTGTCCACGCCGCTGCCCATCGTCGCGTTGCCCTGCGCATCCAGGTCGACCAGCAGCACCCGCTGCGGCGCGCGCGCGAGCGCGGCGGCCAGGTTCACGGCGGTGGTGGTCTTGCCGACACCGCCTTTCTGGTTGGCAATGGCAATGATGCGGGCCATGCGAGGGCGCCTTATCGGATACGGGGTGAGGGGGGATTATGCGGGCTCGGGAGCGGGCGTGCGAAATCATCCCAACGGACGCGCGGGCTGCGTCCGGTCATCGGGCCGCGTTCCCCAACGACGACCCCGAGGGGCGCTCAGTCATATCAAGGAGTTACGCCGCGCGCACCGGTGCGGTGCGCGGTTCAGTCGCGGCGAACGACGACCATGTGCCGTTCGCCGACCAGGCCCGGCACGGTGAGGGGCTCGATGGTGGCCACCGACCAGCCGGCAGGCAGGGCGGCGATCTCTTCGTCGGGTCGCACGCCCTTCATCGCCAGCAGCGCGCCACCGGGCTTCAGCAGATGACCGCCGACCTCGATGATGCCGGCGAGCACGTCGAGTGCGCGCGCAGTGAGCGCGTCGTAGGCCTGCGGTTCGTCGAGTGCTTCGGCACGCGATTCCGCCACGCGCGCGTTGTCCAGTTTCAGCGTGCGCACCGCTTCGCGCAGGAAGCGCGCCTTCTTGCCGTTGCTCTCCACCAGCGTGACGCGCAGGCCGGGTTTGGCGATCGCCAGCGGAATGCCGGGCAGGCCGGGGCCGGTACCGAGGTCGGCCAACGCACCGCCACCGGCGGCGAGATCGTCGACGAACGGATGCATCGCCAGCGAGTCCAGCAGATGGCGCGTGACCATCTCGCGCGGGTCGCGGATCGCGGTGAGGTTGTAGGTCTTGTTCCAGCGGTCGAGCAGGGCCAGGTAGGCCAGCAGGCGCGGCGCCAGCGCGTCGGCATCGAGGCCGAGTGCGGCAAGCCCGTGGTGCAGGGTGTCGCGCAGGTCGGCGGGAAAGGCGGTGTCGTTCATCGCGGCATTATCGCAGGCCTTCGCGCCGGCCCCGCGGGTGCCAGGCCAGCGCGGCGCGATAGTCCGGTTGCGGTGCCCACTCGTGCAGGCGCCAGTCGTCGGGTCGGCCCAGCCCCGGATCGCACGCCACCAGGCGGGGAGATCCGTCGCCGAGCGCCACATGGAAGCGGTGCAGGCCGAAGGAAATGCCCTGGCCGTGCGTCTTCAGCACCGCCTCCTTGCAGCACCACAGGCGCACGAAGGCCAGCAGGCGCGCATCGTCGTCGACCGCGCGCAGCCACGCGATCTCTTCGGGGTGGTAGAAGCGCTCGGCGACTTCCATCGCGCGCGGGCGCGGGCGCAGGCGTTCGATGTCCACGCCCAGTTCCACGTCTTCGCCCAGCGCCAGCAGCAGCGCGTCGCCGCTGTGGCTCCAGCCGGTCTCCAGGTGATGCAGCGGCGCGATGAAATGCGGCCGCCCCTGTGCGTCACGGGTGATCGGCAGGGCATGCGGCGGCTGTGCGAGGACCTGTGCAAGCTTTTCGCGGGCAGAGGGTTCGCCGCGCTGACGGGCGGCGTGCGGCAGCAGCCAGAGCGACACATCGTCGAGCCGCCAATCTGCGGGGGCGTCACGCCAGTTCACGTTCGGGCATCCGTCGCGTGGTGCGGCACAGCGTGCATGCCCGCAGGGTTGGCGTTATGAAACGCAGGCACGGACGCTTCCCCCATGTGGAATAACGACGGCTTCACGTCGTAGGTCGAAGATTCAAGCGTGCCCCGCGTCGTGGGGCCTTGTCCATTCAAGGGAGGAAGCGTCATGAGTCCTACAGGTATTCTGATCTATCTGATCGTGGGTGGCATCGCCGGTTGGCTGGCCAGCATCGTGATGAAGCGCGACGGGTCGCAAGGCATCATCCTGAATGTGGTGGTCGGCATCATCGGTGGTTTCCTCGGCGGCTGGTTGCTGCCGACGCTGGGACTTGGACTTGGTGGCGGCTGGGTCGGCTTCCTGATCACCGCGTTCATCGGCGCCGTGGTCCTGCTGCTGATCGTCAACCTGTTCACCCGCGGTCGCGCGAGGTAGCGGTCCCGCCGCGCTCTACCTGCAGCGCGATGGAAAGGGCCCGATCATCCGGGCCTTTTCCTTATCGCGTCAGTGCGCGGGTCTGTCCGCCACGATCCGCGTGTAGACGACCGCATCGTCGTCCTCGGATGCGGCGCTTTCCATCGGTGACTCTCCGGACGGCACGTTGCGGACATAGTGCTCGGCACGGCGGTAGTGGTCCGCGTCATCGAACGCCAGCCAGAAACGGTGCTGATGGCTGCGATCCGCCACCTGCAGGTTGGTCCCGTCGACGAACTCGAAGCGATAGCGACCCTCTTCATCGATCCCCTCGAAGCGCAGTCTCGGCTGGTTGCCCTGCGGGCAATAGTGCGTCGCCAACAGGCGGTCGCCGTCCAGCGCATAGAGCGTCATCGACTCGCGCGTGGGCGACAGGGTCCAGGTTTCCACCAGCGTGCTGCCGCCAGCGGTGAGCCGGTAGCTGACCGTGTGTTCCCTGCCGCTGGGAAATACGCCGCGCCACTCCCCGACAAGGGATTTGAGTTGAGCGAACGCAGCCTGCGCCGGGGTGTCGTCCGCGATGGCCGGGAGCGGCCATGAGAACGCGATGAGTGCCGTACAGAGCGCGCGACGGACGCGGATCGACAACGGTGTGGCAATGGCGCGGTCCGGAGCGGCCGCACGCGGAAAGCGATGCATGAAGGTCCTTGTGGGTGCTGCCTCAGTGGCCGTGGCAGCGTAGTGCGGGACCCGCTGTGAGATGACGGCGTCGGCGTTCGTCCTGGCGACGCACAGCCACTCTTCGTCGCAAACGTGGCGAGGCGCAGTGCTTCCGATCAGCCGCCCAGCCGCACCCACGCCGGTGCGTGGTCGCTGGGGCGATCCCAGGTGCGCGGCTCGCGATCGATGCCGGATTCGACCGCACTCGCACGCAGCGCATCGGACACCAGCGTCAGGTCGATGCGCAGTCCCAGGTTGCGGCGCAGGCCGCCCATCCGGTAATCCCACCAGCTGTAGACGTTGGCTTCGTCGCTGTGCAGGCGGAAGGCATCGTGCAGTCCAAGGCCGTAGAGGCGCTGCAGCGCCGCGCGCTCGGCGGTGGAGGTGAGAATGTGGTCGTCGTTCCAGACCTTGGGGTCGAACACGTCGCGGTCGTCGGGTGCGATGTTGAAGTCGCCCATCACCACCAGCTTCGGATGCGCCTGCAGTTCGTCGGCGATCCAGTCGTGCACGGCGTCCAGCCAGCGCAGCTTGTAGGCGTACTTGTCGGTGCCGACGTCCTGGCCGTTGACCACGTACAGGTTGATGATGCGTACATCGCCGACGGTCGCGGCGATCACGCGCTTCTGCTCGTCCTCGAACCCGGGAATGCCGATGTGCACATCGCTGATCGGCTCGCGCGACAGCAGTGCCACGCCGTTGTAGGTCTTCTGCCCGGCGAACACGCTGCGGTAGCCCGCTTCCGCCAGTGCGGTATCGGGGAAGCGGTGGTCCTCCAGCTTCGTCTCCTGCAGGCCGACGACGTCCGGTGCGAACGTGCCCAGCCACTGCGTGAGGTGCGGCAGGCGCACGTTGAGCGAATTGACGTTCCAGCTGGCGATGCGCATGTTCGTTGTCAGTGTGCCCGGGACGAGGCGTGAGTCCGCGGGCGCATCTTACCGCGCATCACTTCCGGCGAGCGGCGGGCTGGCCCACGTGGGGCCAGCCCTTCCACTCAATGCCTCAGAACGACCAGCTGAGGGTCACGCGGACGTTGCGGCCCGGCTGCGACCAGCGACCGATGCCGGCGGCGCTGGTGGAGCCCGAGAACACCGCATTGCCGGCGCCGGCGGTACGCACGCGGTTCCACAGGTAGTACTCCTTGTCGAACACGTTGTAGACACCGGCAGTGAGATGCAGGTTCTTCGTGATGTCGTAGCTGCCGAACAGGTCCAGCAGCGTGTAGGCGCGCGCCTTGTAGGCGTACACCGGCACCACTTCCGCGCCGTAGCTGGAGTTGGTGATGCTGCGACCGTAGTCCGAAGGATCCTTGTCTTCCTGGTGGGTGACGTTGGCGGTGACGTTCCAGCGCCGCGAGGGTGCGACGTAGTTCAGGCCCAGCACGGCCTTGGCCGGGACGATGCTGCCCAGCGGCTCACCGTCGTTGTCTTCGCCTTCGTTGTACGAGTAAGCGAGACGCGCCATCCAGTCGTCGGCCAGCAGCCACATGCCCTCGGCTTCGATGCCCTTGACCTTCACTTCGCCGCGGTTGATCGGCATGGTGTAGATGTAGCCGTTGGTGATGACCGTCTGGCCGCCCACGACGGTGCTGTACTGCACGGTCGGGTCGCCGACGAAGTCCGCAGTGTCGATGAAGTCGCTGTAGGTGTCGTGGAAGGCCGACACGCCCAGGCGCAGGCGGTCGCTGCTGTAGCGCCAGCCCAGTTCGAGGTTGAGGCTGCGCTCGGCATCGAGATCCGGATTGCTCTTGCCGTCCGGCACCGTGACCGTGGCACCGTCGGAGACGCGCGTGACCTGCGTGGTGGACGAGGTGCCGTACATGTCGTTGACGCTGGGCGCCCGGAAGCCGCGGCCCACCTGCGCCCACAGCGACTGCGTGTCGGTGATGCGGAAATCGGCGCCCAGGTTCCAGGTCGGCGAACGGAATTCGGACACGCCGACGCTGCCGCCGCCGTCCGTGTAGCCGGAATCGCCGTCCGAGCCGGGGCGCGCCTTCGGCGTGTACTTGTAGCTGTCGTAGCGCAGTCCGCCGGTGAGCGTCAGGCGATCTTCCAGCAGGCGGATCTTGTCGCGGGCGTAGACCGTCCAGGACGTCTCGCGGGTATTCGGCCACAGCGAGGGATCGGTATCGCGGCTGACCAGCTGGCCCGCGTTGTTCCAGCGCGAGTCGACCGAGTTCCAGTCGATGTCCGCCTGCTGCCAGGCCGCACCGTAGACCAGTGCGTGGCGCACGCCGCCGGTTTCGAACGACTTGTCCAGGTCCACGGCGGCGCGGTCGCGCTCCTGCGTGTCCCAGCGGAACTCCTGTCGCGAACACAGCGCCGTCACCGAGCAGCGCGTGTTGCCTGACATGCCGCTGGCGACCAGCACGTTGGTCTGGCCCTGGATGTAGTTCTCCTGGCGGTCGACCGTCGCTTCCAGCGTGTCGAAAGCCGCCACGCCGGCCTTCCACGTGTACTTCACGCCATAGCGGTCGCGATCGCTGCGGTCCACCGCGGAACGCTCGTAGTACGAACCCGTACCGTCGCTGCGGGTCCAGTTGTTCACATGGCCGGTGGTGCGCGCGCGCTCGTAGATCAGGCCGAACGTCTGCGTGTCGCTGATCAGGAAATTCGCCTTGGCCAGCAGGTTGTCGCTTTCGCGATCGATGGGATCCGGCGTGCGACGGCCCGGGCCCATGCGGTTGATCGTGGTGTCGTAGAACGATTCGGTTTCGTGGCCTTCGCGCTTGGTATAGACCAGCAGCGATTCGAACCGGCCGGTGCGGTTGGCGAAGGTCAGCGTGCCGGCGCTCTCGTCGTTGC
The DNA here is from genome assembly GCF_014851805.1 of Pseudoxanthomonas sp. PXM02. Taxonomy (GTDB): domain Bacteria; phylum Pseudomonadota; class Gammaproteobacteria; order Xanthomonadales; family Xanthomonadaceae; genus Pseudoxanthomonas_A. The sequence continues at coordinate 98,967 of NZ_JACVAK010000004.1, forward strand.
TGCCGGTGTACGCGTACTTGATCGCACCCGCGGTGTCGTTGCCGGTGGGCGCGAGGAAGTCGGATGGATCCTTGGTGGTGAACATCACCGCACCGCTCAGCGCGCCGCTGCCGGCGGTGATCGCGTCGGCGCCCTTGATGATCTCGACGCTCTTCACGGCTTCCATGTCGACGCTGCCACGACCCGAGCGGAAGAACTCATAGGGCTGGTAGGTGCCGGGGTCCATGCTCTGCGGGAAGCTCAGGCCGTCGAGCGTGATGGAGACGCGGTCGGCTTCCAGGCCACGGATGTTGAAGCCGTTGAAGCCTGCGCGGCCCAGGTCGACCATTTCGACGCCCGGCACGTAGCGGATCGCATCTTCCATGCTCTGCGCACCCTGCTGCTGCAGATCCTTGCTGCTCAGGGTGGTGACGTTCTGGTTGGTGGACTGCTGGCGCTCACGCTGGGCCTTGACCTCGATGGTATCCAGCGTCTGCGCGCCATTCGGGTCGGCGGGCGTATCCGCGTGGGCGGGCAGCGACAGGCACGACGCGATGGCCAGCGCCAGCAGGTGGGGGGACAACTTCATGGTGTGACTCCACAGTCAGGAAATAACATGCGCTTCGATGGGAGCGCTCCAATCCTGGCTGCGGCCGCGATGGCGGAAGTACGTCGCTGGGATGGCGCGGGATCGCGCCGTTGAGAAGGAAAAGCGGCTACGTCTTGTCGTAGCGCAGCAGCAGGCGGCCGATTTCGGTCGTACCCTGGTGCTGCAGGGGCGAGGCGCCGCCGCCCAGCGGGAAGGGCAGCGCGATGTCTTCGTGTCCGCCGTGCTCGCGTGCGGCTTCAACCCGCAATACGTAGCGTCCGGCCGGCATCGGTTCGCCACGGTCGTCGCGGCCATCCCACGCCAGGGTGTAGTGACCGGCTGCACGGGTCGGGCGCGCAATGCCGAGGGCGCCGGCCGGATCGTTGCGGCCGTAGTGACGCCACCAGCGCGGCAGTTCGCTCAACCAGCGCGAGCGGTCGCCCAGGACATGCAGCTGACGCACCGCGCGTCCGTCCTCGCGTTCGATCCACACCGCGAGATAGGGCTTGCGGTAGCGGTCTGCCTTGATCGCGGGGATTTCATAGTCGATGACGACGGTCGGGACGGCAGGCGAAGGCGCGGCCTCGTCCTTCACCAGAGCTGCCGGCCAGCGCGCCGATGCAAACGGAATCCCGGCGTCCGACACCACCAGGGCGGCGGCGCCGTCGATGCGATCCACCAGGGCAATGCCCTCGCGGATCGGCATCACGCTGAGGGCGGTCGCCAGTGCGTCGGCGGTGGCGGCGTCCGTGGCGATGACGGTGGCAGTCGGCGCGTAGCTCACGGGCCAGCCGTCCTGCGGATCGAGGATGTGGCTCAGGTGCCGCCGCCCGATGGCGTAGCCGCGACTGTGATGGCCACTCGCCGCGATGGCTTGCGAGGCCAGTCGCACGTGCGCGATGCCGGGCTGGTTGTCGATGGGCTGCTTCGGGTCGGCGACGTCGACGCGCCAAGCGTCACGGTTTTCCGGATGACCCCAGTAGACGGCGTCGCCGCCGATATCGATGCGGATGCCGGAGGCCTTCGGTGCAGCGCGCCGGGCGCTCGCGAGCGCGCGATCCAGAATGTAGCCCTTGGCGATGCCGTCGACATCGAAGCGCAGGCCGGCAGCCGGATCCAGCGGGCCGTCCGTGGGGGCGGGCAAGGCCGACAGTGCGCGTGCCTGACGACGCAGCGCCGCCCGTTCGGGCAACTGATCGCTCGCGTCCGCCTGGCGCCATTGCGCGATCAGGCCGCCGAGACGGCAGCTGAAAGCACCGTCCGTCTCGATCCGCCAGCGCTCGCATGCCGCCAGCACGCCTGCAACGGCGTCAGGCAGCCGCTCGGTGCGCAGGTGGCCGTCGTTGTAGTGCGACAACGCACTGTCATCGCGCCAAGTGCTGAGCTGCTGTTCGAGCCGGGCGATTTCGTCCAGCGCGGCATCGACCGCGCGTGCGCCGCGTGCGCCACCGCCGTCGACCTGCATCTCGAACGACGTGCCCAGTACGCCCTCGCGCTGCACCTGCACCGGTGCGGCCATGAGGCCTGGGCTGACCAGAGCCAGCCACAGGCCCATCCCCTGGAGCCTCATCGACACTCGCATCCCCATGCGATCTTCCGCCTCAGTTCGCGGCAGGCCGCTCTGTACGCGGCGGGGGCGGCAGCTTGGCGTCCGCAGCATCGACCACGCCGTCGTGGTTGCGGTCTGCCGCATCGAACGTGCGCTTGCCCGACACCTGGTACTCGGCGAACGTCATCTTGCCGTCCTTGTCGGTGTCCAGCGCGCCGAAGCGCACACGCGTCTGCTTGTCCGAGCCGCCGGTCTGCGTGGCGATGTGGCGATCGAGGCGGTCCTCGTACTCGGCCAGGTACTCGTCCCGGCCCAGGCGCCCGTCACCGTTGGTGTCGGTGCGCGTGAACTGCGTGGTGCGCGCCTGGTCGAACTCGCTGCGCTCCACCTTGCCGTCGCCGTTGCCGTCGTACAGCGCCAGAAAGCCTTCGGCTGTATGGCTGCTGGGCAGTGCCAGGCGGTTGGGGCGGCGGTCGAATCGTTCGGCAGCGGCCTCGGTCTTCGCGTCACCGTCCTTGGCGTCCTTGCTGCCCGCCAGGGCCTTCTGCCCCTCCGTCCAGACGCGTTCGCCGGACGCGTCGAACTCGGCACGCGAGACGTGGCCGTCCTTGTCGGGGTCCAGCGCCGCGAAGCGACGCCGGGTCTGCTCGACCTGTTCGCCCCGACCCTGTTCCATCTCCTCGCGCATGCGGTCCTCGAACTCCTGCACGTACTCCTCCACGTCGACGGTGCCGTCGCCATTGGCGTCGGTGGCGTCGAAACGGTCGCGGCGGAAGGCGTCGAACTCCTCCCACGTCAGGCGGCCATCGGCGTTCGCGTCATGCTGCGCGATGAAGGCGGTGATGTTGTTGCCATGGCCGCCGACGAGCGGACGCGGCGCGGGCCCTTGCTGGGCGAAGGCGGGGGCGGACAGCAGCGCGCATGTGCACGCGCTGGCGAGCAGGCCAGGTTTCATGGAGGTCTCCGGTGAAGTGGGGGGTTACTGTTCCAGCACGCGGAACGTCAGCGTGTAGCTGTTGCTGTATTCGTCGACCGGCCCGCCGGCCGGGGCCTTGGTGCGATAGCGCGTCAGCGCGAGCCAGGTACCGGCGCGTTCCAGCTTGATGCTGGCCTTGCCCTGCGCGTCGGTCAGCACCGTCACCACCTGCGGCTTGCGGTCCGAGGTCCACACCGCTTCGGTGACTTCCACTTTCTGGTCGGCCAACGGCTTGCCGTCGTACTGCACGGTGAAATCGAACGTCTCGCCGACGAACAGATCGTTGGGGTGGGTGACCGGCACCAGTTCGATGCCCTTGCCGCGCGGCTGCAATGCGGCCTGCCCGGGTTCTCCGACGGTGACGTAGGTTTCAGCCAGCGTCAGCGACTGGAAGTTCGAGATCACCTTCGCACCCGCCGGGATCTTCGCCGCGGGATCGCGCGAGCTTTCCTGCTTGCCGTTGAGTTCCCAGGTGCGGAACAGCGCGCCCAGGCGCGGCCCGGTGCTGAAGCGGTAGGTACCGGTCGTGCCCTTCGGCAGCGTGTGCTCGGCCACCGCGCGGACTTTCAGCAATTGCACGCTGTCGAGCGCGGCTTCCTTGCCGTCGGGACCGATGACGGTGAAGCGGCTGTTGTCGAAGACCGTTTCAGGAACGAAGAAGGTCTCGGCGAACGCGGCATCCAGCGCGACGGTGTCGCCCGCGCGTGGCGCGAACGTGCTGGGAGCAAGGTAGGGCGTGTGGGCCGAAGCCGATGCGGCGAAGACGCAGGCGAAAATGCCGGCGAAGAGGGGCGCCAGTCTCATGTGCGGGTCCTGTCAGACGGTGAATCGCTGGCGGGACCGGGAGAGACGGTCGAGTGCTGGCTGAACGCGTGAAGTATGACGATGAATGAGTCGTCACACAACTGAATCGCGTCCTCCGCATGCGGCGGAGGTCATCGGAATCAGCCGTCCGCGTCGGCCGCCATCGTCACCGCATGACCCGCTCCCTCGCCGTCGCGCATCAGCCGCGCGGCCATCCACGCGGCCAGCAGCATCATCGCCATGCCGAACACCGCGATGGCGCGCATGGCACCGGTGAAGGCGGTGCGCGCGGTGTCGGCGACGACCGTGCCCGCCGTGCCGCCGAGCTCGCCGGCGACCGTCACCGCGCCCCCCAGCGTCGACAGCGCACGCACGGCATCGGCCTCGCCCAGCGTCGCGGGCAGGGCGGGGTCCAGCCACAACCGGTAAGCCAGCATGCCGGCGCTGCCGAGCACGGCGATGCCCAGCGCACCGCTGAGTTCGGCGCTGGTCTCGGCGAGCGCCGATGCCGCACCTGCGCGCTCCGGCGGCGCGGTGGTGATGATCAGTTCGTTGCCGACGGTGAACACCGGCGCCATGCCCAGGCTCATCGCCAGCATGCCGGCGATCAGGATCCACAGTCCGTACGGTGGCGCCACCAGCGCGGTGATGCCGAAACCGAGCGCGGCGAACAGCAGCCCGCGCACCATCACCCGTCGCGCGCCCCAGTGCCGGGCCAGCCGCGGTGCCAGCAGCGACCCGACGGTGAAGCACAGCGACCACGGAATCGTCGCGATCCCGGCCTGCAGCGGCGTCAGGCCCAGCACCAGTTGCAGGTACTGGGTCATGAAGATGTACACGCCCATCATCGACAGGCCCGCCAGCGCGTAGGCGACGATGGCGGCGGAAAACGCGGGCCGTTGGAACAGGGTCACGTCGAGGAAGGGATAGGGCAGGTGCTTCTGTCGCCGCACGAACAGTACGCCCAGCGCAATACCGACCAGCAGTACGGCGATGCCGCGCGGATCGATGCCGTACTCGGCGATGCGCTTCAGGCCGTACACGCCTGCGAGCACCGCGAACAGCGACTGCACCATGCTGAGTGGATCGAGTTTGCCGGCGTCGGGATCGCGGTATTCGGGGAGCAGCTTCGGACCCAGTACCAGCAGCAGCACCATCACCGGCACCGCCGCCAGGAAGGCTGCGCCCCACCACCACCATTGCAGCAGCAGGCCGCCGACCAGCGGCCCGATGGCACCGCCCACCGAGAACGCCGCGATCCACACGCCGATCGCGAACTGCCGTTCGTGCTCGTCATGGAACATGTTGCGGATCAGCGACATCGTCGAGGGCGCCAGGGTGGCGCCGGCCACGCCCAGCAGCGCGCGCATCGCGATCAACATTTCCGCGCTGCGCGAGAACGCGGCCAGGACCGATGCCGCGGCGAACGCGGCCGCGCCGATCAGCAACAGCTTGCGCCGACCAATGCGGTCGCCCAGCGTGCCCATCGTGATCAGGAAGCCCGCGACCAGGAAGCCGTAGACATCGACGATCCACAGCAACTGGCTGGCGCTGGGGTCCAGCTCGGCGCTGATGGCCGGCAGCGCCAGGTTCAGCACGGTCAGGTCCATCGCGTAGACCATGCAGGGCAGGGCGATGATCGCCAGCCCGATCCATTCGCGGCGGGTGGCTTTGGCAGGTACGGAAGAGATCGACATGGGAGTCCGTCAGCAGCGTGTTATCCCGTACGACGAACGGGCGGAGCGGCTTTCGACCTGGAGTGGCGCTGCGGCTCAGCCGCCTTCCACGTCCACCCGGATATGCGGGAAGTGCGTGGCCAGGTCCTTGGCCCACTGGATCGCATCGTAGGGGACGCCACGCTCGGACGGGAAGCGCAGCAGCGCGCCATCGTGGTCGTAGAGGAAAACGCGGTCGTCGCTCTCCTCCGGGCGTTGCACGCGGATCCTCGCGATCCGGTCCAGCGTAATCGCGTGTTCGCCAGGAGCGATCTCGTCGTCCCACCACCACAGCGTGCGAGTATCCAGATCCAGTCGGCTGCCCCAGCGACGCACATGCACCAGCATCGCCAGCGCGGTGCCGGCAAACACGAAACCCATCACGAAGACCACCGGTACCAGCCAAGGGGCGCACTCGCGCCCACTGGGGTCGCAGTTGCTGGCAGGGTCCACGGTCAGGCCGGCGTATACGAACATGCCGCCGACCAGCAACAACATGTAGACGCGCAGGTCAGTGCGGGTGCTGCTGCGGAGGAGCTTGCGCATGCGTGGCTAGCGGATGATGAAATCGATGAACCGCGCGACCTTCGAGTACGGCGGCTTCAGCAGGTCGCTGCCGGCGCGGCGCGGCTGCCACAGCACCGGCAGCGCCTTGCTCATCGCATCGAACCCCGAGCGACCGTGGTACGCGCCCATGCCGCTGGGGCCGATGCCGCCGAACGGCAGTGCGTTGATGCCGAAGTGCAGCACCGTGTCGTTGACGGTCACACCGCCGGCCAGCGTCGTGCGCAGGATCTTCTCCACCCGCGCGCGGTCGTGGCTGAAGGGGTACAACGCCAGCGGCCGGTCGTGCGCGTTGACGTAGGCCAGCGCTTCGTCCAGCGAGCCGACCGTGCGGATCGGCAGGATCGGGCCGAAGATCTCGTCCTGCATCACTTTCGCGTCGTCGCCCGGCTCGATCACCACGGTCGGTGCGAACAGGCGCTGCGCGCGGTCGTGCTTCGCCGCGAGCGGGATGACCTCATGGCCGCGCTGGCGCGCGTCGTCCAAGTAGCCGTCCAGGCGCGCGAACTGGCCGTCGTTGATGATGCGGGTGAAGTCGCCGGCGTCGGACAGATCGCCGTAGCGTGCAGCGACCTCGTCCCGCAACGCCTGCACCAGCGCGTCACGGCGTTGCGGGCCGACCAGGAGCACGTAGTCCGGCGCGATGCAGGTCTGCCCGCCGTTGAACCACTTGCCGGTCGCCAGTCGCGCCGCCGCCTGGTTCACGGGGAAATCGTCGCAGACGATGGCCGGCGACTTGCCGCCCAACTCCAGCGTCAACGGCGTCAGGTTCGGCGCGGCGGCGGCCATCACCTTGCGGCCGACCGCGGTGGAGCCGGTGAACACCAGGTGGTCGAACGGCAATGCGGCGAACGCGCCCGCCACCTCGGCACCACCGGCGGCGACGCTGATGCGTTCCGGCGGGAAGACCTCGGCCAGCAGCGAGCGCAGGAAGGCGGTCGTGCGCGGCGTGTGTTCCGAAGGCTTCAGATAGACATGGTTGCCGGCGGCGATCGCGGTCGCCAGCGGAATCAGCGCCAGGTTGACCGGGTAATTCCACGGCGCGATCACGCCGACCACGCCCACCGGTGCCTGCCGGATCTCGGCGCGCGCCGGCCAGAAGCGCCAGCCGACGCCGACACGCTTCGGTTTCATCCAGCGACGCAGGTGCGAGGCAAGGTGGTCGATCTCGTTGAGCACCGTCATGCCGTCGGCGATCAGCGTTTCATGGCGCGAGCGGTGGCCGAAATCGGCGGCGATGGTGTCGGCCATCTCCGGCAGTCGCCGCTTCAGCGCATCGCGCAGCCGCTGGAGGTCGTCGCGACGCTGCGCGTAGTCGGGCTTGCGCGCCTGCCAGGCCTCACGCAGTCGCTGCAGCGTGGGGGCCAGGTCGGCTACCGGCGTATCGCCGTCGGGCTCGGGTGCGTTGCTGGCGGGAGCGGAGGCATCGTCCGTCGTCGCCGCCGCGATCGCGGCGTTGGCAGCGGTGATGGCCGCATTGGCGGCGGTCGTGGCGGCGTGCGGGAAGGTCGTCATGGGCCGAGTGTATGCCTTCCCTTTCGGGCCGGCGCACTACAATCCCGGCATGGATACGAAGATGACCGCCCTGCGCCCCTACCTTGACCGCTTTCCCGTCCTCGGGCCGCGTGTCTATGTCGACCCCGCCGCCACGGTGATCGGCGATGTCGAACTGGCCGAAGACGTCTCCGTCTGGCCGGGCACCATCCTGCGCGGCGACGTCAACTTCATCCGGGTCGGTGCGCGCACCAACGTGCAGGACGGCACCATCGTCCACGTCAGCCACCACAGTCCGTACAACAAGGCCGGCTATCCCACGCTGATCGGCGCCGACGTCACCATCGGCCACGGCACCATCATCCATGCCTGCACTGTCGAGGACCTCTGCCTGATCGGCATGGGCGCCTGCATCCTCGACGGTGCGACGGTGAAAAAGTACGGTTTCCTCGGTGCCGGTGCGGTGCTGGGTCCGGGCAAGGTGGTCGGTGAAGCCGAGCTGTGGCTGGGCAATCCCGCCCGCTTCGCACGCAAGCTCACCGACAAGGAAATCGAGAGCCTGCATTACTCGGCCGGCCACTACGTCAAGCTGAAAGACCGTTACCTGTCGCCAACATCCCCGACGGCATGATGGCCGGCGGCGCGCCCCGCGCCGCCTGGGAGAAACACATGGCCTGGAAACCGGACGGCTACACCTCGGTGGCCCCGTATCTCGTGGTCGATGGCGCGCAGCGCACGATCGATTTCCTCAAGACCGTGTTCGGTGCCGAGCCGCTGCGGATGCATCCCATGGGCGACCGGCTGGGGCACGCGGAAGTCCGTATCGACGACACCGTGCTGATGCTGGCCGACCGCATGGATGGGTGGCCGCCCATCGCCAGCCACGTACATCTCTATGTACCCGACGTCGATGCGACCTGGGCGCGCGCACTGGAAGCGGGCGCGGAGCGTGTGCAGGCGCCGGGAGAGAAAGGCGACGGTGATCGCCGCGGCGGCTTCCGCGATGCCGGCGGCACCACCTGGTGGATTTCCACCCAGGTGGCGTAGCGCGGGTCAGCGCGTGCGCGACGGCGGCAGCCACCGTTCCAGCACATGGAACGCGAACGCGGTGGCGAGCGCGGCGGCCAGGATGACCACCAGCGTGATGCTGACCTGTCCGTAGCCCAGCTTGTCCGCATTGAGGAAGGGATACGGGTACCAGCCCGTCAGTGCGCCGTGCACCATCGTGTAGGCCAGCCATGCCGTCGGCCAGATGAAAGCGAGCGCGATGGTGCCCATGTCCACCCGCGGTCGCGGACCCAGCAGCAGCCAGCCGACCAGCGTCCACACCGGCGAGAACTGGTGGAAGCCGGCATTGATCCACACGCCGATGCCGACCGGATGGATCAGTCCCGCCAGCAACGTCGCGGACACCACGCCCGTCACTGCGATGCCCAGCAGTCCATCCAGCCGCAGTACGCGCCAGAATTTGCCGTCGCGTTGCGGATCGATGACCAGGGTGATCGCCGCGGCAAGCACCAGCAGATTGCTTTGCACGGTGAAGTAGCTGAAGAAGCGCAGCAGCCGTGTCGGTAGCGGCACCGGTGCCGCGGAGGGCGCGGTGTTCACGTCCGCGCCGCCCGCGAGCAGCAGTACCAGCTGGGCGATCACGGTGGCGGCGATCGCCACGGCGAGGATCAGGTTCCAGATCCGCTGCATGCGGCGTCTCCTAGGGAGGGGAAGCGGTGACCGGGGCGGTGGCGCGTTCGAGCGCGGCCAGCAGCGCCATCGCGTCCTGCCAGCTGGCGCCGCACATGTCGGCGCCGGGCTTCAGCGTGCCGCAGAACGCCGGGCGCTCGGGCTTGCCAAACAGCCGGCAGCGCAAGGCTTCGTCCAGCTGCACGCATGGCACACCGGCCGGCTTGCCCTGCGGCATGCCCGGGATCGGCGAGGTGATCGACGGCGCGGTACAGCAGGCGGCGCAACCGGATCGACAGGAGAAGGCGGTATTCACGATGACGCGCAGTGTAGGGCCTGTCGTGGCTGGGCAAGGATGGCGTTCGCGGCTAAAGTCGCGGGGTACAGGGGATCACGCATGGAAAGCGCCAACCAGCACGCCAATCCGTATGCCGCACCCGCGCCCATCGCCGAGATTCCGGCCGGCACGGCGCCGCTGGTGCCGGGCAGCCGTGCGGTGCGGCTGGGCGCGGTGATCGTGGACAACCTGATGATCACGATCCTGCTGTTGCCGGCCTATCTGCTTCTGCTGGAAGACCTGTCCCGGTGGACGGAGGTGCTGGTGCCCGCGGCCTGGATCGGGACGCCGCTGGGCATCGCGCTGGTCATCCTCAATATCGTCCTGCTGGTGCGCGACGGACAAACGCTTGCGAAACGCTGGTTCGGCCTGCGCGTGGTCCGCCCCGACGGCACGCGGTGCGGCGCCGCCCGACTGCTGGGCCTGCGCTATGTCATTCCGATGATCATCAGCGCCATTCCCTGCATCGGGCATCTGTTCTCGTTGATCGATCCCCTGATGATCTTCAGCGAGGATCGCCGCTGCCTGCACGACCGGATGGCCGACACGATCGTGGTGCAGGCCTGATGCTGGATACCTACCGCGAAGTGGTCACGCCCGAAGGCGTCGGCCTGCACCTGCCGGCCGCCGGACCGGTGCCGCGCGCGTTGGCATGGGGCATCGACCTGGCGATCCGCCTCGGCATCGTCATGGTCATGGCGATATTCCTCACCCTACTGGGGAAAGTGGGCGAGGGCCTGCACCTGATCGTGATGTTCCTGCTGTTCTGGGCTTATCCGATCGTGCTGGAATCGGTCTGGCGCGGACAGACGCCCGGCAAGAAGGCGCTGGGGTTGCGCGTGGTGGCGGCCGATGGCGCGCCGGTAGGCTGGCTGGCGGCGATCACGCGCAATCTGCTGCGGACCGTCGACATGCTGCCCTTCGGCTACGCGACCGGGCTGGTCGCCTGCCTGGCCGATCCTTACGCACGCCGGCTCGGCGACATGGTGGCCGGCACGCTGGTCGTGCATGTCGAACGCGAGCCCAGCCATGTGCCCGCGCCGGTCAACACGGTATTCGTGCCCCCGGCGCAACTGCTGCCGGAAGAACAGGGCGCGATCGTCGCGTTCGGCGAGCGCGCGCCGCAGCTGACGGCCTCGCGCCAGGAGGAACTGGCCAATCTCGCCCAGCCGATCACCGCCGCCCAGGGGCAGGCGGGCGTGCAGCGGCTGTACGGCATGGCCAACTGGCTGTTGGGGCGTCGATGAGGCAGGAACAGTTCGTCGCCCGCCACCAGGCGGAATGGCTCGCCTTCGAATCGTGGCTGCATGCGCGCGGCGACAACGCGCGGCGCGCCCGTCGCGAGCGCAACGCCGGCGAGCTGACCGACGAGGACGTGCCGGCGCGCTACCGGCGCATCTGCCAGCATCTCGCGCTGGCGCGCCGCCGCGGTTACAGCCCGATGGTGGTGGATCGCCTGCAGGCGCTGATGCAGGGCGGGCATGGTGTGCTGTACCGCACGCCGCCGCCGCGCTGGCAGCGTGCGGTGCGCTTCCTGCTGGCGGAGTTCCCGCGGCTGGTACGCAGCGAGGCCGGCTGCATGTGGGTGGCGGCGGCGGTGTTCGTGTTCCCGCTGGTGCTGATGTTCGTGCTGCTGCAGTTCCGGCCGGAGCTGGTGTACAGCATCGCGTCGCCCGAGCAGGTGGCGATGTACGAACGCATGTACGACCCCAGCGACCCGAGTCATGCGCTCGGCCGCGAGAGCGGCAGCGACTGGCAGATGTTCGGCCTCTACATCTGGAACAACATCAGCATCGGCCTGAAGACCTTTGCCGGGGGACTGGTGGCAGGCATCGGTGCGCTGGTCGTGCTGATCGTCAACGGCATCGGCATCGGCACCGTGTTCGGCCATCTGCAGCAGATCGGTTACGGCGATCCGCTGTGGCGTTTCGTGTGCGGGCACGCGCCGTTCGAACTGACGGCCATCGTGCTGGCGGGCGGCGCCGGACTTCGCCTCGGCCTGAGCCTGGTGGCTCCGGGACAGCGAAGCCGAATAGATGCGTTGGCCGTCGCCGGCGTGAAGGGCGCAAAGCTGTGCCTGGGCGTGGCCTTCATGCTGCTGGTGGCGGCGTTCATCGAAGCCTTCTGGTCGTCGACGCAGTCGATTCCGGCCGCGGTGAAGTACAGCGTGTCCGGCGTGCTGTGGACGCTGGTGGCGGTGTGGCTGGGCGTCGCCGGACGCGGGGTGGCCGATGAGGATTGAACAGCTCACCGTCCGCCTGCGTGCGCGCTCGGACTGGGAGGCCATCGAGCTCGGCATGGCGCTGGTGCGCCGGCATGCCGGCGCCATCTGGAAGCCGTGGCTGTGGCTGACGCTGCCGGTGTTCGCGCTGCTGAACCTGGGCGCCTGGTGGATCGACCAGTTCTGGCTGGCCGCGCTGGTGATGTGGTGGCTGAAGCCGGCGTTCGACCGCATCCCGCTGTACGTCATGTCGCGCGCGGTGTTCGGCAGCGTGCCGGGCACGCGCGAAACCCTGCGTGCGCAGCTGGGATGGGGTTTGCGCACGCTGCCGCACCTGCTCACCTGGCGCCGCCTCAGTCCGGTGCGCTCGCTGTATATGCCGATCGACCTGCTGGAAGGCGTGCAGGGCGAGCGCCTGCGCCAGCGTCGCCGCGTGCTGGGCGGTCAGGCCTACGGCACGGCAATTCTGCTGACCTGGATCTGCCTGCTGTTCCAGGGTGCCCTGGTGCTGGGCGGCGTCCTGGCCGTGGTGATGTACCTGCCGCAGGACCTGCTGCCGGACAGCATGCAGGCGGCATTCCGGATAGTGGCCATCGAATGGCCGGTCTGGCTGGAGCTGGCGTGGAACGTGCTGGTCTGGGCCGCGATCAGCGTGGTCGAACCGTTCTACGTCGGCGCCGGCTTCGGCCTGTACCTCAACCGGCGCACGCAGATCGAGGCCTGGGATCTGGAGATCGTGTTCCGCAAGCTGCGCGCGCGACTGGCCGCGGCCGCACCGCTCGTGCTGGTCGTCGCAGTGGGCATGAGCATGAGCGGCGTCGCGGATGCGCAGGAGCGTCACGGTGCGCCGCCGGTCGCGTCGGCGCCCACCGCGGAGGACGCGGAAGAGGACGAAGGGAAGCCGACGCCGCCGACCCTGCCGATCGTGTTCGGCGACCAGCGCGTCGACGATCGTGCCTTCCGCAAGGCCGCTGACGAGGCCTATCGCGATCCGTTGCTCGGCCGCGAGCACGTGCAGTCCGGTTGGGAGCGCCGCAACCCTGCCGATAAGAAGCCCGAGCAGGCACGGAATCCCGACAGCGCCCTGCTCGGTGGCATCGGCGCAGTGTTGGCGTTCATCGGTGAATGGGGCTTGTGGATCGTGGTCGGCGTGCTGGTGCTGGCCCTGCTGGTCACCGTGCGCTACTGGTGGCCGTGGATGCGCGGTATCGCCCGGCCTGCGGCGTTTGCGCCGGAAGCCCCGCAGACCGATGCCCTGGTGTTGCCGGAGGCGCTGCCCGACGACATCGGCACCGCGGCGCGCGCCCTGTGGCGCGACGGTCGTCCGCGCCATGCGCTGGCGCTGCTCTACCGGGCAAGCGTGGACAGCATGAGCCAGCGCGCCGACATCGTGCTGCCGCCGGGTGCGACCGAAGCCGAATGCCTGCGCGCGTCGCGACGCATGCCGCAGGCGGAGGATCGCCAGGTCTTCGCGCGCATCGTGCGCATCTGGCAGTACGCGGCTTACGGCGAACGGCTGCCTGGCGACGACGAGTTCGATGCGCTGGTCGGCGAGCTGCAGCAGCGTTACGGGTGGGCCGCATGACCGCCGCGCGCCGCAATGGTCGCGTGGTGGGCGCGGGCGTGCTCCTCCTGCTGGTGGTGCTGGCGCTGCTCGGCGCGTGGTTCCGGCACACGTTCCATCGCGTCGACAAGACGCTGCATCTGCCGCCCTCCGGCGAGGCCGCGTACAACCCGTTGTACGCGCTGGCGAAAACACTGGAAGCCGACGGCGTGAAGGTCAACGCGCGCCAGCGGCTGATGCTGGACGACAACGCACTCGGACGCAGCGACACGCTGCTGCTGTTCAACGATCCACGCGCGCTGTCGCCGCCGGAGGCCGAGCGGCTGCTTGCCTGGGTGGAGGACGGTGGCCATCTGCTGATCCGGACGCCGCTGTACTCGCCGGGCGAAGACACCGCGGGGGAGGATGCACCGCAATCGGTGATGCTGGACCTGCTGTCGGCATGGCTGGTGGACGAGACGCCGTCATGCGAGGACTTCCAGGTGGAAGGCGAGGATCATCACGTGGAGTTCTGCCGCGGCCGCCGCTTCGCCTTCGACCAGGTGGTGCCCGAACTGGCGTGGGGCGACCTGCAGGGCGGCTACGTCTATGCCCGCCTCGCCGTGGGGAAGGGTCACGTCGACGTGCTGGCCGATTTCGATTTCCTCGCCAATACGGGCGCGCGCGGCTTCATGCAGGAAGCGCTGGACGCGCCGCCGAACGGTGGCCTGCGCGATGGCCCGCACCGCGCGCTCGCGCGGCAGGTGCTGGCCCCCAACTATCGCCAGGGCACCATGCACCTGGTCTATGCGGCCGAGATGCCGTCGCTGTGGCGCACGCTGTACCTGCACGGCTGGATGGTGTGGGCGCCGCTGCTGCTCGCGCTCGCGGCCTGGCTGTGGATGCGCATGCAGCGGTTCGGCCCGGCGTTGCCGTCGCCCGCCGGCGAGCGCCGTTCGTTGCTCGAGCATGTGCGCGCCAGCGGCGAGCATCTCTATCGTTATGGCCGCGGCGTCATGCTGTATGCCGCCGTGCGGCAGGCCTTCCTCGCGCGCCTGCGCCGCCGCGATCCGGTCGCCGCCGCACTCACCGGCGAGCCGCAGATCGTTGCCATCGCCGAGCGCACCGGCCAGCCCGCCGAGCGCATCCGCACCGCCCTCAATGTTCCTGCCTCGCACGACCGGCAGGCATTCCGTGACCGCATCTCCCTGCTGATCCAACTGAGAAACCGCCTATGAACGACGAGACCGCCGCCGCGCCGCCCGCGCTTCCGCCGACGCCCGGCAACGCGCTGTCCCAGCGCGTCGAGGCCGTGCGCGAGGAAGTGTCCAAGGCCTTCATTGGCCAGCCCGACGTGCTGGACCAGATCCTGATCGCACTGCTGGCCGGCGGCCACGTACTCATCGAGGGCGTGCCCGGCCTCGGCAAGACGCTGCTGGTCCGCGCGCTGGCGCAGGCGCTGGAGCTGAGCTACGCGCGCGTGCAGTTCACGTCCGACCTGATGCCCAGCGATGTCAGCGGCCACGCGGTGTACGACCCGAAGACCGAGAGTTTCCAGATCCGACGCGGTCCGGTGTTCACCAATATCCTGCTGGCCGACGAAATCAACCGCGCACCCGCGAAGACGCAGTCGGCCCTGCTGGAAGTGATGCAGGAAGGCCAGGTGACCATCGAAGGCAAATCGTTCGAGCTGTCGCCGCCCTTCATCGCGCTGGCCACGCAGAACCCGGTGGAACAGGAAGGCACGTACCCGCTGCCGGAAGCACAGCTCGACCGCTTCCTGCTGAAAGTGCTGATCGACTACCCCGCGCTGGACGACGAGAAGCGCATGGTCGACGCGATCACCACCGGCCGCACCGCCGCCGACTTCGATCTGTCGCAGGTCAAGCGCGTCGTGGGCGCCGCCGATATCGCGGCCATGCAGCGCGAGACCGCGGCCGTGCGCGTGGATCCGGAAGTGATCGACTACGCGGTGCGCATCGTCGCCGCCACCCGCAAGTGGCCGGGCATCGCGCTGGGCGCGGGTCCGCGCGGCAGCATCGCACTGGTGCGCGCGGCACGCGCGCAGGCGGTGCTGCAGGGGCGCGATTTCGTCACGCCGGACGACGTGCGCGACATCGCCCGCCCGGCGCTCCGCCATCGCATCACCCTCGCCCCCGAACTGCAGATCGAAGGGCAGTCGCCGGACGATGCGTTGCGTGCGCTGCTGGCGAAAGTAGACGCGCCGCGTAAATGAGGCCTGCGCCGCTGCTCGTCGCGCTGATGGCAGGCTGGGGGCTGGCCGGCCTGGCCGTGCCGTTCCTCGGCTGGCCGCTGTGGCAATGGCAGCTGGTCGGCGCCACGGTGCTGGTGATCGCGGGGCTGGATGCCTGGAGGCTGCGCACCCGACCCACGCCGGAGATCGTGCGCGAAGTGCCTGAGGCGCTGCCGCTGGGCATCGACCGCGACGTCGCACTGCTGTTCGAGTCGCGGGTGCGGCAGCGGCTGGAGGTGTTCGACCTGCATCCGGGCGCCTGGCCGTCGACCGGCCTGCCGCGTCAGCTGACGCTGGCGCCGATGTCGGCGACCCGCATCACCTATCGCCTGCGTCCCGCGGCGCGCGGCGATGCGCATTTCGATGGCGTGCAGCTGCGCCTGCGCTCGCCGCTGGCGCTGTGGCGGCAGTTGCGCGTCACCGGTGCGCCGCAGCGGGTGCGCGTGTACCCCAACTTCGCGCCGCTGACGCGCTTTGCACTGTTCAGTGCCGAACAGGCCTCGCGGCTTGTCGGCGCACACCTGAAGCGGCGACGTGGCGAAGGCACCGACTTCCACCAGATGCGCGAGTACCGCGTCGGCGACAGCCTGCGCCAGGTCGACTGGAAGGCCACGGCGCGCTCGCGCAAGCTGATCTCGCGCGAGTACCAGGACGAGAAGAACCAGCAGCTGGTGATGCTGATCGACACCGGTCGCCGGATGATGGCGCGCGAGGACGAACTGGGCCATTTCGACCACGTGCTCAATGCGTCGCTGGTGGTGTCGTACCTGGCGCTGCGGCAGGGCGATGGCGTGGGCCTGTTCGCCGCCGGCGGCGACAGCCGCTGGGTCGCGCCGCAACGCGGCATGGCCGCGATCGACACGCTGCTGCGCGCCAGTTACGACCTGCAGCCACGCCCGGTGGCCACCGACTACCTGGCCGCCGCCACTGAGCTGAGCCTGCGCCAGCGCCGCCGCGCGCTGGTGATGCTGGTCACCAACGTTCGCGACGAGGACATCGACGACCTGCTCGCTGCGGTACGCCTGCTGCAGAAGCGGCACCTGGTGTGCGTGGCCAGCCTGCGCGAGACCTCGCTGGACGATGCGCTGGACAACGACGTGCATGACCTGCAGGGCGCGATCCATGCCGGCGCCGTCGCGCGCTATCTGGAGCAGCGCACGGCGGCGCACGACGCGTTGCGCAGCCATCGGGTCATGGTGCTGGACGTCACCAGCGACGAACTGCCGGGCGCGCTGGTGGAGCGCTACCTGGCGGTCAAGCGCGACGGCGTGCTGTAGTCGCGCGCATGCGCACGCTCGCCACGCCCCTGCTCGCGCTCTGCCTGGCCACCGGGTTCGCGCACGCGGCGGAGGTCGAACGCATCCGCCTGCAGTCGACGGAGATGGTCGTCGAGATCACGCCCGCACTGGGTGGCCGTCTGCTGCATGCCGGGCGCATAGGTCGCCCCAACCTGATCAAGATCGGCGAGCCGGTCGTGTCGCAACCCGCGCCGGCGGTGTCGCCGGAGGCCGATGACATCGGCTATCTCGGCCACGACGTGTGGCTGGGGCCGCAGAGCGGCTGGTGGTCCGACCAGGACGTGAACTCCTCGCGTCGCGCCGCGAAGGCGGTCTGGCCGCCGGATCCGTACCTCGCATTCGCGACCACACATGTGGTCGCGCGCTCGCCCGAGCGACTGGTGCTGGAGGGCGTCGACAGCCCGGTCACCGGCGTGCGATTGCTCAAATCGTTCGCGTTCGACCCCGCAGATCCATCCACCCTTGTCGTGACGGCGATCGCGCGCAACATCCGCGAACGTCCTCTGTCGCGTGACCTGTGGTTCAACACACGGACGTCGGCCGCCACGCGCGTCTACGTGCCGGTCGCCGATGCGCGCGACGTGCGCGTTGAGGCAGCCGAAGAAACCGCACCGGCCTGGCGGATCGAGGGTGGCGTGTTCTCGCTCCTGCCCGCGCCACCCGACGCGGCGTTGCGTCGTGGCAAGGTGTTCCTGCAGCCTTCGGCGGGCTGGATGGCGGGCTTCGCCGATGGACAGGCGTTCGTGATCCGCTTCGAGCACCAGCCGCGTTCGGCGATCCATCCCGAACAGGGCCAGGTCGAGCTCTATCTCGACCACGCACTCGATCTGCAGGCCGGTCTGCTGGAAATGGAAGTGCATGCGCCCTTCCGCACGCTCGAGCCCGGTGAGGCGATGCAGGCGCAGGAGCGTTGGACGGTGCGGCCTTACGACGGACCGGAGACGCAGGAGGCGCAGGTCGCATTCCTGTGCGAACAGCTGGATCTCTGCGTCGACGCGCACTGAGCGAGGCACTGCCTCAGCGCGACGCGTCGATGCCTTTGCCGGTCGCCGTCCACCAGAGTCCGCCGTACAGGTGCGCAAGGTAGCGCGGTTCGTCGTACAGCGCAGGGGTATGTCCGAGCGACGTGACGAACACGCGGCCTCCGTCGTAGACGTGGTACCACGCGACCGGGTGCTCCTTGCCCATGCCGTGGGCGGTCTGGCCCGGCCAGATCCGGGTCGGGTCGTAGCTGCCCTCGTCCACGCTGAGCACGGTGCGCAGACCACGCGTGACCGGTGCGTTGAACTCGTACCACTCGTCCGTCCACACCCAGCGCGATGGCAGGCCGAACGTGGCAGGGAAGGCGGGGTCTTCCACATGCACGGTGGCCGTCTGCACCATCGGATGGATGCGGAAGGTGCGGCCGATCAGCCGTTCGAACCAGGGCCAGTCGCCCGGCGGATTGAAGATCAGTGCGCGGTGCACGGCCATCACGCCGCCGCCACTACGCACATAGGCTTCCAGCTTTCCGCGCTGCTCGCCTTTCAGTTCGTCGCCGGGCGTGTTGAGCAGCACGATCGCGGCGTAGGGCGACAGGTCGCCGTCGAAGGGCGTGCTGTTCCATGACCAGGTCAGGTCGAACCCATGCACCTGCGCCATGCGTTCGAACTGCGGCTTGGCCACCACGGCGTAGTCGTGGTGGTAGCGGTTGGGAATGGCGACCACCAGCACCTTGAACTGGCCCTGCGCGAACGCGGGCAGGGCAGGGGCAGGGAGGCAGAGCAGGACCAGCAGCAGGAAGCGTTTCATGGCGCGATGCTAGCCCGGCGGGTCCTCGCCGGGTGTCGCCGCGCTATTCCGTTTTCAGCGCCGTGTATGCGGATATCGCCTAGGCCGCGCGCGCCGCCTGCATCGCCTTGCAGGCGCCCCAGGCCAGCATGACCAGGCCGGCCGCGGAGATGACGCCCAGCAGCATGCCGAAGGCGCTGAACAAACCCATCATCCCGCTCAGCGAGGCATAGCCGTCGGTGGCGCTGTTGATCACCCATGCCTGCCAAACGCTCGTCACGCCACGCAGCAGCGTGGTCAGCAGCATCAGCGCGATGCCGGCCAGCGCCAGTTTGCGTCCCGGCACCGGGGGTGCCCACATCGCCAGCATCGCGGCGCTTGCCACGCAAGCGAGCAGTTCGGGCAGCTGATAGCCGAGCATGGTCAGCATCTGGGTGAAAAATCCGTCCATGAATCACTCCGCGTCGATGGATGTCCACTTTATCGCAAAGCCATCAAGACCTTCAGCGCGGCGTCACTCGCCTGTCAGCAGGGCTTGTCGGCGGATGCGACGCTCTTCATCCGGCGTAAGCCGATGGATGTCCGAAGGCGAGGGTGCGAGCATCGTCAGCGTCGAGGTCGCCGGTTCGTAACGGGCCACGTACTGCCGCATGCCGATGTGCAGGGCACCCGTGCGTTCGTCCCATGCCGACGAGGTGGGGCCGAAGAAGCTCCAAGGTGCTGGTGTCAGGAGGAAATGTAGATTGGACGCCGCATCGACGCGCACCAGAGCCTCGTACAGCGTGATCAGCAGGTCGTCGTTGTCGGTGACGGCCACGGCGCAGGGTGCGCCAGGCAGGGTCATGACTGCTTGCGCTCGCCACTGGCCCTGGAAGTTGTCGAGCGCCACAAGCGTGCCGTCCGACGACCCCAGATGGGCGAGGCCCTCGATAGCGTGCCATTGGCCCTTCCATGGGAAGAAGGCCACGATGTGATCGGAAGAGATCTGGTAGCGCGACGCGCCGTCGACGCTGTACCAGTAGAGCGTCGCGCCGAACTCGCCCATGTTGAACGCCACCAGCCAGCCATCGTCGACGCGCTGGGCGAGGATCCCGTCATCGTGCTTTCCGGGAGAGGGCAGGAACGATGGCCTGGCGGCAGCCGAGGAGGAGCACGACTCTCGGGTGGCGATGGTGACGCCGTCGCGGCGGGACACATGCCAAGTGATCGGCGAGTAGTTGCCCGCGTATTCCCAGACAAGACGATCAGCGCGCTGGGTTTCGGCGGGAATCGGCATCTCGACCCAATCGCTCAGCGGTGCGTCGTCGGTCCGCTCGTCGCCCGCCCACGCGGCGAACGAGAGTAGGACCAGCCATGCACAGGTGAGACAACGCAGCAAGGACGCGTCCTCAATCCGCCGTCACCAGCACTTTGTCCTTGCCGCGCAACGCCGCATAGACCGCATCGGTTTCCGGTCGCACGCCGTGCCAGCGTTCGAAGGCTTCCGCTGCCTGCTCGACCAGCATGCCCAGCCCGTCCACCGCGTCGTGGCAGCCGGCGGCGCGCGCCCAGGCAAGGAAGGGAATCGCAGCTTCGCCATAGTTGAGGTCCACCGCCAGCGTGCGCGGCGTGGCGAGGCCGAACGGCAGGGTGAACTCGCCCTGGTCCTGGCGCGCGGCCGACGTGGCGTTGACGATCAGCGAAAAGTCGCCGAGGTTGCGCAGGTCGTCCCAGTAGCGCGAGTGCGCGCGGTCGGGTTCGCCCAGCGCGTCGGCCAGCGCGTCCGCACGTTCCGCGGTGCGGTTGACGATGATCAGTTCGCTGATGCCCGCATCCAGCAGCGCGGGGGCGACGCCGCGCGCGGCCCCACCGGCGCCGAGCAGCAGTGCACGGCGGGCGCGCAGGTCCAGGCCATGCCGGTCGGTGAGATCGCGCACCAGCCCAACGCCATCGGTGTTGTCGCCATGCCACTGGCCGTCGTTGCGGATCAGCGTGTTGACCGCACCGGCGCGCCGGGCGCGATCGCTGGTATGCGCGCAGATCGCGAAAGCAGCCTCCTTCAGCGGCAGGGTGACGTTCGCGCCTGATCCCCCTTCGCCGACAAAGCGGTCGAGCGTGGCGACGAAGTCGTGCGCCGCGGTGTCGATGGCCGTGTACTCGAGCGGGATGCCCACCTGCTGCGCGAAGGCTGCATGAATGCGCGGCGACAGCGAGTGGGCGACGGGGTGGCCGAAGACGGCGTAGCGATGGCTGGACATGGAGTGCTAGATCCCGTCGTTGGATGGAGGGCGCGGGGAAACACGTGCAGCCCCCGCTTGTGCAGGCAGTCTACTCTGCGTCGCTACGGCTGCGCAGCCACGCGCCTGGTCCGGATGTTCGAGGGCTCCGCTGACGCCGATCATGGGCTAACGCACCTAGCAACCTCTCCGTGTTTGGCGACAACGTATCGCAGGCTTCGTGCGAGAGATACTGTTCACGGGAGTGTGCACTACACCTAAGCGAACGGCCGCCTCATCAAGATCCGTCAGCCTCCCTGATTGGCAGATGGTTCAGTAGCCTGGTCTATGAATGCCCTGAAGCCCGGGCGTGGATCCCCGCTGGCAGGAAATGCATCGGAGAGACGTGAGTCCCGCCACAACGCTTCTTCAAGTGTCATTGCACGCAAGCGCTGTTCGTCTGCAAGCTGTCCTTGAACCAAAGCGTTCTGCGCAAATCCGGCTTGGTCGCCTGCTCTGGCCTGAAGCCGGTAATAGGCGCTTGCCATAACCGGGTCGCGAAACCCATCAACGGTCAGAAAAATGTCCCCGGCTGTTTTAATGGCATAGACCGATCCAGAACTTGCACTTTTATTGAGAAGCCTAAGAACGTCCACCTTGCTCGCACCCTCTGTAGATGCTCGGTAGGCGTAGATGGCGGTCGCTGCTTGGTTCCCCATGTCCGCCAGAGCCTTGAGTTCCGTCATCGGGATGCTTCTTAGGTGTGCCTCAACGGCAGGGCCGGGAAAGCCGTTCTGCTCTAGCCAGGCCGCATCCTCCGCGCTTGAGGCGATGCCAGGATTTGAGGCGTCCCACTTGTATCCGGACTCCGAAGCCTTGATGCCACCCCGATGGGGTGCGCCAGCGGAAGGCGGTATATGAATTTGCCCGCCAACCCGGCTATCAACTTCACCGTAGCCTGTGTTCCCAGAGCCCTCCAGCGTTCCTTCTCCATTGGAGGATGTCTTGTGGCGGACCGGGTCACGCAAGCAGGTGAAGCCCGCCACCATCACCAACAGAATCACCGCGACAGCCAGTACTCGGTTCCTGTTCGTTTTCATTTGGGACTCCTTATCCCACTCTACTAGGGATTGGTTGTGAGGATGCGTGGGCCTGGGAAGCCGTTGGCGACACGGAGTGGGTCGGGTCGGTGCGCGACGGTGCAAGATCATCTTCAGTTGTCGCGGAGGCAAGGTGTCCCATCCAGCGCAACGTGGGTCAACAGGCGTCCGCTTGACAGGCTGTGCACCGCGCTGCAATGTGCCGCCGCCGGAGGGGGTGTGCCAGGGAGCATGGCGACAGGCAGGCGGACTGGGGAGTCCGACTGCCTTCCAACGAACTCTGCCACTGCGAGGAATGCGCGTCGACCGGAAACGGAGCGGCGGCAGGCCGACGCACGCACATCCGTCGGCATCGTCAGCCGCACGACACCGATCCGCCCCGCCGATACCGCGAGGACGCGGGGAATCCACCACTATCGAAAGGGGAAACACGATGAAGCCGTTGTTCCGTTACCTGCCGCTCGCACTCGCGGCCTTTGCCCTGCACGCGCAGGCGCAGTCCGTCTCGCCGGCGTACGAAGCGTTCCGCAACAAGGAAGCGCCGCAGCCTGCGCCCACCCAGGCCGCGACACCGACGACGCAGCCGGCCGCACCCGCACCCGCGGCAGCGCCGGCATACGCCGCACCGGCGCCTTACGTCGCGCCTGCCCCGGCGCGTGAAGCCGAAGAAAACGGCGGCTTCTTCGTCGGCCTGCAGGCTGGCCAGGGCTGGATCTATGAAGACGTCGAACAGGACACCGTGGCGGTCAGCGCCGGTTACCGCTGGCAGGCGGGCCCGTGGGCGCAGGTCGGCGTGGAACTGTCGGGTGGTCGGCTGGACAGCACGAACTACCGTGGCTATGACGTGTCGAAGGCCACCTACAAGGCCGTCGGTGCGAATGCCCGCATGAACTTCGGCGACAGCCCGTGGTTCGCCACGGTGCGCGGCGGCTACTTCGATGCCGAACAGGAGTACTCCGATAGCACCTTCTCCACGGACGGCGGCTACGCCGGCCTGGCCATCGGCGTGGACATCAATCGCCACTTCAACGTCAGCCTGGGCTACACCGCGTTCGTCTACGCGGACGAGTATGCGGATGAGGACTGCGATGACTACGACTACGACTGCGATTTCAACCGTGCCGACACGGTGATGCTAGGCATCGAAGCCCGCTTCTGAGGCAGCAACGGAAACGGGAGCCAACAGGCTCCCGTTTTTCCTTGCGGTGATGCGACATCCGGTCGGGCGCTCAGACCCACCGACTCGCCTGCATCGTCATGCCGCGCATCGCGGATGACGACGCTGTCCCTCTCAGCCGCTTCGCAGCCAGCGCGCCGCATCCAGTGCGAAGTAAGTCAGCACGCCATCGGCACCGGCGCGCTTGAAGGCGGTCAGTGCTTCGAGTGCGCAAGCCTTCTCGTCCAGCCAGCCGTTCGCAGACGCGGCCTTGATCATGGCGTACTCGCCACTGACCTGGTACGCGAACGTCGGCACGCCGAACTCGTCCTTCACCCGGCGGATCACGTCCAGGTAGGGCAGGCCGGGCTTGACCATCACCATGTCGGCGCCTTCCTCCAGGTCCAGCGCGATCTCGTGCAGTGCTTCGTTCGAGTTCGCCGGGTCCATCTGGTAGGTGAACTTGTTGCCCTTGCCGAGGTTTCCGGCGCTGCCCACTGCGCTGCGGAACGGGCCATAGAAAGCGCTGGCGTACTTGGCGGCGTACGACATGATGCGGGTGTTGATGTAGCCCGCGTTCTCCAGTGCCGCACGGATCGCGCCGATGCGGCCATCCATCATGTCGCTGGGCGACAGGATGTCGACGCCTGCGGCCGCGTGCGCCAGCGACTGCTTCACCAGCGCGTCGATCGTCTCGTCGTTGAGGATGTAGCCGGTGTCGTCGATCAGGCCGTCCTGGCCATGCGTGGTGTACGGGTCCAGCGCCTGGTCGCTCATCACGCCCAGTTCGGGGAAACGCGCCTTCAGCGCGCGGATCGCGCGCGGAATGATGCCGTCCTCGTCCCAGGCGATGCGGCCGTCGGCGGTCTTCGCTGAAGGATCGGGCACGCCGAACAGGTCCAGCACCGGCACGCCGAGTTCCAGCGCTTCCTCGCCCACGCGCAGCAGCTCATCGATCGACAGTCGCTCGACGCCGGGCATCGACGCCACGGGCGCGCGGCCCTTCTCCTCGTGCACGAACACGGGGTAGATCAGATCGTTGGTGCTCAGCACGTGCTCGCGCATCAGGCGACGGGAGAACTCGTCGCGGCGCATGCGGCGGGGGCGGATGTGGGGGTAGGCCATCACGGGCTCCTGGCAGAGCGGCGAATGATACGCCGGTGCCCGTGGAAGCGGCCTGCGACAGGCGGTCGCAGCGCGGAACGCTGCGTCCGCCCCGGGATCAGATGACGCCGCCGCCCAGCGACAGGCGGATGATGCCCACCACGATGACGATGCCGTTGAGCACCAGTCCGGCCTTGGCGCGGCCGCGGTTCTCGGTGCGGGTGAACAGGATGCCGACGGCGGCGATGATCGCGCCCACGGCGGCGAAGGGGATCAGGAACCAGTTGCCCCATCCGAGCAACGGAATGAGGGCCAATACCATCCACAGCATCGCCACGATGCCCCACAGCAGGCTGATCAGTCCCATCGAACGTGCTCCGCGATACGGCGCGCGACGTGGCGCCTCATGGACCCACTATGCGGACGCGCGACCGTGGCTTCAAGCCACGACGCCGTGCATGCCCTCGATCTCGACCAGCAGTTCGCGCCGGCAGACGTCGGCGTGCAGCATCAGCCACGGTACGCGCGTGCCGAGCCGGGCTTCGAGCTGCGCGGCGACGGCATCGGCATCGTCGGCATCGCTCACGTAGACCTTCAGGCGCGAGCTCGTGTCCATGTGCGGCGGCAGCGAGGGGGCGTGCGTGCGCGCCGCGCCGAGCAGGCTGTCGAGGTTGGTCAGTGTTTCGTCGAGCTGCGCACGCAGCGAGTCGGCGTGCTGCGAGGCGTGGCCGACGATGCTGGCCGTGCCCGACAGCAGCAGCGGCACGCGCGGCGAGGGCGGCAGCAGGGCGCGCGCGAAGCTGGGCGATTGCGGACCGTACTCGCGTGGGTAACGGTAGGCGCTGACCTGGCGCGGATTTTCCAGTGGCAAACCGGGCTCGCGCGCGGCCAGCCAGTACACCTGCAAGATGCGGCGTCCGTCGCGGCTGCCGATCGCGGTGGCCGCCGGCAGCACGCGGGTGTCGACTTCACCCAGGCCCTGCACGCGGCCAACGCAGAATTGCCGGTAGCGCTCGGCATCACCGTCGCCATCGGTGATCGCGTCGAAATAGTTCCATATCCGCAGCAGGTGCGGATATCCGCTGTCGCGCCAGAACGCGGCCATCGCCGCGTAGGCATGCGCACTGGCGTGCAGGATGCCGCCTTCGGGCTCTTCCCACTCCACCACGCCGAACATCAGCGTGCCGTCGTGGCTGTAGCGCACCGCGCCGTCGCGGCCGGTCACCACCGGTCCGGTCGCGCGCCAGACTTCATAGGGCGCCGCCGCTTCGCGCAGCGGCGACAGCGGCACGCGCAGATAGCGCGGATCGTCGATGGCGCTGGTCGCGGGGGCCAGTGCGCCGAAGCCGAACACGGCCAGGGTTTCCGGCAGGCCCAGCAACGCCTGCGGCGTCGGGGCGTGGATGTAGTCGACGGCCAGCCGCTGCGGTGCGGGTGGATGGTCGGGGGCGGAGCTCATCGTGCAGGAAACGGGGACATGGTCTGGGCGAAATGATAACCCGCCCACCCCGTCACGCCCGGCGTTGCCGGGCTGTGCCAACATTCAGGCCCTGCGGCGGAAGATCGCCTTGACCCGAAGGGAGAAGCCCCATGACGCTCCGCATCGCACCCGTGTTGTTCGCCGCCCTGCTGGTGGCCGGTTGTGCCAGCAGCTCCAAGGTCATGCTCGGTCAGGCACGTCCCGCCGTCGATCCCGCCCAGGTGCAGGTCTACCGCACCGCGCCCGCGGGATCGCAGGAAATCGCGCAGCTGGAATCCAAGAGCGCCGTCGGCTTCGGCACCCAGGGCCAGACCGATGCCGCCGTGGCCCGCCTCAAGCGCGAAGCCGCCGCCCTCGGCGCGAACGGCATTGTGCTGCTGGGCGTCGGCTCCAGCGGTTCGCCGGTCGGCATGTCGGTGGGTGCCGGCAGCTACGGTCGCCATTCCGGTGGTGGCCTGAGCATGGGCATCCCGACCACGCAGAAGCAGGCCGCGGGCGTGGCGATCTACGTGCCGCCCGGCACGCCGGTCGATCCGACCCTCGTAGTGCCCGACGCACCGCCGAAGAATCCCTGATCCGCCGCGCCGGCCCCGTCGGGCCGGGTGGCGTTTGCGCCTGATCGCAGGCAGCATCGGGTCCGGAACGGACACCGATGGGGGACGGCATGCGACGTCAGCGCATTGCGGCATGGGGTTGGCTGTTGGGGATGGCGGGATGGGCCTTCGCGGTGCACGCGGCGGATCCGCCGGTCGAAGCCGACTTCTCCTATGGCGGGTTGCAACTGGAATTCGCAGAGCCCATGCGGGTCTGGGACAACCAGGTCCACCGCGATGTCGTGCGTACAACGCCTGCGCTGCCGCTGGCGTGCCACTGGGACGATGACGTCCTGCTGCTGTGCGCGATCGAGCGTCCCGCCGAACCGCGCCTCGCGACCCGCTATCGCATCGACCTCGCCCCGGGCCTGCTGACCCAGCAGGGCAAGGCCATCCCGGCGCAGGTGCTGCACGCCGAAACCGAGCGTCCGGCACTGAACGCCTACGTGGAAGCGTGGGGCGACGACGGCACGCCGCGTTTCAGCGTCGTCGGCAACATGGCGATGACGGCTGCCGACGTACAGGCCGTGCTGCGCGTGCGGATCGGCGAGCGTGACGTGCCCTATGCGATCGAACGCCGGCAGCGGTACCGCTACGAGGGAGGCGGGCATCGCTTCGAAGTGCGGCTTTCCGGCGACGTCGGCAGCGACACGCGTGTCCAACTGCACGTGCTGCCCGGGCTGCGGAGCGAGGCGGGCGAACTGAGGGGAACGCAGGACGCGACGTTGCTGTCCGCACATGCGAACGAATCCTTCCGCGTGCGCCAAATCTCGTGCCGGCAGCGCGACGAGGTGCGCACGCTCGACGGACCGGTCACGCGCGCGACGCTGGCGTGCCTGCCGGGCGAACCGATCCAGGTGGTGTTGTCGCGGATGCCCGATGCCGCGTCGCGCGAGCGGTTCGCTGCGCGTCTGCCGGCCGGTGTGGTCGTGGCCGGTTGGCATGCGGGCAGTCCCTATTACGGCGGAGGGCGTGCCGCGTACGACGTGCTGGCACCGGGCGCGGTCGTGCAGCTGACCGTGGCGGCGGCCAAGACGCAGCTGTCGCTGGCGTGGGATGACATGGTCACGGCGACCGGCGCGTCGCTGGTTCCGCTGACGCTCGACGTGACCACGACCGATGCGCAACCGAGTCTGAAGGCGCCCGGTGAACGTGTGCTGCTCGATGGCCGTGCGTTGCCCGCGTCGCGGCTGGAGGGCATCAACGCGACCGGTGCGCCGTTGCGTGTCACCGCGCTGGGCAACGCCATGCAGGCGGGCGAGGCACGCGTGCCGGCCGCGCCATCCAACAGCCGTGTGGCGGTGACATCGCCGGTCGATGATCGCGCGCTGCGCGAGGGAGGATGGACGCGCTGGGAGGTCCAGTCCGCCGCCGCCGGTCGTTCGCGCTACACGCGCCAGTCCGCTGGCGTGGAGTTCGCCGCACCGGCCTTCGACTTGACCGCGTGGACCGGCGAGCGCGAAGTGATCGTCTGGGCGCAGGCCTGGGCGGAGGACGACGCGGTCGCCGGTGCGCGCGTCGAACTCATGCTGCAGGCGTCCGCCGACGCGGTGGCCAGCACGCTGTCGGAAGCCCGCACGGATGGGGATGGCGTCGCCCGGCTGTCCCTGCCGGCAGGTTATGTCCTGCCGGACGCGCTGGAGGGGGAGTATCCGCGGTGGTGGCTGCGCGCCACGCGCGGCAGCGGTGCCCGGGCCGAGCGCGCGGTGTTGCCGCTGGGCGCAAGCCAGCGCTACGGCATGAGGCTGGGTGCGTCGGCGCGCCGTCATCTGTGGGGCGTCAGCGACCGGCCGCTGTACATCGCCGGCGCCAAGGTCCAGTACCAGTTGTGGCAACGCGAACGCGTCGGGGGTCGACTGCAGCACATCGCGCGACCGGAGCCGCTCGAGTTGGCCCTGGTCGCCACGGAAGAAGCCAAGACCATCCTGCGATGGCAGGCGACGCCGGATGCGCAAGGCGTCATCCATGCCGAACTGGCGTTGCCCGTGCACCTGACCGACGGCACCTACTGCATCGGGCTGCCCGATACCGACGAAGAGAGCGGCGCCTGCTTCTTCGTCGGCACGTATCGCGCGCAGGATCTGTGGGCGCGCGCCGACACTCAAGACCGCGTGCTGCGCGAGGGCGACACGTTCGTGTTCGACGTCGAAGCCGGGTACTACTCCGGCGGCCCGGCGGCCGACATGCCGCTCGAGCGCATCAGCACCCTGTTGACCGGCCTGCCGTTGGGCGAGGCCTATCCGCGATATGCGGACTACACCTTCGTTGATGTCCTCTCGGGCGCGGGGCGCGGCGGCATCGCGCTGGCACCGCCGGCCACGCGTGTGCGCACCGATGCCGATGGCAAGGCGCGCATCGCGCTGCCGGTGGCCTTCCCGGAAGGAAAGGAGCCGTATTTGCAGCCGCCCGCATTTGGCACCCTGCAGGCGGTGGTGGAGGCCAAGCCCGACGAGCGCGAAGGCACGGTCAGCAACGCCGCGAAGAGCCGCTACGCCCGCCATGCACGCTACGTCGGCCTGCGCACCGACCCGCGCTGGTGGGATGCACGCTCGCCGCTGCAACTGCAGACAGTCGTCATCGATGCCAACGGCAACGAGGTCGATGCCGCGCCCGTCGAGGTGCAGGTGGATTACCTGGGGCAGGACTGGCAGGTACGCGAGGACGTGGTCGGCAAGCGGGTGGCGATCTGCACACTCGTTGCAGGGCAACGCGCCGCCTGCGACGTGCCGCGCACACGCAGCGGCCGCTACCGCCTGGTGGCCCGCAGCGGCGACGCCGCGCCCGCGACGATGGTGCAGTACGTCTGGGCTGGCGATTCCGTCGCCGCCGCGTCGCGCGAGATCAGCCTGGCACCGGGTCGCAGCGAGGCGCTCCCGGGCGAGCCGATCAGCGTGGTGCTGACGCAGCCGCAAGCGCGGGCCACCGCACTGTTCGTGTTCCGCCAGCACGGGGCGCTGGTCGGCTATCAGGTGGCCGAGGTGCAGGCCGGTACGCAGGACGTCGCGTTGCGTCTGCCGCCGGGCACCCAAGGACGCCTGACCATCGGCGTGCATATCCGTGACCGCGGTGAGGTCGCCGAAGCCGCCCCCGGGTACCGCGCACCGCTGCCGCTGCGCAGCGCCAGCATCGACATCACCGCTCCCCGTCCGAAGGCCGCGCCGGCGGTGACGGTGTCGCTGCGGGCAGACGAGGCACGTCCCGGACAACCGGCGCGACTGGTGCTGACCAACACCAGCGACCGTCCGCGGCAGGTCGCGGTCGCCGTCACCGACGACGCCCTGCGTGCGATGGCCGGGCAATGGCTGGCGTACGCCGATCCGCTGGGCACCCACTGGCTGGGACGCGAGCAGGAATACGGTTTCGCGTGGCCGATCGGTTTCCACCAGTGGCGCAGCAACGGCTGGACCTGGGCGTTGCCATGGCCGCGCGCGGTGGAGGGCGACCGCGAAGCGCCTGCGCAGGGCAGGGCACTGTCTCCGCCCCGCACCTCATCGCTGCCGCCACCGCCCCAGGCGCCGTTGATGGAGATCGCCGAACCGCGGCCGACGGACATCCTCTCTGCACCTTCGCCACCCGCGCCGCCACCCCCGCCTCCGCCGGCCGCCTCGCTGGCATTTGACGCAACCGGCGGTGCCGCGCTCGACAAGGTGGAAGTCACCGGCTCCCGCATCGAGCCGTCCGACGTCTTCCAGGCCGGCGAGCGCCCGCCGACCGACCTGCGGCCGCGCGAGCAGGGCAGCACGCAGTCGCCGCTGGCGCGCGTCCGCACGCACTTCGCCGATACCGCGTTCTGGCAGGCCGGTATCGTGCTGGCGCCGGGAGAGTCGCGCAGCTTCGATGTCGCGCTGCCCGACAACCTGACCCGGTGGCGCGCGGTGGCCTGGAGTGGCGACGTGGACGACGGCTTCGAGCAGGCCGATGCGGCGCTGGAAGTCGGCCTGCCGGTGGAAGCGCGGCTGCAGGTGCCGGTGCGCCTGTATCCGGGCGACCGCGCACGGCTGGCCGCGCACCTGCGGCAGGCGGGTGACAGCGCACTCCCGGTGCAGGCGCGCATCGCGATCCAGGGCGAAGGCGTCACCCAGACCGAAGCCGGCGAACACGCGTTGACGCTGGCCGCACGCGGCCAGGCCGGTATCGCCACCACCATCGAACCCACCCAGGTGGGGTCGGTACAGGTCGTGGCGTCGGTGGAGGCCGCGACGGGCCGCGACGCCATTGCCGCCCCGATCGACGTGGCGTCGCCGCTGGTTGCCGCACGTCGCGTGCAGGCGGGATGGCTGGACGATGCGCCGGTCGCGCTCGATGTGCCGGCCCTGCCTGCGGACGCCCGTGATCCCCGTCTGGTGGTGGAGGTCAGTCGTGGCGGCACGGGCCTGGTCGAGCGCTGGACGCGCGACCTGCATGCCTATCCGCACCGCTGTTGGGAACAGATCCTCAGCCGCGCGGTGGGCGCGGCGCTGGCCGTCGAACGCGGCGATAACGCTACCTGGCCGGACGCAGCCGCGGCGGTAAAGGAGGCGCTGGACAACGCGGCCGTCTTCCAGGGCGAAGAAGGCGGCATGCGCTACTTCGCGGAAGAGGCAGCCATGGACGACGGCGGCTTCGGCACGCGCGGCCAGGTCGCGCTGACCGCCTACACGCTGCAGGCCTTCGCCTGGCTGCGCCAGCGAGGGTACGCCGTACCCGGGCAGGTGGAGGAGGATGCGCGCGACTTCCTCCGCGACCAGCCGCTGCCTTCGCCGGAGGACGCGACACCGCGTCGGTTGGTCGCACCGCCGGCCGACGCCGATGCAGAAACGCAGGCCAGATTCGCAGCGGCCGCCGCGGCTGACGCGGCGGCTGATGCCGCCGATGCTGCTGCAAGGGCCGGCGATGAGGCCGCGGCGCGCGCGCAGGGCATCGAGCCCGGTGACCGCAACGACGCCGCCCTCGCGGCGGCGGCCGTGCGCTCGGATCGTGCGAGCCTGGACAACCTGTGGGTGTCGTGGGATTCGCTGGCGCTGCCTGCACGGATCAGCGGTCTGCGCGCGCTGGCGGACGCCCGGCACACGGCGGCGCCCGACGCGCTGGCGTCGGTGCTGGCGCGGTTCCCCGCGCGCGGCCTGGCCCGGCGACTCGATCGCGATGACGGCTGGGCCCGCTGGATGGGCTCGCGGATGCGCGAACAGTGCGCGCTGATCGGCGTGTTGAACGACCATCCCGCGCTCGCGGATGCGCAGGTGCGCGACGCGTTGTTGAAGGGCCTGGTGGATCTG
The DNA here is from genome assembly GCF_014851805.1 of Pseudoxanthomonas sp. PXM02. Lineage (GTDB taxonomy): Bacteria > Pseudomonadota > Gammaproteobacteria > Xanthomonadales > Xanthomonadaceae > Pseudoxanthomonas_A. The sequence continues at coordinate 130,620 of NZ_JACVAK010000004.1, forward strand.
TACGCCGGTGGGACGGCCAGCGTCGACACGCAGACAGGCGCGTACTGCCTGGTGGCGATGCAGGGCGCGACGGCGACAGGTCCGGCGCAGCCGGCGACGGTGCAGGCGTCGCTGGGGACGCAGCAGTCCACGCTGTCGTTGCCGGCGGGCGAGAACCGCGCGCGCTGGTCGGTTCCGCAGGCGCCCGCGCCGGGCGAAACACTCGCCCTGGCCCAGGCGCCCGGCCAACGCGCATGGCTGGGATACGTGGCCGACGTCGGCTACCACGAGGACGCCACGCGTGCGCGTGCCTCGGCCGTCGGCCTGTCGCTTGCGCGCCGTTACGAGGTGCTGCGCGGCGGGCAGTGGCAGGTGCCAGGCGCGCAGCCTGTGCAGGAAGGGGACTGGATCCGCGTCACGCTGGTCGTACAGACGGCCTCGCCACGCCACTTCGTCGCGCTGACCGACGACGTGCCCGGTGGCCTGCGGCCGACCGATCTCGCGCTGTCCGCGGTGGCGGGGCTCGACCTCCAGCAGGTGTCGTCGACCGGCGGTGGGGCGTTCCGCACGCGCAAGCTGGATCCGCGTGCGCCCAAGTTCTACGCCGACTACCTGCCGGCGGGGCGGCACGAAGTGCACTACTTCGCGCGGGTGGGGAACGCGGGCGACTACCTGGCCGCGCCGGCCACGGCGGAGTTGATGTACGGCAATGCCAGCCATGCGCGCACGGCGGCGGATCGCCTCCGGATCTTGCCTTCGACTTCACCCTGAGTCCGCACACACGGTGGTCTTCGGGCCACCGTGTGGTCTTGCGGAGGAATCAGCGGTCTGGCGTGGGCGACGCGTCGTCCTCCAGCACGATGCGTTCGCCGCCGTCGACATTCACGGCCAGCGTTTCGTAGCGCCATTCGCCGGCGCGCTTTTCCGCAACGACATACAGCGTGCCGTCGGCGCGTGCGCCGTCCAGCGGAATCGCCAGGTCGGCCTTGCCACTCGCGCCGTCAACGCTGATGTTGCCCTGGACGAACCAGCCGGTCGCAATCGGTTCGCCCAATGCGGCGATCACGGCAGGGTCGGCTTGCGCCCTTGCCACTGCGTGCTGGTAGGGGCCGGCGGACTTGATGGCGCCGAAGATGAGCGCCAGGAAGCCGATGACGCAGGCGGCGAACAAGGCAAGCAGCAGCGCGACCAGCACGGGAACGCACCACTTCCAGTTGCGCTGCCACCAGCCGGGTGCTGCAGGGACGTGCGTCGACATCGCGGGGCTCCTGGGTTGGATCAGGGTTTCAGGCAGCGGGCGAAGAAGTCCTCGGTCAGCCGGTAGCGGTGCAGCAGGTCGCTGCCACGCAGGCCGTGCTTGGCGCCCGGGTAGGTCATCAGCTCGAACGGGGTACCGCGCTTCTGCAGGTCACTCATCAGCTTGGTCGAGTTGGTGAACAGCACGTTGTCGTCGGCCATGCCGTGGATCAGCAGCAGCTTCGAGCGCAGGCCGTCCAGGTGGGTGAACACGCTGGCCTCGCGGTAGCCGGCCTCGTTCGCCTTCGGCAGGTCCATGTAGCGCTCGGTGTAGTGGGTGTCGTACAGCGCCCAGTCGGTGACCGGCGCCCCCGACACACCGCAGGCATAGGCCTCGCTGTGCTTGGCCAGCAGCATCAGCGTCATGTAGCCGCCATTGGACCAGCCGTGCACGCCGATGCGCGCCGGATCGACGAACGACTGCGACTTCAGCCATTCCACGCCGCGCAGCTGGTCGTCCACTTCCACCGTACCCTGCTTGCCATAGAGCGCGCCGCCGAACGCTGCCCCACGACGCGGCGTGCCGCGGTTGTCCAGCGAGAACACCACGTAGCCCTGCTGGGCCAGGTACTGGTTGAAGAAGGCGTCGCTGCGGCCGGGCCAGGCGCGGGTAACGGTCTGCGCGGCGGGGCCGCCGTAGACGAACACGACGACCGGATACTTCTTCTTCGGATCGAAGCCGGCCGGCTTGATCAGACTGTAGTGCAGTGGCGTGGTGCCATCGGCCGCTGTCAGCGTGCCGAACGTGGTCGGCTGGTGTGCGGCGCGATACTGGGCATACGGATGCCCGGCGTCGGCGGCATCGTTCTCCAGCAGCGTCGCGAGCTTCGTGCCATCGGCCTTGAACAGTTCGATCTGCGGCAGCACGGTGTCGCTGGACCAGCTGTCGACGAAAACGCTGGCATTGCGCGCGAAGCTGGCGGCGTGCACGCCAGCCGCCTGCGTCAGGCGGCGCGGTTCGCCGCCCGACAGCGGCACGGCATAGACGTGGCCTTCGATGGCACCCTCATGCGTCCCGCTGACGTAGGCCAGGCCGCGTCCCTCATCCACGGCGAGCAGGCTGTCCACTACCCAGTCGCCATGGGTCAGCTGCGACAGCGCCGCACCGTCCTCCGACGCCAGGTAAAGATGCTCGAATCCGTGACGCTCCGACGACCACAGGAAACGCCCGTCCTTCAGGAAGCGCAGGTCGTTGTGCAACGGCACCCAGGTCTTCGATGTTTCTTCCACCAGCGTGCGCTGCTTGCCGCTGGCCAGCGTGGTCTCAATCAGTTCGAGCTTCTTCTGGTCGCGCGACTGGCGCTGGAAGGTCAGGCGCTGCGGATCGCGCCAGTCCACGCACGCGAGATAGATGTCCTTCTCGGCGCCAAGGTCGATCCATGTCGGCTTCGCGGCCGCCTTCGGCGCGATCACGCCCAGCTGCACCAGTACGTTGTGATCGCCGGCTGCCGGGTAGCGCTGCTCGATCACTTCCGTGCGGTCGGGATAGACCTCGTAGCGCTTCTGGATCGGCACCGGTGTTTCGTCGATGCGGGCGAAGGCAATGGCCGAATCGTCCGGCGCCCACCAGTAGCCGGTGTGGCGGTCCATTTCCTCGTCAGCGACGAACTCGGCCACGCCGTTGCCGATCGTGTCGCTGCCGTCGCGGGTCAGTTGCACTTCCCTGTCATCAGCGAGGGCGATGACCCACAGGTTGCGGTTGCGGATGAAGCTGACGAAGCCGCCCTTCGGCGAGATCTTCGGATCGGTGGCGAAGCCGCCGCCATTCGTCAACTTGCGAACAGCGTCCTTGCCGGACCTGGTGAGGTCGTAGAAATACAGCTCGCCACCGAGCGGGAACAGCAGCGCCTTGCCGTCCGGCGACCACTGGTAGTCGACGATGCCCGACAGCGCGGCGATGCGCTGGCGCTCGCGGCGCGCCTTTTCTTCGTCGCTGAGCACTTCATCGCCTGGCAGCACCACCGACGAATCCACCAGCAGGCGCGTCTGCCTGCTGGTGATGTCGTATTCCCACAGGTCCAGCCGGTTGCGGTCGCTGTCCTTGCCGCGCAGGAAGGTCACGCGGGACCCATCCGGCGCGACCTGCGGCTTGATCAGCGTGGGGCCCGACAGCGGCGCGCTGCCGGTGATGGCTTCCAGCGTGAGCTTCTCGGCGTGGGCGGGCAGGGTAGTGGCGAGGGTCATCAGGGCGAACAGGGCAAGGCGCATCGGATTTCTCGGGCGGCGGGGCCGGTCAGCCCCGGATTATGCCGCGAACGCCCGCGCGGGTTCCTCAGGCCTTCGTCGCGCCCTGGCCGAACAGGAGCTTGCGTTCCTCGTCGGTCAGCGGCTTGCCGGCATCCGGATTCACCTGCGTCTTCAGCGCGTACGCGCGCTGCACGGCAGGACGCGCCGCGATGGCGGCCTGCCAGCGCTGCAGGTGCGGATACGGCGACAAGTCCAGCGGTGCCTTGTCATAGGCGTTGACCCACGGATGGATCGCCATGTCGGCGATGCTGTAATCGTCGCCGGCGACGAAGGCATGCTTCGCCAGCTGCGTGTCCAGCACGCCGAGCAGGCGTTGTACTTCGCGCGTATAGCGATCGATGGCGTACGGGATCTTCTCCGGCGCGTACACGGTGAAGTGGCCGTACTGCCCGCTCATCGGGCCCAGGCCGCCCATCTGCCACATCAGCCACTGGTTCACCGCCACCTTCTGTCGCGTGTCGGTGCCGAAGAAGCGGCCGGCCTTGTTGGCCAAGTACAGCAGGATCGCGCCGGATTCGAACACGCTGATCGGCTCGCCGCCGTCGGCGGGCGCATGGTCGATGATCGCCGGCATCTTGTTGTTGGGCGAGAACGCCAGGTACTCCGGTTTGAACTGGTCGCCCTTGCCGATGTTCACCGGCACGATGCGGTAATCGAGCTTCGCACCGGCTTCGGCCAGCTCTTCCAGCAGCAGGGTGATCTTGTGGCCGTTGGGCGTGGGCCAGTAATAGAGGTCGATCATGGCGGAGTCCACAGCAGGGGGAGGCCTCCGAGTCTAGCGGTCCGCGCAGACTTGGCAGCGTCAAATCCGGCCGGTACCCTGCGCCATCCTTGGAAATGACTGTTCCCCCATGTCCCCCTCGCCGAACGCCCGTCCCGCCTTCCTGCCCGGCCTGATCTTCGCATCGCGCTGGCTGCAGCTGCCGTTGTACCTGGGCCTGATCGTGGCGCAGTGCGTCTATGTGTTCCTGTTCGGCAAGGAGCTGTGGCATCTGATCCATCGCGCGCCTGGACTTGGCGAGCAGGAGATCATGCTGATCGTGCTGGGCCTGATCGACGTGGTGATGATCTCCAACCTGTTGGTCATGGTGATCGTCGGCGGTTACGAGACCTTCGTGTCGCGCCTGCGCCTGGAAGGCCATCCCGACCAGCCGGAGTGGCTGAGCCACGTCAATGCATCGGTGCTGAAGGTGAAGCTGGCGATGGCGATCATCGGCATCTCCTCGATCCACCTGCTGAAGACCTTCATCGCGGCCGGCGCCCTAAACGGCCTGCCGTTCTGCACGCCCGCGCAACTGGCGCAGATGAAGGCCGAAATGGCGATCACCAGCACGCAATGCACCCAGCTGACGCCGGATGGCGTGCTGTGGCAGACGATCATCCACTGCGTCTTCATCCTGTCGGCGATCGGCATCGCGTGGACGGACAAGCTGATGAATGGCGGAGTTCCTGCCAAGCACGCCGCGCACTGATCCCGTGACGGCCGAACCGCTGATCCGGGATGCGAACGAGGGCGATATCGCCGCCATTGTCGCGCTGAACGAATCAGAGGTCCGTCATACCAGTCCGATGGATGCGGACAGGGTCCGCGAGCTTGCGTCCCTGTCGGCCTACCACCGCGTAGCCGCGCTGGACGGCCGCGTCGTCGCCTTCCTGTTGGCGATGCGTGCCGGCGCCGCCTACCGCAACGACAACTTCGGCTGGTTCGCCGCGCGCCATGCGGACTTCCTCTATGTCGACCGCATCGTCGTCGATGCGTCGGTGCAGGGACACAGGCTGGGGTCGCGCCTGTATGCCGACCTGTTCGCCTTCGCCCGCGAGCGCGGCATCCCACGCATCACCTGCGAGTTCAACGTGGTGCCGCCCAATGAGCCGTCGCGCCTGTTCCATGCGCGCCACGGCTTCGTCGAAACCGGCCGGCAGTGGCTGGACGAAGGCCGCAAGCAGGTGTCCATGCAGGTCGCCGAACTGGCCTGAACGGCCCGCGTCTCAGGGTGTGGGCTGCTACAGGCCGTAAAATGGGCGGATGGATGTTTCCCACCTGCTCGACGACCTGAATCCCGCCCAGCGCGACGCCGTTTCCGCCGAACCCGGACATTACCTGGTGCTGGCCGGTGCCGGTTCCGGCAAGACCCGCGTACTGACCCACCGCATCGCTTGGCTCAACGAAGTCCATGGCGTGCCCACCCACGGCATCCTGGCGGTGACGTTCACCAACAAGGCCGCCGGCGAAATGCGCGCGCGTGCCGACCTGCAGCTGCGCACCGGCAGTCGCGGCATGTGGATCGGCACCTTCCATGGCCTGGCACACCGCCTGCTGCGGCTGCACTGGCAGGAAGCGAAGCTGCCCGAGACCTTCCAGGTGCTCGACAGCGATGACCAGCAGCGACTGGTCAAGCGCGTGGTGCAGGCGATGGAGCTGGACGAGGGCAAGTACCCGCCCAAGCAGCTCACCTGGTGGATCAACGAACAGAAGGACGAAGGCCGCCGGCCCGAGCACATCCAGCCGGCGCCGAACGACGACTGGCTGGACGTACGCCGGCAGGTCTATGCCGGTTACCAGGAGCGCTGCGATCGCGCCGGGCTGGTCGATTTCGCCGAACTGCTGCTGCGTGCACACGAGCTGCTGCGCGACACGCCGGCGTTGCTGGCCCACTACCGCACGCGCTTCCGGCAGATCCTGGTGGACGAGTTCCAGGACACCAATGCCATCCAGTACGCCTTCGTGCGCGTGCTCGCGGGTGACACCGGGCACGTCTTCGTGGTCGGCGACGACGACCAGAGCATCTACGGCTGGCGCGGTGCGAAGGTCGAGAACATGCAGCAGTTCCTGCGCGACTATCCGTCCGCGCGGACCATCCGGCTGGAGCAGAACTACCGCTCCAGTGCCAACATCCTGGGCGCAGCCAATGCGGTGATCGCACACAACCCGGGACGCATCGGCAAGCAGCTGTGGACCGACACCGGTGACGGCGAGCCGATCGATCTCTACGCGGCCTACAACGAGATGGACGAAGCGCGCTTCGTCGTCGAGCGCATCCGCCAGTGGGTGCGCGACGGCGGGAGTCTGGGTGACGCCGCCATCCTTTACCGCAGCAACGCGCAGTCGCGCGCCTTCGAAGAGGCGCTGCTGTCCGAGCAGGTGCCGTATCGCGTCTATGGCGGCATGCGCTTCTTCGAGCGTGCCGAAATCAAGGATGCGCTGGCCTACCTGCGCCTCATGGCCAACCGTGCCGACGATGCCGCCTTCGAGCGCGTGGTCAACACGCCCACGCGCGGCATCGGCGAACGCACGCTGGATGAAGTGCGCCGGCTCGCGCGTGGTGCGCGCGTGTCGCTATGGGGGGCCGCCTCGCTGGCAGCACAGGGCAGCGAGCTTGCGGGTCGCGCACGCAACGCCCTGGCGGCCTTCGCCGCGCTGGTGGACCAGCTGGCGGAGGAGACCGCCGAGATGACGCTGGCCGAACGCGTCGACCATGTCCTCGCGCGGTCCGGCCTGCGCGAGCACTGGGCGCGCGAAAGCCGGGGCGGACTGGATTCCGAATCCCGCACCGAGAACCTCGACGAACTGGTGTCGGTGGCCTCGCGCTTCGTGCGTCGCGAGGACATCGCCGCGGAAGAAGATGGTCAGGAAGGCATGAGCGAGCTGGTGGCGTTCCTGTCCTACGCGGCGCTGGAGGCCGGTGAGGGGCAGGTCGAGGCGGGCGAGGACGGCGTGCAACTGATGACCCTGCATTCGGCGAAGGGCCTGGAGTTCCCGCTGGTGTTCCTCGCAGGCCTCGAAGAAGGCCTGTTCCCCAGCAACCGCTCGCTGGACGAGAGCGGACGGCTGGAAGAAGAGCGTCGGCTCGCCTACGTGGGCATCACGCGCGCACGCCAGAAGCTGGTGCTGAGCTATGCCGAAGCGCGCCGCCTGCATGGCCAGGACATGTATGGCATCCCGTCGCGCTTCCTGCGCGAGATTCCGGCGAGCCTGATCAACGAGGTGCGGCCGCGTGTGCAGGTCAGTCGGCCGGCATCGGGTTTCGCGACCCGCGCCACACCGGGCCACGCGAGCCTGGAAACGCCGGGGCTCAAGCTGGGCCAGACCGTCACGCATGCGAAGTTCGGCCATGGCGTAGTGACCGATTACGAGGGCAGCGGCGCGCATGCGCGTGTCCAGGTCAACTTCGACAGTGAAGGCAGCAAGTGGCTGGTGCTGGCCTACGCGAACCTTCAGGCGGTGTAACCGTCGCGATTGATCCAGATCACGGCGCCCTACACCGGCCGCGCGTGTAATGGCCGCATCCCATCACCATGAGGTGCGGCATGTACCGGCATATCCTGATCGCGACCGACGGTTCGGAGCGGGCCGCCAAGGGTGTGGAGCATGGCTTCGCGCTGGCCCGGCAACTGCAGGCCAAGGCAACGGTGCTGACGGTCAGTGAGCCGATCAACACCGGCTTCGACGATGCGCTGGGCTGGAGCGCGGTGGCGACCTCGCTGCCGGATTTCCAGAACGCCCGCGACGAGGCCGCCCGCAAGGTGCTGGATGCCGTCACCGGACAGGCGCAACAGGCGGGCGTCACGCCGCAACTGCTGCACGTGGCCGACCGCTATGCGGCGGAAGCGATCGTGGACACGGCCGAACGCGAAGCTTGCGATCTGATCGTCATGGCCTCGCATGGCCGGCGCGCGCTGGGTCGCCTGCTATTGGGCAGCCAGACCAGCGAAGTGCTCGCCCGCTGTGGTGTGCCGGTGCTGGTGATCCGCTGAGCGCGGATTGTCACCAGCCGTAGAGCTTCCAGTACACCGGCGAGACGTCGCTGTTGTCCTTGCTCTTGTCCAGGCGGCCGTCGCCATCGGAGTCGTACAGGTAATAGGGCGCGCCGCGCGAGGGCGTGACCTTGACCATGCGCAGGTTGCCGGACACACGGTACTCCTCGATGGTGTCGCCGTTCTTCTCCGTGCGCACGGCCACCTGGGCGTTGGCGAGATCCACATCGGCGGGGTTGCTGCCGGTCGAGGCGCAGCCCGCCATCGCCAACAGGCAGGACAACGGCAGGGCAAGGGTCGTCATGCGGTTCATGCGGGCGTCCGATCGGGGGAGTGTTGGCCCGATTATGCGCCCATTGCGGCACCACGCACGTGACGCCGTGCGCAGGGGCGGGGCGTAGAATGTCCGCATGAAACGACTCGTACTGATCGACGGCTACAACTACCTCTACCGCGCCTATCACGCCATCAAGGCACAGGGTCGCGAACTGACCGCCCCGGACGGATTTCCCACCGGTGCGCTGTTCGGTGTGGTGAACATGCTGCGCGCGTACCTCAAGGAACGGCCGGACTATGTCGCGTTCGTGGTCGATGCGCCGGGCAAGACGTTCCGGGACGAGCTCTATCCGGAATACAAGGCCCAGCGCCCGCCGATGCCGGACGACCTGCGCATGCAGATCGAGCCCTTGCTGGAGATCGTCACCGCACTCGGGTTTCCGATTCTTCGGGTGCCGGGTGTCGAGGCCGATGACGTCATCGGAACGCTCGCGCTGCAGGGTGCAGCGCAGGGTATCGAGGTAATCGTCTCCTCCGGCGACAAGGACATGGCACAGCTCGTGCGGCCACACGTGGCGCTGGTCAACACCATGACGGGTAGCCGGTTGGACTCGGACGAGGCGGTGATCGAGAAGTTCGGCGTGCGCGCCGACCAGATCATCGATTACCTGGCGCTGATGGGTGACACCGTGGACAACATTCCCGGTGTGCCCAAGTGCGGACCCAAGACGGCCGCCAAGTGGCTGGCGGAGTTCGACACCCTCGATGGCGTGATCGCCAACGCAGATAAGATCGGCGGCAAGATCGGCGAAAGCCTGCGCGATGCGTTGGATCGCCTGCCGCTGAATCGCGAGCTGACGACCATCAAGACGGACGTGGCGCTGGAGCAGACGGTCTCCGATCTGCAGCTTCGCGAGCGCCATGTCGAGCAGCTGCGCGAACTGTACGCGCGCTATGGTTTCAAGCAGGCGCTGAAGGAGCTTGAAGGCGGCGCGATCGACGCAGCGTCGGTGGCCGAGAAGGAGCCTGGCCGCGCGCGCGGCACGGGACGCGTCTCTGCATCCACCTCCGATGATGCGCCCGTCGATCCCGCGTTGGGCGTGGCGGGCGAGTACGCGGCGGTAACGGAGCCCGCGCAGCTCGATGCGCTGGTGGCACGCCTGCAGAAAGCGGATGAGTTCGCCTTCGACACCGAGACCGACAGCCTTGATCCGATGCAGGCCAATCTGGTCGGCCTGAGCTTCGCGACCGATACAGGCAAGGCCGTGTACGTGCCGGTGGGGCACGACTATCCCGGCGCGCCGCCGCAGCTCGATCGCGACGCCGTACTTGCGGCGCTCACGCCTGTGCTGGCGGATCCCGGCAAGCGCAAGCTGGGCCAGCACGGCAAATACGACCTGCACGTACTGCGCCGGCACGGTGTGGAGGTACAGGGGTATGCGGATGACACGATGCTGGAGAGCTTCGTGCTGAATGCCGGCAGCAACCGCCACGATATGGACAGCCTGGCCAAGCGCTTCCTCGGCTACGACACCGTCAAGTACGAAGAGGTGGCGGGCAAGGGCGCCAAGCAGATCCCGTTCTCGCAGGTGGCCGTCGATGACGCCACTCGCTACGCCGCCGAAGATGCCGACATCACGCTGAGGCTTCACCGCGTGATCGCACCGAAGCTGGCGTCCGAGCCGGGGCTCGAAAGCGTCTACCGCGACATCGAGATGCCGCTGGTTCCTGTGCTGGCGCGCATCGAAGCCAATGGCGTGATGATCGATGGCGACGAACTGCGTCGCCAGAGCGCCGACCTGTCCAAGCGCATGCTGGCCGCGCAGCAGAAGGCCACCGAGCTGGCTGGCCGCACGTTCAATCTCGACTCGCCGAAGCAGCTGCAGGCGCTCTTGTTCGACGAGCTGAAGTTGCCGGTGCTGGTGAAGACGCCGACCGGCCAGCCCAGCACCAATGAGGAAGCGCTCGAAGCCATCGCGGACCAGCACGAGCTGCCACGCGTGATTCTCGAGTATCGCGGCCTCGCCAAGTTGCGCAGCACTTATACCGACAAACTGCCGGAAATGGTCAATCCTGATACCGGCCGTGTGCACACCAGTTACCACCAGGCGGGCGCCGCGACAGGGCGGCTGTCATCGACCGATCCCAACCTGCAGAACATCCCGATCCGCACCGACGATGGCCGCCGCATCCGCAAGGCCTTCGTCGCGCCGCCCGGCCGCAAGCTGGTCGCCTGCGACTACTCGCAGATCGAGCTTCGGATCATGGCGCACCTGTCGCAGGATCCTGGTCTCGTGCGCGCGTTCGAGTCGGGCGCGGACATCCACAAGGCGACGGCCGCGGAAGTGTTCGGCCGGAAGCTGGAAGACGTCACCGGCAACGAACGCCGTGCCGCGAAGGCGATCAACTTCGGCCTGATGTACGGCATGAGCGCCTTCGGCCTGGCGCGCCAGCTGGGCATCGCGCGCGGCGAGGCGCAGGATTACATCGCGCTGTATTTCAGCCGGTATCCGGGCGTGCGCGACTACATGGAGCGCACCCGCCAGCAGGCGCGCGAGCTGGGCTACGTCGAAACCGTATTCGGCCGCCGCCTGTACCTGGAATACATCAACAAGGGCACCCAGGGGCAGCGTGCCGGTGCCGAGCGCGCGGCGATCAATGCGCCCATGCAGGGGACGGCGGCGGACATCATCAAGCGCGCGATGATCGGGGTGGATGCATGGCTGGCCGGACATCGCGAGCAGGCCCTGATGATCCTGCAGGTACACGATGAACTGGTCTTCGAGGCCGAAGCCGAATTCGTGCCGACTTTGCTGAAAGAGGCGTCAGCCCGGATGGCGGCAGCGGCGCAACTGAGCGTCCCGCTGGTGGTCGATAGCGGGGTCGGCGATAACTGGGAAGAGGCCCATTAGACGGGGCTGAAAACGGTTTCCCTTCCGGAACATGGACTTGCGCAAGCTTCAGGAAAATCCCGTCAGGTATATTTGTATACCGATGAGTTCAATAAAATGAATTCCTCCTGAATCTTACGGTTTTTTAACCGGAATCTTCACGAACCATCCATGTGCGGAGTGGTCATATAGCCCGTGACAGATGCAACGTCTGTCACTGATCTCTCCCATCCCCTGGAGCGATCTCCCCCGGAGCGACGACCCCTCCCCAGGTCCCGCTCCCCTGGCCCCGCCGATCTCCCCCTGGTCTGCGGGGCTTTTTATTGCCCATCGTTTGCCCAGCCCCGCGTGCGCTACCGTGCGCTCAGTCCCTGAGCCAGCGGGTGAGGCATGAGCACGACGTTCGACGACATGTTCCATCTCGCCATGCCTTGGTGGGCCTTCGTGCTGCGGGCCTGCGTGGTCTATTTCCTCCTGCTGGCGATGATCCGCATGACCGGCAAGCGCACGATGGGCCAGTTCACGCCCTTCGACATGCTGCTGGTCGTGCTGCTCGGCAATGCGGTGCAGAACGCGTTGCTCGGCCAGGACACCTCGGTGGGCGGCGGGCTGCTGCTTGCGGCCACGCTGATCGCATTGAACTGGATCGTGGGCCTGGCATCGGCACGTTCGCCTAAGGTGGAGCGCTGGGTGGAAGGCGTGCCCGTGCTGTTGGCCCGCGACGGGCAGGTCTATCGCGATGTGCTGCGAAGAGAGCTGATCAGCCACGAAGACTTCGAGAAGGCGATGCGCGATGCCGGTTGCCTGGACATCGCCGATGTCCGCTTGGCCGTCCTGGAAAACAATGGCCACATCACGGTGGTGCCGCGACAGCAGGAAATCCCTGGCGTGGGAGCGACGTAAGTCGCGACGGAGCATCGGGATCACGATCGCGACTTACGTCGCTCCTACCAGAGCGTAGTTCAGGCCAGCTCGCTCAGCCAGTCGCGGGGACGCAGATAGTCCGCCAGTCGCTGCTCGTCGCTGCCGTCTTCCGGCGCGAAGCCGTACTCCCAACGTACCAGCGGGGGCAGGCTCATCAGGATGGACTCGGCGCGCCCGCCACTCTGCAGGCCGAACAGCGTGCCGCGGTCGTAGACCAGGTTGAACTCGACATAGCGTCCACGGCGATAGAGCTGGAACTGCCGCTCGCGTTCGCCATAGTCCGCATCCTTGCGGCGCGCGACGATTGGCAGATAAGCGTCGAGAAATCCATCGCCCACGGCACGCAGGTAGGCGAAGTCCTTGTCGAAGTCCTCGCTCAGGTCGTCGAAGAACAGTCCGCCGACGCCGCGCGTCTCGTTGCGATGCTTGAGGAAGAAATACTCGTCGCACCAGCGCTTGTGCGCGTCGTAGCGCGCTTGGCCGCCAAACGGCTCGCACAGGTCGCGTGCGGTGCGGTGCCAGTGCCGGACATCGTCATCGACCGGATAGAACGGCGTCAGGTCGAAGCCGCCGCCGAACCACCATGCCACCGTCTCGCCATCGCGCTCGGCACGGAAGTGGCGCACGTTGGCGTGCGTGGTCGGCAGGTAGGGATTACGCGGGTGGAAAACCAGCGACACACCGACCGCGCGCCATGATGCGCCCGCGAGTTCCGGACGATGCGCCGATGCGGAGGGCGGCAGCCGGTCGCCCGACACGTCCGAAAAGCCGATGCCGGCCTGTTCGAACACCGCACCGTCTCGCAGGATCCGCGTGCGACCACCACCGCGAATCGGTGACGTATCGCCCGGCGGTCGCGACCATGCATCCTCGCGGAAGCGGGCGCTGCCATCGGCAGCTTCGATGGCAGCGCAGATGCGGTCCTGCAGATCGGTCAGATAGTCGCGGACGGGCGTGATGTCGTTCATGCGGCGCATTCTAACGGGGCGATCCAAGCATCCCGAATTCCGCCCGCACGCCTGGCCGGCAGAGCTGCCAGACCACCAGTGCGTGCAGCACTGCGAACACGAGCGCGCTTACCCACAGCGTGGCCAGCGTCAGCAGGCGCAGCGCCACCAGTTCCGCCTGCATCTGTTCGAGTCCCGGCTGGCGGGGCAGCGCCTGTATCCAGGCGAACGTGCCGTCGATGGCCGCGATTCCGACGAAGTTGAGGGCCGCGCCGACGACCATGAAGAGCACGAAGCCCCACCATCCCCACGCCCGGCGGCGCAGCAGGCCCACCGATACGGCGAGGAACGCGGCGCACACGGCGAGGAAGACGACGGCGATCGTGGTCAGGTGCGTCAGCACCCACAGCACGGGTCCAGGCACCGACTGGGTTGCCAGAAAGCCGAGCACGGCATCGCTGTCCACCTGGCCCAGCAGGATCAGGGCCGCGATGACCTGCACCGCGGCGTAAAGCGTGGCGAAGATGCCGATGGCGATCGACACCTTCGCCGTGACGGTGACGAAAGCCGAACCGGTGGTGCTGGCCGGAGCGGGCGCCATCGGTTACTTCAGGTTCTGCTCGAACAGCTTGAGCACGCGCTTGTACTCGTCCAGCCAGGAATCCGAGCGCGTGAAGCCGTGGCGCTCCAGCGGATAAGCCGCCAGTTCCCAGTTGTCCTTGCGCAGTTCGATCAGCTTCTGCGTCAGCACCACCGAATCCTTGAAGAACACGTTGTCGTCGATCATGCCGTGCGCAATCAACAAGTGGTCCTGCAGGCCGGCGGCGTACTCGATCGGCGACGAAGCGCGGTACGCCTCGGGATCCAATTCCGGCGTGTTGAGGATGTTGCTGGTGTACTCGTGGTTGTACTGCGTCCAGTCCACCACCGGCCGCAGCGCGGCGCCGGCCTTGAACTTGCCGGGTTCGCGGAACAGCGCCATGAAGGTCATGAAGCCACCGTAGCTGCCGCCGTAGATGCCGGCGCGGTCGCGGTCGCCCTGTTTCTGTTCGACCAGCCAGTCCAGACCGTCCAGATAGTCCTCGAGTTCCGGGTGGCCCATGTTGCGGTAGATCGCCGTGCGCCAGTCGCGGCCGTAGCCTTCGCTGGCGCGGTAATCCAGGTCGAGCACGATGTAGCCGCGCTCCACCAGCAGGTGGTGGAACATCTGCTCGCGGAAGTAGTTGGGATAGCGCGCGCTGACGTTCTGCAGGTAGCCCGCGCCGTGCACGAACATCACGATGGGATAGCGCTTGCCCGGTTCCATCGTCTTCGGGCCGTAGTACTTGCCCCACACCACGCCTGCGCCGTGCTTGGACGGTACCTGGACGTACTGGGGTTCGATCCACTCGCGGGCCTTGAAGGCGGCGGTGCGGGTGTCGGTCAACGCCTTCGCGTCACCGCCCTCGATACCCACGACCGACAGTTGCGCCGGCGTGTAGCTGCGCGAGTGGCGGACCAGCAGCTGGCGTCCGTCCGGAGACGTGCTGAAGCTTTCCACGCCATCCAGCGCAGTGACTTCGCGCAGCTGGTTGCTGGCCAGATCGAGCTTGCAGACTTCGTAGTCGCCCGGCCACGCGCGGTTGCAGAGGAACAGGAAGCCGTTGCCATCCGGAGCGATCTCGGGTTCGGAGACTTCCCACTTGCCTGAGGTGCGCGCGCGGAACTTTTCGGCGCCGGTCGCGGTGTAGAGATGCGAGTAGCCGGACTCTTCCGACAGTAGCCACAGCGTGCGGTTGTCGGGCAGCCAGCCGAACTGGTTGAAGCCCCAGTTCACCCATGCCGTATCGGTCAGTCGGTGGCGGGGCTGCAGCTTCGCGTCCGCCAGATCGACCGTCGCAATCCAGCGGTCCTTGTTGTCCACCGCATGGATCTGCACGGCGACCTGCGTGCCGTCGTTCGTCCAGGCGATGCCGCCGTCGCCGTCGTTCTCCACGCGCACGTCGCGATTGCCCTTCAACGGATCCTTGTTGGCCGCCTTGCGCAGCGCGGCCAGCGGGTCCTTGTCGATGCCGGGCAGCGGATCGAAGGCGAGCGGCTTCACGCTGCCGGCGGCCAGGTCCACCCGCCACAGTGCGTGCGGCAGCGGCGCGTTGCGACCCACGCGCGTGCGCACGTCCTGGAACTCCTCGTAACCGGACTCGGTGATGTACTTGGGCATCTTGCCGCCCTGTCCCGCATCGGCGCCCTTCTTGCGCGTCACCACCAGCAGCCAGCGGCCATTCGGCGACAGCGAGCTGGATTCGATCTCGACCTCGTTGCCGAGGTAGATCGGTGCGGGTGCACGGGTGGGATCGGCCTTGCGCCAGGTCTCGGCCTGCTTCATGGCGGCTTCGCGCTGGGCGCGGTCTTCGGCGAGTGTGCGGATGGTGCGCAGCTGCTGTTCGCGCAGGGCGTCGGCCTTGGGCGGTGCGAGCGGATCGCGTTCGGTCTTGAGTTCGGCGACCGTCGACGTGCCGTTGCCTGCGGTCCAGCGATACCAGGTGGCACCCGCGCGCCAGATGACGGCGCCGTCCTGGGCGAAGCGTGCCTGCTGTTCCGCCTCGTTGGTGCGGGTGACCTGGGTCAGTGCGCCGCTGCGCAGGTCGCGTACGAACAGGTCGCCGTTGCGCGACAGCAGCATCCGCTGGCGACCGGTGTCGTAGACCGGATTCGCGGCGTCCAGCGTCGCGCGCCGGTCGTCGCCGACGCGCTGCGCGGCGCTGCCGTCCAGGCTCTGTTCGAAGGTATCGCGCACGAGGCTGCTGTCGCGCTTGAGATCGTACTGCACCTGCCGGCCGTCCCAGGCCCACCAGGCGCGCTCCACCGGCGGACCGATCCAGTCCGGCTCGGCCATGGCCTGTTCGATCGTCAGCGGCGCGGAGGTCTGGGCCATCGCCGACGGGGCGAGGGCGAGCGGCAGCAGCAAGGCGAGCAGGGCGGGGCGCATCGGGCATCCGTTAGTGCGAAGTGAAGAGGCCAAGAGTACCAGTCCCGCCACGCGGCTCCGGCCGCCGATGGTCATGCTTCGGCGTGAACGCGTGCGGGTTTCGCGCATAAGGCATTTCCCGCACAATCCCCGCTTGTCCACACGCGGGGCGCGATACGCGCGGATGCAAGCCTACGTCTACAAGAGCCAGCGCAAGGCTGACACGTTCGTCTACCTGGCGAAGCGCGACGACTTCACCCTCGTGCCGGAACCGTTGCGTACCCAGTTGGGTGATCTGTCGTTCGTGCTGGAAGTGGCCCTGACCCCTGACCGGAAACTGGCACGCGAGGATGCCGCCGTGGTCCGCGAAAACCTGTCGGCGCGCGGCTTCCACATCCAGTTCCCGCCGCAACCCGATCCCCGCGTTCGTGCCGATGCCTGAGTCGCGCCTGCAGACCCGCCCCATTGCCATCGCCACCCTGCTGGCCGGCCTGCTGTTGGCGGGCGTCGGTGGCTGGGCGGGGGGCGTGATCGCCGCGCTCACCGCCTGCCTGGCGCAGCCTGCCGTTGCGCTGGGTGTCTCGTGGCTGCGCGGCACGCGGGTGCTGGCGCCCGCCCGCGCATGGCGCGAAGACCTGCCGGCGCTGCTGCTGGCCTGGGCGGTCGCGTTCGTCGGCAGCGCCGCGCTGCTGGCCTGGCCCCTGGCGTCCCTGCACGACAGCGGCAGCCTGCCGGCGGCGCTGGGCGTCAGCGCGGTGGTCGGCGCCGTCATCGTCGGCTTGTGGCGCACCTGGCCGCTCTGGCATGGGCTGGAACGCGATGGCGGCGCCCTGTCCGCGCACTGGCGGGGCCTGGTGGAGCGCGACTTCCACGCCTGGCGTGGTCTGGCCGTGGCGACCTTGCTCGCGCTCGCGGTCGGTGGCGGTCTCTGCCTGGCCTGGCCCGGCCTGGTGCCCGAGGCAGCGCGCACGGGTTCCGCGCTGGCGTATGCGCTGCTGCTGCCGTTGTTGCACTGGGGCGTGCAGCGTCTCGATGGCGCGGGCGTGCTGCCGGTGGTGGAAATGCCGGATAGCGACGACGGCGAGGTGCCTGTTGTTACGACGGCAGGCGAACACCCCGCGCAGGATCTGGACCTGGAACAGGCGCTGTTCGAAGCGGCCCGCACCGGACGCGTCGATCGCGCACTGGAATTCATCGACGCCGGCGCTGACGCGCACGCATTGCCGGCGGAGGGCGCGCGCGACCAGCGCAGCCTCGGCGCGCTGGCGGCCGTGCTGCCCGATCTGCGCCTGCTGCGCACGCTGATCGCGCACGGCGTCGACCTCAACCATGCGCATGCCGGCGTCACCCCGCTGCTCGCGGCAACCCGCGACAGCTGGCATGGCCGGCCCGATGCGGTCACCACGCTGCTGGCCAACGGTGCCGATCCGCGCATCGCCGATGCCGATGGCAACACGCCGCTGCACCATGCTGCCCGCAGCTCCGATCCCGGCGTGGTGGCGCTGCTGCGCGACGCGGCGGCGGAACTGGATGCGCTGAACCACGACGGTCTCACACCGCTGGGCGTGGCCTGCGTGGCAGGCAACTGGCGGTTGGCCAAGTTCCTCCTCGAGCGCGGCGCGCGGCCGGATCCGCAAGGCGGACAACCGGTGCTGCTGGCGGCCGCGTCGACGGAAGAAGACGATCCGGCCGGCGTCCAGCTGCTGCTCAAGCACAAGGCCAAGGTCGATGCGCGCGATGGACAGCGCCGCAGCGCGCTGCACGAGGCCGCGTTCGCCGGCCATGCCGAGATCGCCACTACCCTGCTGGCGGCCGGCGCCGACGTGCACGCGCGCGATGGACAGCAGCGCACGCCCTGGCTGGACGCGGCGCGCGGCGCACACCTGACGGTGCTGGAAAAGCTGGCGGACGCCGGTGCCGATCGCCACGCGGTGGATGCCGAGCGCCGCACCGCGCTGATGCTGGCCTGCACGGCCGAGCTCGCGTCGCCGGTGCTGGTGCGTCGCCTGCTGGAATGGGGCGTGGACCCGGCCGCTACTGATGCGCAGGACCGACGTGCGGTCGATGTCGCGGCGGAAGCCGGTCGCTGGGCACTCGTGTCCGCGCTGGATCCCGGTTACGCACTGCCGACGGCCGTTGCGGCGGCCGACGACGAAACACCCCCCGACCGCGCGCCGTCGGCGCTGCTGCGGGAAGGACTGGCAAGCGGACAGTTCGACGGACTCGATGCACTGGCGCGCCTGAGCTCGCGCGAAGAACTCGGCGCGCTGCTGCATGACAAGGACATGCAACGCCCGGCGCGGCTGTCTTGGCTGCTGCGCCACGGTGCCGACGCGGAAAGCCGGAATGCCGATGGCGACACGCTGCTGTTCGCGCTGCTGTCCGAGGGGCCGGCGGGCCAGCCGGCCGTGGCGACGCTGCTCGCGCGCGGCGTATCTCCCGCAGGTGCCGGTGGACTCGCGCGCTTCATGGCGGCCTGCGCGGCGGACGATCAGGCGGCGCGTGTGCTGGAGTCCAGTGCGCTCGACCTGATCGAGCGCGGCGCCGATCCGTTCGCGTCTTCGTCGCAAGGCGATCCCGCGCTGTCGCTGGCCGTGCGGCTGGGCTGGCAGCGCGTGCTCGACCGCCTGCTGGATATCGGCGTGGACCGCGAGGCGCGCGACAGCCATGGCATGACGGCGCTGCACCTGGCGGCCGTGCTGGGGCGCGAGACCGCACTCAAGCAGCTCATCGCGAAGGGCGCGTCGCCCGATGCCCGTGCCGCCGACGGGCAGACACCGCTGGGCGTCGCACTGGCCTGCGGCCGTCGTGATCTCGCCGACTGGCTCGACTGGCGCGTGTGGTCGTTGCCACGTCGCGCGCTGCGTCCGGCGGACCTGCCGGCCGCGGCAATGGCGGGCGACCGCGATGCCGTGCGCCGTTTGTTGGATCTCGGTTTCGATGTCGATTCGCCGGATGCCCAGGGCTGCACCGCGCTGCTGCGCGCGGCGGGTGGTGGCGCTGCGTCCACGGTCGAGCTGCTGCTCGCGCGGGGCGCCGATCCGCAACGCGCCGCCAACACGGGCGCGACGCCGCTGTCGGCGGCGGTGAGCATGCGCCAGGTCGAAATCGTCGGCGCGCTGCTCGCGGCCGGTGCCGACATCGAACATCGCCTGCCCGGTGGCGTCACCGTGCTGATGCTCGCGGCCGCGCTCGGCCTGCCCGAGATCGCCGCGCGCCTGATCACGGCGGGCGCCAACGTCCATGCCGGCGATGCGCAGGGGCTGACGCCGCTGCACTGCGCCGCGCTCTACGGCTTCACGGCCCGCGAGAAGCCGCGACTGGTCGCGCTGCTGGATACGCTGCTGCTGTCCGGCGCGGAGTTCGACCAGACCGCGGCCGGCGCGGTGACGCCGTTGCTCCTGCTGCTGGGCGCCCGCGCCGAACCGGGCACCGCCTGCGATGAAGAGGTGGTGCTGGCCGGCCTGGAGCGCCTGCTGGACGAAGGCGTGTCGCTGGACGTGCAGGACCCGCGTGGCTTCGGTCCGCTGCACCTGGCGTCGCTGCACGGCCTGTTGCGCGTGGTCAGTCGCCTGCTGCGTGCCGGTGCCGATCCGGAGCTGCGCGACACGTTGAACCGCACGCCGCGCGAAATCGCGGTGATGCGAGGCTTCATCGATGTGGCGGCGGAGTTCGTACCCGCCACGCCGGGCGCCGGCGCCTCGATGGCGCGCTTCCTGCGCGACCGCGGCTGACGCGGACCCGCGTCAGCGCGCTGGTGGCGCGTCCTCGCCGGTCGCGTCGGCTTCGAACAGTTTCTCCAGGTCGCTGACCGCATCGCGCGCGGTCTGGATCACTGCGCCGTCATCGTCATAGACCAGGTATTGCGCGCGCAGCAGTTTCTCGTCGTGCTGGCGGAAACGGCGGGCGTGCTCTGCCGCGGTTTCCGGCGGCAGGCCCAGCTCCACCAGCACTTGTTGCGCCATCTCCAGGCTCGAGCCCAGCGTTTCGCGATACGCCTCCGCGCTCAGGTCCATCAGTCGCCACGCATGCTGGCGGTTGCGTGCGCGCGCCAGCACGCGTGCGTCCGGATACATGCGACGGATCAGTCGCGTCGCCTTGATGTTGGTGTCGGGATCGTCCATCGCGATGACGAACACCTTCACGTGCTGCGCACCAGCGGACCGCAGCAGGTCGGGGCGGGTCGGATCGCCGTAATACAGCCGGATGTTGCCGAACCGCCGCAGCGTATCGACGGTGTCCGGGCTGTGCTCCAGCGCGACGAACGGAATCCGCTGCGCGGTCAGCAGGCGCGCGACGATCTGGCCGAAGCGGCCCATGCCGGCGATCAGCACCTGCGGCTGTTCGTCCGGGATCTCGTCGAACGTGCGCGGCGCGGCGGAAGGCTTGTGCTTCACCTCGGCCAGCAGGCGATGCAAGCCCAGCAGCAACAACGGCGTCAATGCCATCGATACGCCGACGATGGCGGTCAGCTGGTTGCGCAGTTCCGCGTCCATCAGCTTCACGCGCGCCGCTTCGCTGAAGACCACGAACGCGAACTCGCCCCCGAGCCACAGCGTGCCGGCGAGCATCAGCGCACCGCGGGGATCCAGCCGTCCGGGCCAGCGGCCGATGCCGAACAGCAGGCCGAACTTCACCGTCAGCAGGACCGCCACGCCTGCCGCGACCAGTCCGGGTTCCTTCACCACCGCGTCGAGATCGATGTCCATGCCGACGGCGATGAAGAACAGGCCCAGCAGCAGTCCCTTGAACGGATCGATCTGCGATTCCAGTTCGTGGCGGAATTCCGAATCCGACAGCAGCACGCCGGCGAGGAACGCGCCGAGGCCGGCGCTCAGCCCGGCCAGCTGCATGAACCAGGCGATGCCCAGCACCACCAGCAGCGCGGTGGCGGTGAACACTTCCGGCATGCGCGTGCGTGCGACGATGCGGAACAACTGGCGCAGCACCAGCCGTCCGCCGAGGATCACGATCGCGATGGCGCCCACGGCGTGGAGCACCATCGTCCACGTCAGCGTCTCGTTCTTCGCACCGCCAAGCAGCGGGATCGCGGCGAGCAACGGAATCGCCACCAGGTCCTGGAACAGCAGGATCGCGAAGCCGAGCCGGCCATGTTCGCTGGTGAGCTCCTTGTGCTCGGCGAGCAGCTGCAGGCTGACCGCGGTGGATGACAACGCCAGGCCCAGCCCGATCACCAGCGCGGTCTTCCAGTGGTGCTCGAAGGCCAGCGCGATCCCGCCCAGTACCACGGCGCTCAACAGTACCTGCAGGCCGCCAGCACCGAACACCGGTTTTCGCATTACGCGCAGGCGGGACGGCGACAGTTCCAGGCCGATGACGAACAGCATCATCACCACGCCGATCTCGGCCGCATTGAGGATGCGGTCCGCATCTCGCACCAGCGCCAGCCCGTCCGGGCCCAGCACCACGCCGGCCACCAGGTAGGCCAACACCGCCCCCAGGCCAAAGCGCTTGAACACCGGCACCGCGATCACCGCGGCCAGCAGGAACACCAGCGCCAACTCCAGACCACTACCGTGCATGCATCACCTCAGGCGGCTAGTATGCGGGCGACGCGCCCGGCATGGGCCGCTTCCATGGAAAAGGGAGAGCGTGATGAAGCAGGGAATCGTATGGCGTGCGCTGGCCTTGCTGGCCGCCCTGGTCGTGACGCAAGGGGCGGGTGCGCAGGGGCCGGGGGCCGTCCGCAAGCAGACCGAGGCGAGCCTCCGGGTGACCGGAACCATCCATATCGCCACCGATGGCGGTGTCGAACAGGTGGTGCTGGATGAGCGGGACAAACTGCCCAAGGGCATCGCGGACTTCGTCGACCGCAACGTCATGGCCTGGCAGTTCGAGCCTACGTTGGTCGATGGTGTCGCACGACGGGCGGTGACGCAGATGAGCGCGCGGCTGGTCGGCACGTCGATCGGCGATGGCCAGATGCGCGTGTCCATCCGGGGGGCGGATTTCAGCGACGGCAAGGCGGTACCTGCCAACGAACAGGTCAGCGGCAACGTGATGACCCCGCCACGCTACCCGGTCGGCCCTGCGCAAAGTGGTGCGCAAGGCATCGCGTACCTGCTGGTCCGGGTAGAGCGTGACGGCACCGTGGGCGACGTGGCCACCGAGCAGGTCAACCTGCGCATCATCGGGAGTGAGGCGCAGATGTCGCAGTACCGCCAGCGGTTCGCGGACGCGGCGATGCAGGCGGCACGCAAGTGGACGTTCGTTCCGCCGACCGCTGGCGAGCAGGCGGGCCAGCCCCACTGGCTGGTGCGTGTTCCCGTGGACTTCTCGTTCCAGGGCAGCGAGCGGCTGCGCTATGGAAAGTGGGAGGTCTACATTCCAGGACCGCGCACGCGCCCGGCTTGGGCGCCGGACGAAGACCGTCCCGGCTTCTCCCCGGATACGCTGGCCGAAGGCGGCATACATCTGGCGGGCGCGAGCCGCGGCCCCAAGCTGTTGACGCCGCTGGACGGCGCCTGACGCAGTCACCCCGTGGAGACGGCGGGTACGGAGTCAGGCTGAAGCACGCGATGCGGGATCGTTCCCGCCGCTTCCGGCATGCAGAAGAAAAAACGCCCCGCAATGCGGGGCGTTTTTCTTTCCTTCGCCGGATCAGCGCTTCATCGAGCTGAAGAACTCGTCGTTGGACTTGGTGTTCTTCATCTTGTCCAGCAGGAACTCCATCGCGGCGATTTCGTCCATCGGGTGCAGCAGCTTGCGCAGGATCCAGATCTTCTGCAGCAGCTCCGGTTCGATCAGCAGGTCCTCGCGGCGGGTGCCCGAGCGGTTGATGTCGATGGCCGGGTAGACGCGCTTCTCGGTGATGCGACGGTTCAGGTGCACTTCGCTGTTGCCGGTGCCCTTGAACTCTTCGTAGATCACCTCGTCCATCTTGCTGCCGGTCTCGACCAGCGCGGTGGCGATGATGGTCAGCGAACCACCTTCTTCCACGTTGCGCGCCGCGCCGAAGAAACGCTTCGGGCGGTGCAGGGCGTTGGCGTCCACGCCGCCGGTCAGCACCTTGCCGGAGCTGGGCACGACGTTGTTGTAGGCACGGGCCAGGCGGGTGATCGAGTCCAGCATGATCACCACATCCTTCTTGTGCTCGACCAGGCGCTTGGCGCGCTCGATCACCATTTCGGCGACCTGCACGTGGCGCGCGGCCGGCTCGTCGAACGTGGAGCTGACCACTTCGCCGCGCACGGTGCGCTGCATTTCGGTCACTTCTTCCGGACGCTCGTCCACCAGCAGCACGATCAGGTGCACGTCCGGGTGGTTGGTGGTGATGGCGGTGGCGATCTGCTGCATCATGATCGTCTTGCCGGCCTTCGGCGGCGACACGATCAGGGCGCGCTGGCCCTTGCCCTGCGGCGCCATCAGGTCGAGGATGCGGCCGGCGATGTCTTCCGACGAGCCGTTGCCGCGCTCCAGGGTGAAGCGGCGGCGCGGGAACAGCGGCGTCAGGTTCTCGAACAGCACCTTGTTCTTCGACGCTTCCAGTGGCTCGCCGTTGATCGTGTCGATGGTCGACAGCGCGAAGTACCGCTCGCCGTCCTTCGGCCAGCGGATGCGGCCGGCCAGGTGATCGCCGGTGCGCAGGTTGAAGCGGCGGATCTGGCTGGGGCTGATGTACACGTCGTCCGGACCGGCCAGGTAACTGGCCTCGGCGGCGCGCAGGAAGCCGAAGCCGTCCGGCAGGATTTCCAGTACGCCGTCGGCGGCAACGCCTTCACCGTGGCGGGTCAGCACCTTCAGCAGCGCGAAGATCACGTCCTGCTTGCGCGCGCGGGCCACGCCTTCCTGGATGTTCAGCTGCTCGGCGATATCCAGCAGCTTGGGCGCGGGCATGCGCTTGAGGTCGCCCAGCGAGTACTGCGGGAAGCCCTCCGGCACGCTCGGCGGCTGCCGGGGCACGTAGTTCTCCTGCTGGCCGCCACCGTTGCCGCCGTCCTGGGGCATGCCGTCATGGCCCTGCCGATCGCGATTGCGTTCGCGGCGGTTGCGGAAACGGTCGCGGCGGTTGTTGTTATTGAAGCGGTTGCCGTCGCGCTGGTCGCCGCCTTCATGCTGCTGGCCGCCGCCCTGCGCCTGCGGGGCGGGGGCTTCGCCGCCGCCGTCATGGGACGGTGCGGGTGCGGACGGTGCGGGCGGCGCCGGGGCGCGTTCGGCCGCGACGGGCGGCAGCGGGAGCGGCGGCGCGATGTCGGGCGCGCGCTCGGCCGGTGCGGCGGCGTCGGCGGTCGGGGTTTTCGGGGCGCGCGTTTTGCGCACGCGCTTCTCGGCGGGGGCGCCGGTTTCGTTGCTGCTGTCGGACAAGTTGCGAATCCTCGCTAGGTGGCGAGCGCCGGCGTTGCGGCGGCGGGTGAAAAGAAGAGTGGGTATTCAGATGGGTGCGGCGCATCCCCTGCGCCGGATTTCGGGCTTGACACTACCACCGGCCCGGTATGGCGGCAAGACGCGCCAGGGGCGTGGGTTCGAACGGATTCAGCCAGCGCCCCGGCAATGGACGGGGCGCGGGGCGATCAGGCGGCCTGGGAGCCCAGGGCCTTGTCGATCATCTGGGTCAGCTGACCCTTGCCGACGGCGCCGATCTGGGTAGCCTGGATCTGGCCGTCCTTGAACAGCAGCAGCATCGGGATGGAGCGCACGTGGTACTTGATGGCGGTGGCGCGGTTCTCGTCCACGTTGACCTTGGCGACCTTCAGCTTGCCACCGTAGGTTTCGGCCAGCTCGTCGAGGACCGGCGAAATCATCTTGCACGGGCCGCACCATTCGGCCCAGAAGTCCACCAGCACCGGCTCGCCGGACTGCAGCACGGCAGCATCGAAATCGGCATCGCCGACGTGGGTCACTTTGTCGCTCACGGGGATCTCCTGCGGGGTCCGCGGGCGGGCGCGGACGGGTTCGGGCCGGGACGGCCACCACTATTGGGGTAAACTGGGGCGTTCCGCGACCTTATTCAAGGGTTCCCAGGTGGTCGCGCAACCCGGCACAGGGGGCGCAGTGTGCGACGCCGGTCAGGCCGTTGCAAGCACACCCACCGCATTCATAAGAGACGCGCGCGGAACACAGCGACGCAAAGAAGAAGGCATGAGCGACAAACCGTTAACCGACATCACTTTCTCCTCGTTCGACCTGCATCCGGCGTTGCTCGCCGGCCTGGAAGGCGCAGGGTTCTCCCGTTGCACGCCGATCCAGGCGATGACGCTGCCGGTCGCCTTGGCGGGCGGCGACGTCGCTGGCCAGGCGCAGACCGGTACCGGCAAGACGCTGGCGTTCCTGGTCGCGGTGATGAACCGCCTGTTGAGCCGCCCCGCGTTGGCCGAACGCAAGCCCGAGGATCCGCGCGCGCTGATCCTGGCGCCTACCCGCGAGCTCGCCATCCAGATCCACAAGGATGCGGTGAAGTTCGGCGCCGACCTCGGCCTGCGCTTCGCGCTGGTCTACGGTGGCGTGGATTACGACAAGCAGCGCGAACTGTTGCAGAAGGGCGTGGACGTCATCATCGCCACGCCGGGCCGTCTGATCGACTACGTCAAGCAGCACAAGGTGGTCAGCCTGCACGCCTGCGAGATGTGCGTGCTGGACGAAGCCGACCGCATGTTCGACCTCGGCTTCATCAAGGACATCCGCTTCCTGCTGCGCCGCATGCCCGAGCGCACCACGCGGCAGACGCTGCTGTTCTCGGCCACGCTGTCGCACCGCGTGCTGGAGCTGGCGTACGAGCATATGAACGAGCCGGAGAAGCTCGTCGTCGAGACCGAGTTCATCACCGCGGCCAAGGTGCGGCAGAAGCTGTACTACCCGGCCGATGAAGAAAAGATCCCGCTGCTGATCGGCCTGCTGTCGCGCAGCGAAGGCGCGCGCACGATGGTGTTCGTCAACACCAAGGCGTTCGTCGAGCGCGTTGCGCGTGCACTTGAGCGCGCCGGCTACCGTGTCGGCGTTCTGTCCGGCGACGTGCCGCAGAAGAAGCGCGAGTCATTGCTGAAGCGCTTCCAGGCGGGCCAGCTGGAACTGCTGGTGGCCACCGATGTCGCCGCGCGCGGCCTGCACATCGACGGCGTGTCGCACGTGTTCAATTACGATCTGCCGTTCGATGCCGAAGACTACGTGCACCGCATCGGCCGCACCGCGCGCCTTGGTGCCGAGGGCGATGCGATCAGCTTCGCCTGCGAGCGGTATGCGATGTCGCTGCCCGATATCGAGGCGTACATCGAGCAGAAGATCCCGTCCGAGCCGGTCACCGCGGAGCTGCTGACCGCGTTGCCGCGTCCGGAGCGTCCGAAGCCGGTCGCCGGCGAGGGCGAAGAGGAAGAAGAAAGCGTCAGCCAGATCTTCCGCGAAGCGCGCGAGCAGAAAGCCGCCGACGAAGAGCGTCGTGGCGGTGGCCGCAAGCCGGGTGGTGCCGGCGGAGCCGGTCGTCGCGACGGTGGCCGCCGTGAGGGTGGTCGCCGCGAAGGACCGCGCTCGGCCGATGGCAAGCCGCGTCCGCCGCGCGCACCGCGTCCGGAAGGCGAAGCGGCCAAGCCGCAGGCGCCTCGCCCCGCGAACGAAGAAGCGCGCGCTGGTGTCGCTGCCTTGCCGGAAGGCGAGCGCAAGCCGCGCAAGCGTCGCCGTCGCCGTCATGGTCGTCCGCTGGAAGGTGCCGAAGGCGTCGTGGCGAATGCCGCACCGGTTGCCGCGAAACCCGCGACCGCGCCCAAGCCCGCCGACGACAGTGCCGGCTTCCTGACCCGGCTGGGCCGCAAGATCCGCTCGCTGGTGTCCGGCGGCTGAGCCACGGCATCGCGTGCATGAGGAGAAGCCGGGCATGTCCCGGCTTTTTCTTTTCCTCGACGGCATCGCCAGTGTCTCGACCGGTCCGGCATAATCGACGCACATGAGCGTCCTTCGATTCGAAAACGTCAGCAAGCAGTACCCCGGCGGCCATGCGGCGCTGGAGGACGTCAGCTTCGAGGTGGCGGAGGGCGAGATGCTGTTCGTCACCGGGCACTCGGGTGCCGGCAAGAGCACGCTGCTCAAGCTGATCCACCTGAGCGAGCGACCCAGCCGTGGTGCGGTGGTCTTCGGCGGCAGGAACCTGTTGAAGGTGCGCGGCGGCCGCATTCCGCTGCATCGTCGCGAGGTCGGCGCGGTCTACCAGGACCATCGCCTGCTGACCGAGCGCACGGTGATGGAGAACGTCTCGCTACCGCTGATCCTGCGCGGCGACCGTCGTGGCGACATCGGCAAGCGTGTGCGCGAAGTGTTGGCGCGGCTGGGCCTGGGCCATCGCGAGAACGCATTGCCCACGCAGCTGTCGGCCGGCGAGCAGCAGCGTGTCGGTATCGCGCGCGCGATCGTCGCCGAGCCGCGCCTGCTGGTGGCCGACGAACCGACCGGCAATCTCGATCCGACGCTGGCGGCGGAGATCATGTCGCTGTTCGCCTCCATGCCGGAGCGCGGCACCAGCGTGCTGGTCGTCAGCCACGACCTGTCATTGCTGAAGCGCATGAAGAAGCGCGTGCTGATCCTGGACCACGGCAAGCTGGTCGACGACATTTCCCCGGCGGACCTGGCCGAATGAGCGACGCGAAGAACAGTCGCGCGCAGGCGCGCTCCGGATTCGGCATCTGGCTGGACCAGCACCTCTACAGTTTCGTCGCCAGCCTGGGTCGTACCGTGCGTCGCCCGTGGGCCACGTTGCTGACGATCGGCGTGATGGCGGTGGCGTTCGTATTGCCGCTCGGCCTGTGGCTGGCGCTGCAGAACGTCGGGCAGTTCGCTGGTGACGTGCAGCAGTCCCGCGAGATCGATCTGTTCCTCAAGACCGAGACCTCCGTGGCGCGTGCGCAGGCGCTGGCGGAAGTACTGCGCGGCCGCGACGACGTCGCCCGCGTCGAGCTGCGCACGCCCGAGCAGGGCCTGGCGGAGTTCCGCGAGCGCAGCGGCCTGGCGGGTTCGCTGGACCTGCTGGATGGCAATCCGTTGCCCAGCCTGCTGGTGGTGGTGCCCGAGGGTGACGAGGCACGGCTGGTCGCCGCGCTGGAGGCGTTGCCCGAGACCGACCTGCTGCAGCACGATGCCGCCTGGCGCGAGCGCCTCGCGGGCTGGATGGGCTTCGGCAAGCGACTGGTCTGGGTGCTCGCGGCGTTGTTCGGCCTGGGCGCACTGCTGGTGGTCGGCAACACCGTGCGCCTGGACATCCAGTCGCGGCGCGAGGAAATCGGCGTGCTGCAGCTGCTGGGCGCGAGCGATGGCTTCATCCGTCGGCCCTTCGTCTACCTGGGGGCCTGGTACGGCCTGGCGGCGGGTGCGCTGGCGCTCGGTTTGCTGACGCTGGCGGCCCTTGCCTTGCGCGAGCCGCTGGCCGCGCTGGCACGCAGCTATGGCAGCCCGTTCGTGCTCGTCGGGCTGGATCCGGTGGCGGCCACGGCCGTCGTCGTAGCGGCCACGATCATCGGTTGGCTCGGGGCGTGGCTGGTGACCGGCCACTTCTTGCGGCAGACTCGCCCGACTGAAACCTGAACCTTCCGCACCTTCATGGCCCAAGAGCTCCGGCATCTGATCAGCGACGCACCCCGCGTGATGGTGGTGGACGGGTCGAAGCTGGTCCGCAAGTTGATCGCCGACGTGCTGCAGCGCGAGCTGCCGGGCGTCGAGGTGATCGGCTGCGCCAGCATCGCCGAGGCGCGCGAGGCGCTGGCGAGCGGCGAGGTGCATCTGGTGACCACCGCGCTGGCGTTGCCCGATGGCGACGGCATGGAGATCGCGCGCAGTGTGCGCGAAGCGGCCGGGCAGGCGTACGTGCCGGTCATCGTCGTTTCCGGCGATGCGCAGCAGCACCTGGAAGAGCGCCGCTTCACCGAGTTCGTCACCGACTATTTCGACAAGGCGCTGGGCCACGAGGCGCTGGCGGCCTTCATCCGCGGCTACGTGCAGCCCGAGCCGGTGGTCGGCGCGACCATCCTCTACATCGAGGACAGCCGGGTCGTTGCAGAGACCACGCGGCGCATGCTGGAGCGGCAGTCGCTCAACGTGGTGCACGTGATGAAGGCGGAAGACGCCTTCGCGCTGCTCACCGCCGAATCGCTGGGCCTGTCCACGCACAAGTTCGACCTGGTGCTGACCGACGTGATCCTGAAGGGCGAACTGAGCGGGCGCGACATCGTGCAGCGTATCCGCATCGATTTCGCCTACGGCAAGCGCCGCCTGCCCATCCTGGTGATGACCGGCGACAGCAACCGCGACAACCAGGCCGAACTGCTGCA
Source organism: Pseudoxanthomonas sp. PXM02 (assembly GCF_014851805.1). Classification (GTDB taxonomy): domain Bacteria; phylum Pseudomonadota; class Gammaproteobacteria; order Xanthomonadales; family Xanthomonadaceae; genus Pseudoxanthomonas_A. Next base: position 160,144 of record NZ_JACVAK010000004.1, read on the forward strand.
GGCGGGCGCCAACGACCTGGTGCTGAAGCCGATCGCCGAACGCCTGCTGGTGACCAAGGTGCTGTTCCAGTTGCGCCTTGCGCGCATGGACGAATCGCGCAGTCTGGTCTGAGCGCATGACGGACGACGACCGCGTCAGGCTGGAACCCTCGTGGAAGGCGCGCATCGGCGATTGGCTGGTGCGGCCCGAGATGCAGGAACTGTCGGCCTTCCTGCGCCAGCGCAAAGCGGCGGGCGCGCGCATCTACCCGCCGGGCCCGCAGATCTTCGCCGCGTTCGATGCCACGCCGTTCGATGCAGTGAAAGTGGTGATCCTCGGACAGGACCCGTACCACGGGCCTGGACAGGCGCATGGACTGTGCTTCTCTGTGCTCCCGGGCGTGCCAGTGCCGCCGTCGCTGGTGAACATCTACAAGGAAATCAACGCCGACCTCGGCATCGCGCCGCCCAACCATGGGTGCCTGCTGCCGTGGGCACGGCAGGGCGTGCTGCTGCTCAATGCCGTGCTGACGGTAGAGGACGGCCGCGCGGGTGCCCATCAGGGCAAGGGCTGGGAAGGCTTCACCGACCACGCCATCGAGACGCTGGCTCGCGAGCGCGAGGGGCTGGTGTTCCTGCTGTGGGGCAGCTACGCGCAGGCCAAGGGCAAGGTGATCGATACGCGCCGCCATCGCGTGCTGCGTGCGCCGCACCCGTCACCGCTGTCGGCACATCGTGGCTTCCTGGGTTGCGGGCACTTCAGCGCGACCAACCAGTACCTCGCGCAGCGCGGGCAGACGCCGATCGACTGGCGACTGCCGCCGCAGGATCAGCTGGTGCTCTGAGGCGAGCGTGTGCTGTCGTGCAGGTTGGTGTGGGAGCGACGTAAGTCGCGATGATCCACCGGTAAGGCTTCATCGCGACTTACGTCGCTCTCACAGCCGAAGATCCTGGATCCGGCCTCAGCGCGTACGACGCCGCTTCTGCGGCGGCGAGACAGGCGGCGGCGGTGTGACCGGGATGTTCTTAATCTCGCCCTGCAGCTCTTCCAGCATCGGCACCATCTTCTGCTGCACGGCGCTCATGATGTTCTGCATCAGCGCCGGATTCTTGTCGAGCATGCGCTGGCCGGCCGCGCTTTCGTAGAACTTGGTGATCGCGCGCACATCGTCGCGCGTGTAGGTCTTCTTGTAGACGTCCAGGTAGACCGGCCGCATCTCTTCCCACGACAGCGCCCTGCGCACGATCTCCTGGGTCTTGGCCTGGATGCGGGCGACCTCGGTCTTCTGCTCCTCGGTCATTTCCTTGCCCGCGAAATGCTTGTCGAACTCCTGCTGCTGCACCGCCTCCATCTGCGGGACCACCCCCGCCAGCAGGCTCTCGGCGCGCGAGGCCTTCAGCAGGCGGTCGATATCGGCATCGGAGGGTTCGGCGGCGAAGGCCGGCGCGGCAACCGCCAGCGCGACGATGACGAAGAGGCGGGGGAGCAGGCGGGCCGCGTTCGGCGAAGAGGCGATCATGCGGTGGCGGGCGGACTGGAACGGGGGCACAGGGTGCCTGCCGGGGAGTAAATCTGGTGTTAACTGGCGCCCATCCTGCGCCAGTACGCTACGAACTGACGTCCATCCTGACTACAATCCGCCGCATGGGGAGCACCGCACTCGAGATCACGCCGACGCTGGCGATTCCGGACGACGAACTGGTCGAGCGCTTCGTGCGTGCGAGCGGGGCCGGCGGCCAGAACGTCAACAAGGTGGCGACCGCGGTGGAGCTTCGCTTCGACGTGGCCGGTTCGCCGTCGCTGCCGGATGCGCTGCGCGAGCGTCTGCTGACCCGGCGCGACCGTCGCCTGACCGACGAGGGCGTGCTGGTGATCGACGCCCAGCGCTTCCGCACGCAGGACCGCAATCGGCAGGATGCGCGCGAGCGGTTGGCGGCCATCATCGCCGCCGCCTTGATCGTGCCGAAGAAGCGCGTCGCCACCAAACCGTCGCGTGCGGCGAAGGCGCGTCGCCTGGATGCCAAGCGCGAGCGCAGCCAGGTCAAGCGCGGACGTTCGCAGAAGAACACTTGGGAGTAACCGTTTGAGCCACGACATCGTTCCTGTCATCCCGCCCAACATGCCGCAGGTGCCGCCCAACCGGTTCACCCGCTGGATGGGCCGCACCTTCCTGCGGATCTTCGGCTGGAAGATCGTGGGCACGCTGCCGGACCTGCCCAAGCTGGTGATGATCGTCGCGCCGCACTCGTCCAACTGGGACGGCATCTGGGGCATGGCGGCGAAGATCGCGATGGGCTTCCAGGTACGCGTGCTGGGCAAGGCGCAGCTGTTCTGGTGGCCGCTGTCGCCGCTGCTGCGCAAGCTCGGCGTGGTGCCGGTGGATCGCAGTTCGCCGCAGGGCACGGTGGAGCAGGCGGTGCGGATGATCCGTACCTCCGAGAAGATGTGGTTCGCGCTGACGCCGGAAGGCACGCGCAAGCGCGTGGACAAGTGGAAGGGCGGTTTCCTGAAGATCGCCCACCAGGCGCAGGTACCGATCCTGATGGCGTACTTCCATTATCCGGACAAGATCGTCGGCATTGGTGATGTGTACTACCCGACCGGCGACATGGAGACCGACATGGCGGCGATCCGGGCGTGGTACCGGCCGTGGCAAGGGAAGAATCGCGGGACGGTGTAGACGCCGATCCGCCTCAACGGCAAAGAAAAACCCGCCTTTCGGCGGGTTTTCGTTGTAGATGGCGCAGGCAATGAGTTACAGCTTCTCGCCACCCAGCTTCCACGTGACCTGCAGGTAATAACTCCGGCCCATGGAATCGAACCATGACGTGTCGTAGTACGGGTAGTTGGACCACGTTGCGTCGCGTGGCGGCATCTTGTCCAGCAGGTTGTTGACGGTCAGCGATACCCGCAGGTGATCGGTAACGTCGTAGCGCGCGCCCGCATTGAAGCGCCAGGTCGCTTCGGTCCACGCATCGTTGGCGTAGTTGGCCACCTTGCCCAGATAGTTGCCGAACAGGCTGGCTCCCCACGCGTTGCGGTCCCAGCTCATGCCCAGGTTGCCTTTGTGGCGGGGCAGGGTGGTGGCGCTGAAGCTGACGTCCAGCATGTCTTCTTCAGGGTCGCCCGGGTACTGCTGGCGCGTGTGCTCGTCGGCCCAGGTGTAGCTGCCGCTGAAGCGGAAGTCGCCGGCATTGGCGGTCTGCAGCCGGTAGTTGGCGGTGACGTCGATGCCCGAGGTTTCTTCGTTGGCGATGTTGATCGGGCTGAAGTGCACGCTGGTGATGTAGCCGTCGGCATCACGGATCACACGGGCCAGCGCATCCACGCAGGTGGGCGAATTGATGTCGACGCTCGCCCCGCTGTCGGTGACGCCGAGGCGGCAGTCGGCTTCGGTGCTGCGCAGCAGTTCGCGGTCCTGTGTCTGGACCTGGTTCATCACGCGGATCCGGTAGTAGTCCACCGCCAGATCGAAGTTGGCAGTCGGCGACCAGACGAAGCCCACCGAGGCCGAACGGCTGGTTTCGACGTCCAGGTCCATGTTGCCGGTATAGACGTCGAACGTGGCGCCATCCCAGCTGCCATCGTCGTAGCACTCGTCGTTGCTGTAGCCCGGCTCGTCGGTCCGGCACATGTAGTAGTCGGTCGCGTAGCGCGTGCGGTAGTAGTCGTCTCCGGCGAACAAGTAGTGCATGTCAGGCGCACGGAAGCCGGTGCCATAGGAGCCGCGCACCAGCAGGGTGTCGACCGGGCGCCACTCCAGGCCGGCGCTGTAGGTGAACTTGCCTGGATTCTTGTTGCCGTAGCTGTAGCGGTCGTAACGACCCGCAAGGCTGGCTTCCAGCGTGGAGGCCACCGGCAGGCGCAGTTCGGCCGCGGCGCTCCAGCGATTGCGGTCACCGCTGCCGTCGCCGTAACGCGGGCCGTAGTAGGCATCTTCGGTCAACGCCAGCGGGTCAGGGTTGATGCGATACGACTGGCGGCCGTACTCGATCGCCGCCGCGAAGCCGGCGTCGCCGGCCGGCATGGAGAACAGGTTGGAGTTGTCCGTGGTGAAGCTGACGTTGTCGTTCTTCGCCACGGGATGCCAGGTGGACATCGCGGCGATCGAGTCGAACTCGGCAGTCGTCAGCGGCCTGAACAGACGCGACGGATCGGCGTTGTAGATGGCGTAGCCGTCGTCGTCGTAACCCAGCAGCGGGCCGAGGAACAGTTCGTTGGCCGCCGCCGCGCGGATCCGCGGCATTTCCACGTCGGCCTTGTACTCGGAGTGGTTGTAGGCCGCTTCCCAGTTCCATGCGTCGCCGAAGGCGCCAGTGAAACCGGTAGTCACCGCCAGCGTCTTCTGGGTGGTGGTGTTCATGCGGTTGCGCAGGCCGCCGGTCTCCTCCGGCGTGAACTGGCGCGACCAGATCTCGTAGCGCTCCGTGGCGGCGTTGTAGAAGACCTTGTTGCGGTAGTTGTTGGTCGACGCGGGATCGTGGAACTCCCAGCCCATGTGGTCGCTGGCCGCGAGATTGCCGTTGGTGCCGGTCAGCAGCTTGACGGTCTGGCGGCCGGCCTGCACGTCGGCGAACCAGGACAGGTTGTCGTTGATCCGGTACTCGAACGCGCCGTAGGCCGTGATGCCGCGACGTTCGTTCTGGATGGTGCGGTAGGCGATGGCGCGGTCGCTGCCGCAGTACGTGCCGTAGTCCGGATCTTCCGCCAGCACCGTGGTGCCTTCGTTCAAGCCGGCCATGCTGGCACAGTCGTCGGTCGGCGACACGTTGAGGTCGTTGTCCCAGTCGTAGAGCTGCGCTGTCATGCGGGGGAGGCGGCGCTCCTCCGTCGGGGCATCGAAGGTCGAGTCCTGGTTACGCCGTTCGAAACCCCACAACGGTCGCTTGTCGAGCAATTCCACACCGACGATGCCACTGAAGTTGCCGCGTTCGAAGCCGGTGGTCAGCGTCAGCTTGTGGGATTCGCCACCACCGCGTTCGGTATCACCGTAGCGGTAGTCGATGATGGTGCCGTCGGTGGACTTCTTCAGGATGAAGTTGATCACGCCGGCCATCGCGTCGGATCCGTAGACGGCAGACGCGCTGCCGGTCAGCACTTCCATGCGATCGATCATGCCGAGCGGGATGTTGCCGATGTCGGTGAAGTTGCTGCGTCCGTTCAATGGCAGCGGAAAGTCGGCGACGCGGCGGCCATTGATCAACACCAGCGTGTGGTTGGGGCCCAGGCCTCGCAGATCGACGGCTTGTGCGCCAGGCGTGGACTGCGCGTTGGTGGTGTTCTGCTGGCCATAGACACTGCCGCTGTTCTGGCTCAGCGAGCGCAGCACATCGGCGACCGATGTCAGGCCGGCGGCCTGGATCTGCTCGGCGGTCACCACGGTGATCGGCGCGGGGCCCTCTATTTCCGCACGTTTGATGCGCGAGCCGGTGACCTGCAGGGTCTCCAACTGGGTTACGGGTTCTTCGGCTTGCGCGCCGCCGCCGGGAGGCGCCTCCTGAGGCGCGGGACGCGGCGCCGGTGCGCGACGGGGCGCGGTGTCGGCCTGCACGATCAGCACGGCGCCGGAGGCATCGCGCTTGGCCTGGAAGCCGCTGCCCTGCAGCAGGCGGTCAAGCGCCTGGTCGGTCGAGGTGGCGCCCTGCACTCCCGTGGTGCGTCGGCCCTTCAACTGATCGGCACGGTAGACCAGCTGCGTGCCGGACTGCTTGGCCAACGTGTTCAACGCCGTAGCCAGCTCCCCTGCTGGCAGATCGATGCGGCCCGGGGCCGCCTGGGCCTGCGCGGCAAGCGCCGCACTACAGGCCGCACTCAACAACAGCATGCGCACTGGATACCGCATCGACTCTCTCCCCGGGGGCGCTCGGAATGGCGCCTGTTGGCTATCAGGACGAACGAACCGCGCAAATCCCCCCATGACCTTCGTCGTGGCGGTGGGGGCCTAGCGTGTGTGCAGCACGATGCGGTCCGCATGCCGCTCCGCGCGCACCGGAAATCCCTGCTCCAGCAGGTGCGCGAAGCCGTCGGCATTGGACCAGCGGAAGTTGCCGCCCACGCGCAGGTCGGCGACGGCGGCGTCGCCCAGTTCCAGCTTGCGCGTGTTGAAGCGGTTGAACTCGGCGGCGGCGTCCGCCAGCGAGGTGTCGTCGAAGGTCAGGAAACCGTCGCGCCATTCCAGGAAGCGCTCCGCCTCGGCCACCGGCAGCGAGCGCACCAGCACGCCGTTGCGACCGGCGGTGGCCACGCTGCCGGCCGGTAGCAGCGACACCGGCTGCGCGGTGCCGTCCGGAGCGGGGCGGCTCTCCAGCCGCACCTTGCCCTCGGTCACCACCACACGGATTTCCTGCGGATCCCGCCGCACGGAGAAGCGCGTGCCTACCGCTGCGACGCGACGTCCATCCGTCTCGACCACGAACGGCCGCCGCGTGTCGTGGGCGACGTCGAAGAACGCTTCGCCTTTCGCCAACGCTACGTGCCGCTCGCCGCGGCTGATCTGCACATCCACGCGGCTGTCGCTGCTCAACGTGGCGACGGAGCCATCCGGCAGCGTGACGGTCTGGATCTGGCCGACGCCGCTGGCATAGCTGGCCTGCTCGCGACCGGTCAGCTGCCAGCTGCCCCACGCGGCGGAACCGAGCGCGACCAGGGTCAGCGCCGCCGCGATGCCGTGCTGCCATCCGCGGCGGCGCGGGGTGCTGCGGTCCCGGGGAGCGAAGCGGAGATCGCGCAGATCGGGAGCCGCGCCGGTTGCGTCAGAGGCGATCGCCGAACCCGCACGCGCCGGCAGCGTGCCCGCGGGCAGGCCGGCGGCCAGTGCCTGCAGGCGACCGGTCTCGTTCCAGGCGGACTGCACGCGCAGGAAGGCGACCTTGTGCCGCGACGACGCCGACAGCCAGGCATCCAGTGCCTGCTGCTCGCCTGTCGTCCAGTCCTCCGCGTCGCGCCGGGCCAGCCAGTCGGCGGCCTGCGCTTCAATCTGTCTGCTGTCGGCCATGTGCTTCGTCCTCGTCCATGACGGGCCGGGCACGTCGCCCGTCCAGCGCAGGCACGGCGTCGCCGCCGTACAGGTGGTCGGCGATCAGGCGCATCCCTTTGGCCAAATGCTTTTCCACGGTCTTCTCGCTGATGCCCAGTCGACGGGCGACGTCCTTCTGCGGCAGTTCCTCAACGCGCCGCAGCCACACCACTTCGCGGCAACGGTCGGGGAGCCGGTCCAGGGCCTCGACCACGCGCTTGAGCGCCTGTCGGGTCCCGGTCCACCGCTCGGGCGACACCTCGTCGATCAGGTAGACGTTCGAGGACTCGAAATCACCCACTGGCTCGATCGACACCACCCGGCTGCGGCGCAGGCGGTCGGTCATCAGGTGGCGCGCGGTGGCGAACAGGAAGGCCTTGGGCGCATCGGGACGCGCGCGCCCGGCGGCTTCATAGACCCGCGCGTAGACCTCCTGGCGCAGGTCGTGCCATTCGTCGCGGTGCGGCCAGCTGCGCTGCAGGAACATCGCCAGCGCCCGTTCGTGGACGAGCACTTCGCGGACGAACCAATCGTCGAATTCGGTGGGCATGTCCGCACTCTAGCCCAAGCGCGAACGCTTCCGCATGGGGGAACACCGCCGCCGGTTCGTCTCACTTCGTCATCGGTGCGTGGCATCCTGCCGCGACCTTCGACCTGGGAGTACGACGGCATGGTGTCAGTCTTCGGCATGTTGCAGCGCGGCGCGATCTGCGTGGTGGCGCTCGCCTTGTCCTTGCCGGCGCTCGCCGCCAAGCCCGCGCACTACGTGCTCGGCGACACCACGGCGAAAACGCCGGGACAGGTGCAGCCGGGCCTGCTGCTGATGGGCGGCGGCGACCGCAACTTCGATGCCATGCACTGGTTCATTAAGAAGGCCGGCAATGGCCACATCGTCGTGCTGCGTGCGTCGCAGGCCGGTGAGATCGGCGAGGAATTCTTCAACGAGGTCGGCGGCATCGTTTCCGTTGAAACCTACGTGTTCAGCGATCGCGAAAGCGCCAGCGATCCCGCCGTACTGCGCAGCCTGAAGCGCGCCGACGGCATCTTTCTGGCCGGTGGCGACCAGTCGCGTTACGTGCGCTACTGGCGCGGCACGCCGGTGGGTGCGGCGCTGGACGCGCATGTGCGCGCAGGCAAGCCGCTCGGCGGAACGAGCGCCGGCCTGGCGATGCAGGGCGAGTACCTGTACGGCGCGATGGACGGCGGCAGCCAGATCAGCCCGCGCGCGCTGGCCGATCCGCTCGGTGCCGACAACACCATCGAGACCGGCTTCCTGCAGCTGGCCCTGCTGAAGGGCGTGCTGACCGACACGCACTTCAGTGAGCGCAACCGTCTCGGCCGCCTGATCGCGTTCGTCGCCAAGGCCGAGTCGATGGCCGGTCGCCCGATCCTCGGACTCGGTGTGGACGAGGACGCTGCGGTCGCGGTGGAAGGCGACGGCAGCGCGCGCGTGTATGCCACTGCGCCGGGTGCTGGCGCCACGGTGGTCAAGGGCGGCTTCGCGCAGAAGCAGGTCGAAGACGAGGCGATGAACCTCGATCGCGTCGACACGGTCATCGCCGGTGTCGACTCCGTACTGCACCTGCCGAGCGGTCGCGTCGACAGGCCCGCCGCCGAGCGTCATTACGCCGTGCGCAACGGCGTGCTGGTGGCGCTGGATTCGCCGCTGCTGGTGATCCACGGCGGTGCCGGCGTCGAGCGCGCCGGCATGACGCCGGCTGACGAAGACGCGGCACGCAAAGCGCTGGAAGCGGCGCTGCGCGCGGGCCACGCGCAACTCACGGCCGGCAAGCCGGCGCTGGATGCCGTGACTGCCGCGATCACCGTGCTGGAGGATGCGCCGCAGTTCAATGCCGGTCGCGGCGCGGTGTTCACCCACGACGGCAAGAACGAACTGGATTCCTCGATCATGGACGGCGCCACCGGCAAGGCCGGTGCCGTGGCCGGCGTGCACCGCGTCAAGAACCCGATCACGCTGGCGCGCGCGGTAATGGACAAGTCGCGCCACGTGATGATGGTCGGTGGCGGCGCCGAGGCGTTCGCGAAGGAGCAGGGCATCACACTGGTCAATCCTTCGTACTTCCGCACCGAGAAGCGCTGGCAGCAGCTGCAGAACGCGCTGAAGGAAGAGAAGCAGGCGCAGGCGAGCAACACGTCGCTCGAACTGCCGGGCAAGGCCTACTTCGGCACCGTCGGCGCACTGGCGCTCGACGCGAAGGGCCAGCTGGCCGCGGGTACGTCGACCGGTGGCATGACCAACAAGCGCTACGGCCGCGTCGGCGACTCGCCGATCATCGGCGCGGGCACCTGGGCCGATGACCGCTGCGCGTTCTCGGGCACCGGCTGGGGTGAGTACTACATCCGCGCGGCCGCCGCCCACGAAGTCTGCGCCCGCGTGCGCCTGGCCGGGCACAGCATCGCGCGCGCCTCGGAAGGCGTGATCAACCGCGACATCCCCAAGGCCGGCGGCGACGGCGGCGCCATCGCGCTGGGCGCCGACGGCAGCATGGCCTTCCCGTTCAACACCGAAGGCATGTACCGCGGCTGGATCGGCGCCGACGGCGTCCCGCACGTGGCGATCTACAAGGAAGATCCGCTGCCTGCGCGCTGAGGCGGGATGGCGTTATGCTCGTCTCACCATCAAGGAGGGGGCGGGCATGAAGAGGGCGCTGTGGGTCGGCCTGCTGGCGTTCGCGTCAGCGGCGTCAGCAGGGGAGGCAAAGAACGAGGCAGTCAAGTTCCATGCCAATGCACGCGTGATCCTTGATGATCAAGGTGTGCCGCAACAGGTGCAGGCGGGTGAAACGCTGCCTGAGGCCATCCGCGCACTCGTCGAACAGCGCGTCATGACATGGCGGTTCGAACCGGCGCAGGTCAACGGCGTACCGATGGCAGGTGTCACCCATGTATTCCTGAATGCCTGCCTGGCCCCGCTTCCGGGCGACGGCATGAGTCTGGCGATGAATTACCGGAACCATGGGCCGGGTTATGCAGGCGGCGCATCGCTGCCGCCGCCGCCGCGCTATCCCGCCAGAGCTGCCCGTGACGACAAGGAGGGCAGCTTCCGTGTGGTGACCCGGATTGAAACGGATGGTCGCGCGAAGATCGAGTCGATAGAAACGGTGTCCGGTTCGTTGAAGGTTTTCGAGCCGGCGCTGCGGGAATGGGTGGCGTCTATCCGCTACCTGCCGGAACAGGTAGCCGGCATGCCGATTGCCACGCGGGTGGCGTATCCGGTCACGTTCGCTATTCCCGGGGGATCCCTCAGTCGACTCAGGAAAGAGCGTCGTGAGGCCGACCTGCAATCCGCCGAATGCCAGGCGGCCACCGGTCAGGACGGCAATGCGCCGCGCCCTGTCGTGCTGGATTCTCCGTTCAAGCTGCGGGACGCAGGCTGACGGCCGATCCGGTTCGGGGCGGGGCAGGGATTGCGTGGCGGGCTGGCAGCCGCTGATCCCTCCGGAGTGGGTACGGCGGAGCCCACTGTGACCCGTGTCGCAAATGTGAACCCTGTAAGTTAAGATACAGATCACATTTGCGGTCGGCCCCTCCTTGCCTGGAAGGCGTCTTGGGTCGGCTTGCCACAGGGGGCAAGCAATAAGGTCTGTGTCGGACGAGACCTGGGGAGCGCCTCTTCCACAGAAGCGTCAGGGGATCCGTTCATCGATGTCGTACCGCGCTATTGATGCCTTGCGTCCGCAGGGCGCTCGCTCCACACGTCTGCCTTCTTCCGTCAACGCCCCGCTCGCCGCACATCGCGGCTGGCGTCGTCGCGCCTCGCAGGCCGGCCTGCTGCTCGCCAGCCTGCTGGTGGCGGGATCGGCGCTGGCGCTGATCACCGGCAGCTGGACGACCACCGGCGCCTCCTCGGCGAGCACCACCGTCAACGGCATCACCGTAACCCTGACCGGCGTGGCCAGCGAGGCGTACGCGAACGGGACGTTCAACAACACCAATTACTGGAACGACCCCTACGGCGGCACCGTCAACGGCGGCACCTCGCTGACGATGGTCTACAACGCCTCCGGCGCGCGGAACTACGTGTTCACCTTCAGCAAGCCGGTCGACAACCCGGTGCTGCACGTGGACCGCATCGGCGGTTTCTACGACACCAACCGGCCCAACAGCACGCGCTGGCAGCTGACCTCGTTCGCTGCGACGGGCGGCGCGGTCGCGCTGGAGCGCCTGTCGGGCAACACGCAGTTCTCGGTCACCCCGGCGCAGTCGCGCTTCCAGCGCACGACGGGTGGCACCTTCGGCAACGCCTCGGGCACGTCGGACTGCCTGACGTCCACCAACGGCACCGGCTGCGGATCGATCCGCTTCAACGGCACCGGCATCACCAGCCTGACGTTCTCGGTGGAGATGGTGGGCGATCCGGGCGCGGGCGACGAACTGGAACTGCGCTGGAGCTTTGCCGGTTCCAACCTCATCGTGCGCAAGCAGTCGACGGGCGGCACCGGTACGTTCGGCCTCAGTGCGAGCGGCGCCCTGTCGCAGACGTTCAACCTGGCCACGACGGCGCAGAACACGCCGGTTTCCTCGTCGACGTTCGCCGTGACCAACCATGCCGCGGCGATCACGCTGGCCGAGCCCACCGTGCCCAACGGCTACGTGCTGACCGCAGGGGCTTGCACCGACCAGAGCGGCGCCACGGTGCCGGCCACGATCAACGCGGCGAACCGCCAGCTGACCGTCGCCGCCGGTGACTACCGCGCCAACCAGACCATCACCTGCACCCTGACCAACAGTGCGACCGCGTCGCTGGCACTGGCCAAGACCTGGGTGAACGCGGCCATCAACGACACCGCGGCGCTGTCGGCCACGGGCGGCGCAAACGCCGCTTCCCTGTCGTCCGTTGCCAACAGCGCAGCCGAGACGGATACGGGCACCCCCGTGCAGGTCGTGCCGGGCAACGTCATCACGCTGGCGGAGACGCTGGGCGCGGGCAATGCGCGAACCTACACGGCCAGCGCCTGGTCGTGCAGCGGCGGCAGCCTCAGCGGCAACACGCTGACCGTGGCCAGTGCACATGCGGGCCAGGCGATCGTGTGCACGATCACCAACAGCGCGCGCGTGACCGACGTGTCGGTGGTCAAGTCGACCACCGGCGGCGCGGTGACCAGCGGGCAGGTGAGGAACTTCACCGTGGTCGTCTCCAATGCCGGCCCTTCCGCCGCCGATGGCACCGTGGTCAGCGACACGCCGGGCGCGGGCCTGACCTGTCCGGCGTCCGGCAATCCGATCAGCTGCACCGCCAGCGGCGGCGCCGCGTGTCCTGGTGCGGCCGCGCTGCCGACGCTCGTCAGCAGCGGCGTGGCGGTGCCGACGCTTCCCTCGGGCGGCATGCTGACCTTCACCGTGCCGTGCCAGGTGACCGCCAGCGGGCTGTGAGGGCAGCGGGCGCGCTTCCCAAGCGCGCCCCGAGTCCCCATGATGCGGCACCGTTCTTCGCCGTCCTGATGCAATGAGCCGTACCGCCTGGCTGTGGGCGGTGGTGATACTGACCACCCTCGCCCTGGCCGCGACCTTCCTGGTCACGCCGCGTTTTCCCGTTCCCGTGCCCGAGGCAGGTCCGCCCGTCACGCCCTTCGGCTGGGCCGGCCAGCTGTCGCTGGTCGCCGGTGACGGCGTGCGAGGGACGCAGGATGGCCCGGGCCTGCAAGCCCGCTTCGACGATCCCTGGGGCATCGTCGTGATGGAGGACGGCACGCGCTACGTCGCCGACGCCGGCGACAGCAACCGTATCCGGCGCATCGCGCGCGATGGCGTCGTGTCGACGCTCGCCGGTGGCAATGAAGGCTTTGCCGATGGCATGGGCGCGGCCGCCGCATTCCACACGCCGTCCGCGCTGGCGCGGGACGCCCACGGCAACCTCTACGTGGCCGACACCGGCAACCATGCCATCCGTAAGGTCACCCCGGCCGGCGTCGTGACCACGATCGCCGGGACCGGCGAGGCTGGCTTCCGTGACGGCCCGGCGCTGCAGGCACAGTTCAACGGTCCCATCGGCGTGGCGGTGGATGGCCGCGGCCGCATCTATGTGGCGGACACCTACAACGACCGCATCCGCCTGATCGACCGGGATGGCCAGGTCACCACACTGGCTGGTGGCGATGCCCCCGGTTTTTTCGATGGTTCGGGCAGCGAGGCGCGCTTCGACACGCCCACCGGGATAGCCGTGGATGCGACCGGCGTGGTCTGGGTGGCCGACCTGCGCAACGACGCCATCCGCCGCATCGGGCCGCAGGGCAACGTCGTTACGTTGCCGATGCAGCCCGACCTGCCGACGCAGGCCGGTCCGCGCCGCCCGCTGTCGCTGGCGCTGACGCACGACGGCAACCTGTATGTCGGCGAGCTGTTCACCGGTCGCGTGATGCAGGTGATGCGCGACGGTCGCTGGCACGCGCTTGCCGGCCATCTGCCCGGACAACGGCTGTCGCGCACAGCCGGACTGGCCGTGGATCCCGCAGGCCGTGTGCAGTTCACCGACGCGGGCAGTCATCGCGTGCACGGGATCGCGCCGCTGCCGGCGGGCGCGACGCCCGTGGCCGCGATCGTCGGACCGTCGCAGGACGATCCCTTGCCCGCCACCGCCGGTCGGTGGCCGCTGCAACCGCAGGATGGCTGGCACGAAGTCGTAGGCACGCTGGGCGAAGTGCGTGGCGATTACCAGGGCGAGAGCCGGCATCACCTGCATGGCGGTCTCGACATCCGGGGCGATGTCGGCGCCACGGTGCTTGCCATCGCCGACGGCAAGGTCAGCAGTCCGTCCGCCGCGTGGAATTTCGATGGCCTGAGCGAAGGACTGGGCGTGGGGCCGCTGGACTACATCCACATGCGTGTCGGTCGCACGCCGCGTGGCGATCTGCTCGATCCCACGCGCTTCCAGCTGCTGCACGACCTGAGCGGTGACCCCAGCCGCATCCGCGTGCGTCGGGGCACGCGTTTCGCCGCGGGCGACGCACTCGGCACGATCAACCGCATGGCGCACGTGCACCTGTCGATCGGACCCTCAGGCTACGAGCGCAATGCCATCGCGCTCGGCTTCACCGGTTTCACCGACACCTATCCGCCACGCATCGACGAAGTCGCGCTGTTCGACACGCTGGACCAGCCCATCGACCAGCGCCAGGATGGCCGCGTGCTGGTGCCGCGCGAACTGCAGGGTGTACGCATCGTGGTGGACGCGTGGGACCAGGTGGACGGCAATCTGCCGCGTCGTCGGCTGGGCTTGTACGCCGTGGGCTACCAGCTGCTCCACGACGACGGCACGCCGGTCGCCGGCTTCGAGTCGCCGCGCATGAACCTCGACTTCCGCCGGCTGCCGTCCGACGACGCCGTGCAGGTCGCCTATGCGGCGGGCAGCGGCATCACGGTGCACGGCAGTGCGGTGACCCGCTTCAAGTACAGCGTCACCAATACCGTCCGCGAGGGTGCGTGGGGCGAGGGCACGTGGCAGGCAGGTGAGCTGTCGCCCGGGGACTACCTCCTGAGGATCACCGCGCGCGACTACAGTGGCAACGAAGCGCAAGGCCGTCGCGACCTGAAGCTGCGCCTGCAGTAGGGCGACGCCCAACCCGTCGCTGCCCATCGCGCCGGACCATGTCGATCCGCGCCATGTCCGTTCGTCGTTATCCTGAAAGCGGCCGGAGCGTCCGGTTGCATGACAGGAGACTGCAATGCGCGTCATGGTCATCGTGAAAGCAAACGCCGATACCGAAGCCGGTCGGATGCCCAGCACCGAACAGCTGGCGGAGATGGGCAAGTTCAACGAAGCGCTGGTCAAGGCCGGCATCATGCTGGCCGGCGAAGGCCTGCACCCCACCTCGCGCGGCGCGCGCGTGCGTTTCGACGGCAGGCAGCGCACCGTCATCGATGGACCCTTCGGCGAAGCCAAGGAACTGATCGCGGGGTTCTGGCTGTGGCAGGTGCGCAACTTCGACGAGGCGATCGAATGGATCAAGCGTGCGCCGTTCGACGGCGGCGAGGAGATCGAGCTGCGACCCGTGTTCGAAGCCGATGATTTCGGCGACGAACTGACCCCCGAGCTTCGCGAGCAGGAAGCGCGCCTTGCCGCGCAGATCCAGTCGCAGACCCAGGCCTGAGGCATCGACCATGACCACCCAGATCTTCGTCAACCTGCCGGTCCGCGACCTGGAAAAATCCAAGGCCTTCTTCGCGGCCCTCGGCTATGCGAACAACCCCCAGTTCACCGACGAGAACGCCGCCTGCATCGTCATCAGCGACACCATCTACGTGATGCTGTTGGTGGAACCGTTCTTCCAGGGCTTCACGCGCAAGACGATCTGCGATGCGCGCGCGCAGACAGAAGTGATCCTGTGTCTGTCGGCCGATACGCGTGCCGGCGTCGATGCGCTGGCGGACAAGGCGCTTGCGGCGGGCGGCAGCGAGACGCTCGAGGCCAAGGACTACGGCTTCATGTACCAGCGCAGTTTCCAGGACCTGGATGGTCATCAGTGGGAAGTCGTGCACATGGATGATGCGGCAGCGCCATCGGCTTGATGTACATGAATGTACGCGGCGCGTGTGCAGTAATTCACAGGTGAAAGCTTGCGTGCATGGCGCTTCTGTCGTACAGAAGACGTCACGCATGACGCGAGAGGCCGATCCCATGCAGGGCAGGAAGCCGTCACCCCATCGAGGTTCGCCGCGCCAAGCACGTTCGCTGGCGCTGGTCTCGGCGATGATCATTTCAACCGCAGGATGCCAGGGCATGGCGATGACGCAGGAATCGGACAACGGAAGGACGATCGGCAAGATCGACAACACGGTCGCCGACTGGCCGCTGACGTTCGTACAGCACAACTTCGGCGCGCACTGCTTCGACACGATCGGCTGCAGGATTACCTATAGCGGCTTCACTCATGGCGTGGACCGGGACGACGAGGTCAGTCCCCCGGTGTCGTCGTACAAGGGGACGCACTCGCAGTTGCTCAGCGCGGGTCACATTGCGCGACGGAACTTTCCGCCTCCCGCCCATGTGAAATGGCGGTCGAAGGATGGGGTGGAGCACGAAGCCGACGTGGATGTTGCCGATATCTTCCACGACAGGAAGATCCTGCATCGGGTACCGCGCGAGGACATCCGGGAGGGCGTATCCATCACGGATCCCGACGTAATCCTGGAAGTGAACGATCGCACCATCAATGTTTACATGCGGGCATTCATACCTACGCGGGAATTGCAGATTCCGGGGAACAAGTACAGCGGTTTTCGCGACGATCTGGTCCTGGCCTGGACGAAAACATACTGACACACCTCCAAGGAGTGGAGCATGGGCGGAGAACGGCATCCTGATGGGGTCAGTACGATACCGGCAGCGGCATCCGACCTCGCGAGTTTCCCCGAAGCCAGCAGGCAGCTGGGAGATTTCTCAGTGCCGCTGTTGCGTGATGGCAGCGAGCCAAACCATCGACTTTTTGTTGCTGCTTTCGATGGAACAGGCAACAGCATGTCCAAGGATGCGCCCGAGAACCACACCAATGTGGCGCTGATCGCAAAACAGCTTGAACAGTTGAAAGATCCCACCATTGGGCATGGATACGTCGAAGGTCCCGGCACGCAGGAAGGACTGGCTGGCGTTGTCGACTTGATGCACGGCGGGACTTATGAGTCACGCATGGAGGAGATGTATCTCCAGTTCATCCGTAAGTCCGCGCTATGGTTGAGGGACAACCCCGATGCGGACATTCGTCTCGCCGCCATCGGATTCAGTCGTGGCGCCGAACAGGCTGCGGGGTTCACGCGAATGGTGGAGGAGCGCGGCATTCAGGACCCTGCGGACATGAAGGTGGTACGCGACCGCAATGGCCATATCGAGCGGCTTGAGCCCACGCGTCCCAATTTGCGCGAACCCGGCACCGTCATCCAGGCCGTCGGCCTGTTCGATCCCGTCGGTACCGGCGAACCGCGCGACCACGATCGCCGGTTGCCGCCGTCGGTCGTGTCGGGTTTCCAGATCACCGCCGACGACGAGCGGCGCAACCTGTTCCAGTCCACGCGCATCCTCGATCCCGGTGTGACCGAAGGCGGACGCTTCCTCAATGTCACCGTGGCCGGCGCGCACAGCGATATCGGCGGCGGCTACACGCAGGACGGTATCGCCATCAGCAGTGGCAACGTGATGATCGACTACCTCAACGGATTGAGTGACCGGCCTTACCTGGAAAAGCGCGAAGAGCCGACCGATCCCGCCCGCAACGTCATCCATCGCTCGGAAGAGCACCAGTTCTTCTACCGCACCTCGGTCTACGACAAGGCCGGGACGCGTGGCATGCAGGAAGAGCTGGCCCCCTCTTCGCTGTGCAGGATCGACTGCCTGGATGCGCAGCCGCGCAACGAGGCGATGGCGTCGGCACTGTCGTGGCGTCCGGTCGAGATCGGCCCGGCACCGACGACGCAGCCGGTATCGGCGGAGCCCGCCCGCGAAGGCGGCATGGTCGAACGGCTGCTCGAAGCCGCGAAGCGCGGCGACGGTGGCGCGATCGAACGTATCTCGCGCGATGAACTGCAGGGCGAAGCCGGACAGGCATGGCTGCAGGGTGGCCAGCAGCGGCTGGAGGCCGAGGCCGCCACGCGGGCGCCGCCGGTCGAGCGGCAGCAGGAGCCGGCCGCGCTGGCGCGCTGAGTCCGTCGTTGCGGTGACGTGACCGCGTGCGCTTGTCCGCCACCGGGGCGCTGCGCTTTAATCCGCGCGGGGATACGCGATGCCACGGGAGGCGTCCATGGGGTGGGGAACAAGGAGTGCGGGCATCCTGCTGGGATGCCTGCTGGCGCCGCTGGCGCAGGCACAGGTGGATCTGCAGCCGTTCCTGAAGAGGGACGTGCTGGAGACCTTGAAGATCTCGCCGACCGGCGAGTACTACGCGATGACGGTGCCGCTGGAGGACCAGACCATCCTGGCGGTGGTGCGGCGCGCCGACAAAGAGGTGACGTCCAAGATCCACGCCGGTAGCGACAGCGTCATCAGCAACGTGTGGTGGGTCAGCGACCAGCGCGTCGTCGTGTCTGTCGCAAAGAAATACGGTTCCCGCGACAAGCCGTATCCCACCGGCGAGCTGTACGCGACCGATGCGGACGGTACCAAGCGGCGCCAGATCTTCGGACGCTACGGACTGGACGGCACGGAACTGCAACCCCGTGCCGCCTACCTGATCGACACGCTCCCCGAAGATCCTCGCAAGGTGCTGGTCGGCATGTATGCGCTGGATACATCGACACCCAGCACGCGGGTGGAAAGGCTGGATGTGCTCAGTGGCAGCATGACGACCGTGGCGACCGCGCCGGTGCGCAGGGCCAGCTTTACTGTCGATGCGGCCCGCCACGTGCGTTTCGCGCACGGAGCAGGCGACGACAACGTAAGCAAGCTCTACCACCGCGCCAACGAAGATGCGTCATGGGCGCTGGTCAACGACGAGGCGAAGACGGGTCTGGTGGAGTGGCCGCTCGGGATGTCTGCCGATGGTGTGACCGCCTACCTCCAGGCGCAGCGGGCGAACGGACCGGATGCCATCGTCGCGCTGGATACCGTTGCCGGCACGCGCACGGAGATCCTGCGCGATCCGGTCGTCGATCCTTACGACATCATCTATGCCGACGACGGGCGCACACCGGTCGGCAGTTTCTTCATGCACGGGAAGTTGCGTACGGCGTTCTTCGACGAGAAGTCGCCGACGGCGCGCCTTTACCGCAAGCTGGAGCGCGCATTTCCCGGCTCGTCGATCCGGGTCACCTCCGGTACGCGCGATGGCCGGCTGAAAGTGGTGTACGTGTGGAGCGACACCAGTCCGGGCGACTTCTACCTGTTCGATACGACCGACAACTCTGCCGACCTGATTTTCAGTCGTCGCAGCTGGCTGGATCCGGCGACGTTGGCGCCCAGCGAACTGGTCTCCCTGCGCGCGCGCGATGGACTGCCGTTGTACGGCTACCTGAACCGGCCGCGCGAGGGCCGTGATGCCCCCATGCCGCTGGTCGTGATGCCGCACGGCGGCCCGTTCGGTATTGCCGACGGCTGGGAAATCAATGACGAGGCAGAGATGCTGGTGCGCGCAGGCTACGCGGTGCTGCGCCTGAACTACCGGGGATCAGGCAATTATGGCCGGCGCTTCCAGCACGTGGGGGCACGGCAATGGGGCCGCACGATGCAGGACGACATCACCGACGCCACGCGCTGGGCGATCGAGCAGAAGATCGCCGATCCGCAGCGGATCTGCCTGTACGGCGCCAGCTACGGTGCTTACGCATCGCTGATGGGCGTGGCGAAGGAGCCGGAGCTCTACCGCTGCGCCGCGGGCTATGTCGGTGTGTACGACCTGGCGCTGATGCACAAGCAGGATTCCCGCGACAGCCAGGCCGGTCGCAACTGGGCGGACGACTGGATAAGCGACGACCGCGCCACGCTGGCTGAGGTGTCGCCCAACCTGCTGGCACAGCGCATCCGCGTACCGGTCTTCCTGGCGGCGGGTGGCAAGGACGAGATCGCGCCGCAAGCCCACAGCGAGCGCATGGAGAAGGCCCTGAAGGCCGCCAACGTGCCGGTGGAAACGCTGTACGTGCGTACCGAGGGGCATGGCTTCTACGCCGAAGCCAACCAGCGCACCTACTACACCCGGTTGCTGGATTTCCTGTCGCGCCACTTGGGTGGCGCGAAGGCGAAGTAGCTCAGGCGCCGACGCGCCTGCGCACTTCGTCGAAGTCGCGCACCGGCCGCACCTCGATGCTGCCGGTGCCGATCCACGGAAACTCCTGCGCGATCCTCACCGCCTCGTCGAGGCTGTCGGCCTCGATCAGGTTGTAGCCCCCCAGGATTTCCTTCGTCTCGGCAAACGGGCCATCGACGATGCTCGTTTTGCCATCACGCACGCGCACGGTGCGCGCGGTGCTGCCGTGCTCCAGCTGCTGCGATTCGATCAGGGTGCCCCCGGCCTTCAGTTCGTCGGCGTGGGTGATGCAGCCGTGCATCATCTGGTCGAACGCGCCATCGGGCAGCGCTTCGAGCAGGGAATCGTCCGTGTAGATCATCAACAGGAACTTCATGCGCCCTCCCGGCATGCGATGCAGGCCGGGATTGTGCCACGCGCTCAGGTTCAGGCCATGTGCCGCGGCCCGGTCGCGGTCACTCCGCGGCGGGCGAGCGGTACCAGGCTTCCACGGCGCCCTTGACCTTCATCGTCATCGGGTTGCCGCGACGGTCCTTCGACTTGCCCACCGGCACGCGCACCCAGCCCTCGCTGATGCAGTACTCCTCCACGTTGTCGCGCTCGACGCCGTTGAAGCGGATGCCCACGCCGCGATCCATGGCGACCGCATCATGGAACGGGCTGCGCGGATCGGAGGACAGGCGGTCGGGAGGCGTATCGGACATGGGAGGGCATCGTGCGGAGAACGGGGCGCAAGGATAACCGAAGCGTGGCGTTCACCAGGCCACGCGGTTGCGGCTGCAGGCCAGCGTGGCCCGCAGCGTCAGCCTGCCGTGGCGCGGATCGGCGCTGAGCCGGGCGGGATCGGCGATCGCGGGTGCGCGGAAGGCGCTCCCATCGTGGATCAGCAGCCGGTTCCAGCGAGCCGGCACCGTCAGGGCATGGGTGAACGCGGCACCCGATGCCTGCGGATAGCCGGCCGCGAGCGCATGGCGCGCGGAGAATTCCTCCGGCGACAGCGCGTCGGCGTCGTGTTCGAGCTGCTCCACCTGCTGCGGCGATACGCGCGGCAGGAAGAAATGCGTGCCGCCGAGCGCGGCGTCGTGGAACAGGAACAGTTCGGCTGCCACGAGGCACTGGTCCGGCGCGAAGGCGCGCTGCCGCCGCGGCAGCCAGTGCGTCGGCGCGAGCTGCGTCACGGGCGAGGTGACCAATGACAGCAGGCTGGCACTGCGCAGCACACGGCGTACACCCAGGGCGCGACGCGCGTGATCACGGACCACCTCGTGCAGCAGCGCGGTGAAGTCCTCCGGCATGCGCAGGTGCAGGCCGGGGAACAGCGCGGGCGGCGCGGGCTGGAAGTCTTCGCGGTACGCCTCGGCGAAGGCGGGGAGCCGCTCCGGTGCCAGCAGTGCGTCGTCGATGATGATGCAGACATGGCCATGGCCGATGGCCACCTGCTGCACCTCGGGACGCGGGTTGAACATGGCGCGGCCTCCCCGGCAGGCCGGCATGTGGGCCGGCGACGACACGATAGACCCGGGAGGGCCGCGACGGAACCACCCGGGCATATCGACGGACTTCACGGGAACAGGCGCGTACCATGGCGCCGCCTGTCCGCTTCCGTACCGCCCGCCATGAGCCTGCCCGACCACGAGTTCGATCCCGACGACAACTTCCGCCATGCGTTCGACGATGACGACGACATGGACCTGGACGACACCGAGGCGCTGGTCTGGAACCTGCTGGTCCTGATCAATCCCGGCGACGAGGAAACCGCGCTGCGGCAGTTCGCGGTTTACCGCGATGCCGGCGGCGAGGAGGGCACGGAGCCCGACCAGGTGCTGTGGACGCTGAAGGACGCGATCGACTGGACGTCCGGCTTCTATGTGGACTGGAAGGACGCGGAGTCCTTCATCGACTGCGTCAACCAGCTCGCCGCGCGCTATGCCATCGAGATTGACTGGGGCGGCGACAGCAGCGACGAGGACTTCCTTGACGCCACCGACGTCCCCGCGCTGATGGCCGTCGCCTACGACCGCCTGCGCGAGCACGGCTACACGCTGTGGAACTGGAACACCGGCAGCGATGCCTACGCCGGATGGATGGCGCTGCGTCGCGACGACGACGGCATGCAGCAGCTGGCCGCCGTGATGGGCGTTGAGATCCGGCCGGGCAGCGACGCGTTCTGATCGCCGCCCGTGGCGGCCGCGCTAGACTCCGGGAGTCCCTGCACCGGAAGGATCCCGTGATGCGCGTGCTGCTGGCCTGCCTTGTCTGCCTGCTGTTCTCCGCGGTGCCCGGTGCGTGGGCGCAGGACGCGACCACGCTGCTGTCGCCGGCCAAGCCCAAGGCGCCCGAAGCGATCGCACTCGCCGATGTTCCCGGGCGCGCCGATGCCGACGAGCGCTATGCGGAAGAAGTGTCGCTGCGCGCGGCCCGCGGCAACCCGCTGGGCCGGCTGGTGCCGCGGCTGGCGGCCATCGAACAGTCGGTGGCGCAGAAGAACGGCCTGTTCGCGTACGGTGAACTGCGGACGCTGCCGGTGGTGCGACTGGAGAGCATGGAGCGCCACTGGAAGTTCGACGCGCGGCAGTACGCGCGCTGGCGCGCCGACATGCAGGCGGCGGTCGCGCCCTACGCGGAGGATGCTGCCGAACTGGCACTGCGACGCGCCGACTGGGACCTGACACGCAAAAGTATGGCGGCCGACAGCACGCCGGCTGCGCTGAGTTCGCGCGTGGACGCGGTGGCGGCACGGCTGCAGCAGGCCGAGCAGGCGCTGTCGGCGCCGTTGGCCGAACAGATCGGCCTGGGACGGCGCGCCAACCTGCTGGCGGCCCGCATCCAGTCCGGCCAGCAGGCGGTCGATGATGCGATCGCCTACGCCGATCGTCGCCTGCTGCGGCTGGACGCATCGCCGCTGTGGCGTGCGCAGGACACCACGACGCTGCGCGAGGATCTGGCGGGCACACTGACCCGCCAGATCCAGTCGGAAAACAGTTTCGTCGCCCAGTACGCCGCCGCGGACATGGGCAACCAACGGCTGCTGCACATCCTGCAGATCCTGTTGCTGCCCGTGCTGCTGTGGGTGGCATGGCGCCATCGGCGCCGCGGTGTGGATCCCTCTGCAGTGCTGGCGACGGATGCCGAGGCGCGCGTCATCCGGCGTCCGTTCTCGACCTGGCTGCTGCTGTCGATGATCGGCGTGCTGGTGCTGGAACCGAATGCGCCTCTGTTCGTGCACCAGGTCGCCATGCTGGTGGCACTGGTGCCGGTGCTGCGGCTGATGCCGCAGCAGGGGCGGCGACTGCTCGGCCCGTGGCCGTACCTGGCGACGGCGTTCTATCTGCTGCAGCGACTGTCGGTGCTGCTGATGGCCAGCGACTACCTGTACCGCATGTACTTCCTGGTGCTGGCGGTACTGGCGCTGGCAGCGACGGGCTGGCTGCTGTGGCGTTCGCGTGGTCAGCGGTTTGCCGGCCTCGCGGGGCGCGCGGGCCGGCTGGTGCATGCACTCGCATGGGCGGGCGTCGCCGTCCTGCTGGTATCGATCGGCGCCAACGTGGTGGGCAACGTGTCGCTGGCCGAGATGCTCGCGTCCGGCATCATCGAAAGCGGCTACTTCGCCCTGGTGCTCTACGCGGCGGTGACCGTGTTCGAGGCCTTGTTGCGACGGTTGGGCGCGCGACGGGCCGTGCGGCGCCTGTGGCTGATGCGCCGGCATGGCGGGACGCTGCTGGAATCGGTCGCGCGCTGGGCGCGGGTGGCCGCGGTGATCGGCTGGTTCGCCTACACGATGAGCCGCTTCCGCGTGTTCCGGCCGGTGTACGACACGGTGAAGGCGATCGTGACGCACCGGTTCGAGTACGGCGAACTGTCCATCAGCCTGGGACACGTGCTCGTCTTCGTCATCGGCGTGGTGATGGCGGTGTGGGTCGCACGGACGCTGCGCGCGCTGTTGCGCGAAGAGGTGCTGCCGCGCATGTCGCTGCCGCGCGGTGTCGGCAACAGCGTGGCCTCGCTCAGTTACTACGCGCTGTTGCTGCTGGGTTTGCTGGCCGCACTGTCGGCCGCGGGCTTCAAGATCGGCCAGTTGGCCTTCCTGTTCGGAGCACTGGGCGTCGGCATCGGTCTGGGCCTGCAGGACGTAGTGAAGAACTTCGTGTCCGGCCTGATCCTGATGTTCGAGCGCCCGGTGCAACCGGGCGACGCGGTGGACATCAGCGGCACCACGGGTCGCGTCCGCGCCATCGGCATGCGTGCCACCACGGTTCGCACGTACGACGGCGCCGACGTGGTCGTGCCGAACGGCATGCTGCTGGCCGACAAGCTGACCAACTGGACGCTGACCGACCAGAACCGACGCGTCGACGTCGACCTGGGTGTGGCCTACGGCAGTGACGTGACGCGGGTGATGCAGCTGCTGCAGGAAACCACGCGCTCGACGCCGGGCATCGCCGAGGATCCGGCGCCGGCGGTGCTGTTCACCGGCTTCGGTGCGAGTTCGCTGGACTTCGCCATCCGCGCATGGACGCAGCGCTTCGACGACTGGTCCACGATCCGCAGCGAGCTGATGACGCGGCTGCATGCGGCGCTGGCGGAGGCCGGCATCGAGATCCCGTTCCCGCAACAGGACCTGCACGTGCGCTCGGTCTCCGACGACATCCTTCGTTCGCTGTTGCCACGAACGGAGCCGCCTGCGGATCCTGCGCCGAAGTGATCACGCCGGTCCTGTCGATCCCGTGCGCCGCCGTTCGTCGCCAGGGAAAGCCCCAGGAACATCGCCATGACACGACCCTTCGACCTCCAGCGCATTGACCATGTGGTGCTGCGCGTACGCGACCTTGCACGCAGTGTCGATTTCTATGGTGAGGTGCTGGGATGTCAGGTCGAGCGACGGCGCGAGCATCTGGGGCTGGTGCACCTGCGCGCGGGCACGTCGATGATCGATCTGGTGGGCATCGACGGGAAACTCGGTGCGCGCGGTGGCGCCCCCGCGGGGAACGAGGGGCGCAACGTCGATCATCTGTGCCTGCGCATCGAGCCGTTCGACGAACCCGCGCTGGTCGCGCACCTTGCGCAGTTCGGCATCACACCCGACGGGCCGGCCGAGGTGAACTTCGGTGCAGAGGGCGACGGACTGTCGCTCTACTTCAAGGATCCGGACGGCAACACGATCGAGTTGAAAGGGGCCGCCGAGGGCCGCTGAGCCACGCGATGGCTCAGGGCGCTACCGCATCCCGTGCGGTGGCGGGCATGGCCGGCGCCGACGTGGACTCGGCGACCGCTTCCACCGGCGCATCCGGCATCGCCGTGTCAGCGTCCGGCAGCGGAGCGCCCGGCGCCAGCAGGTTGCCTTCGCCCTGCAGTGCTTCTTCCGCGGCCTTGGTCATCACCACGATGCTGATGCGGCGGTTGATCGGGTTCTGCGGATTCTGCTTGTCGAACAGCACCGACGACGACAGGCCGACCACGCGCGACACCTTGTCTTCCTGCATGCCGCCGATCACCAGGGCGCGACGTGCGGCGTTGGCACGCTCGGCACTGAGTTCCCAGTTGGTGTAGCCGCGGTTGGACGCGTACTGGGTGGTGTCGGTATGGCCGGTGATGCTGATGTGGTTCGGCACCTGGTTCACGAAGCCGGCCAGCTCGGCCAGGATGGCCTGCGTGTACGGTTTCAGCACCGTGCCGCCCAGGTCGAACATCGGCCGGTTTTGCTGGTCGACGATCTGGATGCGCAGGCCTTCCGGCGTGAGGTCCAGCAGCAGCTGGTCCTTGAACGGTTCCAGCGCCTGGCTCTTGCCGATGGCTTCCTGCAACGCCTGCATCAGCGTTTCCAGGCGCTGCTTCTCCTGCGCCTTCTGCTGTTCCTCGCTGGCCTCCTCGCCCTGGCCTGGCGGCTTGGCGAACGGCTCGTCGCTGTCGCCCTTGGGCAGGTCCATCGTGCCGCCGAGCTTGATCATCGAGGTGCTGGCGCCGCCCGGCCCGTTCGGACCCGGTGCCGGCGAGAAGCTCTTGCCGCTCAGCGGACTGGGATTGCGGAAGTACTCCGAGATCGCGGCGCGATCCTTGTTGGTGGTGGCACCCATCAGCCACATCACCAGGAAGAACGCCATCATCGCGGTGACGAAGTCCGCATAGGCGACCTTCCACGAGCCGCCATGATGACCGCCACCGGCGACCTTCTTGACGCGGCGGACGATGATGGTGGGACGCTGCTCGCTCATCGCCGTGGCTTACTTGTTGGCCTTGAGGTGCGCTTCGAACTCGGCGAACGGCGGGCGTACGTCCGAGGGCAGCGTCTTGCGGGCGAACTCCAGCGCGACGGCCGGGTTGTAGCCGCGCAGGCAGGCGAGCAGGGCGGTCTTCACCGACTCGTACATGCGGCTGTCCTGTTCCACCTGCGCTTCGATCGCAGCGGCCAGCGGCGAGACGAAGCCGTAGGCCAGCAGGATGCCGAGGAACGTACCGACCAGCGCGGCCGCGACGTGCGCGCCGACCGCGGCGATGTCGCCGCCGATCGAACCCATCGTCACGATGATGCCCAGCACCGCGGCCACGATGCCGAAGCCGGGCAGGCCGTCGGAGACCTTCTGCAGCGCGTGCGCGGGCGCCATCGCCTCGTGGTGGTGCTTTTCCAGCTCCAGTTCGAGCAGCGGTTCCAGTTCGTGCGGTTCGATGTTGCTGCCCACCATCAGGCGCAGGCACTCGGTGAGGAAGTCGAGCAGGTGGTGGTCGGCGAGGATCTTGGGGTACTTCTGGAACAGTGGGCTGTTGGCCGGGTTCTCGATGTGCTCTTCCAGCGACATGAAGCCGTCGCGGCGCGCCTTGTTGAGCATCTCGTGGATGAGCGTCAGTACGTCCAGGTAGTCGCCGGACTTGTACTTGGCGCCCTTGAACACCGACAGCGTGGCCGCGAGCGTGCTCTTGACGACCTTGGTCGGATTGCTCGCCATGAAGGCGCCCAGTGCGGCGCCGCCGATGATGACCAGCTCGAACGGTTGCCACAGGGCGGCCAGCTTGCCGTGCGCGCCAAGGTAGCCGCCGATCACGCTGAGCGTGACGATGATGAATCCGACGATGATGAGCATGACGACGCGGCCGCAGGGTGGGGTCACCCAAGGATCGGCCTGTCGCCCGGTTTCTTGAGCGGCGACCGTTCGTCGGCCAGCCCTTCGGGATGACCTTCGGCAGGGTTGACTACAATTGTCGTCACGGGCATGTTGACGACAACTGTAGTCACCAGGTGAACCCATGTCCGGCAAGGCCCGCAAGTCCATCGGCGACCAGGAACTGGCGCTGCTCCAGCATCTTTCCGAGCACGGCGAGGCCAGCGTTGGCGAGGTGGCCGCCGCCTTCGGCGAGGCCCGCGGACTGGCCCGCTCCACCGTGCTGACCATGATGGAGCGGCTGCGTGCCAAAACCTATCTGCGGCGTCGCCAGGTGGACGGCGTGTATCGCTATGCACCGGTCGCGCAGTCCGAGGACGTGATGCGCAGCGCGGTGGGCAGCTTCGTCGAGAAGACGCTGCAGGGCTCGCTGTCGCCGTTCGTGGCGTGGATGTCGCAGCGCACCGAGGTAAGCGACGACGAACTGGCGGAACTGGAAGCGCTCGTCGCCAACCTGCAGTCGAAGCGGAAGGAGGGCTGAGATGGACCTCGTCGCCTTCGCCGATGCCGTGATGGACCGCCTGCTCGCGGTCGGCCTGCAATCCCTGATGCTCGCCGCTCTCGTCTGGGCGTTGTGCCGTTACCTGCCGCGGCTGGATGCGCGTACCCGCGCCTGGCTGTGGTGGCTGGTCGCCACACAGATGGTGGTCGGGCTGGTCTGGCATGCACCGGTCGCATTGCCGCTGCTACCGGCGGAGTCCGTCACGGTGCCGGTTGCGACGATCACGGCCGCGTCCCTGCCCGCGACGATGGCGACGGCATCCGCCACGACCGCGCTGGACCTCTCCGCGCCGGTGATGCAGGAATCCCGGTTCGATCTCGGTGTCCTCCTGCTGGCCGCCTGGCTGGCGGGTATCGCGGTAATGCTGGCGAACACGCTGCGCCATGCCTGGCGTTTGCGCGGTCAGATCGAACGCGCCCGCCCGTGCCGGGATCGCCGTGCGCGCGCGGTCTACCACACCCTGGTGCGTCGACTGGATGTCGCGGCCGCTCCCGTGCTGCTGGTCAGCGACGAGATCGATTCGCCGATGCTGGCCCGTCCCTGGCGCCCCGTGCTGATGTTGCCGGCCGCGAACATCGCCGGCATGGGCGACGACGACCTGCACATGGTGCTGCACCACGAGCTGGCCCATCTGCAGCGTCGCGACCTGTGGTGGGCGTGGATGCCGGCGCTGGCGCAGCACCTGTTCTTCTTCCATCCCGTCGCGCACCTGGCGGCGCGCGAGTACGGCTTTGCCCGTGAGGTCGCCTGCGATGCCGTCGTGCTCGCGGACGAACACCACGCCGCCCACGACTACGGACGCCTGCTGGTGAAGCTGGGCGTCTCGCCTGCCTCCGCTCCCGCGCTTGCGGGTGCCTCCCCCACGTTCCGCATTCTCAAGAGGAGACTGATGATGTTGCAGTCCACCGATTCCCCACTCCGCGAAGGCGCGCTGGTGCTGATCATCGGCATCATGGCGCTGGCCGTCATTCCCTACCGCGTGACCGCGCGCACCGCGCCCGTGGTCCCTCCGGTGGTGGCGCCCGCAGCGACGCCCACACCTGCCCCCGTCGCCGATCCCGTCATTGCGCCCACCCCGACGGCGGCACCGCAACCGGTCCTCGTCGCAGCTGCGACCGACATGCCTGCGCCGCCCGCACCACCCGCGCCGCCGAAGGTCGCAGTGCCCGCGCCGCCTGCACCTCCGCCGGCGCCAAAGGTTACGCCGCCGTCGCCGCCGCCGCCGCCGGCACTCCGCATGTCCGGCACGATGAGCATCGGGAACTCGCGCAACGGCGATGCCTACGTGCTCATCGACGGCGACGACGTGACCATGGCCGGCCACAGCGACGACATCCGCACGGCGCAGCGTCTGCAGCAGGGCAATGCCCCGGTTATCTGGGTGCGGAAGAACGGCAAGCAATACGTGGTGCGCGATGCCGCCACGGTGCAGCAGATGAAGGCGGCGCATGCGCCCGTCCAGGCGCTGGGTGAGCAGCAGGGCAAGCTCGGCGAACAGCAGGGTGCACTCGGCGAACGCCAGGGCGAATTGGGCTCGAAGCAGGGCGAGCTGGGCGAGAAGATGTCGGAGATCGCCACCGGGCAGGCCGCCGCCGCCCTGCGCGGCGACGCCACACGCGATGCTGCCAACGACCGCCGCATGAAGGCGCTGCAGGACGAACAGGAAGCGTTGGCCCGCCAGCAGGAAGTCCTGGCCCGCCAGCAGGAGCCGCTCGCGCGGCAGCAGGAAGCGTTGGCGCGCAAGCAGATGGCGGCGACCGACAAGATGCACCGCGACGTGGATCGTCTGCTGGGCGAAGCCATCCGCAGCGGCAAGGCGCAGCAACTCTGAAGAATGGGGTCGCCGCGGACCGTGGTGTCCGCGGCACGCCGATCAGGACGCGTCCGCGTCCAGCCCGCTCCACTGCGATCGCGCGACGCGGATGATCGCGCGGACCTGTTCGCGGTCGCAGTGGCGCGAGATGGCGACGGCGCCGAGTCGCAATGCTTCCTCGCGCAAGGCTTCGTTGACGTCGTAGTGCGCGCCGCTGCGTTTGTCCTGGAAGGCGCGCCGCGGCATTCCCAGTCGTGCCGCCATCGCATGCAGCTCGTCCAGCGTGTCGGCCATCAGGTGGGCCCAGCGCTGTCCGCGCCAGAGCGTCACCGGATCGTCCACGTAGACGCTCATCGCGGCGCGGTGGCCTTCGGTGGCCGCACCATGCGGTCCATTAGGTGTTCCAGCGTCGCCGGCAGGTCGCCGCAGCGGCCCATGTGCACCGGCGAGGTCTGGATGATGGAACTGCGCTTGGCCGTCAGCCAGTGGAAGCGGGCGCGCGGCGCCAGCAGGCCGATCGGCGCGGCGGCTTCGCCGCCACGGCAGATGGCGGGAATGGTGTCCAGGTGGCGGCGCAGCGATTCGATGTCCAGCGTGGGATCGAGCCCGCGCAGGCGCGCTTCGTCGAGTTCGATGCGCGCCTCGAGGAAGCCCGCGCGCTCGCACGACAGGATGATGCCGACGTTGACGAACTCTTCCCGCTCCACGCGCGGCACCACGCGGATCACCGCGTAGTCGTAGGTGTCATGCGCGTGCACGGATCGCCTCCTGCACGAACGCATCGCGCTCCGCCACGCGCCGCGTGAGGTACGCCACATACGCCGCGCGCTGCGTCGCCGGATCGCCGAAGGCATCCGGGCCCTGCAGCCACGCGTCGGGCACGTTGGCGACGATGTCGGCGATCACGTTGTCGGAGAGGCGCGACGCCAGTTCCGCATCGACATCCGCCAAGCGCGAGGCCCAGCGCAGCAGTACGTGGTCGCGGATCAGCGGAAACGGTCTGCCGGCGCCCGACACTTCGCCGTCCCAGCCATGGTGGAAGTACAGCGCCGCCCCGTGATCGATCAGGTACAGCCTGCGATGCCACATCAGCAGGTTGGTGTTGCGCGCGGTGCGGTCGACATTGCTGATGAAGGCATCGAACCAGACGATGCGCGAGGCCAGGTCGGCATCCGGCTGTTCGGCGACCGGGTCGAAGTTCACCGCGCCGGGCAGGTAATCCATCGCCAGGTTGAGCCCGGCGCTGGCCTTGATCAGGTCCTGGATTTCCGGATCGCCTTCCGTGCGCGCGAGATCGGCGTCCAGTTCCATCAGCGCCAGGTCGGGCATCGGCAACTGCAGCGCCTTGGCCAAGCCGCCGGCGATCAGTTCGGCCACCAGCGCTTTCGGGCCCTGGCCAGCACCACGGAATTTCAGGACATACAGGCCGTCGTCGTCGGCTTCGACCACGGCGGGCATCGAGCCGCCTTCGCGCAGCGGGGTGACGTAACGGGTGGCAGTGCGGAGAGGGAGCGTCATCAGGCCGTCAGGATACCCGACCGGGTCGATGGCTCAGGTGGAACGCGACACTCCCATGCGACGCAGCGCCAGATATACGGCCACGCTCGATGCCACGCCGAGCAGCAGGGCGAAGGCCAGGCCATGCGTGCTGTGCGCGAACGGCAGGCCGGGCAGGTTCATGCCGAACAGGCCGGCGACCAGGCTGGGCGGCAGCAGGAGCGCCGTGACCATCGACAGCACGTACAGATGCCGGTTGGTGCGCTCGGCCAGCTTCGCGGCCACTTCATCCTGCAGCAGGCGCGCGCGTTCCTGCAGTGTGGCGACGTCGCCGTCGAGGTCATCGAAGCGCTGGTTGAGGCGGGACACCGTCGCCAGGAGGTCGTCGTCCTCCTCGGTGACGTGGCGCTGCTCGAACTGCTTGAGCACGCGGCGCATGGCGGTGAGCGGCCGATGCAGGCGGACGGTCTGGTGCCGCAACTGGGCGAGGTCGCGCCGTTCCTCGCCGATGCTGTCGGCGAGCACACGGTCCTCGATGCGGTCCAGCCGCGTCGACAGGCTGTCGCTGCTGCGCTCCACCGTATCGGCGAAGCGCTCGACGATCGCCTCCAGCAGCCGGACGGGAGAGCCGACGCGAGCCTGCCCGGCGATGCTGCGGCGTGCGGCTTCCACCGACCGCAGCGGCTGGCGGCGCGCGGTGACCAGCAACGCGGGCGTCAGTGCGAAATGCAGCCAGCCGATGCCGTCATCGCCGCGCAGCTGGCCCTCAGCCGCGAGGTCCACGCCGCGCTGGTGCGTCCAGTCGACGAACACGCCATGCGTGGCCTCCTCGTCGCGCTGCAGGCTGACGTAGGTGTCGGGAGACAGCAGCGCGGTGCGCGCTTCGTCGGGAAGCGGCAGCGTCGCAGCCAGATGGGCGCTCCGCGCATCGCTGAGATCCAGGTGCAGCCAGTGCCAGGCGTCCGGTTCCGCGGCGTCAGGCGCCACCGCGCTCGCGGGCTGCGCGCGACCCTCCGCATCGATGCGGTACAGCCACAGGGCGCCCGGAAGGGCGGCGAGTGGCGCGGCGGACGCGTTCGGTGCGACAGGCGGCAACATGTTGCAGGCGTGCGGCAGCCACGGGTCAGGGAAATGACGGTCAGGCTACCGCCGTCATGTGCCGGTCTTATGACAGGCGCAGGGCCAGCTATCCGGCAGGCTGTGCTTCCGCGCCGCCACGCTGCAACGGGTCTGGCAAAGCCTCGCCGTTGGGGGTGAAGGCCAGCGAGACCGAATTCAGGCAGTGGCGTTCGCCGGTCGGTGGCGGGCCATCGGGGAACACATGGCCCAGGTGCGACTGGCAGCGGGCGCAGACGATCTCGGTGCGGATCATGCCGTAACTTGCGTCGCGGATGCGGCCGACATGGGCCTCGTCGACGGGCTGGAAGAAGCTGGGCCAGCCTGTGCCCGAGTCGAACTTCGCACTCGAGCGGAACAGTGGCAGTCCGCACAGGCGGCAGGTGTAGACGCCATCCAGCTTGTTGTCGAGGAACACGCCGCAGAACGGCGTCTCGGTGCCGTGGTGCAGCAGTACGCGCGCTTCCTCGTCGCTCAGTCCCGCGACCAGGGTGTCGCGCTGCGCATCGGTGGGCGGGGTCAGGTCGAAGGCGGTCATGCGGAGACTCCTTGGGTATGCAGCCCTTATATGGTGCCGGGTGCAATGGCGCGCAAGACGCGCGCTCCCATGCGCAGCGGCGGAAACGCGAAAGCCCCGCGTTGAGCGGGGCCTTCAGGTCGTGGTGACGCCCGGAAGCGGAATCAGGGCGTCGAAGTGAGCGCCGGGCTGTCGCGGAACTCCTTGCGCAACCAGTCGTCGATCAGGCGTTTTTCGTAGCGGAGGTTGTCGTTACTGTTGATCTGTGCGCCCATCAGGAAAGCGTGGTCGACCAGCTTGCGTTCGCCTTCGGCGACCACCTGTCCATCCGCGCCCTTCAGGGTGAACGTGAGGGTCATGCGTGGCGGATAGATGTCCTTGACGATGCGGATGTCATCCAGGCCGGCGCGGGCCGTAGGCTCGTAACGGCCCGCTCGGTCGATGTCCGAAATGGTGACGTCCAGGGTCTGTCCGCGCGCGAGACGCTGACCCGCCTCGTCGCGCAGGTAGGTGGCAAGCTGGGTGACCCAGGTGCCGCGCGCGGATTCCCAGCGGTTACCGCTGTACTTGATGTCGCTGAACTTCGCGGGGTCGGTCCAGCTGACGCTGACGGCGCCGCCATCCGCAGGCACGCTGCGCGGCAGGTCGGGATCGGTCACGTTCTTGGGGGCCGCCATGCCGGGCGCAGCGGAAGCCAGCGCGACGAGGGCGGTAAGCAGCAGGGCAGGCGCCTTCATGGCGGATCCTCCGTGGGTGTCACATGGAGTGTGCGCCCGGCGGCAGGGTCGGACAACGGGGATGGCCGCTCCGCGTCGCACCGCATTCAGTCGCGGTTTCCGAGCCGTTCAGAGGCTGCGCAGACGCTCCACGTCGCGCACCGGCGGCGCGCCGAACATGCGGCTGTACTCGCGGCTGAACTGCGACGGGCTTTCGTAGCCCACGCGGTGGCCGGCGCTGGCGGCATCCAGCACTTCGCTGAGCATCAACCGACGCGCTTCCTGCAGGCGCAGCTGCTTCTGGTACTGCAACGGGCTCATCGCCGTGACGGCCTTGAAGTGGTGGTGCAACGCCGACGCGCTCATGTGCACCTCGCGCGCGATGTGGTCGATGCGCAGCGGCTTGGCGTAGTGCTCGCGCAGCCAATGGATGGCTTTGGCCACACGCTGGCCCTGGCTGTCGGCGATGCCGATGTGGCGCAGCATCGCGCCCTGCGGGCTGCACAGCACGCGGTAGAGGATCTCGCGTTCGATCAGCGGCGCCAGCAACGGGATGTCGCGCGGCGTGTCGAGCAGTTTCACCAGCCGGATCGCCGCGTCCACCATCTCGACGCTGCTGGGCTGCACGAACAGGCCGCGCGACGGCGGTGGCAGCGGCGCTTTTGCCGACTCGGCTTCGGTGACCATCTCGGCGATGGTGGCGGCGGACAGTTTCAGCACCAGGCACAGGTAGGGCGCTTCGGCGGAGGCTTCCGTCACCTGCCCGGTTACCGGCAGGTCGACCGACGCCACCACGAAACGGCTGGCGTCGTACTCGTAGACCTCGTCGGCGAGGATCGCGCGCTTGGCGCCCTGCACGATCAGGCACAGCGCCGCCTCCTGCACGCCCCGCGCCGGCAGCGCCATCGGCGCGCTGAGCCGCGAGAAGTTCAGAGCCGGGATCGCGGTGGTGTGGAAACCGTCCTCGCCGGTGGATCGTTCAATCAGCCGGGCCAGTTCGCGGACGCGGTCGTCGAGTTGCGGGGGGGTATCGGGCATGGGGCGTGCCTGCGGGACGGGCAGAAGGGATGGGAGCGAGTCTACGCAGCGGGCCGCGGGATGGAATGGCTCGCGGGCGACCCCCGCAGGATCGGGCAAGGATCGTGGAGGAACCGGATATCGGCGTTCCCGTCATGGCGCCCAGACTGCGCTCCGTCCCGGCACAGCCCGTGCCGAGCTTCCCCCAACGAGGTGTCCCATGTCCGGAATCGAAGGAAAAGTCATCGCCATCACCGGCGCCAGCAGCGGCATCGGCGAAGCCGCCGCGCGCGAACTCGCCCGCCGTGGCGCCAGGGTCGTGCTGGGTGCGCGCCGCACCGACCGTCTTGAAAAGCTCGTCGCCGAGATCGAAGCGGATGGCGGCGTCGCGCGCCAGCGTGCGCTCGACGTCACCCGCCTTGATGACGTGCAGGCGTTCGTCGATTTCGCCCGCAGCGAATTCGGCCGGCTCGACGTGATCATCAACAACGCAGGCGTGATGCCGCTGTCGCCGCTGGCCGCGCTGAAGATCGACGAATGGAACGCGATGGTCGACGTCAACATCCGTGGTGTGCTGCACGGCATCGCAGCGGCCTTGCCGGTGATGCAGGCGCAGGGTGGTGGGCAGGTCATCAACGTGTCCTCCATCGGCGGCCATGCCGTCTATCCGACCGCAGCGGTCTACTGCGCCACCAAGTACGCGGTGGTCGCCATCTCCGAAGGCTTGCGCCAGGAGCACCAGGACATCCGCGTCACCGTCATCTCGCCCGGCGTGACCACCAGCGAACTGGCCAGCACCATCACCGATCCCGATGCGAAGGCAGGCATGGAGCAGTTCCGCCAGATCGCGATCCCCGCGGACGCCATCGCGCGCGCGATGGCCTACGCGATCGAGCAGCCCGCTGATGTCGATGTCAGCGAGATCATCGTGCGTCCGACCGCCAGCGCCTACTGACCGTTCCATCTGCCGGCAACGAAGTTTTCCATCGTCGGGGTTGCCGCGGCAGCGGCGGGGGAGTGCAATGGCGCACTCCCCCGCTTCTGGAACACCCCTCCATGGAATACCGCTATCTCGGCGCGTCCGGCTTCCGCGTGCCCGTCCTTTCCTTCGGTACCGGCACGTTCGGCGGGCAAGGCGCATTGTTCAGTGCATGGGGCAGCACCGACGTGGCCGAAGCGCGCCGCCTGGTCGATGTCTGCCTCGATGCCGGGCTGAACATGTTCGACAGCGCCGACGTCTACTCGAAGGGCGCGGCCGAGGAAATCCTCGGCGAAGCCATCAAGGGCAAGCCGCGCGATGCGCTGATCATTTCCACCAAGGCCACCTTCCGCTTCGGTGACGGCGAGAACCAGGTCGGCTCCTCACGCCACCACCTCATCAACGCCGTCGATGCCGCACTCAAGCGGCTCGGCACCGACTACATTGACCTGTTCCAGCTGCACGGCTTCGATGCGCGCCCGCCGGTGGAAGAAGTGCTGTCCACGCTGGACACGCTGGTGAAGGCCGGCAAGATCCGCTATCTGGGCGTGTCCAATTTCTCCGGCTGGCATTTGATGAAGTCGCTCGCGGCCGCCGACCGTCACGGCTGGTCGCGCTATGTGGCGCACCAGGCGTACTACTCGCTGGTGGGTCGCGATTACGAGTGGGAGCTGATGCCGCTGGCTGCCGACCAGGGTGTCGGTGCGGTCGTATGGAGCCCGCTGGGCTGGGGTCGCCTGACCGGCAAGATCCGCCGTGGCCAGCCGCTGCCGGAGAACAGTCGCCTGCAATCGCAGACCGCGCAGGACGCGGGTCCGCAGGTCGATCTGGAGTATCTGTACGACGTGGTCGATGCCCTGGACGAGGTCGCACAGGAAACCGGCAAGTCGATCCCGCAGGTCGCACTGAACTGGCTGCTGCAGCGTCCCACCGTCAGTACCGTGGTGATCGGCGCGCGCAACGAGGAGCAGCTGAAGCAGAACCTCGGCGCGGTGGGCTGGAACCTGTCGGCCGAGCAGGTGGCGAAGCTGGACAAGGCGAGCCAGCGTCCGAAGCCGTACCCGTACTGGCACCAGGCCGGCTTCGCCTATCGCAATCCCACGCCGGTCTGATGTCGTGGGCGCAGGGCGGGAATGCTCGCCCTGCTTCGTCTTGAAGGATCGCGCGGCCTGCTAGAGTCGCGCGGTCCTGTTTCCGTCCCTGGAGTGCCGATGCGCCTGCACGCTCGTGTGGTGAATGTCCTTGCCGCTGTCCTGACCGTCGCCTGTGCGCCCGCGTTCGCGGCCACCACGTACGTCAAGGCAGGGCGCCTGCTGGATGTCGAGTCCGGCCGCCTGCTGACCGACCAGGCCATCGTCATCGAGGATGCGCGCATCACCGCCATCGGTCCCGCGGCGAGTACGCCGGTGCCCGCCGGCGCCACCGTCCACGACCTGTCGAACAGGACCGTGCTGCCAGGTCTGATGGATGCGCACGTGCACCTGCATGGCGATGCCGATCTGCAAGGCTATCGCCGCCTGGCAATCTCGCTGCCGGCGGCCGCCATCAAGGGCGCGAAGAACGCGCGCACCACACTGCTGGCCGGCTTCACCACCGTGCGCGTACCGGGCTCGCCCGGTTACGCCGACGTGGCCTTGCGCGATGCGATCGCCGCGGGTGAAGTCGACGGTCCGCGCATCCTTGCCGGTGGCGTCTCCATCGGCATCACCGGTGGCCACTGCAGCGACAACAACCTGCTGCCGGCCGAGTACAAGGCGGTGGGCGAGGGTGTTGCCGACGGTCCCTGGGCCGCGCGCCAGAAGGTGCGGCAGAACGTCAAGTTCGGTGCCGACTTCATCAAGACCTGCTCCACCGGCGGGGTGCTGTCGAAGGGCACTGAAGTCGGCGCGCCCCAGTATTCGCTGGAAGAACTGACGGCGCTCGTCGACGAGGCGCATGCGCTGGGCCGCAAGGTCGCCTCGCACGCGCACGGCGCCACCGGCATCCGCAACGCGCTGCTGGCCGGCGTGGACTCCATCGAGCACGCGAGCTTCATCGACGACGCCGGCATCGCGCTGGCGAAGAAGAACGGCACCGTGCTGGTGATGGACATCTACAACACCGAATACATCCTCGGTGAAGGCGAGAAGGCCGGCTTCCTGCCGGAGTCGCTGGAGAAGGAGCGCCGCGTCGGCGCGACCCAGCGCGAGAACTTCCGCAAGGCACACCAGGCCGGCGTGATCATGGGGTTCGGCACCGATGGCGGCGTCTATCCGCACGGCCTCAATGCGCGCCAGTTCTCGCGCATGGTGCAGTTCGGCATGACCCCGCTGCAGGCGATCCGCTCCGCCACCGTCGTCAACGCGCGCCTGTTCGGCGTCGACAAGGACGCGGGCGTGCTGAAGCCGGGCTATTACGCCGACCTGATCGCCGTCGATGGCGATCCGCTGCAGGACGTGGCCGTGCTGGAGAACGTCGGCTTCGTGATGAAGCAGGGTCGCGTCTACAAGAACACCGCGAGCGAATGAGGCGCACCGCATGTCCAACCCCGTGAAGATCGATTTCGTCTCCGACGTCGCCTGCCCCTGGTGTGCGATCGGTCTGGCGGCCCTCGAGCGCGCAATGGCGAATGTCGGTGGCGACCTGCAGGTCGAACTGCATTTCCAGCCGTTCGAGTTGAATCCCGACATGGGGCCGCAGGGCGAGTCGATCGCCGAGCATCTCGGCAGGAAGTACGGGATGAGCGCGGAGCAGCTGGCGCAGAACGGTGAGGCACTACGCCAGCGCGGCGAAGCGCTGGGCGTGCGCATCGACCTGCAGAAGCGCGACCATATCTACAACACCTTCGACGCGCACCGCCTGCTGCACTGGGCGGGCGGGCTCGGCGAAGCGCCGCAGCACGCGCTCAAGCGTGCGCTGCTGCAGGCCTACCACGGCGAAGGACGCAACGTGTCCGACCGCGAAACCCTGGTGGCGATCACGGGCGAAGCGGGTCTCGACGTCGTCGAAGCGAGACGTGTCCTGGAGACGGATGCCTTCGCTGCGCAGGTCCGCGAGCGCGAGCACTTCTACCAGCAGCACGGCATTCGTGCGGTGCCGTCGGTGATCTTCAACGACCGCCACCTGGTGCAGGGCGGCCAGCCGGTCGAGGTGTTCGAACAGGCCCTGCGGCAGCTGGCCGGACTCAACGGCTGACGCGGGTGTAGCGCGTCTCCACCGCACGCGTCTCTTCGCCCTGCGGGTTGATGTTGAACATGGTGATCACCAGCGTGTCCGGATCGGGCTGCTCCAGCGTCGTGCGCCAGCCCCAGCGCGGGCCACCCTGCCCGTCGCCGTAGCTGCCGAGCACATCGGGGAGCGAGCCGCCGCCGCCGGTCGAGAACATGATGCTGCTGCCAGTGCCGAAACTTTCCACCCAGGCGGATTCCCAGCGTCCTTCGTCCAGGTGGTAGCCGTACATCACGACACCTTCGATCGGTTCGTCGTTGTAGCAGCTTTCGTACTCGTGGATCAGGAAGCGACCGCCCAGCACGCTGCGGATGCGCCCGCGCTGCGGCGCTTCGCAGGCGAGTTCGTCCGGGATGAACCACAGGCGGAAGCTGCCTTCCCAGTCGCCGGCCATCTGCGCCAGTTGCCGGTGCGGGCCGCTCGCAAGCGATGCTTCGAATGCTTCTTTTCCCATGGTGCCCGCCTCCGTGAAGGGAGCGGGCATCATGCCACCCGGTCGAGGCGCCCGGCCGCGGTGGCATGTCCGCATTGCGCGAGGGTCAGGGATCAGCCGTGGCGGGCCAGCAGGATGGCTTCGTTGCTCGGCATCTCGACGACCACGGCGGTGGGGATGCCATGGTGCTGGTGCAGGGTGGCGGCGAGCAGCTTGGCGCTCTCGCGCGCATCGCCGAGGTTGTCGAACCAGTTGCGGCCGTACTGGCCTTCGTAGAGTTGCCAGCCTTTGTCATTGGCGGCGATGGTGAACAGCAGGCGGGGCATAACGGACTCCAGTCAACACGCCGGGCAGGGAACCGGCGTGCGCACTGTGCGCGAATGTGTCAGTTATCACATTCGGCGGACGCCCCGAATGCGGGTAGGAAAAGTCCTACGCCGCTGTAGGCGCGATACCCGGGCTGCCGTCAGCGCAGCAGCGGCTCCAGCGCCTTCCACACGTGGTCGCGCAGCTTGGGCTGGGCACTGGCGACCGGGTGCAGGTTGTCGGCCTGGTAGGCGTTGCGGTCCAGCGCGATCGGTTCCAGCAGGAACGGCAGCAGCGCGGTGCTGTACTGCCTGGACAGCGCAGTGAAGTTCTGTTCGAAGCCGCGCGTGTATTCGGGACCGAAGTTGGGCGGCATGCGCATCCCGACCAGCAGCACCTTCGCCTTCGTGGCCTGCGCCGCCTTGATCATCTTTTCCAGGTTGGCGCGGCTCTGTGCGAGCGGCAGACCGCGCAGGCCGTCGTTGGCGCCCAGCGCAATGACGACGACGGCAGGCGTGTGGCGCTGCAGTTCCGCCGAGATGCGTGCCGCACCACCCGCGGTGGTTTCGCCGCTGATACTGGCATTGACCACGCGCCAGCCAGGCTTGGTCTTGCCGATGCGGTCTGCCGTGAGCGACACCCAGCCCTGCGTCGGCGCCAGCCCGTAAGCGGCGGACAACGAATCGCCCATCACCAGGATGGTGCGAGCGCCCTTCGCCGGTGCAGCCGATGCCGTCTGCGCTGCGACCGGACGTGCGAATAATGCGACGAGCAGCAGCAGCGACAAGCCCATGGCCCATTGCAGGCGTGCGCGAGGGACCCCATACCTGATCAAATTAAGAAACATTTAATCCACGCTCCCGATGATTCACGAAATGACCGACGAGACGATCATGGCCGACGCCAGCAGACTCCACCCTGAAGCCGCCACCCGCCACGCCGTCCTGGATGTGCAGGGACTTGGCAAGCATGTACCGCTGCCCGAGGGCGCACTGACGATACTCGACGACATCGGGTTCCGCATCGAACATGGCGATACGGTCGCGATCGTGGGTGCGTCGGGCTCGGGCAAGAGCACGCTGCTGTCGCTGCTGGCCGGCCTCGACGTCCCGAGTGCGGGCACGGTGACGCTGGACGGCGAGCGCCTCTCCGACATGGACGAAGACGGCCGCGCCCGCGTGCGCGGCGACAAGGTCGGCTTCGTGTTCCAGAGCTTCCAGCTGCTGCCGTCGCTGACAGCGCTGGAGAACGTCATGCTGCCGCTGGAGCTGCGTGGCGACACCGATGTGGAAGGCCCGGCACGGCAGATCCTGGAGAAGGTCGGCCTCGGCCAGCGCCTCGGCCATTACCCGCGCCAGTTGTCGGGGGGTGAGCAGCAGCGCGTGGCGCTCGCACGTGCGTTCGTCACGCGGCCGTCGTTGCTGTTCGCGGACGAGCCCACCGGCAACCTCGACACGCACACCGGGCAGGCCATCGTCGAACTGCTGTTCGCGCTGAATGCCGATGCCGGTACCACGCTCGTGCTGGTGACGCATGACGACCATCTCGCGGCGCGCTGCCAGCGCCTGATCCGGTTGGATGCCGGTCGCCTGCAGGGCGCTGCCGCATGAGGACGCTGGCGCTGGCGTGGCGCCAACTGCGGCGTGATCTCGCTGCCGGTGACGTCCGCATCCTGTTCGCGGCGCTGGTGCTGGCGGTCGTCGCCGTCACCGCCGTCGGCTTCGTCACCGATCGCGCCGAACGTGCGCTGGCGATCGAAGCGAACCGGCTGCTGGGCGGCGATGTCGTCGTGCGCGGTGATGCGCCGCCAACCGATGCCCTGCGCGCACTCGCCGCAGCGCCCGGCCTCCGTGTGACCGAAACGCAGGAACTGCAGAGCATGATCCGCGCCGGCGAATCGCTGTCGCTGGGCGACCTGCGCGCGCTGGGCGAGGGCTTTCCACTGCGCGGCAGCTTCCGCGTGATCGATCGCGCTGGTGGCGCCGAACGCGATGCCGGCGGCATTCCTGCGCCGGGCACACTATGGATCAGCCAGGCAGGCGCGGAGACGCTGGGCGCCAAGCTGGGCGACGAGATCGGCATCGGCACGCGCTCGTTGAAGCTCGCAGCGCTGGTGGCGCAAGAGCCCGATGCGGCGCTCGATTACTTCAATGTCGCACCCAAGGTCTTCCTCAATCTCGCCGACCTGCCGTCCACCGGCCTGGTGCAGGAAGGCAGTCGCCTGCGCTATCGCCTGGTCGTCGCGGGTGACGCCGCAGCGGTCGAAACCTTCACCGCGGCGGTGAAGCCGCAGCTCGTGCGCGGCCAGCGCATGGAGACGATCCAGGACGCACGCCCGGAAGTGCGCTCCGCGCTGGATCGCGCCAGCCGCTTCCTCGGCCTAGCCGCATTGGTATCCGTCGTACTGGCCGCCGTCGCCGTCGCGATGGCGGCGCGCCGGCACAGCGAGCGCCATCTGTCGGGCACCGCGGTGATGCGCTGCCTCGGTGCGCAGCAGCGCACGCTGGTCGGCATCCATGTCGGCGAACTGGTGTTGTTGGGGTTGGCCGCCTGCACGGTCGGTGTGCTGATCGCGTTCGGACTGCAGTGGGGTATCGGCAGCTGGCTGCAGCAGTCGTTGAAGATCGATATTCCGCCGGCGGGCGTGATGCCGGCCTTGCAAGGCTATGGCGTCGGCATGATCGTGCTGCTTGCCTTCGGCGCACCGCCGGTGCTGGCGCTGCGCCGTGTTCCTGCGCTGCGCGTGCTGCGTCGTGATCTCGACCGTACCGAGCCGAGCGCCTGGCTGGTGGCACTGACCGGCTTCGTTGGCCTGGGTGCGCTGCTGTGGTGGAAGGCGGGTTCACCGACGCTCGGCACGGCGATGCTGGTCGGCATCATCGGGACGCTGGCCGTGCTCGCGCTGCTGGCATGGATGCTGATCGTGCTGGTGCGCCGCCTGCGTTCGCGCCTGCGGGGCAGCCTGCGCTACGGGCTGGCCAATGTCAGCCGTCGCGCGGGGACGTCCATCGCGCAGGTGTCCGCACTCGGCCTCGGGCTGATGGCGTTGCTGTTGCTGACCTTCGTGCGCACCGACCTGCTGGATCGCTGGCAGCTGGCGCTCTCCGCCAACGCGCCGAACCGCTTCATCATCAACGTGCAGCCGGACCAGGTGGATCCGGTGAAGACATTCATGCAGGCGCGTGGGCTGTCGACGGTCGACCTGTACCCGATGATCCGCGGTCGCCTGGTCGAGCTCAACGGCAAGCCCACCAGCGGCGCCGACTACGAAGAGGCCGACGAGCGCACCCAGCGTCGCGCGGATCGCGAGTTCAACCTGTCGATGGCCGCGACGCTGCGCGACGACAACAAGGTCACGGCAGGCGAATTCTGGACCGGACGCACGCCGTCCTCGCCCGAACTGTCGGTCGAAGAGGACTTCGCTGAAGGACTGGGCTGGAAACTGGGCGACCAGGTCGCGTTCGACATCGCCGGCCAGCGCTTCGAGGGCCGCATCACCAGCCTGCGCAGCGTGGACTGGGAAAGCTTCCGCCCCAACTTCTTCGTCGTCGCCTCGCCGGGCGCGCTGGACGGCTACTCGGCCAGCTACATCACTGCGGTCAGCGTGCCTGCCGGCGATAGCGCGTTTACGCGCGAACTGGTCAACCAGTTCCCGAACCTGTCGGTGATCGACGTCGAGGCGGTGCTGAACCAGGTGCGCAGCACGGCGGAGCAGGTCTCGCAGGTGGTGCAGGTGGTGTTCTGGTTCTCGCTGGCGGCGGGCCTGCTGGTGCTGATGGCCGCGGTGAGCGCGAGCCAGGACGAGCGGCTGCTGGAAGGCGGCGTGATGCGCGTACTGGGCGGCAGCCGTCGCCAGCTGCGTTTGGCGCAGGCGTCGGAGTTCGCGGCCATCGGACTGCTGGCAGGACTGGTGGCGGCCATCGCAGCGTCCGTGCTTTCAGGCGTGGTGGCCACGCAGGTGTTCGACCTGCCATGGAAGGCGAACTGGCAGCTGGCCGCCATCGGTGGCGGCCTCGGCATGCTGGCCGCGCTGGGTGCCGGCCTGTTCGCGACACGCAAGGTGCTGGACGCACCGCCATCGGTAACGCTGCGCGAACTGCAGGGATGATGAAGTCAGGCTAGTGACGACGACCGTCGTCGTCGCTGGCGAAGTCCTCGGCCCGCACCGGCATCGCATCGAAGCGGCGTTCGTAAGCCCGTTCTTCGATCACGCGCTCGATCTCGTCCTCGGGCAGATCGGGCGCACCGTACACCGCGTAGGCGATGCTGCCGTCCGCACGTTCACCGACCTGATGCAGGCGATAGCGTGCGTGGCCGCCGCCGCTGTTCTCGGGATAGTGGACCGGCGGGCGTCCGCCTTCCAGGTCCATCTCGCTGTTATCCACCACGCCACCTACGAACAACGCTCTCATCTTCCACTCTCCGGCAGGACGATGATCGCGAGTCTGGCAGCCGCGATGTTCGCGCAGGGTCAAGCAAACATTGCGCGAGTGCGAACGAAGCGTTTGGCAAAGCTGAATAAAAG
Organism: Pseudoxanthomonas sp. PXM02; assembly: GCF_014851805.1. GTDB lineage: Bacteria > Pseudomonadota > Gammaproteobacteria > Xanthomonadales > Xanthomonadaceae > Pseudoxanthomonas_A. The sequence continues at coordinate 203,604 of NZ_JACVAK010000004.1, forward strand.
AAGGGGCGAGCCGAAGCTCACCCCTTGATGCACACTACCTGGCGCAGTGTGTGGACCACCTCCACCAGGTCGGACTGCGCGGCCATGACGGCATCGATGTCCTTGTAGGCGGCCGGCGATTCGTCGATCACACCGGCGTCCTTGCGGCACTCGACGTGCGCCGTGGCCTCGCGGTGCTGCGACAGCGTGATCTGCTGGCGCGCGGCGGTACGGCTCAGCACGCGACCGGCGCCGTGGCTGCAGCTGTGGAAGCTGTCCGCGTTGCCCTTGCCGCGCACGATGAAGCTCTTCGCGCCCATGCTGCCGGGAATGATCCCCAGCTCGCCGGCACGCGCGCTCACCGCGCCCTTGCGGGTGACCAGCAGATCCACGCCGCCATGCGTCTCCTTCTGCACGTAGTTGTGGTGGCAGTTGACCGCCATCTTCTCCAACTGGAACTTCGGCAGGCGTTGGCGCATCTCGGCCAGCACGCGCGACATCATCGCTTCACGGTTCTCGCGGGCGTAGTCCTGTGCCCACGACACCGCTTCCACGTAGTCGTCGAACAGGGGCTCGCCTTCCATGAAGAAGGCCAGGTCCTTGTCCGGCAGGTGGAAGCCGAGCACGCGGTGCGCCAACTGCTCGCGCGCGCGTTCGATGAAGTACGTGCCGATCAGGTTGCCGGTGCCGCGCGAACCGCTGTGCAGCATCACCCACACCGCGTCGGCCTCGTCCAGGCAGATCTCGATGAAGTGGTTGCCGCCGCCCAGCGTGCCGATCTGGCGGTCCAGCTTGTCGGTGCGGATCTTGCGGTGCTTCTGCTTGATCGCCTCCAGGCGCGGCTCCAGCCCCGACTGCGCGATGCGGGTGGCGATGCTGTCGGGTAGCTTCCAGTGCTCGCCACCGCGGCCGTTGCCGACCGGCACGCTGCGTTCGATGCTCGAGCGCAACTGCGCCAGGTTGTCGGGCAGGTCCTTCGCGCGCAGCGTGGTGCGTACTGCGGCCATGCCGCAGCCGATGTCCACGCCGACGGCGGCCGGGATGATGGCGCCGCGGGTCGGGATGACCGAGCCCACGGTGGCGCCCTTGCCCAGGTGCACGTCGGGCATCACCGCGACCCACGGGCCGACGAAGGGGATCGCCGCGATGTTCCGCAGCTGCTCGTGGGCGCCCTGGTCCAGCGGCACGCCGCGCACCCAGCCCTTGATCGGCGTGGTGCTGTGCTCGGCATGCAGCAGTTCGAATTGGGATTGCATGTTCATGTCGTCATTCCATTGAATGGATAAAGCCCCCTCCCCCGTTCACGGGGGAGGGTTGAGGTGGGGGCGTACACATGCGCGGTCGATCCGTCTCCCGTGCTCCGTTTGCCCCCATCCCAGCCTTCCCCCGCATGCGGGGGAAGGGGCAGCGCACTACTACTTCAACGTCACCAGCTGCTTCAGCACGCCATCCAGGCCGCCGAACACGGTGAGCTTGTCGATCTTCTCGGTGACCTTTTCCAGCGCCTCGAGCTCCTTCAGGCGCATCAGCACCGGCGATTCGTCGATCAGCTTGGCGGTGTTGAGCAGGGAACGCGTGGCGTTCGCCTCCTCGCGACGACGGATCACGTTGGCCTGCGCCTGCTTCTCCGCCTGCACCACCGCGTTGAGAATCTCCTTCATCTCGCCCGGCAGGATCACGTCCTTCACGCCGACGCCCAGCACGTCCACGCCGAGGCCGGTCAACTGGCCGCGCACGTAGGCGAAGATGTCGGCGTCCAGCGAGGCCTTGTCGCCCAGCAGTTCGTCCAGCGTCTTGGCGGAGACCGCCTTGCGCAGGCCGTACTGCAGTTCGCGGTAGACGAAGTCGCCGACCTTGGCCACCTTGGTGCGCGATGCCACCACGTCAGTGACGCGGGTGCTCGCGGCCAGGTTCACGCGCAGGCTGACCTTGTCACGGGTCAACAGCTCCTGGCCCGAGACCTCGATCGTCTGCATGCGCAGGTCGACCACCTCCACCACCACGTTCTTCCGGAAGTTCCAGAAGGCGTAGCTACCTGCCGCGAGCGTGCGCTCGAGCTTGCCGTCGATGAACACCAGGCCGGCAAACTCCGCCGGCACATCGGCCACCACGGCCAGCTTCGACAGCGAGCCCAGCTGGCGCAGACGACGCGCGACGGCGGCGTCCACTTCCAGCGAGGCCAGCGTCACCGTCTGCACCTCGACCTTCACCAGGCCGATCCAGTACAGGCGCCGCGTGCCGGGCGGCAGCACGTCTTCCAGCTTGCCGTTCTTCAGCACCAGGCCCACCTGGTCCACCCCGATGTCGGCGCAGACGAAGGTCTCGCCCAGGCGCTCGCCCAGGCCGACGATCAGCGCGTCGACGTCGTGGCCGCTGTACTCCGGCGCGGCGATGTTGAAGAAGCGCACCTCGGTGCGACCCATCGGGTCGAACCAGCGGTACACACCCGGCGCGAGCACACGCTCGAACCGACGGTTGCGATACACCAGGCCGCGCTCGCCGTCACCGATCACGACCCTCTTGGTCCAGAACATGGCGTTGTTCTCCTTGTTGGCTCTGGTGGTTCGATCCGGGTTGTCTGCATCGTCGCGACGGATCGAACTCCGCGACGGTGGAGTGCCGGCTGCAACCTGCAGCCGACGGAAGAAGGCGGAAACGCCCCTGGACGGAGACGGTGCGGACAGCCGGCGCTGTCGGCGGAGGCGTCGTGGCGACAATCCGATCCGGAGATCGCATCGAGCGCCACGCGCATCCGCGTCGAGGGCGCGGTGCCGGCACCGTCCCCGCTGCGACGTGTCGTCTTCCTGCAGTCCTTCGCGGAAAGACGTCGCGCCACACGGGGCGTTTCCTGGGTGGGACATGCGTCCCGGTGTCATGACGTGAAAGGTCATGTGCCCTTGCAGGCGTTGGAGCGGGAGTCGAACCCGCGACCGTCGGATTTACTGTCCGATGCTCTACCCATCTGAGCTATCCAGTGGTGGACGAACCGGATTCGAACCGGTGGCCAACGGCTTGCGCCGCTGCTCTGCCGCTGAGCTTTCGTCCGCTCGAGGAACACCTTCTCCCACGCTTCGGCATACGCCACGGCAGCGCCGCGCGCACCGGACGGGATCCAAACCCGTACCGCTGTAGCGTGTTCGATCGATGCTCCTCATTGCCGGCTGTCGCCAACCGGCAATTCGTTCGGGCGCGATGCGCCCTTGTGGTGTCCATTCCCCGCGCCGCTCGCGTCGAAGCATCACAACGCAGCGCACATGCGCCGGTCGCAGCCGCGCCCCTGCCTCGGGACGCGTGGACGCGCTACCCGGATGCTCCAGGGCGGAAAGAAACTTCCGTGGTGGAATGGAAAAAACCTGGTCGATGCATGCGCATCCTCCGCGAACGCTGAAAACAAAACGCCCCCGGGACTTGCGACCCGAGGGCGTTCGCGTTCCTCGGGAGATCGGGGTGGCCGATCTCCCAGGGAGTCAGCCGATGTCAGGTATCCAGATGCCGTGCGGATTCGTTGCCGTGCTTGGCATCGAAGGCATACGCACGCACGCGCAGGCCGCAGCGCGATGGCTGCAGGTCGAGCGTGTTGGCGGTGTCGTACGCGGGCTTCATGGAAATCAGTCTGGTGAAAAAACAGCCGCAGGGGCCGAAGGCCGCGCACGATACGCCGGTTGTTTTGTTCGCGCAACACTTTTTTAATTTTGTTTTGCGCAGCCGATGAGCGGTGTCGGAAACGGTCGCCAGTGGCCAGCCGCTAGAATGGCGTCCTCCTTCCCCTCGCGTGCCGCCCGTGGCCTCTCGATTCTCCGATCCCGCGCTCGACGCATTGATGCTGCCCTTCGCACAGGGTCCGCTCACCTGGCCTTCCGGACCGGTGCTGTTCCTGCGTGCGCGCGACGGTGCTGCGTTGCGCCAGTTCCCGCTGGCGCAACTGGTCTGCGAGCAGAGTTTCCGTCCGGATGCCGAACTGCTGGAGCGCGCGGGGTTGCGCGTCGTTGCCGATGCCGCCTCGGACGGTGCGCGCTATCCGCTGGTGCTGGTACTGCCGCCGCGACAGCGCGAAGAGGCGCGTGCATTGTTGGCGCGTGCGCTGCAACTGGCCCAACCTGGCGGCATCGTCGTCGCTTCGATGACCAACAACGAGGGGGCGAAGTCTGGAGAGGCGGACCTGAAGCAACTCACCGGCATCGCGGGCACGCTGACCAAGTTCCATTGCCGTACGTTCTGGACTCGCGCGCTCGGCGAAGGAACGGATGAGGCACTGCTACGGCAGTGGGCCGCGCTCGACGCGCCACGCCGCATCGAGAACGGTCGCTTCCTCAGCCGTCCTGGCGTGTTCGCCTGGAATCGCATCGATCCTGCCTCCGCGCTGCTCGTCGAATGCCTGCCGAACGACATCAGCGGCCATGGTGCGGATCTCGGCGCGGGATGGGGCTTCCTGTCACTCGCGTTGCTGGAACGCTGCCCGGGTATTACGGGACTGGATCTCTACGAGGCAGAAGCGCGAGCACTCGCTCTGGCCAAAGAGAACCTGGGCGCGGTGACGTCATCCGCACGCATCGATTTCCGCTGGCACGACGTGACCGGTGGTTTGCCGGAACGTTACGACTTCATCGTCAGCAATCCGCCGTTCCACACGCAGAGTCGAGCGGATCGACCCGACATCGGCCAGCGATTCATCACCGTAGCTGCTTCGGCGCTGAAGCCGGGTGGACGGTTGTGGCTGGTGGCCAACCGTCACCTGCCGTACGAGCAGACCTTGAACGACAGCTTCGGTGAGGTACGGGTGGCCGGCGAGCGCGATGGTTTCAAGGTGATCGCGGCCACGAAGGCGAGGCGCTGAGCGCATGAAGATCGTCAAGCACATCGCCAACCTCGGCTACGGCAGCCGCAAGCAGGTGCAGTGGATGTTCCGCGAGGGTCGCATCACGGATGCAGGCGGCGAGGTGTTGTATGCCGACGACCCGGTCGACCACGACGCCATCCGCGTGGATGGCGAGCCGCTGGATCCTGCGCCCGGCCTGACCATACTGCTGCACAAGCCGGTGGGTTACACCTGTTCGACCAAGGACACGGGGCGCATCGTCTACGACCTGTTTCCGTCGCGCTTCCGCGATCGCTCGCCGGTGCTGTCGACGGTGGGGCGGCTGGATCGCGAAACCAGCGGTCTGCTGCTGCTCACCGACGACGGCGGGTTGCTGCACCGGATCATTTCGCCGAAGGCCAACCTGCCGAAGGTGTACGACGCAACGCTGGCGCAGGATCTGCGCGGCGACGAGGGTGCGATCTTCGCCAGTGGCACGCTGATGCTGGAGTCGGAGCAGACGCCGCTGGCGCCCGCGGGACTCGAGGTGATCGATCCGCGCCATGGGCACCTGACGCTGACCGAAGGGCGCTACCACCAGGTGCGCCGCATGTTCGCCGCCGTCGGCAACCACGTTGAAGCGCTGCATCGCAGCCGCGTCGGCGGACTGACATTGGACGGTCTGGCGCCGGGCGAATGGCGTATCCTCGACGACAGCGACCTGCAGCGTTTGTTCGGGGGCGCCGCATGACGACGTCGTTGTCGCTGCCGTTCACGCCGACGGCGGTGATCTTCGACATGGACGGGCTGATGCTCGACAGCGAGCGCGCGATCATCGGTTGCCTCGCGGAGGCTGCGCGCGAGCTCGGACACGATCTGCCGGACGTGCTGTGGCTGGCGATGGTCGGTCACAGCGAAGCCGTGTGCCGGCACCTGCTGGATGAAGCGGTCGGAGAGACGCAGCGCAACCTCATCCTGCAGCGGTCGCACGTGCTGTACGACGCGGTGGTCGCTGCTGGTGTTCCGCACCGTCCGGGCATCCTGGCGATGCTGGACTTCCTGCAGGCGCGCGGCATTCCCCGTGCCGTCGCCACGTCGACGCGCCGGCCGTTGGCGCTGAAGAAGCTGGAGGCTTCTGGCCTGTTGCCGCGCTTCGATGCCATCTGCACCAGCAGCGATGTCGAGCACCCCAAGCCCGCGCCCGATGTCTACCTGCTGGCCGCGCGCTCGTTGGGCGTCGATCCGGTGCAATGTCTGGTCCTCGAAGACTCACCGACCGGCGTGCGCGCCGCACTGGCCGCAGGCATGTACCCGATCCAGATCCCCGATCTGCTCGAGCCCGACGACACCGTGCGTGCGCTCGGCCATCTGATCCTGCCATCGCTCGACGAGGCGCGCGTGTTGCTGGAGCGGCGGCTGACGACACATCCGGATGTCTGATGTGGGAGCGACGTAAGTCGCGAAGCGTTCCCGTGAAAAGCCGATACCCCGGCAAGCGGTTCTCCGATGGCGCTCTATGCTGTGCTTGCCATGCTTACCTTCGTCCACAGGAGGTAAGCGATGTCGGGCTATTCGGAACTGAGAAAAGGCCGCTCCTCCCAGGCCGGTCAGGTCTACATGGTGACCTTCACGACCGCGAATCGCCGTCCGCTCTTCCTTCAGCCGGAACGCGCCATGGATGCCTGCCGCGCGATGACCTCATCACGGTTGTGGTATCGCTCCAGGCTGCTGTGCTGGGTGCTGATGCCGGACCACTGGCATGGCGTGATCGAGCTCGGTTCGCTGGATAGCTTGTCGACAACGGTGCAGCGATTGAAATCCAACAGCGGCCGATTCATTCGCCTGAATCACCCCGAATCCGGCATCGTGTGGGAGAAGGGATTCCACGATCATGCATTGCGCAGCGGGCCGTCGATTGTCGCGGCGGGACGCTACATCGTGGCCAATCCCTTGCGCGCCGGATTGGCGCGAAGCGTGGCGGAGTATGCGTGGTGGGATGCGGTCTGGCTCTGATCGCCACTATGCGTTTTGGCGAAGGAAAAGCATCGCGACTTACGTCGCTCCCACACCCGACACCGCTGCACCGAACATTTCCGCACCCAACATCCCCGCGCCCCATATCACGAGCGATCCCGTTACTCCGCAAACAGCTTCTGCCACCCCGCATGCCCCAGCGCATCCAGCGTCTTCACGTTGCGCTCGACGATCACGTCGGGATCAGGGAAGGCTTCCACCGCGCGGTCAATGCTGGCTTCGCGCAGCAGGTGCAGGGTGGGGTAGGGCGAGCGGTTGGTGTAGTTGCTGATGTCGTCCGGCATGGTGCCGGCGAACTGGTAGTCCGGGTGGAAGCTGGCCACCTGGATCTCGCCCTGCAGGTCCAGCGCCTCGACCGCAGCGTCCGCGTTTTCGAGGAAGTCGTTGTAGTCCAGGAAGTCCGTCAACACATCCGGGTGCACGATCAGCGTGGTGTCGACCTGATCGGGATCGGTGTCGCGCAACAGCACCAGTTCTTCGGCCAGCTCCTCCAGCAGCGCTTCGGGCGTGCTGGCATCACTCAGTACGAAGCGGACCTGCTGCTTCACGTACACCGCCTTGGCGAACGGGCACAGGTTGAGCCCGATCACGGCGCGCTCCACCCAGCGGCGGGTCGCGTCGATCGGGTCGCTGCCCTCGACGGTGTCGGGCGTATCAGTCACGGAAGTTGTCAAACTGCAGCGGCAGCTCGAATTCGGTCTTCTTCAGCAGCGCAATGACGTCCTGCAGGTCGTCACGCTTCTTGCCGGTGACACGCAGCTTGTCGCCGTTGATCTGCGCTTCGACCTTCAGCTTGGCGTCCTTGATGGTCGAGACGATCTTCTTGGCCAGCTTCTGCTCGATGCCCTGCTGGACGGTGATCTTCTGGCGTGCACCGGCCAGGTTGGTTTCCACGTCGCCGAACTCCAGGCAGCGCGCATCGATCTGGCGCGCGATCAGGCGCGCACGCAGGATGTCGGTCATCTGCTTGAGCTGGAAGTCGCTGGGCGCGGACTGGGTGATCAGCTTCTCTTCCAGCACGAACTTGGCGTCCACGCCCTTGAAGTCGAATCGGGTGGACAGTTCGCGGTTGGCCTGGTCCACGGCATTGGTCAGCTCGTGGACGTTGACTTCGGAGACGACGTCGAAAGAGGGCATGGGGGAAATCCTGTAGCGGGGCGCGGAATTCTACCGTGTGTCGGCAAGCGCGGCCCCGTCCGTGGACGGTGGCCGGGACAGGGAGCGCGCCATGCCTGCCACGCGACGGACGGTCTCGCAGGCGAGCAGGGGGACGATCCAGCTGCACCACAGCAGCGTGGCGATCAGCGTGGGGGAAGGCGCCAATCCGCTGGCGATCGCGACCGGCAACGAGAGGCGGAAGATGATCGGGGCCAGCGTCACCGCGTAGTTGCGCGTCATCCAGCGCCGGTGCCTGTCCACGTCGCGCCGGCGGATCGCGATCAGTCCTGTCAAGGCGGTGGTGAGCCAGGCCAGAGCCGTTGCAGCGAATGCCAGGCGGATGGCGAACGGCGCCGGTGAGGTGGCGATCAGTCCAGTGGCGCCGATGGCCGCCACCAGCAGGCCGACCAGATAGACGCGGCCCGCCAGACGATGCAGTCGTGGACTGCGCAGGCGCAACTGCGTCAGGAACTGCACCGGCCCGAGCAGCACGGTGGTGAGGCCGCCGGCGAGATGCAGCCACAGCCAGCTGCGTCGCGTCATGAACATGCCGTAGGCAGCCGAATCGAGGTGCCGGTACTTGCCGTAGGCGGCGAGCAGGAACTCGAGGCTGACGAACCCGAGCAGCAACCACAGGGCGGCCCAGGTCAGGCGCAACGGCAGGCGCGAACGCGGGGATCGACGGGTGCGTGCGGCGTTCCCTGTCATCGGCCTGCCTTTCGGGTGGGTGGGCGCAGGGTAGCGCACGCGCGTCGACGCGGCGAGGCGATAATGCCGCATGACTCCGCCCCGTCCTTCGCTGGCTTCCGCCGTCCTGCTGATGCTGGCGGCCGTCCTGATGTTCGCCCTGATGGACGCGGGCCTGAAGCTGCTTTCCTCGCACTACCCGCCGCTGCAGGTCGCCGCGCTGCGTGGCCTTTCATCGCTCCCGCTCGTCGCGCTGTGGGTGCTGGCCACGGTACCGGTGCGTTCGCTGCTGCACGTGTACTGGCCACTGCATCTGCTGCGTGGCGCGCTGGGCGTGGCGATGATGGCGGGGTTCGTCTATGGCCTGCGCACCATGCCGTTGTCCACGGCGTATGCGATCACCTTCGTCGCACCGCTGCTGGTCACCGCGATGGCCGGGCCGCTGCTGAAGGAAAAGGTGGGTACGGCACGATGGATTGCGATCGGCATCGGTCTGGTCGGCGTGCTGGTGATCCTGCGGCCGACCGGCGAAGGCATGCTGACCGGTGGCGGGCTGGCGATCCTCATCGCGGCCATCTGCTACGCCATGGGTGCGGTCACCGTGCGCATGCTGGCGCAGCGCGACAGTACGCAGGCGATGGTGTTCTGGTTCGTCGTGATGCTCTCGCTGGGCGCCTTGCTGCTGGCCTTGCCGGCGTGGAAGCCGTTGCAGCCGGCGCATGGCTGGATCATCGCGGGCGTCGGCGTCTCCGGATCGCTGGCACAGGTGGCGCTGACCGAAGCCTTCCGCCGCGGCGAGGCGTCGCTGATCGCACCGCTGGAGTACACCGCGTTGCTGTGGGGCGTGCTGCTGGACGTGGCGCTGTGGTCGGTGCTGCCGGACGGCGTCACCTGGATCGGTGCCGGCATCATCGTCGCCAGCGGCCTGTACCTGCTGCGGCGGGAAAAGGTGCACGTGGAAGCGGAGCATCCCTGACGATCCGTTGTTTTGCGGCATGATGCGGCCATGCCTATCGTCCTCGTCCTGGTGTTCGTGTTCCTGCTGCTCGCGCTGTGGGTGGTGCTGTTGCCGCTCTCGTTGTGGCAGCGCTACCGCTACGGTCGCGCACGCCGCATGGCGCGTGGCTGGCTGCTGACGCTCAATGCCTGGAGCCTGCTGGTGTCGGTGGCGATCTTCGTCGCGGTCAGCGCGTTCGGCCTGTTCTGGTGGCCTGACAGCCTGGTCGGCGCAGGTATGGGGCTGGCCGCAGGTGGCGTCCTCGGCCTGATCGGCGTATGGCTGACGCGCTGGGACGTGGCGCCGCAAGGCGTGTACTACCAGCCCAATGCCTGGCTGGCGCTGCTGCTGGTCGCCATCGTGGCGGGCCGCATCGTGTGGGGCACGGTGCAGATGGTGCAGTACTGGCGTTCGGACAGTGTGCCGGCCACGCATGCGCTGCTGAGCGGGCACGGCAGCCTGCTGGCGGTGGGCGGCCTGCTGCTGGGCTATTACCTGGTCTACGCCTGGTGCGTGAAGTGGCGCGTCGCCCGGCTGGAGCGGTTGCGCGGCTACGGCGCGCGCTGACGGGTTCGGCGACAGGGCACGTTCCGCACCACACAAAAAGAAGCGGCGGACCCGGAAGCCCGCCGCTGTACCGACGCGTTGGAGCGATGGATCAGAAGCGCGCGCCGATACCCACCCCCACGACCCACGGGTCGATGGTCAGTTCTTCGCCGGTGCCCTGGCCGGCGACGCGCACACCGGCGTCGCCCTTCATGTAGCGCGCATCAGTGCGCGCGAACCAGGTTTCGTTGATGTTGAAGTCGATGCCGGCCGTGGCGATCGCGCCCTTGGCGGTCTCGAGGCCCACATGGGCGCCGTCACCACCGATCGTCTCGTTGCTGAAGTTGGACTCGTAATAGCCCAGACCCACGAACGGGCGCATCACCTTGTCGGGCGTGCCGAAGTGGTACTGGCCGCTCAACGCGATCGGCTGCTGGTCGACAGTGCCGATCTTGCCGGCGCCATCGGCCTTCACGCGATGGTTGAACTTGTCGGCCGCACCCCACAGTTCCACCGCGATGTTGTCGGTGGCATACCAACTGGCGCTGATCACGGGCGCGACATCGCCATCGATCTTCAGGCCGGGCGCGGGATCGCGGTCGGGCTTGAGGATGGCGGCGCCACCCACCACGGCAAAACGCTTGCTGGACGTGGAAGCGCCGGTATCTGTCGTTGCGTCCTGCGCAAAGGCCGGAACGGCGATGAGGGAAGCCAGGGCAATCGTGAGGGTTCGAATGGACGTCATGCAGGAATCTCCTGTTCTGTTTTCTTATGTCCCTTCCGTGCAATGCGTGATGCGTCATTGCCGTCAGGGCGAGCGCACCGTAACCAGCCACGCATGAATGCCCCCTACCCCGCGACGTGAATCGATCGACAACGCAATGGATATGTCGCGGTTTACGGCAGGTATTTCACGGTGTCTGCATGTGGCTGAGCCGGAACGCCGCATTTGTTCATTCGTCGGGGCGATGGCGGGCGTTTGGCCGAACGGCATGACGCGGCCACGCCGCTGCGCTACTGTTCGCGCAACACGGGGTGTCCACCATGGCGAGCAGCAAGGCGAAGACGGTCGAGGACTATCTGGCGGAACTGCCGGAGGAGCGGCGGATCGTGGTGTCGGCGGTACGCGACCTGGTCAACCGGTATGTGCCCGAGGGTTATGTCGAGACGATGAGCTGGGGCATGGTCTGCTGGGAGATACCGCTGTCGCGCTACCCGACCACCTACAACAAGCAGCCGCTGTCGTACGTCGCGCTGGCGGCGCAGAAGCAGTACTACGCGCTGTACCTGACGACGTGCTACGCGAACTCCGCCCAGGACGTCGTACTTCGCAATGCCTATGCGGATGCCGGCAAGCGGCTGGACATGGGCAAGAGCTGCCTGCGCTTCAAGGCGCTGGATGACCTGCTGCCCGACGTGATCGGAGCGGTGATCGCGTCGACGCCAGTGGACGCGCATATTGCACAATACGAAGCCAGCCGCGCACGGAAGTGACCCGCATGCCCCCTGCCAAACGCAAGCCGCGCACCGGACGCGCCCGGACGGAGATGCCGTCGCCCGGCGATCACCTGACGATGGCGGATCTGGCGAAAGTGGCCGGTGTATCGGCGATCACGGTATCGCGCGCCCTGCGCGACAGCCCGCTGGTCAACGCGGAAACGCGGGCGCGGGTGCGCGAGGTGGCGCAGCAGTACGGCTACGCGTTCAACGTGAGCGCGCGCAATCTCAAGCTCCGCCGCAGTATGACGGTGGCGGTGGTGGTGGAAATGAAACCCACCGTCGAACGGCAGATGTCGGGGCCGTATCCGCTCGATCTGCTGGGCGGCATCACCCAGGAGCTAACCTCCACCGGTTACAGCGTGCTGCTGACGTCACTGCAGGGTGGTTCGCTGCCGAACGTGCAGGCCGCCGACGGCGTGATCCTGCTCGGCCAGGGCGCGCACGAAGATGCCATGCATGCCGTGCAGCGCTGGGGGCGGCCGATGGTCGTCTGGGGCGCGGTCAGCCGGCACGAGTCGCAGGTGGTGGTCGGCAGCGACAACCATCGCGGCGGCACGCTGGCGGCGGAACGTTTCATCGCGCTGGGGCGTCGTCGGCCGGCGTTCCTTGGCGATCCGGCCCATGGCGAGTTCGCCGAACGCCTGGACGGTTTCGCCGCGACGCTGGCCCGGCACGGGATCACCCCGCTGACGCCCAGCGTCGCCAGCTTCACCGTCGGTGCGGGCGCCGATGCCGTCCACGCGTTGCTGCAGGCGCATCCGCAGGTCGACGCCCTGTTTGCCGCCAGCGACCTGCTGGCCATCGGTGCGATCCGGGCGCTGATCGAGCGTGGCCGCCGCGTGCCGGAGGACGTCTCCGTGATCGGCTACGACGACACGCCGCTGGGCGCGACCTACGTGCCGCCGCTGACCTCGGTGCACCAGAACTTCATCGACGCCGGCGTGCTGCTGGCGCGCAAGGTCCGCGCCCTGATCGAGGGGGAAGCGGCCGTCTCCGAGACGCTGCCCACGCATCTGGTGGTCCGCGCGACCTGAGCGCAGGAAACTGCTGCATCGCAGCGTCCACCCGGTGGACAGTCCGGCCGGGTGCGGGACCGGAAAAGAGCTGTAGTCCGTTGAATCTCAATGTTTTTCCTTGCCCTGGCCCCCATGTTGGCGGAACCGGCTTACCCGCTGTGTCGTGATCTGACATCGATAACTTGACATCGATAACAACGGCTCCTAGCTTGCCTCCGCCCCGGGCTGTCGGCCCGGAATGATCAGGTCAGCGTGGGGATGTCGGTGGAAGAGCGTCGGGAACAGACAGCAGGGGTGGCAACGCAGGAGCGCCAGGGTCCGACCGACCCGTGGCGGCTCACGCAGCGGGGTTTCGACGCCGCGCGGGCTGCGCGTGACGAAACCCTGTTCGCCCTGGCAAACGGCACGCTGGGCGTGCGCGGCGCGCTGGAAGAGGGTGACAGCGCCAGCGACGGGACCTTCCTGTCCAGCGTGTACGAACAGAACCCTATCCACTACCACGAGCGTTTCCCCGGCTTCACCCGCAGTACCGACACGCGCGTGCCGGTGGCCGAAGGCAAACACATCCGGCTGCAGTTCGGCGACCAGCCGCTGCGCCTGTCCGAAACCGAGTGGCTCGAGTTCGAGCGCACGTTGGATCTGGAGGCCGGTGCATTGCATCGCCGCCTGCGCCTGAAAACGCCGCAAGGCCACACACTTGAGATCACCGCACGTCGCGTGGTGCCGCTGGCGGAGCGCGCGCTGCTGGCGATCCGTTTCGAAGTGGCCTCCGTCGACTACACCGGCCCGCTGGCGCTGTGCTCGTCCATCGAGACGGGCCGCCAGGCGATCGAGCAGGGCGATGATCCGCGCATCGGCGTGCATGGCGGCAAGGACCTGCAGGTTTCCGACGAACACGCCGATGCCGATGGCGCGCGCCTCGCGCAGCGCACGCACCACAGTGACATGGCGCTGGTCTGCGCACAGCAGCACCGTCTGTCGCCGGGCCTGATCTTCGAGAGCGCAACGGCCGGGGTGGGGCGCGTCGAGCAGCGTTTCGTCTCCACCCTGACGCCTAGCGCGTCGGTGGTGATCGAGAAGTTCGTCGTCTACGACGATGGCAACGGCACCGCGGCCGATGGCGTGGATGCGGTCCTAACGCGCGCGCAATCGGCGGGCTTCGAGGCCATCGCCGAGGCGCAGGCCGAGGCGATGCGCGCGTTCTGGCAGCGTGCCGGATTGTCGGTGGACGGCGATCCCGCGGCGGAACTTGCGCTGCGCTTCAATCTGTTCCACCTGCTGCAGTCCGCCGGCCGCGACGGCATCACCGGCACCGCCGCCAAGGGCATCACCGGCGAGGGTTACGAAGGCCACTGCTTCTGGGATACCGAGGCCTTCGTGCTGCCGGTGATGGCGTTCACCGCGCCGGACGTGGCGCGCGCCATGCTGATGTACCGCTACCGCACGCTGGACGGCGCACGCGAGACCGCACGCGCGATGAACCATCCGCGCGGCGCGCTCTATCCGTGGCGCACGATCGCCGGCCGCGAATGTTCCGCGCACTATCCCAGCGGCTCGGCGGCGTACCACATCAACGCCGCCATCGCGTACGGGATCGGGCTTTATCTCGACGCCAGCGATGATCTCGACTTCCTCAGCGAGGCTGGCGCCGAGATTCTTTTCGAGACGGCGCGCATCTGGCCACAGGCCGGACACTTCAATCCGCGACTCGGTGGTGCGTTCTGCATCCATGAAGTGACCGGTCCGGACGAATACACCACCCTGGTCAACAACAACTGGTACACCAACCGCATGGCGCAGCGGCACCTTGAGCGCGCTGTGGACGCGTGGTCGCGGCTGTCGGCCGAACGGCCGCAGGCACTCGCCGCGCTGGCATCGCGCATCGGACTGGATGCCGATGAAGTCGTTCTCTGGCAGCGCGCCGCCGATGCCATGCATCTGCCGGTCGACGAAGCGCTGGGTATCCATCCGCAGGACGACGACTTCCTCGGCAAGCCGCGCTGGCCGTTCCCGAAGCGCGAAGGACCGCATCGTCCGCTGCTGCTCGATTACCACCCGCTCACGCTATACCGCCACCAGGTCTGCAAGCAGGCCGACGTGGTGATGGCGCTGGTGCTGGCGGGCGATGGCATCGACGCGGGCAGCAAGCGCCGCGACTTCGACTACTACGAAGCCGTCACCACGCACGACTCCACGCTGTCGGCGCCGGTGTTCGGCATCCTCGCCAGTGAAGTGGGGCAGGACGAGAAGGCGTGGCGTTACTTCGATGCAAGCCTGCGCGTGGACCTGGACGACCTGCACGGCAACACCGACCACGGCGTGCACATGGCCGCGATGGCGGGCAGCTGGCTGGGCCTGGTGCAGGGCTTCGGCGGCTTGCGTGTGGCGGACGGACGCCTGGCATTTGCGCCCACGCTGCCGGCGGCATGGACGGGTTATGGCTTCAACCTGCGCTGGCTCGGGTGCGCGCTGCGGGTGGATGTGGACGCACGTGGCGTGCGCTACCGGCTGGATGAAGGCGACAGGCTGGCCTTCCGGCACGCCGGTAGTGAAGTGGTGCTCACGCTGGGTCGCGAGGCCGTGCTGCCGCTGGCCGTGCCGACACCGCCGAAGGCGACCTTTCCGCGCGTCTGCGATGCGCTGGTCTTCGACCTGGATGGCGTGCTGACCGATACCGCACACACGCATTACCGCGCCTGGAAGCGTCTGGCCGACGAGATCGGCGTGCCCTTCGACCTGCAGGTCAACGAGCGGCTCAAGGGCGTGGACCGGATGGCATCGCTGGAGATCATCCTGGAGCGTGCGTCGCGTGCTTACACGCCCGACGAGAAGCGCGCGCTGGCCGACACCAAGAATGGCTACTACGTGCAGGAAATCGCCAGCGTCGGCCCGCAGGATCTGTTCGACGGCGTGCGCGAGGTGCTGGATGCCGCGCGTGCGGCCGGGCTGAAGCTGGGGCTGGCCTCGGCCAGCCGCAATGCGCCGGCGCTGCTCGACAAGCTGGGTATCGCCGACTGCTTCGACTACATCGCCGATGCCGGTCGCATCGTGCGCGCCAAGCCGGACCCGGCCATCTTCCTGGATGTCGCCGCCGCACTGGGCGTACCGGCGCACCGCTGCATCGGCGTGGAAGACGCCGCTGCCGGCGTCGAGGCCATCCATGCCGCGGGCATGGCGGCCATCGGGATCGGCGATGCGCGTGCGCTGCGCCACGCCGATGCCGTGATTCCCCGCATCGCCGATTTCGACCTGAGGACGTTCGTTTCGCCTTGACCGCACGGGGCCACAGAAGCCGCGGCGGGCAGCCTGTCACTACAACAACAATCGCATTACGTGGAGGGAGAGACCATGAAACACAGCAAGCACCCGATGCGCTACGCCCTGTCGGCCGCCATCGCGATGGCGCTCGCGCCGACGCTGGCCGCCGCACAGGACGCCGCCCCGGCCGCCGCAAAGGACGACGCGACCACGCTGGACGCCGTCGTCGTCAGCGGTACCGCCAAGTTCAAGGGACTGCGCAAGCGCGACGCCAGCTTCTCGATCAGCACGGCGACGCCCGAGCAGATCCAGGAAACCGCACCCACCAGCACTGCCGACCTGCTGAAGATCGTGCCGGGCGTGTGGGCCGAGGCCAGCGGCGGCGGTACCGGCGCCAACGTCTTCGTGCGCGGCATGCCGTCGGAAGGCGACGCGCCGTTCTTCACCCTGCAGCTGGACGGCTCGCCGATCTTTCCGCCGCCGACCCTGTCGTTCCTCGAGAACACCACGCTGTTCCGCATCGACGACACCATCGCGCGCGTCGAAGGCCTGCGTGGCGGTCCCAGCCCGATCTACTCCAACGGCCAGCCGGGCGTCACGGTCAACTTCATCCAGAAGAAGGGCGAGGACACGCCGGAAGGCCTGGTGCGCGTGACGCTGGGTACCGACAGCCTGCAGCGCGTCGACTTCTACAGTGGCGGTCCGCTGAGCGCCGAGAGTGGCTGGTACTACAGCGTGGGCGGCTTCTACCGCGAGACCGACGGCGTGCGCCAGACGGGCTTCCCGGTCGAGAAGGGCGGCCAGCTGAGCGCCGCGCTGACCAAGCGCTGGGCCGAAGGCGAGTTCAACCTCTACGCCCGTCACACCGATGACAAGAACACCTTCTACACCGCGGTGCCGCTGGTCTCGCGCAACAACGGCGAAGACATCTCCAGCTTCCCCGGCCTGGACGCGACCACCGGCACGCTGGTCGGCGACGACTTCCGTCGCGTGACGCTGCCGACCGGCGTCGGCAACCAGACGATGACGCGCGACCTGGCCGATGGCCGCGGCGTGGACATCGACGTGTTCGGCGGTTCGCTGGACTGGTACGTCGGCAACTGGACCATCAGCGACAAGTTCAACTACATCAAGGGCGATGCGCCGACCTACGCGCTGTTCACCGGCGCCAACCCGCAGACGCTGTCGTCCTACATCACCGACACCTACGGCGCGGGCGTGACCGGCACCGGCACGTTCGTCAATGGCGGTGGCGCGGTGGATCCGAACCAGCAGGTGCTGACGGCGGGCTTCTGGGTGGTGGAGAAGGAAATCAGCTCGTTCACCAACGACCTGCGCTTCAGCGTCGACCTGACCGACAGCAACTCGCTGACCTTCGGCGTGTACTACGCGGACTACTCGTCCAAGGACCGCTGGTGGCTGGGCAACAACATGCTGCTGACGGCGCAGGACAACGCCCGCCGGGTGAACCTGGCGCTGTCCGATGGTCGCGTGGCGACGCGTGACGGCTTCGTCGGCAACGCGTTCTACAACATCCGCGGCGACTACGACGGCCAGAACACCGCCTTCTTCATCGCCGACGAGTGGACCGTCAACGACCGCATCCGCCTGGATGCCGGCGTGCGCTACGAGCGGCAGGAAGTGAACGGCACGGTGTGGGACCCGATCACGGTCGACCTGGACGGCGATCAGAACACGCTGTACGACAACGCCACGTCCGTCTCCACCACGCCGCGCAGCATCGACCAGAACGACAGCGATGTGTCCTGGACGGCCGGCCTGAACTACACGCTCAACGACAACGTCAGCCTGTTCGGTCGCGTCAACTCGGGCTTCACCTTCCCGCAGTTCGACAACCTGCGCGATGGCGCCAACAACAAGACCGAGATCGACCAGTACGAGCTGGGCCTGAAGGCGGGCGGCGAGACGTACGAGATGTACCTGACCGCGTTCTTCAACGACTTCACCGGCCTGCGCTACCAGGCGTTCGACAACAACGGCAACAACGTCGTGATCATCGGCGACTCGAAGGCGCGTGGCCTGGAGTTCGAGGGTGCGTGGCGTCCCGCCGGCGGTTTCGAACTGGCGTGGAACGCAACCTGGCTGCGCGCCAAGTACGGCGACTTCGCCACCTACGACGGCAACCAGGTAGTGCGCCAGCCGAAGTTCCGCGCGCGGCTGACGCCCAGCTACTACTGGTCGCTGCCGTGGGGCGACCTGAAGGCGTTCGCCACCTACACGCACGTGGGTGACCGGTACTCCGATCCCGCGAACGGCCAGGTGCTGCCGTCGTACGACACCTGGGACATCGGTGCCAGCGCGCATGTGGGCGACCACTGGGAGTTCACCTTCTCGGGCCGCAACGTCACCGACGAGATCGCGCTGACCGAGGGCAATGCCCGCGTGCTGGGCAACGCGACCAGTGGCGGCGTGTTCATGGGCCGTCCGCTGGAAGGCACGTCGTACCAGGCTTCCGTCGCGTACCGCTGGTGATGCCTTCCGCCCGCGACCCCGCGGGCGCGCATCCGCCCTGCGCCGTCTCTCCCCGGCGTGGTGGCGGATGCACTCTCCTGATGGTCGCCGCGCCGGCTCCGGCGCGGCGATCCGCCTCGCGGTCCGGCCGATGCGGCTAGGATGCGCACGACTCTTCCGGTACCGCCCATGACGCGCACCCGCATGATCCTGGCGATGATCCTGACGTACATGATCTTCGCCATGCTGTTGAACTCCGTGGGCACGGTGATCCTGCAGTCCATCCAGGGCTTCGGCATCACCAAGGCCGACGCCAGCCTGCTGGAGGCGTTCAAGGACCTGCCGATCGCGGTCACCTCGTTCCTGGTGGCCTCGTTCCTGCCGCGACTGGGCTACCGCCGCGCGATGATGCTCGGCCTGCTGCTGGTCGCCGCCGCCTGCGTGGCGATGCCGATGCTGCAGGCGTTCTGGGCGACCAAACTGCTGTTCACCACGGTGGGCGTGGCGTTCGCGCTGGTGAAGGTGTCGGTCTATTCCAGCATCGGCCTGCTGACCGAAGGACCCAAGGCGCATGCCGCGTTGACCAGCACGGTGGAAGGCTGGTTCATGGTCGGCATCCTCGGCAGCGCGTGGCTGTTCGCGGCCTTCATCAATGCCGACATGCCGGGCGATCCGGTGTGGCTGGATGTCTACTGGGTGCTGGCGGCGATGTGCATTGCCGTTGTCGTGCTGCTGGCGACCTGCACGCTGGACGAGCGTGCGGCGCAGGATGGGCACGCTGCGGGCGAGTCCTTCATCGACATGTTCCGCCTGCTCGCGTTGCCGCTGGTGGTGGTGTTCCTGGTGTCGGCCTTCCTCTACGTGCTGATGGAACAGGCGATCAACACGTGGCTGCCGACGTTCAACCGCGAGATCCTGCACCTGCCCACCACGCTCAGCGTGCAGGCGGCCAGCATCTTCGCCGGCTCACTGGCGCTGGGACGGTTGGGTGGCGGCGTGCTGCTGCGGCGCATCCCGTGGTTCTGGCTGCTGTCCGCGTGCGTGGTGGCGATGGCGGTGCTGGTGTTGCTGGCCCTGCCGCTGGCGGCCAACGTGCAGGCGCGCGAGGGCATGACGTGGTGGAACGCACCTGCTGCCGCGTACGTGTTCCCGATGATCGGCCTGCTGATGGCGCCGATCTACCCGGCGATCAATTCGGTGGTGCTCAGTGCGCTGCCGAAGTCGCGGCACGCAGCGATGACCGGGCTCATCGTCGTGTTCTCCGCACTGGGCGGCACCACCGGTTCGTACGTGACCGGCCAGCTGTTCGCGCACTTCGACGGCTCGCGGGCGTTCTACCTGCTGCTGGCGCCGATGGCGATGCTGCTAGTGTCGATGGCGCTGCTGCAGCGCGCAGTGTCGAAGCGTCCAGGCATTCCGCTGGCGGCGTAACGTGCGGGCGTTGACGCCACCTCGCAAGAGGGGTGGCGTATCGTGTCGCTCCCCGAACACGAGACGACGCATGAACGCGACCGGCGTGGCCCTGGCCCTGTTCATCGGCATGCTGTTGCCGTTGCAGGCACTGATCAATGCGTCGCTCGGCCGGCAGACCTTCGGGCCGCTGTTCGCGTCGCTGTGCTCGTTCCTTGTGGGCACGGGCGTCCTGCTTGCCTGGTGGCTGCTGACGCGCCCGGTGTTCGTGCCTACCGCACTTGCGAAGGTGCCGTGGTGGGCATGGATGGGTGGCGCGATTGGCGCGGTGTTCGTCGCTTCGGCGACATTGCTGGTGCCGCGATTGGGCGCGGCATCGCTGATCTGCCTGGTGGTCGCCGGGCAGCTGGTGGGTTCGGTCGTGCTGGACCATTACGGCGTGCTGCACGCGCGGCAGCCGGTGGATGCGTTGCGCGTGGTCGGCCTGTTGCTGGTGGTCGCCGGCGCGCTGCTGGTGGTGAAGCCCTGGCAGTCCGCGGGCGCTTGAGGGGTGGGTGATCTGCTGACCGGTCTGCCGCCGAGCATCGGCGCGGACTGCCGCGTGCTGGTGCTGGGGTCGATGCCGGGCGATGCCTCGTTGCACGCCGCACGTTACTACGCGCATCCCCGTAACCGGTTCTGGCCGCTGATGGCGTCGCTGTGCGGGTTCTCGACCGACCTGCCGTATGAAGCACGCATGCGTGGCTTGCATGAGGGCGGCGTCGGCCTATGGGATGTCATCGGCCAGTGCGAACGTCGTGGCAGCCTGGACGCCAGCATCGTGCGCGGGACCGAGGTCGCCAACCCGGTGGCCGACCTGCTGGTGGCGCATCGCAGCATCCAGGCGATCGCGCTGAATGGAGGAAAGGCCGCCGAGGCGTTCCGTCGTCATGTCGAGCCGCAGCTGCCGCAGACGCAGCGGCCAGTCGTGTTCGCGCTGCCATCGACCAGTCCTGCCAACGCCTCCTTCCAGTACGAGCGGCTGCGCGCGGCATGGGACGCGATTGCGCCTTTGCTGCGTGTCCGCGGCTGACAATGCGGCAGCGTATCGTGGCGCACTGGGGTCCGACCAAAGCGATACCACTGCGTGCGGCGCAGCGCGTGATGCCGCCGTGACGCGGCACCGGCGGCCCGCAATGTCCCGCCATGGACAGCAAATAACACCAATGAATGGTTGGCGCATCGCGTCGTGCCGGCCACAATAGGGGTTCCCCTCTTCACGCCCCCACCGGAGTAACGCCATGTCCGACATCAAGGAAGCCAAAGTCCCCGATATCGGTGACTACGACGGCGTACCGGTGATCGAAATCCTGGTGGCCGTGGGCGACACGGTGAAGAAGGACCAGGGCCTGGTGACGCTGGAATCGGACAAGGCGACGATGGAAGTGCCGTCCGCGTTCTCCGGCGTGGTGAAGGAGATCAAGGTCAAGCTCGGCGACGAACTGGCCGAGGGCGCCGTCGTCGCGCTGATCGAAGTCAGTAAAGGCGCTGCCGAGGCCAAGCCGGCCGCCGCCGCACCGGCCCCGACGGCCGCCGCCGAGACCGGCGCGAAGGTCGAGCCGGTCGCCGTCTCGCCGACGCCGGACAAGATCGCTCAGCGCGAGATCGCGCAGGAGCGCGCCGCACCGGCGGTCGCGCCCGCCGCGTCGCGCGTGTTGGACGACAAGCCGGGCATCGATCCCGAAGCGTCGCCGCCGCGCACCCCGCCGGTCGAGTTCAAGGCCGACCGCGTGCTGCCGGAGAAGGTCGCCTACGCCAGCCCTGCAGTGCGCCTGTTCGCGCGCGAGCTGGGCGTGGACCTCAACCAGGTGAAAGGCACCGAGCGCGGTGGCCGCATCAGCAAGGAAGACGTGCAGAAGTACGTCAAGGGCGCGCTGGCGGGCGGCGTGGCCGCGCCGGCAGCCGCAGGCGCGCCGGTCGCCGCGGGTGGCGGGCTCAACCTGCTGCCGTGGCCGAAGGTGGACTTCAGCAAGTTCGGCGAGACCGAAGTCGTCCAGCTGTCGCGCATCAAGAAGATTTCCGGCGCCAACCTGGCGCGCAACTGGGCGATGATCCCGCACGTCACCCAGCACGACCACGCCGACATCACCGACCTGGAAGCGCTGCGCGTGGCGCTGAACAAGGAAAACGAGAAGGCCGGCATCAAGCTGACCATGCTCGCCTTCCTGATGAAGGCCAGCGTCTCGGCGCTGAAGAAGTTCCCCGACTTCAACGCCTCGCTGGATGCCAGCGGCGAGAACCTCACGCTGAAGAAGTATTTCCATGTCGGCTTCGCCGCCGACACGCCGAACGGCCTGGTCGTGCCGGTGATCCGCGACGTCGACAAGAAGGGCGTCAACGAGATCGCGCAGGAAAGCGGCGAGCTGGCGAAGAAGGCGCGCGAAGGCAAGTTGGGCCCGGCCGAGATGTCGGGCGGCTGCTTCTCGATCTCCTCGCTGGGCGGCATCGGCGGCGTGGCGTTCACGCCCATCGTCAATGCGCCGGAAGTCGCCATCCTCGGCGTGTCCAAGTCGTCGATCCAGCCGGTGTGGGACGGCAAGCAGTTCCAGCCGCGCCTGATGCTGCCGCTGTCGCTGAGCTACGACCACCGCGTGATCGACGGCGCTGCCGCCGCGCGCTTCACCGCCTATCTCGCCCAGTTGCTCGGCGACATGCGCCGCGTGCTGCTGTAAGGAGACCGAGACCATGGCGAACACGATCGAAGTCAAAGTCCCCGACATCGGCGATTACAGCGATGTGCCGGTCATCGAAATCCTGGTCGCCGTCGGCGACACGGTGAAGAAGGACCAGGGCCTGGTGACGCTGGAGTCCGACAAGGCCACGCTGGAAGTGCCGTCCTCGGCCGCCGGTGTGGTGAAGGAAATCAAGGTCAAGCTGGGCGACACCCTGTCCGAAGGCAGTGTGGTGGCCGTGCTGGAAGCCGAAGGTGCTGCCGCGTCCACGCCGGCCCCGGCTGTGCCTGCAGCCCCCGCCGCGCCTGCACCGACGCCCGCCGCTGCACCCGCACCTGTCGTCGCGGCGCCGGCGGCCGCACCGGCAGCTGCCGGTGGCGGTGGTTTGATCGAAGCCAAGGTCCCCGATATCGGCGACTACGACGGTGTGCCGGTCATCGAGATCCTGGTCGCCGTGGGCGACACGGTGAAGAAGGACCAAGGCCTGGTCACGCTGGAATCGGACAAGGCGACGATGGAAGTCCCGTCGCCGGCCGCCGGCGTGGTGAAGGAAATCAAGGTCAAGCTCGGCGACGAACTGGCCGAGGGCAGCCTGGTCGCGATCCTGGAAGGCGAGGGCGCCGCTGCGGCGCCGGCCAAGGCCGCGCCGGTGGCACCGTCCCCGGCAGCACCCGCCGCACCGACGACCTCGGCGCCGAAGCCGGCGCTGGGCACCGGCAAGCCGGCCGACATCGAATGCCGCATCGTCGTGATCGGTTCCGGCCCGGGCGGCTACACCGCCGCGTTCCGCGCCGCCGACCTTGGCCTGGATACCGTGCTGATCGAACGTTATGAAGCGCTCGGCGGCGTCTGCCTCAATGTCGGCTGCATTCCGTCGAAGGCGCTGCTGCACGCAGCGGCACTGATCGAGGAAGCCTCGCACTCCGAAGACATCGGCATCAGCTTCGGCAAGCCGAAGATCGACATCGACAAGCTGCGCGGCTTCAAGCAGGACAAGGTCGTCGGCCAGTTCACCAAGGGCCTGGCCGGCATGGCCAAGCAGCGCAAGGTGCGTACGATCACCGGCGTGGCGAAGTTCGTCTCGCCGAACGAGCTGGAGATCGTGGGCAGCGACGGCAAGACGCAGCTGCTGCGCTTCGAGCAGTGCATCATCGCCGCCGGTTCGCAGGCGGTGAAGCTGCCGAACTTCCCGTGGGACGACCCGCGCGTGATGGATTCCACCGACGCGCTGCAGCTGGCCGACGTGCCGAAGAAGCTGCTCGTCGTCGGTGGCGGCATCATCGGCCTGGAGATGGCGACGGTGTACCGCGCACTGGGTGCCGAAGTCACCGTGGTCGAATTCATGGACCAGCTGATGCCGGGCGCCGACAAGGACCTGGTGAAGCCGCTGGCCGACCGTTTGAAGAAGCAGGGCGTGGCCGTGCACCTGAAGACCAAGGCCGCCAAGGTCGAAGCGTCGAAGAAGGGCATCACCGTCGGCTTCGAAAGCGCCACCGAAGGCCAGAAGCCGGAACTCGAATCGGGCACGTGGGATCGCGTGCTGGTTGCGGTCGGCCGTTCGCCGAACGGCGGCAAGCTGGATGCCGACAAGGCCGGCGTTACCGTCACCGATCGTGGCTTCGTGCCCGTCGATGCGCAGATGCGCACCAACGTGCCGCACATCTTCGCCATCGGCGACCTGGTCGGCCAGCCGATGCTGGCGCACAAGGCGACGCACGAGGGCAAGCTGGCGGCGGAAGTGGCGGCCGGCGAGAAGAAGGAGTGGGTCGCGCGGGTGATCCCGTCGGTGGCCTACACCGATCCGGAAATCGCGTGGGTCGGCGTGACCGAGACCGAAGCCAAGGCCAAGGGCCTGAAGATCGGCGTGGGCAAGTTCCCGTGGGTCGCGTCCGCGCGTGCGGTCGGCATCGGCCGCGGCGAGGGTTCGACCAAGCTGATCTTCGACGAGCACACCCACCGCATCATCGGCGCCGGCATCGTCGGCGTGCATGCGGGCGACCTGATCAGTGAACTGGCGCTGGCGATCGAGATGGGCGCGGAAGCGGGCGACATCGGTGCAACCATCCACCCGCACCCCACGCTCAGCGAATCGGTGGCGATGGCGGCCGAAGTCTACGAAGGCACGATCACCGACCTGTACATCCCGAAGAAGAAGTGATCCGCCTACTGGCCCGCGTCTGGTTGGCGGGGGCCTTGTTGGCCTCCAGCGCCGCTGCGCTGGCGTGTACCTGTGGCCCGGTGGACTCGCGCGACCTTGACGATCTGGCGGCGCGGAACGCCTACGTCGCCTTGGTCCGGGTTTCTGCTGTCGAGCTGGTGCGCGAGTCCGCGCTGCGGGATTTTCTTGGCGACACTCCCTCGTCGGCCAGGCTGTACGGAACCCCGTATCAAACCGGGGGAGCCGTCGCTCGTTACGTGCTGGTGGAGCAGATCAAGGGCAAGGCGCTGACCGGGATCCCCCGGTTGGAATACGAATTGGCAACCGGGTGCACGAGGGGCGTTGCGCCGGGAGATTTCCTGCTGCTGTTCTGGGATCAGCCGGGCACGGTGCTTAAACCGTCGGCGTGCGAGTCGCGGATCGTAAATCTGGGGGCGTACCTGGGCTTCGATCACCTGCTGTTGGCAGGCCTACGCGAAAACGTCGCCTCAGGCCGCCCCATGCATCCCTGCGACTTGGATTCGGGGCCACCTTCCGACGATGCGACATGCATCGAGCGCAGACGTCAGTCCGAGGCGTTGGACAGGGCGCTGGGCAATCCGTAGGCCGGATTCTCTACTCTTTCTCTTTCGTTGTGCGCCTCATGCGGGCAATGGCATCGCTTTCGCCGCGCGCCGTGCCTCGATCCGCTTCCACACCTTTTCATGGAAGTGGAACACCACTGTATTGGTGGCCGGCTCGATCAGCGCCAGCGCGCCGCCCACCAGCAGGCTGCCGGTGAACAGGTAGCCCAGAGTGAAGGCCACCGCGAAATGCAGGATCGCGAAGCTGAGGGTCTTGTTCACGGTGGGGCTCCAGATGAGAACTGGTCTCAAGTATGGGCGCCCCGCGCCGGCCGTCCAATGAAACGATCTGCTCGATTCCATAGCCAATGGCTATCAATGAGCGCCGCTCAGAACCGGAAGGTCACGCCGGCCATGGGGCCGTGGACCTTGAACTCGCCCGTCATCTTGCCGGTGACATCGACGGTGCCGACGCCGGACTCGGCGGGCGCCTCGAACGAGCCGCGGTAATCGTCGCTGAGCTTCAGGCGGAACCAGTCATAGCCCACGTGAATGCCGAGGCGCTCGGTGACCAGATACTCGACCAGCAGGCCGCCGCGCTCGAAATGGCCGCGCTCGTCGATGAAATCGCCCCAGCGGGTATCCAGATATTGGGCCTGTGCCTCAAGGCGGAGCCGCGGCGTGGGCGACCAGCTCAATCGGGTATGCAGGTTGGGCGAGGTGCCGTCGCGCTTCCAGTGGAACGTCTCCCATTGGGGCTCCACCTCGCCGGTGCCCGTGCTCGTGCCTGTCCCGCGCGCTTCGAGTGTCGCATGGGTGATGCCCGCGCCCAGGCCCCACTGGAAGCGGGGCGTATCGATGACGGCGAAGTCGTAGTTCAGGCTGGCCAGTTCGAAGCTGATGCGGCCGTCCACGTCGATGGCGGGGACTTCGACCGGCTCGCCCGGAACCTCGACCTCGTCGAAGATGTTCCCGGGGTCGATCCAGTCACCGTCGAAATTCCACGACTGGTCGCGCCGGTAGTCGTAGTAGTTCAGGCGCAGCGACTGGCGCGGGGTCATGTTGAAGGCGAGTTCGCCGCGCGGACGCCAGCGGCCATCGGCATCGATGCCGCCCGACGCGGCGAGGTCTTCCGACTGTTCGCCGTCGGTGGCGACCCCCGTGCCGTCGAATCGGATGTTGGCCTCCGGATTGAAGGCCGACAGCCGGAGCTCGAAGCGCGCGTCTTCGGCGAAGTCCTGTGCCGATGCGGTCATTGAGAAGCACGACAGCGGAAGGCAGGCGAGAGCGGACGCGAGCACGTGCGTGCGATGGGGGCGAGGCCGTTTCATGGGCGTTCCATGCAGGGGGAGAGCCTCTACCCTCGCCATCGAAGGGTCGTCATAGGGTGAATTGAATGAACGGCCCGCGCCTGCGTACGCCTGCTTGCGCCGACACGAAGAGAGGTTACGGCGGTGGCTTGAACATGGGGTGCAGCGGCCATCGTGTGCGGTGAGATGGCCGCGCCCGCCGTCGCATGGATGCGCCCAAGCCTCGCGAAATCGCCCCAACAAAGTGCATCGGTGCACCTGCGATGTGCAGCGGAAACAAAGTTGCGCGATGAGCATGCGGGATCGTTGACGATGCTGCGCGCGCGGTGATATTCCGTTGATCGGGAGGCTTTACAGGACATGGCGCGCTGCATGCGCGCCGTCGTCGTGTGCCCGGAAAAGCCGTCGTGCGATCGCACTGCCTCCTGCACCGCCATGCCCCACGCAGCACATGGTCGCCAGACCATGCCGATGATGCGTGCGCCCATGTCCTGGCTCCTGCTTCAGACGATGTGCCGCATGCGTCGCGTGCGAGCACCACCTCGACCCTTTCCCGGAGTGCTGCATGAAGAAACGCCCCCGCAACGCCCAGCCGTTCCGTCGTACGCCACTCGCATTGGCGACCCACCTGTTGCTGGCGACCATCGCGCTGCCTGCACTGGCGCAGGAAGCGCCCGAGGGTGCGGCGCGCTCTGCCACGGATCTGGACACGGTCACGGTGACCGCCACGCGGCGCGAGGAAAGCGTGCAGGAGGTGCCGATCAACATCACGGCGGTCACCGGGACCGATATCGAACAGCAGGGACTGAAGGATCTCGCCGACCTGGTCCGGACCGTGCCGGGCCTGTTCCTGGTGGACCAGGGCGGACGCGACGCCAACAAGCTGGTGGTGCGTGGCCTCAACGTCGACAGTCTCGCCGGTTATGACGGCAACATCGATGGCGGTGGCGTGGTGGCGCAGTACATCGGCGACATCCCGCTGTTCATGGATTTCCGCCTGATCGACATCGATCGTGTGGAAGCCCTGCTCGGTCCGCAGGGCACGCTGTACGGTGCGGGCACGCTGGGCGGCGCCATCCGCTACCTGCCGGCCCGTCCGGTGCTGGGCGAGACCTCGTTCGTCGTCGGTGGTGGCCTGAATGTCATGAGCAAGTCGGATGACGTCGGCAGCGAGGCGCGCTTCACCGTCAACCTGCCGGTCGGCGAGAAGGGCGCGTTCCGCGCGGCCGTGGCCTACGTGGAGGATCCGGGTTTCATCGACTACGGTTACGTGGTGCGGGAAGGCGGCGTCTCCAACCCGCAGCCGGACCCCTCCGATCCTGCCGACGTCGCGGCCAACCTGCGCTACGTCAAGGACGCCAACTACACCGACGTGCTGACCAGCCGGCTGGGCTTCCGCTACGAATTCACGCCGTCGGTCACGGCGGACCTGTCGTACTACTACCAGAAGCAGGAAGCCGGCGGACGCACGATCAATCATCGCGAGGCGTTCGGCACCGGACGCTATGTCTCCGCGCAGCGCTACCTCGAACCGAACGATCGCGAGAACCATCTGCTGAGCCTGGAGCTGAATGCTGATCTTGGCTTCGCGACGCTGACCTCGGCCACCGGCTATTCGGAATACACCGACGACGGTCAGCGCGACCAGACCGATCTGCTCCTCAACTTCGAATACGGTTACGAGGATTTCCCGACGTTCTCCGCGTTCACCCACGAGGAGACCGAGCAGAAGCGCTACAACCAGGAGCTCCGCCTGGTGTCCAACACGGAAGGTCCGTGGAACTGGATCGTCGGCGCGTTCTACAACCGCGCGGACACCTACGGCACCAGCATCGAGTACACGCCAGGCCTGCCGGCCTATTGGGGCGTGGATCGCCCCGACGAGATCGAGTACTACTCGCTGGCGGACACGCGCTTCGAAGAGCGCGCGCTGTTCGGTGAGCTGGACTACGACATCACCGACAAGTGGAGCGTCACCGTCGGTGCACGACGCTTCGACTACAAGGTCGATGCCACCTCGGGCTTCGACCTGCCGCTGCTTTACACGGCGCTGGGTGAGCGCGGCCCGACCGAAATCGTGCCGGCGCTGGAAGCGGTGCGTGTTTCGGACAAGGACTCCATCTTCAAGTTCAACACCGCCTACCAGTTCAACGACAGGTTGCTGGGCTACTTCACCGTCAGCGAGGGCTACCGGCCGGGCGGATCGAACGTCATTCCTTCCTGCCCCGATCCGCTGCCGCCCGAGCAGAACGTCTGCGCCTTGCCCAACGAACTGCTGATCCAGCCGGACAAGACGCGCAACCATGAAATCGGGATCAAGAGCAGCTGGCTGGATGGTCGGCTGGTCGTCAATGGCGCGCTGTACTACATCGACTGGGAAGACATCCAGGTCGCCGGCACGACGGTCAACGGCAACCTGCCGATCACCGTCAACGGCGGCACGGCGGAAAGCCGGGGTGTGGAACTGAGTGTGGCTGCGCGGCTGCTGGAAGGGTTGCGCGCGAACTTCAGCTACTCGTACAACCAGGCGGAACTGACGCAGGATGCCATCGGCATCGTGGGCGGCCAGGATGCGCTCGACGGCGATCGCCTGCCCGGTTCTCCGGAGCAGCAGGCGAACCTCTCGTTGAACTATTACCGGCCACTTGCCAACGGCTGGGCCTGGAGCATGGATTACAGCGTCCACGCCCAGGGCGATGTCTATTCACGGGTCGGGCTGCGCAACAATGGCGAAATCCTGCCGGGCTACAGCACGCACAACGTGGCGTGGACGCTGTTCGGCGACAAGTGGGACGTCCGCCTGTATGTGCGCAACCTGTTCGACAAGTACGCCGCGACCGGTATCCGCAGCACGCCGGCCTTCATCCGCTCGATCGACGGCGATCCGGATGGCGATGGCGTGGCCGACTACTCCTTCGCGCTGCGCAGCTACTACAAGGCGGTGCTGGAGCCCCGCCGCGTCGGCGTGGATTTCACATATCGCTTCTGACGACACGCGTCGCGTGACGGCCGGGGCATGCGCATGAGCGATGCCCCGGCGCTGCCGGCGGCGCTGGCCGATGCGTGGCGCCGCCGCGACTGGGGGGCGATGGAGCGGCTGGCCATGGCCTGGTTGCAGGCCCGTCCGGACGATGTGCCGGTGCGTTTCGCGCTGGGGGTGGCATTGCTGGAGCGACAGCGGGCGCAGGCCGCGGCCGCCCAGCTCCAGCGCGTGACAGAACTCGCTCCCGGCCACGCGGACGCGTGGGCGCAGCACGCGCGCGCACTGTCGTTGCTGCAACGCCCTGCGGAGGCGGTCGTTGCGGCGGACCGGGCGTTGGCTCTGGCCCCCCGGGATGCGCGCACGCTGGATGCGCTGGGCGTCGTCTACAGTCGTGCCAATGCGCACGTGCGCGCGGTCGCGTTGTTCCGTCATGCCGTCTCGGTTATGCCGACGCACGCCGCGTATCGATACAACCTGGCGTCGTCGCTGACCTTCTGCGGAGAGTTCGACGCCGCCGAGCAGGAGTACGAAGCCTGTCTGGCGCAGGATCCCCTTCACTGGCGCGCCCACTCCTCGCTTTCCCGCCTCCGCCGCCAGACGCCGGAGTCCAACCACCTGCAGCGACTGCATGCGGTGCTGGCGGAGACCGGCGGCGACGCGGATGCACAGCTGCATGTCCATCACGCACTGTTCAAGGAATACGAAGATCTGGGCGACCATGCGCACGCCTTCTCGCACCTGCAGGCGGGCAAGCATGCGCGGCGCGGCGTGCTGGACTACCGGCCGGAGCGCGACGCGGCGCTGTTCGACGCATTGAGAGAGGCCTTCCCGGTGCCGATTCCGTCGGACGAGGGGCATGACAGTCGCGAGCCGTTGTTCGTGGTCGGACTGCCGCGCACCGGCACGACGCTCGTCGAACGCATCCTGTCATCGCATCCGCAGGTACATGCGGCGGGCGAGCTGCAGAACTTCGGCGTGCTGCTGAAGCGCGCCAGTGGCAGCGCCACGCGCCACCTGCTGGACCCGGACACGATCCGTCGCGCGTCGGCGCTGGACTGGCGGAAGCTGGGGGCCGACTACGTGGCCAGCACCCGACCGGATACGGGCGGGACGGCGCATTTCATCGACAAGCTGCCGCACAACTTCCTCTACGCCGCGTACATCGCGCGTGCACTGCCGCGTGCACGGATCGTTTGCCTGCGGCGCCATCCACTGGACAGCTGCCTGTCCAACTTCCGCCAGTTGTTCGCGCTCAACACCCCGTACTTCGACTACGCCAACGATCTGCTGGACACCGGCCGCTACTACCTCCATTTCGATCGGCTCGTCGCGCACTGGCGTGAGATCCTGCCGGAGAGGCTGCTGGAGGTGGCGTATGAGGACATCGTCAGCGAGCCGGAGATCGCCGCCCGCCGGCTGCTCGCGTTCTGCGGGTTGCCCTGGGACGACGCCTGCCTGGACTTCCACCAGAACCCGCAACCGGTGGCGACGGCCAGCGCGGTCCAGGTGCGCCAGCCGCTGTACCGCTCGGCCTTGGGGCGCTGGAGGCACTATGCGCCCCAGTTGTCCGACCTGCGCCGGCTGCTGGAGGCGGGGGGCGTGGAGACCGGCGGCAGCCTGGAAAAGTGAAGCCCCGGGGGCAGCCGGGGCTTCGTGGAAGGCCTGTGGCGGAGCATCGGACGAGGAAGTTGAGCAGCAGGCCTTGCAGGGACTGACAGGCGGTTTCCGTCAAAGTTCCGAAGAATTTCCGGGAAAATTCTGAATAGGGAAACGGTTACACGCAGCGGGCACAAGGGCTGCGGGCAGATCGTGCCCGCGGACCGTCTTTCGACCTTTGGCGGTTGTCCCGGAAATTGTCCCGCTGCTATACTTTTGCGGCTCGGCCGAGGCGCTTTACTGCCTCTTACCCGCCAATTCCGTAGGGCTTTCGTGTGCTGAATTCCGTCGCTACGGGCCGGCGGCTAGTGTTGCGCGCCGCTGTCTGGCAGACGGGGGCGGTACTGCTGGTCGCGCTGCTGTTCCTGCTCCGGGGCGTGCCCCAGGCGGTCGCAGCGGCTGTCGGAGGGCTGGCGATCGTGGCTGGTGCGCTGCTGGCGGCCTGGATGGCGTTCGGTGGCGGTGTCCTCGGGGCCGTCTCGGCGATGTTGAGGCTGGTCGCGGGGATGGTGGTGAAGTGGGTCGTGGTGATTGGCGTGCTGGTGATAGGCGCGGGGCTGTACAAGCTGCCCCCGCTGCCATTGCTGGCGGGCGTGATCACCGGACTGGTGGCACAGGTGCTGGTCGTGGCCGGCAAGCAGCGATAACCCAATCTAGACGAAAGGTTTCCGACTCATGGCGGGCGAAGCTCTGACTCCCACCAGCTACATCCAGCACCACCTGAAGAACCTCACGGCCCAGGTGGGCGGTGAGGGTCCGTTCTGGACGATCAACGTCGACACCTTCGTGACCGCCGTGCTGATGGGCCTGGTCATCGTGTTCGCCTTCTGGCTGGCCACGCGCAAGGCCACCGCCGGCGTGCCGGGCAAGTGGCAGGCGTTCGTCGAGATCATGCTCGAGTTCGTCGACAAGCAGGCCCGCGACACCTACCACGGGACCAGCAAGCTGGTGACGCCCATCGCGATCACCATCTTCTTCTGGATCCTGATGATGAACCTGCTGAAGATGATCCCGGCAGACTTCATCGCCAAGCCGCTCGAACTGATGGGCGTGCACTACTGGAAGCCGGTTCCCACCGCCGACGTCAACGCCACCCTCGGCATGTCGATCAGCGTGTTCTTCCTGATGCTGGTCTTCGCCTTCCGCTCGAAGGGCCTGGGCGGTTTCGCACACGAATTCCTGACGGCGCCGTTCGGCAAGTGGATGATGCCGTTCAACCTGATCCTCAACATCGTCGAATGGGTCAGCAAGCCCATTTCGCTGGCGATGCGACTGTTCGGCAACATGTTCGGCGGCGAGATCGTCTTCCTGCTGATCTGGGTGCTGGGCGGCGCGGGCATCGTGGGCATGCTCGGCGGCGCGGCGTTCGGCCTCGGCTGGATGCTGTTCCACCTGCTGGTCATCCCGCTGCAGGCCTTCATCTTCATGATGCTGTCGATCGTCTACCTCAGCTTGTCGGAAGACAGCCACTAACGTTTCCGCTTCACCGTTTCGCTTCGTACCATCCACCTTTCAAGCACTTAAGTTCCGGAGATCACCATGGAAAGCATCCTCACCAACCTCGCCCAGGTCCAGGCTTCGACCGCCCTCGCCATCGGCATCATGATCGGTCTGGCCGCGCTGGGCGCCGGCCTGGGTCTGGCCATCATGGCCGGCAAGTTCCTGGAATCGGCTGCCCGCCAGCCGGAACTGATCCCGGTCCTGCAGGTGCGCATGTTCATCACCGCCGGCCTGATCGACGCCGCGTTCATCATCTCGGTCGCCGTCGGCCTGCTGTTCGCCTTCGCCAGCCCGTTCATCACGATCTTCACCGAGCAGCTGGCCAAGCTGGCGGGCTGATCCGTCGCGTGCACGCCTGACCGTAGGGCTTCCGCCCGCGGTCAGTCACCAGGCGTAGCTGGGCCGGCGCGATTTGCGCGGGCCCTTCATCACCGGCAGGTTTACGATGAATATCAATCTCACTCTGTTCGCCCAGGCGCTGGCCTTCGCCGGTCTGATCTGGATCATTGCGACCAAAATCTGGCCGCCGCTGCTGGCTGCCATCGAAGAACGCCAGCAGAAGATCGCTGACGGCCTCGCTGCTGCAGACCGCGCCAAGCGCGATCTGGAGCAGGCCGAGGACCAAGTCAACGAGGCGTTGAAGGAAGCCCGCGTCAAGGCCAACGAGATCATCGACCAGGCCCACGCGCGCGCCAACCAGATCGTCGACGCGGCCAAGAACGAAGCGATCGCCGAAGCCAACCGCCAGAAGGCGCTGGCCGAAGCCGAGATCGACGCCGCCGCCACGCGTGCCCGCGAAGACCTGCGCAAGCAGGTGTCCGCGCTGGCCGTCAGTGGTGCCGAGAAGCTGCTGAAGCGCGAGATCGACGCCAACGCCCACAAGGCGCTGCTCGACGAACTCGCTGCCGAAATCTGATCCGGACGATCTGATCGATGAGCCAGGCCCTTACCGTCGCCCGTCCCTACGCCCGCGCCGCTTTCGCGACCGCGCACGGCGAAGGTGCTCTCGCTGCCTGGTCGCAGGCGCTGGGTTTCGCCGCGCATGCCGCGGCGGACCCGCGCGTGGCCGCGCTGCTGCCCAACCCGCGCCTGCTGCCCGCCGAAGCGGTGACGCTGCTGGCGCCGGAAGGCGCGAGCGAGTCGTTCTCGCGATTCCTCGCCGTGCTCGCCGATGCGCGCCGCCTGGCGCAGCTGCCGGAGATCGCCGGCCTGTTCGAGGAACTGCGGGCCGAGGCCGAGCACATCGTGAAGGCCAAGGTCACCTCGGCGACGGCGCTGCCGTCGGCCGAACTCGACCAGATCAAGGTGGCGCTGAAGAAGCGCTTCGGCCGCGAGATCGAGGTCGAGACGTCGGTCGACGCATCGCTGATCGGCGGCGCCGTGATCGATGCCGGCAGCGTGGTGATCGACGGCTCGCTGAAGGGCAAGCTGGCGCGCCTGCAGTCGGCGCTGACGCACTGAATTCCCATTGAACCGCCGCGCGCAAGCCGGCACACAGGACTTACCCATGGCTACCACGCTCAACCCCTCTGAAATCAGCGACCTGATCAAGACCCGTATCGAGAAGGTCAAGCTGGCCGCGGAGTCGCGCAATGAAGGCACGGTCACCTCCGTGTCGGACGGCATCGTGCGCATCTTCGGCCTGGCCGACGTGATGCAGGGCGAAATGATCGAGCTGCCCAACAGCACCTACGCACTGGCGCTGAACCTGGAGCGCGATTCGGTGGGCGCCGTGGTCCTGGGCGACTACGAGCACCTGCGCGAAGGCGACGTGGCCAAGACCACCGGCCGCATCCTGGAAGTGCCGGTCGGTCCGGAAATGCTCGGCCGCGTGGTGAACGCGCTGGGCGAGCCGATCGACGGCAAGGGCCCGCTGGGCACCTCACTGACCGCGCCGGTGGAGCGCGTGGCCCCGGGCGTGATCTGGCGCAAGTCGGTCGACCAGCCCGTGCAGACCGGTTACAAGTCGGTCGACGCCATGATCCCGATCGGCCGTGGCCAGCGCGAGCTGATCATCGGCGACCGCCAGACCGGCAAGACCGCGATGGCGATCGACGCCGTGATCAACCAGAAGGGCACCGGCATCAAGTGCGTGTACGTCGCGATCGGCCAGAAGGCCTCGACCGTGGCCAACATCGTGCGCAAGCTGGAAGAGAACGGCGCGCTGGCCCACACCGTGGTCGTCGCCGCCACCGCCTCCGAGTCGGCCGCGATGCAGTACATCAGCGCCTACTCCGGCTGCACCATGGGTGAGTACTTCATGGACCGCGGCCAGGACGCCCTGATCGTGTACGACGATCTGTCCAAGCAGGCCGTGGCCTACCGCCAGATCTCGCTGCTGCTGAAGCGTCCGCCGGGCCGCGAAGCCTACCCGGGCGACGTGTTCTACCTGCACTCCCGCCTGCTCGAGCGCGCCGCCCGCGTGTCCGAGGAGTACGTGGAGAAGTTCACCGAAGGCAAGGTCACCGGCAAGACCGGTTCGCTGACGGCGCTGCCGATCATCGAAACGCAGGCCGGCGACGTGTCCGCGTTCGTGCCGACCAACGTGATCTCGATCACCGACGGCCAGATCTTCCTGGAAACCGACCTGTTCAACGCCGGCATCCGCCCGGCCGTGAACGCCGGTATCTCGGTGTCGCGCGTCGGTGGTGCGGCCCAGACCAAGATCATCAAGAAGCTGTCGGGCGGCATCCGCATCTCGCTCGCCCAGTACCGTGAGCTGGCTGCGTTCGCGCAGTTCGCCTCCGACCTGGACGAAGCCACCCGCAAGCAGCTGGAGCGCGGCCAGCGCGTCACCGAGCTGATGAAGCAGAAGCAGTACGCGCCGATGTCCATCGCCCTGCAGGCGCTGTCCATCTACGCCGTCAACGAGGGTTACCTGGATGACGTGCCGGTCAACAAGATCCTGGCGTTCGAAGACGCGCTGCACGCGCACTTCACCAACACCCAGGGTGCGCTGGTCGACGCGGTCAACAACACCGGCAACTGGAACGACGAGATCGAAGGCACCTTCAAGAAGGGCATCGCCGAGTTCAAGCAGACCGGTACCTGGTAATACGACGTGTAGAGCGGAGCTTGCTCCGCTGATCGGACACTAAAGCGGAGCAGAGCTCCGCTCTACGGGAAGAAGAGATGGCAGGCGGACGCGAAATCAAAACCAAGATCAAGAGCGTGCAGAACACCCGCAAGGTGACGCGCGCGCTCGAGATGGTCTCGGCCTCCAAGATCCGCAAGGCCCAGGACCGCATGAAGACTTCGCGCCCGTACGCGCGCGCGATGAAGCAGGTGATCGGTCACCTGGCCCAGGCCAATACCGATTACCAGCATCCCTTCATGGTGGAGCGCAAGGACGTCAAGCGCGTCGGCTTCATCATCGTGTCGTCCGACCGCGGCCTGGCCGGCGGCCTGAACAACAACCTGTTCCGCAAGATGCTGGGCGAGATCCGCCAGTGGAACGAGAAGGGCGTCGAGGTCGACGTGGTCACCATCGGCCAGAAGGCCTCGGTGTACTTCCGTCGCGTGAAGGTCAACATGCTGGCCAGCGTGTCCCACCTGGGCGATGCGCCCAAGCTGGACCAGCTGATCGGCGTGATCAAGGTGATGCTGGACGCCTATACCGAAGGCAAGCTGGATCGCGTGTTCGTCGTCTACAACGACTTCGTCAACACGATGACCCAGCGCGCCGCGTTCGACCAGCTGCTGCCGCTGCCGGCGTCGGAGACGCAGGTCGCGCACCACGACTGGGACTACATCTACGAACCCGATGCCGAGACCGTGCTCGACCACGTGATCACGCGCTACATCGAATCGCTGGTGTACCAGGCCGTGCTGGAAAACATCGCTTCTGAACACGCGGCGCGCATGGTGGCCATGAAGGCCGCCAGCGACAACGCCAACAAGCTCATCGGTACCCTGCAGCTGGTCTACAACAAGGCCCGCCAGGCGGCGATCACCCAGGAAATTTCCGAAATCGTCGGCGGCGCGGCGGCAGTCTGACGCGCGTAGTCACAAGAATTCATCTAGAGGAATGCAGCAATGAGTCAGGGCAAGATCGTTCAGATCATCGGCGCGGTGGTTGACGTCGAATTCGCGCGCAACGAAGTGCCGAAGGTGTACGACGCGCTGAAGGTGGAAAACACCGCCATCACGCTCGAAGTGCAGCAGCAGCTCGGCGACGGCGTCGTGCGCACCATCGCCCTCGGTTCGACCGACGGCCTGAAGCGCAACCTGGTGGCCGTGAACACCGACAAGGCGATCTCGGTGCCGGTCGGCGCAGGCACGCTGGGCCGCATCATGGACGTGCTGGGCAACCCGATCGACGAAGCCGGCCCGGTGCAGGCATCCGACCATTGGGAAATCCACCGTTCGGCCCCGTCGTACGAGGACCAGTCCTCGGCCAACGACCTGCTGGAAACCGGCATCAAGGTCATCGACCTGATGTGCCCGTTCGCCAAGGGCGGCAAGGTCGGCCTGTTCGGCGGCGCCGGCGTCGGCAAGACCGTCAACATGATGGAACTGATCAACAACATCGCCAAGGCGCACTCGGGTCTGTCCGTGTTCGCCGGCGTGGGCGAGCGTACCCGCGAGGGCAACGACTTCTACCACGAGATGAAGGACTCCAACGTCCTCGACAAGGTCGCGATGGTGTACGGCCAGATGAACGAGCCGCCGGGCAACCGCCTGCGCGTCGCGCTGACCGGCCTGACCATGGCCGAGTACTTCCGCGACGAGAAGGACGCGTCCGGCAAGGGCAAGGACGTGCTGCTGTTCGTCGACAACATCTACCGCTACACGCTGGCCGGTACCGAAGTGTCGGCGCTGCTGGGCCGCATGCCGTCGGCCGTGGGTTACCAGCCGACGCTGGCCGAGGAAATGGGCGTCCTGCAGGAGCGCATCACCTCGACCAAGACCGGTTCGATCACCTCGATCCAGGCCGTGTACGTGCCCGCGGACGACCTGACCGACCCGTCGCCGGCCACCACGTTCGCCCACTTGGACGCGACCGTCGTGCTGAGCCGTAACATCGCTTCGCTGGGTATCTACCCGGCCGTGGATCCGCTCGACTCGACCAGCCGCCAGCTGGACCCGAACGTCATCGGCCACGAGCACTACGACACCGCGCGCCGCGTGCAGTCGACGCTGCAGAAGTACAAGGAACTGAAGGACATCATCGCCATCCTCGGCATGGACGAGCTGTCCGAAGAAGACAAGCAGGCCGTGTCGCGCGCCCGCAAGATCGAGCGTTTCTTCAGCCAGCCGTTCCACGTGGCCGAAGTGTTCACCGGTTCGCCGGGCAAGTACGTCGCGCTGAAGGACACGATCCGCGGCTTCAAGGCGATCGTCGACGGCGAGTACGACCACCTGCCGGAGCAGGCGTTCTACATGGTCGGCGGCATCGAAGAAGCGGTCGAGAAGGCCAAGAAGCTCGCCGAAAAGGCGTAAGCGACGCGCGGCGGGTCACTCCGCCATCGCGTGAACGTCCGGCGGGCTTCGGCCCGCCCCACGAGCCAAAGAGAGTTCCATGAGCACCATCCGTTGCGACATCGTCAGTGCCGAGCAGGAGATCTTCCACGGTGAAGCCACCCTGGTCGTCGCCACCGGCGAGCTGGGCGAACTCGGCATCGCGCCGAAGCACGCGCCGCTGATCACCCGCCTGAAGCCGGGCAAGGTGGTGGTGACGCTGGCCTCCGGCGAGCAGCTGGACTTCGCCATTTCCGGCGGCATCCTGGAAGTGCAGCCGCAGGTCGTCACCGTGCTGGCCGACACCGCGATCCGCGCGCAGGACATCGACGAAGCCTCGGTCCGCAAGGCCAAGGAAGAAGCCGAGCGCATCCTGTCCAAGCAGGATCCGAAGATGAGCATCGAGGAAGCCCAGGCCCAGCTGGCCATGAGCATCGCCCAGCTCAGCGCGCTGGAGCGCCTGCGCAAGAACCTCAAGCACTGAGGTCGGTCGCCATCGCGTCATCGGAACGCCGGCCTCGCGCCGGCGTTTTCGTTTCCGTCGTCAGCGGTACACCACGTGCCGCCACAGGAAGAACGCGACCACCGCCAGTGCGCCCTCCACCAACGGCTTGGCCAGCCAGGCATGCGCGAGCCCCAGCGTGCCGGCGACCCAGGTGATGGCCAGCGTGCTGATCGCGGTCAACGGGATCCAGACCAGCAGGAACTTGGCGAAGCGCCACCAGCCCAGCCGGGCGTTGCCCGCCTGCGCGAACGTCACCCGCCCGTTCAACCAGAAACCGAGCACCGCGCCGCCGATGCGGCCGGCCAGATTAGCGGGCGCGGCGGCGATGCCCAGTGCGGTCAGCGCCACGAACAGCAGCCAGTCCAGCAGCAGTTGCAGCAGGCCGACCACGATGAAGCTGCCGCCTTGGCGGAACAGCGTGTGGCGGGGGGCGGAAGGCGTCATACACGCCATGTTACCTGCGGGTATCGGTCCCGGTGGCACGCCCCGGACGCGATCTGCGTTCGGGAAAGGAGTTGTTACCATGCGATCTCTTCGCACCACGCATTTACCCAGGGAAGTCCAGATGAAGCCATTGCACGTCGTGATCCTCGCCGCCGGCGAGGGCAAGCGCATGAAGTCCGCGTTGCCCAAGGTGCTGCAGCCGGTTGCCGGACGGCCGATGCTGGGGCATGTGATCGACGCGGCGCGTGCGCTGTCGCCGGCGGGTGTGCACGTGGTCTACGGCCACGGGGGCGACCAGGTGCAGGCCGCGTTCGCCGACCAGCCCGATCTGCATTGGGCGCACCAGGCGCAGCAACTCGGCACCGGCCATGCGGTGGCGCAGGCGATGCCGGAGATTCCCGACGGTGCGCGCGTGCTGGTGCTGTACGGCGACGTGCCACTGACCCGCAGTGAAACCCTGCAGCGCCTGCTGGATGCGCCGGGTCGCCTGGCGGTGCTGGTCGCCGAACCGATCGATCCCGCCGGCTATGGCCGCATCGTCCGCGATGAAGCGGGTCGCGTGGCCGCCATCGTCGAGCACAAGGACGCCGACGAAGACCAGCGCCGCATCCGCACCATCAACACCGGCATCATCGCCGCCGACGCCAGCGCGCTGAAGGGCTGGCTCGCACGGCTGTCCAACAACAATGCGCAGGGCGAGTACTACCTGACCGACGTGTTCGCGATGGCGGCGGAAGAGTTCACGCCCGCGGAAATGGTGCTGGTCGGCGAGCCGATCGAAGCCGAAGGCGCCAACGATCCCTGGCAGCTGTCGCAGCTCGAACGCGCCTACCAGCTGCGCGCCGCGCGTGCGCTGTGCACGCAGGGCGCGCGCCTGATCGATCCCGCCCGTTTCGATCAACGTGGCACGGTGACGGTCGGCCGCGATGTGCAGATCGACGTCGACGTGGTGCTGGAAGGCGAGGTCGAACTGGGCGACGGTGTCGTCATCGGTCCGTTCTGCCGTCTCAAGGACGTGAAGCTCGCTGCCGGCACGCTGGTGCGCGCGCACTGCGACCTGGAAGGTGTCGTCAGCGAAGGCGCCGCATTGATCGGTCCCTACGCGCGTCTTCGCCCGGGCACGCAACTCGCGGACGGCGTGCATGTCGGCAACTTCGTGGAAACGAAGAACGCGCGCATCGGCGTGGGCAGCAAGGCCAACCACCTGACCTATCTCGGCGATACCGTGATCGGCACCGGCACCAACATCGGTGCCGGCACCATTACCTGCAACTACGATGGTGTGAACAAGTTCGTCACCACCATCGGCGACCGCGTCTTCGTTGGCTCCAATTCGTCGCTGGTCGCGCCGGTCACGCTGGCCGACGGCGCCACGATCGGCGCGGGCTCGGTGATCTCGAAGAATGCGCCGGCCGACACGTTGACGGTCGCGCGTGCGCGCCAGGTCAGCATCGAAGGGTGGCAGCGGCCGGTGAAGAAGTAGCTCGCGTTCGCATGGTGAGCGTCGGCCACATCCTGCGCGGCTCGGCGGAGCTCAATCGGCTGAGAAGCCGCATCAAGGCCACGTTCTTGGATCGGCAACTGTCCAAGGAGCACTGGTCGGTATGGGCCGATGCCTGCAAGGATTTCCACCGGGAGTTCGAACACTTGGTGTACCCGGGTGGGACTGTGATGCTGAATCGCGTCAGGCAGCAGGATCTTGTGGCGCTGCAGACTGCCGTCGTCTTCTTGCTCGCTGATCCGATGCACTTTCGTTCGGGCTACCTGAAGGAGCATCTCTGGCGTTGGCTGGCGCATTGTCCGCTTCAAGCAAGAGAACTGTCCCAGCTTGAACGGGCAGCCTTGCGGTACCTCGACCGGGCGGCATCCCGCGAGTTCTTCGCGATGTGCAAATTCATGCACCGTCGGGGGAGGGACAGATTCTGGTCTTCCGTATCCGCGACGTTGCTGTCGTCAGACGTGGCAAAGGTCCGGCGCGCCGAACTACTGCTGATCCACAAGGGAAGCCTGTTCGCGGGCGCGATGGCGCGGCGGCGCATCATGCGTAACCTGGCCCACGAGCGGTACGGACGGATCTAGACTTCCGGCAGCTGGATCGACACGCACAACCCGCCACCCTCGCGGTTATGCAGCGACAGTCGCCCGCCGTGCGCTTCGATGATCTCGCGGGTCAGTGCGAGGCCCAGGCCGGTACCGTTGCGCTTGGTGGAATAGAACGGCACCAGCGCGTTCTGCAGCACGGCATCGTTCATACCGGTGCCGCGGTCCATCACCTCGATGCGCAGCCAGCCGGGCAGGCGCGTGAGTCGCACGGATACGCCCTCGGGCGTCGTGCCGGACTCGTGCGCGTTCTTCAGCAGGTTGAGGAGCGCCTGTTCCAGCTGCGCCACGTCGATGCGGCCATCGATCTCCGTTTCGGTCATCAGCAGATCGAAACCGATCTGCCGTTGCAGTCCTTCGAAGAACGCACGCCAGTGCACCGTCTGCAGCTGCGGCGAGGGCAGCTTGGCGAAGCGGGCATAGCCGCGGATGAAGCCTTCCAGGTGACGCGCGCGGTCCTCGATGGTGCCGAACACTTCCTCCAGCCGCTCGTGGCGGCCGCGGCGCACGAGTTCGGCACCCGAGTGCGCGAGCGAGGCTACCGGCGCGAGCGAATTGTTGAGTTCGTGGCTGATCACACGGATGACCTTTTTCCACGTCATCACTTCCTGCCGGCGCAGTTCGCTGGTCAGCAGGCGCAGCAGGAGCAGTTCGTGCGGGCGTCCGTTGAGGCGGAAGCTGCGGCGCGCGAGGTGGTAGACCTGTTCCTCGCCGTCTTCTTCCTCGCTGCCGATGGCGAACAGGCTGTCGCCGCCACGGGCGAGGGCTTCGCGCATCTCGACCGGCGCGGCGCCGATCAACGCGTCGTAGTCCTGGCCTTCCAGCTTCCAGCCACTGTGCAGCAGCTTGCGTGCCGCCACGTTGGCGAAGACGACCCGACGGACGCCGTCGCCGCCGGGCGCGACCAGCAGCATGGCCACCGGCGTGTTCTGCACCATGGTGTCGAGCAGCAGCTCGCGCTCGACCAGGCTCAGGCGCTGTTCGCGCAGTACGTCGCCCAGGGACGAATGCGCCTGCACCAGTTCCGCAAGCTCGTCGTTGCCACGCCAGTGGATACCGAAGTTGTATTCGCCGTCGCGGTAGCTGTTGACGCTGCCGGCCAATGCGCGGAACAGCGAGTACGTGCTGCGCAGGCCGCGGCGGATCGCCCACATCGCCAGCGGCAGCACGACGATGGCGGAGACCAGCACGGCCACGACATCGTCGCCGATCCAGTGCGACAGCACGACCGGCATCACCACCGCCAGCGCGAGCAGCGGCAGCAGCCAGGACAGCACGCGGCCGGCGAGCGAGCGACGGATCATGGCGCCTTGATGCCGAAGCGTTCCATGCGCCGGTACAGCGCCTGCCGGCTCATGCCCAGGTCGGCGGCGGCCTGCGCGATAACACCACCGGCGCGCGCGATGGCGGCTTCGATATCCGCGCGCTCGGGTTCTGCAATGACAGCGGCACGGACGGGCGCCGGGCGCGGCAGGTTGAGGTCCGCGGCTTCGATGCGGTCGCCCATCGCCAGCAGCCCGGCGCGCTGGATGACGTTGCGCAGCTCGCGCACGTTGCCGGGCCACGTGTGGCGCAGCAGCGCGGCGCGCGCGCTCTCGCCCAGCGGCTTGTCGGCGGGCCGGAAGCGCTCGGCCAGCGGCAGGATGTCGCCGGGTCGCTCGGCCAGTGGCGGCAACGCCAGTTCGATCGCGTTGAGCCGGTAGTACAGGTCTTCGCGGAAGCTGCCGTCGCGGATCATCGCGGGCAGGTCGGCGTTGGTTGCGCTGATCACGCGCACGGTGACGTGCCGCTCGCGGTTGGAGCCGAGGCGTTCGAAGCGCCCGGTTTCCAGCACGCGCAGCAGCTTCATCTGTCCGGTCAGCGGCAGGTTGCCGATCTCGTCGAGGAACAGCGTGCCGCCATCGGCGGCTTCGAACTTGCCCTCGCGCGCCTTGTTGGCGCCGGTATAGGCGCCGGCATCCGCACCGAACAGTTCCGCTTCGATCAGCTCCGACGGCAGCGCGCCGCAGTTGAGCGTGACGAAGGCGCCCGCGCGGACGCTGGAGTTGGCCTGGATGATTTCGGCGATCTTCTCCTTGCCTGCGCCATTCGGTCCGGTGATCAGCACCGGCAGGTCCGAACGCGCCACCTGGCAGGCGAGCGCGACGACACGTTCGCTGGCGGGGTCCTCGAACACCAGGTTGCGCAGGTCGTACTTGCTGGACAGTTGGTCGCGGCCACGGCGCTCGCGGCTGCGGCGCCGTTCCAGTTCGCTGCGCGCTTCGGAAAGCTCCAGCAGCGTGTTGACCGTGGCCAGCAGCTTGCGGTCGTCCCAGGGCTTGGCGACGTAGTCGGCGGCGCCGGCTTTCACCAGGTTCACCGCGGCTTCGAGATGCGTCCACGCAGTCAGCAGGATCACCGGCATGTCCGGCCACTGCGCGCGGATGTCGGTGAACAGCTGCTCGCCTTCATCCCCCGAGGTGGTGTCCTGGGTGAAGTTCATGTCCTGGATGACCAGGTCGACGTGCTGTTCCCGCAGCAGTGCCAGCCCCGCTTCCGGCGACTCGGCATGCAGCGTGTCGATGTCGTGCAGCGAGAACAGCACGTTGAGGGCCGTGCTGACGGCCAGGTTGTCGTCGATGACGAGGATGGTGGGCATGCGCTATAGCCTAACCGAAGGGCTGCGACTGACGAGGTGCGGTGGAATGCGCCGGACCATGCGGGCGGGCCACGTGGCGGCGAGTTGCACAAGCACGGCGGTGACAACCGTTGCCACCGGCAGGATCCAGGGAGAGGAGGCCGACGCCATCCATGCCGGCACCAGGCGCGGCAACAGCACGGCGGCGATGATGACGGCGGACAGCGCTGCGACGGCTGCCAGCAGCAGGTATTCCCATCGCAGCCGGTGGGCCAGCTGCGCACTGCTCGCGCCGAAGGCCCGGCGGAGG
Organism: Pseudoxanthomonas sp. PXM02; assembly: GCF_014851805.1. Lineage (GTDB taxonomy): Bacteria > Pseudomonadota > Gammaproteobacteria > Xanthomonadales > Xanthomonadaceae > Pseudoxanthomonas_A. The sequence continues at coordinate 247,773 of NZ_JACVAK010000004.1, forward strand.
CTGAGTTCCTGCCGATGATCGTGTACCCAGCGGTGACCGCCGAGCACCAGCATTCCCAGTGTCGACAGCCACCAGGCGAGGCAGGCGATCACCGATGTCCAGGCATGCCGCATCGCTCCCGAGGATGCGTGCGCACGCAGTTCCATCAGGCTGACGGGCGCGGCGATCGCGGCGTCGGGATACCGCGCGGCAAGCTGACTGCGTATCCGCATGGCGAGAGCATCGGTATGTCCCGTGTGGCGTACGAAGAAGTGGGCGTCGCCGGCACGCGTCATGCGGACGGGCAGCACGAGCGCCGTGCCATCCGGGCGGTGCGCGGTGGCGGGCAGCGGGATCGTCGGTATCACGCCGACGACACGCAGTTGTTTGCCGGGTAGCACCTGCAGCGTACGCCCCACGGGATCGGCCGTGCCGTACAGGCGCTGCGCGAGTGCTGCAGAGAGGAGGGCTGGCGCCGGATCGGTATGCAGGCGACGCTGGTCGCCGGTGTAGTCCTGGTACTCGGATGTTGCGAAACGACGGCCTTGCGAGGGCGCCAACCCCAGTGTCGACAGAAAGGCCTCGTCCGCAAGGTAGACGGTGGCCAACGGGCGCGATCGCACTTCGTCGCCGGCCCATACGTGTGCGCTCCAGGCGCTGGTGCCGTATGGCGTCTGGTTGCCGACCGCGACCGACTCGACGTCCGGCAACGCACGCAACGTCCGGACGACCGAAGCGCTACCGGGATCTTCGCCATGCGCCGGCTGGAACCAGGGCACGACCAGCACGCGGTCGTCATCGATGCCGGTGGGTGCCGCCCTTTGCGCGTGCGCTGCCAGCAAGGCCTGCCAGGCGTATGCGCACAGCACCATGCCGATGGCGAGCTGCAGCGCGAGCCATCCCGTGCCTGCATGGGGACGACCCAGCAGCAGGAAGGAAGAAGCGGGCATGGAGGTATCCCTTCGGCCGTGCACGCCCACGGGCGTGCACGGCGTGATGGAAACGTGGGATCAGGCGGTGCGCGTCGCCACCGCCGGCGGTACCGACGCGGCCTTGCGCGCGGGCCCGTACACCGCGACCTGGCCGAGCAGCCACAGCAGCACTGCACCGACCGGCAGGTACAGCAGCGGCAGGCGGGGCAGCTCGTACTTGCCCATCAGCAGCTGGTTGATGCCGTACGCGAGGATCATGCCGATGACGATGCCGATGGTCGCCAGCAGGAAGTTCTCGGTCTGGAAGTAACGCAGGATCTGTCCCTTCGTCGCGCCCAGCGCCCGGCGGATGCCGATCTGCTTGGTGCGCTGCTGCACCCAGAAGCTGGCCAGGCCGACGATGCCCAACGCGGTGACGACCAGCAACGAGACGATCACGGTCAGCAGCAGCCATGCCATCGCGCGGTCGCCGCGGTAGTAGTCCTGCATGATGTCGGTGAACGTGCCCTCGCGCAGGATCAGCCGGCGTGCGCTGTTCTTCTCCAGCGTGGCGATCGCCGCCTTCTGCACCTCGGCGCGACGATCCGGCGTGGTGCGCAGTACGAACACGCCCATCGTCAGGTCCTTCGCCGGCAGGATCATCGTGTAGCCGGCTTCGGCCGGTCCGCCGTTGTCATTGGTGCGGATCAGACGGTCGACCACGCCGATCACGCGATGAGGCGCGTTGTCGGCATTCCACGCGTAGATGTTCTTGCCGATCGCGCTCTCGCCAGGGAACAGCTTGTTCGCCAGCTCGCGACTGATGATCACTGCCGGCATCATCACCCTGGCGTTCTGCTTGTTGATCTCGGTCCAGTTGACGTACTCGTCGGCGTTGAAGTCGCGGCCTTCCGCCAGCTTCAGCCCCAGCGTGTCGATGACCGCGTCGCCGAGATAGACGTTGGCCAGCGCGCTTGGCCGCTCCTGTTCCGGCGCCAGCTGGATGGAGCTGTTCCACGACGAGTTGTCGAACGGCACATGGTTGATGCTGCCGGCGGCCTTGACGCCCGGCAGTGCGCGCAGGCTGGCGACGTCCTGCTTCACCAGTGCATCGGCCTCGGGGTTCTCGCCGAGGTTGCCCATGCTGATGCGCACGATCTCCTCGTTGGCCAGGCCGGTGGGGCGGTCGATGCGCTCCAGTCGCTGGGTGATCAGGAAGACCGCGTTGCAGATGATGGCGCACGACAGCGCCACTTCCAGCACGATCAGCGCGGCGGCCGTCTTGTGGCGGGCCAGGGTGGAAAGAATGGGGCGGATGTCCATGACGTGCCTCTTGGATGGATGGGTCACTGGCTCTTGAGCTGGATGGCGGGCGTCACCTGCATCGCGCGCCACGCGGGCAACATCCCCGCGAGTAGGCTGGCGATGATCGCCAACGCGAAGGTGGCCAGCAGCATCTTCAGATCCATGTGGGCCAGGTCGGCATAACCCGCTGGCTGCTGGCGGACCGCCAGCAGGCCCAGCCAGGCCAGCACCAGACCCAGCACGCCGCCCACGAGTCCGACCGTGCCGGCTTCGACCAGGCATTGCGCGAAGATTGCCTTGCGGGTGGCGCCAAGCGCGCGGCGCACGCCGATCTGCGAGGCGCGGCCGAGGAACTTCGCCAGCAGCAGGCCGACGGTGTTGAGCAGGCAGACGGCCAGGAAGCCGAACGCCAGCCACACCTGCAGGCGCACGTCGCCGGGCACCGCACCCTGCTTGTCCAGCCACTGCATCACGTTGTGCAGATCGACATTCGTCGGACGCTCGAAGCGGCCCGCCGCGCGCTGCTGGTCGGAGTAGTTGGCCAGGTACTGCTTGTACGCTTCCACCTTCGCCGGCGTACCCAGTTCCACCCAGTACTGCAGCCACGAGCACGGTGCATTCGGTCCCTGCGAGCCTTCCTCTTCGGTGCTCGAATCGCCCCAGCAGTTCATGTTGCCCTGCGTGCCCATCTTCAGCGTGCGCGAGGTCCAGAACGGCACGAACAGCTGTTCCACTTCGGTGAAACGATCCTGCGTCATGTCGTAGAACTTCGGTGCGGGACGCCACTCATCCAGCACGCCGATGATGCGGAAGGTGTTGCCCGACGCCTTCAGGTCGCGACCGACGCTGTTGGCGCCGCCGAACAGCTTGTCGTTGAGCGCCTTGGAGATCACCGCCACGCGGGCGCGCGATTCATCGTCGGCGGCCGACCAGCCATTGCCGTAGCGGAACGGCACGTCGAACATCGGGAAGAAGTCCGCCGTGGTGTAGCGCGAATCAATGCGGAACGGCTCGATCTTGCCGTCTTCCGATTCCACCGACGATGCGCCGCCGGTCATCAGCGCCTGGCGATCGCCCTTCTTGTCGCGCAGCAGCCGTTCCGCGTCGAAGCGGGTGAACTGGTCTTCGGGCTCCTCGCCGGGCGTGAAGCCGTTCATCGAGCGCGGATCCAGGCGCGGATAGAACAGCTTGTCGCTCTTCTGCGGTATCGGGTCGCCGGACAGCACGTAGAACACGGTCAGCGTGGTCATGCTGGCGCCGATGCCCAGCGCGATGGCCAGCACCATCAGGAAGGTCAGCGCCTTGTTGCGCTTGAAGCTGCGCAGCGCGAGGGTGAAGTAGTAGCCGAACATGGCGGTGTCCTCAGGCGGAGGCGTTGGCTTCGGTGGCGTGCGCCGCGCGGATCAGCGCGGGTTCCACCGACAGGTCGGTGGCCATGCCGTCCACGATGTGCACGTTGCGCTGCGCGCGCGCGGCCAGTTCGGGATCGTGCGTGACCATGATGATGGTCGTGCCCTGGCGGTTGATCTCCTCCAGCAGTTCCATCACGCCGCGTGCCATCTGCGAGTCGAGGTTGCCGGTCGGTTCGTCCGCCAGCAGCAGGCGCGGACTGCCGGCGAGCGCGCGCGCGATCGCGGTGCGCTGCTGCTGGCCGCCCGACAGTTCGGCCGGGAAATGCTTCATGCGCGAGCCCAGGCCCACGCGGGCCAACGCGTCCTCGATGCGCTGCTTGCGTTCGGCCGCGGGCATGCCGCGATAGCGCAGCGGCACGTCGACGTTGTCGAACAGGTTCAGGTCGGGGATCAGGTTGAAGCCCTGGAAGATGAAGCCGATCTTCTGGTTGCGCAGCCGCGAGCGCGCGTCGTCGCCGAGATGGCTGACGTCCTGGCCGTCGAGCAGGAACTGGCCGCCGGTGAAGGTCTCCAGCAGGCCGGCGATGTTGAGGAAGGTGGTCTTGCCCGAACCCGACGGGCCGGTGACCGCGACGAACTCGCCCTCGCGGACATGCAGGTCGAGCGAACGCAGCGCATGCGTTTCCACCTGTTCGGTGCGGTAGACCTTGGCGACTTGGCGCATCTCAAGCATGACGGGTTCCTTCTTCGGGTGTCGGGTTCGGGAGGACGTGGGGGAGGGAGCGGGGGAGGATGGGAAGAGAGATCAGTTGACCGAGACGCGCTCGGCATCGCCGAACAGGTCGCTGCCGGACACCACGATCCTGTCGCCGGGCTGCAGGCCGCCCAGCACTTCGACATTGCTCAGGCTGCTGACGCCCAGCTGCACCGGACGGCGCACGGCGGAGCTGCCGTCCATGACGTAGGCGTAGCGACCGCCGCCCTGTTCGAGGAACGGGCCGCGCTCGACCATCAGCACGTTGCGGCGCGTGTCCATCAGGATGCGTGCGGACAGGCGCTGGTTCTGGCGCAGGCCCGGCGGCTGCTTGTCGGAGAAGCGCAGACGGGTGACGACTTCGCCGCCCACCACTTCCGGCGATACCGCGGAGATCTCGCCGGGGTACGGCTGGCCGGCGCTGGTCAGCGTGGCCGGCATGCCGATGGCGAGGTCGCGCGCGAAGCTCTCCGGCACCTTGATTTCGACTTCGAACACCGACAGGTCCACCACGCTCAGCACCGGCGCGTTGATCGCCACGTTGGAGCGCTGCACGGCCTGCACCTGGCCGACCTGGCCATCGAAGGGCGCACGCAGCGTCAGCGCATCGACCTGGCGCTGTACTTCGGCGACCACCGCGCGCTGGCGCTCGGCCAGCAACTGCTTGTTACGTGCATCGAGACCGGCACCCTGGCCCTGCAGGCCGGCATCCTTCTGCGCGTGAGACAGCGCGATCTCGCTCTTGCGCAGGTTGTCCTGCGCCTCCAGCACGTCGACCTGCGGCACCGCGCCGCCGTCGTAGCCGCGCTGGTAGCGTTGCAGCGTGCGCTCGGCGGCCTGGCGTTCGATACCGGCCTGATCCAGCGCTTTCTGCGCGTTGGCGCGGGTGACGCTGGCGTCCAGCATCGCGCGGCTCGCCTCGGCTTCCAGACCGGCCAGCGTGGTCTGCTCCTGCGCCAGCTTGCTGCGCAGCTCGGGGCTGTCGATCTCGGCCAGCGGCTGGCCCTGGGTGACCTTGTCGCCCGCGACCACCTTCAGGGTGACCACGCCGCCGGCGATGGCATACAGCGTGGGGCTGTTGGCGGCGATGACGCGGCCGTCGGCGGCGATGTCGCGGACCAGGTCGCCGCGGGTTACCTCGGCGATGCGCAGTCGCGCGCCGTCCACCGAGGCCGTCCCCGCCAGCCAGCCGCGGGCGGCGAAGACGATGCCGACCAGCAGCAGGGCGGCACCGGCCGCGGGCCACACCCAGCGGCGCCAGGCCGGACGGATCTGCGAGGAGCTGAGCACTCGGTCTTGCGCGGAGGTGTCCCGAATCATCGGTGGCATGCGTTCTTTGGAATGACCTGCAGGTATCAGCAGGATGCGTGCCAAACGCAAGCGGTTGATTTGAAAGGGGGTTGTCCAGTGCGGACGACTGTCCGGGTGTCCGCGGACACCGTGCGGACAGGGCCTGTCCAGTACCGGACACGTAGAATGTCCACTCGTTTGACTCTGATGGAAGACACAGGCCTATGTGCGGAATTGTGGGCGCGATCGCCGATCGCGACGTGGTACCGGTACTGATCGAGGGACTGAAGCGGCTGGAATACCGGGGCTACGATTCCGCGGGTATCGCGGTGGTCGACGGACCGGACGTCCGCCGCGTGCGCCGTACCGGCCGCGTGGCCGAGATGGAGGGCGCCGCCGCCGCCGAGGGCTTCAATGCCAGCCTGGGCATCGGGCATACGCGCTGGGCCACCCATGGCGGCGTCACCGAAGCCAACGCGCATCCGCACATCAGCCACGGCGTGGCGCTGGTGCACAACGGCATCATCGAGAACCACGAGGAACAGCGCGAGAAGCTGCGCGCGCTCGGCTACGTGTTCGAGTCGCAGACCGACACGGAAGTGATCGCCCACCTGATGCACCATCACCTGAAGGGCGGTGACGACCTGCTGGGCGCGCTGCAGCGCACAGTGAAGGAACTGACGGGTGCCTACGCGCTGGCCGTGGTGAGCCGCAAGGAACCGGATCGCATGGTGTGCGCCCGTATGGGCTGCCCGCTGCTGATCGGCCTGGGTGAAGGCGAGAACTTCATCGCGTCGGACGTCTCGGCGATCATCCAGGCCACGCGCCGCGTGATCTTCCTGGAAGAGGGCGACACCGCCGAGGTCACGCGCGAAGCCGTCAAGGTGTTCGACGGCAAGGACCAGCCCGTCGAACGCGACGTGCACGTCTCCGACGTGTCGCTGGCCTCGCTGGAGCTCGGCCCGTACCGCCACTTCATGCAGAAGGAAATCCACGAGCAGCCGCGCGCGATCGCCGACACCATCGAGGCGGTGGTCGACGGCGGCTTCTCGCCGGCGCTGTTCGGCGCGAACGCCGAAGCGGCGCTGCGCGATATCGAGGGCGTACAGATCCTCGCCTGCGGCACCAGCTACTACGCCGGCATGACGGCGCGCTACTGGCTGGAAGCCATCTCGGGGCTGCCGTGCAACGTCGAGATCGCCAGCGAGTACCGCTACCGCGCTGCGTATGCGAATCCGAAGCACCTGATCGTCACCATTTCGCAGTCCGGCGAAACGCTGGACACGATGGAAGCGCTGAAGTACGCCAAGTCGCTGGGTCACCAGCACACGCTGTCGATCTGCAACGTGCCGGAAAGCGCGATCCCGCGCGCCAGCGAGCTGGTCTGCTACACACGCGCCGGTGCCGAGATCGGCGTGGCGTCGACCAAGGCCTTCACCACGCAGCTGGCGGCGCTGTTCCAGCTGACTGTGGTGCTGGGCAAGCTGCGCGGCAAGGTCACGCCGGAGCAGGAGGCCGACTACCTGGAGCAGCTGCGCCATCTGCCGGGCAGCGTGCAGCATGCGCTGAACCTGGAGCCGCAGATCGCGGCGTGGGCGGAGCGTTTCGCGCCGAAGTCGGACGCGCTGTTCCTCGGTCGCGGCCTGCACTATCCGATCGCATTGGAAGGCGCGCTCAAGCTGAAGGAAATCTCCTACATCCACGCCGAGGCCTATCCGGCCGGCGAGCTGAAGCACGGTCCGCTGGCGCTGGTCGATGCCGACATGCCGGTGGTGGTGATCGCGCCGAACGACGTGCTGCTGGAGAAGGTGAAGTCCAACATGCAGGAAGTGCGCGCGCGCGGCGGTGAGCTGTTCGTGTTCACCGACCAGGACAGCCACTTCAGCGAATCGGAAGGCGTGCACGTGATCCGCACGCCGCGCCACGTCGGCGTGCTCAGCCCCATCGTGCACACCATCCCGGTGCAGCTGCTGGCTTACCACACCGCGCTGGCGCGCGGCACCGACGTGGACAAGCCACGCAACCTCGCCAAGTCGGTGACGGTGGAGTAACCGCACCCTGCAATGCCGGAAATGGTACGAGCTAATAGTTGGTCCAACTTGCTAATAGTTGGTCCAACTAGCTTGGAGGTTCGAACTAATAGATGGTCCAACTCACGAGAAGTGCGTGTACGAGTGAGTTGCCCCGGGGTCGGTAGCCATCTACAGGCCCGAGGGCTGCCAAGCAACATCGCAGCTCATTGCGTGGGGCATGCAGCTCGCTGTATGCCAAGCATGTTCCGTTTAGTCTCAGCTTGCGCGACAAGCATGGGGGATGGTCTTCGAAACGTTCTAGAACGGGGATCAAGCATGACCATGCCAGATGAGAGAACTAGGGCGCTGCTGTGGGCCGGTGGCTTCTTTATCGACATCGCCCAGGACGAGTCACTCCCGCTGGCTCTTCGGCGAAGGGCCGTGACGATCTCGCGGCATTTCCCAACGATCGAAGATGTCGCGTGGATAGTCGAGTCCCTACGAGATTCGGTCCTGAGTATTGGACTGGCATCGCCAGAGAACGCCCTACCTGAAGAGGGTGATTGGTGTTTCACCGTCCTGCGACACTCCACAAGGCTCGGATGGCCGGGAGAGGGTTAAGACCCTGGGTATTCATCCACAAGCATGCTGGACATCGCCGCCAAACACTCTGGGCAGCGGCACCAAATGAACTGGGCACCTCCGCCAGCCTGTTGGACATCTCCCAACTCGCTGGACAGAACTCCATGGCGAACGTAAAGCTGGGCGCGGTCAGAGAATCCGCTCGATCATGTGAAGCTACGTGGCTTTGATCGACGCTGATGGCAGCTACCGACCCAAAGCGGACATCCACAGTTGAAAGCTTGGCGGCGCTCTGCATAAGGGTTTTAGTCAGGCGGAGGCGCTAGCTCACTCAAAGTGAATAGTTCAGACGCCTGGGCGTCAAACCTAGCGTCCAACAGTGCCAAACCCTCAAGAATGCTGAGCTCCATCTCTCCAGGCACGTCACACAGCAGATGGATTCTCAGCTTCTGCAGGAACTCGCGAGGATTCCCGACCTGACCATCTCGTAGCCGAGCCAAGCTTTCTTGCAACAGAGAGCGAATCTCCGATGGCGTTCTCATATCCAGCTCACTCTAGGTTTGGCGGGCATGCATTTGACGCATCCTTGCGTACTTGCCCTCCCTTGGGGAGCGGCTATGGTCAGCCGACTTCAGGAAGTTGACGGGCGTATCTAAGGACCGTGTTCTCGTCCTGGGTGGTTTGCCTGGTAGATTCGAGCCAGCGCACCGCCGCCCCATGATTCTCTATCAGTTTCCCGAGCTCGCTCGTCAAGCAGTAGGCGCAAGGTTGTCCGCCAGGGCTTGGCCTGGAACAGCGGGAGCAAGGCGACATGGTGGTGCTGGCCGAAGGCGTCAGTTGGTAGCAGATCTTCTTCATGAGCGCACCAGCCGCGCTGGTATGGTCTACGGTCATGAGTGCGGCTCGCCGAGTGCTGAATCCGGCGCTGGACGTTTACGAAAACGACGGCCAGCGCCAAAGCGATGTCGAATCGCTTTCCCGCTCAGGATCGCTTGCTGGGATTGCGCTGCTGGCCCTTCCCTGGCGAGTTAGCGGGCTTCATATCTTTACCCGTTACGGCCTTTTCTGGTCGTTCGCCGGCGACTGCCGCGGGCGTCTTTCGCTGTGGTTGGTCCGGTCTGCTCTTGATGCTGCTCATGATGCATCTCCACCGACAAGGTTGTCGGTAACTCACCATGCGCCGACTAACATGACGACCGTGTGCAGCCTTAGGGCTAGACGGCAGTCTACAGTCCGTTCGCTGGACCGACGGGCGGTAGTCTTTCGTCAGTTGTTGCCCCAGTTGTTGTTTGCCCCTCGACGGGAAATGTCGTCGGTCGTCAATGCGGCGTCCTCACGGTAGCGCAACGACGACGGCGTAGTGTGGTTTGTCCCATCGTAGGTATCCTGCACATGCCTAGCACTCGTAAGCTCTCGCTGGAGTATGAATGGCGGCAGGAGGGAGATCAGCACATCCTGCATCTGGGCGAACACGCCCTCATACAAATTGACCCTGATCGCGACGTTTGGGTGCTCCGATCATTGCTCAAAGCCCCTGGTCTTACGCCGCTTCGGTTCGCTGTGCGAACCGTCGAGATTGGAAAATTGAAGGCAGAGAGCTGGACGATGGAGCGGCAGCACATCATCGCCCATGCGTGCGGACGAGACGATCTCGTGCCGCTGCTGCCGTACTTAGTTCCGCGCTTTTCCTATGCCAGGGAGCTGGCTGACTGGACGCCACGCAGAACATGACGCCTCTTTGGTCCAACGAGGCATGGGAATCATTCGAGACTGAAGCTCGCGCGATGCATGGAGCCGGACTTCGTGACGAGGCGCTGCGTGCACGCTTGGAAAGTGCCATGAAGCCCCTGCTTGCCTCTGGTGATCGAGAACATCAGATACGGATCCGGGAGGATGCTACGCGCTACCTGGTTGCGTGCGGCTTTCTTCCCGCCTCGACATCTCTCTAGGATTCGCTACTCCGAACTCGTCACCCCGCGCTCACCCGATAGGCGCATGCTGCTTACCCATCAACAGGAAACTAGCCAGATGCGCGACATCCTCAAAACGTTGAAGAGCGAGCACGATGAACTTCGCCAGCTATTCGCCGATATGGAAAAGACCACTGATCGGGCGAAGAAGTCACGCGGCCACATACTTAACGAGATCGAGAGCGGTTTGATCCCGCATGCCAAGTGGGAAGAGCTCGTGTTCTACCCGGCATTCAAAGCGCGAGCAGATAGGGAGGGTCTCAAGTCGCACGCGGAAGCATTGCAGGAGCATCGCGCGGTTGAACTTGCGGTGCTGCCGGATCTGAAGACGAAAGACACCGGCTCGGTCGAGTTCGCGGGGTCTGCCAAGGTGCTGGGCGAGTTTGTTGATCACCATGCCAAGGAAGAGGAAACCACGATGTTCAAGATGGCCAGGAAGCTGTTTTCCAAGGAAGAGTTGGCCGTCATGGACGAGGAATATGATCAATGGAAGGGTTCGCCGGATGCGGATGCCGCGCTTGCAAATGCATTGAAGCAGCCGAGCCCCAAACCTGTAGCGTAAGGGAGCCGGCTTGCAAGGCGATGCACATGGAAGGACAAGGAGGGTCTTCGCCATGCATATGCCACTCTCTATCAAGCTGCGGCGCCAGTCGAGCGTCGATAAGTCCCGACGAATAGGCGACGGTTTCGATTTGCCTTTCGGATCGAGTAAGACGCACCCGCTTTGTTGCGCACAAAGCTTAACGATTCAGTTTCGCTTGACCTGTGATTGGACAGTGATCCTTAAGTAGCGCACCTTCCTCGTAGTCCAAGGGGAAGAGCATGCATAGCGAGGCAGTGATTGAGGGGTCTGTCGTGACTTCCTCTACGGGAAGTCGCGACATCCTGGAGCTTGTTGCAGTTATTACCGGGATGCGGTGCGCGGTGGCCGCTCGCGTCACACGCGAAAGCTGGATCGCGCTCGATGCTATTGATCGAGCCGGTTATGGCATCCGGAGGGGCACCCGACTCGATGCCGAACTTACTTTGTGCAAGAAGGTAAAAGATACACGCACCCCCCTCTGCATTTCCGACGCGGAGAAGGGTCCGAGCCTGGACCATGACTACATTCCCGCGACTATGGGCTTTCGGAGTTATGTGGCCGTGCCTTTGGTAACTCGCGATGGCGCGCTATTTGGAACGCTATGCGCCTTCGATCCGGATCCTCGCCCCATCTCCATGAAAGAGGTGGAATCCATGCAGAGGCTTGCCAACCTGTACGGCTTGCATGTCGACAGTGCGGATGACCGGACACGCGCGAGTTCGGAGGCAACGTCACGCGAGATGTCGCTCGCGCAGTCAAGACTCGATCTCGACGAGTCGAAGAATAGCCTACTGCTCGCCAACGGGGTAGCAAAACTCCGCGAAGAGTTCATTGCTGTCCTGGCTCATGATCTCCGCAACCCATTGCAGTCAATAACCATGGCGGCCGAGATCATAGGTACAAGTAAGCTGGACAAGAAGCAACTCAAGCTTGTTGGTCATGTCAAGCAAAGTGCGGCGCGCATATACGAGCTCGTTGAAGTCACCATGGACTTTGCGCGCGGGCGCCTAGGTGGGGGAATGCTTGTGCGCAAGGAAGTGAACGAGGATCTCGCACGTAGCCTGGATGCGGTAATCGACGAAATCAGGCAGGCACATCCTGAGCGCACATTCACCTCATCGACCGACATTACGGAGAGGGTCTTGTGCGATCAGTATCGAATTTCCCAGCTATTGAGCAACCTGCTTATCAACGCGGTGATCCATGGGAGCCCGGAGTCAGTCATACAAGTCATCAGTAGCACGGAGGACGGCGTGTTCTGTCTCAGTGTCGCCAATCGCGGGGCGATTCCGCCAACCAAGATCGGACGCATATTCGAACCATTCGATCGCCAGGGGGCCGCTCGACCGGAAGAGGGTTTGGGTCTTGGCTTGTACATCGCATCCCAGATCGCCATCGCGCACGACGGCACCTTACACGTCATGTCCGCTGAAGACAGCGGCACGATCTTCGAATTTCAGATGCCTCTCTCGAGCCTCTGATTCAGAGATAGGTCATCGCCGGATGAACGTAATTCGGTGCAAGGTGGCATGTCCGCTTCTGGCCGATAGCTGACATACACCTAGCGGCGAGCCCCTCCAAGCTTGGACCTTCCAGCCTTCGTCTCTGACCGTGCGCCTCTCGCCACCAGGCGACAACGACGGTCAAACTCAGTATGCAAATGATGACACCGATTGCGCTGACCAATAGTTTCATTGGTAGTCCCCACACTGAACCGAAATGCAGGGTAATGATCCAGTCCGAGAGCCATGGTCCGAGTCGCGGGTCAGAAGCAGCCTCGCGAACCAAGCCCCTTACTGAAGCTGAGACCGGGTTTCGCGCTGGGAGGTTACGTATCCACTAACGGCGTCCGCATGCCCATGCCCGTCGCCTGCACCGCAAAGAGGGGTGATCGCCGCGCGAACGCCCCTTTTGCAGGCCATCCTCACGGCGGCTCGGTAATACTTGGCGCATGTTCATGGAATCCTTCAACTCGTGGTGCTGCAGACACCGCCGCTCGTTGCGCCGCGCCGGCTCTGTGCTTTTGGTGCTGTACCTTGTGTACCTGCTGGCCGCCAACGTGTTCCTCAACACGTCCATTGGCGAGCAGGTCATCAACCGCAAGCCGGATCGATTCCAGGCACGGTGGGACTGGGCCCTTAGTGCCTACCCGGGACACATCCATGCCCACGGCGTGGTCCTGGGCGGCCATGCACGTACCAACCGCTGGTTTGTCGCCAGTCCCCGTGCCGACGGACGGATTAAGCTGGTGCCGCTGCTGTGGCGCGAAGTGGGTTTCGGCACTATCCGTGCCGCGGACGTCTCGGTGCACGTGCAGCGCGTGGCCGAGGATAAACCCACCATCAAACGCCCGGGTAAGCTGCCGTGGGAGCTGAGTTTCGACGCGATCACCACCCCCAGCTTGCTGCGCATGGATTTCTATGATGCCCGCGTACGCGGGCATGGGCAGGCGCGCTTTGTCTTCCGCAAACGGCTGCAGGGCGGGGCGATGGAAGTGGGCCCGTCTACCCTGCATATGCCCGATGCGATCCTGCAGGTGGGCGAGGTCGAGGTGATGCGCGACGGGCGGCTGGACTTCGAGATCTCGCTGCCCCTGCACACGCGCGAGCGCGCGCACGGGGCCGAGAAAGTGGGACTCATGCACGCGCGCATGCGGGTGGACGGCCCGGCGCCGGGCATCGACCTGGTCGCCCACCACGGCCAGGCATTACCGCTGGGTGCCCGCGGCGCCACGGGCCGTTTGCGAGCCAACCTGACCCTGAGCCGCGGCGCGCTGATGCCGGACAGCTGGCTGGACTGGTCGGCGCCGGTCTTCTCGCGCGGCGTCGACGGGGAGGCAGTGCGGCATCCGCTGGGCGTGGCCCTGCGCACTCGGCGCGAAGCGATCGCGTTGGCGGCACGGATGCCGCCCACCTCCGAGGGCGCGCCTTGGCTGGCGGCCGACCTGCGCGTGGACGATCGCCGCCTTGGCCCAGACGACTGGCTGCGGCCGCTGCGCGCGTTGGGCGGCACCGTGCGCACCCGCTGGCCGGCGATGCCGCTGCGCTGGATCGACGTGTTCCTGGACGACATCCCGTGGCTGGAGATCAACGGCCGCGCCAACCTGGATGCCGACGTGCGTCTGGACGCTGGCGCAATGCAGGCGGGCAGCCGCGTCGACGTGGAGGATGCGCAGCTGCAGGCGCGCGTCCTCGACAACCGGTTCAGTGGGCAGGCCCGGGCACGCCTGCGCATGCGTGGCGAGGACGACGCCTCACGGCACACCACCATCGCGATTGTGATGCAGCAATTCACCTTAGCTCCCATCGCGGCTCCGGAGAGCATCGACCTGCGCGGCCGTGACCTGCGCCTGGACCTGCTGTCCACCGGTCCACTGGCCCAGTTCCACGAGAACCTGGATGCGCACCTGCATTTCGTAGACGCACAGGTGCCGGACCTGCGCAGCTACAACCGCTACATGCCTGCCCAGAGCGCGCGACTGCTCGGTGGCAGCGCCAGCGCCAGCGCCGACATCCGCCTGGACCATGCCGGCGAAATGCTCGGTGGACGCATGCAAATGCGCGGCCAGGACGTGCGCTTTGCGCTGGGTCCGTCGCGCCTAGCCGGCAACCTAGTCTTGGACAGCCGTCTGTCGCGGGTTGCGAAGGGCGGGCGTCGCTATGCTCTCGACGAAATGGCGGTGCATCTGGACGGCGTGCGGCTGGAATCGTCCGGCGCCGATGCCGGCTGGTGGGCACGCATGCGGCTAACGCAAGGGGAGATCGACTGGCAGGAACCGTTCGAAGTGGCCGGCCGCGGCCAGGTGGAGATGCGCGACGCCAGCGTGCTGCTGGGCCTGTTCGCAGAGCACGACGCTTTCCCTGGATGGGTAGGCAACCTGGTCGATGCTGGCCAGGCGCGGGCCACTGGCGATCTGCGCATTCGCGGCGGAGAGATCGTGCTGGACCGCGTCGAAGCCAGCAACGAACGCTTCGACCTGAAGGCGCGCATGCGCATCGCGGCGGGCGCGCCAGCGGGCGACCTCTACGCACGCTGGGGCTTGCTCGGGATGGGCATGGAGCTGCATGACGGACAGCGAAAGATGCATATCGTCGGTGCGCGCGACTGGTACGACGCTCGCCCGGCCCTGCTGAAGGAGAGCGAGTAGTCGGTCGCGCGGCGCAGCGGGTGCGTACATTTCGCCGGCTGGGCAGTCTTTTCGGGAGGGAGCGCGGCGACCCTTGGCATCTGTGGGAAAATCGCGCGTCGCCTGAAGGACCGTTCCCGGTTGGAACTACACCGTCTGCATGTATCGCACCAAGCCATCCTCGATGGCAGCTGGAAATTGCGGAGGCCGAACCGGCGTGATGGACTAAAAGATGGCACCCGTCGAGGGCATGTTGGGGTAAGCCTCCGGCTCAGAGTCCGCTTCTGGCCTATAGCGGACATGTGTAGCGCTGATCAGCCATAGCTGTCGCGCTGAGCTTCAGTCTCTAGATCCCAGGAGCAGGCCTTCATTCTAGAAGTGATTGCTGTGCATACGCAGGGCGGCAACGCGCACCACCTTCGTCGCTTCTAAGTTGACAATTATCAGAGATGCGTCGCAGGGGTGGAGAACATGCGCGAACGCCGAAACAAAAGATCAGCGCACGCTGATGCTTAGTGCGCGCTGCCCATAGAATCAGAAAGCAAGGTATCTGCACTCATCGCTGAGTTCGAAGATCTATATGCCGCCAACGCGGATGCCGGCCTTTTGCGAGTGGCGTCAAGGTCGGCGATGCGATAGCCAGAACTCTGTACTGTATGTAGGAGCTGATTCTCAAAGCCACGATCTATCACCCTTCTGAGGTTGTAGAGCTGGCTACGCAAAACATCGGAATCTGGGACGGCATCCCCCCAGAGCTCGCGTTCGATCTCTCGACGGCTTACAACCCGGGGCGACTCTCGCATTAGTATGTTCAAAAGCTTGGTAGCGGAGGGTGACAGCTCAATCTCCTTACCTCCTCGTTGAATGCGATGGCAAGCCGGATCAAACGATAGATCTCCTACTCTGAGCACCTCACGCCCGATCTCCCGACGATTCCTACGAATCACTGCGATCAGTCTCGCTTCCAGCTCGCGTGTGGAGAACGGCTTCGTCAGGTAGTCATCTACCCCTCGTTCCAAGCCATCGACCTTGTCTTCTAATTGATCTCTGCCTGTCACCATGATGATCGGCGTTGAGATGCGAGCTTCGTTCCGGAGCATTCTCACGATCTCTAAACCATCTAGGCGGGGAAGATGTCCGTCCAGAACAATCGCGTCGTATCGATTCTCGGCTGCTAGTCGGTAGCATTCCGCGCCGTCATGGGCATAGTCGACTTGCATCCCTCTGGCTTCCAGGTAGCTGCCTACTCTTTCAGCGACGAAATGGTCGTCCTCGACGATTAGAACGAGTGCAAAAGCAGACATGGCACTACCTTCCCTTAAGTCATCTTTACTGACTTTGCTTCACCAATCGTCATCCGACCGTGAAAGGCACCCGTTCAGCTTAAGCGAGAGAATTCACGGTGCAGCTACAGGTTGGGGGTCAGCCTGCAAGTCCGAAGCGCTGCAATCGAGGGCGACGCTGAGGACTACGAATTCTAGACCTCACACCTTGGAGAAGACTGATGAAAATTTCGAACATGACGCTTTCCGCGCTTGCAGTTGCAGTGCTCGCGATGCCAGGCCTGGCTTCCGCCTACGGAGAAGGTGATAAGCCAAAAACGACGGCGGAACACTCGCAGCACAAGGAGTCGGCCCAGCCGGTCGATGACACTTGGATTACAACGAAGGTAAAAGCTGATTTGCTGGCCAGCTCCAATGTGCCCGGCACGGAAATCAAGGTCGAGACCGTCAACGGCGTGGTTACCCTTTCGGGCACCATCTCGTCTCAGGCTGAGAAGGACAAGGCGCTGAAGGTTGCTCGTGGAATTAAGGGCGTCAAGACAGTGGAATCGGCAGGCTTGAAGATTGCTGCCCGCTGAGCTTGCAGGCGCGATGCGTTTCGTGTGAGCGCGTCGCTATTAAGGGCTTCATGCCTCCCCCGCTGCTCGCGTAGTCGATGACTACATGCGCAGCGGGGAGATTTCGTTGTCTCAGGAAAGACGGTCTTAGACCTCGCCGCGTATCCTGGCATAGGCCTTTATCTTCTATGCACTCGCGCAGTTGGAACTCAGATTGACCTTCGCGAATGAGCTCCAAGATTGATCCAGTTGAGCTCAGATTTCATCGCGACTAAGGCGGTGACTACGGGCCTACGCATTTGCGAGCGGTTGAAAGCGAGCCGCACGGCCCTGAGAGGTAGGGGAATTGCTGTGCCTGATACGCAGCGATCACACTCGCTTCTCGATCACGGATCCAGTTCTCTACAAACACTTTCCCCCTCTTGACCGTCGGGACCGCCACAGGTCGACCGGGGGTGTCGATAGTCTGACCCAGGAAGTGGACAGCAAGCCCTAAGCCCGAGGGCTGTACTCGAGCGATCGGATGCTGGGCGCAGTAAAGCGTGTGGGCCGTGCGATGGGGGTTGACCTTGAACGGGTCGCCATCATGCGGGCTCTCGCGCCAATAGAAGCTGGGCGCCAGAGACGTGTTCATGCTGATTTCCTGCGAGTGATTTGAGGAATTTTCTCGCGTTGGATGTAGTGCTAGCGTCAACGCATCGCCGACACGTGCCAACCGATTAGGCCGCCGCCTCTATGATCTACTCAGACGCAACGGAATTTGAGCACGTCCTCACGACAGCGGTCGCCGCATCGCATCTTCGTGAACTTGGCCGGCAAAACGGTTGGTAGAGGCATATAGCGGAATCACGCCTGTTCCGGTCGCTTCCAAGCCGTGCCCCCTCAAGCCAACACCATGCAGAGTGCGAGCCCTGTCCTTAAATGCAGTTGACGACTTGAGCGACCAGATCGAATGCCCCGTCAAGATGCTCGCGCCCAACTGGGCATTTGCCAAGCAAAGATCCGGCGGGGCGGTCCATGGACCACGGGCGGTGCCAATTCCGGGCGTCCGCATGCCGGAGCTATAAGCCGCTGACGCTGCAACACCCAACGGTTGGCCCAGCCCCTTCCGTACTCCGCACGTCGCACAGCCACCTGCTGAGGCGTGATATCCGGAACCTCCAGTAGCGTCTCGACTCGCCAGGCCGACCCTACAGGGGCGACGCGCACGAGGGGATAACCATTGAGAGAGAGGATTTGCTCACCGTTGTCTTCTTCCCAGACGTAGTCCGGCGGCAGCTGGACGCTAGTGGACATGGCTTTCATCCTCCATCTGGTGAGTGTGAAAGCTGAACGTTACGGAGTTCGTGTAGATGCCATGTCAACGCCTAGCTGGCTTCTGCTACGCCTCCGGCATAGGCAAGGTCTGGTCCGGCCGAACTGCGAACATCGAAGCTTTACGAGGCCTCAAGCAATGCGGCCGGCAACTAGGTGCAACGCTTTCAGCTACCGCGCGACAATCCAGAGTGCACATCGTAGTCACGCCGCCTGTGGAAGATGCGCGTAGCAGATGGGCGAGGATCCGGCCGGATGCAGCGACGGCTCGGTGCCGGGCTGGCGGCCGCACACAGCATGCTCGCCGATCGTCCGCGACGCGACGCTCGCGCCAGCCCCCGTACGTTCCCCCCTCGACTCCGGACGGATATGCCATGGCCAGCCAGAAGAAGCCCGCCAGTACCCCCAAGACAGCCAAGACATCCAAGACGCAGGCGGCGACGCGTGGCGGCGGCGACGAGCGCCATGACCTGGCGGGCGGGCGGCATCCGCCGTTGACCACCAATCAGGGCATCCCGGTGGCCGACAACCAGAACTCGCTGCGCAGCGCGCCGCGCGGGCCGACGCTGCTGGAAGACTTCATCCTGCGGGAGAAGATCACCCACTTCGACCATGAGCGCATTCCCGAGCGGATCGTCCACGCGCGGGGCACGGCCGCGCACGGCTATTTCGAACTGAAGAAATCGCTGGGCAAGTACACGACGGCCAAGGTGCTCAGCGAGGTGGGCGTGCGCACGCCCGTATTCACGCGCTTCTCCACGGTGGCCGGCGGCGCGGGCTCGGTGGACACGCCGCGCGATGTCCGCGGCTTCGCGGTCAAGTTCTATACAGGCGAGGGCAACTGGGACCTGGTGGGGAACAACATCCCGGTGTTCTTCATCCAGGACGCGATGAAGTTCCCCGACGTCGTGCACTCGGTGAAGATGGAGCCCGACCGCGGCTTTCCGCAGGCCGGCAGTGCGCACGATACGTTCTGGGATTTCGTGTCGCTGACGCCGGAGACCATGCACATGATCATGTGGGCGATGAGCGACCGCACGATCCCGCGCTCGTTGCGGACCATCGAAGGCTTCGGCGTGCACAGCTTCCGGCTGCTCGATGCGCAGGGACGCTCCACCTTCGTGAAGTTCCACTGGCGTCCTGTCCTCGGCATCCAGTCCACGGTGTGGGACGAGGCGCTGAAGCTGCAGGCCGCCGACAACGATTTCCACCGACGCGACTTGTTCGAGGCGATCCAGGCCGGCGCGTTCCCGGCGTGGGATCTGGGCGTGCAGCTGTTTACGGAAGAACAGGCGGACGGATTTCCGTTCGACCATCTGGACCCGACCAAGCTGATCCCCGAAGAGACGATTCCGCTGACGATCATCGGCCGCATGGTGCTGGACCGCTGGCCCGACAACTTCTTCGCCGAGACCGAACAGGTGGCATACTGCCCGGCGAACATCGTGCCCGGTATCGACTTCAGCGACGATCCGCTGCTGCAGGGGCGGTTGTTCTCCTACCTCGATACCCAGCTCTCGCGCCTGGGCGGTCCCAACTTCCACCAGCTCCCGGTCAACGCGCCGAAGTGTCCCTTCGCCAATCTGCAACGCGACGGCCACATGCAGATGTCCGTTCCGAAAGGGCGGGTCAACTACGAGCCCAGTTCGCTGCAGCCCGATTCGCCGCGCGAGACGCCGCAGGGGTTCCGCAGCCATGCCACGACGACGGAGGCGGGCGGCAAGCAACGCCTCCGGCCGGCGTCCTTCGCCGATCACTACAGCCAGGCACGCCTGTTCTTCCGCAGCCAGGGCAAGCACGAACAGGCACACATCGCGTCGGCGCTGGTGTTCGAGTTGTCCAAGGTGCAGACGCCGCATGTGCGCGATGCCGTCGTCGGTCACCTTCGCCACGTCGACCCGGCACTGGCGGAACGGGTGCGCGATGGACTGGGCATGACGTCGCTGCCGGACGCCCCGCCTGCCGCCGTCAAGCCGAAGGACCTGCCGCCGTCGCCGGCATTGCGCATCATCGACCGGATGCGGGACACGCTGGAGGGTCGTTGCATCGGCCTGCTGGTGGACGATGGCTCGGATGCCGCCGTGGTCAAGGCGCTGGGGAAGGCGATCGAGCGCGAAGGCGCCACCGTCAAGATCGTCGCCCCGCGGCTGGACGGCGCGACGCTGGACGATGGTTCGCGTCTGGCGGCCGACGGGCAACTGGCCGGTACCCCGTCGGTGCTGTTTGATGCGGTGGCGCTGATCCTGTCCCCCGACGCGGGCAAGCGGTTGGCCAAGGAAGCCGCCGCCGTCGACTTCGTGCGCGACGCGTTCGGACACCTGAAAGCGATCGGCGCCGATGCCGGCGCGCAGCCTGTGTTGAAAGCGGCTGGCATCGGTCGCGATGCCGGCGTGATGGATGCCGATCTGACGCAGGCCTTCATCGCGGCCGCACGCAAGCGCCAGTGGGACCGGGAGAAGAAAGTGCGATCCTTGGCTTGACCGTGGGGATGATCGATATCTCACAACCACCATTTTCTAGCCGGGAGCGGTGGTTCCCATCTGTCGCGCCGGCCGTGAGTCTCAAAGGCAACGTCTCGGGTCGCCGCCGTCTTCTTCACATCGCCATGACGAGCCTTGATTCAGTTTAGTGAAACTGACAGGGGTGGGGCGACAGCGTGTCTAATTCCGGGATCATCCTTCTTGTTGAGGACAATCGAATCCTTGCAGAAGCGGTCGGCAGCTACCTAGAGACCAGGGGACTGGACGTTGACTATGCGGTAGATGGCATTGAGGGCTATCGGCTAGCTCTGGAGAACCGCTACGACGCGATCGTGCTCGATGGCAACATGCCGCGTATGGACGGTCTGGAGGTGGTTCGTAAACTGCGGAAAGAGTCCCGGATGTCGACCCCCATCATCATGGTGACGGCCCGCGACACGCTTGAGGACAAGATCCGAGGGTTGGAGCTCGGAGTAGATGACTACCTCACCAAGCCCTTTGCTGCGCAGGAACTAGAGGCCCGTCTGCGCGCGGTCATCCGTCGCAACCGTAAGCAACTGTGTGGAAAAGCCTTGCGCGTCGGTGATCTCACTTACGACCCCGCGAGTCAGCGGGCGATACGCGCGGGCAAAGAGCTTCATCTTTCGCGCGTTGCCACCCAATTGCTTCAGATCTTGATGCGCGAGTCTCCACGCGTGGTGACCCGTCGAGAGATCGAGCGCGAAATCTGGGGTGACGACCTGCCTGATTCGGATGTGCTGAGAAGCCATCTCTACAATCTTCGGAAGGGAATCGATAAGGATTTCAGTAGTCCGCTTCTGCAAACGGTTCAAAGTGCAGGCTATCGCCTCGCGGACCTCAGTCACAGCCAAAGTCAGGACACTAACGACCAGCCCCCGCTAGCTTCTGCGGCGGGCTGATTCGCTCCATCTCCATTCGCTCGGGACTTTGTCCGGCTTCTTGGTCAGAGGCCGGCGCTTTTCAGATGTGGCGGGCTGGCGAAACATCCTTGTCGAAGTTACGCCAGAAGTAGCTTAGTGAATTTGCAACCAAATCCCTTTTGAGGTCGCCTTGCGGTTCCCTGCCTGGCAGCCAATTCAACCCTTCGATCCCGGACGCAGCGCCGTCGCGGTAAAACATCTCCCATCCCTCGAAGCGCCGCGCGGCAACCGGACCGTCCATGAGATGAAGCAGAACTAAGTGGGATCGAGACGCGCGGATGCGCGAGACTGCCTCGGATAGGCTGCCACGGGGTCCCTCGATGTACTGAAAAAAGCAGGAGCCGTCGAAGACCAAAGCGCCCGAAAGATCGTGCTTTCCATTGAATTCGATAGCGTCTGTTAATAGGCTCCTGAGCCTAGTGCTGTCCAACTGCTCGGTTGCTCGACTCACGTAGGCGAGCGCACTTAACTTCGAAGACACCCTGGTTTTCCCATGTCCGGGCAGACGCCCTGCGGGAGGCGATTTTACACAGCCAGAAGGGGGCAACCCGCTCGTGCAATCTGGCTAAAAGCGCGAACCTGAATAATTCAGGTTTCGCCAAGGGCTCTTTGATATTGTGCGCCCCATCTACTGCGACCTGCAGTACACCTAGCGGCCGGGAACCGCATTAGCCGCTCCATGAGACTGAACCTCTACCGCGTTGACGGTGGGTACTTCGTGTGCCCGGCTGACGATCCGATACCTGCCTCGCACACTTCCGAATTGAAGGATCGCGCACCCGACATGCGATTCCTCTCTCGGGATACCGCCGGCCGGAAGTTTATTGAAGATCACATGCGCTTGAACGGCGCGATCCTGATGGATGAGCGAGTGGCGAACATCATGCTCGCTGGGTACCCGGGCTGGTTGAACCGCTCGTTCTAGCGTCTACTCGTGAGCTCGCTCAGCAGATGAGCGACCAAGCCGCGACGGCGAGCAGGTATTCGCCTGAGCGACTGAAGACAGGCAGATTCGTAGGCGTCTCTTGCGTAATCGATCTCGTTCTTAAGTGGTTTTGAGGGACGGCGCTTTTGAGCATTTCCGTGTCCCGTTGCCAGCCACTCAAAAGCAACCTGGGTCATCTCAGCAATCTGGATGAGATGGCTAATACTGGGCTGGGTTCCGCCCTCTACTCGCTCCCATTGCGCCACTGCACTTCGGTTGACGCCTAAAGGCTCAGCTAACTGCGTCTGTGTCAGGGAGGCATCCAACCTGGCCTAACGAATGCGATTTGCCATGGATCCTGTCACCTGACAGCTCGCTCTGAGGGAATGTGGGGGTCTTTGCGTAGCGCTGGACGGCCGATCATGTCTGAAGCCAGCGGGCAATAGAGGGCGGTTCGGAAGCCTCATTCTTACTGTCTATTCCGTGCTGGATGCAGTTAGAGCACGTTTCCCGGATTACGGTAAGGCGTGCCGTTGCCCAGCGATTTGCCAGGACCTTACCGCGATCCACCGAGCGAACCATCATCTCTTGGGCACTCAAGCGTGGCCCATGAACAAGTGTACGAACCATCAGGCCGCGAACCATGGGCTCCACACGGACAACTGGAATGTCATCCAAATAGAGCGTGTGTTGATCCAACTCCTGACGCCAGGAGAGCTCAGGAGGCAGCTTGGCATTTATTGACATCGTTTCGCTCCCTTAAAAACCTGAGATATCCGAGCATACAGCTACTATTGGCCCATTCTCGGCCAGCTAAAGTGACCTGCGAGTCCCTGTGTAGCGAGGGCTACAGATATTTAGTCTTTCTTCTTTACTACCAAGCCAAGTACTTGCTCAACCAAGCACGAGTGGATTGAGCTTCCAGGCGGCGAGATTCAGTACCGATGCGAAGCTGACCCAGGCCAGGTAAGGCAACATCAACAGCCCCGCACTTCGCCTCACCCGCCAAAAGCCGATCAGGGTAGCGATGATGAGCAGCCATAGAGCGACGATATCGGCGAACGCCCAATCGCCTCGTTGCCAATGAAAGAACAGCCAGCTCCACAAGGTGTTCACTGCCAACTGCGCTAGGAACAGGGTCAACACCCCTTGGTGCTTCGCCCAGCCACCGTTTTGCCACACCAGCCAGGCGGCCACACCCATGGCGCCGTAGAGCACGGTCCACACCGGCCCAAAGACACTCGCAGGCGGTGCCCACGAAGGCAGCGTCAAACTCTTATAGAAGACGTCCGCGTGTACCGAGGCCACCGCCCCGACCCCTGCCGCGGCGTAGCAAAGCAGTAGCCACCCAGCCAAGCCAACCACCTGTTGCGTACGCGTCATGAGACCTTCCTAGATGAAGTTACGGACTTGAGACGAGAGGAGTGCAGAGCTCCAGCCTGCCTCGCTAGTGTGGAGCACCTTGGCGTGATGCCGACGACAAAGAAGAGATCCTGGAATCACGCAGATGAGGTTTTGCGACGTCGTAAGGTGGTAGCGGTTAAGTAACGAGCCGCCCAGAGCAGTCCGGGCAGTGCAACTGCCCACGCCGAGCCCAGCCAAAGCAGACCCACCCATTCCGGATTTACCAGCGCCACAGATCCCCAACCTCGTGCCGCCGCAAGGTAAGCGAGCGGTCCGCCGATGCCGCCCACTATCATCGCCAACCACAACCGACGCTGCAGACCGTGCATCGACACGGTCAGGGTGACTGCCAGCGCCGCCCACAGCGCGAGAATCCAGGGTGCAGCGATCGCGCTACCCAGTGGGGCAGCGCGATACACCAGCCATCCTTGTGAGCCGGCTACGCCGTCCACCAGCAATCCGCAGCCGATGGCTGCTACAACCAACTTGAGCTCTACCAAAGGCGTGCGCGCCACTCTTAGATGAAGGCCGACGAAGACAGCGCTCGCCAGTACGCCCGGCCACGCCATGTCTTTCCCAGCTGCAATGACTGCGACCAGCCATACAAGTTGATTGCCCAGCACATTGACGAGGATGGGCAATACGCCATGCCGCTGCGGAGCGCTTAGTTCGACAGGCGTATGACGCTCGCTCATAGCGTGTCCAATAGTAGGAAGACCGGGAGTACGCCCCCGGTCTTCGTCCACGCAAGAACCCTCAAGGCGAAGGTTCGTAGAAGTACGTATTCACCCTCGCGGTCCCTATTGGCAATCCGGCCTGGAATGCGGTGACATTGAAGACAGTATTCAGCGCGACAGCAGCATCGGCGTTGAGAGTCAGCTGCACGTCATTCAGCTGCACCGAGCCCGCGCGCGAATGCAGCCCTCGGACGATGGGAGCGCTGACCAGCGTGATGTCGAACAACGGCAGCCGTCCCAGCACGCTGTCATTGACTTTCACCAGCCCGGTGAGTACTGGAGCAGCGCCGGTCGTATCGATGGTGTAGCTACTGAGGTTGACCTGAGTGCCGCCCGCTTGCAGGGACAATCCGCCGGCATGATCCACTTCGCCTTTCAGGTTGCCCAGATCCAGTTCGCCTCCCGGAATGGGAAAGGCGGCGTTGGCCCCACGCAAGCGGGCCGGATAAGAGGCACGCACTGAAACACCAAGGGAGGTAAGTGCACCGACAAAGTCGCCGGAAAGCTGCACACGGGTGTCGCCGCCCAGCGTATTGACCGTGGGCGCGGCCAAGGCGGATGCGGGGATGAGGGCTGCCGTAACGAGGGCATAGCAGCAAAGCCGAAGCGTATTCATGGTCTGTGTTCCTGTGATGTAAGTACTCAGGGGAAGAACCTTCAACAAGGACACGCGAGATCGGTCATGCGAGCGGCAGGGATTACACGACCTGCCTCAGCAAACGGCGCGTGAGACGTTTGGTGCTGCGCTTACGAAAGGCGGTGTCGGATAGATGCGGCTGCAAAGCAAGCAGCAACGTGTGCCGACTAGCGGCGCCAGCCGATACAGCAACGTGCATAACGCGTGAGGTCTTTTGAAACCCCGCTTACATTCGCGCTCTCCCTTGAATCTTCTCCTTCGGTCAGCGCGTAGCGGATTGGCTTACAGACAGTAAGCAGCTGACTCAACCCCTGGGAGTGGCACATGAATACCAAGATTCTTGGCGCATTGATGTTGGTGGTGGCCGGCCCCGTCTACGCGGCAGGTCCAGAAGAAGGCAAGTTCTCCATGTCGGTTTCGGGCGGCGTTGACATGCCGATCAGCGGCGACGTCCACTCCGGCGCTGTGGCGCAGGTGCCGGATCTCGGTCCGTTGAATCCCGCACTTGCAGGTGTCAGTGCGGAGTTGCGCATTCGCTCCCGCAGCCACGAGCAGATCTACGGCACGGCCAGGTCGTTGGGCTTGGAACTGGGCTATGGACTGAGTGATCGGAGCGAAGTATTCCTTCAGGCGAGGGAGACCAGCGCCGACGAAGGCCGCGTGCGCGTCGGTGCGGCATACGTGCCGGCGCTCGATGCCGAGCTAGACGTCTTCGGAAGGTTCTCGAGCTATGACGCGTACACGTGGGAGGCGGGTTACCGGCGCTTCTTTCGCGGCGGTGGCCGGGTCAGGCCGTTCTTTGCGGCACGCCTGGGTGCGACCGAAACCGACGTGATCCGGGCCACCTTCGAGATCCCCGACGCCGCGATCACGATCCCGAATGCGCCTTTCTACGAGAAGGGCTGGGCGCTGAGCGGGGGGCTTGAGGCCGGCGCACAGATCTCGTTCACCGAGCGCTTCAGCATGACACTCGCTGCAGGGGTGAACTACATCGACGATCTCTCCGACGACGATTCCGCGATCGGCGGGCTCGGTCTGGCGGCCATCAACGACACCGGCAGTCGCGTCTCAATACCTCTTTCCATCGCCGGCCGCTGGGACTTTTGAAAACATCCAACGGCGGGCACGGCAACGTGGCCGTCGCCAACGCTCGACGTTGATCACTGACGCAATGGAGGCGCCCATCAAGCAGGCGCCTCCATTAATCCAGATCCATGTCCGTTATCGGTCGACAGCGGACGTCGGCCGACTGGCTTGTTCGAACCCCTACTTTGGGAGGGCACGGCAACTGCATCCTTAAAGTCGTACCTGCGATGGCCGATACTTAGGGAGAATTTCCAAATGCTAGAACTCACTCTTGCTCGCGCGGTTATATCGGCTTCAAGACGCCGTGCTTGCGGAAGGGCCGTATGACCTTTGGAGCTGGCATGCCTTCACAGTGCGTGACGCATTTCTCGCCAGACTGAGCTCTTACACATTCGATCCAAGGCCGGCGGCTCACTCTACACTTGAAGCTGTTCCCTAGTTCGGCTTTCCAAGCTTGCTCGCTGTCAACAATGGTTCCGTCAGCACTATGGAACTGCGCGGCAATGATCCTGCGAGCTTGCCTCGAGCAAAGGTGTCCACGCATCGATCTCGCGGAAGGAAACAGGTAGTCCGTAGCTTCCAACTTGGCGAGTTCGACCCATGCGCGGATAGCAAACAGTCCGTCGTCATCCACATGGATCTTTCGAAGTCCACCTCCATGGAGAAAGTAGAGTGAAGCCGAATCGTCGGGGCGGGGAAGTAGATCTCCCGCCTGCAACTTGACTAGACGCTCCATGCTCAATGGCGGCGCGGCGTATAGCTCAATGAGCACATAGTCTCTAAGTCTTCCTTCTGAAATTAGTCTTCTGAGAACAGGTGGAAGGTCTTCGTCGCTGAACTCCGTACGCGTACTCATGAACGCGCCTCCTGGTGCTCGCCTACGCATTTCAACCTCAATACAAAGAAAATCGAAACGCGAACGCTATACCCAAAGACATCTTCTATCGGGCTATAGCTTGACCCAGATGCACTGAACGCACATATCGGAATCTGTGCGCGCGTCCAAAGAAGTGCAGCGCGATGGGTTGTGACGCATGGGCTATGCTTGGTACACGTGGGTGCTTGCCCAATGTCTTGAGACAATCTGCCTCGTACATCTAGTTGAGCACGGGTCCCTCAGACGGGCCGTTTGCACCGTCCATCGCTAAGCAGAACTAACAAGATGACTGCTGACTTACACTGAGCACCCTGAATTGATGAGGCAGTAAAGTGATAGTTCGCCGATCAGTTCATGACCGTATTGCTGAGGCAGTATGCTTCCAACACATAGCGCCCGTCTTTCAGCCTATCGTCCATCTTCGTTCCACCCGAACGGTCGGGTTTGAGGTGTTGGCTCGCTGGACTGACAGCGAACTCGGTCCAGTCTCCCCTGAAGAGTTCATTCCCGCAGCACAGGCAAAGTCTCTTCTCGCAATTCTGACCTACAACTTGATCCGAAGCGCGTGCACTTCAGCTAGCGCGTGGCCCCATGATTTCTACCTGGCCTTCAACGTCCCACCCAGCCTGATGCAGGATGTTCAGGCGATGACCCTGCTAGCGGATGCAGTTACTGAAGCGGGCTTCGCTTTCAGCCGCGTTCGAATTGAGATGACGGAGGCGGAGCTGGTTGAAGACGAGCAGGCAGTTAGGCGTGCCGTCCAATTACTTAAGAAGAAGGGAATGAAGGTCGTCCTGGACGACTTCGGAGCGGGCTTCTCGAGCCTAGCAAGGCTCAACGAGATTGATTTCGACGAGATCAAGATAGATGGTGGGTTCATCCGAAGAATTGACATCGACGCTGATAGCAGAAGAATCATTTCTGCAATTGTCGGGCTGGGTCATTCTCTTGAAATTCCAGTGGTTGCCGAATCCGTCGAGACACCGGAACACGCTGATTTTCTAAGGCGGCTCGGCTGCGAGTACGGCCAGGGCTGGCTATTTGGGCGGCCGGCTGCAGCGGAGGATGCGCATCTTTTTCTGGGTCCGGGAGCGACTCCGGTAAGCGTCGAAAGTTCAGTCACCCTGTCCCCATATCACCGCCAGTATCAGCTGGAAACGTTGTACACGGCTTCGCCTGTGGGTCTCTGTTTCGTCGATACCGCCAAACGCCATGTCGCAGCGAACGGGGCGTTTTGCAAAATGCTCGATAAGCCACCCGAGCAAGTTGTGGGCAGAACAATTCGGGAGATTTTTAGTACAGAAGTGGCGACGATGATTGAGGAGATCGTCGATAGAAAGCTACTTGGCGAGCAAGGAGATCCTCTGGAGTTTCAGTTTCCCGGGACTCAGGAGATTTACCTCATCTATCACCACAGAGTCGTGGATGACGCAGGCTTGCTTCTTGGTCTTTCGGTCGTATCGCTCGACATAACAGCGCGAAAGCGTGCGGAGCTGGCACTTCACGACAGCGAGCGTCAGTACAGGAACTCTGTTGAACTCAGTCCGACCGTCATGTGGATAGCCGAGCCGGACGGTTCACTTAGCTATATCAGCCCGATGGCCGACGAACCGCAAGGCCGTAGCCTCGAGGACCGACTTAACTCCTGGTACTTGAGGATGAACTCGGATGATCGCGCGCGGGTTCGTGAGCATTGGTTGGCCTGGCTACCCACGGGCTTGCCGTTCGAAACGCGGTTCCGTGTGGAGTGGCCTGTGGGCACTTGGCGTTGGGTTCGTAGCCGAGCGCGCCCTCAAATTGTAGATGGCGTAGTAGAGCGATGGTTCGGAGCCTTCTCCGATATCACTCGCGAGGTGGAGCTAGAGCAAAGGGTCGCAGAGCTGGAAGCTGTCTTGGGAAGTCCAAGACCTGGCTCCTGAGAAAAGGAATCTTCCGAGCGCGTCCAACCAGCATTGTGACTGCTTGAACACAACCAGTGCGGTATTCCCTATCGATGTCGACGCGCTCGTGCCCCTGCCACTACGTAGTGGCCCCCCCGGCGGCCAGCGGGTAAGTGCGGTTGCTCAGTGTCCGCTTCCGACCGCGGATTCATATGATCGACGCAACACACGGATAGCTGCGTAGGCAGCAGGAGTGTTGCGGATGAAGCGCAGGAAAAGGATCTACTACACCGACACCCAGAAGGCACTGATGTGGGATCGCTG
>NZ_JACVAK010000005.1 GCF_014851805.1 Pseudoxanthomonas sp. PXM02
CGGGATGAGTAACAGGGGCGCTTGAACAGGTGGGGTAGTCCGCGCTCGGGCAGCCGACAAGGAGAGTCGGAAGAACAATAGCTATTGGAACGAATAGCCGATTCCTCACAAGCGGCACCTAACGCCTGAATTAAGCCGACCCGCGAAGCGGGTTCGGCTTGAATGAATTGTTAGGTTGCAGCCGAGTTGCCTGCAACCTGCTGCTTGAGACGGCCGATAGCTTCCGGTGCCAGTTCTACGCCGACCGAACCCCCTGGATTAATGACAACGCCAACTTCCGATCCTAAGCCCTGGAGTAGCCAAGTGAAGCTTACGAGCAGGCCGTACCCAAACTGAGGCAGGTGCTCATGCCAAGGAGTCGACCGCTCTGGCGCGGTGAACGCTGCAACGAAAGGCCCCCCTGCGGCATTTGTCAGCACGCACATGTTAATCGACGGGTCCCAGCGACCTTCGGGGCCGATATCCTTGTCTAGAAGGACGAATACTTGAGAAGTGAGTAGTTGGTCGAAAAAGGCTGCTGGCGAGCCAGTGCCCTGTTGCGCATCAAGTAGCGCATGCTCCAGTGAATTGGTGGGCGAGAACTCTTTTTCAGTCAATGCATTGCTCCCATGCAACCTAACGCCTGAATTAAGCCGACCCGCGAGGCGGGTTCGGCTTGAATGAATTGTTAGGTGCGCGCCGCCTGGACGGCGCACCCCCACCCATCGTAATCGAGTCCGAACAACTCACAAACGCAGGCCATGAAGCCGGAGACGGATTGAATGGCATGCTGCTCAATTGGCATGTTGACGACAACAAGGACACTCGGCGAGTCCTCCAGGCCTTGCGCTGTGGCGACGCCATACTGGTGATCGTTGATGAAATCTGCGACGACCGTTGCTTTGTCCGCGGAGGGGGCTTTGAGCAAGAACTCGACGTCGCGGGGAGTGCTGAAGCGATCTCCTTGTGCGTCCAACTTGCGAAGCAAGTCCGTGTCTGAGACTGCTGTGGCTATCAACATGTCGAGTACTGCCATAGCGCGCCTAACGCCTAGTAGACCCCACTCTGGGGTGATAACGCCGAGTATTCAGGTAGGGCGTGCGGGCGTCAATCGGGGTTTTCCCATGCGGGATCAGTGACTTGTCTGATGGTTGTGGCGTTTGCCCTGTGCGAGGTTGACCGCGTTATTCGCATGGAATGCGGTGGTTATGGATTATCAGGGCAAGGACGGGGCGGTATCTGCGGGCGAGGTCGGTGTACGACGTGGTGGCTTGATGGAAGACGTTGTCCGCAAGTTGCGGGTGGGTCACTACAGCATTCGCACTGAACGGGCGTACGTGGGGTGGATACGGCGGTTCATTATCGCCAATGGCAAGCGGCATCCGCGTGAGTTGGGAGTGGCGCAGGTCGAGACGTTCCTGACGCGGTTGGCGGTCGAAGGCAAGGTGGCGGCAAGCACGCAGAACCAGGCCTTGTCGGCAGTGCTGTTCCTGTATCGCGAAGTGCTGGGCATGAAGCTGCCGTGGATGGACGACGTGGTCCGCGCCAAGCGGCCGCAGCGCGTGCCGACGGTGCTGTCGCAGACAGAAGCAAGAGCGTTGCTGGCGCACATGGACGGACGCTTGGCGCTGCTGGCGCGCCTGCTCTACGGCACCGGCATGCGGTTGATGGAGGGCGTCCGGTTGCGCGTGAAGGACGTCGACTTCGCGCGCAACGAGATCACGGTGCGTGAGGGGAAGGGCGGCAAGGACCGGCGCACGGTGCTGCCGGGGTCGCTGGTCCCTGCGCTGCAGGCCGAGGTGGAGCGCGTCCATGTGCTGCATAGGGACGACCTGGCGCGAGGCATGGGGGAGGTGTGGCTGCCTCACGCGCTGTCGCGCAAGTATCCGAGTGCCGCGCGGGACCTGGGCTGGCAGTATGTGTTTCCCGCCCGGACGATCAGTCGCGATCCGCGTGACGGACGATGGCGGCGACACCATCTCGACGAAGCGATGCTGTCACGCGCGCTCAAGCGGGCACAGGGCGGAGCGGGAATCACCAAGTCGGTCACCGCGCACGTGCTGCGGCATTCCTTCGCGACCCACCTGATCGAAAGCGGATACGACATCCGCACGGTGCAGGAACTGTTGGGGCACAAGGATGTCGCCACCACGCAGATCTACACGCACGTGCTGAATCGCGGGGCGGGCGCGGTGCTCAGTCCGCTGGACCGCTGACATGGACGCGATCGGGAAAGGCGCGCCGCCGTTCGGGCTGGCCTGCGTGGCGGCACTGTTGCTGGGGATCACCGGCATGCTGTGGCAACCGGTGTTGCCCGGGCGCGTCGTGTTGTGGGCGCTGTTGTGCGCCGGACTGGCCCTCTGGTGCCTGCCTTCCCGCTGGCGGTGCGTGGGCGCATTGCTTGCGGGAATGGCATGGGCGGGATTGCACGCGACGTGGAGCCTGTATGTCCAGCTGCCGATGGCATGGGAAGGGCGCGAGACGACGGTGAGCG
This sequence comes from Pseudoxanthomonas sp. PXM02, assembly GCF_014851805.1. Lineage (GTDB taxonomy): Bacteria > Pseudomonadota > Gammaproteobacteria > Xanthomonadales > Xanthomonadaceae > Pseudoxanthomonas_A. The sequence continues at coordinate 2,474 of NZ_JACVAK010000005.1, forward strand.
GCAGGGTGGTCGGGCTACCCGAGCCGCAGGCGCGACGCACGCGCTTCCTATTCCGTATCGATGATGGCGCCGGTCAGCCTGCGCCGCTACGGGGACGCCTGCTGCGGTTGGCGTGGTACGACGATTTCGGTGCGACCCAGCCAGGGCCGCGCTTGCAACTGGGCGCTGGAGAGGCGTGGCGGTTTCGTGTGCGCCTGCGGGCGCCGCGGGGGCTCGCCAATCCCGGCGGAGTGGACGCCGAGCGCTACGCGGCGGCGCAGCGCATCAGCGCGATGGGCTATGTCCGCGACCCCGGTGGCGCTCGCAGACTGGCGTCGGGGCAGGGAATAGATGCCTGGCGCAGTCGGATGTCCGAACGGATTGCGGAAGGAAGTCCGGATGGTGATGCACGCTTCGTCCAGGCGCTGGCGTTGGGCGACACGCGAGGACTCGATGACCATGACTGGCAGGTGCTGCGTGCTGCCGGGCTGACGCATCTCATCGCCATCTCCGGATTCCACGTCGGCATGGTGGCCGGCGCGTGCGCACTGGTCGCCGCCGGCCTGTGGTGGCTGATGCCGGTGCTGGCGCGATACATCCCGCGACCGCAGGCAGCAGGGGCTGCCGCGCTGCTGGGGACCCTGGCGTATGCGGCCGTGGCGGGCTTCGCGCTGCCGACAGTCCGCACGGTCCTGATGATCGCGGTGGTCGTGCTGGCGCGCCTCGCGCGGCGCCACGTACGCATCGCGGACACCCTCGCGCTCGCCATGCTGGCGGTGCTCGTTTTCGATCCCCTGTCGTTGCTCGCGGCCGGTTTCTGGTTGAGCTTCGGCGGTGTCGCGTGGCTGGCCTGGTGCATGCCGGCGTCGCTCCATTGGGCGAAAGCCTTCCTGCCTGCCCAGGGCGTTGCCACGGTGGGCTTGCTGCCGTTCACGGCCGTCCTGTTCGGACAGGCATCGCTGGCCGGTCCGCTCGCCAATCTGGTAGCCATTCCCTGGTGGAGCCTGGTGGTCGTGCCGCTGTCGCTGCTGGGGACCGGCCTGGAGGCGCTGCATCCCGGTGCGGGGAGCTGGGCGTGGCGCGCAGCGGCGGCCTGTTTCGGGCCGACATGGCGGGTCTTCGAGCAGGTGGCGCAGCATCGCTATGCCTTGTGGTGGTTGCCTGAGAGTCCGGCATGGGCGTTGTGGCTGGCGCTGGCGGGCGGATTCTGGCTGCTGCTGCCACGTGGTGTCCCGGGCAAGTCGCTGGCGTTGCTGCTGTGGCTGCCGTTGCTCTGGCCTGATCGCGAGCGACCGCGCGAGGGCGAGGTGGAACTGGTGGCGATCGACGTGGGGCAGGGGTTGTCCGCGCTGGTACGCACGGCGAACCATGCGGTCCTGTTCGATGCAGGCCCGGCGGTGGAGGACGGATTCGATGCCGGTGAACGTGCGGTCGTCCCGGCCCTGCGCGCACTCGGCGTGCCTCGTCTGGATGCGCTGGTGGTCAGCCACGGCGACAACGACCACGCGGGCGGCGTAGATTCCGTTCGCGAGGCCCTGCCGGTGCGCACGGTAATGGCACCGCCGGGCAGCCCCGTGGATATGGATGCGGCCTGTATCGCGGGCGCCTCGTGGACGTGGGATGGCGTGCGCTTCCGTTTCCTGCACCCCGGTCTGCACTTCCCCTATCTGGGCAACGAAGCCAGTTGCGTGCTGAAGGTGGAGACGGCGCACGGCGGGTTGTTGTTGCCCGGGGACATCGGCGCCATCGTCGAGCGCGGGCTCGTTCATCGTGATGCGGCGGCGCTGCGGTCGGAGGTGGTGGTGGTGCCGCACCATGGCAGCGCAGGCTCCTCCGACCCGGCCTTCATCACTGCGGTCTCGCCGCGGCTGGTGCTGAACGCCAGCGGCGCGGGTAACCGTTTCGGCCATCCCCGTGCCGAGGTCGTCGCGCGCTGGCGCAGGCGGGGTGCCGAGGTGCTGGACACCCAGTCGGGCGGGGCGCTGCGTGTGTGGCTGGGCGAGGAGGGCCTGCAGGTGCGTGAACGGCGTCACGACCGGGCGCGCTGGTGGGACGCCGTGCGGCGTCAGCAGGCCGGTGGGCTATCCTATCGGCTGGAAGAAGGACGGCCCGATGCGCCGGAGGACTGAACGTGCTGGAACTGGTGAAGGCCGGCGGTTGGCCGATGATCCCGCTGCTGCTGCTCGGCGTGCTGGCCCTGGCCATCGTGGTGGAACGCTTCTGGTCGCTGCGTCGCAAGGAGATCCTGCCACCCGGTCTGGGCGAGGAAGTCCGCGCGTGGGCAGGCCGGGGGCAGCTGGAGCCGGCCCATATCGAGTCCCTGCGCCGCAATTCCCCCCTGGGTGAACTGCTGGCGGCGGCGCTCGATGTCCGCAACAAGCCGCGTGACCAGATCCGCGAGCGCATCGAGGACACCGGCCGCCATGTGGTCCATCGCATGGAGAAGTTCCTCAATGCGCTGGGCAGCATTGCCTCGGCCGGCCCGCTGCTGGGCCTGCTGGGTACCGTGGTCGGCATGATCCAGATGTTCCTCGGCATCCAGGACAGCGGCGTGGGCGACGTCAATGCGCTGGCCGGCGGCATCGGCAAGGCGCTGGTGTGCGCGGCGGCCGGCATGATCGTGGCCATCCCGGCCCTGCTGTTCCACCGCTACTTCCGCGGCAAGGTCACCGGCTACGTGATGGAAATGGAGAAGGAAGCCACCGCGCTGGTCGACGCGCTGGAAGCCCGCCATCCACCACGCTCCGTCGCCCGTCCTTCCGGCGTCGTCGCGCCGGCGCCGACGAGCGCCTGAGGCCGGCGCATGCGTATCCGCGACGACCGATCGCAGGAAGAGCCTGAGATCAACCTGGTGCCGTTGATCGACGTGATCCTGGTGCTGATCATCTTCTTCGTGATCACCACGACCTTCGACGCTCGCTCGATGCTACAGCTGCAGCTGCCCAGCGCGACGGGCGAACCGGTGGCCGCGCAGGTCAAGGCGCTCAGCGTGCTGGTCAATGCCGACGGGCGCTATTTCGTCGATGAGCAGGAAGTGCTCCGTCCCGACATCGATGCGCTCAAGCAGACCTTGCAGCAGGTGGCCGGCAGCGATCGCAGCCGGCCGGTGCTGCTGCGCGCCGATGCCCGCACGCCGCACCAGGCCGTGGTGACCGCGCTGGATGCACTGGGCCAGTTGGGCTTCCGCAAGATCAACATCGCCACCGCGCCGGAGGCGCAGAAGTGAGCGGCATGGAGTCGCCCTGGCAGGTCTACAAGCGGTTGATGGGCTTTGCACGCCCGTATCGCGGACTGCTGCTGCTCGCCGGCCTGGGCATGCTGATCGAGGCGGCCGCCGGCGGTGCCTTCAGCAAGCTGATGGAGCCGGTGGTCAACGAGACCTTCATCGACCGCGACAAGGCCAAGAGCCTGCTGTTGCCGCTGGCGATCGTCGGCCTGTTCGTGATCCGCGGCATCGCCGGCTATGTCACCGACATGGGCATGGGCAAGGCCGCGCGCAGCATCGCGCGCGATGTCCGCGTCAACGTGCTGGGCAAGTACCTGCGGTTGCCGGGGCTGCGTTTCGATACCGAGCCGGTGCCGGCGATGCTGGTCCGCCTCGGCTCGGACGCGGACCAGATGGCGCAGGCCGCCGTCGATGCCATGAAGGTGATGCTGCAGCAGGTGCTGCAGATCATCGCCGCGCTGGTGGTGATGTTCTGGACGAGCTGGCAGGTCACGCTGGCGATCCTGATCATGGCACCGCCCCTGGCATGGATCATGGACAAGGTGGCCAAGCGCTACCGGCGCATCAGCCACCGCATCCAGGAAAGCGGCGCCGAGATGATGCAGGCCGCGGACCAGACCCTGTCCAACCAGCAGGAAGTGAAGGTCTACGGCGCTCAGGGCAGCGAGCTGGCGCGGTACGAACACCTCGCCAATACGAACCTCAAGCTGGCGATGAAAGTCGAGGCCACGCGCAGCGTCTCGTCGGCGATGGTGCAGCTGATGGGCGCCATCGGTCTGGCGCTGCTGTTGTTCTTCGCGGGACGCGAGGCCATGGCGGGGAGATTGACCGCGGGCGGCTTCGTCACGCTGATGATCTCGATGATGGCGATCATTCCGTCGCTCAAGCAGTTGACCAACGTGCAGAACATGCTGCAGCGGGGCGTGGCTTCGGCGCAGCGCCTGTTCTCCGTGCTCGATACCGATGATGAAAAGGACACGGGTATGCGCACGCTCGATCGCGCAAAGGGGCTGCTCGAGTTCCGCGACATCACCGCGCGCTATCCGGGCCAGAGCCGTCCAGCGCTGGAAGGTGTCAGCTTCACTGCGCGTCCCGGCACCGTCACCGCCATCGTCGGCCGTTCCGGCAGTGGCAAGTCGACGCTGATCAAGCTGATCCCGCGCTTCTACGAATACGAGTCCGGCGAAATCCTGCTGGATGGCCAGCCGCTGCAGGACTACCGCCTCGCCGATCTGCGGCGCCAGGTGGCGCTGGTAGGGCAGCAGGTGATGCTGTTCGACGGCACGGTCGCCGCCAACGTCGCCTATGGTGAGCTGCAGGGTGCTGAAGCCGTCGCCATGGAGGAAGCCGTCCGCGGCGCCAACGCGATGGAGTTCGTCAGCGAACTGCCGGACGGCATGCAGGCGCCGATCGGCAACAAGGGCGGGCGGCTGTCGGGTGGCCAGCGGCAGCGCCTGGCGATCGCGCGCGCGATGCTGAAGGACGCGCCGATCCTGATCCTCGACGAGGCGACCGCTGCCCTCGACAACGAATCCGAACGCCTGGTGCAGAACGCATTGCAGAAGCTGATGCCGGACCGCACCACGCTGGTCATCGCGCACCGGCTGTCGACCATCGAACATGCCGACCAGGTGCTGGTGCTGGACCAGGGGCGTCTGGTCGAGCAGGGCACGCACACCGAGTTGCTGGCGCGCGGTGGGCTGTACGCCCACCTGTACCAGATGCAGTTCCGCGAGGGCGAGGCGGGGTGAGTCGCCGCACGATGCCCCAGCCCCCGGCGTACTGGTTCGGCGATGGTCCTGTGCCGCTCTGGGCGCGCGTGTTGGCCGGCGTCTACGGCGCGCTGGTCGCCCTGCGTCACCGGCTTTACCGTACGGGCGTGTTGCGTCGACACCGTATCGGCGTCCCGGTCATCGTCGTAGGCAACATCACCGCCGGCGGCACCGGCAAGACCCCGCTGACCATTGCCCTGGTCGAGCGCCTGAGGGCGGCGGGTTTCAAACCCGGCGTGGCCAGCCGCGGTTACGGTCGCAGCGGCGATGCCCAGGCGCGCTGGGTGGACGCGGCGACGCCGCCCACCGATGGCGGCGACGAACCCGTCCTCATCGCGCGCCACACCGGCACCCGCGTGCGCGTGGACCGGGATCGCGTCGCAGCAGCGAAGGCGCTGGTGGCGGCTGGTTGCGATGTGATCATCTGCGACGACGGGTTGCAGCATTACCGGCTGCAACGCGACGTGGACATCGAAGTGATCGACGGCGCCCGGCGATACGGCAACGGTCGCATGATGCCGGCCGGCCCGTTGCGCGAGCCGGTGGCGCGCGCGGCGGACTGCGATTTCCGTGTGGTCAACCTGCCGGATGCCGGGAGTGTTGCCGGGTTCGGCGAGTGGCCGATGCACCTGCAGGCCGATGACGCGCTGCCGTTGCGCGGCGGCAGGCCGAAGCCGTTGTCGGCATTCGTGGGCCAGCGCGTGCATGCGGTGGCCGGCATCGGCAATCCGAACCGCTTCTTCACCATGCTCCGCGACCACGGACTGGGCGTCGTGCCGCACGCGTTCGCGGACCATCACGACTACCGCGAAGAAGACTTCGCATTCGGCAGCGAGCTGCCGGTGCTGATGACCGAAAAGGACGCGGTAAAGTGCGCCGCCTTCGCCAACGATTGGTTTTACAGCGTGCCGGTCGTGGCGAGACTGCCGGAGGCATTCTGGATCGCCTTGCTGGAGAAGCTCGGGCGGTCTTCCGGCGTCGCCTCGAAGTAACGCTTACTCAGAAAAACCAGGATCCGGATTCCGATGACCGATTTCATCGTCGCCATTCCCGCCCGGTATGCCGCGTCCCGCCTGCCGGGCAAGCCGCTGCGATTGCTCGGCGGCACGCCGCTGGTCGTGCATGTCGCCCGGCGCGCACTGGCCGCGGGCGCACGCGAAGTCTGGGTGGCGACCGACGACGGCCGTATCCGCAACGCTCTCCAGGGCACGGAAGTGCAGGTGGCAATGACCTCCGAGCGGCATGCCTCGGGCAGTGACCGCCTGGCCGAATGCGCCGACATTGCGGGCTGGGCGGACGACGCGCTGGTGGTGAATTTGCAGGGGGACGAACCGTTCGCGCCGCCGGCCGGTATCCGGACCGTCGCCGAGACGCTGGCTTCCAGCGGCGCGGAGATGGCGACGCTGGCAGTCCCGGTGGACGATGCGGCCACGCTGTTCGATCCCAATGCGGTCAAGCTGGTGCGCGCAGTCAATGGCGACGCGCTGTACTTCAGTCGTGCTCCCATCCCCTGGCCCCGTGACGCGTTCGCGCAATCGCGAGACGTACTGCCGCCCGGACAGTGGCTGCGGCATATCGGCATCTACGCCTACCGCGCGGGGTTCCTGCGCCGTTTCTCGACCATGCCGCCGGGCTACCTGGAGCAGGTGGAGTCGCTGGAGCAGCTGCGGGTGCTGGAGGCGGGTCATCGCATCGCCGTCGCACTGACGCCCGAGCCGTTTCCTCCAGGCGTCGATACGCCGGAGGACCTCGCGCGTGCCGAGGCGATCCTGCAGGCGCAGGCATGAAACTACTGGTCGTGTGCCTGGGCAACATCTGCCGCTCGCCGATGGCGGAGGGCGCATTGCGTGCACGCCTGGCATCGTCGCCGCTGGCCGGGCGCGTCGAGGTGGACTCCGCGGGAACCGGCGGCTGGCATGCCGGCGAGCCGCCGGACCGTCGCGCCATCGCCTGCGCCCGTGGGCACGGCGTCGACATCGCTGGGCAGCGGGCACGCCAGTTGACCGTCAAGGATTTCGAAGAGTTCGACTGGATCCTCTGCGCTGACCAAGTCAACGTCCGCGACGTGCTCCGCCTCGCGCCATCGGGCCGCCGCGATCGCGTTGCCCTGCTGCTGGAGTGGGCCGGCGTCGAGGCAGGCGGCGAGGTGCCTGACCCTTATACCGGCGGGCCGGAGGACTTCCAGCAGGTCTGGCGACTGGTCGATTCGGCCGCACAGGCGGTCGTGGCGCGGCTCGCCGCAGGGTGAGACTGCGGCATAATCAGGGAGGATGACGGACATGACTTTGGCGCCTGAACTGCCGCGTGGCCTGCAATGGCTCAACGCGCCCTCGACCACGTTGCACGAGCAGCGGGGCCGCATCGTCGCGCTGGCCTTCGTCAGCAGCGCGTCCGCCTGGTGCGGTCAGCGACTCAACGAGCTGGCCGTGCTGCAGGCCCGATACCTGGGTCGGCTCCAGGCGCTGGCGATCCACGTGCCGCGTTTCGACAGCGAGCGCGACCCGCAGGCCGCGCTTAAGCGGTTGCGCCGCCATGGCCTGTCGCTGCCGCTAGCGCACGACGCCGACTGGGTGGCCTGGCAACGCTTTGGGGTGGAATCGTGGCCCACGGTGTTGCTGATCGATGGCGAGGGCAACGTCCAGCATCGCGCTGCGGGCGCTGACGGGCTGGCGGACCTGGAACGGCAGATCGCGCGTCTCTGCGACGGCCTGCATTCGCCGCCGGACGATGACTTCCGCAGCTTCCGTGAAGCCCACCCCGAACCGCGGATGCCGCTGTGCTTCCCTACCGGACTGGTCGCCACGCCGGACCGCCTGTTCGTGGCCGACAGCGGCCACCACCGTGTGCTGGAGTGCAACCATCACGGCCGGGTGATCCGCCAGTTCGGCATGGGAACCCCGGACTTCGCCGACGGTGAACTGAATCACGCCGCCTTCCGCCGTCCGCAGGGCCTGGCGCTGGTGCGTGAATCGCTCTACGTCGCCGATACAGGCAATCACGCCCTGCGGCGCATCAACCTGCCGACCAGTTCGGTGGACACACTGTGCGGCAACGGCCGGGCAGGCGAGCCGAGCGAAGGGGTTGTCACGGCACCGCGCGACGTGGCGCTCAACCAGCCGCAGGCGCTGGTGGTCAACAACAACCAGATCTTCCTGGCGATGGCGGGCGACAACCGGGTCTGGAGCTACGACCTCGGCACACGCGAGATCCGCTCGCGCGCTGGCTCGGGTCAGCTCGATGTCCGCGACGGCAGTGGACCGATGGCTGCTTTCGCGCAACCCGCCAGCCTCACGGCGGCGCTGCAGACCCTGTACGTGTGCGATGCCGTGGGTTCGGCCGTGCGCTCGCTACAGTTGCGTGGCGATACGGTGCAGACACTGGTCGGGCAGGGCGCGTGGAGCTTCGGCGATGCCGACGGCCCGCGTGATCGCGCCCAGTTGCAGCATCCGCAGGCGGTGGCGCTGAGTCCGGATTCGCCGGTCATGTGGATCGCCGACAGCGGCAACGGCACGCTCCGCACGCTGCGCCTCGGCGGCGGCGAACTGGCTACCGTCGCGCTGCCGCGGCGCCTGCAGGGCCCCGCTGGCCTGTCCGTGGCCGCCGGCGCGGTGTGGATCGCCGAGACCGATGCCCACGCGGTGCTGCGCTACGATATCGCCACCGGCGAACTGAGCCACGTTCCGATCGACGAATGAGCGGTAGTCCCCAGGCGGAATTCGACGGCAAGGCCTTCGCGGCTGCGCTGAGCACCGCGCCGGGCGTGTACCGCATGTACGCGGCCGACGATGCCCTGCTGTACGTCGGCAAGGCGGGTGCGCTGCGCAAGCGCGTGACCAGCTACTTCAACAACTCCCCCAAATCCCCGCGCATCCTGTCGATGCTGTCGCAGGTCGCGCGGATGGACGTGACGGTCACCCGCACCGAAGCCGAAGCCCTGCTGCTGGAAAACCAGCTGATCAAGTCGCTGACGCCGCGCTACAACGTGCTGCTGCGCGACGACAAAAGCTATCCCTATGTCCTGCTCACGCGCGAGGACTGGCCGCGCATCGCCTTCCATCGTGGCGCGCGAGCGGTGCCCGGGCGCTACTTCGGCCCGTACCCCAGTGTCATCGCGGTGCGCGAGACGCTGAACCTGATGCAGAAGCTGTTCCGCATCCGCAATTGCGAGGACAGCGTGTTCCACAACCGGTCGCGCCCCTGCCTGCAATACCAGATCGGCCGCTGCAGCGGGCCGTGCGTCGGGCTGGTGGCGGAGGCCGACTACACCGAATCCGTGCGTCAGGCCACGTTGTTCCTCGATGGCCGCAGCGATGAACTGACGCGCGAACTCGGCGCCGCGATGGAGCAGGCCAGCGCGAATCTCGAATTCGAGCAGGCGGCGCGATTACGCGATCTGGTCGCGTCGATCCGCACCCTGCAGGCGCGCCAGTACGTGGACGGCCACGCCGCCGATCTGGACGTGCTGGCCTGCGCCATGCAGGGCAGCCAGGCCTGCGTGCTGCTGCTCGCCTTCCGCGATGGCCGCAACCTGGGTACGCGCACCTTCTTCCCGAAGACCAATGGCGAGGATTCCGCCGAGGAAGTGCTGGGCGCCTTTGTGTCGCAGTATTACGCCGAGCAGCCGGCGCCACAGGAAATCGTGCTGGATCGCGAGATTCCCGAGGCCGAGCTGATCGAGCATGCGCTCGCTGCTTCAGCGGGGCGCAAGGTACAGCTGAAATGGAACGTCCGCAGCGAACGTGCGGGCTATCTCGACCTTGCCCGGCGCAACGCCGAAATCGCGCTGGTGACCGAACTCGGCAGTCGCAACGCGCAGACCGCACGCAGCGAAGCGCTGAAGGAACTGCTCGGTCTGCCCGAAGTGGCCAAGCGCATCGAATGCTTCGATATCAGCCACACGATGGGCGAAGCGACCGTCGCGTCCTGCGTGGTGTTCGACGCCAACGGCGCAGTGCGTTCGCAATACCGTCGCTACAACATTACCGGGATCACCCCGGGCGACGACTTCGCCGCCATGCACCAGGCGATCGAGCGTCGCTTCCGGCGGGCGGTGGAGGAGGGCGGGGTCCTGCCTGATGTGCTGCTGATCGACGGCGGTGCAGGCCAGCTGGCACAGGCGCAGGCCGCGCTGGCGGATCTGGGTGTGGATGGCGTGACCCTGGTCGGCGTCGCCAAGGGCGTCGAGCGGAGGGCCGGGCATGAGGCACTGGTGCTGCCGGATGGCCGCGAACTGCGTCCGGGCGCGGCGTCGCCGGCGCTGCAGTTGATCCAGCAGGTGCGCGACGAAGCGCACCGGTTCGCGATCACCGGCCACCGCGGCAAGCGTCAGAAAGCGCGCATGACCAGCAAGCTGGAGGATATCCCCGGCATCGGTCCGCGACGGCGTGCGAGCCTGCTGAAGCATTTCGGGGGACTGGCCGGCCTGAAGGCGGCCGGCGCCGACGAGATCGCCCGCGTCGACGGCGTGAATGCCGCACTGGCCGAGCGAATCTACGCTAACCTGCACGGGCTGCCGTCCCCCGAGGCAGGAAAAGAGTAAGCCTGCGATGAAGTTGACCGTCCCCACCTGGCTCACGCTGCTGCGGATCGTGCTGATCCCGGTACTGGTGCTGGTGTTCTACCTGCCGTATTCGTGGACCAATTTCGCGGCGGCCTTCATCTTCGTTCTGGCAGCAGTCACCGATTGGCTCGATGGCTGGATCGCGCGCCGCTACCACCTGTATTCCGCATTCGGCGCGTTCCTCGATCCGGTGGCCGACAAGTTGATGGTGGCGGTGTCGTTGTTCCTGATCGTGCAGGACAACCCGACCATGTGGATGGCGATCTGGGCGGCGGTGATCGTCGGCCGCGAGATCGCGGTGTCCGCATTGCGCGAATGGATGGCCGAACTGGGCCAGCGCGCGACGGTGAAAGTGGCCGCGCTGGGCAAGATCAAGACCATCGTGCAGATGGTGGCGCTGTCCTGCCTGCTGTACGCGTCCACGCCGGGTGCGCAGACGCTGGAAGACATCTGGCTGGGTCGCTTGGTGTTCGTGCTGGGCGACTGGTTGCTGGCCATCGCGGCATTGCTGACGCTCTGGTCCGGCATCCAATACCTGCTCGCCGCGTGGCCGATCCTGCGCGAGGGCGAGAAAAAGCCTGTTGACATGCCCAAACAAGACGCTACAATTTCGTCTCTCTCGACGCGGGAATAGCTCAGTTGGTAGAGCACGACCTTGCCAAGGTCGGGGTCGAGGGTTCGAGTCCCTTTTCCCGCTCCAGTTTTTCGTCCTGAGAGGGACGGTCCACCAAACCCCGTTCGCGGGGTTTTGTGTTGTAGGGCGCCTTGAAAAAGCGCCTGGATTGCGCCAGTCTGGCGTGGTCGCCACCGGCCCGGTGGCAATGTGGTGATCCGGCGGACGGCAAGTCGATATCGGCTCCGCTGAAAGATTCGGCCTCGTGGCAGAGTGGTGATGCACCGGATTGCAAATCCGTTTACAGCGGTTCGATTCCGCTCGAGGCCTCCAATGTAGAAGACGGTGCATGCATCGTCGCCCCGCGGGAATAGCTCAGTTGGTAGAGCACGACCTTGCCAAGGTCGGGGTCGAGGGTTCGAGTCCCTTTTCCCGCTCCAGATTGGCTCCTCTTGGAGCACGCACGAAGCCCCGCTTGCGGGGCTTCGTCGTTTCCGGCCCCTGGCGTGGAAGCCGCTTTCCAATGCGCCGTGAGTGAGGCACGCTATCGGCGGGCCCGGATGGCGAAACTGGTAGACGCATCGGACTTAAAATCCGCCGGCCGCAAGGCCATGCCGGTTCGATTCCGGCTCCGGGCACCACCGTGACGTTGCCGCCTCAGCGCCGACGCTTCCTCTCTTCCTCGCGCACCTTGCGGCGTACGAACAGCGCCACGAAGACGCTGATTCCCACCATGACGATGCTGCCACCGATGGCCAGCCAGCCGACGGGTTCCATCAGGATTTCGCGCAGGATCGGATGCATGTCGTGTTCTCCCCGGTCGTGGTGGAGTCAACGTCGCATCGCATGCATTGCCAGGCATTGATCCGGATCAAGCCTGCAGGCGCGGTCAATCGTTGCTGCGACCTGTCGCCGCAGGCCATGTCTTAGAATCAGGGCTGGCCCACGGGAGACTGCCTATGCAGCGTTACCTCGCCTATGTCGTCAGCATCGTGCTGGCGCTTGCTTCGCTGGTGCTCGCGCTGTTCTGGCCGGTCGCGTGGTGGAGTGTCGCGCTGTTCGGCGCGCTGGTGCTGCTCGGAACCTGGGACGTACTGCAGACGCGCAGCACCCTGCGTCGCAACTATCCCGTGCTGGCGCACTTCCGCTACGGACTCGAATCCGTTGGTCCCGAAATCCGCCAGTACTTCATCGAAGGCGACACGGCGGAAGTGCCGTTCTCGCGGCAGCAGCGGGCGCTGGTCTACCAGCGTGCGAAGGGCGTCAGCGACGTGGTGCCGTTTGGTAGCCAGCAGGACGTGTATGGCGTGGACTACGAGTGGATCAACCATTCGATGGCACCGACCAGCGTGGATTCGCACGATTTCCGCGTGGTGATCGGCGCGGGCACGGCGCAGCCGTATTCGGCGAGCGTGTTCAACATCTCGGCGATGAGCTTCGGTTCACTGTCGGCCAATGCGGTGCGCGCGCTGAACGAAGGCGCGCGGCGCGGCAACTTCTACCACGATACCGGCGAGGGCTCGATCTCGCCGTACCACCGCGAGAAGGGCGGGGATCTGGTCTGGGAGATCGGCTCAGGCTATTTCGGATGCCGTGACGAGCAGGGTCGCTTCAGCGAGGCGCGCTTCATCGAGAACGCGCATTCGCCGCAAGTGAAGATGATCGAACTGAAACTGTCCCAGGGTGCCAAGCCCGGCCATGGCGGTGTGCTGCCGGCGGCCAAGGTCACGGCGGAGATCTCGGTCACGCGTGGCGTTCCGATGGGGCACGACTGCGTGTCGCCGGCAAAGCATTCCGCGTTCTCCACGCCGGTCGAACTGCTGCAGTTCGTCGCGCGCCTGCGGGAGCTCTCGGGCGGCAAGCCGACCGGATTCAAGCTGGCGATCGGCCATCCCTGGGAGTGGTTCGGCATCGCCAAGGCCATGCACGAGACCGGGCTGCTGCCGGACTTCATTGTGGTGGATGGCGCTGAAGGCGGCACCGGGGCCGCACCGGCCGAATTCATCGACCATGTCGGCGTGCCGATGCACGAGGCATTGCTGTTGGTCCACAACACGCTGGTCGGCCTGAACCTGCGTGATCGCATCAGGATCGGCGCCGCCGGCCGGATCATCAGCGCGTTCGATATCGCGCGCACCATGGCCATGGGTGCCGACTGGTGCAACGCGGCCCGCGGCTTCATGTTCGCGCTGGGTTGCATCCAGTCGCAGAGCTGCCACAACGACCGCTGCCCCACCGGCGTGGCCACGCAGGACCCGAAGCGCTGGAAGCACCTCGATGTCCCGGACAAATCGGTGCGCGTGCAGCAGTTCCACGACAACACGCTCAAGGCGCTGCGCGACATGCTGTGTGCGGCGGGGCTGGAACACCCCCAGCAACTCGGGCCGGAGCACATCCTGCGGCGCGTCTCGCCGATCGAGGTCCGTTCGCTGGCGGCGCTTTACCGCTTCCTGGAGCCGGGCGAGCTGCTGGACCGGGTGCCGTCGCATGCGGTGTTCCGCGACTTCTGGCCCGAGGCGCGGAGCGACGCGTTCGCGCCGCCGCGCCGGGTCAGCGCGCTGTGCGACACCAAGGACCGGTGACCGTTGGATCCGTTGACCGCCCCCCCGGTCCGCGGCTATCATTCGCGCCCCGATGATTTCGGGCGGTTAGCTCAGCGGTAGAGCACTGCTTTCACACGGCAGGGGTCACAAGTTCGAAACTTGTACCGCCCACCAGTTCCAGCGAAAAGCCCGGCCTTGGCCGGGCTTTTTCGTTTCGGTCTCCGCCGCATTCCAGGGTCTTTCCGCGGGCCTTGACGACGACCTCCGGGACATGTGTCGAACGGGCGCATAAGTGCTTGTTTCTCGGGCCGAAACGGCCGGTCTGGTGCGCCCGGTGTGGTACACTCGGCACGCTGCAGAACCCGCCGGAATCCCCGCCTGTCGCTGCCTCGCCGGCCCACGCCGGCTAGGCCCGTTTTGGCCGCGATTCCGGCCCGAGACAACCTGAGAAACACGGAACCCGAATGGCCGATACCGCCAAGGAAATCATCCCCGTCAACCTCGAAGACGAGATGCGTCGCAGCTATCTCGATTACGCCATGAGCGTGATCGTGGGCCGCGCGCTCCCGGATGTCCGCGATGGCCTGAAGCCCGTCCACCGGCGCGTCCTGTTCGCGATGAACGAACTGGGCAACCACGCCAACAAGCCGCACGTGAAGTCCGCCCGTATCGTCGGTGACGTGATCGGTAAGTACCACCCGCACGGCGACCAGTCGGTCTACGACACGCTGGTGCGCATGGCGCAGCCGTTCTCGCTGCGTTACATGCTGGTCGACGGCCAGGGCAACTTCGGTTCGGTCGACGGCGACTCCGCTGCGGCGATGCGTTACACCGAAGCGCGCATGGCCAAGCTCACCCACGAGCTGCTGGCCGACATCGACAAGGAAACGGTCGATTTCCAGCCCAACTACGACGAGAAGGAACAGGAGCCGACGGTCCTGCCGACGCGCTTCCCGAACCTGCTTGTCAACGGTTCGGCCGGCATCGCGGTGGGCATGGCCACCAACATCCCGCCGCACAACCTGTCGGAAGTGATCAACGGCCTGATCGCGCTGATCGACAATCCGGAGCTCGATGTCGACGGGCTGATGCAGTACATCCCCGGTCCGGATTTCCCCACCGGCGGCATCATCAACGGCACCGCCGGCATCATCGCCGGCTACCGCACCGGGCGTGGTCGCGTGCGCATGCGCGCCAAGGCCGATATCGAAGTCAACGATGACAACGGCCGCGAGTCGATCATCGTCACCGAGATCCCGTACCAGGTGAACAAGGCGCGGCTGATCGAGAAGATCGCCGAGCTGGTGAAGGAAAAGAAGCTCGAGGGCATCAGCGAGCTGCGCGACGAGTCCGACAAGGACGGCATGCGCATCTACATCGAGGTCAAGCGCGGCGAATCGGCCGAGGTCGTCCTCAACAACCTGTACCTGCAGACGCCGATGGAATCGGTGTTCGGCATCAACATGGTCGCGCTGGTCGATGGCCGTCCGCAGCTGCTCAACCTGAAGCAGATGCTGGAAGCGTTCGTGCGCCACCGCCGCGAAGTGGTGACCCGCCGGACCATCTTCGAACTGCGCAAGGCCCGCAGCCGCGCCCACATCCTGGAAGGCCTGACGGTCGCGCTCGCCAACATCGACGAGATGATCGAGCTGATCAAGACGTCGGCCAATCCGCAGGAAGCGCGCGAGCGCATGCTGGCCAAGACGTGGGAGCCGGGCCTGGTCGGTTCGCTGCTTGCCGCCGCCGGCGCCGAGGCTTCGCGTCCGGAAGACCTGCCCGTCGAGATCGGTTTCGTCGACGGCCGCTACCAGCTCAGCGAGGCGCAGGCCACGCAGATCCTGGAAATGCGCCTGCACCGCCTGACCGGCCTGGAGCAGGAAAAGCTCACCGAGGAATACCGCCAGCTGCTGGAAACCATCGCCGGCCTGATCCGCATCCTGGAGAACCCGGACGTCCTGCTGCAGGTGATCCGCGACGAGCTGCTGAACGTCAAGGCCGAGTTCGGCGACGAGCGTCGCAGCGAGATCCGCCACAGCGAAGAAGACCTGGACATCCTGGACCTGATCGCGCCGGAAGACATGGTGGTCACGCTGTCGCACGCCGGTTACGCCAAGCGCCAGCCCGCCAGCGCGTACCGTGCGCAGAAGCGCGGCGGCCGTGGCCGCAGCGCGGCAGCGACGAAGGAAGAGGATTTCATCGACCAGCTGTGGCTGGTCAATACGCATGACACGCTGCTCACCTTCACCAGCAGCGGCAAGGTGTTCTGGCTGCCCGTGTACCAGCTGCCGGAAGCCGGCTCCAATGCGCGCGGTCGTCCGATCATCAACTGGATTCCGCTGGAAGCTGGCGAGAAGGTCCAGGCGGTGGTGCCGGTGCGTGCGTACGAAGAAGGTCGTTACGTCTTCTTCGCGACCCGGAACGGCACGGTCAAGAAGACGCCGCTTACCGAGTTCGCGTTCAAGCTGGCGCGCGGCAAGATCGCGATCAACCTGGATGAAGGCGATGCCCTGGTCGGCGTCGCGCTGACCGATGGCGAGCGCGACATCATGATGTTTGCCTCCAACGGCCGCGCCGTGCGCTTCTCCGAGTCGCTGGTGCGCGCGATGGGCCGCACGGCGACCGGTGTGCGCGGCATGCGTCTGGTCGAGGGTGCGGATGCGGACGTCGAGGGTGACCAGGAAGAAGGCGAGGCCGGCGATGTCGATGGCGCGCCGTCGATCCCCGAAGCGGGCTCCGAAGTCGTCAGCCTGGTCGTCGTCGACGGCGAGGGCGACATCCTGACCGCCAGCGAGCGCGGTTACGGCAAGCGCACCCCGGTGGCCGATTACCCGCGCAAGGGTCGCGGTACCCGGGGCGTGATCGCCCTGAAGACCACCGAGCGCAACGGCCGCCTGGTCGGTGCCATCCAGCTGTCCGACCACCACGAGGTCCTGCTGATCTCCGACGGCGGCACGCTGGTGCGTACCCGCGCGGCGGAAATCTCGCAGGTCGGCCGCAACACCCAGGGCGTCACCCTGATCCGTCTGTCCGAGGGCGAGACGCTGCAGGCGGTGGAACGTCTGGATGCCTCGCTGGATGAGGACGAAGGCATCGACGGTGTCGTGGCGGCCACCCCGGTGGCACAGGAAGCGACCGATACGCCGCCGGAGGCCTGACGGTCGATTTACATGAAAGCGTGCGGGGTTTGACCCCGCCGCTTTCATCCCTGCGTTCTATACTGCCGATACGACCACGGCAGGGAACGGCACATGGGATCGGTACGTCGCAACACCAGGAACGCGCGCAGCCGCTGGATGCGCGCGTTTTTTATTGGCCTGATCGCGGCAGCGGCACTGGCCGGCTGCAAGCGCAACGAGTCCGGGCAGCTGCCCGAAGCCAGCGGTGATCCCATCAAGGCGCAGGCTGCCAAGGTGGAAGGCTTCGCTCTCGTCGGCGCCTATCCCGACCAGCATGACGGCGACCTCGCCATCGCACTGGAGTTCAGCCGTCCGCTGGTCAGCTCGCAGGATTTCGATGCGCTGCTGGTAGTGAAGGATGCCAACGGTGCGGCGGTGAAGGGCAGCTGGGTGCTGGACGACAAGGGTCTGGTGCTGCGCTTCCCGGCCGTGGAAGCGGCCAAGGACTACGACGTCACCCTGAAAGCCGGCCTGTCGGCCGCCGACGGCACGCGCCTGGGCAAGGACGACACCCGCAAGGTGCACACGGGCGAACTCGACCCGGCCGTGGGCTTCGCCTCGCAGGGCAGCGTGCTGCCGGCGCGCGAAAGCCGTGGCCTGCCGGTGGTGTCGATCAACGTACCGGAAGTGGACGTGGAGTTCCTGCGCGTCACCGAGAAGCAGTTGCCGAAGTTCTTCGCCGAGTACCAGCGCGGTGGCCGGCGTGGCAGCTGGGACCTGGACAGCGAGTACGGCGATAGCACGCCACTCGGTCAGCTGGCCGAGCCCGTCTACCTCAACCGCTTCGTGCTGGGCGGCAAGCCCAACGAGCGCGTGCTGACCTATCTTCCGATCCAGGACATCCGCGAGCTGCAGGATCCGGGTCTCTACTTCGCGGTGATGAAGCGCACCGGCAAGTTCGCCGGTGAATTCGAGACGGCCTTCTTCACCGTCAGCGACATCGGCCTGCACACGCGTGCTTACAAGGACAAGCTGTTCGTCCATACCGCCTCGCTGCAGGACGGCTCTGCCACAGGCAGCGTGGACCTGAAGGTGCTGGACGGGCGTGGCGAAGCCATCCTGACCGGCAAGACCGACGGCAATGGCAACGCGCTGTTGAATTACACGCTGGATGCTGGTCACGTGCTGGTCGCCACGCGCGGCAAGGACGTGTCGATGCTGCCGTTCAACCAGCCGGCGCTCGACCTGTCCGAGTTCGCGGTCGCCGGACGCGAGCAGGCGTGGTTCGATGTGTTCGCGTGGTCCGGACGCGACCTGTACCGCCCCGGTGAAACCGTACGCATCTCCGCGCTGCTGCGCGACAACGACGGCAAGCCGGTACCGGCGCCGAAGCAAGGCGGCGGGCAGCCCGTTTTCCTGCGCCTGAAGCAGCCCGACGGCAAGGTCTTCCGCGAGACCCGGCTGCAGCCCGGTGCGCAGGGCTATTTCAGCTTCGAGCAGGCGATCCCGGTGGAGGCGCCGACCGGCCGCTGGCAGGTGGAGTTCCGCACCGACCCGGCCAGCAAGGAAGCGGTGCAAGGCATGACGCTGCGCATCGAGGAGTTCCTGCCCGAGCGCATGAAGCTGGACCTAGACGCGGCGCCGGTGCTGAAACCGGGCCAGCCGCTGAAGCTCAAGGCGACGGCCGCTTATCTGTACGGCGCGCCCGCCAGTGGCAACCGCTTCACCGCCAAGCTGGCCGTGGCGGTGGAACAACATCCGCTGGAGCAACTGCCCGGCTATTTCTTCGGCGACCCGACGATGGAGCTGCCGAAGGAAGCCAAGGACGTGATCGACACCACGCTGGCCGACAGCGGCGTGCTGGAAGAAGACATCGCGCTGCCGGCGGAAGCCAAGCCGCGCAGCCCGATCGCCGCGATCGTGTCCGGCAGCGTTTACGAGACCGGCGGCCGCACGGTGAACCGCACGCTCAAGCGCGTGCTGTGGCCGGCCGATGCGCTGGTCGGCATCCGTCCGCTGTTCGACGACAAGGACGGCGCCGACGCCAACGCGAACGCGGGCTTCGAAGTGGTGCGCATGGACGCCGCCGGCAAGCCGCAGCCCGGCAAGGGGCTGAAGGCCACGCTGGTGCGCGAACTGCGCGACTACCACTGGAACCATTCGGATG
Source organism: Pseudoxanthomonas sp. PXM02 (assembly GCF_014851805.1). Classification (GTDB taxonomy): domain Bacteria; phylum Pseudomonadota; class Gammaproteobacteria; order Xanthomonadales; family Xanthomonadaceae; genus Pseudoxanthomonas_A. The sequence continues at coordinate 21,450 of NZ_JACVAK010000005.1, forward strand.
ACGGCGGCTGGGACTACGACTTCACTCGCCGCTTCGAGAACAAGGAGACGCGTACGCTCGATGTCGGCACCGGCGCGTCGAAGATCGACTTCCCGGTGGAGTGGGGCGAATACCGGCTGGACGTGTTCGATCCTGCCACCGGCCTGACAACGCGTTATCCGTTCCGCGCCGGCTGGAGCTGGGACGACCAGAACCGCGGCCTGGATGCACGCCCCGACAAGGTCAAGCTGGCGCTGGACAAGACCGGCTACAAGGCGGGCGACACGCTGAAGGTCACCGTGACCCCGCCGCATGCCGGCAAGGGTCTGCTGATGGTCGAGAGCGACCGCATGCTGTACGTGCAGGCGATCGAGGCCAAGCCGGGCAGTACGTTCTCCATTCCGGTGACGAAGGACTGGGAGCGCCACGACGTCTACGTCACCGCGCTGGTGTTCCGCGGCGGCTCGGCGCCCAGCAAGATCACGCCGGCGCGCGCCGTCGGTGTGGCGCACGTGCCGATGGACCGTCGCGACCGTCGCGTCGCGGTCGGCTTGTCGGTGCCGAAGCAGATGCGTCCCGAGCAGAACCTGCCGGTCACCGTCAGCGTGCCCGAGCTTGCCGGCCAGACCGCGCACGTCACGGTGTCCGCGGTGGACGTGGGCATCCTCAACATCACCCGTTTCCCGGTGCCGGACGCCAACGCGCAGTTCTTCGCGCAGCGCCGGCTGGGCGTGGATGCGTACGACATCTACGGCCGCGTGATCGAGAGCTTCGAGGGCGGCAGCGCGAAGATGCGCTTCGGCGGCGACATGGCGCTGGCCGCGTTGCCGCAGGCCAAGCGACCGACTTCGCGCGTGCAGACGGTGGACCTGTTCTCCGGTCCGGTGAAACTGGATGCCAAGGGCAATGCACGCGTCGCGCTGAAGGTGCCGGACTTCAACGGCACACTGCGGGTGTCGGCGCTGGTCTATTCGGATACGCGCTACGGCAACCGCGACCGCGAGACCGTCGTGCGTGCGCCGATCGTCGCCGAAGCCAGCCTGCCGCGCGTGCTGGCGCCGGGCGACAAGAGCACGGTGACGCTGGACGTGCAGAACTTCACCGGCAAGGCGGGCGCGTTCAAGGTGCTGGTGAACGGCGAAGGTCCGCTCAACATCGGTGAAGGCAGCAAGAGTGCGGATCTGTCCGTCGACGCCAAACGCACGCTGACGTTCCCGATCACGGCGGGCGAGGGCTATACCACCGCGCAGGTACGCGTGCGCGTCGAAGGCAACGGCTTCAAGGTCGACCGCCGCTACGACGTGCCGGTGCGCGCGGGCTGGCCTGCCGTGCTGCGCTCGCGCACGCAGGTGCTGGACAGCCTGGTGCCGGTCGAGATGGGTGCGGGTTTCGCCGATGGCCTGATGCCCGGCTCGGTAACCGCACGCATGACCGTCAGCGCGCTGCCACCGATTCCGTTCGCCAGTGCCCTGAAGGGCGCGCTGGAGTATCCGTACGGCTGTGCCGAGCAGACCACCAGTAAGGGTTACGCCGCGCTGGAACTGGACGATGCCACCGCCAAGCTGCTTGGCATCGACGGACTGGAAGCCAAGAAGCGCCGCGAGCGCATGGAAGGTGCGTTCGGACGGCTGGCGTCGATGCAGGTGGCGAACGGCCACTTCTCGATGTGGGGCGACGACGATTACGTCAATCCCGGCCTGACGCCGTACATCGCCGAGTTCCTGCTGGACGCGCGCGAAGGCGGCTTCGCGGTGCCGGAGACGGTGCTGCAGAAGGCACTGACCCGTCTCAACGAAGATCTGCTGGCCGGCGGCGCACAGTTCTACGGCTACGACCGGCGCGACCACCTCAAGTTCGCCAACCAGGCCTACGCCGGCTACGTGCTGGCCCGCGTCAACCGTGCGCCGCTGGGCACGTTGCGCGCGCTGTACGACAACGAGCGCGGCAAGACGCTCACCGGTCTGCCGCTGGTGCACCTGGGCATCGCGCTGTCGCTGCAGGGCGACAAGACGCGGGGTGCGAAGGCGATTGCCGAGGGCTTCGCCAAGACCGGCGACCGTCCGGAGTACCTGGGCGACTACGGCACGCGGCTGCGCGACGATGCGCTGATGATCGCGCTGGTGCATGAGCGCAAGCTGGCCAAGCCGGAGTACGACCGCCGGGCGATCTCGCTGGGCCGAGAGCTGGATGCCCGCCGCAACAGCGGCTGGATGTGGCTGAGCACGCAGGAGCAGGTCGCACTCGCACGCTTGGGCAAGGCGCTGATGGTCGACCAGAAGAAGCTGGTTTCCGGTCAGTGGAGCATCGGCGGCGAGGCTGAGGTGGTCGCGCCGGTGCGCTTGTTCGGCCGCGCCGTCGACCATGCGGCGCTGGCGCGCGGCGTGCGCTTCACGCCGGAAGGTTCGCCGCCGCTGTACGCATCGCTGGATGTGGCGGGTATTCCGCGCAGTGCGCCGGCACCGGACGATCGCCAGATCGGCATCGAGCGCCGCTACTACACGACAGACGGACAGGAGTGGAAGGGCGGGACGTTGAAGGAAGGCGAGGCGTTGATCGTACGCGTGGGCATCACTGCCAACGTGGCGATCCCGGACGCGCTGTTCACCGACCTGTTGCCCGCGGGCCTGGAGATCGAGAACTTCAACCTCGGCGACGCTAAGCAGTGGGCCGAAGTGGTCGTGGATGGCATCTCGATCAGCGACCGTGGCGACGCGGCGGACGTCAAGCACGAGGAGTTCCGCGACGACCGCTATGTTGCGGCACTGAAACTGGACCGCCGCAGCACTGCCAAGCTGTTCTATCTCGTGCGTGCGGTGACGCCGGGTACGTACACCGTGCCGCCTTCGCTGGTGGAGGACATGTACCGTCCGGATATCCGGGGTGTCGGCAGGGCATCGCCGGCGACGATCACGGTGGTGCAGCCGTGATCTCGTCCGGTATCCGGATCCGCCATGGGAGCATCGTGGAATCATGAGACATAAGGGACTGCGGGCGACCTACCTCGTGTTCGGGTTCGCCCCGGTTGCCTACATGTTCTGGTGGTTGCTCAAACGAGGGATCGACGATTGGTTCGAGGCGATCATGCTTGTTGAGGTGGCAGCCTGTTTGGCGGGAATGGCGACGGCATGCGTCGTTCAATTGCCTGCGAGGGCACGCACGTACTGGCCTATCGCCGCGGTGTTGGGCGTGAGCGCGATATGCTTGTCATCGATGGCGTTGCTGGGAGTGATGGCGTTCGGTAGGCGCGTCGACGCGACCTTTCTCAATGCACTGCATCTTGTTTGGAGCTACGTCGCTCCCTCACTGGTTGCCTTCCATTTCATCCTCCGCGCGCAGGAAATCGGTATGACCGCCGCGAAGCAAGCGACTGAATGAACGTTGTCGAGTCGCGACGATCGCGTCCATTGACAATCTTGCGCTGGACAACGGTCGTCGCGCTGCTGGCTTTGCTGGTGGCGGATCTCGCATTCCCGCCCCCCCTCCCGAAGACCCGCGACACCAGCACGCTGGTCGTCGCGCGTGACGGCACGCCGCTGCGCGCCTTCGCCGACCGGGATGGCGTCTGGCGCTATCCCGCCTCGCCCGAGACGGTGTCGCCGCTCTACCTGCAGGCACTGCTGAACTACGAGGACCGCTGGTTCTGGAAGCATCCCGGCGTCAATCCGTGGGCGCTGATGCGCGCAGCCGGCCAGTTCGTTCGCCATGGGCGCGTGGTATCCGGTGGTTCCACACTGACCATGCAGGTCGCGCGCATGCTGGACCGCCACTCGCGCACGCCATGGGGCAAGGCCAAGCAGATGCTGCGGGCGGTGCAGCTGGAGGCGCATCTTTCCAAGCGCGAAATCCTGACGCTGTACCTGGAGCGCGCGCCATTCGGCGGCACCATCGAAGGCGTGGATGCAGCGAGTTGGGCCTACCTCGGCAAGCCGGCCGCGCGGCTCTCCCATGCGGAAGCCGCACTGCTGGCGGTGCTGCCGCAGTCGCCCAGTCGGTTGCGGCCGGATCGCCACCCCGAGGCCGCCCGCATCGCGCGCGACAAGGTGCTGCAGCGCATGGCCGATCTCGGCGTCTGGTCGAAGACCGATGTCGACGATGCACGCATCGAGCCCGTCGTCGCGCGGAGCCTGCAGGCGCCGCTGAGCGCCGCATTGCTGGCCGAGCGCCTGCGCCGGCAACAGCCGCGGGCATCGCGCATCACCTCCACCATCGACGCCGGTCTGCAGCGGACGCTGGAAGAGCGAGTGCACAGCTACTTCTCCGCGCTGCCGGCGCGCACGTCCGCCGCCTTGCTGGTCGTGGACAACGCCACGATGGAAACGCGCGCCTATGTCGGCTCGGTGGCCTTCGGCGACCGCGAACGCCTGGGGCACGTCGACATGGTGCAGGCATGGCGCTCACCCGGGTCGACGTTGAAGCCGTTCCTGTATGGCCTGGCGCTAGACGACGGGCTGATCCATTCCGAGAGCCTGCTGATCGATGCGCCGCAATCGTTCGGCGGCTACCGTCCCGGCAACTTCGACGCCGCATTCAATGGTCCGGTCAGCGCCGCCGATGCGTTGCGCCTGTCGCTCAACGTGCCGGCGGTGGACCTGCTGGATCGCGTCGGGCCGGCCCGTTTCTCTGCGCGATTGGCGAACAACGGGTTGGTGCTGCGGTATCCACGCGGCGCTCAACCCAACCTGTCGCTGATCCTCGGCGGCACCGGTGCACGCCTGGAAGATCTGGTGGGCGCGTACGCGGCGTTGAATCGCGGCGGCCTGTCGGGCCGCGTGCGCTACACCGCGCAGGACTCCGCTTCGGATCGGCGCCTGCTGTCACCCGGTGCGGCGTGGATCATCCGCGAAGTGCTGGAAGCACATCCGCGCCCCGGCTACGGCAGCGGATTGCTCGACACCGGCAACCGCCCGCGCGTGGCCTGGAAGACCGGTACCAGCTACGGTTTCCGCGATGCATGGGCGCTGGGCAGCACGCGGCGCTACACGGTGGGTGTATGGGTGGGCCGACCTGACGGCACGCCGCTCCCGGGCCAGTACGGTGCGGTCACCGCGTTGCCGTTGATGTTCGAAGTGATCGACAGCCTTCCGCGCGCGCCGGGCGATGCCGGACCGCTGCCACCGCCGGCGGACGTGGCCGGGCACGAAATCTGCTGGCCGCTGGGAACGATGGTGGAAGCGGAATCCCCCCAGCTGTGCCAGCGCAGGCGCGATGCGTGGACGCTGGCCGGCAACGTGCCTCCGACGTTCGCCGAACGCGATGCGCGCTTGTGGAGTGCGGGTCGCGAACGCTTCGAGGTGGACGCGCGCACCGGCCTGCGCCTGTCAGCCGAGTGCACACGTCCGCACGAAGCACGCAGCACCGAGATCGCGCGCTGGCCGGCGCTGGCGTCGCCGTGGTTGCCGGCACGCGAGCGGATCGCGTCGCGCCTGCCGGCACTGTCGCCGGACTGCCAGCCCGACGGCCGCGATGCGGCCGAAGAACTGCGTATCGAAGGACTGAACGACCTCGCCAGCCTGGCCCGTGCGCCCGGCAGCGAACACGGCGTGCGTCTGCAACTGCGGGCGCTCGGCACCGACACGCGCGTGCAGTGGCTGCTGGACGGGCGCTGGATCGCGGAGACACGCGGTGCGCAGGCATTCCAGCAGGAGTTCGCCGAGACGGGCGAACACCAGCTCACCGCGCTGGCCGACAGCGGCGCATGGGCGAGGGTGCGGTTCAACGTGCTGCGCTGAAGCGTCAGCGGTAATGGGCGAGGAACTCGCCCAGCGAGGTGGCGTCGGGTACTAGGAGGTTCATCAGCGCGCCGGCGATCAGCAGGGATAGCGTGGCCGCCATGAAGGGTTTTCCGGTGTGCCGCAGCGTGGTCGACAACCAGTGTTCGCCGGAATAGGGACGCTTCAGGCGTCGATAGAGGCCGGCGGACAGCACCGCGTCCAGCGCGAGTTCCGCCAGCAGGGCTGGCGCGACCAGAATCACCCAGCCCATCGCCAGCAGCGCGCCGCCCAGCAACGCCATCACGAACACGACCGGCAGTGCCTCGTCGGCGTCCAGGGCGTTGTCGAGCGAGGGCAGTTCGGCCGCAGGCGTCGACGCATCGAAAGACGTGAGGGGTACCGGCGCTGCGGGGGCGTCGAACGAAGCGCTGGCGCCACCACCACCGGAACTACCACCGCCTCCTTGCCAGTCGCTTTTTCCTGGCGTCGGTGTTGCCGATGCGCCGTCCTCGCCACCGGACATGCCGCTCAGGTCCCATTCGCGATGACGGCGCCAGGCCCAGATCAGGCAGAGAAAGGCGCCGTACGCGAGCAGCACGCAGATCGGATAACGCAACCAGAGCGCGTCCACGCCGATCGCGGACAGGGCCACGGAAGCGAGGAAGCCGGTGGCCGCGGTCAGTAGCACCAGCAGGCTCATCTGCAGCCGCGGCACGCTGACCTGCGCCGCGGCCATCGCCCTCCACGCGTCGTGCGAGCGGTCACGACGCGCCATACATCAGCCGAGCTGTTCCAGCATGTGCTCCGCGCCGGAGACCTTGTACTCGCCCGGGGCTTCCACGAACACGTGCTTCACCACGCCGTCTTCCGCGTACAGCGAGAAGCGCTTGGCGCGGATGCCCATGCCGTAGGCGCTGGCGTCCATCTCCAGGCCGAGCGCCTTGGCCAGGTCGGCGTTGCCGTCGGCCAGCATCTGCAGGCCGTCTGGTACGTGCTGGGTCTTGCCCCAGGCCTGCATCACGAACGGGTCGTTGACGGACACGCAGAAGACTTCGATGCCGCGGCTGCGGAAGTCCTCGAAGTGCTGCACGTAGCTGGGCAGGTGCTTCTCGGAGCAGGTAGGGGTGAAGGCGCCGGGCACGGCGAACAGCACCGCCTTGCGGCCATCGAACAGGGCGGCGGTGTCCACCGTTTCGACGCCTTCGCGGATGCGCTTGAGGGTGACTTCGGGGATGCGTTCGCCGATCTGGATGCTCATGGGGCTGCCTGGCAGGGGGAATGCGGCCAGTGTAGCGCGCACCCGTGACGACGCTGCGCGGACGGCACGCGATTAGAATGGGCACATGGCGCGCGCCGGCGCGGGGCGCCCCCGATGATGGCGGAGATCGCATGCAGTTCAAGGATTACTACGCGGTGCTGGGCGTCGAGCCCTCGGCCGGCGACGCGGAGATCAAGACGGCGTACCGCCGCCTGGCGCGCAAGTACCACCCGGACGTCAGCAAGGAGCCGGGCGCCGAAGACCAGTTCAAGGCGGTCAACGAGGCGTACGAGGCCTTGCGCGATCCGCAGAAGCGCGCGGCCTACGACCAGCTGCGCGCGCGCGGCTACCGGCCGGGTGAGGAGTTCCGTCCGCCGCCGGATTTCGGGCGTGGCGGAGCGGGTGCGCAGGATTTCGATTACGACGAGATCTTCGGTGGTGCGGGCGGCAACAGTGGCGGCTTCAGTGATTTCTTCGAGGGCCTGTTCGGCCGTCGGGCGCGCGCCGAGCAGGCGACGCCGCGGGGTCCGCAGCCGGCGCGCGATTCACGCGCCAAGCTCGCCGTGCCGCTGCAGGCGGTGTACGAGGGCGGCAGCGTGCGGGTGAACGTCAATGGCAAGCAGTTGGACGTGAAGGTGCCGAAAGGCGTCAAGCCCGGCCAAGTGATCCGTTTGACGGGGCAGGGCACGCAGGGCGGCAACCTGATGCTGGAAGTGGAGTACGCGCCGCATCCCCAGTTCGAGGTGGACGGCCGCAACATCATCCACGTGCTGGCGCTGACACCATGGCAGGCGGCACTCGGCGCCACGCTCAGCGTGCCCACGCTGGGCGGTGCCGTGGAACTGAAGATCCCGGCGGATTCCGATTCCGGCCGCAAGCTGCGATTGCGTGGTCGCGGGCTGCCGGGCACACCCGCGGCAGGCGACCAGATCGTCGAGCTCGAAGTCACCGCGCCGCGTGCCGAGACCGACGCACAGCGTGAGGCCTATGTGGCACTCGGCAAGGCCTTCGACGTCTGACAGGCATCACCTGCGCCGCATTGCGTGATCGCACCATGCGGAGCGGTGGCGAAAAATCCGCCATCCGTCTTGACAGCACCGCGGCGCAAGGGCGCGCGGTAGTTATCCACAGTTTCGTGCAGTATCCATCCACACGCCCTGTGGAAAACCCGCCGGTCTCGCTGCGCAAACACGACCCCTGAAAACAACCACGCCACCCGAAGGTGGCGTGGTTGCGACGGCGTGCGACGGTGCCGTCGCGGTACTCAGCGACCCTGCGTGGCCGCGGGAGCCGGTGTGGCGCTGGCCGGCGCGGTCAGGCCACGCTTCTCCAGCAGCGGCTCGATCTTCGGATCGTGGCCGGCGAAGTCGCGGAACAGCTTCATCGCGTCCTGGCTGCCGCCCTGCGACAGCAGGGTCTTGCGGAAATGGTCGCCGTTCTCGCGCTTCAGGCCGCCGTTGTTCTTGAACCACTCCACGCTGTTGGCGTCCAGCACTTCCGACCAGATGTAGGCGTAGTAACCCGCCGAGTAGCCGCCCATGATGTGGCTGAAGTAGGGCGTCTTGTAGCGCGGCGGCACCGGTGCGTAGTTGATGCCGTCGGCCGCCAGCGCGGCGGCCTCGAACTTCATCACGCCGTCGGCAGCGGGCACCTGATCGGCGGTGATCTGGTGCCAGCGCTGGTCCAGCATGGCGGCGCCCAGGTACTCGGTGGTCTTGAAGCCTTCGTTGAACTTGGACGCGGCGATCACCTTGTCCAGCAGTGCCTGCGGCAGCGGTTCGCCGGTCTTGTAGTGCTTGGCGTAGTTGGCCAGGATCGACGGCCAGTCGGCCCACATCTCGTTGACCTGCGACGGGTACTCCACGAAGTCGCGTGGCACGCTGGTGCCGCTGAAGTACGGATACTTCACGTCGGAGAACATGCCGTGCAGCGCATGGCCGAATTCGTGGAACGTGGTGGTCACTTCGTCCCACGTCATCAGCGTGGGCTCACCGGTCGGCGGCTTGGGCACGTTGAGGTGGTTGGCCACCACCGGCTTGTCGCCACTCAGGCCCGACTGCGACACGTACGAATTCATCCACGCGCCGCCGCGCTTGGAGTCGCGCGCGTAGGGGTCGAAGATGAAGATCGCGAGCTGCGAACCGTCGGCGTTGAACACGTCGTAGGTCCACGTGTCGGCGTGGTACTTCGGCAGGTCGGTGCGTTCCTTGAACGTCAGGCCGTACAGCTGGTTGGCGGCGAAGAACACGCCGTTCTCCAGCACGTTCTTCATCTCGAAGTACGGCTTGAGCTGCGATTCGTCGAAGTTGTACTTCGCGGCGCGGACCTTCTCGGAGTAGAACGCCCAGTCCCACGGCTCGAGCGCGAAGGTCGGCTGCCCCTTGGCTTTCTGTTCCTGGTCGATCATCGCCTGCAGGTCGGCGGCTTCGCGCTTGGCGTTGGCCACCGCGGCCGGTGCCAGCTTGCCCAGCATCGCGTTGACGGCTTCCGGCGTGCGCGCAGTCTGGTCTTCCAGGCCGTAGGCGGCATGGTTGGGATAGCCCAGCAGCTTCGCGCGGTCGGCGCGCAGCTTCATGATGCGCGAGACGAGCGCGGTGGTGTCGAATTCGCCGCCATGGCTGCCGCGCGCGACCGAGGCCTCGTGCAGGCGCTGGCGCAGGGCGCGGTTGGTCAGCTGGGACTCCGGCGGCTGGCCGGTGGTGTTGAGCAGGGTCAGCACGTACTTGCCTTCATGGCCACGCTTCTTGGCGGCTTCGGCGGCGGTGGCGATCTGGCCCGGGGTGAAGCCGTCGAGCTGCTTCACGTCATCGACCACGACGGCCGACGCGTTGACTTCCTTCAGCACGAAATCGCTGAACTGGGTACCCAGCGAGGCGAGTTCGGCATTCATCGTCTTCAACGTGGCCTTGTCGGCATCGTTGAGGTTGGCGCCGGAGCGCACGAAGCTGGTGTGGTAGCGCTCGATCAGGCGCACGCCCTGCGCATCCAGGCCCAGCGTGGTGCGCTTGTCGAACAGCGCCTTGATGCGCGCGAACAGCTTGGGGTTGAGACTGATGGCGTCGCCGTGCGCGGCGAACTTGGCCGAATAGTCGGCGCGCAGCTTGTTGCGTGCGTCGTTGGTGTCGGTACCGACCAGGTTGAAGAACACCGTGGTCGCGCGATCCAGCACCTGGCCGGACTTCTCCAGCGCGATGATGGTGTTGTCGAAGGTCGGTGCCGCCTTGTTGTTGGCGATCGCATCGATTTCCTTCAGTTGCTCGGCCATGCCGGCGTCGAAGGCGGGAGCGAAATCGCTGTCCTTGATCTTGTCGAACTGCGGGTAATGCAGCGGCAGCGGGCTTTCGGCGAAGAAGGGGTTGGCGGCCTGGGCACTCTGGGTGGCCGGCGTGGCGGCCTGGCTGTAGGCGGGCATGGCGAGTCCGAGGGTCGCGGCAAGCGCGAGGGCGAGGCGGGTGGTCATGAAGCGCTACGTCCTTACAAAGGTGGATTTCCAAGGGTAACCCAGGGGGGGAGGTCGGACCCATGACGAAAGGCATGGGCGACCGGGCTGGCGGCGCTCCAAGCTGCGGCAGAATGGCGCCTATGCCTCTGTCGGAGAGACCTGTGAAGCCCGTCCTTGCCTTCTGTTGTGCGTTGCTGCTGGCCCCGTCGGCGCTGGCCGCCGAAACCCTGAAGTACGTCGCCCTGGTGGACGGCGGCAAGAAGGCCGGCGAACAGACGGTTACCTTGGGAGATGACGGCACCACGCGCGTCGACTTCATCTTCAAGGACAACGGGCGTGGACCGGAGCTGAAGGAGGAATTCCGGCTGCGCGCAGACGGCACCTACGACCGCTATCAGGTGAAGGGCGCTTCGACGTTCGGTGCGCCGGTAGATGAAACGTTCACCCGCAACGGTGATACCGGCATGTGGAAGAGCACGTCGGACAGCGGTACGCACGCCTTCACCGGCACCGCGTTGTATACGCCACTGGGCGGCACGCCGGCGTCGATGTCGGTGGCGCTGGCGGCGCTGGCCAAGCAACCCGACGGCAAGCTGCCGCTGGTACCGAGCGGCATGCTGACGCAGCGCAAGGTCGCGTCGATGGACATCACCAGCGGCAAGAAGATGCAGACGGTCGACCTGCTGGCGCTGACCGGCATCGGCTTCACGCCCAGCTTCGTCTGGGTGACGCGCGATGCCGAGCCCCGTCTGTTCGCCTTTATCTATCCCGGGTTCCTGCAGCTGATCGAGGACGGCTGGCAGGGCAGTGCCAATGCGCTCGAAGCCCGCCAGAAGACCGCCGAACGTGAAGCGCTGGTGGTGTTGCAACAACGCCTGGCGCATCCGTTGCCGGGCACCACGCTGATCCGCAATGCGCGCGTATTCGACAGCGAGAAGGCCGTGCTGGGCGCAGCGTCGGACGTGGTCGTCCGGGATGGCAGGATTCTGGCCGTCTCGCCGGTCGGCCAGTCGAGGGTTGCCGCCGACAACGTGGTCGATGCGGGCAATCGTGTGCTGCTGCCGGGGCTGTACGACATGCACGTGCACGCCGGTGCCTGGGAAGGCGGACTGCACCTGGCCGCGGGCGTGACCAGCGCGCGCGACATGGGCAACGACAACGCCACGCTGCAGCAGCTGATGGCGGAGGAGCGGGACGGCACGCTGATGCATCCGCGGGTGATCCCTGCCGGCTACATCGAAGGCCAGAGTCCGCATTCGTCGCAGGGCGGCTTCGTGGTGAAGGACCTGGCCGGCGCGAAGCAGGCGATTGACTGGTACGTCGAACACGGCTATCCGCAGATCAAGATCTACAACTCCTTTCCCAAGGAGATCCTGCGCGACACGACTGCGTACGCGCACCAGCGCGGTATCCGTGTCAGCGGACACGTGCCGGCGTTCCTGCGCGCGCAGGACGTGGTGGAGCAGGGTTACGACGAGATCCAGCACATCAATCAGGTGATGCTGAACTTCTTCGTCACTCCCGAGACAGACACGCGCACGCTCGCCCGCTTCTACCTCGTCGCGGACAAGACCGACGGACTAGACTTCGACAGCAAGCCGGTGCAAGACTTTATCGCCGAGCTGGCGAAGAAGCAGATCGTCATCGATCCCACGCTGGCGACGTTCGAGTTCATCCACCAGCGCGAAGGCCAGTTGTCGCCGATCGTCGCCGACGTGGCCGACCATCTGCCGCCGGACGTGCAGCGCGGTCGGCGTGCGGCGGAAATGGACATTCCCGATGACGCCACCGGCGCGCGCTACAAGCGCAGCTTCGACAAGCTGGTCGAGTTCACCGGGCGCATGTACCGCGCCGGCGTGCCGCTGGTCGCGGGCACCGACGAGTTGCCGGGCTTCACTCTGCAGCGCGAACTGGAGCTGTACGTGCAGGCGGGGCTGACGCCGTCGCAGGTGTTGCAGATCGCGACCTGGAACGGTGCTAAGTACAGCCGCACGCTGGACGATGCCGGTTCCATCACGCCAGGAAAGCGTGCGGACCTGGTGCTGGTGGATGGCGATCCGACCGCGGATATCGCCGATATCCGCAAGCTGGCGCTGGTCATCAAGGATGGCCGTGCCTACTACCCGGCAGAGATCCACGAAGCGCTGGGCATCACGCCGTTCGTGCCGGCGCTGAAGGTCCAACCTGCCCGATGAGTCGCGAAGAGGTGGCGCTTACGACAGGATCTCGTAGCGCCGCCAGATCCACGACAGTTCGTAGAGCAGTGCGGCCACGGCGAACATGCCGTGGAAGCGCGGACTGCGCGTGGCGATGGCCGCCAGACTTGCGAGCACGAACACCGTGTTGCGGACCCAGTACTCCGGTCCGAGCTGCTGCAGGTAGGCGGGACCCTTGATCAGCGTATCGCCTATGTCGATGACGAACATCAGCGCCAGCAGGCCGAAGAACCAGCGTCGCCGTCCGTAGTAGTACTCGCGGTATCCCACGCCTTCGGCCAGCGATTCGGGAAACACCAGCGCACAAAGCAGGTACAGCAGCAATGCGTAGAGGGTGACGTACAGGTAGAGCGTGAAGTTCCAGTGCGCCTGGTGGGACAGGCTGAACTGCCACCACCAGAAATGTAGCACGTAGACGAACATGAAAGCCGCCCAGAGCAGGTGCACGCCATGGACGCGATGGGCGTGTGGACGCTCGACGATCCGCGCCACGTGGCGCAGCAGATGGGTCAAGCCGAGGCCTACGATCATGCCCAGCAGGATGCGGACATGGATGTACAGGTTGGCGTGGCTGGCGGGGTCTGCAATGGCGTCCTGCATGACGGGTTCCCTGGGCCGGTGGCCTGCACGGTAGCGCAAGCGGGTACGGTTTCCCACGGTACGTGCGCGAGGGGCGACGCTTGCCCCACGGCCGCGGCAGGTGTCTGATAGCGCCTTTCCCGGAGCCTGACATGACCACCGCCTACGATTTTTCCGCCCAGGACCTCGACGGTCGCGAGCGGTCGCTGTCCGAGTACCAGGGCAAGGCCCTGTTGATCGTCAACGTCGCGTCCAAGTGCGGGTTCACGCCGCAGTACACGGGCCTGGAAGCGCTGTGGCGCGAGTTCGGTCCGCAGGGCCTGGTCGTGCTCGGCTTCCCGTGCGACCAGTTCGGCCATCAGGAGCCGGGCGACGAGGCCGAAATCCGCAACTTCTGCTCGCTGAACTACGACGTCACGTTCCCGATGTTCGCCAAGATCGACGTCAACGGCGACGCCGCGCATCCGCTGTGGAAATGGTTGAAGAAGGAGAAGGGCGGGTTGCTCGGCATCGCCGCGATCAAATGGAACTTCAGCAAGTTCCTGGTCGGCCGTGACGGCAAGGTCATCAAGCGCTACGCGCCCACCGATACGCCCGAGTCGCTGGCCGGCGACATCCGCGCCGCGCTGGGTTGACCCGTGGCATGAGAGGTGCGGACGCCCCCGTGTTCCACATCGAGTTCGGCACCGCCGATTACGGCCTGCGCGCCTGGGTGACCGGCACCAATGGCACGCTGGAGACGACACTGGCGTACTGGCGCGCCATCGCCGAAGAAGTGCGCCGGCTCTCGCCCTCCGGTCTGCTGGTGGTCGACGACATGGAAGGCCTGCCGCCGCCGCCGGAACAATTGCTGCAGTTCGTGCAGGCGATGCGGGGGCAGGGCATGGAAGCGGTGCGCATCGCCTACGTGGAGCGGCACACGGAGCAGATTCCGGAGGTCGAATTCGCCGGCCTGCTTGCGAACGAGCATGGCTTCGATGCACGGATCTTCGGGACCGAAGCCGAAGCGGTGCTTTGGCTACGCTATGGGGAACGCGACGTCTGAGCGCGTCGACGCGGTCTTCGTCTACTTCTCGACGAAAGCACGCTCGAACACATACTGGCCCGCGGTACCGATGCGCGGTGCGGCGGTGAAGCCGCGGCCGTCCAGCAGTTCGCGGAAATCGGCCAGCATCTGCGGGCTGCCGCAGATCATCGCGCGGTCGTGCTCCGCATCCAGCGGGGCGATACCGAGGCTGTCCATCATCGCGCCGCTGGCCATCAGGTCGGTCAGGCGTCCCTGGTGGACGAAGTCCTCGCGGGTCACGGCCGGGTAGTACAGCAGCTTCTCGCGGATGGTCTCGCCGAGGAACTCGTGCTGCGGCAGCTCCTTCTCGAAGTAGTCGCGGTAGGCCAGGTCTTCGGCATGGCGCACGCCATGGGTCAGGATGACCTTGTCGAAGCGCTCGTAGGTTTCCGGGTCCTTGATCACCGAGAGCCATGGTGCCAGGCCAGTGCCGGTGCCCAACAGGTAGAGGTTTCGGCCTGGGTGCAGGTCGCTGATCAGCAGCGTGCCCGTCGGTTTGCGCCCGATCAGCACGGTATCGCCGGGCTTGATGTGCTGCAGGCGCGAGGTCAGCGGACCGTTCTGCACCTTGATGCTGAAGAATTCGAGCTGTTCTTCCCAGTTTGCGCTGGCGATCGAGTAGGCGCGCAGCAGCGGCTTGCCATTGACCTCCAGTCCGATCATCACGAACTGGCCGTTCTCGAAGCGGAAACCGTCGTCGCGGGTGGTGGTGAAGCTGAAGTAGGCGTCCGTCCAGTGACGGACGTCGAGCACCGTCTCGGTGCCGAACGCAGAGGACATGGGGGGAGTCTTGTCTATCGAATCAACACGCCATTGTAGCCGACCGGCACGCGCCGACCTTTGATCGTGCTCAATACCTTGGCCGGGAAGCCGACAGGTGCCGTCCATGCCCATGGCGGCGCGACGCGACGACGTCATTCAACACGCGGCGAGCGTCGCATCGAACGGCGCGGGAAAAAAGAAGGCGCCGATAGGCGCCTTCTGTGTGGTTGCTCAACCGTGCCCGCCACCGCGGGGGCCACGCTGTCCGCCGCCGCCGGGACGACCACCCGGACCACGACCGCCTGCCGGACGCCCACCCGGGCGCGGACCGGCATGCTGCGGACGATTGCCACCGCCCCCCGGACGTCCCTGCGGACGCGGGCCACGCGGCTGCTGGCCGTACGGGTTGAAGCCGGGGTTGGCGTGGTCGGACGGGAAGCTCGGCGCGCTGGCCGGATGCCCATACGGACGTGCCGCACGCTGCGGCTTGCCGGCGCCCTGCGCACCACGCGGACCGCGCTCGGCACCAAAGCCAGCACTGCCGCCGCGGTCATTGCCGAAGCGATCGCCACCAAAGCCGCCCTGGCCACCGCCGGGACCGCGCTTGCCTGCGCCGCCGCCGCCCGGCTTGCCGCCTGCGCCGGGACGACCGCCCGGCTTGCCGCCATAGGGCTTCTTCGGGCCGCCGGGGCCGGCATTGCGATGACCGGCCGGGCCGGTATCCACGCCATCCGGCACGTACCAGCTGCGGAACGCGGCCGGATTGCCTTCCGGCAACGGCTTCGGGCCCTTCGGCGTGCGCTGCTTGAACGGGCGCTGCGACTGCTTGGCCGCCTGTTCACCGCTGACGGTCAGGCCGCCATGCGGCTTCTTGCCGCGGCCACCACGGCCACGGTCTTCGCGCACGTGGTCGAAGCGGCGCAGTTCGCGGCCTTCGTCGGCGCTGTTGTGGCCGTTGACGTAGGCACTGCCACTGCGGCCGCCGCCCACGTGCACGGTGGACTTGGCGGCCTTGCGCTGGCCGATCACCGGCTGCAGCGTCAGGGCGGCGGGCGTGCCCACGTCCAGGCCCAGGTCCTTGCGCAGCGCTTCGACCTGCGCGTCCGGCAATTCCTGCGTCTGGCCGCGCAGCAGCGGCTGCGGCAGGCTGACCTTGCCGTAGCGCACGCGCTTCAGGCGGCTGACCTGGCAGCCCTGCGACTCCCACAGGCGGCGCACTTCGCGGTTGCGGCCTTCCTTGACGACCACGCGGAACCAGTCGTGCGAGTCGGTGCCGCCGATGCGTTCGATCTCGTCGAACTTGGCCGGGCCGTCGTCCAGCGCCACGCCGCGGCGGAGGCGGTCAACGATGTTGTCCGGCACGCTTTCCTGGCCTTCCGGCGCGCGCACGCGCACGACGTACTCGCGCTCGACTTCGTACGACGGGTGCATCATCGCGTTGGCGAGTTCGCCGTCGGTGGTCAGCACCAGCAGACCGGTGGTGTTGATGTCCAGGCGGCCGATGGCGATCCAGCGCGCGCCCTTCAGGGCCGGCAGCGCTTCGAAAATCGTCGGGCGGCCTTCGGGATCTTCACGCGTGGTGACTTCGCCTTCCGGCTTGTTGTAGATCAGCACGCGCGAGGGCTCGGTCAGCGCGCTGGCGACGAAGGTCTTGCCGTCCAGTTCGACGCGGTCGCCGCCCTTGACCGACATGCCGGTCTGCGCGGTTTCACCGTTGACCTTGACCAGGCCGTCGGCGATGCGCTGTTCCAGCGCGCGGCGCGAGCCCAGGCCGGCCTGCGCCAGCACCTTGTGCAGGCGCTCTTCCAGGCGGGTGGTGTCCGGCGTTTCGGCGCCTTCGCCGCGCTTCAGCGACAGCTTGCCCAGGGTGGTTTTCTTCGGGGGGGTGTTGCTCATTGTTTCTGCTCCGACGGTGCCCGGTCTTCCTGGTCGGAAGCAGCGGCGTCGTCATCTTCGGGTTGAGGTTCATCGTCGGCATCGGCGTCATCGCCGGTGTCGTCCGATGGGGTGTCGTCGTCGGCATCGTCCGATGCCTCGGTGTCGTGGTGCGTGTCGTCCGTGTCGCCGTCATCGTCCGCGACGGGCGTGCTTTCGTCCTGCATGCTGTCGTTGGACGCGCTGTCGTCCTGTTCGCTGTCGACGGCATCGCCGCTGGCGATGCTGACCGGCAGCGGGGCGCCGTCCAGCGGCAGCTGCGGTTCCAGTTCGCCGATGTCCTTGAGTTCGGACAGCGGCGGCAGTTCGTCCAGGCGCTTCAGGCCGAAATAGTCGAGGAAGCCCTTGGTGGTGCCGAACAGCGCCGGCTTGCCCGGCACGTCGCGATGGCCGACCACGCGGATCCACTCGCGTTCTTCCAGCGCCTGGATGATGTTGCTGCTGACCGCCACGCCGCGGACCTGCTCGATCTCGCCGCGGGTGATCGGCTGGCGGTAGGCGATCAGGGCCAGCGTTTCCAGCGTGGCGCGCGTGTACTTGGTCTTGCGCTCGGTCCACAGGCGCGCGACCCAGGCATGCACGTCCGCCTTGACCTGGTAGCGATAGCCGGAAGCCACCTCGACCAGCTCCACGCCACGGTCGGCGCAGGCTTCCGTCAGCTGCTGCACGGCAGCCTCGACGCTGCCTTCCGGCGCCGGTTCCTCTTCCGGGAACAAGCCGTGTAGCTGCGCCAGCGTCAGCGGCTGGGTGGCGGCCATCAGAGCGGCCTCCACGATGCGGTTGATGAGCGATTGATCCATGCGGTCCTGTCGTTCGGAAGTGCGGCGGGCGTTGCGGCCCTACCGCGTCACGGGCTGTCGTTGGCGGCGTCGCTGTCGTCGAACTCGCTGGAGAACTGCAGCGGCTCGTTGGTGTTGTTCAGCGCCAGCGACTTGATGTAGATCGGGGCGAGCGGAGCTTCCTGCACGATGTCGAGCAGCTGCTCCTTGGCCAGTTCCAGCATGGCCAGGAAGGTCACCAGCACGCCCAGCTTGCCTTCCTCGGGGGTGAACATGCTTTCGAAGCGGTGGAACTTGCCGTCCTCCAGCCGCGTCAGCACGTCGCCCATGCGCTGGCGCACGCTCAGCGCCTCGCGCTTGATGGCATGGCCGGTGAACAGCTCGGCGCGCTTCAGCACGTCGTGCAGCGCCAGCAGCATTTCCTTCAGTTCCACCGGCGGCGGCAGCTTGACCGCCGCGCGGTCCGGCACGTCGGCGTGCACCGGGGTGGTGTCGCGGTCCTGGCGGGGCAGGGCGTCCAGATCCTCGGCAGCCTGCTTGAAGCGCTCGTACTCCTGCAGGCGGCGCACCAACTCGGCGCGCGGGTCGCCTTCCTCGCCTTCCTCGCTGACCGGCCGCGGCAGCAGCATGCGCGACTTGATCTCGGCCAGGATGGCGGCCATCAGCAGGTACTCGGCGGCCAGTTCGAACCGCAGCTCCTGCATCACATTGATGTAGTCCACGTACTGCCGGGTGATCTCGGCGACGGGGATGTCCAGGATGTCCAGGTTCTGCCGGCGGATCAGGTACAGCAGCAGGTCCAGTGGGCCTTCGAACGCGTCGAGGATGACTTCCAGCGCGTCCGGCGGGATGTACAGGTCCTGCGGGATCTGCAGCACCGGCTGGCCATGCACTACCGCCAGCGGCATTTCCTGCTGCTGGGGGTGCGTGGTCGGGGTTTGTGGGTTCGCGTCGGACGCGAGTTCTGGGCTCATCAAGAAACAGCCATCGTGCGGGTCACCCTGCGCGCAGCAGGACGGCGTGGCAACCGGCAATGCACCAACATCATCATGCGTCGCAGGGCGAACGCTTCCCTTACAGCAACCAGCAAAGCACACCGCAGGACTGCGGTGGCGGACAAGCGAGAGGTCGTCGGGCGCGGGCGGGTGGGGGCAGCGAATCGAACGTCCCGGTGGTCCCTCGACGGGCAGGGAGGCCGGCGTGACCGGATTTTCCCTTGGACGGGCCGCTGCTTCCGGCCGTGCAATGAAGGACAGGGTAAGCCCTGGCCCGGACCGTGTCCAGCACCCGGAGCAGGGCGCGCACGTACAATTCAGTCTTCGCCTTGGGAGTGAACACCATGTGGTATGCCATTGAAGGCCATGACGGGGCCGATGTCCTGGCCAAGCGGTTGGCGTCCCGGCCAGAGCATCTCGCCCGGCTGACCGCCCTGCGTGACGAAGGCCGCCTGCTGCTGGCCGGTCCGTGCCCGGCGATCGACGCTGAGGATCCAGGCCCGGCAGGCTTCAGCGGCAGCATCGTGATCGCCGAATTCGATTCGCTGGAAGACGCGCGTGCCTGGGCCGACGCCGATCCGTACGTGGCGGCCGGGGTCTACGTCCGCGTCGATGTCCGTCCGTTCCGCAAGGTCCTGCCGTGAGCCGGATCGAACGTATCCGGGCCGCGCTCGAGTCCGCCCTGCAGCCGGTCGCGCTGGAGGTGGTCGACGACAGCCACAAGCACGCCGGCCACGAAGGCGCCCGCGACGGGCGGGGCCATTTCACCGTCCGGGTGACCAGCGAAGCATTCGTCGGCAAGGCGCCACTGGCCCGACACCGGGCCGTCTACGCCGCGCTGGGCGACATGATGCAGACCGACATCCACGCCCTGGCCATCGAGGCGCGTACGCCGGCCGAAGCGGCCTGACCGGGGGCGTACGATCTGGCACTGCGGCATGCAGCGCCTCATGAAAACGTTTACATTCGCCCCCTTTCGTTACGCCGGGAGGGCGCCATGAGCCGGAAACACCCCCATTCTCCGACCCCGCTGCTGCTTGGATTGGCCGCCGCCCTGATTGCGGCCCCCGGCATCGCCAAACCGCCGGTCTATGCGACCCCGGCCGAGAAAGCCTTCGTCGACGCCCTGATGGCGAAGATGACGGTGGAGGAAAAGCTCGGCCAGCTGAACCAGCCTGCCGGGGTCGGCAACAACACCGGCCCGGCGGCGATGGCCGGCAACGAGGACCAGATCCGCCGTGGCGAGATCGGCTCCTACCTCGGCACCCAAGGCGCCGTGCTGACCTGCCGCCTGCAGAAGATCGCCGTGGAAGAGTCGCGGCTCGGCATCCCGCTCCTGTTCGGTTACGACGTCATCCACGGCCACCGCACGGTGTTCCCGGTGCCACTGGGCGAATCGGCCAGCTTCGACCCGGCCGAGGTGCAGCACGCCGCCCGGGTTGCCGCGATCGAGGCGTCGGCGCATGGCATCCATTGGACCTACGCCCCGATGGTCGACATCTCGCGCGACCCGCGCTGGGGTCGTGTGGTGGAAGGGGCGGGCGAGGACCCGTATCTCGGGTCGGTGCTGGCTGCCGCGCGCGTGCGCGGCTTCCAGGGCGATGACCTGCGCAAGCCGGATGCAGTGCTGGCAACAGCCAAGCACTTCGTCGCCTATGGTGCAGCCGAGGCCGGGCGCGACTACAACGTCGCGGACATCTCGGAGCGCACGCTGCACGAGCTCTACCTGCCGCCCTTCAAGGCGGCGGTGGATGCTGGCGCGCAATCGATCATGGCGGCGTTCAACGAGATCGCCGGCGTGCCGATGCACGCGCACCGGCCGTTGATCGAGGATCTGCTGCGCAAGCAGTGGGGCTGGGATGGCCTGCTGGTCAGTGATTACACCGGCGTGATGGAGCTGATGCCGCATGGCATCGCGGCCGACAGCAAGCAGGCGGGCGCGCTCGGCCTCCGCGCCGGCGTGGACGTCGACATGGTCAGCCAGATCTACGTGAAGGATCTGCCGGCCGAGGTGAAGGCGGGTCGCGTGCCGATGGCACAGCTGGATGCGTCCGTGCGCCGTGTACTCAATGCGAAGTACCGGCTGGGTCTGTTCGAAAATCCCTATCGTTCTTGCACGGCGGATGGCGCCCATGAGCGTGCGATGACGCTGACGCCCGCACATCGCGCCGACGCGCGCCGGATGGCGCAGAAGTCGCTAGTGCTGCTGGAGAACGACAACGACGTGCTGCCGCTGTCGAAGTCGGTGCGCACGCTGGCGGTGATCGGGCCGCTGGCGGACCACCGTCGCGCGATGCTCGGCAACTGGGCAGTCGCCGGTCGCGAGGAGGATGCGGTCACGCCGATCGAAGGACTGAAGGCCGCCCTTGGCGACGCCACCCGGCTGGTCGTGGCGAAGGGCGCCGATATCGACAGCCAGGATACGTCCGGCTTCGCGCAGGCCGTGGCGGCGGCAAAGCAGGCCGATGCTGTGGTGATGTTCCTCGGCGAACATCCCGACATGAGTGCGGAAGCGAACAACCGCACATCGCTGGATCTGCCCGGCGTGCAGGAGCAACTCGCGCTGGCCGTTGCGGCTACCGGCAAGCCGGTAGTGGTCGTGTTGTTGAATGGGCGTCCGCTGTCCATCGGCGGCCTGAAAGGCAAGGTGCCGGCGATCCTCGAAGCGTGGTTTCCCGGCATCGAAGGTGGCCATGCGATCACCGACGTACTGTTCGGCGACGTGAATCCGTCAGCCAAGTTGCCGGTGACGTTCCCGCACAATGTCGGCCAGGTGCCGATCTACTACGCGCACAAGAACACCGGTCGTCCGCCGAGTGAGACGGAGAAGTACACCAGCAAGTATCTCGACGTGCCGTGGACGCCGCTGTATGCGTTCGGTCATGGTCTCAGCTACACCACCTTCCGTTACGACGCGCCGGTGGTGTCGAAGAAGACGCTGGCGCCGTCCGCGCTGCAGCAGCAGGTCAGCGTGCGCGTTACCAATACCGGCAAGCGTGCGGGCGAGGAGGTCGTGCAGTTGTACGTCCGAGATGACGTCGCCAGCATCACTCGCCCGGTGAAGCTGCTGCGTGGTTTCCAGCGGGTGGCGCTGCAGCCGGGTGAATCGAAGACCATCAGTTTCGATCTCGGCTTCGACGATCTGGCGATGTACGACGATCGCATGCAGCAGGTGGTGGAACCCGGCACATTCACGGTGTTTGTGGGCGGCAGTTCGGACCGCACACAGCAGGTGTCGTTCTCTGTCGCCTCACAATAAATAGACCGGCGGCGCGGCAGTGACGATGCTGCGTCGCAATATTTTTCATCTGTCGGCAGCGCGCGTAAATAGCTGAATCCAAGCGCTTTTTTGCTCCAACTAACGCGGGCTTTACACGTTTCCGTGAAAACGGTTACAGTCCGCGCCACTCAAGGCAAGTCATCACCGCGGAGGGGCGGGAATGGCGCGAACCTCGGTCACCATCAAGGATGTCGCACGCGAGGCGCGGGTTTCCGTCGCCACCGTGTCGCGTGCCCTGAACGGTCACGAGAACGTCGCCGAATCCGTCCGTCAGCAGGTCCTGGCCACGGCCGACCGCCTGCGTTACCAGCCGCATGCCGCGGCCCGCAGCCTGAGCAGCCGGCGCACCCAGACCATCGGTGTGGTGTTGCCTGACCTGTACGGCGAATTCTTCTCCGAACTGATCCGCGGCATCGACCAGGTCGCCCGCGCGCGTCGCCAGCACCTACTGGTGTCCAGCTACCACGGCCATCCGGAAGAGCAGGGCGAAGCGCTGCGTGCGATGCGTGGTCGCGTCGACGGCCTGCTGGTGTTGTCGCCGTATACGGATCGCCCCGGCTTCCTCGTTGACAACCTGCCGTCGTCGCTGCCCGTCGTGCTGATCAATACGGACGTGCAGGATGCGTCGTATCCGGCACTGACCATCGACAACTACAGCGCAGCCGTCGCGATGGTCGAACACCTCGCCGGCGCTGGCCACCAGCGTATCGCGTTCATCGGTGGGCCGGAAGGCAATTTCGATGCGCGGGAGCGCCTGCGCGGTTACCGCGACGCGATGGCGCGTTTCGTGCCGGGTGCGCAGTGTCAGGAGTTTTCAGGCGACTTCAGCGAGTCGTCCGGCTACGAGGCCGGCAAGCGCATCGCGCAATCGGCAGAGAAGCCGCAGGCGGTGTTCGCAGCCAACGACATGATGGCGCTGGGCTGCCTGTATGCCTTCAACGAAGCCGGTGTGCGCGTTCCGCAGGACGTTGCGTTGGCCGGCTTCGATGACATCCCGCTCGCGCGTTTCGTTCACCCGACCTTGACCACGATGCGGGTCAGTATTGCGGAGTTGGGTGGCCAGGCGATGAGCCGTCTGCTGGAAGCGATTGAATCCGATGGTGCGCGTGTGGCGCCCTCGGCCATGCTGACCCCCGAACTGATCATCAGGGCTTCCAGTGTGGGAGAGGGCCGCCACGCAACGACTTAGCTAAATGCAGGGCCGCTTTTTTTTGGAGCGGGTTGTAATCGATTACAAGCGGCATCAAGCCGATACGCAGTACATCAATCTTTGGAGGGAGAGCCAATGAAGCAGCACAACCGCACCACATTCCGACCCAACCGCAAATTACTGTCATGCGCCCTGGCCAGCTGCCTGGCGATGGCCGCGCCGCACGTGATGGCGCAGTCGACGTCCGCCACGCTGCGCGGTGCAGTCACCGCCGATTCCACGGTCACCGTGACCAACGTGGACACTGGCCTGACCCGCACCACGAAGGCGGCGAACGGCAACTACAACATCGGCGGTCTGCCGCCGGGTACTTACCGGATCGAAGTTAACGCCGGTGGACAGACCACAAGCCGAGCCGTGACGCTGGCCGTGGGTCAGACCGCCACGCTGAACTTGCAGGACGCGCCGCCGGTGTCCGCGCCGACGGGTGATGCGACTACGCTGGATACGGTGCGCGTGACCGCGCCGTTGCTGGTGGAGACCAAGACGTCGGAAGTGGCGACGTACGTCAGTCAGAAGCAGATCGACTCTTTGCCGCAGAATTCGCGCAACTTCCTGGCGTTCGCCGACACTGTGCCGGGCATGCAATTCATCTCCAGCGTCAACGGCGACGAATCGCAGCTGCGCAGCGGTGCGCAGAGCTCCAGTCAGATCAACGTATTCATCGATGGCGTGGGCCAGAAGAATTACGTCACCCCAGGTGGTATCACTGGACAAGATGACAGCCGTGGCAATCCGTTCCCGCAGTCCGCGATCGGCGAGTACAAGGTCATCACCTCCAACTACAAGGCGGAGTACGACCAGATCAGCAGCGCGGCGGTGACCGCAGTGACGAAATCGGGCACCAACGATTTCAGTGGCAGTTTCTTCTGGGATCGCACCTCCGACGATTGGCGTAAGGCGACGCCACGGGAAGAGGCCGCGGGCGCCAAGACACCGGAGACCACCGAACAGTACGGCGTTTCCTTTGGTGGCCCCATCATCAAGGACAAGCTGCACTTCTTCGTGTCGTACGAAGCGAAGGACTTCGTGATTCCGGCGGACATCATCCCGCCGAACCAGGTGAATCCCGGCACGCTGCCGTCATCGATCACGTCGCAGTACGTCAGCGCGACGCGGCCCTTCAATCAGGACCTCTACTTCGGAAAGCTGAGCTGGCAGGCTTCCGACGCCCACCTGATCGAGCTGACGCTCCGTCAACGTGACGAGATCGGTACGCTGGACATCGGTAATCAGGATTCGGTCAGCCGCGCCACGCAGCTGGTCAACGACGAGACCCGTTACGACCTGCGCTCGGTTTACTCGGCCGAGAACTGGATGAACGATGCGCACATCACGTTCGAAGAGTCGGCGTACAACCCGCAGCCGTTGACCAAGGCGCCGAGCAATGCGTACACGGTCGTCAATCCGAGCGACCCCGGAAACCTGTCGCTGATCGTGCTGAACACGGGCGGTGGCGGCAACTTCCAGGACAAGGGCCAGGAAGGCTGGGGCATCCAGAACGACTTCACGTTCTACGGATGGGAACGGCACACGATCAAGGCCGGCGTGAAGTACAAGGACGTGGAGCTCAAGGCGTTCCAGCAGTTCCCGCCCTATCCGCGCTACTGGTACGACGTCAACGAAAGCCTCACGCAGCCCTACCGGGTCCAGTACACCACGCCGTTCACCGGCCGTACTCCCTTCATCGAGTCCAACAATCGCCAGTTCGGCATCTACGTGCAGGATGACTGGGAAGTCACCGACAAGCTGACCCTGAACTTCGGCATCCGCTGGGACTACGAGCAGACCCCGAGTTACACCGACTACGTGGTGGATCCGGGCATCGTGACGGCATTGCGTGGCTGGACCAACATCCAGAACACCGATTTCGACGTGGAGGACTACATCAGCAACGGCTCCAACCGCGATGACGACAAGAACAATTTCGCTCCGCGCTTCGGCTTCTCCTACGATCTCAATGGCGACCAGCGCCACGTGATCTTCGGTGGTGCCGGCCGCGCGTACGACCGCAATCTGTTCGACTACATGGCGAGCGAGTATTACTCCGGCGCATTCACCACCTACGAGCTCAACTTCGCCACGCCCATCCATGGATGCAGCGGAACGAGTTGCATCGCCTTCGACCCCGCGCTGCTCACGCCCGAGGGGCTCGCAGCTTATGCCGCAGCCAATCCCCGTTCCGGTGGTGAAGTGCGGTTGTTGAACAATGATCTGGAGACACCGTACTCCGACCAGTTCAGCATCGGCATGCGCAATGCGGTGACCTTGTGGGGCCAGGACTGGAACACGTCGGCGACGATCTCGCACATCCGCGGCCACGACGGCATTTACTTCCGTCTCGGTAACCGCTACTCGGATGGCCGGTACTACAACGTTCCCGGCGCGACCTGGGGCGGTCAGCCCTGGGGCCAGACCATTCCAGGATACGGCTCGCTCATTCTCGGCGACAACGGCATCGAAACCCGCCTGAACTCGTTGCTGCTTTCGATCGACAAGCCGTTCACGCAGGCGTCGGGCTGGGGTTTCACCCTGGCGTACACCTACAGCGACGCGGAGGAGAACCTGATCGACTCCGCGCAGAATAACGGCAATTTCGTGGGCGACTATCCTGTCATCCCCGACGAGTTGATCACGTCGACCGGCGTGCCGAAGCACCGGTTGGTGATGTCGGGCATCTTCGACCTGGGGTGGGACGTCACGCTGAGCAGCAAGCTGACGCTGGCCAGCCAGCGTCCTCGCTATGCGATCAACTGCAACAACACGACCAGCTTCGACAACTGTTTCTTCGATCCCTTCGAGCCGGAAGGAACGCTGGGTTACAAGCAGTTCGATCTCGCGCTGGAGAAGCGTTGGAGCACCGGCACCGATATCGGCTTCAAGGTCCGTGCCGATCTGATCAACGCGTTCAACTGGCGTAACTGGAACCAGTACGCGGATTGGCGCGGAGGTCCCGGCGAAGTCGTGCCGGACAGCTTCGGCCGCCGCAACGGCACCGAGATCCTGTGGCCGACGCGCACGTTCAAGTTGTCCTTCGGCTTCGACTGGTAATACGCACCCGCCCTCGGGCGACGCCTCCGGGCGTCGCCTGACCGGCGGGTTTGTTTGATGCACCTCTGTAAACGGTTACAACGGGAAAACGTTTTGAACAAGATCACCCCAGCCCCGCGCTCGTCCTGGTTCATCGGCGTTGCGCTGACTCTGTTGATCGCCGGTTGCCAGAAAGCGCCGGAAGAGAAGGCGGCGCCCGTCGCCACCAAGCCGGCGGCACCTGCCCCCGCCGTCGCCAAGCCGGAGCCGCCGGCGAAGCCGGAACTGCCTCCGCTGTTCCGCGACATCGAACGCCGCACGTTCCAGTTCTTCTGGGATACCACCAACGAAGCGAATGGCATGACGCCGGATCGCTATCCGTCGCGTCCGTTCGCCAGCATCGCGTCGATCGGCTATGCGCTTACCGCGTATCCCATCGGCATCGAGAACGGCTGGGTCAGCCGCACGCAGGCCGTCGATCGCACGCTGACCACACTGAAGTTCCTGCGTGATGTGCCGCAGGGACCGCAGAAGGAAGGGAAGGGCGGGCACAAGGGCTTCTATTACCACTTCCTCGACATGGATACCGGGCAGCGCTTCAACTCCTGGGTCGAACTGTCCAGCGTCGACACCTCGCTGCTGCTGATGGGCGTGCTGTTCGCGCAGTCGTACTACGACCGTGACGACCCGCGCGAGCGCGAGATCCGCTGGATCGCCGACACCATCTACAAGCGCGTCGACTGGACCTTCCTGCAGCAGAACAAGCCGCTGATCTCGATGGGCTGGTTCCCCGAGAGCGGCACGATTCCGCACGACTGGAAGGGCTACAACGAAGCCATGATGGTCTACATCCTGGCGATGGCCTCGCCGACGCATCCCGTGGGCCAGGACGCGTGGGAAGTCTGGACGCGCAGCTACAGCGAACTCTGGGGTGTGTTCCAGGGGCAGGAGTACCTGACGTTCGCGCCGCATTTCGGCCACCAGTACAGCCACGTCTGGATCGACTTCCGCGGCATCCAGGACGCGTACATGCGCGAGCGCGGCATGGACTACTTCGAGAACAGCCGTCGCGCCACGTACGCCCAGCGTGCGTACGCGACCGAGAACCCGATGAAGTGGAAGGACTACGGCGAGAACGTCTGGGGCCTGACCGCGTCCGATGGCCCGCAGCAGACGCTGCAGGAGTATCGTGGCGAACAGCGCCCGTTCCGCCACTATTCCGCGCGTGGCGCCGGCTTCCGCGAGAACTTCGACGACGGCACCATCGCGCCGACCGCCGCCATCGCGTCGTTGCCGTTCGCGCCGGAGATCGTCATTCCGGCCACCGAGGAGATGCATCGCCGTTATGGTGACTATCTGTATTCCAGCTACGGCTTCCTGGATTCGTTCAATCCCAGCTTCGACTACGACATTCCGCTGAAGACAGGACGCATCGTGCCGGGCAAGGGCTGGGTGGCCAGCGATTACATCGGCATCGACCAGGGCCCGATCCTGGCGATGATCGCGAACTACCGGAACGACTTCGTCTGGAGCGTGATGAAGAAGAATCCGTACATCCGCGATGGCCTGAAGAAGGCCGGCTTCCAGGGCGGCTGGCTGGATGCGAAGACAGAGAAGGCGGCAGAGGGCGCGGCCGCGGCGCCGATCGCGCCACCGGACCTCGACGCGGCGGCGGCACGTGCACTGGGCACAGCGGAATCGCGCGCCAACCAGGCATCACAGCCCGAGGCGGCGCGACCGCAGCAGCCAGAGTAAGCTGCCCGCATGGATCGGCGTGCGCCAGCAGGAGTCTCTCCGGCACGCATCAGGGTCTTCTCCGGTGGAAGGAGGGCCCTGATGCGCTGCTCTTCTCTTGCGATCCTGTTGTTCGCATTGGCGATGGTCGGCTGTACGCGCACGCAGGACGACCGCACTACCGTGCGGTTCTGGGTGATGGGCTACGAAGGCGAAGTCGTCGCCAGGCTGCTGCCCGAATTCGAACGCCAGCATCCCGATATCCATGTCGACCTGCAGATCGTGCCGTGGCTGTCCGCACACGAGAAACTGCTTACCGCGTTCGCCGGCGAGTCGTTGCCGGACGTGAGCCCCATCGGCAACACCTGGATTCCGGAGTTCGCCGCGCTCGGTGCGCTGGAACCGCTGGACGATGAAATCGCCGCGACACCGGGCTTCGACCAGCCGGACTTCTTTCCCGGCGTGTGGGACACCGGCGTGATCGATGGCCGCGCGTACGCGGTGCCGTGGTACGTCGAGACCCGGCTGCCGTTCTACCGGCGCGACATGCTGGCCAAAGCCGGTGTGAAGACGTTGCCGGCGAGCTGGGACGAATGGCGGACCGCGATGCGCGAGGTCAAGCAGGTCGCGGGGCCGGGCAACTACGCCATCCTGCTGCCGCTCAACGAATTCGAACCGCTGCTCAGCCTGGCGATCCAGCAACCGGAACCGTTGCTGCGCGACGACGGCCGCTACGGCAACTTCCGCAGTGCAGGCTTCAAGCAGTCGCTCGGGTTCTACAAGGAAATGTTCGACCAGCAGTGGGCGCCGGTCGTCACCAACAACCAGATCTCCAACGTGTGGGACGAATTCGGCAAGGGCTTCTATTCGTTCTACATCTCCGGGCCCTGGAACATCGCCAAGTTCAAGGAGCGCCTGCCGGCCGCGCAGCAGAAGGACTGGATGACGATGCCGCTGCCCGGTCCGAATGGTCCAGGCGCCTCCCTCGCCAATGGCACCAGCTTCGTGGTGTTCAAGGATTCGCCGAACAAGGACGCCGCTTGGCAGTTGATCGCCTGGTTGTCGTCACCGAAGGTGCAGGCGGAGTTTCATGCGCTGACCGGCGATCTGCCGCCGCGCCGATCGCCATGGCTGACGCCTGCACTGGCAGACGATCCGTATGCCAAGGCTTTCCGCGAGCAACTGGAACGTGCGGTGTCCACGCCGAAGGTGCCGGAGTGGGAGCGCATCGCCACCGAGATGCGCCTGGTGGGCGAGCAGGTCGCGAACGGTCGGCTGACCGTCGATCAGGCCGCCGAAGAACTGGACCGTCGCGCGGACCGCATCCTGGAGAAGCGTCGCTGGATGCTCGACCAGGCCGCGAATGCGGGAGCCGCACCGTGAGGTCTTCGCATTCGCTTGCCGGCTGGCTGTTCGCCGCGCCTGCGCTGACCGTCATCGTGCTCTTCTTCGGTCTGCCGGTACTGGCGGCGCTTGCGTTGAGCCTGACTGACTTCGACATCTACGCGCTGGCCGACATCGGCAACCTGCGCTTCGTCGGCTTCGACAACTACATTGGCCTGCTGCAGAACCCGATGTTCTGGAAGTCGCTGGGCAACACGGTGTACTTCGTCGTGGTCGGAGTGCCGCTGTCGGTGACGCTGTCGCTGGGCGCGGCAATGCTGCTGCATTCCAAGCTCGGCCGCTTCAAGGGCTTCTTCCGCACCGCGTTCTTCGCGCCGGTGGTGACCACCGTGGTCGCGGTCGCGGTGATCTGGCGCTATCTGTTCCACACCAAGTACGGCCTGGTGAACTGGGGGCTGTCGTGGGTCGGCATCGACCCGATCGACTGGCTTGGCGATCCCGCGTGGGCCATGCCGACGATCATCCTGTTCGCCGTGTGGAAGAACTTCGGCTACAACATGATCATCTTCCTGGCCGGCCTGCAGAGCATCCCCGAAGACCTGTACGAGGCCGCGCGCATCGACGGCGCCTCGCGCTGGGCGCAGTTCCGCCACGTCACCCTGCCGCAGCTCGGCCCGGTGCTGCTGCTGGTCGGCATCCTGACCATGGCCGGCTACTTCCAGCTGTTCGCCGAGCCCTATGTGATGACGCAGGGCGGTCCGTTGGAAAGCACCAAGAGCGTGCTCTACCTGATGTACGAAGAAGGCTTCAAGTGGTGGAACCTCGGCAACGCATCCGCCGTGGCGTTCCTGCTGTTCGTCCTGATGACGGCGGTGACCAGCGGGCTGCTGTGGTTCGCCCGCAAGCGGGGCGTGGAATGAACCAGCGTCTCGCCGCCATCGTCGTCAACGCGCTGTTGGTCGCACTCGCCTTCGTCAGCATCGGACCGCTGCTGTGGATGCTGTCGGTGTCCTTCATGCAGACCGGCGAGGCGGGCCACTTCCCTCCGCCGCTGCTGCCGTCGGCGCCGACGCTGGACAACTACCGCGAACTGTTCGTGCGCGCCGGCATGGGCCGCTACCTGTTCAACAGTGTCATCGTCTCGACCAGCGTCATGCTGCTGTCGTTGCTGTTCAACACGATGGCCGGCTATGCGTTCGCCAAGCTGCGCTTCAAGGGGCGCGATCGCACCTTCCGCGCGTTGCTGGCCGCGCTGGTGATTCCCGCGCAAGTCGCGATGATGCCGCTGTTCCTGCTGCTCAAGCAGATGGGCCTGGTGAATACCTACGCCGGCGCCATCGTGCCCGGCATGGCGGCGATCTTCGGCATCTTCCTGGTGCGCCAGTACGCACGCTCGATTCCGGACGAACTGCTTGAAGCCGCGCGCATCGACGGCGCCAGCGAGGCGCGTATCTTCTTCCAGATCGTGCTGCCGGGATTGAAGCCCATCCTGGTGACGCTGGCGATCTTCAGCTTCCTGGGCGCATGGAACGATTTCATGTGGCCGCTGATCGTGTTGAGTGACGATGCCCTGCAGACATTGCCGGTCGCGCTGGCGGGCCTGTCGCGCGAACACGTGATGGATTACGAACTGATGATGGCCGGCTCGGTCGTCACCATCCTGCCGGTGCTGCTGCTCTTTCTGGTCTTGCAGCGCTACTACATCCAGGGCCTGTTGCTGGGCAGCGTGAAGGGCTGATTCCTTCCCGCTGCGGCCTTTAGCCGGAGACGAAAACATGCTGTCGACCCTTTCCCGCCGGATGGCCGGGGTGATGTTGCTTCCGCTGGCTGGCGTGGTATCGGCAGAACCGGTGCGCGTGCTGGATGCCTTCGACAATGCCGCCACATGGCGCGTGGTCACCTCCAACCAGGTGAGCGGAGCCATCCGTCTGGTCGATGGCGTGCAGGGGAAAGGTCTGTGCCTGGACTACGACTTCAACGGTGTGTCCGGGCACGCGGGCATCCAGCGCGATCTGCCGCTGGACTACCCGGCGAACTACCAGTTCGGCTTCCAGTTGCGCGGAGATTCGCCACGCAACGACCTGCAGTTCAAGGTCATCGATGCGAGCGGCGACAACGTCTGGTGGGTCAACCGGCCGAAGTACGACTATCCGACGGCGTGGACGCCGGTGCGCTACAAGCTGCGCCACATCGACAAGGCTTGGGGGCCCGATCCGGATCGCGTGCTGCGCAAGAGCGCGAAGCTGGAGTTCACGGTCTACAACAACGCCGGCGGCAAGGGTTCGGTCTGCTTCGATGAACTGACGTTCCAGCCGTTGGCAGTGGATGACGGCGCACCGTTGACGGGCAAGGCCAGCGCCTCCGTTGCGTTTCCCGCCGGTGGCGCAGCGCTGGCCGTGGACGGCAAGACCGACACTGCCTGGGCTGCCGACCTTCAAGGCGAGCAGGATCCGCAGTTGACGCTGGACCTGGGCAAGGTGCGCGAGTTCGGAGGCCTCGTGTTGCGCTGGAAGCCGGGACAGCACGCATCGGACTATCTGGTGCAGTTGTCCGACGATGGCCAGCGCTGGCGCGATGCGCGCACGGTGGTCGATGGCAATGGCGGCAGCGACTATCTGGCGTTGCCGGAGTCGGAGGCGCGCTATGTCCGCGTGACGCTCGGCGACGGTCCCGGACGTTCGTTCGCGCTGGCCGAGCTGGAAGTGAAACCGCTGGCGTTCGCCGCGCATCCCAATGACCTGATCAAGGCGATGGCGGCCGAGTCGCCGAAGGGCTGGTTCCCGCGAGGCTTTAGTGGCGAGCAGCCGTACTGGACCATCGTCGGTCTCGATGGTGGCCGCGAGCAGGGGCTGATCGGTGAAGACGGTGCCATCGAGATCGCCAAGGGCGGCGTCAGCGTGGAGCCCTTCGTGCAGGTCGATGGCCGCTGGATTGGCTGGTCGGACGTGCAGGCGACGCAGTCGTTGCAGGACGGCTATCTGCCTATTCCGACCGTCGCATGGACACACGCAGATTTCGCGCTGTCCACCACCGCGTTCGCGGCCGGCAAGCCCGGCGACTCACGCGTCGTCGCGCGCCACCGTCTGACCAATACCGGCAAGGTACCGCGCGAGTACGTGCTGGCACTGGCCGTGCAGCCCTGGCAGATCAACCCGCCCAGCCAGTTCCTCAACACCACCGGCGGCTTCAGTCCTATCAATGATCTTGCGGTGCGCGATGGCGTGGTCAGCGTGAACGGGCGCGCCAGCCTGCGCTTTGCCAAACCCGACGCGGCGCTGGCTTCGCGCTTCGATGAAGGGCTGGTACGCGAGCGGTTGGCGTCGGTCGACGAGGTATCAGGCAGCGCCGACGCACAGGTAGGCGGCGAGCCCACGGGTCTCGCCTCTGGCGCCGTGCTGTACCGGATCACGCTGGCAGCGGGCGAAAGCCGCGACATCGATTGGGTCGCGCCCTTGGAGGGCACGCTGCCTGCCCGCATCGACGCAGACCGGGACCAGCAGGCCACTGCAGCGCTCTGGCGCAGCAAGCTAGGCGAAATGAAGCTGCAGGTGCCTGCCGAAGGCCAGCCGGTCGCCGACACGCTGCGCACCGCGCTGGCGCACATGCTGATCTCGCGCATTGGCCCGCGCCTGCAGCCGGGTACGCGTTCGTACTCGCGCAGCTGGATCCGCGACGGCGCGATGATCTCCGAAGGGCTGCTTCGCCTCGGTCGCCCCGAGGTGGTGAAGGAATACGTCGAGTGGTACGCGCCGTACCAGTTCAAGAACGGCAAGGTGCCGTGCTGTGTCGATGACCGAGGCAGCGATCCGGTGCCGGAGAACGACAGCCACGGCGAGCTGATTTTCAACGTTGCCGAGTATTACCGCTATACCGGCGACAAGGCCTTCCTGCGCAGGATGTGGCCGCACGTGCAGGGCGCGTTCGCGTACATGGAAGAGCTGCGCCTGAGCGAACGCACCGAGGCCAACCGCGCGGTCAACGCGGCGTTCTACGGCATGATGCCGGCCTCGATCAGCCACGAAGGCTATTCGGCCAAGCCGATGCATTCGTACTGGGACAACTTCTGGGCGCTGCGCGGCTACAAGGATGCGGTGGAAGTCGCCGATGCGCTCGGCGAAACCGCCGCGTCGAAGCTCATGGCCGCCTCGCGTGACCAGTTCCGCGATGATCTGTATGCATCGCTGCGCGCAGCGACGCAGTTGCACAACATCAGCTATCTGCCGGGCGCGGCGGAGATCGGCGACTTCGATCCGACGTCGACGACCATCGCGCTGGCCCCGGGTGGCGAGCAGGGCAAGCTGCCTGCAGACCTGTTGAACGGGACGTTCGAGCGTTACTGGACCGAGTTCGTGCAGCGCCGCGACGGCAAGCGCGAGTGGAAGGACTACACGCCGTACGAATGGCGCAACGTCGCCGCGTTCGTCCGGCTGGGCTGGCGCGAGCGGGCGTGGGACGTGCTGGACTTCTTCTTCAAGGATCGGGCACCGCAGGCCTGGAACCAGTGGGCGGAAGTGGTCTCGCGCACGCCGAGAAAGCCGTTCTTCGTCGGCGACCTGCCGCATGCGTGGGTCGCGTCGGACTTCGTCCGCTCGGCGCTGGACATGTTCGCCTACACGCGTGAGTTGGATGACAGCCTGGTGCTGGCCGCCGGCGTACCGGCGAGCTGGCTGGACGGGCAGGGCATCGCCATCGATGGCCTGCGCACGCCCAACGGTGTACTCGGCTACGCGCTGCGCAAGCAGGGTGATGAGGTCGTCCTCGATGCGAAGGCCGGACTGAAGCTACCGGCCGGCGGCCTGGTACTGCCTTGGCCTTACGAAGCCGCGCCTGGCGAGACGCGCATCAACGGCAGGCCGGCGCAATGGAAGGATGGCGAACTGCGCATCACTACGCTGCCGGCACGCGTGACGATCAAGACACGTTGATCGTTCCTTGAACTCGTAGAGCGGAGCCTGCTCCGCTTCTTCGACTTGGCCTGAGCGCGGACCGGTCGGCCGAAGCTGCGCAAGCTCGGCTCTGCGTCGCGGCATGGGACGGAGTACATTGCCGGGCATCGTCCTGCTCCGTCGCCGCCATGGTCGCTGATAGCGCGCGCATCCCGCTCTGGCCTTTGCCGTTGCTGCTGACGCTGCTGTTCCTCGTCGCCGCGCATGCGGCCTACCTGCTGTCGATCCAGGGCGGCCATGTGCCGGCTTGCATTCCTTACGTCGACGGCTGCGTATCCATCAGTCGCGCCGCGCGCCACGGGTGGGGCAATCACCTGTTCCAGCTGCTGGTCCTTCCATGCGCGGTGCTGCATGCGCTGGTGTGGTGGCTGGCCAGGCATTGGCTGCGCGGCGGTCGCGTCATGCTGGCGCTGGGCGTGTTGTCGGCCATCGCGCTGGCGGTGTACGCGACGTTCCTCGGCACCGAAGGTGAGGCGTATCGCTTCCTGCGGCGTTATGGCGTGGTGGTGTACTTCGGCTTCGGCTATCTGGCGCAGCTGGCGCTGATGCGGCGCGCGTCGTTGACGGAGGCGCTCGCCGCAGGCGTCATCGCGGCGATGTCGTGGATCTCGATCGCGATGCTGGGACTGGGCGTGGCGAACGTCGTGGCCGGCTTGGTCGTCGACGATCCGTCAGCGAAGGACCGCTGGGAGAACGTCTTCGAATGGTGGCTGGGACTGCTGATGGTGAGCTGGTATGCCGTGCTGGCTCTCGGCTGGCGACGTCAGAGTGTTGGCATCAGGTTACAAGCTGACTGAGGATGCTCAGATCCAATTGCGCGCGGCGAGTGGGATCGAACGCCGAGGCTGGGATTTCAATGGCGCCGAGCAAGCGGATCGCCTTTTGATCCAGCCCTGCCCACGATCCGCACAGGTCGGCGGGCGCCAAGGACGGCATCAGGTACACGTTGTATCGGTTGCCGTAACCATCAAGCTGATCGTCGAATGGGCAGTCGAGCAGGTAAGACTGCTGGCCGTCTGACGTGTAGAGAATCCTGGGTTGGTCCCAGAAATCCCGATATTGAAAGGGATGCCAGTTCGTCACCGCATGGTCTCCGGAGGTGCGACTCAGCCACGCACCCGTTGCACGATGCCCGCCGCTTTCGCGGAGCTCTCGGTGACCTTGTCCCACTCACCGTTTTCCAGCCAGTTCTTCGGCACCATCCACGAGCCACCGATGCAGACCACGTTCGGCTGCGACAGGTAGTCGGCCGCGGTGTCCTCGGTGATGCCGCCGGTGGGGCAGATCTTCAGTTCCGACATCGGACCGGCCAGGCCTTTCAGCATTGCCAAGCCGCCGACGGCAGTGGCGGGGAACAGCTTGCAGACGCGGAACCCGCGTGCCATCAACGCCAGCAGTTCGGTCGGCGTGGCGGCACCCGGCACCACCGGAATGTCGGCGGCGGCCAGCGCATCGGCCAGCGCCGGCGGCGTGCCCGGGGTGACCAGGAAGTCGGCGCCCGCATCGATGGACTGCTTCATCTGCTCCGTGGTCAGCACCGTACCGGCGCCGATCACGATGTCGGGCAGTTCCTTCTTCAGCATCGCCAGCGCTTCCATCGCCACCGGCGTGCGCAGCGTCAACTCGATCGCCGGCAGACCGCCCTTCAACAGCGCCTCGGACACCTTGCGCGCCTCGTCCAGCGTGTGGACGGTAACGACCGGCAGGATGCCGGCGGCGCGGAGGAGGGATTCGGCTTTCTGCTGGCGGGCTTCGATGGTCATGGTGTATCGGTCTGTTGGAGTGAGCCCCTCTCCCATCGGGAGAGGGGTTGGGGAGAGGGGCGACGAAGGTCAGGATAGTTCAACCTCACCCTGACGCTCGCCCCTCATCCGCCCTTCGGGCACCTTCTCCCGAGGGGAGAAGGGAAAAGCTCAGGCATCCTTCGCCTCATGCGGTGCTTCCGCTGCATGCGCTGCATCGCCGAGTTCGTATTCCGCATCGTATTCCCACGTGCCATCGTGGTACGGCAGGCCGCAGGAAATCGACATCGCGCCACGGTCTGCGGGCGTGACCACGTCGCGACTCACCGCGAACAGGTTGCGGCCCAGATCAAGCGCGGCCGGCGACGTATTCGGTGCGATCTCGCGCGCCGCCCATTCCTGCGCATCGACCAGCGCTTCCAGCGTGCCGGCTTCGGCGTCCAGGCGAATGATGTCGCCTTCACGCAGTTTCGCCAGCGGACCGCCGCGTGCGGCCTCCGGGGTCAGGTGGATGGCGGCGGGAATCTTGCCCGACGCGCCGGACAGGCGGCCGTCGGTCACCAGCGCCACGCGGCGGCCCTGGTTCTGCAGCAGGCCGAGCAGCGGAGCGAGCGAGTGCAGTTCCGGCATGCCGTTGGAACGGGGGCCCTGGTAGCGCACCACCGCAACGAAGTCCTGCGGCAGCGCGCCGGCGGCATGCAGCTTGTTGAGTGCGCGCGGATCGTCGACCACCACCGCGGGCGCCTCGATGTAGCGGTACTCCGGCTTCACCGCCGAGGTCTTGATCAGCGAGCGGCCGAGGTTGCCGCGCAACAGGCGCAGGCCACCCTGGCTTTCGAACGCACGCGATACAGGACGTGCGACCTCTTCGTCCGCACTCTCGGCGATGCCGGGCGCGTAGGCGAGCTTGCCGTCCTGCAGGCGCGGCTCATCGCAGAACGCACGCAGGCCGCCGGGCACGATGGTGGTGATGTCGTGCATCAGGCCGGCGTCGAGCAGTTCGCGGAACACGAACTGCGTGCCGCCCGCCGCAGCGAAGCGGTTCACGTCGGCTTCGCCGTTCGGGTACACGCGCGCCAGCAGCGGCACGGTCTGCGACAGCAGGTCCATGTCGTCCCACGTCAGCACGATGCCGGCCGACCGCGCCACGGCGATCCAGTGGATGGTGTGGTTGGTCGAACCACCCGTCGCCATCAGCGCCGCCATCGCATTGACGATGGCACGCTCGTCGATCAGGCGACCGATCGGACGGTAGTCGTCACCGAGGGCGGTGATGGCCAGCGCACGCTCCGCTGCCGCGCGGGTCAGCACGTCGCGCAATGGCTGGTCGGGATTGACGAACGAAGTGCCAGGCAACTGCAGGCCCATCGCTTCCAGCAATACCTGGTTGGAATTGGCGGTGCCGTAGAACGTGCAGGTGCCGGCAGCGTGGTAACTCGCGGCTTCGGCTTCCAGCAATTCCTCGCGCGTGGCTTCGCCTGCGGCGTAGCGCTCGCGGACTGCGGCCTTTTCCTTGTTCGGAATGCCGGGCGACATCGGGCCGGCCGGCACGAACACCGCGGGCAGATGGCCGAAGGCCAGTGCGCCCATCAGCAGGCCCGGCACGATCTTGTCGCACACGCCCAGGTAGAGCGCGGCGTCGAACATGTCGTGGCTCAGCGAGATCGCCGTGGCCTGCGCGATCACGTCGCGCGAGAACAGCGACAGCTCCATGCCGGGGCGGCCCTGCGTCACGCCGTCGCACATCGCCGGCACGCCACCGGCGACCTGCGCCGTGGCACCAAGGTCGCGTGCGACCTGGCGGATGATTTCGGGGTAGTGCTCGAACGGCTGATGCGCCGACAGCATGTCGTTGTAGGCGTTGATGATGCCGAGGTTGGGCGTGACGTCCGCGCGCAGCCGCCCCTTGTCGGTGGGACCGCAGGCGGCAAAGGCGTGCGCGAGGTTGCCGCAGCTCAGGCGTGCGCGTTGCGGACCGTCGCGGTGGGCGGTATCGATGCCGTCGAGATAGGCGCGGCGCAACGGGGCACTGCGCTGGCGGATGCGTTCGGTGACTTCCTGGATGCGGGGGTGCAGGCTCATGGGCGTAGGGCTAGGCTGCAGACGCTGTCATTCTGCATGGCGTGGCGATGAGGAGCCGTGATGCGCAGCCTTCCTGCAACTCCAGCGCGTGGAGGGGAAGGGCGATGAACGACGGCGACGGCATGATGCTTTCTACCGCCTTTATCGCAGGCGCGAAAGCGACCAAAGTCAGACCAGTCCACAGGTTGCGGCGCTGCCGGTGCTGCATTGCAGCGCGCATATGCGCAAAACGCTCAGGCGTGAGCGGCGCTTTTCGGTCCGAACAGTTCCACCGCATAAGCCGCGGCACCGAGCAGGCCGGGGCGCGGATGCACGTTCGCCAGCGTCGGCACGCGACCCATTGCGGGCGAGAAACGGCCCTTGTGTTCGAAGCGCTGGCGGAAGCCGGAATGCTGCAGCGACGTCAGCAGTTTCGGTACCAGACCACCGGTGAGGAACACGCCGTCCCAGGCGCCGGTGGTGAGCACCAGATCGCCGGCAATCGCGCCGAACACCGCGCAGAACACATCCAGCGTACGCACGCAGCGCGGATCGCCGGCCGCGGCGCGCGCGGTGACGTCCTTCGGTTCCAGCGGACCGCCCGGATCTTCGCCAGCGATCTCGCTGAGCGCGCGATACAGATTCACCAGGCCGGGGCCGCAGATCAGGCGCTCGTTCGACACGCGACCGAACTGCGCCGACAGGATTTCGAGAATGCGGATTTCTTCCGGCGTACCGGGCGGGAAACTGACGTGGCCGCCTTCCGTTTCGAGCGGATACGCGCGTCCATCGCGGATCACCAGTGCGGCCACGCCCAGGCCCGTGCCGGGGCCGATGACGGCATACGTGCGCGGCACCGACAGCGGTGCCGGCGTCCAGCGCGCGCCACCGATCGCGACCACGTCTTTCGGCGTCAGCAGCGATACCGCCATCGCCTGCGCGGCGAAGTCGTTGACCAGCTTCAGACCCTGGAATCCCAGCGCCTGCCGCGTGCGGTTCACCGAAATGACCCACGGATGATTGGTGATGCGGGCTTCGTCGCCATCGACGCGGCCGGCGACGGCGAACACGCCGTTCTGCGCAGTCGCGCCGGTTTCTTCCAGATAGTGCTGCGCGGCATCGGCGAGCGACGGGAAATCGGCGACAACGAACTCACGCACGCTGTCGTCCAGCAGCGGCACGGAGGCGGAGGTATCAGCCAGCGCGAAGCGCGCATTGGTACCGCCGATGTCGGCGAGGAGGACGCGATCGGCGCTGCTCATGCGGCAAACATCCTGTTCGATGCGGGGTGACTTCCAAAACGGGTCCGCTGCATTCGCCTGGTCGATCCTGTGCTGCCGTGAAAGGGCCACGTCGCGTGGGCGGCGCATGATAGCGCGCACCTGCGCTGTCGGCGCGCAAGCCCGCGCAGGTGTGCGCCATCCGTATACGTATGCGCCATTCCGGAATAGGTGGCCATGCGACGACACGCGCGGAAAGATGGGCAGGACAGAGAGGACATGCAGGTGGCGGACGTTCCGAAGGGCATCGGCACGCAGTCCGCTTGCGTCGTGAAAACGGTTACATGGCAGAATAGCGCAACTTCCCCGACCACGGAACGGGAAGCCGCGTGCATCGCCCACCCGGGCATGCCTGCACCCGGGAGGGCCGGGACGCAGCGAACAATCACGGGCGCCGCCCGACCGGAGCAATGATGGCCAGCGTCAAACTCGACCGCGTGCGCAAGGTGTACGACAACGGCCAGGTGGCCGTGCACGGGGCCAGTTTCGAGATCGCCGACGGCGAGCTCATGGTGCTGGTCGGTCCGTCCGGCTGCGGCAAGTCGACGCTGCTGCGCATGATCGCCGGGCTGGAAGAGATCACCGACGGCAACCTGCTGATCGGTGATCGCCGCGTCAACGACGTGGCGCCGAAGGATCGCGACATCGCGATGGTGTTCCAGAGCTATGCGCTGTATCCGCACATGACGGTGGCCGAGAACCTGGCCTTCGGCCTGAAGCTGCGCGGCGTGGCGCGCGCGGAGATCGACCGGCGCGTCAACGCCGCCGCCGAGACGCTGGGCATGACGCACATGCTGGGCAAGCTGCCGCGTGAGATGTCCGGTGGACAACGCCAGCGCGTGGCGCTGGGCCGTGCACTGGTACGCGAGCCGTCGGTGTTCCTGCTCGACGAACCGCTGTCCAACCTCGACGCCAAGCTGCGCCATTCCGTGCGCACCGAGATCGGCCGCCTACATCGCCAGCTCGGCGCCACCATGATCTACGTGACCCACGACCAGGTCGAAGCGATGACGCTCGGCCAGCGCATCGTGGTGCTCAAGGATGGCGAGATCCAGCAGATCGACACGCCGATGGCGCTGTACGAGAAGCCCGCCAACCTGTTCGTCGCCGGCTTCCTCGGCAGTCCGGCGATGAACGTGCTGCACGGCACGCTGCGGCAGGCAGAGGGGCTGCAGCTTGCCCTGGATGGCGGTGGCGAGATCCCGCTGGGCAATGCGGCCGTGGCCGACGTCTGCATTGGACGGCGCATCGCGCTCGGCATCCGCCCGGAGCACCTGCAACCTGCCGGCATCGGCAAACCCGCGTTCGAGGCGCACGTCGACCTGATCGAGCCGGTCGGCAACGAGGTCTTCGTCAATCTGCGCTTCGTCGGTCAGCCGCTGGTGGCGCGCATGCCGCCGCAGGTACTGCCTGAGCCGGGGCAGGGCTTGCGCATCACCGTCGAGAACGCCGCGCTGCACTGCTTCGATCCGGACAGTGGCCTGCGCCTGGGCTGAGGTCGTTCAGCGCTGCAAAGGAAAAAGGGAGGCCGAAGCCTCCCTTTTTTGTGCCGGATGACCGGGCAGGTCAGCCGCGACTGACGGTGCGCACCGCTTCCGCCACGTAGGCCAGGTTCTGCTGGTTCAGCGCGGCCACGCAGATGCGGCCGGTGCCGACCGCGTAGATGCCGAACTCGTCGCGCAGCCGGTCCACCTGTGCCTTGCTCAGGCCGGAGTACGAGAACATGCCGGCCTGCTGCTGGATGAAGGTGAACTCCGGCGCGCCGAGGGCGGCCAGCTTGTCGACCAGACCGGCACGCAGCGCATGGATGCGCTCACGCATGCCGCCCAGTTCGCTTTCCCACAGCGTGCGCAGTTCGCTGCTGGCCAGCACACCGGCGACCAGTGCGGCGCCGTGCGTCGACGGGCTGGAGTAGATGGTGCGGATGATGCGCTTGATCTGCGACTGCACCGCCTTGGTGTCCGCGGCATTCGGGCCGACCACCGACAGCGCGCCGACGCGCTCGCCGTACAGCGAGAACGACTTGGAGTACGAGTTGGCGACGATGAAGCTGTCGATCCCGGCCTCGGCGACGATGCGGACCGCGGCGCCGTCTTCAGTGATGCCCTTGTCGAAGCCCTGGTAGGCCATGTCGATGAAGGGGAACAGGCCGCGGTCCTTCAGCAGCGCCGCGACCTGCTTCCACTGCTCGATCGTCAGGTCGGCGCCGGTGGGGTTGTGGCAGCAGGCGTGCAGCAGCACCACGGTGCCGGGCTTCAGCTGGCCCAAGTCGGCCAGCATGCCGGAGAAGTCCAGGCCATGCGTGGCGGCGTCGAAATAGGTGTAGTCGACGATGTCGAAGCCGGCCGCGCCGAACACGGCACGGTGGTTCTCCCAGCTCGGGTTGCTGATCGCGATGGTGGCGTGCGGCAGCAGCTTCTTCAGCAGGTCGGCGCCGACGCGCAGCGCACCGCTGCCACCAACGGTCTGGGTGGTGGCGACGCGACCGGCGGCGACCAGCTCCGAGTCCTTGCCGAACACCAGTTCGCGGGTGGCGGCGTCGTACGCGGCCAGGCCGTCGATCGGCAGGTAGCCGCGCGGTTTGCCTTCGGCGGCCAGCGCCTGTTCCACCTGGCGGACGCAGTCGAGCAGGGGAATGCGACCCTGCTCGTCGTAATAGATGCCGACGCCCAGGTTGACCTTCTGGGTGCGTGAGTCAGCGTTGTAGGCCTCGGTCAGCCCCAGGATGGGGTCGCCGGGCACCAGTTCGACGGATGCAAAAAGAGACACGGAGTGGGGACCGTTGATGTGTGAGGGAGGGGGGGGGTGAAGCCGCCCGCGATGCTAACAGGCGCGGGCCTTTCCCGTACGCCGGAGGCGCAGGGGCGTACGGCGCCCGCAGGCCCGGGCATCGTCTGTCACAGGCGGCTATACTCATCCGTTGGCGTGCCAGACGGCAGGCCTGATTGCCACGGAATCAATCACTTGGCAGTCGAAGCTGATCCCACTTCACACTTGCGGCAGCGCGTCGGACCGGTCCGGTCGCGGTGCCCGGAAGACACCGTCGCATGCGCCTTTCCACCATCAAGCTGTCCGGCTTCAAGTCGTTCGTCGATCCCACCGTGCTGCACCTGCCGACCAACATGACCGGCGTGGTCGGCCCGAACGGCTGCGGCAAGTCGAACATCATCGACGCCGTGCGCTGGGTGATGGGCGAAAGTTCGGCCAGCCGCCTGCGCGGCGACTCGCTGACCGACGTGATCTTCTCCGGCTCGGCCGCACGCAAGCCGGTCTCGCAGGCCTCGGTCGAACTGATCTTCGACAACAGCGACCACACCATCAGCGGCGAGTTCGCCGCCTTCAACGAAATTTCGGTCCGGCGCCTGGTCAGCCGCGACGGCCAGAGCAACTACTACCTCAACGGTACCAAGTGCCGCCGCCGCGACATCACCGACCTGTTCCTCGGCACCGGCCTGGGCCCGCGCAGCTACTCGATCATCGAGCAGGGCATGATCAGCCAGATCATCGAGGCGCGCCCCGAAGACCTGCGCGTGTACCTGGAAGAAGCCGCCGGCATCTCCAAGTACAAGGAGCGCCGCAAGGAAACCGAAACCCGCATCCGCCACACCCGCGAGAACCTCGACCGCCTCAACGACCTGCGCGAAGAGATCGGCAAGCAGCTGGAGCACCTCAAGCGTCAGGCCAAGCAGGCCGAGCAGTACAAGGCCTTGCAGGAAGAGCGCCGCATCAAGGACGCCGAGTGGAAGGCGCTGGAATACCGCGGCCTGGACGGCCGGCTGCAGGGCCTGCGCGAGAAGCTGGCCCAGGAAGAAACCAAGCTGCAGCAGCTGATCGCCGAACAGCGCGAAGCCGAGCGCCTGCTGGAAACCGACCGCGTCCGCCGCGAGGAAGCTGCCGACGGCCTCAACAAGGCGCAGGGCGAGGTCTACCAGGTCGGCAGCACGCTGGCCCGCATCGAACAGCAGATCCAGCACCAGCGTGAGCTTGGCGACCGCCTCAAGAAGGCGCGCGACGAAGCCCACAACGCGCTGCAGGAACTCGGCCAGCACATCAGCGGCGACGAAACCCGCCTCACCGTGCTGCGCGAATCCGTCGCCGACGCCGAACCGCAGCTCGAGCAGCTGCGCGAAGAAGACGTGTTCCGCCAGGATGCCTTGCGCGAAGCCGAAACCCTGCTGTCCGATTGGCAGCAGCGCTGGG
Organism: Pseudoxanthomonas sp. PXM02; assembly: GCF_014851805.1. Lineage (GTDB taxonomy): Bacteria > Pseudomonadota > Gammaproteobacteria > Xanthomonadales > Xanthomonadaceae > Pseudoxanthomonas_A. The sequence goes on from NZ_JACVAK010000005.1 coordinate 64,999, forward strand.
AAACCCACAGCCGCGACTCCGCCGAAGCCTCGCGCGCCGGCGATGTCGAACGCACCCGCGTCGATTACCTCGACCGCCAGTCGCTGGAAGCCGACCGCCGCCGCGAAGCACTGGCCGGCGAGCGCACCGGGCTTGACCTGGATGCATTGGCGTCCGCGTTCGAACAGTTGCAACTGCAGCACGACACCCAGAAGGAATCGCTTGAGACGCTCACCGAGCATGTCGAGGCGCGCAAGCAGGGCGCTGCCGACGTGCAGGAGCAGCAGCGCACCACCCAGACCGAACTGTCCGACGTGCGCAAGCGCGCACAGGTAGCCCGCGGTCGCCTGTCCTCGCTGGAGACCCTGCAGCACGCCGCGCTGGGCCAGGAGCAGGGCGCCGCGATGAGCTGGCTGAAGGCGCGCGGCCTGGACAACGCCTCGCGCGTCGGCGAGAAGCTGACCGTCGAGTCCGGCTGGGAGAACGCCGTCGAAGGCGCGCTCGGCCAACTGATCGAAGGCGTACTGGTCGATGCGCCCGAAGCGCTCGTCGATGCGCTGGGCGAGCTCGGTGACGGCCGCATCGCGCTGGTCGCCGACGACCGCAGCGACGTCGCGTTCGCGCCGACCTCGCTGGCCGCCAAGGTGCAGGGCCCGGCGGCGATCCGTCGTCTGCTGGCACGCCTGCACGTGGCCGAGGACCTGGCCGAAGCCCGCCGCCTGCAGGCCACGCTGGGCGACGGCGATTCCGTCATCACCCGCAACGGCGAGCGCCTGGGCGCGGGCTGGGTGCGTGTGCTGCGCTCCGGCGCAGCCAAGCAGGGCGCCCTGCTGCGCGAGCGCGAAATCCAGTCGCTGCGTGGCGAGATCGAGACCCTCCAGTCCCGCGAAGCCGAGCTGGAGGAACGCCTGGCCAGCCTGCGCGATGCGCTGCTCGCCGCCGAACAGCAACGCGAGGACGCGCAGCGCACGCTGTACATGGCGCACCGCGGTGTGTCCGAACTGGCCGGCCAGTTGCAGAGCCAGCAGGGCAAGGTGGATGCCACCCGCACGCGCCTGGAACGCATCGACGGCGAAATCGCGCAACTGGTCGAAACGCTGGATACCAGCCGCGAGCAGGCCCGCGAAGCCCGCGCCAAGCTCGAAGACGCCGTCACCCGCATGGGCGATCTGGAGTCCGCACGGCAGGCGCTGGAAGGCGAACGTCGCCAGCTGGTCGACGCGCGCGACCAGGCCCGCGAAGCCGCGCGCACCTCGCGCGACACCGCACACGCCCTGGCGCTGACGCTGGAATCGCAACGTACCCAGATCGTCTCGCTGAGCCAGGCGCTGGATCGCATGGGCGGACAGCGCGGCCATCTGGATTCACGCCTCGAAGAATTGACCCTGCAGCTGAGCGAAGGCGATTCACCGGTGCAGGAACTGGAAGCCCAGCGCCAGTCCGCCCTCGAACACCGCGTCACCGCCGACCGCCAGCTGGCGGAAGCGCGTTCGCTGCTGGAAGGCATCGACAACGAACTGCGCCAGTACGAGCAAACCCGCCAGCAGCGCGACGAGCAGGCCGTGGCCCAGCGCGAACGCATCTCGCAGCGCAAGCTCGACCAGCAGGCGCTCGCGCTGAAGGCCGAACAGCTGTCCGAGGGCGTCGTGGCCGGCGGCTTCGTGCTGGAAGACGTCATCAACACGTTGCCCGAGGTCGCGGACATCCGCGAGTGGGAGCAGTCCGTCACCCAGATCGACGGCCGCATGCGCCGGCTGGAGCCGGTCAACCTGGCCGCCATCCACGAATACGGCGAAGCCAGCCAGCGCTCGGAATACCTCGACGCGCAGAACGTCGACCTGACCACCGCGCTGGAAACGCTGGAAGAAGCCATCCGCAAGATCGACCGCGAGACCCGCGGCCGCTTCAAGGACACCTTCGACCGCGTCAACGCCGGCGTGCAGCAGCTGTATCCGCGCCTGTTCGGCGGTGGTCATGCCTATCTGGAACTGACCGGCGAAGACCTGCTCGACACCGGCGTGGCCATCATGGCCCGCCCGCCGGGCAAGCGCGTGTCCAACATCTCGCTGCTGTCCGGCGGTGAGAAGGCGATGACCGCGGTCGCGCTGGTGTTCGCCATCTTCCAGCTCAATCCCGCGCCGTTCTGCCTGCTGGACGAAGTCGACGCACCGCTCGACGAAGCCAACGTGGGCCGCTTCACCAACATGGTGAAGGAGATGAGCGAGAAGGTGCAGTTCCTGTTCGTTTCGCACAACAAGGCCACGATGGAAGCCGCACATCAGCTCAGTGGCGTTACCATGCGGGAACCCGGTGTCAGCCGGCTGGTGTCGGTGGACCTGGAAGAGGCCGCCCGCCTCGCCGGTGCCGCCTGACGCCTACCCACATTCCACCTTGCCGGAGAAACCCCTGTGTCCGACATGGCCATGCTGCGAATCGGAATCCTCGTCGCCGGCGTCCTGCTGCTGGTGGCGATCTTCCTGTTCGGTCGCCCCAAGAAGCCCAGCCAGGGCCGTCGCATCGAGACCACCGAGCGCGACAACGCGCGCGTGGAGCCGAGCCTGGCCGGTGATGACACCAGCGAGCAGGTGCAGGACTACAGCGGCGAGCGCGTCAGCCAGCCCGAACTCGGCCTGCCCGGCGGTACGCCGGTCGCGGGCGTGGAGAGCGACCTGGGCAAGCGGCCCAGCCAGGATTTCGACAAGATCGTCTCGCTGTACGTCGCGGCCAAGGCCGGGCAGGTGCTGCGCGGCGAGGACATTGTGGTGGCGGCCGAGAAGACCGGCCTGACCTTCGGTCACATGAATGTCTTCCACCGTCTGGTGGAAGGGCATCCGGAACGCGGCCCGGTCTTCAGCATGGCCAACATCATGCAGCCGGGCAGCTTCGACATGGCCAACATCCGCACGCTGGAAACCCCGGCCATCGCGTTCTTCCTGACGCTGCCGGCGCCGATGACCGCGCTGGAAGCGTGGGAGAAGCTGGTGCCCAACGTCGAGCGCATGGCCGAACTGCTGGGCGGCGTGGTCCTCGACGACAGCCGCAACACCCTCGGTCGCCAGCGCATCCAGCACATCCGCGAAGAACTGCGTGCCTATGACCGCCAGCACGAAGCACCGCCGCTGACGAAGGCGCCGCGGTGGTGAGTGTGGGGTTTTGTTGATCAGAAGAACGGACAAGTCGTAGTTTGAGGCCCGAATGGATATCCAGGTCGCTCTAGACGAAATTGCTCGAGAGATAACAGAGAGCAATGGGGGTGCATTCGAGCTATTGCTGGTCTCTGAAACGAAAGAGTCGAGAGACATAACTCGAGTCAACGAGGTTGTGCGCCGATGGGCCGAGATGGCGAAGCATGAACTGCGAAATCCTCTGCAACCATGGAATTTTTCTTTTCATGATCGGATATCAGCAAAGGCATTGCTGACAAGGATGCTTTCTAGAGACTTGGTCTTCAACTGCGAAGCTATGAATCCGCATCATGCTGCGAGAGTGGCAGAGCACATCCTCTCTTTGCTTCAAATCGAGTCTGTCTACTCCGAGCGTTTTGTCGCGGCAGATGCGGATTTCAGTGAGGTTGTGATTATTTCTGATCCTAGAGATAGCATCGTGGTGGCGGTCACTGGCGACGACTAACGCACGTAGAATGGGTGGAGCGAAGCGATACCCATCGCTCATGGCAAGGATGGCTCATGATGGGTATCGCCTTCGGCTCAACCCATCCTACGATCGCCTTCGATCGCTCCATCGCGTGCCCTTGGAGAAATGACGATGTCGCACCGCATCTTCACCACCTCCTTCGCCAGCGTGTACCCGCTCTACGTGCAGAAGGCCGAGCGCAAGGGACGCACGCGGGCGGAGGTCGACCAGGTCATCCTCTGGCTGACCGGTTACGACGCCGCCGGGCTTGAGCGCCAGATCCGCGACAAGGTCGATTTCGAAACCTTCTTCGCCCAGGCGCCTGCGCTCAACCCCAACGCGTCGTTGATCAAGGGCGTGGTCTGCGGTGTGCGTGTGGAAGACGTCGACGACCCGCTGATGCAGAAGATCCGCTACCTCGACAAGCTGGTCGACGAACTGGCGAAGGGGAAGGTGATGGAGAAGATCCTGCGGTGATACCGTGGCGCGGTATGGAATGCGCGTAACAAGTCCTTGCCCCAACGGAGGTGGAGCATGCGGCATTGTCTCTTGATGATCCTGCTGGCCTGTGCGGCCCTGGCGTCCGAGGTGGATGCTCAGGACCGCGATCCCGCTTTCGTGCCGGCCCAGGGCTGGATACTGGTGAGGGAGACCGTCGAGACGGTACAGGCGGATATCGCGTCGTACACCGAGTATTTGAAGACTGAGGATCCGACCGATACATTCCGCATCGAACTTCACCCGCAGGCCGACGGGCAGGTGGCGTTGATGTTCCCGGACGGCTTCCCGGCGACCGATCTGGCCGGACTGACGGGATGGGTGGGGTCACCCTGCCGGAAGCTGACGCCCGCCGTTGCTTCTGCATGGATCGTGGCGCAGGACGGCGCAGCCTATTACCTCGAATCCGATCCGACGCTGGAGGTGTTGGAGGATGAGACGGAAAAAGAGGCGCGTGACGGATGCCGCGAGGGCGGCGGAGTGCTGTACGGTGCGTCGTCCGCAGGGCAGCACGTGCGTTACGACATCCGGAATGCGCACCTGGTGACGGCCGAGACGGGCACGCCTTACCGCAAGGAATCCGCGCCAGCCAGGTCGGGCGCACCGGTCCTGCTCCGTGCTGCGATCCCGAACCAGACGGCACGCCCCGATGATGGCCTTGTTCTTGATACGCGCACAGAGCCGGAGCGGCTATTGGCTGAAGCGTTCCATCATTGCAAGGGTCTCGACAACATCGGTCAGAACACGGGTCGATGGGTTGAGGAACTCTGGTTCTGGTTGCAGGCCCATCGCGCCGACGTGTCCAAGCAGCTGTGGAACCCTGCCGGCCGTGCCGCCATCGCCGCAGCAAAAGCCACCGCCACCACGGAAGCCGACAAGGCCTGCCTGAGTCGCCTCGAGCGCGAAGCCAGGATCGGCGAGATCATCCACGAGTAATCCGCATGTCGCGCAACGTCCTTTTCATCTGCACCCAGAACCGCCTGCGCAGCCCGACGGCCGAACAGGTGTTCGCCGACTGGCCGGGCGTGGAGACGGCCTCTGCCGGGCTGGGCAACGATGCCGAGGTCCCGGTCTCGCCGGAACTGCTGGCGTGGGCGGACCTGGTCTTCGTGATGGAGAAGGCGCATCGCAATCGCCTGTCGGCGAAGTTCGGCAGCCACCTCAAAGGCGCACGAGTGATTTGCCTGGATATCCCGGACGACTACGAGTGCATGGATCCTGACCTGATCCGTCTGTTGAAGCAGAAGGTTCCGCGCTTTCTGCCGAGCGCGAAGTAGGCAGGTTGAGGAGGAAAAGCGATGCGCGATATCGATGGCAATGAAATAGTGCTTGGAAGCAAGGTCAAAGTCCTTGTGTTGGACCCCAGGATCGTCGAGTTCATGGATGACGAGGATCGCCGCAGCCTTGAGAACATCGTGGCAGGGCCGATGGTGGTCTATGAGCTATGCGCAGGGCACGTCAATGTGGAGGGCGTGCGCGAAGTCGAAGAGGGCGCTGAGTCCCACGCCTTCTCGGTGTTGCCGTCCAATGTCCGTGTGGTGGGATGAATCGATGAATCCAACCGACGTCCGCCCCTTCATCGGCAGCAAGGATTTCGACATCTCCCGGGCCTTCTACGAAGCCCTCGGCTGGACGACCGAGTATCTCGACGACCAGCTGGCGTTGATGGCCAACGGCGCACACCGCTTTTACCTGCAGCGTTACTACCAGAAGGACTGGCTGGAAAACACGATGCTACATCTCACCGTCGCCGATGCCACCGCCTGCCACACGCAGATCGCCGCGGTGCTGGCGAGCGGCGCGTACGGCGAGGCGCGCGTCGCACCGCCGAAACAGGAAGACTACGGCGCACTGGTGACCTACGTCTGGGACCCGTCCGGCGTGCTGCTGCATCTGGCGGAGTGGAAGAACTGACGATGCATCGCTACCCACTCGCGCTCGGTGCGGCGCTGCTGGCATGTTCGGTCGTCGCGCTGGGACAGCAGGCGCCCGCGTCGGTCGAGAACGAGGCCTATGTGCGCGCACGACTGATCTTGGTGGAGCGGGCCCCCGGCTGCGGCAACATCGTTTTCGGCTCGCGCGCGCTCTACGCGGTCGATGAGGGGCCGGATGGACTGAAGGGCGAACCACTTGAGGTTGTCGTCGGCTGCATCGAATTTCCGATGACCGATTGGGAGGGCATGGGTGACCTGAAGACCTTTGTCCCTGGCGAAACCCATTACCTGCGCATCAGCCGGGACAATGTCCGCAAGCTGGAGATCTACGACGACAGGGACGGTCGCGCATGGCATCTGTTGGCGGCATCCCTCAAGCCACTCGTGGACGATGGGATGCCCGCGCAGCTCTGAGTCCCCGTGGTCGTCTAGCATGAGGGACCCCACCGGACCGTCCCCCATGTCGTCACGCCCCCTGCAGACCTACACCGGCGCTTGCCACTGCGGCGCCATCCGCTTCGAGATCGACACCGAGTTCCCCGAGCTGACGCAGTGCGACTGCTCGATCTGCCGCAAGAAGAACGCGTTGATGGTGAAGGTGCACGAGAGCGCCTTCCGCCTGCTGGCGGGGGAAGATGCGCTGGCCGACTACCAGTTCCACACGCACACCGCGCACCACCACTTCTGCAAGGTCTGCGGCATCTACCCGTTCCACCGCAAGCGCGTCACCCCGGACTACTACGGCATCAACGTGTACTGCCTGGACGGCTTCGATCCCGCCGGCATCCCCGTGCGGATGACCGTCGGTGCAGGCATGCCGTGACCGTCGCCGGGTAGACTGCGGCCATGTGCCGATTCGTCACCGCCGTCCTTCCCGCCAGCGCGCCGCATGAGGCGTTGGATGCCATGGCACGTGCGCATGGTCGCCGCTTCTCGCGGGCGTCCAACCGCTCGGTAATGCAGCAACTCGAAGCGGACGAAGCCTACTTCCTGACGACGCTCGGCCATTGCGATTGCGATGAGCCCGTCGGTGCGCTTCACCTCGGTAAGCCGGAGGACTGGGACGAGACGGCCCGCAAGCTGGCGCGCAAGGGCTGGAGCGAAGGCAAGATCGCCCGCGCGGTGGCACAGAAACGCGAGCAGGCCGAAGCGGCCGACGGCGTGAAACGACGGCACGCGGACGACGACCTGGCCCGCTGGCGCGCCTTCGTGGATGCCGTCCTTTCTTCGGGCCAGACCGACCGGCTGGGCCTGCTGCTGCACGTCTACAGCGGCACGCTGGACGATGAGCCGGTCGTGATCCGCGAGCGCCGCCCGGTCGGACGGACGGAGGATCGCGCCGGGCTGCTGTACGGCATGGAAGAGGACGTGCTGTACCTGTTCCACGCCTGACCCCGTCGGGCTGGCGTTCCACGCGCAGCACATCTCACATTCCCGCGGGCAGATGGCACGCTGAGCCCCATCGATGGCATTCCGAGTGCCATCCGCAAGGCTCGGAATCCCGACGATGGGGCACCAGAGCTCCATCGATGGCGCTCGGCGTGCCGTCGTCGGCATTCAAAGACCCATCGATCGCTTTCCGAATCCCGACGTCGGAGCTCCCGAGCCCCGACGGTGGCTTTCGGAAAGCCAGCGCCGGCACTCAAAGACCCAAAGCTCACACTTCGAGTCCCGACGTCGGAGCGCATGAGCTCCAGCGCTGGCTTTCGGAGCGCCGGCGCTGGCTCTCGAAAACCCGACGCTCACCTTCCGAGCCCCGACGTCGGAGCTCATGAGCTCCGGCGCTGGCTTTCAAAGAGCCGGCGCTGGCATTCCGGGCCTTGCGCGTGGAGCTCCGCGGGCCATCTCGTTTGCGCTGACCCGGTGGCACCGTCCGCCAGAGGGCAGGGACCGTCCTCGGCCGCCCGGTGCTGCACGCCCTGTCACAGTCGCCGGCCTTAGAATTCACGCATGACGCCGACTCCCGCCGCCCGCATCGCCGACCTCCGCCGCCAGTTGGAGGACGCCAACTACCGCTATCACGTGCTGGACGAACCCAGCATTCCCGATGCCGAGTACGACCGCCTGCTGCGCGAACTGGACGAGCTGGAGGCGGCCCATCCCGACCTGGTCACCGCCGATTCGCCCACCCAGCGCGTGGGTAGCGCGCCGGCCGGCAAGTTCGCCGAGGTCCGCCACGCCATCCCCATGCTGTCGCTGGGCAATGCCTTCAGCGACGAGGAAGTACACGACTTCGTCCGCCGCATCGCCGACAAGCTCAAGCGCCCGGCGCTGACGTTCTCGGCCGAGCCCAAGCTGGACGGCCTGGCGATCAGCCTGCGCTACGAGGACGGCGCCTTCGTGCAGGGCGCCACCCGCGGCGACGGCGCCACCGGCGAGGACGTCACCCTCAACCTGCGCACGGTGAAAGCCATTCCGTTGAAGCTGCGCGGCAAGGACTGGCCGGCGGTGCTGGAAGTGCGTGGCGAGGTGTACATGCCGCGCGCGGACTTCGAGACGTACAACGAACACGCCCGCCTGCACGGCGGCAAGGTGCTGGCCAACCCGCGCAACGGCGCCGCCGGCTCACTGCGCCAGCTCGACCCGCGCATCACCGCGCAACGGCCGCTGGCGTTCTTCGCCTACGGCACCGGGCTGGTGGAGGGCGGCGAGTTGCCGGATTCGCACTCGGCCACGCTGAAGCAGCTGCGTGCCTGGGGCTTCCCGGTCAGCAGCCTCAGCGACGTGGTGGAGGGCGCCGACGGCCTGCTCGACTACTACCGCCGCATCGGCGAAGCGCGCGACGGCCTGCCGTTCGACATCGACGGCGTGGTCTACAAGCTGGACGACGGGGAAGGGCAGCGCGAGATGGGCTTCGTCTCGCGCGCACCGCGCTGGGCAATCGCGCACAAGTTTCCGGCGCAGGAACAGGCCACCACCGTCGAGGCCATCGAGATCCAGATCGGCCGCACCGGCGCCGCCACCCCGGTCGCCCGACTGACGCCGGTGCACGTGGCCGGCGTCATCGTCACCAATGCCACGCTGCACAATGCCGACCAGATCGCACGCCTCGACGTGCGCGTGGGCGACAGCGTGATCGTGCGCCGCGCCGGCGACGTCATCCCGGAAGTGGCCGGCGTGATCCAGGAGCGTCGTCCCGACGGCACCGTACCGTGGCAGATGCCGACGCATTGCCCGGTGTGCGGCGCCGAGATCGTGCGCGAGGAAGGCGAGGCCGTCTGGCGCTGCTCGGGCGAACTGAGCTGCCCGGCGCAGCGCAAGGAATCGCTACGCCACTTCGCCTCGCGCCGTGCGATGGACATCGAAGGCCTGGGCGACCGCTACATCGAGGACCTGTCCGACCTCGGTTACCTGACGTCCATCGCCGACCTCTACAAGCTGACGTTGGACGATCTTCTGGAAATGAAGCGCCGCGTGGACGAGCGCGACGGCACCACGCCGGAGACGGTGAAGGCCGGCAAGGTGGCGACCAAGTGGGCGGACAACCTGATCGAGGCCATCGACCGCAGCCGCGCCACCACACTGGAGCGCTTCCTGTTCGCGCTCGGCATCCAGCATGTCGGCGAGAGCACGGCCAAGGCGCTGGCGCAGTGGTTCGGCGACCTGCAGTTGATCCGTCGCCTGCCGTGGTCGATGTTCAAGCGCGTGCCCGACATCGGTGGCGAAGTGGCGCGCTCGCTGGGTCATTTCTTCGACCAGCCCGGCAACCAGCAGGCCATTGACGACCTGCTGGCGCGCGGCGTGGTGATCGGCGACACGCACCCGCCCTCGGGCAAGCTGCGCGCCGAGCTGGACCTGGCCACGGTGCTGGTCGACCTGGAGATTCCCAAGGTCACCCGCATCCGCGCCGAGCAATTGGCGTCGGCGTTCCCGTCCGTGGAGGCGTTGCTGGATGCGCCCGCGCACAACTTCGTCACCGCCGGCCTGCCGAGCGAATCGGCCAACGCGTTCGCCGCGTGGCTGGAAGACGACGCCAACGCGAAGCTGCTGTCGCGCAGCGGCGCCGCACTGGACGAGTTGCTGAAGATCACGCCGGAAGACGTGGCCGTCGCCGCCGGTCCGCTCGACGGCAAGACCGTCGTGCTCACCGGCGGCCTGGCCGCGATGAGCCGCGACGAAGCCGGCGAGAAACTCGAAGCCCTCGGCGCCAAGGTGTCCGGCAGCGTGTCGAAGAAGACCCACCTGGTGGTCGCCGGCGAAGCCGCCGGCTCCAAGCTCGCCAAGGCGCAGGAACTGGGCATCGAGATCTGGGACGAAGCGCAGCTGCTGGCGTTTCTGGAGAAACATGCGTGAGCGGCAGGAATGGTCGATGTGGGAGCGACGTCAGTCGCGATCGCTTTCCGGATGCACGGACGCCCGGTCATGCCCTGATTCCGTTCATCGCGACTGACGTCGCTCCCACACCGGGTATCGCGCGATGAATGGGCAAGCCTTCGCGGGACGAAGCGCGGTTGCTGGCGTTTCCGGAGATGCATGCGTGAGCGACAGGGATGATCGGTGTGGGAGCGACGTAAGTCGCGATCGCTTTGCGAATGCGTGGACGCCCGGTCGTGCCCCGATTCTGTTCACCGCGACTGACGTCGCTCCCACACCGGGTACCGCGCGATGAACGGGCAAGCCTTCGCGGGACGAAGCGCGGTTGCTGGCGTTTCCGGAGATGCATGCGTGAGCGGCAGGGATGACCGATGTGGGAGCGACGTAAGTCGCGATCGCTTTGCGGATGCGCGGACGACCGGCCGTGCCCCGATTCCGTTCATCGCGACTGACGTCGCTCCCACGCCGGGTACCGCGCGATGAAATGGCAACCGTCCGCATCGATGGAGGCCTTCCGTCAGCGCGCCCAACTCAACCGCCTCATCCGCGAGTTCTTCCACGCGCGCAACGTGCTGGAAGTCGAGACGCCGATGATGTCGCGGGCGGGCAATACCGATCCGAACATTGCGTCGTTCTCGCTCGAATTTTCCGGCCGCACCGATGGCGCACCGCGTACGCGCTGGCTGCGCACCTCGCCGGAGTTTCCGTTGAAGCGCCTGCTGGCGGCGGGTATCGGCGACTGCTACGAGCTGGGGCGCGTGTTCCGTGATGGCGAAGCCGGGGGGCGGCACAACCCGGAGTTCACCATGCTGGAGTGGTACCGCGTGGGCTGGACGCTCGAACCGCTGATCGACGAGACGGTGGCGCTGGTGCAGGCGGCGCTGGCGATGATCGGCCGGCAGGCGACGGCATCGCGGATCAGCTTCCGCGATCTGTATCGGCAGCGGCTCGGCTTCGATCCGATGACCGCCGAGCTGGACGTGGTGCGCCATGCCGCCGCCGGCATCGCCATCGATGGTGAAGGACTGACGCGCGACGACTGGCTGGACCTGCTGATGACGCATGTGCTTCAACCTGCGTTCGGGCGCGACGAGATCCTCGTCGTGCACGACTATCCCGCCACGCAATCGGCGCTGGCGCGCGTGGTGGAGCGCGATGGCGTGCCGGTCGCGGAGCGGTTCGAGCTGTACCTCGGTGCGCTGGAACTGGCCAACGGCTACCACGAGCTGACCGATGCGGTGGAGCAGCGCACGCGCTTCGAGCGTGATGTCGTCGTGCGGCAGGCACGCGGCGATGTCGCGCCGCCGATCGACGATGCCTTGCTGGACGCGCTGGCCCACGGCATGCCGGCGTGCGCGGGCGTGGCGCTGGGCGTGGACCGCCTGCTGATGGCGATGGGCGATACGGCGCGCATCGCCAATGTCGTCGCGTTCGACTTCGCGCGCGGCTGAAAGCCAGCCAAACATCGCGTCGACGCGATGAAGACTGCAAACGGTTTCGTGGGTTCACGTTCATGATGGCTGCGTAGATTGCAGGCCAACACCCACGAGGATGCACGCCATGGACCGCCACCTGATCGCTTCGTTGATGCTGGGAACCGCCACACTGCTCGGCACTGCCGCGGCCAAGGCCGCACCGCAGTACGACGATCGCTATTACGGCGGCGGCCAGACGGTCCGCTGCGAGTCCGCGAGCAACCGGTACCGCGAGTGTCCGATGGATACGCGCGGCGGTGTGCAGCTGACGCGCCAGCTGTCGAGCACGCGTTGCGAAGAGGGCCGCAACTGGGGCCTGGGTCGCAATGGCGTGTGGGTCGATCGCGGTTGCCGCGCCGAGTTCACCAGCGGGCGCGGCGGTGGCTGGGGCAATGGCGGGGGCTGGTCGGGCAACGGTCAGCGCATCCGCTGCGAATCGGACAAGGGCCGCACGCGCACCTGTGCGATTCCGCCGCGCGCCGACGTCAGGCTGGTGCGCCAGCTGTCGAGCTCGCGCTGCGTGGAAGGCCACACCTGGGGTCAGGACCGCAATAACCTGTGGGTGACGCAGGGCTGCCGGGCCGAGTTCGAGGTCTACGGGCGCGGCAACGGCTGGGGCAATGGCGGTGGCTGGGGCAACAACAACGGCAACTACGGCCAGACCTTCCGTTGCGAATCCGACAAGGGCCGCACGCGCAACTGCGGGTTCGACGGCCGTCGCGTACAGCTGGTGCGCCAGCTGTCGAGCAGCGCCTGCATCGAGGGCCGCACCTGGGGCCGCGACAACCGTGGCGTGTGGGTGACGGCGGGGTGCAGGGCGGAGTTCCGCAGCTGGTGAGTTCCATCGCCGGAACGGCCCTGTCACGGCGGGCCGTTACAATGGCGGCATGAACGACACCTTCGATTACGCCCGTTACGACCGCATCCGTCCCATCCGCTGGACCGGCACCGCGCTGGAACTGCTGGACCAGCGCAAGCTGCCGTTCGTGGTGGAGTACCTGAGCTGCACGACCAGCGATGAGGTGGCCGATGCCATCCATGTGCTGGCCGTGCGCGGCGCGCCGGCCATCGGCATTGCGGCGGCGTGGGGCGTGGTGCTGGCCTCGCGCGAGGTGATGGCGGCCACGCCCGCCGAGGCGCTGGAGAAGCTGGAGCCGGCCCTGCAGCGCCTCAACGACGCACGCCCCACCGCGGTCAACCTGGCCTGGGCACTGGCGCGCATGCGCGCAGCGCTGCGCACCGCCGGCAGCGACTGGCGCGGCGTGCTGGAACTGGAAGCGCTGGCGATCGCCGAGGAAGACCTGGCGGCCAACCGCCACATGGGCGAACTCGGTGCGGCGCTGATCGGCGAGGGCAGCGGCGTGCTGACCCACTGCAATACCGGCTCGCTGGCCACCGCCGGCTTCGGCACCGCGCTGGGCGTGATCCGCGCCGGCGTGGCGCAGGGGCGCATCGGCAAGGTGTATGCCGGCGAGACGCGTCCGTGGCAGCAGGGCGCGCGGCTCACCGCGTGGGAACTGCAGCAGGACGGCATCCCGGCCACCCTGATCGCCGACTCCGCCGCCTCGCACCTGATGAAGACCGGGGCGGTGCAGTGGGTCATCGTGGGGGCGGACCGCATCTGCGCCAACGGCGACACCGCCAACAAGATCGGCACCTACCAGCTGGCCATCGCCGCACGCCATCACGGGGCGAAGTTCATGGTGGTGGCACCGTCGTCCACGGTGGACATGGCCACGCCCAACGGCGATGCGATCCATATCGAAGAACGCGACCCGGCCGAACTGCTCGGCATCGGCGGCACCCGCATCGTCGCCGAGGGCGTGGCGGCGTGGAACCCGGTGTTCGACGTGACCCCGGCCTCGCTGATCGACGCCATCGTCACCGAAAAGGGCGTGATCGAGCAGCCGGACGAGGCGCGCATGCGGGCTGCCTTCGGCGGATGAGTCCGCTTAAGCGCATCCCAGGTGGGTCCAACATCGACGTAGCGCGTCAGGCGCGTGCCGCGGATGCCGCGCAGGTGGCATGGCGCGGCTGAAACGTCGCCGCTGCGCACCGGGTCCTGACGTGTCCGCGGACGTGGCACGCGGGTTGCATCGCGGGGTGCATCCCGTCCAGGAATCGCGCATGCGCGCCCAGACCGTCCACGCTCCGACCGTTGTGCCCGGGCTGCTCCACAGCCTGCGTGTCCTGCTGTCCCGCAAATCGACGCGCGGACTGGATGCGGCCGAGCGCGAGGATCTCGCCCGGGCCCAGCTGCGCGCCACGCGTCCGATCGTGAGTGGCGTGCTGCTGTGCGGGGCGGTGATGATGGGCATCATCGCGCTGTTCGAACTGGTGGAAGTGACGCCTTCGATCGGCTATCCGGTGTGGGCGCAGCTGCTGGCCGCCGTCGGCGTGGCGGCCTGCGCCGCCGGGATCGCGCGCCTGGAGCACTGGCAGCATCGCCTTATGCTGCTGCTGGGCGGCACGCTGATCGCCGGCATCTTCATGAGCATGCCGCTGCCGGGCGCGGCCGGGCAGCTGGCGCTGCGCACCGGCCTGTTCCAGTTGCTGCCGCTGGCACTGATGGCGCTGATGGTGCGCCCGGTGTCGTTGCTGGCGCTGGCCATGCTGATCGTGGTGATGGCGCAGCTGCGCATCGCGCTGTACGGCGCACCGGGGACCGGCACCGCGCTGTACTGGCTGTACACGCTGACCACGATCGGCTTCGGCCTGGTGCTGGCGGGATACCGTACGGACTTCGCCGTGTCCGCGTGGCGCATGCGGCGCCGGCTGGTGCAGCAGGCGCACACGGATGAACTGACCGGATTGCTGAACCGCAACGGCTGGGGCGATCACGCGATCGCGGCCCATGCGCAGGCGGCGGCCGCAGGCAGGCCGATCGCGGTGGTCGTGCTGGACATCGATTTCTTCAAGCGCATCAACGACGACTACGGCCACGACGGCGGTGACGCGGTGTTGCAGCGCCTGGGCGGCATCATGCGCGCACGCGTCGGCACGACCGGCTGCGCGGCGCGTATCGGGGGCGAAGAGTTCGCGGTGTTGCTGGAGGGCAACGATGCGCTCGAGGCGCAGGCGTTCGCCGAGCGGTTGCGCCGGGAGTTCGGCAAGACGCAGGGCGATGTCACCACGACCCTGTCTGCCGGCGTCGCGCATCACCAGCCGGGCGAGACCCTGCGCGACCAGATGCGCCGCGCCGACATGGCGCTGTACGAAGCCAAGCGCGAGGGACGCGATCGCGTTCATGTTGCCGGCGTTTCCTGAACGCTTTTAATTCGTTTCCAAATGTGACATCCCTGCGCTAGCATCCCCGTGATGTCGGCAGGGCACCCCTGCGGCGCACGCACATGCCAGGGGAACATGAACGACGACAGCGCCCGATTCACCTGGGGCAGATGGCGACTGCCCCTGCTGGGGCTGGCAATCCTGTTGATCGTGGTCGGTCCCGTCGTGCTGCTGCAGCGCCTGTCGCGCGCGAACCTGGATGCCGCCGACGCCGTCGCGCATACCCATGAAGTCGAAGCCGCCGTGATGGCGCTGGCGCTGGACGTCCGCGAGATCGAGTCGTCCGGCATGATGATCGCGCTGGGCGCCGATCATCCGCTGGCCCGGCAGCGCCTGGTCACCGGGCGTGCCGAACTCCCGGGACGTTTCGAAACGCTGACCCGGCTGACCGCCGACAATCCCGAGCAACTGGTCCGCGTGGGTCGCCTGCGCGAGCTGGTGGACGCGCGCACCGAGGTCGTCGAGCAACTGCTGGAAGCACCCGATGCGTATCGTGGATCCGTGGTGGCGCCGTTGGCGACGCGCTTCCCGATTCGCGCCCTACTGAACGACATCCTGAACGACGAGCGCGCCTTGCTGGAACGGCGCAACCAGGATGCGAAGACACAGCGGCAGCGCGCGGAATGGCTGGCGCTGGTGGCCATGGGCGCGCAGCTGCTGCTGCTGTCGCTGGTGCTGCTGTCGCTGATCCGCCAGGAGGCGCGCCGGCTAAGTGCAGAGAAGGACACCGTGCGGGCGAGCCAGCGCGCGCTGGTGGTGCTGGACACCGTGCGCGAGCCCATCGTGCTGCTGGACAGCGAACAGCACATCCAGATGCACAACGCCGCCTTCGCCGAACTCTACGGCGTCGAGAAGGGCAAGACCGCCGTCAGCCTCGATGCGCTGGGCACCGCCTGGCAGGACAAGGTGATGCGCCAGCGCCTGGACGACGTGCTGGCGCGCGGCCGCGAGCTGTGGGACTACGAACTGCAGCAGGACACCGCCGACGGCCTGCGCCGCACGGTGCTGCTCAATGCGCGCCGCATGCCGCTGCCGGACAAGGACGACAACGCCGTGCTGGTGACGGTCAGCGACATCTCGCTGCAGAAGACCGCACAGCAGGAAATCGCCGCGCTGAACCGCCAGCTGGAAGGCAAGGTGGAGCAGGTGTCGGAAGTGAACCGCGAGCTGGAGGCCTTCAGCTACTCGGTGTCGCACGACCTGCGCGCGCCCCTGCGCCATGTGGCCGGTTTCTCCGACAAGCTCGGCCGCCACCTGGGCGAGGGCATGGATGACAAGAGCCGGCACTACATCAACGTGATCGGCGACTCCGCGCGCCGCATGTCGCAGCTGATCGACGACCTGCTGGTCTATTCGCGCCTGGGCCGCAGCGCGCTGCGCCTGCAGGCGGTGGACATGCAGTCGCTGGTGGCCGAGGCACGCGCGATGCTGGATGCGAACGAATCCAGCGACGGCCGCGCCGATCGCGTGGAGTGGCGCATCTCGCCGATGCCCATCGTGCTGGCCGACGAGAACATGATGCGCCAGGTCTGGAGCAACCTGCTGGGCAACGCGCTGAAGTACAGCAGCCAGCGCGAGCGCTCGGTCATCCAGGTCGAACATCGCCTGCAGGACGACGGCAGCCATCTGTTCAGCGTGCGCGACAACGGCGCCGGCTTCGACATGGCGTACGCGGGCAAGCTGTTCGGCGTATTCCAGCGCCTGCACAAGGCCAGCGATTTCGCCGGCACCGGCATCGGCCTGGCCAGCGTGCGGCGCGTGCTGGGCCGGCATGGCGGCCGCATCTGGGCCGAGGCCGTGCCCGACCAGGGCGCGACCTTCTTCTTCACCCTTCCCGCGGCGCTCGACGCTCCGCTTTCCACAGAGAGAGACGCATGAGCGACATCCGCACCATCCTGCTGGCCGAAGACAGCCTGGCAGACGCCGAAATGGCGATCGACGCGCTGCGCGAAGCCAACCTGGCCAACCCGATCGTGCACGTCGAGGACGGCGTCGAGGCGCTGGATTACCTGCTGCGCCGCGGTGCGCACGCCGACCGCGCCGAAGGCATGCCGTCGGTGCTGCTGCTGGACATCAAGATGCCGCGCATGGACGGGCTTGAAGTGCTGAAGCAGATCCGCGGCGACGAGAAGCTCAAGCACCTGCCGGTGGTGATCCTGTCGTCCTCGCGCGAGGAAAGCGACCTGGCGCGCAGCTGGGATCTGGGCGTGAACGCCTACGTGGTCAAGCCCGTCGACATCGACCAGTTCTTCCAGGCGGTCAAGACGCTGGGCACGTTCTGGGCGGTGATCAACGAAACCCCGGCCGGGGGTTGATCCGTGCCGAAGACCGGTGTGCCGCTGGGACACATCCGCATCCTGCTGGTCGAGGATTCGGCACTCGATGCCGAGTTGCTGATCGAACAGTTGCAGGACGCGGGTCTCGATGCCGAGTTCGTCCGGGTGGACGGCGCGGACGACCTGCGGGCGGCGCTGGCCGGCGAGCCGTTCGACCTGGTGCTGTCGGACATGGACCTGCCGGGATTCTCCGGCTACCAGGCACTGGAAATCCTGCGCAGCCACGATGCGCGACTGCCGTTCGTGTTCTTTTCCGGCACGATCGGTGAGGAGACCGCGGTCAAGGCGTTGCAGGAAGGCGCCAGCGACTATGTGCTGAAGCACTCGCCCGCGCGCCTGCCGTCGGCGGTGGCGCGCGCGATCCGCGAGGCACGGACCGAACGCGAACGCGAACATGCCGAGCGCGAGCTGATGCGCTCGCAGCGGCTGGACTGCCTGGCGATGCTGGCGGCGGGCCTGAGCCACGACCTGCGCAACATCCTGCAGCCGCTGCTGATCGTGCCCGACCTGCTGTCGACCTACAGCGACGACCCCAAGGTCCTGCGGCTGGGGGCAGTGATCTCGGAAAGCGGCAAGCGCGGCCACGAGATGGCCGACTCGATGCTGTCGTTCGTGCGCGGCTCGCGCAAGGCCAGCGAGACCATCAGCGTGGCGGCGCTATTCAGCGCCGTACAACTGCTGTTGCAGGGTAGCCTGTCGCGCAGTGTCCGCCTGACGGTGGAGCAGCCGGCCGACGACCTGCTGATCGAAGGCAACTACACCGAGTTCCAGCAGTGCCTGATCAACCTCTGCCTCAACGCGATCCAGGCCATGGCCGAGCGCGGGGGCGAACTGACGCTGTCGGCGACGCCGGCCGTCGCCGACGATGGCGCTGAATACGTCGTGCTGCGGGTGGCGGACGAAGGTGCCGGCATGGACGACGCCACGCGGCAGCAGCTGTTCACGCCGTTCTTCACCACCAAGGCCAGCGGCACCGGCCTGGGCCTGATGTCGTGCAAGCGCATCGTCGAATCGGTGAAGGGACGGATCGAGGTGCACAGCGTGCAGGGGCAGGGCACCACGTTCGAGCTGTACCTGCCGGCACCGGTCGTCGATGAGTGGGCGGGCAGCGAGGACGCCGCGTTCCTGGATGGCGAAGGACGCCGCGTGCTGCTGGTCGACGGCGACGCGACGCGCCTGTCGCTGCTCGGCAATGCGCTGGCGGCGCAGGGCTACGACCCGATCATGTCGCCCGACGGCGCCAATGCGCTGCAGCAGATCGCCCGCCAGGGACTGCCTGCGCTGGCGATCATCGACGACGACATCCTGCTGCTGTCGGCGGCGGATGTGCTGGCGGTCCTACAGGAAGCGGGCTTCGATGGCCCGGTGATCCGCCTGCGCGAACCGAGCAGGCAGGCCGATGCGCACGATTACGCCGCGACGGTGGTCAAGCCGGTGCAGGTGCAGTCGCTGTTCGGTGCGATCGAACACGCGATGGGGATGCGCGCCTGACGATCCCGTCGGGAGGCAGGCGCGCGGGAGGCTCGCTCAGACGTGGCCGACCGCCGGCTTCAGGCGCTGCCACACGGCCCGCATGATCGGCTGCGCGCGGTACCAGCCGATCGGCGTGTCCGGGCAGTGTCGCTGCAGGCGGTCGCGCAGCGACGGCGCGATCTCCTCGAACTCCTGCCGGTGATGCAGCAGGTAGGCGTCGTAGCCAATCTTCAGGCACTGCTCCAGGTCGTTCACCGTGGCACCGACGACCTGGAACGTGTCCTCGTTGAGGCGCGTCTTCCAGTACGCCAGCTCGGCGTCGATGTCGACGATCTGCGCCGTGGCGGCGTGGGCGTTGCGCTGATGCAGACTGGCCATGGTGTTCCCCCGTGTCGTGTGTGGTGACGGGGTGAGTTTTTGTTCGGCGCAGTGATGCTTAAGTGAAATAAAGGGCGTTTTAACCTGCATTTAACCGCGCAGGGGCTTTTCCGTTCACCTTTGCCGTGACGGCGTGAAGCGATTGCCCGCACGACGTTGCATCGCTTCGGCCAGTACGAGGCGTTCGTCCATCACCGTGGCCACCAGCGAAGGCGCGAACAGCGGCGGATCTTCTTCCAGCGGCGCATTGAGGCGCTCCCACACGCGCGCGATCACGGCCGAGGCCAGCGTCCAGTCCAGGCGCGCGTTGCGCACGACGGCGGCTTCGTAGCGGGCCGGCAGCGTGGGCAGCAACGATTGCAACGGACGTCGTCGCGAGAGCAGGTAGATGTCGTAGGCGAACTTCAGCGTGGGCACGTAGTGGCGGAAGGCGGTGCCGGGGCGATGGAAGGCCTGGCGTGCGTACGTCTTCTCCCAGAAGCGCAGTTCGGTGTGGATGTCGACCACGGCGCATGGCATCGCCTCGTCGTCCCAGGCGTGGGCGAGCGGATCGGGCTGGCAGGACATGGGTTCCCCTCCCTGGCGCAAGGCCTGGCGGAGCATGGAACCGCCGGATGAAGCACGGTTTGCGGACACATGACAGGCATGTGCCGTCCGCGCCGCGGCAGTCGGCGGACTGCGCGGTGCCCCCTGTGGCGACGTGCCACTCCGTCCTCCCCGAAGAAGGCGTGTGGTTCCCGGCCTTGCCGGCGCTTGTCGTTGCCCCTGCCTCTTCAGACACGCATGGATACGCGACGGACGGCCTACCGTTCGTCAGTCGCGTATCGCTTCGTCGATCAGTGCATGCGGGCCTGGATGGCGCCGTTTTCATCCAGCCAGCGCCATGCTTCACGCAGCAGCGTGCGCGCCACGGGCCATTCCGGCCCCGCATCGCCGCGCAGCCGCTCCCAGTGGTCTTCCAGCTCGAGCTCGGTATCGAGGTCCAACTGGCCCGCGTGGTCCGCATGCGAAGCCGCCGCGAACGCATACGCGCGGCAGGCGTCCTCCCACGCGACATCCGGATGCAGGCGGCGCCTGCGACCGTAGTCATGCACCGTGAACGCGGCGAAGGCGTCGCTGGTCACGGCCGGCGCGCGGGGCGGCACCTGCCGGAGCGTGTCGAGTTGGTCGCGATAGAGCTGTCGGTCCATGCGGGAGCCTCCGTGGGGATAGTGCTGTGGTATCGCGGCGGTCGTTATCGATGGGTGAGAAATCCCTTCGATCCGTGATCACAAAGCTGAGATGCGGTCCGACGATCAGCCGGCGGTCAGTCTCATCTGCTGAGACGCGGGCCGCGTCAGATGGCGGCCTGCCGCCGAGAGACCGCCATGCCCGCCCAGACCGCCCTGATCCGTCGCCATGCCGACGAGGCTTCCCTGCTGCCCGCGACCAGCGCCGATGGCCGCGCGCTGGCCGAGCGGCTGTCCGGCAAGTACCACGACCGCGTGACCGGGCAGTTCGTCATCCCCGCACGCGAAGGACGCTATGAGGCGTTGCCGGACGACCTGCCGAAGGCGCTTGCCGATGCGTTGCGCCAGCGCGGCATCGAGCGGCTGTATTCGCACCAGGCCGAGGCGTGGCGGCAGGCGCAGGCCGGCGATCATCTCGCCATCGTCACCCCGACGGCCTCGGGGAAATCGCTGTGCTACACGCTGCCCGTGGTCGCCTCGGCGCTGTCGCGGCGGGGCAAGGCGTTGTACCTGTTCCCGACCAAAGCACTGGCGCAGGACCAGGTGGCGGAACTGCTGGACCTGAGCCGCGCAGGCGATCTGGGATTGAAAGCCTTCACCTTCGACGGCGACACGCCCGGCGATGCGCGCCAGGCGATTCGCCTGCATGGCGACATCGTGGTCAGCAACCCGGACATGCTGCACCAGGCCATCCTGCCTCACCACACCAAGTGGGCGCAGTTCTTCGAGAACCTGCGCTACGTGGTGATCGACGAAGTGCATACCTACCGTGGCGTGTTCGGCAGCCACGTGGCCAACGTGCTGCGGCGGTTGAAGCGGGTCTGCGCGTTCTATGGCGCCACGCCGCAGTTCATCGTCTGCTCGGCCACCATCGGCAATCCGCAGGCGCATGCGGAGGCATTGCTGGAACTGCCGGTGCACGCAATCACCGAATCCGGCGCGCCAAGCGGCGAGAAGCACGTGCTGCTGTGGAACCCGCCGGTGGTCAATCCCGACCTGGGCCTGCGCGCGTCGGCACGCTCGCAGAGCAACCGCATTGCGCGGCTGGCGATCAAGGCGGGCCTGAAGACGCTGGTGTTCGCGCAGTCGCGCACGATGGTCGAAGTGCTGACCAAGTACCTGAAGGACGTGTTCGACCACGATCCGCGCAAGCCGGCGCGCATCCGTGCCTACCGCGGCGGCTACCTGCCGACCGAACGGCGCGAAGCCGAGCGCGCGATGCGCGATGGCCGCGTGGACGGGATCATCTCCACCTCCGCGCTGGAGCTGGGCGTGGATATCGGCAGCCTGGATGCGGTGGTGTTGAACGGCTATCCGGGGTCCATCGCGGCGACGTGGCAGCGTTTCGGTCGGGCGGGGCGACGGCAGCAGGCGTCGCTGGGCATCCTGGTCGCCAGTTCGCAACCGCTGGACCAGTACGTGGTGCGGCATCCGGAATTCTTCGCCGACAGCCCGCCGGAACACGCACGCATCGCGCCGGACCAGCCGATGATCCTGCTCGACCACGTGCGTTGCGCGGCGTTCGAACTACCGTTCCTGGCCGGTGAACCGTTCGGTCCCATCGATCCGTCGCCGTTCCTGCAACTTCTGGACGAGGACAGCGTGGTCCACCGCGAAGGCGATCGTTACGAATGGATCGCCGACAGTTATCCGGCCAACGCGGTCAGCCTGCGTTCGGTGGCGGACGGCAACTTCGTCGTCGTCGATCGCACCGACGGGCGCCAGGTGATCATCGCCGAGGTCGACTTCAGTGCCGCGCCGTTGACGCTGTACGAAGGCGCGATTCACATGGTGCAGTCCACGCCGTACCAGGTGGAGCGGCTGGATTGGGAAGGACGCAAGGCCTACGTCACCCGCACGCACGTGGACTACTACACCGATGCGATCGACTACACCAAGCTGAAGGTGCTGGAGCGTTTCGATGGCAGCATCGCGGGGCAGGGCACCTGCCACCACGGCGAAGTGCACGTGGTGCGGCGCGTGGCCGGTTACAAGAAGATCCGTTACTACACGCACGAGAACATCGGCTACGGGCCGGTGAACCTGCCGGATCAGGAGATGCACACCACCAGCCTGTGGTGGCAGCTGCCGCCTGCACTGCTGGAATCCGAATTCGAGTCGCGCCAGGAGGCGCTGGACGGCTTCCTCGGCGCCGCCTATGCGTTGCATGTCGCCGCCACTGTCGCCGTGATGGCCGAAGGTCGCGACCTGCAGAAGGCCGTGGGGGATGGCGATGGCGCGTGGTTCGCGTTGCCGGATACGCAGGGGCGCGGCCAGCTGCGCGGCAGCGAGAGCCAGGTGCTGTCGCCGGTCTCGGGCGAACGTTTCGTGCCGACCGCGTATCTGTACGACAACTATCCCGGTGGCATCGGCCTGAGCGAACCGTTGTGGCGACGCCAGCGCGAACTGGTGCAGCGTGCGGTGCAGTTGGTCTCTTCGTGCGACTGCCGGGGCGGTTGTCCCGCCTGCGTCGGCCCGGTGCTTGCGAACGACGAGGACGCCGAGACCACGCCACGCGCGCTGGCGGCGCGCGTGCTGCAGTTGCTGGACGCCGCATGAGCGTCAGCGTCGAGAAACTGCAGCGGCTGCGGAAGCAGGCGGGGCACGATGCCGTCGTGACGTCGTCGTCGCCTTTGCCGCCCGCGCATGATCCGTTGCCCGCGCTGCGTCGCATGCTGGGCATCCGCGAAAAGGCACGTCCCGCCGTGACGGTGCGCGCCCACGATCGCGTGCTGCCGGGCGATGAGATCGCGCCGGGGTTGCTGCTGCTCGAACAGGTCCTTCCGTTCGATCGCGTGCCGTCGGAGGTCGACGGCACGTTTGCTCGCATGCATGCGTTCCGCACGGACAACCTGCTGTTCTTCGATACCGAGACCACCGGTCTGTCCGGCGGCACCGGCACGCGCGCCTTCATGGTGGGCGCGTCGGATTTCGTCCCCGACGGACTGCGCGTGCGCCAGTTGCTGATCACGCACCTGTCGGCCGAGCCGGCGATGCTGCGCGCCTTCGCCGGCTGGCTGTCGGAAGACACGCGACTGGTCAGCTACAACGGCCGCTGCTACGACGCGCCGCTGCTGGCCGCGCGCTACCGCTTGGCACGACAGGGCACGCCGTTGGCCGGCATCGAACATCTCGACCTGCTGTTCCCCACGCGCCGGCGCTACCGCGGCGTGTGGGAGAACTGCCGGCTGGCGACGATCGAGCGCCGCGCGCTCGGCATCGTGCGCGAGGACGACCTGCCGGGTTCGGAAGCGCCCGGCGCATGGCTGCAGTACCTGCGGGGCGGTGATGCCGGGCTGCTGCGGCGCGTGCTGGAGCACAATTTCCAGGACGTGGTGACGCTGGCGCACCTGCTGCTGCATCTGTCGGCGCCCGACGCGGCGTCACCGGATGGAAGCGTATTTACCTGCACTCCGCCTTGACCCCGCGCAGGGGCGGGCGGATGCTGGCCGCGCTGGAACCCCACGAAGACGCACTGCCTGTCCGCCCTGCCACAGGAGCCGTCCCATGCATCGTCCCGTCGTCTTCTGCCTGCTGCTCGCAGGCACGTCGTTCACTGCCGCTGCGCAGGACACCTTGCCGCCCGTCGACCGCTTCTACATCGGCGCAGGGCGCTACTGGGCCGACCACGACCTCGACACGCGCTGGGATGCCAGCGACGGTTCGATGGGCACGCACGTCAACGTCCAACGCGACCTCGGCTTCGCCGACCGCCAGGATGCGCTGGTCTGGAACATCGGCGGCAGCCTGGGCGAGGAACGGCGGCACAAGTTCGACGCCTTCGGCTACGACTACGACGATGACACCACGCGCCTGCTGGACCGCACGCTGCAGATCGGCGACAACGCCTACCCGGTGGATGCGGATCTGGACGGGCGCCTGGACCTGAAGATCACCGGCGTGTCCTACACCTGGTTCTTCCATCACGACGGCCAGCGCGCCTTCGGCGTGGGCCTGGGCGCGATGCGCTACGACGTGGACGTCGACCTGGATGCCCCCGCGACGGTGGCCGGCGCGCCGGTCGCCTACGCCAACACCCTGTCCGAGGACGAGTGGGCGCCGATGCTGCGCGTGGAATACGTGCATGCGCTGTCGGCGCACTGGCGCTGGGGCGCGTCGCTGGCCTACACCAGGAAGACCGGCGGCAATGTCACCGGTGACGCACGCGATGTACAGGTGGAACTGGAGTACTTCCCCTGGCAGCACGTCGGCTTCTCGCTGCGCTACAACTACAACGACGTCGACCTGGATTTCGAGCGCACGCGCTTCGACGGCAACCTGAACCTCAACAACCGCGGACCGCAACTGCTGGCGTTGCTGCGCTTCTGAAACACCATATGTCGGGGTTCCACCGACAGCGGAGTGTGAAGCGTTGCGCATTCCCCGCATCGCGTCTCAAGAATGCACCGGCGCGGCCGACACCCTTGCTAGATTCCATTGGTCCGTGCCTTCCCGAGTGGGAGGCATGCATTGAACTTGCAAGAAAAACAAAGGGGACGTGCCTTGCGCATTCTGTACGTTGGCGACACCGCCTGCCTGCCTGACGATCTGACCGACTACATCGGCGACATGGGCGACGAGTGGACGGTCGAAACGGTGGCCGATGGAAAATCGGCGATGTTCGCGGTCTCCAACGGCCCGGTCGACGTGGTGATGGTGGGGCCGGCGCTGTCGGACCTGCCGCCGGCCACGCTGCTGGGGCAGATCCGCACGCTGCGTCCGGAAACCATCCGCATCGCCCTGCTGGAAGGCAGCACCGACAGCCTGGCGGCACCGATCAAGCTGATCGGCGTGGCGCATCGCTTCCTGCCGTTGCCGCTGACGTCGGAAACGGTGCTGGAGTCGATCCACAGCCTGGAAGAGCTGCGCGACCTGCTGGACAGCCCACGCCTGCGCCGTGCGATCGGCCGCGTCGAACACCTGCCGTCGCCGCCGCACCTGTACTTCGCGCTGACGCGCGCGCTGGAAGAAGACGAAGGCACCGCCAACGACATCGCCCGGCTGGTGTCCGGTGATCCGGCCATCGCGGCCAAGGTGCTGCAGCTGTGCAACTCGGCGTACTTCTCCAACGGCCGTGCGGTCACCGACCTGCGCGCCGCGGTCACGCGGCTGGGCCTGGGCACGCTGCGCGACCTCGTGTTGGCCAGCGAAGTGTTCTCGATGAAGACCACGTCCGGCGTCGACCGCGCCGCCCTGCAGCACCGTGCGCTGCTGGCCTCGCGCCTGGCGGCGAAGATCCTGCCGCGTACCAGTTCCGAACTCGGCGCCACCGCGGCACTGCTGGCCGACATCGGCCTGCTGCTCCCGGGCGTGCGCGACGAGCGCGACTCACCCGCTGCCGAAGACGACGACCGTCCCGGCCACACCGAGGCGGGCGCCTACCTGCTGGGCCTGTGGGGCCTGCCGATGCCGATCGTCGAAGCGGTGGCGTTCCATCGCCAGCCGCAGCGTTCCAGCCTGCGCAGCTTCTGGGTGCCGGGTGCCGTGCACGTGGCCGGCGCGCTGGCCAGCAACGAGCCGGTGGACGAGGGCTACCTGAAGTCGCTGGGCGTGCTGGACCAGCTGCCCAACTGGCGGCAGATGGCCGAAACCATGGTCGAGCGCGCCGAGGAACAGGCCGCCTGACGGCTCCCTGGCGGGGTGCCGCTAGCCGATATACGGCAGCCTCGCCAGTCTCGCCCTGCGCGACGGAAAGGTGTACAAATGTACACCCATGAGCCCCGTCGACCTGCCTCCCCAACGTGCCGCCGTCCTGGCCTTCCTGCGCCGGGAGCTGGCGGCCGGACGCGCGCCCAGCCTGGCGGACATCGCCGACGCCTTCGGCTTCGCCTCGCGTAACGCCGCCCAGAAGCATGTGCAGGCGCTGGTCGCCGACGGTCTGCTGGAACAGGCGCCAGGCCAGAAGCGCGGCCTGCGCCTGCCCGGCGGTATGGCGGACCTGCTGCCGCTGCCCGTGCTGGGACGTGTCGCCGCCGGCCAGCCGATCGGCGCCGACATCGGCCTGGACGAACAGCTGTGGCTGGACCGCCGGCTGTTCTCGCCGCAGCCGGATTACCTGCTGAAGGTGCAGGGCGATTCGATGATCGACGACGGCATCGTCGATGGCGACCTGGTCGGCGTGCATCGCACCGCCGACGCGCGCGACGGACAGACCGTCGTCGCCCGCATCGACGGCGAACTGACCATTAAGCGCCTGCAGCGCGAACGCCGGCGCATCCGCCTGCTGCCGCGCAATCCCGCGCACACCCCCATCGACGTGCAGCCGGGACAGGACTTCGCCATCGAAGGCGTCTACTGCGGCCTGGTGCGGCGCGGCTGAGATGGGCGCCGTCGTCGCCCTCGACACGCTGCTGGCTGCGCGCACGCTGTGGCATGCGGGACGCAGCGCGGCCATCGCCGCCGATGGCGAACCCACCGGCCATGCCGCGCTCGATGCCTTGCTGCCGCAGGGCGGCTGGCCACGGCGCGCACTCACCGAACTGCTGCTGCCCGCTGACGGTGTAGGCGAACTGGCGCTGCTGCTGCCGACGCTGGCACGGATGACGCAGGCCGGCAGCACCGTGGCGGTGATCGCACCGCCGTACATTCCGTATGCGCCCGCCTGGCAGGCCGCAGGCGTGGACCTGGCGTTGCTGGAAATCGTCGAAGCCGCGCCGCGGGATGCGCTGTGGGCCTTCGAACAGTGCCTGCGCAGCGGCGCCTGCGCCGCGGTACTGGGCTGGCCCGTGAACGCTGATGGCCCCGCACTCCGTCGCCTGCAGGTGGCGGCCGACGGGGGCGAGTGCCTGGGTTTCGCGCTGCGCGACCGTCGCCATGCCACCAATCCGTCGGCGGCCGCGCTGCGATTGGAAGCCACCCGCGATGCCCGCGGCGACACCGCCTGGCAGGTGCGTAAATGCCGGGGCGGGCCGGCGCCTGCGCAACCGTTCGCGCTGGTCGCGCATTGAGGCCAGCGCATGCTCTGGGCCTGTGTACTGCTGCCGCAGCTGGCGCTCGACGCCGTCCTCCGGCGTCTGCCTGAACCTGATGCGCCACTGGCGCTGGTCGGTGGTCCCGCGCAACTGCGCACATTGCATGCGGTGAATGCATCCGCCGCACAGGCGGGCCTGCGTGGCGGCATGCGACTGACGGCGGCGCATGCCCTGTCGCCGGACTTCGCGATGGTCGAATACGACCCGCAGGCCGAAGCGCGCTGGCAGCGCTTCCTCGCGGCGTGGGCGTACCGGCACAGCTCGCTGGTCAGTGCACAGTGGCCGGGCTGCATCGTGCTGGAAGTGCGCGCGAGTTTCCGGCTGCTCGGGCCCTGGCCGCGCATCGAGGCGCGGTTGCGCGAGGAACTGGGTCTGCTCGGTTTCCAGCACCGCATCGCATTGGCGCCCACGCCGCGTGCCGCGCATGTGTTCGCCGGCCTGCGCGACGGGCTGGCGGTGATGCAACCCGCAGCGATGGCCGACCTGCTGGACCGCGTGCCGGTAAGACGTGCACGGCTGCCGGACGACACCGGCGAACGCCTGCACCGCATGGGCATCCGCGACCTGCGCACGCTGCATGCCTTGCCACGCGACAGCCTGCGCCGCCGCTTCGGCCTGCCGGTGCTGGAGCACCTGGACCGCCTGTACGGGCAGGCCGACGATCCGCTGGCCTACTACATGCCGCCGGACCACTTCGACGCACGCATCGAACTCGGCTACGAAGTCGAGAGCCACATGGCGCTGCTGTTCCCGCTGCGCCGGCTGATCGGCGATCTGTGCACCTACCTGTCCATCCGCGACGGCGGTGTGCAACGGTTCCTGCTGCGGCTGGAACACGAGGAAGGGCATACCGATGTCGAAGTCGGTCTGCTGGCCGCCGAGCGCGAACCGGCGATGCTGTTCGAGCTGACCCGCAACCGGCTGGAACGCGTGCAGATCGACCATCCGGTGGTCGGCGTGCGCCTGCTGGCGCGCGAGCTGCCGCCGTTCGTGCCGGCCGCGCGCGACCTGTTCGATACGAGGCCGCAGCAGCAACTGCCATGGCCGCAGTTGCGCGAACGCTTGCGTGCGCGCCTGGGCGACGACGCGGTGCACCGTGTGGCGCCGGCCGGCGATCCGCGTCCGGAGCGCGCGTGGCGTCGCGTGCAGGGCGATGGCGCGCGCATTCCGTCAGCACCGGTGCGTCCCCCGCGTCCGGCGTGGCTGCTGCCGCAGCCGGTGCCGCTGCGCGATCCGCACCCGCGCATCGTGTCCGGCCCCGAGCGGCTGGAAAGCGGCTGGTGGGATGGCGAGGACGCACGCCGCGACTACTACGTGCTGGAAACCTCGCAAGGACAGCACGTCTGGGCGTTCGCGCCGCCGGGCGAGCAGGGCGGCTGGATGCTGCATGGGTGGTTCGCATGAGTCGCGAGGAAGGACGCGGCGATCATCCCGGTGCGCACGTGCCACGGGCGTGGGAGACCGCGCAGCGGCTGCGCTTGCAGGTCGCGGCCAACGACGATGCGCCGGTCGACGATGGACTGCCGGCGTATGCCGAACTGCACTGCCTGTCGGATTTTTCCTTCCTGCGCGGCTCGTCCAGCGCGGAGGACCTGTTCGCCCGCGCCGTGCAATGCGGGTACGAAGCGCTGGCGATCACCGACGAGTGCTCGCTGGCCGGCATCGTGCGCGGGCTGGAAGCGTCGCGTGCGACCGGGCTGAAGCTGATCGTCGGCAGCGAGTTCACCCTGGCATGCGGATTGAAATGCGTGCTGCTGGTGGAAACCCTGCACGGATACGCACGCCTGTGCGAACTGATCACCACCGCGCGCCGTGCCGCACCGAAGGGCCGGTACCGGCTCACGCGCCAGGAGGTGGAGCAGGTGCTGGGCGACGGCGATCCCGAGGCCGGCGGCCTGTTCGCGCTTTGGTTGCCGGCGCGCGTGCCGGACCAGGCGCAGGGGCGCTGGCTGCTGCAGATCTTCGGCCCGCGGGCGCATCTCGCGGTGGAGCTGCACCGCGAGCAGGACGATGCGGCACGGCTGCGGCAGTTGCTCGATCTGTCGTCGCACCTGTCGATGCCGGCTGTCGCCAGCGGCGACGTGCACATGGATGTACGCCGGCAGCGGGCGTTGCAGGACACGATGACGGCGATCCGCCACACGCTGCCGCTGTCCGAGTGCGGTGAACATCTGTTCCGCAATGGCGAGCGCCACCTGCGTACGCGACGGGCACTCGGCAACATCTATCCGGGAACATTGCTGGATAACGCCATCGCGCTCGCACGGCGCTGCACGTTCTCGATGGCGGAGGTGAAGTACAAATATCCCGCCGAGCTGGTGCCGGAGGGTCATACGCCAACCAGCTGGCTGCGCGAACTGACCGAGCGGGGAATGCGCGAACGCTGGAAGGAAGGCGTGCCGCCCGCCATCGTCGCGCAGATCGACGAGGAACTCGTCCTCATTGCCAAGCTCAAGTACGAGGCGTTCTTCCTTACGGTCGAAGACATCGTCCGCTTCGCCAAGTCGCGGGACATCCTGTGCCAGGGGCGTGGCTCTTCGGCCAATTCGGCCGTCTGTTTCGCGCTGGGCATCACCGTGGTGGATCCGGCCGAAAGCCGGTTGCTGATGGCGCGTTTCCTGTCCGAAGAGCGGGGCGAGCCGCCTGACATCGACGTGGACTTCGAACATGCACGTCGCGAGGAAGTACTGCAGTACGTCTACGGCAAGTACGGACGCCGCCGTGCCGCACTGGCGGCCACCGTCATCCGTTACCGCGGCAAGAGCGCGGTGCGCGACGTCGCCAAGGCGTTCGGGCTTCCCGCGGACCAGATCGGCCTGCTGGCCGAGTGCTACGGCTGGGGCAATGGCGAGACGCCGATGGAACAGCGGCTGCGCGAAGCCGGCTTCGATCCGGAGAACCCGCTGATCCGGCGCGTGCTGGCGGTGACCACCCAGCTGCGCGGCCATCCCCGGCATCTGTCCCAGCATGTCGGCGGCTTCGTCATCAACGACGGGCCGCTGTCCGAGGTGGTGCCGGTGGAAAACGCCGCGATGGACGAGCGCACCATCATCCAGTGGGACAAGGACGACCTGGAGACGATGAAGCTGCTGAAGGTCGACTGCCTGGCGCTGGGCATGCTGACCTGCATCCAGAAAGCCGTGGACCTGGTGACGAAACACCGTGGCTACACGATCGACCTGGCGCGGCTGCCGCCGGGAGACAAGCGCACCTACGCGATGATCCAGGCCGCCGATACCGTCGGCGTGTTCCAGATCGAGTCGCGTGCACAGATGAGCATGTTGCCGCGGTTGAAACCGAAGAGTTTCTACGACCTGGTGATCGAAGTGGCCATCGTGCGCCCCGGTCCCATCCAGGGTGGCATGGTGCATCCGTATCTGCGGCGAAGGCAGAAGAAGGAAGCGGTGACGTATCCGTCCGAGGGCATCGAGGCCATCCTCGGCAACACGCTGGGCATTCCGCTGTTCCAGGAGCAGGTGATGGAGCTGGTGATCCACGCCGGTTACACGCCATCGCAAGCCGATGGCCTGCGTCGTTCGATGGCGGCATGGGGCAGGGGCGGCGACATGGAGCCGCATCGCGCGAAGATCCGCAGCCTGATGGAGGGAAAGTATTCCTCCGAGTTCATTGACCAGATCTTCGAACAGATCAAGGGCTTCGGTTCCTATGGCTTCCCGCAGAGCCATGCGGCCTCGTTCGCCAAGCTGGTCTACATCAGCTGCTGGCTGAAGCGGCACGAGCCGGCCGCGTTCGTCTGCGCATTGCTCAACGCGCAGCCGATGGGCTTCTACTCGGCCAGCCAGATCGTGCAGGACGCACGGCGGGGCCATTGGGCGGGGCGGCCGCGTGTCGAGGTCCGCCCCGTGGACGTGGCCTGCAGCGATTGGGACAACACGCTGGAGGGCGGGCGGATGCGGAGCGACGCGGTTCGCGGAGGACAGGCCGCGGTGCGTCTCGGCTTCCGCCAGGTCGGCGGGCTGTCGGAGACGGTGGGCGAAGCGATCATGGCGGCGCGCGCGCAGCGGCCTTTCACCGACGTGCGCGACCTGTGCCTGCGCGCGAACCTCGACGAGAAGGCGCGCACCGCCTTGGCCGAAGCCGGCGCGCTGCAGTCGCTCGCCGGCCACCGTCATGCCGCCCGCTGGGCCGTGGCCGGCATCGAGCGCCAGCGTCCGCTGCTGCCGGGCAGTCCCGACGAAGACGACATCGCGCTGCCCGCGCCGAATACCGTCGAAGACGTACTGTCGGATTACCGCGTCACCGGCCTGACGCTGGGCAAGCATCCGCTGGCGTTGCTGCGCGACCGCCTGCGTCGCGAGCGCGTGGTGGATTCGCGCCAGCTGCAGGACCTGCCGCACGGCCGTGGCGTGCACGTGGCCGGCATCGTCACCCAGCGCCAGCGGCCGGGGACGGCCAGCGGCGTCATCTTCGTCACGCTGGAAGACGAGCATGGCGTGGTCAACGTGGTGGTCTGGGCGCGTATTGCCGAGCGCCGGCGCAAGGCACTGCTCGGCGCGCGTCTGCTGGGCGTGCGCGGACGCTGGGAGCACGTCGACGGCGTGCGCCACCTGATCGCCGACGACCTGCACGACTTCAGCCACTTGCTCGGCGAGCTGCAGACCAGCTCGCGCGACTTCCATTGAGGTCCGCCATGCACGCCCTCTCTTCGATGATCGATGACCTGTTCGCCCCTGCGATGGTGCAGCTGGTGGACGATGCCGAAGGCGGCATCCGCTATTGGCCCGGCGTGATCGATCCGGTCACGGCCCGGCGATGGTTCGATGTCCTCCACGCCCATGCCGCGTGGACGCATCTGCAGCGGCCGATGTACGACCGCATCGTCGATGTGCCGCGGCTGCTGGCGAACTACGCGGTGGATGCACTGCCGAATGACCTGCCTCTGGCGCACCTGCTGGCCTGCGTGCAGGCGAAGGCGCCCGCGCCGTATTCGCGCATCGGCATGAACCTGTATCGCGACGGCAACGACAGCGTCGCCATGCACGGCGACAAGCTGCATACGGTCGCGGCGGGCCATCCGATCACGCTGGTCTCGCTGGGCGCGCCACGGCGCATGCTGATCCGGGCGACGTCCGGCGCGCGCGATACGGTGGCCGTCGATCTCGCGCCCGGCAGCGTGCTGTCGATGAGCCATGCCTCGCAGACCACGCACGAACACGGCATTCCTAAGACGCAGCGATCGCAGGGCGCGCGGATCAGCGTGGTGTTCCGGGTGAGGCCGGCGTCGCCTGTGGGAACAGGCGGGATAGCCGGTGTGGGAGCGACGTAAGTCGCGATGGGCCACCGGTAATGCCTCATCGCGACTTACGTCGCTCCCACAACCGTTTTTCCCGCCCTGCAAAAAAAATCGCCGCGAGTGTGCCGCGGCGTGAGGGCAAGGACTGCTTGAAAGGAGAGAGGTGCGTCAGCCCATCAGCTTGAAGAGCGACAGCTGCTGCATCTGCATGAAGACCGTCTGCGCGGCCTGGAGTGCGGTGTTTTCCATCTGGTAGCGGCCGATGGCCTCGGCCCAGTCGAGGTCGCGCAGGCCGGACAGCGTGTCCTTCAGCGTGACGTTGTTGGCTTCGCGCAGGGCCGCGGCATCTTCGATGGCCGACAGCTGGGCGCCGCCGCTGGCGCGGGCATCGATCATCTTGCCCTGCGCGGTGGAGACGTCGCGCATCGCGGCCTGCAGGTTGTTCTGCATGGCGGCGCGCTGCGCATCGGTGGTCGGACTGGTCTCCAGTGTGTCGATCAGGCCCTGCACCGTGGCGAAGATGTCGCGGCTGCCGGCCGGCCCCAGCGTGAAGCTGTCGCCGTTGGCGGGCTGGCCGTCGATCTTCATCTGCACGCCGGCGAAGGCGATGCTCTCGCCCTTGGTGTAGGTGCCGGAGGTGACCGGATTGCCGCCCGCATCCAGCACCTGGTAGGTGTCGTTGGCGCCGAACTCCAGCGTGTAGGTGCCGCCGGTCCACGCGGTGGAGTCGGTCACGCTGAAGCCCATCAGCAGGCCGGTGCCGGTGTTGCCGCTGGCGGCCGCACCGTCGATGCGTCCGTCGCCGGTGCGCAGGCGCAGGAAGACTTCGCTGCCGGGCAGGGTGTCGGCGACGAACATGTCCGGCGCCACTTCCACCTGCCGCTGCGTCTGGTCGCCGCTGTAGATCACGTTGCCACCGGCGATCGCGAACGGTGCGCTGCCGTCGCTGGTGCCGCCGAACAGGTAGCGGCCGGCGCCGTCGGTGCTGTTGGCCAGGTCCAGCAGGCCGGCGTAGATCGCCTTCAGCTCGGTGCTGATCGCCTGCCGGCTGTCGTCGCCCATCGCGGCGTTGTTGGCCTGGATGACCAGTTCGTTGACGCGCGCCATCGCATCGCCGACCCGGGTCAGTGCGTTCTCCTGCAGACCCAGGCGGTTTTCCACCGCATTGGCGTTCAGGCCGAAGCGTTCCAGCTCGGCGACCGCGCGGTCCAGGCCCACGGCGGTGCCGGCAGCGACCGGATCGTCCTTCGCCGTGACCAGCCGCTGTCCGCTGGCGAGCTGCTGCTGCGTGTGCGCCAGCTTCGCCTGCTTGGCCAGCATCGTCGAGATCGACTGCTGGTACATCATGTTGGTGGAGATGCGGTAGTTCATCGGCGGGTCGCAGCCAGGAGCGATTGGAACAGGGTGTCGGCGGTCGCGATGATCTGCGACGCGGCCTGGTAGGCCTGCTGCAGGCGCATCAGGTCGGCGGCTTCCTCGTCCAGGTTCACGCCGGAGATCGCATCGCGCGAGGCCTGCGCCTGGTCGTGGATCACCTGCTGCGCCTGCGCCGAGTAGTCGGCCTGGCGTGCCGCGGAACCGACCTGCGTGGTCAGGCCGCCGATGGCGCCGTTGAGCGTCAGCGTGCCGCCGTTGAGGACGCGGGCATCGTCCAGGTTCGACAGCAGCTTGGCGTTGCCGTTGTCGCTGGAGTTGGCGCCGGTGGGGCTGACGCGGAAGCTGTCGCCGGCTGCCGGTGCGCCGTCCAGCACCACGCTCCAGCCGTTGTAGGCGACGGTCTGGCCGGGGGTGTAGGCGAACGGGCCGGTGCCGTTGATGGTGTATTGGGTGGCGTCGATGAACTCGATGTCGACCGGCGCCAGCAGGTTGGCGTTCGCGGCGTCGGTGACCTTCAGGCCGCTGACCTTGCCGCTGCCGGTGTTGGCCATGTCGGTGTTGGCCTTCACCGGCGTCGCCGCGGCGATGCGGCCGGGATCGGTGATGGCCACGCTGAGGTTGCCGGCCGCACCCGCGGTGGGCTGCAGCAGGAAGCGGTCGTTGGTGCCCGGCGTGGTGCCGGGTGCCAGCCGCAGTTCGATGCCGTTGACGACCAGCGGATCCGTCGCGGTGCCGGTGCCGGTCATCGGGATGCTGGCGCCGGTGTCGGGATTCGTTGCCACCCATGCGGCGCCATCGAAGCGCAGCAGCACGTTCTGCGCGCTGAGCGCGCCCGTGCTGCCGACGGAGGTCTGCAGCGTCGCGTTGCCGGTGTTGCCCGCATTCGAGGAAATGCGCGGCGCCGGCAGATTGAAGAAGTCGGTGCCCAGTTGGCCGTACTGGTCCATACCGGCGCGGTGGCCGGCGTTGAACGTCTGCGCCAGCGAAGTGGCGACGCGGCCGAGTTCGGCCGCCGCCGGATCCAGGACGGTGGTGCGGAATTCGATCAGGCCGCCGATCTGGCCACCGAGTGCGCGCGAATCGAGCGTGGTGCGCTGGCCGTTGGTCTCCAGCGCCACCTGCAGGCGTTCGGGACGGTAGGGGTCTGGCACGGTCACCAGCGTGCTGGCGGTGGCGCCCACCACCAGCGGTTGTCCGCCGGCACTGAAGACGTTGACCAGGCCGCCGTCCTGCGTGACGGCATTGCCGCCGGTGTAGCCCACCAGTTCGCTGATCAGCTGGTCGCGCCGGTCGAGCAGGTCGCCGGACGGACTGCTGCTGCCGCCGATGCGGCCGTTGAGCTGCGCGATCTCTTTCGCCAGCCGGTTCACTTCACCGGTGGCGGCGGTCAGGCCGGCATTGACCTCGATGTCCAGGCCGTCGAGATGCTTGTCGATCTGGCCGAAGCGGGTGACCAGCGCATTGGCCTGCGCCAGCACGCTTTCACGGTCGGCCGAACCGGCCGCGTTCGACGACAGCGCGTTGACCGAATCGAAGAAGCTCGACCACGGCGCACTGATGCCGGTAGCCTTCTCCGAGAACAGCTGGTCCAGGCGGGTGGACAGCGTGGACAGTTGCTGCAGGCGCGAGAGTTCGCCGCCGCTGTCGAGCAGGCGCGAGGTGGCCAGCGAATCGGCCATCCGGCGCACGTCGACGATCTGTACGCCGTTGCCCTGGAAGCCGTAGCCGAAGAACGTGCCGTCGCGCGCCTCGAACTCCACGCGCTGGCGCGAATAGCCCGGCGTGTTGATGTTGGCGACGTTGTGGCCGACGGTGGACAGGGCGCGCTGGAAGGCGATCAGGGCGCTGCTGCCGGTGGCGAGTAGGTTCGACATGCGTTATCCCCAGGTCAGCGCCGCAGCGCGTTGCCGATGGCGTTGCCCACGACGTTGCCGACCTTGCCGCCGACGGTGTCGCCGATCGCCGACAGCACCTTGCCCAGCGTCGGGCCGTTGGCGATGGAGGCGATCTTGTTGGCGTAGGTGGGATCGGTGGCGTAGCCGGCGCGTTGCAGGCCGCGTGCGAAGCCGGCGATGTCCTTGCCGGCCGACAGTGCCTGCTGGTAGCGCGGGTTGTTCTTCAGCAGCCGCACGTAGTCGGCGAAGCTTTCGGCGGGTGACGCGTACGCGCGGAAGTCCGCGGTCTCGGTGTGCTTCACGCCGTTGGTGTATTCGTGCGTGGCGGTGCGGGCGCGTTCGCCCTTCCAGCCGGTCGCCTTGATGCCGAACAGGTTGTGCGCGCTGCCACCGTCGCCGGTCTTGATCTGGCGCTTGCCCCAGCCGGTTTCCAGCGCGGCCTGCGCGACCAGCGCACGCGGATCGACGCCCAGTTCCTTCGCCGCCTGCTTGGCGTGGTCCCAGATCTCGGCGACGAAGCGTTCCGGCGTGTTGCGCGCGTACTTGGACGGATCGGCCGAGGCGACCTGTTCGACTTCATCGCAGGCCGCATCGGGACGCACGGTGATGGTGTCCAGCGTGATCGTGCCGGGCATCGTCGTGGTGTCGCGCGCCGTGCTGCCGATGCCGCGGCCGGCGATGGCATCGAGCATCGAATCGGCTTCGCCGCCCGGCAGCAGGCGCTTGTACGCCGACAACGCGGTGCTGGCGGGAACGGCGGGTGTGTTGGTGTCGGTGGCGCCCAGCTGGCGCGCGATCATCGGCGCCAGGCCCAGCCCGCGACCCTGCGACATCGCCGTGGCCAGCTGCTGGTCGTACATGTCGCGGAAGACCTGGTTCTCGCCCGGGAACAGCGAATCGCCGAAGCCCGCTTCGCGCATGCACTTGATCATCATCTGCGCGAACTGGCCTTCCAGCTTCTTCGCGACGTCGTGGATGCGTGCGTTGTCCGGCTTGCCGCCGGCATCAGCCAGCGGCAGCGAGGGATTCAGCGTTCCGATGGGCATGCTGGCCATGTCAGATCACCTCGAGCTCCGCGCGCAAGGCGCCGGCCTGCTTCAGGGCTTCCAGGATCGCGATCAGGTCGCCGGGCGCGGCACCGACTTCGTTGACCGCGCGGACGATCTCGTCCAGCGAGGTGCCGCCTTCGAACTTGAACATGCGGTTGCCTTCCTGGCTGACGGACACGCTGGACTGCGGCGTGATCACGGTCTGGCCACCGCGGGAGAATTCGTTCGGCTGGCTGACGTTGGCCGACTCGGTGATCGTCACCGTCAGCGAGCCATGCGTCACCGCGGCCGGCATCACCTGCACCTGCGCGCCGATCACCACGGTGCCGGTACGCGCATTGACGATGACCTTGGCCGGTGCGCTGCCAGGCGTCAGTTCCAGGTTCTCGATCTGGGCGAGGAAGTTGATGCGGCGCGAGACGTCGGCCGGCGCGCGCACGGCGACGGTGACGGCATCCAGCGCGTACGCGTTGCCGGCACCGAAGTTCTGCTCCAGCGCGGCGACCATGCGCGAGACGGTGGTGAAGTCGGCGCGATGCAGGTTGAGCATGATGGTGCCGTCGCCGCTGTCCAGCGCATTCGGCACGGTGCGTTCGACCGTGGCGCCATTGGGGATGCGCCCCACGCTCGGCACGTTGACCGACACGCGCGATCCATCCTTGCCCTGTGCGCCAAAGCCGCCGACCACCAGATTGCCCTGGGCGATGGCATAGACCTCGCCATCGGCACCGCGCAGCGGCGCCATCAGCAGGCTGCCGCCGCGCAGCGAGGTGGCGTTGCCGATCGAGGACACGGTGATGTCGATCGGCTGGCCGGGCTTGGCGAAGGCGGGCAGGTCGGCGTGGATGGCCACGGCCGCTACGTTCTTCAGCTGCGGATTGACGTTGGCCGGGACGTTGACGCCCAGCTCGCCCAGCATGTTCTTCAGGCTCTGCACGGTGAAGGGCGCCTGGCTGGTACGGTCGCCGGAGCCGTCGAGGCCGACGACCAGGCCATAGCCGACCAGCGGATTGCTGCGCACGCCGCCGACCTGCGCCAGGTCCTTGATGCGCTCGGCACGCGCGGCCGGCGCCAGGCAGATCAGCACCAGGCCGATCCAGGCCAGCAGGCCGAGCAGGGTATAGGTGTCGATGCGACGCGGCTTCTTGGTGGGCGTCGGCGCAGCGTGGTTGGAGTCGTTGGTGTCCATCACGGCGCTCAGTTCGGGAAGATCGGGGAGTTGAAGAAGCGGCCCAGCCAGCCCATCGAATTGGACTGCGCGATGGCGCCGCGACCGCCGTAGGCGATGCGTGCGTCGGCGACCTTGCCGGACGAAATGGTGTTGTCCGGGTTGATGTCGGCCGGGCGCACGATGCCCTGGATCTGCACCATCTCGTCGCCCTGGTTCAGGCGCATGTTCTTCTGGCCCTGCACGACCAGGTTGCCGTTCGGCAGGCGCTGGATCACGGTGACCGTCACGCTGCCCTGCAGGCGGTTGCTCTGCGCGCTGTTGCCGGTGCCGTTGAAGCCGCGGTCGCCGTTGACCGTGGCGCTGAGGATGTCGCGGCCGTTGACCGTGACCGGCGCACCGGCGATGTTCGGCGCGGCCATGCTGATCTCGCTCTTCTTGTCGACCGACGTGGTCGCCGAAGTCTGCGCGGCGGTGTTCTCCACCAGGTTGATCGTCAGCAGGTCGCCCACGTCGCGCGCGCGGCGGTCGGCGTAGAGGTTCAGGCCGGGGCCGGCGCGGTAGATGGAACCGGCCGTGGCCGGCGCCGTGGCGGCGACGATCGGCTGGATGGGTTCCATCGGCGCGTACGGACGCACGTCGCCGTAGTAGCGCGCACAGCCCGGCAGCAGCATCAGTGCGCAGGCGAGGGTGGCGGCGGACGTGGAGCGCTTCATGGCGTGTCTCGTGGCGTGACGGGTTTGGACGTCAGACGTTGTTGTTGAGGTAACCGAGCATCGAGTCGGTCGTGGAGATGGCCTTGGCGTTCATTTCGTAGGCGCGCTGTGTCTCGATCATGCTGACCAGCTCTTCCACGACGTTGACGTTGGAGCCTTCCAGCGAGCCCTGCACCACGTTGCCCAGGCCGTTGAGGCCGGGCGTGCCGTTCTGCGCGGGGCCGGACGCGGTGGTCTCGACGTAGAGGTTTTCGCCCTTGGCCTGCAGGCCGGACGGATTGACGAAGTCGGTCAGCGTCAGCGAGCCGATCTCGAGCGCCTGCGCCTGGCCGGCCATCGTCACGCTGACGGTGCCGTCGTTGCCGATGGTCAGCGACTGCGCGCCTTCCGGAACCTGGATGCCGGGCTGCACGGGATAGCCGCTGTTGGTGACCAGCTCGCCCTGTGAGTTGATCTGGAACGAGCCGTCGCGCGTGTAGGCGGGCGAGCCGTCGGGCAGCAGCACTTCGAAGAAGCCGCGGCCGTTGACCATGACGTCGAGCGAGCGGCCGGTCTGCTGCGGATTGCCCTGCTGGAAGTCCTTGGAGGTCGACACGACGCGCACGCCGGTGCCGAGCTGCAGGCCCGAAGGCAGCTGGGTCTGCGAGGAGGTGGAGCCACCGGGCTGGCGGACCTGCTGGTACAGGAGGTCTTCGAAACTGGCGCGGTCGCGCTTGAAGCCGGTGGTGTTGGTGTTCGCCAGGTTGTTGGAGACCACGGACATGCGCATCTGCTGTGCGTCCAGTCCGGTCTTGGCGACCCAGAGGGCTTGGTTCATGGCGTGGTTCCTCGCGGGTGAAGGGGGTGGAATCGCGTGGTGCGGTTCCTCGCCTTCTCTCAGGCAAGTCCTGTGCCGAAACGGGTGTCGTGGTTCTGGCGCTGGGGGCCGGGCCGATCCGGGATCTGGATCAAGGTCCCGGCAGGGAGGTGCCGGAAAGCCGGCGCGGCAGCCTTGGAGCCCCTCTCCCTGCGGGAGAGGGGTTGGGGTGCGGGGTGATGGGGTCCGTTGCCTGTGCGAGCGGTTGTTCTGTCCAAGGTCTTGCGTTGGATATCTGGGCCTGTCGGGATGGTTCTTTTGGGGCTGCCGGCATGGCGCCGCTCGCCGCGGGGTCTTTCTTTCTTTGCTTGTGCAAAGAAAGAAGCAAAGAAACACACCCCAGGCGGCACGCCCTCCGCGCTGCGCGCTCCGGGTCCGCGAGTGGGCCGGGAATTTTCGTAAGGCACATCCCTGTGCCATACGAAAACGCCGCCCATCCAGGGCGGCGCCCTTCGGGTTTTACCCGTCCCACTCGCCGTGCCTCATGGGGGCCCGAAAAGCTGGAGCAGAGCAAAGCCTTCGTCGGATGTAACTGGGGTGGCTCTCGGGCCCCCTGAGGTCCGGCAGTCGCGGCGGGTAAAACCCCGCAGGGGCGCCGCACAAGGATGTGCGGCGTTTTCGTACAGGGCAGGATGCCCTGCACGAAAATTCCCGCCGGGACTGCGCACCCGCCGCGTGCGGCGGGCGGACCGCCGGGGTGTGCTTTCTTTGCCTACTTTCTTTGCACAAGCAAAGAAAGTAGGGCCTCCGCGGCGAGCGGCACCATGCACACGGAAAAGAAGAACCATCCCGCAAGGCCGTACAACCCAAGCCAATCGCGGACGTGGCCGACGCCACGGATCTCTAAAGGCAAGGACTCCGTTACCCCTCACCCCAACCCCTCTCCCGGTGGGAGAGGGGCTTGAGAAGCGTCAGCCGCCGAGACGCAGCAACTGGTTCGACGACTGCGCCATCTCGTCGCCGCTGCGGATCACCTTCACCTGCATCTCGAACTGGCGCTGCAACTGGATCATCTGCACCAGCGCACCGGCCGCATCCACGTTGCTGCCTTCCAGCACACCCATCGTCAGACTGTTGCCATTGGCGACGGGCAGCGCGGGTGCCTGCGGATCCGAGGGCCGCATCAGACCGTCGCCGCCGCGCGCCAGCTGCGACTGCGCCGCTTCCACGATGCGCATGCGGCCGACGATCGCCATCGTCTGCGGGCCTTCGCCCTGCGGGATGATCGACACCGTGCCATCGGAACCGATGTCGATCGACTGCGCCGGCGGCACCGCGATCGGGTTGCCGTTGTCGTCCAGCACCGCGCGGCCGCCGGCGGTGACCAGCTGGCCGTTCGGCGTGACGCTCAGTTCGCCGTTGCGCGTGTACGCCGTGCCGCCGTCCGCAGCCTGCACCGCCATCCAGCGGTTCGGTTGCAGCGAGATGTCCAGCGAACGGCCGGTGACCATCTGCGAACCGGTCCGGCCGTCGAAGCCCGGATCGATCAGTACCGCGTCCACGCGCGACGGAAAGCCCTGGCCCTGGATCTTGAACGCCTCGGTGCCGGCCAGTGCAGCCTTGAAGCCCTTGGTGTCCACGTTGGCCAGGTTGTGCGACACGGTGCCCTGCGCCTGCAGTGAAGCGCGGGCGCCGGTCATTGCGACGTAAAGGGCCTTGTCCATGCGTCAGTCTCCGTCGGCGTCTGCCGGATCAGCGGATGTTGATCACCGCCTGGGTGATCTGGTCCTGCGTCGAGATGGCCTGCGAGTTGGCCTGGAAGTTGCGCTGCGCCACGATCATGTTGACCAGCTGCTCGGTCAGGTCGACGGTCGAGGCTTCCAGTGCACCGGAGGCCACCTGGCCGAAGTCCGAGGAACCCGGCGCACCGATACGCGGCTCGCCCGAGGCGTAGCTGTGCGTCCAGGTGTTGTTGCCTTGCGAGACCAGGCCCTGCGGATTGCTGAAGTTCGCCAGCGCGACCTGGCCCAGCGGACGATCCACGCCGTTGGAATAGCGCGCGTACACGACGCCGGTTTCGGACACGCTGAACTCGTTGAGCTTGCCGGTGGCGTAGCCGTCCTGGTTCTGGATGCGCTTGGCGAACTGCTCGCCGTACTGCGTGGTGCCGCTGATGTTCATCGTCATGTTCAGCACGCCGGCACCGGTGCTGGGCGTGAACGGTGCCAGCGTGATCTGGCCATTGGCCGGGGCGGTCAGCGTGCCGTTGTTGTCGAACTGCACCGTGGTCGGCGCACCCATCGAGGCGCCGTCGACGTACGAGTGCATCTGCCACTCGTTCGGGTTCGGCGTCTTCACGTAGTAGACGGTCTGCTGGTGGGCCACGCCCAGCGAGTCGTACACGGTGACCGAGGTGGTCTCGTTGTAGCTGGCGCTGTCGGTCGGCGAGAACGGCGAGATCGTCGGCTGCGCGGCGTTGCCGGGCAGGGTGACGCCCAGTTCCACGTTGGTGGTCGGCGACGGCGGGCTGTCAGTGGTCAGCAGGCGCAGGTCGGCCATATTGCCGGTGTCGAAGCCGACGCCGTCGGCACGCGGCGGGAACACCTGCAGGCGGTAGCCTTCCGGCGTGGTCACGAAACCGTTCGGGTCGCGCTGGAAGTTGCCGGCGCGCGTGTAGACGTTGGTGCCGTTGTTGTTGACGGTGAAGAAGCCTTCACGGTCGATCGCCAGGTCCAGGTAACGGCCGGTCTGGTTGATGTCGCCCTGCGAGAACTGCTGGGCGACGTTGGTCAGGCGCACGCCGGCACCGACGTTGTTGCGCGTCAGGCCGTAACCCGTGGTGGAGAACACCTCGGCGAACTCCGCGCGCGACTCCTTGAAGCCGGTGGTGTTGACGTTGGCGATGTTGTGCGAGGTGACGTTGAGGTCGGCGTTGGCCGCCCTCATGCCGGACAGCGAGCTTTGGAATGCCATGGAAGACTCCTTGCGGGATGCGGTGGGAGCGGAAGTGTCAGGACGCCGACTTGCCGATGCGCAGCACGTAGTCGAGCGGGGCGGTGCCCAAGCCGGGCAGGTTGAGGTACAGGCCGTCGGAGCCGATGGTCACGCTGTCCACCGTGGCGTCGACATAGGTGTTGAGCGCGGTGCCGGTGCCGTCGGTCGCGGTATGGGTGGCCTTGATGGAGTACTTGCCGGCCTCGGCGCGTTCGCCGTTGGCTTTCAGGCCGTCCCACGCGAACGCGGTTTCGCCCTTGCCGGTCGCTTCCACCTCGACGGTGTCGACGACCACGCCGCTGGCATCCTTGATCTCGAAGGTCACCTTGCCGGCGCCCGGCGACATCACCAGGCCGGTGGCGTTGCCGGAGGCGGGCAGCGCGATGGATTCGGACGGCACCACCACCGAATGCCCGACCAGCGAGGCGCCTTTCAGCACCTGGTCGCCAGTCAGCGCGGCGGTAAAGCCGTTGACGGTGGTGTTGAGGTCGCTGATGCCCTGCACGGTGGAGAACTGCGCCAGCTGGGCGACGAACTCGCTGTTCGACAGCGGCTTCAGCGGGTCCTGGTTGCTCAGCTGCTCGGTCATCAGCCGCATGAAGTCAGCCTGGCCCAGCGTGTCGGCTTTCTTCGCGGTGGTCGCGGCGCCGGTGGTACTGGTGTTGAGGGCGGAAAAGGGATCGCCGTTGACAGTGGTCATGCGCGTGCTCGGTCAGGGGAGGGACGCATCAGCGGCCCATCGTCAGGGTGGCCAGGGCGAGTTCCTTGGCGGTGTTCAGCACTTCCACGCCGGCCTGGTAACCGCGCGAGGCGGAGATCAGGTTGACCATCTGCGCGACCGGATCGACATCCGGGGCGTAGACGTAGCCATCGGCGTCGGCCATCGGGTGGCCGGGTTCGTAGCGCTTGATCGGCGGCGCTTCGCTCTGGGTGATCTCCTTCACCTGCACCGACGTCAGCGAACCGTCGTTGCGCAGCGGACGCGCCTGGAAGATCGGTTCGATCGGTTTGTAGACCGCCTCGGGCGACGACGCGATGGAATCGGCGT
Source organism: Pseudoxanthomonas sp. PXM02 (assembly GCF_014851805.1). Taxonomy (GTDB): domain Bacteria; phylum Pseudomonadota; class Gammaproteobacteria; order Xanthomonadales; family Xanthomonadaceae; genus Pseudoxanthomonas_A. Next base: position 108,804 of record NZ_JACVAK010000005.1, read on the forward strand.
TGGAGAGGTTGCTGGCGATGGTGTTCAGGCGCACGGACTGCGCCTGCAGCGCGGAACCGGCGACGTCGAAGATGGGCAGATTGCTCATGGCATGCCTCCTTACTGGCCGGTGATCGCGGTGAGCATGGTGCGCACCTTGGATTCGATGAAGCTCAGTGAGGCGCGGTATTCCAGCGCCGCGCGGCCGTAGGCGGCGCGCTCGGTGTCGGCGTCGACGGTGTTGCCGTCCAGGCTGGGCTGCACGCCGTCGCGCTCGAAGATCCGCGGCGAGGCGTTCAGCAGGGTCATGTGCTGCTCGCTGGTGCTCCGCAACGGTGCGGCCTTGGCGGCGGCCTGTTCCAGCGCGGCCTGGAAGTCCAGGTCCTTCGCCTTGAAGTTGGGCGTATCGGCGTTGGACAGGTTGCTGGCGATCAGCTGCATCCGCTGCTCACGCAACGGCAGGGCCGCCGCATGGACACCCAGGTAATTGGAGATGGGATTGGACATGGCACCGCTCCGGCAGACCGTTGCCGGGGCAGTTGCAAGGCGTGTGCCAGAACACGTGTTTCCTTCTCCCTGCAGCGCGGGGAGAAGGTGCCCGGAGGGCGGATGAGGGGAGCTTTACGCCGCCATGCGCGCCGAAACCACCTGGTTCAGGCGGAACAGCACGTGTTCGGCCAGCTCGTGCGGGCTGTACTTGGCCACGAAGGCGTTGGCGCCTACGCGTTCCACCATGGCGTTGTTGAACACGCCCGACAGGGACGTGTGCAGCAGCACGTACAGGCCGGCCAGGCCCGGGTGGCGCCGGATTTCCGTCGTCAGCGTGTAGCCGTCCATGGCCGGCATCTCGATATCGGAGATGACCATGGCGTAGCGCTCGGCCGGGTTCTCGCCGGCCGCGTGCACCTGCAAGAGATGGTCCAGCGCCTGGCGGCCGTCCGAGAGCAGGGTGGCGGTGACGCCCAGCTGCTCCAGCACGCTGCGGATCTGCGAGCGCGCCACGCGGGAGTCGTCGACCACCAGCACCTGCATCGGCGGGGCATCGGCGGGGAGGGCCATCTCCGGCGCCAGCGTGGCGTCCATGCGCGACTGGCAGATGTCGGCCAGCACGCTTTCCACGTCGATCACCTGGATCAGTTCGCCCTGGAACCGCGTCACGGCGGTCAGGAAGCTGTTTTCCGCACCCAGCTCCGGCGGCGGATGGATGTCCTCGACCGCGATGTTGACGATGCGCTCCACGCCGCTGACCAGGAAGCCCTGCACCGAGCGGTTAAACTCGGTGACGACCAGGTAGTTGGGGGCGTTCTCGGGGTTCGGATCGCGCTCGGGGTGGCGGATACTCAGGCCCAGGTCCAGCACTGGCACGGAGCGTCCACGCACGTCGGCCACGCCCACGAACTCGGTGGGCAGGCCGGGCAGCTGGAACAGGCCCGGACGGCGCAGGACTTCCTGCACCTTGAAGACGTTGACGCCAAAAAGCTGACGCCCGCCCAGGCGGAACAGCAGCAGGGCGAGGCGATTGTGACCGGCCAGGCGGGTGCGCTGGTCGATGCGGTTGAGCAGGTCCTGGGTCATGCACAGCATATCGGCCGGTGGGGAGGGCTCTTGAGCCGGCCGCCGAAGCTGTGAAGCCCCTCTCTCTGCGGGAGAGGGGTTGGGGAGAGGGCCAACGAAGTCCGTTGCCTTTGCGAGCCGTTGGTCTGCCCAAGCTATTGCGTTGAATTCCTGGGCCTGGAGGGATGGTCTTTTCGGAGCGCCGGCATGGCACCGCTCGCCGCGGGGGCCTTCTTTCTTTGCTTGTGCAAAGAAAGAAGCAAAGAAACACACCCCAGGCGGCACGCCCTCCGCTGCGCTGCGGGTTCGCGAGCGGTCCGGGAATTTTCGTATGGCACATCCCTGTGCCATACGAAAACGCCGTCATCCATGACGGCGCCCTTTGGGTTTTACCCGGCCCACTCGCCGTGCCTCATGGGGGTCCGAACGGCAGCAGCGCAAAGCCTTCATCGGATGTAACTAGGGTGGCTCCAGAGGCTCCCGCAGCCAGCGGCGCCATGCCTCTGCGTCAAGAAACACCACACCGAAGGTCCCGCGAACAAACACCGTTTGGCACACCGCTTGCACCTTCCCCGCCGATGAACCACCGGAGCCCGCCCATGCTGCTGCGCCTGATGACCGCCCTGATCGGTGGACTGACCGTCTGCGCCGTCCTGGCCGCGGACTTCCAGCCGGTCGACAGCATCAAGGCGGCCGCGATCGGCGCGCTGCCCGCCGGCAGCGAGGCCGAGGCCACGCTGGATCCCGCCCTGCGCCTGCCGCGCTGTGGTGCCGCGCTGGTCGCGCGCATCCAGGGCAGCAACAGCGTCGAAGTCAGTTGCCCCCAGGACGCCGGCTGGCGCCTGTTCGTGCCGGTGCGCGTGCGTCGCAGCCAGACGGTGCTGGTACTGGCGCGGGGGATCGCGCCGGGCGAGACGATCACCGCCGATGCCTTCGTCGCCGAGCGCCGCGATGCCTCGCGCATCGTCGGTGCTGCGGTGGCCGATCCGTCGCAGGCGGTCGGCCGCGTCGCGCGCCGCATGCTGTCGGCCGGTGCCGTGCTGGCCGCGACCGACCTGGTCGCGCAGCGGCTGGTCCGGCGCGGTGACAACGTCGCGCTGGTCTCACGCCGGGGCGGGGTGGAAGTCCGCGTGGCCGGCAAGGCGCTCGCCGATGCCGGCGAGAACGAGCGGGTCACCGTCGAAAACCTGTCCTCGCGCCGTGTGGTGCAGGGCGTGGTGGGGCCGGGCGGCGACGTCTGGGTCAGCCGATGAAAAATAATTGCCAGGTCGCCCTAAAGTTGCACCCGGGGTGGCCGATACCGAACGTGGGTGGAAGTAGACCGGGTACAAACCGGACCTTCTTCGGAAATGTGGCTTCCGTCACTAAAGTCGGAAACGCTGCGGCCGATAACTCCTATGAACCCTGTGACAGGTGACTGACATGAACCAGAAAATCGAAGGCACTCCCCCTGCCGCCATCCGCACCACCGGCCCCGTAAGCGGCCGCGTGGCGTCCGCAGGCGCTGATCGCTCCAGCCCCGTGGAAGCCAGTGCGGCGGGCGACAGCCTGCGCTTGACCGGTGAAGCCACCAGCCTGCAGGCCATGCAGCGCGAACTGGCCAGCGCCCCGGCGATCAACGAGGCCCGTGTGCAGGCCGTGCGTGAGGCCCTGCAGGCCGGCACGTACAAGGTCAACGCCGAGGCCATCGCCGACGGCATGCTCGGCCTGGAAGACCAGCTGGGTCGTTGATCCCGATGACGCAGGCCCCTCTCCAGCGACTGTCCGCGGCCCTGGACGAGGAACGCCGCGCCATCGTCGAGCACGACGTGGAAGCGCTGGTGCGCTCCACGCAGGAAAAGCTCGACGCGCTGCGCGCGCTGGAAGCGGCCGCGGCCGGCTTCGGCTTTTCCGAAGACATGCAGGCGCGACTGGCCGAACTGGCCGAACTGAACCACGCCAACGGCATCCTGCTGGCGCGCCGCCGACGTGAAGTGAACTGGGCGCTGCGCCACCTGGGCCGCACCGAAAGCCATGGCGCCTACGATGCGCAGGGCCAGACGTCCACGACGTCCGCACCGCGTCCGCTCGCTGTCGCCTAAGCCCGGTGCCCGATCCGCAAACTGCGACCCCGCACCTTGCCGCCCCCGCGGCCGCGCCGGATACTGGCGCCCCATCGCCGCCACCCGATGCATCCGTGGCCACAGCCCCGCCCAACAATCCGCCGTCCGGCGCCTGCGCCACGGATGACATCCCCAGCTTCTCCGATCTGAAGGCGCTGGCCGAACTGATGGACGACGGCTACCTGCTGTGCCGTGGCGATGCGCGCCCACTGCATGCCAACGCCGCCGCCCGCGCCCTGGTCAACGATGACGGCGACCCGCTGGCGGCGCTGTCGCGGTTGTTGCCCGCTGACGCGATCCGCACCGCACGCGAGACCGGTCGCTGGAACGCCGACCTGACCCTCGACGACGGCCTGGTGCTGCAGGTGCGCGCGTACTTCCACGACAGTCCTGGCGGCGGCCACTGCATGGTCGTGTTCCACGATGTCAGCGAGGCGCATGCGCGCCAGCAGGAACTGCAGCGCCGGCATGCGCAGCTCCGGCAGACGCTGGTGCGCCTGGCCGGTGCGCAGGAACAGTTGGTGCAGTCCGAGAAGATGGCCTCCATCGGCCAGCTCGCCGCCGGCGTCGCGCACGAGATCAACAATCCGATCGGTTACGTGCACTCCAATCTTGGTTCGCTGCAGGAATACCTGCACAGCCTGTTCTCGCTGATCGAGGTCTACGAGCGCGCGCTGCGCCTGCCGGACCCGAAGGTGATGCTGCCCGAGATCGAGGACCTGCGCGCGCGTTCCGACATCGACTTCATCACCGGCGACCTGCCGCAGCTGATGTCCGAGTCGCGCGAGGGCATCGAGCGCGTTACCGCGATCGTGCGCAACCTGAAGGATTTCTCGTACTCCGGCCGCGACGACAGCTGGAAATCCGCCGACCTGCACGCCGGCCTGGATTCCACCATCAACATCATCTGGAACGAGCTGAAGTACAAGGTCACGCTGGAAAAGCACTACGGCAAGCTGCCGCTGGTGCAGTGCCGTCCGTCCGAGTTGAACCAGGTGTTCATGAACATCCTGCTCAACGCCAGTCATGCCATCGACGAGCGCGGCACCATCAACGTCAGTACCGGCGTGGAAGGCGACGAGGTCTGGGTCGAAGTCCAGGACAGCGGCCACGGCATTCCGGACGAGATCCTGCAACGCATCTTCGATCCGTTCTTCACCACCAAGCCGGTAGGCAGCGGCACCGGCCTGGGCCTGTCGATTTCCTACGGCATCGTCAAGAAGCACAACGGCCGCATCGAAGCGCGCAACGAGCCCGGCGCCGGCGCCTGCTTCCGCATCACGCTGCCGATCCGCCAGCCTGCCGCCGACGCGGCGTGAACGATTCGATGCCTGCAGGTGTGGGAGCGACGTAAGTCGCGATCAGGGAATCCGGTTGTTCTGGAACTTGACCCGTGCGGCGGGCGTCGGTCGCCTTCGATGGCGCCATGATGGTTCGGTTGCTGCGTTCGCGACTTACGTCGCTCCCACATCCGCATACACCTCAGCAGGGATCGAAAAACGCCAGCTTCTTCGCCCTGGGCAACCGTTTCAGCTGCGCCTCGGCGCGCGAGGCCGCGCTGCGATCCGGATAGCCGCGACTGGCCAGCACGCGAACAGGTGGATTCGCCCGCGTGTATTTCGCGCCGGTACCGGCGACATGCGCGGCGTAGCGTGCGTCCAGGCGGTTCGTGATGCCGGCGTACCAGGCGCCGTTGCGGCATTCCAGCAGATACAGGCACCAGCCGTCCGGCGTCGGTGCATCCGCGTCAGGCATGGGCGCGGTGGTGCGGCTGGTTCTCGTAGGTGGTGAAGGCCTGGCGGATGTGTTCGCGCAGGTCGTCGTCGTTCCATGGCTTGGTCAGGAAGCGGTAGATCTCGCCGCGGTTGATCGCCTCGGTCACCGTCGCCAGGTCGGTGTAGCCGGACAGCACGAGGCGCACGGTGTCGGGGTAGAGCAAGCGCACGCGGCCGAGGAACTCGGTGCCGCTCATGTCGGACATGCGCTGGTCGGACAGGATCACCTGCACGTCGTTGGTCGCCAGCAGTTCGAACGCGTCGGTGACGTTGCTGGCGGCGAGGATGCGGTAGCCGTCACGGCGGAACAGGCGCACCAGCGATCGCAGGATGTTTTCCTCGTCGTCCAGCAGCAGCAGCGTGCGGTCCGGCTTGGTGGCGGCGAAGGCGTCGGCGCGCAGATAGCGGCGGCGCAGCACGGCGCCGGCGTCCTCGGCCGACATCGGTTCGCCGAACAGATGACCCTGGAACATGTCGCACTGATTGCGGCGCAGGAAGCCCAACTGGGTATCGGTCTCCACGCCGTGCGCGATGACTTTCATGCCCAGCTGGTGGCCCATCGCGATGATGGCGCAGGTGATGGCGACTTCGCGGGGGCCGGACGGCACGCCTTTCACGAAGTTGCGGTCGATCTTGATCTTGTCCACCGAGAAACGCACCAGCGAATCCAGGTTTGAATCGCCCATGCCGAAATCGTCCAGCGTCAGGCGCACGCCTTCGCGATGCAGCTGCGCCAGCGTGCGATGGACCAGGTTCATGTCCTTGGCCAGCGCGTTCTGCCGGACTTCCAGCACCACCATCTGCGGCGGGATGCCGGCTTCCTGCATGGCCTCCAGCACTTCGGAGACGAAGCTGGGGCGCAGCAGCTGCAGGGTGGAGACGTTGACCGCGATCTCGAAGTCATCGAAGCCCCAGTCGCGCCACACGCGCGCTTGCTTGAACGCATTGCGCAGCACCCAGTCGCCGATCTGCACGATCACGCCGAGCTTCTCGGCCACGTGCATGAAGCGCTCCGGCACCAGCAGGCCGAGCGCCGGGGAGTACCAGCGCAGCAGCGTTTCCATGCCGACCACGCGGCCATCGTGCGCGTTGATCTGCGGCTGGTAGAACAGGCGCAGTTCGTTGTGGTGGATCGCGTTGACGATCTGGCGCGCGATGATGCTGTCGCTGCGCGCGGTGATCGCGGCGCCGCGCCGGTACAGGCGCACCAGGTTCATGCCCTCGTGCTTGGCCTGTTCCATGGCGCTTTCCGCGCACTGCAGCAGGCCCGAGGCGGTCTCCGCATGTTCGGGGCACAGTGCGACGCCCAGCGTGCCGGTCAGGAACAGCGTGTACGGCAGCACCGTCATCGGCAGTTCGATCTGCTCGCGCAGCAGGTCGCCGAAACGCTCCGGCGGCAGCGTGCCGGGCAGGCGCGGCACTGCCACGATGAATTCGTCGCTGCCGTGGCGCCATGCGCGCGCTTCCGGACCCAGGGCCTGCTGCAGGCGGTCGCTGAGGATGGCCAGCGCTTCGTCGCCGACCTCCACGCCCATGTTCTCGTTGATCGAGCGGAAGTGGTCGATGTCCAGGTACAGCAACATCAACGGCGTGCCGTCGTTCGTGGCGGCCTCGACCATGCGCTGCAGGTCGGCTTCGCCAGCGCCGAGGCGCGGCAGGCGGGGCAGGTGGGCGTGCTCGGAATTCACGCGGGATCGGCGGATGCGGAGGAGGGGGCCGCATAGGGTAGGCGAAGTCGCCACGGCGTGCCCGGAACGGCCTCGAGCTCGCCGCCGACCGCGATCGCCAGCGCGTGCAGCAGCGGCCGCTCGGCGATGTCGCCGATGCCCGGTGACAGGTCGAGCGTGAACGTGCCCGCCGCGTCGCCATCGCCGGCCAGCGTCACGGCCGGCTGAGCGCCCGCGGCGCGCAGCAGCACCTGCGCGATGCGGAACGCCACCAGCGCGGTGTCCGTCGCCGGTGCATGAGGCAACGGCGCCAGGGTCAAGGCAGCGCCGGGAAAGAGCCGTTCGTACTCGGCGCGCAGCGCGGCATCCAAGCCGATCGAATCCAGTTGCGGCGGATGCAGGGTGGCGTGCAGGTCGCGCACGATGGCGACGGCTTCGTCGCTGGCGCGGATGATTTCCTGCAAGTCTTCCGCACGCACCTCGGCATCGTCTTCCGACTGCACCAGGTGCGCGCCCATCCGGATCGCCGACAACGCCTGGCCCACCTGGTTGTGCAGGGCGCGGCCGACGCGATGGCGCTCGGCTTCCTGCAGGCGGAACAGCTGCATCAGCAGGGGGGATGAAGGCGTCGACATGGGCGGTGCGCGGAGGGGAACGTCCGCAGTATGCCAGCCATGCCGCGGGCGGATGGCGCGCTGATGCCCGGAACGCAACGGGGCGGCCATCGCTGGCCGCCCCGTCGTGTCGTTCTTCAGATGTCAGCAGGTCAGAACAGCTCGACCGTGCCCGCACCCATGTTCTGCTGAGCGACCGGCTTGTGCGGCGGACGCTCCCACTCCGTGCGCTGGTCGCGCAGGCGGTTGCCGATCAGGCGCAGCGCGCTGAGCAGTTCGTTGTCGGTGGCGCCGCCCGTGCGGTGCAGCAGTTCCTGCAGGGCCAGCGCTTCCTTGTTGATCGCGGTCAGGCGGTCCAGGTGTGTCTGTGCACTGCCCAGCGACTGCGTGGCGATGTCTTCGAACTGCAGCGAGCGGACCGCATCGGCGACGCTGGCGTCGATGGCGTGGCCGCACATCGAGACTTCGCGCATGCCGTCGCCCAGCGAGGCGTTGATCGCGGCGACCTGGTTCAGCATGCCGGCGGCTTCGCTACGCGCTTCCCGCGAGCGGTCCAGGTCGCGCGAGGCCATGTTCGACACGGTGTCGCGCACCTTGGCGATCGATTCCTTCGAGCTGTGGGCCAGCTTGCGGATCTGCTCGTTGAAGGCGGTGGAGCGCTCGGACAGGTTGCGCACTTCGTCGGCCACCACCGCGAAGCCGCGACCGGCTTCACCGGCACGCGCCGCTTCGATGGCGGCGTTCAGCGCCAGCAGGTTGGTCTGGTCGGCGATCGACTTGACGTCTTCCAGCAGCGAGAAGATGCCGTCCAGGTGCTGCGCCATGTCGTCGATGTGGTGCACGGTGGTGCCGCTCTGGCCGGCCACCTGTTCCAGCGCCTCGACCAGCTGCTCCATGCGCTGGCTGGCGTTCTGCGCGAAGCGCGCCACGTCCACGCCGGCCCGGTCGCCTTCGCCGTTGCGGTCGATGATGCGGGAGATCGCGGTGCTCTGTTCGCGCGACTTGCGGTTCATCGCGTCGAAGCTGCCGCCCAGGTTGTTGACCGCTTCGCGGATCAGTTCGCGGGCGCGGTCGATCTCGCTGCGCGAGCCTTCGATCTCGTTGTTCACGAAGCGGCGCAGTTCGGTCAGCAGGGCATCCTGTTCGCGCACGACGCTGGCGTGCTCGGGGGAGATCTGGTGCGACTGGGTAACGGTCAGCCAGGCGAAGATCAGCCAGGCCAGCGTCAGCGACGTCAGCAGGGCCCATTGCAAGGCGCTGGGCCAGTCGAAACCGACCGACACCGGGAACAGCAGGGTGAGGATGAGGGGTGCCGCCAAACGAACCAGGATGCGCGAATACATGGGTGCTCTCTGCTGAAGCTCACTGATGAGTATCGGCCGTGCGGATCGGCTCTTTAGGCGGGAATTCCGCGGGTTTCCGGGTTGAGGGTGATCTGTGACTGCCGTTGCCGCTCGCGCGCCCGGCTGTTGTGGGAGCGACGTAAGTCGCGATGCTCTTCGTTCAGGCATCGTGGTCCCGTCATCGCGACTTACGTCGCTCCCACAAGACAGATGTGGACCGCTCCTCAGGCGATCGCCGCGGCCAGGTCGAGCAGGCGCTGGGCGATCCGCTCCAGCGGCAGGGCTTCCTTGGCGGCGCCCATGCGCATGGCGGCGCCGGGCATGCCCCAGACGACGCTGGTGGCTTCGTCCTGCACCAGCGTCGGAGCGCCGGCCTGGCTCATTTCCAGCAGGCCGCGCGCACCGTCGTCGCCCATGCCGGTGAGGATGGCGCCGACCGCGTTGCCGGCTGCGGCCTGCGCGACCGAACGGAACAGCACGTCGACCGCCGGCTTGTGCCGGTTGACCGCCGGACCGTCATCGATGCGGGCACGCCAGCGGGCACCGTCGCGAATGATCCGCATGTGCTGGCCGCCCGGTGGCAGGTAAGCGTGGCCCGGCAGGATGGCTTCGCCATCGCTGGCTTCGCGCACGGCCATCGCCGAATGACGGTCCAGACGCTCGGCGAAGGCGCGGCTGAAGCCCGCCGGGATGTGCTGGGTCAGCACGATGGCGGGGGCGTCGGCGGGCATCTGCTCCAGCACCACGCGCAGCGCTTCGGTACCGCCGGCGGAGGCGCCGATGGCAATCAGGCGGTCGGTGGTGCGGAAGCGCAGCGGGGGCGGGGGCGGCAGGGTGGTATCCAGGCCCACGCGCGGCGCGCCGGTACGGGCCAGCGGTCGCACGCGCGCCTTGGCCGCGGTCTTGACCTTGGTGATGATTTCTTCCGAGTACGCCTGCAGGCCGCTGGCGACATCGAGCTTGGGTTTGGAGACGAAATCCACCGCGCCCAGCGCCAGCGCCTGCAGCGTGGTGTCGGCGCCGCGCTCGGTCAGCGAGGAGATCATCACCACCGGCATCGGCCGCAGGCGCATGACGTTCTCCAGGAACGCCAGGCCGTCCATGCGCGGCATTTCCACATCCAGCGTCATCACGTCCGGATTGAGGCGCTTGATCTTGTCGCGCGCCAGCAGCGGATCGGCGGCGGAGCCGACGACCTCGATGCCCGGGTCGCGGGACAGGATTTCGGTCAGGATCTGGCGCACGACCGCCGAGTCGTCGACGATCAGCACGCGGCAAGGGGTCGTACTCATCAGAACAGCTCCACGCCCCCGGTGACGGGAGCCTTGGACAGGCGGGCGCGGGCTGCGGATTCGGCGGCCAGCACTTCGGCATCGTGGGCGTGCGGCAGGCGCTGCACGACCGCGCGGCCGGTATCGGGGAAGTACCAGACCTTACGCGGATGGATGCCGCGCAGGTCCTCGGCCACCACCGGGATGCGCTCGGCTTCCAGGTAGCGGCGGACGAATTCGGCATTGCGCGTGCCGACCGGATTGCTGGTGAAGCCCTTCAGCACGTTGGCGCCACCGAACACCTTGGCCTGCAGCCGGCTGCGGGCGGCGCCGCGCTTGAGCAGGTCGTTGATCAGCAGTTCCATCGCATAGCTGCCGTAACGCGCGGGCGCACCGTCGCCGACGTTGCCGTCGGGCAGCAGGAAGTGGTTCATGCCGCCCAGCTTCAGCAGCGGATCGCGGATGCACGCGGCCACGCATGAGCCGAGCACGGTGACCAGCGCGGTGTGGTCGTCCACCACCAGGTACTGCGTGGGCAGCAGCTTGGCGGCGTCGGTCTTGAAGCGGATGTCGTGGTAGCGCATCACGCTGCCATCGGCGAAGGCGGCTGCGGCGGCACTCATGCAGCGGCCCCGGCGCGACGGTACAGCGTGCGGCCGCAGGGCTGGATGATGTCTGCGGCGTGCAGGTAGTTTTCCGAGTGGCCGGTGTACAGCATGCCGTCGTCGGCCAGGTGCGGTACCAGGCGGGTCAGGATGCCGCGCTGGGTCGGCTTGTCGAAGTAGATCATCACGTTGCGGCAGAACATCGCCACGAACGGACCGGCCACGTCATAGCGCGGGGCCAGCAGGTTGAGCGGGCGGAACTCGATCAGCTGGCGCAGTGCCGGATGTACGCGGCATTTGCCTTCGTTGGGGCCGCTGCCGCGCTGGAAGTAGCGGCGCTTCATCGCGTCGCTCAGGCCGGCGATGCGCTCGACCGGATAGACGCCGCGTTCGCCGGTGGCGAGCACCTGCGTATCCACGTCGGTGGCCAGGATGCGCACCGGCGGCGTCAGCGTGCCGTAGGCCTCGCAGGCGGAAATGGCGATCGAATAGGGCTCTTCGCCGGTGGAAGCGGCGCACGACCAGATCTTCAACGGTCCGTCGTGGCGGCGCTTGGCCAGTTCTTCCTGCAGGCGCTCGAAGTGGTGCGGCTCGCGGAAGAACGAGGTGAGGTTGGTGGTCAGTGCATTGGTGAACGCCTGCCACTCGTCGCCGCCGTCGCGCTCCAGCTGGTCCAGGTAGTCCTTGAAGCTGCGCAGGCCGAGCGCACGCAGGCGCCGCGAGAGGCGGCCGTAGACCATGTCGCGCTTGCCGTCGGCCAGGGCGATGCCGGCCCGCTGGCGGATCAGGTCCGCGACGCGGCGGAAGTCGCGGTCATCGAATTCGAAATCGCGCGTGCCGCTGGCGGCCGGCTCGTCGTGGGCGGGCAGCGAAGGGGTCCGTCGGATCGAGGCAGCTGGGCTGGTCGGGCGGGTACTGACGGACATGGAGGTCTCGAAGGGACGGGAAAGCGCGTGTTGCGTGGCCGGTGTCCCGTCGCAGGGACGGGACACCGGGTCATGCCGCTACCGATGCAAGCGGTATGCCTCAGAACTCCTGCCAGTCGTCGCCTTCGGCCAGGGCGGGTTCCAGCACCGCCGGGGAGGCGGAGCGGACGACGGCGGGCCTGGCGACCGTGGCGGTCGCCGGCTTCACCGGCTTGGCCGCAGCCGCGGGCGTGGCGTGGGCATGCAGCTTGAAGACCGAGACCGACTCGCTGAGCGCCTGAGCCTGTTCTTCCATCGAACGGGCGGCGGCGGAGGCTTCTTCCACCAGTGCGGCGTTCTGCTGGGTGGTTTCGTCCATCTGGGTGATGGTCTGGTTGACCTGCTCGATACCGGCGCTCTGTTCCTGCGACGCGGCGGAGATCTCGGCCATGATATCGGTCACGCGCTGCACGGAGGCGACGATCTCGCCCATCGTGGCACCGGCCTGGTTCACCAGCTTGGAGCCGTCGGCGACCTTGTCGACCGAGGTTTCGATCAGGCCCTTGATCTCCTTGGCGGCGTTGGCCGAACGCTGGGCCAGCGTGCGCACTTCCGACGCGACCACGGCGAAACCACGGCCCTGCTCGCCGGCACGGGCGGCTTCCACCGCGGCGTTGAGCGCCAGGATGTTGGTCTGGAAGGCGATGCCGTCGATGACCGAGATGATGTCGGCGATCTTCTTCGATGAATGCTCGATGTCGCGCATCGTCGTGACGACCTTGCCGACCACCTCGCCACCCTGCGATGCGACGCCGGCGGCGCCGATCGACAGCTGGTTGGCCTGGCGGGCGGACTCGGCGTTCTGGCGCACGGTGGAGGTCAGTTCCTCCATCGAGGCGGCGGTTTCTTCCAGGTTGGCGGCCTGCTGCTCGGTACGGCGCGACAGGTCGCTGTTGCCCGAGGCGATCTCGCCGGCGGCGGTGTTGATCGACGCGGATGCATCCTGGATGCGGCCGACGATGTCGGTCAGCTGGGCAACCGTCGCGTTGGCGTCGTCGCGCATGGTGGCGAACACGCCGTGGAAGTCGCCTTCCATGCGGGCCGTCAGGTCGCCGCGGGCGATCGCCTGCAGCAGTTCGGACACTTCGGCCAGGTTCTCGTCGGTCGTCTCCATCAGCTGGTTCAGGCCGTCGATCATGTCGCGGAAGTCGTACTGGTACTTGTCCACGTCGCCGCGCTGGGTGAAGTCGCCGGACGAAGCGGCCATGGCCAGGCGCTTGATCTCGCCGTTGATCGCCGACAGGTTGGCCTTGGTGGCGTCCATCGTTTCGGTCAGGTTGGCTTTTTCGCCGGGCAGCTTGGGCATGTCCAGGCTCAGGTCGCCGACCGAGTAGCGCTGCATGATCTTCAGCGCATCGCCGATGGCCTGCAGGTGCGAGGCGACCAGGGAGTTGGTGTCGCGCACCATGCGGCCGTACTCGCCGGGGAACGCGCTGTCGTCCATGCGGAAGCTGATCTGGCCTTCGTCGTGGCGCGCAGCCATCTCGCTCTGCGCGGTGATCACCGACTGCACCTGCGTCTGCATGCGCTGCATGGCGGTCAGCAGCTGGCCGACTTCGTCGGAGCGGCTGGTGTCGATCTTGCCGTCCAGCTTGCCGGCGGACACATCGTTGGCCACGCGGACGGCTTCGCCGACGGCGTTGGCGATGGCGCGGGCGAAGAACCAGGCCAGGGCCAGGCCGCCCACGATGCCGGCCAGCAGCATGATGACCATCAGCGTGCTGGAGGCGGTGTAGGTGCTGTCGGCGTCCGCGCTGGCCGTCTTGGCCTGCTGGTCGACGACATTGATCAGGGTAGTCAGCGCGGCGGTCGCCTTGCGGTGCTGGTCGCGCGTGGCGCCGATGAAGGTATCCACGGCGTCATCCGGCAGGCCGAGGTCGAGCATTTCCTGCACGTCGGCGTAGGACTGCTGCGCGGCCTTCCATTCCTTGGTGAAGGTGTCGTACGCCTTCTTTTCTTCCGGCTGGGTGATCAGCTTGGCGTAGTCCTTGCTCGCCTGGTCGATCCGCTTCTCGGTCTCGCCGGCGAGCTTCCGGGCTTCCGCCTTGACGGCGTCGCTGGCGCGCACGTGCTGGCGGTAGGAATTGGTGCGGTACTCGCCCAGCAGGCTCTGCAGGTCGCCTGCGGCCTTGACGCTGGGCAGGACGTTGCCGGTCACCTGGGTGGTGGCACCGTTCAACGAGTTCAGGCCCACGAAGGCCGCAATGCCCTGGATCAACATCAGGGCTAGCACGACGCCGAAGGCGAGCATCATCTTCGTCGTCAGTTTGAGGTTCTTGATCCGCTGCATGGGATTCTTTTTCCTTTACCGGGGCGCGCGCCGCGCCACTCTCAGATGCGACCGGGACGGGCAGGGCATGGCGCCCTGCCCGCGAAGCAGATCAGCGGATCAGCGGATCGTGGCCAGCTTCAGGTTCGACGGCGAGTTGACGACGATTTCGGCGCGCGACTGGTCGCGCTCGATGGTGCCGATCACGCAGACGTCCTTGCCTTCCAGTTCTTCCGGGGCCGGCTTGAACTTGGCGCGGGCGTCGCCCGGGATGCGCGCGGTGAAGGTGTGGCGCGGGAAGTTGCCGCCCATGTACAGGAAGGTCGGCGTGCCTTCGGTGTTCTCGGCGAAACGGGCCTTGCCCACCTTGCCGCAGACGGTGCCGGCCTTGCCGGTGAAGCGGGACGCCATGTCGGCCGGAATGGCGTTGTCGATCTGCGACTGGCTGTTGGCCGGGGCGGCCGGCATCAGCAGGGCGGCGCCAGCAACGGCGATGGACAGGGTCAGGACGGATGCGATCTTCATGCCAGTAACTCCGGGTGGGCAGGGATAGAGAGAGAAAGACTCACCGCCTGAGATCGGCCCGCCGGGATCAAACTTGAGGCGGTGGCGCCAGCGGGACGAGCGGGTGTTCGCGATTGGGAGCCGTGTCACATTTCGCGCGCCGGCCGCGCCGGAATGCGCGTTGCGATCAGGCCGGGACGTGCCCGGTATCCGCCTCGCGCACGGCGGCGTAGCCCTGGGTCCGCAGCCACTCTTCCAGCGGACCTGCCGGCAGCGGTTGCGAGAACAGGTAGCCCTGCAGCACGGGGAAGCGCTGCTCGGTCAGGAAGCGGTGCTGCGACTCGGTTTCCACGCCTTCGGCCACGACCTTCATGCCCAGGCTTTCGCCGATGCGCAGCACCGACGAGGTCAGGGTGCGCGCGATGGCGCTGGTATCGATGTCGCGCACGAAGCTCTGGTCCAGCTTGAGTTCGCTGATCGGCAGACGGTGCAGGTGGCTGAGACTGGAGTAGCCGGTACCGAAGTCGTCCAGCGACAGGCGCACGCCCAGCACGTAGATGGCCTCGATGTTTTCCAGCACGTCCGGGTCGGGATCGAGCATGACGCTCTCGGTGATCTCCAGCGTGAGGTCTTCAGGCAGGAGTCCGTGCTCGTCCAGCAGGTCGGAGATCTGCAGCGACAGCTGCGGATCGCGGAAGTTGATCGCGGACACGTTGACCGACACGCGCGGAATGTCGACACCGCGGCGGCGCCAGTCGGCCATCTGCGCGCAGGCCTTGCGCAGTACCCACAGGCTGAGGTCGGCGATCAGGCCGCATTCCTCGGCGACGGGTACGAAGCGCGATGGTGGAATCACGCCCAGGTCCGCGTGCTGCCAGCGCAGCAGCGCCTCGACGCCATACAGTTCCAGCCCGTCGCGACCGCCGACCTGTGGCTGGTAATGCAGGTCGAGCTGGTCGAGCCGCAACGCCTCGCGCAACGCGGTCTCCAGCGAGACGCGTTCCTGCGCCAGGCGGTTCATGTCCACGCTGAAGAAGCGGAAACCGTGGCCGCCGTCGGTCTTGGCGCGGTACATCGCCATGTCGGCATGGCGCACCAGCAGGTCGATGTCGCGGCCGTCGTCGGGGAACATCGCCACGCCGATACTGGCGCTGGGATGCAGGGTCATCAGGCCGGCCGCGGTGGGTGCCGCGATCGCGCCCAGCAGGCGCTCGGCCATGCTGCCGGCCTGTTCGGTGCTGCACATCGGCAACACCGCGACGAATTCGTCGCCGGCCTGGCGGCCGACGATGTTGATGCCACCCAGCTCCTCGCTCAGGCGCGCCGCGACATCGCGCAGCAGGCCGTCACCGGCCGCGTGGCCCTGTGCATCGTTCACCCGCTTGAAGCGGTCCAGGTCGATGAACAGCACGGCGGCCGTGCTGTTGGCCTGGGCGACGTTGGCCAGCGCCTGTTCGGCCTTGGCACTGAACATGATGCGGTTCGGCAGGCCCGTCAGCGTGTCGTAGAACGCCAGCTGGTGCACGCGCTCGTTGGTCTGCTCGCGCTCCAGCGTCAGCGAGCACAAATGCAAGCAGGTGTCGGCCAGCCGCTCGTGCAGTTCGTCCGGTCCGCGGTTCTCGCGGTAGTAGAACGACAGCGTGCCCAGCACGCGGCCGCTGCTCGACTTGATCGGATGCGTCCAGCATGCGCGCAGCCCCAGCGGGGTAGTCAGGTGCCGGGTGTTGGCGCACAGCGGGTCGCTGGCGATGTCCTTCACCAACACCGCGCGACCGCGCCACGCGGCCACGCCGCTGACGCCCGCGCGCGGGCCGATCGGCAGGCCGTTGATCTTGCGTGCCCAGGCTTCCGGCAGGCTGGGCGAGGCGAGGGCATGCATCAGGCCCTCGCTGTCCACGGTGATGATGGAGACCGTCAGCTCCGGCGCGATGTGCTCCACCTCGCGGCAGATCAGTGTCATCACGTCGGCGACGTTCCACTCGTGCACCAGCGCATCCAGCACCTTGTTGTGCAGTACCTGGTGCATCTTGGTCTGGGTGATGTCGCTGAGCACGCTGACCAGGCCCAGCAGCGAACCATCCTCGTCATGCACGGGGTTGATCGCCGTGGACAGCCAGAGCGGGCGGCCCGCCTTGGTGTACAGCAGCACTTCGGTCTGCAGGCCTTCGCCGGCCGCCATCGCGCGGGTGATGCGCTCATCCAGCGAGGCATCGGTATGCGGGCCGGACAGCAGGTCCGCGGGCTTGATGCCGCGCAACTCTTCCAGCCGGTAGCCCAGCATGCGGGTGAAGCCGCTGTTGACGTAGACGACCTCGCGATCGGACGAGCTGATGAAGATGGCGTTGTCGCTGCTGTCGACCACGATCGACAGCTGCCGCAGCCGCGCCAGCTGCCGTTGCTGGTCGCTGGTATCGCGGACGAAGGCGGTGTGGAAGACGTGCTCGCCCACCACGACCTTCGACATCGAGACCGAGCAGGCGCTTTCGCTGCCGTCCTGGCGCAGCAGCATGGCATCGCGATGGCTGCCGAGCAGCGCAGCCAGCGTGGCGTCGATGCTGCCGTCGGCCTGTGCATCGGCCAGCAGGCGGGTGAACGGAAGACCGTGGACGTCCTCGCGCCGGCATCGCCACAGGGCTTCCGCGGCCGGATTGAACAGCACCACGCGGTGGCGTGCATCGATGACGAAGGCGGCATCGACCGACTGTTCAAGGACGTGCCACAGGCTGTCCTGCGCCGGTTCGACCGGCGCCTGGGCATCGCGCAGTGGCGTCAGCGCGTTCAACGTGCGACGCAGCATGCGGCCTCCTCGCGGGGCACGGGCGTCGGGCGTCGGGCGTCGTCGTGGGCGGTAGGTGCGACGGTCATCGGGGCGAGGGAGGAGGGCCTTCTGGTGACGTATCGGCCGCGATCCGGATTACTTGAACGCGGTCACGGGGCGGATGCGAAGCGGGTCCGACCGCTCAGAACTCCTGCCAGTCGCCGTCCGCCAGCGCCGGCTCGGGCTTGCGCGCGGCGGGTTTGCGGGCCACGGCCTTGGCTGCGGCTTTCGGTGCCGGCGTGGTGGCGACCGCGATGGCCTTGCGCACAGGCGCACTGACCGCGGCTTCGATCTTGAACACTGCCACCGATTCGCTCAGAGCCTGCGCCTGTTCTTCCATCGAACGGGCAGCAGCCGTGGCTTCTTCCACCAGCGCGGCGTTCTGCTGGGTGGTTTCGTCCATCTGGGTGATGGTCTGGTTGACCTGCTCAATGCCGGCGCTCTGTTCCTGCGAGGCCGCAGAGATCTCGGCCATGATGTCGGTTACGCGCTGCACGCTGGCCACGATCTCGGCCATCGTCGCGCCGGCCTGGTTCACCAGCGCCGAGCCATCGGCGACCTTGTCGACGGACGTCTCGATCAGGCCCTTGATCTCCTTGGCAGCGTTGGCCGAGCGCTGAGCCAGCGTGCGCACTTCCGAAGCCACCACGGCGAAGCCACGGCCTTGCTCACCCGCACGGGCGGCTTCCACCGCGGCATTCAACGCCAGGATGTTGGTCTGGAAGGCGATGCCGTCGATGACCGAGATGATCTCGGCGATCTTCTTGGACGACTGTTCGATGTCGGACATGGTGGTGACTACCTTGCCGACCACCTCGCCACCCTGCGACGCCACGCTCGCCGCACCAATCGCCAACTGGTTGGCCTGACGGGCGGACTCGGCGTTCTGGCGGACGGTGGAGGTCAATTCCTCCATCGACGCAGCGGTTTCTTCCAGGTTGGCCGCCTGCTGCTCGGTGCGGCGCGACAGGTCGCTGTTGCCCGAGGCGATCTCGCCGGCGGCAGTGTTGATCGAGCCCGAGGCATCCTGGATGCGGCCGACGATGTCGGTCAGCTGGGCGACGGTGGCGTTGGCGTCGTCGCGCATAGTGGCGAACACGCCGTGGAAGTCGCCTTCCATCCGCGCCGTCAGGTCACCATCGGCAATCGCGCGCAGCAGGGCGGACAGCTGCGCCAGGTTACGGTCGCTGGTCGCCATCATCGCGTTGAGGCCCTGCACCATCTGCAGGAAATCGTGGCGGAAGCGGGTTTCGTCGCCGCGCGCGGTAAAGTCGCCGGCCGCTGCGGCCTGCGCCAGTCGCTTGATCTCGCCATTGATCGCCAGCAGGCTCTGCTTGGCGGCATCCATGGCCTCGTGCAGGAAGGCGCGCGTGCCGGGCAGGCGGCGCGCATCCTGGCTCAGGTCGCCACTGGCGTAGCGTTCCAGGATGCCGATCGCATCGCGGAACGCGTCCAGGTGCTCGAACATCATGGTGTTGATGCCGCCGGCCAACTCGCCGTACACGCCGGGGAAGTCCTCCGGCATGCGGTGGGCGATGTCTTCGGCCGCATGCAGGCGGATCATGTCGCGCGTCTCGTGCGAGAAGCGCTCCAGCATGTGCACCATCTCGTCGGTGGCCTTGAGCATCTGGCCGACTTCGTCGCGGCCATGGTGGCCGGTGCGCACGCTCAGGTCGCCGCGCGAGACGCCCTTGATCGCCGACAGCGCACGCGCCACCGGCTCCAGCACGGACTGGCCGATGACCCAGCTGATCGCCATGCTCAGCAGCACGATCAGGCCACCGACGGCGGTCATGATGAAGGTGAACTGCAGCGCCTGCGCCTGCGTGTCATCGAGGTAAACACCGGTGCCGATCACCCAGCCCCACTGCGGGTACAGCGCGGCGTAGGAGGTCTTCGCCACGGGATCTTCCTCGCCGGCCTTCGCCCAGGCGTAGTCCACGTGGCCGCCGCCGGCCTTCGCCACGCGCACGAATTCCGGGAAGATGCGCTTGCCGTCCGGGCTCAGCACGTCCTGCAGCGGCTTGCCGATCAGGTCGGGACGCGTGGGGTGCATCAGCATGGTCGGAGCTTCGTCGGTGACGAAGAAGTAGTCCACGCCCTTGTTGGCCTGCATCGTCGCCAGCGTCGCGAGCGCGCGCGCTTTCGCTTCCGCTTCGTCCAGCGTGCCGGCCTTGGCCTGCTGGGCATAGCCTTCGATCACGCCGAGGGCCATTTCCGTCTGCGCCTTGAGTCCCGCCTGGCGCGTGCTGTTGAGATCCAGGTATTGCATGCGCGCCGCGATGACGGCCAGCGCGATGACGCCCACGGCGACCAGGGCGGTCTGGATCAGGAAGCGGCGCTTCAGCGGCAGGGAGGAGAGAGGAGCGGCGATCTTGGCGATGAACGACATGGCGATCTCGGACGACAGCAGGGGCGCAGGGAGGAGGAGGGGACCGTTACGTCCCGTGTTGTTTATCGGCGGCGCGGCGCAAACTTTCAGTCTTGTGAAGGGATTTGCGACGAACGGCAGTGCGGGGACGACAAGCCTGGAAAACGCGAAGACCGCGCACCTCGCGGCACGCGGTCTTCGATGGATGTCATCCTGCCGGTCGCCCGGCGACGGATCAGGCGGCCGCCTGTTCCGGCAGCGGCTGGCCCAGGTCGGCGCTGTCGATCAGCGTTTCGATGTCGAGCAGGATCAGCATGCGTTCGTCCACCGTGCCGATGCCCGAGATGAAGCGGGTGTCGACGCTGGCGCCGAATTCCGGCGTGGGACGGATCTGTTCGGCGTTCAGTGCCAGCACGTCCGACACGCTGTCCACGACGATGCCGACCACGCGGTCTTCCACGTTCAGCACGATCATCACGGTGAAGGCGTCGTAGCGGGCTTCCTTCAGGCGCAGCTTCAGGCGCAGGTCGATCACCGGCACGATGGTGCCGCGCAGGTTGATCACGCCCTTGATGTAGTCCGGTGCGTCCGGCAGGCGGGTCACCGAGTCGTAGCCACGGATTTCCTGGACTTTCAGGATGTCCACGCCGTAGTGCTCGTCCCCCAGGGTGAAGCTGAGGAACTCGTCCGCGCTCGCCGCGGCCTGGGTCTTCTTGTCGCTCATTCGTCGGGCTCCTGTTGCAGCCGGTAAGGGGTCGGGGTTCCCGGGGCGGAACCGGTCAAGGCCTAGATCGGCCCCGGGCGGGGTTTCTTTAGGGGAACATCAGGCGTGCGGTTCGGTCACCGGGTGGCGGGCGCCGCCGATACGGGAGACGCGCTCCTGCACCAGCCGCGCGACGCTGCCGTGGCCGTCCAGGCGGAAGGTCGACACGGCCTCGGCCAGGGCTTCCGCCTGTTCTTCCATCGAACGGGCGGCGGCGGAGGCTTCTTCCACGAGCGCGGCGTTCTGCTGGGTGGTCTCGTCCATCTGGGTGATGGTCTGGTTGACCTGCTCGATGCCTGCACTCTGTTCCTGCGAGGCGGCGGAGATCTCGGCCATGATGTCGGTCACGCGCTGCACCGATGCCACGATCTCGGCCATCGTCGCGCCGGCCTGGTTCACCAGCGCCGAACCGTCGGCGACCTTGTCCACCGAGGTCTCGATCAGGCCCTTGATCTCCTTCGCTGCGTTCGCGGAACGCTGGGCGAGGGTACGTACCTCGCTGGCGACGACCGCGAAGCCACGGCCCTGTTCGCCCGCACGCGCGGCCTCCACCGCGGCGTTCAACGCCAGGATGTTGGTCTGGAAGGCGATGCCGTCGATGACCGAGATGATCTCGGCGATCTTCTTCGACGACTGCTCGATGTCGGTCATGGTGGTGACCACCTTGCCGACGACATCACCACCCTGTGAAGCGACCGAGGCGGCGCCGATGGCGAGCTGGTTGGCCTGGCGGGCGGACTCGGCGTTCTGACGCACGGTGGAGGTCAGTTCCTCCATCGACGCGGCGGTTTCTTCCAGGTTGGCCGCCTGCTGCTCGGTGCGGCGCGACAGGTCGCTGTTGCCCGAGGCGATCTCGCCAGCGGCGGTGTTGATCGAACCCGAGGCATCCTGGATGCGGCCGACGATGTCGGTCAGCTGGGCGACGGTGGCGTTGGCATCGTCGCGCATGGTGGCGAATACGCCATGGAAGTCGCCGTCCATCCGCGCGGTCAGATCGCCCTTGGACAACGACTGCAGCACGCCGGACACGGCCTCGACACTGCCGGAGATCGTGCCCAGCAGGCCATTGATCTGCTGCGACAGCGCCAGCAGGAAGCCCTGCTTGCCGGTTTCGGCGATGCGTCCGCTCAGGTCGCCCTGCACGGCGGCCCGCACGATGCGGCTGACCTCCTGCTCGACCATCACTTCGTGGGTGCGGTCCGCCCACTCGACCACGTAGCCGATGCGCTGGCCTTCGCCGTCGGTCACCGGATTGATGATCAGCTGCATGATGCGGCCGCCCACGCTGATCTGCGCGCGGTGCGTGCCCTGCAGCTGCGCCAGCATGCGCGACTGGTGTTCGGGCTTCTTGTGGAAGATGTCGATGCTGCTGCCGATCACGGTCTGCACGTCGAACGCCGGCAGGTCGCGGCGCAGGTCTTGCTCGACGTCCGTCAGCATCTTCATCAGCGGGCGGTTGGCGTAGACGATCGTGCGATCGGCGTCGGCGATCATGACGTTGGTGGTCACGTCCTCCAGCGCGGTGCGGATGCGCAGGCTTTCCTTCGCCACCACGGCGTCGCGCTCGATGCGCTCGCGCAGGTTGCCCTGCATGCTGCGCATGGCCTTCATCAGCGTGCCGATCTCGTCGTCACCGCTCGCGTCGATCTCGCTGTCCAGCTTGCCGCGGGCGATGTCGTCGGCCACACGCACGGCACCGGCCAACGGCTTGGCGACCTGGCGGCGCAGCAGCCAGAACACCGCACCGCAGAGCAGGGCGGCGCCCAGCGCGCCGACCGCCACCACGGTCCACAACACGGCGCGGGCTTCCTTCATCAGCACCGCGCGCGGAACCACCACGCCGAGCGCGAAGCGCTCCTGGGCGGCGCCGATCTGCAGCGGCACATAGGCTTCCATCACCGCCTCACCCGTTGCGTCGGTGGCTTCGCGGAACACCGGCTCGCCGGCTGCGATCTGCTTCATGACCTCGGCGGCCTGCGCGCCGGCATAGGGCTTGCCGACCGATGCCGCATCCTGGTCGGCGATCACCACACCGGCCGGGGTCAGCAGGCGCACGAAACCCGCGTCCATCGGGGTCAGCTTGGCGATGCGCTCCTGCAGCGACTGCAGGGCGAAGTCCACCGTCATCACGCCCACGTAGTTGCCGTCGTCCAGCACCGGCGTGGACAGGGTCGTCATCAGCACGTCCTTGCCCGCGATCTTGTAGACGTAGGGCTCGGCGACCACCTGGCGCTTCAGCTCGCGCGGGCGCAGGTACCAGTCACCGGCACCGGGCACTTCGTAGTCGCGCAGGGCTTCCTGCAGCGGGGCGCCGTCGCTCCACGCCCAGTAGCTCATGAAGCGGCCGGTGTCGTCGTGGCCTTCCGCGGACACGTACTCCGCGTCCTTGCCGTCGAACGCGTCGGGTTCCCACAACGTGCCCACGCCGACCCATTCCGGATGGGCTTCCAGCTGGCGCTTGAAGATGGTGCTGGCCGCCGCGCGGCTGATGCCGTCGCCGGCGCGTTGCGCGAGCAGGGCATGCGCGAGCGCTGCGTTGGTGTCGAACGCTCCGGTCAGTTCGCCGGAGATGCGCTGCGCTTCCAGATTGGCCAGTCCTTCCATCGTGGTGCGCGCACCGGCGAGCAGCGACTGGCTGCTGCGCAGGTAGCTGGCCGCGGCGGCAACGCCGAAGGCGAGCAGGGCGACGACGGCGGTGCCGTACATCACGCGCGTGGCGATGCTGCGGGAGGAGAAGCGGGTGGAAGCGGATGACATGGCGGCCTCGTGCAGATGGGGCGGTGCGATTCCCGGCGCACGGGAATGGCCGCAGCGCAGCCACGCCTGTATGTCAGGAGCGTTACACGGGGTATCGGCGGCGGGTCGGCGGGGTTGAGCCGGAGGCGGTCAGAACCGACGGGTGGTGGTCGAAACGTCGACGCCGGTCACGCTGCGCCACGTTCGCGGGCGCTGCGCTGGCGCTCCAGCCGGAAGATGTAGCGCTGGATCAGCGCGTCGCCGCCACGCGGCATGTCGGTGAACTGGCAGCCGGCGCGCCAGCTCTCGCTGCCGTTCTGGTTGAGCTGGCGATGCAGGCTCTTCACCATCAGGCGGACGCTCAGCGGACCACTGTCGGGCAGGTGCAGCAGGCTGCCCGGAAACTCCTTGTACGGTTGCAGCGTCGGCTCTTCGGCCTGGACGGCCAGGGCGATGCCGCCGCCACTGATGTCCAGCACGCGGTAGTTGCGATAGGTCGTCTCGCCGTCGGGATGGCGCGTGGGGATGGCGCATTCCATCGGCTGCGTCACCGGCACCTGCAGCCGGTAGAACTCGCGACGCTGCAGGCGCAGGATGCTTTCCGGCAGAGCGGCGCGGAACGCGGTCTGTCCGTCCTTCTGCACGCGCTGGAGGTCGTACAGCTTGAACTGCACGTGGATGCGTTCCAGCCGCGACACACAGGTGACGTGGGTGGATTCCTCGATGCTGCGGTTGATCGTCTCCGAGGCGCTGCCATCGATCAGCACGGCATCCTCGTCCTCCAGCACTTCCACCACGGAGGTGGGGAAGGTGTGGTTGCGCGGCATGGCGCAGCCGCTGACGAGCGCCCGCTTGTCGATCAGCGATTGCAGCAGCTGCCGGATCGCGTACTCGCCGTGCACCAGGTACTTTTCTTCATCGTCGTACCTGACGGGATCGGCCAGAGGGGCGTCGCTGGACTCGGTCATGCGGGCGGGAACATCAAGGCAGGGAAGGCGTCACAGGCTGTATCGGCGTGCGTCACAGGATCTTTAGGACGGTGCCCCGCCGACGCACGTCCGGATGGCCAGCGCAGCGTGGGCGCACGGACGCATCAAAGGGCGAACTACGCGTTACACTCCGGGTGTCCATATGCGCTGGGGAGCGCCATGACGTCCTGCCGGGGAACGACGCCGAGATTCGCGTGGCTGCTTGGCGCTGCGCTGTTGATGTCCCTTCATCCGCTGGCTGCGGCGGAGCCGGAAGCGGACTCACCCAGCCCGAAGTCCGGTCCACGCACGCTGTCGGAGGCGGAGCTGGCCACGTTGCGCCAGCGGATCCAGACCGACAGGACGCGCCGTGCCGACGCGCTCAGCCGGGAGCAGGAAGCCGCCGAACAACAGCGCCAGCAGCTCGAACAGATGCAGATGGCGGCACTCGAGGAAGAGACGTACTGGGAGGAGGAGGCGCCAGCACCGGCGCCCAACCTGGCGGCCGTCTTCCTCAACACGCTGGGCAGCGAGATGGCCAAGCACCAGGCCGAACGCGAAGCGCAGGATGCGTTCATCCGTGACGTCGAGCGGCAACAGGCGATGATCGTCCAGCGGCGTCAGCGTGAGGAAGAACGCCAGCGACGCGATGCGGAGCGTGCACGACAGCAGCAATCCACCCATGCCGCGGTCGCGCCGTCGCCAGCCGCCAGTGCGCAGGACGTCGCGCGGAAGGCCGAGCAGGCACGCGCCGCCGAGGCACGGGACCGCGAACTCGCCACCCAGGCCGCCGCCGAGCGGGCGCGCCAGCAGCAACTGCGCGCGCAGCAGGCCACGTCAACGGCGGTAGCAGCCACGCCAGCGCCGTCGTCGTCCGACGCCGCCGTCAAACCGCTGCGCTTCATTCTCAGCATCAGCCTGCTCAACAAGCCCGGGGATACCGTCAATCCCATGTGCTACTCGAACGTCATCACCCGTCCCGGCCCGCCGGGGTGGGGTGGACCGGGTTTCCTGCCGCCGGGCTCGGGCAACCAGGCCCACGCGACCGTGCTGTCGATGAAGGACGCCTTCATCGCGCGTTGCCGTGCCAGCGGTCGCGAGATCACCAGCGAAGGCAACTTCAACTATTCCTGGAACCGCAGCCAGGGCGAAGAGGCCGGCATGCAGC
Organism: Pseudoxanthomonas sp. PXM02; assembly: GCF_014851805.1. Classification (GTDB taxonomy): domain Bacteria; phylum Pseudomonadota; class Gammaproteobacteria; order Xanthomonadales; family Xanthomonadaceae; genus Pseudoxanthomonas_A. The sequence continues at coordinate 134,276 of NZ_JACVAK010000005.1, forward strand.
AGGTGGGTCCGCGGCACCGTGAAGACATTTCGGTGTCGCTGTGATGCCGGGCATCCGTACCCGATACATCCAAGGGGAATCCATGACCAAGACCGCTTCACTTCTCGGCGTCGCGTTCGTCGCCGCATGCCTCGCCCTGCCGTCGACGACCGCACGGGCGCAAAGCGCGCAGACGGCGGAAGGCGCGCAGGCATTCCTGGCCACCATGGCCAAGCGGGGTTTCTCGCGCGTCACGTTCCTGGACACGCTGGGTAGGCCCAACCACGTGACGGGCACGCACACGGTGGACATCAGCCGCATCAAGTTGTCCATCAAGGAAGAGACGAGCAGCAACGTGGTCGAGAAGTCGCTGGGCGAGTTCGTCGTCTCGGGCCTGTCGTCGGGCGATGCGCAGGGCGCGGTCGATGCCTGCACCACGCGGATCGACAGCTTCCAGCCGCCGGCAGGCGTCTTCGAGAACAGCAGCACGACGTGGGAGGAACCGGGTTTCCTGGTATCGGTGACCGTGTTGAAGAGCGAGGTCTGGAACTACACGGAAGGCTTCAAGAAGTTCGTCACGCCGCAGTTCATCGACTGGCGGCAGGCCCAGGTCGTTCGCAGCAACGAAGGTGGCCGCATCGATGTGCGCGCCAAGGGGCAGGCGTTCGCCACCAATATCCTGTCGTTCTTGCCGGGCGATCCGGAACTGGCCGACCGTATCGAATACGCGACGAAATTCCTGCGGATGAGCTGCGACGAGACGGCCGATACCGGATTCTGATCGCTGCATCTGGCACGCAAGTGGTTGTCTGCGAACGCGGAAGTTAGCGCGACTGTCAGTTGCGCAGGTAAGAATGACTTCCGGGCTCTTTCAACCTCATTGATTTCATTGCGCGTTCGCGTAGTGCACACATGTATCTGACGAGCGGGGCGCGGAATTGTGTCTCGACGCGTCTGTGTGAGTGCAGACTGTTGGCAATGGCGCGATGTGCGCGTCTTGAAAGTGAAAGCCTGGAGAGAAGCGGTAGTCCGCTGATCAATCCGATGGTGAAGTGCGTTGGTTGTGTTGGATGCAGCCGCGCGTGCCCACCTGCATCGGTCCCGTAACAGGAAGTCCTGGTAACGACGCGCATCCGCTGGTGCGGGTTCACGCCTTTCGAAATTGCAGATCTCTCTCGCAACGTCAGGAAAGACCGGCGGAGGATTGACATGTTCCCGAGTACAGGCGTGCGCCGTCATGGGCGTGCACGGGTGTGCGCTGCGTCCGTGCTGCTTGTCCTGTTCTGCCTGCTGCCGTTGCAGGCGTCCGCGGATGAAATTCGCCAGGGTGTGCTGCAACTCCGCTGGGGCGATGCGGAGCCGGGTAGAGCCTCGCGGCCACCGCAACTCGAGGTCTGGCTGGATGCCGGACCGCGACAACGCTACCGGTTGGACGTGGATCAGGCGAGGCGCGCAGCGGGCGATCTCTATGCGCTGGCCAATCGCCGCGTTGCGGTGTCCTACGCAACGCGGCCGGATGGACGCACCGGACGCGCTGCCATGTTGATCGATGCGATCGTGCCTGCCGATCGGCTGTCGGCGCGCGCACAGACGAGGGGTGTGGATGGCAGGGCGACGCTGTCGTTGCCACTGCAAGGCAACACGCGATGGATCACCCTGATGTGCAAGTTCGGCGACATCGACACGGAGCAGAAGCCGCTTTCGTTCTTCCAGTCCCAGTACGGCAATGCGCCCGGCCAGCTGGGCCATTTCTGGTCGGAGGTGTCGTACGGCAACATCGATCTTGCCGGAAGCGATGCGTACGGCTGGTACACGCTGCCCAAGCCGAGATCGTCCTACGTGGAACTCGTGGGCGGCAAGCTGAAGGTCGATCTGTCCCTGCTGTTCACCGATTGCACGGTACAGGCGGATCCCGATGTCGATTTCGACGGTATCCACGGCGTCAACCTGATGTTCAACGACGAACTCGATGGATATGCGTGGGGAGGCGGTGCTTGCGCGACGCTGGACGGGGTCTATGTCTGTCCGCGTTCGACATGGAATCCGCCCTGGTCCTTCTCCCATCTCGCCTCGATGGCGCACGAGATGGGCCATGGCTACGGCCTGCCGCACTCCAACAACAGCGATGGCGACGGCGACACCTTCGACAATCCCTGGGACCTGATGAGCGACGCGTGGCGCATGGCCAACAGCGATGCGACCTATGGCCTGCTGCCCAAGCACCTCAGCATGTTCCAGCGACAGCGGCTGGGTTGGGTGACGGAGGCACGTACGCTGACCCTTCCGGCAGAGGATGTCGGCACCCACGAGATCGTGCTGGATGCGGCAAGCCTGCATGATGCCGCAGGTGTGCAGTTGCTCGTGCTGCCGCTGCCTGCGCAACCGGATCCCTTCGCGACGGTCGTCTACACCGTGGAGGCCCGCCGACGGACCGGCAGTTACGAGTCCAGGCTGGCGGGCGATGCGGTCATCATCCATCGGGTGAACGACTACGGCATCGCCTACAGCATGGATGCCGACGTGCCGCCCGCCGATCACGCGTCCAACGAGGGCTCGATGTTGAAGCCGGGTGAGCGCTTGACGCTGCCGGAGGGGCAGCACTGGGTGGAGGTGGTGGAAGAGACCGCGAACGGATTCATCGTGCGTGTCGGTCCACGTCTCCGTGTCATGAGTTCGCCCTTGCCGCCGCTGGTGAATCCGGTCGGTAGCGGGATGAAGTCCAGAAGGAGTGTTGTCGCTCCGCACATCAGGCCGCGCAGCGACTGACTGCTGACGCCTGCGTGCTGTGGCGCCCGGGCTATGGCGGTGGCCGGGTTGTCGACCACCGCCATTCGGTTACCTGACGATCTTCCCGTTGATGATCGGGTAGTAGACGGAGGGTGTTTCCTCGTTCAGATCGATCTCGACCAGGCTGGTATCGGCGTGGTCCACCGTCAACTCCCAACGGCGCCGCTCACCCGCGACATAGGCTTCGATGTCGGGGAAGAGCTTCTTGATCAGTTCGCCGCGCGATGTCGGGAACGGCTTCGGTTCGGCTGGCGACACGCTGACGATGACGAAATCGTAGTTGCCGTCGAACTGGTGGCTACTCAGCACGTACAGCGTGCTGCTGATCGTGGTGCCATGCTTGATCTGCGCATCCATGATCGGGCGGTGCCACTTCTTGTACAGCGCGAGCCATTCATCGTGCTTGCCGGGCGGCACCTTGTAGTAGCTGATGCCGACGCGCGGCCGGTCGGGCAGGGCGCGGCCGGCGAGGGCCTGGGCGGCGGCACTCTGGATCCCGGCGAGGGCCAGCGCCAGGATGGCCAGCGAGGTGAGCAGTCGGTTCTTCATGTTCGATCTCCTTCAGGTGGTGGGGTGGTGTCAGAACTTCGCGGTCAGGCCGACGAAGTACTGGCGGCCGAAAATGTCGTAGGTGCTGGCATGCGTGGCGCCGGGCGTGCCGCCGACCTGCGGCGGCTCCTTGTCCAGCAGGTTGTTGATGCCCGCGCGCAGGGTGATGGTGTCGTTGAGCGCCCAGTCGCCGAACGCGTCGAAGTAGTGGTAGGCGTCCACGCCTGGCGTGGTCGAGGCGGGATTGGTGACCTTGGAGCTGTGCTGCTGCGCGCCGAGGTAGCGCCAGCGCAGGCCTGCACCGAACGTGCCCTGGCCGTAACGCAGTTGGCTGACCGCCTTCCACTCGGGCACGTAGCCGACCGTGCCGACGTAGTCGTACACGGTGCCGCCCTTGAGCGTCTGGACGTCATAACGGTCGACCCAGCTCAGCACCGAACTGGCGCGCAGGCTGGCTACGCCCTCCCATTGCCGGCTCCAGTCCAGCTGCACGTCCACGCCCTGCGTACGCAGGCTGCCCATGTTGTAGGTGGGCTTGAAGATGTTGTCGATGCGGCCCGTCGTGGCGTTGCGCTGGATCTGCTGGCAGTAGAAGTTGTCGACTGCGTATCCCGGGTTGGCACCGTCCTGGTTGAAGCACGAAGCCAGCACCTGGGATGAGGTCAGCGTGCCGATGACGTCGGTCACCTTGATGTCGAACCAGTCCGCCGCCACCGAGAACCCGCTGCCGTCCGGGGACCACACCACGCCGACGGTGTAGGTATCCGCGGTCTCCGGTGTCAGGCCCGTGTTGCCGGCGATGGTCGCCAGCGACTCGCGCTGCGTGTCGATGTAGCCGGGCAGCAAGGCAGACGGAACCCCTTGCGCAAGGCAGAGCGCTTCGACCGCTGCGGCATTGGCGCCGCTACGCAGCGGGCTGCCGGCCTGGCACTGGTCGCCCTGTCCATTCGCCACCAGCCCGTAGCTGTTCGACTCGGTCTGTGCGGCGACATACAGCTCACCCACGCTGGGCGCACGCACGGCGCGCTGGTAGCTGCCGCGCAGGCGCAGGCTGTCGATCAGTGCCCAGGTGAAATCGAACTTGTAGGTGTCCGTGCCGCCCGACAGGTCGTAGTCGGAGTAGCGGTAGGCCAGGCCTACGTCCAGCGCGTGCGCGAAGGGTTTGCCGTACAGCAGCGGCACCAGGGCTTCCACATACAGTTCCTTGACGCTGGTGCTGCCGCCACTGGCGCCCTTGGCGGGAAGTCCGATCACGCCCCCTTGCTGGAGCAGGCGGTCGGGCTGGAACTCGTAGCGGTTGCGCCGCCAGCCCAGTCCGGTGGCGAAGCGCACCTCACCTGCCGGAAGATCGAACAGCCCGCCTTGCAGGTTCGCTTCCAGCACTTCCTGCTCGAAGACGGTCCGGCTGTGGGTCGTCGCGACCAGATAGTCGCGGCAGGCATCGGACAGCGTGGTGAGGCCGAACGGGTTGTAGCCGCCGGCGCACAGGCTGATGCCGCCGTCGGCGGCGTTGATGAGCGTGTTCAACGCCTGGGTGACGACCGCGCCATTGCTGATCTCGGACACATCGGTGCGGCCCTTGCTAGCGTAGACATCCCACGTGCCGTTGAGCGCTTCAAGACGGCCCTTGGTGCCGACGACGAACTGCCACGTATCGAAGTCGCGTTCGAAAGTGCGGGGGCCGGCTTCGCCGAAGCGCTTGTGCACGGTGAAGTTGGCGTTGGGGTTGGTGCGCGACGCGAGAATCGAGCGTAGATCGTCCGGAATGAAAGGGTTGGTGACCGGTACGCTGATGCCGGCGTTGCCGGCCTCTGCTGCCACATAGCTCTGCAGGTTGGACCAGCTGAACTGCCCGTAGGCCTGCACGTCATCGGTCAGCTGGAAGGTGGCGCGCCCGAAGGCGGTGTGCCGTTCCAGGGGTACCTGGATCAACGAGTCCTGGTTGAGGTTGTTGAGCTGGGTACCGGTGTTGAACAGCAGCGTGTCGGAGCCGCGCCAGTTGAACGGTCCCTTGTTCGCCAGGAACAGCGTGCCGTCGTCGTTGAAGCCGAGATAGGTGGTGGTGGTGACCGGCACGCGACCGGGTGCGGCTCCGTACTGGGCGAACACCTGGTCGACCGCGGCCTGACCCGGCAGGTTGGCGCCGAATTCGTAGGTGCCGGTCTGGATGCGGAAGTCGGTACCGCCCGGGCTCTTGCGGAAGAACTCCCGCGCCATGTAGTCCACGCCGTCGCGATCCGTCCACGAGAACGAGAGCACCGCATTGCCGCGTCCATCGGCGAAGTTCCCACCGAACGTCAACGACAGGTCGTGCGTGGTGCCGTCGCCCTCGGCGTACTGCGAAACCTGCGAGTCGAGCCGGACGCCCTCGAAGTCGTCCTTCAGGCGGACGTTCACCACGCCCGCGATCGCGTCCGATCCGTATACGGCCGAGGCGCCGCCGGAAATGATCTCCACGCCTTCGATCAACGCGCTGGGAATCCCGTTGATGTCCACCACGTTATCGGTCGTGGAGGGTTGCAGGCGACGGCCATCCAGCAGGACGAGGTTGCGCTGTGCGCCGAGCCCGCGAAGGTTGAGCGTCGACTGCCCCGTGCCTCCCCAGCCGGCGTTCGTCTTGTTCGCACCGAGTCCCAACTGCGGCAGCTGGTTCAAGGACTCTTCGAGGGTGCTCGTGCCGGTCGCCTGGATGTCTTCCGCCGAGACGGTGGTGAGCGGGCTGCTGCTCTCGTAGTCGAGGGCGGCGATGCGCGAGCCGGTAACGCTGACGGCATCCAGCTGGGTGGCCTTCGTCTCCCCTGGCGCTTGGGAAGCGGGTTCTTCGTTTGAGCGGGCCTGGGCGAAGGCCGGTGCGTTCAGCGCCTGGGCAACGAGCAATCCGAGAAGCGTCCGCTTCAGATGGGAGCGGGGCGGAAAAGAGGCGAAGCGGGATCGTGCCGGCCGCGATGCACGGGCCAGAAGCAAGAATGACATCAGTGGTAGTCCTGGGTGGTGGCGACGTAGGGGACGCACGGAACTCCGTGCCGCTACGCAATCGCCCGCACGGACCTCCCTCCCCAGGGCACGGTCACGCGCGCATCACCTCCGTGTGTCATCGCTCCCGACGTTGCGCAGCGGACGAACGTTATGCGGACACCACGCAAGCCGACCAATAACCTGCGCTCATGAATACATGGCGCCGCAGGGAATGAGGAAGGTTATGAGCATGGCATGAGCAAAAAGCGATGTTGCTGGAAACCCATGTGCCGTCTCGATCAGCGATGCACGCACGGCACTTACCCCCGAAACGCACACGGCCCGGAATGACCGGGCCGTGTGGTTGAGCGGAGCCGTCTGATCAAGCAGGAATCAGAACTCCTGCCAGTCGCCATCGGCGAGCGCGGGCTCCGGCGTGCGTGCGACCGGCTTGCGCGCCGCGGCCTTGGCCGGCTTGGGCGGCGTTCCACCGGTTGAAGCAGGCGCTTTCCGGGCCGGCGCACGCACGTTGGTGTGCAGCTTGAACACCGACACCGACTCGGTCAGTGCGTGTGCCTGTTCTTCCATCGAGCGGGCGGCAGCGGAGGCTTCCTCCACCAGCGCGGCATTCTGTTGCGTCGTCTCGTCCATCTGCACGATGGTCTGGTTGACCTGCTCGATGCCCGAGGACTGCTCCTGCGACGCCGCGGAGATCTCCGCCATGATGTCGGTGACGCGCTGCACGCTGGCCACGATCTCGGCCATCGTCGCGCCGGCCTGGTTCACCAGTGCCGAACCATCGGCGACCTTGTCGACCGAGGTTTCGATCAGGCTCTTGATCTCCTTGGCCGCGTTTGCCGAACGCTGGGCGAGGGTACGCACTTCGCTGGCGACGACCGCGAAACCGCGGCCCTGCTCGCCGGCGCGGGCCGCTTCCACCGCGGCATTGAGCGCCAGGATGTTGGTCTGGAACGCGATGCCGTCGATGACGGAAATGATCTCCGCGATGCGCTTCGACGACTGTTCGATGTCGGTCATCGTGCTGACGACCTTGCCGACCACCTCACCACCCTGCGATGCCACACCGGCGGCGCCGATCGACAACTGGTTGGCCTGGCGGGCGGACTCGGCGTTCTGACGGACGGTGGAGGTCAGCTCCTCCATCGACGCCGCCGTTTCTTCCAGGTTTGCGGCCTGCTGCTCGGTGCGGCGCGACAGGTCGAGGTTGCCCGAGGCGATCTCGCCCGCGGCGGTGTTGATCGAAGCGGAGGCGTCCTGGATGCGGCCGACGATGTCGGTCAGCTGCGCGACCGTTGCATTCGCATCGTCGCGCATGCGGGCGAACACGCCGTGGAAGTCGCCTTCCATGCGGGCAGTGAGGTCGCCGCGGGCGATGGCCTGCAGCAGGGCCGACACGTCGGCCAGATTGCTGTCGGTGGTCTTCATCAGCTGGTTGAGGCCGCCGACCATCTCGCGGAAATCGTACTGGAAGCGGTCCAGGTCGCCGCGCTGGCTGAAGTCGCCGGACGAGGCGGCGTGCGCCAGGCGCTTGATCTCGGCGTTGATCGCCGACAGGCTGGCCTTGGTGGCGTCCATCGTTTCGGTCAGTACGGCCTTCTCGCCGGGCAGACGGTCCATGTCCACCGACAGGTCGCCGATGGCGTAGCGCTGCATCACTTCGATCAACCGCATCTTCACCGCGATGTGCTGGGCGACCAGCGCGTTGGTGTCGCGCACCATGCGGCCGTACTCGCCGGGGAAGCGGCTGTCGTCGATGCGATGGCTGATCTGGCCCTCGTCATGGCGCTGGGTCATCTCGGTCTGCGCGGCGATCACCGACACCACCTGCGTCTGCACGTGGTGCATGGCGGTCAGCAACTGGCCGACTTCGTCCTGGCGCGTGGTGTCAATCCTGCCGTCGAGCCGGCCGGCCGCGACGTCCTCGGCAATGGCCACCGCCGAGCGCAGCGGACGCGAAACGACGCGGCGCACACCGAGCGCGGTCAGCACGGCGATCGCGATCAGCGCCAGCAGCGACAGCGTCACGATGGCGATGGTCAATGCGCGGCTGGACGCCAGCACGTTCGCGCGCGGCTCGACCGCGACCAGCGCCCATTTCCAGGGCGCGAAGCGCTTGACGGCCACCAGCGCGGGCACGGCTTCGTCACCGGCCTTGGGCGCGATGTCGAGCACCGCCTGTCCGCTGTCCTGCTCCAGCAGCGCCTTGATCGCCGGCACGGAGTCCGCGTCGACCACGGCCGTGTAAGGCGATTCCTGGCTGGCGGGATGCGCGGCCAGCATGCCCTGGTGGTCGCCCTCGGCCAGATCGACGACGAAGAAATAGCCGGCCTCGCCGAGCTTGGTGGTGCGCAGCTTGTCCTTCAGCGCGGCCAGGCCGTCGCCGTAGTTCTGGCCGACGAACAGGATGCCCACCGTGTTGCCTTCGGCGTCCTGCAGCGGCTGGTAGTGCGTCATGTAGTCGCGGCCGAACAGGCGCGCGCGACCGGTGTACGGCTTGTCCTCGAGCATCAATGCGTAAGCGGGATGCTTGTGGTCCAGCGCGGTGCCGATGACGCGGGCGTCTTCGGTATTGCGTAGCGAAGTCGTCGCACGGATGAATTCGTCGTCCTTGCGCACGAAGACCGTGGCGACCACGCCGGTGGCTTCCGTGAAGCGGTCCACGGCGGTGAAGTCAAGGTTGATCGTCTGCTCGCCAAAGCGCAGCGCCGGTACGTCGAAGTCACCGATGGGCGTGCTGTTCTCGGCATCGACCGAGACGTCGCCCGACGGCAGGGCGGCGCGGAAGCTGCTCGCCATCCGCTGCGTGCCATCTGTCAGCGTGCTGTCGTACAGCGCAATCGATTGCTGCATCACCTGGGCGGCGACGTCCAGGTCGGCGAGCGCGCGGTCTTCAATGGCGCGGCTCGACTGCCGCTGGACCACCAGGGCCAGCAGGATGAGGACGATGGCCACGGCGGCGGTGACCTGGATCGACAACTTGCTGCCGAGCGAAAGACGCGCTGATCGAGTCATAGGGCTGGGAAGGTGGTGGGAGGTTCCCGACTGATATCGGCGTCACGGAATCGGCATTGAGGGCCTGTCGGGACTTTCCCGACGAACGGTAAACACGTGTACGGGCTGCGGCCTGGCCTGAACGCACACGGCCCGGAAAGTCCGGGCCGTGTGGGGTGACGCGATCAACCGCTGCGGACGTTGGCTCAGAACTCCTGCCAGTCGCCATCGGCCAGGGCCGGTTCCGGCTTGCGCGCGGCCGGCTTGCGGGCCACGGCCTTGGCGGCAGGCTTGGCTGCGACCGGCGCCGAGGCGGCCGCCGCGATGGCCTTGCGCACCGGCGCACTGACGGTGGCTTCCAGCTTGAACACGGCCACCGATTCGGTGAGCGCCTGCGCCTGTTCTTCCATCGAGCGGGCGGCGGCGGTGGCTTCTTCCACCAGCGCGGCGTTCTGCTGGGTCGCTTCGTCCATCTGGGTGATGGTCTGGTTGACCTGCTCGATGCCGGCCGACTGTTCCTGCGAGGCCGCCGAGATCTCGGCCATGATGTCGGTGACGCGCTGCACCGAAGCCACGATCTCGGCCATTGTCGCGCCGGCCTGGTTCACCAAGGCCGAACCATCGGCGACCTTGTCGACGGACGTTTCGATCAGGCCCTTGATCTCCTTCGCTGCGTTCGCCGAGCGCTGGGCCAGCGTGCGGACTTCCGAAGCCACCACCGCAAAACCACGGCCCTGTTCGCCGGCACGCGCAGCTTCCACCGCAGCGTTGAGCGCCAGGATATTGGTCTGGAACGCGATACCGTCGATGACGGAAATGATCTCGGCGATCTTCTTGGACGACTGCTCGATGTCGGTCATGGTGGTGACCACCTTGCCGACGACATCGCCGCCCTGCGAGGCGACCGACGCGGCGCCGATGGCGAGCTGGTTGGCCTGGCGCGCGGACTCGGCGTTCTGGCGCACGGTGGAGGTCAGTTCCTCCATCGAGGCGGCGGTTTCTTCCAGATTGGCGGCCTGCTGCTCGGTACGGCGCGACAGGTCGTTGTTGCCGGAGGCGATCTCGCCCGCCGCGGTGTTGATACTGAGCGCGGCGGTCTGGATGTCGCCGACGATTTCCGTCAGCTGGCCAACGGTGGCGTTGGCGTCATCACGCATGGTGGCGAACACGCCGTGGAAGTCGCCTTCCATTCGGGCCGTCAGGTCGCCGCGGGCGATGGCTTTCAGCAACTCGGACACTTCGCCGAGATTCTTGTCGGTGGTTTCCATCAGGTGGTTCAGGCCGGCCACCATGTCGCGGAAGTCGTACTGGTACTTGTCCACGTCGCCGCGCTGGCTGAAATCACCCGAGGAGGCGGCATGCGCCAGTCGCTTGATTTCGGCATTGATGGCCGACAGGCTGGCCTTGGTGGCGTCCATCGTCTCGGTCAGGACCGCCTTCTCGCCGGGCAACCGGTCCATGTCCACCGACAGGTCGCCGATCGAATAGCGCTGCATGACCTCAGCCAGGCGCATCTTCACCGCGATGTGCGACGCGACCAGGGCATTGGTCTCGCGGACCATGCGGCCGTAGTCGCCCGGGAAGGCGCTGTCGTCCATCCGGTAGCTGATGCGGCCTTCGTCGTGGCGTGCCGCCATCTCGCTCTGTGCGGCGATGACCGACCTGACCTGCGTCTGCATGCGCTGCATCGAGCCGAGCAGGTCGCCAATCTCGCTGCGGTCGTCGATCGTGATCTGACGATCCAGTTGGCCACGTGCCACCGCGTCGGCGACGCTCGTGACGTCAGCCATCGGTCGTACGATCGAACGGGTGATGAGGATCGCGGCGGCGATGGCCAGCAGCATCGCGACCACCACCAGCAGGCCGATCGCGCGGATGTTGCTGTTGTAGCCGGCCTGTTGCGCGGCCACGGCGTCGTCCAGCCCCTTCATCTTGTCATCCAGCATCCGGGCCACGGCGTCGGCGACCGCCTGGCGCAGGTCGCCGGCCCCGCTGGCAGGCGTCAGGTCGCCGACCTTGACCGATTCGATCAGCTGGCGGCTGTTGTCGAAGTACAGCGCGGATTTGGCCAGCATCTGCTGGTACAGCTCCTGCTCCTGCTTGTCGGAAATGCTGTCGCCGTACTTTTTCGAAAGTTCGTCGAATGCCTTGCCGCCGGCGACCATCTCGCCGGTGTACTCGGCGACCTTGTCCGGATCCTCGTAGTTGGCAACGAGGCCGCGCTCGCTGACGCGGTACTCGGCCAGCATCGTGGCCAGGCGTCCCAGGTCGCGGATGGCTGGAACCTCCTTGTTCGTGATCTCGACCACCACGCCTTGGGCGACCCCCATCCGCTGCGCGGAAAAAGCCCCGGTGGCGACGATGAGCAGGACGAGCACGGCGAAGCCGATGGCCAGGCGTTTGCCGATCTTGAGGTGCTTGAACATGAAGGTGGTCTCGATGGAGTTCAGCGGTTGGGCCGCGTGCATCAGGCGGAAGCGAGAGCTGTCCGCACCGTCTTGGTGCGACGTCTGCTATGGAGTAGCGGCGTCATGTGACAGTTCTTTATCACTGTCTGCGCGAAAGGTAAGCGGACTTACCAAACTGCCGCCGCACGCGCACGAAAATCGTGACGTGACGCGTGCGAGGGGGGCAGAAAAGGTCAGAAGTGCATCTGTGCGCGCAGCTGGAACACGCTCGGGTCGGCAGAGAACGCACCGCGCGTGGCGTCCGTCTTCACGTAATTCGCTTGGAACTTGAAATACGGCGACAGGTACCAGTTGGCACCCACGGTCCAGTTGTGTTCACGGCCACCGGCGATGCCGTCGCTGTCCAGGTCGATGCGGCTGTAGCGGGCGAGCAGCTCCACCGCACCGTACTTGCCCTTCGGCTTGGGGTTGGCGACGTTGCCGCCGCTGTAGCCGCGCGATTCGCCGGTCAGCAGCCAGCTGGCGAACACGTAACCGCCATCGGCCGAATAGGAGGGCAGGCCCAGATCGCGCGTGGTCTTCTGGCGCAGGTACTCGCCCTGCAGCGACCACGGGCCGTGGATCCACAGCGCTTCCAGTCCGGTGCGGTCGATGCGGTCCACACGCGAGAGCGTGCCCGAATCCACCAGCCGCACGTCGGTCAGCGCGGCTTCCGGACGCGCGCGCCAGCGCACGCTGGGGTGCACGGTCACGCCGAGGCCATTGACCTCGCTATCCGGGCGCTCCTGCGCGCCGGCGATGCCCAGGTGCAGCACGTCGCCGGCGGCCTTGCGCGGCGTCCATGCCAGGCGGACTGCGGCGGTGTCGCCCTTGTTGTTGCCCAGCAGGTCGGACTCGAAGAAGTAGCCGGCGTTGGCGATGTAACGATCGCGTTCGAACGCCCAGTCGATGCCGCTGCGGCGGTTCTCGTAGAACGCCTGCGTGGGCAGCGCGCTTTCAAGGAAGCTGACGGCGCGGGTGGCGGTGTTGCCCTCGAAGCCCAGCGGCACCTTCATCTGGCCGATGCGTACCTTGCCCAGGTCGTGGCCGAACAGCGCCTTGGTCTCCACGCGCAGCGCCACGTCGTTCCAGCTCTTGGCGTGGAAGTCGTAGGTCACGCCCAGGTCGTAGACACCTTTCTTCCTCAGCGTCAGGCCCAGTTCCTGGCGGCGCCATGCGTCGTCGTCCTCCAGGTCCGCACCGTTGTAGCCGTCGCCGGAGAAGCGGTTGAGGTCGTATTGCAGGTTGCCGCCGAGGCTCAGCTCGGTGCCGCCGGCGAAGGTGATTTTCGGCGGCCACGCGGCGGCCGTGGTCTTGCCGTCATCGGCGCGGGCGCCGGCGTGCACGGCCAGCAGGGCGAGGGCGAGAGTGGAGAGCGCGTACTTCATACGGATACCGGTAGTGTAGGGACGTGCGCCGCCGAACGTCGCCTGCGGGAGGCGACGCGGTCGGGAGCGACACAAGGGAGTGGGGCGTCAGGCCGCCTGCTGCAGGCGGCGCGTGCGTACCAAGCCGCCGACATCGACGATCAGGGCGACGCGGCCGTCGCCGAGGATGGTGGCGCCGGAGATGCCGTCGATGCGGCGGTAGTTGTTCTCGAGGTTCTTCACCACGACCTGCTGCTGGCCGATCAGTTCGTCGACTTCCAGCGCCAGCTTGTGGCCATCGGCTTCGACCACGACGACCAGCGGGTCGGCGTTGCGGTTTTCGCCGTAGCGGTAGTACTCGTTCAACGCGACGATCGGCAGGTACTCGCCACGCACGCGCAGCACGCGTCCGTCACCGGCCACGGTGCGCACGTCTTCGTCCTTCGGCTGCAGCGCTTCCAGCACGTAGGTCAGCGGCAGGATCAGGGTTTCGTCGCCGACCGATACCGCCATGCCGTCGAGGATGGCGAGCGTCAGCGGCAGGCGGATCACCACGCGGGTGCCGTGACCGGCCGCGCTTTCGAGCTGCACTTCACCGCCGAGCGCCTGGATGTTGCGGCGGACCACGTCCATGCCGACGCCACGACCCGACAGGTCGGTGACCGCTTCGGCGGTGGAGAAGCCCGGCTGGAAGATGAGGTCCCACACCTGCGCGTCGGTGGGATTTTCCGGCACGGCGAGGCCACGCTCGGCGGCCTTGGCGAGGATGCGGTCGCGGTTGAGGCCGCGGCCGTCGTCGCTGACTTCGATGACGATGTGGCCACCCTGGTGCGACGCGGCCAGCGTGATGGTGCCGGTCTCGTCCTTGCCCGCCTGTGCGCGCACGTCGGGCATTTCCAGGCCGTGGTCGATAGAGTTGCGGACCAGGTGCACGAGCGGATCGGCGATGCGTTCGATCAGGCCCTTGTCCAGCTCGGTGCCTTCGCCGATGGTGCGCAGGCGGACCTGCTTGCCCAGGCGTGCGGACAGGTCGCGGACCAGGCGCGGGAAGCGGCGGAACACGGCGTCGACCGGCAGCATGCGCACGCCGATGACGGCTTCCTGCAGGTCGCGCGTATTGCGCTCCAGCAGGTCGAGGCCGGCGAACAGGCGTTCGCACTGGGCCTGGTCGAGCAGGCCGGAGACCTGCTTGAGCATGGCCTGGGTGATGACGAGTTCGCCGACCAGGTTGATCAGCCCGTCGATCTTGTCGACGCTGACGCGGATCGAGGTTTCGGCGGCATCGTTGGCGGCGGGTGCGGCCGCCGTGGCAGGCGCCTGTGCGCCGCTGGCGACGACGGCGGCCACCGGTTGTGCAGCGACGGCGACGGCGTCGACCGGCACGGCGTTGCGCTGCATCGGCTGGATGTCGAGTTCGCAGTCGTCAACGACCCACGCGAACACGTCGTCCACCGCGCTGCGCGGCACCTTGCCGATCAGGCCGAGGTCCCACGCCAGGTAGGCTTCCAGCGGATCGATCTGCTCGAAGCCGGGCAGGCGTTCCATGCGGCACGCGATTTCCAGCGGGCCGAGATGTTCCAGTTCGCGCAGGATGCGCAGCGGATCGTTGCCGCTCATGAACAGCGACGGTGCCGGCGTGAAGCCGATCTTCCAGCCGTCGGGTTCGGCCTGGGCCACTGCGGCAGCGGCGGGCGCGGCCGTCGCCGGCGCGTCCTGGCCGGACAGCACGGCGTTGAGGCGATCCTTCATGGCCTGCACGGCGGCGGGATCGGCCGGCGTGCCGTGTTCGGCTTCGGCCAGCAGGGCGCGCAGCACGTCGACCGAGGCGAGCATCGCATCGACGGCGGGCGGGCTGACGGCGCGCTGGCCGGCGCGCAGTTCGTCGAGCAGCGTTTCCAGCACGTGGGTCATGCCGGCGATGGCGTCGAAGCCGAAGGTCGCCGAGCCGCCCTTGATGGAGTGCGCGGCGCGGAAGATGGAATTGATCAGGTCGCCGTCACGGCTGCCCTGCTCCAGCGACAGCAGGCCGGCTTCCATGGCCTCCAGCCCTTCGCGGCTTTCCTCGAAGAACGTGGCGTGGAAGCGCTGCATGTCCATGTTCATTGCGACGGTGCCCTGGTGCGATCGGAAGGGAAGCGGAGGAAGAAGAAATCAGCCCAGGACTTTCTGGACGGTGGCGACCAGTTGTTCCGGGTTGAACGGCTTGACCAGCCAGCCGGTGGCACCGGCGGCCTTGCCTTCGGCCTTCTTGTCGGCCGCGGACTCGGTGGTCAGCATCAGCATCGGTGTGAACTTGTAGTCCGGCAGGCCGCGCAGCGCACGGATCAGCGAGATGCCGTCCATGTTGGGCATGTTGACGTCGGTGACGACGGCATTGAACTTCTGGCCCTGCGCGCGCCCCAGCGCGACCTGGCCGTCTTCTGCCTCATCCACCGCGAAACCCGCCGAGCTCAGGGCGAAGGCGACCATCTGTCGCATCGAGGCCGAATCGTCCACTACCAGAATGCGTGCGCTCATGCGGCGTTCTCCACTTGTTGCGTGTTGTGTTCGTTGTCGTTGGTCAAGCCGAGCTGCGGCGCGATGCCGAGCAGGCGCGCGGCGTCGCGGAAACTCTGGCTGACCGCACTGAAGTCGGTGGCAAGGCCGGCCTGCTCGCGCTGGCGCACGAAGCTGCACAGCACCTGCAGGCTGGCGGTATGCACGCGCTGCACGGTGCCGGCGTCCAGCGCCAGCGGTCCCGGCTGCGCGACGTGCGGGGCCAGGTGCTGCTTGAGGTCGGTGGCGGCCTCGATGCCGAGGTCATCACCCAGTGGCACAGCGCTCATCGTGTCTCCGGAAAGGCGGCTCTAACGAGGTATCGGCGCGGCATGGCCGCTCTTGAGGGGCGGGTGTGAATGTGTGACGGAGTTGGTAAAGCGCGGAGTGAGGGAGAGGAGCGAGGAGGGGCTGGGCGTCTGCTTTTCCTCACTTCCCACTCCTCTCCACCCGTTGCGCACTTCATTGCAGGATCCGCGAAGCATCCAGCAGGATCACCGCGCAGTCGTTGAGGCGTGCCACGCCGCGGAACAGCGGATTGGCGATGCGACCAACGCGCGCGTTGTCGGGGGATTCGATCTGCTGGTCGGTGAGGTTGGCGACGTCCTCGACCGCGGTCACGCGCAGGCCCAGGGTTTCGCCGTGTTCTTCCAGCACCACGATGCGGGTGGTGGCGTCGGTCTCGATCGCGCGGCGGCCGAGATACAAGCCCAGGTCGATCACCGGCACCACCTGGCCGCGCAGGTTCATCACGCCCAGCATGTGCGGCGCGGCGCCACGCAACGGGAGCAGCGTGGCTGGCCGCACGACTTCCTGCACCTTCAGCAGTTCCAGGGCGTAGTGCTGCTGGTCGCACCGCAGGCGCAGCCAGCGGGTTTTGCGCTCGGTCGCGCGACGGCGTTCGCCGGTGTCGAGCGCAGCCTGCAGGTACGGCTTGGCCGGCAGCGGTACGGCGGCGTAAGGCAACGGTGCGGCCTGCACCGGCGGCTTGGCGGCCGGTACGGGAGCGGGCGTGGCGACGACACGCGAGGTCGGTGCGGCACCGCCGTGCAGGTTGTCGAGCAGGGCTTCGAATTCGTCGTCGTCGATGACGTCCGCGCCGGGGCGGACCGGCGACACGGCGAGGGCGGGCGTCGCCGGCACGGCCGGTGCAGCGGATGCGACGGCGCTCGGTGCGGCATCGCCGTGCAGGGTGTCGAGCAGCGCCTCGAACTCGTCGTCGGTAATCAGGTCGGCTTCGCTGCCGGCGCGCACGGGCGCAACCGCGAGGGCCGGTGCGGGCGCAGGTGCCGGCGCGGTGTCCGCTGTCGCCACGGCGCCTGGCACGGCATCGCCGTGCAGCGTGTCCAGCAGGGCTTCGAATTCGTCGTCGGTAATCAGGTCGGCCTCGCTGCCGGCACGCACCGGCGCGACCGCCAGCGTGGGCGCGACGACCGGGGCGGGTTCGGGAACCGGAACGACCGTGGCCGCCGGCTCGGCGGCCTGCACGGGCGGCGCGGCGATATCGCCGAGCAGGTCCTGCAGGTAGTCGTCGAGGACGGCGGGGGTGGTCATGCGGCCTGCTCCGTGTCGCGGGCTTCCGTCAGCAGCAGCCAGTCGAGCGCGCGGCGATAGGCCGACAGACCGCGGCCCGGGTAGGCGGCGGCCGGGCTGGAACGCGTCAGCACGTCGACGCTGCAGATGCGGGTGTCGTTGGGAATGGCGTCGTTCCAGACGCGCTCGCCGTACTCGTCCTGCATGGCCTTGAGCGTGTCGGCACCGGTACGCGTGCGCTTGTCGTGCAGCGTCGGCAGGATCGACACCGGCAGTTCGCGGTGGCGCGAACGCTGGATCATCTCGGCGGTGCGGCACATGCCTTTCAGGCCGTGCAGTGCCAGCGGTTCGGTCTGCGTCGGAATGATGACGTGGTCGGCCGCGGCCAGTGCGTTGACCATCAGCAGGCCGAGCGTGGGCGGGCAGTCGAACAGCACGTGGTCGTAGGCGTTGCCGCTGCGGGCCAGCGCATTGGACAGCGCCAGGCCGAGACCCGGCTGGGTGGCGCTGCGACGTTCCAGCGTGGCCAACGGCGTCTGCGCGGCCACGAAGGACAGGTTTTCGATTTCGGTGGGGCGCGCCACGCTGGACAGCGTGGGCGGCTGTTCGTCGAACAGGTCCAGCACGCCGGTGGGCTGCGGATCGGTGGCGACGCCGAAGGCGCGCGTCAGCGAGGCATGCGGATCCAGGTCGATCAGCAGCACGCGATGGCCGCGCATGGCCAAGCCGCGCCCGAGGGCGAGGGTGGTGGTGGTCTTGCCGACGCCACCTTTCTGGTTGGCGATTGCCCACACGCGCATCACTGGACTCCTTCATGGACCTGGGGCGCCGGCGGCGCTCCGGGCATGGGCGACGCGGCGTGGGTCGGCAGCGGCGGCAGCGAGATCACTGACGGCGGTGCGACGGCCTGTTCCTGTGCCTGCAAGTTCGGTGCCGGACCGGTGGGGCTGGCCAGGATGATCAGCAGGACGCGGCGGTTGGCGTTGCGGCCTTCCTGGGTCGTGTTGTCGGCGACCGGGCGGAACTCGCCGTAACCGATCATCGCCAGCCGCTCCGGCGGAATCCCGTCGCGGACGAACAGGTGCACCACGCTGGCGGCACGGGCCGACGACAGTTCCCAGTTGGACGGGAACTGGGCCGTGCGGATCGGGCGGTCGTCGGTATAGCCCTCGACGCGGACCGAGTTCGGCACGCCGGCGAGCACTGCGCCCAGCTTGCCGACCGTTTCCTGCGCCTGCGGATCGAGCGCGGCCGAACCGGTGGCGAACAGGATGTCGCTGTTGATCTGCACTTCCAGCCACAGCGTGGAGCGCTTGATGGTCACCAGCTTCTCGTCGATCAGCGGCGCCAGCGCGCGCTCCAGGTCGTCGGCGATGCGCTTGAGTTCGCCCTGCGCGGCCTGCAGGCCGTTGGCGTCCAGCGACATGTTCATCTGCGAGGCCATCGCCGCCAGCAGGGTGACGTTGGGCGACGGCGAGGGTGCGGACGGTCCTTCCTTGGCGCCGGACTTGATCGGCGAGGGCCGGTCGAAGTCCGCGCCCTGCAACTGGTGGTTGCCGACCTGCACCGGATTGATCGTGCGCGGCGCGCCGCCGAAGGCGGCGGTGAGCGCATCCGCCACGACGCGGTACTTGCCCTCGTTGACGGTGGAGATGGCGTACATCACCACGAAGAAGGCGAGCAGCAGCGTCATCAGGTCGGCGTAGGGGATCGCCCAGGCCTCGTGGTTGGCGTGCTCTTCGTGCTTCTTCCTGCGTGCCATCGCCGTCGTCCCGCGCGCTCAGTGCAGGAAGCCGGCCAGCTTGGCCTCGATGTTGCGCGGGTTCTCGCCCTGCGCGATGGCGATCAGGCCTTCGATGATCATCTCCTGTTCGCGGCTGCGACCACCGATCACGCTCTTGAGCTTGCTGGCGACGGGCAGGAAGAACAGGTTGGCTGAGGCGATGCCGTAGATGGTCGCGGTGAACGCCGCGGCGATGCCATGGCCCAGCTTGCTGGGATCGGCGAGGTTCTTCATCACCGCGATCAGGCCGAACACGGCACCGATGATGCCCAGCGTGGGTGCATAGATGCCCATCGCCTCGAACACCTTGGCGGCGGCGAGGTCCTGGTGTTCCTGGCCGTTGAGGTCGATTTCCATCATGTGGCGGATCGCCTCCGGCTCCACGCCGTCGACCAGCATCTGCAGGCCCTTCTTCAGGAAGGGGTCGTCCTGCTGGTTGACCACCGGCTCAAGCCCGAGCAGGCCCTGCTTGCGCGCGATGTTGCTCCACTCGACGATCTGCGCGACCAGCGCATCGCCGTCGTTGCCCGGCGGCCGGATGATCCAGCGCATGATGCCGAGGGCGCGCTTGAACACCGGCGGCGGCGTATGTACCAGGATCGCGGCGATCGTGCCGAGGATGACGATGACGAACGCCGCCGACGACCACAGCGACGACAGGCCGGCACCCTTGAGGATGCTGCCACCCACCAGGGCGACCAGTGCCAGCAGGAGTCCGATGAGGCTGAAGATGTCCATGGTGTGATCTATCGGCCCCGTTCAGGTGGACTTGAGGTGACGCGGGTGTGGGAGCGACGCAAGTCGCGACCTTGATCACATCCGTATGTCAGGTGTGGGAGCGACGTAAGTCGCGAGCTCTTTCCTTCAGACGCCGGGATCCGGCCCGGTCCCGTCTCGCGGCCATCGCGACTTACGTCGCTCCCACAACAGCCGTGCTCCCACAACCGCTCAGTGGGTCACGCCGTCGCGCGCAGTCCATCGACATCGAGGATCAGCGCCATGCGGCCGTCGCCGATCAGGGTGGCACCGGCGTAGCCGGGCAGGCCGCGTACCGCGCGCGGTAGCGGCTTGATGACGACTTCCTCGCGGCCGCGCACCTGGTCGACGATCAGGCCGAAGCGCTGTTCGCCCATCTGCAGCACCACGATGGTGAGCAGGGGCGCCATCACCGGATCCACGCGCAGCCATTGGCGCAGGTCGACCAGCGGCAGGGTATGGGTCTGGCGGTCCAGCACGGCCTGGCCATCGAACCAGCGCAGGCTTTCGGAGGGGGCGTGCAGCACTTCCATCACGCGCGCCAGCGGCAATGCGTAGACGGGATCGCCGGCCTGCACCAGCAGCGTGGGCAGGATCGCCAGCGTCAGCGGTACACGGATGACGAAGCGGCTGCCGCGGCCCACGTCGGAATGGATGGTGATCTGGCCGCTGAGTTCGCGGATGCGCGACTGCACCACGTCCATGCCGACGCCACGGCCGGAAATGTCGGTGACCTCGGCCTTGGTGGAGAAGCCCGGCAGGAAGATCAGCTGCAGGCACTCGTCGTGGCTGAGGCGTGCGGCGGACTCGGGATCGATCAGGCCTTTTTCCAGCGCCTTGGCGCGCAGGCGCTCGGGATCGATGCCGGCACCGTCGTCGCGGATCTCGATGGTGACGAAGTCGCCTTCCTGCTGCGCCGACAGGCGCACGTGGCCGGCGCGCGGCTTGTTGCAGGCTTCGCGCAGCGACGGCACTTCGACGCCATGGTCGATCGCGTTGCGCACCAGGTGCACCAGCGGATCGGCCAGGGCTTCGACCAGGTTGCGGTCCAGCTCGGTGTCGGCGCCGACCAGTTCCAGGTCGACTTCCTTCTGCAACTGGCGGGCGACGTCGCGCGCCACCTTGGGGAAGCGCGAGAACACCTTGCCGACCGGCTGCATGCGCGTGCGCATGACGGCGGTCTGCAGGCGCGCGGTGGCGATGTCCAGGCTGCTGACGGCGCGGTCGAGTTCTTCGTCGCGGATGCGTGCGCGCAGTGTCTTCAACCGGTTGCGCGACAGCACCAGCTCGCCGACCAGGTTGACGATGGCGTCCAGCCGCTTGGTGTCCACGCGGATGGTCTGTTCGACGTCACCGCCGGCCTTGGCAGCGGGTTTGGGCGCAGCCGGTTTCGCAGGCGCGGACGCCGGAGCGGCCGGCGCCGGTGCGGGGGGCGCCACGCTGGTCGGTGCAGCGCCGCCATGCAGGTTGTCGAGCAGGGCTTCGAATTCGTCGTCGCTGATCAGGTCGCCACCGGCCGCCGCCGTCACGGGTACCGCGACCGCGGCCGCTTTCTGCGTGGGCGCGGGCGCGGGCGCACCGCCGTGCACGTCGAACTGGTCGATCAGTGACTGCGGAGCATGCGGCGGTTCTTCACTGGCGCCGATGGCGTCCAGCATCTGCTGCAGCCAGTCCAGCGACTGCTGGGCGGCGTCGAAGTGCTGAGATTCGAGCGTGGCCTGTCCTGCGCGCACCAGCCCGAGCGTTTCTTCGGCCGCGTGGCACAGGTTGACCATGGGCTGGATGCCGAGGAAGCCGGCACCGCCCTTGAGCGTATGGAAGCCGCGGAACACCGCGTTGAGCTGTTCGCTGTCGGACGGGTCGTGTTCCAGCGTGACCAGCTGTTCGCCGAGCCGGTCGAGGATCTCCTGCGCTTCGATCAGGAAGTCGGCGGCGATTTCAGGCGTGACGGCGGACATGGGCGGGGCGGGTACCGGTACGGGCGATCAGCGGGAAGGGTCAGGCAGGTGCAGGGCGTGGGCGTGGCGGCGACGCAGGAAGCGTCCGATCACCACATCGCAGACCAGCAGCAGGCCGACGAACAGCAGGACGACGGGATGACGGGAGCGGCGGGCGGATGCGGCGGGCATGGACAGTCTCCTGTTCCGCATCGCCCATCCCCCGGGCTACAGGCCCAGGCCGGACAGCAGGTCGTCGGCGTCACCCTGCGAGAACGCGTTGCGGTCAAGACCAGCAACGGCCGGACCGGCGAGTTCTGAAGGCTTGTCGCGGTTTTTTTCCGGCGGCGGCAGGCCGAGCGCACCAAAACCCTCGTGCACGCGGCGGACGATGCCGGCCACGCGGCGGATGATCTGTCCGGTGAGGTCCTGGTAGCTCTGCGCCAGCGCCATCTCCGACAGGCCCTTGCCGATGCTGTCCACCAGCGCGGCCTGGTCGGCCGACAGCGGCGTGGCTTTCAGCTGCGTGGCGTAGCCGCGGCATTGCTCGGCCAGGTCCAGCGTCTTGTGGCTGGCCTGTTCGGTCATCTCGACCACGTGGTCCAGGCGCGCGCAGGCATCGTCGAGTTCACCGGCGTCGGTCGGCGGCAGTTCGCCCAGCGTCTGCGCCAGCTCTCGGGCCAGGCGGCCGAGGCCCTGCATCATCGGCTGCGTGCGCCAGGCGGCGATCGCATCCAGTTCGCGGCGCCAGCCGGCTTCGTCGCCCTGTTCCAGGGCGTCGAGCGCGTGTTGCAGTTTCTCCACCAGCGCCGCGCGGGCACCGGTGGCGTCGGCGACGGCGTTCATCAGGCGGCCGCTCCCAGACGTTCGAAGATCTTGCCGAGCTTCTCTTCCAGTGTCTGTGCGGTGAACGGCTTGATGATGTAGCCATTCACGCCGTTCTGCGCCGCTTCGATGATCTGCTCGCGCTTGGCTTCGGCGGTGACCATCAGCACCGGCAGCGTCTTGAAGCGATCGTCAGCACGGATGGCCTTCAGCAGCTCGATGCCGGTCATGCCGGGCATGTTCCAGTCGGTGACCACGAAGTCGAAACTGCCCTGGGCCAGCGCCGTCAGCGCGGTGTTGCCATCGTCGGCCTCGGCGGTGTTGGTGTAGCCCAGGTCGTTGAGCAGGTTCTTGATGATGCGGCGCATGGTGGAGAAGTCGTCCACGATCAGGATGCGCATGTTCTTGTTGGCGGTCACATCGAACTCCGGTAAAGCGCCCCCGGCGAGGGGCAACGGCAAGGCAGGGGCTGCACGTGGCGGCCTACCGGGGCTTTATCGGCAGGCCGCGGGGTTTCTTCAGTCTTCGTCTTCCAGGCCGGCGTCGGCCTTCTCGAACACCTGCAGGCGACCGCGCAGGCGCACCATCGCCTGGCCGTGGATCTGGCAGACGCGCGACTCGCTGACGCCGAGCACCGCGCCGATCTCCTTCAGGTTGAGCTCCTGCTCGTAGTACATCGACAGCACCAGCTGCTCGCGTTCGGGCAGGTGGCCGATGGCCTTGACCAGCTGCTGGCGGAACTCGCTGCGTTCCAGGTTCTGCTGCGGCGACGGGCCGCCGGTGCGCGAGGTGTTCGGCTCGCCGTGGTCGTCGATATGCGATTCCAGGCTCAGCACCTGGCCACGCGCGGCGTCTTCCATCAGGCGCAGGTACTCGGGCAGCGGCATGTCCATCGCGCTCGCCACTTCGGTGGCGATGGCGGCGCGGCCGGTGCGCTGTTCGATCTCGCGCACGGTGGCGGCGGCCTGGCGCGCACGGCGGTGCACCGACCGCGGCACCCAGTCGCCGCGGCGGATCTCGTCGATCATCGAGCCGCGGATGCGGATCGATGCATACGTCTCGAACGAGGCGCCCTGTTCGGCGTCGTAGCTGCGCGAGGCTTCCAGCAGGCCGATCATGCCGGCCTGGATCAGGTCGTCGATCTCGACACTGGCCGGCAGGCGCGCTGCCAGGTGGTGCGCGATGCGGCGGACCAGGTCCGCGTGCTGGGTGACGAAGTCGTTGGCGGTCGTGCGCTGCACGGCGCGGTATTGGGCGGCGGCGGTGTTCATGCGGCCACCCCGCGCTGGATCAAGCGTTCGACGAAGAACTCCACGTTGCCGCGGGCGCCGACCGGCGGCTGCCAGCGGGCGGTGGTGCGTGCGATCTCGGCGATGGCGCGTGCCGACGGGCTGCCCGGGTAGGCCTTCACGACGGGTTGCTGGCGCTGCACGGCGCGGCGCAGCCAGTCGTCCTGCGGCACGGCACCCAGGTAGTGCAGGGCGACGTCGCCGAGGAAGCGTTCGCAGACGCGGGCGAGTTTTTCGTACAGCTTCCGGCCTTCGTTGGGGTCACGGACCATGTTGGCGATGACGTGCACGCGGTCCAGGCCGCGCTCGCGCGCCAGCACCTTGATCAGCGCGTAGGCGTCGGTGATCGAAGCCGGTTCGTCGCAGACCACCACCACGGTGTCCTGTGCGGCTTGGCAGAAGGTCAGCACGCTGTCGCTGATGCCGGCGGCGGTGTCCACCACCATGAAGTCGAGGGCGCGCTGCAGTTCGGAGAACACGTTGACCAGGCCGACGTGTTCGGCCGGGGTCAGTTCGGCCATGTGGCGGAAACCCGACGAGGCCGGCACCACCAGGACGCCTTCCGGGCCCTCAAGCAGAACGTCTTCCAGACCGCAGCGGCCGGCGATCAGGTCGGCCAGGGTGAACTTCGGCGAAAGGCCGAGCAGCACGTCCACGTTGGCCAGGCCCAGGTCGGCGTCCATCAGCAGCGTGCGCTTGCCCATCTCGGCCAGCGACACGGCGAGGTTGACCGACACATTGGTCTTGCCCACGCCACCCTTGCCGCCGGTGACGGCGACGACACGCACGGGATGGAAGGCGCCGGGCAACGGCGGGTTGCTGCGGGGGTTGGTCTGCAGCGGGTGATCAGGCGACATGGGTGGCCTCGGTCGAGCAGGGTTCGTCGGCTTCGCGGCGCAGCTGGTCCAGCCGCAGCACGAGGTGGGCGCTGTTGGCGCGGTGGAGGTCGTCGGGGACGCGCTGGCCGTCGGTCACCCAGGTCATCGGCAACTGGTGGTCGACGACCACGCTCAGCGCGCTGCCCAGGCGTCCGGTTTCGTCCAGCTTGGTCAGCACCACGCCTTGCGGCTGCACGGTGCTGAAGCGGCGGACCACTTCGTCCAGGTCGGAGAAGTGCGAATTGGCCGGCAGGCACAGCAGGGTCTTCACCTGGCCCGACGCACGCAGCCAGTTGAGCTGGCCGACCAGGTTGCGGTCGCGCTGGCCCAGGCCAGCGGTGTCGATCAGCACCAGTTTGTAGTCGCGGAGGCGCTCAAGCACCAGCGCCAGGGTCTGCACGCTGTCGGCTTCGTGTACGGCGATGCCGAGCTGGCGGCCGTAGCCGTGCAGCTGCTCGCGGCCGCCGACACGCACGGTGTCGGTGGTGACCAGCGCCACGTCGCGGGCGTTGTGGCGCTGCGCGAAGCAGGCGGCCAGCTTGGCGATGGTGGTGGTCTTGCCGGCGCCGGTGGGACCGACCAGGGCGATGACGCCGCCGGTGTCGAGCAGGTCGGTGTCGAGCACCGGCAGCTTCTTCGACAGCAGGCCCAGCATCAGGCCGCGGCCGCGGTGCAGTTCGGTATCGGCAGGAATCTGCAGGGCGATGTCGCGGGTGATGCCGGCATCGAAGCCGTAGTCTTCCATCAGCTCCATCGCCTGCATGCGCACCGGCGAACCGCGCAGGCGTTCGTCGGTGAGGCGGTGCATCTCGCGCTCGATCATCTCGCGCATGGCGGACAGTTCGCCGCGCATCTGCACCAGCTGTTCGTCGCTCTCGCGCGCGTCCGCGGCGTTGTCGGTGACGACCGTCAGCGTCGGCACGGTGACGGCGGCGGGCGCCGGGACCGGTGCGGCCGCGGTCACGCGGGTGGCGTGCAGGGCGACGACCGGGGCCGGTTCGGGTTCCGGCAGCGACAGCGGCGGGGCAATCGAAGGCAGCAGCGCATCCAGGTCGAGCGTGTCGTCGATCTCGGCACGGTGCGAGGCCGGGCGGCGCGGGATCGCGGCCGGCTCGATCCTGGCGACCGGTTCGTTGGCCGGTGCGGGCGGCAGGCAGGCCGCCAGCTTGGCGGCGAAGGATTCGGGTTCGATCAGTTGCGGCGCGATGTCACGGAGGACCGGTGCCGGAATCTCGTCATGGATCGGCGCGGGCGTGGCGGCGACCGGCGCACGCGACGGCGCGATCGGCGCAGGCGGTGCGATCGGGGCCGGCGCGACGGGAGCGGGCTTCACGGCGTCGGCACGCGGCGCGGCCGGCGCTGCCGGCTGGCGGCGGGCGAAGTAGCTGGCGGCGGCTTCGGCCGGCGACAGGGCCGGCGCGCTGGCGGTCGGTGCCTGCGGCGCCGGATCGAGCAGCGGATGCAGCGGGGCGCTCGGCGCGGCGGGGCGCATGGCGTCCAGCGTGCGCTGCACGAGGGCTTCGTCGTAATTGCTGGCGGCGACGATCTCGACACCGTCCTCGGTGACCCGGTTGGACAGGATCACCGCATCCGGGCCGTGTTCCTGCCGGACCATCGCGAAGGCGGTGCGCATGTCGGGGGCGACGAAGCGTTTGATTTTCATGGCGTGCTATCCGGTTCGATGTCGCGTCGGGTTCTGCTGCTCCGGGCCTCAGCTGATCGTGCCGACCAGCTTCAACCGCTTGTCCTCGGGAACCTCGCTGTAGGCCAGCACCGACAGCGAGGGGACGCTGTGGCGGACCAGGCGGGCGAGGGCGGCGCGGACCGTTCCCGGTACCAGCACCACCGCAGGCTCGCTGCGGGCTTCCTGCTTGGTCACCACGTCGGCGAGGCTCTGGTGCAGGCGTTCCGCCAGTCCCGGTTCCAGCGCCGCGCCGGTTCCCTGGGTACTGTCCTGCAAGACGCGTTCCAGATTCGGCGCCAAGGTATAGACGGGCAGTTCCGGGGCCATGCCGGAGATCTCTTGCACGATGAAACGGCCCAGCGACGTGCGCACGGCGGCGGTAAGCGCGGCCGGATCGGTGTTCTGCGGGGCGAACTCGACCAGCGCCTCGGCGATGCGGCGCAGCTGGCGGATCGGCACGCGCTCGATCAGCAGGTTCTGCAGCACACGCACCACGGTGGCCAGCGGCAGCGCCTTCGGCGTGAGGTCCTCGACCAGCTTCGGCGCGCTGCGGCCCAGCTGCGCCAGCAGTTGCTGGACTTCCTCGTGGCCGAGCAGTTCCGGCGCGTGTTCGCGCACCAGATGGGAGAGGTGGGTGGCCATCACGGTGGCCGGGTCGACCACGGTGTAACCCAGTGATTCGGCGGTGGCCTTCTGGTGCGCCTGGATCCACACCGCGTCCAGTCCGAACGCCGGATCCTTGCCGGGGATGCCATCGATGGTGCCGAAGGCGCCACCGGGATCGAGGGCGAGTTCGCGGTCGGGGTGGATCTCCGCCGATGCCACCGGCACGCCGTGCACCAGTAGGCGGTAACCGTTGGACGGCAGTTCCAGGTTGTCGCGGATATGCACCGGCGGCACCAGGAAACCGAGGTCCTGGGTCAGCTTGCGGCGCACCGCCTTGATGCGCGACATCAGCTCGCCGCCCTGGTTCTTGTCGACCAGCGGGATCAGCCGGTAACCGACTTCCAGGCCCAGCGGGTCGACCGGACGCAGTTCGTCCCAGGTCAGTTCGGCATTGCGGTCGGGTGCCGCGCCCGGGCCGGTCAGCGCAGGCACGTCGCCGGCCGCCGCCTCGGGGCCCTCCTGGGTCCGCTTCCACATCTTCCAGGCCAGGTAGCCGATGCCGGCGGCCAGCGTCAAAAAGGCGACGTTGGGCATGCCGGGCACCAGCCCGACCAGGCCCAGCACGCCGGCAGCCACCGCCAGCGCCTTGTGCTGACCGAAGGCCTGGCCCATGACGGCCTTGCCCATGTCTTCCGAGCGGGAGGCGCGCGTGACCAGCATGGCCACGGCCGACGAGACCAGCAGCGCGGGCAGCTGGGCGACCAGGCCGTCGCCGATCGACAGCAGGGTGTAGGTGGAGGCCGCTTCGGCGGCCGGCATGCCGTGTTGGAGCATGCCCACGGCGAAACCGCCGATGAGGTTGATGAACAGGATCAGGATGCCGGCGATGGCGTCGCCGCGGATGAACTTGTTGGCACCGTCCATCGAGCCGTAGAAGTCGGCTTCCGCGCGGACTTCCTCGCGGCGGGCCTTGGCTTCCTCGCGGGTCAGCACGCCGGCGTTGAGGTCGGCGTCGATGGCCATCTGCTTGCCGGGCATCGCGTCCAGGATGAAGCGCGCCGACACTTCGGCGATGCGTCCGGCACCCTTGGTGATCACCACGAAGTTAATGATGGTCAGGATGGCGAACACCACGATGCCGACCGCGTAGTTGCCGCCGACGACGAACTCGCCGAAGGCCGCGATGACCTTGCCGGCCGCGTCGTGGCCGTTCTGGCCGTTGAGCAGGATCACGCGGGTGGACGCCACGTTCAGCGCCAGCCGCAGCATCGTGGTCATCAGCAGGATGATCGGGAAGATCGTGAAGTCCAGCGGACGCCGCACGTAGATCACCGCCAGCAGCACCACCAGCGAGATGGCGATGTTGAAGCTGAAGAGGGCGTCCAGCACCGGCGGCGCCAGCGGCACCACGATCATGGCCAGCAGCGCCAGCACGACCAGCGGCGCGCCGAGGCCGTTCTTCAGCATGTCCATCCAGCGCATGCCGCCGGCAGGCTGGGCGCTCATGCCTTGCCCCCGTGTTCATCCACGTCGAGCGACGGCAGGTCGGGTAGGGGGGCTTCGCCCACGCGCCAGGCACGCAGCTGGTACACGTAGGACAGGATCTGGGCGACGGCGGCGTACAGTCTCACGGGTATCTCCCGGCCAAGCTGACCTTCGCGATACAAGGCGCGTGCCAAAGGCGGGGCGGAGACGATGGCGATGCGGTGGGCGTCGGCGATTTCGCGGATGCGCAGGGCCATTTCGTCCAGGCCTTTGGCGACCACGGTGGGGGCACCCATCTGGCCGGCCTGGTACTTCAGCGCGACGGCGTAATGGGTCGGGTTGACCACGATCACGTCGGCCTTCGGCACGTCCTCCATCATCCGGCGCTGCGACATCTGGTGCTGCATCTGGCGGATGCGGCCCTTCACTTCCGGGCTGCCCTCGCTTTCCTTCATCTCCTTGCGCAACTCTTCGCGGGTCATCTTCAGCTTCCGCAGCCAGTTCCACTTCTGGTACGGCGCGTCGATCGCGGCCAGCAGGATCAGGCCACCGGTGGTGGCCAGCAGCAGGGTGCTGGTGAACTTCAGGCCGCTGCGCACCGCCTGCTCGAGCGGCATGGTCAGCAGCTCGCGCAGGGGGTTCAGGCCCATCTTCAGGCAGATGGCGGCCGCGCCGCCGATCAGCGCCACGCGCAGCAGGGACTTCAGCAGTTCGGCGATGCTCTCCGCGCCGTACAGGCGCTTGAGGCCGGAGGCGGGGTTGAGTCGCTTGAAATCGGGCATCAGCGACTTCTGTGAGAACTGCAGACCGCTCATCAGGGCCGGCGCCGCCAGGCCGGCCAGCACGCAGATGGCCGCGACCGGGGCGATCGCGACCAGCAGCTTCAGCATCATGATGCCGACATAGCCGAACAACTGGTCCGGCTGGCGCATCAGCAGCGGGTCGGGCGTCAGCGCGATCTTCATCCAGCCCAGCGCGTTGCGCGCCAAGCCCGGACCCATGCCGATGATCGCCAGCACGCCCGCACCGAACACCGCCGCCGTCGCCAGCTCGCGCGAACGCGGGATGTTGCCCTGTTCCCGGGCTTCGCGAAGTCGTTTCTCGGTGGGTAATTCAGTGCGTTCGCCGCTTTCGTCCT
Organism: Pseudoxanthomonas sp. PXM02; assembly: GCF_014851805.1. Taxonomy (GTDB): domain Bacteria; phylum Pseudomonadota; class Gammaproteobacteria; order Xanthomonadales; family Xanthomonadaceae; genus Pseudoxanthomonas_A. The sequence goes on from NZ_JACVAK010000005.1 coordinate 163,821, forward strand.
GCTCAGACATGGCGCATTTCCGACGGGGTCGGAGGCCTGTCGTGCAAGAGCTGTTCCAGTGCGGCGACGGCTCGCCGCCATCGGGAAGCGCGGGCTACTTCAGGTAGCGACGCATCAGGTCGGCGACCAGTGCGGCCTCTTCGGCACGCCGGGGTTCGTCGGCTTCCTCGACCACGTGCGCCTGCAGGTGGTCGTTCAGCACTTCCATCATCAGGCCGTGGACGGCGCCGCGCACGGCGGCGACCTGGGTCAGCACCGCGGTGCAGTCGGCGTCGGCTTCGAGCGCCTTTTCCAGCGCGGACACCTGGCCACCGATGCGGCGGACGCGGGCGAGGAGTTTGTTCCGGTTCGAATGGATGTGCGCCATGGGATCGAATCATATACCCTAGGGGGGTATATAGGAATGCCGCCATGAACCACGATCTGCTCGCCGGCGAAGCCCGGTCCCGCGTCCACCCGCACCGGTTCGACACCGGCAACCCGCTTGCCGAGCGCAACACCCGCCGCGCGCTGTACCTGACGGCGGTGATGATGGTGGTCGAGATCGTCGGCGGCTGGTGGTTCAACTCGATGGCGGTGCTGGCCGATGGCTGGCACATGAGCTCGCACGCCATCGCGCTGGGACTGGCGGTGTTCGCCTACGCCTGCGCGCGCCGCTGGTCTCAGGACGCGCGCTTCACCTTCGGCACGTGGAAGATCGAGATCCTCGGCGGCTACACCAGCGCGCTGCTGTTGCTGGCCGTGGCCGCACTGATGGCCGTGCAGTCGGTCCAGCGCCTGGCCAACCCCAGCCCGATCCATTACGACCAGGCCATCGCGATCGCCGCGGTGGGTCTGGCAGTGAACCTGGTGTGCGCGTGGCTGCTGCGTGGCCATCACGATCACCACCATGGGCATGGCCACGATCATGGCGATGCCCACCATCACGATCTCAACCTGCGCTCAGCCTACCTCCACGTTCTCGCCGACGCGGCGACCTCGGTGCTGGCGATCGTGGCGTTGACCGGCGGCAAGGTATGGGGCGCCGCGTGGCTGGACCCGACCATGGGCATCGTCGGCGCCGTGCTGGTGACCGTGTGGGCCTGGAGCCTGCTGCGCGACTCCGGCCGCGTGCTGCTGGACGCGGAAATGGATGCGCCGGTGGTGGACGAAGTCCGCCAAGTCATCGAACAAGGCACGGTGCCCGCACGCATCACCGACCTGCACGTATGGCGGGTGGGGCGGGGCCACTACGCCTGCGTGGTGAGCCTGGTGACCACGGCGCCGGTCGATGCCGCGTTCTTCCGCAACGCCCTGCAGGTACACGAAGAGCTGGTGCACGTAACGGTCGAAGTGGTGCACGTGCCGGCCGCGGCCGTGATTGCCTAACACCTGAGGGCTTGGTTAGCATCGCCGCCGATGAGGCATCGTCTTCTCCAGCGCTTTTCCCGCGTGCTGCGCCTGCCGGCGCTGGCGGTGCTGCTGTTGGCGGTGCTGGTGAATCCCGTGTTCGCCTCGCTCGGCGATCTGCATGAGCTGGGGAGCGGGAGCGATCACCTGCATGCTGTCAGCGATCATGAAGCGACCGGCAGCGGTCACGATCATGCCGATGGCGATGCAGGCGAGGGCGACCTGCTGCATGCGCTGATGCATGCCAGCCACTGCTGCGGCCACCTGACCGCCATCGTCCCCGCGCCCTTGCTGCTGCAGGGCGTGCTGTTGCCATCCGTGGCGCTGGCGGCCGACGCTGTCCCGTTGCCGACCGCGCGTCCCGCATCCTTGCTGCGTCCTCCGATCGTCGCGTGATGGCCGTGCCGGGCTGACGTCCTGTCGCCCGCGTTCCCTCACCGACGTTCCGGAGACTTCCCATGTGGTTGCGATTGGCGGCATTGGCCGCCTTCGCGATCGCGCCGTGCGTGCACGCACAGGCGCCATCGCCTGCTGTTCCCCCTGACACCCTGACGCTGGACGACGCCATGGCGCGCGTCGCCCGCGCCCATCCCGACCTGCGCCTGTTCGGCGCACGCACCGATGTCCTGCTCGCCGAACGCGACGTGGCCCTGCTGCGTCCCGCCCTGCGCGCCGGCCTCGACCTCGAGAATGTCCTCGGCACCGGCGACGCCAGTGGCATCCGCCAGGCCGAAGCCACGCTGACGCTGGCCGGCGTGCTGGAGCGCGGCGGCAAGCTGGACGCGCGCCGCACGCTGGCGCAGGCCCGCATCGATGCCCTGGCGATGCAGCGCGAAACGCAGCGCCTCGATCTGTTGGCCGATGTCGCACGCCGCTATCTGGCCGTCGCCGGCGCACGTGCGCAACGGGCCATCGCCCAGCAGGACATCGCGCAGCGTCGGCGTACCGTTGCCGCCGCGCGTCAGCGTCTGCAGGCGGGCGCATCGCCCGAGTCGGTCGTGCTGACCGCGCAGGCGGCGTTGGCGCGTGCCGAACTGGCGCTGGCACGCGCTGACCAGCAGGACGCTGCGGCACGCCAGCATCTGGCCGCGCTATGGGGCGAACGCGCACCGCGCTTCGATGTGCTCGCAGGCGATCCGCTGGCGTTGCCCGCGATCGACGATGTCGATGCATTGGCCTCGCTGCTGGAGGGTACGCCGGAACTGACGCAGTTCGCCGACGAGCGCCGTATCCGAGAGGCACGCATCCGGCTGGCACGCGCCGCGTCCACGCCCGACCTCGACTGGCAGGTCGGCGTGCGCCGCATGCAGGACGGGCGAGACACCGCGCTGGTCGGCGGTATCTCGGTGCCACTCGGCGGTGCGCGCCGCGCGGTGCCGGAGATCCGTGCGGCCGAAGCGGACCTGGCAGCACTGGAGATCGAGCGCGAATCGCGCGACATCGCGCTGTACTCCACGCTCACCGATGCGCATGGCCGCTACCGCGTGGCGCAACTGGACGTGCAGCGCACGCGCGACGACGTGCTGCCCCGGCTGCTGCGTGCCGAACAGGCCGCCGAACGCGCCTATCGAGGTGGCGCCATCAGCTACCTGGAATGGGCGCAGCTGCAGTCCGAGACCACGGCGACGCGTCGCCAGCAACTGGACGCCGCGCTCGACGCGCAGGCGGCCCTGATCGAAATCCAGCGGCTCACCGGGCAGACCTTTGTCGCCGCTCCCGCCGCTCAAGAAGAAGGAACGACCCCATGACATTGCGTCCCCTGATGAGCGCGCTGGCGCTTTCGCTGATGCTGGCCGCCTGCGGCGGCAAGGACGACCATGCAGAAGATAGCCATGGCCACGGTGCTGAAGGCGAGGAACACGGGGCGGAAGAGGCTGCCCGCGGTGAGCATGGCGGACGCCTGCTGACGCAGGACGGTTTCACCGTCGAACTGGCGATCGCCGAGTCCGGCACGCCGCCGACCTACCAGGCCTGGCTGTACCGCGACGGCAAGCCGTTGCCGGCGACGGCGGGCAGCGTCGAGGTCCGCCTCGTGCGGCTTGGCAACCTGCGCGAGAACCACGTTCTGCAGCCGCAGGCGGATGGCAGCCTGCTGGCGAAGAGCGTGGTCGGCGAGCCGCATTCGTTCGATGTCGAAGTGCTGGCGAAGGTCGAGGGCAAGTCCCTGCGCTGGACCTACGACAGCTATGAAGGCCGTACCTCCATCGGCGCGAAGATCGCCGAGGCATCCGGTATCCGCGTCGCGCCGGTGCAGGCCGGCACGATCGCAGACGAACACGAAGTACAAGGCCTGCTGACGCCGGTCGAAGGCCGTGTGGCCAACATCGCCGCGCGCTTTCCGGGCCCGATCCGCCGCCTTGCCGTGAACGTCGGTGATCGCGTGCAGGCCGGGCAGACGCTGGCGACGGTGGAAAGCAATCTGAGCCTGACGACGTACTCGGTCACCTCGCCGATCAGTGGCGTGGTGCTGGCGCGCAACGCCAGCGTCGGCAGCGTGGCGGGCGAGGGGATGACCTTGTTCGAGGTCGCCGACCTGTCCACGCTGTGGGTGGATCTGCATATCTTCGGTGCCGACGCGCAGCACATCGTGCCCGGCGTGCCGGTCACGGTGACGCGGCTGAGCGACGGCGTCACCGCGCAGACCACATTGGAGCGCGTGCTGCCCGGCACGGCCACCGCCAGCCAGAGCACGGTGGCGCGCGCCACGCTGGAGAACAGCGACGGCCTGTGGCGCCCCGGTTCGGCGGTAAAGGCGCGCATCACCGTGGAACAGCAGCCGGCGGCGATGGTGGTACCGCTTGCGTCGCTGCAGACGTTCCGCGACTGGGATGTCGTGTTCGTGCGCGTCGGCGATACCTACGAGATCCGCCCGGTCGAGCTGGGCAAGCGCGATGCGCAGCAGGTCGAAGTGCTGTTCGGTCTGAAGGCCGGCGATCAGGTGGTCGTTGAACAGAGCTATCTGGTGAAGGCCGACATCGAGAAATCGGGGGCCTCGCATGACCACTGAGTACGCCAACCAGGAACCGCGCGGCCCGTTGGAGCGCATCCTGCGCTTCGCCATCGCGCATCGCTGGCTGATGCTGGCGTTGACGCTGGCGCTGGTCGCGGTCGGCGTGTGGAGCTTCGGCAAACTGCCGATCGATGTCACCCCCGACATCACCAACGTGCAGGTGCAGATCAACACCGAAGCGCCGGGCTATTCGCCGCTGGAAGCCGAGCAACGCGTGACCTTCACCCTGGAGACCGCGCTGGCCGGCCTGCCGGGCCTGGACTACACACGCTCGATCTCGCGCTACGGCCTGTCGCAGGTGACGGTGGTGTTCAAGGACGGCACCGACCTGTACTTCGCCCGCCAGCAGGTCGGCGAGCGCATCCAGCAGGTGAAGTCGCAGCTGCCCACCGGGCTGGAACCGGAGATGGGGCCCATTGCCACCGGCATGGGCGAGATCTTCATGTACACGGTGGAAGCCGATGCGAAGGCGCGCAAGGACGACGGCACGCCGTACACCGCTACCGACCTGCGCACGCTGCAGGACTGGGTGGTGCGGCCGCAACTGCGCAACGTGCCCGGCGTCACCGAGGTCAACACCATCGGCGGCTTCGCGCGGCAGATCCACATCACGCCGGATCCGGCCCGCCTGGTCGCGCTGGGATTCACCCTGCACGACGTGGTGCAGGCGGTGGCGCGCAACAACCAGAACGTCGGCGCCGGTTACATCGAGCGCAACGGCCAGCAGTTCCTGGTGCGCGCACCGGGGCAGGTGGCCGACCTCGACGGCATCCGCGACATCGTGCTCGACCGTCGCGATGGCGTGCCGATCCGCGTGCGTGACGTGGCGCAGGTCGGCGAGGGCCCGGAGCTGCGTACCGGCGCCGCGACGCTGGACGGAAAGGAGGTCGTGCTGGGCACCACCTTCATGCTGATCGGCGCCAACAGCCGTGAGGTCTCGCAGGCCGTGGCCGCACGCCTGGCAGAGGCCAACCGCAGCCTGCCGTCCGGCGTGCGTGCCGAACCGATGTACGACCGCACTTCGCTGGTGGACCGTACCATCCGCACGGTGGCCAAGAACCTGGTCGAAGGCGCGATCCTGGTCGTGGTGGTGCTGTTCCTCCTGCTGGGCAACGTGCGCGCCGCACTCATCACCGCGGCGGTGATCCCGCTGTCGATGCTCTTCACCCTGACCGGGATGGTGCGCGGGGGTGTGTCGGGCAATCTGATGAGTCTGGGCGCGCTCGACTTCGGCCTGATCGTCGACGGTGCGGTGATCATCATCGAGAACTGCCTGCGCCGCTTCGGTGAACTGCAGCAGCGGCTCGGACGCCTGCTGACGGACGAGGAACGGCTGGATGCGACGGCGTCGGCGACCGCGGAAGTCATCCGGCCCAGCCTGTTCGGCCTCGGCATCATCACCGCCGTGTATCTGCCGATCTTCGCGCTCACCGGCGTGGAAGGAAAGATGTTCCATCCGATGGCGATCACCGTGGTGCTGGCGCTGAGCGGTGCGATGGTGCTGTCGCTGACCTTCGTGCCGGCGGCGATCGCGCTGTTCCTGCGCGGTCGCGTGCAGGAGAAGGAAACACGGGTGATGGTGTGGGCGCGTCGTGCCTACGCGCCGGTGCTGGCGTGGGCGTTGCGTCAGCGTCTGGTCGTGGCAGGCGGCGCGTTCGCGCTGGTCGTGCTGTGCGGCCTGCTGGCCACGCGACTGGGCAGCGAGTTCGTGCCCAGCCTGGACGAGGGCGACATCGCGATGCACGCGATGCGTATTCCGGGCACCAGCCTCGATCAGGCCGTGCGCATGCAGTCCACGCTGGAAGAACGCATCAAGCAGTTCCCGGAAGTGCACCGCGTGTTCGGCAAGCTCGGCACGGCCGAAGTGGCGACAGATCCGATGCCGCCCTCAGTCGCCGACACTTTCGTGATGCTGAAGCCGCGCAGCCAGTGGCCGGATCCGCGCAAACCGAAGGTGACGCTGGTCGCGGAGATAGAGAAAGCGGTCGCCGAGATCCCGGGCAACAACTATGAATTCACCCAGCCGATCCAGATGCGCATGAACGAGCTGATTTCCGGCGTGCGTGCCGATGTCGCGATCAAGCTCTACGGCGACGACCTCGACACGCTGGTGGAGGTCGGTGAACGTATCGAAGCGGTCGCCAAGACCATCGAGGGTGCAGCCGACGTGCGCATCGAACAGGCAACCGGCCTGCCGCTGCTCACCATCACGCCGGATCGGCAAGCGCTGATCCGTTACGGTCTGAATCCCGGTGACGTGCAGGACACGGTCGCGACGGCAGTCGGAGGCGAAGTGGCAGGACAGCTGTTCGAAGGCGACCGTCGCTTCGACATCGTGGTGCGCCTGCCGGAAGCGATGCGGCAGGATCCTGCCGCGCTGCACGATCTACCCATCCCGCTCGGCGGCGCCGGCAACGAGGACGAGTCGACGCGTTCAGCCAGTTGGCGCTCGGGCACGCCGGGTACGGTGCCGCTGCGCGAGGTGGCGAAGATCGAGACCACGCTGGGGCCCAACCAGGTGAATCGCGAGAACGGCAAGCGCCGCGTGGTGGTGACGGCGAACGTGCGCGGGCGCGATCTCGGCGGTTTCGTCGACGACCTGCGCGATCGCATCAATGCTGAGGTGTCGTTGCCGGCCGGCTACTGGATCGACTACGGCGGTACGTTCGAGCAGCTGATCTCGGCCAGCCAGCGTCTTGCGGTGGTGGTGCCGGCCACGCTGGTGGTGATCTTCGTTCTGCTGTTCTGGGCGTTCGGCTCGGCGAAGGACGCCACGATCGTATTCACCGGCGTGCCGCTGGCGTTGACGGGCGGCGTGGTGGCGCTGGCGTTGCGCGGCATTCCGCTGTCGATTTCCGCGGGCGTGGGCTTCATCGCACTGTCGGGCGTGGCGGTGCTCAACGGCCTGGTGATGATCACCTTCATCCGCAAGCTACGCGAGCAGGGCCAGCGGCTGGATGAGGCCGTGGTCGATGGTGCGCTCGGTCGCCTGCGGCCCGTGCTGATGACGGCGCTGGTCGCATCGCTGGGCTTCCTGCCGATGGCGTTCAACGTGGGCGCAGGTTCGGAAGTGCAGCGACCGCTGGCCACGGTGGTGATCGGCGGCATCGTGTCGTCGACGCTGCTGACACTGGTGGTACTGCCGGTGCTGTACCGATGGTGGCATCGCCGCGGTGCGGCGATGGCCTGACGCCAGGTCAGAACAGGTCGTCCGCGATCACGTAGCTGTCGCGGCCGGCCATCTTCGCGCGATACAGCGCCGCATCGGCACGGGAGAACCAGTCGTGCCAGGTCTTCTCCTGTTCCCGCAGCAGGGCCGCACCCAGTGAAATGGTGATGCGGCCACCGGGTCCGCGCAGGGCGCCGCGCACCGCCTTGCGTAGCCGCTCGGAGGCTGATTCCAGCGCCTCGCGACTCTCCAGTTCCAGCAGCGCCACGAACTCTTCGCCGCCGAAGCGGAACACCTGGTCATTGCGGCGCATCTCGAAGCGCAGGATCGAGGCGAGGTCGGCGATCGCGGCATCACCGGCCGCATGACCGTACTGGTCGTTGACGTCCTTGAAGTGGTCCAGGTCGAGCACCACCAGCCCGAAGCAGCATTCGCCGCGCTGGAACCGGTCGACGGCGTCAGCCAGCGCACGCTCCATGCTGCGCCGGTTCGGCACGCCGGTGAGTGAATCGATCGCGGCCAGGCGCTCGAGCTGTACGCGGTCGTCCTGCGTGCGCGAGGCGAAGATCAGCGAGAACACGGTGATCAGCCCCGCGCTGACGAATACCGACACCGCATGCACGCCATCGTGGAAGAAGCCGGGGATCAGCTGCATGCCCAGGATCAGCGCGACGTTGCAGCCCACCGCCATCCAGCGGTGGGCGACGAAGAAGTTGGTCAGCAGCACCAGGTATGTCCAAGCGAGCGCCGTGTGGCCCAGCATCAGGCAGGCACCGAACGTCGCACAGGAATTGAGTGCCGCCAAAACATTGCCGGCGCGCAGGCTGTCGCCACCGCGCCAGGCGTAGAGCACGGGCGCCGCGACTGCGGCCACGACGATCAGGTCGAAGGCGGCCTGCGACCAGTTTCCTTGCCAGCCGCGGTACGCACCGAACGAAGCGATCGTTACCGCCGTGATGGAACCCAGCAGGACGATGATGTCCAGGCGGAAGTCGCGGCGTTTCGGCTTCATCGATAAGGCCGGGTGCGGACGGTGATGGTCGGGAGGTGACGTGCTCAACGGAAATCGGATAAGCGGACGGAACAGCGCCGCGCGGGCCCGCGCAGTGTAGGCGGTTGCAGAATGAGGGGAGTGATGGAGATCACGCTTGCCGGGGAGCGGAAATGCGCGGTAATGCGCGTTCTGCGGCGCCTCATCGCGTATTCACCGGGGACGACGAAGACTCGCGCCCACCCTTGAGAGGAAGTGTTGCATGAAGACATTGAAGATCGCGGCCGTGGCGGCATTGCTCGTCTGGGCCATCGCATCAACCGTGCCGGCCAAGGCGCAGACCGTGGGCTACAACGTCCGTACCGGGGATGTATGGGTCGACACGCGGCTCGGCGAGATCAACGATTACGGACGGCGGTACCACGATCCGTTCGTGTCGGAGATGACCGGCCACTACGGCGCCCCGCGTTCACTCGTCCTTGACCTGCTGGACCGTCGGGGCTGGGCACCGGCGGATGTGTACTTCGCTTGTGCCATCGCGCGTGCGCTGGGGATTCCCTGTCTAGACGTGGTGAATCGCTATGAGCGGAATCCCGGACAGGGCTGGGGCAACCTGGCAAAGCAGATGGGAATCAAGCCCGGTTCGCCGGCTTTCCATGCACTGAAGAATGGTGCGGTGGGCACCTATGACCGGTGGGGCTATCCGATCCGCATCGATCAGCGCGTCAGCGTCGACTGGGCGCAGCACGGGCCAGGCCGCGGCAAGTCTTCTTCGCCGGGCCAGGGCGGCAAACCTGACCACGCAGGCCACGCGGGTAAAGGCAACGGCAACAAAGGCAATGGGAAGGGCAACAACGGCAAGGCCAACGGTCGCGATTGAGCGATCTTTCCAACGCCGTAAAGAGAACGGCCTCCGCAAGGAGGCCGTTCGCATTCTTGTAAACGTATTTCCGGTGGGCGCTGCTTCAGGCCGACAGCGCTTCCAGCGTCTTGAACACTTGCGGCACGGCCATCGCCGGCGTGCCGCCGTTGACGGACACCGCACGCAGGCCGTGCTGGTAGCTTTGCCAGATCATCTCGTCGGCGTGCTGGATGTCGACGCCGCGGAATTCGCCGGCGCCCATGCCGCGACTCAGTTCGAGACGCACCGGTTCGCGCATGCGGCGCAGGGCGGAATTCATTTCGGCTTCGACCGCCGGCGACCAGCGTGCCGACACGCTCCACAGGGCGGGGAAGGCGATGAAGTTGGCGGCGTCTTCGCGTGCCGTCCAGAAATAGAAATCGAGGATGCGCTGCGCATGCGTCGATCCCTGGGGACGTTCCACCATCGGTGCCTTGCGCGCGGTGTAGTCGCGGATCAGCAGCGTGGCGATGATGTCGGCCTTGGTTTCGAAGTGCAGGATCACACCGCGGGCGCTGAGTCCCGTTTCCTCGCCCAGGTCCATCAGCGTGGTCTGGTCGAATCCTTTGGTGAAGAAGAGCCGGCGTGCGGCGGCGAGCACGGCCTCCCGCGTTTCCTGACTGGTGCGTCGCTTGTGGGTCGGGCTGTGGTTCACAGGCAATCTCCTTTTCGCGGGGGGAGCGCCACTGCGTCGGGCTGGATCAGCTCCAGTCCGTGCGCAGGCGTATGTTGCAGCTCCCTCGTCCCCATTCTGCACAAATTCATGCATTTAGTGGAACAGGGAACGCAAACGCGATGTGAAAGCGACACGCGATGCCCGCCAACTGTGCGTTTCAGCACTGTTTTACAAAGGTAACCACGATTTCTTTATGCGGTGAGTTGCCGCGCCGCATCAAAGGAAAGGTCAAAAACGCGCTGCACGGGAGGACCCAGTTCACCCGCCAGCAACGCCAGCAGGAACAGGCCCAGCAGCAGCGCAGTGGGCAGGCCGAGCTGGATGGGGTTCAGTGCGGGCGCGGCGCGGCCGAGCACGCCGAACGCCAGGTTCACGGCCAGCATCGCCACCATCACCGGCAAGGCTAGGCCCACGGCCGCGCGCAGGATGTGGGTGAACAGCATCGGCGCGACTTCCAGCATCTGTTGCACATCGGGCAGCGCGGTGCCGATCGGCAAGGAGCGATAGCTGTCCACCAGCAGCGACACCAGCGCAAGGTGGCCGTTGACGGTGAAGAACAGCAGGCCGAACGCCAGGTAGAACCACTGGCCGACCACGCCCGAGTTCACGCCACGCAGTGGATCCGACATCTGCGCAAACGCCAGGCCCGTGCCTTGCGAGATCAGTTCACCGGCCATCGCGCCGGCTTCGAACGCGAGCCGCAGCATGAAGCCCATGCTGGCGCCGACGGCGAGTTCGCGCGCCACGTTGAGCACGGTGCTGGCATCGAAGGCGATGCGGTCGGGCGTGCCCGGCAGCAACGGTGCCAGCGCCATCGCCAGCGCGCCTGCGATGATGACGCGCACACGCACCGATACCGCGCGCGTGCCGATCAGCGGTGCCGCCATCAACAGCGCGCCGGTACGCAGCATCGTCCACAGGATGGCGTTGATCATGCCGAAGGCCTGCTGGCCATCGATCACCATCTGGGTGGCGGCATCCATCGCGTCGTATCCGCTGCGTCAGCCGATCAGGTGCGGCAGGCGCTGGAACAGCGTGGTGGTGTACTCCACGAGTACGCCGAGCAGGTAGCTGCCGGTGGCGAACAACGCGGCCGTCAGCGCGATGGCCTTGGCGACGAAGGCGATGGTGGGTTCGTTGAGCTGCGTCGCGGCCTGGATCACGCCGATGACCACACCGACGACGAGGACGACCAGCAGCAGCGGACCTCCGACCCAGAGCGCGATCTCCAGGCCACCGCGAAGTTCGGTGAGGGCGGTTTCGGGACTCATCGTGGGCTCCTCAGACGCCGTTGAAGCTGGCGGCGAGCGAGCCGACGATCAGCACCCAGCCGTCGACCAGCACGAACAGCAGGATCTTGAACGGTGCGGACACCAGCATCGGCGACAGCATCATCATGCCCATCGACATCAGCACGCTGGCCACGACCAGGTCGATGATCACGAACGGGATGAAGATCAGGAAGCCGATCTCGAACGCGGTCTTCAGTTCGCTGGTGATGAACGAGGCGACGACGATCGGGAACGGCACGTCGGCCGGACCCGTGTAGCTGGTGTGGCCCGCCAGGCCGGCGAAGGTCATCAGATCGGTTTCGCGGACCTGCGCCAGCATGAAGTCGCGCAGCGGGCCGGTGGTCAGCGTCCACGCGGTGGAGAAATCGATCTGGCCGTTGAGGTAGGGCGCCATGCCCTGTGCCCAGGCTTTTTCGCCGACCGGCATCATCACCAGCATGGTGAGGAACAAGGCCAGGCCCACCAGCACCTGGTTGGACGGCGTCTGGCCGGTGCCCAGTGCCTGGCGCAGCAGGCCCAGCACGATGATGATGCGGGTGAAGGCGGTCATCGCCAGCAGCGCGGACGGGATCAGCGTGATCGCCGTCATCAGCAGCAACGTCTGCAGCGGCAGGCTGACGGTGTTGTCGCCGACCTGGCCGACGTTGACGTTCGGCAGCGTCGGCAGTGCGGGCGCCGTCGGTGCGGCAGGCGCAGCCGGTGTGGCAGCCGGCGCAGCGGCAGGCGTGGTGGTGGCCTGCGCGAACGCCAGCGTCGGCGCGGCCAGCCACAGCAGGCAGATCAGGGAGAGGATGAAGCGACGCATCTCAGGACTCTTTACGCAGGCGCTTGGCCAGCAGTTCGGCGAAGTTGGGCATCGTCGGCGCGGGCGCGACGACCAGGGGTTCGGGCAGCGTGTGCAGCGTGGTGATGCCGCCGGCGCTCACGCCGATCAGCAGTTGTTCCTTGCCGACTTCGATCACCATCACGCGCTCCTTGGCGCCGACCGACAGCATGGACACCACGCGCAGCTGTTCGCTGGGGCGGATGCCGAGGCCGGCGCCGGGCATGCGCTTCAGCAGCCAGGCCAGGCCGAGGATCAGGCCCAGTACCAGGATCAGGCCGACCAGCGCACCGCCGATGCCGGGCGTGGATGGCGCGTGCTGTCCGATCTTCTGGGCGGGAGCGGCCGCGGTGGCGAGCAGGGCGAAGGCGTGCATGGCGATCGGCTCAGCGCAGGCGACGGATGCGTTCGCTGGGGCTGACCACGTCGGTCAGGCGCACGCCGAAGCGGTCGTTGACCACCACGACTTCGCCGTGCGCGATCAGCGTGCCGTTGACGAATACGTCGAGCGGTTCGCCGGCGCCGCGCTCCAGTTCCACCACCGAGCCCTGGTTGAGCTGCAGCAGATTGCGGATCGGCATGCGGGTGCGGCCGACTTCAAGCGACAGCGTCACCGGCACGTCGAGGATGACGTCCAGGCTCATGTCGGCGTCGTGCGCGGCATGCGCCTCGCTGGTGGCGAGCTCGGTGTCGCCGAAGGCGGTGGCGAGGGCTTCTTCGTTCTCGGGAATCATGGCGTGGCGTCCTGGAAGGCGACGGGTGCAAGGGCGTGGCGGGCGGGAGCGGACGGGTGGCGGCTGCCGGGCGGGTGATGGGCGGTGATCTTCACGGCGTTCCGGCCGTTGGAGATGCCGAACTCGCCGCTGAACACCGGCACCTGTTCGACACAGACCGGCACCGACTTGGGCAGGTCGATCGGCAGGATGTCGCCGACCTTGAGGCGGGTCAGTTCGCGCAGGTTGATGCGCTTCTCGGCCAGTACGCTGGAAACGGTGACTTCGGCGGTGCGCAGCTGCTCGTGCATGGTGACGCGGAAGCTGTCGTCGTCATGCACGCGGTCGGACTGGATGCCGGCGTCGAGCAGTTCGCGGATCGGCTCCAGCATCGAATAGGGCAGGGTGACGTGCAGGTCGCCGCCACCGCCGTCCAGCTCCACGTGGAAGCGGCTGACGACCACGTACTCGCGCGGGCTGACGATGTTGGCGAAATGCGGATTCACTTCGCTGGTGATGTATTCGAAGTCCACCGGCATCACCGGCGCCCAGGCGTCGACCAGGTCGGCGAAGGTCTGCTTCAGCAGCAACTGGATCACGCGCATCTCGGTAGCGGTGAACTCGCGGCCTTCGATCTTGGCCGGGTAGCGGCCGTCGCCACCGAAGAAGTTGTCCACCATGGTGAACACCAGCTTCGGTTCGAACACGATCAGGCCCACGCCGCGCAGCGGCTTGAACTTGACCAGGTTGAGGTTGGTGGGCACGTACAGCGAATGCAGGTAGTCGCTGAACTTGATGGTCTCGATGCCGCGCACCGACAGTTCGGCCGAGCGGCGCAGCAGGTTGAACAGGCCGATGCGCCACGTGCGCACGAAGCGCTCGTTGATCATCTCCAGCGTCGGCAGCCGTCCGCGCACGATGCGGTCCTGGCTGGCGAAATCGTAGGTCCGCGCGACGGTCGGGTCGTGCGGCGGCTCCTCGGTCTCGATCGCGCCGGAATCGACGCCGTTGAGCAGGGCGTCGATCTCGTCTTGCGACAGCAGGTCACTGGTCATCATGGCGGCGGGGTTCCGTCACTGCATCACGAAGCTGGTGAACAGGAGCGACTCGGCGCTGGGCTTGCCGGTTTCGGCCACCAGCAACGCCTTCACTTCGCCGAGGGCGGCGTTCTGCAGGCGCTCCTTGCCCTCGCGCGACATCAGGCCGGCGGCATCCTGCTGGGCGAACAGCATCAGCAGGCGCGCGCGGATCGCCGGCGCGTGCAGTTCGATGGCCTTCAGCGACTCGGGGTCGCGGGTCATCAGCTGCACTTCCACCTGCAGGTAGCGCGCGCCGCCGGTCTCACCGACCAGGTTGACGACGAAAGGCGGTTCCAGCGCGAAGTACTGGGCCGGTGCCGGCACTTCGCCGGGCTTCTTCGCGGCGGGGGCTTCGGCCTTCTCTTCCTTCGCACCGTGGCTGGTGAAGTACCAGGCACCGCCACCGGCGGCGCCGGCGGCAATGACGGCCACCAGACCGATGGTCAGCATCGACTTGCCGCCCTTGGGCTTGTCGCCCTTGTCGGACTTGGACTTGCTTGCGTTCTTGTCGGCGGCTGCCACGGCGGTGGATCTCCTGAGGGGTCAGCCCAGGTGATGCAAGCGGTGTGCCGTGATGGACGGGGAAGGCCGACGGAGTTTTGACGGGACGTCAGCCGAGACGGTTTTCGGTGTGGGAGCGACGTAAGTCGCGATAGCCGTCACGCATCGCCTGGTCTCCGATGCGCCCGGCCACCCGGAGACGGCGTTCGCGACTTACGTCGCTCCCACAATCGGGTCCACCGGCAGGTGAACCATCAGGCGTACGCGTCCACCAGTCCGCGCGCCGTCATGCGGACGCTGCGCGGTGCTTCGGAGGCGGGTTCTCCTGCGTCGCCGCTGCCGTCACCGGCGTGCGAGCCACCGCCCTGCGAGGGCGGGGCGTGCTGCTGGCCCACGTCGGCGTGGGCGAGCTGGAAGCCGTGCTGGCCCAGCATGTCGCGCAGGCGGGGCAGGCTGCTTTCCAGGGCCTGGCGGACGTCGGCCTGGGCGCTGGCGAAGTCCGCATGCACGCGGTCGCCCTCCAGGCGCAGGCGAATCTCGACCGTGCCCAGCTCGTTCGGGGTGACCTTGATGTGGGCGTGGCCGATCTTCTGGTCGGCCATCCAGCGCACGGCATCGCCGATGTCTTCGTCGAAGTGGCCACCCTGCAGGTCGGCGCTGGGCGCTTCCATCGCGTTGACGGTTTCGGTGCGCGACAGGCCGAGCGATCCGTTCGATGCGCCCACGCCTGCCAGCACGTTGGTCGTCGGGGCCGCGTCGCCGTCCTCGTTGCGGAAGGCATCGACGAGGTCGCGGCCCAGGTTGATCGCGTCCGGCACCGCGGCCGCCACTTGCCCGGAGGCCAGGTGCGCGGCGAACGACAGCAGGTTCTGCAGTGGCGCCTTGCTGTCGCTTGCGGCCGCGGCTGCAGTCGGCAGGGACGATGTCGCGTCTGTCGTGGCGGGCTGGGCGGCGTCGCCGGCCTCCGGAGAGGCGATGGCCGGGGCGGCGCCGAGGG
Organism: Pseudoxanthomonas sp. PXM02; assembly: GCF_014851805.1. Taxonomy (GTDB): domain Bacteria; phylum Pseudomonadota; class Gammaproteobacteria; order Xanthomonadales; family Xanthomonadaceae; genus Pseudoxanthomonas_A. The sequence goes on from NZ_JACVAK010000005.1 coordinate 179,362, forward strand.
CGCCGGGCAGCGCCGACAGGGCGGCGCGAGCGCCGGACAGCAGAGCATCGGGCGTGGCGGTGCCGGCGGCGGGCTGGGCGCCACCGAGAAGCGGATTGCCGAGCGGATCGGTCAGTGCGGGGGCTGTGGCGTCGGTGGGCAGCGCCGCGAGGATCGGCGGCAGTTCCAGCAGGGTCGGTGGCGCGGCAGGGGCGGCGTCAGTGTCTTCCGGCTTGTCGTCGTCGCCTTTCGTACGCGTGGTGTCGTCCTGCTTGCGCGCGGCGGTGTCGGCGCGCTGCCTGACGGGTTCCTTGGCCCCGTTGGCGCGCGTCTCGGGCGTCCGTGGTGCGTCATCGCGCTTCGCAGGACGGCGGACCATGTCGTCGAACGCCGGCTTCTTCGCTGCGGAGGCGTCGTCGTTGGCCGCGACGCCGCTGCCGGACGGCGCGGACGCGGGAGCCTTGGTGGCGAAGGACAGCGCGGACGTCGGTGACGGCATCAGGCGTCCTCGTTCTCGCGAGCGGTGGCGGCCAGGCGTGCGCGGCGCGCGCCCACGTCGTCCATCTCGCGCTGGTCGCGGCGGTCGACGATCAGTTTTTCCTGCACGCGGTAGCTGGCGGCCAGCTGTTCCAGCACCTGCTTGTCGCGGCTGGCCAGCAGCAGACGGTCGCGTTCGATGTCCACGCTGGCGCGGCTGCGGTCGACGTTCTGCAGCTGCTGCTTGAGCGCCTGGTCGATGCGCTCGAGGAAGGCGCGGCGATTGGCCAGCTGCGCCGGGCTGGTCGCGGCCATCTGGCTGTTGGCGTAGTCCTCGGCGTACTGGCGCAGTTCCTCCAGGCGGGATTCGTGCTGCGCCAGCGTGTTCTGGCGCTCGGCCAGGTCGCGGGCGACGGAATCCTCGTGCTCCTGCGCGCGGCGCAGCAGGGGATCGATTCGGCGGGACTGCATCATCGTGGGGGTTCCTTGGCGTTACTGCAGGCCGGGCGGCAGGGGAATGCCGGCGGCGAGGTTGCGTTGGATCAGGGATTCCAGGGCGGCGCGGCTGCTCGGCAGGTCGGCGGCGTGCGCCACGTCCTGGCCGAGGAACTCGACGATCTCCGGCCAGCGTTCCAGTGCCTCGTCCACGGTCGGATCGTTGCCGCGCTGGTAGGCGCCGATGGCGATCAGGTCGCGGTTGCTGTTGTAGGCCGACAGCAGGCGCTTGAGCTTGCGGATGCGGTCGCGCCAGGTCTCGTCGGCGATTTCGGTGACCACGCGGCTGACCGACGACTCCACGTCGATCGCCGGATACAGGCCGGCGTCGGCGACGCGGCGCGACAGCAGGATGTGGCCGTCGAGGATCGCGCGCGCGGCATCAGCGATCGGATCCTGCGGATCGTCGCCTTCGGTCAGCACGGTGTAGAACGCGGTGATCGAACCACGACCCTTGGCACCGTTGCCCGCGCGTTCAACCAGCGCCGGCAGGCGCGCGAACACGGAAGGCGGATAACCGCGCGTGGTGGGCGGCTCGCCGACCGACAGGCCGATCTCGCGCTGCGCCTGGGCGAAGCGGGTCAGCGAGTCCATCAGCAGCAGCACGTTGAGGCCCTGGTCGCGGAACCATTCGGCGATCGCGGTCGCGCGGTACGCGCCCTGCAAGCGCGCCAGCGGCGGACGGTCGGCGGGACTGGCCACGACGACGGCACGCGCCAGGCCGGCGGGACCCAGCGTGGTCTCCACGAAGTCGCGGACTTCGCGACCACGTTCACCGATCAGGCCCACGACGATGACGTCCGCGGCGGTGTACTTGGTCATCATGCCCAGCAGCGTGGACTTGCCGACGCCGGAGCCGGCGAACAGGCCGACGCGCTGGCCGCGGCCGATCGGCAGCAGCGCGTTGATCGCGCGCACGCCGACATCGAGCGGCTGGGTGATGGGTTCACGCGACAGCGGATTGATAGCCACGCCGGCCAGACTGACGCTGCCTTCGGCGCGGATCGGGCCGCGGCCGTCGAGCGGGATGCCATCGCTGTCGATGACGCGGCCGAGCAGGCCTTCGCCGACTTCCACGCCGCCGCGGCGACGCGACGGCACCACGCGCGCGTTCGGCAGCAGGCCGTGCAGTTCGGCGCTGGGCATCAGATAGGTACGTTCGCCCGAGAAGCCGACGACTTCGGCATCGACCCAGCCGCCGTCGACGACTTCGACCTTGCAGGTCGCGCCCATCGGCGCTTCGCAGCCGATCGCTTCCAGGGTCAGGCCGACGGCGCGGCGCAGGATGCCTTCACGGATCAGGCCGCGGCCGCCCAGTTCGGGATTGATCTGCGACAGCCGCGCCGACAGGCGCAGGTCGCGTGCAGTGAGCCACTCGAGCGGCTGTGCACTCATGCGCGTGCCCCGCGGTTCAGGACGGTTTCCAGCGCGCCGCGCAGGCGGGCTTCCAGCGTGCCGTCGATGCGGACGCTCTCCGCATGCACACGCAGGTCGCCGCGGCTCAGCGACGTGTCGGCCGTCAGGCGGGTATGGGCGGTCATCGCCAGCACCGGCGTCAGCGCGGCGATGTCGTCCGGGTGCAGGCGCAGTTCCACTTCACGCTGCGAACCGCCGACGGCGTCCAGCGCGGTGGTGGCCAGTTCCTGCAGCAGCACGGGATCGGTCTGGTAGGCGCGGCCGACCAGTGCGCCGGCGATGCGCACGGCGAGTTCGGACAGCGCGGCGACGACTTCGTTTTCCAGCCGGTCGAGCGGACGCGAGAAGTTGTCGAGGATGCCTTCCATCTGCGCGGCGAGGCGACGCACGTCGGCCTGGCCCTGGGCGAGACCGTCGGCATGGCCTTCGGCCAGGCCGCGTTCCAGGCCTTCGCGGTACGCGGCGTCCTGGATCGCCTGGATCTCTTCCAGGGTCGGCGGCACCAGCGGCGGCGCATCCTGTTCGACGACAGTGTCGGACACCACCACGTCGAGCGGGGCCGGCATCCAGCGCAGCGGCGAGGGCGTGCTCATACCATCTCCTCGGCGCTGGCGGTGAGGGCGATGACGCCCTGGTCAGCCAGGCGGCGGACGATGGCGAGGATTTCCTTCTGCGCGCCTTCGACGTCGGACAGACGCACGGGGCCGCGCGCTTCCATGTCCTCGAGCAGGATCTGCGCGGCGCGCTGCGACATGTTGCGGGTGATCTTTTCCTTCACCTTGGCGTCGGCGCCGCGCAGCGCCAGCCCCAGGCGATCGTTCGGGACTTCGCGCAGCAGCGCCTGCAGTTCGCGGTCGCCCAGGTCGGCCAGGTTGTCGAACACGAACATCAGGTCCTGGATGCGCGAGCCGAGGTCGGCGTCGACCTGGGTGATGTTGCCCAGGATCACCTGGTCCTGGCCGGAATCCATGAAGTTGAGGATGTTGGCCGCGACCTTCACGCCGCCGATGCTGGAGGCCTTGAGGTTCTGGTTGCCGGCGAACTGGCGCTCCATGATCTCGTTGAGCTCGTTCAGCGCGTTCGGCGGGATGCCGTCCAGCGTGGCGATGCGCAGCAGCACGTCGGTGCGGGTGCGCTCGGGCAGCAGCTTCAGCGTGTCGGCGGCCTGGTCGCTGTCGAGGTGGGCGAGCACGATGGCGATGATCTGCGGGTGCTCGTTGCGGACCAGGTCGGAGATCGCGCGCGGGTCCATCCACTTCAGCGTGTCCAGGCCGGTGGTGTTGCGGCCCAGCAGGATGCGGTCGATCAGGCTGCCGGCCTTGTCTTCGCCCAGCGCCTGCACCAGCACCTTGCGCACATAGTCGTCGGCGCCCATGCCCAGCGAGGTCTGCTTGTCCAGCGCCTCGCCGAAGTTGGACATCACCTGCATCACCTGCTCGCGGCTGATGCCGGAGATGGTGGCCATGGCGATGCCGAGCTTCTGCACCTCCTTGGCGTTCATGTGCTTGAGCACTTCGGCGGCGTCTTCCTCGCCCAGCGAGAGCAGCAGCACGGCGGCGCGCTGCACGCCGGTCAGCGAGGTGTCCGGTACGTTATTCATCGCTGGCCACCCAGTCCTTGACCACCTGCGCGACCTGCTTGGAGTCGGTCTTCACCGCTTCGCGGGCCTGGCGCAGGCGATCTTCGTAAGCGTCGGAGGGCAGGGCGCGCATCGGCGGCGCGTGTTCGTGCGACAGCGTGGCGACCACGCCGTCCTCGTCGCCGTCCTCGTCCATCACGCTGACGTCGATGCCTTCATCGTCGTCGCGCTTGTGCTTGGTGGCCGGGCTGATGATCTGGCGCATGGCCGGGCGCAGCACGCCGAACAGCAGCGCGATGACGACCAGCGCGCCCAGGCCGTAGCGCGCGATGTCGCGCACCATCGGGTTGTGCAGCCACGGGCTCTCCCAGAACGGCACGTCCACCGGCGCTTCGGCCTCGCGGACGAACGGGGCATTCATGACCGAAACCGAGTCGCCGCGGGCGGCGTCGAAGCCGACGGCTTCCTTCACCAGCGCCTCGATGCGCGTCAGCGTAGCGGCGTCCAGCGCGGTCATCACGGTCTTGCCGTTCTCGCCGGTGCGCGGCACGTGGTCGACCAGCACGGCGGCGGTGACGCGGCGCACGCGACCGGCCGGCTGGCGCGTGTGCTGCAGCGTGCGGTCCATCTCGAAGTTGCGCGTGGCGCTGCTGGAGGTTTCCACCGGTGCGGCGGGATTCGGCGCGGCGGCGGCCGCGGCGTTCGGGCCGGGTGGCGTGTTGCTGGTCGCGCCGGGCACGCCCTCGGGGCCGGTGCCGGCGTTGGTGGTGTTCTGGCTGACCTGCTCGCTGCGGATCTTGGCCGGATCGTTGGCGAAGGTCTCGCGGGCTTCCTCGGTGACCGAGAAGTCCATGTCCACGGCGACTTCGGCGTTGACGCGGCCGGGGCCGGTCAGCGGCTCCAGCAGTTCGCGGATGCGGTCGTTGAACGAGGTTTCCAGCTTGCGCACGCGTTCGAACTGCGCAGCGTTGAGCGCGGCCTCGCTGTTCGGATCGCTGATGGTCAGCATGCGGCCGCTCTGGTCGACCACGGTGACGCGCTCGGGCGCCAGGTCGGGGATCGACGACGACACCAGGTGCACGATGGCGTCCACCTGGTTGCGTTCCAGCATGGCGCCGGAGCGCAGGTCCAGCACCACCGACGCGCTGGCGACTTCGCGCTGGCGGGTGAAGGCGGACGGCTTGGGGATGGCCAGGTGCACGCGCGCGTCGCGGACCGGGCGCAGCGTGGTGATCGTGCGGACCAGTTCGGTTTCCAGCGCGTGCTGGTAGCGCGCGTTCTCGACGAACTGGCTGACGCCGAAGCCCGGGTCGCGCTCCATCATCTCGAAGCCCAGGCGGCCGCTTTCGGCCAGGCCGGCGCCGGCCAGCTTCAGGCGGGCGTCGTGCAGGTTTTCTTCCGGCACGGAAATCGCGCCGGTGCCCTGGTCCAGCTGGAACGGGATCTGCGCCGCGCGCAGCATGTCGGTCGCTTCGGCGGTCGCCTTGGCGTCCAGGCCGGTGTAGAGCGGGGTGTAGGCCGGCTTCTGCGACCAGAAGAACACCATCATGCCCACGGCCACCGCGCCGGCGATCAGCAGCAGCGTGCCCATCTGCTTGAACACGCGCGCGTCCTGGATCTTGGTCAGCGCTGCGCCGGCCTTGTCGGCGGTCAGCGATTCCTTCAGGGCTTCCTTGGAGAGCGTGAGGGCCATGGCGACGGGTCGGTTCTAGGTAGGAGGGTGGGCGTGGAAGGGGCGCCGCTTACAGCGGCATGTTCATGACGTCCTGGTAGGCCTGCACCAGGCGGTTGCGTACTTCGACGGTGGCGCGGAATGCGACCTGCGACTGCTGCGCGGCCACCATCACCCGCGCCAGGTCCGCGCGCGGATCACCGAGTTCGAAGGCCTGTGCCAGCGCGCCGGAGGTCTTCTGCGCGTTGTTCACGCCTTCCAGCGCGTTCTGCAGCGTGTCGCCGAAACTCGGCGCCTTGACGCCCGGCTGCTCCAGGCCGACCCGGTTGGGCGTGAACGCGCCCGGATTCGGCATCGGCTCCAGCGCACGCGTACCGACCTGGTGCTGGTAGCTGCGGATCTGCGAGAGGATGGAGGTGACGTCGGACATGGGCGGGTGCTTCGGTCGTCGGAATGTCTTGCCTGATCAGTTGCAAGACCCGTGCCGGAAACCACGCCCGCCGCCAGTCAGTTTTCCGTCGCCAGCGCGACGTCTTCGCGTTCGATGCCGTACTTGCGCAGCTTTTCCACCAGCGTGGTGCGGCGCAGGCCCAGCAGCTGGGCGGCGTGGGCGACCACGCCACCGGCGCGGTCCAGCGCGTCGCGGATCAGGTTCAGTTCGATCTGGGCGATGTGCTCGCGCAGGTCGATGCCGGCTTCGGGCAGGCGGTCGGCCGGGGTCACCGCGGCCGCCACGACGGCGACGGGCGCCAGCGACGGGGTGGCGGCAGGGGCGGCGGCGACCGGTGCCGGAGTTTCGACGGCCGGCAACTCCATGCCTTCCGGCTGGTAGCGCTTGGGCAGGTCGGCCATGCGGACCAGGCCACCCGGGTGCAGCACGGCGAGGCGCTCGACCAGGTTGGTCAGTTCGCGCACGTTGCCCGGCCACGCGTAGGTGCGCAGCGCCTGCAGGGTGTCGCTGGCGAAGCGGACTTCGCCACGGCCGGTGCGGGACAGCTGGGCGGCGATGGTCATCACCAGGTCAGCCAGGTCGTCGGCGCGCTCGCGCAGCGCCGGCATCTCGATGGGGAACACGTTGAGGCGGTAGAACAGGTCTTCGCGGAAGTGGCCGTCGGCGATGCGCGCTTCCAGGTTGCGGTGGGTGGCGGCGATCACGCGCACGTTGCAGCGGATGGTCTGGTTGCCGCCGACGCGCTCGAAGCTGCGCTCCTGCAGCACGCGCAGCAGCTTGACCTGCATCGGCAGGCTCATGTCGCCGATTTCGTCGAGCAGCAGGGTGCCGCCCTCGGCCATCTCGAAGCGGCCCTTGCGGGCGCTCAGCGCACCGGTGAAGGCGCCTTTCTCGTGGCCGAACAGTTCGCTCTCCAGCAGGTCCGGCGGGATGGCGCCGCAGTTGATCGCCACGAACGGCCCGTCGCGGCGCGGCGACTGGTCGTGGATGGCGCGGGCCACCACTTCCTTGCCGGTGCCGGACTCGCCCAGCACCAGCACGGTGGTGTCGAAGCTGGCGACCTGCTCGATCATGCGGCGCAGGCGGACGACGGCCGGGCTGTTGCCGGTCGGGCCACTGGTGCTGACCTGCTGCGCCTGGTGTTCGGTATCCAGCCGCTTCAGGCTGGCACGGCGCAGGCAGGCTTCCAGCTGCGCGTGGCGGATCGGGCTTTCCAGCGCCCAGACGCCGGCCTCGTGCAGGCCGTGGGCGGCGGCGAAGCCGGCGGTGTCGCCTTCCAGCAGCAGCACCGGCGGCGGCAGTTGGGCCTTGCCCAGCCAGGCGAAGAAGGTGTCGGCGGCCTTCTGGTCGTCGAGCGAGCCGACCACCACGGCCAGCCAGTCGTGCTGGCGGGCACGACGGACATCCACGTCACCGGCGCTGGAAACCCAGCGGGGCGTCAGGTCCATGAACTCGAGCAGTCCGGCCAGGCGTTCGGCACGGGTAGCGTCGGCGTCGATGACGAGGATGCGGGATTCACTCATGGCGGCTGTCTTTGAATTTTTCGAGGATGGGCAAGACTTCCTGGATGTAGGAAAGCTTGCTGACGAAGTCGTCGGCGCCGGCCCGCATCGCGTGTTCGCGGTGTTCGGCGTCGTCGAAATGGCTGGCGATCACGATGAAAGGCGGTGCGTCCTGCGTCTTGATCAGGCGGGTGGCCTGCAGGCCACCCATCTCCGGCATGGCCAGGTCCATCAGCACCACGTCCGGACGCAGGGTCTCGGAGCGCTCGATGGCTTCCAGGCCGTTGCTGGCGCGGCCCACGACGTCCAGCCACTCCACCTTGCGCAGGTGGCGCAGGGCGGCGTTGATGAAACCTTCGTGGTCGTCCACCAGCAGTACGGTGATCTTGCTCATTACGGTCGTGCTCCGTTATCCAGCCTTGGCCAAGACGGATACGGTAGCGCGTCGGCGTTCCCGGGCGGGAGCGATATCGAGCTGTTCCCGGTACTTCGCCACAGTTCGGCGGGCGATGTGGATGCCCTGGCGGGCCAGCAGGCCGGCGATCGCCTCGTCGGCCAGCGGCTTGCCGGCCGGCTCGGAGTCGATCAGGCGGCGCACCATGGCGCGCACGGCCGGGCCGGACACGTTGGCGCCTTCCAGGCGCACCGCGAAGAAGTGCTTCAGCTCGAAGGTGCCGCGCGGGGTCTGCATGTACTTGCCGGTGGTGATGCGCGAGACCGTGGACTCGTGCATGCCGATGGCGTCGGCGACTTCCTTCAGGGTCAGGGGGGCCATCGCCTCGTCGCCCTGGGTCAGGAAGCCGGCCTGGCGCTCGACGATGGCGCGCGCGGTGCGCAGCAGGGTGTCGTAGCGGATCGACAGGCCACGGGTCAGCCAGCGGGCTTCCTGCAACATCTCGCGCAGCTTGCCGGCGCCTTCCGACGGCTCGGCCTGGTCCAGGGCGCGCTCCTGCATGGCATTCACGCGGATGCGCGGCGTGGTGGCCGGGTTCAGCGCCACGCGCCAGGCGCAGTCGGCGTGCCAGGCAACCACGTCCGGCACGATGTAGCCGGTCGGGGCGGGGGCCAGCGAGGCGCCCGGGCGGGCGTCCAGCGACAGCACCAGGCGCACGCCTTCCATGACCTGGGCGGTGTCCAGGTCCAGCAGGCGGGCGAGGGCGTCGTATTCGTGGGCGGCCAGCAGTGCCAGGCCTTCGGTGACGATGCGGCGGGCGATGTGGCGCGCCGGCACGCGACCCTGCAGGCAGTCCAGCTGCACCAGCAGGCATTCGCGCACGTCGGCCGCGGCCAGGCCGGGGAACTCGCCGCGCAGCAGGCGCTCGCGCAGGCCCAGCACGGCGTCGGTGGTCAGGTCGAAGCGGGCCGAGGCCAGCAGCGCCAGCGTGTCGGGCGCCTGCTCCAGGTAGCCGGCATCGTTGGTGTGCTCCAGCCAGAAGGCGATCACGTCGAGCGCGCGGTCGTCCAGTTCCAGCGCCAGCCGGTCCAGCACGCGCACGTGCGGGTCGCTGGACTCGCCGGCTTCGACGCGCTGCATGCGGTCGTCGTCGCCGTCCTGCCAGCCGGCACCCGGGATGTCCCACAGGTTCGATTCCGGCAGTTCGTCGAACGCGGCGGTTTCCAGCGTGGCGACGTCCTGCGGCGGCAGCACGTCGATCTCGCCGTTCTGCTCGGCGTCGTGGGCTTCCTCGACTTCGAGCAGCGGATTCAGGTCCAGCGCGCGGCGCACTTCCATCTCCAGCTGCAGGCCGTCCAGCTGCAACAGCCGGATCGACTGCAGCAGTTGCGGCGTCAGGTGGAGTTGCTGGCCAAGCTGGGTGGAAAGTCCCGTCTTCATTCCCGTAATCCCCGATTCGATGGCGTGCCGAGGTCGGCTTCACATCGTGTTGACACTTTGCGGGGCGGGTGACGGAAAAAAAATCAGGGCGTTTCTGGTTGTGCTGCGGGCACGCCCCACGCGCCGTCAGGGTTTCCCCTACAGCGTCGATTCAATGGCGGGAATGGGCGCCCTGCGGGGCGCTGCGATCACGGAATTCCGTCACGGAAAGGGCATCGCCCCCGGTGTACTGCAAGGCTCAGGCCAGTTCGTTCTGGTGGCGCGCGGCCAGCAACAGCAGATCGTTGGCGCGGCGGCAGCCGAGCGATTCCATCATGCGCGCGCGGTGCGTTTCCACCGTCTTGACGCTGATGCCGAGTTGCGCGGCGATTTCCTTGCTGCTCATGCCGCTGCCGAGTTGGCGCAGGATTTCGCGTTGCCGCGGCGACAGTGCGGCGATACCGGTCGGACGCTGTGGATTGAGCATCGGCGCCAGCATCTTCGACGACACCTGCGGGCTGAGGAACACTTGGCCGCTCGCAGCGGCACGCAAGGCGAGTTCCAGTTCCATCGGCGCGGCTTCCTTGACGACGAAGCCGGCGCAACCGCGATCGAGGGCGACGCGCACCTGGGTGGGATCGTTGTGCATGGACATCATCACCACGCGCGTCTGCGGCAGCGATTCGCGCAGCAGCGGCAGCAGTTCCAGACCGCTGCGGTCGGGCAGCGACAGGTCCAGCAGGATCAGGTCGGGACGGTGGATCGCCGCCATATCGAGGGCCTGCTGGGCATTGCAGGCTTCGGCCACGACATCGACATCGGGCAACGCCTGCAGCAGGCGTCCAATGCCAGCGCGGACCAGGGTGTGGTCATCGACGATCAGTACACGCACGGGGAGAGATCAGAGGCTGTCGCGTTGCAGGGTAGGGCCACGATAGCGGCGCGATGCCGTCGCGCCAATTCATGGACGCGATGGAGATGTGAAATACCGACACGAGTCACACTTAGCGCACGCACGGCGCGCGCAAAACCACGAATTGCGCAAGGCGCAGACGTGACAGTCACATCGCCTGCGCGATGCGCCTGCAGCAGACATCTGCGCGAAACGTGTTTACGTACGGCTTGCAAGCTGCCGTGCCTCGGCGACCTGACGACGGTGCAGGCGGAACAGGTGACGGTCCATCGCTTCGGCGAGGCCGGCGTTCAACGCATCGAACTGCAGCCACAGGTGATGCAGCCCCTGCGAGCCTTCCACCTGGTCCATCACGGTGGCCGGCAACTCGATCTGGTCGCTCAGCCAGGCCGCGGGCTGCATGGTGACGATGCCGGGATCGCCGGCGGTGCACGCCAGCGGCGTCGTGCTATCCAGCCGCACACCACGATGTGACCAGCGCAACGCGATGACGGGCAGGGCTTCTTCGTGCCGGCGCGCGAGGCGGCCGAGCAACGACAACACCAGGTCGAGCTTGGCTTCGATGCGCTGCTGCGATGGCGTGGCTTCCTTGCGCTCCTCGGGATCGTCACCGCGGACGTCTTCGGCGATCGCCAGGCCTTTCAGCAGGGCTTCCGACGGCGCCTGCATCACCACGCGCCGACCGGGGTCGAAGCGCGCGGGGAGCACCGCGTCACACGTCAATGCTCCGTCGAACAGCGCGTGTTCCGCGGGATGTTCCACCAGGATGATCGACGTGGTCATGGTTCAACCCTCGACGACGGACAGGTATGCGCGTGCGGCGCGATCCGCGCGCTGGGTGGCATGCATGCGGACACGTGCCTGTTCGCGTGCGTCCTGCATGGATTTCTGCAGTTCGAGCTGGGCGCGCAACAGCACGGCCAGCGCGTCGTAACCGGCGGTCCTGCCGCCGTCGGCATGCAGGAACGCGCGCACGTCATGGTCGTGGCGGTTCAACAGGCGCTCCACGTCCTCCAGTTCACCGGCGTGCAGCGCGTGCCGCATGCCGTCAAGCTGGGCAAACAGATCGTCGAGGGCCGGCGCGGCGCTCATCCTGCCGCGGCCATCGCCGGGACTTGGCGCTGCTCGCTGGGGATGGCGTTCCAGGCGGATTCGATCTCGCCCAACAGGTCCAGCGACTCGCGCAGGGCCGCGGGGTCGTTGTGCAGGTTGGCTTCGATCAGGCGCGTCTGCACGTAGTCGTACAGCGCCGAGAGGCTACCGGCGATCTCGCCGCCGGCTTCGTGGTCCAGCGAGCCGTTGAGGTGGCCGATGATGGCGCTGACTTCGCCGATGGCCTTGCCCTTGCGCGCCAGGTCGCCGCGCACCACGCAGGCTTCCGCCAGGCGCAGGCGCTCGCAGGCGCCCGACAGCAGCAGGGCGACCAGGCGGTGCGGATCCGCTTCCATCACGGCGCTGCTGAGGCCGGTGTTGCGGTACTGCGCGGCATAGGACTGAAGTGACATTCCATTTTCTCCTGGGGGCCCGGCGACGAAGGCGTATCCGGACCCGCGGTGTTTAACTGCTCGTCTGAGCGGTGAGCGACGCCAGCTGCTGGGCAAGGGCGGAACTGGTGGTGTTCATCTGTGAAATCATGCTGTCCAACGCCACGAACTGCGCCTTGTAGCGGTTGCCCACCGCTTCCATGCGCGCGTCGAGTGCGGTGCGCTGTGCTGTGACGTCCTTGATCTGTGCGTTCAGGCCGTTGGTGCGCAGGGTGAACGCGCCATCGGTGCCGACATAGCTGCCGACTGCCGTCTGCAGTCGTCCCGCGAACGCGGTCTCGCCGGTGAAGGCGGTGCGGATCTTTTCCGGGTCGGCGGTGAGCGCCGCGGTGAACTTGCTGCTGTCGAAGACCAGCGTGCCGTCCGAGGTCGGATAGCCCTTGGTCTGCAGGCCGATCGTCTTCGCATCCAGGCCCTGGGCGGCCAGGCCGCCGAGCAGATCGCCCATCAGGTTGCGCAACTGGCCCGCCGCGCTGCGCATCTGCGCGTCGCCGGTCAGGGCAGAGGGCTCGTTGCTCTCGGCGTTGTACTTGGTGCTGGTGTTGATCGCGGTGATGGCGGCGTTGTAGGCCGTCACGAAATCCTGGATCAACTTGCTGGCGGCCGCCGTGTCGGTGGACACGGTGACCGTGCTGGTGCCCTTGGTCTTCAGGTCCAGCGTCAGGCCGGGGACGGCCTCGGTGATCTTGTTGGTGCTGGCGGTGACGGTCAGGCCATCGATCTTCACTTCCGCATCTGCGGCCGGCACGCGCTCTTCCAGGCTGCCGACCAGCGACTGCAGGTCGCTGCCGCCGGAGGCGAAGGCGAGGGTGAAGCCGTTGGCGGCACCGGTCTTGTCCGCCGACACCGACAGGTACTGGCCGTCATTGGACGTCAGCACGCTGGCCTGCACGCCCTTTGCGCGGGCGACGTCGTTGATGGCACCGCGCACGTCCTGCAGCGTGGCGCCCTCGGCGATGTCGATCGCCAGCGATTCGCCGCCGATGGTCAGCGTCAATTGGCCGGCGCCGAACGTCTGGGTGGCGGTGACCGGGGTATCGGTGATCCATTTGTTGGCGGTGGCCAGTTCGACCACCTCCAGGTTGTAGATGCCGTTGGGCGTGCCAGCGGAGACACTGGCACCGGCAACGGTGTCGGTACCCGACTTGACCGTGCGGACGTCGAATGCGGTGGCGGACTTCAACGCCTTGAGGGCGGTGTCCAGTGTGCTGAAGGCGGAACTGACGGTGCCGATGGCGGACAGCTTGAACTTGGCCTGGCTCTCGATGCGGTTCAGGCGGTTGTCGGCGGGCTTGCGATCGGCCGCGACCAGCTGTTCGACCATGCCGGTGATGTCCAGCCCCGAACCGATGCCGCCGTAACCCAGCGAATAATCTGCCATTGCCCTGTCTCCTGTCTGGCCCTTTCCGCAAAAAGGGAGGCCGGGCGGGCCTCCATCCGATGACGAATGGGACCCGCCCGTGCACTACCAATAACGGCCCGGCTGAGCCGTTCTTTAGCCGCATTTCTCCGTCTCCCACCGCCGCCGTGGGTCCGGCGTGCTGGTGAGAAATGCGGGCCTGCGGAGCGATGCAGGGTTTGTGCCAGAGCGGCCGCGATGCCCCCCGTCGAGCGGGCAAAAAAAGACCCCCTCCACGACGGGAGGGGGCTGGGGTACTGCCAAACGGAGGGAGACGAATCCGTCCGTGACGACAGGGAACTACGGAGGTCGTTACTGCGTGCCGCGCGTCAGCGCAGCAGGGACATCACGTTCTGGGGCACCTGGTTGGCCTGGGCCAGCATGGCCGTACCGGCCTGCTGCAGGATCTGGGTGCGGGTCAGTTCGGCGGTTTCCTTGGCGAAGTCGGTGTCGCGGATGCGGCTTCGCGATGCGGCCAGGTTTTCCGAGCTGGTCTGCAGGTTGGCGACCACCGAGGTGAAGCGGTTCTGCACCGCACCCAGGTCGGCACGCGCCGAGTTCACGACGGTCAGCGCCTTGTCGACGATGGTGACCGCGCGCGAGGCGTTGAGATAGGTAGTGACATCCAGCTCGGACAGGCCTTTCACTTCACCCGCGCCAGGTGCGCCACTCGTGACGCCGACACCCGAGACGATGCCGGCGGCACTGCTGGTGCCGTACACGATGTTGATGCCGGCGGCGGCTCCGCTGCTGTTGAGCGCCGCACCGACGGTGTAGTACGAACCGCTGGTGCCGGTGGACTCGGCGTAGAGGCCGTGCTCGCCGACCTTGGCGTTGATCGCGCCCATGATCTTGGCGGTGACCTGGGCGCCGGTGTCGCCTGTCTTCACGTCGACATCGTCGATAGCGATCGTCGTGCCGGCGGGATTGGTCACCGAGATGTTGGTGATCTTGCCGTCGGCGGTCGCCGTACCCGTGGCCACGCCGACGCCGCTGGTGGAACCGAACTGGACCTTGCCCAGCGCGGTGGACTTGGCGTCGACGGTCTTGTCGATGGCGATGGCCTGGCCGGCGTTGGCGCCGACCTGGAACAGTTGGCTGGAAAACGAACCGTCCAGCAGCTTGGTGCCGTTGAACTCCGACTGCTTGGCCACGCGATCGATCTCAAGCGTCAGCTGCTTGACCTCGGCGTTCAGCGCGGCGCGGTCGGAGGAGGAATTGGTCGCGTTGGACGATTGCACGGCCAGTTCGCGGATGCGTTGCAGGTTGTTGCCGATCTCGGTCAGCGAACCTTCGGCGACCTGCGCCAGCGAGATGCCGTCGTTGGCATTGCGCACGGCGACATCGAGGCCGCGGATCTGCGTGCTGAAGCGTTCGGAAATGGCCAGACCGGCCGCGTCGTCCTTCGCGCTGTTGATGCGCAGGCCGGACGAGAGGCGCTGGATGGTGGTGGCGAGCGAGGCGCCGCTGGTGCTCAGGTTGCGCTGGGCATTCAACGACATCGTATTGGTGTTGATGACCTGTGCCATGGCGCGGACCTGATGGAAAGAAACGGGTTACAACGGAGAAGGAAGGCCCGGCGCCCGCCACCAACCCGGTGGAGGGCGGAAGGAAGGCGAACCTTCCTTCCCGACGCGAAACGGAGGGAGACGAATCCTTCCGGGATGCCTGCGCCAGGCAACGATTCCTGTGAAGCGGTTTAGCGGAGCAGCGACATCACGTTCTGCGGCACCTGGTTTGCCTGGGCCAGCATGGCCGTACCGGCCTGCTGCAGGATCTGGGTGCGGGTCAGTTCGGCGGTTTCCTTGGCGAAGTCCGTGTCGCGGATGCGGCTGCGCGAGGCGGCCAGGTTTTCCGAGCTGGTCTGCAGGTTGGCGACCACCGAGGTGAAGCGGTTCTGCACCGCGCCCAGGTCGGCGCGGGCGGAGTTGACCGACTTCAGTGCTTCGTCGACCACGTCCAGTGCCTGCTGCGCGCCCTTGACCGTGCTGATGTCCAGCTTGGACACGACGACAGCGGTCTGGCTGGCGGCGGTACCGGCGGTGAAGTCCACGCCGATCTGCGCGGCAGTGGCGTTGGCGGGCGTGCCCGTCGTGCCCTGGCCACCGGTGATGGTGCCGGCGGTGACGGTCAGGTCTTTGCCGGCCTTCAGCGATTCCAGCTTGATCGCACCACCGGAGGTGACGCTGGCGGACAGGCCGGTTTCGCCCATGCGCGAGTTGATGGCGGCGCTCAGCGTGTCGGCGATTTCCTTGCCCGTCGCGCCGGCCTTCCAGCTGACGTCGTCGAGGGTGACACCGTTCAGCGCGAAGCCGCTCAGCTTGCCGTCGGTCGTGGCGGCGACGGCAGCCGTACCGGTGCTGTCGGCAGCGAACTTGACGTTGCCCAGCGAGGCGGCCTTGGCATCGACGGTCTTGTCGATGGCGATGGCCTGGCCGGCGTTGGCGCCGACCTGGAACAGCTGGCTGGAGAACGAACCGTCCAGCAGCTTGGTGCCGTTGAACTCGGACTGCTTGGCGACGCGGTCGATTTCGGCGGACAGCTGCTTCACTTCGGCGTTCAGCGCCGCACGGTCGGACGAGGAGTTCGTCGCGTTGGCCGACTGCACCGACAGCTCACGGATGCGCTGCAGGTTGTTGCCGATCTCGGTCAGCGAACCTTCCGCGACCTGAGCCAGCGAGATACCGTCGTTGGCGTTGCGCACGGCAACGTCCAGGCCACGGATCTGGGTGGAGAAGCGCTCGGAGATGGCCAGACCGGCGGCGTCGTCCTTTGCGCTGTTGATGCGCAGGCCCGACGACAGGCGCTGGATGGTGGTGGCGAGCGAAGCGCCGCTGGTGCTCAGGTTGCGCTGAGCGTTGAGCGACATCGTGTTGGTATTGATGACCTGTGCCATGACGGGGTCCTGGGAAAGGGAAGGGTGAAGCCTGGGTGCGGAGAGGAATGCCCGGCGCCCGCCACCAACCCGGTGGAGGGCGGATGGACGGCAGAGCCATCCATCCCGGCGTCAATCGGAGGGAGACGAATCCTTCCGGGGCGCCTGCGCCAGGCAACGATTCCTGTGAAGCGGTTTAGCGGAGCAGCGACATCACGTTCTGGGGCACCTGGTTGGCCTGGGCCAGCATGGCCGTACCGGCCTGCTGCAGGATCTGGGTGCGGGTCAGTTCGGCGGTTTCCTTGGCGAAGTCGGTGTCGCGGATGCGGCTACGCGAGGCGGCCAGGTTTTCCGAGCTGGTCTGCAGGTTGGCAACGACCGACGTGAAGCGGTTCTGCACCGCACCCAGGTCGGCGCGGGCCGAGTTGACCGAGGTCAGCGCCTTGTCGACGATTTCCAGGGCCTGCTGCGCACCCTTGACCGAGCTGATGTCCAGGTTGCTGGCGAACTTCTTCGCCGGTGCCGAGGCGGCGACGGTCGCCGTGTAAGTCTGGCCGGAATCCGCGGCGTTCACGCCCGTCCAGGTACCGACGGTGGCGGTGATCGCCTTGAACGAGCCATCGGCATTGCTGCTGTCCTTGACCGAGGTCAGGGTCAGGCCGGTGGTGCCGTTGACTTCGGCATACACGCCGGTTTCACCGATCTTGGCGTTGATCGCGGTGGCCACGGCGGTGCGCGTCGCGGCGGCGGTCGCCGCACCATCCGCACCCTGCGTGACCTGCACGGTGTCGATGGCGACGCCGTTGATCTGCAAGCCGGAGATGCTGACGTTGGCGTTCGCGGTCAGGTTGCCCAGCGTCAGCGCATTGCTGTCGAAGCGGGCACCGCCCAGCGCATTGGCCTTCGCGTCGACGGTCTTGTCGATGGCGATGGCCTGGCCGGCGTTGGCACCGACCTGGAACAGCTGGCTGGAGAACGAGCCGTCCAGCAGCTTGGTGCCGTTGAACTCGGACTGCTTGGCGACGCGGTCGATTTCGGCCGTCAGCTGCTTCACTTCCGCGTTCAGCGCCGCACGATCGGACGAGGAGTTCGTCGCGTTGGCCGACTGCACCGACAGCTCACGGATGCGCTGCAGGTTGTTGCCGATTTCGGTCAGCGAACCTTCCGCGACCTGGGCCAGCGAGATGCCGTCGTTGGCGTTGCGCACGGCAACGTCCAGGCCACGGATCTGGGTGGAGAAGCGTTCGGAAATCGCCAGGCCGGCGGCGTCGTCCTTCGCACTGTTGATGCGAAGACCCGACGACAGGCGCTGGATGGTGGTGGCGAGCGAAGCGCCGCTGGTGCTCAGGTTGCGCTGGGCATTCAACGACATCGTATTGGTATTGATTACCTGTGCCATGGAGGGTTCCTCAAGGCGGTGGGACGGGAAGAGGCGCTGGGCCCGGGCGGAGGGAGAGTGATCCGCCCGGGCGGTTCTCCGCTTAGCGGAGCAGCGACATCACGTTCTGCGGCACCTGGTTGGCCTGGGCCAGCATGGCCGTACCGGCCTGCTGCAGGATCTGGGTGCGGGTCAGCTCGGCGGTTTCCTTGGCGAAGTCGGTATCGCGGATGCGGCTACGCGACGCGGCCAGGTTTTCCGAGCTGGTCTGCAGGTTGGCGACCACCGAGGTGAAGCGGTTCTGCACCGCACCCAGGTCGGCGCGGGCCGAGTTGACCGAGGTCAGCGCCTTGTCGACGACTTCCAGGGCCTGCTGCGCACCCTTGACCGAGCTGATGTCCAGGTTGCTGGCGTACTGCTTGGTCGGGGCGCCGCCCGCGGTGTAGCCGGCCGCCGTCGTGGCGAAGGCGGTGAACGCGCCGCTGGCGTTGACGCTGTCCTTGACCGAGGTCAGGGTGACCGCGCCGGCCGCATTGGCTTCGGCATAGACGCCGGTTTCGCCGACCTTGCTGTTGATGTGCGCGGCCAGCTGCTTGCCGGTTTCGCTGGCATTGGCGGCGGCCAGGCCGACGCTCTTCACGGTCAGGGATTCGAAGCTGACCGCCGTGCCCTTGCTGTCGGTGATGGTGAAGGCCGCGACCACCTGGTCGGTGTTGTCCGTGCCGGTCACGGCGGCGATGGTGCCCGTCGCGAACTGCGCGCCACCCAGGGCGTTGGCCTTGGCATCGACGGTCTTGTCGATGGCGATGGCCTGGCCCGCATTGGCGCCGACCTGGAACAGCTGGCTGGAGAACGAGCCGTCCAGCAGCTTGGTGCCGTTGAACTCGGACTGCTTGGCGACACGGTCGATTTCGGCCGTCAGCTGCTTCACTTCCGCGTTCAGTGCCGCGCGGTCGGACGAGGAGTTCGTCGCGTTGGCCGACTGCACCGACAGCTCACGGATGCGCTGCAGGTTGTTGCCGATTTCGGTCAGCGAACCTTCCGCGACCTGCGCCAGCGAAATGCCGTCGTTGGCGTTGCGGACCGCGACGTCCAGGCCGCGGATCTGGGTGGAGAAGCGTTCGGAGATGGCCAGACCGGCCGCGTCGTCCTTGGCGCTGTTGATGCGGAGACCCGACGACAGACGCTGGATGGTCGTGGCCAGCGAGGCGCCGCTGGTGCTCAGATTGCGCTGAGCATTCAACGACATCGTGTTGGTGTTGATTACCTGTGCCATGAGAAGTTTTCCTTAGGCGTTTGCCGCACGGGGGATGGAGGGTTCAACGCTTCCCGGCCGTGCAACCCGGGACGTCAAAGGGTTAGTTCCGCAGCAGGGACATCACGTTCTGGGGCACCTGGTTGGCCTGGGCCAGCATGGCCGTACCGGCCTGCTGCAGGATCTGGGTGCGGGTCAGCTCCGCGGTTTCCTTGGCGAAATCGGTGTCGCGGATACGGCTGCGCGAGGCGGCCAGGTTTTCCGAGCTGGTCTGCAGGTTGGCGACCACCGAGGTGAAACGGTTCTGGATGGCGCCCAGGTCGGCGCGCGCGCCGTTGACCGAGGTCAGTGCCTTGTCCACCACTTCCAGGGCGCGCTGGGCGCCGGAGAAGGTCGTGATGTCCAGGCTCTGGACGAAGCTGTTGGTCGTGGCCAAGTCGCCGCCGTTGGTGCTGGTCTCGGTCAGGCCGAGGTTGGCGGCGCTGGAGACGGTGGCACCGGTGACGGCCGGGCCGCCGAAGGCCAGATCGAAGCTCTGGCCACCCTTGATGGAGGTCAGGTTGATCACGCCGGCCTTGACCTCGGCGTAGACGCCGGTCTCGCCCAGCTTGGCGTTCAGCGCGGCAGCCGCGCCCTGGGTGATCGACTGGCCGGCCTTCACTTCGAAGGCGCCGATGTCGATGGTCTTGGTGACGCCGCCGCTGGTCGCGGTGACCTGCAGCTGCGAGTAGGTGGTATCGGCCGCAGCGGCGTCGACGCCCAGCGCGGTACCGGCATAAACATTGGCAAAGGTCACGCCACCCAGCGTCTGCGCGCGGGCGTCCACCACCTTGTCGATCGCGATCGCCTGGCCGGAGTTGGCACCCACCTGGAACAGCTGGCTGGTGAACGAACCGTCCAGCAGCTTGGTGCCGTTGAAGTCGGCCTGCTTGGCCACGCGGTCGATTTCAGCCGTCAGTTGCTTCACTTCGGCGTTCAGCGCGGCGCGGTCGGAGGCCGAGTTGCTGGCGTTGGACGACTGCACGGCCAGTTCGCGGATGCGCTGCAGGTTGTTGCCGATCTCGGTCAGCGAGCCTTCGGCGACCTGGGCCAGCGAGATGCCGTCGTTGGCGTTGCGCACGGCAACGTCAAGGCCACGGATCTGCGTGCTGAAGCGTTCGGAAATCGCCAGGCCGGCGGCGTCGTCCTTCGCACTGTTGATGCGAAGACCCGACGACAGGCGCTGGATGGTGGTGGCGAGCGAAGCGCCGCTGGTGCTCAGGTTGCGCTGAGCGTTGAGCGACATCGTGTTGGTGTTGATGACCTGTGCCATGTTCGTCTCCTCTTATTTGGATTCACGGCGTTGAAGGGAAAAAGACGCTGCCGGTTTGTTTTGGTTTGGCTAGTCGCCTTCGTGTTGCGAAATGAATAACGGCGCTGCCAAAAAAACCTTTAGCGTTCGTGCAAAAAAATGTGCTAGGCCGCCGAAACGCCCGTGGATTGGGCGTTTCGGCCGATGTCGAAAAACGTGATGGCGGCCCTAAAGAAGGGCGCGGGGGTGCCGTTAAGGGGCGCCCTTCAGGGCGCGTAGACGCGCGCGGACGCGCAGGCCGCCCGCTCAGGCGGGCAGCATCATCGCTATACGAAAGGAGGCAGCGCGTGCACGCACGCGATCACGGCGTGGGCGTGCGCCACGCGTCGTCGGGATCGGCCAGCAGTGAGAGCGCCGGCATGCGGTATTCGCAACCCACCAGCGTGCGGCCCAGCAGGCCAGGATGTTCGCCGGCGTAGACAACCAGCGCATGGGCGTCGTCGAGTGCGCCGGACAATGGTGCATCCGCGCTTTCTTCCAATGCACGCTCGAGTTGCGCGGAGGCCTGCTCGATCGGGCTGTCGACCAGCAGCAGTACGCGGTTGTCGGTGATGACCACCGCATCGCTTTCATGGCCCCACGCCTGCACCGGGTCTTCGAGCCGGTAGAGATCCATCATCGGTGCGCTGTACTGGCGCTCGGTCTGCACGAATTCGTCCGGACGCTCGCGCCGCAACCGCGGCAGCAGGCCGGGCAGATCGACGGCGCTGGTCCGGCAGGTGAGCGCATCCAGCAGCGTATCCGTCGGTCCGTCCGTCACCGGAGATGGTGGCGGCGCGGGTGTCGTCGGCGGCGTGGCCGATTGCGCAGACAGCGGCAGTGCCGCGCTGGCCAGCCACGCGGCCAGCGCGAGGGGCAGGGCGTTATTCGATCTGCGCATTCGCGTGGGCGGCGTCCAGCGCTTCCATGGCGTCGCGCGGCTTCAGCTTGCCGGCCTTCTCGAACGAAGCGGCGGCCGCGTCTTCCTTCTTGTCTCCATGCAGGAGCAACAGCACGTTGGCGTACTCGACATGGGCGATGGGCGAGTCCGGCGTCAGCTTGAGCGCGGTCTTGATGTGCGATTCCGCCTCGCCGGCCTTGGCGCCGTAAGTCAGCCCGCCGATCATCGCGCCGATCTTGTCGATGATCTCGGCGTGGTAGAGCGCCAGCGCGGTATGCGCCTCGGCATGCTTGGGTTCGCGCTCCAGCGTTGCGTCGAGGGCGGTGCGCACCTTGCCGGCGATGCCCTGCTTGAGCGCCTTGGCGATGCTCAGGCCCTGGCTGTAGCGGCCGAGCGCGAACGCGTGGCGGTAGTGGCTGTTGGCCTCGTCGGGCAGCGCCTTGACTGCGGCTTCCGCCAGCTTGGCGGCCTGCTCGAAGCGCTTGAGCTGTTCGGCTTCGTCATCCACCAGATAGGTGGCGTGGATGCCCATGGCCTTTACCGCGACCGAGGCGCCCGGCGGCCCGAGGGCCTCGCCGGCTTCATAGGCCGCCTGGAAATCGCCACGGTGGAAGGCGCGCCACGCATCCTGCAGGCGCTGCGCCAGATCGGCGGGTTCGAGGCCCTTGGCAGCCTTGCCGGCAGCGGCGATCAGCGCTTTGGCGCGCTTTTCGTCAGGGTAGGGCTCCTGATCGCCGGCATGCAGCGCGGGCCAGGCTTTCTTCAGCGCATCGCCGGCATAGGCAAAGCCCTTGGCGTCGTGCGGAAACGGAGCCCACTTCGAAGATTTCGCTGCCATCGATCATCCCTCCCAGGAAGCGGCGAGCATCGCCGCGAACGCGTGTCGCAGGCAACCCCCACGCAATCCATCGCGCCAGCGGCCAATAGTGTGATTGCTCGACGCAGGCCGGACAGCATCCCGTCATGGAAGCCGACCATCGGGGTCGGCATGTGGATTGCCCCCATGGCTGCCAAGAAGACCGCCCGCAAGACCCCCGAACCCACCCTCCGTCACGTCTGGCTCGCCGGCCTGGGCCTGATCGCCGTCGCCCGTCGCGAGGCCGTGGCTGCCGCGACGGACGCCTCCGATCGCCTGCAGGCTGCACGCAAGCAGGCCGAGACGTTCGCTGGCCAGGCACAGCGCGATGTCCTGGGCCGGCTCGCCGAGGTGCGTGAACAGGGTGAAGCCAGCGTCGAGCGTTTCAGTGCCGATGTGGAAGCCCGTCTGGAACCCGTGCTGACCAAGCTGGGCCTGAAGAAGCCGGCCCGAAAGGCGGCGCCCCGTGCGCGCAAGAAGCCGGCGGCCAAGAAGACGCGCTCCACGCCGGTTCGCAAGCCGGCGGCGAAGCGGACCCTCCGCCGCAGCCGCGCCTGACGCGCAAGGCATCGCTCCTTCAAGCAGAACGCCCCGGCATGCCGGGGCGTTCTTGTTAAGGCGTTTCCGCTCAGAGATGGCGGGTGACGGCGGGTTCGGAGAACCAGTCATTGTCGCGCCCATTGGAATATCGGATCGGAACCTCGGCAAGCGCTGCGGGTTCCACGTCGTCCAGGCAGGCCAGGTTCACCGAGTAATAGCGTCCGCCCAGCACCTCCAGCTCGCCGCGGCCGAACGATTTCACCCCGCAATGCTTGCAGAACAGGTGTTCCACCATGCCAGTGCCGAACGGATAACGGGTCAGCGCATCCTCGCCCTGCTGCAGGCGGAAGGCGTCCGGCTTGACGATGGCGCCCCAGTACCGGGTCTTGGTGCAGATCGAGCAGTTGCAGCGCCCGCTGCCGTGGGTGAGATCGAGGTCCACGTCGTAGCGGACGGCGCCGCAATGGCAGCTGCCACGGTAGGT
Source organism: Pseudoxanthomonas sp. PXM02 (assembly GCF_014851805.1). Taxonomy (GTDB): domain Bacteria; phylum Pseudomonadota; class Gammaproteobacteria; order Xanthomonadales; family Xanthomonadaceae; genus Pseudoxanthomonas_A. The sequence continues at coordinate 202,221 of NZ_JACVAK010000005.1, forward strand.
CTGGACGGTCATCGGGCCTTGCTCCCTGCTGGATGGTGGGTGCCAGTGTCGCGGGTATCGAGGACAGGATCAGTCCTCAATAGGGGCGCATACTGGCTCCATGCTCAGCACCTCCAACCGTCTTCTCCGCCTGCTGTCGTTGATGCAGTCCCGTCGCCATTGGACCGGCGCGGAGCTTAGCCAGCGGCTGGAGGTCGATCGCCGCACACTCCGCCGCGACGTCGAGCGCCTGCGCGAACTCGGCTATCCGATCGACGCCTCGCCGGGCCTGGGCGGCGGCTACCGGCTCGGGTCGGGGTCGGCGATGCCGCCCGTGCTGCTGGAGGACGATGAAGCGGTCGCGGTGGCCGTGGCCCTGCGCACGGCGGCGGCCAGCGTGGGGCGGATGGAAGACACGGCGCTGCGGTTGCTGTCGAAGCTCGATCAATGGTTGCCCGCGCGCCTGCGCAAGCGCGCCAGTGCGCTGTACTCGGTGACGCTGTCGCTGGCGGGTGGCGTGCCGACCTCCGATGTGGACCTGCTGCTGCGCATCGCCGGTGCGTGCCGTGACGGCTTCCGGCTGCGGATGCATTACCGGGACCGCAGCCAGCGCGCCACCGAACGCCTGATCGAGCCGTTGCGCCTGGTGCATACCGGCAGCCGCTGGTACCTGGTGGCGTGGGACCTGAAGCGCGAGGATTGGCGGACATTCCGCGTCGATCGCGTGCAGTCGTTGCACGACACCGGTACGCAGTTCCCACCGCGCGAGTTCCCGGGCGATGTGGCGGACTACGTCGCCAAGTCGATCACCCAGCCGTTCACCCGTTACCAGATCCGGCTGCGGTTGCCGGGTCCGGTGGCCGAGCAGGCCACGCGCGTGCCGCCGTGGTGCGGCATCCTGGAAGCCGGCGATGCGCAACACTGCATGCTGGAACTGGGCGCCGAGTCGATCGATGCGCTGCTCGCGCTGATGGCCCTGATCGGTCCTGACTTCGAGATCATCGACGATCGCGGACTGCTACCTGAACTGCGCACTGCGTCGGCGCGCCTGGAACAGGCGCTGCGAGCGGCCTGAGCCGGGCGTCAGTCGCTGTAGGCCTGGGTCAGCGTGTTCAGGTGGACGCGCTCCGCATCGCGCAGGAACGGCGCCACCAGCATCATCACCTGCACGATGCCCTGGCGGATCGCGGCCTGTTCGTCCTTCTCGCCCCGCGTGGACGCGTAGTTCAGCCAGAAGGTCGAAATCACCAGCACGTTGGTGGCGGTCGCCGCCAGTTCCGCCGCCGAGGCACGCATCACGCCCGCATGGCCCATGCCGCGCATCACCGCATGCGCGCTGTCATCTGCGCGCTTGAGGATGCGGGCGAAACGCAGGCGCAGGCGCCGGTTGCGGCTGAGGATTTCCACCAGGTCGCGGTACAGGAAGCGGTAGTCCCAGATGCACTCGAACACCAGGTGCAGCTGCAGCCAGATGTCCTCGAGTCCCGGCAGGCGATCCGTGGGTGGCGTCAGGGCGGCATCCATGCGCTCTTCGTAGCGTGCGAAGAGCTGCTCGATGATGTCGTCCTTGTTGCGGAAGTGGTAGTACAGGTTGCCGGGGCTGATCTCCAGCTCGTCGGCGATGTGGTTGGTTGTGACGTGCGGCTCGCCCTGCGTGTTGAACATCGCCAGGGCGGCGTCGAGGATGCGCTGGCGGGTGTCGCGCGCCACTATGCGAGGAGCTTCTTCACCAGGTCCACGTACTTCTTCTGCGCATCTTCCTGCGCCGTGCCCTTCAGCTTGGCCCAGGCTTCGTACTTGGCGGTGCCGACGAAGTCGAAGAAGCCGGGCTTGTCGCCCTTCACGTCGCCCTCGGCGCCCTGTTTGTACAGGCCGTACAGACGCAGCAGCGTGTCGTTGTCCGGGCGCTCGGAGAGCGTCTGGATGTCCTTGGATGCCTGTTCGAACGAACTCTTCAGATCTGCCATGGATGATCCCTCCCAGTGATCGCAGCCATCTGACCACGGGCGGTGGGGGCGGTCAATCCGTGACGGGATTGTCGAACGTGGGCGGCTCTGGCAAGTTAACCCGCAGGGCGGTCGGAGGGGCTGGCCCACACAACTCGAGGATTGGGTCGTCATGAGCTATTTCGTCACGGGCGCCACGGGATTCATTGGCCGCTACCTGGTCGGCAACCTCCTCAAGCGCAGCGGGACGGTCCACGTGCTGGTCCGCAAGGACTCGCAGAAGAAGTTCGACGCCATCGCCAAGAAGGCCGGCTGGGACATGAAGCGCGTGTCCGTGGTGCATGGCGACATGACCAAGCCCAAATGCGGACTGACGCCCGCCCAGCTGCGGACGCTGACCGGCAAGGTGAAACATTTCTTTCATCTGGCGGCCATCTACGACCTGACCGCCACCCGCGAAGCGCAGCAGGCCGCGAATATCGACGGCACGCAACACGCGCTGGATCTTGCCGCGGCACTGAAAGCCGGCTGTTTCCACCACACCAGTTCGATCGCTGCGGCGGGACTGTATCCGGGCATCTTCCGCGAGGACATGTTCGACGAGGCGGAAGGCCTGGACGATCCCTACCTGCGCACCAAGCACGACTCCGAAGGTCTGGTGCGCAAGGAAACCCGCATCAAGTGGCGCATCTACCGGCCTGGCATGGTGGTCGGCCATTCGAAGACGGGCGAGATCGACAAGATCGATGGCCCGTACTACTTCTTCACACTGATCAAGAAACTGCGTGAACTGCTGCCGCAATGGGTGCCGGTGCTCGGCATCGAGGGCGGACGCATTAACATCGTGCCGGTGGATTTCGTCGCCGACGCGATGGACCACATCGCGCACAAGCCCAAGCTGGATGGCCATACCTTCCACCTGACCGATCCCGAGCCGATGCGCGTCGGCGAGGTGCTGAACGCCTTCTGCCGCGCGGGCCACGCCCCGGAGATGACCATGCGCATCGACGCGCGCATGTTCGCCTTCGTGCCCGGCAGCATCCGCATGGCGGTCGGCAACCTGCCGCCGGTGCGGCGCTTCATCGGCATGCTGCTGCGCGACTTCAAGATCCCGAAGGAAGTGCTGAAGTTCATCACCTACCCGACGCGCTTCGACAGCCGTGAGACCGAGCGCGCGTTGAAGGGCAGTGGCATCGCGGTGCCGCGCCTGGAGGACTATGCGTGGCGGCTGTGGGACTACTGGGAGCGCCACCTGGACCCGGACCTGTTCATCGACCGCTCGCTGAAGGGCAAGGTGCGCAACAAGGTGGTGGTCATCACCGGTGGTTCCTCGGGCATCGGCCTGTCCACGGCGCAGCGCGTGGCGGAAGCCGGCGCGACCACGATCATCGTGGCGCGCGGCGAGGAGGAACTGTTCAAGGCCCGCGACGACATGAAGAAGGCGGGCGGCAAGGTGTTCGCGTACACCGCGGACCTGGCCGACATGGCCGATTGCGACCGACTGGTGAAGACGGTGCTGGACGAGCACGGGCACGTCGACATCCTGATCAACAACGCCGGCCGGTCGATCCGTCGCTCCATTGAGGCGAGCTACGACCGCTTCCACGATTTCGAACGGACGATGCAGCTGAACTATTTCGGCAGCATCCGTCTGATCATGGGCTTCCTGCCGAAGATGACCGAGCGCCGCAAGGGGCACATCATCAACATCAGTTCGATCGGCGTGCTGGCGAATTCGCCGCGTTTCTCGGCCTACGTGGCGTCGAAAGCGGCGCTCGACGCGTTCAGTCGCTGCGCGCAGGGCGAGCTGTCGGGCAAGGGCATCAGCTTCACGACCATCAACATGCCGCTGGTGAAGACGCCGATGATCGCGCCGACCAAGATGTACGACAGCGTGCCGACGCTGTCGCCGGAAGAGGCGGCGGACCTGCTGGTCAAGGCGATCATCGAGAAGCCCAGCCGCATTGCGACGCGCCTGGGCATCTTCGCCGCGCTGGTCAATGCCGTGGCGCCGAAGGCCTACGAAGTGGTGATGAACACCGCCTTCGAGCTGTTCCCGGATTCGGCTGCCGCCAAGGGCGACCGCAAGGCGCTGAAGGAAGCCGCGCCCAGCCAGGAGCAGATCGCGTTCGCCTCGCTGATGCGGGGCGTGCACTGGTAGCGTGTCGTGCGGGTCTCCTGGGGCAGGACGCTCGGATTGAGTTGTGTACTCGTGGTGGGCGTCGCGCTCGGTGTGCACTGGCTGTTGTCGAGATCGTCAGACCAGCGGGATGCCTGGTTGGTCGAATGGACCGCAGAGGGTAAGCGTGCCGCAGCACGAACAGAGATCGATGGGTACCTGACGAACAAGCTGATACCTGCGCAAGCCACGTCTTGCGGGCCGCAGGACTCGGTAATCGTCCTGGCAGGTAGCGCATGCTCCGAGAGCGTCATTCTTGTGAGATCGTCCGAACGCGGAGGTGAGGCACGACTCAGGCCACCGAGGGGCGCCGGGTATCGCTGGCAGGGAGAATTCCATCGCGATATCGATATGACACTGAACCATCGGCAGTCCGCACAGATTCGCGAACTGGCAAAGCAGACGCTGGTATTGCCTGATGCCTACACGTCTGGCTGCACCACGATCCCTTGCTTGCAATCCGGCTTCGCTGCGTGCGCGGGTGGAGACTGGCGGGCAGCCTACGGTCCGCCAGAGCGATCCGGCGAGGAAGAAGATCGCAGGAGGCCGGGGAGCGAGCTATGGGCACAGGTCATGACCATTCTCCAGGTCGAGCCGATGTCTGACCCGGACAACTACGTCATTTGCATGTAAGCCGTGCACCGATGATGTGGTGCGGGGTCACGGTCTTTGACCGTCTTCCGCCCAACGCAGCGGCACCGCCTGCAGATTGCGCATATGCAGCGCCAGTGGTTCGATCCGCGACCAGATGACATCGCGTAGTTCGACGTCTTCGACGGTTTCCGTCATGGCACCGTGGAAACAGGCCAGCCAGCCGCTGGCTTCCTCCATGCCGATCCGGAAGGGCAGGTGGCGCGCGCGCAGCATCGGTGCGCCGTGCTTCTGCGTGAACAGCGGTGGTCCGCCGAGCCAGCCACTGAGGAACTCGAACAGCTTCTGCTCGCTGCCCTCGAGCGAGGCCGGATGCTGCGCACGCACGGCAGCCGCTTCGGGCAGAGTATCCATCAGCGCGTACATGCGCTGCGTCAGCCGGCGCAGGCCTGTTCCGCCACCGATGCGTTCGTAAAGAGTGGAGGCGTCTGTCATCGAGGCGACACGCGGAAGGTTCGCGGGATCATCCGGCGAACACGGGGGGGCGCACAGCGACCGAACGTCGCAGTGCGCGACGCGCTACATCGTCTTGCACTGGCGCCAGCGCACCGGCTCGCTGCTGCCCGGCGGCGGATTGAGCTGCACGCGGCTTGCGCGCAATGCCGGATAACGCTCCAGTTCCAGACAGATCCACGGCCAGACTTCCTTTTCGCTGGCGACGCGGTCGATGCTGAGGGTCAGCTTGGTCTGCCAGACGCCGCGGGTGATGCCCGGGGTCTTGGACAGCGCCTTCAGCACATTGCGCATCTGCTCTTCCAGCTCCGCATCGGTCGGCTCCTTGAAGCTTTCCGGCGGAGCCGGCGTCGAGGCGGCGGGCGTAGCAGGCTTCACGACGGCCGGTGCCTGCACGTGGGTCACGTCATCGACCTTTGCAGGGTGCGTGCTGGACCAGGCGGCCATGGCCAATGCGCCCAGGGTGACCGCTGCCAGCCACGAAATGCTGGCGTGGCGTTTGGCGCGGCTGGAGGCGTAATGGGTGATCTGCTCGAGCAGCGAAGGTTCGATCAGATGGCGGACTTCAGGCCACAGCCGCGGACCGTCGAGCAACTCGATGCTGGTGCCCTGGGCGGCGTCGCGGCCTTCCTTTTCGACCTTGCCCTCGGTGGCCAGGATGCCGCCCTGTGCAGCCCCAAGGCGGATGCTGGCAGCCAGTTCCTGGATGGGCGCGGCGGCGATCCGGTAGGCCGAGCCGTGCTTGCAGGACAGCAGCCAGCGTTCGTCGCCGCGGCCGAGCAGGAAGGTCGACTGCGGCTCGCGCGATTCCTGCTGCTCCGATGCCACTTCCACCAGGCCGCGCTCGGCCATCGCGGCCAGCACAAGCTTGGAAAACTCGCGCCAGCGCAGTCCGGACAGCGCATGCAGGCCGTAGGACATTTCGTCGCGAGGGCGGCGGACCAGCCAGAAGTAAAGAGTGGCGGCGATACCGCTCACGAGGGTGACGGCCAGGCCGATGAGCCAGATGGACATGTGGCGCGGGAAGCGTTGTTGTTATTAGACCCGCGATTCTACCGGGCCGGCCCTGCACATGTCTGTGATCGTCCGGCGGTGCGCCGGCTGGCGGGGCATGGAAGCGCCCGCCAGTCCGAAGCCGTAAGGGGAGGGGAGCAAACGAACTTCGATGGACTGGCGGGCGGAATGATTGTTACGTCAATCGATGCTGCCACGCAACAAAAATCTGTTCAGAAAACCTCACGAAACATCATGTGCTGCCTTATGGTGCAGCCTTCTTGCGCGATGCACGCTTGGCGGGCGTTTTCTTCGCGGCAGGCGCCGGTTTCTTGACGCCGGAAGCCTTGCGCGCACGCGTCGCGCGAGCGGGTTTCGCGGCTGGCACACCGCCCAGCTTCCGCAGTTCGGCATTCAGTGCATCCACGCGATCGATCAGCGTGGAGAGGTCTTCGCGGCTGGGGACTTCGAGTCGGCGCAGGGCGCGATGCACGCGCTCCTCGAATACCTTCTCAAGGCGATCCCAGGTATCGGAAGCGCGCTCGCGGGCCTGACCGACGGTGGTTTCCATCGCATCGCGCATGGCCTGCGCCTTGCCACCCGCGGCCTTGCGCGTAACCTGCTCCAGCGAGAGGCCTTCCTTTACAAGGGTTTCGAACAGCTTGGTGCCTTCGGCCTGCGCGCGTCCGAACGCACCGACGCCGGCCAGCCATACCTGCTGGGCGGATTCGCCGAGGCGCTTGGAGAGCTGTTCGGCCTGCGCCTGCAGGTTCTCGTCGCTGGAGGCGGAAGCGGTCTTCTTGCGTGCGGATTTCTTCAGCGTGGCCATGGCGTTCCGTCGTTGGGTGGTAGTGGAAGTGCGTGCCAGATTCGACGCCGCGTCTAGAGTTTTCACACCAGCGGGTGATGCGCCCGTGATCGGCTCAGGAGCGGCGCGCGGCGCGGTGCCGCGAGACCAGCTGGTCCACGTCGTCGAGCGCGCGACGCAGGCGGGCGGTGGTCTCGGTCATGCGCGGGGTCACGTCGAGGCCGTCCAGGATCGAGCGGTGGCGGTCGTTGACGATGTCGTCGTTGTAGCGGATGCCTTGCGCGGCCAGCATCGGCTTGAGCACGGCGGCACGCTTGCGCAGATCGGCCAGCGTGTTGCGGTAGGCCAGCTGGCAGACGCGGTGGCGCGAGGAGAAACTGAAGAGGTTGGTGAAGAACAGCTCGCTGTCGTCCGCATTCGGTTCGAATACCAGCTGGTCGATGTCGGGATAGCGGTGCGGGTACTTCTCCATGCCGATCTGCATGCGCGACTGCAACAGCGTACGCAGCGTCTGCGACAGCACGGCGGGCAGTCCGCCGCTGGCCAGGCCGACCTGCTCGGCTTCATCGGCCTGCGGGGCCGCCTGGTTGGCGTCGAACGGCACCAGTGGATTGATCCCGATCATCAGGTCGATGCCGCGGTCCAGCACGGTGCTGGCGTGCATCGTGCGGCGCAGGGCGCCGTCGAGGAAATGGCGACCCCCGATCTCGACGGGCGGATACAGGCCGGGCAGGGCGGAACTGGCCTGCACGGCGCGCGAGATCGGGATGTCGTCCCAGCCTTCTTCGCCGAAGCGCACGGCCTCGCCGCTGTCCAGGTCCACGGCGACCACGAACAGGTCGGCGTCCAGCTTGCGGAAATCGTTGCTGCGGCCACGGCGGCTGAAGATGTCGCGCAGGAAGCGTTCCACTTCCTCGTTGTCGAAGATGCCGGTGGGCACCAGGCCGCCGAAGCGCAGGAACAGGTCCGACCAGCGCGTGGCGCGACGTGGATTGCGCACCAGTCGCGACAGCCAGTCGGCATACAGCCCGGGCAAGCTGGCCGCCCGCCGCAGGTACTCGCTGACGTTGGGGCGCAGGAAGGTCTCGGGACGGAATTCGGCGTCGTCGCTGGTGCCGGTGATGAAGATGCGGCACATCTCGGCCGTGCCCATCCGGTTGGCCAGCCCGGCCGCGAGGAAGGCCCCCGAACTGACGCCCACGTAGCAGTCCATCCGGGTCAGGTCTAGGCCGTCGAGCGCTTCGTCCAGGGCACGCAGCGCGCCCAGCTCGTACATGCCACCAATGGGGCCGCCGCCGGCGATGGCCAGTCCGATCTTGCCGTTGTGGCCCCGTTGCCGTGCGCTGTGGATCGAAAGCATGTACTACCCGTGATGACCTTGCCGCCCGAGTGTAGCCGACCCGCCCGCGGGTTGCGGCGGTCGCGGCCTGCCCGGATCATGCCCCTCCATGGCTCGAGCAAATCCGCTGATCGAACGCGTCGGCAGGCGCCTGGCCTGGCACCAGGCCGCCCATGATCCGGTTCGCGAACCCCGCAACCGGCTGCGCTGGCTACCCGAGGTCCGGCGCTGGCAGGCGGCCCGACTGGAAGCCAGCTTCAAGCACTTCCTTAACGATCCGAAGCGGCGCGCGGCGGCGATGTTCTTCCTCAGTGACGTCTATGGCGACCACGATTTCAGCGGCCGCGACGCCAATGTCGCCAAGGTGATGCCGATGATGCAGCGCCTGCTGCCAGGTGCCGTGCTGGAGACCGTGGCGCATGGGATCGAACTGGGCGTACTGACGCACGCGCTGGACATGCGCATGGCCGAAGCGCTGCACCGGCTGGCGCCCAACCGCCGCAAACTGGATGCCGACCTGTACGGGCAGGCCTATCGTGAGGTGGGCCTGCAGCGCCTGCGCCGGCACCAGATCGACCTGATCGCCGAAGTGGGCGTGGGTCTGGCCCGGGCCGTGAAGACGCCGGGCGTCGCTACGTTGCTGAAGCTGTCGCGCGGCCCCGCCAAGGCCACCGGGCTGGGTGAATTGCAGGGCTTCCTGGAGCGCGGCTTTGCCGCGTTCGCCGCACTGGGCGACGGCAAGTCCTTCGTGCGCGATATCGAACGGGCGGAACGGGCGGTATCGCGCCGGCTCTTCTCCGGTGACCCGGACCCGTTCCGCGACTGAGCCTCAGTCGAACTTTTCGCTCAGTACCCGGCGGATCTCGGCTTCGATCGGCCCCTTCATCGCCGACAGCAGGAAGCCCAGGTTCGCGGTGACGCGCAGCTTGTCGGCCAGAAGGGCGATCTTGCCGTCAACGCCCGAGCGGCTGAAGTTCAGGGTGTCGCCGTCCCAGCCGTAGTCCATGTCGAAGCGCTCGGCGAGTTTCTTCGCGACGCCTTCGATGGCCTTGCGCGCCTGCGCTGGCGTCTTGGAATGAGGATGCTGGATATCGATGCTGGCCATGCGCGGACTCCTGTGACGTGGCGGTATTCTGCGCGGCGTCGCCGTGCGATGCCAAGCCGGGGCTGTCGGCCGCGCGCCAACCTGATAGGCTCCCGTCGCGTGCAGAACCTCAGACTTCATTTCAGCAACCGCCCCGCGCCGGACCGCCCGCTCACGACCGGCGTGCACCGCATCGTGCGCGAAGCCGCCGGCACGATCGGCGTCGGCGACGCGTTGCAGGGCGCACTGCTGGCGCAGATCTGCGTGGACAAGCGCGGCCTGTGGCTGCAGGTCGCCAACGGCATGCGTGGCGTGCACATCAATGGACGTCCGGTGAAGCGCATGGCGGTCCTGCGTCCGGGCGATGCGGTGTTCGTGGAAGGGGTGGAACTGCTGCTGCAGTCCGGCTATGCCTCCGCCAAGGACCTGCGCGATGGCGATGCCGGCCAGGGCGACATGCGGGTAGTCCTGCGTGGCCTGGGCGGCAAGTATCACGGCAAGAGCGTGTCGCTGGAGCAGCCGCGCGTGGTCGGGCGCGCCCGCGATGCGCATATTCGCATCGACGATCCTGCGTTCGCCGAGCGGCATGCCCGGCTGGAATTGCGCGGCGATCGCGTGCTGTTGCGCGACCTGGGGTCGGCCGAGGGCACGCGGGTCAATGGCGTGACGGTGCGGGATGCGTTGCTGGTGGCGGGCGATCAGGTGGTATTCGATGCCCAGCACCGTTTCGTACTGGAAGTACCTTGGGCGCCCAGCGCGAAGGTCGAGGACGGCGCATCCGTGGATGACGGCGACGCCGCGGGCGTCGAGCGCGTGCTGCCGGCGAAATCCTCCGCATCCGCCCTGCGTTGGCCCTGGCTGCTGCTCGCGGCCCTGCTGATGGCCGGCGCGCTTAGCGCACTGCTGCTGTTCGGCGCCGGCTGACCGATTTCCACGCTCGCCAGCCGAGCAGGACGGCCAGGATGACCGCATAGAGCAATGGCTCGCGGATGTCCGACTTCACCAGCCACCAGAAGTGCAGCACGGCCAGCACGCCGATGGCGTAGACGAGTTTGTGCAACTGGCCCCAGCGACGTCCGAGGCGGCGCATCCAGCCCTGCGTCGAGGTGATGGCCAGCGGCATCAGCAGCAGCCATGCGGCGAAGCCGACAGTGATGTAGGGCCGTTTGACGATCTCTTCGAAGATCTGCGTCCAGTAGCCGCGCAGGTCCAGCCCCAGGTACACCGCCAGGTGCACCGTCGCGTAGAAGAAGGCGTACAGCCCCAGCATGCGCCGGAAGCGCAGCAGCACCGATTGCCCCGTCAGCTGCCGCAGCGGCGTGATGGCCAGCGCCACCATCAGCAGGCGCAGCGCCCACAGGCCGGTGCGGTGTTCGATCTCCGCCACCGGATCGGCACCGAGCGCATCGCTGCCGTGTTGCCAGACATCAAAGAACTGCCAGGCCAGGATCGCCAGCGGCGTCAGCGCCAGCGCATGGATCAGGGCTTTGGCTGCGATCAGGCCGTTGGACGCCTTGCGCATCGCGGGTCAGTACCACTTCTTCAGGTCGAGGCCCGTGTACAGCGAGGCCACCTGGTCGGCGTAGCCGTTGAACATGCGCGTCGGGATGCGTTCGGCGAACAGCTTGCTCTGCGTGCCTGCGATCCTGCGCTCGGTCTTCTGGCTCCACCGCGGATGGTCGACGTTCGGATTGACGTTGGAGAAGAACCCGTACTCCGATGGTTGCAGGTCGTGCCAGGCGGTTTCGGGCATGCGCTCGACGAACTTGATCTCGACGATCGACTTGATGCTCTTGAAGCCGTACTTCCACGGCACCACCAGCCGCAGCGGCGCGCCGTTCTGCTGGGGCAGCGGCTTGCCGTACAGGCCGGTGGCCAACAGCGTCAGCGGATGCATGGCCTCATCGATACGCAGGCCTTCGCGGTACGGCCAGTTGATCGAGCGGTAACGCACGCCGGGCATCTGTACCGGGTCGGCGAGGGTGGTAAAGGCCACGTACTTGGCCTTGGAGGTCGGCTCGAATTTCTTCAGCACCTCGCCCAGTGGCACGCCCAGCCAGGGGATCACCATCGACCAGCCTTCCACGCAGCGCAGGCGGTAGACGCGCTCTTCCGGTTTCAGCCCCTTCACCAGGTCTTCCAGCGCGATCTTGCCGGGCTTGGCGCATTCACCGCCTACCACGACGGACCACGGCGAGGTCTTGAGCGTCTTGCGGGCGTTCGAGGGGTCGGCCTTGCCGGTACCGAACTCGTAGAAGTTGTTGTAGCTGGCGACGTCCTCGTAGCGGGTCAGCGTCTCGGTGGTGCGGAAGCCGGACCGCGCCTGCTCCGGCGTCACCGTGATCTTCGGGGGTGCCGGTGGTTCGGCCTCGGCGCAGCCGGCGAGTGCCAGGGCCGGCGCGGCGGCCAGGGTCTGCAACAGGCGACGGCGTTCGAGATAGACGCGTTCGTCGGTGATCTGGGCGGCGGGAATCCGCAGGGCATCGCGCAAGGACATGGGGGCTTCTCCGAAAGCGGTACTTCGACCCGGTGGTGCGGGATTGGTTCACTCCATCCCGCGACCGTTCACAGGGTAGTACGTGGGGGAGGAACAAAGCGATGCAGCCCGCGCTGGTTGCCCCTGCAACTGATGCGCTGCGGCATACTAGGGATTCATTCTTCCAGGTGCCCCATGACGCGCGCGTTCAACTTCAGTGCCGGCCCCGCCACCTTGCCTGAACCGGTATTGCGGCAGGCCCAGGCCGAGATGCTCGACTGGAACGGCATCGGCGCGTCCATCGTGGAAATCAGCCACCGCAGCCAGGATTTCATCGCGGTCGCCGCACAGGCCGAAGCCGACCTGCGTGCGCTGGTCGGGATCCCGGACGATTACGCCGTGCTGTTCCTGTCGGGTGGTGCCACGACCCATCAGGCGCTGCTGGCACTGAACTTCGCTGCGCCTGGCCAGGTCGTCGACTACGTGGTCACGGGTCACTGGGGCAAGACCGCGATCAAGCAGGCCAGGCCGTACTGCACGGTCAACATCGCCGCCGATGGCGAAGCCGGCGGCTTCCACGACATCCCGGCGCGCGACAGCTGGCGGCTGACGTCCGACGCCGCCTACGTGCACATCACCGCCAACGAGACCATCCATGGCGTCGAGTTCCGAGACACGCTGGATGTCGGCGAGGTACCGCTGTTTGCCGATTTCAGTTCGTCGATCGCCTCCGAGCCGCTGGACGTGTCGAAGTACGGCGTGATCTATGCCGGCGCGCAGAAGAACCTCGGCCCGGTCGGTGTGGCGGTGGTGATCATCCGCAAGGACCTGTTCGAACGCGCGGGGCAGCCGCGTGCCGACATCTTCGATTACCGCTCGCATGCCGAGCGCGACTCCATGCTCAACACGCCGCCCACCTGGAACTGGTACCTGGCCGGGCTGGTGTTCAAGTGGATGCTGGCCGAAGGCGGTGTCGCCGAGTTCGCCCGCCGCAACGCGGTGAAGTCGTCGCTGGTCTACGACGCCATCGACGCCTCGGGCGGGTTCTACCGCAACGAGGTCGCCCCGGCCGTGCGCTCGCGCATGAATATCCCGTTCTTCCTGCCGGACGACACGCTCAACGCGCGCTTCGTCGCCGAGTCCAAGGCAGCCGGCCTGCTGGCGCTGAAGGGTCACAAGGCGGTCGGCGGCATCCGTGCCTCGCTTTACAACGCGCTGCCGGTGGAGGGCGCGCAGGCGCTGGTCGATTTCATGCGGGACTTCCAGCAACGCAATGGATGAGTAGCGCTGTTGTAGGAGCGACGTAAGTCGCGACCGTCAGCCGTCCGGTCGCGACTTACGTCGCTCCTACAGAAAGCATTTCCAGGGATCACGAAACATGGCCTCCAAACCCACCAAGCCCAAGAAAACCGCCGCACCGGCGAAAGCCAAGAAGGCCGATGTCACCCCCGCACCGGCCCTATCCGACGTGCGCGCCAAGATCGACGGCATCGACCGCCAGATCCAGTCGCTGATCGCCGAACGTGCGCACTTCGCCCACCAGGTCGGCAAGGCCAAGGGCAAGCTCGCCGCTGCCGTCGACTACTACCGCCCCGAGCGCGAAGCGCAGGTGCTGCGCATGGTGGTGGACCGCAACGAAGGTCCGCTCAGCGATGAAGTGCTGGTGCATGTCTTCCGCGAGATCATGTCCGCCTGCCTGGCGCAGCAGGAGCCGCTGAAGATCGGCTATCTCGGTCCGGAAGGCACCTTCAGCCAGCAGGCCGTGCTGAAGCACTTCGGCCGCTCGGCGCACGGGCTGCCGCTGGCCAGCATCGAAGAGGTGTTCCAGGAGGTCGCCAGTGGCGCCGCCGATTTCGGCGTAGTGCCGGTGGAGAACTCGGGGCAGGGCACCATCCAGATCACGCTGGACATGTTCCTGACCTCGGACCTGAAGATCTGCGGCGAAGTCGAGCTGCGCGTGCACCAGTTCCTGATGTCGCGCACCGGCCGCATCGACGACATCGAACGCATCTACGCACACCCGCAGTCGTTCGCGCAGACCGCGGGCTGGCTGCGCGCCAACCTGCCGAAAGTCGAGAAGGTGCCGGTGTCGAGCAATGCCGAGGGCGCACGCCGTGCGCGTGGCAATGACGACGCGGCGGCCATTGGCGGTGAGAGCGCGGCGCACGTGTATGGCCTGAAGAAGGTCGTCATGAGCCCGATCCAGGACGACAAGGACAACACCACGCGCTTCCTGGTGATCGGCCGCAGCCTGTTCCCGCCGTCCGGCCACGACCGCACTTCGGTGCTGGTCTTCATCCACGACAAGCCGGGCGCGCTGTTCGACGTGCTCAGCCCGTTCGCGCGCCATGGCATCAGCATGAACCGCATCGAGTCGCGCCCGTCGCACCACGCCAAGTGGGAGTACGGCTTCTTCATCGACCTGGCCGGCCATATCGATGACGAAGCGATGAAACTGGCGCTGGCCGAGCTGAAGCAGCACTCCGCGCAGATCAAGGTGCTGGGTTCGTACCCCGTTGCCGTGCCGTAAGACCGGTCCTTCCTCCGCTTGCGGGGGAAGATGCCCGAAGGGCGGATGGGGGCGAACCCGAAACGCCTGACGCCGCTTGCCCCCACCCCAACCCTCCCCCGCAAGCGGAGGAGGGGGCTGAACCCAGAGACACACGATGAGCACTACACAAGACTGGATCGCCTCCGCCGGCCAACCGCTGCGCGGCACCCTCGACATCCCCGGCGACAAGTCGGTCTCGCACCGCGCGGTGATGTTCGCTGCGTTGGCCGATGGCGTATCGACCATCGATGGCTTCCTCGAAGGCGAGGACACCCGCGCCACCGCCGCGATCTTCTCGCGCCTTGGCGTACGCGTCGAAACCCCATCGCCCTCGCAGCGCATCGTGCACGGTGTCGGCGTGGACGGACTGAAGGCGGCGGACGGCGAGCTGGATTGCGGCAATGCCGGCACTGGCATGCGCCTGCTCGCTGGCCTGCTGGCCGCGCAGCGCTTCGACAGCGTGCTGGTCGGCGATGCCTCGCTGTCCAAGCGGCCGATGCGCCGCGTGACCGGTCCGCTGTCGAAGATGGGGGCGCGCATCGATACCGAAGAGGGCGGCCTGCCGCCGCTGCGCATCCATGGCGGTCAGCCGCTCACCGGCATCGACTACACGCTGGAGGTTGCCAGCGCGCAGGTGAAGTCGGCCGTGCTGCTCGCCGGTCTCTACGCTGACGGCGAGACCATCGTGCGCGAACCGCATCCGACCCGCGACTACACCGAGCGCATGCTGAAGGCGTTCGGCGTGGACATCGACTTCTCGCCCGGCTTCGCGCGCCTGCGCGGTGGCCAACGGCTCAAGGCCACCGATATCGCAGTGCCGGCGGACTTCTCGTCGGCGGCGTTCTTCCTGGTGGCGGCCAGCATCATTCCCGGTTCGGAACTGCGCCTGCGTGCCGTCGGCCTGAATCCGCGTCGCACTGGCCTGCTGCAGGCGCTGCGCCTGATGGGCGCGGACATCACCGAAGAGAACGCCAGCGAGCATGGCGGCGAACCGGTCGCCGATCTCGTGGTGCGACATGCACCGCTGCGCGGCATCGCCGTGCCCGAGGCGCTGGTGCCGGACATGATCGACGAGTTCCCGGCGCTGTTTGTCGCCGCCGCTGCCGCGGACGGCCCGACGGTCGTGAGCGGCGCCGCCGAATTGCGGGTAAAGGAATCCGACCGTCTTGCCGCGATGGCCAATGGTCTGCGCGCGCTCGGCCTACGTGTGGACGAAACGCCGGATGGCGCGACGATCTTCCCTGGTGAACTGCAGGGCGGGGCGGTGGACAGCCACGGCGACCATCGCATCGCGATGGCGTTCTCGATCGCCGGCCAACTCGCGAAGGGCGACGTGCGTGTCGGCGATGTGGCGAACGTGGCGACGTCGTTTCCCAACTACGACGGATTGGCGACGGGTGCGGGGTTCGCGCTGCGCAAGGCGTGATGCACGCGATCAAGATGGGTGTGGGAGCGACGTAAGTCGCGATGATCGGTGCGGAGTGCTTCATCGCGACTTACGTCGCTCCCACAGGAAAGATCCCATAGAGAAAGCCCGCAAGACGGGAGCCACGCACAGAAAAAGGGGCGCCTGCCCGCGCCCCTTTCCCCTTCCTCGTCTGTTGCGCGTGACGCGTTAGATCGGCTTGAAGTCGACCGGGACCTTCACGCTGGTGGCGATGGCCTTGCCATTGCGCATGGCCGGCTCGAAGCGCCACTGCTTCACGGCCGCCATCGCGGCACGATCCAGATCACGCTCGCCGCTGCGCTCGGCCACGCGGACGTTGACCGGGTTGCCCTGGGCGTCCACCTCGGCCAGCACGACGACCGTGCCGCCGACACCGGCGCGCAGCATCGAGGCCGGGTACTTCGGTTCGGCGTTGCCGGCCATCGGGCGGGCGTCGCGACTGATCGCTGCCGGGCGAGCGGCTGCACGTTCGGCGCGTTCGCGATTGGCGGCCGCCGTGGCGCGCTCCTTGGCGGGCGTGGTGGTGGCCGGGTCCTCGATCACGGTGCCGGGTATGGTCGCGACCGGTGTCTCGACCGGCGCACGCGACTGGCTCCACCAGATCAGGCCGCCGGCCGTCACGGCGAAGGCGAGCAGCGTCAGCAGGACGGGGGATGTGGTGCGGCGCGGCTCCACCGTGGTGTCTTCGACGGTGTCCGGGGCGCGGTATTCGTTGTTCGTGGGCATCGACATGTGAACCTCCGTTTCGCGTTGTGGGTTCCGCGTTGGAACGGTGCCGAGTCTTTGCGTGACGATGTTTGCGATGCGTGATCGAGCGATGAAGCGAGCAGACCGAAGTTCAGTTAGCGGAACAGTGGTTCAGCAATGCGCACTCGCCGTCAAAGTGCATCGGCGCATCGATCATCCTGCTTGAAGTAGAAGCCGCCGGGCGCGTGTGCGTTCTGTTCGCCGCGTCTGGCCAGCGCATCGCAACCCATCACGTTGACGGGCACAAGCTCCATCGCGATGGCGCCGGATGCGTGACGCAGCACGAACGTGTTGCCCTGTCGTGTCCATGTGCCTGACTGGAGCGGCTCAGCGCAGATATCGCACTGGACCTGCATCGTGTAGCGGCCGGACTCCATCAGGCGTACGGCATGGGAGTAGCCACGGCCCTTCACCCATGTTTCGCCGGGTTCGTTACCCAGCGGGTCGACCATTGCCGGGGCGCGCAAGAACCACAGCCACAAGCAGAAACCAAGAACGATCAACGATGTCGCCAAACCGATCGCGATGCGTGTGAGCAGTCGCGAACGGCTCATGTGATCACCGCATCTTGAAATCGATCGGCACCGTCACGGCGCCCGCCACCGGCTGGCCGTCGCGCTGTGCCGGCTGGAAACGCCACTGGCGTACGGCGGCCACCGCCGCGCGATCCAGGTCGCGCGAACCGCTGCGCTCGGCAACTTCGACCGAGGTGGGCACGCCATCCGGGCCGACATCAACGCGCACCATCACCGTGCCCTGGTCGCCATTGCGCATCGCCGAGGAGGGGTACTCCGGCGCCGGGGTCTGGCCGGGGATCGGCACGGGCACCTCGCCGGGCGCCAGCGGAACGGTGGCCGTCGCCGGCACCGCCTCGCCGGGCGTGGCCGGCAGCGGGGTCTCGGAGACCGGGGCCGGCATCGGTGCTTCTTCCACCAGCTGCGGGCGTTCCTCGGCGGCGCGGCGCGGTGCCGGCTCTTCCATGCCACTGGCGCCGGCGCTGTTGGCCAGCGGTTCCGGCAATACTTCGATCGGCAACGGCTTGCCCGGCGTAGCGGCCTCCGGGGTGTAGAAGCCCTCATCGCGTCCCGCCCACCAGACGATCACGAACAGCAGCAGGCCGACGCCGAAGGCGATACCGGCATTGCGCAGGGCGGTGCGGGGCAGGCGGAAGGTGAAGTGCGGGTCGTGCGGTTGCTGGGCCGACATGGGGGTCACCGGAAAAGACGCGCCGATTCTTGCACACGCGCCGTTAATCGCGCGGGCAGGCCGTCGCAGATGGGCGATAATGCCGGCTTCCCTCGCCAGACTGCTGTTTCCATGCTCGATCCCGTCCTGCTCCGCACCCAGCCCGCCGAACTCGCCCAGCGCCTGAAGGAAGCCCGTGGCTTCGACCTGGACGTGGCCCGCATCGCCGAACTGGAGGCGTCCCGCAAGCAGATCCAGAAGCGCACCGAGGAACTGCAGAACCTGCGCAACACCCGCTCCAAGGCCATCGGCCAGGCCAAGGCCAAGGGCGAGGACGTGGCCGCGCTGATGGCGGAAGTGGCTGGCTTCGGCGACGAGCTGAAGGCATCGGAAGTGAAGCTGGACGAGATCCGCAGCGAGATCGAAGCCATCGCGCTGGGCATTCCCAACCTGCCGCACGCCAGCGTGCCGGTCGGCAGCGACGAGGCCGGCAACGTCGAACAGCACCGCTGGGGCACGCCGCGCACGTTCGATTTCGACGTGAAGGACCATGTGGAGCTGGGCGCCCGCCACGGCTGGCTCGATGCCGACACCGCCGCCAAGCTGTCCGGCGCGCGCTTCACCGTGCTGCGCGGCCAGCTGGCCCGCCTGCACCGCGCACTCGCGCAGTTCATGCTCGACCTGCACACCAACGAACACGGCTACGAAGAGACCAGCGTGCCGGTGATCGTCAATGCCGACTCGATGCGCGGCACCGGCCAGCTGCCGAAGTTCGAGGAAGACCTGTTCTCCACCCAACTGGGCGAACACAAGCGCTACCTGATCCCGACCTCGGAAGTGCCGCTGACGAATATCGTCCGTGACGAGATCCTCGACGACGCCCGCCTGCCGCTGCGCATGACGGCGCATTCGATGTGCTTCCGTTCGGAAGCCGGCAGCGGTGGCCGCGACGTGCGCGGCATGATCCGCCAGCACCAGTTCGAGAAGGTGGAACTGGTCTCCATCGCGCGCCCGTCGGAGAGCTACGACGAGCAGGAGCGCATGACCCGCGCTGCCGAGACCGTGCTGGAGAAGCTGGGCCTGCCGTACCGCCGCATGCTGCTGTGCACCGGCGACATGGGCTTCGGCGCCACCAAGACGTTCGACCTGGAAGTCTGGCTGCCGTCGCAGGACATGTACCGCGAGATCTCCTCGTGCTCGAACTGCGAGGACTTCCAGGCCCGCCGCATGCAGGCCCGCTGGCGCAATCCCGCCACCGGCAAGCCCGAGCCCGTGCACACGCTCAACGGCTCCGGCACCGCCGTCGGCCGTGCGCTGATCGCGGTGATGGAGAACTATCAGAACGCCGACGGCTCGATCACCGTGCCCGAGGTGCTGCGCCCGTATATGGGCGGGGCCGAACAGATCGCGTGATTGCGGCTCCCTTCTCCCCGCGGGCGGGGAGAAGGTGCCCGAAGGGCGGATGAGGGGCCGCTGTTCGCGCAGGACTTTCGGTTCTCCCATCTGGCGCTGATCGAACGAGGCAGGCGGCTGAGCGCCTCAAGCACCCTGTCTCCGCTCGCCCCTCACCCGCCTTCGGCACCCTCTCCCCGCTTCGCAGGGAGAGGGGAGCTTCACGTCTTCTTCGTACGCCCCTTCGCCACCTTGGCTCGCACCAGCGGCCGGTCGAGGTCGCGCAACGCGTCCTTGCCGATCCAGCGCCGCGTCGCTTCGTCGGAGGCCGCCAACCGCGTCGCCAGCGCCATCGCCTCGGTATGCAGCCGCGAGTTGCGATGGCCGATGGCGCGCAACGCCCAGCTCACGCCCTTGCTGACGAAGTTGCGCGCATCGTCCGCGGCAGCGTCGACCAGCGCGAGGCCGTCCAGAAATGGCGCATCAGCGGTGCCGCGGTCGTGCACCGCCAAGCCTGCCAGTAGGGCGAAGGCCGCGCGTTTCTCGAACTCGTTCCGCTTGCGGGCCCAGTCGGACACCCGCGACCACGCCTGCGGGCTGCGGTCGAACAGATGCAGGCAGAGCGTGTCGCAGACCGCCCAGTTGTCGAACTGACGACACCAGCGGTCCATCTGCGTGACTGTCAGCTGCGCCGGATCGGCGATGAAGGCGACCAGCAGGCGGGCTTCGTAGATCCCGCTGTCCCATAGCGGCTGTGCCAGGGCGTGCTGGCGGCCGATGCGCTTGCCCAGCGCCTGGATGTCCCGCATCGGCACGCCCAGCGCATGCGTATCGGGAATCCCGTAACGCGCCAGCCCGGCGCGATGCGTCGGGCTGGAGGCGGCTTTCAGCAGGGCGATCGCCTGTGCGGCGTCGATCTGTTCCGGGGCGGCTTTCCGGGCGGGCATCGGCGGGTCGCGGGGACGGGAGCCGGCAGCATACCGGTCCCGTCCCGCGATCCCGATGCCTGTCGCCCGGCTGTTTCGTGCATTCCTGTGGGGCGGCCGCGCTTTCTGGTCGCCGCAAAGAAAACGGCCCGCTTGCGCGGGCCGAACGGAGAGGAGTTGCGGTGTGTCAGGACTCAGGCAGCTTGGCGCAGCGGGGCCGGGATGCTGGCCAGCGCGGCTTCGATGGCCTGGGCCTTGTGCTCGGGCGAGTAGGCCACGCGCTCGGCGCGGATGAATTCCACGTCGGTGATGCCCAGGAAGCCGAACACCTGCTTCAGGTACGGCGCCACGAAGTCGATCGCGGTGCCGGCGTATTCGCCGCCGCTGGCCTCGGCCACGATGACCTTCTTGCCGCCAGCCAGGCCCACCGGGCCGTTCTCGGTGTACTTGAAGGTGCGGCCGGCCACGGCCACGCGGTCGATCCAGGCCTTCAGCGTGGACGGCACGCCGAAGTTGTAGCGCGGCACGCCCAGCACGATGACGTCGGCGGCCAGGAATTGCTGCATGGCGGCCTCGCTGGCTTGTGCGGCGGCGGCATCGCCCCCACCCAGTACGGCGTTGGTCAGGTGGACCAGCGGGTCGGCGTCGAGGTCGCGGTAGGTGACCTCCAGCCCGGGCACGCTGTCCTGCCAACGGGCTACGATGGCGGCGGTCAGTTGTCGGCTGACGGAGTTGGCGGCCAGCGCGCTGCTGTCGATGTGCAATAGTTTCACGGTGGTGCTCCAGTCGGATGCGGCCAGTGCCGCCTTGGAGACCACTGTAGGTCGTTGCATTGGTAGGATAAACGTGGTCTTACGTCACTGATTGTTCTAAAGGCGGAATTATAGTCATGCAGCACGACCTCAATGACCTCTATTACTTCGCGATGGTGGTGGACCACGGCGGCTTCGCGGCGGCCGAGCGCGCCCTGGGGATTCCCAAGTCCCGCCTGAGCCGGCGCATCAGCCAGCTGGAAACCGATCTGGGCGTGCGCCTGCTGCAGCGTTCGACGCGGCGCTTCGCGGTGACCGACGTCGGCACCAGCGTGCACCGCCATGCGCAGACGATGCTGGCCGAAGCCCAGGCCGCGCGCGAAGTGGTCGACCGCCTCAGCGCGGAGCCGCGCGGCGTGGTGCGGGTCAGCGTGCCGGTGGCGGTGGCGCAGATGCAGTTGCCGAAGATCCTGCCGGCCTTCCTCGACAAGTACCCGAAGGTGCGGCTGCAGCTGCACGTCAACAACCGCCGGGTCGACATCATCAACGAGGGCTACGACGTGGCGCTGCGCGTGCGCGCCAAGCTCGACGACGATGGCAGCCTGGTGATGCGTAGCTTCGGCCAGATCCAGGAATTGCTGGTCGCCAGCCCCAAGTACCTCAACCGCGCCGGTCGTCCGAAGGTGCCGGAAGACCTGGCCGAGCACGTCACCCTGAGCATCAGCGAGGACGAGGCGCGCCAGCGCTGGGAACTGCACGGTCCGAATGGCGAGGTGCGCCGGATCGAACTGAATCCGCGTCTGGCCGGCTTCGATTTCCCGTTGCTGCAGTCGATGGCGAAGGACGGCTACGGCATCACGCTGCTGCCGGAGACGGTGTGTGCGGAAGCGGTGCGCAAGGGTGAGCTGGAGGTGGTGCTGCCGGAATGGAGCCTGCCGCAGGGCATCTGCCATGCGGTGTTCGCGTCGCGCCGGGGCTTGTTGCCGGCGGTACGGGTGTTCATCGATTTCCTGGCCGAGCATCTGCCGCAGCAGATCGAGTCGTCGCGGCTGGATTGCGGTGGCAAGTGTGCGGAGGAGAAGGAGAAGGCCATCGCGATGGCCATCGACAATACGAAGGCCGCCAAGGTGAAGAAGGCCTCGTAAGCCACGGCGGCGGGGTTCGTGCGAAAATGCGCCACGGCCTGCAAGGGGCCGGGCGCGCCGCCGGGGTAGGGCGGCGAGATGCCGCGACGGGGTCGCGGGCAGTTCCAGAAAACGGAGAGATGGCCGAGCGGTTTAAGGCAGCAGTCTTGAAAACTGCCGTAGGTGTAAGCCTACCGTGGGTTCGAATCCCACTCTCTCCGCCACATTGCACCGGATGGGGGACGTCTGGACGTGAAGAAGATCGATCTCGGAATCGCGGTGCTGTCGCTGCCGGTGGCGCTTTTCGTCGGCCAGTTGTTGGTGACGCTGTACCTCATGTTCTTCGCGGCTGACGAGGACCTCGCGTGGGCTTTCGAGCATTCGTGGCGCGGAGTGCTTGTCGCGGCGATTGCGCTCTATTTTCCTGTCTACGTGTTCCTGCGCCGGCGTCCGCCGGGCTGGATCAGGCGGCAGGTGATCCAGCAACTCGCGTTCGGCCTCGCGGTCTGCGTGCTGCTCGGGGTGTTCTTCGCACTGAACTTCATGGCGTCATCAGGCACGTAGGCATGTAAACACGTTGGAGGGAAAGGTCATGGGTCGTTTCCTCGTTCTGTTCGTCCTGCTCTTCCACGGTGCGGCGTGGGCTTCCGGTCCCCCGGCGCGCGTGATCCTCGTGGGTACCTACCACTTCAGCAATCCTGGCCAGGACCAGGCCAACGTGGCGTCGGTGGATGTCACGGTGCCGCAGCGCCAGGCAGAGCTTCAGGCGGTGGCGGATGGGCTGGCGGCGTTCAAGCCAACGTTCGTTGGCGTCGAGTGGCCCGCCGATGCGGCTAACGATGAATACGCAAGGTATCGCGAACGGCGTCTGCCGCCCTCCAGCAACGAAGTCGTGCAGTTGGGATTCCGGCTGGCGAAGCAGGTGGGGCTGTCGCGTGTCCACGGGCTGGACGTGCCGGGCGACTTTCCGTTCGAGCCGTTGAGTGCGTGGGCGAAGGCCAACGGGAAGGAGGGCGATCTGGATGCGCTGATGGGGCAGGCGCAGGGCATCACGACGCGCATCACGGCGCTGCAGTTCACGCACAGCATCGGTGGCGTGTTGCGCCAGATGAATACGCCGCAGGCGCTCGATGAGGCCGCGGCGTTCTATGCGGAGTTCCTGCGTTACGGCGGCGGTGCGCAGCAGCCGGGTGTGGAACTCAACGCTGCCTGGGCGAAGCGGAACTTCGGTATCTGCGCGCGCCTGCTGCAGGCCTTGAAGCCGGGTGATCGTGCGGTGGTGTTCTATGGGCAGGGACACGTCCCGCAGCTGGCGGCGTGCCTGAAGTCAGCGCCCGGGATCGAGCTGGTCGATGCGGGCGAGTTTCTCCCGGCGTCTTGAATGCAAGCGCGGGAGATGACCCAGCTTACGTGGTGCACGGAAAGCCAATCAGGGAGAACGCCATGAAAGCGCTTGTCTTCGTTGCAGCAACATTGCTCGCCGCATGCGACGGGAGCTATCCGGTCGCCGAAGAAGAATGCGCCGCAGGCCGGGTGTGCATCGAGGTCTGGCAGGAGGGAGAGGAGGTGTCCTTCCAGATCACCAACAACACGTACGACATGGTGACGCTGCCCGAGTTCGCCGGGCTGGGGACGCCCATGAACGCTTCCATCGAACTATCGTCCGACAGGCCGGATGTGGATGCCCCCGTCAGTTCCGGTGGTTCCCCGATTGCTGGACCGAGCAGCGACACCGTGTTGCGGCCTCAAGGCTGGGTGGGATTCACGTTGACGGCTGAGGACGTGAGGAAGGCCTACCGACTGTCCGAGGGCTGCCAGAACGTCAATGTCGCCTATCGCATCAACCGGGGCGGCGCGAAGTACTTCCTCGGAAGCGTCCAAGGCGGAAGCGCCAAGCTTTGTCTGTAGGATGGGTGCCGCTGCGCTCAACCCATCCTACTTGCTACCAATAATGATTGCGGCTTTTCGCTAGCCTCTCTTGAGCCACCAGTAGCGTATGCGTTGAACAATACTTGGCGTGATTACCTCGTTCACGACCTTGACGGTTTCGTCGTATACCCCGCCGGCATTCTCACGGATCAACTCCATGATCTCGATCTTCTTGGCGTCAATCAGTTCTTTACTTTGAGTTTTGGCGTGAAGTTCACGCGCGCCGATAGATATGTTCTTCGCTCTCCATATGACGTCGTAAAGGCGATAGTCCGGAATTTCGTGGAGTGGAATCGCGTCGAGAACTGAGCAGATTCTTTCCCACCATTGATATTGGGGGAGCGAACTGTATTGTCCTTCCCGACCCCTAAAGTCTTTAAGCGAACTGTCGGCCTGATCAACAATGTCGCTGGCAATTGCCAAATAAGCTGAGAGCTTGGCGCGTTGTTGGCGCTTCTCTTGATTGATCGCCATTCTCGCGGCAACAACAATGGCGATTGCAGACAGTACGGCTTGCGCCCACGCGGCCCATACCTCCGGCTCCAATCCGGACCAATCAAGATAGAAGCAGTACTCCATAAGAATTATTCCTGAAGATAGTCAGGGGTAAAGATGATTTTCGTGTTGTGAGCAGCAACTAGATTGCTGGTCACTGACAATAAGCGTGCCGAAGGAAATCCAGTGACTTGAGTCTCGTCAGGGGTGGCGAGACTGTCAGTGCTTCATTCGAAGCCGTGTCCCTGATTAATTATGCGCTCCAAAATCTTCACGAATGACTGCGTGTCCAAGAAGTAGTTTGGATAAGCCTTTCTCAAGCCATCTACTCGTCCACCCGTGACGAGGACTGGATCAAGTGGCTCCCCATTGAAAGCGCGTTCTTCCAGTTCGGCGTATGCCTTATTCGCCAAATCTTGATCGGCAAGAGGGAAGGAGCTAATTGTGAGTGTTCGTGCGGCAGAGTTAAGCGTGATCAGATGGTAGCTGGCCGATGCAAGGCCATCTCTGAATATTTTATCTGCTGCCACGCTAAATCCACGAAGTTTGAGGAGCACATCCAGCTTCTTCTCTGATTTCCGCAGCAATGAAAGTAATGTCTTAGGCGCAATGTTGCGGAATTTTTCGGGGAGAGGCATTTTCTCGCTATGGGCGAATGCTGCGCTAGCGAGAAGGAAGAACTCAGCCCAGTCTTGACTCGGCTCTCCCGCTTTAATTTTTTGTCCTAGAAAAGCATCAACCGTCTCGACAGCAGTTGCCCAGGCATGTTGCAACCTCGTACGAAGTTGTAGCTCGACGAATAGGCCGTCGTAGACTGGCGCTTTAGGGTTCTGGTATCGGTAGACGAGATGAATACTCCGGTAGCCATCGGGCTTGGGATTGCTAACATAGTCATGAGTCTTGATTAGCTCATGGATAAATCTGCTGTCTCTATAGTTGTCGTGTAGCCGTTTTAGCTTGGCGTTTGTCTCAACTATCGCGCGCAAGCCAGCAATGTCCTGCATCTGGTGCAACTTCATTGTGTTGAATCGAGATAGCTTTGCGACGATGGACGGAGCGCGCTTCAGGCGCTGACCGACAATCGCGGTCTTATCTAGATATCTGAGCTTGTTTCGCAGGGTCGATTGGAACGTGTTTAACACGTAGCCGTGACTGGCGCGCCAGTTCGTCATAACGCTCGTAGCGTGCGCCCTCTCCTCGGGAGTTGCCTTTCTTGCAATGAGGCATTCCCCGGCGCGCCGAACATCAGGCTTCGCATAGCACGGCTTCACGAAGGTCATGGACGTCCCTAGTTGTCCCCTTAAGTAGTCCAATTCTATGGCTCCTTGATCACATTTCAATTGTTCGTAAAAAGCCCCGCCTACCGGGCAAGCGAATAGATAGGGCTTTGGCGGCTTCCCGGTCCACTGAAGCCGTGGCTGCTGGACGGTTTTCCTGAAAATTCGGCACTCGCACCTAATCCGCATTGTTTGGCGCGATTGTCACGGTGTGGGTACCCCGCCCCCAAGAAATTCAAGCCATGGCGACGGCATGGTTACTCGCCCTCACGCCATGGCAGGGTTCAGGTGGCGTGGTTGTGGTTGGGCAACACGACCATCGCATCGATCACGAAGTGATGCCGTTGCCGCGTGTAGCGGATCGCCTCGCGCAGCAGATCGATATGGTCGACCAGTAGCGTCGCGCGGCGGTCGGCGAGATTGACGGTGAAGAAGTAGGTGGCGCCGGGAATGAAGGCGCGGCGGTAGTTGGTCATTCCTTGACCTCATGGATGGCGATGATGGGTAGACCGTCTTCGCCGTTGAAAGCCGCTTCGCTCAACCCATCCTACGACTATTCGGTAGACCAACTCTGCTCGGCCAGTCCGCTAGACTCCATTCACGCATCAACAAGACGCCCAGAACATGCCCATCACCCCAACCCCCCTCACCGCCGCCATCGCCGGCATCTTCGCCGGTGTCGCCATGCCATTGATCTGGCCGAAGCTGGGCGACGAGACGATGTACTGGGTGTTCGCGTTCCTGCTGGTGATCGCGCTGCCCATGCACGTGCTGGTTGTCGGCACCCGGCCCATGCAGACCGCCGAGGGCAGGGCAGGCATTGATGCCGCCGTGCTCAAGCGCGTCGCCATCTGGCTGGTGGCCGGCATCGCCAGCGTCGCCCTGATGAAGATCGTCACCGCCTGACACCCCGCGTGCGCCGCGCACGCACACGATACGCAGCGTCCTGACCCCGCCGCGCCGCCCCGACTGGACGATGGGCGGCGCACCTGCCTATCATCGTCCTGCCTGATTACGCATGCATACGCAAAGGGCCCCTTGGAATCGAGGAGCCAAGCATGCGTGGGCACACCCCCGTTTCGACACATCCGGCGCCGCAGAGTGCCGAAGGCCTCGCGCAGTGGCGCAGGCTGACACGGCAGGGCAACACCGCCTTCGCCGCCGGCCGGCTGGACCTGGCCGCCCTCGACTACGCCCGCGCCCTCCAGCTCGCCACCACGCTCGCAGCCGGATCCGCGCTGACGGCCTCGCCTGACGACTGCCTCGCCGCCCTCGTCGTGGCGCACCACAACCTCGCCGATACGCACGAACGCCGTGGCGACACCGGCGCCGCGCTCGACCATCTGTGCGCCGCGCACGACGCGCTGATGCGCATCGCTTGCGATGCCGGCACGCGCGACGACATCCGTCTGCACGCCATCCGCCACCTGACCGAAGCCCGCTTCGCGCTGCTGCACTGGCAGCGCACGCATGGCCACTGCACCCGCACCGACGCATTGCTATGCGCCAGCGCCACCGTCGCCTTCCCGCCGTTCGACGGCGCCCGCCACTGATCCCGACTTTCCCCCGGAGAACCCGACCATGCCGTACACGCTGCCCGCCCTGCCATACGCCTACGACGCCCTGGAACCGCACATCGATGCGCAGACCATGGAGATCCACCACAGCAAGCACCACCAGACCTACATCACCAACCTCAACAACGCGGTGAAGGACACGCCGTACGCAGACACGCCGGTGGAAGCACTGATCGCCGACCTGTCCCAGTTGCCCGCCGCGCTGCAACTGCCGGTGCGCAACAACGGCGGCGGCCATGCCAACCACAGCCTGTTCTGGACGGTGATGGCGCCGGCCGGCGAGGGCGGTGGCGGCGCACCGAGCGGCGCGCTGGCCGCGGCGATCGATAAGGACCTCGGTGGCCTCGATGCTTTCAAGGACGCCTTCACCAAGGCCGCGCTGACCCGTTTCGGCAGCGGCTGGGCATGGCTGGTGGTCGGTCGCGACGGTCGCCTGTCGGTCGAGAGCAGCGGCAACCAGGACAGCCCGCTGATGGCCGGCATCGGCTCCGGCGGCACGCCCATCCTCGGCCTGGACGTGTGGGAACACGCCTACTACCTGAAGTACCAGAACCGTCGCCCCGACTACATCGCGGCGTTCTACAACGTCGTCCGCTGGGACGAAGTGGCGAGGCGCCATGCCGAAGCCGGACGCTGACGCGCGCTTGGGCGGCCTGAAGGCGCCGCTGCCGCTGCGCACGCGCGACCTGCGCCGTGCGCTCGGCATCACCATCCTCGTGCTCGGCGTGATCGCGCTGGGCTGGAACTTCTGGCAGTTCGTCGACAGCTCGCCGGTGATCCGCGACGCCTTCATGGGCGGCTCGGTCGCGGCGATGGCGACCGCACTCGGTGCGCTGCCGGTGCTGTTCTCGCAGAACCTGTCCACGCGCACGCAGGACACGCTGCTCGGCTTCGGCGCCGGCGTGATGCTGGCCGCGTGCGCGTTCTCGCTGATCATGCCCGGACTGGAAGCCGCGCAGGGCACGCCGCTGTTCGGTGGCGGCGAAGCGGCCGCCAGCGCGGTGATCGGGCTGGCGATCCTGCTGGGCGGCGGCGTGATGATGGCGCTCGACCGGCTGCTGCCGCACGAGCACTTCATCAAGGGCAGGGAAGGGCAGATCTCGGAGAAGCTGCGGCGCACCTGGCTGTTCGTGTTCGCCATTGCGCTGCACAACCTGCCCGAAGGCCTGGCCATCGGCGTGGGCTATGCCGGCAACGACGGCGTGGCACGGGCGAACGCGCTGGCCATCGGCATTGCGCTGCAGGACGTGCCGGAAGGGCTGGTGGTGGCGGTCGCGCTGCTGTCGGCGGGCTACAAGCGCTGGCTGTCGGTGTTCATTGGCGCGGCCAGCGGACTGGTCGAACCGCTGGGCGCGGTGCTCGGTGCTGCCGTGGCGGCGCACTCGCAACTGATGCTGCCGTGGGGACTGGGCTTCGCCGCCGGCGCCATGCTGTTCGTCATCAGCCACGAAATCATCCCCGAGTCCCACCGCAAGGGCCACGAGAGCTTCGCCACCACGGGCCTGATGATCGGCTTCGTGCTGATGATGGTGCTGGATACGGCGCTGGGGTGACCCGGCGCAGTCCCCCATCCTGCGTGGGCACCCATGACCTCCGGCGCTTCATCCGTCAACCGCGGCCCGTATGATCGACTGAACACAGGAGGGGTCATGCGTCGATTGCTCGGAGTCTGCCTGCTCGCCATGCTGCCGGTCGCCGCGTTCGCGGCGGAGCCGCATGCCATTCCCTCTCGCGCCGCGCTGGATGCCGAGGTCGCGGCGGCGATGAAAGCCGCCCAGGCCAACGGCCTGGCCATCGCGGTGATCGACGGGGGCAAGGTTGTGCATGTCGCGGCGTACGGAAAGCGCAATGCGAAGGGCGAGCCGCTGACGGCCGACACCGTGATGTACGGCGCGTCGCTGACCAAGGCGGTGTTCGGCTACACGGTGATGCAACTGGTGGAGGAGGGAAAACTCGACCTTGATCGCCCGATCGGCGAGTACTTCGACAAGCCGCTCACCGACTATCCCGCCGAAGACGGCTACGGCCCGTGGCCCGACCTGGCCGGCGATCCGCGCTGGAAGACGATCACCGCGCGCCACCTGCTGACGCACAGCAGCGGCTTCGCCAACTTCGCCTTCCTCGAACCCGACGGCAAGCTGCGCATCCACTTCGATCCCGGCACGCGTTACGCGTACTCAGGTGAGGGTCTGATCCTGCTGCAGTACGTGATCGAGCGTGGACTGGGCCTGGACCTGGGCGCCGAAATGCAGCGTCGCGTGTTCGATCGTTTCGGCATGCCGGACACCGGGATGAAATGGCGCGCCGACTTCGCCGCCAATCTTGCCGATGGCTGGAGGGAAGATGGCGCCGTCGAACCGCACGACGAACGCGGTCGCGTGCGCGCCGCGGGATCGATGGATACCAGCATCGCCGACATGGCCAACCTCGCGGCCGCCTATGTCCGTGGCGAAGGGCTGAGCAAGAGCAGTGTCGATGCGATGACCTCGCCGCAGCTCGCCATCACCACCGCTTCGCAGTTCCCCACGCTGCAGGACGAATTGCCGCCGGCACAGCGACGCAAGGATCTGGCGGCGGGGCTGGGCGTGGTGGTGTTCGACGGCCCGCAGGGCGCGGGCTTCTACAAGGGTGGCCACAACGATTCGACCGGCAACACCTGGGTGTGCGTGAAACAGCACCAGCGTTGCGTGGTGATCCTGGGCAACGACGTGCGCGCCGAGCGCGCGTTCCCGCGGCTGGTGGCATTCGTGCTGGGCGAGACCGGTGCGCCCTGGCGGTGGGAGTACGGCCCCGGCAAGGTTTTCATCGACTGACGAAGCGCCTCACCATCGGATCGTGGTGTCGGGCGAGCGGATCGTTTCGATCCAATGCTCGATCTTTTCGATGGATGAGCCGATCATTTCGATCGGATGTTCCATCTCATTGATGGATGAGCGGATCATTTCGATCCAACGTTCGATCCTGGCGATGGATGGGAGGATCGTTTCGATCCAACGTTGCATCTTGCTGACAGGCGAGAGCCACGTTCAGCCGCTCGATTTAACATTCTTAACATCACGTTGACCTCTCGATGTGAGATGCGGACTACAATGCTGCATCGCATCAGTCGATGTCCGCGTCCATGTCTGGGGACGGACGCGCATCTGTAGCGCTTCCTGCGCGCAGCGTGCCTGGCACGCGACGACGTTCTTCCTGCGCCCCCTTGCGGCGTATTCCCGGTGCGTTTCCCCGCCTGCGTCCCTTGACGCTTTGCGTCGTGCCTCCGTGCGCGGCCTCACCCGCGAACATGGAGTGCACCCGCATGACCCTGTTGAAAGAACCCTCGCAACCCCTGCTGCTCGCCACCGATCTCGACGGCACCTTCCTGGCCGGCGATGCGGACGCGCGCAAGCGCCTGTACCACCTGGTCGACGCGCATCCCGACATCAAACTCGCCTGGGTCACCGGGCGGGGGCGCGAAGCGATCCTGCCGCTGCTCGCCGATCCCGGCCTGCCGACCCCGGACTACGTGATCTGCGATGTCGGCGCCACCGTGCTGCGAACCGCCGACATGCAGCCGATCCAGCCGCTGCAGTCGCAGATCGAAGCGCGCTGGCCGGGCGAGCACGTGGTCGCCGATGCGATGCGCCGCTTCCCGATGCTGGTGCGCCAGGAAGTGCCGCAGGAGCGCCGCTGCTCGTACTACTGCCATCCGGAACAGCTGTCGACGATCCAGGCGGACGTCGAAGCCGTCGCGGCATCGCTGGGCTGCGAGGTGCTGTATTCGGCCGATCGCTATCTCGACATCCTGCCGCGCGGTACGCGCAAGGGCAGCACGCTGACCGCGCTGGTCGAGGAGCTCGACCTCGACGCCGCACGCGTGCTGGTCGCCGGCGACACGCTCAACGATCTGTCGATGTATGGCGAAGGCTTTCCCGGCGTCTGTGTGGGCGAGTCGGAGCCGGCGCTGGTCGCCGCCACCACCGGCATGGACAACGTGCTGCATGCGGATGCCCCGGGCTGCGGCGGCATCCTGCAGGCGATGGCGCACTTCGCGCTGATCGAGGCCGACCGTTACGCACCGCCGACGCATGCGCCCGGCAAGGCGGAACTGGTGATGGTCTACCACCGCCTGCCGTACGAGGAGCACATCATCGATGGCCAGCGCGTGCGCAAGCCGCACAGTTCGCCGAACGGCATCATCCCCAGCCTGCTGAGCTTCTTCGCCGACGGTCGCCCCGGTTCGTGGGTGGCGTGGACGGTGGACGATGCGAAGGCACCGCCGATCGAGCCGCGCGCGACGGTGGATGCCGAGCGCTATCCCGGTCTCACGGCGACCCACGTGCCGCTGACGAAGCACGAGGTGGACGTGTTCTACAAGCGCTTCTCGAAGGAAGCGTTCTGGCCGGTGATCAACAGTTTCTGGGAGCGCGCGCGCTTCAGCGAGGACGACTGGGAGCTGTTCACGCGCGTCAACCGCCGCTTCGCCGAAGCCGCCGCCGCCGAGGCCGCGCCGGGCGCGACCGTGTGGCTGCACGACTACAACCTGTGGATGGTGCCGTCGGTGCTGCGCGAGCTGCGCCCGGACGTGAAGATCGCCTTCTTCCACCACACGCAGTTTCCGTCGGCCGACATCTTCGCGATCCTGCCGTGGCGCCGCGAGATCCTCGGCAGCCTGCTGGCCTGCGACTACGTGGGCTTCCACATCCCGCGCCATGCGGAGAATTTCACCGACGCCGTACGCAGCACGTTCCCGGTGGAAGTGACCGCGCGCGCGTCGTGCGCACCGCGCTTCCTGACCTTCGGCTGCGCGGTCGGCGTGGAGGACATGGCCACGGAACTGCGCATCGACGGCCGCACGGTGCGCATCGGCGCGCATCCGATCGGCACCGATGTGGGCCGGATCCGCGCCAGCCTGGAGACGGAACAGGTGTCGGACGACATCGCGCGGATCCGCGACGAGATCGGCCGGCGCAAGCTGGTGCTGTCGATCGAGCGGCTGGACTACACCAAGGGCATCCTGCAGAAGCTGCACGCGTTCGAGCGCTTGCTGGATGCGTCGCCGGAACTGCGCGGCGAGGTGACGCTGGTGCTGGTCTGCGTGCCGGCGGCCAAGGAGATGACCGTGTACCGCCCGCTGCAGCAGCAGATCGAGCAGGCGGTGGGGCGCATCAACGGCCGGCTGTCGCAGCTGGACTGGACACCGGTGCGTTTCTTCTCGCGCGTGCTGCCGTTCGCCGACGTGGTGGCGCACTACGCCGCGGCCGACGTCATGTGGATCACGCCGCTGCGCGATGGCCTGAACCTGGTGGCGAAGGAATTCGTGGCGGTGCAGGGGCTGGAGGGCGGCGACGGCGTGCTGGTGCTGTCGGAATTCGCCGGCGCGGCCGCCGAACTGAAGGGCGCGGTGCTGACCAATCCGCATGATCCGGCGGACCTGGCGCGCACGCTGCGGCAGGCACTGGTGATGACGCCGGGCGAGCGCGAAGACCGCCAGCGCCGCCTGTTCGACATCGTGCGTCACCACGATCTGTCGCGCTGGGGACGCGAGTTCCTGGCGGCGGCACGTGGCACGGACGACGAGGTAAATGCGGAAACACCTACCGCTCAGGCGGCTTAATGCATTTACGTTTGACGCGACCCCGGGCGCGCCGCGATAGTCGCTTCACACAAGGGGCAGGAGACCCACGATGCGCATGTTGGTCGTGCGGAGCATGGCGTGGTTGCTGATCGCGGCCACGGCGCTGGTGCTGTTCGGACTGGCGCAGGTGCCGGAGCTCTGGGCCCGCTGAAGCGGGCAAAAGAAAACCCGACCATGGGCGATCGGGTCTGAAAGGGGGAGTCCCCGGCTCCGGCAGTGCTGCTTGCTCAAGGCAGCGCCCTTGTTCCATTGCAGAGCGGCCATTCCTGGCCTGCGCAGGGCGTGCTGCCGGGGACGCATCTATCCTCGCCTA
This sequence comes from Pseudoxanthomonas sp. PXM02, assembly GCF_014851805.1. GTDB lineage: Bacteria > Pseudomonadota > Gammaproteobacteria > Xanthomonadales > Xanthomonadaceae > Pseudoxanthomonas_A. The sequence goes on from NZ_JACVAK010000005.1 coordinate 235,464, forward strand.
CGCCGTTCATGTTCACAGTCGGGTGTCACCCCGGTGTGCTGTAGGAAAAATCCTACGCACCGGCACTGTCATCCGAACAGGCTGTTGATCGCGCCATAGCCCATCGCCTGCGGGTCGGGCAGGGCGGTGCGCTCGGCGCGCAGGAAGGTCTCGACCTGGGCGGCCAGTCGCCCGTACATCGACTCGGCCAATGCCGAGCCGGTGCTGATGCGGCGCACGCCGAGCGCGTCGAGGGCGGCCAGATCCTGCAGCTGCGGACGCAGCATGACGTTGAGCGGCAGGCCGCTGCGCGCCGCGATCACGCGAATGGCTTCGGCATCCACCAGGCCGGGCACGAACAGACCGTCGGTCCCCGCGTCGCGATAACGCTCGGCGCGCGCAAGGGTTTCATCGATGCGCGCGCCTTCTTCGACCAGGCCACGCAGGTAGACATCGGTGCGTGCGTTGATGAAGACATCGACGCCGTTCGCTGCGCACCGTTCGCGGATCGCGCGGATCTTCGCGGCAAGGAGTGCGGGATCGCCCGCGCCGTCTTCCAGATTGATGCCGGCCGCACCTGCGTTGACCACGCGCAGCACGGTGTCTGCGACGGCGGCGGGATCGTCCGAGTAACCGCCTTCGACATCGACCGTCAGTGGTACGTCGATGACACGCGCGATACCCGCGACGGCATGCAGCAGCGCCTCGACGTCCAGCGCGTCGCCATCGGGCCAGCCTTGCGCCCATGCCAGGCCGGCGCTGGTGGTCGCGACGGCGGGCGCCCCCAGGTGTTCGATCAGGCGGGCGGTGCCGGCGTCCCAGGCATTGGCCAGACGGAGCAGGCCTTGCGTGTGCAGGGCGCGGAAGCGGGCGGCGGTGGTCATGGCGTTCCTGTCATCGGCAGTGGGCCGACAGGGTGACACGCCTGTGCCACGAGGACTTACCGGATGCGGACAGCAATACGGGGCCGATGGCCTCGGCTCAGGCGCAGAGCCGCCAGCCTTCGAACAAGCGCCAGCGTCCGTCGCCGCCTTCGATGTTGATGGCGTAATCGAGGCCTTGCCGGTGGCGCTGGTTGGCCAGCTTCACGGCATACCCGAGGGCGGCGCCACGGGTGTTGAAGTGCAGGGGTGGCGACTCGTTGATGGACAGCTCGTAAGTGCCGTCGTCGGCCGCTGCATGGAACAGGTCGAAGGTCATCATGGCGGGTGTGGGAACGTGTTGCCTGGAAGCCACCGTACGGGGGGCGCCGTGACGCCCGTGCATAGGCGCAGCCTGCCGTTTGCCGGAGTTAAGCGGTGTGGAAACCACGCGAGAAAAATGTGCGGTCCGGCTGAACGGTCTACACGCGGCCTTCGCATTCGTGTCCGTACAACAACGCGCAGTGGTCGGGCCGGCGGATCCACCCCCTCTGCCTCCCGCACAAACCCTGCTTCCGAGTCGCAAGACTGACACCCAGGGCACCACGAGAGAACCGAACGCAGCTTATCCGGACACCCCCTGTTCCGTGCTGCGCCTGGCGGTGGACCGCGAGTCCGACACCGTCGCCGCCCGGAGAGCCAGGCGTGTTCTCGCTGTAAGCGCAAACGGGCCCGAAAGGGCCCGTTCGTGTATCCGGCGCAAGGAAACCGATCAGTGCGCGGTCTGGTGATCCCAGGCGCGCAGGCCCTGTTCGACCACGCGCAGGGCATCGTCCACGCGCGCGGCGTCGAGCTCGGCCGCGGTGTCGCGCTCACTGTGGATCACCTGCATCACCTTGGGCACCTGCGCCGGCTTGCCGCCGCCGAAGACCGCGAGGATGGGATCGATCTCGTCGCCGCCGACCAGCGAGAACGACACCGCCGGCCAGCCGGCCTTGAGGAAGGCCAGATGATCGGTGGGCGGGTACTTGTCGCCGGGCGAGAAGCCGATCTTCTCCTGCTGGCTGGCCGTGCGCAGGGCGGCAACGAAGGGCGTGCCGCTGTCGGGCGTCATCATCCACAGTGTGTCGCCCCAGCCGAACACGTCGAAGTTGACGTACAGCGCGGGCTTCTCGCGTCCTTCGGTGGCGACCCAGGCGCGCGCGCCAAGCAGGCCTTTCTCTTCCAGGTCCCAGAACACCACCTGCACGCGGTGATGTTCCAGCGGCTTGGCCTTCAATGCCTGCGCGAGTTCCAGCACCGCAGCGACACCCGACGCGTTGTCGGTGGCGCCATGGCCCACGGCGACCTTGTCGTAGTGCGCGCCGATCAGCAGCAGCGGTGCCTTGTCGGGACCGCCGAGATCGGCGACGAGGTTCTGGCCGGCCTGGCCATCCTGTTCGAATGCCTCGCGCTTCCAGGCGATGCCGAGTGCATCGAGGCGCTGACCGATTGCGTCGCCGCGTCCAGCGGTGTCGCCGCCTGCACTGATCGCTTCCACCTGGCCATGCCAGCGGCCGGACACATCATCGGCCCACGCCGGCACGGCGGCGAACAGGGCAAGAAGCAGGGCGCAGCGCAGGCTGCGGCGGACGTGGCGCATGGTGGAACCCCCAGTGGAAAGCGTGTTGAAAGGCCGAGTATGCCGCAGCGGGCGTGCGGGCTCGACCGAGCTACACGCATGTAGGGCGTCTACACCCGATACAATGTTAATTGCGCGGCGACGGACGGCCCCCCTACGCTCGACCCGTCCCCTCAAGGCAGCCGTTTTCATGACCATCCGCGTATTCCTGATCGACGACCACGCCCTGGTGCGCACCGGCATGCGCCTGATCCTTGGAGGCGATACGGAGATCGAGGTGGTAGGCGAGGCGGAGACCGGTGAAGCGGCGCTGCCGCTGGTGCGCCAGCTCAAACCCGATGTCGTGCTCTGCGACTTGCACCTGCCGGGCTACAGCGGCCTGGAAGTGACCGAACGCATCGTGCGTGCCGACATCGGTGTGCGGGTGATCATCGTGTCGGTGCTGGAAGACGGTCCGTTGCCCAAGCGCCTGCTGGAAGCCGGTGCGTCCGGTTACCTCGGCAAGGCCGGCGATGCGGCGGAACTGATCCGCGCCGTGCGTGATGTGGCGCGCGGCAAGCGTTACCTGGGCAGCAACGTGGCGCAGAACCTGGCGTTGCACACCGTCGGTGGCGATGCTTCGCCGTTCGATGCGCTGTCGCCGCGCGAACTGGAAGTGGCGATGCTGCTTACGCAAGGCCTGCGCCAGGAAGAGATCGCGCGGCGCCTGAGCCTGAGCGCCAAGACGGTGAACACGCACAAGACGCGCCTGTTCGAGAAGACCGGCGTGCAGGACAACATCGCGTTGGCCCGTCTCGCCGCGCAGTGGGGCCTGATGGATCCGACGCGCGCGTTGTAGCGGGTAGTCGCGTCTCCTGGCCGCCGTTTACTGCGTAGACGGTGCAGGTTCGCCGGCTTCGAGTTTTGCCGTACAGGTCTGCAGGGACGTCACCATGGTGTCCGCAAGACGATCGGCGCGGGCTTCCAGTGCTGCACGAGTTTCGCCGTCGGCAGGCACGGCGAGTACGGCGATCTCGTAGCGGCTGTTGCCATGCACGAACATGCGATGGACCGAAAGCGAGTACAGCGGCGCGTCGGGCGCATTCAGCAGGGGGCGCGCAACCGGGAACGGTTCGTCCGGATCGTCCTGACCGATGTTGAGCAGCCGCATCCGCACGGTGGGGCCCCAAGGCGATGTTCCGGTGTCGACCCGGTAGCGATCCGGGGAAGTCGCCGCGCTGATGGCGCGCGCGTTGTCCTGCTCGCGACGCAGCAGCACGCCGTACTCGTCTGCGGACGTACGGTCCTTCGGTACGGTGGACGTAACGACATACGCGCTCAGGCCGTTCTCGTAGCGCAGTCGGTAGAACGAGATCGCGCCGCCTCCCAGCGTGCCGTGGACGACATCCCGGACAGGCTGCAGTCGTGGCATGTCGATGCAGTAGACGTCGAGGAACCGCCACTCCAGCAGGAGCGATTCGGATCCTCCCGTGCCCTGGACCAGATAGGGGCCATCGGTCCAGCCACGAACGCTGCGTTGCTGCGCGTTTGCGGTGCCCGCAGCGGTCAGCGCCAGCAGTAGGGCGATCATGGCGTGTGCTGCGCGCGCGGGTAGGCAGGTTCGACGCATGACCGGCATCCTTGCAGGGGAACGTGGGTCGACTGTACTTCCGCGCTCGCCGCTTCGCCAGTCGCCGTGGCGACAGGACCGGATCCCCGGAAACGACACTGGCCGCTTGCGCGGCCAGTGTGCTTGTAACTCCCGGGAAACCCGGCCCGTCAGGCGCTGCGTTCCTCGGTGCCGTCCTCGTCCTGCTTGTCGGCCTGGACGATCTCGTCGACCGGCTTGACCGGCGTGACCACCGGCTCGAACAGGCTGCGCGTGACCGACGGCGGCGTATCCGCATCGGCGACGAAGAACAGCGAACCGGTGGCCGGTGCCGCGACGGGCTTCGGAGCGGCCGGCGCCGGGGTCGGCACGACGGCCTCGACCGGCACTTCGGGTTCGGCGGTGGCTTCGTTGACCGCATCGACCAGGTCGATCTGTACGGGCTCGTTGTGCACGGCGGCGACCACCGGGGTGTCTACGACTGTCTCCAAGGTTTCCACCGCAGCGACGACAGGCGCCGGCGTTGCGACCGCTTCGATCACCGGAGCCGGCTCGGCCACGATCTCGGCCTTGACGGTCTCGACGATGGCGACGGCAACCGGGGCTTCCTGCTGCACCGTGGCGGCCACCTCGGGCTGGACGGCGGCGGCTTCGGCCTTCACTTCCTCGATGACGTCCGCGGCAGCGACGGTCTCGACCACCACCGGAGCGGGCACGCTGACGGGCGCGGGTTCGACGGCGGCCACCGATACCGGCGGCTCCGCACTGGCGACCAGGGCAGCCGCTACCGGCGCGACAGCCGCGGCGGGCGCTGCAGGCTGCGACTTCGGTGCACGCGGCGCGGCGACAACGGGCTCTTCGTCGTCGAAGTCGAACTCCGGCTGCGAACGGTCGGCGACCGGGGCGTCATCATCGCTGCCCAGATCGTCGGCCAGCACGCCTTCTTCGCCTGCGGCACCGGCTTCACCGTTGCCACGACGACGACGACGGCCACCACGACGGCCACGGCGACGACGGCTGCCGCCTTCACCGTTCTCGCCGGCGTCTGCCGAGGCGGCTTCTTCACCCTCGATCGCGACGGTCTGCGTCGCGTCGAGCTCGGCGGGCGTCGCGTCGGAGGTCGGGACCGCGGCAGGCGCGGTAACCGGCGGGGCGGGGCGCGCAACGTCCTGCGTGGCGGCGACCACGACGGCTGCCGTCGTCACGTCATCGACGGCGACCGGTGCGGACGGCTTGGCGACGTCCTGCTGCGGCGCGCGCGGCGTCTGCTGGCGCTGGCCTTCCTGCGCCTGCTGCTTGCCACCCTGCTGGCCCTGCGGCTGCTTGGGTGCCTTCGGCTGCTGCTGTGCATTGCCCTGGGCATTGTTCTGCTGCTGGCCCTGCGGCTTCTGCTGCTTCTGGCCCTGCTGCTCGTTGCGCGGCTTCTGCTGCTGGGCGTTGCCGCCCTGCGCGTTCTGGCCCTTGTTGCGCTCGTCGCGGCGGTTGTTGTCCTGCTTGCCGCCACGGCCCTGGTTCTGCTGACCGCGGTTGTCGCCACGGTTGTCGCGGTTCTCGCGACGGCTGTTGTTGTTGCGGTCGTTGCGCTGGCGGTTGTCCTGCTGCGGACGGGCCTGCGGCGCCGGTGCCGCGGCTTCGCCACCGCCGAACAGGCGCTTGAAGAAGCCGACCACGCCACCCGAGGCGGGCGCCGCGACGGCGACAGGCGCGGCCACGGGAGCCGGCGCGGGCGCCGGGACTTCACGCTCTTCGCGCACCGGGGCTGGCTGCGTGTGCTTCACGTGGGTGACGGCGGGCGCGGCCGGGATGTTGAGCTGCGCCTTGGTCAGCGCGTGCACCGGCAGTTTGCGCTGCGTGCCACGGTGGTAGCTGGGCTTGCTGCTTTCTTCGCCCAGCTCGTTCTCGCGGATGCGGGTGACTTCGTAGTGCGGCGTATGCAGCGCTTCGTCGGCGACGATGATGACGGGCGCGTCGTGGCGCTGTTCGATCTCGCGCAGCGCGCTGCGCTTCTCGTTGAGCAGGAAATTGGCGATCTCGAGCGGGGCCTGGATCAGCACCTGCCCGGTGTTGTCCTTCATCGCGTGCTCTTCGGCCACGCGGATGATCGACAGCGACAGCGACTCGACGCTGCGCATGCGGCCATGGCCTTCGCAACGCGGGCAGACGATCTGGCTGGACTCGCCCAGCGACGGACGCAGGCGCTGGCGGCTCATTTCGAGCAGGCCGAAGCGCGAGATGCGGCCGATCTGCACGCGGGCGCGGTCGTACTTCAGCGCGTTCTGCAGCTTGTTCTCGACTTCGCGCTGGTGCTTGTTGCTCGACATGTCGATGAAGTCGATCACCACCAGGCCGCCCAGGTCGCGCAGGCGCAGCTGGCGGGCGACTTCTTCGGCCGCTTCCATGTTGGTGTGGAACGCGGTCTCCTCGATGTCGCCGCCCTTGGTGGCGCGCGCCGAGTTGACGTCGATGGCGGTCAGCGCCTCGGTCTGGTCGACCACGATGGAGCCGCCGGACGGCAGGCGGACGTTGCGCTCGTACGCGCCTTCGATCTGCGATTCGATCTGGAAGCGGTTGAACAGCGGGATGTCGTCCTTGTACGGCTTCAGCTTGCGCAGGTTGTGCGGCATGACCTGCTGCATGAACTCGCGGGCGGTTTCGTACAGCTCGTCGGTGTCGACCAGGATCTCGCCGACATCGCTGCGCAGGTAGTCGCGCAGGGCACGGACGATCAGGCGGCTTTCCTGGTAGATCAGGAACGGGGCCGGCTTGGTCAGCGCGGCTTCGGCGATCGCCTTCCAGACGCTCAGCAGGTAGTCCAGGTCCCACTGCAGCTCTTCGGCATCGCGGCCGACACCGGCGGTGCGGATGATCACGCCCATGTCGTCGGGGATCGCGAGCGCATCCATCGCCTTCTTCAGCTCGGCGCGGTCGTCGCCCTCGATGCGGCGCGACACGCCACCGGCGGTGGGCGAGTTCGGCATCAGCACCATGTAGCGGCCGGCCAAGGAGATGAACGTGGTCAGGGCGGCGCCCTTGTTGCCGCGCTCGTCCTTGTCCACTTGGACGACGACTTCCTGGCCTTCCTTCAGCAGTTCGCGGATGCCGGCCTTGTTGTGGTCGACGCCGGCCTGGAAGTAATCGCGGGAGATTTCCTTCAGCGGCAGGAAGCCATGGCGGTCCGCGCCGTAATCGACGAAGGCGGCTTCCAGGGAGGGCTCGAGCCGGGTGATGCGGCCCTTGTAGATGTTGGACTTCTTCTGTTCCTTCGACGGCTGTTCGATATCGATGTCGTACAGGGTCTGACCGTCGACGATGGCCACGCGCAGTTCTTCTGCCTGCGTGGCGTTGATCAACATGCGTTTCATTGTGCGTTCCTCGCGCGCTGCTACCGCGCGGAACGCCATGGCGTTTCGCCTCTGGAACGTTGCACCGCCCCTTGCGCAGGCGCAGCGGGGCAGATTCGGGTTTCCAGCGCTACGACACCACGGCAGGCCGCGGGAGCGCTTTTCTTTCTAATAGGTGTTGCGGGGCCGGAGGCAGCTTCCCTTGGGAGGGGGCGCCACGCGGGACATGTTCAGCATCAGGTGCCGTCACGCACCCGGCGGTATCCGGGCCTGCCGATCAGCCGCTAACATGGCCGCCCCTGGGGCGGTGGCCGCGCACTTGCCGGAATCGCGGGGAGACGGGCTTCTGGCCCAACTGCAACTCCCTGCGAAATCAAACCCTTATCTCGCCCTCCGAGTGTAACAGAATGAATGGCTCCAACCCCAGCCCCCCGTCCGAGAAGCCAGCCGCAGGCGCCAAGACCGCCGTGCGGACGGTCACGGTGCCGGAGGACCGGGGCGGGCAGCGGCTCGACAACTTCCTGCTCGGCCAGCTGAAAGGCGCCCCGCGCAGCCTGGTCTACAAGCTGGTGCGCAGCGGCCAGGTGCGGGTGAATGGGGGCAGGGCCAAGGCCGAGCGCAAGCTGGAAGGCGGCGACGAGGTCCGGATTCCGCCGGTCAATCTCAATGAAGTGGGAGAAAAGGTCGGGCCACCGGCCAGCTTCCTGAAGCGGATGGAGGCGGCCATCGTGTTCGAGGACGAGCGGCTGCTCGTCATCAACAAACCGACTGGCGTGGCCAGCCACGGCGGCAGCGGGATCAGTCACGGCGCCATCGAGACCATGCGCGCGCTGCGGCCCAACCAGACCCTGGAACTGGTCCACCGGCTGGACCGCGATACCTCCGGCCTGCTGGTCATGGCCAAGAAGCGCTCGGCGCTGTCGGAGCTGCAGGCACTGCTGCGCGAGGACAGCGAGGACGGCACCCGCGGCATCGAGAAGCGCTACCTGACCCTGCTGGTCGGCCGCATGCCCGATGGTGTGATGAGCGTGGATGCACCGCTGCACATCGGCCTGCGCCAGGGCGGAGAGCGTCACGTGCAGGTGCATCGCGACGGCAAGGAGTCGCTCAGCCACTTCCGCGTGCTGGAACGGCGCGGCGGGCATTCGTACTGCGAAGTCCGCATCGAGACGGGGCGCACCCACCAGATCCGTGTGCACGCCCAGCACATCGGCCATCCGGTCGCTGGCGACGACAAGTACGGCGACCCCGCCGTCAACAAGCGCCTGCGCGAGCAGGTGGGCCTGAAGCGGCTGTTCCTGCACGCCGCCTCGCTGCAGTTCGCGCTCGACGGTGGCAGGACACCGTATGTGCTCAGCGCACCGTTGGCCGACGATCTGGCCGCCGCCCTCGATCAACTGGGCTGAGCGCGCGGAGAGGCGAGGGCGGCGGTGAAGCCCATGCCGCCGATGTTGCCTCCCGGTTTCAGCGCCACTTCCTGCGCCAGCGCGTCCAGCAGATCGCTGTGTCGTCCGTTGCCACGCAGTGCCGCGAGCCTGCGTCGCTGTGCCGCGAAATCACCCGGCGCCAGCCGGCTCATGGCGGCCAGGCGCGACAGTAGACTGTCGGGCGCCACGTCCGGGGACAGCGCAAAGACCTCCGCGTAGTGCAGGAACAGCTGCACGGCCTGCACCGGACGCAGCCAGTCGAAACGCAGCTTGAAGTCGAAGCGACGCAGTGCGGCGGCATCCAGTTGGTCGATGAGGTTGGTCGACGCCACGAACAGCCCGCGGAAATCTTCCAGCTGGGTCAACAACTCGTTGACCTGGGTGACTTCCCAGCTGCTGCGGGCCTGCCGGCGATCACGCAGGAAGCTGTCGGCCTCGTCCAGGCATAGCACCGCCCCCTCGCGTTCGGCCTGACGGAACATCGCACTGATGCGCGCCTCGGTTTCACCGACCCAGGCACTGAGCAGGTCGGACGCGCGACGCAGCAGCAGCGGACGACCCAGCTGGCGGGCGAGGTGTGCCGCCAGCGCGGTCTTGCCGGTGCCAGGAGGACCGTACAGGCAGACGCGGCCATGCGGGTCATGCGCCAGCGCCTGCGTGACCGTCTCCACACCGGGCGTGGTGTTGATCCATGCGGGATCGAAGGAGTGCGGATGCGAGGCTACGTCGATGCGCCGCGCGCCTTGCACCTCCGCCAGTTCGTCGAGCGAACCGCGCAGGATCTGCGCACTCGCGTCGTCGTCGCGAATGCCGAGGCGGTCGAGCACGCGTGCCGCGCGCGCATAGTGCGCCGGCGTGAACGCGGTGTGGTCGGCGATGGCGTCAAGCAGCGTGTCGTCGACGCGCCTTTCGCCGAGCGCGCGCTGCAGCAGCGCACGACGGTGCGCGAACGGGGGTGCGGTCACTTCCAGCACCATGTCGAAGCGCCGCAGTTGCGAATCGTCGAGGTTGCCGATCCGGTTGCCGACCCACAAACAGGGGACCGTCGTGGTCTCGAGGCGCCGGTTGATCCAGCTCTTGTAGGCCGGCGCCCGCTCCTCGCGCGATGACGGCGGCCGGAATACATCCTCGATCTCGTCGAACAGCAGCAATGCGCGGGGATTCGCCGCCAACGCGCGTTGCGCCGTGTCGTAGGCTTGCAGCCGCGCCTGGTGTTCGATCGGCTCGCCGTCGGCGTTGGCGGTACGCACGAGGAACAGGTCCATGCCCAGCGACGCAGCGAGTACGCGAGCGAGTTCGCTCTTGCCGGTGCCGGGCAGACCGTGCAGCAGGATGTTGGCGCCCGCGCCATCGCGCGCGGCGGCGGCGAGATAGTCGCGCATCCGCTGCAATGGCCCCGCGAGGTGCGGATAGTCCTCCAGCGACAGGGGGGTGGCGGATGCGCGCTCGAACAGGCGATCGAGGAAGCGCGCATCCAGCACGCCGTCATCAAGCAGTTGCAGCAAGTGGTCCGCAGGTTCCAGGCATTCCGCCGCGTCCGCGTACTGGCCGTAGTAGATGCGCAGCAATCCGCTCGACTGCAATGGACCCCGCGGCCGCAGGGCATCGCGCAGTCGCGCACCGGACAGTTCGAGCGCGGCGGCGAGCAGGCGCATCAGGCCCGCGCGATGGCTGTGCCAGCGTTTACGTCCAAGGTCGACGGCTTCACGCAGGTCGGGGTGCTCCTGCAGCGCGCAGGCGAACGCCAGCACCTGCACGTCGTCGTGCGAGCAGCCGAACAGGCGCGCCAGCTCGGCGAACAGCGGTTCGTCGATCAGTGCCGGGGGCGGCAACGCGCGACGTCGTGCCAGCAGTTCGCCCACCTTGCGGCGCAACGCGAGCGGCGTGGGCTCGACGCGGCGCACGCGCAGATTGCCAAGGCCGGCGGCGAGCGCGCGGCAGGTGTCTTCTTCGGGATCGGTTTTCAGCAGGCAGGCGTACAGACGCAACTGCCACAGGCGCGCCCATTCGGCGCGCGACGTACGCAGGTTCATGATTGTCTCGTCTCACCGACGCGCTTTGGCGTCAGGAATGCGTTCACGGTTCGGCGCAGGCCCTCATGGCCTGGTCGGACGGCATCCGGTCAGGATGCGGTGAAGCTCTCGGGATGGTGGACGACACGCATGACGGCGCACCTGCGCTATCGGGGAAGGTCGCGGAGTCTACGCAGCGACCATCGGCTTGGCAACCTGCGATATGTGCGCGAACGGACGGACGGCAGGAGGACTCAGTGCCAGAGGCCGAGGATCAGTCCGAACAGGGTGAACTGGAGCGTGTGGTATCCGGCATCGATCAGCCAGAGTTTCGCGCCGCGCTGCGCGAACAGGTAGTTGATGCCAAAGCTGGTCGCAACAAAGCCGATACCGACGATGGCGCCCGTGCATACCGCGGTCGCCGGGGCTGGAGCGGGCCCGAGCAGATAGGCGAACACGCCTGCCGCGATCAGCGAAAACACGAACGCACCGCCAAAGATCTTCGCCGGGTGCCCTTGCTTCTGCGGGTCCATGCCCGCAGCAGCATTCCATGCCTTGCCGAACAGCGGTCCATACCAGATACCGCCGAGCAGGAAGCTGGAAAGCGCGGCCGCCAGCACGGCCCACAGGTTGATGGCTTCCATCGGCGGGACCTCCAGATGCTCGAATCAGCCCGCGCCCTGGGCGAAGCAGCGTGTCGGCTTCTCCAGCACAGGCGGGAAGGTCACCGGGACGTTGATCGTGTGGGTGACCGGCTTGCCGTTGCGCGTGGCGGCACGGAACTTCCAGGTCTGCACAGCCTCAAGAGCGGCCTTGTCGAGCGCGGCGTTGCCGCTGCTCTGTACCTGGCCTACGCGCGCCGGCACGCCATCCTGTTCGATGGTCACGCGCAGCACCGTGGTACCGCCTTCGCTGTTGCATTCGGCCTCGGCCGGATAGGCGGGCGGCGGCGTTTCGATCGCGGCCAGTTCAGTCGGCGCGATGAGTGGCGCGGCGGATTCGTCCTGCTTCTTCGCGCACGACGCGAGTGCAAGCGCGCCGGCGAGCAGGATGACGGGCGACAGCAGGGTGCGACGTTCCATCAGGATTCTCCCAGCAGGGCGCTGGCCTTGGCCGCGCAGATGAAGTCGTTCTCGCTCAGGCCGCCGACGTCGTGCGTGGAGTAGCGCACGACGGCGCGGTTGTAGTGCACGCCCAGGTCGGGGTGGTGATCCTCGGCATGCGCGACGAAGGCGAGGGCGTTCACGAACGCCATCGTCTCGTAGTAGTTGTCGAACGGAAACGTGCGCGACAGGGCGTGTCCGTCTTCCACTACCTCCCAGCCGGGGATCTGCGGCAACAGCTCGGCGATGCGGGCCGGCGGCAGGCGGTGCTCGCTGCCACGCAGCGGCACGCAATGCGCGCGGGCGAGGGGGATCAGGTCGGACATGGCGCATCTCCTGCGGGGCGGCCAGTCTGAATGAACCACGAAGACCGGCCTATGGATGTGAATGCCCATGGGGCAGGGGGCTAGAATAGCCGCATGATCCAGATTTCCGACAGCGCGCAGGCGCACTTCCGCAAGCTGATCGAACGCGAAGCCTTGCCCGGGCTGGGCGTGCGCCTCAGTGCGGTCCACCCCGGCACGGCGCAGGCCGATGCGCGCCTGGAGTTCGCCGAGCCGCGCGACCTCGCCGGCGACGAATGGGCGGTGGATTGCGACGGTTTCACCCTGTACATCGACGCGCCCAGCGTGCACTGGCTGGACGGCGCCGAGATCGACTACATCATGAAGGGCGCCAGCACCCAGCTGACCATCAAGGCGCCGCGCATCAAGGGCGAAGCCCCCGGCGACGCCGCTTCGCTGGTCGAGCGCGTCCGCTGGGTGGTCGACAATGAAATCAACCCGCAACTCGCCTCGCACAAGGGGCGGGTAGCGGTCGAAGAGGTCGGCGGCGACGGCGTGGTTTGGCTGCGCTTCGGTGGCGGTTGCCATGGTTGCGGCATGGCGGACGTGACGCTGAAGCAGGGCATCGAAAAGACACTGATGGCACGCGTCCCCGGCGTCACCGCGGTGCGCGATGCGACCGATCACGAGTCCGGCGATGCGCCGTACATCCCGCGCGGCAACGCGGCCTGACGGAGTCGAGCGCCGGTGACGAACGCCACCGACGTCATCGCACACCTGTTGCCGCGCAAGGCGGCCCCCATCGTCGAACGCCAGACCGGCCTGCCTTTCGGGTGGGGCCTGTGGTTGCGCGCGTTGCCGGAGCGACTGGGCCGCATCACGCGGGAGAAGGCCGACGCCATCGTCGGCGCGTTACATGTACGTGCGCCTGGCGTGGCGCGGGCGGCCCCGTTCGTGCCCAGCCGGGCGCAGGCCCTGCGCTCGCTGTTCTATCAGGGCTGGGGTCCGCCGCCGCGGGAAGAGCGCTGGATGCGCTGGGCGGCCGGCTTCAGCAGCAGCGCGCTGCACCTGCTGTTCTTCCTGTTCCTGCTGTGGGTCGCGCTGGTGAAGATTCCGCCGCCGCCCGAAGAGGCCGGCGACAGCAGCCGCGTGCGGCTGGAGCTGATCGGCGAGGGCAGTCCCGAGGAGACCGGTGGCGCGACGCAGGCCGCTGAATCCGCGGCCGAGCAGGCCACCAGTGCTGCACCGGCGTCGCAGGCCTTGGCATCGCCTGCCACCACGCCGCCCTCCGTGGCCGAACCGTCACCGCCACTTCCGGACATCGCGGCGCCCGATGTGGCCGTGGATGTGCCGCCGATTCCGCCACGCGACGTGCCGGTGCCCGAGATCGCCGACCAACCACTGCGCGTGACCGAGGTTGCCGAACCGACGCGCGCCTTCGTGCGGCCACCGCCCACGCCCCGGCAGCCCGAGATCACCCAGCCGGCATTGCGTGAGGTGGGTATTCCCAACCGCGAGATTCCCACGCCGGTCACTGCGCCTGTCGTGCGACGTGACATGCCGACGCGCCCTGTCGATGTACCGGTCATGGCCACGCGCGAAGCCGAGGTGCGCGAGCGCGAGATGGCGGCGCCTGCGCCGCAGGTCCGCACGGTGCCGGTACCGTCGCGGGAGGTCACGCCGCGCGCGGTCGCCGCGCAGGAGCGCAGCGTGCGGCAGGCCGAGATC
>NZ_JACVAK010000006.1 GCF_014851805.1 Pseudoxanthomonas sp. PXM02
CTGCCAGCGATCCCACATCAGTGCCTTCTGGGTGTCGGTGTAGTAGATCCTTTTCCTGCGCTTCATCCGCAACACTCCTGCTGCCTACGCAGCTATCCGTGTGTTGCGTCGATCATATGAATCCGCGACCCAAAGCGGACATAGGGCGCGATGGAATCACGCGTCGCCTTCCAAATCGCGCGCGGTCCATTCGCGGGTTGGGCCAAGAGGTCCCAAGTGGTACCCTGAGATCGCGATGCACATCTCCGAGCAGGCCAAGCGCCCCTGATGGGGAAGTTGGCCAACATCGACTGGGTCATCGTCGTGGGCTATCTGCTCTTGACGCTGGCGGTAGGTATTTGGGCATCCCGTTCGGCGGGAAGGTCCCTTGAGTCGTATTTTGTTGCTGACCGTTCTCTGCCTTGGTGGTGGCTTGGCACATCCATGGCGGCGACTACCTTCGCTGCGGACACGCCTTTGGTCGTTGCAGGACTGGTGGCGGAGCATGGTGTCGCTGGCAATTGGTTCTGGTGGTCGTGGGCAATCTCTCACGTTACGGTGGCAGTACTCTTTGCCGCACTGTGGCGCCGCGCTGAAGTGCTCACAGACGCTGAGTTCATCGAGCTCCGATACTTTGGGCGCAGCGCCGCCTTCCTTCGAGGGCTCAAGGCCAGCTTTTTCGCCATTCTGCTCAACGCGATCATTCTGGGCTGGGTCGTTCGCGCCATGGTCAAGATCGCGGCGCCATTCGTTCACTGGGAACACTGGCTTGGCGTCGACGCGGTCGCCACATTCGAGCATGCCTGGCCTTCGGCCTTACTGATTGGCAATAGCGGAGGCGACACTCTCACGGTGCTTGCCCTCTTCGGGCTCGTTGGCTTGTACTCGAGCATGGGCGGCATTCGCGGCGTCATACTCACCGACTTGTTCCAGTTTGCGCTCGGCCTACTCGGCGGCATTGTCTTTGCTTGGTATGCCATCGATCATGTGGGTGGCCTGAGCGGTCTGCGCGTAGGTCTCGAGCGCCACTATGAAGCGGATAGGTTGCTCGCCTTCTTTCCGGCAACCGACGCAGCATGGCTCCCAGTCCAAGTGTTTCTTGTCTACATTGCCGTTCAGTGGTGGGCGCAGTACTACAGTGATGGCAGCGGCTACCTGGCGCAGAGGATGTTCACCGCTCGCGACGAACGTCACGCGACAGCTGGTACTCTCTGGTTCGCGGTACTGAACTACGCCGTGCGGAGCTGGCCTTGGATTCTTGTGGCGCTGGTCGCGCTTGTGGTCTACCCGCTGGGAATGGAAGCGACTGGATCGAGCGAGGCAGTCCTAGCCGACCGGGAGATGGCCTATCCCGTGCTGATGTCAGAGCTGCTTCCGGCGGGCGTGCTCGGTCTGCTCTTCGTCTCCTTGCTCGCGGCATTCATGAGCACGGTAGACACCCATCTGAATTGGGGATCGAGCTACCTTACGAACGATCTGTATCGCCGATTCGTTAATCCACGCGCGAGCCAACGCAAATTGGTCTTGGTGAGTCGCTTTGCGGTTCTCTCGCTGGCGACGATGGGCATATTGGTAGCTTCCCAGATCAACAGCATCGAGCAGGCGTGGCGCTTCTTTGTCGCGCTGGGCGCGGGGCTCGGTCTGCCGTCCATGCTGAGATGGGTATGGTGGCGTGCGAATGCTTGGACAGAGATCGTTGGACTCGTGTCGGCTTTGATTGCCGCAGTCTTCCTTTATTGGCGCTACCCTCAAGCACGCGATGAGTATCTGTTGGTTGGCATTGTTGCTGTGTCCACGATCTCAGCCGTTGCAGCCACGTGGCTTACGCCCCCCGTGCCGCAGCAGCAGCTAACGGCATTCGTGGAGAAGGTGCGCCCGGTAGGGTATTGGCCCGGACTTCCCGGCGCCGCACCTCCCAGAACGATCGGCTGGCTGATCTTGGCGTGGACGTGTGGGAATGCAGGCGTACTTGGTGTGATGTTTGGTATCGGAGAGGTGCTGCTGGCCGATGCATTCAAGGGCGCCATGATGGTCCTGGGTGGAGCCATGGCATTGCTCGTGACCTTGTGGGCATGCGAGCGCTGCCGCTCAGGTCGAACGCTGGCGACGGCCCGATACATCCACTAGCGGCATGCCCGCCGAGGGCGCACCGTATTGCCAAGACCGGGTGTCGTTTGGCTCTGCCCGATGAGGCTGACTTTCACCCCCCGATGGAGGTGCTTGTGCGGGTGCCGAAAACTTGGGTGATCTGAGCTGCTGGCTTGGAGAACTGATTATGTCCAGCACACTTCCTTTGTTGCACCAAGAGTTCGTAGAACGAGTTCGCAGTAGCGTAGAAAACGACCGACGGCTCACTGCCCTGCTTGCCGGCGGCTCGTATATTCACGGCGGGTTTGACCAGCACTCAGACCTTGATTTCGTCATTGTCGTCAAAGACGAGAACTACGAAGAGGTCATGGCCTCTCGGCATGAGTTCGCAGAAGGCCTTGGCGACCTGCTAGCCGCGTTCACCGGTGAGCATGTAGGCGAACCTAGGCTACTTATCTGTCTGCATGGGCCACCTCTACTACACGTCGATCTTAAGTTCGTACTGCAGTCAAGTCTTGATCGACTGGTGGAGAGGCCTGCTGTGCTCTTCGCTCGCAATCTAGGAGTGATCGAATCACTTCTGGATGAGGCCGCTATCGAATGGCCGAATGCGCCTCCTGATTGGTTTGAGCAACGAGCTTGGATCTGGTTGCACTATGGGGCAACTAAACTCGCGAGGGGCGAGCTGTTCGAGGCGATGGGCATGCTTGGCTTCTTCAGGGAGCAGGTTCTGGGGCCGATGCTGCATCGTAGATCCGGACGGCCACAGCGCGGTGTTCGCAGGATCGAAGCACTGGACGAAGCCTCTGCCGGTCGGCTAGCAGGGACAGTTCCTGACTTTGATCGGCATTCGGTGCGCGACGCATATCTCGTGGCCGTAGACACGTACCTAGATCTCCGCGCAGATGATCCTCCGCGGCAGGCGACCAAGCACATGCCGGATGCCATACGTGAGTATCTGAGTCTCGATAGTTGAACCTGGCTAGCGAGTTGGGCCACTTCGGCGGCCCAACTCGATGTCCGCTTCTGGCCGAAAGCGGACATGAGGTAAGCAAAAGACGAGCGCGCATGTAAGGAAATGGCTGCTCCAGACTTTGGCCTGAAATCTCAGGGTTCGGATCGGTCATAGCGAACTGCCTTTCTTCACCTTTGCATCGAAGCCCGGACCACTTGCCACAGATGAGCGTCGCACCAGTTGGTGGGGCAATACATGATTGACGATCGCGCGAGTGGATGAGTCGCGCCTGATCTCGCGCAGAAGGATATCGATGGCTGTGTCCGCCATGAGCGCGACCGGCTGATGGATCGTAGTCAGCTCCGGCCACACCATCGTCGCCGCGGAGGTATCGTCAAAGCCGATGACGGAGAGGTCGCGGGGGACGTCCAAGCCTCGACGATGGGCCACCGATACCACGGCAGAGGCCATGTCATCGTTGCTGGCGAAGATGGCGCTGGGAGGACGACGCAACGCCAGAAGACGTTCCGCCGCATCCAGGCCGGAACGGTAGGTGAAGTGTCCGGGCTGGACCAGCTTTTCGTCGTACGCGATGCCGGCATCGGTCAGTGCATCCCGATAGCCCTGCCAGCGGTGCGCGCTCGCCGTCTGGTTGTGGTCGCCCTTGATGTAGCCGATCCGCGTATGGCCGTGTTCGATGAGGTGCGAGACCACATCCCTGCTGGCGTAGTAGTCGTCGATACGCACGCAGGAGATAGTGTCGCTGAAGTGACCTGAGGCGATCGACACGACAGGTACGCCAGCCTGGGAAAACGCGGAGACGATGGCCTTCGACTCACAAAGCGGGGGAGGGAGGATGACGCCCGCCACGCTGCTCGAAAGTCGCTGGGCCGCCGCCAGGCATGCTGCGGCGTTCAGGCCGTCCCAAGTGGCGATCACCAGCTGCGCCGCCGCGCGTGCGGATCCACGCAGTGCGCCGACGAGCAACTCGCGCAGGTAGCTCGAGCTGGGGTTGGTGTAGATCAGCGCGATACAGGTGTGTTGCGCCGTCGCCAGCGAACTGGCGGCGATGTTGGGACGGTAGCCGAGTTCGCGCACGCTGCGCATGACCCGATGGCGGTTGGTGTCGCGCACCCCGGCATGGCCGTTGACGACGCGGGACACGGTCATTGGAGAGACGCCCGCGTGGTTCGCTACCTCGTCGATTGTGACAGCACCGCCCTTCCTGCGTACCGCTTTGTTGATCTTCTTATTCACGCTGATGCTTCCGAATGAGCCCGTGAAATCGCAATTACTTGCGCATTGAGGGAGCGTGGAATCGAGGGGGGGGGGGCCTGCCTACCCCTGCTTCCCGTGCCGTGCTGGCGGTTCGTACGTGCTTTGCTGCACTGCACGGTGACAAGCGCGAACACGCATGATTAGTCTGCGCTCCAACGCAATGGTAGCGCTACCACTCGATCTCGGCCAGTAAGAGTCGACAGGCTGTTTTCCCATCGCGCGATTGTCGTCTTGCCACGCTTGAATCCGGATTGGGTAACGAGAGCCTTCGGGGGCGAATTACTTCATCCGGCTGGAAGACGGGCACTGCCCGTGGGCGCCCCCGGGAGGGGCGGTACTTCACTTACGAATGCAGCGAAGGGGAAATCCATGACCGTGTGCAGTTTCCGTACCACTCCAGACCCGAGGGCACGTCAATGAGCCGGAAGTTGACGAAATTCAGATCGAGGGCCATGTTCACGTTCGTCGGGGGCGTGCTCGTCATCAACCCTGCATTCGGACAGGACGCCTCAACGCCCGCGCCCACGGCGCAGCAGTCACAGGCGCAGTCCGAGGCGACCGAACTGGATACAGTGGTAGTCACTGGCATCCGCGGCAGCCTCAGTCAGGCGATGGACATCAAGCGCGATTCTGCGGGCGTCGTCGATGCAATCAGCGCTGAGGATATCGGCAAGTTCCCGGATACCAACCTCGCCGAATCTCTGCAGCGCATTACCGGTATCTCGATCGAGCGCCGCGATGGCGAAGGTGCGCAGGTCACGGCGCGCGGCTTCGGGCCTCAGTTCAACATGGTGACCCTCAATGGCCGCCAGATGCCCGGCGCCGATGCGTTCGGCGCGTCCGGACAGGTCGCCATCGGTGGCGTGGACGGCGGCACGCGCGCGTTCAACTTCGCACAGCTCGCTGCCGAGGCCATCAACGGCATCGAGGTCTACAAGACCAGCCAAGCTCAGGTGCCTAGCGGCGGCATCGGCGCCACCATCAACATCCTGACCGCGCGTCCGTTCAACTACGACGGCTTCGTTGCCAACGCCGGCGTAAAGGGGGTATCCGATCGGAGCCAACCGTTCGAGAACGACATCACGCCGGAGCTTTCGGGCATCTTCAGCTTTACCAACCCGGATAAAACCTTCGGCGTCAGTCTCAGCGCGAGCCAGCAGAAGCGCAAGGGCGGCTCGGTGCAGGCGACCGAGAACTACTGGAATGTCCAACCCTGGACCGGCACGTTGCCGGGCAACCCCAGCGTGGTCAATGCGCCCGCCGTGGGCGACCTGTACGCGCGCCCGAACGATCTCCGCTATGCGTTCTCGGAGTTCGAGCGCGAACGCGTCAACGGGCAGGCTGTCGTGCAGTTCGCACCGACCGACAGCGTGACCCTGACACTGGACTACACTTACTCGACCAACGAGATCACGGAGAATCGTGGCGAGCAGGCGATGTGGTTGCAGAACAGCAACTACACCAACATCGAGTTCGATACCAGCGGCGCGGTTGCCACGCCTATCTACATCCGCGAGATCGCAGGCACCAAGGATTTCGGCCTGGAGCAGCAGCGCAGCATGCAGGAGTACAAGCTGGGTTCGCTCGGCTTCAACGCGGTATGGGACGTCAACGACCGGTTCCGCCTAAGCTTCGATGCCCACAATTCGAAGAACGAGAGCCGGCCGAACGATCCGCTGACCGGTGGCGGATCGATCTTCATGAGCATCGCGGGCACCAACAACTGTACGGCGGGGCCGCATTGCGGCGGCTCCTGGGTGCAGGAACTGCGTTTCAACAACGGGCTGCCGATCGGTACGCAGACGTGGTATCCGACTACTGCGGACGCGATCGCGGGCACCAACGGTGTAGTCAACCCGGGCTTCGTGGAGGGCGAGATCGGCTCGCAGGTGCTGCGCATCAACGCGCAGACGCAGGTCAGCGAGATCAAGCAGGCGCGCATCGACGGAGAGTGGACCTTCGATCAGGGCCGCTTCCAGTTCGGTGTGGATACCAACAAGTCCACCACCCATCGCATCCAGGCGGCCGAGGCCTACTCGACGCTGGGCGACTGGGGCGTGGCCAACGTCGACTCGGACACGGCCGCCGGCTTGGTGGACCTGTTGCGGCCGGTGAACCTGGTGGGTCTGTTCGACGACTACAACGCGACGAGCTGGCCTGCATGGCGCGGCAACGCGGCCGAGCTCGCGCAGTGGGCTGCCGGACAGTACGGCGTCGGGCTGGGCGTCAGTCCGCAGCGGGCCGCAGACAACCGGGTGGAAGAGAAGACACATTCGGCGTACTTCCAGGTCGAGCTGGATGGCGAACTGGGCGGCATGCGCACCAATACCCGTCTTGGTGTTCGCTATGAGACGACGGATGTCGTATCCACCTCGGTGATCGCGATTCCCGAGGCGATCGAATGGCAGGCCAACAACGACTTCCGGGTCGTGCTGTCCGACGAGCAGCAGCCCTTCAGCGAACGGGCCAGTTACAGCTACATCTTGCCCAACCTCGACTTCAGCATCGACATCACCGATGAACTGAAGGGCCGTGCCTCGTTCGGCAAGAGCATCGCGCGGGCGCCTTACGGCAATCTGTATGCCGGCCCTGGCGCACAACAGCCGTTCGGCTCGGTGCTGATCGATCCCTCTGTGCGGGCGAGCGGCAACGCGCAGAATCCCAGTCTGAAGCCACTCGAGTCCGACAATCTCGACTTGGCCCTGGAGTGGTACTTCGCCGACGCGAGCTATCTGTCGCTGACCTACTGGAACAAGTCGGTCGACAACTTCATCGGCAACACGGTGGGCCAGGAGAGCCTGTATGGCCTCAGGGATCCCACGTCCGGTCCGGACGCACAGACGGCGCTGGCCTTCCTCACCAGTGCAGCTTGCGTCACCCAGGTCGGCGCGGCCAATGCAGCTGCCTGCTCGGCGAACGACACATCGCTGTTCACCGCCTTGGCTTTGCTGCGCAACAACCCCGCGGGTCTGGCGGCATACAACGGTACCGACGCGCAGGTGCTGGCGACGGAAGCGGCGTACGACCTTTACGGCGAAGCCGACGACCCGCTGTATCTGTTCAATGTCAATCGTCCGATCAACCAGAACCAGTCAAAGCTGCACGGCTGGGAACTGGGCGGACAGTACTTCTTCGGCGACAGCGGCTTCGGCGTCCTGGCCAACTACACCGTCGTCCGTGGCGATGTCGGCTACAACAACGGTGGCGACCCGGGCATCGACCAGTTCGCGCTGACCGGCCTGAGCGATACGGCCAACGCCATGCTCATGTACGAAAAGTACGGCTGGTCGGTCCGGCTGGCATGGAACTGGCGTGACGAGTACCTCATCCTCGCCAATCAGGGAGCCAGCCGCAATCCTTACTACGTCGAAGAGTACGAGCAGTGGGACTTGAGCGTGAACTACACACTCAACGACCACTGGTCGTTCGGCTTGGAGGCGATCAATCTGACCGGCGAAGACGTCCGCTGGCATGCGCGGACAGACCAGCAGATCGTCAAGCTGGCCGATCAGAGTCCGCGTTACATGGTCGGCGTTCGCTACAAGTTCTGAGTTTGGCGGCGGAGGACCTCTCCCGATGTCGCCAATGGGGACTGCTGCGCGAGCAGCAGTCCCTTTTCCCACGGTGGCTGGCGATGTCCACCGCACTGACAGGCTGCGTAGGCGGTACCATGGAGGCGCATGTCTTCCCGATTCTGACTGGACGAGACGATGGCCCGCTACGAGTTGCTTAACAACATCGCCCACCGTGATCTGCACGTGGCAACGGGTTTCGGCGTCGAGTTCGGTGACGAGGTGGGGATGGTGCCGGCATTCCCGAGCGAGTTCGCCGAGTTGCAGCGGGAATATCCGATCTTCCTCCGGAAGGACGTGGCCGGCGATGCATGGCAGTCAGTCGTGTTGCTGGGTTTCGAGCAGCACGAGAACCTCTTCCTGCAGGAGGGGCGCTGGAATGCCGCCTATCTGCCCGGTGCCGTGGCGAAGGGGCCTTTCCTCATCGGGTTCCAGGAACAGCGTGTCGACGGCGAGCTGACGCTCGAGCCGGTGATGCACGTCGATGTGGATCACCCTAGAGTGAAAGCGGCGACGGGAGAGCCGGTATTCCTGCCGCAAGGCGGCAACAGTGCTTATCTCAACCACATCGCGGGTGTCCTGCGCGGCATCCACGATGGCAGCACCTATGGTGGGGAGATGTTCCAGGCGCTGGACGCGAACGGCCTGATACAGCCCGTCACACTGGACGTCCAGGTCGACGAACGGAACAGGGTCGGCGTCAACGGCTTGCACGGCATCGATCGGGAACGATTGGCAATGCTGGATGGTCCTGCCCTGCTGGAACTCAATCGAGGCGGCTATCTGGAGGGTGCGTATCTGATGCTGGCGTCCCTGCACAACATGCGCCGGCTGATAGCAGAAAAGCAGCGTCGCCTGCGTATGCAGGACGCGGCGGCCTTCAAAGGCAAAAGCTGACCCGTGACCGGCGCCGCCTCAATCCGCGTCTTCGAGCGCGCCCGGAGCGACGCGCTCCCGCTGGACGCGTTGCTGGCCGAAGGCGAACCGGTAGTGCTGAAGGGCATTGCGCGCGACTGGGGTCTTGTGCAGGCCGGATTGGACTCGCCGCAGCAGGCGATAGCGTACCTGCGCGATCTCGTTGCCGGCGTGCCGATCCAGTATTCGTTAGGCGGTCCGGAGATCAACGGGCGCCCGTTCTACAACGAAGACTTTACGCGGTTGAACTTCGAGGTCAGACGGGGCGTGCTGTCGGAGGTGCTGGACGGAATCGAGAGTCACCTCGACGATCCGCGACCGCCCACCTATTACGTGGCCTCACTGCTGGTCGACAAGGCGCTCCCCGGCTTCTCGCAATCCCATGATCTCGGCCTTTCCGCACGCGGAATCGAAGCGCCCGCCAGCATCTGGATCGGCAACCGCGTGGTGGCGTCATGCCATTTCGATGCACCCGACAACCTGGCGTGCTGCCTGGTGGGACGGCGGCAATTCACGTTGTTTCCGCCCGAGCAAGTCGAGAATCTTTACCCGGGGCCGTTCGATCCCACCCCGGGCGGGCAGGTCGTCAGCGTGGTCGATTTCGACAATCCCGATTTCGTGCGCTATCCCCGATTCTCCGACGCGCTGTCCACGGCGCGGACCGCGTTGCTTGAGCCCGGCGATGCGCTCTTCATTCCCAGCATGTGGTGGCATCACGTGCGGAGCCTTGAGCCGTTCAACGTATTGGTCAATTACTGGTGGCGGTCTTCACCTGCTTTCCTGTCTTCGCCGCTGCCTGCATTGCACCACGCGCTGTGGACGATGCGTGACCTGCCGTTACGCGAGAAGCAGGCATGGGCGAAGATCTTCGATTACTACGTGTTCGGCCCCGGCGAGCGGGCAGGGGAGCACTTGCCGGACGCGGCCCGCGACCTGCTTGCGCCGATCGATGAAAAGCAGGCGCGTCGCATACGCGCCATGCTGCTGGCGCGACTCAACCGCTGAAGGAAGCGACGGCATTGGACTCTCCAACGACACCGGAAGGACGTATCCGCAAAGTGGTGATCGCGGGCGGCGGCACGGCGGGGTGGCTGGCCGGCTGTGCGCTGGCGCACCAGTTCCGTGACCGCCTCGAGATCACCCTGGTGGAGTCGGAGCAGATCGGCACCGTCGGGGTGGGCGAATCCACGGTGCCACCGATCCGCACGTTCCACCGCTTCCTGCAGATCGACGAACAGGAGTTCCTGCGCACTGTCGCCGGTACCTTCAAGCTGTCGATCTCGTTCGAGAATTGGCGCCGTCCCGGCGATCGCTACATCCATCCGTTCGGCATCACCGGGCAAGGCACCTGGGCGGCGGCATTCCATCATTTCTGGCTGGACAGCCTGCGGCGCGGCATGCCATCCGAGCTCGGCGACTTCTGCCTTGAAACGGTCGCTTCGCGCGTCGACCGGTTCTCGTTGCAGACCCAACCCCAAGTCAACTACGCGTATCACTTCGATGCGGGGTTGTACGCGAAATTCCTGCGCCGCATCGCCGAACGCCACGGGCTTAGGCGCGTGGAGGGCAAGATACGCGAGGTGATTCAGCGGGCGGACGACGGCGCCGTGCAGTCGCTGGTTCTGGAAGATGGCCAGGTCATCGAAGGCGATCTTTTCATCGACTGCACCGGGTTCCGCGGCCTGTTGATCGAACAGACCCTTCATACCGGCTATGAAGACTGGAACGAATGGCTGCCCAGCGACCGTGCGGTCGCCGTGCAGACCGAGTCGGTAGGTCCGCCCGTGCCGTACACCCGGGCGATCGCGCACGAGGCGGGCTGGCGCTGGCATATCCCGTTGCAACACCGCGTGGGCTGCGGACTGGTGTTCTCCAGCCGCCATATGTCCGACGATGAGGCGCGCGCGAAGCTGCTGCGCGACGTAGGTGCGCCGGCACTGCGCGATCCCTGGCTGGTGCCATTCCGCACCGGGCGTCGACTGAAGGCGTGGAACAGGAACGTGGTATCGCTGGGACTGGCCAGCGGCTTCATCGAGCCCCTGGAATCCACCAGCATCCATCTGGCCATCAGCGCCGTGGTGCGCCTCGTGCAGCTGTTCCCGTTCGACGGCATCTCTGCGTCGTTGGTCGAACTGTACAACGACGTCAGCCGTGCGGAAATGGAGCATGTGCGCGATTTCATCATTCTGCATTACCACGCGACACAGCGGGACGAGCCGATGTGGAAGGGGTGCCGCGAGATGACGCTTCCGGAATCGCTGCAGATACGGCTGCGCGCGTGGCGCGAGCGTGCGCATGCGTGGCAGGATCCGGACGAGCTCTTCCGCGTGGACTCCTGGACGCATGTGTTGCTGGGTCAGGGCATTCAGCCCGGACCGCCGCATCCGCTCGCACGTGCGCTGGCGGATGAAGACCTGCGCACCTTGTTGGGTTCGATCCGGCAGCCGATCGAACGGGCCGTCGCACAGATGCCTTCTCAGCAGGCGTTCCTAGAACGCTACTGCCGAGCCTCGCCGGATGTCTGGCCATCGCGCCCGGTAGCGGTCTAGCGTCGGGTCGCGCGCATGCTGATCACGCCGCACCCGGACATCCGGATCCATCAGCACGTGATCGGGCGTGAGCATGCGCCATTGCTGGTCATCGACAACGTGCTGGCAGATCCGGACCGCATGGTGCGCAAGGCGGCGAGCCGATCATTCGAAAAGTTGCCCACGATGTTCCCGGGTATCCGCGCGCCCGCGCCGCCTTCGTATCAGAGCTTCCTCGAGGCGATCCTGATCCCTCTGCTACGCGACACTTTCGGTTTGGCGCCGGGACATTTCAGGTATCCGGTGTGCCATTTCTCGCTGGTGACGCAGGCGGTGGAAGGCCTGCATGTCCTGCAGCGGCTGCCGCATATCGATTCGGTCAGCAGGAATGGATTGGCTACCGTGCACTATCTGTTCCACGACGATTGGGGCGGGACCGATTTCTATCGGCACCGGCACAGCGGCTTCGAATACGTGGACGAAGGCAGGCACGCGACGTACTTCGATCGCCTGGCGCAGGAGAGCCGTGATGAGGCGAACGTCGGCAGCGGGTACATCGGGGGGGATACGCCGCTGTTCGAGCGGATAGCCCGGGTTGAGGGCGTGTTCAACCGGCTGATCGTCTACCGGCGCAACTCGCTGCATTCGGGAAATGTGGGAAATGACAGGCCGCTGCCCAGGGATCCGCTACTGGGACGGCTGTCGATCAACAGTTTCATCGATGTCGTGCCGTGAGGCGGGTCGCATGCGTCGATGCGGCCGTATGAAGCGCTTGGCGGTGGCCCGGACGGGATTTTTGCGGCGCAGCACGCTTTTTCGGCCGAGGGTGGTTACAGTGCGGCATCGCGGTCACGGCTGACGGAAAACCGCGGGAAACAGGGAGCGAAGCGCCGGCTCCCTTTTTTAACAAGGCAGAATGGTAGCGCTAACTTTCTCTGGGTCGGAGGCAGTTCGATGGGGTTTGTCGCCGGGATCGACGCAGGCACGCAGAGCCTGAAGGTGGTGGTCTACGACCCCGCCAAGCGCGCCCTCGTGGCCACGGCATGTGCAGCGCTGGATCTGATCAGTCACGAGGACGGCAGCCGTGAGCAGCATCCCGCCGACTGGGTGGCGGCGATGCAGGGCTGCTTCGACCGCATCGAGCCCGCCGTGCGCGCGCGCATCGTGGCGCTAGCGGTGTCTGGTCAGCAGCACGGATTCGTACCGGTGGATGCCGACGGCGACGTGCTGGCGCCGGCCAAGCTCTGGTGCGACACCAGCACGACCGCCGAGTGCGCTCGGATCATGGATGCGGTGGGTGGAGCGTCGCGCACCATCGCGCTTGCCGGCAATCCCATCCTCGCCGGTTACACCGCGTCGAAGCTGCCGTGGACGAAGACGCATCGCCCTGACGCCTACGCGAAGCTCGCGACCATCCTGCTGCCGCACGACTATCTCAACTTCGTGTTGACCGGGCAGCGCTTCTGCGAATACGGCGATGCGTCCGGGACCGGCTGGCTCGACGTCCGCACGCGTACCTGGTCGGCCGACCTGCTGCGTGCGACAGATGCGGAGCGCGACCTGGCCGAGTGCCTGCCGCCGATCGCGGCGCCCGATGTGCTGTTCGACATCGATCCGGCCGCAGCCGCGCGCCTCGGCCTGCCTGCCACGGCGAAGGTCGCCGTCGGCGGCGGCGACAACATGATGGCGGCCATCGGCACCGGCTGCGTGGAAGAGGGCCGTCTGGCGATGAGCCTGGGTACCTCGGGCACGCTGTTTGCCTACTCGGATACGCCGGTGGTCGATCCGGCCGGCGCGTGGGCGGCGTTCTGTTCGTCGACCGGCGGCTGGCTGCCGCTGATCTGCACGATGAACTGCACGGTGGCGACCGAACAGGTGGCAAAGGCGTTCGGCTTCAGCACGCGCGATGGCGATGCCCACCTGCACGCCACGCCGCCCGGTGCGGATGGCCTGGTGATGCTGCCCTTCCTCAACGGCGAGCGCACGCCCGACCTGCCACTGGGCAAGGGCGTGCTGGCCGGGCTGAACGCGGCGAACTTCTCGCCGGCGTATCTCTACCGCGCCGCGATGGAAGGCGCGACCTACAGCCTGAAGTACGGCTTCGACGCCTTCGTCCGCGCCGGCATGCGTTTCGAGCGCATCGTGCTGACCGGCGGCGGCAGCAATAGCGCCGCGTGGCGGCAGCTCGTGGCTGACGTGTTCGATCTTCCGGTCGATGTACCCGTGCAGGCCGAAGGCGCCGCCTTCGGTGCCGCACTGCAGGCGCTGTGGGCATGGAACCGCTCACGCGGAGACGACGCCTCCATCGCCGAGGTCGCGCGCACGCATGTCGCCGTCGATCCCGCGCTCTCTGCCACGCCGGACCCCGTCCGCGCGCACGCCTATGCGACGGCTTACCGCCGCTTCCTCCAGTACCTCGATGCCGTCACCCCGCTGCAGCGCGGCTGACGTTCCCCCGCAACACCTCGCACAACCACAGGATCACCGCACCATGAGCACGCAGCCCTTCATCGGCGCCAAGGAATACTTCCCCGGCATCGGCCGCATCCCGTTCGAGGGCCGCGGCTCGGACAATCCGCTGGCGTTCAAGGTCTACGACGCGCAGAAGACGATCGGCGGCAAGACCATGCAGGAGCACCTACGCTACGCCGTCTGCTACTGGCACACCTTCTGCAATGCTGGCCATGACCCGTTTGGCCCGGGCACGCGCCACTTCCCGTGGGAGGCCGGTTCGCCGATGGCGACGGCGGAAGCGAAAGTCGATGCGGCGTTCGAGTTCTTCACCAAGCTCGGCGTGCCGTACTGGTGCTTCCACGATATCGACCTGGCGCCGGACGCCGACGACATCGGCCAGTACCAGAAGAACCTCACGCACATGGTCGGCCTGGCCAAGGCGCGCCAGGACGCCACCGGCATGAAGCTGCTGTGGGGCACGGCCAACCTGTTCTCGCATCCGCGCTACATGAACGGTGCATCGACCAATCCCGACTTCGCCGTCGTCGCCCGCGCGGCGGTGCAGGTGAAGGCCGCGCTGGACGCCACCGTCGAACTCGGCGGCGAGCACTATGTGTTCTGGGGTGGCCGCGAAGGCTACGCCTCGCTGGTCAACACCGACATGAAGCGCGAGGTCGCGCATTTCGCGCGCTTCCTGACGATGGCGCGCGACTACGGTCGCAGCATCGGGCTGAAGGGCAACTTCCTGATCGAGCCCAAGCCGATGGAGCCGATGAAGCACCAGTACGACTTCGACAGCGCGACGGTTGCCGGCTTCCTGAAGGAGCACGGGCTGGAGAAGGACTTCAAGCTCAACATCGAAGCCAACCACGCCACGCTGTCCGGCCACACCTTCGAGCACGACCTGCAGGTCGCGTCCGACCACGGCCTGCTCGGCAGCATCGACGCCAACCGCGGTAACGCGCAGAACGGCTGGGATACCGACCAGTTCCCGACCGATCTCTACGACACCGTCGGCGCCATGCTGGTGGTGCTGCGCCAGGGCGGGCTGGAAGGCGGCCTGAACTTCGACGCCAAGGTACGCCGCGAATCCACCGATCTGGAAGACCTGTTCATCGCCCACATCGGCGGCATGGACGCGTTCGCACGCGGGCTGGAAGTCGCGCACGCGCTGCTGACCGACTCGCCGTGGGAACAGTGGCGCCGCGAGCGCTATGCCAGCTTCGACAGCGGCCAGGGCAAGGACTTCGAGAGCGGCGCGCTGGATCTCGCCGGCCTGGCGTCGCTCGCGACGCAGCTCGGCGAACCGAAGCAGACCAGCGGCAAGCAGGAGCGCTACGAGAACCTGCTCAACCAGTACCTGCTGCGCTGAGCCAGCAATGACGAAGTCCCTGCGGTGGAACGCAGGGGCTGACGACAAGTCGACAAGCCTGGAGGGGCGAAGCGAATGGGTACTACCGCGTTCGATCGGGGCCATATCGCCGACGGCGAGAACACCCGTTTCATCATTCTGATCAGCTGCGTCGCGACGATCGGCGGATTCCTGTTCGGCTTCGATAGTGGGGTGATCAATGGAACAATCGATGGCCTGAAGCAGACCTTCCAGTCCAGCTCCGTAGGCGTCGGCTTCGAGGTCGCATCCATGCTGCTGGGCTGCGCGCTGGGCGCTTTTGTGGCTGGACGCCTGGCTGACCAGTGGGGGCGTCGCAGCGTGCTGATCATTTCAGCGGTGTTGTTCCTGTTGTCGGCGATCGGCGCCGGCGCGGCGACCTCATCGGTGGTGTTCATTGTCGCTCGTGTGCTGGGAGGTTTCGCCGTGGGCGCGGCCAGCGTGATCTCACCGGCCTACATCGCCGAGGTGGCGCCTGCGCGCTACCGCGGCCGGCTGGCGACGGTGCAACAGATCGCGATCATCAGCGGATTGTTCGCTGCGTTCCTCAGCAACTATCTGTTAGCCAAGTCGGCCGGTGCGTCCACCGAGGCGCTGTGGGGCGGTTACCCCGCGTGGCGCTGGATGTTCTGGATGCAGGCGGTGCCGTCGCTGGTCTTCCTCGCACTGCTGCTGGTCATTCCCGAAAGCCCACGCTATCTGGTAGTGAAGCGCCGCAAGGATGAAGCGCTGCGCGTGCTGACGCGGCTGTTCGGTGGCGCCGAAGCACAGGCCAAGCTCGCGGAGATCGATGCGTCGTTGTCGCAGGACCACCATCGCCCGCAGCTGTCCGACCTGAAGAACAAGGCGACCGGCAGGATTCGTCCCATCGTCTGGGTGGGCATCGGACTGGCGACGTTCCAGCAACTGGTCGGCATCAACGTGGTGTTCTACTACGGCGCGGTGCTGTGGCAGGCGGTCGGCTTTTCGGAGAACGACGCGCTGCTGATCAACGTGCTGTCCGGTGCGCTCAGCATCGGCGCCTGCATCGTCACCGTGCTGCTGATCGACCGCATCGGCCGCAAGCCGCTGCTGTGGATCGGCTCGGCCGGCATGGCGGTGTCGCTGGCGCTGGTGGTGGTGGCGTTCGCCAGCGGGTCGCTGGTCGACGGACACCTGCAGCTGCCGGAGGGCATGGGCACGCTGGCGCTGGTGGCCGCCAATGTCTACGTCATCTTCTTCAACATGTCGTGGGGCCCGGTGATGTGGGTGATGCTGGGCGAGATGTTCCCCAACCAGATCCGCGGCTCGGCCCTCGCGGTGGCCGGTGCGGCCCAGTGGACCTCGAACTTCGCCATCACGGTGACCTTCCCGATCCTGCTGGGCAGCATTGGCCTGGCCGGTGCCTATGGCATCTACACATTGGCCGCAATCGTCTCGGTCTTCTTCGTGCTCAGGTTCGTCCATGAAACGCGGGGCAAGGAACTGGAGCAGATGGAAGGGTGAGCGATGACCGGTCTCTTTCCTGCCTGCTTGACGGTGGCATTGTGCGTCGAGCGGACCGTCACTCGGCGAGCGAGGGCGAAGAGGTCGTGACGCCGCGTATCCCGCTAACGCCGCTTGGGCGGGGTGGCCACCGAATCACGGGCGACCAGCCGGTGAGGGACCACATGATCCATCAGCACACGCGTGCTGTCGGTCTTGCGTCGGATGCTGCGCAGCAGGATGTCGATGGCGGCGTCGGCCATGGACGCGATCGGCTGGTGGATGGTAGTGAGTTCCGGCCAGACGGTTGTGGCGGCCGAGGTATCGTCGAAGCCAACAACGGACAGGTCGCGCGGTACATCCAGACCACGACGGTGTGCCACCGAGATCGCGGCCGCGCCCATGTCGTCGTTGCTTGCGAAGATCGCGGTAGGCGGCTTGCGATGCGCCAGCAGCTTCTCGGCGGCATTGAGGCCGGAACGGTAGGTGTAGTCGCCCTGCTGGACGAGATCTGGCTCGACCTCCAGCCCGGCCTCGTGCAGTGCGGTGACGAAGCCGTCGTAGCGACGCGAGCTGGCGCTCAGGTCGCTGCGGCCGCGGATGAAGCCGATGCGGTTGTGGCCCTGCTTGATAAGGTGCTCGGCCATCTCCTCGCCGGCGCGAAAGTCGTCGATCCGTACGCAGGAGATCTCGTCGCTGAAGCGGCCGGACGCGATGGCGACCACGGGAATGCCCGCCTTCACCAGTTCCGTCACCGCCGCGCGCGATTCGCACAGCGGCGGCGGCAGGATCACGCCATCGACGCGCGCGCCCAGTGCGCGTGCGGCCTTGCGCTCGGATTCGGTATCCAGATCGTCCCAGTAATCGACGACCAGCTGGATCGCGGTGCGGGACGCGACCCGCAGCAGGCCGACCAGCAGCTCGCGCAGGTAGGCGCCACTGGGATTGGTGTAGATCAGCGCGATGCGCGTGTGCTGCGCGGCCGCCAGCGAACTGGCGGCCAGGTTGGGCGTGTAGTCCAGTTCGCGCACGGCGCGCATGACGCGCTCGCGGGTGGCATCGCGGACCTTGCCCTGGTTGTTGATCACCCGCGACACCGTCATGGGCGACACGCCGGCCCGGGCGGCCACCTCGTCGATCGTCACGCCGCTGCTTTTGCGGCGGATCGACTTCTTCGGCTTGTCCAATACGCGATCCCTTCTTCTGCTGTGGCGCCGCCAGGCGGCGACCGGCCGGCCCGGCAGGGGCACTCGGCGGGATGATGGAACAGTTCGCGCCCGCCTGTCCTCTGGACATCCTAATGTTACCGCTAACCTTCCCGTCGGGCGACCGGCGGCGCTGGTTGCTGGCCGTGGCGTTGGCCTTGCTGGCATGCGCGGGCGCGGCACGGGCGGAAGATGGCTATGCGTTGTGGATGCGCTACGTGCCGGCCGACGCCACGTCGTCGGGCGGGTATCGCGCCCCTGCAGGAGACATCGTTGCGCCCGAGCGGACTGCCACCCAGCGCGTCGCGCGAGAGGAACTGCAGCGCGGACTGTCCGGCCTGCTGGGCATTACGCCTCGCCAGCGCTCCGCTCCCGGCGGTCGTGCGTTCGTCCTGGGCACGCCGCAGTCATCACCCTGGGTCGCGCCGTTCAGTCGTGACCTGGATGCCCTGGGCGACGAGGGCTATCTGCTCCGCTCCACGCGGATCGGAGGACACGAGGTGGTCGTGGTGGCCGCGCGCGAAGACATCGGTGTGCTGTACGGCGTCTTCCACCTGCTGCGCCTGATGCAGACGGGCGCAGGGCTGGACCGGCTGGAGGTCCGCGAGTCGCCGGCGATCGCGCGGCGTGTCCTCAATCATTGGGACAACCTCGACGGCTACGTCGAGCGTGGCTATGCCGGCGGGTCGCTGTGGGACTGGCATACGCTGCCGGACTGGCAGGACCCGCGCTACATCGACTACGCCCGGGCGAACGCTTCTCTCGGCATCAATGGCAGCGTCCTCAACAACGTCAACGCGAACGCGCTGAGCCTGTCGACTGATTACCTGCGCAAGGCGGAAGCGCTGGCGGACGTGTTCCGCCCTTATGGCGTCCGCGTGTACCTGAGTGCGCGCTTCAGCGCGCCCCTCGAGATCGGCGGGTTGCGGACCGCCGACCCACTGGATCCGGATGTGCAACGCTGGTGGCGCGACAAGGCGGACGAGATCTACGCGCTCATCCCGGATTTCGGTGGTTTCCTGGTCAAGGCCAACTCGGAAGGCCAGCCCGGTCCGCAGGACTACGGACGTTCGCACGCCGAGGGTGCCAACCTGCTGGCCGACGCATTGGCGCCGCATGGCGGCGTGGTGATGTGGCGCGCCTTCGTCTACGCCCACGACGTGCCGGAGGATCGCGCGAAGCAGGCGTACAGCGAGTTCGTCGGCCTGGACGGCGCATTCCGCGGCAACGTGCTACTGCAGGTGAAGAACGGTCCGATCGATTTCCAGCCGCGCGAGCCGTTCCATCCTCTGTTCGGTGCGATGCCGCGCACCCCGCTGACGATGGAATTCCAGATCACCAAGGAATACCTCGGCTTCGCAACGCACCTGGTCTATCTGGGGCCGCTGTACGAAGAAGTCCTGAGCGCCGACACCCACGCGCGTGGCTCCGGTTCGACCGTCGCCCGGGTGATCGACGGATCGCTGGACGGCCACGCGCTGTCCGGCATCGCGGGCGTAGCCAACATCGGCGACGACCGCACATGGAACGGATCGCACTTCGACCAGGCGAACTGGTACGCGTTCGGCCGGCTGGCCTGGAATCCGCGGCAGTCGGCGCGCGACATCGCGGCCGACTGGGTGGCAATGACGTTCTCGCGCGATCCCGGCGTGGTGACGCCGGTCGTCGACATGATGATGGCTTCGCGCGAGGCGGCCGTGGACTACATGACGCCGCTGGGCCTGCACCACGTGATGGCGCGCGGTCACCACTATGGGCCGGGGCCGTGGGTCGATGGCGGACCGCGTGCGGACTGGACCTCGGTGTACTACCACCGCGCCGACCGCGACGGCATCGGCTTCGACCGCACGTCGCGCGGCAGCGATGCCGTGTCGCAGTACGCGCCCGACGTCGCAGAAGGGTTCGCCGACGTGGAACGCGTGCCGGAATCGCTGTTGCTGTGGTTCCACCACCTGCCGTGGGAGCACCGCATGGCGTCCGGCCGTCCGCTGTGGGACGAACTGGTCCATCGCTACACGCGAGGCGTGCGAAGCGTCGAAGCGATGCAGGCGACATGGGACCGGCTGCAGGGGAGGGTGGATGCCGAGCGCCACCGGCACGTGGCCGCCTTCCTGCGCATCCAGCGCCACGAGGCGCAGTGGTGGCGCGACGCCAGCGTCGCGTATTTCCAGTCGCTCAACGGACGCGCAATGCCGGCCGGGGAAACGCCGCCCGCGCATCCGCTGGCGTACTACGTGTCCCTGCAGTTCCCGTTCGCGCCGGGGGATGGACGATGAGCCGCGCGACCCGGCTGTCAGGCAAGGCCATGGCGCTCGTTTTGCTGTTCCTCGCCGGCGGCGCGTACGCACAGGAGGCACCGCTGCTGCACGTGCTGTTCCAGGACCATGCGGTGCTGCAGCGGGACAGGCCGATCCCGGTATGGGGCAACGCCGGCGCGGGCGCAACGGTTACCGTCACCTTCGCGCGCGAGACGGTCACGACGCGTGCGGAGAACGACGGGCGCTGGCGGACGACGCTGCGGCCGCTGGCGACCGGTGGACCGTACGACCTCGTGGCCAGGGCTGGGCAGGCGACGCAGGTCGTGCGCGACGTGATGATCGGCGATGTGTGGCTGTGCTCAGGTCAGTCGAACATGGAACTCCCGGTCTGGCGTGCGCTCGACGCCAGCAGCGAGATCGCCTCGGCCGCGCATCCCCGCATCCGGTTGTTCACCGTGCCGCAGGCGGCGGCGGTGGCGCCGCAGGCTGCGTTCCAGAGTACTACCGCGTGGAAGGTCGCTTCGCCGGAGACGGCGCGCGATTTTTCCGCCGCCTGCTTCTACTTCGCGCGCGAACTGCAGAAGACCGTCGATGTTCCGATGGGGCTCATCCAGGCCGCCTGGGGTGGGTCGCGCATCGAAGCCTGGACCGGTGCCGATGCCTTGCGTGCCGGTGGCGGCATGGATGAGGCGCTGGATGTCCTTGCGCGCTACGCACACGATCCCGCGGCGGCGCTGGCGCAGTGGGGGCGGCATTGGGAGCGCTGGTGGACCGCGCGTGCCGGCGCCGTGCCCGGCGACATGCCGTGGCGGTCCGATGCCTCCGATACCGGCTGGCGTGCCGCGCCTGCGTCGCTCGGTGCGTGGGAACGCTGGGGCATACCTGCGCTGGCGGATTACAACGGCATGGTCTGGTACCGCACGCAGGTGACGCTGACGGCGGCTCAGGCCGCGATGCCCGCCACGCTGGAACTGGCGCCGGCCGACGAAACCGACATGACCTGGGTGAACGGCGTGCCGGTCGGCAGTGGGAGCGGCGCGGGCGAGCCACGCCACTACCGGTTGCCGCCGGGTTTGCTGAAAGCGGGTGCCAACAGGGTGGTGGTTAACGTGCTGGACACCTATCGCGATGGCGGGCTCGCGGGTCCGGCGAGCGCGCATGCGGTGCGTTTCGACGACGGTACGCGCGTGGTCCTCGACCCATCGTGGCGCTACCGGCCCGCGCCCGGCGACGACACGCCGCCCGGCGCGCCGTGGCAGACGGCGAACGGCCTGTCGACGCTGTACAACGGCATGATCGCGCCGCTGGGCGACTACGGCCTGCGCGGCATGCTGTGGTACCAGGGCGAGTCCAACACCGGCGAGGGCGCCGCCTATGCCGCGCGGTTGCGCATATTGCGCGACGATTGGCGGCGGCAGTTCGGCCGTCGCATGCCGCTGCTGGTCGTGCAGCTGGCGGGCTATGGCATGCCGCCGTCCACGCCGGGAGAGAGCGGCTGGGCCGGGCTGCGGGAGGCGCAACGGCGGGTGGTCGCGGACGATCCGGATGCCGGACTGGCGATCGCCATCGACATCGGCGATGCCTACGACATCCATCCGCCGAACAAACAGGAACTGGGCCGACGCCTGGCGCGTGTGGCGCGCCACATCGTCTACGGCGAGCGCGGGCTTGCGCCGTCCGGACCGTCCGCGCACAACGCGACGCATGCCGCCGAGGGCGTGCGGATCGTGTTCGACGGCGTCACCGGCGCGCTGACGACGACGGGCTCGAACGGTCCCATCGGCTTCGAACTCTGCGACCGGCAAACGCGTTGCGCGTACGCGGACGCCACGCTCGACGGGAACGCCGTCGTCCTGCGCGGCGAACACGTGATCGATGCGACGCGGGTGCGCTACTGCTGGGCGGACGGCCCGGTCTGCACGCTGCGCGATACCGCCGGCCTGCCGGCCGGTCCTTTCGAACTTTTCCTCACGACGACCGAGGTGCCCCGATGAAGCTGTTCTCCCTGCGCATCCCAGAGGACGATCGAGGCGAGGCAGGCGCATGCCGCGGGCGCCGTCGCGGCGCGCGTGGCGTGCTGATCGCCGCACTGCTGGTGCTGGCCACGCACGTGCATGCGCAGCCGCCCGCCGCGCCTCCGGTGTACTTCGACTGGTTCGAATACACCGGTCGCGACACCGCCTTCGAGACGCCCCTGCCGGCAGGTTATTACCGCAATCCGGTGCTGGCGGGTTTCCACGCCGATCCCAGCATCGTCGCCGCCAACGGCAAGTTCTACCTGGTCAACTCCAGCTTCACCTACTTCCCCGGCATTCCGGTGTTCGAGAGCGCGGACCTGGTGCACTGGAAGCAGATCGGCAACGTCATCGACCGTCCCACGCAGCTGGATTTCGACGGGTTGAGCGTCTCGCGCGGCATTTTTGCGCCGACCATCGAGTTCCACGAGGGCATGTTCTACGTGGTGACCACGGCCACCGACAGCGGCGGCAACTTCATCGCCACCGCGCGCGACCCGGCGGGACCGTGGTCGGATCCGCACTGGCTGCCGAGCATCGGCGGCATCGATCCGTCGCTGTTCTTCGACAGCGACGGCAAGGTCTATCTGCTCAACAACGACGAACCGCCGGGACCGGCGCGCTACGACGGCCATCGCGCCATCTGGATGCAGCAGATCGACCTGGCGCGCTTCCAGCCGATCGGTCCGCGCAAGGTGCTCATCGACGGCGGCGTGGAGCCGGAGAAGAATCCGATCTGGATCGAGGGGCCGCACATCTACAAGCGCGACGGCTGGTACTACCTGTCCGATGCGGAGGGCGGCACCGGGCCGCAGCATTCGCAGGTGGTCCTGCGCAGCCGCGACGTATGGGGGCCCTACGTGCCGTACGCAGGCAATCCCATCCTGACCCAGCGCGACCTGTCTGCGGACCGGTCGCTGCCGATCACCAATGCGGGCCACGCCGACCTGGTGGAAGGGCCGGATGGATCGTGGTGGGCGGTTTTCCTCGCCAGCCGCAACTACCAGCAGCGCCACTACAACACCGGGCGCGAGACCTACCTGTTGCCGGTGCAGTGGCGCGATGGATGGCCGGAGATCCTGCCCGCCGACCAGACCATCCCCTACGTCGTGAAGGCGCCTTCGTGGATGCGCGGCGACGCCACGCAGGCGCCGTCCACCGGCAACTTCGTGCATCGCGACGAATTCGAGGGCCCGGCGCTCGCCTCGGACTGGCTGCGCGTGCGCGTGCCGAAGACCGCCTGGGCGAACCTGGCCGCACGTCCCGGCTCGCTGGCGCTGACGCCGCTGACGGAAGGCCTGGAGACGCTTCGCAACCCGGCCTTCCTGGGTCGCCGACAACAGCACCTGCGCTTCGAGGCCAGCACCGAGATGACCGCGCCCGGGGAGGGCGTGGCCGCCGGACTGGCGGCGTTCCAGAGCGAGGCGTACTGGTACTTCCTCGGCATACGTCGCACGACGGGGAATCGCATGGCGGTGTTCCTGGAAGCGCGCGACGGCAGCGGCGCCACGCGCACGCTGGCGACGCACGAGATCGAGGCGACCGACGCGCTCCGGCTGAAGATCGAGGGCGACGAGGGTGACTACGGCTTCGCCTTCGACGCCGGCGATGGCCGTGGATGGCGGATGCTGGCCAGCAAGGTCGACGGCACCGTGCTGAGTACCGATCGTGCCGGCGGTTTTGTCGGTGCACTGCTGGGACCGTACGCGCGCGACGAGCGCGCTCAGAGGAGCGAATGATGATGACGATGGTGTCCGTTTCCCTCGCCCGGCGCGTCGCGCCCGGGCTGTGCGCGCTGGCGCTGTGCGCAGCTGCGTGGACATCGCCTTCGGCGCAGGCGGCCGACGCGAAGCCGTGGCTCGACGTCTCCCGCAGTTTCGAAGCGCGTGCTGCGGCACTGGTCGCGGAAATGACCCTGGAGGAGAAGGCCGCGCAGATGCAGAACGCGGCGCCGGCCATCGACCGACTGGGCGTGCCGGCCTACGATTGGTGGAACGAGGCGCTTCATGGCGTGGCAC
Organism: Pseudoxanthomonas sp. PXM02; assembly: GCF_014851805.1. Classification (GTDB taxonomy): domain Bacteria; phylum Pseudomonadota; class Gammaproteobacteria; order Xanthomonadales; family Xanthomonadaceae; genus Pseudoxanthomonas_A. The sequence goes on from NZ_JACVAK010000006.1 coordinate 24,120, forward strand.
GCGCCGGACAGGCGACGGTGTTTCCGCAGGCCATCGGCCTGGCGGCCACCTTCGACGTGCCGCTGATGGGCGAGGTGGCCACCACCATCAGCGACGAAGCGCGCGCCAAGCACCATCAGTTCGTCCGCGACGGGCAGCACGGCCGCTACCAGGGCCTGACGTTCTGGTCGCCGAACATCAACATCTTCCGCGATCCGCGCTGGGGCAGGGGGCAGGAGACCTACGGCGAGGATCCGTACCTCACCGCGCGCATGGGCGTCGCGTTCGTGCGCGGCCTGCAGGGCGACGACCCGGTGTACCGCAAGCTGGACGCGACCGCGAAGCACCTCGCTGTCCACAGCGGTCCGGAGGCGGACCGCCATCACTTCGACGCGCGGCCGAGCAAGCGCGACCTGTACGACACCTACCTGCCTGCGTTCGAAGCGCTGGTGAAGGTGGGCGACGTGGACGCGGTGATGGGCGCCTACAACCGCGTCTATGGCGAATCCGCCAGCGCGAGCAGGTTCCTGCTGCGCGACGTGCTGCGCCGCGACTGGGGCTTCAAGGGCTACGTGGTCTCCGATTGCTGGGCCATCGTCGACATCTGGAAGCACCACAAGATCGTCGCCACGCGCGAGGAGGCCGCCGCGCTGGCGGTGAAGAACGGCACCGAACTGGAATGCGGGGAGGAATATTCCACGCTGCCCGCGGCGGTGCGGCAGGGCCTGATCAGCGAGGCCAAGATCGACGATGCAGTCACCCGGCTGTTCGCCGCGCGCATGCGGCTGGGCATGTTCGATCCGCCCGAGCGCGTGCGCTGGGCGCGCATTCCGTACGCGGTCAACCAGGCGCCGGCGCACGACGCACTGGCGGCGAAGGCGGCGCGCGAATCGCTGGTACTGCTGAAGAACGACGGCCTGTTGCCGCTATCGCGCGACCTGAAGCGGATCGCCGTGGTCGGCCCGACCGCCGACGACACGATGGCGCTGCTCGGCAACTACTTCGGTACGCCGGCCGCACCGGTGACGATCCTGCAGGGCATCCGTGATGCCGCGAAGGGCGTCGAGGTGAGCTACGCCCGCGGCGTGGACCTGGTGGAAGGGCGTGACGATCCAGCGGCCACCCCCCTCATCGAGGCCGCCTACCTGCGACCGTCGCCCGATTCTCCCGAGCGCGGTCTGCGCGGCGAATACTTCCGCACGCAGGATCTGTCCGGGCCGCCCGCCCTGGTGCGCACCGATGCGCAGATCGGCTTCCGCTGGGATCGCGGTTCGCCGACCGACAACCTGCAGGCGCGTGGCGAGGCTGGACCCGGGCAGGGCGTGCCGAACGATCGCTTCAGCATCCGCTGGAGCGGGCAGCTGCTGCCACCCGTGTCGGGCCACTACCGGATCGAGGCAGCCGCGGACGACGGCTTCCGCCTGTACGTGGACGGCACGCGCGTGCTCGACCACTGGACCAACAGCGACCGCCTGCGCAGCGACGGCGTGGACCTGGACCTGGACGCCGGACGCGCCTACGACCTGCGACTGGAGTACTACGACGCCGAACGCGATGCCGGCGTGCGCCTGGCCTGGCGCATGCCGGGCGCCAAACCGCCGTTCGAGGAGGCCCTCGACATCGCGCGCAACGCCGACGTGGTGGTATTCGTGGGGGGGCTAACCGGCGATGTCGAAGGCGAGGAAATGACGGTCAACTATCCGGGCTTCGCCGGTGGCGACCGGACCGACCTGCGCCTGCCCGCAACACAGCGTGCCCTGCTGGAAGCGTTGCATGCCACCGGCAAGCCGGTAGTGCTGGTGCTGACCGGCGGTTCCGCGCTGGCGGTGGACTGGGCGCAGGCGAACCTGCCGGCCATCCTGATGGCCTGGTATCCGGGGCAGCGGGGCGGCACGGCGGTGGGCGAGACGCTGTTCGGCGACGCGAATCCCGCCGGCCGCCTGCCGGTGACGTTCTACACGGCGGACCAGCCGATGCCGGCGTTCGACGACTACACGATGGAAGGCCGCACCTACCGCTACTTCCGCGGCACGCCGCTGTATGCGTTTGGACACGGCCTGTCCTACACCCGCTTCGACTACCGCAACCTGCGCACCGACGCACGCAAGGTCACCGCGGACGGTCGCCTGCGCGTGCAGGTGGACGTGGCGAACACGGGCAAGCGGGCGGGCGATGAGGTGGTGCAGCTGTACGTCCGTCCGCTGACGGTTGGCCCCGGCGATCCGCAGCAGGAACTGCGCGGCTTCCAGCGCATCCACCTGGCGGCCGGCGAGCGGCGCACGGTCGTGTTCGAACTGGAGCCGCAGCAGTCCCTACGCCGCTACGACGAGGCGCGCGGCGCCTACACGGTGCCGCTCGGTCCCTACGAGGTGCGCGTGGGCGGATCCAGTGCCGATATCCGCGCGCATGCACCTTTCGAGGTCACCGCGAAATGAGCGAAACGTACCGCGTCATCCCCCATTCTTTCTTTCCACGACGTCCAGGACAGCCGACGCATGGCCAGCACTGACCACACGCTATCGATCCGGGAAAAGCTGGGCTACAGCCTGGGTGACCTGGCGGCGAACCTGATCTTCCAGACGCTGATCACCTATCTTGCGTTCTTCTACACCGATGTCTACCTCCTGCCGGCGGCGACGGCGGCGACGATCATCTTCGTGGTCGGCCTGTTGGGTGCCTTCGTATTCACGCCGTTGATCGGCATTGCCGCGGACCGCACGTCGACACGCTGGGGCAGGTTCCGGCCGTGGATCCTGTGGACGGCGGTGCCGTTCGGCGTGCTGTCGTTGCTGGCCTTCAGTACGCCGGACTTCAGCGAACGCGGGAAAGTCGCTTATGCGTTGATGACCTACAGTCTGCTGGTGCTGGTCTACGCGGCGAACAACCTGCCGTACTCCGCACTCAGCGGCGTACTGACCGGCAGCATGGCACAACGCAACAGCCTGTCGGCCTATCGGTTCGTCGCGGTGATGATTGCGCAGTTCATCATCCAGGTCCTGCTGATGCCGCTGGTGCTGATCCTTGGCGACGGCGACCGCGTGGTCGGCTTCGAACGCGTGATGACCGTTTTCGCCGTGGTAGGGACGGCATTCTTCCTGATTACCTTCGCCACCACGCGCGAACGCATCGTGCCGACGAAGGCGCAGTCCGCGGGGGTCATGCAGGACCTCGCGGACCTCGCGCGCAACCGGCCCTGGCAGGTGATGCTGGCGTTGACGGTACTGGTGTTCGTCAACCTGGCACTGAAGGGCGGCACCTACATCTACTACTTCCAGTACTACATGGACGAAGCGGCGCTGGCGGCCTTCCTCTCGGACTCGGGGTTCGACGGGTTCATCGCCGCCCTGAACGCGGCGCTCGCCGGCGCAGGCCTATCCGGCTTCACGTGGCCGGAAGATCCCGCCACCTCCACCTTCAGCCTGTTCAACGGCAGCGGCATCCTCTGCATGATCCTGGGTATCGGCGTATCGCGGAGACTGGCCGATCGCTTCGGCAAGCGTGACGTGTTCGGCGGCGCGCTGTTCGTATCGACCCTGTTCCTGCTCGCGTTCTATGTGTTCCCGCCCACTGCTGTCGCGCTGGCATTCGGCGCCTTCATGCTGCATGGCTTCTGCTACGGGATCACCATTCCGTTGCTGTGGGCGATGATCGCCGACGTCGCCGACTACTCGGAATGGAGGAATCACCGCCGCGCCACCGCCATCATCTTCTCCGCCATGCTGTGCGGCCTGAAGATCGGGCTCAGTGTCGGCGGTGCGCTGGTCGCCGGCATCCTGGCGCACTACGGTTACCAGGCGGGCGCCGACGAACAGTCGGCTGCGGTCGTCGACGGCATCCGTCTGACCGTCAGCGTCTACTGCTCCATTCCCTTCTTGGTCGCAGTAGCGCTGCTCTTTCTCTATCGGATCGACAAGCCGATGGAGGCGCGCATCGAACACGAGCTCGACCAGCGTCGTCGCACCGCAGGCGTAGCCGCGTGAACGCCGTGTCCCTGCCCATGAACGACACTCCCGCCCACGACGACACCACGTCGTGCGCCGTCGAACTCGAGCGCCTCGCCGAGCATGCGATCTCCCGGCCGCTGGTCACCCACATCTACACGGCCGATCCGTCGGCGCATGTGTTCGAGGGGCGGCTCTACATCTATCCCTCGCACGACATCGACGGCGGTGGCGCCTTCGATGACGAAGGCGGGCACTTCGGCATGGAGGACTACCACGTGCTGCGTATGGAGTCGCCGGAGGGCGCGGTCACCGACTGTGGCGTCGCACTGCATGTGCGCGACGTGCCATGGGCCGAGAAGCAGATGTGGGCACCGGATGCCGCGCATCGCGATGGCCGCTACTACCTCTACTTTCCCGCCAAGGACGGCGGTGGCCTGTTCCGCATCGGTGTGGCGGTCGCCGACCGGCCGGAAGGCCCGTTTGTCGCTGAGCCGACGCCGATCGACGGCACGTACTCGATCGATCCAGCGGTGTTCGAGGATGACGACGGCGCGCACTACCTGTACTTCGGCGGCATCTGGGGTGGCCAGTTGCAGCGCTACCGCGACAACGCGTACGACACCGCGCATGAGGAGCCGACTGGCGACGCGCCAGCACTCGGACCGCGGGCGGGGCGACTGGATGGCGGCATGAGGGCGCTGATGGAGCCCACGCGGGAAATCGTGATCGTGGACGAGCAGGGCGTGCCGCTGCGTGCCGACGATCATGCCCGTCGCTTCTTCGAAGGCCCTTGGCTGCACAAGCACGAGGGTCGCTATTACCTGTCGTATTCCACCGGCAATACCCACCTGCTGTGCTACGCGGTGGGCGACAGTCCGTACGGCCCGTTCACCTATGCCGGCGTGATCCTGACGCCGGTTGTCGGCTGGACCACGCACCATTCCATCTGCGCCTTCGGTGGGAAGTGGTATCTCTTCTATCACGATGCGTTGCACTCCGGCGGCGTGACGCACCTGCGCACGGCGAAGTGCACCGTGCTGCACCACGAGGCGGATGGCCGCATCCGCACGATCGATCCCTATGGCGGCTGATCCGCGTCACGCTGCCTGGGACGATGCGCTGGCACCGATGCAGGCGGGCCCGTTGCACTGGTTGCGCGCGGGGCGGTTGGATGTCGCGCTGGCGCCGGAAGCCGGCGGTCGTATCGCGCAGATCCGCTACGACGGCGTGGACTGGCTGATCGGACCCGACGACGGTTGGCCCGCAACCATCGCGTGGGGTTGCTATCCAATGGTGCCGTGGGCCGGACGCGTGCGTGCAGGACGCTTCGATCTCGACGATCGCGCCCATGCGTTGCCGGTGAACTTCGGTGGACACGCGATCCATGGCGTCGGCTTCTCGCGGCCCTGGCGGATCGACATGCGGGAGACCGACAGCGCCACGTTATCGCTGGCGCTTCCGCGCGATGCCTATTGGCCGTTCGGTGGCACCGCGACGCAATCGGTGCGCGTGCTGGGCGACTGCCTGCATCTCGAACTCGCCGTGCAGGCGGGTCAACAGGCGATGCCGGTGGTGCTGGGTTGGCATCCGTGGTTCCGCAAGCCCGACCGCCTGAGATTCGCACCCACCGCGATGTATCCGCGTGACGGCGAGGGCATCGCGACGCTGCCGCGGGTGGCGCCCATCCCCGGTCCGTGGGACGACTGCTTCGTGGCGGATGACGGGATCGCGTTGGAGCGCGGCCGGCAGCGCCTCCACCTGCGCGCCGACACCGATCACTGGGTCGTGTACGACGCCGCATCCCATGCGACTTGCGTCGAGCCGCAGACCGGCCCGCCGGACGCGTTCTCGCTAGCGCCACGCGTACTGCAGCCGGGGCAACAGCACTGGCTTTCCTTCGAACTCGCCTGGCATGCACGCGACGAATGACGGGGTGGATGCCGGGTGAACACCGCACTCTTCGTTGTTGCCGCTGGAGAATGACGATGCACCCGAGTCGCTCCTGCATGACCGCTTTCCACGGTATCGCGCTCGTGGCGATGGCCTGGCTGAGTGTGGGCCCGGTCCGCGCGCAGGAGGATGCGATGGTCGCCATCGCCGCACCGGACCAGCCCACGGCGATCGTGCTCGGCACCGGGCCATTGCCGGGGGCGCGGCATGCCGAAGCGTGGCATCGCCAGTACGGCAGCGTGTTCGCTCGCAATGTCACCGTGGCCACGCTCACGCCTTTCCTGCCCGATCCCGCCAAGGCCACCGGCACGGCCGTGATCGTCGCGCCGGGCGGCGGCTTCCGCTCGCTGTCCATGCAGAACGAGGGCTGGGACGTGGCGCGAGCCTTGGCCGATCGCGGCGTCGCTGCGTTCGTGCTGAAGTACCGGCTGGAACAGACACCCGTCGACCTGGACGGCTTCGCGCACTCAATGCGCGAGATGCTGTCCGGCCCGGTACCCGCGCACCGGATCGATCCCGCCGCATCGATCTCCCGACTCGGCCCGCAGATTGCCGACGCACGCGCCGCGTTCGCACGCGTGCGTGCCCGTGCGGAAGAGTGGGGTGTCGATCCACAGCGCATCGGCATGGTCGGCTTCTCGGCGGGTGCCATGTTGACGCTGGCCACGACCCTGGCCGGCGAGGACGCCAGACCCGCCTTCATCGGTACCGTTTATGGTCCATTGGCGCCTCTGGACGTGCCGCCGGATGCGCCGCCGCTGTTCGTGGCCATTGCCGCCGACGATGGGCTGTTCGCCGGTGGCGGGTTCGGCCTGGTCGAACGCTGGCGCGCCGCACGGCGGCCCGTCGAATTCCATCTGTATGAGCAGGGCGGGCATGGTTTCGGCATGTACCGCAAGCCGACGACGAGCACCGGCTGGTTCGACGCCTTCGCACGCTGGATGGCGATGCACGGGTGGCTGGAACCCGGAGGGCAGGGGAGTGCGGTCCACACGGAGGAGAAGACACCATGACACCGCATCGCACCGCAGGCGCCTTGTTCCTTGTCGCATCACTGATGCTTCCGTGGGCGGATGAGGCTGCCGCGCAGGCGCCCGCTTCTCCTGCGCCACGGTCGAACCCGCTGATCCGCGACAAGTTCACCGCCGATCCGGCGCCACTGGTGGTCGGGGATCGTCTGTACCTGTATGTCGGCCACGACGAGGCGCAGCGCGACGAGATGTTCAACATGCGCGAGTGGCTGGTCTATTCGACGACGGACATGGCGACCTGGGTCGACCACGGTCCGATCATGAAGGTGTCCGATTTCGCGTGGGCCAAGGCCGATGCCTGGGCGTCGCAGGCCATCGAGAAGGACGGCCGGTTCTGGTTCTACGCCGCGGTCGAACACGACGACACGCAGCCTGGCAAGGCCATCGCGGTCGCTGTGGCGGACAGCCCGACGGGCCCGTTCGTGGATGCGAAGGGCGCGGCACTCGTCACCAACGCGATGACGCCCAAAGGCACGCACAGCTGGGAGGACATCGATCCGACGGTGTTCACCGACGACGATGGCACGACCTGGATCGCCTGGGGCAACCGGCAGTGCTACATCGCCCGCCTGAAGCCGAACATGATCGAGATCGACGGCCCGATCACCGAGATCACGCCGCCCCACTTCGAGGAAGGCCCGTGGCTGCACAAGCGGGGCGATCTCTATTACCTGACCTACGCGTCGCTTGATCGTGCCAGCCACCGCGACGAGAAAGTGTCCTACGCCACCGCCCCTTCGATCCAGGGGCCATGGATGTATCGCGGCGAACTCACGGGCTCCGGCAAGTACAGCTTCACCATCCACCCCGGCATCGCCAGTTTCAAGGGCAGGGACTACCTGTTCCTGCACAACGCCGCCCTTGCCATCGGCGACCAGCACGGTGCCATCGGCAGGCGTGCGGTCACGGTCCACTACCTGCAGTACGACGAGGATGGAAGCATGAAGCCTGTGCTCCAGACCGACGAGGGCATATCCGTACTGCCTACCCGCTAGTCCTCTATCCACTGACGCGTTCGGCAAGCGGTACTAGCCCAACCCAGCCCCTCGTCAATGCTGCTGCCGTGAGGTGGACGTCTGCTTCTGGCCGATAGCAGCCATCCGGCTAGCGAGATCCTCCGGTCGGGAGCATAAATCGCACGCAACGGTGAGGGCGTCCGTACCAACACGGGCTCCTGCGCCGGAATGGACCGGCTAGGCGGGCGGCGGGCCGAGCAAAGCTGACTATCAATTCCGCCCACAAGAGAGCAGCGAGATGGCAGGCCTTCGCTGAGGGCAGGGGAGCGGGGCAGCGGCCTTCAGCGCGGCCACTCGCCCCGATCGCAAACGATCCATGCCATGGAAGGGAGCAATCGATCATGCAGATCTCAGCGTCTGCGACGGCGATTTTGTAAGATCTGTCGAGTGCTAGGGATACTGAAATGCTAGACAAGATCGTAGCTTCTCAATTGGACTCGGAGCTTGCACGTTGTGAGCAGGATCTTCAGCTAGTTATCGAAAAGCTCATCAATGAGCACGCTGCTCGCGGATTCTCGACGATGCAAGGACCAATTGCTGGACGCATCATTGATGCTTGTGATCATGCACTGGTGCAGGTGCATGCTGCTGCGCAACTGATCCAACGTGAGTACGTTGTCTCCGGCAAGACAACCGATGACCAAGCCGAACGCTTGCGGGCATTGCTGGGCCATCTGGAACCAAGGTTGATGCGCTTGGCGTTGACACCGACCCGTTACGTAGACGCGTTGGGTGGAGTGACGCCCCCCGAATTGGCCTCGCGCGTGCCATGGGTGTTGGGCAGGCTGCGAGCGTCGGCGTTCGAAGCGGCATGCGTCATCACATAGCCGTGCCGCAGATTACATAACCGACGTTATGCGAACTATGTAATTGATTCTATTACATATTTTCACCGAAAGCAACTGGCCCGATCGCTTGCTCCACAGCATCCGCGGAAGCCTGTAAGCTAAGTATTCCTTAGTACGCTCAGGCCCCGCATGACCCTGCCCGCCGAACGCACCCGCAACGTGCTGCAGGCCGGCGCGTTCCTGAGAGAACTCGCCGCCAGCCAGGCCGTGCCCAAATCGGTGCGGGAAGAGGCGTACCGATTGCTTCGGCACTATCCGACGGTCAGCGACATCGAGGCCATTGCCCAGCATGAGGAGCGGCTGCGGGAGCTGACCCAGTCGGCCTTCGTACGCCCATATCTGACGAGTGAATTCGAGGCAGACTGGTTTCGCGGCTTTGCCCTTGGCCCGCATCGCATCTGATCATGAAGCGAGCAACCAGGCCGCAGGGAAGAAGACCGTCTGCCGCGGAGGCAGACCTGGAGGCTGCGCTCGAGCGAGCCCGTGGCGACTCAGATGAGGAGCTTGCGTTCTTCAAACAGCTGATGGATGCCATGGTCTACGTGCATGCGCCTGTCTCGGACGATGCTCCAACCCCGAGGCTGGTCCAGTTCCGGCACCCGGACGGCTTTGACGCCATCCCATTCTTTACCTCGCTGGGCAAGGCGGAGGTGGCCAGCTCCGCGGCCGTCAAAATCCTGGGGGTACCGGGGCGCGACCTGTTGGAGGGTTCGCGTGGCGCGAAGTTGATGCTCAATCCCAACGACGGCGGCATTGTCCTGTATCCGGAAGAGATCGCGACATGGTTGGATACGGGCTTCCTGGCGAGGGTAGAGAAGCCGGTGCCGTTCGAATTCGACGTAAGACCGGCGCAACGTGCACCCGCCTGGCTGGCTCCAACGATCGCCCAAAGCCTTGAGCACGCCAGCTTTGTCTCGGCGGCCTACCTCCTTGAAACCCGTCCAGCCCCGAATGCCAACCAGCCGTCAGGGCTATTGATCTGGCTGGTGGCTGACATGGCCTTTGCCGAGAGGTCAGCCCGCCTGGTGACCACGGCCATCCAGCCCTTATGCTCAGAGGTGGATGTCGTCATTGATCTGATGGTCCACGACGCGTCGCAGCCTTTGCCGGAGGCCTTGGATAATCCGCAGGTCCTGCCCATATTCACGAGAACCAGGTCCGCCTGAGTCCAAATGCAACCCGATGATGAGCTGCCAGCGCTACCTCCGGAGCTAACGGAGGAAGAGAAGGATCGCCGGACCCGCGAAGCCTTGGCTGACGTCGACGCTGGGCGGACGATCCCGCACGAGGAAGTGCTGCGATGGGTCAGAGGGCTGTCAAAGCGCTCTTGAGCGTACCCATGGTCTCAGGAGCGTCGAAACTAGGGACGCGCCGGATGCCTCAGTTGGGCAACAGCTTGTTGCCAAATTGCCGCGTGGTGGCGCGGGGCTCCCGGCCGACCAAGAATGTGGCGTTTTTAGGGAGCCTTTTTTCGGGCCTGAGGCGTCTTGTGGGAAACAGCCTCAATTGGAGGCAAGTTGCCGGCACGTATTTGGGGTCCGAACCGACCATCGGTGGATCTACCGGCAACAAGCATGGGGCAACTTGTTTGGCGGTTCTCAGATCACGGGGCAACTTGTAGGAGCCTCAACAAATCTGCGGCGATTGTTGGACCCAATTGAGGCGATTGCTGGGCGTAGCGGGGGCAGATTCGCTGCGGCAATCACCGGTGGAACAGGGGTTACGCATGATCCATGCCAGTGCCCGGCGATACCAAGGCAATTTCGCATAATGCCTATTATGTAAAAGTGCATACGGAGCTGGTTCATGCAGATTCGCAGGACCGTCCAAGGCCGTCGAATGCAGAACGTCCAGACTGACCTCAATGACACAAACCTATGAGAGGACGATTGCAATGAAACACGATGTCTATGCCCACACTGCGAAGATTTCCGAAGCGCCGGCTCCGAGTGTGGCCACTCCGGCCGGCCCCCACAGTCCGCTCGTGCTCCTGCGGACCGTCCTGGAGAACCCGACCGATCTTGAGCATGTGCGGAAGTACACGACCGACGACTTCATGTACGTCTCACTCAACTACGAAAATCCTGAGCTGAAGCAGATCATGCCCTGGGCCGGCACCACCGCAGGCACCGAGGGACTGGTCCAGACCTTCAAGGATGTTTTCACCTTCTGGTCGGTGGTCGCGTTCGAGCTGCAGGACAGCTTCGAGAACCCTGATGGCGCTGCCATCTTTGGCTACTTCACCTATCGCTCCACCACGCTCGAAAAGACGGTGACCTCGCCACTGTCAATCCTGGCGCGTGCCAAGGACGGCAAGCTCAACTTCGTGCAATTCATGGAAGACACCTTCGCCACCGTGCGGAGCTTCCGTGAGAGCGGCGCCTACCGCATCAAGGCCAATCCCGATGGCTCGGAACTTGATGTCTAAGCTCGGGGTTTGATGGTCTTCAACCGATGGATCGGCCGGATCGAGCGGCCACCCATCCAAGGTCCGCAATCAGTTACCGGGCTGGCCGACTCTTGCGGTTCTGTCGATACCACGCCACCGCACCGGCCAATCCGAGTTGGCCGTGCTCTACCCGCCACACCGGTACCCGTTCCAGCTGTTCGGTCATCACGCCCTTGTTGAGATAGCGCTGCAGGAAGCGGCCGTCATGCAGGAACTGCGGGATGTGCGCGGTCACGCCGCCGGCCAGGTACACGACGCGCGCACCGAAGATGATTGCCAGGTCGCCGACGACACTGCCCAGCCAGCCACAGAACGTTTCCAGCGTTTCCCGTGCCAACGGATCCGATGCTGCCGCGGCCACCAGCGCGCCGGCATCCGCATGCACCGGTGCAGTGTCGCGAAGTTCGCACAGGCACCGGTAGAGATTCATCAAGCCCGGTCCGGACAGCACATGCTCGTTGTGCAGGTACGGACGGTCCTTCAGCAGGCGACGGACGATCTCCATTTCCAGCGCATTGCCCGCCGCCAGCGAGGCCTGACCGACTTCCGTCGGGAGCACACGCGGCGGCTGGCCTTCGATCCAGACCGCGGCGCCAAGTCCGGTGCCGGGACCGATCACCAGCGCCGGCGACGTCGTCGCTGCCATGGTCGACGGCGTCAGCGATGACAAAGTGTCAGGCGACAACGTGGGAACCGCATTGGCCACGGCTTCGAAATCGTTGATCAGCTGCACCCAGGCCAACCCGGCGCCCACGCGGGTCTGCTCGACGGACACCGACCACGGCAGATTGGAGTTGATCAGCCGGTCGCCTTCCAGCACGCCGGCGATCGCCACGACCGCGCCATGACATGGCGTGCCGGTGCCGTAGTCGCGAAGGATGGAGGCAAGATCGGCATGCTCGGCGCATGCATAGCGACGGTAGTCGTGGATCTCGTTGTCGCCATTGGCGTCTATCCAGCCTAGGCGTGCGTACGTACCGCCCACGTCCGCCACGATGATGCGGCTGGACGTCGAACCCTGCTGGGAGGAATCGGTGGGAACGCCCGCCGGCACCTTACTCGTCATTACCGTGCCCGCCATGCGCCTGCCACGTTGTCCGGAGTCTTCAAGAACGCGCCAAGGATATCGTGTCCCCCGTACGTTGGCATCGTGCCGGCCGATCCCGGACGAGTTCAGGTCCCTACGCCAGGGTACGTCAGCCCACATGGCGTATGATGGCCCCATGCCCCGCTTCACCACCCTGCTCCGCGCCCTGCTCTGCCTTGCGCTGCTGCTCAACGGCACGGCCTATGCACACGCCGCCACGCGCATGGCGATCGGGGACATGGCAGCGGCGGCACAGGCGGCGAGCGATGAAGAACCGCCCTGCCATGAAGGCATGGACATGACGATGCCCATGGGTGATGAAGGCGCGTCCCCATCGGCCCATCACGAAGGCGACAGCGGCCTGCCCGATTGCTGCAAGGCCGGCAGTTGCGACGGATTCTGTGCCCAGCACGCGCCTGCACTGACGTGGCTGGCGACGCTGGGGACACCGCCGTATCCCGCGACGGATACACCGGCCTACCGCGACGACGCCCATCCCTCCGTGCGCCTGTCACACCGCCACCGACCTCCCATCCTGGCGGCCTGAGGCCGCACCGCTGCGGTTTTCCGCACGGTCCTGCGCGCAAGGCGCGCTGGATCCACGATCACGACGGACGCCAACACGACAGTGGATGGCCGTGCCGACGATGCACAGGATGATCTGAATGAAACACGATGACTCCACACCGGGACGCCTGGGCGCGTTCCGGCCCACCCGCCGCCAATTCGTCACCGGGCTGGCCACCGGCGGCGTCGCGCTGGGCTTCGGCGTGGCCCGCCCGCCCGCCTCTGCCGGTACGCCTGCACGACGCGGCGGTGCCGCACAGGTCACCGGCACCGAGTTCGCACTGAACATCGGCGCGATGCCGGTCGACATCACCGGCCGCCTGCGGCCTGCGATCACGGTCAACAACAGCCTGCCGGCACCGACGCTGCGCTGGCGCGAAGGCGACACGGTCACCGTCCGTGTCAGCAACCGTTTGAAGGACATGACCTCGATCCATTGGCACGGCATCCTGCTGCCGTCGAACATGGACGGCGTGCCCGGACTGAGCTTCAACGGCATCGCGCCGGGCGAGACCTTCCAGTATCGCTTCCAGCTGAAGCAGTCCGGGACCTACTGGTACCACAGCCACTCGCTGTTCCAGGAACAGGCCGGCCTGTATGGTGCGCTGATCATCGATCCACGCGAACCGGCACCGTACCACTACGATCGCGAGCACGTCGTGCTGCTGTCGGACTGTACCGACCTGGACCCCGCCGCGCTGTACCGGCGCATGAAGAAGATGCCGGAGCACGACAATTACTACCAGCGCACGCTGGTGGACTTCGTGCGTGATGCGCGGCGCGATGGGTTGGCGAAGACGATCGAGGACCGCGGCATGTGGGGGCGCATGCGGATGACGCCCACCGACATCTCCGACATCAACGCGCACACCTACACCTACCTGATGAACGGTGCGGCGCCCAACGGCAACTGGACCGGACTGTTCAAGCCCGGCGAGAAGGTGCTGCTGCGCTTCATCAATGGCAGCGGGATGACCTACTTCGATGTGCGCATCCCGGGCCTGAAGATGACCGTGGTGGCAGCGGACGGCCAGTACATCCACCCGGTCAGCGTCGACGAGTTCCGCATCGCGGTCGCCGAAACGTTCGACGTGATCGTGGAACCCACGGGCCAGGATGCCTTCACGATCTTCGCGCAGGACATGGGCCGCACCGGCCATGCACGCGGCACGCTGGCCTTGCGCGATGGGCTGGAAGCCCCGATCCCCGCGCGCGATCCGCGCCCGCTGCTGACGATGGCGGACATGGGCCATGACATGGGAAGCCATGGCGGGCACAAGGGCATGGAAGGCGGCTGCGGCGCCATGATGGGCGAAGGCGGTTGCGGCGCGAACATGGGCGCGATGGATCACGGCGCGCACGCGTCGGCATCGACGGCGCCGAACCATCCTTCCAGTGAAGCAGGCAATCCGCTGGTGGACATGCAGTCCTCCGCCAGCGATCCCAAGCTCGACGATCCCGGCATCGGTCTACGCGACAACGGACGCACCGTACTGACGTACGGCGCGATGCGCAGCCTGTTCGACGATCCCGACGGCCGCGAGCCCGGCCGCACCGTCGAACTGCATTTGACCGGCCACATGGAGAAGTTCGCCTGGTCGTTCGACGGCATTCCGTTCGCCAGTGCAGAACCGCTGAAGCTGAAGTACGGCGAGCGCATGCGTATCGTGCTGGTCAACGACACGATGATGCAGCACCCGATCCACCTGCACGGCGTGTGGAGCGATCTTGAGAACGCCGACGGCGCGTTCCAGCTGCGCAAGCACACCATCGACATGCCGCCGGGCACGCGGCGCAGCTACCGCGTGCGCGCCGACGCGCTGGGACGCTGGGCGTTCCACTGCCATCTGCTCTACCACATGGAAGCCGGGATGATGCGGGAAGTGAGGATCGAGGCATGAAGACGATCCTCTCCCCTGCCCCACTGTCGATCGCGGTCTTGGCCGCATTGGCGCTCGCCATCGCCACGCCGGCGTTCGCGCAGCATCATGATCACGCCGGACACACTGCGCCCGAACCTGTTGCAGTACCGGAACAGGACGAGCACGCACAGCACGACCACGCCGCGATGGGCCATGCGGATCACGGCACTTCCTCGCCCGCACCACGCGAAGCGATTCCGCCCGTCACCGCAGAGGATCTGGCGGCGGCCTTTCCCGCCATCGACCACCACGCCATGCAGCACGCACCGGCGTTCAACACCAAGGTCACGCTCAACCGGCTGGAAGCCTGGGATGCCGATGAAGGTACCGGCCAGGCCTGGGAAGGTATCGCGTGGTTCGGCACCGACACCGATCGCCTGTGGCTGCGCAGCGAGGGCGAGCGCATCGGCGGCCACACCGAGAGTGCAGACGTGGAGGCGCTGTATGGGCACAGCGTGTCACCGTGGTGGGACGTGGTCGCCGGCGTGAAGCACGACTTCAAGCCCGGCGATGCTCGAAGCTGGGCCGCATTCGGCGTGCAGGGCATGGCGCCGTACCGGTTCGAGGTATCGGCCACGGCGTACGTGGGCGAAGGTGGACAGGTCACCGCGAACTTCGAGGCCGAGTACACACTGCGCATCACCAACCGGCTGATCCTCCAGCCTCTGGTCGAAGTGGATCTGGCGGCCAAGGACGATCCCGGGCACGGCATCGCCAGCGGCCTGTCCGGCGTGGAGGCCGGCCTGCGCCTGCGCTATGAAGTCACGCGCCGTTTCGCGCCGTATGTCGGTGTCGTGCACGAACGCGCCGTTGGCGATACCGCCGACCTGCGACGTGCGGCCGACGAATCTGCGCGCGATACGCGCGTTGTCGCAGGCGTGAGGATCTGGTTCTGATGCAGGAGAACCGCATGGACCATCGCGTCGCCCTGCTCCACCGCACGTCGGCACTGCTGCTCGTGAGCCTGCTAGCCGCCTGCACGCAGGCGGTCACCGTACCGGTGGACACCGCGCTCGCCTCGACCGCGTCTCCAGCCTCTGCGCCGACACGCAAGGCGGCCGATACATCGATGCCGCGCATCACCGTCCACCGGGATGCGCACTGCGGGTGCTGCCACTTGTGGATCGATCATCTGCGCGCACAGGGCTTCGATGTGGACGACCGGATCGAGCCCGACATGAGCCCGGTCAAACAGCGACTTGGCATCCGCCCTGATCACGCGTCCTGCCATACCGCGGAAGTGGGCGGTTACGTCGTGGAAGGTCACGTGCCGGCGTCCGACATCCGCCGTCTGTTGCGCGAGAAGCCCGCCCTCCATGGCCTGGTCCTGCCAGGCATGCCGATGGGTTCTCCCGGCATGGAAGTGGAAGGTGTCGCGGCCGTGCCCTACACCGTACTCGCCCTTGGCCACGATGGCGCCACGTCGCCCTACGCGGAACATCGTCCCTGATGAAACGCATGCGGCCGCCCTTGGGCGGCCGCACGGGAAACGAACGGGTTACCCGTCCTACTTGATCTTGACGTAGGTACCCTTGAGCGCCACCCCACTCATGATGCCGCCCGCATGGCATTCGTAGTTGGTGGGACTCTTGAACTCGTTCTTCTTGAAGTAGCTGGTGATGTTGATCACCGCATTGGCACCGCGGTCCTTGGCGCCTTCTTGCAGGGCCTTCAATGCCGACAGCGCCACCCAGCGGCACGACTCCGCATCGGACTTGCCCACGCCGTTGGTCTTCTTGTTGGTGACGTCCTCGCCGAAGCGGGACACCACGGCAGGTGTTTTCTGGCCGGCAAGGTAGAAGCGCACGCTGCCATCGAGGCCCGCCGCCTTCGCCTGCGGCGAATCCAGCAGTTCCTGCAACGGAAGTTCAAGGCGGGTATCGGCCGCGAACGCAGGCACGGCGGCCAGCATCAGGCAGGTCAGTCCGGTGGTCAGAAGTCGTTTCAAGGTCTAGCTCCTGGGGGATGGGCGGCCGGGCCGCTGGATGGTGCAGCTTGCCAAGCCCGATGTTCGGGTGATGTGGAGGGACGCCGGATTCTCCGCGACGCCTGCGCGCGGCATCACTGGATGGGCGGCACGTCCTCTTCGGGCCCGATCTCGATCTCGTTCTGCTCGGCCGCGAACTGGATCCTGAAATCACCGCGACGCAGCCATTCCGCCGTATCGGCGGCGAGCGCGTTGCTGATCTTGCTCAACGATGAACACGCACCACGGAACGGCGTCATCGTCCTTCGATAGGGCTGGAATTGGCCGATAAGCTTGCCGTTCTCGAAAAGCTCGGCACGGATCATCGCCCACTTGGGTCCCGAGAATCCTCCGCCTTCGGCAGTCCGCATATGCATGATGCGGATGCGCAGCGTGCGTCCTGGCACGGCGTCGAGGTCCTGATCGGTAAGCGCTACCAGACCTTTCGAATACTCGACGAGGTGCGCAGGCAGTTCGGCTGTCCAGTCGCACTCCTTCATGAACTCCGGATAGCCTGCATAGCCGTCGCGCAGCACGATCACCGAGCTGGTGCGGATCACGTCGTCAGCCAACGCGGGCATTGCCGTCGCCGCAAGGCAGAGTGTCAGCCATCCGGCCCTCAGCAAACGGATCATGGCGAGGACGCCGACGACTCGGCGTCGGCGTCAGTACCGGCATCTGCCTGATGGAATACTGGCGAGTTCTGGATATCGATGGCCAGGTTGCGGATCCAGCGGTTGTAGTTGCCATGGATCTCGGGCTTGCCGCGCTTGATCTCGTAGTTCATCTCCTTGCTGGAGACATACTCGATCTTGTAGCCATTGGCGTCGTAGCGCACCGCGACGATCACCTCGTGCGTGCGCGGTGCATAGCGCAGCGTCACCCTGCCGGGCTCGCTGCCGCTGACGGTCCAGCCACGTGCCTTGCCCGCATGGATGATCGCGGCCTTGATGCGCGCGGCGGTGGGTGGAATGCCGTTGGTGGACTCCACCTTTTCGTAGACCGGAATCGCCATCGGATCCTGCTTGCCTGCGATGGCGGGCACGCTGGCAACCGCCAGCATGGTCGCGAACAGCAATGAAACGGAACGCTTGCTCATTGTTTCCCCCTGTCGTCATGGAATCCGGTGGCGCGGGCACCCCTGCCCGTCCGCTCACCAGCGCTTGAAGATGATCGATGTATTGATGCCGCCGAAAGCGAAGTTGTTGTTCATCACGTAATCGGTCTGAAGTTCCCGGCCCTCTCCCGTGATGTAGTCCAGGTCGGCGCAGCGCGGATCGCGCGTTTCCAGGTTCAGCGTCGGGGCGAACCAGCCCTCGCGCATCATCTGCAGCGTGATCCATGCCTCGTAGGCCCCACACGCCCCCAGCGTATGGCCCACGTAGCTCTTCAGCGAACTGATCGGCATGCGGCTGCCGAATACCGCCGCGGTGGCGGTCGTCTCGGCGATGTCGCCGTGGTCGGTCGCCGTGCCGTGCGCATTGACGTAGCCGATCGCCTCGGGCGCCAGGTCGGCATCCTCCAGTGCCAGGCGCATCGCCTGCGCCATCGTGTCCGCGCTGGGCTGGGTGACGTGCTGGCCATCGCTGTTGGTGCCGTAGCCGACGATCTCGCCGAGGATGGTCGCGCCGCGTGCCAGCGCATGCTCCAGTTCCTCCAGCACCAGCGTGCAGGCGCCCTCGCCCAGCACCAGCCCGTCGCGGTTCGCATCGAACGGGCGCGGCGTGCTTTCCGGCTCATGGTTGCGCACGCTGGTGGCGAACAGCGTGTCGAACACCGCCGCCGCCGTCGCATCCAACTGCTCGGCACCGCCGGCGAGCATCGCCAGCTGCTTGCCTGTGCGGATCGCCTCGTAGGCCGAGCCGACGCCCTGGCTGCCCGACGTGCAGGCGCTGGACGTCGTGTAGACGCGTCCGGTCAGGCCGAAGAACACGCCGATGTTCACCGGCGCGGTGTGGCTCATCATTTTCAGATAGGTGGTGGCGTTGATGCCTTCGGTCGTGTGCGCGTTGAGCATGCGACCGAAGTCGCCGATGGCCTCGTGGCTGCCGGCCGACGAGCCGTACGACACGCCGACCTTGCCGCTCTTCAGCACCGGGTGCCCCAGCAGGCCCGCCTGTTCCAGCGCCAGTTCGGTGGCGCGTACCGCCATCACCGCCACGCGTCCCATGCTGCGCGTGGTCTTGCGGTTGTAATGCGCGGGCAGCTCGAAGGGTTCGGCGGGCGCAGCCAGCCGCGTGTTCAGTCCTTCGAACTTGTCCCACTCCTCCATGTGGCGCACGGCATTGCGGCACTCCCGCAGGCGCAGGTGCACGCTGTTCCAGTCGTGTCCCAACGGGCTGATCGCACCCGCACCGGTCACCACCACGCGTCGATCGCTGCGACTCATCCGACCAGCCCCCCGTTCACCGAAATCACCTGGCGAGTGACATACGAGGCTTGCGGCGACATCAGGAACGCCACCACGGCCGCCACTTCATCGGGCTTGCCGACGCGCTTCATGGGAATCATCTTGAGCGCCTCGTCGACCACTTCGCCACTGACCATCTCGGTATCGATCAGCCCCGGCGCCACGCAATTCACGGTGATCTCGCGGCTCGCCAGTTCCAGTGCCAGCGCCTTGGTCGCACCGATGATGCCGGCCTTGGCCGCACTGTAGTTGACCTGCCCGCGATTGCCGACCAGGCCGGACACTGACGACAGCGTGACGATGCGGCCGGGCTTGCGCCGGCGCACCAGCGGCATCACCAGCGGATTGAGGATGTTGTAGAAACCGTCGAGGTTGGTGTCCAGCACCGCATCCCAGTCCTCGCCGCTCATCGCGGGAAACGCGGTGTCGCGCGCGATGCCCGCGTTGCAGACCACGCCGTAATAGGTGCCATGCTCGGCAATGTCGGCCTCCAGCGCCTGTGCCGCCGCCGCCCGATCGGCGACATCGAAGGCCAGCACGCGGGCCTCGCGCCCAAGCGCGCGGACCTGCGCCGCGACGGCCTCGGCTTCCTCCACCCGGCTGCGGCAATGCACGACCACGTCGAATCCATCCTGCGCCAGCCGCAGCGCGATCGCGCGACCGATGCCCCGGCTCCCCCCGGTGACCAGGACTGTTGTCTCTCCCCTCATTACTGCGCACTCTCCAGATAGGCCATCGCATCCGGTGGTTCGAACACCGAGACGTTGGCGGTTGCCAGTTCTTCGCCGTCCCCCAGGATCCGGCAGCCGAACATTCCCAGCCCATTGTCGCCCAGCAGCTCGCGCCGCGCCTCCACCCGGAGCAGCGTCCCGGCCGGGAACCACGACACCCGGCTCTCGTAACGGCGCGTACCCAGCAGGAAGCCGATCGAAGGCTCACGTCCTGCGCGGCGCGCGTGGCAGCCGGCCCAGGCGGCGATGGTCTGGGCCATGTACTCCACGCCCACCCAGGCGGGCACGCCCTCGGCGTGACTGAAGGGGCCCTCTTCGGGCACGCGCAGCTCGACCGTCACGGTGTCCTCGTCCCAGGCCAGCAGGCGGTCGACCAGCCGCATCGTCCCCCGATGCGGAACCACGCGCTCGATGTCGTAAAGCTCGCGCATCATTCCCCTCCGAACACCAGCACGGCGTTGCTGCCACCGAACGCGAACGACTGGCTCAACACATGCTTCATCGGGCCCGATGCGCGCTCGCCCGGCGCGACGAACGCCAGCGGTGGCAGCGATGCATCCGCCACGCCATCCCACCAGTGCGGCGGCAGCCGATGGCCGGGATTGTCCACCATGGTCAACCAGCACAGGCCGGCCTCGATCGCCCCTGCAGCGCCCAGCGTGTGGCCCGTCAGTGGCTTGGTTGAACTGACCGGCACGTCATTGCCCAGCGCCTGCGCGACCGCGCGGCTCTCCATGGCATCGTTCTGCGGTGTGGCCGTGCCGTGCAGGTTCACGTAGTCGATCTGCGACGGCGACAGCTGCGCCCTTGCCAGCGCCTGGTCGATCGCATCGATGGCGCCCGCCCCGGTCGGCTCCGGGGCGGAGATGTGGTGGGCATCGGAGGTTTCGCCCCACCCCGCCAGGCGCACCGGCCCCGGTTCGCGCGTCATTAGGAACAGCGCCGCGCCTTCACCGATGTTGATGCCATGGCGATGTTGCGAAAACGGATTGCAGCGCTCGATCGAGACCGACTCCAGCGCCATGAAGCCACGCACGGTGAATTCGCACAGCGAGTCCGCACCGCCGGCGATCACCGCGTCCACGATGCCCGCACGCAACAGGCGCGCGGCCGATGCCATCGCCTTCGCGCTGGACGAACAGGCGGTGGAGAGTGTCCACGCCGGTCCACGCACACCCGCTTCCGCGGCAAGGAACCGCGAGGGCGCACCGATCTCCTGCTGGACGTAATGGAAGCCGGTCGGCCACTCGCCTTGCGCGCGAAAGTGCGCCAGCGCCTGCTCCGCCTCACCGATGCCGGACGTACTGGTGCCCACCACCACGGCCACGCGTGTGGGCCCATAGCGCTCGATGGCCTGCTGCACGCGATCATGGATCTGCAGATAGGCAGCGCGCAGCAATGCATTGTTGCGACCGCGCAGCTGCACGGGATGATGGTCGAGCGGGAGCAACGCTGCTGCCACCCTGCCCAACGCCAGCCGCTGGCCAGCGATCAGCGCGTCGTCCGGCGTCACGCCGATGGGCGCGTCATCACGGAACAGCGCGTCGCGCACGGCGACCTTGTCCGCGCCGAGCGCGCACACGATGCCCAGATCGTTCAGGAAGATGGCGGCGCCGTTCAAGGAAGCACGTCTCCGCCGGCCACCGATTCGATCGTCAGATCATAGCCATCGGCCAGGTTGCGAACCTGCAGCGTGGTCGCATTCACGCGCTCGCGCACCAGCCAGACACGGCCGTCGTGGCTGAGTTCGCGCGTCTGGTCACGCTCGGCGAGCGTCCAGCCCGGTGGCAGCGCGGCACGCACGGCTTCCGCCGGCCACAGACTGAACTGCACGTCGTCCAGCACGCGTTCGCTGCGCACGGCCGCCGGCAGCCAGGCGGCACGCTGCTCGGACAGCTGCGTGCCGTCCCATTGCAGGGTGACGCCGGTACGACCCATGGCCTGCACCGCCAGCCGGACCGCCTGCGCATCGACTTCCAGCAACGCATCCAGCTCGCGCACGTGCGATCCGAAACGGAACACCAGGCGCTGCTGCACGGCCAGGTCCTGTCCCAGCGCCGCGGGCGCCAGCCGCAACGGCGGCAACACGATACCGGGCGTTCGCGTGGCGGTCGACGCGCAGGCGGTCAGCAGCACAACCAGCAGCAGGACGATCAGCCGCTGCACAGCTGCTCCAGCACCTGCAGACGGCGCTGCGTTTCTGCAACGTACGGATTCTTCTTGTCCCAGGCGTAGCCAGCGAGGATCGAGCAGATCATCCGACGGATATCAGGCTGGGGATCGGGGTGGAAGATGATCTTCTGGAAGCCGCCGGCGTACCACGACTCCACGAAACGGCGGAACGTCTGCACGCCGCCGCGCAGCGGCTCGGCAAAGTCGGCTTCCCAATCCACCGTCTCGCCGGCGTAGTGACGCCGCAGGCACTCGCTGGCCAGCTGTGCCGACTTGAACGCGATGGTGACGCCTGAAGAAAACACCGGATCGAGGAACTCGCCCGCATTGCCGAGCAGTGCGTAACCCGGGCCCCACAACGAGCGCACGTTGGCGGAGTAGCCGGTGATCTGCCGCACGGGCAGCACCGCCCACTCGGCGTTCTTCAGCAATCGCGTCAGGTTCGGGTCTTCGCCGACGATGGCCTGCAGGCGCTCCAGCTCGGTGCCGGTGTAGCGATCGAGGAAGGACTGCTCCGCCACGACGCCCAGCGAACAGCAGCCGTTGGAGAACGGGATCGTCCAGTACCAGACGTCGACATGTTCCGGATGCGTGGTGATCAGGATCTTGTTGCGGTCGAAGCCGGCGTCGACCGGAATATGGTCGCGCACGTGGGTGAAGATGGCGCCGCGCACCGGGAAGTTGGAGGGCGACTCCAGCTTCAGCAGGCGGGGCAGCAGGCGTCCGAAGCCGCTCGCATCGAGCATGAAATCCGCTTCGATGGCATACGTCTCGCCCTCGGGCGAACGCACGGTCACGCGCGGCGTCTCGCCGGGTTCGGCGGACAGCACTTCATGCCGGTAGCGCACCTCGGCACCCATGCGCTCGGCGCCCTTCGCCAGCACGTGGTCGAAGTCGGCGCGCTGGACCTGGTACGTGGTGCCCCAGCCTTCCGAGAACTTGTCGCGGAAGTCGAACTCGGTGGTGCGCTCGCCACGCACGAACGCGGCGCCGTTCTTGTACTGGAAACCCGCTTCAACCACATCCTGCAGCAACCCTGCAGCCTGGATGTACTCCATGCTCTGCGGCAGCAGGCTCTCGCCGATGGAGAAACGCGGGAACTGCTCGCGTTCGACGATCAGGACCTTGCGGCCCTGCTGGCGCAGCATCGCAGCGGCGACGGAGCCGGCCGGGCCGGCGCCGATGATCAGGATTTCAGTGCGTTCCGTCTTCATGCAACGGTGTTTCCGTTCGTGGGGGAATGATCCGGTGGAGGCCGGAACAAGGGGGACAGCAGCCAGACCAGGCCGATGCCGAACAACAGGGTCAGGCCGAAGGCACGCAGCGCAGGCGTCGCCGACAGGCCCAGCAAGCCGAACGACAGCCAGGTGCTGGCCGCACCGACGCAGACCGCCAGCCATGCACTGGCATCGCCCCGGTGCTCGACCAGGAAGATGCCGTAGTCGATGCCCATGCCCAGCAGCAGCATCAGCGCCAGCACGTTGAACAACTGCAGCGGCTGGCCCAGCCAGCCCAGCAGCGCCACGGTCAGCACACCGGCCAGCAGCGTCGGTGTGATCACGCGCCAGGCCTGCCCGCGATAGCGGACGGCGAGCACGCCAAACACGACCACCACGCCTGCCAGCAGCAGGCCCGTCATCATGCGTCGGTAGTGCTGCAGCAGGCGTGAAATATCGGCAGTGCGGTCGATCCAGCGCACGCCTTCGATGCCGTCCGCTTGCGCGGCGAACGTGGCGAGCGCATCCGGACGGGGCAGGTCGTTGACCATCACCACCGAGGCCACCCCCTGCCCCACCTCGCCCAGCCAGAGGTGACGTACCGGCAGGGCCGCGGGCGAAGCGAGGAAGGTATCGAGCGTCAGCGAGCGCGGAACGAACTCGCCCCGCGCCAGCGTCTCGCCGGTGGCGACCGACAGCCGCGCCAGCACCTCGCGCTCTGCGCGTGCAGTCAGCGCCGCATCGTTTTCCTGCTGGCGCTGCGAGGGCAGCCAGTCGCTGAGCGCCCGATGTCCGCCCACCAGACCCTTTGCCTCCACGTCGCGCAAGCGTGCCACCAGGTGCTCTTCGCGCTGGAGCACTTCTTCGGCATCGCGCCCCTGCACCAGGTAGAACTGCGCGGGACTCGGCATCCCCAGCAGGCGTCCCACGTCGCGCTGCTGCGCGATCAGTTCTGGCGGCGAGGATTGCAGGCTACGCAGGTCGTCGTTGCCGCGAACCTGCATCAGACCGGGCACCGCGACCAGCAGTACGACGGCCGCGAGCACCAGCCCGCCACGACGGTTGGCCAGGCGCGGCCAACTCGCCAGCGTGCCGCCCAGCCAGCGCGAAAACGCGGTCGTGCGGACTTCGCCGCCATCGAGCCAAGGAAAACCGAAGATCACCGTCAGGAACGCGGCGGCCAAACCCACCACCGAGAACAGCGCCATCTGCCGCAGTCCCGGAAACGGCGCCAGCCCCAGCGCCAGATACGCCATGGCGCTGGTCAGCAGCGCCAGCCACAGGCCGGGCAGCAGATGGCGCAGCAGCGACCAGCGCCGCGCCTTCGGTTCGCCCTGCCGCGAGGCGAACCAGTGGATGCCGTAGTCCTCCGCCACGCCGACCAGGCTCGCACCGAAGATCAACGTCAGAAGATGGACCTTGCCGAACACCAGCACCGTGACCGTCAGCGCGACCGCGCAGCCGACCAGCAACGACAGCGCAACCAGCAGCAGCGGCCGCAACGAGCGGAACGCGAGCCATACCAGCAGCAGCACGGCCGCCAGCGAGCCCCAGCC
Source organism: Pseudoxanthomonas sp. PXM02 (assembly GCF_014851805.1). Lineage (GTDB taxonomy): Bacteria > Pseudomonadota > Gammaproteobacteria > Xanthomonadales > Xanthomonadaceae > Pseudoxanthomonas_A. The sequence continues at coordinate 48,965 of NZ_JACVAK010000006.1, forward strand.
GATGGTGTTGACTTCGCGGTTCGCCTGCACCGCGGCGGATTCCGCATGCAACGGCACACCCGCCTTCAACACCTGCACGCCCGGTGCCACCGCCTTGGCTGCCGCAGACGCCGCATCCAGCAGATCCTGCAGCCGGCGTTCGCCATCCAGCTTGAAAGCGGATTCCCGCAGGGTGAACTGCAGCACCGCCCAGTGACGGTCTTCGGCCTGCAGCAGGCCGTCGCCGTCCAGCGCCATGCCGGATGCCGTTGCCTGCGCCTGCCACCACTGCGGCCACAGGCCGAGCGGATCGCTGCGCCATTCGGTCAGGCGCGGCGCGCCCATCGGCCCGTACAGTGCCGCCAGCGCCGATTCCGCAAGAGCATCCGCAGGGGTCTGTTCGAGGTGCTGCCGTTGCGCCGGCGTCAGCAAGCGGTCGCGATGCGGCGCAAGCACCTCGCGCGCCTGGGAGAACCAGTCTTCCGGTGAGCGCTCCGCCACCAGCAGGTCGACGCCTTGCTGCGCCGACGCCTGGATGGCGCCCTCGAAGGCATCACGCGCACGCAGTACCGCGTCCGCGTCCTCTGCGCCCAGCATCACGACGACGTCGCGCGAACTGTTGCCGGCGATGCGGCGCGTCGCATCGTCCACGGCAGGATCGCCGGCTTCCTGCGGCAACAGGGCGAGGATGTCGCTGTCGATGCGCGGCGACTGCCAGAAGCCCCATTGATGCCAGGCCACGCCCGCCAGCACCAGCAACCACGCCAGCGCCAGCCAGCGCCAACCGCGCAGCCTGCGTTCCGGTTCGTCCGGTGTTGCCGACTCAGTCAAACCGGGCCGCCTCGTCGCGCGTCAGTGCCGTGGGCGTTTCGCTCATCCCCTCGAAACGCAACCGGGTGACATCGCCATTGGCTTCCCGCAGTTCCACCTCGCGTACGTAGCGATCGCCTGCCAGGCGCACCGACGTGAACGCCTGCGCCAACTGGCGTGAGCGCGGCGACAGCGTCATCCGCCAGCCCTTCCCGTCGGCGGGCTCGCCCTTCACGTCGAAGGTCGTTGTCAACGCCTTCAGGTCGCCGCTCATCAGGGCGAACATCATCGCGTTCACGGTGCGCAGTGCCGGCTGTTGGCGCCCATCCACTTCCACGCGTGCCGTGCCGTCGCGCTGCCGGCTGACAATGCGGTCGCGGGTGATGACGATCTCGGACGGGAACGGCGCGACGGTGGACCAGATGACGCCCTTCTCGCGTGCCAGGACGAAGCGGCCGTTCGAACGCAGCGGGTTGCGGAAGCCCGCCACCTGCTTCTCCTGGGAGAAGTTGCCTCGCAGCAACGGCACCTGCGCGACCTGCGTGCCCACCTGCGCCAGCGGGTCGGCCGCGAAGGCAGGGCGGGCAACCGGTGCAGATGCCAGTGCCAGAACAAGCAGGACGGGAACCAGCATGCGGCGCAACGTCATGGCGCGGGGACTCCCAGGCGTTCCCACAGGACGGGCGGGCACAGATACAGCATCTCGCCTGAAGCCGCGTCGACCGCGACCTGCAGCGTATGCGCACGCGTCAGGACCTCGCCGGTGGTGGCATCGCGGATCTCGTACTCCATCTTCAGCCGGTTCTCCCATTCGGTGATGCGTGCCGACACGCGCAACGGCTGCGCATAGCGCAACGGCCGGATGTATTTCACCCGTGTATCGACGATGGGCCACATGTAGCCCGAGGCCTGCATCTGCGGGTAGTCGTAGTCGAAGCGCTGCAGCAACGCGCAGCGGGCGATTTCGAGATACTTGAAGTAGTGCCCGTGCCAGACCACCTGCATGGCGTCGCAGTCGTGGAACGCCGGTGCCAGCGCCACTTCGATGCACAGGTCATCGCGAAGCTCAGCCGGCATAGACGTTCCAACGCGCGTCGCGGATGTCCGTCACCAGTTGGCGGAGTTCGCCATCCAGGGCGCGATCCTCCTCGACCAGGGCGATCCGTTCGCACAGATCTTCGTACATCGCGGCCGGGCCTTCGCCCAGGGTCGATTGCAGTCCCACGCGCTGGCGCAGGCCCACGGCCTGGCGGGCAGCGATCAGCATGGCCGCGACCACCTGTTCGGTAAGCTCGAGCACGCGCAGACAATCGCGCGCGGCGATCGTGCCCATGCTGACCTTGTCCTGGTTGTGGCATTCGGTGGAGCGCGAGAACACCGATGCCGGCATGGTCAGCTTCAGCGCTTCCGCGGTCCACGCCGACACACTGATCTGCAACGCCTTCAAACCGTGGTTGATCGCCGCGCGCGGCCCGGTAGCGCCGGACAGGTTGGCTGGCAAGCCATGGTTGTAACGGGCATCGACGATCAGGGCCAACTGGCGGTCCAGCAGGTCGGCGACATTGGCGACCGTGTTCTTCAACGCATCCATCGCAAAGGCGATGTGGCCACCGTAGAAGTGCCCGCCGTGCAGGATCTGCTCGCGTTCCGGATCGATCAGCGGGTTGTCGTTGGCGCTGTTGAGTTCGGTCTCGATCAGCTGGCGCAGGAACGGCAGCGCATCTTCCAGCACGCCGATGACATGCGGTGCGCAGCGCAGCGAGTAGCGATCCTGCAGGCGCTGTTCGTTGCGCGGCGGACGATCGCTGTGCAGGTCCTCGCGCAGGCGCTGCGCGACGCGCGCCTGGCCCGGATGCGGTTTCGCGGCGAACAGCACGGCATCGAAGTGGTGGGCGTTGCCGTTGCTGGCCAGCACGTTGAACGCGGTCAGTCGGGTGGCCAGACGCGAGACGTACTCGGCGCGGTCGAAGGCCAGGCAGGCCAGCGCGGTCATCACCGCGGTGCCGTTCATGATCGCCAGACCTTCCTTGGGGCGCAGTTTCAGCGGCGCCTGGCCGATCTCGGCGAGCGCTTCCGCCGCGGGCCGGATGCGGCCGTCATGCAGCACCTCGCGTTCGCCGCACAGCACGGCCGCAACGTAGGACAGCGGCGTCAGGTCGCCACTGGCACCGACCGAGCCTTCCGCCGGAATCAGCGGCAGAACGTCATGGCGCAGCAGACCCTCCAGCCCTTCCAGCAACGGCAGGCTGACACCGGACATGCCGCGCACCAGCGAAGCGAGCCGCGCGGCGAGGACGGCACGGGTCTCGGTCGCATCCAGGAAACGTCCCAGTCCACACCCATGGTAGGTGTACAGATGGTGCGGCAGCTCGGCGACCAGCGCCGGCGGGATATTTACCGTGCAGGAATCGCCGTATCCGGTGGTGACGCCGTAGATGACGCCTTCCTCGTGCAGCAGGCGATCCAGGAAATCGGCGCCCTTGGCGATGCGCGCGCGGAAGGCCGGTGCGGTCGACAACCCGGCGGACACACGGCGGTGCGACAGCGCCACCACGTCCTCGATGCGCAGCGGAGCCTCGCCAAACACGGGCGTGGCGGTTTCATTCATGGCGGGCGTCATGCGTTACCTGATCCCAGAAGGGGTAGAAATTGAACCAGTCGTACGGCGATTCGCGGACCTGCCGTTCCATCCATGCCGCGAACTGCGCAGCGTAGCGCGCCAGCGCCTCATCGCGCGATCCGCGCGGCAGTTCGATCCGTTCGGCGAACGACTCGAAGCGCACGCGATAACCGTCTCCGACGTGGGTACAGGCCATCGTGAAGACCGGACAGCGCAGCGCAGCGCCCAGCACGTAGGCGCCGATCGGAAATGGCGCGTCATGACCAAGGAAGGAGGCTTTCACTGCCCGCCCTCCCCGCACCGGCACGCGGTCGCCGGCGATGGCGACGAACTCGCCCCGCGCAACGCGTTCGGCCAGCTTCACCGCGTCGGCGGGACCCAGGTCGGTGACCTGCAGCAGCTCGACGCGGCTGCCGGCATCCAGGCGCCGGATCAGCCGGTTGAAGCGTTCGGCATGCGCCGTGTGGACGAGCGCGGTCAGGCGGAAGCCCGGTACCTGGTCGGCCATCACCTGGCACAGCTCCAGGCAGCCCAGGTGCGCGGTGATCAGCAAGCCGCCCTCGCCCGCCCTCACGCGCGCTAGCACGCCCTGGCGCTCCATGGTGACCTTGTCCACGGGATAGCGCTGCCCGAGCGCCAGGATCTTGTCCAGCAACGTCTCGGCGAACACCGCGAAGTGGTACAGGCTCTGCAGCGCGCCCGGCCGACGCGCCGGCACGCCGAGATGGGCATGCACGCGCGCCAGGTACTGGCGCGACGCACGACGCGCCGTGCCGTTGAGCAGCCAGTGCACGAACACCACCGGATACACGCAGACCCGGAACGGCCAACGGCCCAGCCAGCGATGCACGAAGCACAACAGCAGGATGCCGCGCACGGACGTGGATTCGCCGATATCGGCCCAGTGGTGCGAACGATCGCTCACGCGCGGCCGCCCTCGAACTTGCGCGCCAGCAGGCGCGGCAGGCGCAGGACCATGCCGAAGAACAGGCGCGTGTGCATGCGGCTGATGCGCACGTTGTCGCGCCAGACGTCGAAGTGGGAGACGCCGTCCAGCGGATACGTCACGCGCGTCGGCCGGCTGCGCACAGTGATACCCCGCCAGAACAGTCGCACCAACACCTCGACGTCGAAATCCATCCGGCGACCGATGGTCTCTTCATCCATCAGGCGCAACACCGGCGGCAGCGGGTAGACGCGAAAGCCGCACATGGAATCGCGGATCGTGAACGACAACGTATTGATCCAGACCCAGACGTGGGTCAGGTAGCGGCCGTAGAGCCGGCCCTTCGGCACGCTGGCGTCGTACAGCGGCACGCCACAGATGACGGCATCCGGGTGCACGCGCGCTTCTTCGAGGAACCCGGGGATGTCGCGGGCATCGTGCTGGCCGTCGGCATCGATCTGCAGCACATGGGTGTAACCCGCCCTGCCCGCCTCACGGAATCCCGCCAGCACCGCCCCACCTTTGCCCTGGTTCACCGGCAGGCGCAGCAGCGTCACGCCGGACGCATGCAGCGCCGCCAAACGGTCGAGCTCGCGTGAACAGGATTCACCGGAACCGTCGTCGACCAGCAGGCACGGCACTCCCGACGCACGCACGCCATCCACCATGGTCGCGATGGCGTGCTCGTGGTCGAAGACCGGGATCACCACGAGCGGACGGAAATCGTTCGCCGGGGCCATGGCGTCATTCCCCATCGGCGAACACCACACGGCCACTGGCATGCGGGCCATGTTCCGACTCGTAGCGGAACACCAGCGTGCTGCGATCGGCCAGCCATTCCAGGTCCAATCGGATCCGGTCGCCGGGCCGCGCGACCCGCTGGAACTTCAACGCCTCCATGCGGAGGAAGGTCGCCGGCAACGGGAATACCTCTCGCGCCAGTTGCACGGCCCAGTCGAGCTGGGCGACGCCGGGCAGGATGGCGGCCTGGGTGAAGTGGCCTTCGAACACGGCCAGCGATGCATCGAGCGGCAACTCGACCCGCGCATGCGTGGGTTCGCGCAGCGTCCAGTGGGCAGGCGGACGCTCGGGACGGAACAGCGCTGTCAGCGCGGCTTCGGTCACCTTGCCCTGGGCGTTCGTCGGCAGTGCCGACACGAACCGCCAGCGCCGTGGCCGGGCGACCGCATCCTGCGTATCCGCGAGATGGCGTGTCAGCGTGTTTGCCAATGCCCGGCGACCGGACGCATCGTCGGGAACGCGAGCGTCCGGATCCAACACCACCACGGCGACCAGCACGGCACGCTGACCGCCCAGCAGAAGCACGCGCGCTTCACGGACCGAAGGATGGGTCTGGATCTGACGTTCCAGCGCATCCAGCGACACGCGACGCTCTTCCACCTTCACGATGCGATCGGCACGCCCCAGCAGGCGGAAGCCGCCAGTACCGTCAACCTCCGCACGATCCTGGCTGCGCCACCAGGCCGGCTCGGCCAGATGCAGCGAACGGACTTCGAGCACGCCTTCTGCCAGTTGCCATTCGACGCCCGGCAGCGGCCGCCAGGCAGGCTGTTCTTCGTCCCAGCGACGCCAGGCGATGCCACCGGTCTCGCTGCTGCCCAGGATCTCGACCGGCGGCACACCGAGCAGCCGCGCCACGTCGTGCGCGGCTTCCGCGGGCAGCGCACCGCCCGACGAGAAGACCGCCCGCAGGCGGCCGTGCACGGAGGGCCAACCGAGCTGCGCCGGGAGGCGCTTCAGGTGCGCGGGACTCGCGACCAGCACCGTCTCGTGTCCTTCCATCGCCGCCAGCAGATCTTCGGGGAAGAATGCCCGCGGCACGATCGCCCGCCCCGCCGCCAACGGCCACAGCACCCGGAACAGCAGGCCGTAGATGTGCTGGTGCGACACCGTGCCATGGATCGCGACATCGCCCAGCCCGGCACCGAGGGCGGACTCCAGTGAGCGCGCTTCGGCATCAAGCTGGCGCAGGCGCTTTTCGATCGCTACGGGCTCACCCGTGCTGCCCGAAGTGAACACCACCAGCCGCGTCGCTTCCGGATCCAGGGGCGTAAGCAGCGCATCGCCGACCTCGCTTTCACGGATAGCGGACACGCCAGGCCAATCGCCTGCGAACCCGTCCACGCGCGACTGCAGCCGCGCCAGCGTTCCCGGCAATGCGTCACCCGGCAGCACGACGGTCTTGCCTGCGTGCCAAGCACCGAACAGCGCCGACGCGAAACGCGTGGCGTCGTCGAAATGCAGTGCGAACGTGGTGCCCGGCAGCGCGTCGAACGCGGCATGCCAGCGCTGGGCGTCGCGCTGGAACGCGGCGTGATCGATGCTGCCACCTGCGACGCGCGCAAACACGCGCCCCGGCACTGGTCGCACGGCCACGTCGAAGAGCGTACGCCACTCAGCCATGCGAATGCCTTGCGCGCACGCGCCGCCGCACCAGCCACTCGATACTGAAAAGCACGCCGATCAACACGTAGGCGATCAATCCGTTGTACAGCGCCCATGCGCCGTCGGACATCCACAAGGCCGTGACCAGCGCCAGCGTGCCATTGAAGACGAAGAACACGCACCACACCTGGGTCACCCGTCGCGTGTAGGCCACGCCTTCCGGCGGCAGGTCCGGCTCGGTGAGCCGGGCGATGCGCTCCACGGCCGAGGGCGGAAAGACGAGGCTGGTAGCGAACACGACGAGCAGCACCGCGTTGACCAACGCGGGATACAGCTTCAGCGGCAAGGCTTCGTTGAACACCGTCGCCAGCGTGGCGAGCAGGGCGGCCCCGGCGGCTGCGGCCAGCCAGACGGCCTGTCGCGTGGCGGCCGCACGCAGCAAGGCGAGCACGAGCAGGAGCACCGCCAGCCAGCGGGGCTCGAAACGGCCCATGGCCCAGTACACCACCAGCGGGTATGCCACCGACAGCACCACGAAGATGGCCGCGCCTATCCGGGACACGGGGCGACCTGCGTCAGGCGGCTTCGTCGCGGATCAGTCCGTACAGCACGTCCACGATGTCCTGCACCGTGCGCACCGACTTGAACGCGTCCGGCTGGAGGCTCCGCCCCAGCAGCGGCTTGAGTTGGACGATCAGATCCACTGCATCGATGCTGTCGATGTCGAGATCGTCGTAGAGCTTGGCCTCGGGCGTGATCCTCGCAGGATCGATCTCGAAGCTGTCATGCAGGATCGTGACGATCCGGTCGAAAAGTTCGTTCTTGGTCATCTTGCCAGTCCTGCCCGTCCCTGCTCAGGCCTTGCCCTGCGAGGCGACAAAATCCGCCAGGGCACGCACGCTGGCGAAATGCCGGCGGGTTTCCTGCGAGTCTGCGGAGAGTGCGACGCCGTAGCGCTTCTGCAGCGCCAGTCCCAGTTCGAGGGCGTCGATCGAGTCCAACCCCAGTCCTTCGACGAACAGCGGCGCGCTGGTATCGATGTCGTCGGGCGTGATGTCTTCCAGCGACAGCGACGAAATGATCAATTCCTTGATCTCGTGCTCAAGTGCCTGCACGCGATGGATCTCCCGCAAAGTAAATGGCCAGATGTTCCGTGAGTCGCCGGGCTGCCAGCGCTTCTCCCCCTGCCGATGGATCCGCCCCCTCCATTCCATTCAGGAATGGGGCGATCGGCAGGTCTTCCTGAACATCGATCACCATATGGAATCGCACCGGCGGCACACGATACCACTTCTCCCCTTTCCCAAGCGTCAGCGGCGTGCACGTGATCCGCACCGGCGTGATGTCCAGCGCACCCCGCACGGCGATGTTCGCCGCGCCGCGCTGGAGCTTCAGGGGCTGTCCCGGCGTGGTCCGCGTGCCCTCCGGGAAAATCACCAGGGTGCCGCCCGCCCTGACCGCCGCGATGCAGTCCTCCACCAGGCCCGCACCGTCATCGTTGGAAACGTAACCCGCGGCCCTGACCGGTCCCCGCATGAACGGATTGCGCGCGACCGCCGACTTCACCACGCAGTCGGCATTGGGCAGCAGGGAGATCAGCAGGACGACGTCGATCAACGTGGGGTGGTTGGCGAGCACCAGCAGGCCGTCACGCGCCAGCCGCTCACGACCCCGGACTTCGTAGGTCATCACTCCCAGCCGGCGCATCAGTTCCACGTGCGCGGCAAAGCTGCGCCGCACGAGACGGCGTGACCAGCGACGCCGGCGGTCGGGATCGCGCACCAGCCACAGCAGCGGCGGAAGTATGCAGACACCCAGGAACAGGCCACCCACGCCGAACGCGAGGAAGCTCAGCCCTGTTCCCGCGACCCGCCACGCGTGGCTCAACCGTTCAAGCATCGCGTCGCCACTGCCACTGAATGCCATCTCCGCGCCAGTCGAGTATTGCGTCGCCGGCCAACAGGAAGCGCAACACGTCCAGACTGTGTGGCAAGGGGCCGGCGGTGTCGTCCGCACCATCAGCCTTCCATGCCAGGTGCAGTGTGGGCAGAGCGGCGTCAGCCGCCACAAGACGCCAGCACCAGGCGAATCCGGCATCCGGCTCGTCCGCGAATCCGGCGTACACGCCAGGCAACGGGGCGTCATAGATGACCAGCAGCACTTCGGGCGCACCGTCGGCGAGCAGTGACGCTGCTTCGATGCACGCGGTTTCGACGGTCGCTTTACCGCCTGCCGTAGCGACGTAGTTGCCGCGCTCGCCGCGCAGGATGGAATACAGCGCGGCGATGGCGTTGTGCACGGACAGGCCGAACGTCGTCGGCGATGGCGACTCCCCCGCCACCAGCGCCTCGAGCAACTCCATCGAGCGTGCGACGTCGCCGTGTCGCGACGCGAAGACCAGCGGCGCGCCGCCCGCATCGGCTCGCTGACACCAGAAGGCGGTCTGGATCGCCATGCGACCCAGTCGTTCAATCCGTCGACGCTGCATTGCCGGGACCTCCGACAACGCCGGCGTCTCCTCGCCCATCGGCACCCACGGCGCCCGCGCCCATGCGGACCATGCCGATTGATCGACCAGCCCCGGCGCCCAGGCCGCCCACTCCTTAACCGACAAACCGATCATGCGCTGCGCGTGGTCCCGTCATTCTTCAAGCGTCGTATTTCACCCGCATGCCCACGCATTCGCCAGTCGTGAAAATTTTCGTAACGAATGCTTGCGCATCGGAAAGAGCCTAGCTATTATTCCGCTCCTGCCAGCACGTGGGGCCATAGCTCAGCTGGGAGAGCGCCTGCATGGCATGCAGGAGGTCGGCGGTTCGATCCCGCCTGGCTCCACCAACTTCCGGACAATAGGCCGTCTGGAAAGAAAATCTGGTAACACTTTCGTGCGTCCCCATCGTCTAGAGGCCTAGGACATTACCCTTTCACGGTAGCGACCGGGGTTCGAATCCCCGTGGGGACGCCAACTCTTCAAGGCCCGGGAAACCGGGCCTTTCTTTTTGCTCCAAGGGCGCCTGTCGGGCCCTTGCGCCCGCGTTTACAAGAACCTCACCCCGGACGGCGTAGAAGCTTGCGCCATGCGCTCGCCGTGGCGACATCGCCGGGCGCGCAGGGTTGGTGTAGTCGAAGTGGATCCCACCTTCGCGGAGCCGCAGCCATGACACACGATGCACTCGCTGACGAACTGATCTCGCAACTGCCACTCCATCGCGACACGCGTTGGACAGCGGGATCACTGGGACTGGACGACGCGACCTTCGATGGCGTCGCGCAACGCCTGCTCGAACTGGAGACACTCGGCACGGTCGACGTGATGAACCTGTCGCGCGATGCCCATCACGGTCTGCGCAGGCTCAACGCGATCCGCTTCGTCCGCGTCACCTGAGGCAACGGCTTCAGGCGACGTCGCGTGCGGCCCGTACGGGGTGCAGGGTGGCGACGCCATGCCCCTGCTCGCCGAGATACTCGAGCCATTTGCCGAGAAAGGTATTCATGCGCATGCGGTGACTGATCACCTCCGCCGGCGGCGGGTACAGGCCGATCACGTCCTGCCAGCGCTTGCCCACATAGCAATGCGTCGCTTCAGCCTGGCGTGCATCGCGATACAGGCGGACGAACGCGGAGGGGTCCGGTTCGCCAGTCAGTGGATCGCAGATGTCGTAGGTCAGTCGCAGCTCCACCGTGTAGCGGTGCGTCTCGATGACCTCCAGCCGCAGGTCCAGTCCGTCGCCGATGCTGGAGACGTACGTCCCCACCTGCAGGTGTTCCGGTGCAAACAGGCGCGTCAGGCGGGCGTGGTTCTCCGCGTACAGCGCCATAAGCCAGCCAAACCGGCCCAACCGGGGGATGCGCGCAGTACGTGCGAGAGCCTGGGACATGGGCCGATCCTACACGGCGAATCCCCGTCGCGGCAGCATTGACGTACTGCCGCATGCGGCCTAAGTTAAGGATTCCCGGCGCGCCGTTTTACCGCCTGCCGCCGCGGCTCCGCTACTCAGTACATTTCGCGCTGCAAGCCCAGCGTGGACAACACCTTGCTGGAGATTTCCTCGATCGACTTGTTGGTCGTACTGAGGGTCGGCAGGCGTTCCACCTGGAACATCGCTTCCGCCGCCGCGACTTCGCGCTTGCAGGTCTCCATTTTCGCGTAGCCCGAGTTGGGCCTGCGCTCCTGCCGGATCTGGTGCAGGCGCTCGGGGTCGATGGTCAGGGCGAACAGCTTGCGCCGGTAAGGTCGCAACCGGGCTGGCAAGCGGTCGGTCTCGAGATCGCCATCGGTCAGCGGATAGTTCGCAGCACGCACGCCGTAATGCAGCGCCAGGTAGACGCAGGTCGGCGTCTTGCCGGCGCGCGATACCGCCACCAGGATCACGTCGGCCTCGTCGTAATTCACCGCCATGCCGTCGTCATGCGTCAGGGCGAAATTCATCGCATTGATGCGGCGATGGTAGGTCTCGAAATCCACCAGGCCGTGGGCCTGGCCGACACGCGACTGCCGCTGTTCGCCCAACTCGCGCTCCAGCGGCTCGATGAAGGGGGCAAACACGTCCAGCATCAGCGCCCCGCTCTCGGCGATCAGGGCGCTCAATCCGGGATCCACGCAGGAACTCACCACGATCGGGCGCGCGCCGAGCCGTTCCCCCGTCCGGCGGATGCGGTCGGCGGCGTCCCGCGCCTTCTCCTCGTCGTCGACGAAGGACAGGCGGTCGGTCTGGAACCGCATGCCGGCGAACTGGGTCAGCAGGCTGTGGCCGATGGTCTCGGCGGTGATACCGGTTCCATCCGAAACATAAAACACCGGTCGCAGCTCAGACATGCCCCACCCTTCCCCGCTTCACCATGGAAACCCCCGTCAGATCAAGCTTGTCTGCAATTGGTATGCACTGCATCATATCGCTTCTTTCCCCATGGACACGGCACCCCACGCCGATGGTCATCGGCATGGCGCGGCCTGCTTCGGAGCATTGCGCTTGAACGAGAACATCCTGTGGTTGCACGAGCTGCGCCTGGCCGACCTGGCCCGCGTCGGCGGCAAGAATTCGTCGCTGGGCGAAATGATCGGCCATCTGGCCAACCTGGGCGTCTCGGTCCCGGGAGGCTATGCGACCACCGCCGAGGCCTTCAAGGCCTTCATCGCGCACAACGACCTGTCCAAGCGCATCTTCGACAAGCTGGCCACGCTGGACGTCGAGGACGTGCCGGCGCTGACGGCGGCCGGCAAGGAGATCCGCGGCTGGGTCATCGACGCCCCGCTGCAGCCCGATCTGGATGCCGACATCCGCACGGCCTACGCCAAGCTCTCGGCCGACAACGGTGGCGGCGATGTCGCCGTGGCCGTGCGCTCGTCGGCCACCGCTGAAGACCTGCCCGACGCCTCGTTCGCCGGCCAACAGGAGACCTTCCTCAACGTCACCGGCGCCGACGATGTCGTGCACAAGGTGAAGGAAGTCTTCGCCAGCCTCTACAACGACCGCGCGATCGCCTATCGCGTGCACCATGGCTTCAAGCACGAGGACGTGTTCCTGTCCGCGGGCGTGCAGCTGATGGTGCGCTCGGGCGTGGGCTCGTCAGGCGTGCTGTTCACGCTCGATACCGAATCCGGCTTCCGGGACGTCGTGTTCGTCACCTCCAGTTTCGGTCTCGGTGAAATGGTCGTGCAGGGCGCGGTGAATCCTGATGAGTTCTACGTCTACAAGCCCACCCTGAAGCAGGGCAAGCCGGCGATCCTCCGCCGCGCGCTCGGCAGCAAGGCGCTGCGCATGGTGTATTCAGATGTTCCCGGTGAGCGCGTGCGCACCGAGGACACGCCGGCCCAACTGCGCGGCACGTTTTCCATCAACGACGCGGACGTACACGAACTGGCCAAGCAGGCGCTGGTCATCGAGCAGCATTACGGCCGCCCGATGGACATCGAATGGGCGAAGGACGGCGTGACGGGCAAGCTCTTCATCGTGCAGGCACGGCCGGAGACGGTGAAGTCGCGAGCCAAGGCCACGCAGATCGAACGTTATGCGCTGGAGAAGCGCGGCGAGGTGATCGCCGAAGGTCGCGCCATCGGCCAGAAGATCGGCAGCGGCGTCGCCCGCGTGGTGCGCTCGCTGGACGACATGGCGCGCGTGCAGCCGGGCGACGTGCTGGTCGCCGACATGACCGATCCCGATTGGGAGCCGGTGATGAAGCGCGCCAGCGCCATCGTCACCAACCGCGGCGGGCGTACCTGCCATGCCGCCATCATCGCGCGCGAACTGGGCGTCCCCGCCGTGGTCGGCACCGGTAACGCGCTGGACCTGGTCGCGGACGGCGTCGAAGTAACCGTCAGCTGCGCCGAGGGCGACACCGGCTTCATCTATGCCGGCAACCTGCCGTTCGAGCGCACCACCACCGATCTGGCCGCGATGCCGGAAGCGCCGCTCAAGATCATGATGAACGTCGCTAACCCCGAGCGCGCATTCGATTTCGGCCAGTTGCCGAATGCCGGCATCGGCCTCGCCCGTCTGGAGATGATCATCGCCAGCCACATCGGCGTGCATCCGCTGGCGCTGCTGGAATACGACCGCCAGGACCTGGACGTCCGCAAGAAGATCGACGCCAAGACCGCCGGCTACACCGACCCGGTCAGCTTCTACGTGGATCGCCTGGCGGAAGGCATTGCCACGATCACCGCGTCGGTCGCGCCGCACCCGGTCATCGTGCGCCTGTCGGACTTCAAGTCCAACGAGTACGCCAACCTGATCGGCGGCACGCGTTACGAGCCGCATGAAGAGAACCCGATGATCGGTTTCCGCGGCGCCAGCCGTTATGTCGATCCGTCGTTCGAGCCGGCGTTCGCACTGGAATGCCAGGCCGTGCGCCGCGTGCGCGACGAGATGGGCCTGGACAACCTGTGGGTGATGATCCCGTTCGTCCGCACGCTGGAAGAAGGCCGCAAGGTCGTCGAGGTGCTGGCCAAGCATGGCCTGCGCCAGGGCGAGAACGGGCTGAAGATCATCATGATGTGCGAAGTACCGTCGAATGCGCTGCTCGCCGACGAGTTCCTCGACATCTTCGACGGGTTCTCGATCGGCTCCAACGATTTGACCCAGCTGACCCTGGGCCTGGATCGCGACTCCAGCATCGTCGCCAACCTGTTCGACGAGCGGAACCCTGCGGTCAAGAAGCTGTTGTCGATGGCCATCAAGGCGGCCCGGTCCAAGGGCAAGTACGTCGGCATCTGCGGTCAGGGGCCGAGCGATCATCCGGACCTGGCCGAGTGGCTGATGGCCGAAGGTATCGAATCGGTGTCGCTGAATCCCGACACCGTGGTCGACACCTGGTTGCGACTCGCGAAGACCAAGGCCGGCTGATACCGGCTGCGACCTTCTTCACGCGAAGGCGGTTACCATCCTCCTGTAAACCCGGCACGCCCCTGATGGGGCGTGCTGCATTTCAGGAGTGCCCATGCCGACCCCCGCTGCCACCGCCACCGCGCCCGCCCTTACCGAGATCCCCACCGAACCTGCGGCGCTGATGCGCGAACTGCGCGGCATCGACTGGCTGCAGTTGCTGGAAACCTGGGGACTGAAGCTGCTCGCCGCCGCCCTGATCTTCCTGGTCGGCATGTGGCTGGCCAAGCGCTTGAGCACGGGACTGGAGCGCGTGCTGGGCCGGACGCACGCGGATGCCACGCTGGGCGGGTTCCTGCGCCGTGCGAGCTACGCCGCCATGATGGTTCTGGTGATCATCACCGCGCTCACCTCGCTGGGCGTGAACCCGACCTCGATGCTCGCGGTGCTGGGCGCCGCCGGCCTCGCCGTCGGCCTGGCACTGAAGGACTCGCTGTCGAATATCGCGTCCGGCGTCATGCTGATCGTGCTGCGTCCGTTCCGCGATGGGGACTTCGTGCAGGCGGCGGGGCTGGAAGGCGTGGTCGAAGAGGTCCGTATCTTCCAGACGCGCATGCGTACGCTCGACAACCGCCTGATCGTGCTGCCGAACAGCCTGATCACCACGGCGCCGATCATCAACTTCACCGCGAAGCCGCATCGCCGCATCGACATCCCGGTAGGCGTGGGCTACGACGACGACCTCAAGCGCGCCAAGCAGATTCTGCTGAAGATCGCGCAAGATCACCCGCATGTGCTGCCGGAGCCGGCGCCCAGCGTCATCGTGTCCAAGCTGAGCGAAAGCAGCGTCGATCTGATCCTGCTGGCGTGGACCAAAACCAAGGACTTCGGCGAAACCAAGAGCGATCTGACCGAAGCCGTGCGGACCGAGATCATCGGCAACGGCCTCAACATCCCGTATCCACAGCGCGACCTGCACGTGTACCACCACAACAGCGACGGCACGCCGCTGACGGACATCATCACCAAGGGCGTCGCTGATGATGGCGACGTTGCCAAGCCGGTGGCGTAGAGCCGAGCCTGCTCGGCTGTACTGCTAGCGCGGCGGAGCAAGCTCCGCTCTACGCATCACTCTGCCAGTGCCGCCATATGCTTGCGGTAATGGCGTAGTTCTTCGATGGAATCACGCACGTCGCTCAGCGCGGTGTGGCTGGCCTGCTTGCGGACGCCTTCCAGCACCTGTGGCGCCCAGCGGCGCGCGAGCTCTTTCAACGTGCTGACGTCGAGATTGCGGTAGTGGAAATACTTCTCCAGGCGCGGCATCAGCCGGTGCAGGAACCGACGGTCCTGGCAGATCGAGTTGCCGCACATCGGCGACGCGCCGGCCGGCAGCCACTCGTTGAGGAAGGCCACCGTCTGCGCCTCGGCCTGTCCCAGCGACACCTCGCTCTCGACGACCCGCTTCCACAGACCCGAGCGACCATGCTGGTTGCGGTTCCAGTCGTCCATCGCTTCCAGCACGGACACCGGATGGGCGATGGCGAACTCCGGACCTTCGGCCAGTACGTTCAACTTCGAATCGGTGACGACCGTGGCGATCTCCAGGATGGAGTCGCGGTCGGTGTCGAGCCCGGTCATTTCCAGGTCGATCCAGATCAGGCGGTCGGTACTCGCGTTGTTCGAGGCCATGCAGCAGTCCATGACAGGAAGGAGGTCCGGCCGTTCCACACCGGGAATGCGGTCGTGCCGCATCGTGTCATGATAACGCAGACCACTCCGGCGACCGGCCCATGAACCCCACCACCGATCACGCCGTCCTCACCGCGATGCTCGCACCGGCGTTCTTCCTGACCGCGACCGCATCGCTGCTGTTGTCGGCCAACAACCGCCTGGCGCGCATCATCGACCGCGCCCGCACCCTGCTGCGTGAACTGGCGGACGTCGAGGACGAGACCGAGCGTTCGCTGCTTGAGCGGCGCATCGCATTGCAGCGCCTGCGCAGCCTGATCATCCTGCGCGCGGGCCAGTTGCTCTATGCCGCGATCAGCTGCTTCGTCGGCACCAGCCTGGCAGTGGCGGTGGACACGTTCACAGGGCACCGGCTGGGCTCATTGCCCACGTGGCTGGCCGCACTGGGCGTGGTCGCGATGCTGGCGGCCAGCCTGCTGCTGGCGCGCGAGTCCACGCTGGCGGTCACGGCGATCAACGAAGAAATGGATCACCGCAAGGTAAAGCGGAAGTTTCCGACGCCCTAGACCAGCGGTCGACCGCGCTTCGCACGGAAGTAGTTGGTCAGCCGGCGACCCGCCTCTTCGCCCAGTACACCACCCAGCACCTCGATGCGGTGGTTGTGGCGCGGATCCGCTACCAGGTCGAACACACTGCCGCAGGCGCCGGTCTTGGGATCGGTCGCCCCGTAGACGATACGCGCCACGCGTGCATGCACCAGCGCCATCGCGCACATTGCGCAGGGCTCCAAGGTGACGTACAGCGTGCTGCCGAGCAGCCGATGGTTGCCCACCGCCCTGCCCGCCTCGCGCATCGCCACGATCTCGGCATGTGCCGTGGGATCGTGGTCAAGGATGTTGCGGTTCCAGCCTTCGCCCAGCACGTGGCCGTCAGCGCCTACCAGCACGGCGCCAACGGGAATCTCGTCGAACTCGCGCTCGGCGCGATCCGCCAATGCGAACGCGCGCCGCATCCAGTGTTCGTGGCCGGGCTCGACCATCACTCCCACTCGATGGTGGCCGGAGGCTTGCCGGAGATGTCGTAGACCACGCGCGATACGCCGCGCAGCTCGTTGATGATGCGGTTGCTGACCGTGCCGAGGAAGTCGTACGGAAGGTGCGCCCAATGCGCGGTCATGAAGTCGATCGTCTCGACCGCCCGCAGCGCGATGACCCACTCGTAGGCGCGCGCATCGCCGACCACGCCTACCGATTTCACCGGCAGGAACACCGCGAACGCCTGCGAGGTCTTGTCGTACAGGTCGGCCTTGCGCAGTTCGTCGATGAAGATGGCATCGGCCTTGGCCAGCAGTTCGGCGTACTCCGGCTTGACCTCGCCGAGGATGCGCACCCCCAGGCCCGGACCGGGGAACGGATGGCGGTAGACCATCGTGCGCGGCAGGCCGAGCTCGACGCCGAGGCGACGCACTTCATCCTTGAACAGCTCACGGAGCGGTTCGACCAGGCCCAGCTTCATGTGCTCGGGCAGACCGCCAACGTTGTGGTGGCTCTTGATGACATGCGCCTTGCCGGTCTTGCTGCCGGCCGACTCGATCACGTCCGGGTAGATCGTGCCCTGCGCCAGCCACTTGGCGTTCTTCAGCTTGTTCGACTCTTCCTCGAAGATCTCGACGAACAGGTTGCCGATGATCTTGCGCTTGGCTTCCGGGTCGGCGACGCCTTCCAGCGCTTTGAAGTAGCGGTCGGCGGCATTGACGCGCACGACCTTCACGCCCATGTGTTCGGCGAACATCGCCATCACCTGGTCGCCTTCCTGCCAGCGCAGCAGGCCGGTGTCGACGAACACGCAGGTCAGCTGTTCACCGATAGCCTTGTGCAGCAGCGCAGCGACGACGGAGGAATCCACGCCACCGGACAGGCCCAGGATCACTTCATCAGAGCCCACCTGCTCGCGCACGCGCGCGATCTGGTCGTCGATGATGTTGGCGGCGGTCCACAGCGTCTTGCAGCCGCAGATGTCGGCGACGAAGCGGCGCAGCAGCGTCTGGCCCTGCTTGGTATGCGTCACTTCCGGATGGAACTGCACGCCGTACCACTGCTTCTCTTCCAGCGCCATCGCCGCGACCGGGATGCGGTCGGTGGTGGCGGTGATCGTCCAGCCCGGCGGCGCCTTGGCGACATGGTCGCCGTGGCTCATCCACACGTCGATGCGCGGCTCGCCCTGGTGGTCGCTCAGGCCACCCAGCAGCGCGTCGTGCGCGACCAGCTGCACTTCGGCATGGCCGAACTCGCGCGCGTCGGCGGCTTCCGTCGCGCCGCCCAGCTGCGCAGCCAAGGTCTGCATGCCGTAGCAGATGCCGAGGATCGGCAGGCCGCTGTCGAATACCTGTTGAGGCGCGGCGGGTGCACCGTGCTGGGTCGTGGATTCCGGACCGCCCGACAGGATGATGCCCTTGGCGCCGAACTTCGCGATCTCCTCCGGGTCGTGGTCCCACGCCCAGATTTCGCAGTAGACGCCGATCTCGCGGATGCGGCGGGCGATCAGCTGCGTGTACTGCGCGCCGAAGTCGAGGATGAGGATCTTGTCGGTATGGATATTCGTCATGGTGTCCTGCGGCTATAAACGAAGAAGGGAAACGCTGGCGTCTCCCTTCTCTGGCAACGATCAGCCCATCCGGTAGTTCGGCGGCTCTTTGGTGATCTGCACGTCGTGCACGTGGCTTTCGCGCTGGCCCGCGCCGGTGATGACGACGAACTTGGGCTTGCTGCGCATGTCCTCGATGGTCGCGCAGCCCACGTAGCCCATCGTGGCGCGCAGGCCGCCGACCAGCTGGTGGATGATGCCGCCAACCGAACCGCGGTACGGCACACGACCTTCGATGCCTTCCGGCACCAGCTTGTCGGCGTCGCTGGCGTCCTGGAAGTAGCGGTCCTTGGACCCCTTCTCCATCGCGCCCAGGCTACCCATGCCGCGGTAGCTCTTGTAGCTGCGGCCCTGGAACAGTTCGACTTCACCCGGCGCTTCTTCGGTGCCAGCGAACAGGCCGCCGATCATCACCGTCGACGCGCCCGCGGCGATCGCCTTGCCGATGTCGCCCGAGTAGCGGATGCCGCCATCGGCGATCAGCGGGATGCGGTCCTGCAGCGCTTCGGCGACCATGTCGATCGCGGTGATCTGCGGCACGCCTACACCGGCCACCATACGCGTGGTGCAGATGGAGCCCGGGCCCACGCCGACTTTCACGGCATCGGCACCGGCGTCCATCAGCGCCAGCGCGGCGTCGCCGGTGACGATGTTGCCGCCGATGACCTGCAGCTGCGGGAAGCGCTTCTTGACCCAGCTGACGCGGTCGAGCACGCCCTGAGAGTGGCCGTGCGCGGTGTCGACGATGATCACGTCCACGCCTGCGGCAACGAGGGCTTCGACGCGCTGGTCGGTATCGCCGCCAACACCCACCGCAGCGCCGACGACCAGGCGGCTGGCACTGTCCTTGGCGGCGTTGGGGTTGTCGGTCTTCTTCTGGATGTCCTTGACGGTGATCAGACCGCGCAGGTCGAACGCGTCGTTGACCACCAGCACCTTCTCGATGCGGTGCTTGTGCAGCAGCTGCAGGACTTCGCCGTCGCTGGCGCCTTCGCGCACCGTGACCAGGCGATCCTTCTTGGTCATGATGTGGCGGACGGGATCGTCGAGCTTCGTTTCGAAGCGCATGTCGCGGCTGGTGACGATGCCGACCAGCTGGCCGCCATCGACGACCGGCACGCCGGAGATGTTGCGCGCGCGGGTGAGCTTGAGCACTTCGGCAATCGTCGTTTCGGGCCCGACGGTGAAGGGCTCCTTGATCACGCCGGCCTCGAACTTCTTGACCTTGGCCACTTCGGCGGCCTGCTGTTCGACGGTCAGGTTCTTGTGCAGGATGCCGATGCCGCCCAACTGGGCCATGGCAATGGCCAGGCGGGCCTCGGTGACGGTATCCATGGCGGCCGAGACGATCGGCAGCTTCAGCCGCAGGTCGCGCGTCAGGCGCGTTTCCAGGCTGACATCCTTGGGCAGGACGGTGGAATGGGCGGGGACGAGGGAGACGTCGTCGTACGTCAGTGCTTCAGCCTGGATGCGCAGCATCGGCGGGCCCGGATAGTTGGGGAAGCGCGGCATTATACCCTGATCGGCGAGGCTTCCGCCTGCTTGCGCAGCTGGAACGATGCTTTCCCGGCGCCGCCATGCCCAGGTGCGGGAACGACGCAAGTCGCGGTGGGGAGTCCGGGCACCTCATCGCGACTTGCGTCGCTCCCACAACCAGCAAAAAGCGCGGCTCAGAGGCCCGCTTCGGCCGCTTCCAGCGTGTTCTGCATCAGCGTGGCCACGGTCATTGGCCCCACCCCGCCCGGCACCGGCGTGATCCAGCTGGCTCTCTCCCGGGCGGCATCGAAGCCGACATCGCCCACCAGCCGTCCGTCGTCCAGACGGTTGATGCCCACGTCGATGACAACCGCGCCCGGCTTGACCCATTCGCCCGGGACCAGGCCGGGCTTGCCCGCCGCGACCACCAGGATGTCGGCATCGCCGACGCGGGCCTGCAGCACCTCGCGCGGAGTGAACTTGTGGCAGCTGGTGACGGTGCAGCCGGCAATCAGCAGCTCCAGCGCCATCGGTCGGCCCACATGGTTGCTGACACCGACGATCGTCGCGTTGCGACCGCGCACCGGCTGGTCGGTATAGGCCAGCAGCGTGGTGATGCCGCGCGGCGTGCACGGGCGCAGGCCGAACTGGCGCAGCGCCAGATGGCCGACGTTGGCCGGATGGAAGCCATCGACGTCCTTCCGCGGATCAATGCGTTCAATCAGGCGCGTCGCATCGGGAATGCCCGGTAGCGGCAGCTGCACCAGGATGCCGTGGATCTTGGGATCGGCATTCAGCTGGTCGATCAGCGCAAGCAGCTGCGCCTCGGTCGTGCCCGCCGGCAGGTCGTAGTCGAACGCCTCGATGCCGACCTTCTCCGCCGCCCGACGCTTGTTGCGCACGTACACGGTGGATGCCGGATCACCCCCCACCAGCACCACCGCCAGGCCCGGCCTGCCCAGGCCCGCCGACACGCGCGCGTCGACCCGGACTTTCAGTTCGTCCAGCAGGTTCTCGGCAATGCGGCGGCCGTCCAGGATTCGGGCAGTCATGAGCAGGGGCGGTGTAGAGTCGATGCGTATTGTCCCCGATTCCCCCCACCCTGCGCGACCCGCTTCGCGCGTCCAGGACGTCTTCACACCATGACCGACACCACCGCCCTCGAAGCCGCCGCGTTTCGCCGCCTGCTGAAACACCTCAACCAGGACCGTCCGGACGTGCAGAACATCGATCTGATGATCCTCGCGGGCTTCTGCCGGAACTGCCTGGCCGACTGGTATCGCGAGGCTGCGGAGGACGTCGGCATCGCGATGAATAAGGAACAAGCGCGCGAACGCGTCTACGGCATGCCGTTCGGCGACTGGAAGGCGCAGCACCAGCAGGAGGCGACGCCTGAGCAGTTGGCCGCGTTCAAGGCCGCGCAGGAGCGCCATGGCTGAGGTTCGCCTCCGACGCATGCTGCTGTGGGGCGCCCTCGCCGTCCTCGCCATCTATCTGGCACTGTGCGCCCTGCTCTACGTCCAGCAACGCCGGCTGATCTACTACCCGCAGTTCACGCGGGTGGCCGCGGACCAGACCGACTTCGCGGTCACCCGACCTGATGCCGTCCTGCGAGGCTGGATCGTCAACCCCGGCCATCCGGATGCAGTGCTGTACTTCGGTGGCAACGCGGAAGCGGTGGAAGCCAACCGCGACGTGTTCGCCCAGTGGCTGCCGTCCCGCACGGTCTATCTGGTGGCCCATCGTGGCTACGGCGCGAGCGATGGTGAACCGTCGGAGGCTGCGCTGCAGGCCGATGCGCTTGCGGTGTATGACGACATCGCGCGACGCCATCCAGAGGGCGACGTGGCCGTAATCGGCCGCAGCCTGGGAAGTGGCGTGGCGACCCATGTGGCGTCGGCGCGCCCGGTCAGGAACCTGGTACTGGTGACGCCGTTCGACAGCCTGGCCGCCGTCGCGCAATCGCACTACCCGGCATTTCCGGTCGGCCTGTTGCTGAAGGACCGCTACGATTCCGCTGCACGTCTGCCCGGCTACAAGGGAAAACTGCTCGTGCTGCGCGCCGGCCGGGACGTGGTGGTACCGCCGCCGCATACCGACCGGCTGCTGGCCGCATACAAGGGACAGCCACAGGTGGTGGACTTTCCGCGTGCAGGCCACGACGACCTGTCGGCGGATCCCGCCTACTGGCCGGCGATCCGCAGCTTCCTCACGCCTGCCGACTGATCGTCGTCGGCTACTCCTCTTCTTCCTCGCCAATCGCCTCAGCGGCCTCCTCGTTCAACGCCTTCGCCTCGCGCTTGGGTTTGGTGAACGGGGTCGGCGTGGGCTTGGCCGGCTTGGCATTGCCGTAGAGCGCGGGGATGCCGGATCTGAGGTCGCCACCGCCTGCGATCTCGAGTTCGAACCGCTCGGCGTCGCGCCGGCGGATCTCCAGCGCAATCGCGTCCGCGTCTTCCGGCGAGGTGCCGACACTCATCAATGCTGCCTTGCCGAACTCCACCGCCGACTCGAACGTCTCGCGGATCTGGAAATCGACACCGGCGGCGATCAGCGCCAGCGAATGCTCGCGGTCGAACGAGCGCGCCAGCACCTGCGCCTGCGGGAACTCATGCCGGACCAGTTCGACGATGCGGCTGGCGGCGTCCTTGTCGTTGATGCAGATGGCGATCGACTGCGCCGTCTGCGCACCGCAGGCACGCAGCACGTCCAGGCGGGTGCCGTCGCCGTAATAGATCTTGAAGCCGAACTCCTCGGCACTACGGATCATCTCGATGTCGGTATCGATGATGGTCACGTCCACGTCGCGCGCCAGCAGCGACTGGCTCATCACCTGGCCAAAGCGCCCGAAGCCGATGATCAGCACGCTGCCGCTGAGACCCTTGGCTTCTTCGATGCCCTCCATCGAGGGCTTGTCCGGATGGGTGAACCGGCGCAGCAGCAGCACGAACAGCGGCGTCAGCGCCATCGACAGCACCACGATGGCGGTCAGGTTGGCGTTGACCGTAGCATCGATGATGCCGGCCGACGCCGCAGCAGCGAACAGCACGAAGGCGAACTCGCCGCCCTGCGCCATCAGCACCGCACGGTCCAGCGCCTCTGCGTGTGCGCTGCGGGTCATGCGCGCCACCACGTAGATGCAGACAGCCTTCACCACCATCATCGCCAGTACCGCGCTGACGATCAGCGGCCAGTTAGCGGCCACCACGGCCAGGTCCAGCGCCATGCCTACGCCGAGGAAGAACAGGCCCAACAGGATGCCGCGGAACGGCTCGATATCGGCTTCGATCTGGTGACGGAAGGTCGACTCGGATAGCAGCACGCCAGCCAGGAACGCGCCCATGGCCATCGACAGCCCGCCCAGCTGCATCAGCAGGGCAGCACCCAGCACCACCAGGAGTGCCGCCGCAGTCATGACCTCGCGCGCCTTGGCGGCGGCCAGGATGCGGAAGAACGGATTCAGCAGCCAGATGCCGGCGGCGACCAATCCGCCCAGCGAGGCCGCCGCGATGCCGATCGACACCCAGCGGGAGCCCTCCTCCGGCTGCACCACCTGCGGCGACATGAAGGCGACCAGCACCAGCAGCGGCACGATCAACAGGTCTTCGAACAGCAGGATCGAGACGACCTTCTGGCCGTTCGGCAGCGCCACGTCGCCGCGCTCGGCCAACAGCTGCATCACTACGGCGGTGGACGTCAGCACGAAGCCCATGCCTCCGATGAACGACACCGGCAGCGAATAGCCGAACAGCAGGCCGACACCGGTCAGCAGCAACGTGCATACGGCGATCTGCAGTGCGCCCAGCCCGAAGATCTGCTTGCGCAGGCTCCACAGGTGACTCGGCCGCATCTCCAGGCCGATGACGAACAGGAACATCACTACGCCGAGTTCGGCGACATGCAGGATGGACTGCGGATCGGAGAACCACTTCAGTCCGAACGGGCCGATCGCAAGGCCGGCGGCCAGATAGCCCAGGACCGATCCCAGACCCAGCCGCCGGAACAGCGGCACCGTAACGACCGCGGCGCCCAACAGGGCGACGACACTGACCAGTTGGCTGGCACCGGATTCTGCACTCATGCCGGCAGTCTACCGGATGGTGCCCGCCTTGCCGTCCCTAGCCTGGGGTATGCGCGTGCGCGATGCCTCGGCCATGGCGCCGGTAGTACGCCGCCCATACCGTCACCAGCACCATCACGGTCGTGGTGAGCGCGCCTGCGACCAGCAGATTGACCCGGGGAAGCACCGGCCACATCGCGAGCAATACACCGATGCCGATGGTATGCGACAACGGGAAGCGCCCGTACACGACACGTTTGAACAGCGCGTTGCCCAGCAGGTAGACCAACGGACCACCGACGAGCACCGCCGCGTACTTCGCCTTCACCGACTCCAGTGGATGCGCCACCACCAGATCGTCTGCCACTGCACAGACGATGACACCGGCAATCAGCAGCACATGCACGTAGTGAAAGTAGGCGCCCAACCGTCCCGGATCGTCCGAGTGCTCGATCACGTGCGCCGCATCGCCACTGGAGGTGTCGAAGTACATCCACCACATCGCGACACAGCCAATGAAGGACACCAGGAAGGCGAGCCACACGGCGGGTCCCGGGTGCGCCGCTTGACCGAATGACGCGCCGGTTGCCAGTACCGATTCGCCCAGCGCGATGATGACGAACAACTGGCAACGCTCCGCCAGATGGCCACCGTCGATGGTCCAGTCCGAGGTCCGCGAGCGCCCCAGCCCGGGAACCGGAAAGCCGGCCATCGGCGACAGGTATTCGCAGCCCACCGCCAACAGCCACAACGCCAGGCGCGTGCTTCCCTCGTTCAACCCGCCCGCGATCCACAGCCCCGCCGACACCAGCAGCCAGCACAACATGCGCAGGAAGTTGGGCGTCAGTACGTGTCCACGCCCGAGGCTGTACAGCACGAACAGCGTGCGCCCAACCTGGATGGCGGCGAAGCTGCAGGCGAACAGCAAGCCGCGCTCGCCAAACGCCTCCGGAATGGCAGCGGATACCAGCAGCGCCACGCCCATCAGCACCATCAGCATCGTGCGGATGACCAGATGCTCGGGGTTGAACCAGTTGCTGACCCAGGCGGTGTACTGCCAGCCCAGCCAGACCGCGAACCACAGCGTCGCCGTCTGCAGTACACCGAGCCAGGTCAGGTGTTCCAGCAGGTGATGAGACAGCTGGGTGATGGCAAACACGTAGACCAGGTCGAAGAACAGTTCGACGTTGGCCACGCGGGCAGGCTGCCCTGCCGGCCGCAACAGGGGATGCGCGGGTGTTTTCATGAGCAAACGTCCGGGTTAGACAGAAGTGTCAGCGCTGCTTCGTCTTCCACGCCAACCACCACGCCGCCGCGACCGGCACCAGATAAATGACCGCCTGGATCGGCAGTTCTTCCTGCAACGAATATCCGTGCGACATGCCGGTACGCAGGTTCCAGAGCACGGCCGCAAGCCAGCCAATGCTGAAGACCGCAGCAGCGGCAGGGCGCTTGCCGGGCCGGGTCAGCCACATCGCGATGCCCACCAGCAACAGGCCGACAACGATGAAGATCAAGGTACGCATGAAGGTCTTCCTCTGCGGTGGTGATCCGGTGCACCCACGTTATCGCAAGGGCGTACCGCGCGACATGGGGCAAGACGGGACGGGCGGCAGGACGCCGCCCGGCCGCAGGACTCACTTGGTGGTGTAACCGCCGTTGATCAGGATGGTCTGCCCGGTGATCCACCAGCCATCGCTGACCAGATGGCGGATGAAGGGCACCACGTCTTCGATATCGGTCAGGCCGGTCTTGCTGTGGGGCGACAGCGCGGCGGCGGTCTTGTGGTACGCCACGGCGTCCGCGCCCTCGGCCGGATAGAAGAACGAGGTATCCATCGGCCCCGGACCGATCGCCGTCACCGAGATGCCGCGCGCGCCGAACTCCTTGGCCGCAGCACGGGTGAAATGCTCCACCGGCGCCTTGGTGCCGGCGTACGAGGCGTAGAACGGGGTGAACGCGCCCAGCAGCGAGGTGACCAGCGTGACTACCTTGCCGTTGTCGTTGACGTGCTTGCCGGCCTCCTTCAGGAAGAAGAACGCGGTCTTGGCGTTGACCGCCGACATCTCGTCGTATTCGGTTTCAGAGATCTCGGTGATCGGCTTCTTCAGCACCTTGCCGACCGTGTTGATGGCGATGTCGGGACGGCCGACCGCCGCAATCGCGTCGGCGAACAGGCGTTCGACTGCGGCGGCGGTGGTCAGGTCACCCTGCAGCGCCACGGCTTGCGCTCCCGCGGCTTGGACGGCGGCGACGGTTGCCTCCGCATCGGCTTTGCTGGCCGCGCTGTTGTAGTGGATAGCAACGGCAGCAGCGCCTTGCTGTGCGAGATCGCGGGCAATCAGGCCGCCGAGGTTCTTGGCGCCGCCGGCAATCAGGGCGACTTTGCCCTGGATGGAATGATCGGTCATGGGAATGCTCCTGGCAGGGGACGGAGACTCGCCGGCAACCGTGGAGTGGGCAGCGCGACGAGGCACGTCTAAGATGCGGTGGAAGCATTCCGGCGGGCTTTCACGATGTCCCATCCGCTATCAAATTCTCCGGTGTCAGCTCACATTAGTGAGACGCATGAGACGGGCTCGCCGGCGGACGATCCAGTGCCCGGCTCCATGCCGCAATACCGGGTACTGGCGCAGGCGCATTGGCCGGGCGTGGAATTGCTGCTGTGCCGGGAAGACATCCGCCAGCGCACGCTGTGGGCCATCGACGAACCGCGCCACACGGTCATCGTCCATCTTGGCGGCGCGATGCGCGAACTGGACACCGAGATCGACGGCGTCGGTGCCACCCATATTCCGCCCTCGCCCGGGGACATCTGGCTGGTGCCCGCCGGAAAGCGCTACGCCAGCCAGGCGACAGGACAGGTCATCACCTACGCCGAACTGCGTGTCTCGCCGATGGCCGACGTGGATGTCGGCGTCGACCGGCGTGTCCCGATCGAAGGCCTGATGCCGAGGCTCGGGCATCGTGACGAGTTCCTCCACTACAGCGTCGCCCGGCTGGGGCGGCTCAGCCAGCAGGACGACGATGTGTCGACGATGATGGCTGAGCGCCTGCAGCTGCTGCTGCGCCAGCATCTGTACGAGGGTTACCGGTTGCCTGTTCCGCCCACGATGTCGCCGACATCACTCGCGCCCCGCATGGCGCGCCAGCTCAGCGACCACATCGAAAGCGCCTTGGGCCAGCGCATTGCACTGTCCGACCTCGCAGCACTGGCCGGCCTGAGCGTGCACCAGCTGCTGATTGCGTTCCGGCGCACCTTCGGCACGACACCCGCGCAGTACATCCTGGCGCAGCGGCTGCGCCGCGCACGCTGGTACCTGCTCAACCGCAGCGACGACATCACCGATATCGCGCTCGCCTGCGGTTTCGCCAGCCACAGCCACTTGAGCGCCGCGTTCAAACGCGACACCGGCATCACGCCGCGGCAGTTCCGCGACGGCCTGCGCATGCGCGCGACCTACTGATCAGCCGGTGCGGCAGAACGCGGCGTAGTCGATGTAGCCCGGAAATGGCCGTCCTGCCGCGCACACCGGGCAGTCCGGATCGTGGCGCAGCCGGGTCTCGCGGAAGCGCATGGCCAGCGCATCGAAATGCAGCAGTCGGCCCGCCAGCGTGTCGCCGGTGCCCAGCAGCAGTTTGATCACTTCCGTGGCCTGCAGCAGGCCGATCACTCCCGGCAGCACGCCGAGCACGCCGGCTTCGGCGCAGTTGGGTGCGAACTCCGGCGGCGGTGGTTCGGGGAACAGGCAGCGGTAGCACGGCTGCTCGCCACGGTGACGCCCGGCATCGAACACGCTCACCTGCCCTTCGAACCGTTGCACGGCGCCATAGACCAGCGGCTTGCCCAGTTTCACGCAGGCGTCGTTGAGCAGATACCGGGCAGGAAAGTTGTCCGCGCCATCCAGCACCACGTCCACGCCTTCGAGCAGGCGCTCGACGTTCTCCGCCGTGACGCGTTCGGCGATCGCTTCCACGCGAGTGCGTGGATTCAGCGCCGCCAGCGTCGCCTGCGCCGACGCGACCTTCGGCTCGCCGATGCGCGCTTCGGTATGCAGGATCTGCCGCTGCAGGTTGCTGCGGTCGACGACGTCGTCGTCCGCGATGCGCAGCTGGCCTACCCCGGCCGCCGCCAGGTAGAACGCGGCGGGCGACCCAAGCCCGCCTGCACCGATCATCAGAACGCGCGCACGCTGCAAGCGCTGCTGGCCCGCCACCCCGACTTCGGGCAGCAACAGATGACGTGAGTAGCGTTCGTTGAAGTCGCGCTGGTCGTCCGACTGCACCGGCACGACGATTGCGAGGCGCTCTTCGATCCAGCGCGAGGTTCCGCCTGCGACGGACGCCAGACGCGTGTAACCGGATGCTTCCAGCACGCGCGCGGTGTCCAGCGAGCGGCCGCCCTTCTGGCAGATCAGGATGATGGTGGCGTCGCGGTCCGGCAGATGGGCGGCCGGGTCGCGCTCCAGCGTGGCTTTCGCGATGCCGCGCGCGCCCTCCGCCTGTCCGCTGGCGCGCTCGTGCTCCTCGCGCACGTCGATGAACACGCCACCCTGCGCGAGCAGCGCGGCGACGTCACAGGGTTCGATTTCGCGGATGGCCATGCGGCGATTATCGCGCAAGTCGCGATGCCGTCCGGATCAGCAGCCGATCACGTCGACGACATCGCCGACACGGTAATCCTGCAGGCCCTCGGGCAGCACGATCAGTGCATTGCTGTCGGCGGCTGCACGCAGCTGGTGCGAGGCATCGGCCCCGTTCGGCACTACCTGAAGGCGACCATCGGTCCCGCTGGCCAGCGAGCCGCGCAGGAATTCAAGCCGCTCGTGGGTCTTTCGCCAGGGCGCGGCGAGGACGGCCTTCCATTGCGGTCGTGGTTCACGCCGGCGTTGCAGGCCATCCAGCAGTTCGCGACCCAGCGTCAGGAACGTCGCCAGCACGGATACCGGATTGCCCGGCAGGCCGAGGAACAGGGCACGGTCCATTTCGCCGAACAGCACCGGCATGCCGGGCTTCATGCGCACTTTCCAGAACTGGATGCGGCCCTGCGCAGCCAGCAGTCCAGGCAGATGATCCTTCTCGCCCGCCGACACGCCGCCGCAGGTGATGACCACGTCGAACGCGGCGGCCGCGTCGGTGAGCATGGTCGTCATGCGTTCGGGATCGTCGGGCAGCGTCGGCCACGCCGTCGGCTCAAGGCCCTCCGCACGCAGCAGCCCCATCAGCAGTTCGCGGTTGCTGTTGTAGATCTGGCCAGGCGCCAAGGGCAGCCCGGGTTCCACCAGTTCGTCACCGGTGGTGAACACGGCGACGGTCGGCCGCTGCGTGACCGCCAGCGACGCAATGCCCAGGGCCGCGGCAAGCGAGACGCGCGCCGGCGTCAGGCACTGCCCCTCCGAGAGCACATGCGCGCCGGCCACCACGTCCTCGCCGGCACGGCGCACATCGTTGCCCCGCGACAGTCCCGCCGGGACGCGGACCTGACCATCGACCTCAACGCAGGCTTCCTTCATGGCGACGGTATCGGTACCGGCCGGAAGCGGCGCACCGGTGGTGATGCGGATGCATTCTCCGATGCCCACATCGAGGTCCTGCAACGGGCCGGCGAACTGCTCACCGGCGAGACGCAACGTCGTAGCGTCATCCTGTGCGAGGCTGGCGTGGGCAAACGCAAAGCCATCCATGCGGCTGTTGTCGAACGGCGGCAGCGCAATCGGCGAAACGATGCCCTCCGCCAGTATGCGACCACTGGCCCGGCTGACCGGCATGCGTTCGGCCTTCAGCATCCGGTTGCCGGCGACGCTGCGGATGATTTCCGCAGCGGTGGCGAAATCGATACGGGTCGGGTAACCCGTCACTTGCCGCGCTTGACGTGCCGGATGAGGCGGCGCTTCTTGGCGATCTGCTTCTCGGTCAGCACGTTCTTCTTGCCCTCGTAGGGATTAGCTCCCTCGCGGAAGATGAAGCGGACCGGCGTGCCAACCAGCTTGAAGCGCTTGCGGAAGAAGTTTTCCAGGTAGCGCTTGTAGGACTCCGGCAGCACCTTCAGGCGAGTGCCATGCACGATGAAGGTCGGCGGATTCTCGCCGCCCGGATGCACGTAGCGCAGCTTGGAGACGTGGCCACGGATGCTCGGCGGCGGATTGGTTTCGTAGGCGATCTCCAGGGCCTTGTTGACCTCGCTTGTGCCGAACTGCTTCGTCGCCGAGGCGTGCGCACGGTGGATCGCCTTGAACAGCTCGCGCATGCCCGAGCCATGGAGCGCCGAGATACGGACCACTTCCGCCCATTCCACGAAGCTCAGCTTGCGCGCCAACAGCGCCTCGGCCTGTTCGCGCTGGTAGGTGGTCAGTCCATCCCACTTGTTGATGCCGACCACCAGGGCGCGGCCGGCGTCGAGCACGGCCCCCAGTACGCTGGCATCCTGGTCGGTGACGCCTTCGGTGGCGTCCAGCAGCAGCACGGCGACCTGGCACTGTTCGATCGCCTGCAGCGTCTTGACCACACTGAACTTCTCGACCGCCTCTTCCACCTTGCCCTTGCGGCGCAGGCCTGCGGTATCGATCAGGCGGTACTGGCGACCGTCGCGCTCCATGTCGACCGCGATGGAATCGCGCGTGGTGCCGGGCACTTCCGAGGCGATCATGCGCTCTTCGCCCAGCAGGCGGTTCACCAGCGTGGACTTGCCCACGTTCGGGCGGCCGACGAACGCCACGCGCATGCGGTCAGGGTCGTTGTCGAGTCCGACCGTTGCACCCTCTTCCGGCAACCGCTGCTGCACTTCTTCCAGCAGGTCGTCGATGCCCTGGCGGTGCGAGGCCGAAATGGTGATGACATCGGCAAAGCCATAGCGCGCGAAGTCCGCGATGGCGGTGGTCTCGTTGATGCCGTCGATCTTGTTGATGACGAGCAGCGTGGGTCGCGCCGTCTTGCGCAGCCAGGCCAGGATTTCGTCGTCGAGCGCGGAGGCACCCTCGCGGCCATCAACGATGAACAGCACCAGGTCGGCCTCCTCGGCCGCCGCCCGCGCCTGACGCGCCGTGGCACCGGCCAGGCCTTCTTCTTCACCGGCGATGCCACCGGTATCGACCACGAGGAAGGGGTCTTCCTCGTCCAGACGGCAGACACCGTAGTTGCGGTCGCGGGTCACGCCGGGCTGGTCGTGCACCAGCGCGTCACGACTGCGGGTCAGCGCATTGAACAGGGTGGACTTGCCGACGTTGGGACGGCCCACCAGGGCGACGAGGGGCAGCATGAAGGAGGCAACCGTGAAGAGGAGGGTCGCCGGAGACTCGCCGTCGCGCGGGTGGCGCGACTGCTCCGGTCGGTCAAGGGGCCGCCATGGTAGCGGAATACGCCCTCTTCCGCGAAAAAGGGCCGCAATGCGGCCCTTTCCGGGAACATGAAGAAGCGGCCTTCGCCGCTCCTCCGATGGATCACTTGAAGCCGAACGCCGTCAGGCCGCCTTCCACGTCCTGCACCAGCAGGATGCCGTCGGCCACCACTGGCTTGCCACGGATGGCTTTGCCGCCAACGCGCGCGCGCGCCGCCACTTCGCCATTGTCCGTCCTCAACCAGTGCAGGTAGCCGTCGAAGTCACCCACCACCGCGTAGTCGCCGTGGATGGTCGGTGCGGTCAGCGAGCGGCGGGCCAAGGTCGTGTTCGACCACAGTGCGCCGCCGCTGTACTTGTCCAAACCCCACACCGTGCCGGCCGGATCGGAGACGACGACCGCGCTGCTCGTCACGCCCAAGCCACCTGCGCCACCGTTGTCGCGCGTCCACAGCGGACGTCCCGACGGACCTTCGAGGGCGACGGTTTCCTTCTTGAAACTGGTGGCGTACAGCGTCGACCCTTCCAGCACCGGGGCGCCGTCGACGTCGGCCATGCGCTCCAACTCACTGCGTCCTTCCCCGATACCGACCGCCTGCGTCCACATCGGGCGCCCGTCGTTGGCAGCCAGCGCGGTCACCGTGCCGTCGTCACTGCCGGCGAACACCACGCCCGGCCCCACCACCACTGGCGCGTTGCCGCGAACCGTCAGGCTGGGAAGTTCACTGGTCCAGAACCAGCGGCGCTCGCCGGTATCTGCTGCCAGAGCGGTAACGCGGCCATCATTGCTGCGGACGAACACGATGCCTTGGCCCACGGCTGGTGCCGCAATGACTTCGTTCGGCACCTTGGCCTGCCACTTCTCGGCACCCGTGGCTGCATCCAGCGCGATCACCTGACCGTCCAGCGTGCCGACCACGACCAGACCCTGTCCGGCACCCGGACCGCCCGACAAACGCAAGTCGGACTTGTACTGCCATACCTGCTTGCCCGTCTGCAGGTCGAAAGCGCGGACGCCGCCGTCCACCGCTGCTGCGTAGACGCGACCATCGTCCACTGCGGGGACCTGCTGCAGACCGAGGCGCTTCTCGCCCTTGCCTGCATTGGCACTCCACATCTTGGAAACGAACGCCGTCGGCGTGATGTCGATGAGTTCGGCCGGCTCGACCGGCTTCTCGCCCTCCTTGTCCTTGCCGGAGAACCAGCCCTTCACGGTGCTGCAGCCGCCGAGCGCGGCAACGATCGCGACAGCCGCGATCAGGCGGACTGCGGGTCCAGACGTACGCTTCATGCCGCACCTCCGGTCTTCGGCGGGGTACCGCCGGCGTCAATCAGTTTCAGCTCCACCAGACGGCGCTGCGGGGACACCGCATCCAACGTGGTCAGCGCGCGGGTGTAGGCCTCCTGCGCTTCCTTCGCCTTGCCAGTCGCCAGCAATGCATCACCGCGCACTTCCAGGCTGGAGGCGTCGTCCGCCTTCTCCAGCACCTTCAGCGCCTCGTCGTGCTTGCCGGCGTCGATCAGCAGTCGCGCGAGACGCAGGTTGACCAGCGGACGCAGGGCATCATCGGGCGTAAGTGTGCGTAACGTGGCGATGGCGGCATCGCGCTCGCCCGCCTGGAGTTGGGCCTTCGCCAGTTGCAGGCCGGCGACGTCCGCATACAGTTCGTCCTCCTTGACCAGCGCGTCGACGGCGCCCTGGGTCTGCTTCAGGTCGCCCTTGGCAAGACCTTCGACGGCCGTCTGGTAGCTCTGGTACGCCTGCTCCTTCTTGCCAGCCTGGTCCTTCTGCCACCACTGCCAGCCGAGAATCACGCCCAGCCCCAGGACCACACCCCCCAGCAAGCCGGCACCGTTGTTCTTCAGCCAGCTGCGGACACGTTCGCTTTGTTCGTGCTCGTCGAGCAGATCGTCAATCGCCATGCGCTCTCTTGCCCCGTCTCAGGCGGGGTCTCGGTCTAGGTTGGACAAACCCGCACGCGGGTCAGTCAACGACCGGCGCCAGGGAACCCTCAGAGGATACCGTAAAGCGTGCAACGTTCGCTCGCTGGTACGGTGTCAGGTCCACCGTACTCCCGGATTGCTGAACCTCGACCGCCGTCGCATCGCCCAGTTTGACGCGCCCGACCTCGCCCTGCGCATAGCGGCGCTCATCGCCCGCCTTCAGCAGTGCGTGCTCGACCTTGCGTCCATCAGGAGCATTCACTTCGACCCAGCTGTCGCCCTTGAAGGACAGCGACAACCAAGAGGTCGCAGTTCGCGGCAGTGGTGCCATGGAAGCGACATACGGGGCCGCCGGCGGCTTGATGGCCGGCTGCGGCGATTCGCCCGCTGGCTCGCTGGGGGCTCCTTGCGTGCCGGGCACGACATCCAGCGAGGCGGTCGTGGCATCAGATACCGGTCCGGAGGACGGCCGGAGCGCCATCCAGACGGGCGTCGCGATGACCAACGTCAGCACGACATAGATCGCGCGACGCTTGAAGCTCTCGAAGAAATACTGGAAGCGCGGCGTATGGCTATGACTGACCAGTTCGGCCGGCCTCGCTACCACGGCGTCCGCCTGTTGCAGGAACGGCTCGACATCCACCTTCAGCAGGCGACCGTAGCTGCGCAGTTGGCCGCGAACGAAGACGGCGCCACCGGACTGGTCCCACTGCCCTGCTTCGAGGGCATGCAGCACCTTGGCGGGCATCTTCAGCCGCTGACCGACTTCCTGCAATGACAGACCGGCCTGCTCGCGCGCCGCCCTCAACGCCTCACCGCACCCCTGCGGCGGAGGCAAATCCCCGACTACAGACTGCATCATGGCCCTGCATTTCCCCCGGTTGTGACGTCCTGCGCGTCGGGGAACTCCGCCCGAATGCGCTGAACATATCGACTGGCAGCAGCCTTGTCGCCGAGTCTGTCTTCAATCTGTGATGCGAGTTTCAACACCGCCGCGCTTGCCGGCGCGGCCGCCAGCCGCCGCTCGACGAACGCGCGCGCCGACAGGTACTGCTGCTGGCCAAATTCAAGCTCGGCCATGGATCCCAGTGCCACCGCATTGGCGGGCTCGAGCGCCAGCGCCTGACGCAAGTCGCGCGCGGCGCGCTCCTTCTGGCCGGACTTGAGTGCGCAACTACCCGCATTGGCCATCGCAGCCCCTGGCGTGGCGTAGCCCGGCGCCTGGATCGCCCGATCAAACCAGACCAGCGACTCGGCAGCGAACCCATTTGCACACAGCCACGTGCCGTAGTTGTTCTGCGTGGCACCCGATCCAGGCGCCAGTTCGGCGGCACGCCGATAGGACTCGCCCGCCTTGTCGTGACGACCCTGGCGATCCTCGATCACGGCGAGCAGCGTGAGCGCGTCGACGGAAGCGGCGTCGAGCTTCAACGCTGACCTAGCCTCTTTCTCGGCCGCCTCAAGCTCGCCCTCCTGCAGCCGCTGCAGCGTACGCGCAAGGATCGTCTGGACGCCCTGCCTGCGCTTCACTTCCGGGCTGTCCTTGACCGTATAGTCGGCCACCTCTTCCTGGCCCGACAGCTGGCCCATCTTTCCCTTGGGGCGAACGAAGGTGAGGCGACTGCAGGCGGTCGCCAGCAGGAGGGTGATGAGCAGCAGGCAGAACGCCTTAAGCCGCATCGTCGATGCCCTGTTCCTGCAGTTGCCGACGGAACTCGGCTTGCCGGCGCGTGCGGTCCATCACCTGGCCTTTCAGCTGGCCACAGGCGGCGTCGATGTCGTCGCCGCGTGTCCGGCGGACCATGGTCAGCACCTGCGCGTCGAGCAACAGCTTCTGGAAGGCGCGGATGTCTTCCTCGGGCGCACGCTCGTAGCGGGTACCGGGGAACGGGTTGAACGGAATCAGATTGACCTTGCCGGCATCCTTGAGCTGCGCGGCATTGCTGAACTTGCGCATCAGCTGTGCAAGCTGACGTGCATGCTCGGGCTGGTCGTTGACGCCCTTCATCAGCGTGTACTCGAACGTCACCGAGTCGCGCTTCTTGTTCGCGCGCAGGTAGCGCACGCACGACGCCATCAGTTCGGCGATCGGGTACTTCTTGTTGAGCGGCACCAACTGCTCGCGCAGCACATCGTTGGGCGCATGCAGCGAGACCGCGAGCGATACGTCGGTCTCGGTGGAGAGTCGGTCGATCATCGGCACCAAGCCGGAGGTCGACAGCGTGACGCGCTTGCTCGCCAGGCCGTAACCAAGATCGTCGCGCATGATGTTCATCGCGCGCACGACGTTGTCGAAGTTCAGCAGCGGCTCGCCCATGCCCATCATCACCACGTTGGTGAGACGGCGGTTCTGTGCGGGCACATTGCCCAGATGGCGCGCCGTTACCCACACCTGTCCGATGATTTCGGCGGTGGTCAGGTTGCGGTTGAAGCCTTGCGTGGCCGTCGAGCAGAAGGTGCAATTCAGGCCACAACCGACCTGCGACGACACGCACAGCGTGCCGCGGTTCTTGTCGGGGATATAGACGGTTTCGACGGCATTCTTGCCGTCCACGCCCATGCCGAGCAGCCACTTGTGCGTACCGTCTGCAGAGGGCTTGTCGAATACGACCTGCGGTACCACCACTTCGGCATGTTCCTGCAGCTTGGCGCGCAGGTTCTTGCCGAGGTCGGTCATCTCATTGAAATCGGTGACATAGCGGTGGTGGATCCACTTCATCACCTGGTGAGCGCGGAACTTCTGCTCACCCAGCTTGCCGACAAAGAACTGCTCCAGACCTTCGCGATCCAGGTCCATCAGGTTCTGCTTTGCAGACACAGGCACACCGATGGCCACGGACGGAGCGTCCGTGGCCAGCTTCAACTCGATCGGCGGCAGTTCGTGGCTGCTCATCGCTTTCGCTTAGCGCGCGAACACTTCGGTTGCGGCGAAGAAGTACGCGATCTCGATGTTTGCGTTCTCGACCGAGTCCGAACCGTGCGCGGCATTGGCGTCAATGGAGTCGGCGAAGTCGGCGCGGATCGTGCCCGGCGCAGCATCCTTCGGATTGGTGGCACCGAGAATGTCGCGATGCTTCAGCACGGCGTTCTCACCTTCCAGCACCTGGATGGCGACCGGACCGGAGATCATGAACTCGACCAGTGCGTTGAAGAACGGACGCTCGCGGTGGACGGCGTAGAAACCTTCGGCTTCGCGACGCGACAGGTGCTTCATCTTCGAAGCGACGATCTTCAGGCCGTTCTTTTCGAAACGGGCGTAGATTTCGCCGATGACGTTCTTTGCGACGGCATCGGGCTTGACGATCGACAGGGTGCGCTCCAGCGCCATGGGGATTTCTCCGTTCGGGCGGGCCACTGAGGACCCGAGGTTAACATGAAAAACCCGCGTCGAAACGCGGGCTTAGACCAGAAAGCGTAGCGAGATTCTAACGTATCCGGCGGAACTGTGCAGCCGGCCGGCGACGATTTTGCTGCTTCGCAACATGACACCCCGACCCGCCGGGCAGACAATGAGTCAAACAAGCGTTTGATTCAGTCCCGGAGGGGGTCATGGGCAACACCACGCATTTTTCGACCAAGGAGCGGATCCTCGGCGCGGCCGAAGAGCTGTTCGCCCAGCACGGCTTCGCGGGCACCTCCCTGCGGCAGGTCACCAGCCGGGCGGACGTCAACATCGCGGCGGTCAACTACCACTTCGGCAGCAAGGAAAACCTGGTCAACGAGGTGTTCCGCCGCCGCATGGACGACATGACCGCAGCGCGTCTATCGCTGCTGGAGAAGGCCCTCGCCGACCGCCCCGGTGAGCTCGAGCCGATCCTTGCTGCTTTCGTCGAACCCGCCCTCGCCCTGGCCCAGGACCGCCATGGCGGCGGCGCCTTCGTCCGCGTCATTGCCCGCGCCTACGCCGAGAAGAACGACGGGCTGCGCAAGTTTCTGTCGGACCACTACGGCCATGTGCTGCGCGAGTTCGGCAAGGCCATCGCCGCCTGCGTCCCCGGCCTGAGCAAGGAAGAGCTTTACTGGCGGCTGGACTTCTTCTCCGGCGCACTGACTTACGCCATGGCCGATTTCGGCCTGATCAAGCGCCCCACGGGTGTCACGGAAGCGGCGCACCGTGAGCGTGCCGCCCGTGAACTGATCCGCTTCGCCGAGGCCGGCCTGCGCGCCGACCACACCTGACAACCCCTGCAATCCAAGGAAATCCCATGTCCAACCCCCTGCTTGTTCGCAAGGCGGCCGTGCTGGGCGCCGGCGTGATGGGCGCGCAGATCGCCGCGCACCTCACCAATGCCGGCGTCGATACCGTGCTGTTCGACCTGCCCGCCAAGGACGGTCATCCCGACGGCATCGTGCAGAAGGCCATCGCCAACCTGGCCAAGCTGAGCCCCGCGCCGCTGGCCAGCAAGTCCCTGGCCGAGGCGATCACGCCGGCCAATTACGAAACCGGTCTCGAGCACCTGAAGGGCTGCGACCTGATCATCGAAGCCATCGCCGAACGGATGGACTGGAAGCAGGACCTGTACAAGAAGATTGCCCCCTTCGTGGCCGATCACGCGGTGCTGGCCAGCAATACGTCGGGCTTGGGAATCAACAAGTTGGCGGAAGTTCTTCCCGAACAGCTTCGCCATCGGTTCTGCGGCGTGCACTTCTTCAATCCGCCGCGCTACATGCACCTCGCCGAGCTGATCCCGGCCAAGTCCACCGACGGCTCGGTGCTGGAAGGCCTGGAGACCTTCCTGACCACGACGCTCGGCAAGGGCGTGGTGTACGCCAAGGACACGCCGAATTTCATCGGCAACCGCATCGGCGTGTTCTCGATCCTGGCCACCGCCCACCACACCGGTGAGTTCAAGCTGGGCTTCGACGAGGTGGACGCCATCACCGGTCCGCTGATCGGCCGCCCGAAGTCGGCGACCTACCGCACCTCGGACGTGGTCGGCCTGGACACGATGGCCCACGTCATCAAGACGATGGCCGACACCCTGCCGGATGATCCGTGGCACGGCTACTTCAAGTCGCCGAAGTGGCTCGAAGCCCTGATCGCCAAGGGTGCGCTGGGCCAGAAGACTGGCGCCGGCATCTTCCGCAAGGTCGGCAAGGACATCGTGGTCCTCGACCTGGCCAAGCAGGACTATCGTCCGTCCGACCGCACCGCGGCGCCGGAAGTGGTCGAGATCCTGAAGATCCGCAACCCGGCCGAGAAGTTCACCAAGCTGCGCGAGAGCCAGCATCCGCAGGCGCAGTTCCTGTGGGCGGTGTTCCGCGACCTGTTCCATTACAGCGCCTACCACCTGGCCGACATCGCCGAGACCGCGCGCGACGTCGACCTGGCCATCCGCTGGGGTTACGGCTGGTCGCTGGGCCCGTTCGAGACCTGGCAGGCGGCCGGCTGGAAGCAGGTGGCACAATGGATCGCCGACGACATCGTGGCCGGCAAGGCCATGAGCAGCGCGCCGCTGCCGAACTGGGTGTTCGACGGTCGCGAAGGCGTGCATGGCGCCGAGGGCAGCTACAGCCCGGCCAAGAACGCCAAGCTGCCGCGCTCTTCGCTGCCCGTGTACAAGCGCCAGCGCTTCCCCGATCCGCTGCTGGGTGAAGTGTTCCCGCAGGGCGAGACGGTGTTCGAGAACGACGGCGTCCGCCTGTGGACCGACGGCGACGGCATCGGCGTGGTCAGCTTCAAGACCAAGATGCACACCGTGTCCGACGCCGTGCTGGACGGCCTGCAACAGGCGATCACGATTGCCGAGCAGACGTTCAAGGGCTTGGTGATCTGGCAGCCGAAGGAGCCCTTCTCCGCCGGTGCCGACCTCGCGGGTGCACTCGGTGCGCTGCAGGCGGGCAAGATTGCCGAGTTCGAGGCGATGGTCGCCAACTTCCAGGCCACCAGCCAGCGCATCAAGTACTCGCTGGTGCCGGTCGTGGCTGCGGTGCGCGGCCTGGCGCTGGGCGGCGGCTGCGAATTCCAGATGCATAGCGCCCGCTCCGTCGTGTCGCTGGAAAGCTACATCGGCCTGGTCGAAGCCGGCGTCGGCCTGCTGCCGGCCGGTGGCGGACTCAAGGAAATCGCCGTGCGTGCGTCGCAGGCTGCCGGCCCGGGCGGTGATGTGTTTGCCGAGTTGAAGAAGACCTTCGAGACGGTCGCGATGGCCAAGGTGTCAGCCTCCGCCGTCGAGGCGAAGGAGCTGGGCCTGGTGCGTGACAACGATCTGGTCGTGTTCAATGCTTACGAGCAGTTGTACGTGGCCAAGCAGCAGGTGCTGCAGCTGGCCGAGAGCGGCTATCGCCCGCCCCTGCCCGCCCGCCGTATCCAGGTGGCCGGCGACGTCGGCATCGCGACCTTCAAGATGATGCTGGTCAACATGCTGGAAGGCCGCTTCATCAGCCCGTACGACTACGAGATCGCGGTGCGCATCGCCACCGTGCTCTGCGGAGGCGAGATCGATCGCGGCGCGTTGGTCGACGAGGAGTGGCTGCTGAAGCTTGAACGCCAGCACTTCGTCGAGCTGGCCCAGCAGGAAAAGACCCAGGCCCGCATCGCGCACATGCTGAAGACCGGCAAGCCGCTGCGTAACTGACCGACGACACAGGACACCGAGACATGAGCAAGCAAGTACAAGAAGCCTATATCGTCGCCGCCACCCGCACGCCGGTCGGCAAGGCGCCCAAGGGCGTGTTCCGCAACACCCGCCCGGACGACATGCTGGCGCACGTGCTGAAGTCGGTCGTGGCGCAAGCGCCGGGCATCGACCTCAGCCGCATCGACGACGCCATCATCGGCTGCGCGATGCCGGAGGGCGAGCAAGGCATGAACGTGGCGCGCATCGGCCTGCTGCTGGCCGGCCTACCGAACACCATCGCCGCGCAGACCATCAACCGCTTCTGCTCGTCCGGCCTGCAGGCTGTGGCGATGGCGGCGGACCAGATCCGCTTGGGCAACGCCGACCTGATGCTGGCCGGCGGCACCGAGAGCATGAGCATGGTGCCGATGATGGGCAACAAGATCGCGATGGCGCCGAGCGTGTTCGACAACGACCACGTGGCCATCGCCTACGGCATGGGCATCACCGCGGAGAAGGTCGCCGAGGAATGGAAAATCTCGCGCGAGGACCAGGATGCCTTCGCCGTCGCTTCGCACCAGAAGGCACTGGCCGCTCAGGCAGCCGGCGAATTCAGGGACGAGATCAGCCCCTACGAAGTGATCTCGCGCCAGCCTGACCTGGCCGGCAACACCGTGCGCCTGAAGAAGCTGCTGGTCGAGCAGGACGAAGGCCCGCGCGCCGACACGTCGCTGGAAGGTCTCGCCAAGCTGCGCACCGTGTTCCGCAACCCGCAGTTCGGCGGCACCGTGACCGCAGGCACCTCGTCGCAGATGAGCGACGGCGCAGCCGGCGTGCTGCTGGCCTCGGAGCAAGCGATCAAGGATTACGGCCTGACCCCGCTCGCCCGCTTCGTCAGCTTCTCGGTCGCCGGTGTGCGCCCGGAAGTGATGGGCATCGGCCCGATCGCCGCGATCCCGAAGGCGCTGAAGCAGGCCGGCCTGACCAAGGACCAGCTGGATTGGATCGAGCTCAACGAAGCTTTCGCCGCGCAGGCGCTGGCGGTGATCCGCGACAGTGAGCTGGATGCGTCGAAGATCAACCCGCTGGGCGGTGCGATCGCGCTTGGCCATCCGCTGGGCGCCACCGGTGCGATCCGTACCGCGACGATCGTGCACGGCATGCGTCGCCGCCAGCAGAAGTACGGCATGGTGACGATGTGCATCGGCACCGGCATGGGCGCGGCAGGCATCTTCGAGTCGCTGTAGGCGCATCCGTTGCATGTAGCAAGAAGAAATGGCGCCGAAAGGCGCCATTTCCTTGTCCGTCAGCGGCGAGCTTCACGCCATGCGTGCGCCGTCGGGTACCGGGCGCTCAATCGTGGTGATCACCACGCCCTCATCGGTATGGAAGCCGGTCAGCAGGAACTCCGACACGAATGGGCCTACCTGCTTCGGCGGAAAGTTGATCACACCGACGATCTGTCGGCCGACCAGGTCACCCGGCGCGTAAAGCGCCTGGATCTGCGCACTGGTCTTCCTGACACCATGCGGGCCGAAGTCGACCCAGAGCTTCCACGCGGGCTTGCGCGCTTCGGGGAACGGCTCCACCCGCAACACGGTGCCTGCGCAAAGCTGCACGCGCATGAAGTCATCCCATGCGATGACGTCCATCCGCTCCGTCATGTCCCCACCCTCCCCTCTGTCCGCGCCTTCCAAGCGTCCTTGGCCTCGGCCCACCAGTAACTCACCTGGGCGCCCAGGAAGCCTGCCGGCTTCATCGCCGACACCAGCCCATACGCCGAGAACTCACGCCAGCGCTCGTCGCCTTCCGCGATGGCGGCCGCGATGACCTCGCCGGCGAGCGTCGTAGGCGCTACGCCATGTCCGCCAAATGCCTGCGCCACCCAGAGCCCCGGTTCGACCTGGCCGATCTGCGGCATCTCATGGCGCGCATAACTCATCAGGCCGGACCAAGCGTAGTCGATGCCTATGCCCTCCAGTTGCGGGAAGACTTTCAGCATGTCGCGGTACAACAAGCGCCTGACCGCCTGCGGAGACCGATCAAGGATCGAAATACGCCCACCCCACAACATTCGCGAATCCGGCAACGGACGGTAGTAGTCGAAGGCGAAGCGGGTGTCGTAGACCGCCGCCCGGGTGTGCATCGCGTCATCCATGCGTTCGCCGAGTGGTTCGGTGACCATCACATAGGTCGCGATCGGCAGCACGCCGGCATCCACCCGCCGGTGCAGGCCCGCCAGATAGCCACCGCAGGCCAGCACCACCTGCCTGGCGTCGACACTGCCCGATGGGGTCGTGATACGCCAGCCTTCGCCAACCTTCGCCAGCGATACCGCGGGCGAATGCGCGAAGATCGAGACACCG
Organism: Pseudoxanthomonas sp. PXM02; assembly: GCF_014851805.1. GTDB lineage: Bacteria > Pseudomonadota > Gammaproteobacteria > Xanthomonadales > Xanthomonadaceae > Pseudoxanthomonas_A. Next base: position 91,119 of record NZ_JACVAK010000006.1, read on the forward strand.
TGCTCGCCTGCAGCACGCACCAGCCCGTTCGCGTACTTCAACGGATGGAAGTGGAAGGCGCTCGGTTCGAACAGGGCGTCGTGGTAACGCGTCGTGCGCAGCCGCTGGCGGACATCGTCGCGGCCCATCCATTGCCAGTCTTGCCCGAATGTCTCGGCAAGCAACGTCTGCCGCTGGCGGAGCACGTCCTGGTCGCGGAACCAGTTCGCCCACAGGATGCCGGCCTGGGTGTCATCGCAATCGATGCCGTGCCGTGCGATCCGGTCGCGGATCAGCTCCACGGCCTGCGTCGTGCCGGCGTACAGCGCTTTCGCCCGGGTAGGGCCTAGATCGTGCAGCAGCGCCGACTCGCCCCGCGAAAAGCCGCCGAAAACGAAGCCACCATTGCGGCCCGATGCACCGAAGGCCGGCGTGTCGGCCTCGAGCAACACGACATCACGGATGCCGCGTTCGGCCAGGCCGAGCGCGGTGTTCAGGCCGGCAAAGCCGCCACCCACGACGCAAACCGCAGCGCCCACTCGAGAGGCAAGCGCCGGCAAGGCGGGCGCGCCGCCCGCCGTGTCCACGTAGTAGTTGCGTGACGACATCTGCACGGCGTCGTTTCCGGGGGTGTTGAAAGCAGGAAACGCATCGGACGTTGCCGATGCCGGGACCGTCAACCGAGGTCCCGCACCCCAAGCTCATCCAGTGCGTTCTGCATCGTATCGCGCGCGGCGTCGCTGAGCTTCTCGTGATCGAGCGCGTAGCGGATCGTGGCCTCGATCAGCCCGATATGCGTACCGCAGTCGAAACGCGTGCCCTGGAAGCGGTAGGCATGCACGGGCTTCTCCGCCAGCAGGGCGGCGATGGCGTCGGTCAGCTGGATTTCGCCGCCGGCACCGGGCGTGGTGCTTTCCAGCAGCGAGAAAATACGCGCATCCAGAACATAGCGGCCGACCACGGCGAGCGTGCTCGGCGCCACCTCGGGCTTGGGCTTTTCGACGATGGCGCTGATGCGTCCTTCGCGACCCGCAAAAGTGTCGGTGGCCACGATGCCGTAGCTCGCCGTCTGTTCCGCCGGCACATCCTGCACCGCGATGACGCTGCCACCGCTGGCTTCCGCCGCATCGGCCATCTGCTTGAGCGCGCCGGGGCCACGGTTCCAGATCAGGTCATCAGGCAACAGCACCGCAAACGGCTCGTCGCCCACGATGGGCTTTGCACACAGGACGGCATGCCCCAGACCCAGCGCCTCGGCCTGGGTGACGAACACGGCCCGTACATGTGGCGGAAGCACGTTGCGCACGAGTTCCAGCTGCTCGGTCTTGCCCGCACGCTCCAGCTTCTGCTCGAGCTCATACGCCTTGTCGAAGTAATCGGCCACCGCATGCTTGTAGCGGTTGGTGACGAAGATCAGCGTGTCGCAGCCGGCCTCGATCGCCTCGTCCACGGCGTACTGGATCAGCGGCCGGTCGATGATCGGCAGCATTTCCTTGGGAACGGTCTTGGTCGCCGGCAGGAAACGGGTGCCGAGTCCCGCCACGGGGAACACGGCCTTGCGGATTCTGGCGTGGGTCATCGGATCCTGCGTGCTTCTCTGCCTGGGAAGACCACGATGTTAGCCGATGCCTCGTCATGATCATTTGACAGCGGTGCGAACTCGGGGACGGCGATCTTCAGCACTTCGCCCAACTCAGCGGTGTCATACCGGGTATACGCAGCACGCAGGCGCTGCAGGGAAAGCTCGAGGAAATCCGCCGACACATCGCGGGCCAGCGCCTTCATGATCTTCGAGTGCGACGTCGGCTGGTAACGCTCGTCCGCGTGGAACAGCGTCTCGTGCAGCTTCTCGCCCGGCCGCAGCCCGGTGTAGACGATGGCGATGTCCCGCCCTGGTTGCTTGCCCGCCAGGCGGATCATCTGCTCGGCCAGCAGGCGGATCGGTACGGGGTCGCCCATGTCCAGCGTGTAGATCGACGCATGCGCCGCACCCGACGCCGCCTGCAGGATCAGCTGGCAGGCCTCCGGGATGGTCATGAAGTAGCGGGTCACGTCCGGGTCGGTGACGGTGACCGGCCCGCCCTTGCGGATCTGTTCGCGGAACAGCGGCACGACACTGCCGGCGGAATCCAGGACGTTGCCGAACCGCACGGTCACGTACCGCGTGCTGGAACGGCCGTCATCGAGTGCCTGGCATGCCATTTCGGCCAGCCGCTTGGTCGCGCCCAGCACGTTGGCCGGATCCACCGCCTTGTCGGTCGAGATCAGAACGAACGTCCCCACCCCGGCCTCGCGGCAGGCGCGCGCCACCGTTTCCGTGGCCAGCACGTTGTTGCCCACCGCCTCGCGCAGGTGCCCCTCCAGCAACGGCACCTGCTTGTAGGCGGCGGCGTGGAATACGGCGTCCGGTTCCGCCAGGCGCATCGCGTGCGCGATGACTGCGGGATCGCCGCAGTTGCCAAGCACCGGCAGCACCTCGAGATCGGGGAAGGCTCGCCGCAGGTCGCCCTGGATAGTGATGAGCGCGAGTTCATCGATTTCGACCAGCGCGATGCGCTGCGCGCCATGGCGTGCGCACTGCCTGCAGAGTTCCGAACCGATCGAGCCGCCCGCGCCGGTGACCATGACCGTGCGTCCGCCCAACCAGCCGCGAATGAGCTTCCAGTCCGGCGTGACCGACTTGCGGCCCAGGAGGTCCTCGATCGCGACCTCTTTCAGGTCGCCCGGCATCGACTGCCCTTCCAGGACATTGACCAGCCGCGGGACCATCCGGAACGGCAAGCCGGTGCTCTCGCAGATCGCCACGACGCGCTGCATCGCCGGCGCGTCGAGTGATGGCATGGCGATGACGAGCATCCTGGCTGCAGTCTCGCGTGCGACCGCAGCGGCGGTCTCCAGACCACCCAGTACCGGCACGCCCTGCAGCTTCGACCCGTGCAGGCGTACGGCATCGTCGAGGAACGCGACGGGGTGGTACACCCCCGTCCTGCGCAGCTCACGCACCAGGGCCTCACCTGCCCGGCCCGCGCCGAGGATGATCACACGCGAGGAGGTGTCCTGCGCGCGCTTGACCTGACTATCCTTCCATGCGCGGTAGATCAGCCTGGGGAGCCCCAGGAAACCCACGAGCGCAAACGGATAGAAGCCCAGGACGGCACGCGGCGTCGAGCCGAAGCGGTTGTAGAAGAACAGGCCTACGACGATGCCGAGGAAGCCCAAGGCACAGGCCTTCACGATGTTCCAAAGATCGGGGAGGCTGGCAAAGCGCCACAGCCCGCGGTAAAGCCCCATCCACCAGAACACGGCACCCTGGGCGAGCAGGACGATCAGGATCTCGTTGGACCAGACCGGGAAATCGGGGGCATGCGCCACCATCGCATAGCGGAGGTGGTGCAGTACCTGCCAGCAGAGCCACACCATCGCCAGATCGTGGGCTGCCACAAGGAAGCGCGGCAAGCCGCTGCTCAATCGATCCCGCCAGGAATTCATCAGGTCCCTCTCCCCCGCCTAATCACGCAATCCACTGCGCACGGCAAACCAGCACAACGAAACAACCAGATAGGCAACCGCCACTACCCAGACGGACTGACTCAGAGTGACATGAGACCAGCCAAGCATCAGTGCGAGTGTAACGGCACTCAAGGTCGCATAGACCAGGGTGACTGTTGTATGCCCGAACCGGCGTGCCGCCCTCTGATACACATGTGTGACATGGGGCGCCCACCACTGCTCATTGCATAGGATGCGCCGCGCCAATGTGAAGCCCGCGTCGACGAGGAACACGCAGAAGGGCAGGATCAGCAAAGGCGCAGTGGCCGCCGGCACGCTGACCAGGGCTGCCGCCAGCAGACCGGCCAGCGCAAATCCAAGCGCGCCGCTGCCGACATCCCCCAGGAATATCCGGGCCTTGGGAAAATTGAAGGGCAGGAATCCCGCGCAGGCCGCTAACAACCCCAGTGCCAGCCAGTACCAGTCTCCGGAGAGTACGGCGGCGTAGCCGGCGGCGGCCAACCCGGCTTGGGTCACCGCCAGACCGTTGATGCCGTCCATGAAGTTCCAGACATTGACCAGCACCATCGCGCTACCGAATGCCACCACGGCGGGCAGCCAGTGGCCGCTATGCCACCCCGCTCCGACAGCCAGCATCAGCGCCGCCACCGCTTGGACTGCCAGCCTCAACCAGGGAGACAAGGGACGATGGTCATCCCACCAGCCGATGCCGGCCACGATCAGGAGACCGGGGAGAAACCCCAGCCACAATGCAGGCATGTGCACCTGTCGGACCATCAGATAAAGGCCTGCCACCAGCACAACCAGCACGATGGCGATGCCTCCACCACGGGGCGTGGCGACCGCATGGCTGCGCCGGTCGCCCGGCTGATCCATCAGATTGCCCCGCAGCGCGTAGTAACGCGCCAACCAGGTTCCTGCTGCGGTGCCCGCGGCCAGCAACCCCACCCAGACATACACGCCGGGCATCAAACCACCGCGTAGTTCAGCAGGGGCTTGACCGTCCCCCACTCCTTGCAGCTCGGGCACTGCCAATGGTGCGTGCGCGCACCGAACCCGCAACGCGTGCAGCGGTAGCTGGGATTGCGTACCAGCAACTGATCGGTGATGTGCTTGAGGTCGTGCAGCGTGGCGGCGGGATCCGCTCCCTCAGCCAGCGTGAGGTCGATCAGCGACGCCTCGCCCCTGACCGAAGGTCGATCCTTCAGCTGTCGGGCGAGATAGGCGCGAGCAGCCGCCACGCCCTCCTGGCGTTCGACCAGCTTGGTCAGGGCCAGCACCGGCGCGATGCCGCGGTAGTGCTCGCACATCTCCGACAGGAAAGCGCGCGCGCCCGACAGGTCGCCCACCTGCTCATAGCTGGCCAGCAGGCTGGGCAGCACCTCGGGTAGATAGTCGGGATCGTGCCGCGCGGCGCGCTCGAAGGCGCGGACGGCCGCTTCGGCGTTGCCGGCATCCGACTCGATGCGCCCTTCAATGATGCCGGCGCGAACGCTGCCTGCATCCGCCTGGTATGCGCGCGCCACGGCGGCCCGCGCGGCCTCGATGTTGTTCGCCGTGCGCTGCCGCTCAGCAAGTTCGCACTCGAACTGGGCCACCAGCTTGCCCATCGGTTCGGCCGTCACTTCTTCATAGCGACGGGCGTTGTCGATCGCCTTCTCCCAGTCGCGCTCGGCCTGGTAGATACCGATCAGATGCTTGAGCGCCTGCGGCGCGCGCTGATCAATCTGAGCCAGATCGGTGAAGACGGTCTCCGCCCGATCCAGCAGCCCCGAACGCATGTAATCCTCGCCCAGGGCCAGCAGGGCCTGGACGCGCTGGGCGTCGCTCAGGTCGGTGCGCTGCACCAGCCCCTGGTGCAACCGGATCGCGCGATCCACTTCACCTCTGCGGCGGAACAGGTGTCCCAGCGCGACCTGCGTCTCGAAGGTTTCCTTGTCCAGCTCGGCGATGTGCAGGAACAGTTCGATCGCCTTGTCCGGCTGCTCGTTGAGCAGGTAGTTCAAGCCGCGGAAATAGGTGCTCGACAACCGGCTGACCTGTGTATCACCGTGCCGCTGGCCACCGCGGCGTCCGATGATCCAGCCGCTGAGTGCGGCCAGCGGAAGGAACAGGAAGAACCAGAACCATTCGGTCAGGAAGGCCATGGCTCAGAGACCGCCGTCAACGGCGGAAGAGTTTGCGTTCGTCGTCACCGACGCTGCGCGGTTTGCTTTGCGCAGCTTCGCGTACAGCGGCCACACCAGGGTGGCAACCACGATCAGCCCCCCCACCACCACCCCCAGGAGCAGGGACAGCATGATGCCGACCCCGGATGAGGTCTGGAATTCGGTGAACAGGAGTTTCAGCGTGATCGGCTGCGTATTGAGCACGCCGATGATGAGTCCGTAGGCCAAGAACAGCAGTGCGACGACCAGGCGGAACATGTTCATCAGGCGACTCCTTGCAGGACGGCGCCTAGCTTAACGGAGTCGGCGCGGGACGACACGCGCCAAGGGCGGGCTTACTCGCCGCTTTCCTCGATGGGCGTGACGTCGCTGACGCGTTCGCGCAGCTCCTTGCCCGGCTTGAAATGGGGAACGTGCTTGGCCGGCAGCGCGACCGACTCGCCCGTCTTGGGGTTGCGGCCCATGCGCGGCGGACGGTAATGCAGCGAGAAGCTGCCGAAGCCACGGATCTCGATGCGATCGCCCTGTGACAGGGCGCCGCCCATCATCTCCAGCAGTGCCTTGACGGCCAGATCCACGTCCTCCGCCTTGAGGTGCGGCTGGCGGCGGCTGAGGATCTCGATGAGTTCGGATTTGGTCATCGCATGCGGAATTCGGGCGGATGTACCCGCACCGGCCCGGGGTCGCCGGGCCGGTGGGGAACGTTACTGCGGGTGATACGGCAACGGCGCGAGCCGCTTACTCGGACTTGCCACCGTCCAGCTGTGCACGCAGCAGCGCGCCCAGGCTGGTGGTACCGGTGGACGCTTCGGCGGCCGACTTGTTGTACTCGGCCAGCGCCTCGGCGGTCTCGGCTTCGTCCTTCGCCTTGATCGACAGCTGCAGGGTGCGGCCCTTGCGGTCCATGCCGATGAACTTGGCTTCGACCTTGTCGCCGACCTTCAGGTGCTGGCTGGCATCGTCCACGCGGTCGTGGCTGATGTCGCGGGCCATCACGTAGCCTTCGATGCCGTCGGCCAGTTCGACCGTGGCGCCCTTGGCGTCCACTTCCTTCACCGTACCTTCGACCTTCGAGCCCTTCGGGTGCGCCGCCATGTACTGGCCGAACGGATCCTGCTCCAGCTGCTTCACGCCCAGGCTGATGCGCTCGCGTTCCGGGTCAACGGCCAGCACCACGGCTTCCAGCGTGTCGCCCTTCTTGAAGTTGCGCACGATGTCTTCGCCGGTGGTGTTCCAGCTGATGTCGGACAGGTGGATCAGGCCGTCGATGCCGCCATCCAGACCGATGAAGATGCCGAAGTCGGTGATCGACTTGATCTGACCGGACACCTTGTCGTTCTTCTTGTGGGTGGCCGCGAAGGTTTCCCACGGATTGGCAGCAACCTGCTTCATACCCAGGGAGATGCGGCGACGCTCTTCGTCCACGTCCAGCACCATCACTTCGACTTCGTCACCGACCTGCACGACCTTGGACGGATTGACGTTCTTGTTGGTCCAGTCCATCTCGGACACGTGGACCAGGCCTTCGACGCCCGGCTCGATCTCGACGAACGCGCCGTAATCGGTGACGTTGGAGACCTTGCCGAACACGCGGCTGTTGGCCGGGTAACGGCGGGCGATGTTGTCCCACGGATCCTCGCCCAGCTGCTTCAGGCCCAGCGAGACGCGGTTGCGCTCACGGTCGTACTTCAGCACGCGGACATCCAGCTCCTGGCCGACTTCCACGACTTCGGACGGATGACGCACGCGCTTCCACGCCATGTCGGTGATGTGCAGCAGGCCGTCGATGCCGCCCAGGTCGACGAACGCGCCGTAGTCGGTGAGGTTCTTGACCACACCCTTCAGCACCACGCCTTCCTGCAACTTGTCCATCAGCTGCTCGCGCTCTTCCGAATGCTCGCTCTCGACCACCGCACGGCGGGAGACGACCACATTGTTGCGCTTGCGATCCAGCTTGATGAGCTTGAACTCAAGCTCCTTGCCTTCCAGGTAGCCCGGGTCGCGCACGGGGCGCACGTCGACCAGCGAACCCGGCAGGAACGCGCGGACGTCCTTGATGTCGACGGTGAAACCACCCTTGACCTTGCCGCTGATGCGACCGGTGATGGTTTCGTTCTTCTCGAGCGCCTGCTCCAGCTCGTCCCACACCATGGCGCGCTTGGCCTTCTCGCGCGAGAGGACGGTTTCGCCGAAGCCGTTCTCGATCGAGTCGAGGGCCACCTTCACTTCGTCGCCCACGCCCACGTCGATTTCGCCGGCGTCGTTCCGGAACTGTTCGATCGGCACGATGCCTTCGGACTTCAGGCCGGCGTTGATCACCACGACGTCGTTGCGGACTTCCACGACGACGCCGGTGACGATGGCGCCCGGCTTCAGCTTGGCCAGTTGGGTCTGGCTCTGTTCAAACAGTTCGGCAAATGATTCGGTCATTGAAAAATACTCGGTTGATGACACAGACCGCTGCACAGGAAGTGCGTACGGTCCACCCGTTGTCGGCCTGCGCGGGATGCGTATGGCCGTGAGTGTTGTGGTTGGAAAACCGCACGGAGGATTCCGCGCGGACCTTCTGCAGTACGAGAATCAGTCCTTGCGTGCAGGCACCAGGGCCAACACGCGTTCGACGACGGCGTCGATGCCTAGGCCGGTGGTGTCGATGAGGACGGCGTCGTCGGCCGGCCTCAGGGGCGCCACCGTGCGCTGGGCGTCACGGGCATCGCGGGCGAGGATCTCGCGCAGCAGACCGTCGATTGTGACGGAAACCCCTTTGTCTTTCAACTGCTTATAGCGCCTTTCCGCCCGCTCGTCGGCGCTTGCCGTCAGAAACACCTTGTAAGCAGCGTCCGGAAAGATGACCGTCCCCATGTCGCGACCGTCCGCCACCAGCCCAGGCATCTGACGGAAGGCCCGCTGCCGCTCCCTCAGGGCCGCACGGACTTCCGGGATGGCAGCAATGGCGGACGCCAGGGCGCCGGTCGTTTCCAGACGAAGCTCGTCGGTCGCGTCCAGATCGTCGACGATCACTCGCAATCCCGCCTCACTCTCCCGAAAGCTGACCCGGGTGTCGAACGCGCAGCGGACCAGGGCGGCGGGATCGGAAACGTCCAGATCCGCCCAACTGGCCGCGACACCCACCGCCCGGTACAAGGCCCCGGAATCCAAGTAGTGCCAGCCCAGGCGGCTTGCCACCAGGCGGCTCACGGTACCCTTGCCGGCCCCCGAGGGGCCATCGATGGTGAGGACGGGAACGGTATCGGACATGGGTGCTCCAGAGGATTTTCTGGCGCCATTATGGCGTCCGAGGCGGCATGACGAGGCCGCCTCCGCGGTCATGCGATGCAACCGCTTGATAAGCCAATGGAATTGCCGCTAGAATAGCGGGCTTCGCTTCACCCCATATTCTTTTACGCCGAGGTTTCAACTCATGAAGGTCCTGTCCTCCCTGAAGTCGGCGAAGGCCCGTCACCGCGACTGCAAGGTGGTCCGCCGCCGCGGCAAGGTCTTCGTGATCTGCAAGTCCAACCCCCGTTTCAAGGCGCGCCAGCGCTGAGAACCGTGGCTTGCCTGACCGCCGCATGGCGATCAGGCAATGCGCAGAAAGCCGCCGCAAGGCGGCTTTTTTGTTGCTGCCCATTCGTTGCTCGGACCTGTGGCGAACCACCGACCGTCCGACCCTTCCCATTCCTTGCGGCGCGGCGGCTTTTTGTTTTCGACCTTTTGTTATAAATGGCGGGTCACCTAGGGGAACCCAACCATGAGCCGTCGCGTCCTTGCCCTGCCCTTGATCGCCCTGCTCGGCCTGTCCGGCCCGGCACTGGCCGACACCTTGTTGATCGAGCGTACGCAGGAAACGCCTGCCGCCGCACCGGTCCGCGGCCAGACCGCCGCCGACGTCGAAGCCCGCTTCGGCGCCCCGCAGCAGAAGCTTGAGCCGCGCGGTGGACAGAAGCGCCAATGGCCGGTGATCCAGCGCTGGGTGTATCCGGGTTTCACCGTATACTTTGAAACGAGCCGCGTCATTGACGTGGTGATCAACAAGGCCAGCGCCGAGGAAATCGGCCCGAAGCCCCCCATCCGCTGACACCTGCGCGGCGCGGCCGCGACATTGATGCCATGACCGATGCCTTTCGCTTCCCCGCGGAGTGGGAACCCCAATCCGCGGTCCTGATCGCGTGGCCGCACGCCGAGACCGACTGGGCCGACCGCCTGGCCGACGTAGAAGAAACCTATGTCGCCCTGGTTGCCGCCATCACGCGCTTCCAGGACGTGGTGATCTGCGTCGCCGACGACGACCTGCAGATCTACGCCGAGGCACGCCTTCGTTCCGCACGCGTCGACATGGCGCGCGTACGTTTCGTGCCGGCCGAATACGACGACACTTGGCTGCGCGACTCCGGGCCGATCACCCTGCGAGATGGCGATCGCTTCAAGCTGCTCGATTTCCGCTTCACCGGCTGGGGCGGCAAATACGAAGCCAGCCGCGACGACCGACTGGTCGGCGAACTGTCCGGCATGCAGTTGTTTCACAACTATTTCGTGCAAAGCATTGATTTTGCTTTGGAAGGTGGCGCCATCGAGACCGATGGCGCGGGCACTCTGCTGACTACGTGGCAGTGCCTGCACGAGCGCCATCCGGACGCTTCCCGTGAGGAACTGACGGAGAAGCTCGCGCGCTGGCTGAAGCAGGACCGCGTGCTGTGGCTGGACCACGGGTATCTGGAAGGCGACGACACCGACGCCCATATCGATACCCTCGCCCGCTTCGCGCCGGGCGATGCGATCGTCTATCAGGCCTGCGACGACGAAAGCGACACGCACCATGCAGAACTGCAGGCCATGGCGGCCGATATCGCCGCCCTGCGCACCGCCGATGGCCGTCCGTACACGCCGTTCCCGCTGCCGTGGGCGCAACCGGTGGTCGACAACGGCCGCCGGCTGGCGGCGTCATACGCGAATTACCTGATCATCAACGGCGCCGTGCTGATGCCGGCCTACGGCGATGCGGCGGACGATAAGGCAGCCGCCGTGCTGGCAAAGGCCTACCCGGATCGCGAGATCGTGCAGGTACCTTGCCGCGCGCTGATCTGGCAGAACGGCAGCCTGCATTGCATCACCATGCAACTCCCGGCAGGCGTGCTGGGCTGATTGCCGCCACGGCGCCACGGCTCGTGGCACCGTGACATCAGTTGGGCGCAGATTGAACGCTTCGTTTACATCTCGCCTTGCCTGATCCCGGATAACCACCGTTTCCCATTGATCGAGGAGACGGCCGTGTATTCACGACGCAAGTTCCTGACGACCACTGCGCTGGCCACCGCCGGCCTCGGGCTGGCCGCCTGCCGCGACGCGGCGCAGGCAGGTGGCGTAGGTGCGACACCGCCTGCTGTCACGGCGGTGTCCGCCCCAGCCGAAGCCGCACCGGGGCCGCTGAATACCCGTGCCATCCCATCCACCGGCGAACGTATCCCCGTCATCGGCATGGGCACCTCGGGCAGCTTCGAAGTTGGCCAGAGCACGGCCGAACTGGATCCGCTGCGCGAAGTGCTGAAGCGCTTCTTCGCCGCCGGTGCGACGCTGATCGACACCGCGCCCACCTACAGCGTCGCCGAGGACGTCATGGGCGCACTCCTTGCCGAGCAGGCGCTCACGGGCAAGGCTTGGCTGGCGACCAAGCTGTCCGGCGTGACGGGACGCGAAGCCGGCATCGCGCAGTTCGAAGACACACTGCGTCGCCTCAAGACCGAGAAGGTCGCCCTGCTGCAGGTCCACAACCTGGGCGATCTGAAGACCCAGATGGCCGTGGCGCGCGAACTGAAGGCACAAGGCAAGGTGAAGTACGTCGGCGTGACGCATTACGTCGAACGCGCCCAGGACGAACTCGCCAATGTCGTGCAGGCCGAGAAGCCCGACTTCCTGCAGATCAATTACTCGGTCATCAGCCGGGGCGCCGAGCAGCGCGTGCTGCCGCTCGCGCAGGAGCTGGGCGTCGCCGTGCTGATCAACCGGGCTTTCGAAGACGGCAAACTGTTCGCGCAGGTCAAGGACAAGCCCGTTCCGCCGGCGCTGACCGAAGCGGGCGTCACCTCGTGGGCGCAAGCCTTCCTGAAGTTCGCGCTCAGCCATCCGGCGGTGACGGCCGTCATTCCCGCCACGGGCAAGCCCGATCGACAGACCGACAACCTGAAGGCTGGCACGGGTCCCGACCTGACTCCGGCGCAGCGAGACGCGCTGATCGCTGCCGTGGCCTGACCCGATGCCATCGCCTACTGCGCCCGGCGCCGCCGGCTGGCTTGCCCGTCTGTTCAATGTCCGCGACCACGAAGCGCCCGTGGTCGGCGCGGGGCTGGCGATGTTTTTCCTGTTGTTCGCGGGTTACTTCATGCTCCGCCCGATCCGCGAAACGATGGGCGTGGCAGGTGGCGTCGACAACCTGCAGTGGCTGTTCACGGGCACGTTCGTCGCCACGCTCGCAGTGCTGCCGCTGTATGGCTGGATCGCGTCCCGTGTCTCGCGACGCAGGATCGTGCCTTGGGTCTTCGGCGTGGTCGTTGCCAGCCTGCTGGGCTATGGCGCGGCGATGCTGGCGACGCCGGACGACGTGTGGCTGGCGCGCACGTTCTACATCTGGGTCTCGGTGATCAACCTGCTGATGATCTCGCTGGCCTGGAGCGTGCTGGCCGACGTGATGGAAAGCCACGAAGCCAAGCGCCTGTTCGCCCTGATCGCCGCGGGTGCGAGCCTCGGCGGCCTGGCGGGCCCGCTGCTGACCACGCTGCTGGTGAAACCGCTGGGCCATGGCGGCCTGATGCTGCTGTCGGCGCTGCTGATCGGCGCGAGCGCCGCTACCGCGACCTGGCTGCACCGCTGGCGCGACCGCCATCCCCTGCCCGCCGGCGCCAGCTCCGCGGAACAGCGGCAGCGGCCACTGGGCGGCAATCCGTTCGCCGGCGCCACGGCGGTATTCCGGTCGCCGTATCTGCTCGGCATCGCCTTCTTCGTGCTGCTGCTGGCGACGGTGACCACGTTCCTCTATTTCGAGCAGGCCAAGCTGGTCGCCGAACGCTTCACCAGCAAGGAAGAGCAGACCCAGGTCTTCGGCCTGATCGATACCGTCGTGCAGACACTCGCCATCATCAGCCAGGTATTCATCACCGGCCGCATTGCGCAGAAGCTCGGCGTCGGTGTGCTGCTGGCGGCAGTGCCGGTGGTCGTCGCAGCGGGTTTCCTGTGGCTGGCACTGGCGCCGGTGTTCGCCGTCTTCGTGGTGGTGATGGTGGTGCGTCGCGCGGGCGAATACGCCTTCGTGCGGCCCGGCCGCGAGATGCTGTACACGGTCGTGCCCGCCGAGCAGAAGTACAAGGCGAAGAATTTCATCGACACCGTGGTCTATCGCGGCGGCGATGCGCTGAGCGGCTGGGTCAAACGCGCGCTCGATGTGCTGGCCGAGCATCCCGCGGCGGCGATGTTCATCGGTGCCGGCGTGGCGGCGGCCTGGGCGATCACCGGTGTGGCGCTGGGGCGACGGCAGAAACGGCTGGAAGCGGCGCGCGAGGTCACCTGACCCGCGCGTTCACCCCGGGGACGCCTGCCGTCACGGAGGACGCGGTACCATGCGCCCTCCCCTCGATAGCCCCCGCCTCGCACGATGAGCCGCACCACCCTGCCCGTTGCCCTGATCCAGGAAAAGAACCACGGCGATGCCGACGCCAACCTGTCGGTGATCGAGGCGCGCGTCGCCGAAGCGGCCAAGCAGGGCGCGAAGCTGGTCCTGCTGCAGGAACTGCACAACGGCGCCTATTTCTGCCAGCACGAGTCCGTCAGCGAGTTCGACCTGGCCGAGCCGATCCCGGGCCCCAGCACCGAGCGCCTCGGCCAGCTGGCCAAGCAGCACGACGTAGTCCTCGTGTCCTCGCTGTTCGAACGCCGCGCCGCCGGGCTGTACCACAACACCGCCGTCGTCTATGAAAAGGACGGCAGCATCGCGGGCAAGTACCGCAAGATGCACATCCCGGACGATCCCGGGTTCTACGAAAAGTTCTATTTCACGCCGGGCGACATCGGCTTCACGCCCATCGATACCTCCGTCGGCCGCCTTGGCGTGCTGGTGTGCTGGGACCAGTGGTATCCGGAAGCCGCGCGACTGATGGCGCTGGCCGGCGCCGACCTGCTGCTGTATCCCACCGCGATCGGCTGGGATCCGGACGACGAACAGCCCGAGAAGAACCGCCAGCGCGACGCATGGGTGCTGAGCCACCGCGGCCATGCCGTCGCCAACGGCCTGCCGGTGCTCAGCTGCAACCGCGTCGGACACGAGCCTTCGCCGCTCGGCGCATCCGGCATCCAGTTCTGGGGCAACAGCCACGTGCTCGGACCGCAGGGCGAGTTCATCGCCGAAGCCGGCACCGATGAAACCATCCTGATGGCCGAGGTCGACATGGCGCGCAGCGAACACGTGCGCCGCATCTGGCCGTTCCTGCGCGACCGCCGCATCGACGCGTACGGCGACCTGCTCAAGCGCTACATCGACTGAGACCGCACCGTGCCGTTGATCGTCCGTGATGCCGTGCCGGCCGATGTGCCGGCCATCGCCGCTCTCTACGCCGACGAAGTCCGCCACCACGTCAACACCTACGAGTACGACGTGCCGGACGACGCCGAGATGGCGCGGCGCATGCAGGGCGTGCTGGACGCCGGCTATCCGTACCTCGTAGCGGAGCTCGATGGCCACTTCGTCGGCTATGCCTACGCCAGCAGCTATCGCGCGCGCGCCGGCTACCGCAAGACGGTGGAGAACTCGGTCTATGTCGTGCCCGGCCAGCAGGGCCAGGGCATCGGCGCTGCGTTGATGCAGGCCTTGATCGATGCCTGCGAAGCGCGCGGTTACCGGCAGATGATCGCGGTGATCGGCGAGCCCACCAATACCGCCTCCATCCGGCTGCACGAGAAGTTCGGCTTCACCCTGGTCGGCATCTTCCGCGGCATCGCCTGGAAGCACGACCGCTGGCTGGACACCGTGCAGATGCAACGAACCCTCGGCGCCGGTACCACCGCGCCTCCGCAAGACGAATGACACGATGACCGAATCGAATACCGCCGTCGCCGATCCGCTGCACGGCCAGCCCCACGAGATCGTCGAACGCGACGGCGTGCACTTCACCCTGCTCGGCACGGCGCACGTGTCGCGCGCCAGCGTCGACGCCGTCCGCGCTGCCGTCGCCAGTGGCGACTACGACAGCGTCGCGGTGGAACTGGACGCCGGCCGACTGCAGTCGCTGACCGATCCGGACACCCTGGCGCGCCTGGACCTGGTGAAGGTGATCCGCGAGGGCAAGACACATCTATTCGCCGCCAACCTGGCGCTGGCCGCCTACCAGCGGCGCCTGGCCGAGCAACTCGACGTCGAACCCGGCGAGGAACTGAAGGCTGGCGCACTGGATGCGCAGGCACGGGGCCTGCCCGTGCACCTGATCGACCGCGAAGTCGGGCTGACCTTCAAGCGCGCGCTGCAGTCGCTGGGCTGGTGGCAGCGGACCAAGGTCGGCGCCGGCATCATGGCCAGCATGTTCGGCGACGAGGAAGTCGGCGACGACGAGATCGAGAAGCTCAAGCAGGGCGACATGATGGAGTCGAGCTTCGGCGAGTTCGCCGCCGAAAGCCCGCAGCTGTACCGCACCATCATCGCCGAGCGCGACCAGTACATGGCGGCGGCGCTGCGCCAGGTCGCCGCCGGAAAGCCGGCCGACGCCGCATCGCCCTACCGCGTCCTCGCGGTGGTCGGTGCGGGCCACCTGCCCGGCCTGACCCGGCACCTGCAGGACGACACCGCCGACCCGGCCGAACTGCGTCGATCACTCGAAGTGGTGAAGGCCAAGTCGCGCTTCCCGTGGATGGAAGTCATCATCGGCCTGTTCCTCGTCGGCGGTTTCGCCTGGGGCTTCTGGCAGGGCGGCGTCGAAGTGGGTTCGGACCTGCTGCTGCAATGGGTGTTGGCCACCAGCATCCTGGGCGCCATCGGGTGCGCGATCGCAGGCGGACATCCGCTCAGCATCCTCGCCGCCTTCATCTCGTCCCCGCTCACGCCCCTGCATCCTGCGCTCGCCTCGGGCACGGTCAGCGCCTTCGTGGAGGCCACGCTGCGCAAGCCGACGTACGCCGACTTCATGGCGTTGCGCGACGATGTGCAGACCATGCGCGGCTGGTGGAAGAATCGCGTGGCCCGCGTGCTGCTGAATTTCTTCCTGACCAGCCTCGGCACCGCCATCGGCGTATGGACAGGCGGATTGCGCATGCTGGGCAAGCTGGTCGGCTGAGTCCCCTGCGATATCCATCCAAAGAAAAAAGCCGGGCATTGCCCGGCTTTTTTGCTGTCCGCATCAATCCCCTTGCGGGCTGGCGGCGCTTGCCACGACAGGCGACTCGCCGCGGCGCTGGCGAGCGCGTTTGATCGAACGGGCCGTCCCGCTGCGCAAGTCGTCCAGCAATGCGTAGATGGTCGGCAGGAACAGCAGGCTGACCACGGTGGAGAACGCCAGGCCACCGGCGATGGCGCGCGCCATCGGGTGGTAGGGCGGCATGCCGTCGGCCGTCTGCGTATTCAGCGCAATCGGGATCATGGCCAGGATCGCCGTGCCCATCGTCATCATGATCGGGCGCAGGCGTTCGCGACTGCCTTCCACCAGCGCATCCGTCCGCGCCATGCCACGCCGCCGGAGATTGTTGATGTGCTCGATCATCACGATGCCGTTGTTGACCACCACGCCCATCAGCACCAGGATGCCGATCACGGCCATGATGTTCATCTCCGTTCCCGTCAACCAGAACAGCCAGTACACGCCGAAGATCGAGAACAGCACGCAGGACATGATGGCGACCGGGAACAGCAGCGACTCGAACACCGCCGCCATGATCACCAGCATCAGCACCAGCGCGATCATGATCGCGGTCACCATCTGGTCCATGCCGTCGAAGTTGATGTTGAAGCCGGCGCCGTTGAACGTGTAGCCGTAGCCGGGCGGGAACTCCATGCCGTCCAGCGTGGTTTCCACGGACTTGCGCGCGTCCTCCATCGACACATCCTTGGCGAGCCCCGCCTCGATCCGCAGCATGGTCTGTCGGTTCAGGCGCTGGATGGACGTGGCAGCGGGATTGACGTTGACGTCGACCATCGCCAGCAGGGGGACTTCCTGACCCGAGGCGCTGCGCACCATGAACGAGGACAGATCCTCGATGCCGTAGTGGTCCGATCCGGCGAAGCGCACGTTGACCGGGATCTCCACGTCGTCGCGATGGAAATCGCGCAGCGACGATCCGCGCAATGCCATGCCGACGAACTGCGCCACCTGTTGCGCGCTGAAGCCGTAGGACGCAGCACGCTCGCGGTTCACCTGGACCGCCAGCTCGGAATTGGCGTCGCCGACATCCACGCGCACGTCGCGCAGTTTCGGATCGCGCGCCAGGATCGGCATGATGTCCTCGGCCAACTCCTGCAGGGTCTGGCTGGAATCGCCGATCAGGCTGAAGCGTACGCCCTGGCCTTCGCTGCCCATGCCGCCCGGCCAGCCGATACCGATCTTGGCCCGCGCCGACTGCGGCAAGCCCTTGCGGACCTCCTCTTCGATCTTCTTGCTGACCTCGCGGTCATCGATGTCCAGGTAGAGCCGCGTCTGCGCCCAGCCCTGCTCGGAATAGCGGCTGTACACCCGCTTGATATGGAACTCCTTGCGGTTGGCATTGACGAAATCCTCAACCCGCTGCACTTCCTTGCCCATCTCCTCCTTCGAATAAGCCCCCTTCCATTGGTAGAAGATGTTGATCTCGTCAGGATCGTTCTCGTCGCCACCGCCGCTGGTGTTCATCATCGGGAAGACGCTGATCGCCGAGATCAGCAGGATGCCGGCGACACTCCAGCCGCGGTGCTCCAGTGTCCAGCGCAGCACGCGTGCGTAGCGGGCCTGCAGACGGCTGATCAGCGGCGATTTCACCGCAGGCGGCGTCTTCATCCGTGCCGACAGCATCGGGATCAGGCTCACCGCCACCAGCCACGACGCCAGCAGCGAGAACGAGATGGTGACCGCCAGCTGCGACAGGTAGATCGTGATGATGTTCTTCTCGCCGAACATCATCGGCAGGAACACCACGCAGTGGCACAGGGTGCCGGCCGACAGCGCGATGGCGACGTGCCGCGTGCCGATGATCGAGGCTACCTCGGGCTGGTCGGGGAACTTCTCCCGCTCCTGGTAGATGCTCTCGACCACCACCACGGCGTTGTCGACCAGCATGCCGACCGCCAGCAGCAGGCCCATCATCGAGATGATGTTCAGGCTGATCCCGACGAAGTACATGAAGCCCAGCGTCATGATGAAGCAGATCGGGATCGCCATCGACACCATCAGCGTGGATGGCCAGTGACGCAGGAATGCGTACAGCACGATCACCGACAGCACCAGGCCGATCGCACCGGCCTCGGCCAGCGCGAGCAGCGAACTGGTCACCGCCTTGCCCGAGTCCCAGGCCACCTCGATGTCGACCCCGCGCATGGCCGGGTCCTGCCGCAGCACCTCGACTTCCTTGCCCACCGTCCTCGACAGGTCCACCAGGTTCGCCGAACGCTCCTTGTAGATGTCCACGCCTACGCTGGGCTTGCCTTCCATCTTGCGCACGTAGTTCATGCGCTGCGGCTGCAGGCTGACATCGGCGATATCGGACAGGCGCGTGCCGCGGCCATCGATAGGCAGGTCACGCAACGCCTGCAGTTCGAGCAACTCGCCGCGCGGCTGCACGCGCAGGCGACGGCCGTTCTCGGTGATCTGCCCGGCGGACACGGAGAAGTTGGCCGCCTGCAACTTGCTGACCAGCTCGTTGAGCGCGACCCCGTGCGCGCTGATGCGATCCTTGTCCAGCGCCACCAGCACTTCCTGCCTGGCCACGCCCTCCACCTCCACGCGTGCCACGCCCGGCAGCCGCTCCAGATGCTGCTTGATGCTGCGCTCCAGCAGATCGGCGCGGGCCGTCAGGTCTTCCTGGCTACTGAGGCGCAGGCTGATCGCCTCCTGGTCGCTGGTGCTCCAGCGCTGCACGTAATAGCGGCGGAAATCGTCCGGCAGCTCGTCCCGCACCGCATCGATGCGTTCGCGCGCCTCGGAGGCGGCCATCGCGATGTCCCGGTCCCAATCGCTGAATTCGACCTGGATCTGGCCGCCTTCGGCATTGGCGCGCGAGTTCATCGTCTTGATGCCCGGCATCGTGGCGATGGCTTCCTCCACCGGACGCAGCAGGTTGCGCTCGACCTCTTCCGGGGTCGATCCCGGATACGGCAACGACACGAAGAAGAACGGGATGGTGGCTTCCGGCTCGGCCTCCAGTGGCAGCCGGAACGAGGCGATCAGGCCGATCACCACCATCGACACGAACAGCATGATGGTGGTGACGGGACGCCGGATGGACAGCTCGGTAATGTTCATCCGGATCAGCCCTCGACGCCGCCGAGAGGATCGTCCTCGTGCGAGATCACCTGCTCGGCCTGCGCGGCGACCAGTCGCGCGCGACGACCGCGTTCGGCGTAGAACTCATCCGGCTTGCGGTCCAGCAGGTCGTACACCACCGGGATCACCAGCAGCGTCAACAGCGTGGACACCAGCAGGCCGCCGATCACCGTGATCGCCATCGGGGAGCGCACTTCGGCACCCTGGCCGAAGGCGAGCGCCAGCGGCAGGAACCCGAACACCGCGCACAGGGTGGTCATCATGATCGGGCGCAGGCGCGAGCGAGCGCCCTCCACCAACGCGACGCGCTTGGCCACGCCCTCTTCGCGCAACTGGTTGACCTTGTCGATCAGGATGATGGCGTTCTTCACCACCAGGCCGACCAGCAGGATCAGGCCGATGAACACCACCACCGACACCGGCGAACGGGACAGCAGCAGGGCCGCCACCGCACCGACCAGCGCCAGCGGGATGGTGAACAGGATGACGAACGGATGCAGCAGCGATTCGAACTGCGACGCCATGACCAGGTAGACCAGGAAGATCGCCAGACCGAACGCGAACAGCAGCGACTTGATCGACTCGCCCAGCTCCTCGCCCTGGCCGCCGATGCGCATGCCCACGTCGGTGCCCAGCGGGTTCTCCGCCACCATGTCGCGCACTTCCGTGATGGCAGTGCCCAGGTCGATGTCGCGCAGGTTGGCCGAAACGATGGCCACGCGACGCTGGTCGGCACGGTGGATCTCGCTCGGACCGGTGGTGGCGATGACGTCGGCCACCGAGATCAGCTCCACCGGCTTGTTGCCGCTGGGATTGACGATGAGGCGGCGGATGTCGTCGACCGAGGCTCGCTCGGATTCCTGCACGCGCACCAGAACGTCGATCTTGCGGTCGCGGAAGCTGTAGCGCGTGGCGACGTTGCCGCGCACCTTGTTGACCACGGCATCGGCGATCTGTCGCGTGGTCAGGCCCAGCGCAGCTGCGCGGTCCTGGTCGAACACGATCTGGATTTCCGGAAAGCCCTGCTCCACCGTCGACTTCACGTCGGCGTAGTGCGGGCTCTGCCGCAGCAGCTCGGCCAGGCGGTTGCCTGCCACGCGGATCGACTCCAGGTTGTTGCCCTCGATCTCGATCTCGAGCGGCGCCGCCAGTGCGAACAGCTCCGGGCGGGCGAAGTCGACCTGGGCCTCCGGCCACTGCTTCATCGTCTCGCGCAAACGTTCGGTCAGCCCCTGCTCGCGCGCGTTGTCGGTCATCACCACCGACAGCTTGCCGATGTTCTCGCCGCTTTCGGTGGGACTGGCGTCGAGCCGCGTGCCGGTGCCGGATACCCCGTAAAGCAGACGCACGCCATCTTCACCCGCGTGCGCACGCTGCACCTCGCGCACCAGGGCGTCGGTCTGTGCGAGCGGCGTGCCCGGCGGCAGCTTGGCGGTCATTTCGAAGCGGTCCTGCGCCAGCTGCGGAATCAGGTCCACGCCCAGCAGCGGCAGCGCAGCGAGGGTCAGCGCGAACGCCAGCGCCGCGCCGCCCAGCACGGGGACGGGACGCTTCAACGCGGCCGGAAGGATCCGCAGGTAGCCGGCTTCGGCCCGCCCATACGGCGCCATCGCCAGGTCACTGGCCTTGCGCATCACCGGCCCGATCACCGCGGCGAGGCCGCGGAAGATCCGCACCACCAGCCACACCAGCCAGAAGAAGCCATAACGGAACAGGGCGCCGATACCACGTCCCGCATAGGCCGCCGGCTTCTTCCAGCGGCTCTCCGGACGCCACGGCTCACGCGGCGTCTCGGCCGGGAATTCCAGCGGCGGACGGCCCTTCAGGGCGCTCAGCATCGGGATCAGCGTCATCGACACCACCAGCGACACCGCGATGGCGATCGACACCGTCAACGCCTGGTCGCGGAACAGCTGGCCGGCGATGCCCTCGACGAACACCAGCGGCAGGAACACCGCGATCGTGGTCAGCGTCGATGCCACCACCGCCATGAACACCTCACGCGTGCCCTTGATCGCCGCTTCAAGGATGCCCATGCCGCGTTCGCGGGCCTTGGCGATGGACTCCAGCACCACGATCGAGTCGTCGACGACCAGGCCGGTGGCCAGGGCCAGGCCACCCAGCGACATGACATTCAGGCTCAGGCCCAACTGGCCCATGAAGAAGAATGTGGCGATGATCGAGATCGGCAACGACAGCGAGATGACGAAGGTGCTCCAGCCATCGCGCAGGAACAGGAAGATGATCAGGATGGACAGCAGGCCACCGATCACCGCATCGACCTTGACGTCCTTGATGGCGTGGCGGATGAAGACCGACTGGTCCTCCACGGCCGTCATCTCGATGTCCTTGGGCAACTCTTTGCGGATGATTTCCAGGCGCTGTTCCAGCGCATCGGCGGTCGACACGGTGTTGGCGTCACCTTCCTTGTAGATCGCCAGTTCCACCGCCTCGTGGCCGGCGCTGCGGATCACCGCTTCGCGCTCCTTGTAACCCTGGCGCACATCGGCCACGTCCTTCAAACGCACGCTGGGCGCACCACCGCTGGCGTCGCTGCGAAGCGCGGCGATCACGTTGGGATCGCTGCTGCCCAGGATCGCCGTCATCAGCTGCTGGTTGGTGCCGGTCGAGCTGCTGGACGAGGATCCTGCCGCCGTGGTCAGCAGCATCTCGCGCATCTGTTCGACCGTAGTGAACTGATTGACGGTGCGCACCAGGTAACGCTGCGAGCCTTCCTCCAGGCGGCCACCGGAGAGGTTCACGTTCTCCTGCTGCAGACGCTGGATCACGGTATCCAGCGACAGGCCCAACTGGGCCAGCTTGCGCTGGTCGATGTCGACCTGGACTTCGTCTTCCAGGCCACCGCCGACCTTGACGGCGGCGACGCCCGCAACCGGCTCGAGCTTGCGCTTGAGGTCGTCGTCGGCGTAACGACGCAACTCCATCAGTCGGCGGATCGCATCGGCCTCGTTGCCGGCCTCCTGCTTCGAAGACAGTGCGAGGCGCATGATCGGCTGGGTGGACGGATTGAAGCGCAGCAGCACCGGAGCCTTGGCCTCCAGGGGCAGCTGCAGCGTTTCCATCTTGTCGCGCACGTCCAGGCCGGCCTGTTGCATGTCGGTGCCCCACGCGAACTCGAGCACCACATCGCTCTGCCCGGTGCGCGAGATCGACTTGAGCTTGCGCAGGCCCTTGACGATGCCCAGGGCCTCTTCCGCCGGTTGCGAGATCAGCGTTTCCACTTCCGCCGGCGCCGCACCTTCATAGTCGGTGCGCACGGTCAGCGTCGGATAGCTCAGGTCCGGCAGCAGCTCGACCTTCAGGCTGGACAGCGAGATCAGGCCGAACAGCACCAGGGTGAGCGTCATCATCGCGATGGTGACGCGCCGGCGCGTGGAGAACTCGATCAGGTCGAAGCCACCGCCGGACGAAGGTCCGTGCGCACTCATTGCTTGCTCGCTTCTGCGGCCGGCGCCTTGGCCACGGTGGCAGCCTTCTTGTCCTGTCCGATCACCTGCACGGCGCTGCCTTCGCGCAACGCTGCCTTGCCTGCGATCACGACCTGGTCGCCGGGCTTCAGACCTTCGCGCACTTCGACCCACCCGGCATCGTTGTAACCCAGCTTCAGTACAGCGCGCTGCGCCTTGCCATCACGGACCACGTACACGGCAGGCTCGCCGCCGTCTTCCAGCAGGGCGGTGCGCGGCACCACCAACGCATCGGCGCGCTGGTCGTAGTTGATGTTGAGGCGACTGAACATGCCCGGCTGCAATTCGCCGTCGCCGGAGAACGAGGCCACCACGCGGAACGTACCGGTTCCGTTGTCGACCACCGGCGCGACGCGATCCACCGTACCCGTGAACTTCTTGCCCGGCAGTGCATCCACCGCCAGCCCGACGGCCTGCCCCGGCTTGAGCTTGGCGATCTCGCGCTCGGGCACATTCAACGTGGCTTCCAGCCGTGAGGCGTCGACGATGCGGATGATCGGCGAGTTGATCTGCACGAAGTTGCCGGACTTGATGGAGCGCGATGCGACGACGCCGGAGATCGGCGCGGTGATCGTGGTGTAGGACAGTTCCAGCGACGCGGCGCGGTAGACGGCGCGCGCGTTCTCCAGGTCGTACTTGATCTGGTCCACGTCGTTGGCGCTGATCATCCGCTGTTCGACCAGTTGCTGGGCGCGCCGGTAGTTGTTCTCCAGCTTGTGCATCTGCGCTGCGGCCTGGGCGACCTGCAGGCGCGGGCGGTCAGGGTCCAGCCGCACCAACGCCTGGCCGGCACGGACCACCTGCCCTTCCTCGACCAGCACGGCCAGCGCGACACCAGAGGTCTTGGCAACGACCTGGGACTCGCCCAGCGCCTCCAGCGTGGTGGTGCCGCTGTAGCTGGCGGCCACTGCGCGCCGGGTGGCCTGGGCCACCTCGACCGGGACGGCCTCGGACTCCTTCTTTTCCTCGCCGTTCTTGGCCTGGGCCTCGGGCGTGGGACCACCCCCCTTGCAGGCGGACAGGACCAGCAGGCCGCTGAGCACGGGGATCAGTGCGAGGCGCAGGTAGGAACGGCCGGAGTGGGGGCGGGGTCGGGACATGGGGCGGTACCGTGGTGGTGTTGTGGTGGTGTTGTATGAAGGTATATCACCCCTGAACGACTTCCATGCGCCGAAGGTCATGGTGACTTGCGTCGGGCTTCGTGCTGCCCCCTCGAAAGTTCGCAGCGCGACCATGGCGCGCGGACGCCATCGCTCGACTGTTAGCTGCTTGTCCGGTGCCATGTTGTTGCCAACGTCGACGTGCAGCGCCGCGCGGCAACCACTCGGCGGCGCGTCGTCAGTGGCGGAACAGGCGGACTGCACCGTGCCTGTGCGTGACATTCGGTCGCAGGCTATACTGCGTTCAGCCAAGCGCTGCGGTGGTCCGTGGCGCGCGCAACCTGAGAGTTTTCCGAGAATGATGCGACCGCTGCCGCTCGCCGCTTGCCTTGCCTTGGCCGCCCTCCCGCTGGCCGCCCTGACCGCCCAACAGGAAACCCCGGCCGCGCCGGCCACCGCCGAAGCAGCCGCCCCGGCAGCCGCTCCCGCCGCCGCACCCAAGCCGCTGGTCGGCAATCCCGACACCGGCCGTACCCTCACCTACACCTGCCAGGGTTGCCACGGCATCGAGGGTTACAAGAACGCCTATCCGAGCTTCAAGGTACCGAAGATCGGCGGCCAGTCGGCCGACTACCTGGCCAACGCGCTGATCGAGTACCGCAACGGCAACCGCAAGCACCCCACGATGCAGGCCCAGGCGCAGAGCTTCTCCGACCAGGACATCGCCGACATCGCTGCTTTCCTTTCCACCGTCAAGTAATCCCACCATGCCCAACGCCAAGCACGCCCAGCGTCTAGCCATCGTCCTGTTTGCGGCCCTCACCCTGGTGGCTTGCTCGAAGGAAAGCACCGAGGCTTCGGCCGAGAATCCCGGCCACGCCAGCGGCCAGCACGGTTCCAGCTCGTCGGCCGGCCTGCCGAAGGGCCACATCGCCAAGGGTGAGGAACTGGCCAAGGCCAAGGGCCAGGCCACCGGCCAGAGCTGCGTGGACTGCCACGGCGCCGAAGGCAACGCGCCGATCGACGACACCTACCCCAAGCTGGGCGGCCAGTACGGCGACTACCTGGCGCATGCGCTGCAGGCCTACCGCAGCGGCGATCGCCAGCACGCCCTGATGTCGCCGCAGGCCGCCAGCCTGAGCGACCAGGACATCTCCGACCTCGCCGCCTACTTCGGCTCGCGCCCCGCGCAGCTGCGCGACCTGCACAACGTGCACCGCTGAGAAGCTGTCTTCCCTCGCCGGGAATGCAAAACGGAGCCGCAAGGCTCCGTTTCTGTTTGTGGTGATGCTGGTTCCTGTGGGAGCGATGTCAGTCGCGATGAACTGTCCCAATGCTCTATCGCGACTGACATCGCTCTCACAGCTCCCCCACCTGGTGATCAGCTGTCGGTCGGAATCGGCTTGCGCTTGACCGGAATGTCCGGCGGCGGACGCGCTTCGGGCGGATCGGGGAACAGGCTGCCGAGGCCGCAGCCACCGCCCAGTTGCAGCACCGAGATCGAACACTTCAGTTTCATGTTGGTGCCCGGGATGGGGATGTCGACCTCGCGCACGTTCCGCCGCACCCACTCCGCCAGCAGCGATTCGCTCGGCACCCAGTACTTGTCGAAGCTGGTGGGCTCGTAGTCATAGGGCGGGCGCTGCAACCAGGTGCCTGCCTCGTCCAGCCGCTCGCGCGTCCACTGGTCGTTGCCGCCGCCGGGGGCGCCACGCTGCGCCGTGGCGATGTCGCCGGCATTGCCGGGCACGCGCAGACTGCCATCCGCGTTGTAGAGCCCCGGCTGGGTGCGGCCGTCGGCTGCGCTGTCGCCGGCCACCTCGCGCCGCGAGTTGCCCCAATCGTCCGCGCGCGCCGGGGTATTCCATCCCCCTGCCTGTGCGGCCGGCAGCGGGCCACGCGTGGTGGACGAAGGCGCCGTCGTGCCGCGGGGCGCCGTAGACGCCGCGGTCGATGTCCCCGGCGCGGGGGCAGTGGATCGCGCGGGCGATGCCGACGTGCCGGTCGTGGCCGGTGCGGGCGCAGGCGTCGCGGCGGCCGGCGCGGGCCGCGGCGACGGCTCGCGGATCTCGGC
>NZ_JACVAK010000007.1 GCF_014851805.1 Pseudoxanthomonas sp. PXM02
TGCCAGCGATCCCACATCAGTGCCTTCTGGGTGTCGGTGTAGTAGATCCTTTTCCTGCGCTTCATCCGCAACACTCCTGCTGCCTACGCAGCTATCCGTGTGTTGCGTCGATCATATGAATCCGCGGCCAGAAGCAGACATCTGGCCGCGCCGCCCTAGGCTAAAGAGTCCTGAGCCAATCCACCGAGCGTTTCAGAGCGATCTGGCCTGCCTCCAATTCGAGGTCGAATTGATACTCGTGACCGAGCGGCGGTTGATGGCCCGCGGGAAAGAACAGCTCAGACACCTCAACGCCATGCTTCGCCAACTCACCGGAAAGCGCAACGGACTGAAGCCCCAGCGGATCCGCATTGCCTGCGCTAATAAAGGTCTTCGGGAAGGCCGAGGTCACATAGGGTGCGATGACCATTGACTTGAAGCCCGGGACATCGCGCCAATTGCGTTTCCCGCTGTAGGCCCAGGTCGTCGACTTGACGAACCAACCGAGAATGCCACCTCCGTCACCCATCTGCGTGACATCGTAGACACCGCAGTACAGCAGCGCGCCTGCTATCTGATCGGCAGACGTGCCAGGCGTTATGCCTAGCAGCCGCGCGTATTCGGAATTTGTCAGCATGGCTGCAGTCTGAGCGGCGATCTGTGATCCTGCGCTATCTCCCGCAAGGACGAGCTTGTCGGTATCTAGTCTAAGGGGCACAGAATTCGCGGTTAGGTATGCAAGCGCCTTATTGGCTTGTCGAATAGGCCCGGGATAAGCAGCCTCGGGCGCGACGGTGTAATCCACGTTGACTACCGTGAATCCATTGCCGGCGAGGATCTTTAGATAATTGGAGACGTCCTGTCTCCGGCCGGAGACAAATCCGCCACCATGGAACCAAACGATGGTGGGGCCGTTCTTCGATGAGCCGGCGCCACGATAGATGTCAAGCAGAGCATCCGGATCAGCGGAGTCGTAAGACAAACCCTCCTGAACTTGGACATCCCCAGGTACCTTCGGGGCAAGTGCCGCCGATGCTTCCTCCGCCCCCATGTCAAATACAGATCGGATGACCAGGACGCTTGGCCAGGGCGTTACGAAGACAACAACGATCCAGGCCGTCAGAAGCAGCAGAGCCGACGCTACGATCACCTTCTTCAGCATGACTGTGCTCCGAGGATACGAAATCAATCGGATGTCAGGAAATGATACTCCCGCAAGGCACCACTACTACACTTGGAAGCAGGAGGCCGTTCTTTCGCTGCGTACCTAAACTTGTGGCGAAGCAATGTTCCGCTCATCCATTCTTCGGGTGTCACGACGATATCCTGCCCATCGTAAGGTCCTCCGACAAGCAGCACGACAAGCGAGCGGCTTGCCATTCCAGACTCGGAGTGGGAGGAGGCGCCGCGCGCTTTGTCCTTGACCATGAGTCAGCCGAGTCCGCCGGTAAGGCTTCCGATGCCTGCTGTCGCCGCCATGGCCAGCGCCCCCCATAGCGTCACACGGAAAGCTCCACGAAGGAGAGAGGCGCCTCCCAAGTGCGCCGCAAGCGCACCCAACCCAGCGAGCAACGCCAGCGAGGCAATGCTTACCCGCCACTCAAGGTGATCAGTGCTCCAGACCAGTGCGATCACGATGGGGGGTGTAGCGCCCATGCAGAACGAGATCGCCGACGAAATGGCTGCCTGCAAGGGCTTGGCTCTAGTTTGCTCGTGAATGCCCAGCTCATCGCGCAAATGAGCCGATAGCGCGTCGTGGGCGGTAAGTTCAACCGCTACCTGCTTAGCCAGCGACTGGCTAAGCCCGCGCCTCTCGTATATTGCAGTGAGCTCGCGCAGTTCCGCGTCGGGCTCGGCGA
Organism: Pseudoxanthomonas sp. PXM02; assembly: GCF_014851805.1. GTDB lineage: Bacteria > Pseudomonadota > Gammaproteobacteria > Xanthomonadales > Xanthomonadaceae > Pseudoxanthomonas_A. The sequence continues at coordinate 1,839 of NZ_JACVAK010000007.1, forward strand.
GTAGCTCCGCTCTCTCTTTGGCGGTATCTGCATTTTCGGTGTCAGCCTGCGAGCTGACAGAAACGTATTCACCGGCTGCCATCGATAGGGAACCGCCCACTAACCCTGCAAGTCCAGCGATCAAGATGCTTTCACTGGACGAGCTAGCGGCAGCTACGCCCACCACAAGTGAGCTTGTAGATATCAGGCCATCGTTCGCACCCAGAACTGCCGCGCGCAGCCAGCCTGTCCGGTCGGCTCTATGCATCTCTCGATGGCGCATGGGTTCACTCCACAGCAAGCACGGGCTGATTCTTGCTCGATCATCGACCTTAGTCGTAACTGATTCCCGTTTGAAACTACGCGCCCTACCGGTCCCTATGTCCTAGACCGGAATGCCGAGAGCTACCGGTCTGTCACAACCCCGGCGGTCGCCTGCGGTCCACCCCGCGATTGCGATTAGCCGAGGCTGATTGAGCCTGCGTGCGCGACGCACCTCCTACACACTGGTAGGCCCTCTACTACGCTCACCAGGGGTACCTAAGCCCGAGGACGACCGCCGCAAGAGGGAGAAGATGTCATGAGCGTTTCATTCATGCACGGTGGTCAGCTGGCGAAGTCCAGTACGATCCGACCTTCGATTGCACCGGCACGCATGCGCGCGAATACGTCGTTGATGTTCTCCAGTCGATCGGTTGCCACCGTCGCCGACACCCTTCCCCTCGCGGCGAAGTCCAGCGATTCCTGCAGATCGAGCCGAGTACCGACGATGGAACCGCGCACGGTGATGCCATTGAGCACCATACCGAAGATCTCGAGCGGGAAGTGGCCCGGCGGCAGCCCGTTGAGCGACACGGTGCCGCCCCGGCGGACCATGCCAGTGGCCTGCTCGAATGCCTTCGGCGAAACCGCGGTGACGAGGACGCCATGAGCGCCGCCGATCTCCCTCTTCAGGTAGGCGACCGGATCGGTGGTCCTGGCGTTGACAGTGATGGCCGCGCCTAGGCGTGTGGCGAGATCGAGCTTGCTGTCGTCCACGTCCACCGCCGCCACGTTCAGACCCATCGCCTTCGCGTACTGCACGGCCATGTGGCCCAGGCCACCGATGCCGGAGACCACCACCCAGTCGCCGGGCTTGGTGTCGGTGACCTTCAGGCCCTTGTAGACGGTGACGCCGGCACAGAGGATCGGCGCGACCTCGACGAAGCCGATGTTCTTCGGCAGGTGGCCGACGTAGCCCGCGTTGGCGAGCGCATATTCGGCGAATCCGCCGTTGACCGAGTAGCCGGTGTTCTGCTGCGATTCGCACAGCGTTTCCCAGCCGCCGAGGCAGTGCTCGCAGTAGCCGCATGCGGAGTAGAGCCACGGGATGCCGACACGATCGCCTTCTTTCACGTGGCTCACGCCCGCGCCCACCGCCACCACGTGGCCCACACCTTCGTGGCCGGGGATGAAAGGCGGATTGGGCTTGACCGGCCAGTCGCCCTCGGCGGCGTGCAGGTCGGTGTGGCAGACGCCACAGGCTTCGATCTTGACCAGGATGTCGCCGGCTGCGGGACGCGGCACCGGCACTTCCTCTATTGCTAGCGGCTGACCGAACGCGCGTACGACCGCTGCTTTCATCGTCTTGTCCATGGTAGGGACTCCACTTTGGGGACACTCCACCCTACGCTTCGAGCTAGACGCAGGCGTTGATTGCGATCAAGTGGGGGCGCACATGCACAGTCCCGATATCCGCTTCTGGCCGAAAGCTTCTGGCCAATAGCCGACACCTAAAAGGTGTGGCTGCCCACGCGGACTATTGACAACATTCCATAGTTTCGGAATATTGGAATTATGGAAACCACCACCGCCCTGTCCGCCCTCAGCGCCCTCAGCCACGACACCCGCCTGGCCGCGTTCCGCGCCTTGGTCCAGGCGGGTCCCGACGGAATGGCCGTCGGTGCGTTGCGCGAGCAGTTGGACCTGCCGCCGGCCACGCTGAGCGCCCACCTCAATGTCTTGCGCGCGGCGGCGCTGGTCCGCGACGAGCGCGAGGGACGGGTCATCCGCGTCCGCGCCAACTACCTGCAGATGAATGCCCTGATCGCCTACCTGACCGAGAACTGCTGCGCAGGCGCTGCCGCATGCGGCCCCGCCGTGGCCTGCACCCCCAAGAACACCGGAGCACGCGCATGAACCGCTTCCACGTCCACCTCAACGTCACCGACCTCGACAGCAGCATCCGCTTCTATTCCGCGCTCTTCGCCACGCAGCCGGCGGTGGTCAAGGCCGACTACGCCAAATGGATGCTCGACGATCCGCGGGTGAACTTCGCCATCTCCACCACCGGACGCACTGCGGGCATCGATCACCTGGGCTTCCAGGTGGACAGCGCCGACGGCCTGGCCGCGATGGGCCAGCGCCTCGACGCGGCCGGCGGCAGCGTCGTGCCCGAGGACGCCACGATCTGCTGCTACGCGCGGTCGGACAAGCTGTGGACGGAAGACCCGCAGGGCACGCGCTGGGAAACCTTCCACACCACCGGCGCAGCGACCACCTACTACGCGGGCGATGCGGCGTGCGCCACCGATGGCACGGCCTGCAACCCCGATGCGGCATCGATGGCGCCGCGTCCGGTGGCCGTCGCCTCGTGCTGCGCACCGGCCTCCGGCTGCTGCTGAGCCATGGACCTGCGCGCCAGCACGTCCGACGACGGCACGGCGATCCGCGGCCTGCTGCAGGACAGCCGCCTGCCCGTCGATGACCTCGGCACCACCGTGATCGACTTCATCGTGGCCGTCGAAGACGCGACGCTCGCAGGCGTGGTCGGCATCGAACGCTTCGGCGATAGCGGCCTGCTGCGTTCGCTCGCGGTGCGGGCCGACCGTCGCGGCCACGGCATCGGCGAGCGACTCGTCGACGCGCTGGAAGCGCAGGCGTCGGCGCACGGGCTGCGGCAGTTGGTGCTGCTGACCGAAACGGCCGCGCCGTTCTTCGCCCGCCGCGGCTACGTCGAGATCGCGCGCGACCAGGCGCCTGCCGCGGTGCGCGCCAGCGCCGAGTTCCGCACCCTCTGCCCCGCGTCCGCCCTTTGCATGATCAAACCCCTGGAATCCGTGCCATGAAGCGCGTCCTGTTCGTCTGCGTCGAAAATGCCAACCGCAGCCAGATGGCCGAGGCGTTCGCGCATCTCCACGGTGGCGACCAGGTCGAGGCGCTGAGTGCTGGCTCGCGGCCGTCGGGACAGATCAATCCGAAGGCGGTCCGCTTCATGGCCGAGCTGGGCTACGACCTCACCACCCATGCCTCGACGGCGCTGGACGACATCGACGGCGCCTTCGATGCCGTCATTACCATGGGCTGCGGCGACAACTGCCCGTGGGTGCCGGCGAAGCGACGCGAGGACTGGGCGCTCCCCGATCCCAAGCATATGGACGACGACGGGTACCGCGCCGTGCGCGACGAGATCGCCGAACGCGTCAAGACGCTGTTGGCGTCGCTCTGATGTCGCTGGGCCGGAAGGTACTGGCCGAGTTCATCGGCACCGCGCTGCTGCTTGCCTGCGTGGTGGGTTCCGGGGTCATGGGCGTGAACCTGGCCGGCGGAAACGCTGCCATCGCGCTGTTCGCGAACGCGGGCGCGACCGCCGGCATCCTCTACGTGTTGATCGTGGTGCTTGGGCCGGTGTCCGGCGCCCACTTCAATCCGGTGGTGACGCTGGTCATGCGGTGGCGGGGCGAACTGCGCACACATGAGGCCTTGGCGTACGTCGTGGTGCAGATCGTCGCCGCCTTCGCCGGCGTGCTGCTCGCGCATGCGATGTTCGACCTGCCCCTGCTCCAGCCCGGCACCCGCATCCGGACGGGCGATGGCCAGTGGTTGAGCGAATGCGTCGCCACGTTCGGCCTGGTACTGACGATCCTGTTGGGCCTCCGGCATCGCCCGGCCGCGGTGCCCGCACTGGTGGCATCCTATATCTTCGCCGCGTATTGGTTCACGGCCAGTGCGTCGTTCGCGAATCCTGCGGTAACGCTCGCGCGCGCATTGACGCAGACCTTCGCCGGCATCCGGCCTGAGGATGTGGCGGGATTCATAGTGGCGCAACTACTCGGAGCTATGACAGCAGTACTAACAGCTTACGCATTGGCGCTGGGCCAGTTTGTGATCGCTAACGGTGACTAACGTCGGAACCATCTTTGCTTGTCTCACTGCCTCTACAGGGGGATAAATAGGAGTGTGTTCGCAGATCCGCTGGTCGGCATGCAATCCTGTTTTTCTGTGACATCGTGCATAGTCGCGATAGCTCGGGCTCTGTGTAAGCTCTCGACATCTGGTGATGTGCCTGGCCACGCCCTGTAGTGGTAGCGGGTCTTCAGTAATGATCGAGGTCGGATACTAACCGTCAAGTGATTTCTATCAGTACAAGGATGTGGCTCTGTGAGCACTCGTACCGAATTCAACGATGAAGACCTTCCCCCCGTCCTGCATCGCTTAATTGCGGAAGGCAGGCTAAGGGACTACGTGCTCATTGAACTGTATGCGACCGTCCCGTTCAGCATTGAGCGACTGGTGCAAATGAGGGTAAGCGAATTGTTGATGCGGTCCGGCGCATCAGATGCGCTCTGCATCGAGTACCGAGGGGCCGTGCGAAGAGTGCATCTTGATCGTGATGGCCTGTTCGCGATAAAGGCGTGGATAGAGCTGGCACGGCTTGAACAAACCGACTATCTGTTCCCATCGATGAGGTCAACGCATGGCCATCTGTGCTCAAGGCAGGCACGGAGGATCATCGATGCACAATTTCATCGTGCACAGGGGTTGGAAGCATCAGAAGGCGAAGGCTGGCAGCAGAAGTTGAAGAATGACTTCAAATGCAGACTGAGCCGCTGGCCTTGGGTTGAATGCGTAAGAGCGCAGTCGGGTGATCCCTGCGCTACACACTGTGAAGGTATGGCCGCACATGGGGGCCGGCGTCCTTTCAAGGTCCGAGGCGTACTCAAAGCTCGCCCAATTCACGGTGGCAATTGAGTATCATGGCACGCTCGTCAGCTGTTGACTCCAGCTGACATCGACTCCTGCGTATCTGAGCGGGCAACGAAATGTGCAAGCCACTGCGCGGCGAACTCCTCGGCGGGTATTGCGCGTCCGTGCAAATAGCCCTGCAACTGCTGACAGCCTGCATTGCGGAAAAAGTCCCTCTGTGCCGGTGTCTCCACCCCTTCGGCCACGGTGGTCAGCCCTAACGACATCGCCATAGCGAGAATGGCGGTGGCGATGGCTTCCCCCTCACCCGGCACATCCTGCACGAAGGCCATGTCGATCTTGAGTTTGTTGATCGGCAGGCGCTTTAGGTACGACATGGATGAATAGCCCGTGCCGAAGTCATCGATAGCCATCCGAAGTCCACGGGCACGCAATCGTGCCAGCTGGGCGACGGCAGCGTCGGCGTCCTCCATCAGGACGCTCTCAGTAACTTCCAGTTCAAGGCAGTGTGCCGGGACGCCAGTAGTCTTCAATACCTCGTCGATGTAGGAGGGCAAGGCCTCATCGCGGGTCTGCCTCACCGACAGGTTTACCGCCACCCTCAAGTAGCCGGAGCCCTGCGCGTGCCAGGCGGCGATCTGCCGACACGCCTCCCCGATTACCCAGCGGCCCAGTTCGATGATCAAAGGGCCCTCCTCGGCAATAGGAATGAACGTGGATGGCGGTACCGTGCCGAGTTCGGGATGCGTCCAGCGCAGCAGCGCTTCCGCACCTTGCAATTGACCGCTCTGCGCGCAGACTTGAGGCTGAAAGTGCAGAGCTAGCTGCTTTTTAGCGATTGCCAGACGCAGCGCATCTCGAATGCTGATTCGGGTCAATTGCGCCGCTTGTAGGCTCGGCGAAAAGACTACAAGTCGATTTCGACCCTCCCGCTTGGCGCTATACATCGCGGTATCGGCATTGGCCGCTAGTGTGTCGAGGCGATCGGCATCGTTCTGCCAGCGACTAAGACCGGCGCTGGCGGTCAACCCCAGGCTGATGCCGTCAACGGTAAATGGCTGAATGAAACGTGCAAGGATCATTTCTGCAAGGACGACAACCTCCTCGGTCGCTACCGGTCCCGTCAGCACAACCGCAAATTCATCACCACCCAGCCGGAACAGGCGTGCGGTGTCGGGAAGCGTCCGTGCAATGCGATGCCCGGCTTGGCGGAGGAGTTGATCACCGCCGTGGTGCCCTAGCTTATCGTTCACGTCCTTGAAACGATCCAGATCGAGCTGGATCAACACCAACGGTTGCTGGCGATCGCGACAGTCCTTCAGGTGTGTACTGAAGGCGTTACGGTTGTGAAGTCCGGTGACAACATCATAGTGCGCCAGATACTGCAGTTGGTCCTCTGCTTTGCGCATTCTTTCTCGCATGCGGCGCAGCAGTGGCAATGACAGTAGATAGGCGGCGAGGGACGCGATTATGAACGTGACAGCTAGGCTGGCCAGGCGTGTATAGGCACGCTGCATGTCCAGTTGCATTTCTATCGCGCCGACTTTCGTGTCTCGGAAGAAGATTGGTGCACTCACCACAATGCAGTCCCAGCGGCATGCATGTTCCTGATTCGCGGGCATACTTGCTTCAGGATAAGAGGCGACAATCTGTCCCCGCTGGTTGGTGACGTGAGCCCGTCGGACGTGGCTCAGGGCTGCCAGCGGCGCCAACGTCTCGTGTGCGGCTCGACTGTCATCGAACATCACGGCGGCGGCGGCGCCGGCCGCCATCACATGCGCCTGCGCCTGAGCATCTGCCACGTGCTCATGCCGGATGCTGATCCACTGCAGTACCATCAGCACGCTGCCGGCCAGGATCAGTACGACCAGGGCGGCAATCCGCGTACTACGTTGGGCAGCGATGGGAGTGGGCCCGGCCATATTCACAGTACTCGCCTCGCCAGGCGAAGCAACTGGCTGCTCAGCAGGATACGGTCGGATCGCGCACGCGCCACATCGACATCGAAACGTAGCTTGTTGCCCTCCCGCACCAGAGCCACTGCACTGGTGTGGTTGGGGAGCTGGCACGCGTCACAGATAACCAGCACGTCGGCAGCGGGGGTCACGGACGTCTGCGCGCCATGCACCCTGACGTCGCAATCACTTGGCATGGATCCATCAGTCACCAGCAGGCGACGTCCATCGAGGCGCTTAGCCTGCAACGTTCCCATCGCCGTGAGCAGGGCAGGGTTCATCTGCACGCAGATCGTCAGCGGGTCATCAGGCGGATGGTCCCACTGCGAGAAGGCGATGATGTTGTAGACAAAAGCGGCCTTAAGCGAATTCTCGTCGACCTGGGCGAAACATCCGCCCACTGTGGCCATTGCGGCCATGCCCGCAGCCAGCGCGGTGCGGAGGGACTTACTGCGGGGGCGCGCTGGCCGCCTTTCTAGAAGGTCCATCGGGCCTCCAGACGATACTCCCGGCCGCGACGGGGCACGACGTCCTGGACAAACTCGGGGCCGACCGGGTCCCCATAGCTCTCGTCGAGCAGATTGCGCACCCCCATCGAGACTGACAACGGCAAGCCGTCGGGCTGCCACGACAGGTGCGCGTTGACGGTCGTGTATGCCGGGAGGCTTCCATCCAAGCTCGCACGCGAGCTGACCCGCTGGGCACTTGCCGCGACTTTCCACTGATAAGGCAACGGCATTGACGCGGCCAGCCGGGTGATGCCTGTGGGCGCATTCACCGGACGTCGGGTCTCCGAGTCGCTGACTTCGCTGTAGGCATGGCTGGCGCGCATGCGAAAGCCGTTGTTCCCTTGGTACACGTAAGCCAACTCGGCGCCACGCGATGATGCATGCCCGTGGTTGGCCAGCGTCAGTACGCCATCCTCGACCTCAACCAGCGTGATCAGGTCGCGCAAGCGGTATTGATAAGCTGAGATGTCCGCCCGTCCACGTGCACCCACGGCCCTGCTGTAGTGCAGTTCGGTAGTCTGCATGTGCTCTGCGCCAAGCGCGGGGTTGGCAAACTGCGCGCTCTCTTCGGCATCGACTTGGTAGTAGCGCTCGTAGGCATTCGGCGACCGGTACGACTGGCCGGCTATCAGCTTCAGGACAGTGCCCTCCTCGGGCGTGGCAATCAGCGCAAATCGGGGACTCAACCGCCATGTGCCTGCGTCGCTCTTGTCGGCTCGCAGACCTGAATTGACGCGCAAGCGATCTGAGAGGCGGATATCGTCATCCACGAACACGCCCCATGTGGACATGTTTTCACGCGAGTGCAGATAGCTGATTCGGGGATCAATATCGAAGTTGCGTTGGACGACGCCTTGATCAACCGTTGCTTCCACACCAGCCACCACGGTATGGCGCTGGCCAAACCTGGCCAAAACCTGTCCACCTACGACCACCGAGGTGCCGGTTGCGACATCGCGATTTAGATAGGGGCTTGCGGGGTCATATACGTAGTCCCCGACGTAGCGATAGTCCACCACGTCAAGTCGAACGCTCGCTTCTTGTACCTCCTGAAAGCGATGTGTGTACGCTGCGCCAAATGTGATCCAGCGATCCTGCACCTGTGCGCCTGGTGTGGCGAAGGCTTGGTCGTAAGGTGCAACGGGATCTTCTTTGCGCCGGTCGCCGGCTACCAGTTGGACAGAAAGGTCTCCCTTTGCATGGTGCGCGAAGACCTGACGGACACGTTCATCATCTTGGTCTCTAACCACCCCACCCGAGGGCGTGTCGCCCCACTCTGTAAAGCGTAGCGTGCGACCTTCAGAGTGGTAGCGACGTGCAGAGAGCAGCGTTGTGCTGCGGTCTGACGATGCCAAGGGTAGAGTGAATTGAGCATCGGAGGTGCCGTAGCTACCTACTGCCATCCGTAGCTCCCCGTTACCAAAGCTTCCCGTATCCTTGGTCAGTACGTTGATGACACCGAAGAAGGCATTGGAGCCGTAGAGCGCCGATCCTGGGCCTGGTGCGTACTCGATACGTTCGACCAACGACATATCGAGCGGGAACTCTGCGCCCACTGGACTCTGGCTATAGACGGGGTCATTGATTCGGTGGCCGTTAATGAGCAACAGAAAGCGAGTGTCATAGTCACCGGCGCGCAGGTGCCCACGCGCACCCAGGTAGGTATAGAGACCGGTGTCGCTTACATAAAGGCCAGGCAGGCTGTCCAACGCCTCGGCGAGGGTGCGCCACCCATGCGCGCGAATATCCTGAGCGGTGATGACTTGGACGCTCGAAGGCGCTTGGGCCACTGTCTGCTGGAAACGCGTGGCAGTTACGATCTCAACCTGCAGGAGGTCTTCGAGCGACATGTCCGTCAGATCATCCGGCGTTTGCGCGCGGGCGCCCAGCGCGATCATCGGTATCAGGCAAAGCCCCGCAAGCGCGCCCCTGCGCGCCCCTGCGCTACGCGTGGCGGACAGGGTCATGGCGGGTAACGCATGAAACATGGCGGACGGGCAGTAGTTGGTCTGGGGATTTATCGGCAATCACCGCGGCTACTTGATTCGCCCATTCATCGACGTGAGCAGCGTTGGAGACTCGCGATGTTTGCAGATCCAAATGGGAATGTTTTGCATTCGCCTCTACGCGTCAACCTAACTCCGCTTTCCGTCTAGCGTGTGGACGCTTCTATGCTTTCGCTGAGCGCTTCCCATGACGGTTGTCTACGCCTCATGCCACTTGTAGTCACGGCTATGGTGCGATAGAACTTCGGATACACGACGGGCGGGGGACCCGGCGCAATGAAGATGTTTGTACAGAACGAAGAGCAGATCACCGTGCGAACCGTCAAAACACGGGCGGCCGACGGCACGGACTTCTGGGAGGCCCGCTTCATCCTTGAGCTCGCGGGAGAGGCCAGATGGCATGGGGTGACGACCACCCCACACAAGTCGCGCGACGCGGCTGAGCGAGATGCTCTCGCTATGGCGCGCAGCAAGCAGTGGGCACCAGGGGCCTCGGCACATTTGACACCAGGATGTTGCTTGACCAAGAAACTTGAAGACTAGTGTTGGCACTCAGGATTATGGAGTGGACATCCGGAGTTTCTTAGCTAGCTAGGGCGCGCTAATTGGGTCAGGAGTTGCAGCGCAAGGGGCTGTTTGTGGGAAGGTACGCGCCGGAACCACTGCAGGCATTGGGCTTCCAGGTCATTGCATGCCTGCTCACTAGGTTTGCGTGGTGCCTTGCGGGGTCGACGGGCACGTGCTGTACCACGCCCGGTGGCCAGCCACTCAAAACCCACGCCGGTGATATCGGCAATCTGGGTCAAGTGCGCCATGCTCGGATTGGTGCCGCCGTGCGCACGCTCCCATTGCGCGACAGCGCTACGGTTGACTCCCACGCGCTGGGCCAGCTGAGTTTGTGTCAACGAGGCTTCTGCGCGAGCGCTTAGAATACGCACTGACATTGGAGTGGACATAGGTATCGCCTGATAACGACCCGCATGGATACCCATGGCGCGGCTCAACGGGACAATAATCCGACCCTATCAAGCGGAACTGCCTAAGTATCGTGACATATGTCTAGAACTCACCTAGGTCTCCAGCGAATGCGTTGCCGCAAGTTGATCGCGACGATGCCGTGCCTACGGTAGCCGGTGACTGACCGGATACCGTTGCCCGCTACGCAGGCGAAGGTCGTACGCAGCAACGACGGCAGTCGTATCGACGTGCGGACGAAGGGTCGGGCCTTCCCGACGAACATTCTGTCCTTCGTGCGGGCGATTCAGAACTGGCCGACCGTATTGAGTACGCCGCGAAGTTCTTGCGAATGAGCTGCGATGAAGCCGCTGCCACTGGATTCTGATTTCGGCAGTGGGGTTGCATTCGGGGAGAGGGTGTCTGCTTCTGGCCGGCAGAGCACTCTCGAGCCCGGATGCGTGTCGGCAAGTAGAGATAGTGCAGCCTCCACGTAACTAAGCGCTGACGTGCAGCTTGAGCCTGCCCCGAGAAACCTGCACGCGCCACTACCTGGCGATTGGCGCCAAGGGAATCGCACGGACCCGCAAACAGCGCTGCTGGCGTGTTGACCAATTGAGCAAGAGAAGCGCGTGCTATGCACGTGCTCTTCACTGGCCCAGGCGCTTGGTGGGGATGCTTGTCCACGGCCATGCCAATCCCAACCTTCAGCACCTCACTCCGGAGTCGCCCATGCACGTGCCAGCCTTCAAGCGCAGGCTCAATTCGAGCCTGCGCGCACTAGGCCTCCTGCTCGTCGTTGCGTTCTCGTTGCCCAGTCATGCCGCACACCTGGAGCACGTCGCCAGCGTTGAAGGCACCATCACCGACGTTACGTCGCAACGCATCCTGTTCTTCGTCATCGAAGACGGGCGTCCGGCGCTGAAAGTCTTCAACCGCGTGAGCGGAAGCGTGCGCACAGTGCCAGACCAGACCGGCCATACGCCTGGATACGAGAAGTTGACGGCCCGCGGCGTGATGTACGGCATCACGGAAGATGACGAGACCTCGGTATACGAGTGGAACGGGAGCGCGACGCCGGTCTGGAACGACGGAACGCCACGTGGCATGCGTGTCAGTCCAAACAACAAGCGCTACATCATTTGGCCCGCCTGGCGCCCCGGACGCTATCTCAACCTACGCGACGTGATACTTTACAAGGACACCTTGATCGGCAGCGGCCGGGTCGCTGATTTCGCCGATGTAGGCGATACGGGCGAGGTCGTGTTCACCGAAGGGCCTGCGCCTTACAACGTGTTCCGGTTCCGGGCTGGGCAGACGGTGCAACTGACCCATAACGTCACCTACTCGAACTTTAATCCGCTGACGGACGGGATCAACGTCGTGTATCGCAAACAAGTATCCGAGACGGCGTCCCGCATCGTCATGTACAACGACAGCCTGGGCGAGGTCGTCCTGCGCGACGCCAGTGCCGACCATTTCACGCCACGGGCGGATTACTTGCCGAGCAACGGGTGGGTTGCTTTCACCCGAGTCAACGCGGTGGGTGGCACCGCTCTCCGCCAAGTATGGCTGCGTTCGCCGCAGGGGCAGATGACGGCCGTCTCTCCGGCTAGCGCCGATGCATCCATCGCTGCCGTAGCGGGCGGACAAGTGATGTTCGTCAGTGACGGATACTTGTTCCTGAGCCGGCCTGGCGCCAAGCCCGTGCTGGTCGCGCCTTTTGCCGCAGGCACCGGCAGCGAATGGCTACAGGGAAACTGGTACGTCTATTTTGGCGGGGGTCTGTATCGGGTAGCACTCTAGCAGCTGCATCGGTTATCAAATGTCCGCTTCGGGTCGGAAGCAGCCATTCGAACGAGCACGTCTGCCCAGGCCAAGAGCGAACGTCATAGAGCTTCATGGAGCTAGCCATCACGCGAGAGCCCTCTCGTACCGTACGCCCTGTCCTCGCTCGAGCGATCAGAACCCCGTAGCCCGCTCCAGCACGAAGGCATCGAATCGGGCCGCCTCAGGCGCGAGAAGCTGCCGGTCGATCGCGGCAGTGAAATCCGACGCAAATGCGGATACATCGAACTGCCGGAATCTCCGCTTCTGGAGAACCTCGACGACATCGTGCTTCAGTGCATACGCAAGCATGCGCCTTCGCTCCGCATGAGACGCGCCAACGAAGTCCGAGAGCCTAAGCATGACGTCGACATAGAGGGCCCGCTCTTTCCGCGCGTATCGGATGCGCCGCGTGAAATTCAGATCCTCGCACCTGCACATGACGACGATGCAAAGCGAATCCAAATCCGAGCCGTAGTCCTTGTACTCGAACACTGGTGCCAGCGCGAGCGTCCGCATCGCATGGTCTAGCTTCGCTTCCCAATTGCAGTCAGCGGCAAGCCGAACGTCCATGTCAGGATCCTCCCAGTTTCCCTACGCAATGCCCTTGGATAGCTGTACTCGCCCAAGCGCACAGGCATCGTGGACGGCAAGCGTGGTCGGTACGGGATAGGCCCAGCCACCGGCCTTCCACCACGACTCCGCAAGCCATCGTGAAAGCAGCGAAGCCGCCAGTCGAAGACCGGGGAACGCGTCGGATGCGACAAAGTATTGCTCGTCGATATCCGCTAGATCGGCGAGGCCAAGCTCAAGCTCAAGCGAGCGGCCCGGGAAGAGGCGCGGGTCGATGTTGTCCACCTTGTTGTTCTTGCCGCGCCAGTAGACCCAGACACTCGGTGCTCCACCGCACTCGTCCAAGAATACCTCAAGGTTCGCCTCGTCTACGCCATGCACGATTGGCACGGCCAGCAGGTTCCGCAGCCTGCTGATGGCCTGGTCTGAAAGCTGGTCCAGCTTGCGCTGGTACATCGCGGCGAACTGATCCTGGTTCAATCCATATGGAACCATCGTCGACACCTTTCGACTTTAGCGCAGGAGCCCTGCGCCCGGTCGCACCATGCGCTTGGCACGCCGTGGGGCTACCTGTTATGCCGTTGAAGCTTAAGGCGGGCGCCGCAGGCCTACAAGTCGGCTTAGGGCGCTGCAGCAGCATGGCTCAGGAGCCGCTCAGTCTGCTTCGGGTCGAGAGCGCGCATCACTTCGCGCTGTTCGCTTGGCTCAACAGGGACTGCGCCCACGCCCTCATCTCCTCGTGAGGAATCGTCCGGCCAGCATCCACATCGGCCAGTCCAGCCAATGTACGCTGATGCTTCTCTTCATCCGTTAGCACTGGCAAGCATGCAAATAACTCGTTACCGCGCAAGTCCATACCTAAGTCCCGCTTAAGGTCACCGATCACTATATCGCATGGCAAAAAAGATGAGAGGTGGCCACGTGATTGCAGACTGGCATGGGATAACGACCGCTATCGGCCAGAAGCGGACATGGAACGACCGAGCGCGGCGTCGCCTATCCTTGCGGAACGCCCGTCATGTTGGGCAGGTGATGGGCGACACCCTTGTGACAGTCAATGCAGGTCTTCTTGCCGGTGCCGAGCCACAGCTTGTGAACCTGCGCGGCGCGGGAGCCCTGCCGGGTCAGGTCCATCGAGTCGTAATCGTGGCAGTTGCGGCACTCCAGCGAATCGTTAGCCTTAAGCCGGTTCCATTCGTGTGTCGCCAGGATCAGACGCTCGTCGAGGAACTTCTCGCGCGTGTTGATCGTGCCGAAGACCTTGCCCCAGACCTCCTTCGACGCCTGCATCTTGCGCGCGATCTTGTCGGTCCAGTTGTGCGGCACGTGGCAGTCGGGGCAGGTGGCGCGCACGCCCGATCGGTTGGTGTAGTGGATGGTGGTCTTCAGCTCCTCGAACACGTTGTCCTGCATCTCGTGGCAGCTGGTGCAGAAGGCCTCCGTGTTGGTCGCCTCCAGCGCCGTGTTGAAGCCACCCCAGAAGACCACGCCCGCCAGGAACCCCGCCACCGTCAGGAAGCCCAGGCTGTAATGCCGGCTGGGCAGCCGCAGCGTGCGCCAGAACCCGAGCCCCGTCCGCTTCATCCGTGACCACATGGGCTACTCCTTCGCCGTCGGCGGCGTCGACAGCACACTGTCGATATCACGGAACTGGTTGGCGACCAGTACCGGCGCATCGGTCTGCACCACGTGGCACTGGTTGCAGAAGTAGCGGCGCGGCGAGATCGTCGCCAGGAACTGGTCGTCGCGGTCCATGTAGTGGGTCACGCTGACCGGCGGCGCCTGGAAGGTGGCCGCGTTCGCCCGCGCATGGCACAGCATGCAGCGATTGCTGTTCTTGTCGATCTGGTAGCCGTCGATGGCGTGCGGAATGGTGGGCGGCTGCATCGGATAGGCGCGCACACGCTTCAGGTCCGCGTTCTCCACGTGTGCCATCGGCGGTGGATGGCCTTCCTGGTCGATCGGCACGCCGCGGCGGATCGCGTCGATCTGGCCCGCGCCCGGCACGAACACCGCGCGCGCATCGACCGGCGTGGTGGCGACCTCCACCGGCGCCTCGTGCTTCGACGGACGACCGACCATCCATCCGGCCACGAACACCAGCGCCATCAGCGCCACCGTCAGCCCCACCGCGATCCAGAGATGCTTGTTGTGCATGACGAAGCTCCTAGGCGGCGACGACCTTGACCGCGCACTTCTTGTAGTCGGTCTGCTTGGAGATCGGATCGGTCGCGTCCAGCGTGACCTTATTGATCAGCTGGCCGGCGTCGAACCAGGGGACGAAAATGACGCCCTTGGGCATGCGGTTTCGACCGCGCGTTTCGACCCGCGAGCGCATCTCGCCACGTCGTGACGCGACGATGATCTCGTCGCCGCGCTTGAAGCCGCGCGCCTTCGCGTCGTCGGGATTCATGAACACCACGGCGGCTGGAAAGGCCTTGTACAGCTCCGGCACGCGCATTGTCATCGAACCGGAATGCCAGTGCTCCAGCACGCGTCCGGTCACCAGCCAAAGGTCGAATTCCTCGTCCGGCGATTCGGCCGGCGGCTCGTACGGCAGCGCCCAGATCACCGCCTTTCCATCCTTGTTGCCGTAGAACTCGAAGCCCGCCCCCGGCTTGACGTACGGATCGGCGCCCTCGCGGTAGCGCCAGCGCGTCTCCCGGCCCTTCACCACCGGCCAGCGCAAGCCGCGGGCCTTGTGGTAATCGTCGAACGGCGCCAGGTCGTGCCCATGGTCGCGCCCGAAGGCGGCGTACTCCTCGAACAGTCCCTTCTGCACGTAGAACCCGAACAGCGCGGACTCGTCGTTGGCGTAACCGCGCTCGATCTGCTCTGTGGGGAACCTGTCCACGTTGCCATTGCGGTAAAGCACATCGAACAGCGTCTTGCCCTTGTACTGCGGATTGGCCGCCAGCAGATCGGCAGGCCAGCATTCGTCGGTGGTGAAGCGCTTGGAGAACTCCATCAGCTGCCACAGGTCGGATCGCGCCTCGCCCGGCGCCTTCACCAGCTGGTGCCAGAACTGCGTGCGGCGTTCCGCGTTACCGTACGCGCCCTCCTTCTCCACCCACATCGCCGCCGGCAGGATCAGGTCGGCCGCCTGCGCGGTCACGGTGGGATAGGCGTCGGAGACGACGATGAAGTTGTCCGGATTGCGGTAACCCGGCCAGGTTTCCTCGCGCAGGTTGGCCGCCGCCTGCATGTTGTTGTTGACCATCACCCAGTACGCGTTGAGCTTGCCGTCCTTCAGCGCACGGTTCTGCTCCACCGCGTGGTAGCCCACCTTGGGATTGATGGTGCCGTGCGGAATCTTCCAGATCTCCTCGGCATGTTTGCGGTGCTCGGGGTTGGTCACCACCATGTCGGCCGGCAGACGATGGCTGAACGTACCCACCTCGCGCGCGGTGCCGCAGGCCGACGGCTGGCCGGTCAGCGAGAACGGGCTGTTACCCGGCGTGGCGATCTTCCCGGTCAGCAGATGGATGTTGTAGACCATGTTATTGGCCCATACGCCGCGTGTGTGCTGGTTGAAGCCCATGGTCCAGAACGACATCACCTTGGTCTTCGGATCGGCGTACAGCTCTGCCAGTTGCTCCAGCCAGCCACGCTCGGCGCCGGTCATCTCGACCGCCTTCTCCAGCGTGTAGGGCGCGACGAACACGGCGAAGTCCTCGAAGCTGATCGGCTGCCCGCCGTTCGGATCCTTGGCATTCTTCGCCTTGACCTCCAGCGGATGCTCCGGCCGCAGGCCGTATCCGATATCGTCGTTTCCACGCTTGAATGTGGTGTGCTTGCCGACGAAGTCCTGGTTGACCTTGCCGGTGCGGATGATGTGGTTGGCGATGTAGTTGAGGATGACCAGATCGGTCTGCGGCTTGAAGATGATCGGGATGTCGGCCAGTTCGAAACTGCGGTGCTCGAACGTCGACATCACCACGACCTTCACGTGGGGATGCGACAGCCGGCGGTCGGTGACCCGCGTCCACAGGATCGGATGCATCTCGGCCATGTTCGAGCCCCACAGCACGAACGCGTCGGCAGCCTCGATGTCGTCGTAGCAACCCATCGGCTCGTCCATGCCGAACGTGCGCATGAAGCCCATCACCGCCGACGCCATGCAGTGGCGCGCATTCGGGTCGATGTGGTTGCTGCGGAAGCCCGCTTTCATCAGCTTGTTGGCGGCATAGCCCTCGAAGATCGTCCACTGCCCGGAGCCGAACATGCCGATGGCGTCGCTGCCCTTCTCCTTCAGAACGCGCTTGAACTGCGCCGCCATCACGTCGAACGCCTCGTCCCATTCGACCGTGGTGAAGTCGCCCTCCTTCGCGTAGACGCCGTCCTTCTTGCGCAGCAGCGGCTTGGTCAGGCGGTCCGCGCCGTACAGGATCTTCGACAGGAAGTAGCCCTTCACGCAGTTGATGCCGCGGTTGACCTCGGCGTGCACGTCGCCGTGCGTGGCGACGACGCGCCCGTCCTTCACCGCGACGTTCACGCCGCAGCCGGTACCGCAATAGCGGCACGGGGCCTTGTCCCACTTCAGGGTGGCCAGGTCGCCCTCGGTGACGACGTTGCTGCCGCTGCCAGTCAGCGGCAGGCCCGCGGCGGCGGCGGCGGTCGCGAGCGCGCTGTGGCGGATGAAGTCACGACGTGTGCTCATGGACATCTCCAGTCACCGACACGATGGACAGGGAAGGAAGCGGCTGGTCGAGCTCGTGCGCCGGTTCGGCGTGGTGGTAGACCAGAAGCACGTTGAGCACGCCCGGTAAGGACTGCAGCTGGTCCACGCGCTCCATCACCGCATGACGGTCGGCGGACTCGCAGATCACCACGCTGCGCGTTTCGCCGCACAACGCGAGCTCAAGATCGTCATGCGCATCGATCATCCCTGCCAGCGCCGCGGCAGCGCTGTCGCGATGCTGGATGACGAAGCTGGCGATGTGGACTTCGGCGTCAGGGCCGGAACGGCTCATGCGATGGCCTCCATGGCAGATGCGTGCGTCATTGAAATGGCGTCCACGGGACAGGTGCCGATGCAGGCACCGCAGCCGGTGCACGCATCGACATCGACTGACGCCGCGCCGCGCGCCGCAGCTGGCACGTGGATGGCAGCAGCAGGACAAACCTCACGGCAGCTCGCGCAGACCACGTCGTGCGCGGACAGACAGGTGTCGGCGACTTGCGCGTACAAGGTCCAAGGGGCATCGAGGGTCGACAGGAAGGCCTGACTGTCGCACGCCGCGACGCAGTCGCCGCAGAACGTGCACTCGCCGGCGAGCGCATCGAAGCGCGGCAGCCCATCGTCGCCACGGACCAGCACGCGCTCGGGACACCCGCGCACACAGGCGTCGCAGCGCGTGCACGCATGGGCGAACTCAGGTTCGGGCTTCGCCCAGGGCGGACGGAAAACGACGGCCTCCGGAACGGCCGCGTCGCGACCGAACAGTAGCGCGCGACGCGAGAGGGAGCGTGCGGCGTCCATCGCTCACGGACCTGTCGGCGGACCGGCGAACAGCACCTGCCACATCCACACGAGGAAGCCGTATCCCGCCACGATCAGCACCGCTGCCAACGGAAAGATGACGGCCGTCAGCAACAGGAACGCGATGCGCTCCTGCTTCTTGCTCGCAACGGCTGTTCCTTCGCTCTGCTCCATGTTGCCTACCTTGCGGGTGGGTACTGGCGCGACGATGCTGCGGCCGCAGGCTAGCACATTCATGTGGCAGGCCACGGCCGGCCATCGGCAAGGGGTGTTTCAGGCGCTGGCCCGGAGGGCAGCCCATTCTTCCGGTGTCTTGCAGTCGCGAAGTACGCCTTACCACGGCGCGGAAGGCAGCGGCAGCGCCTGCAACAGCTGCTGCAAGGCACGCAACGAACGCTCACGCCCGGCACGATCACCGATCTCCTCGATTACGGCGCGGACCTCGTCGTCGAGCCGCAAGGCCATCGGCAGCATTTGGTCTTCCACACAGGCGCACGCAGCAGCGCCTTGTCGGTTTCCATCCGCGGCGAGCGTCCGCCAGCGAGCAGCACGGCGCGCCATTCGGACGTCATGCCAGGCTCCACGAGGGAGGATGCAGGTGGCCGTGGCCGTGCACCTGGACACGCGTACTGGCTTCGACGCAATCAGGCTCAGTCGGCAGCGTGATCCAGACCGAGGACTGCGAGAACGGCAGCAGACGGAAGGAGGCCTGCGTACGGGCGACGCATGCCTGCAGACGCCCGCCAGCATCGCAGTGCAGTGCACCGTGGAAGACGGCATGCAGGCCCGCGCGCTTCGCGCATGCCGCGGCCAACGGCAGCCAGCGCTCAGGTTCCGGCGCCATGCCCAGCCACGCACGCAGCAGCGGCTCGACGAGGAAGCGAAAGCCGACCGCGGTCGACAGCGGATTGCCCGGCAGACCGACGAACATCGGACCCTCGCCCAGGCGGGCCGCGAACACCGGCTTGCCAGGTCGCATCGCCACGCCGTGGAATAGCTGCTCGGCCCTTCGCGCATCGAGCGCGGAAGGAACGAAGTCGTAGCAGCCCTTCGATACCGCGCCCGTGCTGACCACGAGATCGACGCCGTCGGCGAGCGCGGCATCCAGCACCGCATGGAACGTCGCCCCCTCGTCGCCGACACGCATGACGCGGATCACTTCGGCACCCGCGGCTGTCGCTGCCGCCGCGAGGTACGGCGACGTCGCATCATGGATACCGCACGGCGGCAGCGGCTCGCCTGCCGCGACGATCTCGCGCCCCGTCGCCAGCAAGGCCACGCGCGGGCGCCGTGCCACATCGACCGTCCCGATGCCCGCCCCGGCCAGCAGCATCAGCTGCGCGGCCTCGAACTGGGTGCCGCCTTGAAGCAGGACATCGCCCGGCCGCACATCCTCGCCACGACGACGGATGTTCGCGCCCGCAGACACCACGTCCAGCAGACGGATGCGTTCCGGCGCAGAAGTCGGAAGGCGCTCTATGCGCTCGACCGGCACGACGGTGTCGGCGCGCACGGGCAACGGCGCGCCCGTCATGATCTCCCACGCGGAAGCGTCGTCCTCGGGCGGCGATTCGCCGGCGCCGATACACGCGGCAATGTCCCATTCGCTGCCCGCCGCCACGGTGAGGCCGCCCGACGCCAGCGCCACGCCGTCCATCGCCGCATTGTCGAATGGCGGCAGCGCGACAGTGCTGGCGATATCGCGGGCGAGCACGCGCGTGGAGGCATCGCGCAGCGCGACGCGTTCCGTACCCCGCAGGCCCGCACCGTCCGTGAGCCGTGCCACTGCCTCGCGATAGCCGATCACTGCATCTCCCTGTCCTCGCTGCCTGACGCGGGCCCAGCCTAGTGCCCCGGCCGACGCTTGCCAATCCGGAGCGGAGCGTCGCCACCGCTTCACGACGCTGAAGCCTGCGGCGGTGCGTCGCAGCGGATTGACCCATGTCAAGGACAGCCTGCCGTCGCCTGCCTAGGCTGTCCCCATGGCCAGTCTGTCTTCCCTGTTCGATCCCGAATTACTGCGGCGCTACGACATGCCGGGACCGCGCTACACCTCGTACCCGACTGCACCGCAGTTCTCGCCCGGCTTCCAGGAGGCGGACCTGCGCGAAATGGCGGCGGTCAGCAACGGCGATCCGATCCCGCGGCCGCTGTCGCTGTACCTGCACATCCCGTTCTGCACCAGTCCGTGCTTCTACTGCGGCTGCAACCGCATCATCACCCGCGACACCGCGCGCGGGGCGTCCTACCTCACCCGCCTGTACCGGGAGGTGGCGATGAGCTCGGCGCTGTTCGACCGCGATCGCGACGTGGAACAGGTGCACTTCGGCGGCGGCACGCCGAACTTCCTGTCGCCGGCGCAGATCGCCGAGGCGATGGACGTGCTACGCCGGCACTACTCGTTCGCGCCGGCGTCGCGACTGGACTGTTCGATCGAGCTGGATCCGCGCTTCATCACCCCGGACGAGGTCGGCGAACTCGCCACAGCCGGCTTCAACCGCGCCAGCCTGGGCGTGCAGGACTTTGATCCCGACGTGCAGCGCGCGGTCAACCGCATCCAGGGCGTCGAGCAGACGCTGGCGATCATCGAGGCCTGCCGCACGCACGGGCTGCGGTCGGTCAACGTTGACCTGATCTACGGCTTGCCGAAGCAGACGCTGGCCGGCTTCTCGCGCACCCTCGACATCACGCTGCAGGTACGTCCTGACCGACTGGCGATCTACAGCTACGCACACATGCCCACGATGTTCCGCCCGCAACAGCGCATCAACGCCGACGAGTTGCCGGCGCCGGAAGAAAAGCTGGGTCTGCTGCAATGCGCGATCGACAAGCTCGGCGAGGCCGGCTACCTCTACATCGGCATGGACCACTTCGCCCTTCCCGGCGACAGTCTGGTCATCGCGCAGCAACGCGGTGGCCTGCACCGCAACTTCATGGGCTATACCACGCACGCCGAGAGCGACCTGGTCGGCCTGGGGGTCAGCGCGATCAGCCATATCGGCCCGAGTTTCAGCCAGAACCCGCGCGACCTCGGCAGCTGGGAGCTGGCCATCGACCAGGGCCATCTGCCAGTGTGGCGGGGCATGCGGCTGGAAGAAGACGACGTGATCCGCGCCGATGTCATCCAGCAGCTGATGTGCCACGGCACGTTGGACTACCGCGATCTCGGCCGCCGCCACGTGATCGACTTCACCCAGTACTTCGCCGACGCCCTCCAACGGCTGCGACCGCTGCAGGACGACGGCCTGGTGCAGCTCGCGGCCGATGGCCTGCGCGCAACCTCGCGCGGGCGTTTGCTGTTGCGTATCATCGCCATGTGCTTCGACCGCTACCTGCCCACCGCCGCAGCCTCGACGCCCCGCTTCTCGCGCACGGTCTGACCTTCCCGGGAGTGTCCGCATGACCTCGCCGCTGGTCTTCCCGCGTACCGACGCGAGCATCGTCGCCGACGACGGCGATTCGCTGACGTTCTGCTCCACCTGCGCGTTCTCGCAGGCCTGCCTGTCCGAGGGCATGGACAAGCGTGCGCTGATGGACCTGCACGTACTCGTCGAGCACGTCGGCCCGCTGCGCGCCGGCGAGCACGTGTTCCGCGAGGGCGACCCGTTCGGCGCCATCGCCGCGGTACGCGCCGGCACGGTGAAGACCTACCAGATCGACCGCAACGGGCACGAACAGGTGCTCGGCTTCCACCTGCCCGGCGAGGTCATCGGGCTCAACGCGATCCACGGCGACCGCTATCCGTGCAACGCCATCGCACTGGATACGGTGATGCTGTGCCGGTTCTCGTTTCCCAAGATCGCGATGCTGGCCACCCGCCTGCCCAACCTGCAGCAGCACCTGTTCAAGCTGATGAGCCACGACATCGGCGTGGCCTCGCTATTCGCGCGCGACAACACCGCCGATGAGCGCATGGCGGCCTTCCTGATCGGGCTGTCGCGACGGCTGGCCGCGCGCGGCTTCTCGCCACGCCGCTTCCAGCTGACGATGGCCCGCACCGACATTGCCAATTACCTGCGCCAGGCGCCGGAAACCGTCAGCCGCGTGCTGCGCCGGTTCGAAACCGATGGCCTGCTGCACATCAAGCAGCGCGACGTCGAGATCCTCGACCTGCCCCGCCTGGAAGCCCTCGCGCTGAACGTGCTGCGGGATTGAGGCGCGGAGTCTCCTGTAGGAGCGACGTGAGTCGCGACCGCACGGCCCGGTTGTCGACCTACTCCACGAATACCGGAGAAGCTCCCGTCGCGACTCACGTCGCTCCTACAGAAAGCAACTCCAGCGATTCCGCCCCGGCTTGACCTGCGTCATGGAGGCCTCGGCGCTGCGCGTCGATGATGCGGCTGTTCCTCCAGGAGAGCCGCATCATGAATTCGACACGCAAGTTGTGGGCAGGGTTGGCGGCCCTGCTCATTGCGTCGTTCGCCGTCCTGCTCTGGGTCGGCAGCGAAGTCCACCGCCAGGCGCCACCGATGCCGGAGCAGGTCGTCGCCGACGACGGCACGGTGGTCTATACCCGCCAGGACATCGAGACCGGCCGCCAGGTCTGGCAGTCCATCGGTGGTCAGCAGCTGGGCTCGATCTGGGGCCACGGCGGTTATGTCGCGCCCGACTGGGGTGCGGACTGGCTGCACCGTGAAGCCGAGGCCGTGCTGGACCTGTGGGCCAAGCGAGAGGGCGGCGTCGACAGCTACAAGCAGCTGGACGAAGCCACCCAGGCCGCCTACGCCAAGCGCGTGCAGCAGTTGCTGCGCCCGAACACCTACGACGAAGCGACCCGCACCGTGCACGTCAGCAACGATCGCGCTCTCGCGATCGCACAGGTGGCGTCGCACTACACCGCACTGTTCAGCGATGAACCCGGCACCGCGGAGCTGCGCGAAGCCTATGCGATGCGCAACAACACGGTGCCCGATGCCGAACACCGTCGCCAGCTGACCGCGTTCTACTGGTGGGCGGCGTGGTCGTCGGTCACCGAGCGTCCCGGCGCGGAGATCAGCTATACGGCCAACTGGCCGGCCGACGAGCTGGTCGGCAACACACCGCCGCCGAGCGCCTTCCTGTGGACGGTCTTCAGCGTGCTGTTCCTGATCGCCGGCATCGCCTTGCTGGGCTGGCACTACGCGGTCAACCACGGTGATGAGATGGCGCCAGTGCTGCCCAAGACCGATCCGCTAGCGAAGATCAGGGTCACGCCGTCGATGCGCGCCACCGCGAAGTACTTCTGGGTGGTCATCGCGCTGTTCGTCGTGCAGATCCTGCTGGGCGCGATCACCGCGCACTACCAGGTGGAAGGCCAGGAGGCCTATGGCTTCGCCCTGGCCGACATCCTGCCGTACTCGTTGACGCGCACCTGGCATACGCAACTCGCGGTGCTGTGGATCGCGACCGCGTGGCTGGGCATGGGCCTGTACATCGGCCCGGCGATCTCCGGGCATGAGCCGAAGTTCCAGCGACTGGGCGTCAATTTCCTGTGGACGTGCCTGCTGATCATCGTGGTCGGCGCATTCACCGGCCAGTGGTTCGCGGTGATGCAGAAGCTGGGGCTGGAGCACAACTTCTGGTTCGGCCACCAGGGCTGGGAGTACGTCGACCTCGGCCGCTTCTGGCAGTGGTTCCTGTTCATCGGCCTGACCCTATGGCTGGTGCTGGTCGGTCGCGCCCTGTGGCCCGCGATCCGCCACGGCGGCGAGTCGCGCAGCATCGTCAGCCTGCTGTTCCTGTCGACCGTGGCCATCGGCCTGTTCTACGCCGCCGGCCTGATGTGGGGCGAGCACACGCACCTGTCGATGGTCGAGTACTGGCGCTGGTGGGTCGTGCACCTGTGGGTGGAAGGCTTCTTCGAAGTCTTCGCGGTGGCGGTGATCGCCTTCCTGTTCACCCGCCTGGGCCTGCTGCAGACGAAGACCGCGACCATCGCCGTACTGTTCGCCACCATCGTGTTCATGGCCGGTGGCGTGCTGGGAACGCTGCACCACCTGTACTTCACCGGCACGCCGACAGCGGTGATCGCCATCGGGGCGAGTTTCTCCGCACTGGAAGTGGTGCCGCTGGCCTACGTGGGCTTCGAGGCGTACCACAGCTGGAAAATGGGCAAGGCCACGCCGTGGATGCAGAAATACCGGTGGCCGATCATGTTCTTCATCGCAGTGGCGTTCTGGAACCTGGTGGGCGCGGGCCTGTTCGGTTTCCTGATCAACCCGCCGCTGCCGCTTTACTACATGCAGGGCCTCAACCTGACGCCCAACCATGGCCACACGGCGCTGTTCGGCGTGTACGGCATGCTCGGTATCGGCCTGATGCTGTTCTGCCTGCGCGGCCTGAAGCCGAACGTGGTGTGGAACGAGAAGCTGCTGAAGACATCGTTCTGGTCGCTCAACATCGGTCTGGCCGGCATGTCCCTGCTGACGCTGCTGCCGCTGGGCATCCTGCAGCTCAATGCGGCGCTGGAGCACGGCTACTGGTATGCGCGCTCGGCCGAGTTCATGCAGCAGCCGATCGTCGACATGCTGGTATGGATGCGCGTCCCGGCCGACACGCTCTTCAGCGTGGGTGCGCTGGCGCTGGTGTGGTTCGTGGTCAGCCTGTGGCTGGCCCCGCGCCGCGAGCCCCTGCCCGCCGCACAAGCCAACGAAGCCTGACCCTGGAACCGGCCTCTCCGGGTGGGGAGGCCGGGCCACCTGCTGCGGGTTGCAGCAAAAGAGCCGCGACAGCGGCTCTTTTTTTCTCTATCGCCATTGTGCTGAGGGCGCTTCGCTCGAACCCCCTGATGTTGCGACGATCAGTGCGAACATCCTCCGCAGCACTGCCCCGCCTTGTGCGTGGATGGCGCGCTATTGCCGGCTTCTGCCTGCTCGCCAATGTCCTTGAGGATGGCGATTACCCGCTCGGTAGGCAGCGTGGTCATCACCACCAAGCGATCTGTACCGGACTCCAGAGTCACTTCAGCTTCTGGGTCCCAGGCGCGAAGGGCTTCAGTCATGGCCTGCTGCCGTTGCTTGGAAGAGATATGGGTGTGATCGATCATGGGTTTACCAAGTCATTGTTAGGCGCGAGGTCGCGCGGCCGGCAGGACTGTAGGCGGTCGCTGTCGGCGCGGTCTTGACCCGGATCAAGCAGATCGCACGCGGCGAATCGCCGCCCGCCTGATCCACGTCAAGGCGAGGGCGCGCGCCCGCGCGCAAGCTCGCGGCATGAAGATCGACATCATCGCCCCGCCTCCCGCCCGTGCCGCCCCACCACTGCCCGGCCCCTCGCCTGCCTGGCTGGCGCATACGCCGCACCGACTGATGTTCTTCATCGGTGCCAGCAACCTGCTGCTGGCGATGCTGTGGTGGATCCTGTGGCTGGTCGCCACGCGCTGGGGCCTGTGGACGATGCCCGAGACACCGATCCATGCGGGCTGGCTGCATGCGTTCCTGATGCAGTATCTGGTGTTGCCGAGCTTCATCTTCGGCTTCCTGCTGACCGTGTTCCCGCGCTGGATGGGCATGGCCGACGTGAAGCGCTGGCACTTCGTGCCCGTGGGGCTCGGCCTGATGGGCGGGCAGCTGACGATCCTGTTGGGCGTGGCCGGGTGGCAGGCGGGAGTGACCGTTGGCCTGTGGATGGCGCTGGCCGGCTGGACCGCCGCGCTGTTCACGCTCGGCCGGCTGCTGGCCGACGACACCGCGAAGACCTGGCATGCGCGCTCGTGCTTCGCCGGCCTGCTGCTGGGCTGGCTGGGGCTTGTGATGTTCATCGCCTTCGCGCTGGGCGCCTCGCCCACCTGGGCGTTCGCGAGCATCAAGCTCGGCGGCTTCGGCCTGCTGCTGCCGGTGTACGTGACGGTGGCGCACCGCATGTTCCCGTTCTTCGCCGGCAACGTGGTGCCGGGTTACGTGCCATGGCGGTCGCTGCCGTGGTTGGGCGCGGTGTGGGCATTGCTGATGCTGCACCTGGGTCTGGAACTGGCGCACGCCTACGCCTGGCTGTGGCTGGCCGACGTGCCGCTGCTGGTGCTGACGGCATGGGCGGTGTATCGCTGGTGGCCGCGCGGCCGCATGCCGGGCCTGCTGGCGGTGCTGTTCATCGGCACCGCGTGGCTGCCGATCACCTTCCTGCTGTACGTGGTGCAGAGCGTGACCTTCCTGGCGACGGACGAGTTCGTGCTGGGGCGCGCGCCGATGCATGCGATGTTCATCGGCTTCTTCGGCAGCCTGCTGGTAGCGATGGTCACGCGGGTGACGCAGGGCCACTCCGGAAGGCCGCTAGTGATGCCGAAGGTGGCGTGGTTCGCTTTCGTCGCGATCCAGGTCGTCGCCGTGATGCGCATCGTCGCCGATCTCGCACCGGATGCGATGGCCTGGCAGGCAGCCGCCGCGGTGGGTTGGCTGCTGGCGCTGGCGCCGTGGGTGGGCCGTATCGGTGGCATCTACCTGAGTCCGCGGGCGGACGGGCGGCCGGGATGAGCGCGATGATGGTGTTCTACCCCGACATCAAGCTGGTCCACGTGGCCGCGGCGATGACCAGCGGCACGCTGTTCGCGCTGCGTGCGCTCGGCCTGCTCGCCAACATGCGCTGGCCGCGCGCGGCGCTCGTGCGCTACACCAGTTACACCGTCGACACCGTACTGCTGACCGGCGCGATGATGCTGCTGACGATCCTGCCGGCGGGGATGTTCGCCAACGGCTGGCTGTTCGCGAAGATCGTGTTCGTCGTTGCGTACGTCGGATTGGGGATCGCCGCCTTCCGACCCTCGCATGGTCGTGCCACGCGCGCCATGCTGGTGGTGGCGGCGCTGCTGTGTTTCCTGCAGGTCTACGGCATCGCGCGGGCGCACGATCCGTGGGGCTGGCTGCTGTGGCTGGCAGGATGATCGCCATGGACGCCTCCTTCTATGCCTCGATGCTGACCGACACATTCGCGAGCTGCGCCTGCTGCGTGCGTGAATCACTGGATGCCGCAGGCGTGTCGCTCGACTGCAGATCGCTACCGCTCGACGAGGAAACGGACGCATGGCACTCGAGCTGACGCTGCTGCGCCTGGACTTGCGCCAACTACCGGCGCCGGAGCCGATGGAACGCATCCTCGACTGCCTCGGCACGCTGCAGCGTGGCGAGCGGCTGGTGGCGCTGACGCCACACCCGCCACTGCCTCTGCTGCCCATCCTCGATGACGGTGGATTCATCTATCACGTGTATGCCGCCGCATCGGGGAGCGCCTGCATCGCGATCTGCCATGCCGAGGACCGGGACGCGCTGCATCCACCACGCGCGGCATGAGCGGCCTGGCGTTCGCGCAGGCACCGACCCCGGGGCTGCCGATGCGCTTCCTGCAGTGGGCGTTGGCATGGGGTCTTGCCACCGGCCTGTGGCTGGCATGGCAGGGCGAACCCGTGCTGCTGTCGCGCTGGACGCCCGCGACGCTGGTGGTGGTTCACATGCTGGCACTGGGAATGCTGGGCAACGCGATGCTGGGCAGCCTGGTGCAGTTCCTGCCGGTCGCCGCCGGCAGTCGCTTGCCGTGTGTCCGTTGCGTGCCCTGGCTGCAGGGTGCGTTCAATGCAGGCGTCGCGCTGTTGCTGGTCACTCTGTGCGGGCAGGTGCGCGCCCTAGCGTTGCCGGCAGCGATCCTGCTGGGCAGCTCACTGGCACTGATCGCGGCGTTCGCACTGGTGGCGGCGATGCGTGGAAACGGCGAGCGCGTCGTGCGCGATGGCATCGGTCTGGCCTTGCTGGCGCTGCTCGCCACGGCGTCGCTCGGACTTCTGCTGCTGGGTGCGCGCACCGGATGGGTGGCGCCCGCACCTGCGGGGCGCGTGGATCTGCATGCCGCGATCGGAAGCATCGGCTGGATGCTCGGACTGCTTGCCGCGGTAGGCAGCGTCACACTGCCGATGCTGCAGGGCACGCGCGCCGTGCCGGTGATCGCATCTCGCCTGTGGCAGACCGCATGGCTGGCGACGCTCTGCTTGGTGGCCGCCGCGCAAGGTGGCGTGTTGCCTCAAGGCGCCTGGCATGTCGCCACGGTGCCCTTCGTCGCGTTCGCCATCGCCGTCTTCTTCCTGCACGCGACCGCGCGACATCGACGCAATCCGGCGCTGCGCCGCTTCTGGCAGGCGGGATGCGCCAGCCTGCTCGCCGCCTGCGGGGTCGCGGTGTGGCCGGACAGGCCGTGGATGCTGGCCGGCACGCTGGTGCTCGGCACCGGATTGCCGCTGCTGGTGGTGGGCATGGCCCTGGAGATCACCGGCTTCCTCACCTGGATCGCGCTGCGCCAGCGCGTGCCGCGCGGGATCCGCGTGCCCGGCGTGGGCAGCCTGTTCGACGAAGCGGGCAAGCAGCGCGCGTTCGTCCTGCATGCCATCGCGGGCGTGCTGTTGGTGACGGCGACGTTGGCACCGGTGCTGGCCCGCGTCGCCGGCGTCGCGATGGCACTGGCCTACGCGGTGAGCCTGCATGCGCAATGGCGCTGCTGGCGGCAGGCCGATGGCTGGCAGGCCAGCGGTCCCGGCTGATCCGCCGGGACCGTCGCTCACCGGTCAGTAGCGCAGGTTGAGTTTCATCCAGGCCGTTCGGCCCGGCTCGCCGATGCGTACCGGATCGGCCGGATAGCCGAAGGCACTGTTGCCGCCGAAATTGAGGTGCTCGCTGTAGGCGCGGTCGAACAGGTTGTCGATGCCCGCGGTCACCTGCACGCTGTTGTTGAAGCGGTAGCCGCCGTTGAGCGAGAACACTGCGAAGCCGGCACTCGGGCCCAGATCGCGGCCGACGATGTTGCCCTGGCTGGTGCTGACCCGCTGCTGGTCGGCGACGACGCGCCACAGCGCGCCCCACGTCCATGTGCCTTGCTCGCGGGCGACCGAAAGGCGCGCTTCCAGCGGCGGCATCTGCGGCAGTGCCGTGCCGGTGTCGCGCACCTCGCCCCAGGCGTAAGACAGTGCGCCGGACAACTTCCAGCCGTCGGCGGGCCGCCAGTCGACACCGGCCTCGCCGCCGCGGATGGCCGCGTCCACGTTGTGGGCCTGCGTGGTGTTGCCCATCATCCCGCGAGCGTAATCGAACAGGATGAAGTCCTGCACGCGCCCTGCGTACAGCGACACCCAGGCATCGACCTGCGCGCCCTTGTACTGCACGCCGACATCGAGTTGCGTGGTGCGCTCGGGCTGCACGCCGGCGAACGCGTTGGACGCACCTGCCGGGCCGCGCGTGGGCGAGAACAATTCCCAGTAGTCCGGCATGCGCTGGGTGTGTCCAAGACCGGCGTACGCCCCCCAGCGGCCGCCCATGTCGTATTCGTAGCGCACGAAGGCGCTGGGCAGCGTCTCCTCGCGCGTCATGCCGGCCGTGGGATTGGGCATCGGCATCATCCCGCCGATGCGGACACGCAGGTCCTCCACTTCCGCACGATCGAAGCGCACACCGCTCATCAGGTGATGCGTGTCGGTGATGTGCCAGTGCGATTCGGCGAACACGCCCCAGGTCTGGAACTTCGCATCCACCGTCCACGGCAGCGCTCGGTAGGCACCGCGGCCGGAGGCGCTGCGCTGGCTGTGCCGGCTCGCACGCAGGTCCGCGCCGGCCGTCACTTCCCAGCGATCCGCCTGCCACGTTGTCGCCACGCGGCCGCCGCGCGTGCGATGGGCCACGTTGCTGGCCATCGGCATGGGCATGCTGCCGGTCGGATCGGGATCGCGCAGTGTGTAGTTGTCCATCACGTGGTCCACGTCGTTCTGGTAGACGTTTGCGACCACGGCGTCGAGCACGCCGCCGATGCGCTTCTTCTCGAAGCGCAGGCCCAGGCCGTCGCGCCGGAACTGCGCGCCGTCCATGCCGCGTCCGGCATAGCGTGCTTGCGCATCGCCGATGCCGGCGCTGAGCTCGAGCACGGTGTCCTGATCCGGTGTCCAGCCGATCGCGGCATCGGCGTTCCACTTCTTCCACGCCGACGGGACCACGTCGCCGTTGCCGTCCTCGTAGTCGTCGGCCTCGGAGCGGTTGGCGGACACGCGGGCATAACCGCGCGGCGTGCCGGCGCTGACGTCCAACACCTGGTCGTTGCGGTTGCCGCTTCCGGCAAGCACGCTGCCGGAGCCCTGCAGGCCCGGTTCTGCGAAGTACGGGATCTCGCGCTCGAAGCGCACGGTGCCGGCCGACGCACCGCCGCCCCACAGCACCGTCTGCGGCCCCTTGATGACCACCAGCCGGTCGTAGGTTTCCGGTGCGATGTACGACAACGCATTGTCCATGCGCGACGGGCAGGCGCCGCTCATCGCGCCATCATTGGTCATCAGGTTGATGCGCGAACCGAACATGCCGCGCAGCACCGGATCGCCATTGGTGCCACCACTGCGCAGCGTGGCGAAGCCGGGAATGGTCTTCAGGTAGTCCGCGCCATCGCTGGCCGGCACCGGTTGCCGCGGCAGCTTCGGATCGGTGATGAAGGTGGTTGCCATCGCGGGCGCGACACCGATTACCACTATGCCGTCGAGCGTCGTGGCGGGCATCGCTTCGGCATGCATCGCGGCGTGCGATTCGTCTGCGTGCGCCAGCGGCATGTTCGCGAGCGCCCCCAGCAGGGCGACGGTCAACAGATGGCGGTTCATGACGCATCTCCTCGTGTGATGCAGCCATTCTCGCGGCGCACCCTGGAGCGCAGATGCGACGCGTTGTCGCAGGCATGGCGACGCTTGACTTTGGTCAAGCCCGCGCACGAATCCCCGCGTCCGACCCCATCGGATTGATCGAGATCAACGTCGTGCTTCCGTCGCGTTTCCACCATGGCCACACACCCACCGAGAGCCATCGAAGGAAACGCCATGAAACGCATTTATCCGTCCCTGCTCGCCTGCGCCCTCGCCGCGCTGTTCGCCGGCCCCGCCTTCGCCGAGGGCGGCAAGATCACGCCCGCCGGCGAGACGATCCACGCCGTGCTGACGGCGCCGCCGATGGTGCCGCCGCCGATCACGCGCAGGACACCCG
Organism: Pseudoxanthomonas sp. PXM02; assembly: GCF_014851805.1. Taxonomy (GTDB): domain Bacteria; phylum Pseudomonadota; class Gammaproteobacteria; order Xanthomonadales; family Xanthomonadaceae; genus Pseudoxanthomonas_A. Next base: position 33,048 of record NZ_JACVAK010000007.1, read on the forward strand.
CCCACGTCGTCGTCGATCTCGAGATGATCGAGAAGGACATGCGCATGGCCGACGGCGTGACCTACAACTTCTGGACGTTCGGCGGCACCGTGCCGGGCAGCTTCATCCGCGTGCGCGAAGGCGACACGGTGGAGTTCAAGCTGAAGAACCGCCATGACTCGCACATGTCGCACAACATCGACCTGCACGCCGTCACCGGCCAGGGCGGCGGCGCCGAAGCCACCTTTACCCTGCCGGGCAAGGAAACGCAGTTCTCGTTCAAGGCGCTCAATCCGGGCCTGTACATCTACCACTGCGCGATGGCCCCGGTCGGCATGCACATCGCCAACGGCATGTACGGCCTGATCCTGGTGGAACCGGAAGAAGGCTTGGCGCCGGTGGACAAGGAGTTCTACGTGGTGCAGGGCGACTTCTACACTGAAGGCGAGTACGGCGAACCCGGCCTGCAGCCCTTCAGCCTAGAAAAGGCCATCGACGAACATCCGACCTACGTGGTGTTCAACGGCTCGGTCGATGCCTTGCAGGGCGACAACGCGCTGACGGCGAAGGCCGGCGAGACGATCCGCATGTTCGTCGGCAACGGTGGCCCCAACCTGGTGTCCAGCTTCCACGTGATTGGCGAGATCTTCGACAAGGTCTACACCGAAGGCGGCAGCAAGTACCAGGAGAACGTGCAGACCACGCTGATCCCGGCCGGCGGTTCCGCCATGGTCGAGTTCAAGGCGGACGTGCCGGGCAACTTCGTGCTGGTGGACCACAGCATCTTCCGCACGTTCCACAAGGGCTCGCTGGGCATCCTGAAGGTGGACGGCGCGAAGAACCCCGACATCTACACGGGCCAGCAGCACGACATCGAGTACCCGGAAGCCAAGCCGGCCGCCGGGAAGTGAGGAACGGATGAAACGGACGCTGCCGCCGACGGTCGCTCTCCTGTTCGCCCTGGCGTCGGCACCGGCCGTCGCCGGGGACGCAGGAAACCTGTACCGGCCCGTCGAAGGCGGCGACTTCCGTTCGTCAGTGCGCTACGAAGAAGCCACCCGCGTGGTGCAGGTGGCCTCGTTCTCGCTGATGGCACGTCCGGTCAGCAACCGCGATTTCGCCGATTTCCTCCAGCACCAGCCGCAGTGGCGGCGCGACCGCGTCCCGGCGGTGTTCGCCAGTCCGGGTTATCTCGGCCATTGGGCTGGAGCCGACGCGCCCGGCGACGGCGTCGATGCCGACGCACCCGTCGTGCACGTGAACTGGTATGCGGCCGATGCCTACTGCCGTGCGCAGCAGGCACGCCTGCCCCGCTTCGTCGAATGGGAGTACGCCGCGGCCGCGGACGCCACGCGCCGCGATGCACGCGGCGATGCGGCGTGGCGGATGCGCCAGGTCAACGACGGGACGCCGCGCGCGATCGACGCCGCGCCGGATACGCCGGCCAATGCCTACGGCCTGCACGGCCTGCATGGCGCGCACTGGGAGTGGAGCGAGGACTACGCGTCGCTGCTCGGCGATGGCGACCGCCGCGGCCAGCAGGACGGCCAGGCGCTGCGCTACTGCGGCGCCACCGCCATGAGCTTCAACGATCCCGGTGACTACGGCGTGGTCAAGCGCTTCGTCCTGCTGTCGGCACTGCAACCCGGCGCAACGCTGGGCAACCTCGGTTTCCGCTGTGCAAGGAGCACGCCATGAAACGCACCCCCTTCTTCCTGTTCGCGCTGCTGCTGGCCTTCGCGGGGGCGGCTCGCACGCAATCGCTGCCCGGTGATTCGGTCTACCACCTGCAGGCCTCGACGCAGGACGCCAACGGCCACCCCGTCGCCTGGTCATCGCTGCGCGGCCAGCCCCGCGTGGTGTCGATGTTCTATGCGAACTGCCACCTGATGTGCCCGCTGATCCTGGAGAACGCCAAGAGCGTGCAGAAGCAGCTGTCCCCGGCCGAGCGCAGGCGGCTGGGCATGGTCATGGTCAGCCTGGATCCGGCCCGCGACACCCCCGCCGCGATGCGCGAAGTGGCGCAGCGCCACCGCGTGCCAAACGGCTGGCGATTCCTGACCCCCGCCGACAACGACGTTCGCGCCATCGCCAGCGTGCTGGACGTGCGCTACCGCTTCCGCGACGACGGCAGCATCAACCACACCAGTGTCCTGGTGCTGCTGGACGCCGAAGGGCGCGTCCGAGCACGCAGCGATGTGAACGGTGCCGCCGCCGATCCGGCCTTCCTGATCCAGGTCAAGGCGCTGCTTGCCGGTCCGTGATGACATGGCACCCACACCCCTTCCTCAATCTATCGTCTCCATAAGGAGTTCCACCATGAAGCTCTCCCGTACCTTCGCCACCCTCGCCCTGCTCAGCGCCGCCGGCATGGCGCAGGCCGCCGGCAACTGCACCGTCAGCATCAAGGGCGACGATGCGATGAAGTTCGACCTCAAGGAGGTCACCGTCTCCGCCAGCTGCCCCACCATCACCCTCGAACTGACTCACAGCGGCAAGCTGCCGGTCGCCGCGATGGGCCACAACGTGGTGGTGTCCAAGACATCCGACCTGGCCGGCGTGGCACGCGACGGAATGAAGGCCGGTGCCGCCGGCGCTTATGTGCAGGCTAATGACGCTCGCGTGATCGCACATACCTCGCTGATCGGCGGTGGCCAGAAGACCAAGATCACGTTCCCAGGAAAGAAGCTCTCCGCTGGAGGCGACTACAGTTTCTTCTGCAGCTTCCCCGGCCACTCCACCCTGATGAAGGGCAAGCTGGTCGTCACCAAGTAAGTACATCCGATGCGTCGCCTGCCCGGGCGACGCATTCCAGGAGTTCTGCGATGGAATACGTCATCCGCTCAGGAAAGATTCCCGTAAACCTTGGCTTGCTTGCACACCGCTTGCTGGATCTCGATCCAGCCATACTATTTGACCGAGACGTGCTAACGGGAGACCTACGCTGCGCCACCAGTGCGTTGGCGGCGGAACTGCTCTTGGCCTTCTCCCGATCCGGCTATCACCTCGGACCGGAAGACATCGTTCTCGTCCCTTCGGTCTGTTGTGGTGGTTGCAGCGGTTGATGTCCGCTTTGGGTCTTGGATTCAACCGATCGACGCAACAGTTTTCCGATATCGCTGTGCCGGTGTTTCGTAGCCCAGCGTCTTGCGTGGCCGCTCGTTGAGTTGGCGTGCCACGGCATCCAGCT
>NZ_JACVAK010000008.1 GCF_014851805.1 Pseudoxanthomonas sp. PXM02
CCAGCGATCCCACATCAGTGCCTTCTGGGTGTCGGTGTAGTAGATCCTTTTCCTGCGCTTCATCCGCAACACTCCTGCTGCCTACGCAGCTATCCGTGTGTTGCGTCGATCATATGAATCCGCGGCCGAAAGCGGACATGCGCTCGGAATGAGGCTTCCTGTCAGCTGTACGACTTCGCAGTACGACCCGCCTCGAGGGCCGTCTCGTACTGATCGGCCACGTAGAGCGGAAGGTCGCCCAGCAGATCGGTGCCTGCCTGGTACGCCAGCATCAGCTGTTGTCCTTCTGGAGAAACGTCCAGGGTCAGGAACTCCTTGGCCTCGAGCTTGATGCCGTCCTGCAACGGCAGGGAACTACCGAAGTACACCGCACGCTTGATGGCACCGATGCTCGGCTTGTGTCGGCGTGCCAGGTAATCGGCTAGCGCGAGCGCCTTGGCGACGACGTCGGCTTTCGGTACGACAGCATCGACGGCGCCCATCTCTAGTGCCTGTGCAGACGTCAGCGGTCGTCCATCGAGAATCGCGACCAGCGCCTTGTGCGTGCCCACCAGTCGTGGGAGTCGCTGGCTGCCACCACCGCCGGGCATGATGCCCAGCAGGACTTCCGGCTGCCCGATGAAAGCGTCTTCGCTGGCCATGACCCGCAGGTCGCATGCCCAGGCGAACTCGGCGCCCAGGCCCAGTGCATGTCCTTCCAGCGCGGCGATGAAGACAACGCCGAGGCTGTTCATCTTGAGCAGCAACCCGTGCAGGCGGTCCAGGCCGACGTAGTCGGCAGGCGGTGCCGGCGGAGGCGTCGTGGCCTGCTGACGCGCGACGTACTGGGCGCCGCCTTCCTGTAGCCACTTCACGTCGGCGTGGCTGATGAAGCGGCTTGCGTGCGCGCTGGAAAAGACCACGGCCCGGATGTCGGGATCCTGCTCCACGCGGTCCAGTAGCGCTTCGATGAGCAGGGCGAGCGCAGCGCCGAACTCCTGGTAGGGGCCTGCATGGATGCGTGCGTGCAGGGTGTTGCCATGCGCCTGGATGTCCAGGCGCACCGAGGTGTCATCTGTCATGGGTGTTCTCCGCTACTAGCGCAGATAGCGGGCAGGCACGTCGCTGCGCGACAGGTTGGGTGCCATCGCGAGGCGAGCCTGCTGCATGGCGAGGAATTGGCCTTCATCGGGGAGCGGAGGAATCGTCACCGTCTCGCGCCGGTCGAATCCCACCAGGGCGGCATCGACCATGGCGTCGACGTCCATCAGGAAGCCGGGCGGGAAGTCGTTCATGTCGCGGCCCGCCTTCTCCCACAGCTCCGTTCGCGTGGCGCCTGGCAGCACGGCCTGCACGTAAACGCCGCGCGGCCCCAGTTGCGCGGCCATGGCCTGGCTGAGATTGAGCAGGTAGGCCTTGGTGCCGCTGTAGACGCCTTCGAACATCTCCGGGGCGAAGGCCAGCACGGAAGAGAGATTGACGATGGCCCCGGATCCTCGCCCGACGAACGACTTTGCGGCGGCAGCGGCCAGGCGCGTGGGCGCGGTGACGTTGAGCGCGATGATCTGCTCTAGTGCGGCTGGCTCGTTCTCCAGCAGGCCGCCCTTCAACGACATGCCCGCGTTGTTGACGAGCAAGGTGACGTCATCTGCTTTCAAGCGCTGCTCGACCTTCGCCACGTCCGCGTCACGGGTCAGGTCGGCCGACAGGATGTCGATGGACGTGCCGGTTTCATCGTGCAGTCGCGCAGCCAGCGCTTCCAGACGCTGTGTATCGCGCGCCACCAGCACGAGCGCGTAGCCGCGCTTGGCCAGCCGATCGGCATAGGTCGCGCCGATGCCTGCGGATGCGCCGGTGATGAGGGCGACGTGCTTCGTTGTATTCATGAGGGCCTCGTGGGATGTGGATGCGGGAAGAGGGCGCGCTTACCGGTTCACGTCCACCAGCGTCCGTCCCCTGGCCTTGCCCTGGCGCATGTCGGCGGCCGCGCTGAACACGTCGGCGAGCCCGATCTCGATGACCGTCGTGTCCAGCTTGGCCAACTCAAGGTTCTCGGCCAGGCGGCGCCACGCCTCGATACGCAGGGCTTGCGGCGCGTTGACCGAATCGATGCCGGAGAGGGTGACGCCACGCAGGATGAAAGGGAGTACCGTGGCGGGAAGCTCCACGCCGCCCACGAAGCCGCAGGTGGTCACCGTGCCGCGATACTTCGTCTGCGCCAACACGTTGGCCAACGTGCGTCCGCCCACCGAATCCACGGCGCCCGCCCAGCGCTCGGGACCCATCGGCTTGCCCTCCGCCGACAGGAGCGCGCGGTCAAGAATGTCCGCGGCGCCGAGGTTGCGCAGGTAGTCCGCTTCGCCCGGCTTGCCCGTGGAGGCCACCACGCGATAGCCCAGTTCTGCGAGCAAGGTGATGGCGATGGAGCCCACACCACCGGAAGCACCGGTGACCAGGACGTCGCCGCGGTCCGGCGATACGCCTGCGTGTTCAAGCGCCAGCACGCTGAGCATGGCGGTGAACCCCGCCGTGCCGATCGCCATGGCGTCGCGTGTGCTGAGGGTCTCGGGCAGTTTGACCAGCCAGTTGCCCGAAACGCGGGCACGCTGTGCGTAACCGCCATGGTGGGTCTGGCTCAAACCCCAGCCCGTCGCGACGACCTTGTCACCGGGACTGAAGCGGGCGTCATCGGAATCCACCACGGTGCCGGCGAAGTCGATGCCCGGCACCAGCGGGAACGTCTGGATGATCTGGGGGCCTGCCAAGGCCACCGCATCCTTGTAGTTGAGGGTCGACCAGTCGATGGCGACGGTCACGCCGCCGTCGAACAGCACGCTGTCGTCGAGGGTCTGCAGCGAGGCGTTGATCGCGCCATCGTCGGCACGGGTAGCGAGGATTGCACGGAATGACACGGCACCATTTCCTTCTTGGGGAAGCGGGTGCGACTATAGGCCCGTGCTGCGTTTGTCGTAAGAACGCACAATTATCGCCGCTACTATCAATTATGTGCCTATCGGCACTAGGTGAGCATCGTCATGCGCCCGAAGCGACTGGACCCAAAGAGTGGCTGTGCCGTAGAGCTGACGCTCTCGATCATCGGCGGTGTGTGGAAGCCCTTGCTGTTGTTCCATGTACTGACCGGAAAGAAGCGCTTCATGGAATTGACGCGACTGATACCCAGCGCGACCCAGCGAATGCTTACGCTGCAGTTGCGCGAACTGGAGACAGACGGCCTGATCATCCGGCACGTTTACGCGGAAGTTCCTCCGCGCGTCGAGTATGAAGCTACGCCGTTGGCGCGCACGCTCGCGCCGGTGATGCTCAGTCTTCGCGAGTGGGGCGAGCGGTATCGCGCCGATCAGCAGCACCTGCCGCCGATGGAGGCGCATTGCGATGCAACGACCCCTGCCGCAAAGAGGAAAGCGTCTTCAAAGACGACGCAACGAGAGTCACGCACGCCGACGGCGAACTGATCGCTCGATTGATGTCCGCTTCCGGTCTTGGATTCAACCGATCGACGCAACAGTTTTCCGATATCGCTGTGCCGGTGTTTCGTAGCCCAGCGTCTTGCGTGGCCGCTCGTTGAGTTGGCGTGCCACGGCATCCAGCTTGGCCTGCGAGAC
>NZ_JACVAK010000009.1 GCF_014851805.1 Pseudoxanthomonas sp. PXM02
AGCGATCCCACATCAGTGCCTTCTGGGTGTCGGTGTAGTAGATCCTTTTCCTGCGCTTCATCCGCAACACTCCTGCTGCCTACGCAGCTATCCGTGTGTTGCGTCGATCATATGAATCCGCGGTCGTAAGCGGACAGCATGTCGCGCAGATTTGGAATCACGCAGTACTCTAAAATCGCACCAAGGCCATTCGGGCGCCAACGGATGATCAGCCTGCATCAGTAATAGCAGTGTCTAGCGCAGCCGTCCTCCTCGCAAAGCTTCGCAAGGCAGCCTCTCTCTCGTCCAGCATCTTGTCCATTGCAGCCAGGCGCACGCAGATGGCGAATCGCATCTCTTCGGGCGCGTCGGCCAGCAACTGCGCACGAAGTGCTCTGACGAAACCCCGAGCGTCACAACCGACTTGTTCGTCGCGCAGCCTCGCCATGCTTTCTCGTAGACAAGCGCTGAGCTCTGATGCTGTTCTCATCACGATCACCAGTTAGTAGTCACTCACTTCCGGCCCCGGTACTCGCTGGCAAAGCCTGCCTGCATCTCGCCGTAAGGCATTTCACGTCCGGGCGGCACGTCGGCATAATTTTTGCCCCATATCCGTTGAGCACACCCCGATCACATCGGGCGGCGCAGCCTCGTGCTGCTCGGCATTCCGCCGAGTAGGAGACGTTCCGATGAGCAGTAACACGGGCCAGCGCGATTCTCAGGGTAAGTCGGGCGAAAAAGGCCAACAGAAATCAGAAGACGAGACTGGCAAACAGGCGAAGTCTCAGCAGGACCAAAAACGCGGTCAAGACCAGAAGAAGCGCTGAACATCGAGAGCCCCAGATAGGGGCTCTTAGCGTATGAAGGCTTAGGAAGCGTTCAACCCACGGTCGCCAGTCCTGCATAACGGAGCACCGTGCCTTCGTCTTGAGTGGCTTGTTTGGTCGACTCAAGCCAACGTGCCGCTGCACCATAATTCTCAATGAGGCTGCCCAACTCGTCTGTCAGGCACTTTGCGCAAGGCTGACCGCCCGGACTGGGCCTGCAGCATCGCGCGCAGGGCGCCATCGTCGTCTTGCTTGCCGGCCGCAGCTGATAGGCGATCTTGTTCATAAGGGCGGCAGCGGTCTTAACCCGGTCCGTCCCAACGCCGATCGAGGCTGATATGGGGGGTTTGATAGGCGGGCCCATGGAGTTCAATCACCGAAGGAAGAGATGCGGCGGGAATTTCTTCCCGCCGCGGGCAGTCCTTTGCATCCGCACCTTAGTTGGGTTTGGATTCCGGAAGGTTGACCTTATCGATGCCGTGGATCACGCCATTCTTGGCAAGGATGTCCGGAAGCGTGACACGGGCGGCACCAATGCTGAGCTTGCCTTCAGCGACCTTGATCGGCGCAGTCTGGCCTTGCACCGTACGCGCCGATTGCCATTTCCCGACATCGGTCGTCGTCTTGCGGCCACTGACCAGGTGATAGTTGATCACTGAAGCCAACTCATCCTTGTTGGCAGGCTCGAGCAACCGATCGAGCGCACCTGTCGGTAGACCGGAGAATGCCTCGTCAGTTGGGGCAAAAAGCGTGAACTGCTCGTCACCCGCAAGTGAGGCAGTAAGACCCGCCTTATCGATGGCGTTGATGAAGGTCGAGAAGGACTTGTTGCTCTTCAGCGTACCCAATAGATTCTGCTGGGCGAGGCCTTCTTTCTGTTGCATTTCCATGGAAATATCCTGCGAAGTAGACCCGTATCAGGGTCAAACGGACGGCCAAAGCCGTGGCTGGGCGAAATGCCAGGCGCGAGCTCAATGCGGAGAGTAAGAGGGGTGGAGCGCGGCTGAGCAGCCGATACGGTATTGCACCGCAACACCCGCACCCTGCGCCTTTGGTCGTTAGTCTGGTGTGACGCTATCCGCAAGATCACGTTCTATTCTTTCCGTAACGTGGTAGCTTCGTACAACGCGGAATTCCGATGCTTGGTTAGCTTTCGCGCCCGCAGTGTGCCGGCTCGCACAATTTGCCGGAGCTGCCATGACTATCAAACGACACCGTGTCGTTTCGACCGATTCCCCGTTTCAGAACATCACTCATGCCCTAAGGGAGCGTGCGCTGCAGTGTGCCGAGAATGAGGGATGGCCCGTCCTTAGAGATGCGGTCGAACCTTACTTGGCGATAGCCAAGTCCAATCTTGTTCAGTGCGTGGTGCAGCAAAGGGATAAGCATGCCGAAGAGGAGACGTCCTTCTGGTCAGGAAGAACCACGGCACTTCGTCGCGTAGGACCGAGCACGCGACGCGGGTTGGCGCTTGTGACCTCGGGTGCACGGTATCGCAGCCATGAATAGCATCTCGTTAGTTATTTCGTCGCAAAGCGTTGAGTGCATCGACAGTCGTCTTGATCCGGAGATGGACTCGCGATTGAATTCATTTCGCCTTGTTCATGAGCAGAAAAACTTCGAAGGTGACGTTTGTTGGCTCTTCTTCGCCAATGCCGATCTTACTAAGCCGGAGGCTCTTTCCCGCGCTCAGCAATGGTACGCATCTACGCACCATTCTCTTTGGCCGGGCATGTTCCATTAGTCGCCATCGAAGCGATCAGAGCTAATGCCACCGCGCTACTATCGGACAAAAGCTCGGAACGAAAGACGGCAGGTCTTCGTTCTTCGTTTGGGCGTTGGCCAGTCCATTGGCCCAACGGCGTTGACAGCGATATGGGCCACGGCTTGTGATTCGCCTGATGTCAGCGTAAGCCGTCGTGCCCAGGACAATGCTGGCTACGGCATCCGTCCGTGCTACGGCCTTTGGGCGGGACAGGCCATTAGCCGACTTCCGGCCGAGCAGAAGCTACGCGACATGCTGGATGCCAACGGGTACTTCTTCACATTGACCTCAACACTAGCTTAGGGTCATTCAGGGCGGTACATGGCGCCACTTGGCTCTATCCAGTCGCGGTGATGTTGGACGCAACTTGAGCTGATTCGTGATAACCCTTTTCAGGCTGTGCGAACTCCTATCTCACCGAATGTCCGCTATCGGTCTTGGATTCAACCGATCGACGCAACAGTTTTCCGATCTCGCTGTGCCGGTGTTTCGTAGCCCAGCGTCTTGCGTGGCCGCTCGTTGAGTTGGCGTGCCACGGCATCCAGCTTGGCCTGCGAGACGTCTGCCAGGCTGATGCCCTTCGGGAAGTACTGACGGAGT